>NZ_JBIOLT010000001.1:0-345000 GCF_051711005.1 Enterococcus sp. DIV1682a
ATGGTATCCCTCGATGCTTTATGGAACGAATTAAAAACAACTTATCAAAAGGATCTCTCACCTGCGAGCTATAATACTTGGATCGAAACCGCTCATCCACGTTCATTGGATCAGAGTCAATTAGTCGTCGAAGTACCAAGTAAAATTCATAAAGAATATTGGGAAAAGAATCTAACAACCAAAATTGTTGAAGTTGGTTACATGCTAACTGGAAAAGAGATCATTCCAAGGTTTGTAACTGGTGAAGAGGTGGAGCAAGAAGTCGTCGAAGAAATCAAAAGTCCTAAAATACCTGTTGCAAATCCAATAAAGAAGGCGATGTTGAACCCAAAATATACATTTGATACCTTCGTTATCGGTAAAGGAAACCAAATGGCTCATGCGGCAGCTTTAGTCGTTGCAGAAGACCCTGGTTCCATTTATAATCCTTTGTTCTTTTATGGTGGTGTCGGCCTTGGTAAAACCCATTTGATGCATGCTATCGGACATCAAATGTTGTTAAGCGAGCCTGATGCAAAGGTCAAATACGTTAGTAGTGAAACATTTGCCAATGACTTTATTAACTCGATCCAAAATAAAACTGCAGAGGAATTTCGCCAAGAATACCGAAACGTCGATCTTTTGCTGGTCGATGATATTCAATTCTTTGCTGAAAAAGAAGCAACACAGGAAGAATTTTTCCATACTTTCAATGCACTCTACAATGAAGGAAAACAAATTGTATTGACGAGTGATCGTTTACCAAATGAGATTCCAAAATTACAAGAACGTTTGGTTTCACGTTTTGCGTGGGGATTGTCAGTTGATATCACACCACCCGATTTAGAAACGAGAACTGCGATTTTACGTAAAAAAGCAGCAGCCGAACGTTTGGAAATACCCGATGATACCTTGAGTTACATTGCCGGACAAATTGATTCAAACATCCGTGAATTAGAAGGAGCACTCGTTCGCGTTCAAGCATTTGCTGCGATGAATAGTGAAGATATCTCAACTAGTTTAGCTGCAGATGCACTGAAAACACTAAAATCTGGTAAAGGTCATCCACAATTATCTATCTTACAGATCCAAGAAGAAGTCGCGAAATATTATCATATTCAGTTAAAAGACCTAAAAGGAAAAAAACGTGTCAAATCAATCGTTGTACCGAGACAAATCGCTATGTACTTAGCAAGAGAGCTAACGGATAGCTCTTTACCAAAAATTGGTGCTGAATTTGGTGGGAAAGACCATACAACAGTGATTCATGCTCACGAAAAAATCCAGCAATTAATGGAATCAAGTGTCAGCATGCAAAATGAAGTATCCGAAATCAAAAATTTCTTATTAAATTAACTTTGAAAAACGAAAAAACGCTTTGTGGATAAAATCAAAAAAAGCCTAAAAGTTATACACAGATTTTCCACAGCTGTTTTTTCTTTTATTTCTTGCATTTTTTTAGTTTTCCACAGAATCAACAGTACCTAATACTTTTATTATTTATATATTAACTAATAATAAATAAACGCTTAAAGGAGACACAACATGAAAGTAACTTTAAATCGAGCAAGTTTTATGCAAGAATTGCAAACTGTTCAACGTGCTATTTCAAGTAAAACCACTATTCCAATCTTGACTGGAGTCAAAATTACTTTGACTCAAGAAGGATTAACGCTAACTGGGAGTAATGCAGATATTTCTATTGAAACTTTTTTATCTGTTGAAAATGAAAAAGCCCAAATGCAAATTGAATCAACTGGAGCAATTGTGTTACAAGCTCGTTTCTTTAGTGAAATTATCCGTCGCTTACCAGAAGACACCTTTACTCTTGAAGTCTTAGAGAATAAACAAGTAGCCATTACTTCAGGAAAAGCCAACTTCTTAGTCAATGGGTTAGATGCAGATAATTACCCTCATTTACCTGTCGTTGAAAGCCATAATCAAATGAAATTACCGGTACATGTCTTAACGAAATTGATCAATGAAACAGTATTCGCTGTCTCACAACATGAAAGTCGTCCAATTCTAACAGGGGTCCATTTTATTTTAGAAGGAAATTCTCTTTTGGCTGTCGCAACTGATTCCCACCGTCTAAGCCAACGAGTGATTCCAGTTGAACAAGCAGCTGATCATTTTGATATCGTGATTCCTGGTAAAAGTCTGACTGAATTATCTCGTTCATTGACAAATGAAGAAGAAATCGTTGAGATCAGTATCATGGAAAACCAAGTACTCTTTAAAACAGAAAACATGTATTTTTATTCCCGTCTGTTGGAAGGAAACTACCCCGATACGAATCGGTTGATTCCTTCAAGCTTCAACACAGAAGTAGAATTTTCTGTTCCAAGTTTCCTTGCAGCGATTGAACGTGCCTCATTACTTTCTCATGAAGGACGTAATAATATCGTTCGTTTATCCATCCAATCAGATGCGGTGATTCTATATGGAAACTCACCTGAAATCGGAAAAGTAGAAGAAAGTCTGAATTATGTGGCAAGTAGTGGGGATCCTTTGGATATTTCCTTTAACCCTGATTACATGAAAGCTGCGTTACGTGCGTTTGGTGATATGAGTATCAAAGTGAAATTTATTTCTTCTATTCGTCCGTTTACATTAGAACCAACAGAAGATGGTGTTCAATTTATCCAGTTAATCACACCAGTACGTACGAACTAATCTGTATATCATTTTGAAAAAGTAATGAAAAAAACAAAAAATAAACAAAAAGCCATAAAATCACTTTTAAGGCTTTTTGTTTATTTTTGTTTAAAACACCTTTTTTCGCTTAAATCGTCTTATATGGAAAAATATATGGATAAATTTGTTTTATTGCCTAAAAAAAGGTATAATAGAGTATACATTTATTAATGAAAATGAGGGATGAACATTGAAACAACAAGTCATTCTAAAAACAGAATTTATGACGTTGGGTCAAATGCTAAAAGAAGTCACAGTAATTAGCAGTGGTGGACAAGCAAAATGGTATTTAGCTGAAAACACTGTCTTGGTAGACGGCGAACCAGAGAATCGTCGTGGACGAAAACTTTATCCCGGCATGATGGTTGAAGTTCCAGAAGTGGGAACTTTTTTTATGGTAAAAAAAGGAATAAACGATAATGAGGCTGAATAAGCTATATCTAAAAAATTATCGAAACTATCAGGAATTAAAGATTACGTTTACTAAAAACCTTGTCATTTTTTTAGGAGAAAATGCCCAAGGTAAGACGAATCTTTTGGAAAGTATTTATGTTTTGGCTATGACGAGAAGTCACCGTACCAGCAGTGAGCAAGAATTGATCGGATGGCAAGGCGAGCAAGCACTGATCCAGGGCGAAGTGACAAAAGGAACCTCTAAGATTCCTTTGGAGATCCTTCTTTCAAAAAAGGGACGCAAAACAAAGATCAATCATATCGAACAAAAAAAATTAAGTAGCTATGTTGGTCAATTAAATGTCATTTTATTTGCACCTGAAGACCTTTCATTAGTAAAGGGTAGTCCGCAGATCAGGCGAAAATTTCTTGATATGGAGTTAGGACAGATCAATCCGATCTATCTTTACGATTTGGTTCAATATCAAGGTATCCTAAAACAAAGAAATCAATATTTGAAACAACTGAATGAAAAAAAACAAACAGATTTACTTTATTTAGATATTTTATCTGAACAGTTAGCTGAATTTGGAAGTAAAGTATTGAAAGCACGTGCACAGTTTGTTCGACGACTGGAATTTTGGGCAAATACATTGCACCAACAAATCACCCATCAAAAAGAGCAATTAGAGATTGAATATGTCACCTCGTTTTCTTCTTTAAGTACACAAACACAAGAAGAGATCCAAACACAATTTTTAGAATTGTTGAATCAAAACAAAAAGAAAGATATGTTTCGCGGAACAACGACAATTGGACCACATCGTGATGATCTTTCTTTTTTCGTCAATCAAAAAAACGTGCAAACGTATGGTTCTCAAGGACAGCAGCGGACCACTGCTTTAAGTGTTAAGTTGGCTGAAATTGATTTGATCAAAGAAGAAACTGGGGAGTATCCAATTCTTTTACTTGATGATGTAATGAGTGAGCTAGATGATAATCGCCAACTACATTTACTAGAAACGATTGAAGGAAAGGTACAGACTTTCTTAACAACAACGACACTTGATCATGTAAAAAACAAAATGACTGTTGAACCAGAGATTTTTTATGTTCAGCAAGGGGAAATAAAAGGAGAAGAAGGCTAAATGACAGATGAAAAAAGTTTAGTAGAACGTGCAAAAGAATATGATGCCAGTCAGATCCAAGTTCTTGAAGGACTTGAAGCCGTTCGAAAACGTCCTGGTATGTATATCGGCTCCACAAGTTCGGAAGGATTACATCACTTAGTATGGGAAATCGTTGATAACTCTATCGATGAAGTCCTAGCAGGATTTGCGACGAAAATCCAAGTAATAATTGAAAAAGATAACAGTATTACTGTCATCGATGATGGCCGAGGTATCCCCGTTGATATCCAAGCCAAAACTGGTCGTCCAGCGGTAGAAACGGTGTTTACGGTACTCCATGCTGGTGGGAAATTCGGCGGAGGCGGTTATAAAGTATCTGGTGGTCTTCACGGGGTAGGTTCTTCGGTTGTAAATGCGCTCTCCACTCAGCTTGATGTAAAAGTCTACAAAGATGGAAATGTGTACTATCAGGAATATCGTCGTGGTGCTGTTGTCGATGATCTGAAGATTATTGAACAAACCGATCGAAACGGGACAACTGTTCATTTTATACCAGATCCAGAAATCTTTACGGAAACAACAGTTTTTGATTTTAATAAGCTAGCGACCCGTATCCGCGAATTAGCATTCTTGAACCGGGGAATGAAGATCTCGATTGAAGATAAGAGAGAAGAATCTCCAGTAGTAAAAGAGTACCATTATGACGGTGGGATCAAGAGCTATGTGGAATATTTGAATGCAAATAAAACGGTCATTTTTCCAGAGCCAGTTTATTTAGAAGGAGAACAACAAGACATCACGGTAGAAGTTTCCATGCAATATACCGATGGTTACCACTCCAACATCATGAGTTTTGCAAATAATATCCATACTTATGAAGGTGGTACGCATGAATCTGGCTTCAAGACAGCGTTGACACGTGTGATCAATGACTATGCACGTAAACAAAAATTGATGAAAGAAAATGATGATAACTTAACTGGTGAAGATGTGCGGGAAGGACTGACCGCAGTAATTTCGATCAAACACCCAGATCCACAATTTGAAGGGCAAACCAAAACAAAATTAGGTAATTCTGAAGTTCGGACAGTAACAGATCGTCTGTTTAGCGAGCATTTCATGAAATTCTTGTTAGAAAATCCAAGTGTTGGACGACAAATCATTGAAAAAGGATTGTTGGCTTCTAAAGCACGTCTAGCAGCGAAACGTGCCCGTGAAGTAACCAGAAGAAAAGGCGCATTAGAAATCAGTAATTTGCCTGGTAAACTGGCGGATTGCTCAAGTAATGATCCAGAAAAATGCGAATTGTTCATCGTCGAAGGAGATTCTGCCGGCGGTTCAGCAAAACAAGGGCGAAATCGTGAATTTCAAGCAATTTTACCGATTCGTGGGAAAATCTTAAATGTTGAAAAAGCAAGTATGGATAAAATTCTAGCCAATGAAGAAATCCGCTCTTTATTTACCGCTATGGGAACAGGATTCGGTGAAGACTTCGATGTTTCCAAAGCTCGTTACCACAAATTAGTGATTATGACGGATGCCGATGTCGATGGTGCCCATATTCGAACATTGCTCTTAACCTTGTTTTATCGTTATATGCGCCCAATTGTTGAAGCGGGATATGTTTATATTGCACAACCGCCGCTATACGGGGTAAAACAAGGGAAAAAAATCACGTATGTACAACCCGGTAAAAACGCTGAAGAAGATTTGAAACAAGTAGTTGCTTCTCTACCAGCTACACCAAAACCAAGTGTTCAACGATACAAAGGGTTAGGTGAAATGGATGACCATCAACTATGGGAAACAACGATGGACCCTAGCAATCGTATGATGGCTCGTGTTAGTGTGGATGATGCTATCGCAGCTGATCAAATTTTTGAAATGTTAATGGGTGATCGAGTGGAACCTCGTCGTGCATTCATTGAAGAAAATGCCCATTATGTGAAAAACTTAGATATTTAGTCATGAAGGAGGAAAAAAGATGAGTGAAGAAATCAGAGAGAACATCCATGATGTCAATCTAACTAGCGAAATGAAAGACTCCTTCATCGATTATGCGATGAGTGTTATTGTTGCTCGTGCACTACCGGATGTTCGAGATGGGTTAAAACCTGTTCATCGCCGTATTTTATACGGGATGAACGAATTGGGTGTGACCCCAGATAAAGCCCATAAAAAATCTGCCAGAATCGTTGGGGATGTTATGGGTAAGTATCACCCCCATGGAGACAGTGCTATTTATGAATCCATGGTACGGATGGCACAACCATTTAGTTATCGGTACATGCTAGTGGATGGACATGGTAACTTTGGTTCTGTCGATGGTGATGGAGCAGCTGCGATGCGGTACACCGAAGCACGTATGAGTAAAATTGCCACGGAGATGCTACGGGATATCAATAAAAATACTGTAGATTTCCAAAGTAACTATGACGATACAGAAAGGGAACCAGTCGTACTTCCAGCACGCTTTCCTAATCTGCTAGTTAACGGAACAACAGGGATCGCAGTTGGTATGGCGACGAATATCCCCCCTCATAATTTATCTGAGGTAGTAGCAGCAATCGATCTATTGATGGAAAATCCAGAAGTAACGACCAATGAATTGATGGAAGTTTTACCTGGTCCCGATTTTCCAACCGGTGGTCTCGTGATGGGTAAATCAGGTATTCGCCGTGCTTACGAAACGGGGAAAGGGTCAATAACCGTTCGAGCAAAAGTAGAAATTACGGAGATGCCTAATGGCAAAGAACGAATTATCGTAACGGAACTTCCTTATATGGTCAATAAAGCAAAATTGATCGAACGAATCTCTGAATTACACCGTGATAAACGGATTGAAGGAATTACGGATTTGCGTGATGAGTCTTCTCGTGAAGGAATGCGGATCGTTATCGATATCCGCCGTGATGCAAGTGCTTCGGTTATTTTAAATAACCTGTATAAGTTGACTTCATTACAAAATTCATTTGGTTTCAATATGCTGGCCATTGAAAAAGGCGTTCCTAAAGTACTGAGTCTTAAACAA
Source organism: Enterococcus sp. DIV1682a (assembly GCF_051711005.1). NCBI lineage: Bacteria > Bacillati > Bacillota > Bacilli > Lactobacillales > Enterococcaceae > Enterococcus > Enterococcus sp. DIV1682a. The sequence goes on from NZ_JBIOLT010000001.1 coordinate 7,231, forward strand.
ATACTTGAAAACTATGTAGAGCATCAGCGTGAAGTAATCACTCGCCGAACGATTTTTGAAAAAGAAAAGGCAGAAGCACGAGCTCACATTTTAGAAGGTTTACGGATCGCATTGGACCATATTGATGAAATCATTGCAATTATCCGTGGGTCTAAATCTGACGATGAAGCAAAAACAACGATGATTGATCGTTTTGAATTATCTGATCGACAAGCACAAGCGATCTTAGATATGCGTTTACGTCGTCTAACTGGTTTAGAACGTGAGAAAATCGAAAATGAATACCAAGAATTATTACGATTGATCGAAGATTTAACGGATATTCTTGCTCGTCCAGAACGTGTGACCGAAATCATCAAAACAGAGTTAGCAGAATTAAACCAACGTTTTGGTGACAAACGTCGTACAGAATTACTAGTGGGTGAAGTTTTAAGTCTTGAAGATGAAGACTTGATCGAAGAAGAAGAAATCGTTATTACACTCACGAACAATGGGTATATCAAACGTTTAGCGAACAATGAATTTAGAGCACAACGTCGTGGTGGACGTGGTGTACAAGGAATGGGCGTGCATAACGATGACTTCGTCAAAAACCTTGTCTCTTGTTCGACACATGACACCTTGCTGTTCTTTACCAATAACGGGAAAGTCTATCGTGCCAAAGGATATGAAATTCCAGAATATGGTCGAACTGCGAAAGGAATCCCGATCATTAACTTGTTAGGGATCGATTCAAGTGAAAAAATTCAAGCAATTATCGCAGTCACCGGTGAAGCTCAAGAAGGACATTACCTCTTCTTCACTACTCGTCAAGGAACGGTGAAACGGACCACCGTAACTGCTTTTGCGAATATCCGCAGTAATGGATTGATTGCGATTGGCTTAAAAGAAGACGATGAATTAGTCAACGTGTTGTTAACAGATGGTCAATCAAACATTATCATTGGTACACATGATGGTTATTCGGTAACGTTTGCGGAAGGAGCTGTTCGGGACATGGGACGGACAGCGTCAGGAGTTCGAGGTATTCGTTTAAGAGAAGACGATTATGTGATTGGTGCTGCCTTGATGAATGAAAATCATGAAGTCTTGATCATTACTGAAAAAGGCTATGGTAAACGAACGAAAGTGAAAGAGTATCCAGTGAAAGGTCGCGGCGGTAAAGGGATCAAAACAGCCAATATCACTGAAAAAAATGGTCCATTAGCTGGACTAGCCACGATTGTTGGAACAGAAGATATCATGCTGATCACAGATAAAGGCGTTATTATTCGTTTCAATGTCTCAACTGTTTCTCAAACTGGACGTGCTACACTTGGCGTACGTTTGATCAAAATGGAAGCTGATACGAAGGTTGTGACAATGGCGGCCGTCGAGCCAGAAAGCACAGAAGAAACTGAGACACCAACAGAGACCGTGGAAGATACCACAATAGATAAAACAGAAGAATAGTCAAAAAACAGGGCTTGTCTCAGCGATGGGAAGCTTGTAAAAATAAGCCACAACCTCCGATACACAATGATTGTCGGAGGTTGTGGCTTATTATTGTTTTATGTTTATGGATTCTTTTGCAACATAAAAAGAATCCACCTACGAATAGCTCTTGTAGTTTTTATACTTTGTTATTGTAGGAGATCGTGTTTTTCAAGAGATTCAAAAAGAGAACTTTCGGCAGTCATTTAGTAAAGCATTTTATTAAAAACTTCTTTCTACACTATTTTCCCTTCAGCTTATTGCTTTTTTCACTCTATACGTGTATAATTAAAGATTGTGAGTAGTCTAATTTATTAGAAAACTCTCCTTGCTCTTGGGAATCTAAGAGCCGAAAGTCCATAGGGAGGTGAAAATCAATGGAAAATACGAAATATGAAATCATGTACATTATTCGTCCAAACATTGATGAAGAAGCAAAAACTGCTTTAATCGAACGTTTCGATGCAATCTTGAAAGATAACGGAGCTGAAGTTATCGAATCTAAAGATTGGGAAAAACGCCGTTTAGCGTATGAAATGAACGGTTACCGTGAAGGTATCTATCACATCGTTAAAGTGTCTTCTCCATCATCAGCAACTGCTGTCAATGAATTTGACCGTCTTGCTAAAATCAACGACGATATCATTCGTCACATGATCGTGAAAGAAGAAGCATAATTTATTGTTTCATGTGGAACAATAGAACAACGATGAGAGGAGATGAATCTTTTGATTAATAATGTTGTACTAGTTGGACGTCTAACTAAAGATCCGGATTTACGATATACATCAAGTGGCACTGCAGTAGCAACGTTTACTTTAGCTGTTAATCGTAATTTTACTAGCCAAAACGGCAATCGTGAGGCTGACTTTATTAATTGTGTGATTTGGCGTAAATCAGCAGAGACATTAGCAAACTATGCTCGTAAGGGGACTCTTTTAGGAGTTACTGGACGTATCCAAACTCGTTCTTATGATAATCAGCAAGGACAACGTGTATACGTAACAGAAGTAGTTGCTGAAAACTTCCAATTATTGGAAAGTCGTGCTGCATCTGAAAATCGTCAACAAACTGGCGGTTACCAAAGCTCTGGTCAATCGACAAATGATTTTGGCGGAAGTAATAACTATAATCAAACATCTCAATCATCCAACGGTATGCCTGATTTTGATCGTGACAATTCTGATCCATTTGGTTCAAGTTCAACGATCGACATTTCAGACGATGATTTACCATTCTAAACGAATTTGATAGGAGGGAAATAGAATGGCACAACAAAGAAGAGGCGGACGTAAACGTCGTAAAGTAGACTATATTGCTGCTAACCATATTGAATATATCGATTATAAAGATATTGAATTACTAAAAAGATTTATCTCAGAACGTGGAAAAATCTTGCCACGTCGTGTAACAGGTACAGGCGCTAAAAACCAACGTAAAATTACTGTTGCTATCAAACGCGCACGTATCATGGGCTTACTACCTTTCGTAAGTGAAGATTAATTGAAATAATGAAACGAGGAAATGGTTTTACTACCGTTCCCTCGTTTTTTACTTTTTGAGAATGATTGTTTAGATGTTTTATTATCCTCAAAAAAAAGAATGTCATCTATACTTAGAAGAATCATAGAGAAAAGCATCCACGATTTTCGTTTAGGATTGGGGATAAAGAATACTATCTTTAAAAATTCCATCTCCCCAAATCTGACTTTCCGACAAGCTGGTCTCAATCAACTCGATCGGTTGCTGATTGACTAAGATCATTGCACAACGGTAGCCAGCGAAAGGTTGATAAAGAGGCATGATGATTTCTTGTCCTTTCAATGCTAGTTCAATGTTATCGACTGTAAAAGCAACATGTGCTTCTTTTTGAATGATTGGATCAAGACGACAATCGGGACCAAAGGCATGGAGTTCGATTGGCATAGATAAAGAATTTTTCACATCCAGTGAGTACATATCGAATAAAGGACTATACTTTGTTCCTGGGTGATCTTTGATTTCTTCCAGATCGATTGGTTTACCGATATGATGGAAGCTTAATTTGTTCATTTTATTCATATAATGCTCCTTTGCCTTTTCTGAATTGCTCATTTGAACATTCAAAGTAGTAATAATTTGCTTTATTTCGGTTTGAGGTTAGATGATAACTGTCATTTCAAGGTTGAAAACAAGTTATTCTACCATTTTTTTTAATACAGTGAAAAGTATTTTCAGTTAAATAATCAAGCATTTGTTTAGTCGCTTGAATACGGGAAGTTATGGTAAAATTAAACTAATCAACTATGGGAGGAAGAAGATGGAAAAAGAAAAAGAAAACTTAACCCCTAGACCTCTCTTCATTTTTTTATTTCTATTGCTTGAAGTACTGGTTGTATTATTTATGCCATTTCGTTTTGTTAGCGCTTTGGTTGTGCTTTTGATGAACCTTTTTGGCTTACGTTATTGGTTGAAATTAAAACGATGGCTAATGATAAAAAATCGTGAAAAAATCCAACAAGCCTCAACGGTGGCTGAGAACAATCTTGCTTATGTCTCCGAAGTGATGCCAGTAGGAGTGATTGCGTACCAACCAACAAGCCAAAAAATTGAATGGTTGAACCCACTCGCCTTAAAAATCAAAGATCAAAGTAGCTTAACAGAAGAAGAACTATTAGATGCTTTCTTTACGGCAAAAGAGAAAAAGAAAAAACAAGTATATTTAGCAGATCGAACCTTTCAATTTGAAATGGATACAGTAAAAGGGGTCGTTTATTTCAACGATATCACTCAAAATCAATTGTTGAAGCTCCATCAAACCAACAGCCAACCAGTGATTGGTATCTTATCAATTGATAATTATGCAGATGCTATCGATAAGTTAGATGACAAAGAAATTTCTTATCTCAATTCGTTTGTGACTACAATGGTGTCTGATTGGATGAATGAATACCATGTCTTTTTTAAGCGGATCACTGCAGAACGCTTTTTCTTTGTAGCACAAATGATTGATTTGAAAAAAATGATGGACAAAAAATTTGATCTGTTGGATCGTTTACGTGCAGAAGCAGAGCGACAAAATTTGCCAATTACTCTAAGTATGGGGATTGCTTACGGGCAAGATTCGTTAGATGAAATTGGGGGAGAAGCCCAAAATAATTTGGACATTGCTCTAGTTCGAGGTGGCGACCAAGTTGTCGTGAAAGAACTACGTGAGGGAGCAAAACCTGTTTACTATGGAGGAAAATCAGCTAAGTCAGTCAAACGAACCCGTGTGCGGTCACGAGCAATGAGTACTGCGCTTCGTAAGATTTTTACTGAAACTGGTGATGTATTTATCATGGGGCATAAATTCCCCGATATGGATGCCATTGGTTCAGCATTTGGGGTAAGTTGCTTAGCTCGTTTCAATCAAAAAAAAGCGTATATCGTACTTGATGAAAACGAGATTATTCCAGACGTAGAACGATGTTTAGAGGAAATTCATAAACACCCTGAACTAGAAGCACAGCTGATTTCGCCCAAAAAAGCGATGGAGCTTAAAAAAGAAGAAGACCTGCTAGTTATGGTGGATTACCACAAACCCTCGCTATCGATCTCTCAGAGCCTATATGAGCAATTTGATAAGATCGTTATTATTGATCATCATCGACGTGGGGAGGAGTTCCCAAGTAAGCCGCTGTTGACGTATATCGAATCTTCTGCTTCTTCTGCTTCAGAGTTAGTGACAGAACTAATTCAGTATCAAAGCAATCGCACGAATCGCTTAGATCGTTTTGAAGCGACGTTGTTATTGGCAGGCATGACTGTTGATACGAACAGTTTTAATGTACGCACAACGGCACGAACTTTTGATGTAGCAAGTTATTTAAGGTCTTGTAGTGCGGATGCTTCCCTAGTACAATATTTATTGAGTTCAGATTTAGCAACCTATTTGGAAATCAGCCATTTGATTGCACAGAGCGAATATGTAACTTCAGATATTGTCGTAGCAGCTGGGACAGATGAAAAGGAATATAATAGTGTGATCGCTGCGAAAACGGCAGACACCCTCTTATCAATGATCAATATCAATGGGGCTTTTGTCATCACGAAACGAACGGACGGGCTAGTCGGGATCAGTGCTCGTAGTTCGGGCACGATCAATGTTCAAGTGATCATGGAGTCTCTTGGCGGCGGCGGTCATTTCACCAATGCAGCGACCCAATTGGAAGGTGTCACAGTAGAAGAAACCAAACAGCGTTTACTTGCTGCAATCAAAGAAAATAGGAATCAATTATATGATAAGGAGTAATGGATATGAAAGTCATTTTCTTACAAGATGTAAAAGGTAAAGGAAAAAAAGGTGATGTTAAAGAAGTACCGAATGGTTACGCACAAAATTTCCTATTAAAAAATAATCTGGCAAAAGAAGCAAATAAAAGTAGTATTAGCCAATTAGCTGGACAAAAAAAGGCACAAGAAAAACAAGAAGCTGAAATTTTAGAAGAAGCAAAAGAACTAAAAGGATTTTTAGAAAAAGAAGAAACGGTTGTCGAACTGAAAGCCAAAGCGGGTGAAGATGGACGTTTATTCGGTTCAATCCCTTCAAAACAAATCGCTGAAGGATTGAACAAGCAATACAAAGTAAAACTAGATAAACGAAAAATCGAATTGAATAATCCAATCCGTACGTTAGGTTACACGAACGTACCAGTCAAATTGCATCATGAAGTGACTGCAACGATCAAAGTGCATGTGGTAGCAGAATAGCTACCTCACCAATCATTTCTGTTAGCAGTCTCTTCAGGTTCTGTAATAGGACTTGTTGAGAAATGATCGCAGAGATTGAGAGTTCTTTTCAAAAAGAAAATCAGCCGGATTTTGATGAATCATGTCAAAATCCGGCTGATTTTCTTCATTTAATGGTAAAGATATTTGATAGGATGGTATAGAAAGCATACTTTCTTTTCGATTGATTTTAGCTACTTTATTCTTACAAGATTATGTGCTTTTTAATACCCTAGATCAAAAAAGTGGGACATTAACCAGATTTTTTTGTTCATGCCCTAGACTCTTTAAGCTTAGATTATTTTTTCTTGCGATATTTCAAAAATAGTAATATCATCACAAGGATTGTTGAATAAATTAATAAAGTTCCCAGTCTCATATACTACACTGCGTTTGTGACGTTAAACTGCAAATCGGAAATTCTGCTGTTAAAGTCATCCGCACTCCTCCATTTGATCTATTTTTACTAATCATTGTTTTTACATCACTTTGACCTTGATCGCAACGTTTGGCTAATACTGCAGCACCAATAATTGTCCCAACTACAGCTCCAATCACACCACCAATTACAGCACCATAACCCGCACCATTTACTGCTAAACCAACAGAACAAAAACCTAAATAGTCTCTTAAATTAGCTAATCCTGTCTTACTAGTGGCATAATCGTTGATACCACCATTAACAAATTTTTCTGACCACCCGGTAGTATCGTAAAGTCCTCGTGCGAACGTATTGTCACCATAAGCATAGTGGACTTCAGCGCCATCATATTTTAAGATAAGAGACTGGATCAAAGCTTTTGTTTCTGCTGAGTCTGGCTGATTCATTAACTGTTGTTTGATCTCTGGACGATTCACTTCTTGCACAAAATTTTTGTATAATTCATTGGATTCGACAATCGTGACTTTATCTAGTTGAAAATGGTTTTCAGCTGGTACACTAGCGGTTTTCTCAGCTGCATCAACGATTTGTGTTACTCCTGGTACTACAGATCCAAATAAAGACAGACAAGACAATAAAATAGCAACGAGTTTCATTTTTTTTATGACAAACTTCCTCCTAAAATTTTTTGTGCGGACTAGAAAACGTTTTCTGTAATGAATTCTAGCACAATCAATAGTATATAGTATTAAATAATCATAAGTGATCTATTTTTTGTCAAAAATGAAAAAATAGGAAAAAATAAAAAAAGTTTCCTTTTTTTCGATTATGACAACACCTATTGAACATATAGCTAGTTTGGTACTAGCGTAAAGGATCACTTGACTGATATACTTTTTATAGTTGTTTCATTTTATCAAGGGATCTTCGTTCTCAAAGTTTTTGCTAGTTTAAGATTTTGCTGGATTTACGTGTGTATTTTCTGTACTTATTCTTGACATTGACTGTCTCTTTTATTGATTTCGAAAGATAAGCAACCATTACACTCACTTTTTTAAAGTGACTTTTTTACGATTTTCTTGTAAAATAAAGCAATTGAAGACAAGGAGCGATATGTATGAATGAAGTGTGGCAGGATCGAATTCCACCGCAAAATATTGAAGCTGAACAAGCGGTTTTAGGATCGGTTTTTTTAGATGCTGAAACGATCATTGATGCCATGGAGTACATAGAACCGAAAGACTTTTATCGTCGGGGACATCAAATCATTTTTGAAACAATGATCGAATTAAATGACCGTAATGAAGCAATAGATGTAGTGACTGTAAAAGATCGGTTGGAGCAAGCGAACTTATTAGAAGATGCTGGTGGGTTAAGCTACCTTTCAGATTTAGCGTTAGCTGTGCCTACTGCAGCAAATATCGTCTACTATGCGAAAATCGTTGAAGAAAAATCATTGCTTCGCACACTGATCCAAACAGCTACTGGGATCGTGACAAAAGGGTTTGAACAAGGGGAAGAAGTCCAGTCGATTCTGGATGATGCCGAGCGCAGTATTTTAGAAGTATCAGAAAAAAGAAACCGCAGTGGCTTTCTATCTATTGCAGAAGTCTTGAACTCAACCATTGAAAATATTGACCAGCTGGCCCAAAATAATGAAGAAATCACAGGATTACCGACTGGATACCAAGGACTTGATAAAATGACAGCAGGTTTTCAACCTGAGGAATTGATCATCCTAGCAGCTCGGCCTGCGGTAGGGAAAACAGCTTTCGCATTAAATATAGCTCAAAATGTCGGGACAAAAACCGATCGTTCAGTTGCTATTTTTAGTTTGGAAATGGGGGCTGAGTCACTTGTTAATCGGATGCTTTGTGCGGAAGGGTCGATCGAAGCAAGCCATTTGCGTACCGGTCAACTTTCTGAAGAAGAGTGGTCCAATTTGATCGTTGCAATGGGTAGTTTGTCACGGGCAAATATCTTTATTGATGATACTCCAGGAATAAAAATTTCTGAGATTCGTGCCAAATGCAGAAAATTAGCGCAGGAAAAAGGAAATCTTGGATTGATCTTGATTGACTACTTGCAATTGATTGAAGGAAACGGGAGAGAAAATCGTCAACAAGAAGTATCTGATATTTCACGTCAATTAAAAAAACTAGCCAAAGAATTAAAAGTACCAGTTATTGCGTTGTCCCAGCTTTCCCGTGGAGTAGAACAACGTCAAGATAAACGTCCTGTATTAAGTGATATCCGTGAATCGGGTTCCATTGAGCAAGATGCTGATATCGTAGCCTTCTTATATCGAGATGATTACTATGAAAGAGAAGGTGGCGAAGACAATGAGGATAACGAACCAAAAAACGACAATGTCATTGAAGTCATCATCGAAAAAAACCGTAGTGGTGCCCGTGGTACAGTAGAATTACTGTTTATCAAAGAATACAACAAATTTTCGTCGTTATCCCCGAGAGAAGAATATTGATTATAAATTGACTATAAAGAAGCATTCTCCAAATTATCTCGTTAATTTGGAGGTGCTTTTTTAGCTATCGATCATTCCAACTGTTCTTTATCAAAAGAAAACGCAGCAGAATCACATTTGGGAAATAATAGTATAGTAAATTAGGAAGCAGTCTACCCGAGTAATCATTATTTCTAATAAGCAAAGATGTTTAGATTACGATTCTGTCAGTGGCAACGAGTAATAAACCCTAAAAAACTATCTTATTTGCTTTGTACTAAAGGAACTTTCTTCTCTGAATAGTTTGGTTTACACTAGTTTCTATTTAAAATTTATCATCGTTCGTTTTTCAAGCGTTTTTATAAAATAAATAAAAGAATCATTCGATTTTAGTTGAATAAGTAATGAGTTATTGTTACAATAATTCAGGATTAAATAAAATAAAACGAGGTGTTCAAATGTCATCTGTAGTAGTGGTAGGTACACAATGGGGCGACGAAGGGAAAGGAAAAATTACTGACTTTCTTAGTGAAAATGCTGAAGTGATCGCACGGTACCAAGGTGGCGATAATGCAGGACACACGATCAAATTCAACGGTGTTACTTATAAACTGCATTTGATTCCTTCGGGGATTTTTTATAAAGATAAAATCAGTGTGATCGGGAATGGTGTGGTAGTCAATCCTAAATCATTAGTCAAAGAGTTAGCTTATTTACATGAAAAAGGTGTAACTACTGATAACTTACGTATTTCTGACCGAGCACATGTTATTTTGCCTTATCACATCAAGTTGGATCAATTACAAGAAGATGCAAAAGGTGAAAATAAAATCGGTACAACAATCAAAGGGATCGGACCAGCATACATGGACAAAGCAGCTCGTGTAGGGATCCGCATCGCTGACTTACTAGACAAAGAAATTTTTGAAGAACGCTTACGTTTAAACTTAGAAGATAAAAACCGTCAATTTGTAAAAATGTTTGATTCTGAGCCAATTGATTTTGACTCGATATTTGAAGAATATTATGAATATGGTCAACAAATCAAACAGTATGTTACTGATACATCTGTCATTTTAAATGATGCCCTAGATGCAGGAAAACGAGTATTATTTGAAGGCGCACAAGGGGTTATGCTGGATATCGACCAAGGAACCTATCCATTTGTTACTTCTTCAAACCCAGTCGCAGGTGGCGTAACGATCGGTAGTGGCGTAGGTCCATCTAAAATCAATAAAGTTGTTGGTGTATGTAAAGCTTATACTTCTCGTGTAGGAGATGGTCCATTCCCAACTGAATTGTTTGATGAGACGGGACAACAAATTCGTGAAGTTGGTCGCGAATACGGAACGACTACAGGTCGTCCACGACGTGTGGGATGGTTTGATTCAGTAGTGATGCGTCACTCAAAACGTGTTTCAGGAATTACTAATCTATCCCTTAATTCAATTGATGTCTTAAGTGGACTTGATACAGTAAAAATTTGTACAGCTTATGAGCTAGATGGAGAATTGATTTATCATTATCCAGCAAGTTTGAAAGAATTGAAACGTTGTAAACCTGTTTATGAAGAACTTCCAGGTTGGTCTGAAGATATTACAGCATGCAAAACACTTGCTGAATTACCAGAAAATGCACGTAACTATGTCAGACGTATTTCTGAACTCGTAGGTGTGCGTATTTCAACATTTTCTGTTGGACCTGATAGAACACAAACAAATATCTTAGAAAGCGTCTGGGCACAAATTTAAGCCATTCAGCTAAGTTCGTTGAGACAGGACATTCTTGTTCCTTAAGAATGAACGAAATAGCAGAAGTATAGGTAAGAATGCTCATGCGGTAAAGAAAGAAAACGTCGAAACTGCGAAATTTGTTTTTAACATTTTTGTAGATTTTGGCGTTTTTTTTCAATAAGTAATCAAAGTTGGTTTAGAGGTGAGCGTTGTTCTTCTTTTTAATCATCCATTAAAATTTTACGAAGACAATGGTTTTCCTTTTTACAAACATAGTTAACGTTATTTTCCATGCAAGAGATTTGCTATAATAGGAGTTAAGGGTAAAATGAAAAGTTGAAGGAGTTGAAGGGTGTGTATCAAATCGTAACCGATTCATGTTGTGATCTGCCTTATCAAGTGCTACAAGCAGCCAAGGTTGATTATTTATCAATGAAGATCCAGTTAGATGAAGAAGAATTAGTAGATGATCTGGGAAAAACGTTTAATTATGATCATTATATGGAACAATTAAGAAATGGGGCTACCCCAACGACCTCACAAATCAATGTGGGTCAATACTTAGAATTTTTCCGTCCTTATGTTGAACAAAATATTCCTGTTCTCTATGTTGCTTTTTCTAGTGCTTTAAGTGGATCCTATAGTAGTGCGTTACAAGCAGTAGAATTATTAAAAGAAGAATATCCAGATCCACAAGTAAAGGTCTTTGATACAAAAGCCGCAAGTGTTGGGGAAGGGTTATTAGTATTGGAAGCTGTTCGATTGAAAAACGAGGGGAAAACATTAGAAGAGAACTTAGAATGGTTAGAAAACAATTACTTAAAAGTACATTCTTGGGTAACCGTTGATGATCTCAAACACCTTGAACGTGGGGGGCGTATCTCTAAAACTAGTGCTACACTAGGTAGTATTCTAAACGTGAAGCCAATTATCACAGTCGATCAGGAAGGACGTTTGACGAATATCAGCAAAGTACGAGGACGAAATAAATCGATACAAAAAATTGTTGAGGAAACTGTCAAAACCATTGTCGCCCCATTAGAACAAACTGTTTATATTGCTTATGCAGGCGATTTAGAAAGTGCTGAAAAAACAAAACAATTACTTGAAGAGAATATTAAGATGAAAGAAGTCAAGTTATATCCGCTTGGGCCTACCATCGCAAGCCATACAGGATATGGATGTATTGCGATATTCTCAATGGGAATCACTCGATAAAAAATTGTAGTCATTGTAGAAGAAATGCCCCAAAAAAGAACCATTCAGAAGAAAAAGAATATTCTTCGAGTGGTTCTTTTTTAGAATATAAAATAACTGATTTATATTAAGTTAAATCTTTTGTCGATAGTAAGTACTTCCTAAATTTGCTATAATAAAGCCAGTAATTCGTGGAGTGTAAAAGATGGTAGCTAATCTCTTGAACAAGGGGTGATGCTTATGGTTAAAAGCTTTGTCCCTGGAAAGGAATAAAGTTGTCAGTATATGAAGCAATACAACTCATGCTCGCATTTGCGACATTTGTGCTGTTGTTAATTGACAAAAAAGACCAAAAAAAATAACCATCTAAATCACTTTTAGCAGAGTTTTTAGATGGTTAATTACTTAAACAAAGCTACCGTCTTTTTAACGGCACGAATTACTGATGAAGGGGTTGTTTGCGCAATCCCTTTTTCACTATCCATTATAGCTTATCAATTGGAAAAAAGTAAAGCTGTTGATTAAAAAAATGAAGGCACACGAATCAAATACATGTCAGGTAAAAAATAACATTATTATTTAAAATTAAAGTTAATGAGGATAGTAAGTTTGTACTAAATTTGCCACAATAAAACCAGTAATTCGTGGAGTGTAAAAGATGGTAGCTAATCTCTTGAATAAGGGGTGATGCTTATGGTTAAAAGCTTTGTCCCTGGAAAGGAATAAAGTTGTCAGTATATGGAGCACTGCAACTCATGCTCGCATTTGCGACATTTGTGCTGTTGCTAATTGACAAAAAAGACCAAAAAAAATAACCATCTAAACCACTTTTAGCCGAGTTTTTAGATGGTCAATACTCTAAAAAAGCTACCGTCTTTTTAACGGCACGAATTACTGATGAAGGGGTTGTTAGAGCAATCCCTTTTTCACTATCCATTATAGCTTATCAATTGGAAAAAAGTAAAGCTGTTGATTAAAAAAAATGAAGGCACACGAATCAAATACATGTCAGGTAAAAAATAACATTATTATTTAAAAATAAAGTTAATGAGGATAGCAAGTTTTCGATAAGTTTGCTACAATAAAACCAGTAATTCGTGGAGTGTAAAAGATGGTAGCTAATCTCTTAGATAAGGGGTGATGCTTATGGTTAAGAGCTTTGTCCCTGGAAAGGAATAAAGTTGTCAGTATATGAAGCAATACAACTCATGCTCGCATTTGCGACATTTGTGTTGTTGTTAATTGACAAAAAAGACCAAAAAAAATAACCATCTAAATCACTTTTAGCAGAAGTTTTAGATGGTCACCATTCTAAAAAGGCTACCGTCTTTTTAACGGCACGAGTTACTGATGAAGGGATTGTTTGCGCAATCCCTTTTTCATTTTCTATTATAGCTTACACATCAGAAAAAATAAAGCGGTTGATTAAGCGAAATAAGAGAAAATGATGAATATAGAAAGTAAATGGATCGAAGGTGTCTTGGTAGTTGTGAAAGACAGTGTTTATCGTAGAAGAAAAGGACATCTCACCGACTGATGAGATGCCCCCGATAGGCTATTTTCTTAAGTCTACAATGATGTTGTCTTATTTCCAAAGCTCATCCAATTGTTTTTGGATATCTTTATTTTCTAAAAATTCATCATAGGTTGTATCTGCTCGATCGATAACACCTTTATCAGAAACGGCAATGATACGATTAGCCAATGTTTGGATAAATTGATGGTCATGTGAAGCAAAAAGGATAGAGCCAGTAAAGGCCATCAAGCCATCGTTTAGTGCTGTAATCGACTCTAGATCTAAATGATTCGTAGGATCGTCTAAAACTAAGACATTTGCTTTAGAAAGCATCATTTTAGAAAGCATGCAACGAACTTTTTCACCACCAGAAAGGACATTGACAGGTTTTAATACTTCTTCTCCAGAAAACAGCATGCGTCCTAAAAAGCTTCGTAAAAACGTATTATCGTCTTCTTCTTTACTTGCGTATTGACGTAACCAATCTAAGATCGTCAATTCATTATCAAATTCTTTCGTTGTATCTTTTGGTAGATAAGAATTGCTCGTTGTTACGCCCCATCTTACAGTTCCAGTATCAGGAGTGATCTCACCCATGATTACTTTAAACAAAGTTGTAGTTGTAATATCATTTTCAGCAACAAACGCAACTTTATCTTCTTTGCTTAAATTAAATGATATATCATTTAATATTTTCTTACCGTCGATCGTTACACTCACATTTTCGACCTGTAAAAGATCATTACCGATTTCACGTTCTGGTTTAAATCCAACGAATGGATAACGACGTGAGGAAGGTTGAATATCGTCAAGAGTAATTTTTTCTAACATTTTCTTACGAGAAGTTGCCTGTTTAGATTTTGAAGCATTCGCACTAAAACGAGCAATAAATTCTTGTAGTTCTTTGATTTGTTCCTCTTTTTTGGCATTGGCATTTGCTTGTAATTTTGCAGCAAGTTGACTTGATTCTAACCAAAAATCATAGTTACCAACGTATAATTTGATTTTTCCAAAATCTAAATCTGCCATATGGGTACATACTTTATTTAAGAAATGACGGTCATGAGAAACAACGATAACCGTATTTTCAAATTCAATTAAAAATTCTTCTAACCAGTTGATGGATTGGATATCTAATCCATTCGTAGGCTCATCAAGGAGTAACACATCCGGTTTACCAAACAATGTTTGAGCTAAAAGTACTTTGACTTTTTGACCACCAGTAAGTTCACTCATCAATTGATGGTGCAATTCTTCTGGAATATTCAGTCCTTGTAGTAAAACAGCAGCTTCAGGTTCAGCTTCCCAACCATTTAATTCAGCAAACTCGCCTTCTAATTCAGCTGCTCGGATACCATCTTCATCAGTGAAATCTTCCTTCATATAGATAGCGTCTTTTTCTTTCATAACTTCGTATAAACGTTTATGTCCCATAATAACTGTTTCTAAAACTGTATATTCTTCATAGTCATAATGGTTTTGTTTCAATACAGCCATTCGCTCATCTGGTCCCATGGAAACAGTCCCCGTAGAAGGTTGTAAGTCTCCTGATAATACTTTAAGGAACGTTGATTTACCTGCACCATTTGCACCTATTAAGCCATAGCAATTTCCTGGAGTAAATTTAATATTAACATCATCAAATAGTTTGCGGTCTGAAAAGTGCAAACTTACATCATTTACAGTAATCAATTTTTTTCCTCACTTTATCTTTATAATATTTAACGAGCCTCCTAGAATTATATAGGGGAAAAGAGAAAGTTTCAAGGTAATCAATTATTCTTTGTGTTTCACGTGGAACATGGGAATAAAAAATACTAAAAAATTATGAAAGAGTGAAAAATTTTGTACTTATGAAGCAATGATGAGGTTCGAAGGTATCTAAGATAGAAAGGCAAAATGCTCGTTTATTTAGTAGAAGAATAAGTTGGTAATGAATATATGCAAATTATAAGAAGTAGTAGCTTTTACTAAAAATAATAGCAGCAAAAGCTGACCAGAAAAGAAATTACTTTTGTTTTTCATCACCAGCATATGTTTTGACGTTATTTAAAGAGAGCGTTAGTATAATAATAGATTAAAATGAAAGTTGGAATGAAAATGAATGAAAGAAAAACACTAGACTGGGGATCATTAATTTTAGGGATTTTATTTGTCCTTGTTTCATTAATCTCTTTTCAAGATCCTGTTGGTAATTTAGTGGCGATTGTCGTTGTTTTTGCTATTTTTGCCTTTTTAAAAGGAATTTTTGAATTATTTGTACGAAATCGCATGAAAGAATTGACAGGATATAAAGGGAAAATGCCGTTAGTTATTGGTATCATTGATATTTTAGTCGGGATTTTCTTCTTGTTCAATATTGGTGCAGGAGTAGTTGCTTTACCGTTTGTTTTTGCCATTTGGTTTATTGCCGACTCTATCTTAGCTTTATTTACAGCTGATTTAGCGAAAGGTTATAGCACAGGCTACTATTGGTTTACAGTAATCATCAATATTTTGGGTGTTGTATTAGGATGTATACTATTGTTTAATCCTATTTCCTCCGCTTTGACTTTAAGTTTTCTTGTCGGTTTTTATTTTATGCTCTTTGGGATCAACCATATCGTATATGCTTTCAGATAAATAAAGTAAAGTATATAAAGAAGCAATCAGGCTGAATTTTCCTGGTTGCTTCTTTTTTATAGTTGATATGTCTGAATCTCTCAAAGAGTAGAGGTTCAATTATTTCCTTTTTTCATATAATTCATTCAATACAGGTAAATCATGCACTTCGTATTTTTCTTTGAATTGTTTGATTTCTTCTTCTGTATATTTTCTTGGATCAAGATGAAGATCTTCAACCGGTAAAGGACGTTTGTTATTGATTTTTATATCAATTACTACTGGTCGTTGGGATTTTTTAGCGGCATCAAATGCAGGTCTTAATTGGTGATACTCAGTAATCGTGAAACCGTCAGCTCCCAGTGCTTCGCTCGCTTTTCCGAAGTCAGCATCTTCTAAAAACACACCAAATTTTTTCTGTTCAGTATCTTCTTGTTCTGCTTCAATAAACCCAAACGATGTATTCGATAAAACCACATTAATAATCGGTAGTTGGTATTTCACTTGTGTAATGATATCTTGCATCACCATTGCAAAACCACCATCACCGCTTAAAGTAAAGACTTGTCGATCAGGATAACTTAATTGTGCGGCAATGCCACCTGGAACACCATTCCCCATTGTAGCGAACCAACCAGAGGTCGTGTGTTTTTGTTTGCCGTTCATGTCTAATAATCGAATGGAATGGATCGTCGTATTCCCAACATCTGTTACAAAAATCGCATCTTCTTCAGCGATCCGATTGATTTCTTTATAAACAGCTTCAGGACGAATCGGTTGGTCTTCAAGGTCAGCGAATGAGTTTAACCAGTTTACCCAATTCGCTTTGTTTTCTTGGTTGGCTAGATACCAGCGATCTTCAGGACGTGGTTCGCCCAGCTGTGTTAATCTAGCTAATGTGGTATTGGCATCCCCTAAAATGGTATGAGAGGTAGCATGTCTTCGACCAAACTTTGAAGCATCGATGTCCACTTGGATAAATTCAGCCTCTGGGTTAAAGAACGCACGACCAAAAGGAAAGTCACTACCCATAAATAAAATCAAGTCGGCCTCTGCTAATGCTTCATTTGCAGGTTTTGTGGCCACACGTCCAGCAAAGCCTAGAAAGTTTTTATAGTTATCTGGAATGATGCCTTTCGCTAAAACAGAAGCAACAACTGGCATGGAAAAGTGTTCTGTAAAATCTTTGATTTGTGAAAAGCCATTACGAGTACCTTGTCCAATGTAAAGTACAGGCTTTTTAGCTTTTTCAATAAAAGGAAGAGCAGCAATTACATCTTTTTCATCAGGAAGGACAGTACCTGTTTTATGAGTAGCTGCGTTAGATATTTTCTCTTCTTCAATGTCTGCAAAACCTAAATCAACAGGGATGGTTACAATAGCTACTCCTTTATTTTCATAGGCTGCTTTGATTGCTTCGTCCACGACATGAGGTAAACTTTCAGGTGTCATAACTGTCCGATTATAGACACTAACATCTGCAAAAATTGGATTTTCATTTAATTCTTGGAAAGAGTTATAGTTCATAGCAGTAGTTGCAACTTGTCCAAGCAACGCAACAACTGGAACATGATCCATTTGTGCATCATACAAACCATTGATCAAATGCGTGGCACCTGGTCCAGCAGAACCAAAAACAGCCCCAATTTTTCCTGTTAGTTTCGCATCGGCTGCTGCGGCTAGCGCTCCTACTTCTTCGTGACGTACTTGGATATATTTTATTTGATCTTTTTCATGATAAAGAGCATCCATGATTGAATTAAACGAACCACCAGGAATCCCATAAATATGCTCGATTCCCCAACTTTCCATTACTTTGACCATTGCGATACCAGCATTGATTGTTGCCATATTCTCCCACTCCTTTATCAAATGAATGATAAAATTTTGTAACTTTATTAATTAAAGTATAGTGCTTTAAGAATAAAAGCCCAACTGATTCGCTTTTTTACACAAACAGTAGTCATGATTTTTTGAATATGCTAGAGTAATAAGTAAAGGCACGAAAGGAGAATAAAATGACAGAATGGCTACTAAGCTTAGCCCCGTGGCAACAAGCATTAGCGGGGACAGCATTTACGTATTTTATGACAGCTCTGGGGGCTGGGTTGGTATTTTTCTTTAAAGCAATCAAAAAAGAAGTATTGAATCTCATGCTTGGTTTTGCTTCGGGGGTCATGATTGCTGCTAGTTTTTGGTCATTGCTTGATCCTGCGATTACAAAAGCTGAAGAAAATGGCGTTATCGCTTGGCTGGTCGTTAGTATTGGTTTTGGATTAGGTGGCGTCTTTCTGTACATCGCTGATAAAACGCTTCCCCATATGCATTTTGGCCCACAGCACGAAAAAGAAGGTCTACCTACGCATTTAAAACGAACAATCTTATTAGTTTTTTCGATCACCTTGCACAATATCCCTGAAGGTTTGGCTGTAGGGGTAGCATTTGGGGCTGCCAGTACAGCCGATAATCCAACAGCGGCCGTTTTGGCAGCCATTTCGGTTGCATTGGGTATTGGAATTCAGAATTTTCCGGAAGGTGCAGCTGTTTCGATTCCTTTAAGACAAGAAGGATTGAGTCGAACAAAGGCATTTATATATGGACAAGCTTCAGGTATTGTTGAACCGATCGCAGGTGTGATTGGTGCGGTGCTAGTGACACGAGTAACCATCCTTTTACCTTATGCACTGGCATTTGCAGCAGGTGCGATGATCTATGTGGTTGTTGAGGAATTAATTCCCGAAGCCCAACAAACATTATCAAGTAAACGGCATTTTGCCGTTTTTGGGGTGATGTTAGGTTTTATCATTATGATGGTACTAGATGTAGCTTTAGGGTAATGCCATCAAATGATATATCATTTTGAACAACTGATAAAAATATAACGAAAAAAGCAGCACAAGACTGGGGAATCTGTCGTGTGCTGCTTTTTTCAATATTAGTAATATTTTCGATGATGTCGACGATTTGTTCCAGAAATTACACGAATTAGCCAAATAATGATTGCAATAGGAATGAGTAATTTAATTGCAAACCATAAAATACTAGTAAAAAGGCTAATTACAAAACTACCTATAATCAATACCATTATTAGCATGAAAATAGTTGAAAAAGTATTTCTTTGTCCCATACAAACCCCTCATTTCTTGCTAGTTCCCAAAATAAGTTAAATTTAATAAAAATGTACTTAGAACTTAGCTTATTTATTAGAGAACTACGATAGTTAAATCCTCTTGTTTCATTGAGTATAGCAGTATAAAGTGAGCATTACCTCCAACTATAGACTGATTTAGTTGCTTTTTTCTAGCTATCTTTACTACAATAAGTCAGAAAAGGAGGCAAAAATATGCCAAAAAATCGTTTAGAAGCTTTTACCGATGCAGTTATCGCGATCATTATGACTATCTTGGTCTTAGAGCTTCACCAGCCGAACACTGACACCTGGCAAGCGCTAAGTGCCTTAGGATATCGTTTTATGATCTATATTGTCAGCTTTTTTACATTGGTCATCTATTGGAATAATCATCATCATATGTTTCAAGTCGTTCATAAAGTAAATTGGCGAGTTTTATGGGCGAATAGCTTTTTTATCTTTGCTTTATCATTTTTTCCCTTTGTCACGTCTTGGATCAGCGAGTATAGTCATAGTTTAGCGCCAGAAATCACATACGGTGTAGTAACTTTAGGAGCTAATATTGCTTACTATATTTTAGCAAGAGAGTTGGTTCAGTCTGATCCTAAAAATAAAAAGAATATCAAAGAATTACTAGATAACTATCGAAAATCCTACTGGTCAATTGGGTTAAATATTTTAGGAATTATTTTAGGCTATGTCATTACACCAATAGCTGTTTTAGTAACGAATGCTGTGATTTTACTTGGTTGGCTGATTCCTAGCCGTAAAATCGAATCTCAATATAGTAATTAAAGATGTTCAAAAAAATTAAGAGAAATATAACAAAAAGATAAAAAAATGGTCGAACTTCTAGAGGAAAATCTTCCTTGAAGAGGGATGCTTATGATCAATCAAAAAAAATTGAATATCGGTCTAACTACGAGCATGATAACGATCCTTATCTATATAGATCATCGGCAATGTAGTTTATTGGTTATTTTGTTATCTATGATGATTCCATTTGTTGTAGCATTAAAGAAGTAAGTAGCGTTTATTTTTGATCCCGGATCTTTCAGTCTAAAGAATTGAAAGATCCGGGATTCGTTGTATCTAATTATACACAGATACGTATCAGAGAGGTAATCTGTTCCGAAAGTTTTCCACAGGGGATAACGAAAACGAAAAGTTCCAACCTATTGATAAAAGCAGGTATACAATATTTTTGTATAAATATTAAATGAATAGGCAGACAACAATTTATATAGATTAATCCATCTGATTAAATAACTTTTAGTTTTTGCGTATAGTGTTATTTTATCTTTTTAAAATAACGGATTTAATAATTGGTTTATTTTTTTCACAAGAAGAATCAAATAAATTAGGAAAAATGACGAAAAACAAAGGAAACAAGCCGTCTCGAATTAAATAGTTAGTATAAAAGATCAATGGTCGAGTGGGAGAAGAAAAAAATAAACAGAAAAGTTATTCGAGGTTCTTTCCATTGAAAAAGATAAAAGCCAATTAAATATACCTTGTAGGGGTATATTTAATTGGTCAGTCTGTTGTATGAGTGGCACTTGCGACAGGATAATTTTTTTTATAAGCAAAGTAGCGTGCTTCTTTTTTTGCTAAGCCAAAAGAATCAGAGAGCTGTAAATTTTGAGGTGAGAATTGTATGCCGGGGATTGAAAATGTCTGTTTTTGTTTGTCTATAATTGAAATAGAAAAGTTGATTTCTTCTTGTTCGGCATTTGCTAACGTCACATAAGAATGTCTGTCGAGGTGGATACCAACTACTGTATAAATGCCCAGTAATTGAAGTTGATCTCCTTCAATTTTTACTAGTTCATCTTTTGTTGGCACATATTCCATCTTGGCTCCAGTAGTCATTTTCATTTCAGCTTTTGAAGTAACATCTTTTACAGGAGAAGCAAAGTATTCAATCATAAAAAATAAAGCAATTAAACCTAAAAAACTACTAACTATAATAATTGTTTTCTTCACCTTGGACACTCCCATCTAACAGTTATGACGTAAAAAAGTACATTTATGATAAAAATAGTTTTTTAATCATTAAAAATGGTATAATATATGCCTTTTTTTATTAATTTTTGTTATTAATTAATTGCTTTAAAAACAGTATAAATTTAAATATAAAAAAAATAAAGCATAAAATACTTAATTTTAGCAGTTTATTTTACTGAAGAAATGTTTCAATCAAATAATTTATTTCGCTAAAAAAATTTATTTAGTTATTTTTTAAAATGAGGAGGCGAATGATACTATTGTCTGTTGGCAAGATCAGCATTCTGTTTATTTGCAAGGTCTAAGGGCAAAAAAAGGCCATAGATGATCTATTTATAAAATTGGTAGATAGGATTGCTTATTTTTCATATTTTTTATACCCATTTTTACTATTTTTTTGAAAAAAAAATTCTAATTCGTTAAAAATTTTCTTTAAAATATAAATAGGAACATTCAAATAGAAAAAAGTGAATGCTTTTTTCTATTTGGTAAAAAGAGGGGAGGAAGTAAATGTTAAATATTTTATCGAAAAAAATGAAACGACAGTTACTTCTACTGGAATTGCTTTTTGAAGGAGAAACCTATCGCTTTCAAGATTTAGAATCTCAATTAAAGTGTTCTTCAAAAACATTGAGAAATGACTTGATGGATATCGATTCTTATGCAAAAGAAATTAATATACATACTGATCGTGAGAATGGGATATTTGCAGAAATTGCTCCTCATGTCACAGAAGAATATATTTACCGAATTATTATGAATGAATCGATTGAGTATCAATTTTTAGAAGCAATCGTGTTAAATAAATATACGAACTACTTGGAAGTAACGGAACAACTATTTATTTCAGAGAGCACTTTAAGACGAATGGTGAAGCGCATCAATCTTTCCTTAGAGCAATATCACTTAAGAATTCGAGGATTGATTCGATTAACGGGAAATACACAATTGATTGAAAAGTTGACGATCCAGTTACTTTTAGAAAAATATGTGTGTTTAGAAGAGGCCTTCAATGAAGAAATTTGTCAAAAAAGTCGTCAATTATACTTAAAATACATAACGAATAATCAACTTCAAGATATAATTCGTAAACTGGAACACCGAAAACATAATCAGCTTTTATTTTATATTGCTATGAAAATTTACCAAGTAAAAAACGAAAAACAATTCATTGAAAAAGAGCAGAACAATCTTTTATGTTTAGAATCAAACGTGAAGCAAAATACTTCTTTATGGTTATCTCTTGAAGAGGATCAGGATCTGATAAAATACATCTTTGAACAGCCGTTTGTTTGTTCGCTACTGGATATACAGAACAACAGCGATGACTACCAACAAAAACCTTATTTAACAAAGATGGTTGAGATATTGCTTGATTATTTGGAAATAAAATATCAGATCAAATGTGAAGAACGGCAAGAAATCTGCTATAAAATAATTAATGATGGCGACTATATGGAAAATCTTTCTTTTATTTTATATGATAAACATCATCAGTTTTTAAAACAGATACTTCCAGAAATCGAAAGTATTCAAGTAGGACTAAAGAATTATTTAATTAACAAGGATCAAAAAGAGTTATTAAAGTATATGAAAAATGACGAATTTACCAGAAAATTAGTCGCTTTGTTACTTGTCTACTGGCATGATCTACTAAAAAAGATTGAAACGAGTAAACAAATTAGGGCTTTGATTGTAACCAATTCTGAACAATATGCTAGCTACATTATTGCAAAGCTTGAGCTTTATCTAGGAGGACGATATCGTTTTGTAGCCAGCAAAACCCCAGTAGTTACAGATCAGATGCTACATAAGGAAAACTATGATTGTATTGTTTCCAATACGATGCTAAACAGGCAGTTCAATATCCCTATATTTGGTATTTCTATATATCCCAAATCAAGAGAAATTCAAAACTTGATTTTCTTTTATCAACAAACAAGAACAGAAATTACATAGCGTGTTTGATATTTATTAACTTTGAGACATTGTTAGTTTGAACATAGGTGGTCAATAAAGGGAAACGCTGATCAATGGTGAAGGAATATTCCTCAGATAAAAGAGACAAAAAGAAGAGATAGGTTAAAAGTTAACCTAATTTTAAGGGCTCTTTGTTAAATGATAGGATATTGGTAAAGAGAAATCTTAGAATCATTTGGACAGAAAGAAGAAAAACTTCTTTCTGTTCTTTTAGAGAAGAGAAATATATCCTCATTGTTTTGGTAGTAATTCAAGTAAGTTTGCAGTAAAAATTACTCATTTAATATTAATGAAAAGTTTAATGTACTTTGCTATTATGGACTGATTAATTAGGATACAGATGGAGGTTCTCAATGGAAGTACTGAGATTAGTTAGTCAATTTTATGCAATTATAGCGATACCCGTCTTTATTTTTTGTGGTTTTAGATTACGTAATCAAAGACGGGCTATGGAAAAGAAGAAAAAAAATAAAGTGAGTGAAATGTTCCCCGAACTTAGTAAAGAGGACTTAAAGCTGAGAAAAACAGCAATTATAAATTATCAAAATATGTATTTGAATACCACTTTTAAAAGAGGTATTCAAATGTTATTGACTGTTGCATTACTTGCAAGTATTATAGGCGCTTTGGTCACTAGTATGCTTTATCAAGATTTTTCGACTAGTTTCCTATTTATCATTGCATTAACCTTTTGTATTTTACTTCTTAGTATAATCGCTCCGTCAAGTCAGAACCAAGCGCAGTTTTGGGAGAATTATCTAAATGAACATCCCAATAATCCATTGAAAATCGTTCTGTTGGACAGGGAAGATATCGAAAAGATAACTGCAATAAGAAAAAAACAAGTTATTAACTTTATGGTCATCGAGTTAGCTTTTCTGATTTTTTACGTTCTTTATTTTTAGCAAGATCTCCGATTTTATATGAAATAGTCAATTGACTGTCAAAGATAAGAGGGGCAAGAAATTAGAACGATTGATTGGAATGGAGATAGAAAACAGGAAGTAGATTGTCTTTGCTAGAGAGTTAAAAAGATTCATTGTTTGAAAAAAAGAACCGTGAACACCTTTGATATCAAAGGCTTCACAGTTCTTTTTAAATTTATTTCTATTTAAAATTAATCTATCTAATGCCACTTATTGCTGTTTCTTGCAACTTAATCCATAAACTTTTTTCTTTCTTCAACAATTCCTTTTTGTTCAATGCTATAAACAAATTACTTGCGACACTTTCATCATTTATTAAAGCGAAATTTTAAAATACATAATCAATCTTATTTTTTGAAGCAAATGAATTTTTTTGTTCCATATTCGTAGAAATACTGCTTATTTGGCTGCGAAAACTGTCGTCTTTGTTTTTTTCTAAGGTGATACTATGAAAATAAGAAAAGAGTATTTATTTTCTTGCTATGTTGTATTTGTTTCAGTCTAGAACTATAAGAATAGAAGTACATGTTGATAATGACTTCTATTTTTTTACTTTTTAAATCTAGCTTTAAAAAAATCAGCTTTTTTGTATTCTTTTGTTTAATTTTAAAAAAATATAGGATATAATTACTTCAAATATAAGTAGATTGGAGTTGGACAGATGGCAAATGAAGTTCTAAATGCGGAAGAAGCACAATTGGTTGTTGATGGGTTATTACTTGGTTACAAAGAATATCTAGATATTCGTAAAGAGATGAAAGGAAGATTGAAAGTTTCTGCTGGATTTGCTTTTACAAAAGGGAACTTTATTGATGACGGTGTTGCTAGAAAAACTTTTAATTTTGCAGAAAATAAACGCGAAAAAGCAGGCGAAAGTTGGGAATATTTAGAGTTTTCCTTTGGTGGAGAAAAACCTTCTCTTTTTATCGTAAAAAATGACTATAGATTAAATCAAACTTTCTCAAAAGAAAAAAAGAAAAAAGTAAGTAAATATTTGTCTGATTATGCTAAGATAAATAAACCTATCCTTAATTCAGTTCGTAAAGGTCAAAAGAAAGTGCCTAATACCTCAATTCAATTAGAGCTTCCATTGGAAGAACCAATGATTTCAGAACAAGAGTTATCAAAATATGAAAATTTTTACATAGTGGTTTATAAAACGAATACGGCAAAAGTGATAGAATCAGTTTCACTTGTTTTACCTGATGACGAAACAAAAGAACTACATATAATTCAAAATTTAACACCGTATTTGCAAACTACGTCTATAATTATAGAAGATGAAGAATATTCTGCTGTAGTTGGTGAAAAAGAAGAAATTGGTGATCTCTATGATTATGATTATACAATTCCTAAAGAGGAAAAAGAAATCTCCAATTAGTTTCCCAGTGCAGTGTATTAAGAAAGGAAGAGCACAATGTTTTATGGGAAAAATCTGCAAATAATTAGGATGTTGCATGGTCTTTCACGTAAGGAACTTGGAGAAAAACTACGAGTATCTGAACAATCGATATGGCAATTTGAAAAACAAATGATAGAACCATCATTTGAAAATATCTTACAAATGAAAGAAATTTTGCAAGTGAAATCCACTTTTTTCTTTGAAGAATTCCGTGTTGAAAAGACCTTTTTTGAAAATAATGTTGCGTATAGAAAAGCAGATATTTCTTCTAGAAAAAAAACTAATAGTGAGATAGTCTATTTAAATGTAGCTTCTAAAGTGATTAATTATTTAGAAAGCTTTCTAAATGTACCACCTAATAAGTTATTAGATTTTAGACAAAAAAGTTCTGAAATTTTATTTGATGAAATAACAAATGAGAAAATAGAAAAGATTGCTACTCTTTCTAGAAAGTTTTTAGAAATTCAATCTGATAATAGTAACCTATTATTATCATTAGAAAAGTCAGGAATTTATGTTTTAGAAAAAAATGTTGGTGGGAAGGCAGATGCTTATAGTGCATGGTCAACAGAAGATGTCCCAATCATTGTATTAGGTATAAAAAAATCGGCAGTGAGAAGAAATTTTGATTTAGCTCATGAATTAGGACATTTGTTACTACACCCGTATGTTGACTTTTCTCTGTTAGATAAAAATGAACGACAACAAGTAGAAAGAGAAGCAGATTATTTTGCTTCATGTTTTTTATTGCCGTCAGAAATTATTCAAAAAGACTTAGAAAAAATAAAGAAGATATCAAATCCAGATAGTTATATCTCTTTAAAGGCCAAATACAATGTATCCATTCAAGCTCTTGAAATGCGAGCTTATAAATTAGGATTTCTTACACCAAAACAACATAGCTATTTTTATCGACAAATTGCTATAAAAAATTACAGATTAGAAGAACCCTTGGATAGGGAAATTGTATTTAAGCGTCCTGGAAAAATCCGAAGTATTTTCAACTTGGTTCTAACGAATAAGTTAACTGATTTATCAAGCATTGAAAATAATTTTAGGATGAATAGAAGCTTGTTAGAAAAAATGTTTTCGATTGAACCTGATTTCTTCGTTCCCTTTGCAAAAGAAGAAAATTTTACAGATTTAAATAATGTTTTGAAACTTAATTTTGGTTCTGTATAGTTTACAAGTTTTATCAAAGGATAGATTTGATTTTAGAAACGAAGGATCCATTATCGACAGAAAAAAGAATAATAAACACAAGTGTGACCAAACTGTGATCACACTAAAAGAAACCCGCTAGAAAACCTATGACATAGGCTTTTCTAGCGGGCTGTTTCTTATTACCACTCGACTTTTGTATAGATATGTTTAAGATGATTTATCTTATTTTAGAAGGGGTAAGGTTGAATGGGAACAGTTGAATTATTGTTAAAAATAGTGGTTTGGTACTATCAAGGGTACCAAATTATAATTGACATGTCTTTAGGGGCTACTAGCATCTTTATCCAACTATTGACAGAGAGGTTGTAGAAAACTTGGGTGGAATTATTAATATTAATAGTGGATAAAAGTTTGATAAATTGGAATGGGAGTCAATTCAGAAAATAGTGTAGGATGATATAATACCTTAAGAAATTAATTGTCAAACTGCGGAGGGATATTATGATAACAAGTATATTAGAGGCTTCTAGAACACAGCTTCTTACTGAGATTTATGAAGCTAAGAAAATGCTATATAGAATATTGAATTTGCCCACTGAATCTCAGAGTTTGATTTCTATGTCCATTTCGCCATTTCTTTCACTTTTATGTGAAGGAATTGACAACTTGTTTAGTGAGGATGATGTTAAGTTTTCAGAAAATTACGGGTTAATTTATGGAATGAGTTTTACAAAACTAATGAATCAAAATCGAGCTAGTGTAAAGTTGCTAACAGACAAAAAAATTACAAGAGCTATAAAAACAATTGATAAGCAACTTATAGTATTTAATCAAGATTCGGTTAGAGACTACAATTTATTACAAAGAGCTTATATTTCAATGTTTGGGCAGCCAGATTTGGGGATATATTTTTTTGAAAACGTTGCTTTTTCAAATACAAGTCAACTATCAATTTATCAAGATATGTTTAGGCAAATTGACATAGATAATCTTGGCAATAATACACTAGGTTTTATTATCAGAGATTTTAGTGCTAGCCAAGCTAACAGCATTAGTACTTTTGCATCTGCTATTGAAGGGAAAGTTTTGCCTAAGATTGACTCTAAAAAATGTAAACTTGATATTAGTGATAATGATTTTTCAGAGAAAGGTTTCATTTTTATAGATGAAAGGAAAAGAAATATATTTTTACATTCTGAAAATAAAAATCTTTCCTTATATCTATTTAATATCAAATGTCAAATGTCTTTTGCATTAAAACTAGCACCCAAAATTATCGATAGGAATCATGCATTAAGATTTAGAGTAGAGTTTATAGTATATTATCAATCCATGAAAACGATAGATTTCTTAATAAAAAAAGGGAAACTCCTACTAAGCAGCACCAAAATGGAAATCTTAGATAAATTGCTCATTAACTTTGATAATATTTTTTCGGACAACAATTTAAGAAACAATATATACCATTATCGCTTTTCTGATGATAATGTTCATATGGTAATGAAGAATGATTATTTTATCAGCATGATAGAATTTCAAACTAGACAAGATTTCAATTGCGTTTTTGGTAACATAGAAAGAGATATGACTAAATTGATCGAAATATTGGATGAAATAACTGCATTGGTTTAGGTAACAGGTACATTCAAGGTACCAAAGTGAAGAAAAAAGCCTATAAACGTTGAAAAATCAACTTATAGGCTTAAATAATATCTATTCCCACTCCACAGTTGCAGGTGGTTTAGAAGTGATGTCGTACACGATACGGTTGACGTGAGCGACTTCGTTTACGATGCGGACAGAGATTTTTTGTAAAACATCCCATGGGATACGGGCAAAGTCTGCTGTCATCCCATCAATAGAAGTGACTGCACGGATACCTACTGTATAGTCGTAAGTACGGCCATCGCCCATTACACCGACAGAGCGGATTCCTGGTAGAACAGTGAAATATTGCCAAATGTCACGGTCTAAGCCAGCTGCTGCGATTTCTTCACGTAAGATCGCATCTGATTCACGGACGATTTCTAGTTTTTCTTCACTGATTTCTCCCAAGACACGGATACCTAGACCAGGACCTGGGAAAGGTTGACGCCAAACGATTGAATCTGGCATTCCTAGTTGTGTTCCTAATTCACGGACTTCATCTTTGAATAATGTGTTCAAAGGTTCGATCAATTGGAATTGCATGTCTTCTGGTAGACCTCCCACGTTATGGTGAGATTTGATCGTTTGAGCAGTTTCCGTTCCACTTTCGATCACATCAGTATAAAGTGTTCCTTGGGCTAAGAAAGCAATTCCTTCTTCTCCCGCTAATTTTGTTGCTTCATCATCAAAAACATACACAAATTCATTACCAATGATTTTACGTTTTTGCTCAGGATCAGAAACGCCGGCTAACTTGTCTAAGAAACGTTTTCTTGCATCCACTTTGATAATATTTAGACCAAATTTCCCGCCTAAACTTTCCATTACTTGGTCTGCTTCGCCTTTACGCAATAAACCATGGTCAACAAAGATGGAAGTTAGCTGATCACCGATTGCTTTTTGTAAAAGAACACCAACGACACTAGAATCCACGCCGCCAGAAAGTCCAAGCAATACTTTTTTATCGCCAACTTGTTCACGAATTTTTTCGATTTGCATATCGATGAAGTTATTCATTGTCCAGTTTCCTTCACAATGACAAACATCAAAAGCAAAATGACGGAGTAATTCGATTCCGTATTCAGAATGACGAACTTCTGCATGGAATTGGATACCATAGAAATTACGTTTTGTATCTTGGATGGATGCGATCGGGCAGTCTTTACTTGTACCAACGATTTCAAATCCTTCAGGAACTTGGGTTACTAAGTCCCCGTGGCTCATCCAAACGGTTTGTTGTTTAGGTGTGTCATTGAACAATACTGCATCGTCACTGGTTACTTCTAACTGAGCTTTTCCGTATTCACGGTTTTTAGCTGGTTCAACTTTCCCACCTAGCTTATACGTAATCAATTGCATACCGTAGCAAATACCCAATACAGGAATCCCTAAGTTAAAGATTTCTGGATCGATTCCAAAAGCATTTTCATCATACACACTGTTAGGACCACCGGAAAGAATGATTCCTTTTGGATTCATTGCTTTTACTTCTTCAGCAGAAACCCGATGGCTCAATAATTCAGAAAAAACTCCTAAATCACGGATGCGTCGTGTAATCAATTGGTTATACTGGCTACCGTAGTCTAATACGATAATCTTTTCAACGTTTGTCATGTCGGCAACGTTTGTCACATTTATTACCCCTATCCCTTTAAATTTTATCTCAAAATAGAATAAACTATTTTAAAATGCTAATATTTTCGCATGAAAATCGAATCAATAATATGATTTTCAGTTTTATGGAGAATTATATCTGCTCTGCCACGAGTAGGCAAGATATATTCGTTTAAATTTTTCAAATTCACATTTTTCCATACTTCTTGCGCCATTTTAAATGCATCGTCACGATCGCCAATAGCAAATTGATAGTAATAATTTTGTGGATTTTGAAAAGCGGTGTCGAGTAAGGCACCGAATCGATCTAAATACCATTTTTCAATTAATGATGAATCAGCATCAACATAAACAGAAAAATCAAAAAAATCACTGACATAGATTTGTTGATTAGCAGGCAGTTGCAGCGTGTTGATTCCTTCAACAATCAGAATATCAGGTTGTTGGATCAATTCATATTCGCCAGGAATGATATTGTAAATGTCATGTGAATAAACAGGTACTTTTATTTCTTCCTGACCGGATTTTACTCGATTAAGAAAATCAATCAACATCTCCATATCATAACTTTCTGGGAACCCTTTACGATTCATGATCCCTCGTTCTTTTAACGTTTCATTAGGATATAAAAAACCATCAGTTGTAATCAACTGAACATTCCTGCGTTTAAATGTACGTGATAAGATCGTTTGTAACAGGCGAGCTGTTGTGCTTTTTCCAACGGCAACACTCCCAGCAATTCCAATAATAAATGGCGGTACTTCGACATATTTATGAAGAAATAGACCTTTACTTAACGAAAGAGATTCAAATTCTTTCATATATAGATAAATCAAATGAGCAAGAGGAACATAGATATCTCGAACATCTTGCATTGAAATACGGTCATTTAAACTTTTGATGTTATCTAGCTCGTCTTGGGTCAAAGGTGCTTGTCCATTACGATAAAATTCACGCCATTCTTCTCTTGCCACACGGTAGTAGTTCATTGGATCATTCATAATAGCCTCCTGCATTCTCCCATCAATGGAATCATTTTAACATAAAACACGGCTAAACCCCACCACTAAACGAGAATGGTTATAAGTCTCTTATTTTTAAGTGAATAACTGTTAACTGAATAAATAAAAAGGATGACATATCAAAATTCATTCTGTTCGTGTTTCTGATCAACTATTTATTTAAACTAGGAAAAATAGACATTGCATGCCAATTGATAAAAGGATAGACTAAGAAACAAGAAACAAGAAACAAGAAACAAGAAACAATATAAAAAGGATGAACGATATGACGAATCATTATTATTCGCAAGAGCCAACGACAGAACATGACTTTGAACAATGGTCATTTGAATTAAAAGGAAAAAACTTCCAATTTGTAACAGATTCAGGAGTATTTTCACGTGAAACAGTCGACTTTGGTTCACGAGTGTTAATTGATACCTTTAATTGGGAAGAGCTGCCAGCTGATGGCAAAATTTTGGATGTTGGTTGTGGCTATGGTCCGATTGGATTGGCGATCGCTTTTGCTAGTCAGCGATTTGTTGAGATGGTCGATATTAACTCTCGGGCAGTAGAATTAGCTCAAGGAAATGCGAACCGCAATGGGATCAAACAGGTGGATATTCATCAATCGAATATCTATGAAGCAGTTCATGAAGAAACTTATGCAGCAATCGTCAGCAATCCGCCAATTCGTGCCGGTAAAAAAGTGGTACACGAAATTTTAACCGAAGCATATCCAAGGTTAAAATCGGGTGGAACACTAACCATTGTCATTCAAAAAAAACAAGGGGCTCCTAGTGCAAAAAGCAAAATGGCAGAGACCTTTGGGAATGCTGAAATCGTCCATAAAGAGAAAGGGTACTATATCATCAAAAGTATCAAAGAATAACTGTTTGATTGTGGTGTTTGAGACTAAATAAAAAGCTATGACAAAATAACACACTCTAAAAGCAACCGAAGAATCCTAAAATAGAAGTAACTATTTGCGGGTCCTTCGGTTTATTTTTGTCCCTTTCCTTCTATTAAAAAACAGGCGATAGGTACTCTAGGTCATGGGAATATGGAGATCGTAAAAAAGTTGATGACAGGAGTGAGACACTTCGCTAACTAGTGGAACTTTTTCCTATTGAAAAGTGGCGTATTTCAAGGAGCTAATAATTGAATAACGTTTCTTCCTTTTTTAGAAAACAAAACTAGCATGGTATTGAAAAATTTGAGTGACTTGAAAGGAGAATAAAAAAATGACACAAACCAGAATGATAGTAGATACTAAATCTATTTTAGAATTACCCATGTATAACCAGGAAAACGTATTAAGGTATTTAGAAAAAGACCATGTCGAAATGGCTACAACATTTAAAGCATGGGAAGAAAAGGCGAAGGGGATCGTCCAGAACAATAAAACGAAAAGAGAAAAATTAAATAGCAAAAGAGAAAAAAGTGAAGTTCAGCCAGATGATCAACATGTTGCTTTAACAAATGAACTTTTAGATCTCTTAGATGGATTAGTACATCATGGTTTGCATCAGTATCGTCCCACGCTGGTGTCTAAGTATAAAAATCTATTGATATGGAAAGATCAAGAAAAATTTGATTTCTTACTTAAGAATCGAGATACTAAGAACGGGTTCACTCAAATCATGAACGACAAGCCTATGATTAAGCTTTACCAAAAAAAGCCAAAGAAATTTGCTCAGATCAAAAAAGGCTACCATTCTCAAAAAAACAACGATGTCCTATTTGTTGGAAACATGCTGCTGTTTGAACTACTTGATTTTTCTCGCTCAGAGAGGGAACAACTGGTAAAAGAATTTCTAACCCATACGATTCCCAACGATCAGCGACGAGACAATTTAAATCAAGAAATTCAAAATCGTCCTGCGGCAACGCTTGACAAGCTTTCACAGAGAAATAAAACAGTCTATTGGGAGTTTGTTAGTATTAGAAGTGTGGCAGATTATTCTAAAGTAAAACATGTGAAAGAACAAATTGATCATCAAGATGGATTGACTCCAGAAGAAAAACAAGCACTTCATAACGATTTAGATGCACGTATCGCCAAATTTAATAGTCAAGCTATACTGTTTGAAGAAGCAGTCGCGGATCTAAGTGAAAAAAATAAGGATTTACATAAGATGTTCAAAAAAGATGTACCACAAGAGCGAATTGACTTGCTCAAACGAATCAAAGATGAGTCAAATTTGGATTGGCTAACAAAGAATGTGTTGACCGAAGAATTAGTAAGAAAACAAGTGGCTCAAGAAAAACTAGATACATATAAAGCACTGATGAGTGACAAACAATTGACCCGAGAAGTGGTAGCTAGCATCAAACAAAGCAAAGAGTATTCAGAAGAAATAAAAAAAGCTCTCATTTCTGAAATTAATCCCTCAGAGGAAGCGAAAAAGAACAACATCAAAAAAATATCAGTTATCAAACAGGAATTTTTCATTAGAAAGCAACTGTTAGAAGTACTAAAAGAACGAGTGGCAACGGATAAAACCTATCAGCCGCTTTTTGAACAAATAGAAAAAGCCACGAATAGTAATGAAAAACAAAAGGAACATGTAACTGCTCAAAGTGATATCAAAGAGTGCCAACGATTTATAAGTGAAAATAAATGGGAAGAGGAAATGATTAAAAGAATCAATCAAGAGGAACGAATCCCTCCACATTTGAAAGTAATCGTTTTATCTGAGTTAAAGGAACCAACAGCAAAAAATCAACGAGTTGGTGGAGAAAATCGGCAAGATTCCACACTTGTTGCTCTTGTTTTAAAGTCTCACGTTCAAAATATACAATTAGGATACCAACAAGAGGTTTCTCAAAAGACGAAGAAGGAGCAACAAATTGATCATCGCATGATTAAATACGAACAAAAGTTACAAAAAATTCTAAAGATAAGAACAGGACTCTTTGATGCCATAAATAGATTTGAGAGCCAGGAGAAACAACTGATAGGGGATGGGGGAAAGATTTCTGTTCCCAAGGATGAACAAGAAAAAGGCAGTCAACAAGCTACGCTGACTAAAAAAGATTTGCAAGAGAATGAAGAGCAGAGGCTAGCTATGGATATCGGAGAGCTTCTTATGAAAGGAAATACGGCAGACTATTTTCAGGCAGTCGATAAACATGATTTAAACTTTTTAAATCTTAGGCAACAAGTAAGGCAAGATCCAAAGATTCCTATTGAAAATAAAAAACCTTTCCTTGAACAGCTAACAACGATGATCGCCACGGATCGAACGGCAGGTTATCAAAAAGAGCTTCAACTTTTTTCATCTGTTCGAGAAAAGATTCTAGAACTCCATAATGAAATCTTAAACGATCAGGAGATAGCTCATGATGAGAAAAAAATACTTCTCAAGCAGGTAGATGGAATGGTAGGAGCGATTGAAAAACGGGATTCTGAACATATAGCTGCTGATCATTTAGTAACCCAAAGTCAGAAGTCTTCTTTGAGTGAGAAAGTAACTAGTGCAATCAATAATAGAAAAGATCAATCGCTAGTTACTCAAGCCAATGAAAAAACTCCTATGAAAGAGAAGAACAATGACAGATGATCGGCAGTTACAGAAGTTTTTAAGAAGTCAGTTTAGGAAATTGGCACTTTCCAAGCTATTTATTTTTATTAGTGAATAAAAGATTTTTTCTTATTTTTTTCTATCTATTCTTTTTTATATGCTTTTGGTAAACTAAAAAAGAATTTACATCATAAAGGAGGAGAAGAAGTGAAACTAACGATCAGAGACATTGCAGAAATGGCAGGTGTTTCAGTCACCACTGTATCACAAATTTTAAATAATAAAGGGAGCCGCTTTAGTGATAAAACACGAAAAAAAGTCCTGAATATTGTTAACGAGCACCATTATAAACCAGATTACTTTGCCTCGAATGTGATCAATCGTCATTCTAAAACGATTGGTATGATCGTGCCAGATGTCACTGACTTCTTCTTTTCTAAATTGATTGAAGGGGTCGAGAGTTATTTGAATCCACTGGGGTATGTGATCATGCTTTGCAACTCTCGTCATAGTCAAGAAAATGAAATCAAGTATTTAAAAGAATTGGCTCATCGCTCAGTGGATGGAATCTTATTGGCTACGCCCAATGTTTTGCCAGATGACTATTCTTTAGATAGTGGTTTTTATAAAAATATGCCGATTATTTTGATTGATCGTGGATTGAATACCAGAGATAATGGTCGGTTGATCGTAAAAGAGTATGAGGGGGCTTATCAAGCAGTTTCTTTGTTTATTAAGAACGGTCATACCAAAATCGGTATGCTCAAAGAAACAACAGGCTATTACCAGTTAGAAGAACGATTCAACGGGTATCGTCATGCACTAAAGGATCATGGAATCCCTTTCAATGGAAAGTATGTAGAACAAGGGGAGTTGACGGTCCAAGGTGGATACGAGGCGTCTAAACGGCTCTTAAAGCACAAAGATCTTACAGCAATTTTTTGTGGAAATGATGCAATGGCGATTGGTTGTTACCAAGCGATTGATGAATTAGGCAAAAAAATCCCCGATGATATTTCAGTTATTGGTTTCGATGGGTTGAAGTTATCCGAGTATATGATCCCTCAATTGACAACAGTGAAACAGCCAAGTTCTGATATTGGATTTTATGCCGCAAGATTTTTGATCGACACGATCGAGTTCCCACAACGCAAAGTTCCGAACAAAGTCTTTGAAACAAAATTAATTATTCGTGAGAGCATAAAAACATTGACAAAGGGATAACTCAGCGTTATATTGCTTATGTAAGTGTTTACAAAGGCGGTGAGTAGCTCTTTGTATTCTTAGTAAACTGGTTTACTAAAGTGGTTTACCTTTTGGAAAATTCCTGTATAATACCGAATGAAGACGAGGAGGATCAAGCAATGCGAATGGTGGATCTGATTGAAAAAAAGCGAGACGGAAATGAATTATCGACAAAAGAAATCGAGTATATTATTACAAAATACACGAATGGTGAAATTCCAGATTATCAAATCAGCGCATTGTTGATGGCGATCTTTTATCAAGATATGACCGATAGAGAAATCACGGATTTAACACTTGCCATTGCCCACTCAGGAGATGTCATTGATTTAAGTCCTTTAGATGGGATCAAAGTGGATAAACACTCTACAGGTGGTGTGGGAGATACGACAACGTTGATCTTAGCGCCTTTAGTTGCAAGTGTGGGTGTTACAGTTGCCAAAATGTCTGGTAGAGGTTTGGGGTATACAGGTGGTACGCTGGATAAACTAGAAGCAATTCCTGGATTTCAAATCGAGCTTTCTGATGAAGCGTTTATCCGAATTGTCAATGAGAGTAAAGTGGCTGTTATTGGACAATCAGGAAATCTTGCACCAGCAGATAAAAAACTTTATGCTTTGCGGGATGTGACTGCGACAGTGGATTCGATTCCTTTGATTGCCAGTTCGATCATGAGTAAGAAAATTGCCGCAGGAGCAGATGCGATCGTTTTAGACGTGACGACAGGTGACGGCGCCTTTATGAAGAATATTGAAGATGCTAGACGTTTAGCAAAAACAATGACTAGTATTGGAAAATTAGCTCATCGTCAGACAGTAGCCGTAATTTCTGATATGTCTGAACCTCTTGGTGAAGCAATTGGTAATAGTCTTGAAGTTGTGGAAGCAATTGAAACGTTAAACGGCAATGGACCAGAAGACTTGCTGGAAATGTGTTATGCATTAGGAAGTCAGATGGTTGTCTTAGCCAATCAAGCAGCAACAATCGAAGAAGCTAGAAGTTTACTGCAAGAAGCACTAGAATCTGGCAAAGCCTTAGACAAATTTAAGGAAATGATCCGTAATCAAGGTGGAGATGACTCTATCGTAGACCAACCAGAACGATTACTGACAGCTAAGTATGTTGTTGAGTTGCCAGCCAAAGCGAGTGGTATTGTCTCAAAACTCGTTGCGAATGAGTTGGGGATTGCAGCTATGATGTTAGGTGCAGGACGCAAAACTAAAGAAGATGATATTGATCACGCAGTTGGTCTTAAATTAAATAAAAAAATTGGTGATCCTGTAAAAGAGGGAGAATCATTGTTGACAATCTACAGTAATACAAAAGAGATTTCTTCTGTTCAAGAATTGCTCTATCAAAATATCCAAATTAGTGACTCGGCTGAAAAGCCTACATTGATACATGATATCATCACCGAATAAAAGGAGAGAAAAAAATGGAATTGAACCGAATGATCGATCACACCATCTTAAAAGCAGATGCTTCTCAAGAAGACGTTATGCGAATTATTGAAGAAGCAAAGAAATACCATTTCTATTCTGTTTGTATCAACCCAACATGGGTTGCACTAGCAAAAGAACAATTAAAAGGCGAACCAGTGGCAGTATGTACAGTAATCGGCTTTCCTTTAGGAGCTAATACTGCTGAAACTAAGGCTTTTGAAACTACAAATGCGATTGAAAATGGCGCAGATGAAGTGGATATGGTCATCAATATTGGGGCAATGAAGTCTCAACAGTTTGATAAAGTCCAAAAAGATATTGAAGCAGTGGTTGCAGCGGCCAAAGATCGTGCTTTAGTCAAAGTCATCATCGAAACAGCTTTATTAAATCATGAGGAAATTGTAAAAGCTTGTGAGCTGGCAAAAGCTGCTGGGGCAGACTTTGTTAAAACTTCTACAGGATTTTCAACTGGAGGAGCAAAAGTCGAAGATGTTCGTTTAATGCGTGAAACTGTTGGACCTGAAATGGGTGTGAAAGCATCTGGTGGTATCCATAACGAAGCTGAAGCTTTGGCAATGATTGAAGCTGGTGCGACAAGAATTGGTACCAGTGCAGGAGTTTCGATTATGTCAGGATCTACTGGCGAAGGCTATTAAGTAGTAAGGGGAAGCTTATGACAGAAGTGAAGCAAGAATGGATCAACATTGCAGTAGAAGCATTGGATAAAGCATATGTACCATATTCACATTTTCCAGTAGGTGCATGTTTAGTCACTGAATCTGGAAAAACGTATCAAGGAGTCAACATCGAAAATGCCTCGTTTGGTTTAACCAATTGTGCGGAGCGCACGGCTTTTTTCAAAGCTGTTTCTGAAGGAGAAAAAGAGTTTACTCATTTAGTAGTGGCTGGTCATACGCCAGAGCCAATTTCTCCTTGTGGTGCTTGTCGTCAAGTAATGGCTGAGTTTTGTGTACCAGACATGCCGGTAACTTTAGTAGGGGATAACGGTGTGACTAAGGCAATGACGGTTAAAGAACTATTACCTTACGCCTTTACAGAAAAAGATCTATAGAATTATCACTCATGTTCATTCAGTCAGCTGACTGTTGAAAAATAAAACAATTATTTTAGGGGGCTTTACAGAAATGAAAAAAGCAAAATTATTTGGTTTAAGTGCTGTAGCGTTATCTGCTGGGTTATTATTGGGCGCATGTGGCAGCGGATCAGATTCAACTGATTCAACCGGTGGAAACAGCGGTTCAAAAACAGCAACTGCAGCATTGATCACAGATACGGGCGGTGTTGATGACCGTTCATTCAACCAGTCAGCTTGGGAAGGACTACAAGCTTGGGGGAAAGATCATGATCTATCACGTGGGAATGATGGGTTCCAATATTTCCAATCAGCAAATGAATCAGATTATATCCCTAATATTGACCAAGCTTTGAATGCAGGTTTTAAAACAATCTTTGGTATTGGTTATAAATTGAAGCCAGCTATTGAAGAGCAAGCTGCATCAAATCCTGAAACAAACTTTGCTATTATTGATGACGTTATCGACGGCAAAGACAACGTGGTTTCAGCAACATTTAAAGATAACGAAGCTTCTTATCTTGCTGGGATTGCCGCAGCTTACACAACTGAAACAAACACTGTTGGTTTCATTGGTGGGGTAAAAGGTGAAGTAATCGATCGTTTTGACGCAGGATTCAAAGCTGGTGTAGATGCTGGTGCAAAAGCATTAAACAAAGAAATTAAAGTCTTGAATCAATATGCAGGAGACTTCTCAGCGCCAGATAAAGGACGTTCAATTGCTCAAGGAATGTATGCACAAAATGCAGATATCATTTTCCACGCATCTGGTGGTACTGGTAACGGTGTATTCCAAGAAGCGAAATCATTAAACGAATCAGGCGACAAAAAAGTTTGGGTTATCGGGGTTGACCGAGACCAATCTGACGAAGGCGAATACACTTTAAATGGTGAAAAGAAAAACTTTACTTTGACATCAACTCTAAAAGGTGTAGGAACTGTTGTTGAAGACTTAGCTCAAAAATCAGCTGACGGTGATTTCCCTGGTGGAGAACATACCGTTTACGGATTGAAAGAAGACGGTGTTGGTATCACAAAAGGTCAACTTTCAGAAAAAGCAGAAAAAGCTGTGAATGAAGCAAAAGAAAAAATCATCTCAGGAGATATTAAAGTACCAGAAACTCCTGAAAAATAATCAAACGAATTTCTATAGCCTTGTTGGACAATTGTTTAACAAGGCTATGGTTTAGTAAATAACTAACGATTGTTTCTTTATCAAGATGTTGCTGAAAAGCTATTTTCGTTTTTTTGTTCTTAATTCTTGAAGTAGAACATGCTGCTCACAGCCTCTTGCTAAACGGCGTTCAAGAAGCAGCTCCTCAACAATAAGCGATGATTTTTAAAAATATGAGAAGCTATTTTAAAAAATCCTCTCTTATTTGCTCGGAGCTAAACGCTTCTTTCACAGCCTCTTGATAAGGGAATAATCCCCTGAAGTTTTTGCTTCAATTTGAGATTTTATGAAAAATCTTTGTTAATCGTTGCCTAGATAGAAATCGTTAGGATGTGAAAAATTGTGGTTCAAGAAAATATTGTCATCGAAATGCGGAATATCACCAAACAGTTTGGTACGTTCAAAGCAAATGACAACATCAACTTGCAAGTGAAAGCAGGAGAGATCCACGCTTTACTTGGAGAAAATGGTGCCGGAAAATCAACCTTGATGAATGTGCTCTCAGGCCTTTTAGAGCCAACATCAGGTGAAATACTGATGCATGGGAAAGAAGTGAAAATTACAAGTCCGACAAAAGCGAACCAACTAGGTATCGGAATGGTCCATCAGCACTTTATGCTTGTGGATGCATTTACTGTTACTGAAAATATTGTTTTGGGAAGTGAGCCAAGTCGAGCAGGGGTACTTGATCGTCGCCAAGCACGTGAAGAAATCCAAAAGCTTTCTGAACAATATGGTTTATCGGTCAATCCTGATGCGTATGTCCGAGATATCTCTGTTGGAATGGAACAACGGGTAGAAATCTTAAAAACACTTTATCGTGGGGCAGATGTCTTGATTTTTGACGAACCTACAGCGGTATTAACGCCACAAGAGATTGACGAACTGATTGTAATCATGAAAGAGTTGGTCAAAGAAGGAAAATCGATCATTTTGATCACCCATAAGTTAGATGAGATTAAAGCTGTAGCAGATCGTTGTACAGTTATCCGTCGTGGTAAAGGGATTGGTACAGTAAATGTAAAAGATGTCTCTTCACAACAATTGGCAGATATGATGGTTGGACGTACGGTTTCATTTAAGACAATGAAGAAAGAAAGTCAGCCTCAAGAAGTTGTGTTATCGATTGAAAATCTAGTGGTTAAAGAAAACCGAGGATTGGACGCAGTCAAAGATCTAAGTTTAGAAGTACGAGCAGGAGAAGTTTTAGGAATTGCTGGTATTGATGGTAACGGACAGTCAGAATTGATCCAGGCGTTAACCGGTTTACGTAAAGCAGAAAGTGGAACAATTCGCTTAAAAGATGAAGATATCACGAATAAAAAGCCAAGAAAAATTACGGAGGCTGGTGTAGGACATGTGCCCGAAGACCGTCATAAGTATGGCTTAGTGTTGGATATGACGTTAGCGGAGAATATTGCTTTACAAAATTATTACCAAAAACCTTACAGTAGAAATGGCTTATTGAATTATTCGTTGATCAATGAACATGCACGAGAATTAATCGAAGAGTATGATGTTCGAACAACGAATGAACTTGTGCCAGCAAAAGCATTATCAGGTGGGAATCAACAAAAAGCAATTATTGCTCGGGAAATCGATCGTGATCCTGACTTGTTGATCGTTGCTAATCCGACACGTGGGCTAGATGTTGGAGCAATCGAGTTTATTCATAAACGTTTGATTGAACAAAGAGACAAATACAAAGCGGTCTTATTGATTAGTTTTGAATTAGAAGAAATTTTGAATGTTTCTGATCGTATTGCGGTACTCCACGAAGGAAAAATCGTGGGAATCGTTGATCCAAAAGAAACTTCTGAAAATGAACTAGGATTACTTATGGCGGGCTATTCTTTAGCAGAAGCAAGAAAAGAGTTAGAAAAGGTTGGTGGCGCACATGAATGATCGCAATGAAAAGATACGTAATCTCCTAGTTCCTATTTTTTCGGTAATTCTAGGTTTAGTTTTAGGTGCTATCTTGATGGCAGCTTTTGGTTATAACCCAGGCCAAGGTTATTCTTCAATGTTAAATGCGTCCCTTGGTTCTCAAAGAAGTATTGGTGAAACATTACGGCAAGCAACACCGTTGATTTTTACTGCATTAGGTTTTTCTGTTGCGAACTCAGCAGGATTCTTCAATATCGGGCTTTCGGGACAAGCACTCTGTGGTTGGATCGTTAGTGTGTGGGTAGCACTTGCCTTTCCTGATCTGCCAAAAGTCATTTTATTACCGACTTGTGTGATTTTAGGTGCTTTGGCAGGAGCCTTGGCTGCGGCTATCCCAGGGGTGTTAAGAGCCTTTTTCGGTACAAGTGAAGTAATCGTCACTATTATGATGAACTATATTTTACTTTATTTAAGTACTTTTGCTTTACATGACATCATGCCAGACACGTATCGTTCAAGCTTAGATTCTTCAAATTTGATTGGGCAAAATGCTTCTCTTAGATTACCTTGGCTGACACAAATGTTTGGCGGTTCTCGTGTAAATGCTGGTTTGTTTTTAGCATTGATTGCACTGGTTGTTGTTTGGCTATTGATGAAGAAAACGACGTTAGGCTTTGAAATTCGTTCGGTAGGTCTAAATCCTTTTGCTTCTGAGTATGCTGGAATGAGTAGTAAACGTACGATCGTCTTCTCCATGATGATTTCAGGCGCTTTAGCAGGACTTGGTGGAGTAGTCGAAGGATTAGGAACGTATCAAAACTTTTTCGTCCAAACAACTTCATTAGCCATCGGATTTGACGGAATGGCTGTGTCACTGTTAGGTTCTGGTTCAGCGATTGGAATTTTACTTTCAGCACTCTTGTTCAGTATCTTGAAAATCGGTGGTTTGGGGATGCAAACAGGTGCCGGTATACCATTTGAAATCGTAAATGTATCGATTGCATTGATTATTTTCTTTGTTGGGATCAACTTCTTGATTCGTTTCATTATGGCAAAATTCTTCCAAGGTAAAAAACAAGAAGCGATCGTGGAGACTGTTGAATCGAAACCAACAAATCAGAGTCAAGAAGGAGGAGAATTATAATGTCAACAACTGAGTTAATTGCTTTAATCCTCACTTCAACGTTGGTTTATTCAACACCATTAATTCTTACATCTTTAGGTGGAACTTTTTCTGAACGAAGTGGGATTGTCAATGTAGGTTTAGAAGGCATCATGGTTATGGGTGCTTTCAGTGCGGTAGTATTTAATCTAACCATGAGTCCTACCTTAGGAGACATGACACCATGGATCGCTATTTTAGTCGGTGGGATAGTTGGTGTGTTATTCTCTTTATTACATGCAGTAGCAACTGTTAGTTTACGTGCAGACCATATCATCAGCGGGACAGTTATCAACTTGATGGCACCAGCTTTGGGTGTATTTTTAATTAAAACATGGTATGGAAAAGGACAAACTGATAACATTTCAGTTAACTTAGGATATTTCTCATTTCCTGGATTATCAAAAATCCCTGTGATTGGACCAATTTTCTTTAAAAATACATTTTTACCAGCTTATTGTGCCATTTTAATTGCGATTCTTGCTTGGTTTATTATCTTTAAGACAAAGTTTGGACTTCGCTTACGCTCAGTGGGTGAAAATCCTCAAGCAGCGGATACATTGGGAATCAATGTTTACGCGATGCGTTATTCTGGGGTATTGATCTCTGGTTTACTTGGCGGAATGGGTGGCGCAGTATTCGCTCAATCGATTTCAGGGAATTTCTCTGCCGGAACGATCGTAGGTCAAGGGTTTATCTCAATGGCTGCTATGATCTTCGGTAAATGGAATCCACTAGGGGCCATGGGCGCTTCTTTATTCTTTGGTTTTGCGCAAAGTTTAAGTATCATCGGGGCTCAATTACCAGTGATTTCTTCGATACCGCCAGTATTGCTGCAGATTGCACCTTACCTATTAACCGTTATTGTGTTAGTAGCGTTCTTAGGAAAAGCATCTGGACCTAAAGCAAACGGTAAAAATTATATAAAATCAAAATAAACTTTTAGTGAATAAAAAGGGTGGGTTACGGGAAATGTTTTTTCGACTCGCCCTTTTTGATTTAATAGCAATAATAAAAAAGAAAGAAGGAATAATCATGTTTAAACGCGTACATTTGATTGTCATGGATTCAGTAGGAATCGGCGAAGCGCCAGATGCTGAAAAATTTGGTGATAAAGGTTCAGATACACTAGGGCATATCGCAAAAGAAGCTGGTTTGACAATTCCTCATTTAGAACAGTTAGGATTAGGAACGATTCGCCCATTAGAAGGTGTCGAAGCGGTTAAAAACCACCAAGGCTATGCCACTAAATTGGAGGAAGTATCTGTAGGAAAAGATACAATGACCGGTCACTGGGAAATCATGGGTCTGAACATCAAGACACCATTTCGAGTATTTCCTAACGGTTTCCCTGATGAATTACTCAAACAAATCGAAGACTTCTCAGGACGCAAAATTGTTTGCAATCAACCATATAGTGGAACCGCTGTTATAGATGACTATGGTGAACATCAAATGAAAACTGGTGATTTGATCGTCTATACGTCCGCAGATCCAGTTTTACAAA
Organism: Enterococcus sp. DIV1682a; assembly: GCF_051711005.1. Classification (NCBI taxonomy): domain Bacteria; kingdom Bacillati; phylum Bacillota; class Bacilli; order Lactobacillales; family Enterococcaceae; genus Enterococcus; species Enterococcus sp. DIV1682a. The sequence goes on from NZ_JBIOLT010000001.1 coordinate 51,254, forward strand.
TTGCTGCACATGAAGAAATTATTCCTTTAGAAGAACTTTATCGGATTTGTCAGTTCGTTCGTGACATTACTAAAGACGACCCATACATGATTGGTCGAATTATTGCGCGACCTTACGTTGGAGAACCTGGTAATTTTACTCGTACGAGCAACCGACATGATTACGCATTGGATCCATTCGGGCATACGGTTTTAGATTCATTAAAAGAAGCAGGAAAAGACGTTATCGCTGTTGGAAAAATCAACGATATCTTCAACGGTCAAGGAATTACAGAGTTCGTCCGTACGAAAAGCAACATGGATGGCGTTGACCAATTATTAAATGTGATGAAAAAAGAGTTTACAGGGATCAGTTTTACTAATTTAGTTGATTTTGATGCATTATTTGGACATCGTCGGGATGTGGTAGGTTATGCCCACGCAATTGAAGATTTTGATTTACGTATTCCTGAAATATTAGAGGCAATGGCAGAGGACGACTTACTGATGATTACTGCTGACCATGGAAATGATCCAACATTCCCTGGAACAGATCATACACGTGAATATGTACCATTATTAGTTTTCAGCAAAAAAATGCAAGGACAAGGAAGCTTGCCACAAGGCTACTATTCAGATATCGCAGCAACGATTGCTGAAAACTTCGATGTTCCTGCTACCGAAAACGGCGAAAGTTTCTTAAAACTTTTGAAATAGGAATGACAGACCGCGTTTGAAAATTTGACCTGAAAAAGCGTAACTAAGATAGGTCAATCATTTTGTTCAAAGAGCCATCTTGCTTTAACAGTATCAATCAAGAGGTGAAAAAGCCCTGTTAATCAAGCATACCTGTTTTTTTAGCTAGTCGAACGACAGGGCTTCTAACCTCTTGACTTCTGTAGAAAAAAATAGTTAATAGGAGAAAGTAAATGACCCAATTAAGCGAAATGTTACAAGAAACGACTCAATTTATTCTAGAAAAGGGCGTAAAAGAAATTGATTTTGGTTTGATCTTAGGTTCAGGTTTAGGAGAGTTAGCGGAAGAAATCGAGGAAGCGATCGTGATTCCTTATGACCAAATCCCATTTTTCCCAACATCAACAGTTGTCGGCCATGCTGGTCAATTAGTCTATGGTACCTTGTCTGGTAAAAAAGTTCTGGCAATGCAAGGACGATTCCATTTTTATGAAGGTCATTCAATGCAAACTGTCACTTATCCTGTGCGGGTAATGGCAGCATTAAAGGCTCATTCGGTGATTGTCACGAATGCAAGTGGTGGGGTAAATGAATCATTTGTTCCTGGCGATTTGATGTTGATTACTGATCATATCAACTTCACAGGTCAAAACCCATTGATTGGTCCTAACGAAGATGAGATCGGTCCACGCTTCCCTGATATGAGCGAGGCGTATACCTTAACTTACCGTGAAGTAGCCAAAGAGGCTGCGAGCCAATTAGATTTGACTCTTAAAGAAGGGGTATACATGGGCTATTCTGGACCAACATACGAAACACCTGCAGAGATTCGGATGTCACGTACGATGGGAGCAGATGCAGTCGGAATGTCCACTGTGCCAGAAGTGATCGTTGCAGCACATAGCGGATTGAAAGTTCTCGGCATTTCATGTATCACTAATTTAGCAGCAGGCATGCAAGCGAACCTTAACCATGAAGAAGTGGTGGAAACAACGCAACGTGTCAAACAATCATTTAAGGCATTGATTAAAGAAGTATTAGTATTACTATAACTGAATCAAGGAGAGTGTCAGATGAGCGTACACATTGAAGCAAAACAAGGAGAGATCGCTGATAAAATACTACTTCCAGGCGATCCTTTACGAGCAAAATATATTGCTGAAACATTTTTAGAAGATCCAGTATGTTACAACCAAGTTCGTGGGATGTTAGGTTTTACTGGAACCTACAAAGGCGAACGTGTTTCGGTACAAGGAACGGGGATGGGGATGCCGTCAGCGACGATCTATGCCCATGAATTGATTCATTCATACGGTGTAAAAAAATTGATACGAGTGGGCACATGTGGTGCATTATCTAAAGATGTCCATGTTCGTGATCTTGTTTTAGCTCAAGGAGCAGCTACTAGTTCTTCGATGATCGAGAAAAATTTCCAAGCCTTTCATTTTCCGCCGATCAGTGATTTTAATTTATTGTTGAAGGCGTATGAAATTTCAAAAGACAAAGGATTTACCACACATGTAGGGAATGTTCTCTCGGAAGATTCATTTTATAAAGATGATTCAACAGAAACGTTTAAATTAGCTGAATTAGGTGTGCTAGGTGTAGAAATGGAAGCAGCTGCTTTATACTATTTAGGAGCAAAATATCATGTCCAAACATTAGCAATCATGACGGTGAGTGACCATTTGCTTACCGGAGAAGAAACAACTGCAGAAGAACGACAAACGACATTTAACGAAATGATCGAGGTCGGTTTAGAAACAGCAATCGCAGATTAATAAAAGAAGTGAGCGAGTGATTCAATTGAATCGCTTGCCCACTTTTTTTATTTATTATAGATAGTATTTTTTAGCAACTGTCAAATCATCGTTTAATTCATAAACAAGTGGTTGACCAGTTGGAATTTCAAGATCCATGATATCTTCATCAGAAATTCCTTCGATGTGTTTTGCTAAAGCACGTAGAGAGTTACCATGTGCAGCTACTAAAACAGTTTTGTTGTCTAGTAAAGCTGGAGCAATTTCGTCTTGCCAGAATGGTAAAGCACGTTCTAAAGTAACTTTCAAGTTTTCGCCACCAGGAATATCGCGTTTGTCTAACATTGCATAACGACGATCGTTTGCAGCAGAACCTTCGTCACTTTCGTCCATCAATGGAGGAAGAGTGTCGTATGAACGACGCCAAATGTGTACTTGGTCATCTCCATATTTTTCAGCTGTTTCTTTTTTGTTCAATCCTTGTAATTTACCATAATGACGTTCGTTTAAGCGCCATGATTTGATTTGAGGAACCCAAAGTTGATCTGAGTGTTCTAAAATCAAATTACATGTTTTGATGGCACGAGTTAAAACTGAAGTGTAAGCAACATCAAATTCAATTCCAGCTTCTTTGATTTTGCGTCCGCCTTCTTTGGCTTCTTCGATTCCTTCTGGTGCTAAGTTTACGTCAGCCCAACCAGTAAATTGGTTTAATGCATTCCATTCACTAAGACCATGACGAGAAAAAACTAATTTTGGCATGTTTAGCTCTCCTTTAAAATAGGTTATATTTCTGAAAATTTCAGTTCTGCTTTATTGTACAATTTTTTTGACTAGATTTCCATTGAAAAATGAAGTTAATGAAAGGGAAAATCAGAAGATAGACAGATAAAAAAACAAAAATAATTCTTACAGTGACAGATAAACAGAGGTAGGTGGGTCAATGACTACTTTGACATTGATCCACCTACCTATTCATTATATACAGTTGCTTCGTCTTTAGCAGACAGTCTGCGTTTGTTGTGCCAATCCATTTTTAAATGAAAGAATATCAAGATGTAGGCAGTCGTTTAAGATAATTGCTGAATCTCTTTTTCTGGAAGGTTGATATATTTATAACAGGTTCCGACTGATACACCACATTTAGTAGAAATTAATTGGATCGTTTCTTTTTTTTCATAATAAAGCCGACGAATTTTTTTAATTGTTTTTGGATCGATTTTTGGACGACCCCCGATTTTACCTTTTTTACGTGCTTCATCTAACCCAACAAGTGTCCGTTCCTTGATTAAAGAGCACTCCATAATGGCTAATCCTTCCATTAGTTGAAAATAGATTTTCCCCATCGGTGTACGCGTATCGATCTCTTCTTGGATACTAACTAGGTGTAAGCCACGATCTTTGAATAATTGTGTGAGTTCTGTTAGCTGACGAGTGGACTTCCCTAGACGATGAAGTTGACAGATAACTAAAGTATCGCCTTGTCGCATTTCCTTGATTACTTTTTCTAAACAAATATTATTAGACACCGCATCTTTAGACTTGTATGTCTCGTGAAAAATCTCCTGACAACCAAAATTAGAGAGTTGCTCCACTTGTGTTGTAAGATCAACATCATTTATGGTTGTGCGTGCATAACCAATAATCTTCATGGTGATTCCTTTCTAGCAATGATTTTCTGTCTATAGATAACAGTAAAAATGTAGCATAAAGTCCATTGAAAAGATAGTTTTTTTATGTTTTTAAAATGAACTATTTTTGCTAATTTTTATAACTAATATCAGGGTTGTTATTTTTGATGAGGTGAGTCGATAATTGATACGCCTTGTGCGGAGCCGACGACGACTTTTGAAACCATATTTAAAAACAGTCCATGTTCAACGACACCAACCAGTTGATCAAGGTACGTTGCCAAAGCTTCAGGGTCATTGATCACTTCTAAATGTAGGTCAATAATGTAATGACCACTGTCTGTTTTGACTATCTGACCTGTTTCGGTTTGACGTAAAACAGGCTGGTAACCTTTCTCATCAAAGATCCGCATCAATTGTTGAGCGCCATAAGGAATCACTTCTACTGGAAGAGGGAACTGCCCAAGTTGCTCCACTAATTTTGATTCATCAACGATCCAAATGACTTGTTTTGAATACGTAGCAACAATTTTTTCAAAAAGTAATGCTGCGCCACCACCTTTAATTCCTTGAAATGCTTTACTGATTTCATCAGCACCATCGATCGTGAGATCAACTACGGGTACTTCATCAATACTCTTAAGAGGGATACCTAATTTTTCTGCTTGTTCTTTAGTGGCATTCGATGTAGTGACACCAGTGATGTTTAATCCTTCTTCACGCATTCTTCTACCGATTTCTTCTACCATATAATAGGCTGTAGAACCGGTACCCAAACCAACGATCATTCCGTCCTTCACAAATTTAGCTGCTTCAATTCCAGCTGCTTGTTTCAAATTCATCTGTTGTTCCCACCTTTTCTTTCGTCTCTATTCATAGCTATTTTATATTGAATGATTGGAAAAAGATAGCGTCCTTTTTTTAATTTCAAATGGCTAAAAAAAATACATAACACTGGTTGACAGAGTACTTTATTCATGATATCCTAACCAAGGTGCTTTATCTACAGGTCTCTGGTAAAGAGACGTGCTGACTGTTTATCAAAGCATATTTGATAAAGATGCAGAATTGCATTTATTTTTTATCGCAAAAAAAGAACCACCTGGATGTGTGGAACTAGACGCGAATCGTGGGAAGGAGGAAACAAGGAATGCCTACAATTAACCAATTAGTACGTAAACCTCGTAAATCAAAGGTGGAAAAATCTAATTCACCTGCTTTGAACAAAGGATATAACAGCTTTAAGAAAACTCAAACAAACGTGAACTCTCCTCAAAAACGTGGGGTAGCAACACGTGTGGGTACAATGACACCTAAAAAACCGAACTCAGCTTTACGTAAATATGCTCGTGTTCGTTTGTCAAACTTAATTGAAGTTACTGCTTATATCCCAGGGATTGGTCACAACTTACAAGAACATAGCGTAGTATTACTACGTGGTGGACGTGTAAAAGACTTACCAGGGGTACGTTACCATATCGTTCGTGGTGCACTTGATACAGCTGGTGTAAACGACCGTAAACAAAGCCGTTCTAAATACGGTACTAAAAAACCTAAAGCTTAATTTTAATTATTAAACAAATGAAACTTGTTCTTACTATGTTAAGAGAGTAAGGCAATTACTATGAAGAATATTTCGGAAGGAGGAGTTACGGATGCCACGTAAAGGTCCTGTTGCAAAACGTGATGTTTTACCAGATCCTATTTATAACTCAAAATTAGTAACTCGCTTGATCAACCGTGTAATGGTTGACGGAAAACGCGGTGTTGCAGCTAGTATTATTTATAACGCCTTTGATTTGATTAAAGAATCTACAGGTAATGATCCATTAGAAGTGTTTGAACAAGCTATGAAAAATGTTATGCCTGTTCTTGAAGTTAAAGCACGTCGTGTTGGGGGTTCAAACTATCAAGTACCAGTTGAAGTTCGCCCTGAACGTCGTACAACTTTAGCTCTTCGTTGGGTAGTAAACTACGCTCGCTTGCGCGGTGAACACACAATGGAAGAACGCTTAGCAAAAGAAATCATGGATGCTGCAAACAACACTGGTGCTTCTGTTAAAAAACGTGAAGACACTCATAAAATGGCTGATGCCAACCGTGCATTTGCTCATTATCGTTGGTAAGATCCTCTCTGCCTGTTGGGTTAAACGACAGCAGAAAGTCAATTTACAATCGATTTAAATAAAGAGAGGAGTAAGAAAATGGCAAGAGAATTTTCGCTAGAAAAAACTCGTAATATTGGTATCATGGCTCACGTTGATGCAGGTAAAACTACAACAACAGAGCGTATCTTGTACTATACTGGTAAAATCCATAAAATTGGTGAAACCCACGAAGGAGCTTCACAAATGGACTGGATGGAACAAGAACAAGAACGTGGTATCACAATTACATCTGCTGCGACTACAGCGCAGTGGAAAGGTTACCGTGTAAACATCATCGACACACCAGGACACGTAGACTTCACAATTGAAGTTCAACGTTCTCTACGTGTATTAGATGGTGCGGTAACTGTACTTGACTCACAGTCAGGTGTTGAACCTCAAACTGAAACAGTTTGGCGTCAAGCAACTGAGTACCGAGTGCCTCGTATCGTATTCTGTAACAAAATGGATAAAATCGGTGCGGACTTCTTGTACTCAGTAAAATCATTGCATGATCGTTTGCAAGCAAACGCGCATCCAATCCAATTGCCAATCGGTGCTGAAGAAAACTTCACTGGTATCATCGACTTGGTTAAAATGAAAGCTGAAATCTATACAAATGACTTAGGAACAGATATTCAAGAAACTGAAATTCCTGAAGAATATTTAGAACAAGCTCAAGAATGGCGCGAAAAATTAGTCGAAGCTGTTGCTGAAACAGACGAAGAACTAATGATGAAATATCTTGAAGGTGAAGAAATCACACAAGAAGAATTGATTGCTGGTATCCGCCGTGCAACAATTAATGTTGAATTCTTCCCTGTATTAGCTGGTTCAGCGTTCAAGAACAAAGGGGTTCAATTAATGTTGGATGCCGTTCTTGATTACTTGCCTTCTCCAGTTGATATCGAAGCAATCAAAGGGATCGATACAAAAACAGACGAAGAAACAACACGTCCAGCTGACGATGAAGCTCCTTTTGCTTCATTAGCGTTTAAAGTAATGACTGACCCATTCGTAGGTCGTCTAACTTTCTTCCGTGTTTATTCTGGTGTCCTTGAAAGTGGTTCATATGTATTGAACGCTTCTAAAGGCAAAAAAGAACGTATCGGACGTATTCTACAAATGCACGCCAACACTCGTCAAGAAATTGATAAAGTGTACTCAGGTGATATCGCCGCTGCTGTTGGATTGAAAGATACAACAACTGGGGATACATTATGTGCATTAGACTCACCGGTTATTCTTGAGTCAATCGAATTCCCTGACCCAGTTATCCAAGTTGCTGTTGAACCTAAATCAAAAGCAGACCAAGATAAAATGGGTGTTGCGTTGCAAAAACTTGCAGAAGAAGATCCTTCATTCCGAGTTGAAACAAACGTTGAAACTGGTGAAACTGTTATCTCAGGTATGGGTGAGTTGCACTTAGACGTTTTAGTAGACCGTATGAAACGTGAATTTAAAGTTGAAGCAAACGTTGGTGCTCCACAAGTTTCATACCGTGAAACATTCCGTGAAGCAACAAAAGCTGAAGGTAAATTCGTACGTCAGTCTGGTGGTAAAGGTCAATACGGTCACGTATGGGTTGAATTTACACCAAACGAAGAAGGTAAAGGCTTCGAATTTGAAAATGCAATCGTCGGTGGGGTCGTTCCTCGTGAATACATCCCTGCTGTTGAAAAAGGACTAGAAGAATCTATGAATAACGGTGTTCTTGCTGGCTATCCATTAGTGGATATCAAAGCAAAACTTTACGATGGTTCATACCATGACGTCGATTCAAATGAAACAGCCTTCCGTGTTGCTGCATCTATGGCTTTAAGAGCTGCTGCAAAACACGCACGTCCTGTTATTTTAGAACCAATGATGAAAGTAACGATTACTGTTCCAGAAGATTACTTAGGTGATATCATGGGACACGTAACTAGCCGACGCGGTCGCGTTGAAGGTATGGAAGCACATGGTAACTCACAAATCGTTAATGCGATTGTTCCATTGGCTGAAATGTTCGGTTACGCAACAACATTGCGTTCAGCAACTCAAGGACGCGGTACATTTATGATGGTATTTGACCACTATGAAGATGTTCCTAAATCAGTCCAAGAAGAAATCATTAAGAAAAACGGCGGTAAAGCTGAATAATTTCTTAAAACAAGATCGTCTGTTTGACAGATTATCTAAAGAGACTGTATTTTTAATATAGTTTCGTGTAAAATAATTATCGATGATATGGGCATGTGATAGACTTTTGGTTTATCACATACCTATCAGACAAATAAAAAATATATTGTATTTTTAGGAGGACATTTTAAAATGGCAAAAGAAAAATTTGACCGTTCTAAACCACACGTTAACATTGGTACAATCGGACACGTTGACCACGGTAAAACAACTTTAACAGCAGCAATCACAACTGTACTATCTAAGAAAAACGGCGGCCAAGCTATGGCTTACGATCAAATCGATGGTGCTCCAGAAGAACGCGAACGCGGAATCACAATTTCAACAGCTCACGTTGAGTACGAAACTGACACTCGTCACTACGCTCACGTTGACTGCCCAGGACACGCGGACTACGTTAAAAACATGATCACTGGTGCTGCTCAAATGGACGGAGCTATCTTAGTAGTATCTGCTGCTGATGGTCCTATGCCTCAAACTCGTGAACATATCCTATTATCTCGTCAAGTTGGTGTTCCATACATCGTTGTATTCTTGAACAAAGTAGATATGGTTGACGACGAAGAATTACTAGAATTAGTTGAAATGGAAGTTCGTGACTTATTAACAGAATACGAATTCCCTGGTGACGATGTTCCTGTAGTTGCTGGTTCAGCTTTGAAAGCTTTAGAAGGCGACGCTTCATACGAAGAAAAAATCCTTGAATTGATGGCTGCAGTTGACGAATATATCCCAACTCCAGAACGTGACAACGACAAACCATTCATGATGCCAGTCGAAGACGTATTCTCAATCACTGGTCGTGGTACTGTTGCTACAGGTCGTGTTGAACGTGGACAAGTTCGCGTTGGTGACGTTGTAGATATCGTTGGTATCGCAGAAGAAACAGCTCAAACAACAGTTACTGGTGTTGAAATGTTCCGTAAATTATTAGACTACGCTGAAGCTGGAGACAACATTGGTGCTTTACTACGTGGTGTTGCACGTGAAGACATCCAACGTGGACAAGTTTTAGCTAAACCAGGTACAATCACACCTCATACAAAATTCTCTGCAGAAGTATACGTGTTGACAAAAGAAGAAGGTGGACGTCATACTCCATTCTTCACTAACTACCGTCCACAATTCTACTTCCGTACAACTGACGTAACAGGTGTTGTTGAATTACCAGAAGGAACTGAAATGGTTATGCCTGGCGACAACGTAACAATGGAAGTTGAATTAATCCACCCAATCGCTATCGAAAACGGTACTAAATTCTCAATCCGTGAAGGCGGACGTACAGTTGGTGCCGGTGTCGTTACTGAAATCAAAGCTTAATCTTTGATCAACTGAATTGTAAGCAACATTGTATTCGGACAATAAAAAGTCATGGTGTCATTAGACATCATGACTTTTTTTATGGCTTATTTTAAACTTTATTGAGTAAATGAAAGCATTTTGTTTGACAAAAGAAAAAAAGATGTTGACAAAAAAACGTTCCCTCGATAAAATTAAAGCGTTAACATATTTATTTTTCATGTGACTAGATCATACTAGGCATGGGAAGATTCCGTCGATAAGGAGACTTTGGTGGAATTTTTCTATGCTTTTTTTGTTGTCAAGCTTAAGATTGATAAAGGATGATTGGTCCATGAAGTAACTTTAATTCTGCAGAAAAAGGGTTATTATTATGAAAATCAAAAAGATTTTTAATCAAAATGCGGTCTTAGTCGATGACGATGGACAAGAAAAGGTCGCAATTGGTAAAGGTGTTGGATTCGATAAAAAGCGCAATGACTTGATTTTTCATCGAGAAATTGAGCGGATGTTTGTGATGGAGCCAGAAAGTCAAATGAAATTACAAAGTTTGCTGAATCAAATTGACGAAAAGTTTCTTTTTGCTGCTGAACACATTATTGATCATGCAGAAACAGTTTTAATGAAAAAGCTGAATGAACATGTGTTGATCGCGTTAACGGATCATATTGCTTTTGCTGCTGAAAATATTCGTAATGGAATTGTTATTCGAAATAAATTACTGCGAGAAATCGAGGCGCTGTACCACGAAGAATTTAGTATTGCGCAATGGGCAGTTGATTATTTGAATCACACTTTAGCTATTCCTTATACATATGATGAAGCGGGTTATATAGCGATACATATCCATAGTGGTCATAGCGGACAAACTAGTAATCATCGTAGCATTCGCGAAGTCACGATCGTGTCGGAAATTATCCAGTTGATTGAAAAAGAGCTGAGGATCGATATCCATTCCGAACAAATGGCACTGAATTATTCTCGTTTAGCAAACCATCTTCGGTTGTTGATCCAACGGTATCACAATCAGCAGTATGCGGTCTTAGACGAGGAGATTATTGAGATAGTCAAACGAAAATATTCAGGAAGTTATGCAGTCGCAAAAAAAATTCGAGTACTTTTAACTAAACAATATCAAATGTCTATTACAAGCGAAGAACTTGGTTATTTAGTTATTCATATCGAACGCTTGCGAGGGACAACAGAATAGGAGAACAAAATGAAAACATACTTACAACGAATGGGACGTTCCTTGATGTTACCAGTAGCAACCCTACCAGTAGCTGCTTTATTCATGGGGATTGGTTATTGGATCGATCCGACTGGTTGGGGTGGCAATAACATTTTTGCCGCTTTTATGATCAAAGCTGGAGGAACAGTCTTAGATAATTTAGGAATCATTTTTGCTGTTGGGTTAGCATTGGGGATGTCTAAGGACAAAGATGGTTCATCAGCATTGGCAGGATTGATCGCCTTTTTAGCACCAGTCACATTAGTCAATAGTGCTTCTGTCGCATTGTTTACTAAAGTGGATGTTGAAAAAGTGAATATCGCTTTTGATGCAATCAATAATAAAAATGTATTTATTGGAATTTTGGCAGGCTTAGTCGCTGGTGCGATGTATAATCGCTTCAGCGGAGTTAAATTGCCAATGGCGTTATCTTTCTTTAGTGGAAAACGAGCAGTACCGATCGTAACAGCTGGTTTAATGGCAATTATTTCTGCTTTATTGATTTTTGTTTGGCCACCAGTTTATGATACATTGGTTAGTTTCGGTGAATTGATCTCTGGAATGGGCGCGTTAGGTGCTGGTCTATATGGCTTCTTCAACCGTTTGCTGATTCCAACTGGTTTACACCATGCACTGAACAATGTTTTTTGGTTCAATTTGGCTGGAATTGATGATATCGGTAAATTCTGGGCAAGTGAAGGGGTAAAAGGAGTCACCGGTATGTATCAAGCTGGATTCTTCCCGGTCATGATGTTTGGGTTACCTGCTGGTGCACTTGCTATCTATCAATGTGCGCGACCAGAAAAGAAAAAAGTGACTGCATCTTTGATGTTAGCTGCCGCTTTCGCTTCTTTCTTTACAGGAGTGACTGAACCGTTAGAATTTTCATTTATGTTTGTAGCTTGGCCATTGTATGTCGTTCATGCTGCTTTAACAGGGATTTCGATGTTTATCGCAGCAACCTTCCATTGGACAGCGGGCTTTAATTTCAGCGCCGGCTTTATTGATTTCTTTTTAAGCTTACGTGTACCTATTGCCAATCAACCATTAATGCTATTGGTATTAGGCTTGGCGATGGGTGTGATTTATTACTTTACATTTTTATTTGTTATCAAAAAATTCAATTTGATGACGCCGGGGCGTGAAGAAGATACTGGAGTTGCAGAAAATGGGGAAGTAGGAACAGTGCCAACTGGTGACAATCGATTTGCCACGCTAGCTAATCAACTTTATCAAGCATTAGGTGGTGCAGCGAACGTTGTTTCCATTGACAATTGCACGACACGTTTACGCTTGTATGTAAAAGATACGGCAAAAGTTGATCAAGGGAAAATCAAAGCGACTGGCGTTCCAGGTCTGAAAGTAATTGATGCCAAAAATATTCAAGTGATCGTTGGAACGGAAGTCCAATTTGTTGCAGATGAAATGAAAAAAATTCATGGAAGTAGCGGCAAAGGAACTGTTCAGTCCACGCCTACTGTGACAACCAAAACAGTCGTTGATCCACAAAACCAAGATATTTTTGCGGTAGCAAATGGGAAGCTAATGCCAATCACAGAAGTGGCAGATGATGTCTTTTCACAAAAAATGATGGGAGACGGGTTTGCGGTTCTACCAACGAATGGTGAAGTGTTTGCCCCAATCGCTGGTACGATTATGAATATTTTCCCAACGAAACATGCTGTCGGTATCAAAACGGAATCAGGCGTTGAAGTCCTTTTGCATATGGGGGTCGATACCGTGAACTTAAAGGGAGCGCCTTTTACGATCTACGTGGAAGAGGGACAAAATGTTGCACGTGGACAATTAATTGCAACCATGGATTTAGCTGCACTGCAATCAGCAAACAAACAATCAGATTTGATCGTTGCTTTTACCAATAGTGAAAAAGTGGCAAAACTAACGATGGATGCCAGCGGTGTGGTCAAAGCAAATGCTGTAATTGGTCATGTTAAGAGTAATTAAGGGGAAAAATACTGACACAAATCAATGGCGATTGTTTCATCGTTTCTAATTTTCATCACTTTCATTTAATCTGATGTATCGTGTAAAACATCGAAGACAGGTCTTTGCCTGCTTCGGTGTTTTTTTGTCTTTTTTGATACATTTTTTGTAAACGCTTTTAAAAATGTCCAGAGTAATGGACAGAACAAAAAATGAGTTGTCAGAAAATTCCGTTATAGTATAAACAAGGAGGTTGAACAAATGCAGCTAAGCAAAAGAGAGAAAGAAATGGTCGAATACTTTGTTAAACATGGCTTATCCCTTACAGCTCAGGAGTTAGCTGAATTTGCCCATGTTTCTACGAAAACGGTCTACCGTACGATTAAAAAGATAAATGATGTGTCTGAAAACGGGGAAATCATTTTGGCAGAGGCAGGCAAAGGATTTCGGTTAGACTACGATAAATATTTAAATGTGAGTGCAACGCATAATGAAAGTCGAACGAGTCAAGGACCTTTGGAAAGAAGAAATGCGATTTTGCTTAATTTGTTGTTTAAGGCACCCAAGAAGTTATTAATCAATGAATTGTTCCATCCGTATTATGTGAGTGATCCGGTAATTAGTAATGATTTGGCTAAGATCAGTTTATTTTTAATGAAAAACCACCTCCAACTTAAACGCCAGGGTACCCGAATTGGTATCGAAGGAACAGAAAAACATATTCGTAAAGTAGTGAATATGCTATTAAGTATCCATTTATTGGAAGATAAAAAAGTGGTTCCTAGTCACCCAATGATCAGCTCATTTGATATCAATTTTATTACTTCGATCGTTGAGTTTATCGAACAAAAACTAGTCAGCCGAATTGCCTATCCATATGCAATGAATATTTTTTCTCATATTTATATCTTAGTCAAACGCTTCCGTGAAGGGGTCGTGTATCTAGAAGAAGATACGTGGGATTTAGATGAAGAAGATCAGGCGCTGATCCATTATAACCAGGAACTGTACCAACTATCAAAGCAAGTCATGCTCAAATTAGGTCAATATTTAAATACGACTCTCCCTGAAAGTGAAACTTTTTATCTTTTTCAATACTTGATTTCCTCCAGGATCGAAAATGGTTCGATTAAACATCAAAATATCTCAAATGAAGCTGAAGAAATCACCCGTTTTTTTTCTGTTACGATGAGCCGGCTCATGGGAGTGGCGATTGATCAAGAACGAAACCGACATGATTTGTATAGTCACATTCAGCCGCTATTGTATCGATTAAAACATGAGATCACAATCAAAAATGATTTGTTGCACGACATTGAATTAGAGTACCAGGAAACGTTTCAATTAGTAGAATTTGTCAGTAAAATGGTCCAAAAAAAATTTCATACAAACCATATATCCAAAGATGAAATTGGATTTTTAACATTATACTTTGTGAGATACAAAGAGTTAGCCCCAATAAAAAAACGTGTATTGATCATGTGTAGTAGTGGTGTTGGAACTTCAGAACTATTGAAAGTCAAAGTAAAAAAAGCCTTTCCTGAATTAGAGATTATTGCTGTTTTATCTTCTCGGCAGTACCAGAAAAACCAAGCGGAATTTAGTAAGATCGATTTGATTTTAACAACGGTTTGTTTGAATGAGCCACCGAAGATTCCCACGATATTAGTAAACTCAGTATTTACCAAGCAAGACGAAAAACGTGTGAAGCAAATGTTAGGAGAGATGTGAAATGGTTACAAAACAGGTAATGTCAGAATTTAGTATCGCAAATGTAATTACAGAAAAACTGATACGTTTAGAAATGAAAGCGAAAACAAAAAAAGAAGCGATTCTCGAATTAAGTGAATTACTAAAAGAAAACGGCATTATCAAAGATGTTGATGATTTTTCATCAGATGTCTTTCAACGGGAGAAAGAAGGAATCACAGGGATTGGAAACGGTGTGGCGATTCCCCACGGAAAATCAGCGAGTGTCATTCAGACTTCTTTGGTTGTGGGTAAAGTCGAGACCCCGATCCCTTGGGAATCATTAGATGAGCAGCCTGTAAAGGTCATTATCTTATTTGCAGTAAAAGATACAGATGCCAATACCGTTCATATCAAATTGTTACAAAAAGTAGCAATGTTATTAGCAGAAGATACCATTATCGAAAAAATGAATCAGGCAACTAGTAAAGCAGAATTAATGGAACTATTAGCAAAAGAACCAACTGTCTAAAAGAAAAGGAGGAAGAAAAAATGAAGATCGTCGGAGTAGCAGCCTGTACTTCAGGAATTGCACATACGTATATTGCCAAACAAAAATTAGAAAAAGCAGCAAAAGCATTAGGACATGAAGTGCACATCGAAACACAAGGAACAATTGGGACAGAAGACGAGTTATCGAAGGAGGAGATCAAGCAGGCAGATGTCGTCATTATTGCAGCAGATATCAAAATTGGTGGCAAGGAGCGGTTCGAAGGAAAAAAAGTGATTGAGATTCCTACGAACATGGTCATTAAAGCACCGAAAGGGTTGATTACTAAAATTGAAGAAGAACTCAGTAAAACATAAAAGGAGAGGAATTGGATGCTTCGTCAACTACAATTAAAAAAGCATGCACTGACAGCTATTTCATACATGTTACCAGTTGTTGTGACTGCTGGACTCTTGATCGCTATTGGGAATTTAACAGGTGGGCAAGTCATCAATGATTATCAAGCGTCTTATTCTGTACCCGATGCCTTAGTTTCTCTAGGGGTTTTGGGCATGGGATTATTGGCTCCAGTGATTTCTGCAGCGATTGCCTATTCCATTGCCGATCGCCCAGGGATTGGTCCAGGTTTGTTTATGGGGTTAATTGCCAATGCCATTGGCGCAGGTTTTTTAGGTGGTATGTTAGGCGGTTACTTGGTGGGGTTCTTTGTCCTGTTATTGGTGAAATATCTCAAAGTTCCTAAGTGGGCACAAGGATTGATGCCGATGATGATCATCCCACTGTTAGCGACCCTTAGTATCGGTTTATTGATGTTTTTCGTGGTAGGTGTGCCGATTGTTTGGGCAACAGAAGCGATGACCGATTTTTTACAAGGACTACAAGGTTCTGGAAAATTCCTCTTTGGGTCAATTGTCGGTGGGATGGCTGCCTTTGATTTTGGTGGACCAGTCAATAAGGTAGCCTCATTGTTTGCTGATGGGATGCTTTTGGAAGGTGTGCAAGAACCAGAAGCTGTGAAAGTGTTAGCGTCAATGGTTCCGCCTTTCGGTGTCACCATTTCATGGGTTTTATCTAAGTTATTTCGGCAAACAAAATATTCAAAAGAAGAAGAAAACAACATTAAGATTGCTTTTCCGATGGGACTTTGCATGATTACGGAAGGCGTTATCCCCTTAGCGGCAGTTGATCCGCTTCGTGTGATCATTTCGTGTACAGCTGGTGCAGCGATTGGCGGAGGTTTGAGTATGTCGTGGGGAATTGGGTCACCAGTTCCTTCTGGTGGGGTCTTTATTATCCCAGCAATGACGGATCCGTTGAAGTTTACCTTTGCCTTATTGATTGGTTCTGCAGTTACCGGCATTCTATTGTTTGTTTTGAAAAAGGCGCCAGCTGAACACCCTGTCGTAGAGGAAGAAGAGGAAGAAGTAGATTTTTCTTCTATTAAATTATCTTAAAAACTGTAGGGAGAAGGATTTGATATGTATGTGTCAATGAAAGAGATGCTCAAAAAAGCAAATCAAGAAAACTATGCTGTCATGGCGATCAATTGCTTTAATCTAGAAACAGCTAAAGCAACGATCCAAGCTGCTGAGGAATTACATGCGCCGATCATCATAGATTTATTGCAAAATCACTTAAAGCAACACATCAATTATCATTATTTAACGAAGCCCATCATCCGTATGGCACAGGATGCCAAAGTCGAAGTAGCGATTAATCTAGATCACGGGCAAGACATCGCATTTGTCAAACAGTGCTTACAAGAAGGATTTTCCAGCGTCATGATGGATGCTTCGATGTATCCCTTGGATCAGAATATCGAAATAACGAGAGCGATGGTTCAATTTGCCCAAACGTATGATGCGAGCGTAGAAGCAGAAGTAGGAAATATGGGGGCAGTCACAGGCGACCATTTTACAGATGATGCCATGTGTACGGACCCAGCAGAAGCAATCCGATTGATCAATGAAACGGGTGTGGACTGCTTAGCGATTTCCTATGGCTCCAGTCACGGAGATTATCCTAAAGGGTACAAACCACGTTTTCGTTTCGATATTGTCCAAGAAATAAAAGAGAAGACTCAACTTCCGTTAGTTTTACATGGGGGGTCAGGAGCGGGAAAAGACAACATTCGCCAATCCATTGAGTTAGGGATCAATAAGATTAATGTTGGTTCTGATTTTATGAAGGCGCAACAACAAAGATGCCGACAGCTTCTACAACAGGAGCCAACGATCGAATACCCCACTCTCATCCAACAAACAGTCATAGCAGGAAAAGAGTTAGTTCAGCAATACATTCAACTATCAGGTTCAACCAATAAATCATAGAAATGGAGAAAATAGACGATGTTAATCAATATGAATCAAATGTTAGAAATTGCCAAGGAAAATCATTTTGCAGTAGGGGCGTTTAACGTTGCTGACAGCAACTTTTTACGAGTAGTCATTGAGGCGGCAGAAGAAAATGATGCACCCGCAATCATTGCAGTCCATCCGACAGAATTAGACTTTACCAAAGATGAGTTTTTCCAATATGCAGTGAGCCGAGCGAAAAACAGCGCTGTGCCTTTCGTTATCCATATGGATCATGGCGATAGCTTAGCAAGTATCATGCGAGGGATTCATTGTGGGTTTAGTTCAGTTATGATCGACGGCTCCTTGTTGCCATTTGAAGAAAATATTGCACTAACAAAAGAAGTGGTAGATGTTTGCCATAAGATCGGGGTCTCAGTTGAAGGCGAACTAGGAACGATTGGTAACACGGGTACTTCAGTAGAAGGCGGTGTATCGGAAGTCATTTATACGAAGCCGGAAGATGCACAGGAATTTGTGGAACGTACAGGAATCGATTCGTTAGCGGTGGCAATCGGAACCGCTCATGGTATCTATCCAAAAGATGTCAAGCCAGCATTGAAAATGGATGTTTTAACAAGTATTAAAGAAAAAGTAACCATTCCGCTAGTTTTACATGGAGGATCTGCTAACCCAGACGAAGAAATTGCAAAAGCAGTGCAAATCGGTATTCAGAAAGTCAATATTTCATCCGACTATAAATATGCTTTTTATAAAAAGTGTCGTGAGATCTTAGCTACAACAGAGCTATGGGACCCAAATGCCATTTATCCTGAATGTATCGCAGCAGCAAAAGAAGTGGTGAAGCAAAAGATGGAACTCTTCCATTCAATCAACCAAGCAAAAGTCTATCGTCAAGCGAATATTCAACCTTGGCGACAAGAACAGAACTAAAAAAGCAATAATCCAAACTTTGTTTTTCAAGAAAAGTGTATGGCTTAGATCGTCTATCACTTCCGATAGTTAATAGAATAAAAAACCGTAGAAACCAACATGATTGGGGGTTCTGCGGTTTTTTTGAATAACTGAAGATAGGCGAACTACTATAGGAAGGAAGTTTAGTAGAAATAAAATGTGACATTTAAGGATAAGAGGCATCTAAAGTTATCTAAATGAAAACTTATGAAAACAAATTGTTTTTTACAGGAAAAAAGCCTTGCTTTGTGGATTTAGATATATTATAATTACAAAGGTGCGTTTACCTAAACGTAAATGTCACAGACGTGATCTATAGGATTTCGTCGGCTAAGAAACGAGAGGTTGCGACACGCCCGGACGCTTTGCCACGAACGAGCGTGACGGAAATTTTCGTGGAGCTATGTCTACTTTTCAAAATAGGCGAAGGAGGGAACAAGATGGCAAAACAAAAAATTCGTATCCGTTTAAAAGCGTATGAACACCGTATTTTAGATCAAGCGGCGGATAAAATCGTGGAAACTGCAAAAAGAACTGGAGCTAGCGTGTCTGGTCCAATTCCATTACCAACTGAACGCAGTCTTTACACAGTTATTCGTGCGACTCACAAATACAAAGATTCACGCGAACAATTCGAAATGCGTACACACAAACGTCTTATCGACATTGTGAACCCAACACCAAAAACTGTTGATGCTTTGATGAAGCTAGACTTACCATCTGGTGTTAACATCGAAATCAAACTATAATATTAAAATAAAATTAATGGAGGTGTACTCATGACCAAAGGAATCTTAGGGAAAAAAGTGGGAATGACACAAATCTTCACTGAATCTGGCGAATTAATTCCAGTAACTGTTGTAGAAGCTACTCCAAACGTAGTGCTACAAGTGAAAACAATGGAAACTGATGGCTACGAAGCTATTCAAGTTGGTTACCAAGATATGCGTGAAGTTTTATCAAACAAACCTGCGAAAGGTCATGTTGCAAAAGCAAACACGGCTCCTAAGCGCTTCATTCGTGAATTCAAAAATGTTGAGCTAGGAGAATATGAAGTAGGAAAAGAAATTACAGTAGATGTTTTCCAAGCAGGAGACATTATTGATGTAACAGGTACTACGAAAGGTAAAGGATTCCAAGGGGTTATCAAACGTCACGGCCAAAGCCGCGGACCAATGGCTCACGGTTCTCGCTACCATCGTCGTCCTGGGTCAATGGGTCCAGTTGCACCTAACCGTGTATTCAAAAATAAACGTCTTGCTGGCCGTATGGGTGGCAACCGCGTAACAATCCAAAACTTGGAAGTTGTTCGCGTTGATGCAGAAAGAAACGTTATCTTAATTAAAGGAAATGTTCCTGGAGCTAAAAAATCATTAATCACTATCAAATCAGCTGTGAAAGCTAAATAATAGTAGGAAGAAAGGAGGAACTAAGGAATGCCGAATGTAGCATTATTCAAACAAGATGGAAGCCAAAACGGTGAAATCACACTTAACGAAGAAATCTTCGGAATTGAACCAAATGAAAGTGTTGTTTACGATGCAATCGTTATGCAACGTGCGTCATTAAGACAAGGAACACATGCGGTTAAAAACCGTAGTGCTGTTCGAGGCGGTGGACGTAAACCATGGCGTCAAAAAGGAACTGGTCGTGCTCGTCAAGGATCAATCCGCTCACCACAATGGCGTGGAGGTGGCGTAGTCTTTGGACCAACACCACGTTCTTACAGCTACAAACTTCCTAAAAAAGTTCGTCGTTTAGCAATGAAATCTGTATTGTCAGAAAAAGTTGCTGAAAACAACTTGGTAGTAATTGAAGGATTAAGCTTCGATGCACCAAAAACAAAAGAATTTAAACAAGTTCTTGCTAACTTATCTATTGACTCTAAAGTATTGGTTGTTCTAGAGAATGGTAACGACTTTGCTGCTTTATCAGCACGTAACTTACCAAACGTAACTGTAGTAACTTCTGATAACGTAAGTGTTCTAGATGTTGTTTCAAATACAAAAGTGTTAGCAACACAAACTGCTCTTACTCAAATTGAGGAGGTGCTTGCATAATGAACTTACTAGACGTAATCAAACGCCCAGTGATCACTGAAAAATCAATGCTTGCCATGGATGACAAGAAATATACTTTTGAAGTGGACACTCGTGCAAACAAAACTTTAGTAAAACAAGCGGTTGAAGCTGCTTTTGACGTAAAAGTTAAAAACGTGAACATCGTGAACGTACGTGCGAAATTCAAACGTATGGGCAAATATGCAGGATATACAAAAAAACGTCGCAAAGCGATCGTTACATTGACTGAAGATTCAAAAGAAATCCAATTATTCGAAGCTGCTGAATAAGCACTTACTAGATAACTCATTAAATTAGGAGGGAAAAACGTGGCGATTAAAAAGTACAAACCTACCTCAAATGGTCGTCGTAACATGACAGGTTCTGATTTTGCTGAAATCACAACATCAACACCTGAAAAATCATTGTTACAACCATTGAAAAACCATGCTGGACGTAACAATAACGGCCGCATCACTGTACGTCACCAAGGCGGCGGACACAAACGCCAATATCGCGTGATCGACTTCAAACGTAACAAAGATAACGTTGTTGCAACTGTTCAAACGATCGAATACGATCCAAACCGTTCAGCTAACATCGCGTTAGTACACTATGAAGATGGAGTGAAAGCTTACATCTTAGCACCAAAAGGACTACAAGTTGGAATGAAACTTGTTTCAGGTCCAGATGCAGATATCAAAGTCGGAAATGCTCTTCCTTTAGAAAACATTCCAGTTGGTACTGTTATCCACAATATTGAAATGAAACCTGGTAAAGGTGGACAATTAATCCGTTCTGCTGGTACAAGTGCTCAAGTACTTGGTAAAGAAGGCAAATACGTATTGATCCGCTTAAACTCTGGTGAAGTTCGTATGATCTTAGCTGCTTGCCGTGCAACAATCGGTTCAGTAGGTAACGAACAACACGAATTGATCAACATCGGTAAAGCTGGACGCTCTCGTTGGATGCGTAAACGCCCAACTGTACGTGGTAGCGTAATGAACCCTAACGATCACCCACACGGTGGTGGTGAAGGTAAAGCTCCTATCGGACGTAAAGCACCAGTTTCTCCTTGGGGACAACCAGCACTTGGTTACAAAACTCGTGATAAAAAAGCTAAATCAGACAAACTTATTGTTCGTCGTCGTAAAAATAAATAATTTCTTTGACCATGTGTCGCACATTTTGAGAGGAGGTTCACCATGGGTCGTAGTTTAAAGAAAGGACCTTTCGTTGATGAGCATTTAATGAACAAAGTTGAAGCTCAAGCAGGGGTTGAAAAGAAAAAAGTTATCAAAACTTGGTCTCGTCGTTCGACCATTTTCCCAAGTTTTGTTGGATATACCATCGCAGTATACGATGGACGTAAACACGTACCAGTTTACATCCAAGAAGATATGGTAGGACACAAACTAGGTGAATTCGCACCAACAAGAACTTATCGTGGCCATGCTGCAGACGATAAGAAAACGAAACGCTAATTGAGGGGAGGATAAAACCAAATGGCAGAACAAATCACATCAGCTAAAGCAACTGCAAAAACAGTTCGCACTTCACCTCGAAAAGCCCGTTTAGTAATTGACCTTATCAGAGGTAAAAGTGTTGCGGATGCAATTTCAATCTTGAAATTCACACCAAACAAATCTGCTGGAATCATTGAAAAAGTATTGATGTCAGCAGTTGCGAATGCAGAAAACAATTTTGACTTAGATGTTGAAAACTTGGTAGTATCTGAAGCATTTGTTAACGAAGGACCAACAATGAAACGTTTCCGTCCACGTGCAAAAGGATCAGCTTCTCCAATCAACAAACGTACAAGTCATATCACGGTAGTCGTATCAGAAAAATAAGGAGGGATAATCAGTGGGTCAAAAAGTACATCCAATTGGAATGCGTGTAGGCATCATCCGCGACTGGGATGCTAAATGGTATGCTGAAAAAGAGTATGCAGAGTTCTTACACGAAGATTTAAGAATCCGTAAATTTATTTCAACTAAACTTGCTGATGCTGCTGTATCAACAATTGAAATCGAACGTGCTACAGGCCGTGTTAACATTTCAATTCACACAGCAAAACCAGGTATGGTTATTGGTAAAGGCGGATCTGAAGTCGAAAACCTAAGAAAAGAATTAAATAAATTAACTGGTAAAAGAATCCATATCAACATCGTGGAAATCAAAAAACCAGATTTAGATGCAAAATTAGTAGGTGAAGGAATCGCACGTCAATTAGAAAATCGTGTTGCTTTCCGTCGCGCTCAAAAACAAGCCATCCAACGTTCAATGCGTGCTGGCGCTAAAGGGATCAAAACTCAAGTATCTGGACGTCTAAACGGTGCGGACATCGCTCGTTCAGAAGGATACTCAGAAGGAACTGTTCCTCTTCACACATTACGTGCGGATATTGATTACGCATGGGAAGAAGCAGATACAACATACGGAAAACTAGGAGTTAAAGTGTGGATCTATCGTGGAGAAATTCTTCCAACTAAAAAAAACACTGAGAAAGGAGGGAAATAATCATGTTAGTACCTAAACGTGTAAAACACCGTCGTGAATTCCGCGGAAAAATGCGCGGGGAAGCCAAAGGTGGTAAAGAAGTAGCATTCGGTGAATACGGTTTGCAAGCTGTTGATTCACATTGGATCACTAACCGCCAAATCGAAGCTGCTCGTATCGCAATGACTCGTTACATGAAACGTGGTGGGAAAGTATGGATTAAAATTTTCCCTCACAAATCTTATACTGCCAAAGCAATTGGGGTACGTATGGGTTCTGGTAAAGGGGCACCTGAAGGATGGGTTGCACCAGTAAAACGTGGTAAAATCATGTTTGAAATTGCAGGCGTGTCTGAAGAAGTGGCTCGTGAAGCGTTACGTCTAGCTTCTCACAAATTACCAATGAAAACTAAGATCGTAAAACGTGAGGAAATGGGTGGTGAATCGAATGAAGGTTAAAGAAATCAGAGAATTAACCACTGCCGAAATGCTTGATCAAGAAAAACAATTAAAAGAAGAATTGTTTAATCTTAGATTCCAATTAGCAACAGGTCAATTAGAAAACACTGCACGTATTAAAGAAGTACGTAAATCGATTGCACGCATCAAAACTGTATTGCGTGAACAAGCTAAGTAATTATGGAAGGAGGCCATTAAGCGTATGACTGAAGAAAGAAATCAACGCAAAGTTTATCAAGGTCGCGTGGTATCTGACAAAATGGATAAAACCATTACAGTTTCTGTTGAAACAAAGAAAAACCACCCTATCTATGGCAAACGCATGAACTATTCTAAGAAATACAAAGTGCATGATGAAAACAACACAGCTAAAGTTGGCGACATCGTGAAAATTATGGAAACTCGTCCATTATCAGCTACAAAACGTTTCCGTTTGTTGGAAGTAGTCGAAGAAGCAGTTATTATCTAATAACACGAGATTTTCCTATATAGATTGAATGCAAAATCTGAAAGGAGGATACACAACGTGATCCAAGCAGAAAGTCGTTTAAAAGTCGCTGATAATTCAGGCGCACGTGAAATTTTG
Organism: Enterococcus sp. DIV1682a; assembly: GCF_051711005.1. Classification (NCBI taxonomy): domain Bacteria; kingdom Bacillati; phylum Bacillota; class Bacilli; order Lactobacillales; family Enterococcaceae; genus Enterococcus; species Enterococcus sp. DIV1682a. Next base: position 75,196 of record NZ_JBIOLT010000001.1, read on the forward strand.
ACGATCAAAGTCCTTGGTGGTTCTGGTCGTAAAACTGCTAACATCGGTGATGTGATCGTTGCTACGGTTAAACAAGCAACGCCAGGTGGGGTTGTCAAAAAAGGTGACGTCGTAAAAGCCGTTATCGTTCGAACAAAATCAGGAGCTCGTCGTACAGACGGTTCATATATTAAATTTGATGAAAATGCTGCAGTGATTATTCGTGATGATAAAAGCCCTCGTGGAACGCGTATCTTTGGGCCGGTTGCACGTGAACTACGTGAAAACAACTTCATGAAGATCGTTTCACTAGCACCAGAAGTTTTATAATCTTGAGACACTTATCAAAGGAGGTGCGAAACAGTTATGTTTGTTAAAAAAGGCGATAAAGTTAAAGTTATCACTGGAAAAGACAAAAATAAAGAAGGCGTTGTATTAGCAGCGTTTCCGAAAAAAGATAAAGTCATTGTCGAAGGTGTGAATGTTGTTAAAAAACACCAAAAACCTTCTCAAGCTGCTCCTCAAGGTGGAATTGTTGAGATGGAAGCACCAATTCATGTTTCTAACGTGATGGTGATCGACTCTACTGGCGTAGCTGGCCGAGTTGGCTACAAAGAAGTAGATGGCAAAAAAGTCCGCGTTTCTAAAAAAACCGGTGAAGTTTTAGATAATAAATAAGTTTAAGGAAGGAGGGGCTTACTGAATGAACCGCCTAAAAGAAAAATATCTTAAAGAAGTAACTCCATCATTGATGGAAAAATTTAACTATAGCTCTGTTATGCAAACACCTAAAGTTGAAAAAATCGTCATCAACATGGGTGTTGGTGATGCGGTATCAAACGCTAAAAACTTAGATAAAGCAGTTGAAGAATTAACTTTGATCACTGGACAAAAACCAATGATTACTAAAGCTAAAAAATCAATCGCTGGATTCCGTTTACGTGAAGGAATGCCAATTGGGGCAAAAGTTACCTTGCGCGGAGAAAGAATGTACGAATTTCTAGACAAATTGGTTTCAGTTTCTCTACCACGTGTACGTGACTTCCATGGTGTAAGTAAAAAAGCCTTTGACGGTCGTGGAAACTATACTTTAGGTATTAAAGAACAATTGATCTTCCCAGAAGTAGATTACGATTTAGTAGATAAAGTACGTGGTATGGACATCGTTATTGTAACGACAGCTAACTCAGATGAAGAATCTCGTGAGTTGTTGACACAATTAGGCATGCCATTCCAAAAATAATTAAAGGAGGCGAACTACGTGGCTAAAAAATCAATGATTGCTAAAAACAAACGCCCTGCAAAACATTCAACACAAGCTTACACTCGTTGCGAACGTTGCGGACGTCCACATTCAGTTTATCGTAAGTTCCATCTTTGCCGTATTTGCTTCCGCGAACTTGCCTATAAAGGTCAAATTCCCGGCGTGAAGAAAGCTAGCTGGTAAAAAAGTAAATTCGCATAAGAAGGAGGTAAAAGATCAATGGTCATGACAGATCCAATTGCAGATTTTCTAACTCGTATCCGTAACGCAAACATGGTTAAACATGAGTCTTTAGAAGTTCCTGCATCAAAAATTAAACGTGACATCGCTGAAATCTTAAAACGTGAAGGTTTCGTTCGTGATGTTGAATATATCGAAGATGACAAACAAGGCGTGATCCGTGTTTTCCTAAAATTTGGTAAAAACGGCGAACGTGTTATCACTAACTTAAAACGTATCTCTAAACCAGGTTTGCGTGCTTATGTCAAAGCTGACGAAGTACCAAAAGTATTGAACGGTTTAGGTATCGCAATCATTTCGACTTCTGAAGGTGTTGTTACTGATAAAGAAGCTCGTGAAAAAAATATCGGCGGCGAAGTTATCGCTTACGTATGGTAATCAACTAGAATTTACAAGGAGGTGTCTTTAAGTGAGCCGTATTGGAAATAAAGTTGTTGTGATCCCTGAAGGAGTAACAGTTACTCAAGATGGAAACAACATTACAGTTAAAGGACCTAAAGGTGAATTAACACGTACTTTCTCTTCTGATATCAAAATGAATATCGAAGGAAACGAAGTGACTTTCACTCGTCCAAATGACAGTAAAGAAATGAAAACAATCCATGGAACAACTCGTGCTAACTTCAACAACATGGTTGTAGGTGTTAGTGAAGGATTCCAAAAAGCATTAGAATTGATCGGGGTTGGGTACCGTGCGCAATTACAAGGATCAAAACTTGTCTTGAACGTAGGTTACTCACATCCAGTAGAAATCACACCACCAGCTGGCGTAACTGTTGAAGTACCAGCTAACACACAAGTAATTGTTAAAGGTGCGAACAAAGAAGAAGTTGGCGAATTAGCTGCGAACATTCGCGGAACTCGTCCTCCAGAACCTTATAAAGGTAAAGGTATTCGTTATGTTGGCGAATATGTACGCCGTAAAGAAGGTAAAACTGGTAAATAGTTTAGAAAAATTGCATAGAAGCCAGCAGCAGGAAAAAAGGATTTTGCAGAAGTTTACCTTCATTCAAAAGAAATTTAACTTGTGCCGCAGCTTCTATTTTTCGAGACTTTGGTGTTTCTGCCTAAGTGCAGTACAATAAAATTAAAGAGGTGACAATTGTGATTACAAAACCAGATAAGAACAAAACACGTCAGAAAAGACATCGTCGTGTACGTAACAATATCTCTGGTACTGCTGAGCGCCCACGCTTGAACGTTTTTCGTTCTAACAAAAACATCTACGCTCAAATTATTGATGACGTAGCGGGTGTAACGCTAGCAAGTGCCTCTACCTTGGATAAAGAAATTTCAGGTGGAACAAAAACAGAAGCAGCACAAGCTGTCGGTAAATTAGTTGCTGAACGTGCAACTGAAAAAGGCATTAAAGTAGTAGTCTTTGACCGTGGTGGATACCTTTACCATGGCCGTGTGCAAGCTTTAGCTGAAGCTGCTCGCGAAAATGGACTAGAATTTTAGGAAAAGGAGGAATACCATTCATGGTTTATATCGATCCAAAACATTTGGAATTAGAAGACCGCGTTGTTGCAATTAACCGTGTAACAAAAGTTGTTAAAGGTGGACGTCGTCTACGTTTTGCTGCTTTAGTTGTTGTCGGTGACAAAAACGGACATGTAGGATTTGGTACTGGTAAAGCACAAGAAGTACCTGAAGCAATCCGTAAAGCAATTGAAGATGCGAAGAAAAACTTAGTTGAAGTACCTATGGTTGGTTCAACAATCCCACACGAAGTCATCGGTGCTTTTAGTGGTGGTAGAATCCTAATGAAACCTGCTGTTGAAGGTTCTGGGGTTGCTGCTGGTGGACCAGTTCGTGCCGTATTGGAATTAGCAGGGGTAGCAGATATCACTTCTAAATCTTTAGGTTCAAATACACCAATCAACGTTGTTCGTGCAACTGTTGAAGGTTTGAAACAATTGAAACGTGCAGAAGAAGTTGCAGAACTTCGCGGCAAATCAGTTGAAGAATTAATCGGATAAGGAGGACAAAAATAATGGCTGAATTAAAAGTTACTTTAAAACGCAGTATTATCGGACGTCCTCAAAACCAACGTGATACAGTAAAAGCGTTAGGTCTTACAAAGATTAACAGCTCAGTGGTTAAACCTGCTAATGAAGCAATCAAAGGCATGATCAACACTGTTTCTCACTTGGTGGACGTTGAAGAAATCTAATTAAACAAACCTAGTATATAGTAAGAAATATGAACTAGAATATTAAGGAGGTGCCAAACCTATGAAACTTCATGAATTAAAACCTGCAGAAGGTTCACGACAAGTACGTAACCGTGTTGGACGTGGTACTTCTTCTGGTAACGGAAAAACTGCTGGACGTGGTCAAAAAGGTCAAAAAGCTCGTTCAGGCGGTGGTGTACGTCTAGGATTTGAAGGGGGTCAAACTCCATTATTCCGTCGTTTACCAAAACGTGGTTTCACAAACGTGAACCGCAAAGATTATGCAGTCATCAACCTTGATGTCCTAAATCGTTTTGAAGATGGTGCTGAAGTAACTCCAGTTGCTTTAGTAGAAGCTGGAATCGTGAAAAACGAAAAATCTGGAATCAAAGTATTAGCTAACGGTGAGTTAACTAAGAAATTGACTGTGAAAGCCGCAAAATTCTCTAAGGCAGCTGAAGAAGCAATCGTTGCTGCTGGTGGGTCAATTGAGGTGATCTAATGTTCAAACTGTTAAAAGATGCTTTTAAAGTAAAAGACATTAGATCCAAAATCCTATTTACTGTTTTTGTTCTATTTGTATTTCGCTTAGGTGCACATATCACTGTGCCCGGAGTAAATGCTAGTTCATTGCAAAACCTTTCTTCTTTACCTTTTTTCAACATGTTGAACTTGGTGAGTGGTAGTGCGATGCAAAACTTCTCCATCTTCTCAATGGGGGTTTCGCCTTACATTACAGCTTCGATCGTTATCCAATTGTTACAAATGGATATCGTGCCACGTTTTGTTGAATGGTCAAAACAAGGGGAGGTTGGTCGTAAGAAGTTGAATCAAGCAACCCGATACCTGACATTAGTATTGGCATTTGTCCAATCTGTTGGGATCACTGCTGGATTTAACCAATATGCTCAACTAGGTTTTGTGAATAACCCTAACGTTTCAACCTATGTTACTATCGGTCTGATTTTGACTGCGGGTACAATGTTTGTCACTTGGTTAGGAGAACAAATCACAGAAAAAGGAATCGGTAACGGAGTATCAATGATCATCTTTGCAGGGATCATTTCTCGACTTCCTGAAAGTGTAAAAGAAATTTATGAAGACTATTTCGTAAATATCAATCAATCAGATATCTGGAAATCTGCAATTTTCATTGCTATTTTAATCGTTGCAATCTTATTGATCGTAACGTGCGTTACATTTTTCCAACAAGCTGAACGCAAAATCCCAATTCAATATACGAAACGTGTAGCAGGGGCGCCAACAAGTAGTTATCTACCGTTGAAAGTCAATGCGGCTGGGGTTATCCCGGTTATCTTTGCAAGTTCGTTTATTGCGACACCTAATGCGGTTTTACAAGCATTGAGTGGAAGATTTGGGGCTGAAAACTGGTATAAAATAATGATGCAGATCTTTAACTATAATACTGCACCTGGTGCAACTATTTATACGATCTTGATCGTCGCATTCACATTCTTCTATGCTTTTGTTCAAGTAAACCCTGAGAAATTAGCGGAAAACTTACAAAAACAAGGAAGCTATATACCAAGCGTACGTCCTGGTAAAGGAACTGAAGAGTATGTCTCAAGCTTATTGATGCGTTTAAGTACAGTCGGTGCGATTTTCCTTGGTTTAGTGGCTTTATTACCAATCATTGCTCAAATGATTTGGAATCTGCCTCAGTCCATTGGGTTAGGTGGTACTAGCTTACTGATCGTCATCGGTGTAGCTTTAGAAACTGCGAAACAGTTAGAAGGCTTAATGCTGAAACGTAAGTACGTTGGATTTATCGAGTAAGAAAGCGTGTTGAGGTTTTTCCTCAACACACGTTCTCACATTTATTAGGAGGGAAAACAATGAACCTCATTTTAATGGGGCTACCAGGCGCAGGTAAAGGAACACAAGCAGAAAAAATCATTGATGCTTATCATATTCCTCACATCTCAACAGGAGACATGTTCCGTGCAGCAATGCAAAATGAAACAGCTCTTGGCTTGGAAGCAAAGTCTTATATTGATAAAGGTGAATTAGTTCCTGATGAAGTAACAAATGGAATCGTGAAAGAGCGCTTAGCTGAACCTGATACGGAAAAAGGCTTCTTATTAGATGGTTTTCCCCGTACACTTGAGCAAGCAGAAGCGCTAGATGCAATGTTAAAAGACTTAGACAAAAAAATTGATGCAGTCATCGATATCCATGTTGGTGAAGATGTATTGGTTGAGCGTTTAGCTGGCCGATTCATTTGCAGCAATTGTGGAGCAACTTATCATAAAATTTTTAACCCTACAAAAGTTGAAGATACATGTGATCGTTGTGGTGGGCATGAATTCTATCAAAGAGAAGATGATAAACCTGAGACGGTTAAAAATCGTCTGGCTATCAACATCAAAAATAGTGAACCAATCTTGGCCTATTACAAAGAACAAGGTTTGCTAAACACTATCGATGGTGATCGTGAAATCGATGCTGTATTTACTGATGTCCAAAAAATTATTGAAAAATAGCACGATTGCCCGTAGCCGACTTGCATTAAGCAGTTACTCTTGTCAAGTTCAATAAATTATGATAGAATATGTCAGTCCGACTTCTAGAGAAATCCTCTAGATGATCCATTTTGAGAATTTTGAGGTGGGAACTGCAGTTTCCGCCATTTTATCGTGTGAAAATGCGAAACAAGTACAAGGAGGTACTGTGCGTGGCAAAAGAAGATATGATTGAAGTCGAAGGTACAGTCGTCGAAACTTTGCCGAATGCAATGTTTAAAGTTGAACTAGAAAACGGACACCAAGTTCTTGCTACTGTTTCAGGTAAAATCCGTATGCATTACATCCGTATCTTACCTGGTGACAAAGTGACGGTTGAATTGTCTCCGTATGATTTAAACCGTGGCCGTATTACTTATCGCTTTAAATAATTGTACTCCGTAAAACTACAGGAGGTATTATCATGAAAGTAAGACCATCAGTAAAACCAATGTGCGAACATTGTAAAGTAATTCGTCGTAAAGGACGCGTTATGGTGATTTGCCCAGCAAATCCAAAACATAAACAACGTCAAGGATAATTGGAGGTGCAATAAATATGGCTCGTATTGCAGGAGTAGATATTCCTCGTGATAAACGTGTAGTAGTTTCTCTTACTTATATCTATGGTATTGGTAACACTACTGCTAAAAAAATCTTAGCTGATGCTGGTGTATCTGAAGATGTTCGTGTTCGTGAATTAACGAATGAACAAACAGATGCTATCCGTGCAGAAGTAGATAAATTAAAAGTTGAAGGTGACCTTCGTCGTGAAGTGAACTTAAACATCAAACGTTTGATGGAAATCGGTTCATACCGTGGAATCCGTCATCGTCGTGGATTGCCTGTTCGTGGACAAAACACGAAAAACAATGCACGTACTCGTAAAGGTCCAGCTCGCGCTATCGCTGGCAAGAAAAAATAATTCTTAAGTGAAGGAGGTTAGAACTTCATGGCAGCAAAAAAAGTGAATCGTAAACGCCGTGTGAAAAAGAATATAGAAGCAGGTATTGCACATATCCATTCTACATTCAACAACACTATCATCATGATCACTGATACTCACGGGAATGCATTAGCGTGGTCATCAGCTGGTTCATTAGGCTTCAAAGGAAGCAAAAAATCAACTCCTTTTGCCGCTCAAATGGCAGCAGAAACAGCTACAAAAGCAGCAATGGAACACGGATTAAAAACTGTTGAAGTAACAGTTAAAGGACCTGGTTCTGGACGTGAAGCAGCAATTCGTTCATTACAAGCTACAGGTTTAGAAGTGACTGCAATTCGTGACGTGACTCCAGTTCCTCATAATGGTGCCCGCCCTCCAAAACGCCGTCGTGTTTAATGAGTGCCGCTCATTTTGAGTTCTATTAGTAACGTCATTGAACAAGACACTTTTCGTTTTGAAAGGGGTAAAGATAAGAATGATTGAGTTCGAAAAACCAAGAATCGCAAAAATTGATGAAGAAAAAGATTATGGCAAGTTCATCGTTGAACCTCTTGAAAGAGGATATGGGACTACTTTAGGGAATTCCCTACGTCGTATTTTATTATCTTCTTTGCCAGGTGCTGCCATCACTAATATTCAAATCGATGGTGTACTGCATGAATTCTCTACCATTAAAGGGGTAAGAGAAGACGTCACTCAAATCATCTTGAACATTAAAGGCTTAGCACTTAAAATGTATGGTCAAGAAGAAAAAACCCTTGAAATCGATATTACCGGACCTGCTACAGTAACTGCTGGCGATATTATCGTTGATAGTGAGGTAGAAATTCTTAACAAAGATATGTACATCTGTAGCGTCTCTGAAGGAGCTACGTTCCACGCTCGCTTAACAGTGAAGCCAGGACGTGGTTATGTTCAAGCAGATGAAAACAAAAAAGAAGATATGCCAATTGGTGTACTTCCAGTCGATTCAATCTACACGCCAGTTCGTCGTGTGAACTACCAAGTAGAAAACACTCGTGTTGGACACCGTGAAGATTTTGATAAATTGACGATGGAGATTTGGACAGATGGTTCAATCGAACCGTTGGAAGCAATGAGTTTATCTGCAAAAATCATGACAGAACATTTAGACATCTTTGTAAACCTAACTGATGAAGCTAAAAATGCTGAAATCATGGTCGAAAAAGAAGAAACACAAAAAGAAAAAATGTTAGAAATGACAATTGAAGAATTAGACTTGTCTGTTCGCTCTTATAATTGTTTGAAACGTGCAGGAATCAATACTGTACAAGAACTTACAAATAAATCTGAGCCAGAAATGATCAAAGTCCGTAACTTAGGACGTAAATCATTAGAAGAAGTGAAAGCTAAATTACACGACTTAGGTTTAGGTTTACGTAAGGAAGATTAAAACCTTTTACGAAGGAGGGAAACCAACGTGAGTTATCGTAAACTAGGACGCACATCTAGCCAACGTAAAGCGATGTTGCGTGATTTAACAACTGACTTATTAATTAACGAACGTATTGTGACTACTGAAGCTCGTGCGAAAGAAGTTCGCTCAACTACAGAAAAAATGATCACTTTAGGCAAACGTGGAGACTTACATGCACGTCGTCAAGCTGCGGCTTTTGTACGTAATGAAGTTGCTAGCGTACGTGAAGAAAATGAGGACATCGTCATTGAATCAGCTTTACAAAAACTATTTAATGATATTGCACCTCGTTATGCTGAACGTCAAGGTGGCTACACTCGTATCTTGAAGACAGAACCAAGACGCGGTGATGGTGCACCAATGGTTGTCTTAGAACTTGTCTAAAATCACACTAATAACATCACTTTATAGATGATTCTTTTAGAGTGTTATGATGTTGGAAGTTAACTCTTCCGAGTCTAGCTCAGCGCTACTCCCCAAATCTATCGGTTTGGGGAGTATGCACTCATCATAAAGTGTTTTTTTGTACCTTCAATTACCTGTCAAGACATCTAATTGAAGGTGTAAAAAAACACTTTAATTAAAACGGAAACAATTGAAAAATCAGGTGTTTTTTGATAGTGTTAGTAGGAACTTAGGATGGAGAAGGAGTAATTATGGAGCCAATAATTGAATTAGGAAAGATTAATTACAAATATCAACCTGATGACCCTCGTCCAGCATTAAAAGACATTTCATTTACCATCAAGCAAGGTGAGTGGATCGCAATCATCGGACATAATGGATCAGGGAAATCAACACTTGCAAAAACAATCAATGGGTTGCTTCTACCAGAGTCTGGTATTGTGAAAGTTGGCAATCAAACACTTAATGAAGAAAATATCTGGTCGATCCGTCGAATGGTTGGAATGGTTTTCCAAAATCCAGACAACCAATTTGTTGGATCTACTGTTGAAGATGATGTTGCTTTTGGTCTTGAGAACCAAGGTATACCTAGAGAAGAAATGGTGATCCGTGTACAAGATGCGCTAGAAAAGGTACGTATGATCGATTTTGCCAAACGTGAACCAGCAAGACTTTCTGGTGGACAAAAACAACGAGTAGCCATTGCTGGAGTCGTAGCTCTACGTCCAGATATTATTATCTTAGATGAAGCTACTAGTATGCTTGATCCAGAAGGTCGTGAAGAAGTGATTTCCACGATTAAAAAAATCAAAGATGAAAGTAATTTGACCGTCATATCTATCACTCATGATATCGATGAGGCAGCAAATGCCAATCGGATATTAGTGATGAAACAAGGAGAATTAGTCAATGAAGGCACACCAGAACAAATCTTTTCTGCTGGCCCAGAATTGATCAATTTAGGGTTAGATCTTCCTTTTCCTGAAAAATTGAAAAGCGCCTTGAAGCAACGAGGAATTGATGTTCCTAGTGAATATATGACAGAAGAAAGGATGGTGGAATGGTTATGGACATCCGTTTTGAAAAAGTAGATTTCACCTATCAACCAAACACACCATTCGAACAACGTGCATTATTTGAGATTGATTTAATGATTAAAGAAAATAGCTACACAGCCTTAGTCGGGCATACTGGAAGTGGGAAATCAACCTTACTGCAACATTTGAATGCGTTGATTAAACCTACCAGCGGGATCGTACATATTGGCGATCGACAAATCAAGCCCGATACGAATAATAAAAACTTAAAACCCATTCGTAAAAAAGTAGGCATTGTTTTTCAGTTTCCTGAAGCCCAATTATTTGAAGAAACGGTAGCAAAAGACATTGCTTTTGGACCAAAGAACTTTGGTGTCAGTGAGGAAAATGCACGAGATTTAGCTAAAGAAACATTAGCACAAGTTGGTTTAGATGAAACTTACTTAGAGCGTTCACCTTTTGAATTATCAGGAGGACAAATGCGTCGAGTAGCGATTGCAGGTGTACTTGCTATGAAGCCGGAAGTACTAGTATTAGACGAACCAACGGCCGGACTTGATCCTCAAGGTCGAAAAGAAATGATGGATATGTTCTGGCGACTGCACAAAGAACAAAAAATCACGATCGTATTGGTCACTCATTTAATGGATGATGTGGCAAATTACGCGGACTATGTTTATGTCTTAGAAAAAGGTAGGATTGTAAATAGCGGTCAACCTCATGCAGTTTTTCAAAATCTATCTTGGCTCAAAGAAAAGCAATTAGGTGTTCCGACTGCGACAGAATTTGCGGAAAAGCTGAATAGTCGAACAGCGCTTTTTTCCGAACTTCCAATCACTGCAGATGAATTAGCAGATCAGCTCGTAGCATTAGTAGGGGGACAACCTGATGATGAATAAATTAATTTTTGGTCGATACATGCCTGGAGATTCCTTGATCCATCGATTAGACCCTCGAGCAAAGTTATTAGCAAGTTTCTACTTTATTGGAATTATTTTTTTAGCAAATAATTGGCAGACTTATACGTTATTAGCTGTTTTCACTTTACTTGCTGTCTTTCTCTCAAAGGTAGATTTCAAATTTTTCATCCGAGGCATCCGTCCTTTGATCTGGTTGATTTTATTTACAGTGGCACTCCAAGTATTATTTACTAGCGGTGGTGCTACCTACTGGAGTTGGGGAATCTTCAATATTACGGAGTTCGGTGTAATGAATGGGCTGTTTATTTTTTGCCGATTTGTACTAATCATTTTTATGTCTACCTTATTAACATTAACGACTCCACCTTTGGAATTATCTGATGCGATTGAGTATTTACTTCGCCCATTAAAAGCAGTTCGCTTTCCGGTGCATGAAATTTCGTTGATGCTTTCGATTGCTCTACGATTCGTACCAACGTTGATGGATGAAACAGAGAAAATCATGAATGCACAACGAGCCCGTGGGGTTGATTTTGGTGAAGGAAGTCTAGTCCAAAAAATGAAAGCAGTTATTCCTTTGCTGATTCCTTTGTTTGTCAGCAGTTTTAACCGAGCAGAAGATTTAGCGACTGCCATGGAAGCGAGAGGATACCAAGGCGGCGAAGGAAGAACAAAGTACCGTATACTGCATTGGCATCAACGAGATACGATGGTCCTTGTTGTTTTTGTCTTGATGACCATTGCATTAGTCTTTTTAAGAAGTTGATGAGTAGGTGAAAGTATGACACGTTATAAAGCAATTATTGCCTATGATGGTACCCATTTTAATGGTTTTCAGAAGCAACCAAATGGTCGTACTGTCCAAGAGGAAATGGAAAAAACGCTAAAGAAAATGGCCAATGGAAAAGAGATCACTGTCTTTGGTTCTGGCCGTACTGATGCAGGGGTCCATGCGATGGGGCAAGTGATCCATTTTGATTACCCTGAAGAACGACCTTTAGAACGTATGCGTTTTGCATTAGATACGCAATCGCCAGAAGATATCGCAGTTAAAGCCGTTGAGATCGTTTCAGATGATTTTCACGCGCGCTATTTAGTAAAAGAAAAAACTTACCAGTTTCGGGTCGATATTGGAAAACCACGCAGTCCGTTTCGTCGGCATTACGCAAGTTATTTCCCCTATCCACTTGATTTATCGAAAATTCAACGAGCATTGCCTGACTTAATAGGTACCCATGATTTCACTTCTTTTTGTGCTTCTGGAAGTTCAATCGAGGACAAAGTAAGAACGATCTATGAAGCAAAGATGGAAGTCAATGAGGCCGGGGATGAGTTGTTATTTACTTTTCGTGGGAATGGTTTCTTGTACAAGATGATTCGGATCCTTGTCGGTACGTTGCTGAAGATTGGGAACGGGCGACTCTCAGAGGATAGTATACCCGAAATCATTGCGAAAAAAGATCGAAATGCTGCAGGACCCACAGCTCATCCAGAAGGGTTATATCTGTATGAAGTGGTGTATGATCAATAAAGAAAAGTTCCAAATAGATCCTATTGGAGGTAATAAACTTCAAAAAAGGACGAGAGGGTTAAATGGTTAAGAGAAAATAGCTCTTTTTATGAATCCATAAAGACCTTTTATTCACACGTTTCGTTTAGAGAAAAAATATTTCTCTAAACGGAACGTTTTTTTATTTTTTTATGAGTTTTAACTCTCCAAAAATAATAACAGTAACAAGATATTACTAGTATATAAGTAGCTAAATGATCAATTTTATAGAAATATAAAATAACTATTATTTAAAATAACAATCGAAATAACATAAAGTATATAAAAAAGAAAAAGTTGTTGCTAAAGAGAGGATTCTTTTCTTTATAATAGAACCTAATGAGCGAAAGGAGAATAAATGATATGAGCAATGAAAAATTAGATCAGAATACTTTAATCAGCATACTGGGAGAAGTACATGAGGAAAAACCCTTTATTGAGACGAGACTAGATGAGAAAGAAAATTTTAAAAATGCTATGGGTAATATATTCCAACAAAACCCATCCATACAGCCAAAAATAGTAACACCAGCCCCAGCAAAAAATTCGGCAAACAATAATCCATCAGTACTATCGAGTGCGAAGATGGAAAATTCAACTAGCATATTGGGAGAAACAACCGGTTCAAAATCGTTTATGGCTATGACAGCAGCTGAGAAAAAAATTTTTAAAAACGCTATGGGTAATATATTCCAACAAAAGCTAACCATACAGCCAAAAATAGTAACACCAGATCCAGCAAAAAATTCGGCAAACAATAATCCATCAATACCATCGAGTGCGCAGATGGAAAATCCAACTATCATATTAGGAGAAACAACCGGTTCAAAATCGTTTATGGCTATGACAGCAGCTGAGAAAGAAAATTTTAAAAATGCTATGGGTAATATATTCCAACAAAACCCATCCATACAGCCAAAAATAGTAACACCAGCCCCAGCAAAAAATTCGGCAAACAATAATCCATCAGTACTATCAAGTGCGAAGATGGAAAATTCAACTAGCATATTGGGAGAAACAACCGGTTCAAAATCGTTTATGGCTATGACAGCAACTGAGAAAGAAATTTTTAAAAACGCTATGGGTAACATATTCCTAAAGAACCTGCCCATACATCAGACAACAGTAATACCAGTGCCAATAACAAAGGAATCGTCAAAAACTAAACCTTCTGATCAAGGAGAGCATAGAAGAAAATTCGTTGATGTATTAAACCAAATAAAGTTAAATAATCCAGTAGCACAAGAAAGAACAGCAGAGTCTGCAAAAAAAGAATTTACAGAAAACACCTCTTTGATATTACCGAGTGAGGAGAAGTCAGGACAACCCGAGTCAACAAGAATAGATCTTACGGAAAACACTCCTTCGGCATTAACGAATGAGGAGAAACCAAAACAACCCATGCCAACAAGAACAGATCTTACGGAAAACAATTCTTCAAAACTACAAGGTGATCAAAAACTGCAACGATCAATCTTTGATAATGTATTAAACCAGTTAATGTTAAATAAACTAACGGCACAGAAAATATCAGTAGGACAAACAGTAGAAAACTCGTCAGACGATAATCCTTCGAAATTATTGAGCGGAGAGAAACCAAAACAACCCGAGCCAGCAAAAAAAGAATTTACAGAAAACATCCCTTTGACATTACCGAGTAAGGAGAAGCTAGAGCAACCTGAGCCAACAAGAACAGATCTTACGGCAAACAATTCTTCGAAACTAGAAGTTGATCAAGAAAAGCATAACAATAAAACCAATCAACTGGTACCAAAAACAAATGTCAAAGCATTAACTAAGTTTTTTGAAACAAAGAGTTCTATAAACGAAGCTTGTGATAGAGCAAAACAAGGTGCGGAGTTAGAAAAAAATAGAATTTCCCAAAATACTGTGACAAATGGACAATCTTTATCTAGGTAATAGCTGATAATCAACCCTTAAATAAAGAAGTCAGATGGATTTTATACGGCTAGTGAGTACACCTGTTGTTTAATTATTTGAGAACGTACCATAGCTACTCAAGGTGAGCCATTTTTGTAGGATAGAATGCTTCAATTCATGATTTTGTTTTATGAATATGCGAATCGAGATCAGTACTCAGCTAAATATTGGAAGAGTAGATATGAAAAATAATGACTAGATATTAAGTTAGACGATGTGTACGAATGTCGAACATTTTTACTAAGCGAAACATAAATTTTAAAAAAAAGAAAAAATAGGTAAAGGAATGATTGGATTTTAGTATACAATATGGACTAACTTAACGGAGGGAGATTTTTTAATGGAAAATAATCAGGAAACATTGGAGACTATACATGGAGACCTTATAGCGATAGCTAACAATCTAGGATTTTATGATAGCGAAACATTTCATAAAAAAATAAGTGAAGAAACAAAGAAAACGTTATCGAAAGACAATAAGCAATTAACCAAAGAAAAACTAGAAGTAGCAGTGATGAACTTAACTGAAATGATACCGAATACTATAAAAACTAAACTAAAGGCAGATGAAAGGCTAGTAGCAAGTAAAAGCTCACGTTTATTTACACGTGCTGTAAGCGAAAAAAAGCAAGATTCAGATGGTATTTTACAAGATATACTAGCATATAACAAAAGTATTAGTGATGGAGTGGAATCACTGAAGAAAGCTAGACCGCATGAAAGAGAACAGCTAATTAGTTCAATTGAAGAAGGTTGGGAAGCTGCTAAGAACAATTTGAACCTATTAAAAAAAGACGAGGGTATTGCCCCTGATGGAATGACTAACACTGCAGTAATAGAATCTCTATTATTTCAGAGAAAGAATTTTTTAAATACATATCACATGATACATCAAGTAAGGGAACAACTTGGTTTAAAACAAATTCGAAGGCAAGATTTAAGCGTTGGTGCTAATAGCCAAAACTCTTCGGTTAGTTTAGTAGAAGGGGTTAAAATGAAATTTAAAGAATTCCAAAAGAAACGACAAGAGAGTCTAAAAAACAGTTCAGAGGACAACACAATACCTAGTTCCCAATTTACGAGTCAAGAACAAAACGGAAATCCTGCTGTTGATGATAATGTGTATGACGAACCAGTTGAATATGGTGAAGTAGGCATTTATGGGGAGAACGAAAATCCTGAGGAGCTAAATCCTCGTTCAAATGCTGTTGATGATAATGTGTATGGCGAACCAGTTGAATATGATGAAGTAGACATTTATGGGGAGAACGGGAATCCTGAGGAGCTAAATCCTCGTCCAAGTGCTGTTGCTGCTCATGTGTATGGCGAATCAGTTGAATATGGTGAAGTAGACAGTTATAGGGAGAACGGGAATCTTGAGGAGCTAAATCCTCGTCCAAGTAATGCTTCTACCACGTCTTCAATATCTTTTAGCATCTATGATGAAGTTGCGGATATTAATAATGATTATGAAGTCGTAGATAATAACCGGGATCAAGGTCCAAAACCTGAACTTTGGCAATCCATGAACTCTTTAAGAAAGGAAAAGCAAAAACTATATAAAGAGATCATTCAGTTATCTAAAGAACATAAAGTAGGTACAAAAGAATTTTCTGAAAAAGTAGAGAGATTACTAGATATTCGCTATAAAATCGCCATAAAAAAAGAACTGATTCAAAAGGTTGGTTTTGATTTCACAAAAATTTTAAATAATTCTAGATTGTTAGGTAGAGACAATCCAGACATGATAAACAAATATGATGATGCAATCAGTAATTTTATAAACCAAAAGAAAACTGATATACCACAAGTAACAACTGACAATACTAAAGATGATAATAAGAAAAAAATAGCTAAATTATATCAGGAAATGAAACATCAATTTAATACCGATAAAACATTGTCTGGAAGAAAATCGGCTGAAGATATTTATCCGCTTATAGTAGAAGCATTGAACAAAAATATACCTAATAACTTATCGACCTATGATTATTACGATTTGAGTAAAAGTAAAACGTTGAAAAAGGCCGGTCTTCATAAATGGGGAAATGTTGAGAAGATATTGGATGCTTCGAATCGATTAAAGTTTAATTATCCGTCACCTGATACTAAAAACTTGCAGTACGTTAAACAAAGCAAAAAAGAGTTAAAGGAACTTGAATTGGTTTTCAATAAACAAGTTACTAAATTTTATAAGCTTTTTAAAAATGCTAAAACTTCACTAAATAAGGATGTGCATGAAAAAGAATTCATCACTAATCTAAGCAACTTACGTGACATCCATCATCAACTTGAGACTAGAAAAACGATCGAACGCATGCTTGGGATGGACTATGAGAAATTTTGTCACAAATTTGCTGAGCGAAACAACGTTGATCCCCAAAAAATCATTCATGCATGGCAGGAGACAGCAGCAACGCAATTAAAAGATAAAAGTCCTAATCTGGTGGATGATTTTACACAGGAGGTTAGCAAAAGATTTCAGGATGTGACAAGGAGTGCTGACCCGCTATCAGTTGGGAAGTTGAATGAATTTTTTAATATGGATCTATATAAGGCTAGAATAGCGAAGAAATATTTAGACTCCAAAAAGGTTGATTATGCTCAAGATAGAGCTTGGATTATTAATAAGGTCAATTATATAAAACGATTGGATAAAGAGGGATCATATAAAAGGGCGAATGAAGAGTTCATAAAGCTACTACCAGAAATAGATAAGCTACTTAATCAATACACGCTAATCGAACAACCATTTTATCACATTAATACCCCTATTAATGAGTGTCCTACATTAAAGAACTTAGGAATTAAAGATTGCCGTGAGTATTTACCAGATCCTGTGAAAAAAATAGAACCCCTTTACGCTGAAGTGAATAAAAATAAGGGAATGAATCCAGAAAATGCCCAAGGACGATTATTAAATATAATAAATGGAGCACAAAGTAAAGTACAGCAGGATGCGCAAAATCAACAACTTGATCCGTCTAAAGGAAAGCCTAGTAATGATTTATTAAGAGAGACTAGTGTCTAATTTAAATTATAAAATGTAAAACAAACAGTTAAAGAATCTAAAACCATTTTTGTACCGATCCCTAAAGATTAGCTCAAAAACTAACTTCTGGGGGTCGGTAGTTTTATGAATAAATAGATAAAAAAGTAAGGGACAAAAAAAGACACCACAACATTATAATTTACCTATGACATAAAGTCTGAAAGAGCGAAGGGAGAAAAAATTTATGGAAAATAAGCAATCAATAGGACAAGGTAAGCACCATGGAAAATAAAAAGAACGATGGTATCCCTAAAGAGCAGGCAATGCGATCCGATCCAAGTATCATCAAATGACAATAAAACAATTGCAACAAACAAAAAAAGAATTGTATAAAACTATTATTGCGTTATCTAAAAAAGGGGAGGTAAATACCGAAACATTTAAAGAAAATCTATCTAATTTGTTGGAAATAAGATATCAACTTGCAATAAAAAAAGAATTTGAACAAAGTATTGGTGTAGATATTTCCATTTTTTATCAAAAAGAGTCATTATTTACTATGCCAGCTATAGAATCAAGTTTGGAGCAAACTTTAGAATCAATACAACCTTTAAATCAAATTTACAAAAATAAAATGACTGAACTTTATCAAAAAAACCAGCAATCATCAGAAGGTCCTTCGGTATAATTTACCATCAACAAATAGTTTTTCTAATAGTCGATCGAAACCTGTAACTAGAAATGATCGTTCTTTTTAACTAATAGATAAATAAAGCATCAAGAGTGGCAGAAGCATTCAGCCAGGATGTATCATTTGTGTTATTTTATTTTTGGAGTTCCTAATTGGAAGACTCAGGTAAGCTCGCGTACTACGGGTAAATTCTAAAATAGATCAATCAGTTTACTGAATCCTCTTTTACTATACAGAACTTAAATTTTAAAAATAAAGAAAAAAATGGACTAGGAACCACTTGTTTTGAGTATATAATGTGAAGGACTTAGTAGGTTTATTAACGGAAGGAGAGTTATTTTATGGGAACTGAAGAAGATAAATATCTAGGAACATCAAGCTTTAACCGTATTACTTACCATCAAAGTTTTGACGATAGTTCGGATTCTGAGGATGAGTTTGAACAAGCTGCAGACCCAAGGGAGAATGCTGGGGCTAACGAAAACCAAGCTATGATCGTTGACTATAGTAAGCTAACAATGAAAGAGTTGAAACACGAGAAAGAAGATTTGTACAAAGAAATCATCCCAGCTTATGAAGAAGGGGATTTGGATACCAATCAATCGAAAGAAAAATTACGTAACTTGTTAAACATACGATACCAAATTCTTGCTAGAAATCAGCTTAAAAAACAATTCGGTATTGATGTTCACGCTTTGTATCATAAAGATCATTTGTTTGATGATCGAAGCGTAGAAGGGCAACCATTGAATCAAACATACAAAAAAAAAATAGTTGCTCTTTCTAATGGAATCTCAGACCCTCCAGAACAATCAGTAGATTATTTAGATAAACCATCAAAAAAAGATCTAAAAGAAATTGGTGAGCTCTATAAGCAAATAAAGAAGTTAAAAACAAAAGATTTAGAAAAAGCAAGGAGTTTAGTTAAGCTTTTGCATAACAAACTTCAACCTGAATTGAATAAAAAATTACAATACCTAAATGATCGACATAGCTATGACTATTACGATCTAAGTCGAAGCAAAACTTTACAAAAAGCAAGGATACACGATATAGATAGTAAAAATATACTTATAACAAATAGCAAAGAACGTTTAACTCATAGAAGCTATAATCATAAAACATTTGACTTTGACATCCATACTAAAAATAAGAAGGAACTAAAGCAACTAGAAGAGAAGTACAATAAATCACTTGCTTCGTTGATTAAAAAATCAAGAAAGCAAGAAGTCCCTGGTTTGAATGAGCGTATTAAATGGACTATAGGACAACTACGTGATGTCCGTCTTCATCTTTATGTCGTAAGAAACGTGGATCGTGTTTCTAGTATTGACCTGCGCGAGTTTTGTGAAAAATATGCTCCAAGAATAGGGGAAAATCCGCAACGACTCTATCGGTCGTTTCAATTGACACTGGCAGATCATTTAAAAACGTCGGGGTCTAGCTTAAGTGAAAGGCAATCTATTGATAAAAAATATCAAGAATTAAAAAAAGAGGATAGTGAAATAAACTGGAATGAATCGAAGAAGAAGATAAACGAACTCTGTTCCCAAATATTCCGGGTACTTAAACATAATGGCTTGATAGAAGCTAACGCCTATAAGTACAAAAATGACTTAGAAAATAATAGTCCTATCTATAAGCTATTTGAAAAAGAGATTGAAGAGATCAAAAAGACTACATTAGAAAATGCTGTTCCTGAAATTTCAAAAGAACGAAGTGAGTATGTAGAATTAGGAATAAAAGATTTGAGGAAAACAAAAAAGAAATTATATGATGAGATTATTACGGCGTATCGAAACGGGTATGGAGACACTCCAAGCTTTAAAGAAAATTTACGAGATTTACTAGAAGTTCGTTACCAAATTGCAATGAAAAAAGGGGTGAAACGAAATGTTTTTAGCCTAATGACAAAAGCGGAAAATTCAGTCGCAACAAAAAGCTATAATTATTACGATCTCAGCACAAGCAATACGTTAAAAAAAGCAGGTATACATAACATAGATAGTAAGATGATTCTCAGTAAGGAAAATGAATACACATTAAATGAACAAGATCAAGAATATCTTACAAAAAATGAGCAAGAATTGGAACAAGAATTAGCTGATTTGAAAAATCTGAAGAATACACTTGATAAACAATCAAGTGAACAAACAGATCCTCGGCTGAAAAAGCAAATGGAAGTGGGATTAGCTGAATTAACAGCTCAAATAGAGGACACTTCTCTTCATCATCGTGTATTGCGAGATATAAACGAATTTGTTGGTATTGACCTCCAAGAGTTTTGTGAAAAATATGCTCGAAGAGTAGGGGAAGATCCACAAAAATTACATTATATGTTTCAAAAAAAAGCAGTAGAAAAATTAAAAACGTATAATGGAAATGTTGAAGAAACAAAGTCAGAATTAAAATTTGTTGCTGAGAGCTACGAGAGCATAAAACAGGATGATAAAAAAAAATACTGGAAGAAAGCGAATAGGGAGATAAACACCCTTATTTCAAAAATAAACAATGTATTTGAAACGGATGAGTTAACCGAAAATCAACACTTACAGGAACCACGATTATCTGTGGAAGAAGGACAATCAAGTAGAAGTAGTTTTGATCAATCCGCTCGTAGCTCTCAAGCCGGCTCCGAATTTTCAATTAGTAGTAGTTTATTGGATAAAGCAAATCCAGAAGAAACAAATTTATATCTAGAAGCGAGAAATACTACATTAGCTAGTGAGATAAAAGGAGCAACAGACGGTTTAGGCAAACCCGCTTGTAACTTTAAAACTGGCTCCAATACTTCAAACCAGAGTAGTTTAACAGATAAAGAGATTAATCCAAATCCAGAAGAAACACAGCTTAGTGGAAACAGCAAGGAAGAAGGAAAAACAGGCAGTTTAGATCAACATACCTCTCAAACCAAAAAAACAGGTGGCATGCCTTTGTTTAGACCTACATATTTGAATAATATCGGTGACTTGCAAAACAACCCAATATATCAAAGAATCGCTAGACAATTAAGTAATGAAGTGGGGAATAATGGCAAGTTTAATAACGGAGAAGTGTATAACAGAAAGGTAGATAACGGTAGATTGAGTAATGGTCAGCAAAAAGAACTTAGAGTAATTTTAGGAAACTATGGCACACAGGAGGTCAAAATAGATTCGCAGTCTGAAAGACCTACAGCATCTCGAAATCTTGTAAGCCGGGTAAATAATCCTAAGGGCGCCGTTGGGTACGACAGATGAGTAATCAATAAACCAGAACATTTAACTTTTTAACTTCGTTGAGGAATGATCAGAAATTGATGTTGGTTATGAGAGATAGAATAATTGGGACAGAAAGAAGAAAAGTTTCTTTCTGTCTTTTTTTATTTGGTAGGTTTTACCATGACGGAACATGTTTTGTAGGTTGAAATAATAAAAATAAGCGATTGGATCCTTGACAATTCACACTCTCTTTCCGGAGGTGGGAATTTAAATAAGGGCAGTTCATCTAATCAACAGGGTGATGTTCAACGCTTAAGAGAGCTTTTGGAGAAAAGACGTGAATCAAGTTCGAGTCTGCAATCAACGTCAAGGATTGCAGGCTCCACAAGTCCTGTAAGGAAGATAACAGAACATAATGAAATTACTGAATACGGTAGTAGATAAGTAATCAGAACTATAAGAGTCATCAACGTAAAAATCAGCGCCATCATTTCAATTTTAGAAATGATGGCGCTGAGTGGATCATTAACTATGTTTATATCGCTTATTTACTTTGGGCTCTTTCTTTTGATACCACACATATAGGATAAAAAGTCCGATACAAAGAACGAACAAAATCGATCCGATGATAAAACCTTGAGGTAAGTAACTAAAAGTGACGGTATGTTTGCCTGCAGGTAGTTTGATCATTACAAAGGCATCTTTGAAGTTTTCGACTTTGACTGCCTTTCCATCGATTTTTGCGGACCAGCCAGCATCATAAGGGATCGTTGTGACTAGCATTCTTTCTTCGGATGTGTTGACAGTACCAGTGGCTGTTCGACCGGTCGTTTTCATAGCAACACCATTTTCTTTGATTTGATTCATTGCTGCTTGATAAGCAACAACATCAAGTCCAAGAACTTTAGGTTCCATAAAGCTAACCTCTTTTGTGCCATAAAAACTAGTAGAGAAAGTAACTGTTGTGTCTTGAGGATAATATCCTAGATCATAATATTGTCCAGAAATACTGATCTGAGTCTTTCGTGACACACCGTTGACAGTAATCGTGGCGGTAGAACTTTCTAATTGGGCATAGTTAGTAGGGAACAAACTGAGATAAGCTTGTGTGTTTGCTGGTACACGCACTTCCCAAGTGAGCGTTTTGGGCTGGTTATTCGTGGTTTCAGAATAAGTCACCCCGGTAGACGTCTTGTTTACTGTGACGTTTTGTTGGCTTTTCAAAGTTGGTGTGTAGAAAGTAAAATACCGCTCATTTAAATCAGCCAGACGATTGATCAAATTGGTTTGGCTCGTGAGATTGTCAGTTAATGGTTGTTCCACGTGATTAATATCTAATGGTGCTGTAAAAGCTAGCGGTAAAGCATTTAAATTTTTATAGAGTGTATAGTCACCGCTCTGACTTTCTTTCACAAAGCCATATTTACTAAAGCTGCTGTCGTTTTTAGCAATATTATATTTTATTCCTGTAAACCCATCCATCAATAACGTATTGTTTGCATAGCGGATATTAAGATTTGTTCCTCTTGAACGAAAACCTAACGAATCTAGATAAGCAGAAGAGTTCCTGTTTCTAATAGAAGAAAACAAACTGATACCACTATAGCCATAGTTAATGGAATCATTAGGAGAAATCGGATCAAGATTTTCTAATCGATAAAAAGTATCCGATTCTTTTTTTGTCTGATCAACAAGTGACTTGATGCTAGGAGCAGGATCAGTATATAAGCTTCGTGAAGCATAATTCCAATCGTCTAATATCCCATGAATCATACTATTCGTATTGACACTTGCTTCTCCTGTCATCAGTAACAGTAACAATAAGCTAAGGTATTTAACGGGCTGTTTTGGTTGCTGGAAAAAGCCAATTGTTAATGCATAAAGACTCAAGAAAACAATCGTTAAGACAAACGATGTCGTTGTAATATAAGAGTAACTATTATTAGGCTTAAGGCCCCATGCGATAGCAAAAACTGCTGCTAAAATGATGATGATACTTAGGAGTAAGCCTTGATCCTCTTTAGTTATTCGTTCCCATCCTTTGGCCGCTAACAAAAGGACGAGAAAAGAAAATAAATAGGAATAGCGGAACAAAAACATATTTGGCGCATGCATACCATGCCAAAAGAGGTTGAGTGGTACAAGATAGAAACTAGCAATCAATAAAGCAAATAAACTACCATACAAAAGTTTGTTCTTTAAGTTGATTTTTCGACTAGCAAAATAAAATAGACATAAAACTAATGGAAACAAACCAGCATAAATAAAAGGAATGGAGCCATATTTGGTTGTGTCATAGACACCGATCATGTTTTTCATGATGATATCCAAATATGAGGTAGCTTCGGTTTTTAGTGTAGTGATCTGTGTTAATGTTTCGCCATTTGATCGGAGATCCAAGACTGCTGGAAGAATAATGATCATTGATGCTCCACCAGCTAATAAGGAAGTAATCCCATAAGGTACAATCGATTTTTTGTAGAGTGACCATTTTGTAAACAGCCTTGCCATAAAATAAAGAAAAGAAAAAATACCGATCATAAAGCCCATATAAAAACTGGATAAAAAGAGCAATAAGTAACTAACAAATAATAATGTTGGTCGTTTATAATCCATGACCCGATGGATACCCAAAATAATAAGTGGAAGATAAATAAACGCATCCAACCACATAATGATCTCAGAATGAGCGGTAATGAAAGAGATCGAAGCATAGCTAACACTTAAAGCCACTTGTCCCCAACGTGGAATTTTATACGTCCGCGCAAGGAACCAAAAAGATAATCCAGCAAACCCAACTTTAAGCAGAGTTAGAAAATATAAAGCATCAGGCATCATATTATTAGGAAACAAAAGAACAAGCGGAGTAAATAATCCGCCTAAGTAATATGAAATTAAAGATAAATAATTCAGACCTAATGAGGCGTTCCAAGTATAAAAAATACTTTGCTTTCCTAATAACATGTTCCGAAAGCTTGCATGGAAATTTGAAAATTGAGAAAATGCATCACTTGCAAGAATGCTTCGGCTACTTCCTGGATAAATTCCGATACTTAAGTAAACTAACGCAAGTATCAAAAAAGGGATCAGAAAACTAGCAAAAGCATAACGACCATTTTCTTTAAAAAAAAGTTTGATTTTTGTTTTCATTGATTCATTCACCAAATTTCTATGAAATATGAAGTTATCTCTAGTTTATCATATTCATATTTTTAACTACATGAAAAGACTTGGCATTTCCAAAAAAATAAAAAAACAATAATAAATAACGTTTATTTTGAAAATAAAAGGCAAAAAAACTTATATAAACTGATTTTATAAATAATAAAATACCAGTTTTTAAAAGAATACATGTTTAATATTAAGGATTTGGCAAAACCTAAAAAGCCTACAAATGATCGTTCATCCAGATCATTTGTAGGCTTTTCAACTAACTTCTTTTATGAAAAGTAAGGCATTATAATAAAAATAAAAACCGTTCACGCACCGAACGGTTCAAACTTCATTCAATTAAACGCGTGCAACTTTTCCTGACTTCAAAGCACGAGTTGACACCCAAACTTTTTTAGGTTTTCCGTCGATCATAACGCGAACTTTTTGTAAGTTAGGTTTAACAGTACGTTTTGTTGAGTTCATCGCATGAGAACGATTGTTTCCACTTTTTGTCTTGCGACCAGTAAAGTAACAAACTTTTGCCATGTAATTTTCCCCCTTTACCTCGATTTGGAGCGATAGAATAATTCAGCTCATACCAGAATAACATATCATATGAAGGGGTAATATGCAAGTGTCTTTTCATAGCAAGAATTGACAATCCATGGGAATAATTGTAAATTATACAGGACTAATTTTAAAATTTTCAGCGGTTTTTGAGTACTTTAGGGTAACTGCCTTTTATTTCGGGTGACGCTATGATAAAATATGATAGAAGAAAAATGGGAGTATTTTGCCCGTTAAGGAGGCTCATTCATGGCTGTAAAAATTCAAACGTCAGCTGGAACCATTGAAATTACCAATGATGTGATTGCAACAGTTGTTGGTGGCGCCGCAACAGATGTGTTCGGTGTTGTAGGAATGGCCAGCAAGAACCAAATAAAAGATAATATTACTGAAATTCTACGAAAAGAAAATTATTCTCGAGGAGTAGTTGTTCGCCAAGAAGCTAATGGTATCGCAGTAGATGTTTATACGATCATTAGTTATGGTACAAAAATTTCAGAAGTTTCTCGCAATGTCCAAGAAAAAGTAAAATACAACTTGGAGACATTACTAGGTGTAACAGCCAATTCTGTTAATGTTTTCGTCCAAGGTGTTCGTGTACTGCCAGACTAGGCAGAAGGCTTGCTGAATGATTCAGCAGTCGATCTGAAGGAGGATTATCTAGGTGAGTGTAACAGAAATCAGTGCAAGCCAATTCCAGGAAATGGTTCAGGCGGGCGCGAATCGTCTGCAAGTAAATGCAGAATATGTCAATTCGTTAAATGTATTCCCAGTTCCTGATGGAGATACAGGTACCAATATGAATTTATCTATGACAAGTGGAGCTAAAGCAGTTGCTGATTCTACTTCTGAAAAAGTAGGCGAATTAGCAGCAATGTTATCAAAAGGCCTACTAATGGGAGCCAGAGGAAATTCAGGAGTTATTTTGTCTCAATTATTCCGAGGTTTTTCAAAGCAAATACCTGACGTGACAGTGTTAAACGCTGCAGATTTAGCTGCGGCTTTTACGCATGGCGTTGAGACAGCTTATAAAGCAGTTATGAAGCCTGTTGAAGGAACCATTTTGACAGTAGCCCGTGAAGCTGCAAAAGCAGGAGAAAAGAAAGCTAAAACAAGTGACGACGTTGTTGAAGTGATGACGGCTGTGGTAAAAGGTGGGAAACGTGCCTTAGCGAAAACACCTGATTTGTTACCAGTGTTAAAAGAAGTCGGTGTCGTCGATAGTGGCGGTCAAGGTTTGCTATTTGTATATGAAGGCTTCTTAAGTGCCTTGAATGGTGAGTTCAAAATGACAGAAGTCTATGAACCATCACCAGCTGAAATGGATGAAATGGTCAATGCTGAGCATCATCGCAGTGTCCAAGGTCAATTAGCAACAGAAGATATCCATTATGGTTACTGTACAGAAATCATGGTAAAAATCGGTGAAGGGCCAACCGTCGATAGCCAATTTGACTATGAAGAATTTCGTAATTACTTAGATGGAATCGGTGATTCATTATTGGTTGTTAATGATGATGAGATCATTAAGGTCCACGTGCATACCGAAAATCCAGGTGAAGTATTAAATTATGGACAAAAATTTGGTTCATTAGTAAAAATCAAAGTCGACAACATGCGTTTACAGCATGAAACGATTTTAGAACACGATGAGCAAGCGAAGCCACAAAAAGCAGCTCGTACACCTTATGGGATCGTAGCGATTGCAGCCGGTAAAGGAGTGCAAGAGTTATTTGAAAGTTTAGGAGCAAACTACGTCATTAGTGGTGGACAAACGATGAACCCAAGTACGGAAGATATCGTTAAAGCGATCAAGGAAGTTAATGCGGATAAAGTCATCGTATTACCAAACAATAAAAATATCTTCATGGCTGCGGATCAAGCGGCTGAAGTAGCAGATATCCCAGTAGCGGTCGTACCATCAAAAACGATCTCTCAAGGACTAACTGCGATGCTTTCATTTAATGATCAAGTATCGTTGGAAGAAAACAAAGCGACTATGACAGAAATGCTTGCAAGTGTCGTTAGTGGGCAGATTACTCATGCAATTCGTGACACAACCATTGATGGTGTGAAAATTACTGAGGGCGATTTCTTAGGGATGATTGATGGGAAAATCGTTATCTCAGATTCTGACATGATGGCAACTTCATTCGCTACCTTAGAAAAAATGATCACTGAAGAAACAGAAATTGTGACGATTTTAGCAGGTGAAGGTGGTTCGGTTCATCAAGCAGAAGAATTATCAGCTAAATTAGTTGAACAACATCCAGATTTAGAAATTGAAATTCATCAAGGCGATCAACCGGTTTATCCGTATTTATTCTCTGCAGAATAGAAAAGGACAATCCTTTTCGCCTGAACGAACGGTAAAAGAACGGGGGCTGTACCAGGTTGTTGGTGCAGCCCTATTTCTAAGGAATGGATTGATAGTGAAACATACGGTAAAGGAGGGTGAAATATGAGGTCTTTAAATGATCCAGTGACGATGTTAGCCGGTGTGGGAGCAAAAAGGGCGGATAGTCTTGCTAGTCTGGGAATACAAACCATCGAAGACCTATTGACCTATTATCCTTTTCGCTATGAAGATATTCAAGAAAGAAATTTAAATGAAATACTTGATCAAGAAAAAGTGACTTTAAAAGGCCTGGTTGTTTCACCACCAGTAATGAGTCGCTTTGGCTACAAAAAGAATCGACTCCAATTTCGTATGATGCAGGATCATGCTGTCTTCAATGTTTCTTTTTTCAATCAACCATATTTGAAAGATAAAGTGATCTTATCCGAAGAAATTGCTGTCTATGGAAAATGGGATGCGAAACGGAAGTCATTAAATGGTATGAAAATTTTGGGTTCTCAAGCGGTGGATGATTTTTCTCCAATCTATCATGTCAATAAATCAATCCGTCAAACAACTTTAGTCGATTTGATTCGAAGAGGGTTCGAAGAGTATGGTGATTTGATCGAAGAGAATCTTCCCAATGGATTAGTTGAGAAATATCGACTGTTGGATCGGCCAACAGCTGTTAAGAGCATGCATTTTCCGAAAAATCATGAAGAAAACCATCAAGCAAAACGAAGAATTGTCTTTGAAGAATTCTTTTTATTTCAAATGCGACTTCAAGGGCTTAAAAAATCGGAAAAAGCAGAAACAAATGGCATTGAAATTTTATATGACATCCAGCGCTTGAAACAATTTATTCAAAAACTACCTTTTGAATTGACGGATGCCCAAAAAAGAGTCACGAATGAAATTTGTCGTGACTTAAGAAGTCCGCAACATATGCAACGCCTATTGCAAGGTGATGTAGGTAGCGGAAAGACGATTGTTGCAGCAATTGCCTTATATGCGGCGGTCACTGCAGGGTTTCAAGGCGCATTGATGGTACCAACTGAAATTTTGGCACAACAACACATGGAAAGCCTTCTTCGATTATTTGATGCGCAAGAAGTTAAACTTGCTCTGTTAACGGGTTCGACGAAAGCCAAAGAACGAAGAGAACTACTCGAATTGCTGGAACAAGGAGAAATCGATATCGTTGTCGGTACCCATGCGTTGATTCAAGAAGGAGTCGAATTTCAACACTTAGGTTTAGTTATTACGGATGAACAACATCGTTTTGGTGTGAATCAGCGAAAAGTACTCCGTGAAAAAGGCTGGCGTCCAGATGTTTTATTTATGACAGCCACACCAATTCCTCGGACTTTAGCGATTACTGCATACGGAGAAATGGATGTTTCGGTAATTGACGAACTTCCAGCTGGCCGGATTCCAATAGAGACGAGATGGGTTCGTACGCCACAATTAAATAGTGTGTTAGATTGGACATGGAAGGAACTGGCGAAAGGACATCAAATGTATGTCATTTGCCCGTTGATTGAAGAGTCAGAAGCATTAGACGTTAAAAACGCTGTTGAAATTTATGAAAAATTAAGTGCGCTTTTTGCGCCTCAGTATGAAGTCGGATTGTTACATGGTAAAATGAAGAACCAGGAAAAAGAAGCAATTATGGAAACATTTAAAGAAAACAAGATGCAAATCTTGGTTTCAACGACGGTCATCGAAGTGGGTGTAAATGTTCCGAATGCTACAGTCATGTTGATCATGGATGCTGATCGTTTTGGATTAGCACAGTTACATCAATTACGTGGACGTGTTGGACGTGGTAGTGATGCTTCTTATTGTGTATTGGTAGCTAATCCTAAAAATGAATTAGGGATTGAGCGAATGAAAATAATGACAGAAACGAACAATGGCTTTGTTCTAAGTGAGAAAGATTTAGAGTTGCGTGGACCAGGAGAAGTATTTGGTTTTCGCCAATCAGGCTTACCGCAATTTGCAATTGCTGATCTTGTAACAGATAGTAATATATTAGAGGTAGCTCGTGATGAGGCACAAAAGCTATGGCAGTTAAAGGATTGGCAACTATTGCCAGAATACCAACATTTGGTCCGCAGTTTAGACTTGGAAAATCAAGATAATCGTTATTTTGATTAATAGACTGTGCTATACTTTATAGTGATGATAAAAAAGGAGTGGAAATAATGAAAATTGCCGTAGATGCAATGGGTGGAGATCACGCACCACAAGCCATTGTGGAAGGTGTGGCTTTAGCTCAAAAAGATTTCCCAGATGTGGAATTTATCCTTTATGGTAAGGAAAATGAAATAAGAAAATATCTAACAACGGAACACAATGTGACGATTATTCATACAGATGAAAAAATCGATAGTGATGATGAACCAGTTAAAGCCATTCGCCGTAAGAAGAATGCTTCACCATTTTTGGCAGCACAAGCTGTCAAAAATGGTGAAGCAGACGCGATTTTTTCAGCGGGGAACACTGGTGCATTATTAGCAGCTGGACTCTTTATTGTTGGTCGTATCAAAAACATTGAACGCCCTGGTCTGATGTCTACTTTACCGGTAGTCGGTCAACCCAATGCAGGGTTTGATATGCTTGATCTAGGTGCAAATGCTGAAAATAAACCGGAACATTTATTACAATATGGAATCTTAGGCTCATTTTATGCAAGAAAAGTCCGAGGAATCGGTAGACCTCGAGTTGCTTTATTGAATAATGGGACGGAAGCAACAAAAGGAAGCGAATTAACTAAAAAAGCTTTCGAATTACTTCAAAATGAAACCAGTTTGAATTTTATTGGAAACGTTGAAGCGAGGGAACTATTGAACGGGGTAGCAGATGTTGTTGTAACCGATGGATTTACAGGCAATGCAGTATTGAAATCCATTGAGGGGACAGCAATGAATCTGATGGACCTTCTGAAAGCTGCCATTTTAAATGAAGGGTTTAAAGGAAAAATGGGCGCACTATTATTGAAAGATGGGTTACGTTCATTAAAATCAGAAATGGATTATTCAAAACATGGCGGAGCAGTTCTTTTTGGATTAAAGGCACCAGTCATCAAAACTCACGGTGCGACTGGACCAGATGCAGTGAGACATACCATCAGACAAATCCACACTATGTTGGAAACCAATGTGGTAGGGCAGTTAGTTGAACAATTCGAAAAACCTGCAGAATAATGTTTCTGGTTGCTCGTCGACGACCCTATAGAAAAAAAGGTGGACAATCTTAGAAAATGTCAGTAAAATTAGCCTTGGTGAAGGAAATCGGCAATTTTGATAATTGTTGGAGGTGAAAACATTGTCACGTGAAGAAGTATTTAATAAAGTAGCGAAAATTATTTCAAATCATTTTGAAATTGATACAGATAAAGTAACTGATGAATTAAATATCAAAGATGACCTAAAAGCTGACTCAATCAGCATCATGGAATTTGTTTTGGAACTTGAAGATGAGTTTGGAACAGAAATTTCTGACGAAGATGCAGAACAAATTGAAACAGTTGGTGGGGCAGTTGACTACATCAGCAATCATCTTAACTAATCATTAGCATGAAAGTGAGTAAAGATCAATCGGATCTTTACTCACTTTTTTTTAATTTTTCAAGTGATTTATCTTTATTTTAAATAGATTTTTCTGACAATTCTGGCAACTGACTGAAATTTTCTTGCATTGTAGAGGGGTTTTATATATAATTATTAATAATATATTGCACTATCCTTAGAATAACGCTTATTATAAAACGTTTTATTCTGTGGGATATCATTTTTTATTAAGAAAACTTCCAACCAGGGAGCAGAGAGGGGTATTCGATTGTCAGATAATCAACTATTAGATGTTCAGAACCTACATACAGGCTTCCGTCTTAAAGATGAGTATTACGATGCAGTAGATGACGTTTCTTTTACATTAGATAAAAACGAGATTTTAGCAATCGTTGGAGAATCTGGTTGCGGGAAAAGTACATTAGCGACTACTATTATGGGGTTACTTGATCCAAACAACACAAAGATCACAGGCGAAATTTTATATAATGATTTAAACTTGATTGAATTGAATGAAACTTTGTATAACAAAATCCGCGGGAATGATATTGGGATGATTTTCCAAGATCCGTTATCTGCGTTAAACCCTTTGATGCGTATTGAAGATCAAATTAAGGAAGGGTTATCTTATCATACCAAAATGAACGCTGAACAACGGCAAGCACGTGCCTTGGAATTGCTGGAGCAAGTTGGGATTCCTAATCCTGCAAGAGTCGGACGACAATATCCCCATGAATTATCTGGGGGGATGAGACAGCGGGTAATCATCGCCATTGCGATTGCGTGTAAGCCACCGATTGTTATTGCAGATGAGCCAACGACAGCGCTAGATGTAACGATTCAAGCGCAAATCCTTGATTTATTAAAAGACTTACAAGAAGAAACCAAAACAGGAATCATTCTGATCACGCATGACTTAGGTGTTGTGGCAGAAATGGCTGATCGGGTAGCGGTAATGTATGGTGGTCAATTTGTTGAAGTAGCTGGGGTCAAAGAACTTTTTGAAAATCCTAAACACCCTTATACCCGTTCATTGTTGAACTCTATTCCTCAAGAGGGGAACCATGAAGCTGAGCTCCATGTGATTGAAGGCGTTGTTCCTTCTTTGAAAAATATGCCACGAACTGGTTGTCGTTTTGCTCCTCGGATTCCTTGGATCCCAGCCAGTGATCACGAAGAAAACCCTGTCCTTCATGAAATTGCTCCGAATCATTTGGTTCGTTGCTCTTGCTACAAACATTTCCACTTTAGAGACGAAAAAGGAGAGGTGTAGATGACAGAATTAATTACAATCAGCGATTTGAAAGTACACTATCCTATTCGTAGTGGATTCTTTAATCGAGTAACGGATCATGTATATGCAGTAGATGGTGTCGACTTCATTATTGAAAAAGGAAAAACGTATGGCTTAGTCGGAGAATCTGGTTCTGGTAAATCAACGACAGGGAAAGCAGTCGTTGGATTAGAAAAAGTGACTTCAGGACAAATCATTTATGAAGGTAAAGATGTCACTAAAAAAAGTAACCGACAAAAAATTGGCTATAACAAAGATGTTCAAATGATCTTCCAAGACTCAATGTCCAGCTTGAATCCTAAAAAGCGAGTATTGGATATTATTGCAGAACCGATCCGTAACTTTGAACGTTTGAGTGATCAAGAGGAAAAGAAAAAAGTGAAAAATCTACTGGATATCGTAGGGATGCCGGAAGATGCGCTGTATAAATATCCGCATGAGTTTTCAGGTGGACAGCGTCAACGTTTAGGGGTTGCACGTGCAGTTGCGACAAACCCAAAACTCATCGTAGCAGATGAACCAGTTTCTGCATTGGATTTATCCGTTCAGGCGCAAGTATTAAATTTCATGAAACGAATCCAACAAGAATTTGGTTTAAGTTATTTATTTATTTCTCATGACTTGGGAGTCGTGAAACATATGTGTGATAATATCGCAATTATGTATAAAGGTCGATTCGTTGAAATTGGTACACGAGAAGATATTTATAATGATCCACGTCATATCTATACGAAACGTTTACTGTCTGCTATCCCACGGATTGATGTCGAAAATCGGGAGTTACACAAAGAGAATCGACGAAGAGTGGAACGTGAGTACATCCAAAATCAAAAGGAGTACTACGATGCAACTGGTCGAGTGTACGATCTCCGTACGATCACACCGACGCATAAAGTAGCGTTGAAAGATGGAGGTGCCAGCTAATGTGGAAAACGATATTACGACGTGTATTATTAATGATCCCACAAGTTATTATTCTTAGTATTTTGATCTTTATGTTGGCAAAAGCGATGCCTGGAGATCCTTTTACCGGGTTGATCAACCCCAACCAAGATCCAGCAGTCATCGAGCAAATGAGACAGGCAGCTGGTTTGAATGATCCTTGGTATGTCCAGTATTTCCGATGGATCGGGAATGCGTTACAAGGAGACTTCGGTCAAAGTTTCTTATACAAACGTTCAGTTTCTGATTTGATTGGTGAGCGTATCGTCAATACTCTTTACTTGTCGATCTTAACAGTTATCATTACTTATTTGATTGCTGTACCACTAGGTATGTTGGCGGGCAGATACCAAAACTCATTTTTGGATAAAGCTGTTGTAATCTACAATTTCTTTAGTTTTGCTGTTCCGTTATTTATCTTTGGATTGATTATGTTATTTGTATTTGGTTATCGTCTAGGTTGGTTCCCAACCAGCGGCTCCCAGACGTTAGGAATCCAAGGGGGCTTTTTCACCCAGTTGATTGATCGCATGAAATACATCATTTTACCATCGATCACTCAAGCCTTTTTAGCTACAGCTGTAACGATCCAGTATTTACGTAGCGAAGTCATTGATTCAAAATCTTTAGACTTTGTGCGAACTGCTCGTTCAAAAGGGGTACCAACCAATAAAGTATTTAGTCGTCATATTTTCCGAAACGCGGCATTGCCGATGGCTTCACAAATGGGTTATGAAATTACTTCCTTGATTGCTGGTTCAGTAGTTATTGAAAAGATTTTTGGCTACCCAGGAGTTGGTAAATTGTTTATTGATTCGATCGGACAACGTGACTATACAGTTATTACCTCCTTAGTATTGATTTTAGGAATTGCGACGTTGATCGGAACCTTGCTTTCAGATATCATCATGAGCATTGTTGATCCACGTATCCGTATCCAATAAAATTCAATCAGAAAGGAGAAAAGACAAATGAGTGATAAAAAGAAAGACGTTGTGCAAGAAAGTATCCCGCCAATGGGGTTACGAATGATTGCCCGTGAATTTAAAAAAGATAAAATCGCCATTTTTTCATTAGGCTTACTCGTTATTTTATTGTTAGTTATCTTTATCGGTGCGTTATTTACAGACCAAGATAAAGTAATGTATGTCAGCATCTTTGATAAATATGCAGCTCCAGGTGCTATCTCTACCGAGGGGACAAAATTTATTTTAGGAGCAGATGAAGGTGGTCGGGATGTTTTAGGACAACTGATTATCGGTGCAAGAAACTCCGTCACCATTGGTTTTGCAATCACAGTCATCACTTCGATTATCGGGGTTGGACTAGGGATCATTTCTGGGTTTTATGGGGGGATCATCGATAACATTTTGATGCGTATCGTTGACTTCATTATGATTTTACCGATTATGTTGATTATTATCGTATTTGTATCGATTATCTCTAGATATAATGTTTGGTCGTTCATCTTCATTATGAGTGCATTTTATTGGGTTGCTAAAGCTCGATTATTCAGAAGTAAAACTTTATCAGAAGCAAGGCGTGATTATGTGAGTGCTTCAAAAACAATGGGAACAAGTGATTTTAAAATCATGTTCCGTGAAATCATGCCTAACTTAAGTTCATTGATCATTACCAACTTAACGATGAACTTTGCAGCAAATATTGGGATCGAGACCACTTTGACTTTCTTAGGGTTTGGCTTACCAGCAAATGTTCCTAGTTTAGGAACACTAATCGGTTATGCCAGCAACGGTGAGGTTTTAGTGAATCGACAATGGATCTGGTTACCTGCGTCAATTCTAATTTTAGTATTGATGTTGAGTATAAACTATGTTGGACAAGCGTTTAAGCGTTCTGCCGATGCACGCCAACGATTAGGATAAAGAAGAAAGCAAAGGGGGAAATAAGGAATGAAGAAATCAATTTTAGGCGTTGTTACACTTTTTTCAGTAATGGCATTAGCTGCTTGTGGAAGCGGCGGAGGTTCTAACTCTTCTGGGAGTTCAGCAAATAACGGTGAGAAGAAGGAATTAACATTTCCAATCTCAACGAAAAATGATAAAGATGCAATAAAAGATGGCGAATTGGAGGCTGCAGTAGCAACCGATAGTCAATTCAAAGGATTGTTCCAATGGGAATTTTATCAAGATTCTTACGATGCAGCATTTATGGCACCTTCTCATGAAGCACTATTTACAAATGATGCGGACTTCAAGATCACAAATGATGGTGCAGCGAGTTTAGATTTAGACCAAGAGACGAAAAAAGCAACGATCAAAGTAAAAGACAATGTAAAATGGTCAGATGGTAAAGATGTAACCGCAGATGACGTGATTTTCCCTTATGAAATTATCGGTAACAAGGATTATACAGGTATCCGTTATGA
Source organism: Enterococcus sp. DIV1682a (assembly GCF_051711005.1). Classification (NCBI taxonomy): domain Bacteria; kingdom Bacillati; phylum Bacillota; class Bacilli; order Lactobacillales; family Enterococcaceae; genus Enterococcus; species Enterococcus sp. DIV1682a. The sequence continues at coordinate 110,753 of NZ_JBIOLT010000001.1, forward strand.
TGATAACTTCCGAAACATCGTTGGGATGGAAGAATACCATAGCGGTAGCGCTCCGACAATCTCAGGTATCAAAAAAGTGGACAATAAGACAGTTGAAATCGAATATAAAAAAGTGGAACCAAGTATGCTTCAATCAGGTGGTGGGATTTGGGCATATGCAGCTCCAAAACACACACTTGAAGGTGTAGCAATCAAAGACATGGAATCAAGTGATCAAGTACGTAAAAATCCAGTGACTTTTGGTCCATATTACATGAGTAATATCGTTGCAGGAGAATCAGTAGAGTATCTACCAAATGAATATTACTGGAATGGCAAACCACAATTGAAAAAAATCACGATGAAATCATTGCCGATTGCTAGTGCAACAGAAGCTTTGAACTCAAAACTTTATGACATGATTTTCCAAATGCCTACAGATACGTATGACACATATAAAGATGTCTCAGGTTACACAAACTTAGGACGTGAACAAACATCATACACTTACTTAGGCTTCAAATTAGGTAAATGGAATGCTGAAAAGAGCAGTGTTGAATACGATCCAAATTCTAAAATGGCAGATAAATCATTGCGACAAGCAATGGGTTATGCATTAGATAACGATGCAGTAGGGGAACGTTTCTATGCAGGGTTAAGAAGCAATGCTACTTCATTGATTCCTCCTGTATTTGAATCATTCCACGATGACGATTTAAAAGGATTTACGCAAGATATCGATAAAGCAAACAAATTATTAGATGATGCTGGCTATAAAGATGTAGATGGTGATGGGTTACGTGAAGATAAAGACGGAAATAAATTAACGATCAACTTTGCTTCAATGTCAGGTGGCGAAACAGCGCAACCATTATCTGATTACTATGTGCAACAATGGAAAAAAATCGGCTTAGATGTGAAATACACGACTGGACGTTTAATCGAATTTAACTCATTCTACGATAAATTAGAAAATGACGATCCTGAAATTGATGTATATCAAGCAGCTTGGAGTACAGGAACTGATCCAAATCCAAACGGACTATGGGGACCAAATGCAGCATTCAACTACACTCGTTTTGAATCAGAAGAAAATACGAAATTGATCAATGATATCAATTCAAGTGAAGCATTTGATGCAGATTACCAAAAAGAAGCATATAAAAAATGGCAAGCATATGCATTTGAAGAAGCTTTCGCAATTCCAACATTGTTCCGTAATGAAGTACTACCAGTGAGCGATCGTACTAAAGATTGGGATTGGTCATATGATGCACCAAATCCATGGGCGAAAGTAACGGTAACAGCAGAATCACGTTCTTAAAATAAGGACATACATGCCGTTTAGCGAAAGTAATGAATGAATCTGGCAATGAGAAAGACCTCCCAAACACGGAAACGGTTTGGGAGGTCTTTTCGTATAGCTGGCAATTTTTGAATACTATTTATAAAATCAATCAAATGATCAGCTAATAAATTCTTTAATCGAAAAAATCATTGGATCCTTGAGGTTTATTAAACCTTTACTTACCTTTTGTCGGAACCATTTCAAATTTAGACAAAAACCAGTATAATAAGGAAGTATTGAAAAAATATCCATAAAGGAATGTGAAAAATGGACAATCAGCTGACAAATGAATTAAAAGAAAAGTATACTATCGTTTTTCACGATCTCAATCTACTTGAACAAGCTTTTACCCATTCATCCTATGTGAATGAGCATCGCAACCTTCAACTATCAGATAACGAACGATTAGAATTTTTAGGAGATGCCGTATTAGAATTAATGGTTTCAGAATATTTATATCGTTTATATCCAGATATCCCAGAAGGTAAACTAACAAAGACACGTGCGGCGATCGTTCGTGAAGATAGTTTATCCAAGTTTGCCAAAGAATGTGGATTTGATAAATATATCATGTTAGGTAAAGGAGAAGAAAATTCTGGGGGAAGAACCAGACCAGCTCTTCTTTGTGACTTATTTGAAGCCTTTCTAGGTGCTTTGTACCTTGATCAAGGGTTTGAAGCAGCCCATGCCTTTCTTCAAACAGTTGTCTTTCCAAAAGTCAAAGCAGGTGCTTTTTCACATGAGATGGATCATAAAACGAAGTTGCAAGAAGTGTTGCAAAAATCAGGTGATGTATTTATTGAATACCGATTAATAAAAGAGGAAGGTCCGGCACATGAACGGATTTTTTGGATCGAAGTCTATGTAGATGACAAGTTGATTGGGACTGGACAAGGAAAATCGAAAAAACTAGCAGAACAAGCTGCTGCAGAAAATGCACTGGCAGCACTGTAAAAGTAAGTGAGGGAACGCTTCGTGTATTTAAAACGAATTGAAATAGCTGGATTTAAATCCTTTGCAGATAAAACAGTGATTGATTTTGAAAATAGTGTGACAGCCGTCGTTGGACCAAATGGGAGTGGCAAAAGTAATATCACTGAAGCAATCCGCTGGGTTTTAGGCGAGCAATCTGCTAAGAGCCTTCGAGGTGGGAAAATGCCCGATATTATTTTCGCTGGTTCAGACTCTCGTAAGCCTTTGAATGTGGCAGAAGTTACAGTACTTTTGGATAATACCGATCATTATTTACCATTGGATTATCAAGAAATCAGCGTGACTCGTCGCTATCGACGAACAGGCGAAAGTGATTTTTTTATCAATAAACAACCTTGTCGATTGAAAGACATCCAAGAACTGTTCTTAGATTCAGGTTTAGGAAAAGAATCGTTTTCGATCATTTCACAAGGGAAAGTAGAAGCAATTTTTAGTAGTAAGCCAGAAGACCGTCGGGGAATATTTGAAGAAGCAGCAGGTGTATTAAAATATAAACAACGCAAGAAAAAAGCGGAACAAAAGTTATTTGAAACAGAAGATAATCTTAGTCGAGTGCAAGACATTATTTACGAGTTGCAAGAGCAATTAACACCTCTAGCTGAGCAAAGTGAAATCGCTAAGAAATTTTTGCAGTTAAAAGAAGAATTAACCCAAACGGATATAGCGTTGATGATTACAGAGATCAACGTAGCGAAAAAAGAGTGGGAAGAAAAACAAACTCAGCTGACACAATTCAATCAAGAGCTGACAAAATTAGCGACACATATCCAATCGCAAGAAGCTGTGCTATCAGAAAAAAGAAAGCAAAACGCCAAAAAAGACCGTCAAATTGAAAAAGGGCAACAAAGTCTGTTGGCATTGTCTGAAAGATTAAAACAAGCAGAAGGGCAAAAAGATGTTTTAATAGAGCGGACAAAGCATACACAAAAGAGTACGCAAGAATATCAGGCTTCTTTGGCCGAGGCGCAAAAGAAAGTAGCGCATTTTGAGGAACTTCAGGAAAAATTGACAAAAGAAACAACTGAAAAAGAAACAGAAATCCAAGAAGCACAACAACAGTTGATGAAGACACAACAAGAATTGGAAAAATATCAAAAATCAACGAAGGAATTATTATCTGAATTACGAGATCAATATGTTGATTTGATGCAAGAACAAGCGAATGTCGGAAATGAATTGAAATATCTTGAACGTCAATATTTACAAGAAACGTCCAAAAGTAAACAAACATTAGCGAAGCAATCAGAAGTAGAAGCCTCTGTCTTGGCGTTATCCTCTCAAAAACAGGAACTATCTGAAAAACAAGCAAATCTTCAACAAGCTTTAGTTAAGAACCAACATGAGTTGGAAGAAGTTCAAACAAAAGGGAAAACAGTACAAACTAAATTAACCAATGAACAACCTAAAATGTACCAATTGATGAACCAAGTCCAACAATTAAAGGCACGCCAAAAAAGTTTACAAGAAATCCAAGAAAACTATTTTGGTTTCTACCAGGGCGTTCGGTTAGTTTTACAACATAAACAACAATTATCTGGTATCGTAGGTGCAGTCGCTGAGTTGATTGATGTACCTAGCTCTTTTACACTTGCAATCGAAACAGCTCTAGGCGGAGCAGCGCAACACGTCATTGTTGAAAACGAACACGATGCACGTCAAGCAATCACTTATTTGAAAAAGCAAAGAGGGGGTAGAGCGACCTTTTTACCGTTAACAACGATTAAACCTAGACAGTTACCTGCGCACGTTCTTTCGCAAGCAGCAGCGGTAGATGGGTTTTTAGGTATCGCAAGTGAACAGGTGACATTCCCTACAGAAATTCAAACCGTGGTCCACAATTTATTGGGAACGATCTTATTAGCGAAGGATCTAACTAGTGCCAATGCTATTGCTCAGACCATACGATACCAATACCGAGTAGTGTCTCTGGAAGGAGACGTGATGAATGCTGGTGGTTCCATGACGGGTGGAGCAAATAAACGGGGAAATCAAGGCAGTCTCTTCTCTCAAAATCAAGAATTGAAACAGCTGACAGCTGAATATGAACAAGCAGATCAGCAGTTGCAAAATCAAGAAAAAATTGTTCAAGAACTGCAAACCAAAGTCGCTGACTTGAGCCAAAAACAAGAAAAATTGCGTACGCAAAATGAACAATTGCGGTTTGAAGAGCAGGAAATAACGAATCAACTGCAAAATATCACGAATGACTTAGCACGCTTTGAAAAAGAAAAGCAACTCTCAAACTTTGAAACGAGAGAATTGCAACAATTCATCGAAACATATCAAAAACAACAAGCAGAGTTAACGGCAAGACAAAAGGAAATCGAACAACAACGACAACAAATCGATGAAGAGATCAAATCACTGAACCAAGAAAGTGATCAAATGGAAGAAAAACGATCACAAGTCCAAGCACGAAAAGCACAGGAACAAGCAGATTTAGCTGTCTTGAAAGAGCAATTCAATCATTTACAGATCCAATTACGTGGAGCACGTGTTCAAAAAAATGAAGCACTTGAACGTCAGACAAGTTTAGAGCAACAATTAGCAACATTGACTGCAGATTTTTCTGATCATGAAATCACTGAAGAAAGTTTAGCGAGCCAAATCACGGAACTTGCGCAACAGCGTGAAGAACTGCAAGCAGAACTAGTGGCAGTGAAGGAACAACGAGAACGTACGCAAAAAGAAATCGATCAGCTTGAAACAGTACTTGCTGAAAAAAACCAACAACAAAAGCAACAGCTAACAGAACAATCGAAACTGGAAGTGCAAAAAGACCGTGCAGAAATGTTGTTGGATCATCAGCTGAGCTATTTGCAAACGGAATACCAAATCAGCTTTGAAAAAGCTGTCACTGATTACCAGCCAACTTCCGATATTGTAAGTAGTCGCACGAAAGTAGCAGTCTTAAAAGAGCAGATCGCAGACCTTGGACCAGTGAATATCCGTTCGATTGAGCAATTTGAGCAAGTGAATGAACGACATACGTTTTTAGCCACACAACGTGATGATTTGTTATCTGCAAAGAACCAATTGTTTGAAACAATGGAAGAAATGGATGCTGAAGTACGGGCTCGCTTTAAAGAAGTCTTTGAAGCAATCAGGCAAGAGTTTAAAGTAGTCTTTCCTAATATGTTTGGTGGCGGTCGCGCAGAATTGGTATTGACTGACCCATCGGATCTATTAAAAACAGGGATCGAAATCGAAGTGCAACCACCGGGCAAGAAATTACAAAGTCTGAGCTTGCTTTCTGGCGGAGAAAGAGCATTAACTGCTATCGCCTTGCTGTTTTCAATCATCCGAGTTTGTCCTGTTCCATTTTGTATTTTAGACGAAGTAGAAGCTGCGTTAGATGAAGCAAATGTGAAAAGATTCGGACGTTATTTAAGTGATTTCCAAGATGACACTCAATTCATCGTGGTCACACACCGAAAAGGTACCATGGTAGCTGCCGATGTTTTATATGGAGTAACCATGCAAGAATCAGGTGTTTCAAAAATTGTGTCTGTCCGTATGGAAGATATCAATGAAGAAGGAAAAATGGAAACGAAGGTGTAAGGAAATAAATGATTAAATTAATTGCGATCGACTTAGACGGTACATTATTGAATGAAGAAAAACAAATTTCAGATGAGAATAAGCAAGCTTTAGCGAAAGCAAAAGAAAAAGGTGTTAAGATCGTTTTATGTACTGGTCGTCCCTTAGCAGCAATGGCTCATTATTTGCAAGAGTTAGGATTAGTGGACGAAGGGGATTATAGCATCACCTTCAATGGTGGTCTTGTTCAAAAAAATGATACAGGAGAAATCATTGAGAAAAAAGTGATGGAAGTTGCTGATATCCATCGTTTATATGATCTTGCGCAAAAATTGGCATTGCCCTTAGATGTATTATCAGATCATGTGGTTTTACAATTACCGACTGCACCAGGGAAGAAATCTTTATACAACACATTAAATAAATTATTGCAGTTTCAACCGGCAAATTTAGCAGATCTGACAGACGAGTTTGTGTTGAATAAAGCAGTTATTGCCTATCCGCAAGCGGAATTAGATCCTAAGATCAAAGAAATACCAGCCGAATTTCATGAACGTTATGAAATCATCAAGACCCGCAGTATGCTTTTAGAATTTATGCCAAAAGGTGTGACAAAAGCTTATGGTATTTCTTTACTAGCAAAAGATTTAGGTTTAGAACCAGCTGAGATCATGGCAATTGGGGATGAAGAAAACGATTTGCCGATGATTGAATACGCTGGAATGGGTGTTGCCATGGCAAATGCCGTCCCATTTGTTAAAGAAGCAGCGAATTATGTTACGTCAAGTAACTTAGAACATGGTGTAGCCAAAGTTATCGAAAAATTTGTTTTAGATTAGGGGGGATCGTATGGGCTTTTTTGATAAAATCAAGCGTGCTTTTACTGGTGAACAACAAGAACCAGAAGAAGTCGAAGTACAAGAGAAATATGATAAAGGGTTAGAAAAAACCAGAAAAACATTTGGCGAACGAATGAATGAATTGTTTGCTAATTTTCGGACAGTAGACGAAGACTTTTTTGAAGAATTAGAAGAAACACTGATTGGTGCGGATGTTGGGTTTGATACGGCTATTCAGATTTCTGAAGCGTTGCGTCAAGAAGTAAAACTGAGAAACGCAAAGAAACCAGCTGAGATCCAAAATGCAATCATTGAAAAATTAGTGGATTTATATGAACAAGAAGGAATCAACGAAGTTAATGAATTAAATCTACAAGAAGAAGGATTAACAGTTATTTTGTTTGTCGGGGTAAACGGTGTTGGAAAAACAACCAGTATCGGAAAACTAGCCCACCAATACAAAAATGAAGGGAAAAAAGTGCTGCTGGCAGCAGCCGATACTTTCCGAGCAGGTGCGATTGACCAATTAGTGGTTTGGGGCGAACGTGCTGGTGTCGAAGTGGTTCGGGGAAATGCTGGTGGCGACCCAGCAGCAGTTGTGTATGATGCGATGGAACGTGCGAAAAGTGAACAGGCAGATGTGTTGTTAGTAGATACAGCTGGACGTTTACAAAACAAAGTCAACTTGATGAATGAGTTGGAAAAAATCAAACGTGTCATTCAACGAGAATTACCAGATGCACCTCATGAAACATTACTTGTACTAGATGCGACTACTGGTCAAAATGCAATGGTACAAGCAAAACAATTTAAAGAAACAACTGATGTCACTGGGCTCGTTTTAACCAAACTAGATGGTACAGCCAAAGGTGGGATCGTGTTAGCCATCCGTAATGAACTTCACTTACCGGTGAAATTGGTAGGGCTTGGCGAAGGAATCGATGATCTTGAACCATTTGAACCTAATGATTTTGTTATTGGTTTATTTAAAGGATTGTTGAAAGAAGAGTAAGCAGTTATTCTTTTTATCAGCAAGAAGAGCATTTAGCTAAAAAATTGAATCTTTTTAGCTAGATGCTTTTTCTTATAGAAAGGTAACGGTAATTCTACATATAATGATGGTATTAGTAAGGTATGGGAGTGAACCAACCCAACCGACGAAGTAAGCGTACATAAAATTGGACAGGCTTTTTTTATATTTTGAAACAATTTCATTCTTTTTCTGGCTATTTTTTACTATAATTAGAGGCATACGAACTGGAGGATAATCAACATGAATTTTAAACAATTACTAAAACATCCTAGTTCACGTCCATTTATCGATCAAGCACGTTTTGGTGTGGAACGAGAAGGACAGCGAGTGAACCTTACAGGAGATCTAACACGTACTGATCATCCAAGTGTTTTTGGCGATCGTACGTTTCATCCATATATACAGACAGACTTTAGTGAAACACAAATTGAATTAATTACACCAGTCACCGATTCGATCCATGAGCTTTTCCAATATATGTCAGCCATTTATGATGTTGCTGCTCGCTCAATTCCTGAAAATGAAATGATCTGGCCTTTAAGTATGCCACCAGCATTGCCAGCAAAAGATGAAGACATCATGATTGCAAAATTAGCAAATTTTGAAGATGTGTTATATCGCCGCTATTTAGCTAAAGAATATGGGAAAAGAAAGCAAATGGTTAGTGGTATCCATTTTAATTTTGAATTTGGAGATGATTTGCTTCGATCGTTGTTTGTGCAACAAACAGAGTTTTCGGAGTTTGCTGCTTTTAAAACAGAGCTATATTTGAAAACTGCGCGCAATTTTCTGCGCTATCGGTGGTTGATTACCTATTTTTATGGGGCATCACCATTAAGTGAAGCAAACTATTTCATTGATAAACCAGCTCCTAATGAGCCAGTTCGAAGTATTCGGAATAGTTCGTATGGTTATACGAATCATCCAAATGTCAAAGTTTCGTATGCTTCAATGGAGCAATATTTGTTCGACATTGAAAAGATGGTTGAAGAAGGAAAACTATCAGAAGAAAAAGAATTTTATACGCCACTTCGTTTTCGTGGTGGTAAACGGGTAGCAGATTTAGCTAAAACGGGTGTGCGTTATATCGAATTAAGAAATATCGATTTAAATCCCAATGCACGTTTAGGAATTGATCAAGAACAAGTTCGTTTCTTACAGTTATTTTTAACTTATATGTTATGGACGGAAGAAAAAGAAGCAGCTGATCAATGGGTAGAAGAAGGAACTAGAAAAAATGAAATCGTCTCTCTTGAACATCCTCTAAATCAAACCGAGTTTATCGAGGAAGGCCGTTATCTTTTAACTGATATGAAGAAAATGGCGCTCGAACTTGAGCAACTAGAGGCACTACCATTGATTGAAAAAATGTTAGAAGAACTGGAACGTCCAAGTGAAACACTAGCAGGAACAATCTATCAAGCAGCAAAAGAAAGTAGTCAACATCAGTTTGCTACCTCTTTGGGTCTTTCTTACTATCAAAAAGCGCATGAACGTCCGTATCAACTCGCAGGATTTAGAGAGATGGAGTTGTCTACGCAAATCTTGTTATTTGATGCGATCCAAAAAGGTATTGAAGTGAAAGTGATTGACGAATCTGATCAATTTTTGCGGTTACAGCATCACGATCATATTGAATACGTGAAAAATGCAAATATGACAAGTAAAGATAGCTATATCGTTCCCTTGATCATGGAAAATAAAACGGTCACTAAAAAAGTCTTGAGAGAAGCCGGCTATCGTGTGCCAAACGGAGCCGAGTTTACGACAATGGAGGAAGCAGTCAAAGCCTATCCAAGATTCGCAAACAAAGCATTTGTCATTAAACCTAAATCAACGAACTATGGACTAGGCATCACGATTTTTAAAGATGGTGCTGATTTAGAGGACTATCAAGCAGGACTTGCGATTGCCTTTAGCGAAGATCGTTCGATTTTAGTAGAAGAATTTATGCCAGGCACGGAATATCGCTTCTTTGTGATTGATGGTAGAGTCAAAGCAATCATGCTTCGTAAACCTGCTAATGTCGTTGGAGATGGACAACGTACAGTTGCTGAATTGGTCGCTGAAAAGAATCTTGATCCTTTAAGAGGCACAAATCATCGAGCACCTTTAGAGCTAATTCAATTAGGAGAATTAGAGCAACTGATGTTAAAAGAACAAGGGCTTACCGTTTCTTCTGTTCCCCAGAAAGATCAGGTTGTTTATCTACGAGAAAATTCTAATATTAGTACAGGTGGCGATTCGATTGATGTCACAGACGAATTTTCTGAAAGTTATAAGCAGATAGCTGTTTCTGCAGTTGAAGCTTTAGGCGCAAAAATTAGTGGAATCGATTTGATTATTCCGGACAAAGAGGTAGCACCGGAAAACAGCGCTACTGCTTATGGGATTATCGAAGCTAACTTTAATCCAGCGATGCATATGCACGTGTACCCATTTGCAGGTAAAGGGAGAAGATTGACTTTAGATGTATTGAATTTATTGTATCCTGAACTTAATATCCTGACTCAAAATTAATCACATTATGGCAAAACTCACTAGCTAAAAAATAACCTATAGAATCCAGAAAATAAGGGTGTTATTTTCTGGATTCTATGGGTTTTTTTTTATGCATCGGGTTGCTAAGTACACGATTTATTTTTAAAAGTCATATGTAAAAAGTTAGTGTCATCTGTTTTTCTTAGTGATTTGTTTTTTAATTTTTTTAAGAATAAGTGTGAAATCAAAAAAAAACAAAAAAAAACTGAATCTAGTTTAATGATACGCTTTTTTTGTTCAATCAGGACAGTATAAAAATACCCAATGTGTGAAAAAAGAAAGTGAGTGAAATAAATGAAAAAAAGTACTTTTTTAATCAGCACTGGCTTGTTGGCTTCTTTTTTATTAATTAATAATCCAAGGGTATACGCAGCAAGCACAACTACGACTCCGAGTCCAGCAACAGCTGAAACACCGATCAGTGCGCCACTTGAATTACCAACGAATGGTGGGAGTAATCCAACGCCACCAAGTAATACGAAAGATCCTGCCAGCTCATCTGATCCAGGGAATAAATCAAATAATCCTACGGTTGCTTTTGGGATTGCTTATGAACCAGGTACTTTTACAATCCCGTCAACAAAATTATTGGAAACTGGCTCTCAGACGATCCCTGTGACCATGCCACAAAATTCTGGCACATTTGATGTCGGGGTCAAAGACAAAACTCGGGAAACTATGGGATGGTCTTTAAAAGCACAAGTTGTTTGGGATAATGGAGAAAAAGGAATGTCGATTCAAACTGCCCATACTGGAACTAATGCGAAGGTCAATACTGGAAATGGTCAGTTAGTGGACGCTCCAGCTGGTTCAGTTACTGCTGTGCCAAATGTTGAGATTACATCAGATGCTCAAGTTTTATTGATGTCAGGAACACAGGGATTTGTGCATAATGACACCTATGATTATGGATTAGGACAAGTGTCTCTTAAAATAGCAAATACAAAAACTACGCCAGCAGGGACACATACAGGACATGTCGAATGGAATCTATCGGTTGCTCCATAATTACCTTAAGAAGGGAAAGGACTTACTCTTTTCCTTTTTTTGATTATTGGCAGACCAAGCTTTTGATCAAAGAGCTGCTGATAATCAAAAAAAGGAAGGAAGAACGGTATTGTTAAAAAAAGTGCAATCAATCATCTTATTTCTTATGTTTATGTTTATTGGTACGTTGGATGTTCAAGCAGAAGAAATAATGGGAGGCTATACGATCGAACGTATTCCCAATATACATCAAATTGATACTAATTTAGGCTATTTTTATCTATGTGAGCAACCAGGTACACAAGATCAATTGGGTGTTAAATTGATCAATAGTTCAAATCAGGAGAAACTATTAACGATTAAAGTTACAAACGCAAATACCAATGTGAATGGTTTGTTAGATTATACAGGTACGATAAAAGACAACAAAGATTTGAAATTACCATTGACTTCGATCGTCAAAGCGACACAGTCAGAAGTCAAAGTACCAGCAAAGAGTGAAGTAAAGACCTCTCTTACGGTTACATTACCCAAAGAAAAATTTCCCGGTGTGGTCGTCGGAGGAATCGTGGTTTCTGAGAAAGCTGAAAAAACACCAAAAGACCAGAAAAAAGAAGTATCAATCGAAAATACGTATAACTACACATTAGGAGTAGTTTTAACCAACAATGCAAAAACCAAAATGAATCAACCTATTTCTGTTACTTTAGAAAAAGTCGCTCCGATTTTATCAAATGGAAGAAAAATCATTCAAGCAGATATTTTAAATCCTAACCCTTATATATTTGATCAAGCAACTGTTGCAGGTAAAATTCTTGAAAAAAATACAGATAAAGTCATCAAAGAGCAACAAAAAACAAATGTAAATATTGCACCTTATTCAGTCTATCCTTTTCAATTTGATTGGAAAAAGGATGAACTAAAAGCAGGGACATATGTTTTTACTGGTTCAGTTAAGGCAGGTGGCAAGGAATGGTTATTTAGCAAAGAATTTACGATCAATCCAACAACGGCTAATGATATCAATGAACAGTCGCTTTATCACGTTGTTGTTCCTCAATGGCTCCAAATTAGTTGGATCATTCTCTTTTTAGTCAATGTAGCTGGCATCAGTTATCTCATTATAAGATATAAGAAAAATTAATGAGTACTCATTCTATTTTTCGTTTATATCCATTTTTAGAAAAAATAGGAGTATGAATGATTTACTTTATGAACAGAAATAACATACTTTCAAAGGAGGAATCAAATAAGTATAAGTCTTATATTTATTTGATTGGAAGGAGTGAACAATTATGTATACGATACCGATTTTTATTATTTCAACGGGTATTCTCTTCATGGGCTTAGCCATTTACCTATTTTTAATGAATTATAAAAGAGTGATTATAGGAGAAGAAAATAAAACGATTCTTTATCTTAATACACTAATTCTTATTACTTCAATTTGTTTCATCTTATTAGGTATTGGTTACTTTTTCGTTGTGGCGAAACAATTATAAGTGAAGAGGAGCTGACTGATTTGAGAAAAATAAAATATGTTTCGATCATGATGATTTTGTTAGGAAATATGGTTTATTATGGACAATCAGGCTTTGCAGATAGCCAAACAGAGCAAACAGCGACTGCCGTTGAAAACAACGACTTGAAGCAAGTAGTAGAATCGCCAACGGGAGGAATTCATCAGGGAGTCTATCAACACATCAACTATCTATTGAATGATTCAGAACTAACGCTGTCAGGATTGTCAGACAATACCCAAGTCCCAGCCATCGTGATTAATTCTTCATTTTTAGATGCTATTCAACCAAATATAAAAAAACTAATCTTATCTCCACAATTTTTGAGAGATATCAACAAAAATGAAGTGCATTCTTTGACGGTATCTGCTGATCTTCCTTTCGCCCCTTGTATTGCTAGTGATCAGGGAAATAGTGTCAACTTGTCACAAGTATTTTTTAGAAATCAAACACTTAGAAATGTTGATTTTGGGCAGACTGATTTTAGTCAAGTGACTAATACAAGTGAAATGTTTAAAAACTGTGCGCAATTACAATCTGTAAAGATCAACAAACTTGATGCGACTAATCTATCAGGTATGTTTATGAATTGTCCGAATTTAACACAAGTGACAATCTTAGAAAATGAAATGCCAGAAGATTTGAGTGATATGTTTAATGATTGTCCACAGTTAACAAAAATTGAGGGAATCAACAATTGGAAGACAACCATGATTAAAAGTGTCAAAGGATTCGTCACTAATTGTCACGCATTAAAAAATTTAGATTTAAGTCATTGGCCAGTTTCATTGCAGAATCAATTGCAAGAACAACTAGCAAACAGTGTCATTTTAAAAGACCTAATGAATGAACATTCTATTGAGGGAAGTTATGTAGCGACATCGCCTGTAGATCAAATAACTTCCTCTGTTACAGCAGCAACCGGTACTGTATCGGAATGGCAATATCAGTTGACGCCACAAAAGGATCGTTATCTTTTAACGAAATACATTGGAAAGAGCCAAGAAATCGTTGTGCCTACAGTAATCAATGGAAAGCCGACTATTTTGAACAATATCAACACTGCAGTTTTCCCTAATTATAAATCGATTACCAGTTTTAAAATTGCTTCGGGGAATAAAGTACCAATTCAAACGACAGATTTAAGACATGCTTTTCAATTTTGGTCGAATTTAAAGGAAGTAGATTTGACGGGATTGGATGTTAGTACAGTGACAAACACAGGAGCGATGTTTGCTAATGATCCCCTTTTAACTAAAGCAAATCTGAGTGGTTGGGATACTTCCCATATTATAGATATGAATTATATGTTCAATGCAGATCGAAAATTACAAGAATTAGAACTAGCAAATTGGGATGTTCGTCAAGTAGTAAATATGGATCATATGTTTTCTTATTTATCTAGTGTAAAAAAATTAGATTTGAGCTCTTTTCAAACCGAAAAAGTAAAGATTATGAACAGCATGTTTCTTGGCATGAATGAGTTAAACTTATTAGATTTAAGACAATTTGATCTGACGAATGTCACTGATACTACTAATATCTTTACTACAGACAACAAGACTCCACTATTAGTTATTGCCAAAGATAATAAACTATTGAATTATAATTATCTTTCAAATAATCGGATAATCGCTGGTCCTACTTTTGATGCCAACGGGGGAACGTTTGAAGATAATAGTATAACAAAACACTATTTCCAATCTGTTGCGGTTTCTCCTACCGATCCTAAACTACAAATGGCAACACTTGATCAATTCAAAGCTACTCTAGTCGCTGAGAAACCAAATAGCATTTTTATCGGCTGGAACATAAAAGAAGGGGGCAGTGGAAATCAGGTGACAGACTTACTCAATACGACTTATCAAGCCATCTGGTCACCATTACCAGAAATGCCATCTCCTTCAGACAATATGAGACCGGGAACAACAAGTTCATTTGGACTTTCTTATATCCCTAAGAAATTTAGCTTTCTTGAAACACCATTAAAAGAATCAGGAGAGCAATATATTCCATTTATTAAACAAACTTCTTTTGATGTCGGTGTATGTGATGAGAGTCAAACTAATAATAGTTGGTCACTACAAGCGCAACTTGTTTGGGATAGCGCTCAGGAGATTCCAACAAGCTCGATCGTCCTAACTAACCAAGGTATCGTGAAGAAAAATATCAATGATGGAAATGCGCCATTTAATCCTAGTACGGACTTGGTTGATTGTGGTAGTGAAGTCCAAGGTACTATTTCACCAGAAATAAAAACGGATAGCCCAACCGTTATAATGAAAGCTACTCAAGCAATTCATACCTCTGTCTATAATTATGATTTAGGAAATGTCTCGCTCAAAATCACTGATGCAAAGGTAGCACAACCCGGAAATTATACGGGGCACGTTGAATGGAATTTAGTTAATGCCCCTTAAAATTGATTGAATAGTTATGAAGATCAAAAGAAATTAGCTATGGGATAACATAGGTGAAAGATTTTTTACTGAATGAGGTATGTTGTAGATTGAAAATAGTGTTCAACGCCAAAAAAAGAGAAGATACTTAAATTGCTTGTCAATTTTAGTATCTTCTCTTTTTTAGAGATTGTTTTGAGTATCATGCCTTTTATGGGGAATATGACAGTCAGCATAAGCTTAAAATAGTCGTTCCCAAAAGCTTTTTTTCTTCGGCTGTTCTTTTGGAGAAAGAGACTCTTGTTTGGGATATTTCTTTTCTACATCAATGACTGGCTCGTTGACCGCTTCTTTAGCAGCGACTAATAAACCAAAGCTATTGGGATCATCAGATACATAATCATTAACGATCGTAAAGCGTACATTTTGTTTGGTAGCAAGTTGGATATATTGATTCTGGATCGTTAAAGGTAGCGAGCCATTCAGAAGAACCGTAACATCGGGTTGTTTTTCGATTTCTTTGAGAAAGTTTTCTTTGTTTATAGGATCTTTCATCTCAGCTACAGTCATACTTAAATAGCAACGTTCACGGAATGTCCCCATATATTTATGTTGTTCCTCCGGATTAACTAATGGTGTACCATACATCCCCTTATCTAAGTGGCTTTGTACATCATCTTTTGACATCAAAATATCCTCCTTTTCATTGTATAGCTAATAAAAGTATAACATACAAACAATTGAAGTTTGAAAGGAAAAAAAGCGGTTGCTTTTGTTCATCTGTTCACTTAAAATAAGAATGAGAATCATTATCAATTACAGGAGGGGTTTGATGCGCTACGGTTGGCTCATAGGGTTGTTAGGTTTACTGACTATCAGCTCATTATTTATTGGTGTCTCAACGATTCAAGTAATTGATTTGCTTCAATTCAAAGGACAAAGCACGCAATTGTTTCTTGCCACTCGTCTGCCACGAACGGTTTGCCTGATCCTTGCAGGAGCAACTAGCAGTATTTGTGGCTTGATCATGCAACATTTGACGCAAAATAAATTTGTTTCGCCTACCACAGCTGGAACGATGGATAGTGCAAGATTGGGTATTTTAGTGGTGATGCTTTTTTTACCAAATGCACCGTTGCTTTTACGTTCATTTACCGCTTTTTTGTTTGCTTTTGGTGGGACACTTTTATTTCTTTTTTTGGCACAAACGTTACCTCAAAAGAATCAACTGATGTTACCATTGATCGGTGTCATGTTAGGTAATATCATCGGCTCCATTGCCACTTTTTTTGCCTATCAATTTCAATTGATCCAAAATATGTCTTCTTGGTTACAGGGGAATTTTGCCACGATTATACGTGGAAATTATGAATTGCTTTATGTAACCGTTCCATTATTAATCGTTATTTCTTTCTTTGCTTATCGATTTACGATTGTTGGATTGGGGGAGTCATTTGCGGTCAATTTAGGGATTGACTATAAAAAAATGCAGTTACTAGGGATCGGTCTCGTTTCTTTGGCTAGTGCGATTGTTTTGATCATGGTGGGAAGTATTCCATTTTTAGGGGTAATCATTCCAAATATCACAGCTCGTTTATATGGAGATCAAGTACATAAAACAATTGGTATTACTGCATTGTTGGGAAGTGTTTTCTTACTTTTTTGTGATATCGTTGCTCGCTTGGTGATCTATCCTTACGAAATCCCAGTAAGTGTGATCGTGGGAATCTTCGGGGCTATTATTTTTCTCTATTTGTTGGTTAGGAGGAAAAAATATGCTTAAAAAAAGGGGCGTATTCATTGGACTGTTGCTTCTTGTCCTCTTAGTGATTATGAGCTATTTAACGATCAACACTTATGGAAATTGGCAATTTGCTTGGGCCTTACGGAGTAAAAAAATCGTTGCTTTTTTACTGGTTGCGTTAGCCACCAGTAGTGCCACGATCAGTTTTCAGACAATTACCCAAAATCAGTTTTTGACACCCTCAGTATTAGGACTAGATTCTCTCTATGTCTTAGTTCAAACGGTCCTTTTCTTTATCGTTGGGGGTGTGACCATGCTTCAGCAAACAGGGACTGGCTTTTTTTTGACAAATATTGCGTTAATGGTAGGTCTGAGTCAATTACTCTTTTTCTTTTTACTGAAGAGAGGGCAAACGAACTTGTTTTTGCTTTTGATGACTGGTGTCATCTTAGGGACTTTGTTCAGTAGTGTGAGTACATTTCTACAAGTGGTGATGGACCCAAACGAATATGATTTATTACAAGGAAAATTATTTGCTAGTTTTGGGAACATCCCTAGTCATTATCTAGTACCAGCAACTATATTGATTAGTGGTACATGGCTCTTTTTGTTTTATAAAAGTCGTTATTTAGATGTTTTTCATCTAGGGCAAGAGCAGGCAATCAATTTAGGAATCGATACAGAGCGATTTCAATTTTTAATCCTGTGCGGTGTCAGTCTTTTAACAGGGACAGCAACGGCATTAGTAGGACCATTAACTTTTTTAGGTTTTATTGTAGCGAATGTTAGTTATCGATTATTTGCGACTTATCGGCATCGAGAGTTGTTTTTAGGTAGTTTTTTGGTTGCGTTACTGTTTTTGGTGGGGGGACAACTGCTGGTTGAACAAATTTTTAAATGGAATACCACTGTCAGTGTCATCGTAGAATTTTCAGGAGGACTGTACTTTATGATCAAACTGATTCGAGAAAGGAAGACAATTGGATGATCGATTTAAAAAAGGTCAATAAAAGTTACCATGACAAACGGGTAGTCAAAGACGTCGATGTATCAATCCATGAACAAAGATTAACGGCTTTTATTGGTCCCAATGGTGCTGGTAAATCAACGGTTTTATCCATGATTAGTCGTTTGATTGCGAAAGATACTGGGGAAATCTATCTTGATCATAACGAAGTGAAAGCCTGGCGATCAAAAGAATTAGCTCAAAAATTAGCCATTTTACGCCAATCAAATGGCATTAGTATGCAAATCACAGTGGAAGAACTGGTAGAATTTGGGCGCTTTCCTTATACGAAAGGCAAGTTGACTACAAAAGATCAACTAATCGTGGCGGAATCTTTGCAACACTTAGGTTTAACCTCCTTAAAAAACCAGATGATTCATACGCTTTCGGGAGGGCAATTACAACGAGCTTATATAGCGATGGTGTTAGCCCAAGATACTGATTATATCTTACTTGATGAACCGTTAAATAATTTGGATATGAATTTTGCTGTTCAGATCATGCAAATTTTACAACACTTAGTTCGAGATTTAGGGAAAACGATCATTATTGTGCTTCATGATATCAATTTTGCAGCAAGCTATGCGGATGAGATCATTGCCATGAAAAATGGGGAACTGTTTATTCAAGGAGCCACCAATGAAATTATCCAAAAGAACATCTTAGATGAATTATATGAAATGGACATTCGAGTTTGCGAGATTGAAGGACGCAGATTCTGTCTTTATTTTTAAAATAGCAGAAGGAGAATCGGAATGAAAAAATTAGTTGTCAGTTTTTTATTAGTAGCAACAGTAGCGTTAGCAGCATGTGGTAGCAATGCGGGAAGTACTACGACAAATACGAAAACCAGTGGCGGAGAAGTTCAATCTTCTTTGACCGTAAAAGACAGTAATGGTGAGAAAATTGAAGTTAAACAAAAACCTCAAAAAGTCGTCGTCTTTGATAATGGTTCTTTAGATACTTTGGATGCATTAGGAGTGGGGGATAAAGTCGTTGGTGCGGCCTCTAAGAATTTACCAGACTATTTGGCAAAATATAAAGAAGTGGATTCCGCAGGCGGACTTAAAGAACCTGATTTAGAAAAAATCAACCAAATGCAACCTGATTTGATCATTATCTCAGGGAGACAAAGCGATTATCAAGAGGAATTAAACAAAATTGCGCCTACTTTATATTTAGCTGTTGATTCAAGCAAGCCATGGGAATCGATACAACAAAATGTTCAAACCTTAGGAAAGATTTTTGATCGAGAAGATCAAGCCGAGGCAGGACTTACCGATTTAACTAAAAAAATCAATGAGATAAAAGAAAAAACAAGTAATCTTGATCAAACTGCGTTAGTGACGTTAGTCAATGAAGGACAATTATCCGCCTATGGTTCAGGATCACGCTTCGGACTTGTTCATGATGTCTTTGGTTTTAAACAAGCAGATGAACATATTGAAGCTTCTACTCATGGACAAAGCGTCTCTTATGAATATGTATTAGACAAAAATCCTGGTATTCTTTTTGTGGTAGATCGTACGAAAGCGATCGGTGGCGATGACAGTAAGGATAATGTCGCTGCGAATGAGTTGATTGCACAAACGGATGCAGGTAAACATCATAAAGTGATTTCGCTACAGCCAGACGTTTGGTATCTAAGTGGTGGAGGCTTAGAATCCATGAAATTAATGATTGAAGATGTTGCTCAAGCCTTGAAATAAAGTAAAAACGAGATGGGACGATTGTTATCGGTCTCATTTTCTTTATATATAAAAAAATATTAGATTCTATAGATGGTGGAGTAATCTTTTTTATAGTCATAACGGGATGTGCTCACATTTATGTAAGCTTAGAACAACTATTTCTTTCTTGAGGAAAAAATTAATGAATATTATATCTTCAACTATGCTATATTTGTTAGCAACTCCCACTAATGAATCGAATAAAGTTTTTTAAATTATTCATCTTAATCTCTACATAGAAAGGAATTGAATTATATGGATGATTATCAACGTCGTTATGAGCTTTTAGCCCTGACCTTAGGGTTAAAACCTAATACCAACTTATACTATAGAATGGAAGATGCTGTCACAGAGCACAAGAGAGACGGTGATACTGGCACAGAGGACGAAGTGATGCTACTTTCTACCTACAAAAAAATGATTGAACAGGATACTGATGGGTTCTTTATTGATGAAAATAGGAAAGAACACATTCTTTCGTCATTAACAAAAACACTAGATTTTTGTAATGCACCAAGTACTGCTGCATCGTTACAAATACTAGAAAGTCTTAAAACAAATGATCCTACGTCATTTTTGATTGTACCACTTGCCTATCCTCTTTATGCTGGTAAAGGACATTGTTCTGGATTAATAATATATAAACAGGGAAATTGTTATGACGTAGTAATGGTTGATAAAGCGAAACAGTTTAATCATCAATTTCCTGTTGGACTTGTAACCATCTATGCTGAAAGAATAGACCAGCTTAATCATGTACTTTATTTAAGTAATAAGTTTTCTCTACCAACGATACAACCTTTCGAAGAATTAAAGAAATTAGTTCACATATCAACAAAAAAGTGTGTTTCTAGGCTTAACGTTGATATGTCACCTCAAAATGTTGGAAACTGCATTGTTAGCGAGGTAGAATCTACACTTAAAGTAGCTCTTTTTAACTGTCAAAAAAGTATTCTGTCATATTCTAATTCTAAACCAACATTGAGACCGAAATGGAACACTTGCCCTAATTCAACTTTAGAGATGAGAAAACGATTTCTTAAGGCTTTGAAAAGTAATCAACATGAACAAAATAAGTCTTTTGACTATATTTTTAACAATTATTATCTGAAGCGAAAAAATCATCCAAAAAATGTAAAATTACAACAGAAGATGATGAAATTAGAAAAAATACGAAGTCAAAGAAAAAATAATATATATAAAAAAATAAAATACATAGTTTTAAAAAGAAGATATAACAATATTTATAAAAGAAATTGGAGGCTTTATAAACGGAATAAAATTGTTGAAGAATTTAAAAAAGATTCTCGTATTGTAGGAATCAACAATGAACAAATGCCACCTTCTATACCTCAATTAAAAAAAATGGGAGATATTCTTACCTTACCTAGACAACAAAGAACTAAGCCTTCGTTACAATCATATGTTGTAAAGCAAGAGAAATACTTTTCTAGAACATAAGCTTGTTTAATAAAAGTACATTTTTTTTTAAGGAAGATTAATGGTTATGGATTTGTATATAGATATATATATTTAGAAGATTTAAATAGGAGAAAAAATGAGACTGTCAGAAAATAATCTGTCAGTCTCTCTTTTGGTTATAAAGCAAGCTATTAGTAGCATTTAGGGAAGTCTGTCTTCAACATAAATTCATTTTCGACTTCATAAGGATTAATTCTAGGTTGATGCTGGGTAAATAATCGTGT
Source organism: Enterococcus sp. DIV1682a (assembly GCF_051711005.1). Taxonomy (NCBI): domain Bacteria; kingdom Bacillati; phylum Bacillota; class Bacilli; order Lactobacillales; family Enterococcaceae; genus Enterococcus; species Enterococcus sp. DIV1682a. The sequence continues at coordinate 132,118 of NZ_JBIOLT010000001.1, forward strand.
GAAAAATTTTTTTATCATCTCGTTCGCCTCCTATGGTGTTGATAAGGATACTAAACGAATCATAAATAAAACTTAACTTTTTCACATTTTCGTTTCAGCTAATGTTTGGTAATTCAGAATCTTCATTGTACGATAAAATTCAGCTGGTAAATGTGCCCACCGTTTTAACAATTGGGAAAAATAACTTTTTCCGGCTTTGATTTTATACTCACCTAGTACCAAGCCAAAAGAAGGCATTAGTTTTTTTGATAATTGTTTAAATGTCGTGAGGGCTTGTTCTTTATCCTCGTTGACAAATAAGGTTTTTACTTCAATATAAGATCCTTCAATATTTTGGGTTTCTTCAATAAAATAGATTTTTTTCGTATATTCTCTCATAGGAACTCCTCCGATATCCATTGTATTTATTGGTTATTTCAACGATAACGAAAAGATGTTAATAAAACGTGAACAAAAAATTATTCTTTTTCAAGCAATGATTAAGGATTTTTTATTTTGAACTTTCCAGTCCTTTATTTTAGGCAGGTTTAAGAATTCTTTCGACGGAAGTAGTTGAAAGTTATAACAAATTTCGCTACAGTTAAGAAAACGAAAAAGCAAAAGGTGAGGATAGCGATGGAACAATTGATCAATCGAAATTTGGTTTTTGCGCAACATCAACGTATTGAAACAGAGCGCTTGATTTTACGCCCCGTTACATTAAATGATGCAAAAGACATGTATGACTATGCTCATGATGAAGAAACGACACGGTTTGTATTTCCAACACATCAATCCGTTGAAGATACGAAAAACAGCATCGCTAATTATTTTATGTCAGCACCTTTAGGGAAGTACGGTATTGAATTAAAAGAAAATCAACAATTCATCGGGACAATTGATTTAAGAGTACAAGAAAATGAAGATAACGCAGAGATCGGATATGCACTGAATAAGAACTATTGGGGAAGAGGATTTGTTCCAGAAGCGAGTCAAGCATTGATAAAATTAGGATTTGAAGAGTTAAACTTGGTTCGGATCTTTGCTTATCACGATGCAGAAAACCCTAAGTCGGGGCGTGTAATGGAAAAACTTGGGATGAAAAAAGAAGGAATCATCCCTGATGCAAGGCGTTTCAAAGGAAAAATCGTTTCAGTTGTCTTGCGAGGATTGACACGACAAGAATGGCAAGCAGGTAGAAGTTGATAAAGGTGTAGCATAAACAAGTTAGTTGCATCTGAGTTGTAAAATCATTAAGCTAAGTTTGAGGTGATAAGAATGGAATTATTACTAACAGATGAAGCAAAAGAAAAATTATTAGCACAACAAAATGAAGATGAACAGTTATTACTTGATATTGAAGACGGAGATGGTCCTTTTGCCGACAGTCGAGTAACTTGTCAGATTGATACATCCTTTCGTTTGATTCTCGTAAAGAAAGAGACAACAAAAGATTTGAGTTTATACTCTGTCAAAGTAGAAACAGCTGTTGGACCAATCTACATCAAAAAAAGTGCATTGATGTATCTAGATGATCCGACGACAATTGCAGTTGAACCGACTTATAAGAGTTTACAGTTAAAAGGCCCCAGTGGATTACTAAAAGGTAATCTTCAAATCATACATCACGAGTAGAAAATAGGAGACAGAAGGTAAGCGTATGGGAAACTTGGCAATTATCAGCGATTTACATGTAGATATCAATCAGTTTAATGAACAAGAATGGCTGATTTTGTGGAAGGTTCTCACAGACAAAGGGATCACACGGCTTCACTTAGCAGGAGATGTGGCGAATAAAGTCGATCTTTGCCAAGCAGTTGTTGAATTTTTTGCCAAAAAAGGAATTCCTACAACGTTCAACTTTGGGAACCATGAATTGGCAGATGTTGAGGGAGAAGAAATGATGAATCATTTCCCGGATTCTCACTTTTTAAATGAACGATATCTGGCGTTGAATAAGCAGACAGTCCTACTTGGGATGAATGGTTGGTATGATTATCAATTCTCAGAGTTAAAAGAAAATAAACAAATTCTGCGTATGAAGAACCTTTACTGGTATGATCGTTTTATTAAACGAGAGGGAAGTGACATTGAAGTCAACGCTCGAGTTCTGATAGCAATGAAAAAGTTACTAGACCAGTTAGAAGCCAAAAAACTGGACGTCATTTTAGCGACGCATTTCGTTCCTAAAAAAGACTTTATTGTTTATCAGAACGCTCCATACGAACGCTGGAACAACTTAAATGCTTTTTTAGGTTCCGCTTCTTTTGGACAACTATTAGATCAATACGATAATATCAAACAGGTTGTTTTTGGACATACCCATCGTCGTTTTGAAGATAAAATCATTCATGGTACCCGCTATAGTTGCCGTCCTTTTGGCTATTATTATGAATGGCAATTGACGAGGGAGTTTGTACGAAAAAATCACTTGATCGATAGTTATCATCCCATGAAGTTACGCACGCTATTACGAAAACACGACCCCGGGTTTAATCGCTACCGCAATGAACATTTGTATGAAGAGTTTGCAAAAGCCATGACGATCATTTCTTATTAGAAGGGTCGTCGTGGCTTTTTACAGGCGTACGGAGCAGGTGAAAGAATCGCAACAACAATCAAGGCCTTTTTTTGCACGATCTCGTGAGCAACTTTCCGAATGATTAAATTTTGTCTACTAATCTGATCATTTTTTTGATAGAACCATTCACACAGCAGTTATCTAGGTTATGGTTATTTAATCACATTAGAGAAGATATGTTTTTTAATCGCTAAAATGAAAATGGGACTGAAGAATGTACCGAACTTCAGAAGTTAGACTTTTGGTCTAACTTTTGGGGAGACTACAGAATCAATTCTGTTTCATTAATTCCATAAATTATAGAACTTTTATTTTAACGGTCACGTGTCCAATAGTTATTTTGCAAAGAAGCTTCATTAGACATAGTTTTAGCTGGCTGGGTTGCCTTTATAGATTCTATCTTTTTTTTATTTAAATTAAGATAAGGGTCCTGCATGATTTCTTTCGTGATATGGGCATAAATTATCTCTTGTTTTTGTTGAATTTGCCATTTTCTAATATGATATTTTATTCTAAGAAAAGGATTTTTTGAAGTTTTCCATTTTTTATTTATTTTGGGAAGAGACATTTTAGCGCGTTTTCTTTCTTCATAATATGAGTAAATGATGTCTAAAACTTTATTTTCATTGATATCATTACCTTTTAGTACATTCAAGAAACGTTGATTAGTCTCATAGCTAGCTTCTATCTTTTCCATAGGTTTTATACTTATATTATTTTTACGATGATCAATATCTTTATAAACATCCGTATGGCAACAAAATAAGGCTGTTTTAAAGGCTAGATTAACACCAGCAAAGATACAATTACCAACCATTTGCTTTTTTACTTTAATTTTTAAATCAGATGCTTTTGGTGAGACATATGAAATATCATCATTATTTGAAAGTTCTACGATCGCGTTTAAAATGCCATAGTTTTGCATTTTATTATAACTACCTACGGTTTTATTGGTGCTTTTGTTATCCAAGAGTACCTGGCTAAGTAATTGTAGTTTTGATTTAGGAATCTTTACATAGCTTCCCTGTCGCTCATTATAGTAACCGCCTTTATCTAATATGGCTACTGTATAATAGTCTTTCTTTTTATGTATGAGTAATCCGACACTATGTTTAGTGCCCTCACCTTCAGTAAGAAAGTTAGCAGAGGTAATGATAAAAGAAGTGTAATTATCGGATTTTAATCTTTCTAACAAGTGAACAATTTCAGTTACCATTTGAGTTTCATAAAAATCAATAGTATGTTGTAAGGATTCAATTACAGAGGCTTTGTGTTCTTTAGCAACGAAGAAATTATCTGAATCTTTTAAGATCATCTTCTGATAATTAGAGAATAGTAATTGATAAAATTCTTTAGCATCGGGTCCACTAGAATGGAAGACATTGCTATCTTTTAGACCTAAGAATAAGGCCAGTAATTCTGCTTTTTTTTCAGTACTACTTAGATTTTTTTCAGACATTTTTAATACACCTCGTGCTTATAGTTTTAATTATGTAACAATGAAATTGATGCTTGCAGTTGTAAAAAGTCTACCTCCTTAGATAAGTGTAAGCTTTGAGACTGTTTGCGCACAAGCAGATTATTGATTTACAATGTTTCCTTTAGCGAATGAATACGTCTTTTGGCGCCATTTTTTCGGTTCTTGTTTCGTTAGCTCTCCTATTTTTTTCGCTAGTTATTTTTTCAAAAATATCGATCATATTTTTGGTATTACCATCTTTTGGATATGCTCCTGTTTCCTGATCTTCTATAATTGCTTTGTTTAGGTATGTCGGTCCCTCTATTTTTAAGATTTTTTGAATTTCGTTATGATCGGTAAACATTTTTTTGATTGCTTCATGTATTCTGTTTTTTTCTGCTGCTAAAGGTTCCTTGATCGCATTCGCTAGTTTTCTCAGTTTGTACAGTTCAAATAAATAATCAAGATGAGGAGATTCCCCATATTCTGCTTTGATCGCAGTTAAAAGACGTTGATGCATCTCAAAAGTATCACTCCATTTTATTTTTTTTCTACTTTGAGAAGCGAGAAGGTCATGGCGGCAATGTAAGAGCGCAGTTTTTGCAGTAGCTTCTATTTCTTTGACCACACAATTTCCTTCTTTTTGTTCATGCATCGTATAGTCTAGTGACGAAAAGCTGTTGGAAGAGGAATGGTCAATAATTCTGTGCAGAATATCATAACAAGTTTCGAGTTTAGGATGATCTCTCTGTGCAAACAATTCTTTACAAAGGGGAGCCATTTTCTCCGAAGAAATTTTAACCATATTTACAGATGAATTTGACAGGTGCTTCCTTTTATCCACTAGAATAATTCTATAGTTTTTCGTTTCTTTGTAGATGAGTGCTCCGGAAACATGACCACTTTTTTTATTTTTCTTTATACTATAAGATAAGGGCAAAAGAATAAAATCTCGAGGATCATTTGAAACCATCCGCTTTAAAGTATGAAAAAGTTGTGTGTGACGAGTAAAAGAATAGAAATCCTTGCTTCGGTTGAGTGACTGAATCATTTTTAATTTGTCTTGCTTACGTACAAAAAATTCTTGTTCATCTTGTTGGATCATTTTAATATAAATAGAAAATAAAAGTGGGTAATTCACTTTATCATCTTCCGGAGACCATCTATTATTTTTCTTTAATGATAAAGAAAGAGCAAATATATCAAGATGTCGTTGAAGCTCTGTTTCGTAAGGCATAGGAGTTCCTCCATTCATAAAATAAATAGTAAAGTCTGCGATTTATTTTGCGTGCTTACTTAGTATGACATAGGTTAAAAGAGGACAGAAATCAATTTTTTCTCCAAATAAAAAAACTTGGAATCGAAGTGATTCCAAGTTTTTTTGATAAATTAAGCCATAAATAAGAATTTGTATAAGAAAACAGCAACGATACCAGCACAAATCGGTGCAACAACAGGTACCCATGCATAACCCCATTGTGATGAACCTTTATGTTTTAATGGTAACAATGCGTGGACTAAACGTGGTGCGAAGTCACGTGCTGGGTTCAAACCAGGTCCAGTAGGTCCGCCGAGAGAAGCAACTAACGTCCATACTAAGAAACCAAGAGCTAAGTGTGCTGTACCAAGATTGTCTTGGAAGAAAGGTGCTTTAGTAATTCCTAGTGCACCAAAGAATAAAACAAATGATCCAAAGAATTCATTAACAAAACCATTGAATTTAGAACCAACACTGTTGATTGTTGAGAAAGTACCTAATACATGGTTTACATCGTCTGTTTGATCATAATAAGGTTTGTAGCAAGCTACAACGATCAATTGCCCAATTGCGGCACCAATCAATTGAGCAGCAATATAAGGTAATACTTCAGCCCATGGGAATAAACCATTTGAGGCAAGAGCAATTGTGAACGCTGGGTTAATATGATTTCCACTGATACCACCAAAAATCATTGCTGGCATCATTACACCACAGCCATAACCTACAGCGATCAACATCCAGTCACTTCCATAACCTTTTGTTCCTTTTAAATCTACGTTTGCTACAGCACCATTCCCAAGAATGATTAATAAAGCTGTACCGATCATTTCCGCCACAAGACGGGTCATAAGTGAATAATCCATATATACCTCCAAAATTTATAAAAATGCAAAAAAAAAGAAACAACAACACAATAGGTGTAGTGCTTCGCATCCGACGTTTTTATTGGTCATAAATAAGTGCAGATAAAAAAATGATTTCTATGTATAAAAGAAATCTGACCAACTTCCAAAACAACGTACGGAACTTTCCCACAAAACACCAACCTTAATTATAAATATACCAAAAAAAAACGACTATATTTTTCAAATATTGTACTTTAGAAACAGCACAATTTGAAAATTTCAGAAAAATATTGTTAGTAAAATGAAAGCTAACAATAAGGAGTGTTTCATAGATGAAATTTTTTCAAGAATTTTTTATTATCCTCTTTTTCTCAGTTTTAGGTGAAGGAACTCGTGTATTGTTCCATTTACCAATTCCTGGAAGTATCCTAGGTATCTTATTTTTGTTCCTAGCTTTTGAGATGCGACTAGTAAAGCCTGAGCATTTAGGAGGAACAGGTGATTTTTTATTAAATAATTTAACGATTTTATTCGTCCCGGCAGGGGTAGGTTTACTTGACTATTTTGGTGATATTGCGACAATTTGGCCTATTTTATTAGGTGCGGTAGTGATCTGTTCGATCGTAACGATGGTCGTAGCAGGCAAAACGGCAGAAGTAGTAGAAAAAATGTTACAATCTGTTCAATTGAAACAAACAAGTAGCCAAAAGTTGCAGAAAATCAAAAGGAAGGAGCAACAAATTGACTGAATTTATTCGTAACCCATTATTTGGATTAAGCTTAACGTTAGGTGTCTACGTATTATCAGATAAATTTTTACGCAAGTATAAATTGCCAATTATCAATCCGTTGGTATTGTCTATTTTAGTGATCATTCTTTTTCTTCATTTTTCTGGAATCAGTTACCAGGATTATAATGTGGGTGGGAATTTTTTGACCATGATGATTACGCCAGCAACAGTTGCATTAGCTATTCCTTTATATAAAAATTTTCATTTGTTAAAAGAAAATTTTTTCCCAGTCATTGCGGCAATTTTAGCGGGGATCGTAGCTAATTGCTTAGTCAGTGTGGGTATTGGCTATTTATTTACATTAAAAAAAGCGATGGTCATTTCTCTGCTACCTAAATCAGTGACAACAGCGATATCTGTTGATCTTTCTCATACGATGGGAGGGATCAATGCGGTCACGCTTGCAATTGTTGTTTCTACTGGTATCTTTGGGTCGTTGATCGCTACTCATATCTTTCGTCTTTTTAAGATCAGCAGTCCGATTGCTAAGGGGGTTGCGTTAGGAAGTACCTCTCATGCGATTGGTACAGCAAAGGCAATCGAATTGGGTGAGATCGAAGGGATTATTTCAGGCTTAGCCATTGGCGTCAATGGCATGCTGACCGTCTTTTTATTACCATTATTATTTCAGTTTTTTACTAACCTGTTTTGATGTTGTTTCCCAGGATTTATGCTACAATGAAAAAAACGTTCTAGCATAAAGGAGTGGTAAAAGTTGTATTTGTCATCTGAATATTTAAAACGATTTGATAAAGACCTTTATTATAAAATTCTCCTGCTGGAAAGTTTCGAGGATCATCAGTGGCACACGATTGCTGAACTGGCACAAACAGTCCAATTAGATGCAAGAAGTGTCGCTAAGTACTTAAACGAATTAACAAAAAATTACCATCAGTTCAACGAGAGCTCTCAAACATTGTTTATGAAAACCCCTCGTTCTGGCTATTCCTTTTATGATACGCTTGATTCTATCGAACATGAGCGTTTTTTGATTTTTCTCGTGCAAAGTACGCTGAAATACCAGCTATTGCACGATATTTTTTTTGAAGAGTTTCATACGATCTATCAATTTGCTCAAAAACAATATATCAGCGAATCAACTGCGCGTCGAAAGATCAACGAGTGGAGAGAACAATTAAAAAATTACGGGATTTATTTACAACGTGGGACTTATGTGGTGCAAGGAGAAGAAGAAATCATCCGGCTTTACCTTCACATGACGTTTTGGCAGTTGTTTCGTGGGAAAATTTGGCCTTTTGTAACGATTTCACAATTAGATGTGAAAAAAATTGCTGAACAAATCATGGCTTTTTTCAATGTTCGCCTTAATGAGATCAAAAAAAGAAGACTAGAGTATATGTTAGGAGCTTTCTTCTTGCGTAAATCTCAGAAGCATTACGTATCGTTAAACGAACGAAAGCGACAACTGATTACTGATAATCCTATGTTTCAAAAATTTTGTCATTGGATGCAACCAGTGTTTCCTAACTATTTTCAAAATGAAGAAGAATTAGGTGCGTTATTTTTAGTTTTGATGACACGAGAAGAGTATTATACGGATGAAGACATCCGAGAAGAAATGTTTGCTTTCCATCGAAGGAGACAAACACCGCCCTACCATGCACTTTATGAAGCAAAAGAAGCATTAGCTCTCTATCAAGTGGAACAAGGATTGTCAGAAGAACCCTTAACAAAAGAAGCTGAAACCTATCTTTTTAGTAGTCATTTATTTGCCTATCTTTTTCCAGAAGCTAAGGAAACTATTGATGGGAACGACAGTGACTTTATAAATCATTTGATGATCGAAAATAGTGAAATTATCCAGTGGCTCGATTTGTTTTTTGAGACCGAGCAAAAAGTGGATCAGCTAGCATTTCAAAATACGTCTTTTTTGATGGGGCGGTATTTAACGGTTTTAAAGACAATGGGTGCATTTACACCAAAGTTACCGCAGATCACGATTCTTTTGATGACAGATTTCCCTCTGTTTGAAGAGCAGTTGTTAATAGAAGACTTACATCGTTTTTTTCGAAATGTTTATTGTTTGAAATTTTTACCAACAGATTATCGGGGACGAGAAGTTGATTTATTACTTTCAACGAGCAAAGTGCATCGTAAGCCATGGTCTGATTTAGAATACTTTATCGTGCCTGGAGAGTTACAGTTAAACGATTATATCCAATTGTACCAAAAATTTGTGTTGATCCAAGACCGAAAAGACAAAGAAAGGAACGAAATAAATGACATTTGAAGAAATTTTACCAGCATTAAAAAAAGGGAATAAAGTAATTCGAAAAGGTTGGAGTGGTTTTGAATTGTATGTCGTTCTTGTTTCAGGAGAAGAATTTGACGGTTGTCCCGTTACCCCTTACTTTTTAATCAAAACAAGTGACGAAGGATTTTCCAGTTTTGCGCCTACAGTCTGTGACATTTTAGCTGAAGATTGGATCATTGTGGAATGAAAAATAGATACAGTGATCTAACAGAGAAAGTTGTTTTTGTCACTGGAGCAGCTTCAGGTATCGGACAGGCACAAGCTAAAGCCTTTTTAGAACAAGGTTCGCGGGTGTTTGGTTTTGATCAGCAATTAGGCCGAATGAACGATCTATCCCAGCAATTTTCTGAAACCTTTGCTTATTTTTTAGGTGATATCACGGATTACTCATTATTAAAAAAGGCGATTGAACAGTGTCATGAAACGTTTGGAAAAGTTGCGATCTTGCTGAATACAGCAGGAATTTTAGATGAGTACCAGCCATTGTTGGAAACAGATGAAGCTTTATGGGATCGAGTGTTTGCTGTTAATGTCAAGAGTATGTTTCAGCTAACGCACTTGATCCTTCCAGATATGCTTGAGGAAGAAAAGGGGACAATCATCAATATGGCATCAATTGCTGGCTTTGTCGGTGGTGGGGGCGGGATTGCCTATACCAGCGCAAAGCATGCAATTGTTGGCTTTACGAAGCAATTAGCATTAGATTATGCTTCTAAAGGTATTTGTATCAAAGGAATTGCACCAGGCGCGATTCAAACACCTATGAATGCAGCTGATTTTGCAGGAAATGGTGAGATGGCAGAATGGGTGGCGAATGAAACACCTGTTAAACGGTGGGCGCAACCAGAGGAAGTTGCTGAATTAACGTTGTTCTTGGCGACCCCTCAAGCAAGCTATATCCAAGGGACGATCATTCCAATCGATGGTGGTTGGTTATTAAAATGATTTTGTCTTTTTTATTGTTTTCAGATAAGCTATGATTAGCGAATTTATTCGCACTACGGCACTTCAGTTGGAAGTCAATTCCCATCCTTTGGTCGTAGTTATTACCAAGAGTTGAGAGAGGCGAGATCTTTTGTGGCATTTTTGACCACAAGGATGATCGATTGTATCACGACCTTGTAAAGGAGAAAGAATATGGATCAAAAGAAAATTCGTTCTACTAATCGTTTTACCACAGCAGAAATTGCTCGAATGGCACTTGTAACAGGCTTATATGTGGCAGTTACATTCGTGTTGTCAGTTATCAGTTTTGGTGCCATTCAAATACGTCTTTCCGAAATGTTCAATTATTTGTCGCTCTATAATAAACAGTATATTTTGGCTATCACGCTAGGTGTTGCTTTAGCCAATCTTTCCTCTCCATTGGGATGGATTGATGTAGTAGTTGGTAGTATCAGCACCTTACTCGTCTTATTGATTAACTATGAGATAACAAAACGAGTAAGAAACATGAAAATAAAAATGGTGATTACAGCTTTGGTCTTTGCATTTTCTATGTTTACAGTTGCTGGACAATTGAAGCTATTCTATCAATTACCCTTTTTCTTCACTTGGGGAACTGTTGCTTTGGGTGAGCTAGCTTCCATGCTAGTGGGAGGAGTCATCATTTATTGGGTCGGACAAAAAGTAGATCTAAAAAAATAAACGACGATTTAGCTAAGGGTAAAAATAGAAGATAAAAAAGCTTACGATTGAAAGCTTTCAGATTGAAGACAATCCTTATATAAAAATAAGGTTTGTCTTTTTTATATGTCTATTTTCAAAAACAAAAGAAAAATTTGTCTTCTTTTCTTTAGAAAAATACTCTTTTTTCGCTTGATATTTTTTGATTTAGCTTTTTCATATTTAGACAAGCAAAAGTAAGCCCGATTTTCATGTGCATTTTTACAATTCCTATTTGATTGGTATAACGTAACCCATGAGATTCTTTTGTGGTGCTGAATATTCGTTCAATCGTTTCTTCTCTTTTTTTATAGAGAACTTTAAACTTACTTTGTTTTGAAAGCATCAGGTACAGCTCCAATTTATCGTTCTGTTTTAACGTATAAAAAAGACAAAGCACTATAAATAAGTACTTTGTCTATAGTCTGAAAGCTTACGATTGTAAGCTTTTTTTATTTATCAACAATTCAAGGAATTTAGGTAATGCCACAATCAGTTTGAATCAGTGACGATTTTATTTTAAAAAATTTTTCGTAAAGGAATACAACGTAGTAGTTGTTTTGTCTAGTTATTTATCCATACTAAACAACTGAAGTCGAGACAAACGTTTTTTTAGAAACAGACCTACCGAAGCGGCAGCAATCGATTTGATTGCTTCAGGGATTATAAAAGGAAGAAATCCACTTAAAAATGCAGTGTGAAGAGAAAGACTGCTACTGATCATTAACCAAAGCATGCCACAGCATAATGCGGCTGCTGAACCAACTAAGTTTGCGGATATTGTCAGAGGATAGCGAGAACCGACTTTCTCCATGATAAATCCAATTAGCCAAGACTGGAGGATAAAACCAACTAGATAGCCACCGGTAGGACCGAATAATACACCAATCCCTCCAGACATCCCCGAGAAAACAGGTAACCCAATAAGACCTAATAAAAGATAGATCAAGACGGAGACAGTTCCTGTTCTCTTACCAAGGAAAGTAGCAGTTAAACCAATGGCAAAAGTCTGTCCAGTCAAAGGAATTAGACCTAGAGGGAAAGTGAATTGTGAAAGAACGGCAATGATCGCTGCAAATTCTGCAGCAAGAATGAGTTCTTTGAGTGATTTTGTCATAAGTTCTCCTTTGTTAACCATTTTTATTTTCTAAGTTAACGAAATTGTATAAGAAAAATTATTTTTTGTAAAGTATATTTTTTAAATAAACGAAGTATTCCTTCAAAATATTAGTCTATCTTCCTTTGAGGATAGGTTATATGTTCAGTTAAACATTGTTTCATTTTGAACTTTTTGGCAAGTCTCAACATATGATTCTAGGAGAGTTACACGGGCGAATCAAATTCAAATAAAGAAGAGAGCTAGAAAAGAGAGAGGGAAATCTACATAAAAAAAGCCCAACTATCGAATAGATAGTGGGCTTGTAAGCCAAAGCTTTGAAAATTATAGGCTTTGGTTGTAGTATTCAACGACAAGAGCTTCGTCGATTTCTGGATATAGTTCGTCACGTTCTGGTAAACGAGTTAATGAACCTTCCAATTTTTCAGCATCGAAGCTTACGAATGCTGGACGACCAACAGTTGCTTCAACAGCTTCTTTGATTGTTGTCATGTTTTGTGATTTTTCACGAACTGAGATCACTTGACCAACTTCAACGTGGTATGAAGGGATATCAACGCGTTTGCCATCAACCATCACATGACCATGGTTAACTAATTGGCGAGCTTGACGACGAGTAGTTGCAAGACCTAGACGATAAACAACATTGTCTAAACGTTGTTCTAGTAAGATCATGAAGTTAACCCCGTGTTTACCTTCTTTGATTTTGCTAGCTTTAACGAACAAGTTACGGAATTGACGTTCGTTCATTCCGTACATGTGACGTAGTTTTTGTTTTTCAGTTAATTGCATACCGTATTCTGATTGTTTGCCACGGCTGTTTGGTCCATGTTGACCTGGAGCGTAAGGGCGACGTGCTAATTCTTTTCCTGTGCCTGATAATGAAATACCTAGACGACGAGAAATTTTCCATGATGGTCCTGTATAACGAGACATTAAAATTTCCTCCAATAAAATAAATTTAGTTTTTGGAGTAAAATAATCCGATAAAAAATTCATAATCGTGTAGTCCATTCTTCAATCTTCACCTTTGCAGCCGCGGTTACGCAATTGAACCCGAATCGGGGCAATGAACTAGGGACGAAATTATTATTTTTCCGCTGCATTATTTTACACAAAGTCCAGTATAAGGGAAACAAGGTGAAACTGTCAAGTACGTTTCTCTTTAAAAACGCTTTACAAACCTTGTTTCACTCTATAAAATAAGAGGGTATCTTTTAAAAGCATGAAAAATAAACGTACCAATCTTAAAAAGAAATAAATGAAGGATCATGCTTGTGTAAGCACAGCTTATTTTCAACCTACAGAGCCACTAAAAGGTAGTGACAGTGATTTTTCAGCTGTCACCTAAGATACGGGCTTGATTTTTCAAGGAGGACTGTCTTGGAACTTTTAGTTTTTCAAAAAAATGAAGAAAAAGCACATCCAATGGAAATGTATATGAGAAATCAGTTCTCATTTGCAGGTGTGCCCAAACCAGAACGTTGGAAATTGCAACAAACACTTTTGCGTGAAAGCAAAGTGCTTGATGTTCCAGACCTTTTTTTCCTTGTTTTCTATTATTATGAAAAAAAAGAACGGGAGTATCAGTACCTGGCGATTGATTTGATTCAACAAAACATCAAACGTTTATCATTGGATGAGTTGGTCGAATTGTCTGTATTGGTACCGGAAAAAGCATGGTGGGATACGATTGATGCTTGGCGGAAAGTTTATGCTACATGGTGTAAACTTCATATGGAACAATTAGAGACGGTTTCTCTTTTGTTTGAAAAAAAAGAAGATTTTTGGCTTCGGCGAATAGCAATTACGTTACAGTTAGGATTTAAAGAAGCTACCAATCAGCTGTTGCTGGATCGAGTGATTACTGAAGATCGCTTCTCAAAGGAATTTTTTATTCAAAAGGCGATTGGGTGGGCATTGCGCGATTACAGCAAGACAAATGTTTCTTGGGTAAAAGAACAATTGACAAAAGAATGGTCTGCTTTGACAAGAAGAGAAGCAAGCAAGTATTTATAAGAAAGTGAGTCGACTAAAAAAATGAAACGTAAATTATTTGCTTTTGATATTGATGGGACGCTACTGGACACAAATAAACAAGCATTAGACAGCACAAGAGAAGCCTTGGATAAGTTACGTAAAGCAGGACATTTGGTAACGATTGCTACTGGACGTAGTCGTTTCCATGCGCAAGAGGTTATCCGAGATCTAGCATTTACAAATTATATCTTATGTAATGGCGCTGCTGGATTTTTAGATCATGAACAAGTTTATAAAAATTTGCTTGACCGTGAACAATTAGACAATTTTGTCAAAGAAGCACAAGATAAAAATATCGATACTGCTTTTGTGAGTCTAGATAATATCAAACGTTATTCTTCCAATCATGTGGGAATGATGGAAGAGGCAATGCATTCATTTGGTGCTGTTTTACCTGAACTGGATCAGTACTTTGTGGAAGAACAAGATATCTATCAAGCTTTAGCATTTTTTGATCAGAATTACGATCATCATTTTTCTAGTTACGATAAGATTCGATTTGTTCGTTGGCATGAAAAAAGTGTGGATGTTGTTCCACATGACGGTTCAAAAGCAGCCACGATTTTACACCTAGCAGAACAAGTCGGAATTGCGCAAGAAGATATCATTAGTTTCGGTGATGGCCAAAATGACCGGGAGATGCTGCGTATGTCAGGCATTGGTGTTGCAATGGGAAATGCAGTTCCAGAGGTACAAGCAGAAGCGAAGTTGGTTACTGATACAAATGATGAAGATGGAATTTGGAAAGCATTGAAGCAACTTTCCATGATTTAAATAAACAAGTATAATCTAGGATAGTAAAAAGAACTAGTTGGAGACTGACTTCAGCTAGTTTTTTAGTAGTTTCAGATGAGGGTTACGCAGAGGATTTTTCTGCCCTTTTCTTTCTACAAAAAAACAACTATAATATAGAATGATGTTAAAAGAGAAGAGGAAAACGTGTGCGGGTTTTATTTATTGGTGATGTAGTAGGTTCAATGGGAAGAGATATGATTACAACCTATCTTCCTCGTTTAAAAAAGAAATATCAACCACAGGTCACAATCGTAAATGGAGAAAATGCAGCTTCTGGAAGAGGAATAACTGAAAAAATTTATAAAAAGTTTTTACAAGACGGTGTAGATGTTGTCACGATGGGCAATCATACTTGGGACAACCGAGATATTTTTGAATTTATCGATCAAGCAAAAAAAATCGTTCGTCCAGCAAACTTTCCTGAAGGAACGCCAGGTCAAGGAATGGTATTCGTGAAAGTCAATCAAGTAGAACTAGCTGTAATCAACATGCAAGCACGTTCTTTTATGGTCGACTTAGATGATCCGTTCCGCAAGATGGATCGCTTGATCGCCGAAGCAAAAAAAAGAACGCCAATCATTTTCGTTGATTTTCATGGAGAAACGACAAGTGAGAAACAAGCCATGGGATGGTTCTTAGATGGAAAAGTCTCAGCGGTCATTGGGACCCATACGCATGTACAAACCAATGATGCTCGGATTCTACCGCAGGGAACTGCCTATTTAACTGATGTAGGTATGACAGGTCCTTATGACGGAATTTTAGGTATGCGCCGAGAACCAGTTATCGAAAAATTTTTAACAGCTTTGCCGAAACGTTTTGAAGTCGTTGAACGAGGACGAGGTATTTTGAGTGGCTGTTTACTGGAATTTGACGATGCAACTGGTAAAGCGAAAACCATCCAATTAATCCAGATCAACGAGGACCGTCCATTTTTAGAATAGAAAGTGAGACATCTTTTGCATAAAGAGCCGAATATTCAACGAGAAGCGGATAAATTAGCTCAACTTTTAAGTGAACATGAAACGATCATCCGCTACCACGAACTAGAGCGAAAAGTACAAACTAGTTCCTATTTAGAAAAGTTAACGGAAGATATCAAATCTGCACAAAAAGAAGCAGCAAACTATGCTTATTATGGGAAAAGAATAGCAGAAAAAGAAGCGAATGGTCGGGTTGAACAATTGACGAAACAATTTGATCAACATCCGATCGTAGTAGCTTATCGGAAACAATTGCTTGAAGCAAATGATTTATTGCATCATTTGACGAAAATGCTGCAAGATGAAATCAATAATTGGATAGAGGAGGAAGACAATGCCTCAAAAAACTAAGAATACTCCAATGATGGAACAATATTTAAGCATCAAGGCCCAATACCAAGATGCTTTTTTGTTCTATCGTTTAGGTGATTTTTATGAATTATTTTATGAAGATGCCATCAATGCGTCTCAAATTTTAGAGTTAACATTAACCAGCAGGAATCGTAATGCAGACGAACCAATCCCAATGTGTGGAGTACCCCATCATGCAGCACAAGGCTATATTGATATTTTAATTGAAAAAGGCTATAAAGTGGCTATTTGTGAACAAGTAGAAGATCCTAAGACCACCAAAGGGATGGTTAAACGTGAAGTGATTCAATTAGTGACACCTGGAACAGTCATGGATAGTAAGGGACTATCTGCTAAAGACAATAATTTTTTGACAGCAATTGTTAGCCAAGGCAACGAATTTGGATTTGCCTACGCTGATTTAAGCACAGGGGAGTTAAAAACTGCTCATTTGTTTGATGAAGAAGCTGTACTGAACGAAACGACGGCTTTGCAAACAAAAGAACTTGTTTTAGGAAATGAAATTAGTGAAAAACTTGCTGAGCAATTAAAGAATCGATTAGGATTAGTTTTCTCAAAACAAGAAACAAGTGAAGAAAATGCAGAGTTTAATTTCTTAACCAGTGAGCTATCCGATCCACTTGAAAAAGAAGTGACCGGAAAATTACTTACTTATTTAGCAGTGACACAAAAAAGAAGTCTTGCGCATATCCAAAAAGCGATCGAGTATCAACCGGATCACTATTTGAAAATGGATTACTATTCTAAGTTTAACCTCGAACTAAGCCAGTCCATACGTACAGGAAAAAAACACGGCACGCTTTTATGGTTGCTAGATGAAACGAAAACAGCTATGGGCGGGCGTTTACTGAAACAATGGCTTGACCGTCCGCTGATTCAACTCAATCAAATCAAGGCACGACAAGAAATGGTAGCTTCTCTTTTGAATAGCTATTTTGAACGACTTGATCTACAAAGTGCATTGACGAAGGTTTATGATTTAGAACGCCTAGCAGGAAGAGTGGCTTTTGGAAATGTCAACGGGCGTGACTTGATTCAATTAAAGACTTCTTTAGAACAAGTACCGTTGATTCGTCAACTGATCGAAGGGATCGATCAAGGTCAGTGGACTGACTTATTGAAGGAAATGCAACCGATGGATGATCTGGTTCATTTGATTGATCAAGCAATTCAAGAAGACCCGCCCCTACAAATTACTGAGGGGAATATCATTAAAGATGGATTTAATGATCAGTTAGATACGTACCGTTCTGCGATGACTAATGGGAAGCAGTGGCTAGCAGAGTTAGAAGCAAGAGAACGTCAGCAGACTGGGATCAAAAATTTAAAAGTTGGCTTTAATCGTGTATTTGGTTATTATATCGAAATCACTAAAGCGAATCTGGCAAATGTTGAACTGGAAAAATACGAACGTAAACAAACATTGGCCAATGCAGAGCGTTTTATCACACCAGAATTAAAAGAGTTAGAGACGCAAATTTTAGAAGCAGAAGAAAAGTCTGTTGATTTGGAATATCAGCTGTTTTTAGCAGTGAGAGAAGAAGTCAAAAAAGCGATCAAACCATTACAAATTTTAGCAAAATCAATCAGTACAGCCGATGTTCTGCAAAGTTTTGCTACGATCAGTGAGCGATACCAATATGTTCGTCCTGAGATGGTCTCGGATCGACACCAATTACTGATTCAAGAAGGTCGGCACCCAGTCGTTGAAAAAGTATTAGGACATCAAGAATATATTCCCAATAGTGTGGATATGGCTGAAGACGAAATGATTTTATTGATAACTGGACCGAATATGTCAGGGAAAAGTACGTATATGCGTCAGTTAGCATTAACTGTTTTAATGGCTCAAATGGGGTGCTTCGTCCCTGCGCAAAAAGCGATTTTACCAATTTTTGATCGGATTTTTACTCGGATTGGTGCAAGTGATGACTTGATTGCTGGACAAAGTACGTTCATGGTGGAAATGATGGAAGCCAATCAAGCGTTGCGGCATGCAACACCAAACAGCTTAATTCTTTTTGATGAATTAGGTAGAGGAACTGCGACTTATGATGGAATGGCATTAGCTCAAGCGATCATTGAATATATCCATCAACATGTACAAGCAAAAACGCTCTTTTCTACACATTACCATGAGTTAACAGTTCTAGAGCAAGAATTACCTCAATTAAAAAATGTACACGTAGGGGCTGTTGAAAAAGACGGCGAAGTAGTATTTTTGCATAAGATGATGGATGGCCCAGCTGATAAAAGCTATGGGATCCATGTAGCGAAAATTGCAGGGCTACCTTCTAATTTATTAGCAAGAGCTGCCGATATTTTGCATACATTAGAATCAGGAGAAGTGAGCCATCATTCCGTGGCTGTTCCAAGTGAACCGCTTGAAGCAATAGCACAACCAGTAACTGATACTGTATCGATAGAACAAGAAGAAACGCAACAACTGTCCTTGTTCAGTGAATTAAGCGATGCCGAGACAGCAGTTATTTCTACATTGAAACAAATGAATCTGTTAGAAATGACACCAATGGATGCATTGAATCAACTCTATGAATTGAAAAAACAGCTGTAAATCAACGATAAATAAGAAGAGTAAGCTAACTATAAATACTATATAGGAAGAAGGCGTAGAATGATGGCGAAAATCCAAGAATTATCAGAACGCTTAGCCAATCAAATCGCAGCCGGTGAAGTTGTCGAACGTCCAGCCTCGGTAGTCAAAGAACTTGTGGAAAATGCCATAGATGCAGGAAGTAGTCAAATCGATATTTTAGTTGAAGAAGCAGGATTAAAAACGATCCAAGTGATTGATAATGGAGAAGGTATTTTGACAGAAGATGTTGAGAACGCCTTTAAACGTCATGCAACAAGTAAAATCCACAATCGTGACGACCTTTTCCGAATTCGTACGCTTGGGTTTCGAGGAGAAGCATTGCCTAGTATTGCTTCTGTTTCAGAGATGACGGTAGAAACAGCCAATCAAGAAGAAACGCAAGGAACCTATTTAGAGCTTAAGGGAGGTGCGGTAATGGAACACCGCCCAGCTCCTTTAAGGCAAGGAACGAAAATCACAGTCAGCAATCTTTTCTTTAATACACCAGCACGCTTAAAATATGTTAAAACGTTGCATACTGAATTAGCGAATATCGGTGATATTGTGAATCGCTTAGCCTTAAGTCACCCGGCAATTGCTTTTCGATTAGTCCATGATGGGAATAAGATGTTAGCAACTTCAGGAAATGGCGAATTGAAACAAACGATTGCCGGAATCTATGGGTTGAATACAGCAAAGAAAATGTTGAAGATTGAAGCGAAAGATTTAGATTTTGAAATCTTCGGTTATATTTCTTTACCTGAAGTGACTCGTGCTAGTCGTAATTATCTTTCAACAATCATTAATGGACGTTTTATTAAAAATTTTTCCTTGAATAAAGCAATTGTAGCCGGCTATGGTTCAAAACTAATGGTAGGGCGATTCCCAATCGCTGTACTGGAAATCAAAATGGATCCATTGTTAGTGGATGTGAACGTCCATCCAACAAAGCAAGAAGTTCGTTTATCGAAGGAACAGGAATTAACTGAGCTAATTACTCAAGCGATTCAAAAAGCATTGGTACAGGAGAACTTAATTCCCAGTGCAGCTGACAATTTGCGATTCAAGAAAAAGGTTGCTGATCAACCAAAAGCGGAACAAATCGAAATTGATTTATCTTACGCTTTTGAAGAAGCGAAACCTAAGAAACCGCAAAGCTTGAATTTTGATCAAACAACCGGAACATTTTTTGTAGCGGAAGAAAAAAGCGAGTTTGTGCATGAATCTGTTGATAAGTCTGTGGATAATGTTGAAAACTCTCCTGTATTTTCTGAAGAAACTACTAGTTATCCAGAAAGCAAAAGAAAAACAGTGGATAACTCTGGTAATATTGTTGATAACTATGTAGAAAAACCAGTGGATAAGAGTGAAAATGAGTTATCCACTGTTGAAAACTTTTCCAACGAGCATGAAACAACAGCTGAAGAAGAAACTTCTTCAGAAACAGTTTATCGTGAGGATTTAGCGCTACATCCAGAGTTTGATTTAAGTCAAAATGGGCGCTCATTAGATCAAGCAATTCAGAAATTAGAAAATGAGCAGGTAACACAACGCTTTCCACAATTAGAATATTTTGGACAAATGCATGGAACGTACTTGTTTGCTCAAAGTCAGGATGGCTTATACATTATTGATCAACATGCAGCGCAAGAACGAATCAAGTATGAATATTTTCGAGAAAAAATTGGCGAAGTTTCTAACGATCTACAAGAACTACTTGTGCCGTTTGTATTAGATTATCCCAATAGTGATGCTTTGAAACTGAAAGAGAAAAAACAATTGCTTGAAGAAGCAGGTATTTATCTAGAAGAATTCGGTCAAAATAGTTTTATCGTCAGAGCACATCCTACTTGGTATCCAGCTGGAGAGGAAGAAGCGATTATTCGAGAAATGATCGATATGTTGTTAACAACGGGTAGTGTCAGCGTGAAGAAATTTAGAGAAGCCACAGCAATCATGATGAGCTGTAAACGTTCAATCAAGGCAAATCATTATTTGAATGAAGCTCAGGCGAGGGTTTTATTGAAGGACTTAGCCCAATGTGAAAATCCTTTTAATTGTCCTCATGGACGCCCTGTGTTGATCCATTTTACTAATTCAGATATGGAAAGAATGTTTAAACGCATCCAAGATCCACATTAATGAGTCTCATGAAAAGGAGAAGAAACAGATGAAAATTGTGTTAGCTTCGCAGTCCCCTAGAAGAAAAGAATTATTAGGGCGACTGGTTAGTGCATTTGATGTTCATCCGGCTGATATCGATGAAACACCTTTTGTTCAAGAAAAACCTAAAAATTATGTTGAGCGAATGGCAACTGAAAAGGCAAAAGTAGTCAAACATCAATACGATAATGATGTATTGGTGATTGCAAGTGACACGACAGTTGTTTTTAATGATGAGATCATCGGTAAACCAGCGGATGAACAAGAGGCAAAAGCTATCCTTCAAAAACTTAGTGGGAAAACGCATGAAGTATATACAGCCGTGGTGTTGACGAAAGGTGATCAAGAAGAAAAAATCTTAGCACAAGCTAAGGTGACCTTTTATCCTTTGACAACTAAGGATATCGAAGCCTATTTAGTAACCGGTGATTATATGGATAAAGCTGGTGCGTATGGTATTCAAAGTTTTGCAGGTGCATTTGTTAAAGAGATCCAAGGCGACTATTACAGTATTGTTGGATTTCCAATCGGTGCAGTTTATCAAGGTTTGAAAAATTTTATGTAGCTGTAGTTGACGGAAATCAGAAATTGAGATAGGAACGTTCAAGTTTGTGTCCACTACTTTCAGTCATATTTAGAATTGCAAAGTGTATGAGTGATTGGTATAATCAAGACGAAAGAGGAGTTGCGCTAACAACTCCCCTGGACAGCACCGCGAAAGACGGTGGCGGTTGAATTTAAATATTCGACAAAGAATAAGAATAGCCAGTCTCCCGCTAAAGTGACGGCTATTCTTTGTCGTTTTTAAGCATAGTGACGATCAAACTGACTAAAGCGATGGTGAACGTACCAAAGCCAAGTATGGTTTGAACGATCTCATATGCGGACAAAAAGCGAACTCCTTTCATAGATTTTAGTACTTATTCCCATAAGCACCACCACCTTTGTGAGAAGTTGCCACCGTCGATCCACTTTACTGTCGAGTTTATTGTAGCATATTATCGCCACGAGAAACGTGTTTTATAAAACATAAAAACGTTATTTTTATTTAGGTTTTTTTTAGAGGAATTCTATCTTTACGAAAGTTGTAAATACCTGAAGGAATTGGTATAATGAAAACGAAAGAGGAGTTGCGTCCAACAACTCCTCTAGACAGCACCGCGAAAGACGGTGGCGAATTAGTTTAATAGTTCAAAAAGAAATAGCTATACTCGCTAAAGTGACGGCTATTTCTTTTTGTCGTTTTTAAGCATAGTAACGATCAAACTGACTAAAGCGATGGTGAAAGTACCAAAGCCAAGCATGGTTTGAACGATCTCGTATGCGGACAAAAAGCAAACTCCTTTCATAGATTTAGTACTTATTCCCATAAGCACCACCACCTTTGTGAGAAGTTGCCACCGTCGATCTACTTTACTGTCGAGTTTATTGTAGCACATTGCCGCCACGAAAAACGTACTTTTTAAAACATAAAAACGTTATTTTTATTTAGGGTTTTTAAGAGGAATTCTATCTTTAAGAACGTTGTAAATACCTAAAGTAACTGGTATAATAAAAACGAAAGAGGAGTCGCGACCAACAACTCCCCTGGACAGCACCGCGAAAGACGGTGACCGTTTAATCAGATATTTCAAAGAGAAATAGCCAGACTTCGGTTAAAGTGACGGCTATTTCTTTTTGTCGTTTTTAAGCATAGTGACGATCAGACTGACTAAAGTGTTGATGAAAGTACCAACGCTTAAAGAGTGAAAAATAACCTGAAAAAATTCACTAGAAGAATTTTTTCAGGTTATTTTTATACAGTAGTATTTTTTATTTTAGTTGCGCTTTTCCAATTTGTTCGCTATGACGAACGAGATCTGTTTGATCTAATGTTAAGGCAGCAACTTTTTCATTATTTGTTAATACAACTAAGATGTCCGTTTTCTTCCCAGCCTGCTCAATTGCTGTGAGGTCCATGTCGGCTAGTTGTGTTTTTGGCGTGACTGAATCGCCTTCTTTTACATGGATCGTAAAAGGTAGCCCATTCAATTCGACAGTATCTAGACCCATATGAACGAGAACTTCCAGACCTTCATTAGTTAAAAGACCAATCGCATGTTGTGTATCAAAAATATTTGTTACTTTACCAGCGACTGGAGCATAAACTTTTTCGTTGGAAGGTAGTACAGCATAACCTTCACCCATCATTTTTTGAGCAAAAACAGGATCTGCTACTTCGGTGATTTCCTTGATTTGTCCATCTGCTACAGCGAATAACTCTTCTGTCGGAGCAGAAACTGCTGTTGCATTGGCAGCTTCAAATTTTTGTGGTGAAACGTTGTTTCCATCAGCTGTTTGTAGTTGTAAGCCAGTTGTGTCTTCTACGGGTACAGCAGGATCGATTTTATTTAAGATCCCTTGACGTCTGAAGATTACGGTTAAACCAAATGGAACAATAACTGCAATGATCATAGAAATGATGAACGGAACCCAAGTTTCTGCTTGGATGGCTAGAATACCAGGTAGTCCACCAACACCAATTGCATTAGCACGTACATTCATCAAGTTGGCAAACATTCCAGCTAAACCTGAACCAACCATTGCGGCAACAAATGGGTAAACATATTTTAGATTGATCCCAAACATTGCAGGTTCAGTTACCCCTAGATAACAAGAAATCATTGCTGGAATCGAGATTTGTTCTTCTTTTTTATTTCCGCGATGTAAGAAGATGATCGCAAGAACTGCCGAACCTTGTGCGATATTTGATAAAGCAATCATTGGCCAAAGATTCGTAGAGCCGAAATCGGCAATCAATTGCATATCAATTGCATTCGTCATATGGTGTAAGCCGGTGATTACTAAAGGTGCATATAAGAAACCAAAGACGGCACTAAATAACCAACTGATTGAAGAAGTCAAGCCAGTATTAACAATATTTGAGATCCAACTACCGATTGTCCAACCCACAGGTCCTAAGATGACATGGGCAGCTAAGACTGTTGGGAGTAGAGAGAACAATGGAACAAATATCATAGAAATCGACTGTGGAATATATTTACGGAAGAAAATTTCAAGATAAGCTAACATAAATCCAGCAAGCATTGCTGGAATGACTTGTGCCTGATAACCAATCATATCAACTTGAGCAAAACCAAAATCCCAAAATGGAATATCAGCCGCAGCTGTTGATGCGACACTATAGGCATTTAATAATTGCGGTGAAACTAACGTAATCCCTAAAACAATTCCTAATATTTGTGTAGTGCCCATTTTTTTCGCGATACTCCAAGTGATACCAACTGGTAAGAAATGGAAAATTGCTTCGCCAGGTAGCCATAAAAAGCCGTTTACGCCGTTCCAAAATTGAGAGTGTTCAACAATTGTTCCACCAAGACTTTCAAATTGGATTCCTTCTAATACGTTCCGGAAACCTAAAATCAGTCCCCCTACGATAATGGCTGGAATCAATGGTGTAAAAATTTCTGCCAAAACAGCGATTGCTCGTTGGACAGGGTGGAGATTTTGTTTAGCAGCAACTTTACTTTGCTCCTTGGATACGCCTTCAACACCTGATACAGCAACGAAGTCGTTGTAAAAGGTTGAAACATCGTTACCAATAATGACTTGGAATTGCCCAGCATTGGTAAACATCCCTTTCACACTAGGAATATCTTCGATTGCTTCTTCATTGGCTTTTTTTGGATCATTTAAGACAAAGCGCATCCGAGTGGCACAATGACTAACTGCAGCAATATTTTCCTTTCCACCAATTTCCTTTAACAGTTTCTCAGCATCTGCTTGGTACTTTGCCATAGGAATAAACCCCTTTCTTTTTAAACTTGTATACACAAGTTATCTTATCCATACTATACTTGTTTCTTCCTACTATTGCAAGCGTTTTACAAGCGAAAAATGAAAAAATGTAATCGTTACACTTGGCTTAGTGTAGGGATATGTGAAAAGAGGGGGCGATTGAAATAACAAAAAAGCTGTAGTATAGTTTATATGCGAATAAAAGAAATTGAATATTAAGTGGAGGAAATGTAATGAATAAATTTAATGAAATTTTTTTAGATTTAGAGCAAAAAATTTTGGATCAACAATACCCTCCGCATACTTTGCTCCCTAGTGAAAATCAGCTGATTCAAATTTATGGTGTTTCACGAGAAACAATTCGAAAAGCGCTTAACCTGTTAACGACTGAAGGTTATATCCAAAAGAAACAAGGAAAGGGTTCGATTGTTTTAGACCGCAATCGATTTGATTTTCCAATTGCAGGATTAACAAGCTACAAAGAATTACAGGAAACACAACGAATCCCAAGTGAAACCATCGTTCAATTAATCGAAGAAACAGAAGTGGACCAATCATTGAGTGAAATAACAGGCTGGAAGAAAAAAACGCCGGTTTGGCATTTGGTTCGTCAAAGGAAAATCAATGGAGAAGTGGTCATATTAGATCGTGATTATTTATTAAAAAATGTGGTACCAACTTTAACAGCAACACAAGCTGCTGGCTCGATCTACGAATACTTTGAAAATGAATTGCAACTAACGATTGCTTACGCCCAGAAAGAAATTACCGTTGAAGAAGTAACTCCTGAAATCGAAGAGATGATGGATTTACATGGAGATCGCTATGTCGTGGTAGTAAGAGGACTGGTTCACCTCGAAGATACAAGGTGTTTCGAGTATACAGAATCAATTCACCGTTTAGATAAATTTCGTTTCGTCGAGTTTGCTAGACGTCGTAAAGTCTAAGCAATTATTACTATGAGCAGAATGTTTGCTTCTGATACTTTTGTCGTTATGATTAAAAGAAAAAGGAGGCGTTTTTAGTGGGCGATTTCAAGAAAAATGAGCGTGATTTAAAAGAGGAATTATCTCCGATTTCATATGCTGTGACGCAAGAAAACGCAACAGAAAGACCATTTAGTGGGAAATATGATGATTTCTATGAAAAAGGGATCTATGTCGATATTGTCAGTGGGGAGCCATTGTTTAGCTCAGCCGAAAAATACGATGCGGGATGTGGCTGGCCGGCGTTCAGTAAACCAATCACTAGAAAAGATATTAAAGAAAAGGCCGACTTTTCTCATGGTATGCACCGAGTGGAAGTGCGAAGCAGTCAAGCAGATTCTCATTTAGGGCATGTATTCAATGATGGTCCTGCTGAAAAAGGCGGACTACGTTATTGCATCAATTCTGCGGCTTTAAAGTTTATTCCATATGAAGAAATGGAAGAACAAGGATATGGAGAATATCTATCACAAGTTGAATAAGGAAGAGCTTTATTTTTGGGTAAAAAATCTTGAGACAATTTTTGATTGTTTCAAGGTTTTTTCTTATTTATCTTTATTGAAGCGTTGTTTCCTGAATATTGATCCTTTGTTTTGAGGAAAGTGCTGAAACTCTGATCGTTCAAATTAAAATCTCTTGCAAAAAATGTTTATCCTAAAAACCTTGATAAACTTACGTTAAAAAGGAGAAGCGTAGCTCGATCTTCTGTTCTCTTTTTTCAAAAGAAAAAGTATGCTACAATGGAAGAAAATATGCGAACATATGTGTGTGAAAGAAAGAGGATAACAGATGTATGAATATCTTACAGGTGTAGTAACCTTTATCAATCCTTATTATTTAGTAATCGAAACAAATGGGATCGGTTATCAAATTGCATTAGGCAATCCCTATCGTTATAGTAGTAAGCTAAACAAAGAAATCAAACTTTACGTCCATCAGGTCATTCGAGAAGATGCACATCTTCTGTACGGATTTGATTCTTTAGAAGAAAAACAATTATTTTTAAGGTTAGTTAGTGTTTCAGGAATTGGACCAAAAAGTGCCTTAGCGATTATGGCTAGTGATGATCATTCAGGATTGATTCAAGCGGTTGAAACAGGGGATGTGACTTATCTGACCAAATTCCCTGGTGTGGGTAAAAAAACAGCTCAACAAATGATTTTAGATTTAAAAGGAAAATTTGGCGAATTAAGTATTGATACGCCCTTCAATTTATTTGATGAAAGTACAGCACAAGATGCGACGGCATTATCAGAAGCAATGGAAGCTTTATCGGCACTTGGATATAGTGATAAAGAGGTCAAACGGGTCGAAAAACAACTAAAAGAAGTAGAAAATCTCACAACAGATGAATACTTACGCCAAGCTTTAAAATTAATGATGAAAAAATAAGGAGGGAAAATGATGACCGATGAACAGTTATTATCCCCTGAAACGGGCGAGAATGAATTAAGTTTAGAGAAGACCCTCCGCCCACGGTTACTTTCCCAATATATTGGTCAAAAGAAAGTGAAACAGGAACTCAAAATATATATTGAAGCTGCCCGTCACAGGGAAGAGCCGTTGGATCACGTTTTGTTATATGGTCCGCCGGGATTAGGGAAAACGACAATGGCAATGGTGATTGCGAATGAAATGGCAGTCAATATACGAACAACTAGTGGTCCCGCAATCGAGCGACCAGGAGATCTGGTTGCTATTTTAAATGAGTTAGAAGCTGGCGATGTTTTATTTATTGACGAAATTCATCGATTACCTCGTGTAGCAGAAGAGATGCTTTATTCTGCCATGGAAGATTTTTACGTTGATATAATGGTTGGACAAGGACCAACTGCTCATCCTGTTCATTTTCCTTTACCACCTTTTACATTAATTGGCGCAACAACTCGTGCAGGTATGCTTTCAGCGCCACTTCGTGATCGATTTGGGATCATTTCTCATATGGAATATTATGAAGAAGCTGATTTAAGAGAAATCGTGATTCGTTCTGCTGATATTTTTCAAACAGAGATCATCGAAGAAGGTGCACTGGAAATTGCTAGACGTTCAAGAGGAACACCACGGATTGCTAACCGCTTATTAAAAAGGGTACGTGATTTTGCACAAGTACAGGGAGATGGCAAGATCAATCAAACCATTGCCGATCAAGCATTAACGTTGTTACAAGTCGATCAGGCAGGTTTGGATTATGTCGATCAGAAACTATTACGTACGATGATTGAATTATATGGTGGCGGACCGGTTGGATTGAGTACGTTATCTGTCAATATTGGTGAAGAAAGAGAAACTGTTGAAGATATGTATGAACCTTTTTTGATCCAAAAAGGTTTCTTGAAACGGACACCTCGTGGAAGGATCGCCACACCATATGCCTATGAACATTTTGGATATGATTATCAAGTATAAAAAAGGATACTTGAATCGACTGTCCATATAAATACTTTTTCAAGAAAATCGTAGAACTAGAAGTTTTTGTAAAGAAGATAGGAGATGATGAGATGGGCGATACACCGCATACTAAGCAATTGATTAAAAACGTATTGATTGATTTATGTCAAAAGCAGTCTTTTCAAAAGATCAGTGTACAGAAAATCGCCCATGAGGCAGGCATCAATCGCCAAACATTTTACTACCATTTTACAGATAAATACGATTTGTTGCGATGGGTGTATTACGAAGATTGTTTATGCTATTTAGATCCTCATTCGCTTTCTTTAGACAACTGGGAAGAGCAAGCATTAAAAATGTTGAAGGCAATTGCTGCACAAAAAGAATTTTATGCGAACACTGTTACCTCTGACCAAGAAATACTACAAAAAGAGTTTACTGCTGTTATCCAGCAATCATTTATTAAGATTTTTGATCAAATGGATGAAGAAAAGCAGTTATCAAAAGCGGACAAATTGTTTTATGCTCGTTTTTTTTCTTATGGATGTAGTGGGGTTCTAATCAATTGGATTACACATGATTACGAAGAGACGCCTCTAGAAATCGCCGTCCAATTGTTCCGCTTAGCCAAAGATACAGAATTATATTCCTATCGGTTGTATGCAAAAGAAGAGCTGGAAACAAATGATTAGAAGGAGAGCAAACATGACGAAAGTTTTATTTGTATGTCTAGGAAATATTTGCCGTTCACCAATGGCAGAAGGTTTGTTGAAGAAAATGGTAGCTGAAGACGGACAATCTGCTCGATTTTTGATTGATTCTGCAGCGACAAGCACTTATGAAGTGGGGCGTTCACCTCATAAAGGAACAAAGAAAATTTTAGAAAATGAGAACGTGGATACGAGTCAAATGATTGCACGCCAAATCACAGAAGAAGATTTTCAACGATTTGATTGGATCATTGGCATGGATCAATCTAACGTAGAGGATTTACAACGGATGGCACCGGCCAACGCACAACATAAGATCCATTTATTTTTAAGTCGGGTTCCTAGAAAAGAAACACAAAATGTTCCTGATCCATACTATACCGATAACTTTGACGAAACTTACCAATTATTGACTGAAGGGCTCAAGTATTGGATGCAAGAATGGAAAAAAGATAAATAAAATAACGATATATCTATATAGGTAACGCTTTCTTTTTGTTGCTCAGTATAGATAATATTCTTGTTATTTCGTTAAATCTTAGGTAGAATATAGTTAATTAAGTAACACTTTCTTAGCTAAAGGAGGAGTGCATTCAATGAACGAAGAAACAGTATCACCAATGAAGAAATTGACCAAGTTAGTCACGCATACGTCGTATCAGCTTTTTGATTCTTTTGTAAATGACACTGAAAAAATAGCAGAGAATGTACGTTTGCAAGGAAAGTTTGTTTTAGAGCTGCAAAAAGCAGCTACTCAACATAGTTTAGTGATTTTACAAGTAAGAGCCAATCGAAAAAGTAATAAGTACGAAACGATTTCAGGCTGGGTAGCTACAAAAAATGTTGAAAAAGAAGTAGTCATGATTCGCCTACAAAACAAGGAACAACAAATACGAATGGTTCCAATTGATCAAATCGAAAAAATCACCAGTCTTTCTCCAGCAGGAGATCAAGAGCGGTTATCTAAATAGAAGCAAAAAAAGCGATGGAATAGATTCTTCATTTTCCGTCGCTTTTTGCTTTTTTTCATATGATGTTGGCGAAGAGAAAACTTAAAATCAATACTAGAGCAGTACATAATTAAGTCATGAGGATAGATGGATTTTATCAATCAATAGAGAGGTGTTATGGGTGCCAAAGAATCGTTTGATTAATTATATGACCAAAAATTGGAAGATAGCCGGATGGAATATATTTGATTCTTTATTCCTTTCTGCAGCTGCAATCGTTGTTTCTTTAAATATAGTGTTCGTCCTATTTCCAGATTTGGATAACTATTATACAAACGCATTAAATTTATTTTTGATTGGTCTGATGATGGTGTTTGTTGGCTTGGGAGAATCAGTAAAATCTAAAGTTGGAAAACGAATCGATGTCTTAATTGGCAGTTTTTTTGATAAGATAAAACGAAAACCAAGAATGATACTTTGAAAATTTGGCAAGACTACTAGGAATGACAAAAGCTGGCTGGTTGGTGATAGATAAACTAAAACACAAAAATGGTTGAGACAAAACTATTTTTCAGGTTTGTCTCAGCCATTTCTAGTTCAATAAAAAAGTCCTGCTAGCCGGGGAGCTAGCAGGATAAGGAGTTAAAAATGAAAAAGTGTTGTTAGGGTTGTTTGTTGGTATGCTTATATATTACTCAGGAGTTGTGAATTTTTTGTGACGAAAGTTTTTGGAAGTTGGTAATTTTTTTAGGAAAATATATTTCTGCTAGCCATTTGACTAAATAGTTAAATACATCCAATGGATTCATTCAAAAAGTAATTTTGTCAGTTATCTGTTGATTCTAATGACTTAGTAAAAAAACCAGAGCCGAAAATAGAAGTAAAATACACAGGTTCCTTCTTGTATATATAAATAGAGCATATTTGAAGCACTTTTCCACTGTTAGATGCAATCTAATAATGGAAAGTTACTTCAAATATGCTCTGTTCATTTCACAGAAGTGATGATAGTACACCGTTCCTTCTTTTAGAAGAATGATCGTCCTAGATGCCGTTACTCTACAACAGGTGTTTCTTTTTTAACCATACTCCAAATCAAGCCAATTACTAAACCAATCAATGCTGGGACGATCCAACCCATTCCTAATTTAAAGAATGGCAGATAATTCGTTGCGAAGTCTAACAACGTTTTGACAAAGCTGGTTTGCTTGATTCCGTCTGGGCAAGCATTTAAACCGTCTAAAATTGAAGCAATTAGTGTAAAATAAGTGGTCATGCGGTAAACAGCAGGACGTTGTTTAAACAATGGACCCACAAGAACGAGTAAGATCAAGGTCATTGCTAAAGGATAAATAAACATCAAGACAGGTAATGAAATTTGGATGATATTTGTCAATCCCACAGTAGCGACCAAACAAGCAAGTGCACTAGCTAGTGTCACAAATACAATGTAATTTCTTTTAGGAAACAGATCGGTAAAGGTTTCTGCGAAAGCAGTGATTAGTCCAATCCCTGTTTTTAAGCAAGCAAGGATCACAATAAGAGCGAGCAAGATACTGCCATAAGTTCCTAAATAATGATCTGCGATTTGCGCTAGTGCGATCCCGCCATTTGAACTTAAAGCAAATCCACCGAGACTCATTGTTCCCACATAAGCAAGTAATGTGTAGATGATTCCCATCAAAACGATACTGATTGCACCAGATTTGATCGTATCCTTAGCAATCTCAGAAGGCTTTGTTACACCCATATTGCGAATCGTAGTAACGATAAGGATACCAAATGCTAAGGCAGCAAGTGCATCTAACGTATTATATCCTTGAGTAAAACCAGTAAAGAAAGCATGTTCTTGATAACTAGGTTGGACAGTAGCTTGATCGATTGCACCCAATGGATGAATAAAAGCAAGTACCAACAAGATTCCTAGTAAAATCAAAAAGGCAGGATTAAGGAATTTTCCTACATAATCAAGGATTTTAGTAGGCCGTCTGGATAACCACCAAGCAGTGAAGAAAAATAAAATACTAAAAATAACTAAAAATACATGTTGTTGCTTGGCTTGGATAAATGGAGCTAAACCAATTTCAAAAGAGGTAGTTGCTAATCTTGGTAAGGCGAAAAACGGTCCGATGACGAGGTAAAGCAAAACAGTAAAAACCAAAGCATATTTTTTGCCGATCCGTTCTGCTAATTCATAAACCCCTGATGTTTTTGAAACACCGATGGCAATTACACCTAAAAAAGGTAGTCCGATCCCAGTTACTAAGAAGCCAAGATTGGCCCAGAAAACGGCAGAGCCAGATTCTTGTCCCATGTGAACGGGAAAAATCAAATTACCAGCACCAAAAAATAAACCGAATAACATTGAACCGATAAACATACTTTCTTTGAACGTCAATTTTTTTGTCATAGATTTCTCCTTTACTTATTTATACTTTTTTTAAAGTAACAAAAATAACGTAGTTTAGCAATGTTTTTCTAATCAAATAATGAGTATAAAGTATTGATCTTGAGTTGAAATAATCATTATATCCTGAGTGGTTCTGTGAGAGAGTAATTGAAGGGGAGATGTTCTATAAGTAATTGACCAAAAAATCTGGAGGCTGAGCCAAAACTTGCCTCAGTCGCTTCTAGAAGCTCTAAAACCGAATAAATGGTGAGACAAAAGTGGCATCTTCGGAAATTCCTTCTTATTCTTGATGCGAAACACTTTTGTCTCAATTTCATATTCTAAAGATTTTTTGCGGCTTATAAAAAAGAGAGTCCTAACATACTTTTATCAATCTATTTTTTTTTAGTATGGATTGTTGTCTGTATTTCAAAGTGATTGTTTCTCGTATTTCATTCGATAAATGATCAATAACCCAATAAACCAAACAGGAGTTAAGAGTAAGGCAATACGTGTGTCTTTGCCAAGAAATAAAACTAGACAAATGAAAATCATGTAGGCAAAAACAAGAAAATTACTATAAGGATAAAAAGGCATTTTGAACGTATGCTCTTTTTTACCTAACATACTTTTACGATATTTTAAGTGAGTGTAAACGAGTATTCCCCAGATAAATAAAAAGCAAGTAGTCGCAATACTGCTGACGAGTGTAAATACTTCACTAGGCATCACATAATTTAGGATAACGGAAATAAAAATCACAATAGTTGAAAAAACTAACGCATTTCCTGGTACACGGTGAGAAGTCAACTGACGGAATTTTTTAGGCGCGCTACCTTCTTGTGAAAGAGAGCGTAACATACGTCCTGTACTGTAGATCGCGCTGTTACAAGCAGAAGCCGCAGCACTCAATACGACTAAATTAATCAAAGATGCGGCTATGGTGATCCCAATTTCTGAAAACACTTCGACAAATGGGCTGTTGTTCGCATCTAAGCTATTCCAAGGATAGATAGACATGATAACGAACAAAGAACCAAGGTAAAAAAGAATGATTCGAATAGGAATATTATTGATAGCTTCGGGTAAGACTTTTTCAGGGTTTTTGGTCTCACCAGCAACCAAACCGACTAATTCGATTCCTGTAAAGGCAAATGTGACCATCTGAAAGGAAAGAATGAATCCTTTCGTACCAGTTGGGAAAAAGCCGCCATGTGACCAGAGATTGGTGATACTAGCAGGTCCAGCACTTGTTTTGTAATGGGTAAGAATCATGTAAATACCAACGATAATAAATGCAATAATGGAAACGACTTTGATCAAAGCAAACCAAAATTCTAATTCACCAAATAGTGAAACAGCCACCATGTTTAAACCAAGCAGTAAAATCAGAGCGATCAATTCAGGAAGCCATTGTGGGACTCCTGGAACCCAGTAACGGACATACATCCCGATCGCTGTCAAATCCGCCATAGCGATCGCAACCCAACAAAACCAATAAGTCCAACCTGTTACGAAAGCAACTTTTTTTCCAAGATATTCTGCAACAAAATCAAGAAATGAATGATTATTTGTATTAGATAATAAAAGTTCACCTAAGGCACGCATAATAAAGAAGCAAACGCACCCGGTAATAAGATAAGCCAGTAAAATAGAGGGACCAGCTAATTGAATCGTTTTTCCTGCTCCTAAGAAAAGACCTGTTCCGATCGCACCACCAATCGAAATCAATTGAACGTGTCTATTCTTAAGTCCACGCTGTAGTTCTTGTTGCTCTTCAACCATTGTTTAATCATCCTAACTAAAAAATTTGATAATTTCTATATTAATAGAATTTTCTAAAAATTACAACTTAATTCAGAAAATATTCAAAAATTCATTTTCAAACAAATGCAATCAGACCAATCAATCTAAGAAGAGAGGGCTGATCGACTGATGAATTAATGAATGGTGTTCAAATAGATTGCAGATAAACATGAGAAAATAGTGAATCATTTCCCAAAAAAGGAAAAGCCTTTATCAAAACGAACCTGTCGTTTCGGATAAAGGCTTTCTTCTATTTTTTTAAGATACGTGATAAAAACTCTTTGGTACGTTCTTCTTTTGGATGAACAAAAATATCATCAGAGGTTCCTTCTTCAGCAACAACACCTTTATCCATGAAGATGACACGATCAGAAACATCTTTTGCAAATTCCATTTCATGTGTCACGATAATCATGGTTAAACCAGTGTGAGCTAGGTCTTGAATGGTATTCAATACTTCTCCGACCATCTCAGGATCAAGTGCTGATGTTGGTTCATCAAATAACATTACATCTGGGTCCATTGAGAGGGCTCTAGCGATTGCCACACGTTGTTTTTGACCACCTGATAATTGAGAAGGTTTGGCTTCAATATAACGTTCCATTCCAACTTTTTCTAGATTTTCAAGAGCGACTTTACGAGCTTCGTCTTTGTTTCTTTTTAAGACAGTCGTCTGACCAGACATACAGTTTTCTAAGACATTCATGTTATTGAAAAGATTGAACGATTGGAATACCATTCCGACATTTGTTCGATATTTAGGCAAGTTATATTTTGGCGCAAGAATATTTTCGCCATTATACATAATTTCGCCACCAGTAGGTTTTTCTAAAAGGTTGATGCAGCGTAAGAAAGTTGATTTACCAGAGCCAGAAGAACCAATGATGGTTACAACTTCACCTTTATGGATATCCATGCTGATGTCTTTTAATACTTCATTTTCACCAAAGCTTTTTCTTAAATGATTGATTTTAATGATTTCTTCACTCATGATTCTTCCTCCTTATTCCTGCAAGTTGGCGTTGTCAACTTCTTCAATTTTTGTATAGGCTGAAGGACCATCGATTTTTTTCTCCACTACACGCAAGATTCTGGTAATCGTAAAGGTCATAACCAAGTAGATGATACCTACGATTGTAAATGTTTGGAAGAATTGGAAGTTTGCTCCTGCAGCAGAGTTCCCTTGGAAGAATAGATCAGCTACACCAATAACACTTAAGACTGCTGTATCTTTGATATTGATAACAAATTCATTCCCGGTCGCAGGTAAGATGTTACGTAAGACCTGAGGAACAACTACTTTTCGCATTGTTTGTCCATGTGTCATACCAATTGCTTGCGCTGCTTCAAATTGTCCTTCATCGACAGCGAAAATACCACCACGGACGATTTCAGTCATATAAGCACCAGTATTGATCGATACAATGAATAAGGCAGCAATTGTACGATCAAGGGAGATTCCAAAGGCTAATGCTAATCCGTAAAAGACGACCATAGCTTGAACCATCATTGGTGTTCCACGGAATATTTCAATATAAATCGATAGTAGTAAATTTGCTAACTTTTGGAAGAAACGTGTCACGGCATTGTCAGACTCAGGAATAGAACGGAAAACACCGATCAACAAGCCTAAGGTAGTTCCAATAACTGTCCCAATCAATGCAATAAATAACGTAAGTCCTGCACCACGAAGGAACATATTCCCATATTGATCCCAAATCGTTTTGAAATCAGTGAACAAACCAGCTTTTTCTCCCTCTGTATTTGTTGAAGCGGGTTGATCTTTGATTGCTTGATCCATAATTTCTGTACGTTCTTTTTGAGAGATACCGCTAAGAATTTGGTTAACTTTTTGGATATCTGGGTCACCTTTACGCATTCCAATAGCGATTTGGACATCTTCAGGATTTGTTTGAAAACCATTCTGACCAGTAAATTCTAACATTTTTAAATCTTTATTGACGCTAGTTGCTGTTACCCCTTCAGGTCGTTCGCTGACATAACCATCAATCATACCTGAAGCAAGAGCGGTACGCATCGCAGAGAAGTTATCCATTGCTTGTTGCTTTTGCACATCAGGAATTTGATCGATGACATTATAATGGAAAGTATTCAATTGAGCAGTAATCTTAGCATTTGATAGATCCGCCAAACTTTTTGCATTGGCATATTTACTATCTTTTTTGACGACTACAACAAGTTGTGATTCATAATAAGGATCGGTAAAATCAATTTCTTTTTTACGTTCTGCTGTGGGGCTCATCCCAGCAATGATCGCATCGATTTTGCCAGATTGTAACGCCGGGGCTAATCCATCCCATTTGGTTTGCATGATGACTAATTTTTTCCCTAATCCATCCGCAACTTTTTTGGCAATTTGGACGTCATAACCACCAGCATAGCTTTTTTGACCTTGGATCGGTACAGCGTTGTTGGCATCTGTTTGCTGTGACCAGTTGAAAGGGGCATACCCCGCTTCCATACCTACACGGAACTCATCTGTTGGTGTTTTCTCATCGGCATTCACGAAACTTCCTACAGGGAAGAATGAAAAAATAAATGCCATCAATAGGGTAAGTGTAACTGAACTTTTTTTCATAATCTTTCTCCTTTTCTTTTTACACATACGGCTCGACGATTTCATCAGGAATGAAACGGGCGAAGTTCCGCTTCAGCTAACTTAATTTTACTGTCAGATAGACGTACTTATCAAATTAACTGTTTACGCATAATTTTTTTACGAGCGGTTAAACAAATGCGTTGCAGTAGCTTATCAGGAGAAATAAAAAACGACCGCTTCAAGAATATAAAAGGGTCGCTAACATTTCACAAAAGTGATAAACCTCTCACAAAACATAGCGCAACTTAGCATCACTGCTAAGACAGTCCACAAGCTCTTAACTTGTGTCCCAACGTAAACTTCAAGCAAAGAAGAGTACATTTCGGCGATCTTCCCTAGTCCTGCTTCACGGTGTTTGCTTCACTCCACAGGGTTAATGATTCTCGCGACCTCTACCTCATTGATTGAGGTATCTCGTATTCAGTTATTTATACAAAAAATAGTTTACGATAGACAAAGCACTTTGTCAATCTATAACAGAAGTTTTCTTGTGAAGTATTGATAGCTATAGAAAATTTCTATAATTATACAAAAAATAAGAAAAATGATATTCAAAAAGAGCGAGAGTTGTAAAAGAATAATTATTCATTAAATAAATAAAAATTAGGACACGAATCTATTTAAGTGTCCTAATTCCTACTTATTATATAAAATAAAGCAGTCGAAAAGATGAGCTGCTTAGCAATAGCTGACCCAATCAATCATTTTCGATCCTGACTTTCTGTATATTATGCTGTTTTACTAACTACTTTTTTTTCACGACCTAAGATTGCTTGAAGAATAATCGTTACGCCATAAATAGCCAATATTAGATAAATCAGACTTGAATATTGAGTGATTCCCCAACCCCATGTTCGGAAAATAACTAAGGTAATCGCTAAAACGATCGCAGCAAGTACATTGAAAAATGCAAATGCCCAAAGATTTCCATTTTCTTTACGAGCAAGGTAAAAAATTGAAAAATAAATACTTAATGCTAACCAGGCGATACAAGCTAAAATCACGCCCCAGTAAATAATGGATGGTACCATACCAACTCACCTCACTTTTGTTCTATATGCTTGGTTTATCGTACTATTAGATAGCAAT
Source organism: Enterococcus sp. DIV1682a (assembly GCF_051711005.1). Taxonomy (NCBI): domain Bacteria; kingdom Bacillati; phylum Bacillota; class Bacilli; order Lactobacillales; family Enterococcaceae; genus Enterococcus; species Enterococcus sp. DIV1682a. The sequence continues at coordinate 169,776 of NZ_JBIOLT010000001.1, forward strand.
AGTGATGATCATACCGAAGAATCTAGCAGTATTGTAGCACGTTTTCATTGGTTTGTCAGTTTATATTGTGAGATGTTTCTCAAAAAATGAAATCGTTTGAATAAAAAGTACGATCAATCAATAAACGAAAGATAGATGTATAATAAAAGAGAGGTGAAAGGAAATGAAAAAAGTAACCGTTGAAGAAGCGGTAGCAACAATAGCCACTAGTTCAAAAATCACTTTCCTAACTGGCGCTGGGGTATCAACGCCTTCTGGTATTCCCGACTATCGATCGTTAAAAGGAATCTATCATGGATTGGAACAACCCGAATACCTTCTAAGTCATGAAGCAATGAACAATGAGCCACAAAAATTTTATTCATTTGTGAAAAAAATCTATCATCCAACAGCAAGACCAAATATTATTCACTTAGAAATGGCAAAGTTAGCCTCAAAAAAGCAAGTTTGGGTAGTTTCCCAAAATATCGATGGATTACATGAAAAAGCGGGAAGTCCAAAACTTGTGAATTTTCACGGAAATCTTTATCATTGCTATTGTAGGAAATGTGGGAACACCGTTTCTTGGGAAACCTATTTACAAACAGATCAACATGCAACCTGTGGGGGACAAATTCGACCAGATATCGTGTTGTATGGGGAGGGATTTAATGATGAAGTCATAGAGCGAGCAACATCGGCTGTTCAACAAGCAGAGTTGATCGTCATCGTCGGAACGAGTTTTCAAGTACACCCGTTTTGTGACTTAATCCAATTTCGTAATACGAAGTCTCAAATCTTAGTAATCAACCAAGAGCCAATCCAGTTAGACCAAGAATATGATTTTCTACAAACGGACGGTGCTATAGTATTTGAAAAATTATCAAAAGGAGCAAATTATGACCATTAGAACAGAAAAAGAAAAAATGATTGCTGGCGAATTATATTTTGCTAATGATCCGGAATTGGTAGCGGATCGTCAATACGCAAGAAGCCAAAGTACGATCATCAACCAAGCAGAAACAGCAGAGCTACGTTCTCAATTACTAAAAGAAACCTTTGGAAAAACGGGAGAAAAAATCTACATGGAGCCAACGATCAATTTTGATTATGGTTACAATATTTGTGTAGGTGAAAACTTCTATGCGAACTACAACTGTACATTTTTAGATGTAAGTACGATCGAAATCGGCGACAATTGCATGTTTGCGCCAAATGTTCAACTTTATACAGCCACTCATCCACTTCATCCAGTGAAAAGAAATAGTGGCTTAGAATATGCGAAACCAATCAAAATTGGTCATAATGTCTGGCTTGGTGGTGGTGTGATCGTTACGCCAGGTGTTACGTTAGGAAACAATGTCGTAGTTGGAGCGGGTTCTGTTGTAACTAAATCTTTTCCTGATAATGTAGTGATTGCAGGCAATCCTGCTCGAGTAATCAAAAAAATATTAGAAGATCAACAACCAGAAAAACTTGAAGACTTACGTCAAACAATCGATCAGATTGATCAACAAATCGTCAAATTACTAGAAAAACGTATGGACACGGTAACGAAAATTGGCGAAGCCAAACAAGCAACGAAAAAAGCAGTCTATGACGAAAAAAGGGAGCAAGAAGTATTAGAAAAAATCGCTAGTCGGTTAGAAAATACGAAATATAAAGAAACGATCACAGCGACATATATCGATCTTATGAAACATTCTCGTGATTATCAAAATGAATTGAATGGGGAGAAAGTGGATGATTGATGGAGAAGCACGGCGCAAAGAGATTCTGCATACCCTGGCAAATGAAGAAAAACCGGTCAGTGCCAGCAAATTCGCTTCACGTTTTCAAGTGAGCCGTCAAATCATTGTCGGAGATATTGCGTTGTTGAGAGCATCAGGTGCGACTATTATTGCAACGGCAAGGGGTTACGTTCTTGAAACCAATGAAACACAGAACGGCTTAGTGAGCAAGATTGCTGTCCAACATGGTCGTGAGCAAACAGAAGAAGAGTTACGCTTGATCGTTGAAGCTGGTGGCGAAGTTTTAGATGTCATTGTAGAACATCCCTTATATGGTGAGTTGACAGGCATGCTTCATATCCAAACAACTCAAGAAATTGAATTGTTTATGAAACGCTATAAAAAAAGTAATGCTACGTTGTTATCTGAGCTGACCGATGGGATTCATCTGCATACCATCCGTTATCCAGATACTAATGTGTTGAGGACGATTAAGCAACAGTTGATAAAAGCAGGAATTCTCTACGAAGGCTAATGAAGAGCAGAGTAGTCTGGGATGAATATATAAGAACATTAAATAATAAATAACTGGTATGATTTGTCCATTTATGAATCGTACCAGTTATTTTATTTTTTTGAAAAAATAAGTGTTCGACTATTTTATTTATAAATTACAATAATACGGAATATGAATAATTCAAGCACTATTCTTCTACATAATAAAAAAATAGTGGGAACCAAGTTTAGCAATAGATGTTTTTAATACATACTAAAGTAAAGGAGTTAAACCAAATGGATAAATTCACTAGCAAAACAGTTCAAGGTAATGGGGAAAAGGCTAAAGTCACAGCAAACATCCAAGAAAACGCAGAAGTGAAAGACCAAAAAGAAGTAAATTCCAATATGCCTTTTATCCAGCAAAAAATAGAAGAAATTTTCACTTTACAATGGGGAATTCAAGAAGTAGGACAAAAATTAGAACAAAGATTTGTACAAGAATTAGCAGCAAAACAAAGCTTCATTAGCCTCTGTAAAAAAAATCAGAATCAGAATATTGAGGAAATTAGTAACAAATTCAACGAGTTAAACAAAACAAGTGGAATAGTCAATCCAATTCCGACTTTCATCAATCAAAAGTTAGAAGAAACTTTCCTATTGAACAAGCGTATTCTGGAAATACATGACACAACAGAAATAGATAGTAAGTCAAAGAAATCAATGATTGAGAACTTAGAAAATTCGAAGGATAAGCTTATGGATCAATTAATTAAGAAAGTTAGTGAAGAATTCAACGAACTAAGAATGGATAAATCAATTAGCGAAACAGTTCAAGGCAATGATGAAAAGGCTGAAGTCACAGCAAACATCCAAGAAAACGCAGAAGTGAAAGACCAAAAAGAAGTAAATTCACCAAATAATCTACTGAAAACAAGTGGGACAGTAAATACAAATATGCCTTTTATCCAGCAAAAAATAGAAGAAATTTTCACTTCACAATGGGGAATTCAAGCAATAGGACAAAAAGGAGAACAAGTATTAAATAAATCAAGATTTGACCGCGTTACATACTTTAAAAACCAGAAGAATCAGAATATTGAGGAAATTAGTAACAAATTCAACGAGTTAAACAAAACAAGTGGAATAGTCAACCCAATTCCGACTTTCATCAATCAAAAGTTAGAAGAAACTTTCCTATTGAACAAGCGTATTCTGGAAATACATGACACAACAGAAATAGATAGTAAGTCAAAGAAATCAATGATTGAGAACTTAGAAAATTCGAAGGATAAGCTTATGGATCAATTAATTAAGGAAGTTAGCGAAGAATTCAACAAATTAACAAAAGAACAATCAAAACAGACATTAAGAAGCATGAAAGAAATACAAAAGGTAAAAAACACAAGACAAAATCCTTTATCTAAAAGGGCAAACTCTTCACCACAAAAAGCAGAACCAGATCAAAAGAAGTCAAGATAGTAATATAAGTTGCAATAACATTGAATATGAATTATTCAGGTACTATTTTTCTACATACTAAAGTAAAGGAGCTAAAACAAATGGATAAATCAACTAGCAAAACAGTACAAGGAAATGGTGAAAAGGCTAAAGTCACAGCAAACATCCAAGAAAATATAGAAGGAATTTTTATATTTGACGAAGTGATTCGAGAAACTCAAGAAATGGTAAGAACAAAGGAACTGATAAGATCAGGAGAATCACTGATTGCGATCTTAATAAATCGAAAGGAACAGTATATTAAGGAAAATAGCAGAAACCTCAACGAATCAAAAAAAGAACAAACACAACAGGCATCAAGTAACATGAAAGAAATGAAAAAGGTAAGAAATACAAATAAAAAGCCTTCATTGCTAAAGGTAATGTTCAATAAACTAATGAGAAGGTCAAAAAATAAGGACAAAAAAGAAGTAAATTCCCCAAATAATCCAATAGAACCAAGTGGAATTGAAAATACGTCTTTACTCAAACAAAAGATAGGAGAAATTTTCATATTTGACGAAGTGATTCGAGAAACTCAAGGAAAGGAACTGACAGAATCAGGAAAAAAAGTGAGTGAGTACGTAAAAAATCAGAAGAATCAGCTTATTGAGGAAATGAGCAAAGAATTCAATGAATCAGACAAGGCAAGTGGAATCGAAAACCCCGTTTCGTCTTTAATCAATCAAAAATTAGAAGAAAATTTTGAGGCGAATCAATTCGTTCAAAAATACGAAAAAGATGTAAGCACACATACTTCCGCAATGGTACTATCGATTAAGTTATTAAAAAATAAGAAGTATGCTATTGAGGAAACTATTGGAAAAATCAACGAATTAAAAAAACAACCACAACAGACATTAAAAAGCATGGAAGAGGTACAACAGGTAAAAAATACAAGACAAAATCCTTTATCTAAAAGGGCAAACTCTTCACCACAAAAAGCAGAACCAGATCCAAAGAAGTCCAAGATAATGCAACAAGTAGGCCAACCGGATCAAAGTCGGTCATGATATCTGAAATGGTTAAGGTAAGATCGTTACACTAAGAGAATAATATTGTAGTACAAGAGTTTACGTACTTGAAACTAATGAAACAAAGAACGGCTTAGCGAGGAAAAGAGTTGCCTGGGCTGAATATATAAGAACATTAAATAATAAATAACTGGTATGATTTATCCATTTACGAATCGTACCAGTTATTTTATTTTTGGGAAAAAGAAGGAAGAAACTAGTTTAATTTTCTAAGTAAAATGGGACAATAGGAAGTTTTGTAGCTGAATTTGTTTTTTGATACTACTTCTTACAGAAGCATTCGTGACATAAATAAAATATAGGAGTTGAAGCGCATGATAGGATGGATCTGTCAGTTTGAAGATGTGATTCGCTTTTTGGATGATGAAATTAGCGTAAATTTAAAGCAAGCTAACTTACGAATAGCAACATTCAATGCATGTTCAAATAAAAATCAGACTGAAATAAGCCTCCTAAATAAAGGGGAGGATGCTCAATCTAAGCTAATAAAAGAACAATCTCAACGCTTGTCTATGAAAAATTATGCACAGAAAGATCTTAGTTATCTATCGAAATAAAAGCTTGCTGAATATGCAAATATAGCAGAACAGCGAATCATCGAATGAAAGACAAAGAATTCTGGAGATAAAGTACTGGAACAACAAGCTAGTTTTTGGAAGGGGTACAATAAAGTTGCTATCTGAATTAAAGAGTATTGAAATGTTGGAAAAGCGGAAAAGAAATATAATAGAATTCCCCTTTTTATACGAACAAAGCACCGTTGAAAAAACGATCAGTTGGTTCGATGAAAACTGGGGATCGGATTTCGATAGAAGTGGGCGTACAAAGGCTCTCTTAACAAAGAACCTTACCATTTGCCAAGAGGATCTAGAATTTAGAGCACAAGCAGATAAATTACAAGATGAGGTGAATAAGCGACCTGTTTCAGAAATAAATGCATTTTTAAGAGCAGTGGCAGAACGAATAGTTAAAATACAAACAAAACTACAAGAAATCGAATTAAACTCTTCTGAATTTGACTGGCGGCCCCCATATTCTGCAAAAAAAGAATTAGAGAAGTGGAAAAGTTTCGTGGTGGAAATATACAAGTCGCAGGCTGTTCTGATACAACCTGATCTATATGATAAAAATACAGTTGAGGATAAAATAAAACAATTGCCGAGTAATAATGCCACGCTCTTTAATTTGATGGCTAGAAAAAGATGCGAGAAAGATCTTGCGTTACGATCTGAAGCAGAAACAATAATTGAAAATATAAAATGCAAAACTACTCCAGAAATAGTACATGTATTAAAAAAAATAGAAGGTCAAATTGAAAAAATTAAAGTTGGGATCAATAAATTAAAAGTATCAAATTCTGAATTAGAGATAGAAATTACTAAAAATCAATTAATGCAAAAAGATGAGCTAATAGGAGAACGCAAAGATCAATTAAAAATCTTGACTCAGCAACTTCGTGCTCAGCGAGAGAATCAATGCTATGCGCAACAGAACGGAGAAAAACAGTTAGACAAATGGATGGAAATGATTGGTGAAATAAAACGTTGGGCAAAAACAAACAAGATAGACCTATTGGAGTTGGAAAAGAATCTGACGTTAAGCCCATCTCCAGAGAATCTAGGGCAGAAAAAGATAGTAGAAGGCACAACTAGAGCGGGAGGTAAACTTGAACGACAAGAAGAAAAGTTGGGAGAAAATAGACATAGTAAAGACAGAAACCAGTTTAATGGACAACGAACACATCGCTGATTCTTAGTAATATAAAAAAGGAGTGGGGCTCCCCACGTCAAAAAGCAACATCTTCGAAAAAATGAGTAGCGATTTCCGAAGATGTTGCTTTTTAGTTCAATTTCTTACGAGTCATTTAGATTGAAATACAACTTTCAATCATTTTTATTCAATCACCAATACGCCTTCTTTAAGGGCAAATGGATTCTTTTCGTTGATATGGTCGTAGAACATCACACCGTTGATATGATCAATTTCGTGTTGGACAACGATTGCCTCATAATTTTTCAAGCGGATTTTATGTTTCTCGCCATTCATATCTGTATAAGAAACCGTGATCTTAGCGTGGCGGACTACGTAGCCAGGTACTTCTCGGTCAACAGATAAACAGCCTTCTCCTTCGCCAAGGCAAGCATCTTGAACTGAGTGACTAAGGATTTTTGGATTATACATTACCGTACTTAGCGTGGGTTCTGTTACTTCTGGATCAGGGCTTGGCACGTGTACAGCAATGATGCGTTTAGAAATATCTAGTTGAGGAGCAGCTAAACCAACCCCTCCACGTAAGTTTAATTCTTCCGCTTTGATTGGATCTTGGCTATTTTTCAGGAATTCGAGCATTTCTTTTCCTAGGTCGATATTTTCTTTGCTTAATGGGAGAGCAACTTCTTCAGCTACTTCCCGCAAAGTAGGATTTCCTTCACGGATGATATTATCCATTGTGATCATGGAATATGTACCCCTTTCTTTTTAGACAGTTATACGTCTATTTTCGCATTATAGTTTAACATAAAATTTAAAAAGTAGGAGAAAGTTTGTTTAAAAACTAAATTTTCTTAATGATTCTTCACTTGATTTCTCCCGTAGATTCAGGTAAAGTATAGCTGTATGCGTAAGGCATATCGCCTGTTACTTGGTTAAGCGAATCACCAACGTTTTACTCAGTCACAGGGGAATAATCGAAAGAGGTGAAAGAAATGGCAATTTCAAAAGAACGTAAAAATGAAATCATCAAAGACTATGCACGCCATGAAGGGGATACTGGTTCTCCAGAAGTACAAATCGCTGTATTAACGGAAGAAATCAACCACTTGAATGAACATGCACGTATGCATAAAAAAGATCATCATTCATACCGTGGCCTAATGAAAAAAGTTGGTCACCGTCGTAACTTGTTAGCTTACCTACGTAAGACTGATGTACAACGTTACCGCGAATTGATCAAACGCTTAGGTCTACGCCGTTAATTTTGACAAAAAGAGTGGGGTTCAAATGAATCTCACTTTTTTTACTGTAATACCTAATACAACCATTCTCGAAAAAAGCATGATAGACTCCTACTAACCAAATGAAAGCTGGATAAGCGACGTTTGGCGGTTTTCATTTGTTTAGTAGCGTCTTGCTTTCACGAGAAAGAAAAGGAGTAATTATGTCAGAAAAACAAATATTCAAAACGACATGGGGAGGCCGTCCCTTACAAATCGAAGTCGGTCAATTAGCAAAACAAGCGAACGGAGCAGTTTTAGTTCGCTATGGAGATACTGTAGTTTTAAGTGCGGCAGTTGCTTCAAAAGAAGCAAAAGATACTGACTTCTTCCCGTTGACGATCAACTATGAAGAAAAGATGTATGCTGCCGGTAAAATTCCTGGAGGATTTATCAAGCGTGAAGGTCGTCCAAGTACAGAAGCAACTTTAACGGCTCGCTTGATCGACCGTCCGATCCGCCCAATGTTTGCGGATGGCTTCCGTAACGAAGTTCAAGTAACCAACATCGTGATGAGTGTTGAAACAGATTGTTCACCTGCGATGGCTGCAATGCTAGGTTCTTCTTTAGCATTATCAATTTCAGATATTCCATTTGATGGACCAATTGCTGGTGTCGAAGTCGGCCGTGTGAATGGCGAATATGTCTTGAATCCAACAGTTGAACAAGCGGAACAAACAGATATTGAACTAAGTGTTGCAGGTACAAAACAAGCAATCAACATGGTTGAAAGTGGTGCGAAAGAAGTTTCTGAAGAAGATATGCTTGGAGCATTACTATTTGGTTTTGATGCAATCAAAGAATTAGTTGCTTTCCAAGAAGAAATCGTCCAAGCTGTCGGCAAAGAGAAAATGGAAGTTTCTTTGTTACAAGTAGATGCAGATTTGAAAAAAGAAATCTTTGATGCTTCTTATGCTACGATGAAAACGGCTGTTATGACAGAAGAAAAACTAGCTCGTGAAGACAATATCGAACAAGTAAAAATCGATATTCGTGAAGCTTATGCCGAAAAATTTATCGGGCATGAAGAGGAAGATCAATTACTAAAAGAAGTAAAACAAATTACTGAGGACTTAGAAAAAGATGTAGTTCGTGAATTGATCACGATCGACAAGATCCGTCCTGATGGGCGTAAATTGGACGAAATCCGTCCACTAGCTTCAGAAGTAAGCTTGTTGCCACGGGTGCATGGTTCAGGTTTGTTTACTCGAGGACAAACTCAAGCATTATCTGCTTGTACCCTTGCGCCACTAGGTGAACACCAAATTATTGATGGACTGGGAGTAGAAGTTAGCAAACGATTCATCCACCATTACAACTTCCCACAATTTTCTGTTGGTTCAACAGGGCGTGCGGGATCACCTGGTCGTCGTGAAATCGGACATGGTGCTTTAGGTGAACGTGCGCTAGCACAAGTGATTCCTTCAGAAGAAGATTTCCCTTATACAATCCGTTTAGTGGCAGAAGTTTTAGAATCGAATGGTTCTTCTTCACAAGCAAGTATCTGTGCTGGGACATTAGCATTGATGGATGCCGGTGTACCAATCAAAGCACCAGTTGCAGGGATTGCAATGGGACTTGTTTCAGATGGCGAAAACTATACGATTTTAACAGATATCCAAGGATTAGAAGATCATCTGGGAGATATGGACTTTAAAGTGGCTGGAACTAAAGATGGGATTACTGCTCTACAAATGGATATTAAGATCCAAGGGATTACGGAACAAATCCTAAAAGAAGCGCTAGCCCAAGCAAAACAAGCACGTATGGAAATCTTAGAAGAATTGACTTCAACGATTGCAGCACCTCGTGAAGAATTAAGCCCATATGCACCGAAAATCGAAATGATCCAAATCGACCCTGCGAAGATCAAAGATGTGATCGGTAAAGGTGGCGACACAATCAATGGTATCATTGAAGAAACTGGTGTGAAAATCGATATCGATCAAGATGGTAAAGTAAGTATTGCTTCATCTGATAAAGAAATGATCCAAAAAGCAATCAAGATCATTGAAGACTTAACCAAAGAAGTAAAAGTCGGTGAGGTTTATCTAGGAAAAGTAGTTCGTATTGAAAAATTTGGTGCTTTCGTTAACTTGATCAAAGGAAAAGACGGATTGGTTCACATCTCTCAACTTTCAAATGACCGTGTCAATAAAGTAGAAGATGTAGTCAAATTGGGTGATGAAGTCCTTGTCAAAGTAACTGAGATTGACAAACAAGGTCGCGTAAATCTTTCTAGAAAAGCGATGTTAACAGAAGATGGTTCTGAAAAAGAAACAAAATAATCGTTCAAACGATAAAATAGCAAAAAGAGTAATCTGAAGGGTGAAATGCCTACGCCAGTGAAAAATACTTGTTTTTGCTACATTGAAAAAGAAGGAGTGAGACAATGTCTTACTCCTTCTTTTTATAGCTAAAATCCCTCTGGAAAGTTTACTTGGATAAAAGCTATTCATAATCTTTGGTCTAATTTTCAAAATAACGTAAAATAAAGGTGTATTTTTTAAGGAGGGAACGAGATGCTTTATTTTTTTCTGACTTTGATCGTTGGTGGCGTTTTAGGTCTGTTCGCTGGATTGATCTTAAATGAGGATGTACCTGGCGGTGTCACTGGAAATGTAGTGATCGGCTTTTTAGGAAGTTGGTTAGGAGAATTTGTTCTTGGTGAATTAGGTCCCTCGATCAAAGGATTCTACCTCATCCCTTCATTGCTAGGAGCTCTTTTTTGTCTCGGTGTGTATTCATTTTTAGCAGACTATATCCGTCGACATTACTAAATGAAATCTTGTATAATGATTTGACACTTCGTAGGGGTCTCTAGTTAAGTAAATCACATGAAATAAAAGATCAATGATTTGTGAAGAAAATACGATAGTGAACGAAAGTAGAAAAGAGGGGGACAATTGACAACAAAACACAACACTAAAAAAATTTCAATGGCTGGTCTATTAGTTGCGATGGGCGTAGTTTACGGAGATATTGGAACGAGTCCACTATATGTAATGAAGGCCATCGTAGAAGATAACGGAGGACTACGAGGTATCAATCCTGAATTTGTCCTTGGTTCGGTGTCATTGATTTTTTGGACACTAACATTACTTACCACAATCAAGTATGTGGTGATTGCGTTAAATGCCGATAACCACGGTGAGGGTGGGATTTTTTCTTTATATACACTAGTCAGGAAAGGGAGTAAATACTTGATCGTACCAGCAATGATCGGTGGAGCTGCTCTACTTGCTGATGGAGTATTGACCCCAGCGGTGACTGTCACGACAGCAATCGAGGGGTTAAGAGGTATCCCACAATTTTTTGATCGATTCGGTAACGATCAAAATATTATTGTCATTATTACATTAGTCATCATTTTCGTATTATTTATGGTTCAACGATTCGGTACCGAGATAGTAGGAAAAGCGTTTGGTCCGATCATGTTTTTATGGTTTACTTTTTTAGGTGTGATGGGTTTAATAAATTTCAGCCAAGACTGGACGGTGATCCGAGCGTTGAACCCCTACTACGCGATTCGCCTACTTTTTAGTCCAGACAATCGATTAGGTCTCTTTATTTTAGGAAACATCTTTCTGGCTACAACAGGGGCGGAAGCATTGTATTCTGACTTGGGGCATGTGGGGAAATTAAATATCCGTTTAAGTTGGCCTTACGTTAAACTTTGCTTAGTATTGAATTACTTCGGACAAGCGGCTTGGTTACTGAATATTTATCAAAATCAAGAGGTGCAACAAATCAATAATCTCAATCCATTTTTCCAAATGTTACCTAAAGGTTGGTTGATTATTGGCGTTGGGTTTGCTACGATCGCTGCGGTCATTGCTTCACAGGCTTTGATTACTGGATCATTTACATTGGTATCAGAGGCGATTAAGTTAAAACTCTTACCACGCTTGAAAATCATGTATCCAGGAAACAGTATCGGTCAGATGTATATTCCCGCGGTTAATTTGATTTTATGGTTGGCTTGTTCGTTGATCGTGGTTACTTTCCGAACATCACATCATATGGAAGCAGCCTATGGACTTTCAATTACTGTCACGATGTTGATGACGACGGTACTTCTTTATTTCTATTTGATCCAAAGCAACTATTCCAAATGGTTCGCCTGGATTGTGTCTTTCTTTTTTGGTGCGATCGAGATCATCTTTTTCATCTCAAGTATCGTGAAGTTTTTCCACGGAGGGTTTGTTGCGGTGTTGATGGCGATCATTATTTTAGCTGTCATGTTCATTTGGGAACAAGGAAATATCATCCGTGAGTCTGCTGCGGAAGATGTGGCATTAAAAGATTACATTCCACAATTAGCGGAATTAAGAGATGATCACTCATTGCCACTTTATCAAACTAATGTGGTGTTCTTAGTACCAGATATGGCCGAAGGAAAAGTTGGTAGACAATTTGTCTACTCGATTCTGGACAAACGACCAAAAAGAGCACGTGTATATTGGTTCGTACATGTGGAAGTGACGGATGAACCTTATACGAAAGAATACCAAATCGATATGATGGATACTGATTTTGTCGTACAAGTGAATCTCTTCTTAGGATTCAGAGTACAACAAGAAATCAATGTCTATGTTCGTCAAATCATTCACGATTTGATGAAACAAGGAAGATTACCAAAACAACCGCAGACTTACTCGTTAACTCCGGGAAGAGAAGTCGGTGATTTCCAATTTATCTTGATTGATGAAGTGATCTCAAATGTGACGACTCTCAGCAAATGGGAACGACAAATCATGCAAGCAAAACTTGCAATTAAAAAAATTGCGACCACGCCAGAAACTTGGTTTGGCTTGGAGTATAGTGAAGTAAAGCATGAAACAGTACCTTTACTAATTGGTGTAACAAGAAAAACGTGGTTAAAAGAACGGAAAAATTAAACTTTAGCGAATAAAGTATTCAATGGGAGAGACATTTCTTGGAATGTTTCTCCCATTGTTTTTGGGCTATTTAGCGTTGCAAAGAGAGTTTAGCTTTTTTAGGCTCGCTTAGATGTTTATTTGAAATACTATTGATTGCTTTTCTTTTTAAATCTTTTAGGTGAGATTTTCCTAGGTAGATGTCAATTTCATTTGGTTCTTGTTGCATTTGCTTTATGTAAACTTGGGTTTGCGTCTTTTTATATGCGAAATTCATCTTAGCGAGGTGTTTTTTAACACCAATTTCGATTACTTTTTGAGTTTTTAGAATGATTTTTTTTCTTAGTATTTCAGCATCCAACTTTGGTAATTCAAGGTTATTAATGATGTTGTTTAGGCTGTGTAACGTTTTTTTTTCTTTGCGATTATTTTTATTTTTTGATTGAAATTCGATATTATATTCATTTTGTTTGCTTCAACTATTTTTTTTGTGTTGGCTAAACGGTCCATTGTTTTTGGTAACTGGAGGTTAGCCATAATAAATTTAATACTTCTGGCTTTATAGTTTAATTTAGACAAAGATGTTAAGCATTCGTTTGGGCCACGTTCTTTACACCTCGTGTTCCACTGGTCAATCGTATTTAGTAGTTCTTGGTTGGATTGAAAATCTGAAGTGATAGTTGATCGCTCTGCCGTAATGATTTTATCTGATTCAATGACTGGATTTATCGTTTCTGGTAAGTAAAGATTCGCTATGATAAATTTGATCATTGAATCATTATAGTTACAGGTAGCTAGAAAAGCGAAGGTTTCATCAGCACCGTTTAGTTTAAGCATTGCGTTCCACTGGTCAATTGTGGTTAGTAACTCCTGATCAGATGAAAAACCTGATTCCACCACCGTTTTTCCCAGAACATTTAACAAGGTTTCAATCTGTTCTTTATCTGTTCCTGCTGGCAAATGAAGGTTGTTTATAATATTTTTGATACTTTCAGTTTCATAATTAAATGTAGTTAAATAGGCTAAGGTTTGGCTTAAGCCGTGAATTTTCAACATTCGATTCCACAAGTGAATACTATTTTCTGATACTTTCATTAATTTGTGTTCTTTCAGAACTTGACTAAGGGGCATAAGATAATCTCCTTTTGATTTTTTTACTAGAACTATTGTAAAGGAATCGATCAGACAAAGAGTCTTCTTTTTTCGGCTATATGAAATTTTAGTTTTGGATAAAAGCTTGACAAAGCTTGCTAAGTTAAAAGAGTTTTGTTGTTCAAGAAGAGACTGGGACAAAACTTGTCTCAGTCTCTTCTAGTATCTCTGAAAACGAATAAACGGTGTTCAAAGAGCTGACCTTCGGCGATAAGTCAAAAAATCTCAAAACATGGGGAGCTGTTTCGAGATTTCCATCCTTAACGCTCAGGTCAAAACACTCTTTTCACGACCTCTTGTTCACGGTGAGACAAAAGCAGCATCTTCGGAAATAAGCCGAAATTTACCAAAAATTTGAGAAGCACCGAGTAGGTAACAATCAACATCAAAAACAAGTATTTGTGTTTCTTGTCAATTTTCGGAAATTTCTTCTTATTTCTTGATGCTAAACACTTTTGTCTCAACCTCCGATGTGATCGTGGATCGTTGATTTAAATTATTTTTCGAAAAGAGGTACAATAGGGGAGAGAAGAGAGGTGGGAAGTTATGGTACTTAATTTTGCCATATTATTTTTGATGATTGCGGTGACTTCTTTTTTTGTAGCTAGTGAATTTGCATTAGTTAAAATCAGACGTTCACGTTTAGAACAATTAGAAAGAGAAAATGTAAAGAATGCCAAATTAGCATTACATGTCACGCATCATTTAGATAACTACTTGTCGGCTAGTCAATTAGGAATTACCTTGACTGGGTTGATCATTGGTTGGGTTGGCGAAGGCTCAGTGGCGGCGTTACTAGAGCCTTGGATCGGTCGATTGCCGTTTAGCTCAGCATTGAGCGGAACGATTTCTGTCGCGTTAGGGTTTATCTTAGTGACATATATCGATGTGGTGATCGGAGAACTTTTACCTAAAAGTTATAGTATCGTGAATACAGAGCAAGTGGTCTTATTTGTTGTACGTCCGTTGCATTATTTTTATAAAGCAATGTTTCCTTTTATTTGGGTGTTGAATCATTCTGCTGCGGCTTTAGGAAAAGTATTAGGCGTGAAATTAGTTTCAGAAGGAGAAGAGACATTATCTCAAGAAGAATTGACGTTAGTGGCTATGAATTCTTATGAAAAAGGAGAGTTGACGAAAGAAGAGTACTATTATTTAGAAAATGTCTTTGAATTTGATGATACGTTGGCAAAAGATATCCAAGTGGATCGAACCTCTATGCAGGTTTTTGAAGCTGGTGAGACAGTGAAAGATGCAATTCAAGCTTCTATTCAAAGAGGTCATACCCGCTACCCCGTTATTTCTGGGTCAAAGGATCACGTCCTTGGTTATGTTACTTTACCAGATTTGATTAAGCAGTCGTTTAAAGACGATCAATTAACAGTGGATGAGTTGGTGGAAGAACCAATCGTTACTTCAGAAACGATCCCCATCAAAAAACTGTTGACGATCATGCGTAAAAAAGGAAAACATATTGCTATTTTAAAAGATGAATACGGGGGAACGAGTGGTTTAGTGACGATTGAAGATATTTTAGAAGAAATCGTAGGGGAAATTCGGGATGAAACGGATTTGGATGAAGCATTGATAGCGAAACAAGCAGATGGGAGCTATATTGTTTCAGGAAAATTGACGTTAGATGATTTTGGTCGTTATTTCCACGTTACGATCCCTGAATTTGAAGAGTCTACTTTTATCACACTATCTGGATTTATGTCGAACCATGAAAAAAACATCAAGACAGGTACAGTGATCCAAATTGATTCTTTTCAATTTACGGTGTTAGAATATAACCATACGCATGTGGACTATTTTAAAATCAAAAAACAAGAAATAGCAGAAAACAGTATCGATTCGAATAAAACAGAATGAAGAATCTGGGATAAACAAAATCCTACATTTCACGATCAAAAAAAATGAGAGAAGTAAGACAAAACATTCTAACCACTACCAAAAACGAATAAACCGATGTTTATACTTTCTTTTTGTCCCTTAGTCGGAAGCTTCCTACTCATTTTGGTGGACGGATCTCTTGATCATAAGATTTTAAACGATAGAACTGATGCCAATCCATTCGACTTAGCTGAATGGATTGGCATCTTTTTTACTTTGTAAACCATATATTTGTTCTAAAAAAAAATATCCGATAGAATAGACCTGTAAGCGGAATCACTAAATACAGACATACTATTAACAGGAGGGATTCACATGAATGAAAGAAATCTAACAGTTATTGGTAGTTACAGTACGAGGGAAGAAGCTTTATCAGTGATCGAACAATTGCGTGATGAAGGATACGATCGAGACGATATCATTATCTATACGACAAAAGATGCTGCTCAAAATTTTGGTTTTTCTGGTTTATCAGGAATTGATGTAGAAACGAATGTGGATGAGGTTGAAGGCACGCATGAAGAACGCTCGCTATGGGAACGGATCAAAGATACGTTCACTTCTAACACCTATGAGGAAGATTCGTATACAGAAAAAGCGGATGATTCTGTTAACGATGATCCATTGTATTCATACAAAGAGGATATTGCCGCTGGGAAAATAGTGATTACGGTTAAAGATTACAAAGCGCAAAATGAAGCAGTTGTTGAAAACGATCGGACTCAAAATATGCCCGATCCAACGGATACACTAAATACAAATAATGAAAATATTCAACTCAAAGAAGAACAGTTAGATGTCAATACCCATGACGTGACAACTGGGGAAGTTGATATCCATAAACACGTTGTTAATGATACTAAAACAGTGGAAGTCCCTGTGAAGCGTGAAGAAATCGTTATCGAAAGAAAACCAGTAAATGCTGAAGCAAGCGAGAATATTTCAGATGATTCTTTGGAAGACGAAACGATTACAATTCCTCTTAAAGAAGAACAAATTGATGTCAATAAACATACTGTAGTACGTGAAGAGGTAGGTATTCACAAAAAAGAGCATGAAGATATGAAACAAGTGACGGAAGAAGTAAGTCGTGAAGAGTTGGATATTGATACAAAAGGAGACGTTCGAGTAGAAGATACGGATGAAAATACTCGTAAAAATGATCATATATAATAATTGTTCGCTAAAATCATCTAACCAGACTCCTTCGTTTTTTGAACGGAACATCATGTAAATTGCTAATAAAAAAGACATTTCTGCTTATCTGATCGATGAGAGAAATGTCTTTTTTTCTTTTATTGGATACTATTGTATTGGATTTCAGGATCATCCATAGCGTATTGTTGTTCATTCTCGAAAGATTTAAGTTGTTTCATTGAACGCAAGTAAGAGTATAGTAGAACAGCGACAGATCCTGCCCAAGCAAGTGGTGAAGCAGCTGCAGCACCCGTATAACCAAGTAAACCAGTTAAAATGATTGCTGCAAATGAACGCATGACTAATTCCATCATTCCTGCAAGTGTTGGAATCTTACTTTGACCAAGTCCTTGTAGTGTGTAACGTAAGATAAATAAAATCGCTAAGATCCAATATAAGGAACCATTGATATTGAAGTAAGTTTGAGCTAATTCAAAGACACGAGTCTCTGTCGGTGAAACAAACAACTGCATAAGTGAATGACCGAAGAAAATCACGATCGCACCTGCAACAACACTAAAGCCAATACTCATCATAAGTGTTTGCTTAACACCTTTTAAAATTCGACCATATTCTTTTGCACCATAATTTTGAGCAGTAAATGTTGCAATAGCAATCCCAAAGGACATCATTGGTTGGTTAGCAAATTGGTCAATTCTGCTGGCTGCTGCTTGAGCGGCTACGACATCTGTTCCTAAACTGTTCAACGCAGCTTGAAGGACGATGGCGCCAATGGCGATGATGGATGATTGAAAAGCCATTGGAAGAGCAGCGTTTAAATGAACACGAATCTCTTCTTTATCAAAGTGAAAATCTTTTTTACGTAATTGCAACAAAGGAATTTTTTTCTTGATATAAACTAAACATAGTAGGCTTGAGCAAACTTGGGCAATAACCGTTGCAATTGCTGCGCCTTCGACACCCATTCCAAAAGAAATGATGAAAATCAAATCAAGCACAACGTTGACAACCACTGCAATAATCAAAAAGAAAAGTGGTGTCCGGCTATCTCCAAGCGCGCGAATAACATTTGAAAGCAAGTTAAAACTCATAGATGCGAAAATCCCTAGTAAGATGATTGAAATGAACGTTTGTGCTTGGTCAATAATCTCAACGGGCGTTTGCATCAATTGCAGCATCGGGCGAATAAATACTAAACTAAGGACGGTTAATGCAATAGTGACAACCAAACTGATAACAACACTTGCAGCAAAACTTTTCTTAAGACCACGATAATCTTTTGCACCATAACGCTGAGCTGTAATGATCGCTAATCCAGCAGTAAGACCTTGAGCGAAGCCAAGGATTAAAAAGGTCAAGCTTCCGGTTGCACCAACAGCAGCCAGCGCATTTTTCCCTAATGTTTGACCAACGATGATCATGTCGACCATGTTGTAAAATTGCTGAAAGACATTACCAATAAGTAAAGGAACGGTGAACATTAAGATTAGTTTAGCTGGACTTCCTTTTGTTAAATCGCGCATTTTTTAAACTCCTTATTGTCTATAAAATTTAGTTAGTAGTATATAGTGTTTATCCTGAGATTACTAGGTAAAAATGAAATAATTTTGATAACTTTCAATGTATTGCAGATTCATTTTCAAAGATATTTTCAATGATGTGCATCATAAAACAAGCCAAGAATTGAATCGCTGAATAAATTCAAAGAATGAAACGCAAAGAATAAATTCAAAGGATCAACTACTTGGCCTGGGCGTACAAATCAAAAGGGACAACGAATGGTTGTGAACCTTAATACTGTCTTATCTCGCTGGGTAAAAGAATGGTTTCTCTAGTACCATCATCATAAGCATATACTTGGCTTGGAAAACTTGATGAATAGTGAAACGGTAAATCGATTCCCATCTCAACATCACTACCAGCTTGCGAAAAATGCATAGTTACTTTTCCATTATTGTCGATTAAATCAAAGGCTAACATATTATCTAAGGGGATGACTCCCTTAAGGTCTAGGTCAATAATAAACCAGATACTATCAATCAGTTCATCTGGTAAACTTGATACAACACCTACAGAGGCATACCGGTTACGACTACTGTCAAAACTTTCAAACATCTGTTTAACCTCCTTCGTTTTATCGAATAGACATGTTTTATTTCTTCATTTAGGATAAACGATTTACTGTAACGATGGTTCATTCTAATAGACTTTTTTTAAAAATGCAACAAAAATCGTGTACTTTTTTTCAAAGTATAAGTTTTTTTTAAGGAGAGAAAAAAACGTGCCAAAAGCGAAGGTTGCCAACGCTTTTGACACGAACAAGTCACTTGTTACTCTTCCGTTGAACCAATAACTTCTGGTTCGCTTTCTTCATCAGTAGTTTCAGCTTCCTCAGTTGGAGCTGCTACTGCAGCAATTTGTTCTTCACCATCAGAAACGACTTTATAATCGTTGTTTTCAGGTAAATCGGCTACTGTGATTGCATCGCCTAGATTTAGGTTTGTTACATCAACTTCGATACGTTCTGGTAAGTTGCTTGGTGTAGCAGAGACGATCACAGTGTAAAGGTTTTGTGCTAAGACACCACCAGCTTTTACACCTGCAGCTTCGCCAACAAGAACGATTTCAGTTTCGACTTCAGTTTCTTCTGACATGTTCACAGATAGAAATTCCACATGTTCAAAATGGTTGGTAAAGGTATTCGTTTGGACTTTATGAACCAACGTGTTGACTTTTTTTCCATCAATCGTCATTGTGATTACTGTATTTGCGCCATTTTCACGTAATAATTTACTGAATATTTGTCCATCAATAGCAATCGGAGTACTTTCAACATTGTACCCATAAACAATAGCTGGAACTTTACCTTCATGACGCAATTTATTTCTCAATGAACGGGGACGTACTTCTCTCTTACTTACTTCTAATGATACTGACATAACCAAAATTCCTCCTTAAAATGTGACTGTCGGCAACGTAGACCAACAGATTTTATTTAAGTGAACTTTCGACGGCTATTCTCGTGCACATTATTGGCTAGGGCGCTTAAAAAACGCAAAAAGATAGATGCGCGCATCTACCTTTAGAAAGTCAGGATTCAACTTTTCTCCACCAGGTCATTACGCTGTGTATGAGAAATCCAATTCACTTTACTCTTTAACCGTAGCGCGAATCTGAATTTAAGTCAAGGAATAACAATGGCTTTCTTATTTGCATCTACTCTCTTTCGGGTTATAATGCTTGTTAGGCTAAGAAAGGAAAGCACCATGCGTTTAGATAAATTAATTGAAGAAACTTTACAAACGACTCGAAAAGAGATGAAGCGTTTATTTGCATCAAAACAAGTGAAAATTGATGGTTGTGTCGAATTTTGCCAAAACCGAAATGTGGATAGTTTGATCCATGAGATCGAAGTCTCAGGTAAGCGTTTAACGACAAACGAAGTCTATTACTTATTGAATAAACCGAGTGGTGCTGTGACTGCAGTTAAAGACCAAACAAAAATGACCGTGTTAGACTTGATTGCTTCAGCGGATCGAGCGAAGCCGCTCTATCCTGTCGGACGCTTGGATCGTGATACCACAGGACTACTATTACTGACATCAAATGGTCAGTTGGGATATGAAATGTTGCTGCCTGATAAAAAAGTCTTCAAAACTTATGAGGCGCAGATCAATGAACAAGTGACAGCTTCAGATATCGAAGCTTTTCAAGCAGGAATTGTTTTTGAGGGTGGCTATCGTTGTTTACCTGCACAATTAACAATCATGGAAACATCCAAAAACAGCAGTCGAGTACGAGTAACGATACAAGAAGGAAAATTTCATCAGGTAAAAAAGATGTTCCTTGCACGTGGTAAAAAAGTGACAAAGCTAAAGCGACTAATGATGGGACCTTTGCAGTTAGATGACCAACTTGCTGAAGGTGCCTATCGTTCACTGACATTAACCGAATTAAAGCAATTGAAAATATATTTTAAATAGGAGAGAAAAAAATGAATTATCATACTTTATTATTCGATGTAGACGATACGTTACTTGATTTTCAGATGACAGAAGCAAAAGCATTAAATGAATTATTTGCAGAGCAAGGAATTGAATTGACACCAGAAGTGAAAACAAGTTATAAGGCATTAAATCATCACTTATGGCGTGAATTTGAAAAAGGGAATATGACGAGAGAAGAGGTTACCGGGAGTCGTTTTGGACTACTATTTCAACAATTTGGTAAAACAGTTGATAGTTTAGCTATGGAGAAAAGATACAGACATTACTTGAATCAGGGGCATGATTTGATTGAGGGAAGTCATGAACTGCTTCAGACGTTATCTTCACAAGCGGATCTTTATATTGTGACAAACGGGGTATCGAAAACGCAATATCAACGTTTGACTGATGCGAAAATGTTGGGCTATTTCAAAAAAATTTTTGTTTCAGAAGATGTGGGCGCCCAAAAACCAATGAAAGAATTTTTTGATCATGTCTTTTCACAGATTCCTCAATTTGAAAAAGAAAAAACAGTTATTATTGGCGATTCATTGACCTCAGATATTAAAGGAGGGAACTTGGCAGGAATTGATACGATTTGGTTTAACAAAAATCGGTTGCCGGAAATTCCAGAAATCGTACCGACTTATCGAATTGATTCGTTAGCAGAACTTTATCCTCTTTTGGAAATCGAGAAGCATTAATTTTCAGAAAAATATAGCATTTTCGTGTATTTTCGCTATAATAGATAAGAATGTAAAAACGGATATGAAAGAGGTTTTAGTCAATGACAAAAAGCAAGCCAATTATCATTGGTGTGACGGGTGGATCAGGAAGCGGTAAAACAAGCGTAAGTCGTGCCATTTTCAATAATTTCCCAGACCATTCCATCATGATGCTTGAACAAGATTCTTATTATAAAGATCAAAGCCATTTGAGCTTTGAAGAACGATTGAATACGAATTATGATCATCCCTTTGCCTTTGATAATGATCTGCTGATTCAGCACGTGAAAGAACTACTGAACTATAACGCCATTGAAAAACCAGTTTATGATTATGTTGCACATACAAGAAGTCAAGCAACAATCATCCAAGAGCCTAAAGAAGTAATTATATTAGAAGGCATTTTGATTCTAGAAGATGAAAATCTACGTGACTTGATGGATATCAAAGTATATGTAGATACAGACGATGATATCCGTATCATCCGCAGAATCAAACGAGATATGGAAGAACGTGGCAGAACGTTGGATTCCGTGATCGAACAATATTTGACTGTGGTTAAACCGATGTATCATCAGTTCATCGAACCAACTAAGCGTTACGCCGATATCATCGTGCCAGAAGGTGGCGAAAATCACGTAGCGATCGATTTGATTACGACGAAAGTTGCTAGTTTTTTGGATCATAAATAAAACAAAGAAACCAATAGGATAAGTCGAAGAATCATGAAAATAGGAGAAGCTATTTTCGATTCTTCGACTTATTTATCAAGTGAAACGTTTACTTTTGCAACGATTCTTAAGAAAAGTAGCGCTAAAAGGTGGAGAGACTGAAAATGAACGATCACAATCATTTACATAAATATATCCGAATAATCCCGATTATTGGCTTATTGTTCTTTTTGGTGTTAATCATTTATGCTTATCAACATGGGATCTTTCGATCAACCACTTCTTTGCAACGCTTCATCCAACAATTTGGGGAGTATGCAGTAGTGATTTTTATTCTCCTGCAGATCATTCAAGTGATCATCCCAATACTACCTGGAGGGATTTCTTCAGTGGCAGGCTTGTTGATGTTTGGAAATGGCTGGGGATTACTTTATAGCTGTATTGGATTGATTATCGGTGAAGCCATTGGTTTTTTATTGGTTCGTTATTATGGCGTTAGTTTTGTACAACTTATTTTATCGCCCAAAAAGTACCAAAAATTCGACCAATTACTGACACAGAAAACGAAGGATATCAAAAAAGTACTATGTTTGACCATGTTGATTCCTTTTGCGCCTGATGACTTGGTTTGTCTGGTCGCAGGGTTAACTAAAATATCTTTTAAGGAATATATCCAAATTGTCCTATTATTGAAACCTTGGTCTGTCGGTGCGTATAGTTTGATTATGTTGTATCTGTTCCAGAAAGCACAAGGAAATTTTTAGCAGTAAGAGAGGAAAGAAAAAGAATGTTAGAAAAAGTCAAGGTAACCTCAACTGAAATTGACGAGTTGGTATCAGTGATCAAGGAAGTTTGGCCAGAAGCATTTGTTCCGATCATTGGGCAAGCACAAGTGGACTATATGCTGGCTACCTATCAATCAAAACAACAGATTGAAAAAGAAGTGGCGGAAGGTGTGCAGTATTTTCTCTTAAAAGAGCAAGGGCAAACGGTCGGATATACCGCCTATGAGGTAATAGCCTCCAAAATATATTTGAGTAAGTTATACTTAATGAATCAATTCAGAGGGAAGGGATTGACGTCGGCTCTTTTTCAGTGGTACGAAACTATCGCTAGAGAACAAGGAATCAAAGAGATTTTTCTACGTGTCAATCAAGGCAATGCTCAAGCCATTGCCGTTTACCTTCATCAAGGTTTTGAAATGGCTGGTGAACTGATCTCGGATATTGGTCAAGGATTTCAAATGGTCGATTATCAAATGAAAAAAAGACTCGCATAACTTTGGGATATGTGTTAAAGTAACGACATGCGACGGGTCGAGAAGGCCTCTGGTTTACAGATGCGCCTAATTGATTTTGGAGACACAAGATCATGATGTGATCACTTGCCGGAATGCAAGGGTGTCGGGCAAGACTTTTGTGGAGAAGGGCTTGTCTGCTTGAGTTCACAAAAACTCAAGTACCAGTAAGATAGGACATTAGTCAGAAGAGATTCTGGGTAATGTCCTATTTTTTATGGGCAATCTTTCGTGGTTTGTTTGGCTTGAGTGTTACTATTACTGACAAGAAGACGTGTCGCAATAGGTTATCGCTCGTTATAAGTCGGAATTCTTAGTTGAGAGTATTGGCTAAAATTGGTTTCTACTTATGATTAATGCTAGAATGAATGAAAAATAAGTTTTGTAATTACTCGCTAAGGAGTTTTTTTATGTTCGAGAAAATCAAACAATTTGGTCGTAATTTTACGCAATCAACACCTTTTATTTTAGCTAATACGGTTATATTTATTCCTTATCTTTTATTTCTGAATTTGAGCGATGGGGCTAACTGGGCTTCGATTTTACCGTTTACCTTATTTTATACTTTCCGTATGACGGGATTGTTTTTGATCCGCAGTATTCGTTTAGGTCTAGATAGTTATACATTACTGATGATTGCTCTTTTGATGGGAGGGGCGGGTTCGTTATTAGGGATCTTTGGTGTGCTCTATTTCCCCTTGTTTTATTTGTCTAGTATTTTATTGGGATTTAGTGCAGCTTGGCTACTTCCAGCAAATGTGACTGTTAATTACCATGAAAAGCGACAGGGTTTTACGAATATGACAGGCAAAAAATATATCTTTGCGCTACTATTATTGGTTTTGCTTTTTCGCTCGATCGAGTTGTCAGGTACGACCCAAATCGTTGTGACGTTAGGGCTTTATACATTGTTTTATATCATGGCTTATCACACCATCAGCCATTATCCTAGATATGAATTGGATTTTAAAGAGATGAAAACGACGATTTTTGTCACGAAAGAATTTGTGCTGTTCATTGTGTTTTTTGTCTTATTGTTTTTGCTTCGAAATGCACGCTTGCTCGTTGAGCCAGAACTGTTTGATCTTACAATTTATGTTTTTCTCTTTTTATTTGTTTTAGCCGCTTTTTATTTAGGGCGAGGCAAAAAAAATTGGCAGTTTCCAAGTTGGCTCAATCTCATGAATTTTTTGAGTGGAATGGTGGGGAACTTTCTCTTTTTGTTTAGTACATTTTATGTAGGAGTTTTGTATGGATTTGATCATTTAGCCACTTATATGTATCTACCTTATATAGCTGGAATGGTCGTCGCTAAGCTGATTGGTAATCGTATCTTACGTAGTTTCCCCTATCCTCCAGTGATCGTCCAGTTGATCGGACTCTCTCTCTCTTTATTGATTTTATTGATCCCGACTGCGTTTGTGATTGGATTGTTTTTCTTAAGTTTTTGTCATGCTGTGATCAGCGGTTGGTTAAATCGTGTGTGTTATGACACTGATACGGATATTCCCATGGATCAACGAGTCATCATTAAATTTACGACACAAAACAAAGGGAGTGTGGTCCATCAATTTCTCTTGATGGGGCTATTATTAGTTCTTACCCGTTGGCTAGAACTACCCGTTGCAGTGCTGTTGCAGTTGACTGACAAGTTAAGAGTTCCTACGATCAGTGTGCAATTAATGGAATACGCTAAGTGGGGGAACATCAGCTGGTTACTCCTTGGTGTGCTGGGTGTTTATCTATTATGGAAACGAGAGGTGCGGCATCATGCGAATACTGATTGATGGAGATGGTTCGCCGGTTAAGGAAGATGTAATTGAAATTGCTGGTTTGTATCAAGTGGAAGTCATGATCGTGACGAGCGTGGCTCATTACACCCATAAAGAATATCCAGCGTATGTTCATTTTGTGTACGTTGATCAAGGCGCAGATAGCGCAGATTACCGCATTGTGGGCTTGATTCGCAAAGGAGATATTCTAATCACACAAGATTATGGGTTAGCTTCTTTAGTTTTACCAAAGAGGGTACGAGTGTTTCATCAAACGGGTAAAGAATTTAGTGCAACAACGATTGACTCCTTGTTAGAACAACGTTACCAAAGTGGAAGGTTGCGCAAAGCAGGTCTTCGAACTAGAGGACCTAAACCTTTTACCACTCAAGATCATCAAAACTTTAGACAGGCATTAATTCAAGCACTTGAACAAGTCAAGTTATCTTCAAACAATGAGTAGCGACAATAGGCTTGTTTTCCCCTCAATTAGTACGATATCTTTGCTTGTATTGTCTTTAAAATGATAAAATAATTAAAGATATTTTATTATCTAATTTTTTTCTAATCTGAGGGGAGAGAGTGGAAAATGAAACATGTAAAAGCATTAATTGTAAAAGCAATCATGATTTGGGCGATTTTATGGATCGTATTAACAGGATTATACGGGGTTAGCTTCATGGATTCGACAATTGTTGGGGTCATTATCGTTGTGATGATTTATGTATTAGGTGATTTACTCATTTTGCGAAAGGTGGGGAATATTGCGGCGACGATCGCAGATGCCGGTTCTTCCGCAGTCATTTTGTGGGTATATCTTTATTTTATGAATGATATGACGAACATCTGGATGAAAGTTTTGATTCCTGCTTTATTAATTGGCATAGGAGAATGGTTCTTCCATAAATGGTTGTTAAATCAAGGGATTGTCCCTGATGAACGAAAGATGGAATAGATGAAAAACAACAATCGAAAAAGAGGCGCAGGCAGCGATGCCGTGCCTTTTTTCTTGATTTAACAAATAAGTTTATCGACTTTTTGAAAAATAAGCTGTTTGATTCTTTTGATTTTGTGCTAAAATATGAAGTAAAAGTGAAAGATATTGGATACGGGAGGACAATCTTTTGAAGATTACTTTACTATATGGTGGACGCAGTGCAGAACATGATGTTTCAGTTCTTTCAGCGTTTTCAGTCTTAAATGCTATTTATTATACGTACTATCAAGTTCAACTGATATTTATCAGCAAAGAAGGTCAATGGGTGAAAGGCCCTTTGTTAACAGAGAAACCAGCGAGCAAAGAAGACTTACATTTGACATGGGACCCAAGCGGAAAAGTGACAGATGGCTTTACGGGAAGAGTGATCAATCCTGGAGAAATCAAAGAAGAAGGAACGATTGTTTTCCCTGTCTTACACGGACCTAATGGTGAAGATGGAACGATTCAAGGATTTTTGGAAACATTGAACTTGCCATATGTCGGCGCTGGCGTTTTAACAAGTGCTTGTGCAATGGATAAGATCATGACCAAATACATTTTGCAAGCGGCAGGGGTGCCACAAGTTCCTTATGTCCCTGTTTTGAAAAATCAATGGAAAGAAAATCCTAAAAAAATCTTTGATCAATGTGAAGGGTCTTTGCTTTACCCAATGTTTGTCAAACCAGCAAATATGGGTTCAAGTGTAGGGATCTCTAAAGCGGAGAACCGTGAAGAACTGCAAAATGCGCTTGCATTAGCTTATCAATATGATTCTCGTGCGATCGTTGAGCAAGGGATCGAAGCACGTGAAATTGAAGTAGCTGTTTTAGGGAATGAAGACGTGCGTACCACGTTACCTGGTGAAGTAGTCAAAGATGTTGCATTCTATGATTATGATGCGAAATACATCAACAATAAGATTGAAATGCAAATCCCAGCTGAAGTACCGGAAGAGGTCTATCAAAAAGCGCAGGAATATGCAAAAATTGCGTATACAATGCTAGGTGGGAGTGGCTTGAGCCGTTGTGATTTCTTCTTGACGAATAAAAATGAACTATTCCTAAATGAGTTAAATACAATGCCTGGATTCACGCAATTTAGCATGTATCCATTATTGTGGGAAAACATGGGCTTGAAGTATGGCGATTTGATCGAAGAATTGATTCAATTAGGAATCAATCGTTTTAATCAACGACAAGGTTTTTTTGAAGCAAACGAATAGACAATTAAAAATAGAAGCTGGAGCGAATGTCATTCACATTTGTTCCGGCTTCTAAATGCGAAAAGGCGGGTTTTTTATGAAACTAACAGTACAAGAAATCGCTCAAGCTGTAGGAAGCGTAATGAATGATTTAACGGAAATCACAGGTGTGGAGTTCGATAGTCGCAAGATTGAAAAAGGTGGGTTGTTCGTGCCGCTAAAAGGAGCAAGAGATGGACACGAATTTATTCAACAAGCCATGGATAATGGAGCGGTTGCTACTTTTTGGAGTCTGGAACCTACCAAAGCACCTAGTGGGATTCGAGTGATTCTTGTGGATGATCCACTAAAAGCAATGCAAGATCTGGCGAAGTACTACCTAGCGAAAGTTGGGGCTGAAGTGGTGGCAATTACGGGAAGTAATGGGAAAACAACGACAAAAGATTTGACTGCTTCAGTTTTAGCTCAAAAGTACAAAACCTATAAAACACAAGGAAATTACAACAATAATATTGGATTGCCTTATACGATTTTGCACATGCCGATGGATACCGAAAAAATCGTTTTAGAAATGGGGATGGATCATGCCAGAGAGATCACTGAGCTTTCTTTGATTGCCCGACCTAAAGTAGCAGCTATTACGATGATTGGTGAAGCACATATTGAAAACCTTGGCTCACGAGCAGGAATCGCGCAAGCAAAAATGGAGATTGTTGATGGTTTGAGAGAAGATGGGCTGTTGATTATCCCAGAAGAAGAACCATTATTGAAACCTTTGACTGAAAGTTTGACTCAAAAAATTGAAACGTTTGGATTAAATACAGGGCAGCTACAGGCGGAGGTAACGAGTGAAGAGAAAACAGCCACACATTTTATCGTCAATGATGAATCGTTCATGATTCCTCTTCCTGGAAGTTATAATGTCACCAATGCGTTGATTGCTTATGCTGTTGGGCAATTTTTTGGTCTGCCAACGGAAGCCATCCGTCTAGGTTTAGCAAGTGTCACAGTGACGCAAAATCGTACGGAGTGGCTAAGTGCTGGAAATGGTGCGGGGATTCTAAGTGATGTCTATAATGCGAATCCTACAGCAATGGGATTGGTCTTAGATACTTTTGCCAACTTACCAACAAAAGGGAGAAGACTTGCTGTACTTGCGGACATGCTGGAATTAGGACCAGATGCTTTGAAGATGCACGCAAGTATGGCTGAACATCTTGATCCAGCTGATTTTGCGGGAGTCTATTTATATGGGCCCCAAATGAAAGCATTATATGAAAAGTTGAACGAAAAGTATCCAGATTTATACGTACAATATTTTGAAACAGATAAAGAACAACTCATTGCAACGGTGAAAGAAGAAATACGTCCGGAAGATAGCATCGTTTTAAAAGGAAGCAATGGAATGGGATTGATTGATGTCGTTAAACAATTGCAAGGAATGAAATAATAAACTGCAAACTTGCAGAAAATAAGAAATTATGCTAGAATAACCTATTGCCGAAAGATGAAGAGAAATTGGACTGGTTCTTTCGTTTATGTAAATTGCTAGAGCCAGATGTCATAACAATGATAAAGCTGAACGCGACCCGTTTGGCTTTTCTAATGCCTAAACTTCGCAAAGTGATTTTTCGGTGGTGCCACAGGGGCTAAGAATGAGTAAAAACGTACGTGGCCACTGTCAAAAAGAACCAAACACTTTGACCGAACAATCGACGGGGTAGCAAAAATTAAGCTACATCCTCAGTTAACAACCATATAGGAGGATTCATTTGAAATTTAAAGAATTAGAATTATCACCAGAATTATTGAAATCAGTAGAGCGTGCTGGTTTTGAAGAAGCAACACCGATCCAGTCAGAAACAATCCCTTTAGCATTGTCTGGAAAAGATGTGATTGGACAAGCACAAACAGGGACTGGTAAGACGGCTGCTTTTGGTTTGCCGATGTTAGAAAAAATCGACACTAATCGCCACGAATTGCAAGGGTTAGTCATTGCACCGACACGTGAATTAGCGATCCAAACACAAGAAGAGCTTTATCGTCTTGGTCGTGATAAAAGAGTACGTGTACAAGCTGTTTACGGAGGCGCTGATATCGGTCGCCAAATCCGTGGATTGAAAGATCGTCCACATATTGTCGTAGGAACACCTGGACGTATGCTGGATCACATCAACCGCCACACATTGAAATTAGGAACAGTGGAAACATTAGTTCTAGATGAAGCAGATGAAATGTTGAATATGGGCTTTTTGGAAGATATTGAAAGTATTATTTCAAAAGTACCTGAAGAACGCCAAACATTATTATTCTCAGCAACAATGCCACCTGCAATCAAAAATATCGGCGTGAAATTCATGAAATCACCAACACACGTGAAGATCAAAGCGAAAGAAATGACAGCTGACTTAATCGATCAATATTATGTTCGAGCAAAAGAATATGAAAAATTCGATATCATGACACGTTTGTTCGATGTCCAAACACCAGAACTTACGATTGTTTTTGGTCGTACAAAACGACGTGTTGATGAATTGGCACGTGGATTAGAAGCTCGCGGTTATCGTGCAGAAGGAATCCATGGGGACCTTTCACAACAAAAACGAATGAGTGTTTTACGTTCATTTAAAAATGGTCATTTAGATATTTTAGTTGCTACGGATGTAGCTGCACGTGGTTTGGATATTTCAGGCGTGACTCACGTCTACAACTATGACATTCCACAAGATCCAGAAAGTTATGTTCACCGTATCGGACGTACAGGTCGTGCGGGTAAAGGCGGGATGTCAGTGACATTCGTTACGCCAAACGAAATGAGCTACCTACATGTTATTGAGAACTTAACGAAAAAACGGATGGCTACTCTACGTCCGCCAACTGAAAAAGAAGCATTCAAGGGACAACTAGGTGCTGCAGTGGAACAGATTGAAGCTAAGCTTGAAGAAAACGGCTTAGACAAGTATTTGCAAACAGCAGATAAATTGCTTGAAGAGTATTCTGCACAAGATTTAGTAGCTTTGTTACTAAAAACGACTGCGAAGGATCCTTCTGATGCAATACCAGTTAAAATCACTCCAGAACGTCCATTGCCAATGCAGAAAAAAGGCTATAATAAAAATGGCAAACGTGGCGGCGGAAATAACCGTAATCGACGCGATAATAACAACTACCGTGGCAACAAATCAAAAGGTGGCTACAGTAAAAATAATAACCATCAAAAAGATGGCGGTAAGCGTCAAAACGATAAAAAACGTGGATTTGTGATCCGTACAAATAACGATTAATAATAAATGATAAGCTTCTCTTTTTTAAGAGGAGCTTTCTTTTTAGTTATTTATGGACATATTGGTGGTAAAATACCGAGAATTTGGTAGAATGAGAGTGTTCTAAAATTTTTGAAAAGAGTAGAGTCTATGATTAAAGGAATTGGGATTGATGCAGTTGAGCTACCAAGGATTGCAAAGATCATCAAAGAAAAACAAAATTTTATCGACCGAGTGTTGACGCCAAATGAAATCGAGCAATTTCAAATCCTGCCTTTTCACCGACAAGTAGAATTTCTCGGAGGGCGTTACGCTTGCAAAGAAGCTTTTTCAAAAGCGTGGGGAACTGGTATTGGTAAGGTGACGTTTCAAGAAATTGAAATTTTAAAAAATGATGCAGGACAACCTGTAGTCACAAAATCACCTCATTCAGGTACTTGTTTTGTTAGTATCACGCATACGGATGAATTAGCGTTTGCACAAATTATTTTAGAAGATTAGAAAGAAGGAAAAATCATGGTTGTCGCTTGGCACCGACCTACAAGAGTCATTATACATACAAAAGCTATTACTGAAAATGTCAAAAAAGAATTAGCTAGATTACCAAAAGGAAAAGAGCTGTTTGCTGTAGTCAAAGCAAATGGTTACGGGCACGGAGCAGTCCAGACAGCAGAAGCTGCACTGGCTGGAGGTGCTACTGGATTTTGTGTGTCTAATCTAGACGAAGGGATTGAATTGCGGGAAGCGGGATTCACACAACCTATTTTAGTGTTGAATATGATTCCCATTGACGCATTGACTTTAGCGGTTGTCCATGATTTATCGATCACTGTAGGAAACAAAGAATGGTTAGAACAGGCTGTTGAATATCTGCAAGAAAGAAAGCTGAAACATGCGTTAGCACTTCATTTGAAAGTTGATACCGGCATGGGACGGATTGGTTTTTTGACACCTGAAGAAGTCGTAGAGGCAGTTTCATTTATTCAAGAAAGTGCTGTATTGGAATGGGAAGGGATTTTCACCCATTTCTCAACGGCTGATCAAGCGGATGAAACGTATTGGCAACATCAACATCAACGTTTTATAGAGACAATCGATGCATTGCCTGCTTTACCTAAGTATGTTCATGTAAGTAATAGTGCTACTGCTTTATGGCATGATGAAAAAATTGGTAACATGATTCGTTTTGGTGTAGCAATGTATGGGTTAAATCCTTCAGGGCATGCACTGCCAGAACCGTATCCATTGGAACCCGCACTAGAGTTAGTTTCCGAGTTGATCCAAGTGAAACGTTTGGCTAAAGGTGAAGGCATCGGCTACGGGGAAACCTATATTACCGATCAACCAGAGTGGATCGGGACGATCCCGATTGGCTATGCGGATGGCTGGTTACGAAACATGCAAGGCTTTTCCGTCTTAGTGGATGGAAATTTATGTGAAATTGTCGGACGTGTGTGTATGGATCAAATTATGATCCGTTTACCTCAGGAAGTTCCACTGGGAACAAAGGTTACTTTGATTGGTAAAAATCAGGAAAAAGAGATATCGATGCAAGCAGTAGCGGATCAATTAGGTACGATCCACTATGAGGTAGCCTGTGTACTAGGAACGCGCATTCCTAGAGAATATGAAGAGTAAGGAGAATCCTATGGTAAAAAGAGGAGACATTTATTTTGCTGACCTTTCTCCAGTCGTGGGTTCAGAACAAGGCGGGACAAGACCTGTCTTAGTTATTCAAAATAATTTAGGGAATCATTTTAGTCCAACGATTATTGTGGCGGCCATTACTGCCAAAATGGCCAAACCTAAATTGCCTACGCATATTGGAATAAAAGCAACTGGTACTGGAATCGAACGTGACTCTGTCATTTTACTTGAACAGATCAGAACAATTGATAAATCAAGATTAAAAGAAAAAGTTTGTCATTTAGATCGAGGAATTATGTCAGAAGTCGATCATGCACTTAAAATCAGTGTAGGTATCGAAGCATTGACCCCTGTCGCTAAATAAGCACATTATGCCTTTACATATAAAAGGAACAAGCTAATTATCTTGAATGTCAATCAACAAAGGTTATAAGAGAAATCGTTGGATCTGAACGTTAATGATGTCAATCGCTATACGGTCGTTTCTGACTCTTAATAAAAAATGCTGGATAATGATAAGAAAAAAGTTGAGTCAGCATTGTTCAACTTATAAAAAAGCCGTAAGGACCAAAAATAGTTTTCCTATCTTTAGTCCTTACGGCTTTTTTTATATGTGTTTGATTAGTTTATCTTATTCAGAGA
Organism: Enterococcus sp. DIV1682a; assembly: GCF_051711005.1. Classification (NCBI taxonomy): domain Bacteria; kingdom Bacillati; phylum Bacillota; class Bacilli; order Lactobacillales; family Enterococcaceae; genus Enterococcus; species Enterococcus sp. DIV1682a. The sequence goes on from NZ_JBIOLT010000001.1 coordinate 202,773, forward strand.
GTGACTGCTATTTTGCCGGAATATCTTTCGTCTGTCTAATACTAATTACCAACTAGCTTTTTTGACACCAGGGATCAGTCCTTGATGAGCTAGTTCGCGAAATTTCACACGAGACATGCCGAATTTTCGCATATATCCGCGAGGACGTCCATCGATCAAGTCACGGTTTTTCAAACGCTCAGGGCGTGCATCTAAAGGTAATTGACGTAAGGCTTCATAATCTTTATTCGCTTTTAACTCTTGTCGTAAATCAGCATAGCGGGCAATCATTTCTTGTTGTTTTCTAGCTTTTGCAATTTTTGATTTTTTTGCCATATTTTCCTCCAATAATCTCTTTAATTTTTCAAATCGTAAAAATTACGATTTAGTGTAGATACCTTAACATAGTGTGAGAAATAAAACAATTATTTTGTTTCTAAAAATGTTTAGTCCTTCTCTTGTTCTCTATGAAAGAGAAAGGTCACCGATGCGATTAAAACAGTTTTTTTGTCAAATAGTGGTGTTACACGTAAACTAGAAGAAAAGGAGGGGGTAGAGATGCGTAGGTTTGCTATTAGTGGTTATGGGCCAGCTGAAAAGGTGTTTCAAGAAATAGTAGACACACCAAGGGAGGTCACGCCAAATCATCTTCGTGTGGAATTGAAAGCGTTTAGTATCAATCCTTATGATGTCGCTTTGCGTTCAGGAAAGATGAAGGAAGTCCGAACCTTAACATTCCCTTACGTATTAGGGAATGATGGTGCTGGAATCGTGACGGAAGTAGCAAGTGACGTCGATTCATTTGCTGTGGGGGACCGTGTAGTCGTTCATCCTGTGTCAGGTGCTTACGGTGAAGAAATCGTCTTACCAGCAAGTAAAGTGGCTAAAATACCAGATGAAATGAGTTGGGGAGAAGCAGCTGCAATGGTAACGACGGGGATCACTGCTTACAATGTGATTAATCATCTGCTAACGATCCAACCAACTGACACGGTAATGGTGACCGGAGCTTCAGGAGGCGTAGGAACTAGTTTGATCCAATTACTTCATCAAAAAGGGATTCGGACGTTAGCTAGTGCATCAAAGACAAATGAAGAATTAGTCCGAAGTTTAGGCGTTACTCATTTTTCTTCTTATGATCAAGAAAATCCTGAAGAAGTATTCAGTAATCAAGCAGATATTGTGATCGATGCGACGAAAGGAAGCATCGCGGGAGACATGGCTATCAAAATTATGAAAGAAGAAGGTCATTATGTTGCGTTGAACGAATTGCCTTCCCTTGCATCTCGTCAGAAAAAAAATGGGTTTTATGAGACTTTTGTTCCTAGAAAAGAATACTCAGATCAAGAAGCTTTGACTCATTTAATTGCTGCATATAAAACAGGAAATTACCATATTTTTGTAGCAGAAGAATTAGCTGCAACTCTTGATCATTTAATCTGGGCGCACCATCAACTTGAAGGACACCCCTCTGCAGGTAAAATCGTATTAACTTATGATTAGAGCTGGGCTGGTAAAAGGAGCAAACTTTTTCTGGATGCGTTTTCTTCTTCTGATTTTTAGCATGAAAATTTCTTTCTGCTTTATTTAATGGTAAAGTGGTACATGTAAAATTTAACTATTTCTTCAATTCTATGGTCAGACAATCGGACAGTTTGACTATTATGTCTAAATTATCGAGCTTTTTGAAAAAAGGGAATTGAAAATTACATGATTTACATGGTAAAGTAATGCAGCTGAAAAAAGAAGAAGGGGATATTTATGCGGTCAATCAAAAACACATTAAAATTATATCTACTTGACTGGAAAAGAATTTTTAAAAATCCAATTGCTACACTTTTGATCATTGCAATTATGATTATCCCTTCATTATATGCGTGGTTCAACATCAAAGCGTTATGGGATCCTTACGGAAATACCGGTGAATTGCCTATTGCGGTTTACAGTGCAGATCAACCGGCAGAATTTCGAGGGAAAGAAGTCGCAATTGGGAAAGAAGTGATCAAATCACTTCATGACAATAAACAACTCGGATGGCAATTCGTTGACTCAAAAGCAGAACTGGAACAAGGGGTTCGTTCTGGGAAATATTATGCAGGAATCTACTTACCGAAGGATTTCTCAGAAGACTTGTTAAGTTTTACGAGTGGAGAGATCAGAAAGCCAAAAATCGAATACACGGTGAATGAGAAAATCAATGCGATTGCTCCTAAGATCACCGATAAAGGAGCTTCTGCGATCCAAACCCAGATTACAGATGAATTTATCAAGACGGCTAGTTCAACGTTATTGAAGGTCTTTAACGAGATCGGTTATGACATTGATTCGAATCTAGTAAGTATCAATAAGGTCAAATCAATGATACTTTCAACGGATGAGAACCTTGATACGATCGATGGCTATACGCAACAAGTACTTGATTTACAAAAACAACTACCTTCTATTAAAGAAAAGTTAAACAAAGCCAATGAATTTGTGAACTATCTCCCACAAGTCGATGAAATGGGACAAAAAGTGGTTGCACTGAATGATAAAATGCCACAGCTCCAAGAGCAAGCGAAAATCATTTTAGATTTACAACAAAAAATACCGGAAATCCAAAATGCAGGTCGACAAATTGCTGAGATCGATCAGGATTTTTCATCGATCCAAGAAACGATGGATCAAGGAATCACTGAAGCGAAACAAGGGTTGTCGATCATTCAACAAGTCCAAGAAATCTTACCTGACGTGAAGAAATTAGAAACACAAGCAAACGACCTAGCTACTCAAACAAAATCAGGTGCAGAGCAATTAAAAGACGCATTACCAGGTATCACAACAAGTGTGAATACAACGATACAATCGATTAGTCAGGTAGCAACGTCTATTGATTCATTCACAGCGAGTGTCGATCAGGCAATTGCAGATAATCAATTGACGGAAGAAGAGAAGGGAAACTTACTCAAATTATTGGATAACCTCTACAATAGTTTACCAGCACAGCAACAAGCGATTGACCAGTTGATTGCCTTTTTGACACAGTTACAGAATCAAACGGGTAATACCAAACTTCAAAAAATAATTGATACATTAAATAGTATCAAACCAGTTTTAAGCGGCTTACAAAATCGCCTACCAGCGTTGAAACAAGCCATTCAAGAAGGAAATATCGATAACGTAAGAAATATCTTAGGGCAAATTCAAACTGCTGCTAAAAATGTCAATAACTTGATTGCTGGAATCGATGTGAACCAAGTCAGTTCAACCGTTGATTCACTATTAAATCAAGTCATCAGTACGATTGAAACAGCTCAAGGTGCGTTAAGCAAGGCTGACCAAATCGATTTTGATTCGCTGTTAAATTCAACGAAAGCAACAGTGACCAATGCAGTGGCGATATTAGAGAAGTACCAAAAAGAAATGCCAGCGATCGGACAAGAGATCCATGATGCAAACACCATGTTGAATGGTAATATGGAAACGATCGTCAATGGGATCAATAAAGGGGCCGATCTGTATAATAATGATTTGCCAGTGTTAGCCAACAAATTGAGTACAGCTGCTAACTTTATCCAAAATGACTGGCCAACGATCAAAAATGAAATCACAAGTACGATGACAACAGCGAATGAAAAAATGCCACAAGTCGAAACGGCAGTAAATGCAGCAGCTGATTTGATCAATAACGATTGGCCAAACATCAAGACAGGTATCCAAAAAGCAGCAGATGCTATTCGTAAAGGAGAAAAAGAAGTTGATCTAGGAGAAGTGATCAAATTATTGAAGCTGGATGCAACGAAAGAGAGTGACTTCTTTACGCAACCAGTAGAATTAAAAACCAATACGATGTATCCAATTGCAAACAACGGATCGGCAAGTACGCCGTTTTATACAGCACTTTGCTTGTGGGTGGGAGCTGTCTTACTCTCAAGTGTAGCGACAACCGATTATTATCTCGGTAAAAAAGAAAGAAACAATTTTACAAAACGAGAACAATTTGTTGCTCGAATGCTCACGTTCTTAACAATGGCTATCGCACAAAGTTTGATCGTTACTTTAGGAAATATCTTTTTATTAGGTGTAGATGTCCATAATCCAGTTTACAGCGTATCCTTTGCCGTTTTGATCTCGCTAGCCTTTATGATGATCGTGTATGTTTTAGCGGCGCTATTTGATAATGTTGGGAAGGGACTTGCGATCATTATCCTCGTGCTATCGATTTCTGGTGGAGGTGGGAACTATCCTATCCAAGTATCAGGGAAGTTCTTCCAAATGATCAATCCATTCTTGCCATTCACCCATGCGGTTAATCTATTACGAGAATCAGCAGGAGGAATCTATTGGCCAAATGCTGCAAATGCGATTTGGATCATGATTGGTCTATTCGTTAGCTTTGGTGTTATTGGAACGGCTGTTGCGCCTTATGTCCAAGAAAAAATGGTCAAATTCAAAGAAGCAGCACATCAGAGTCATATTTTCCACTAGTAGTTAAAGCAATAACCAGTTTGAAAAAAGAAGACCTTGTTAGACAGAAATAGTCATGTATTTTCGTCTGACAAGGCCTTTATTTTATTAACAGAGCTTAGGTGATCAGAGGAGCTATTTTTTCTTTTTGTAGAAACAACGAGTTTAATTGAAAAAATTGAAAATAGAAAAGTAAAGTTTGTTATGGCTGATTCCACAATGATTGATGATTGCTAGAAAAAATCACAGTCCGTTTACTTATTTTTTGGAAAGTGCTGGTTGTTCAAGTTCTACGAAAAGTAAAAGTTTTTATTGAATAGGAAAGAAAAATCTCGATGAGTGAGATGTTACATTTTTTGACAGAAAAGGAAAAAAGTCGTTGAAATGTAAGGCATTTGCTAATTTAACGTACGATTGAAAAAAATACTGTTTTTTTTCTAATTTTTTTCAATTAATTTTATGAAAGTTTATTGACTTTTATATTATGGGAGCGTACTATAACATCTTGTTTAAGATAAATTTTTTTTAATTTTGACAATAATAATTTTGAAGTAAATATGTGTGTAAAGGAGTAAAAAAATTGGACTACTTAAAAAGGTTGTTAGTAGGTAAGCCGTTGAAATCTGCTGAAAACGACGAGCATAAATTAACTCGTTTTGCCGCGTTAGCATTGCTGTCATCGGATGCCCTATCATCCATTGCTTACGGTACAGAGCAGATTGTGGTTGTTTTAGTTGCCTTGTCAACTGCAGCCATTTGGTATTCACTGCCAATTGCAGCGTTTGTTATTATTCTATTGATTTCATTAACTCTCTCTTACCGTCAAATCATTCACGCGTATCCTCAAGGCGGAGGAGCTTACGTCGTCAGCAGTGAAAACCTTGGGAAAAATGCCGGGTTGATCGCTGGAGGTTCCTTGTTGATCGACTATATGTTGACGGTAGCTGTTTCCGTGTCAGCTGGTGCCGAAGCGATTACCTCGGCAATCCCCGCATTGTATGGTCACCAAGTAGCAATCTCAGTTGCAATCGTATTGCTCTTGATGATGCTGAATTTACGCGGGTTAAGGGAATCGGCTTCTTTCTTGCTATTCCCTGTTTACACGTTCATCATTGTGATTACGTTGCTAATTGCGGTCGGACTGTTTAATATCATTACTGGTGCCGTACCATTACATGCAACAGCCTTACCTGGAGCTGCAATCCCAGGGGTGTCGATCGCATTGATTTTGCGAGCATTCTCTTCTGGTTCTTCTTCTTTAACAGGGGTTGAAGCAATTAGTAATGCCGTACCATTTTTCAAGAAACCTCGAGCAAAAAATGCAGCAGCAACTTTAACAATGATGGCTTTGATCTTAGGCTTCTTCTTTGTCGGTATCACGTTCATCAACTATTGGTATGGGATCGTACCTGAAAAAGAAGTTACTGTATTGTCTCAAATTGGGAAAGCTGTCTTTGGCCATGGCGTATTGTATTATGTATTACAATTTGCTACCGCTTTGATCTTGGCGGTTGCTGCCAATACTGGATTCTCTGCATTCCCAGTATTAGCATACAATTTGGCAAAAGATAAGTTCATGCCACATATGTATCAAGATCGTGGCGATCGTTTAGGGTACTCAAATGGGATCATGACATTAGCTTTTGGTTCGATCATTCTCTTATTTATTTTCCATGGTTCAACGGAACGTTTGATTCCGTTATACTCGATCGGTGTATTTATTCCTTTTGCGCTATCGCAAACAGGAATGGTCGTTAAATGGAAAAAAGAAGGAAAGAACTGGTTAGGAAAATCTATTGCAAATATCACAGGTGCGTTTATCTCTTATGCGATCATTGCGATTTTGTTCGTTTACCGCTTAGGTGATATTTGGCCATTCTTTATCATCATGCCAATTGTGATGTATATTTTCTATCGCATTCATGATCACTACAAAAAGGTAGCAGAACAGCTGAGACTGGAAACGGACGCCAAGTTACATGACTATGATGGAAATACCGTGCTGGTTTTAGTAGGAAATGTCACACGTGTTAATATCGGTGCGATCAATTATGCTCGTTCGATCGGGGATTATGTGGTGGCCATGCACGTGTCATTGGATGAAGATATAGCAAAAGAAAAAGAAATTGAAGCAGACTTTAAGAAACATTTTCCTGATGTCCGTTTTTCAGTTGTCCATTCTTCTTATCGTTCCATTGAAAATCCAATTATCCGCTACGTTGATCTGGTAAGTAAAAATGCCGCAAAACAAAACTATACGACGACAGTATTGATTCCACAGTTTGTACCAAACCGTCGTTGGCAAAATATCTTACACAATCAAACAAGTTTACGATTAAGACTTCGTTTATCTTGGCGAGAAAATATCGTGATAAGTACGTATAGTTATCATTTGAAGAAATAAATGTTAAAGAACAAAAAATGCTTGAGTGAGAAACTCAGGCATTTTTTTATTTATTTATTTTCTAATTACAAAAAAAATAAATAAAAAAGTGTCACTTAATTGATGTATTTTTTTAGTAGAACATGTTTATCCAATTTATTTGAAGGAGCTGAAAAGACAATGGCACAATATTATAGAAATACTGAAAATGGAAAAGTCTTGACGGAAGATCAATATAAAGAAATCAAGGATCAAATGGGCAACTTTCAAAAAGTATCTGACGATCAACTCAATAAGTCAGAAATGTTGATGGCTAAAATTGCTTCAGGTGATTTAAATGATTATTCTTCTTTTTATGAAATGGAAGATCTAGCTCTAGATCCAAACATCGAAGTAGAGCCGGAAAATACACTAATAGTGATCAACATGGCGGAAGATGTTCACTGCTTAGAAGTGTTCAATAAACTTAAAAGAAATGATTTGAAACCAGATGTTGAGGTTCAACAAGTAATGTTAGCTCAACGCGCGTTTGACGAAAGAGGATTCACAGTGATGGATTTTGAGAATCTTTCAGGCGAAAAGAATGAGTGGCGTGATAGTATTTTAGGTATTATCATTGGCTTTATCGGTGGTCCATTAGGGGCGATCTTTGGCTGGGCAATTGGCGATGTCATTGGTTTTGGGCAAGCGCATCATGCAGAGAAAAAATCTAAAAATGTTTTTCATTATATTGCTAACTGTATCCCAGAAGGACAAGAAGGGGTCTTAGCAATTGTCAAAGAAATAGATGCAAAGAAATTGAATGACTTAATCACTACGGAATTTGGAGGCACAATTGAACGTTTTGAACTCAATCATATCAATGATGCAATCAAATCTATAAAAAAATAAAACGATCATTTGCAAGAAATCGGTTTGTTCGTTCGTTTCTCTTTCTTCTTTTTTCGAGTGCGGGTTTTGCCAAGGCAACAGTAAAAATGTTAGAATGACAAGGCAGAAGATAGAAAGTGAGTGACGATATGTTAACAACAGAAGATTTTGACTTTGATTTACCAGAAGAGTTGATCGCTCAAACACCACTAAAAGACCGTGACCATTCTCGGTTACTAGTTTTAGATCGTACAACTGGGGAAATGTCGGATAAACATTTCCATGACATCCTAGAAGAATTGCATCCAGGAGATGCGCTAGTGATGAATAATACACGTGTGTTGCCAGCTCGTTTATATGGTGAAAAAACTGAAACAGGTGCACACCTCGAAGTATTACTTTTGACAAATACAGAAGGAGATACTTGGGAAACGTTGATCAAACCGGCAAAACGTGCGAAGGTAGGTACACGAATTACATTTGGTGATGGTCGCTTACAAGCAGTTGTCAAAGAAGAATTAGAACATGGCGGAAGAATCATTGAATTTGAATACGAAGGTATTTTTCTTGAAACGTTGGAATCATTGGGCGAAATGCCTTTACCTCCTTATATCAAAGAACGTTTAGAGGATCCAGATCGTTACCAAACTGTTTATGCAAAAGAAAACGGGTCAGCAGCAGCTCCTACAGCTGGATTACATTTTACCAAAGAATTGTTAGCAGAAATCGAAGCAAAAGGGGTAGAACTCGTTTATTTGACACTTCACGTAGGGTTAGGAACATTCCGGCCGGTCAGTGTGGACAAGATTGAAGAACACCATATGCACAGTGAATTTTATCGTCTAACAGAAGAAGCAGCAAGTCGCTTAAATCAAGTCCGTCAAAATGGTGGCAAGATCATCGCCGTAGGAACGACTTCGATCCGTACACTTGAAACGATTGGAACTAAATTTGATGGTGAAATCAAAGCAGATAGTGGTTGGACAGATATTTTCATCACACCAGGTTATCAATTTAAAGTAGTAGAGGCCTTTTCAACAAACTTCCATTTACCAAAATCAACGTTAGTCATGTTAGTGAGTGCCTTTGCTGGACGAGAATTAACATTAGCAGCTTACCAACATGCTATTGATGAACGTTATCGCTTCTTTAGTTTCGGCGATGCAATGTTTGTCAAATAAAGATAAAAAAGCTGTTTCAATACGATTAAACAAAATGGCAGTAATTGCCCATTATAAATTATCAGTCAAAGAATCCTCAACTAGAAAAATGGGTTCTTTGACTGATTTTTTTCTATTCTTTGTTTTAGTTGGAATTAAAAAGTGTAGGAGACATGGATTCGTTTCTTGCAGAAGATAAATAAACTCAGGCGACAAAAAAGCTAGGCTCTCGATAAGCCCAGCTCTTCGTATGCGGAAGGAATCAAATAAACAAAATAAGTGTAACTTTCCATGACCCATGCAAAGTACCGTGTTGAATTTCTTCTTGATAAACAAAAAATCTTGTTTTTGTTACATCTTCAACAGTTGAAACATCTCTTGATTCTATTCAGTTTTCAGATATTCATGTTCTTCTTTTTTACGTATCATGTTACTTCTGGTTTAGATACTGCATGATCTAACGCCTCATACGCATTCACTATTTGTAAAAGATTATACTTCACATGACCTCATTGGTGAAACCTGTACCTTTTAACAACTTTGTTTGCTTATACTAATCTATCGAGAAATTCTTTTGTTTATTTGATGGTATCCTCCTTCCTTACACTTATAATATAGCACGCTTTGTTAGCGGTTGCAAAAAAGAAGCTCACGAGATATGCTTATTTTAGAGAAGCAACAAGCGGTATAGTTGAATAAGGCAATTTAACAATGGTATAGTAAAATAAGTACCTTTTTTGTGTGCTTAAAATAAAGGAGGAATAGGATGGATGATTTTAAGAAAACAGTGAAAGAAGTGGAGAGTGAAACAAAAACAACAATTGAACAGGGGTTAACGACCCAAGAAGCAGAAAAAAGAAGTCAAGAACAAGGGAAAAACAAATTTGAGGAAGCGCCTAAAGAGTCATTGGCAAAAAAGTTTTTACGAAGTTTATCTGATTTTACTACGATTATTTTACTTGTAGCAGCAGTCATTTCTTTTTATACTGCCTTTGCCACCGAACATGGGGATTTATTTGAAGGACTGTTGATCATTGCGATCGTAATCATTAATTCAGTATTAGCTATCGTACAAGAAGGAAATGCCGAAAAAGCGTTGGAATCTCTTCAGGATATGAACAAGCAAACTGCCACAGTCATCCGAGATGGCAAAGTTGAAAAAGTGGATGCTGAACACCTAGTTGTGGGAGATGTTCTGGTCTTGGAATCTGGCTCAGCCATTGCGGCGGATGCTCGATTAGTTGAAACCTCGCAATTAAGAGTAGAGGAATCGGCACTGACTGGTGAAAGTGAAGCGGTCGAAAAAGATGCAGATTATGTGAGTCAAGAAGATGATGCCTTAGGTGATCAAATCAATATGGTGTTTAAAGGGTGTACAGTCGCAGCTGGTCGTGGGAAAGCGATTGTGACCGCTATCGGGATGAAAACCGAGATGGGTAAGATCGCTGGACTATTAAATGACAACACTGCTCAAAAAACACCATTACAAATTCGATTGAATCAACTAGGTAAACGCATCAGTTTTATCGCATTAGCTGCTGCAGCGTTAGTGTTTATTATTGGTGAACTCCAAGGAGAACCCTTACTGGAAATGTTTATGACATCCATTTCTTTAGCCGTCGCTGCGGTGCCAGAAACATTGACAGTTATCGTTACATTGACTTTAGCATATGGTGTCCAAAAAATGGCGAAGAAACATGCCATTATTCGTCAGCTCCCCGCAGTTGAGACTTTAGGAACAGCCAATGTGATTTGTTCAGATAAAACGGGAACGCTGACACAAAATAAAATGCGTGTCCGCCGAGTTTGGAGCAAAGAAGATGAAGTGACTGATGTAGAGGACTCAATGACCAACAGTGCGATGGAAATCTTGAAGATGGCTGCTCTTTGTACCGATGTGACGGTCGAAAAAGAAAATGATGAATTGATTGTCAAAGGAAACCCTACAGAAGCCGCGATCGTACGAGCGGTTGAAGAAAATTATCACACAAAAGAGGAATTAGAAGAAAAGTACCCGAGAGTGGCAGAACTACCCTTTGATTCAGACCGTAAGATGATGACAACGGTTCATCAAATGGGTGAAAAATATATTTCAATTACAAAAGGCGCTTTTGACGTCCTAGCTTCGCGTTTTACTTCAGGAGACATTGAACAGGCCACGATCGTCAATGACAGTTTTGGGAAAAAAGCTTTAAGGGTCATTGCGGTAGGTTATGCTACCTATGAAGAAGAACCGCAAGAAATCACGTCAGAAGCATTAGAAAAAGATTTACGTTTGATTGGTTTGATCGGCATGATTGATCCGCCTCGTCCTGAAAGTAAAGGAGCAATCAAACGAGCGAAAAAAGCAGGAATCAAAACAGTGATGATCACAGGAGATCATGTTGTTACGGCTAGTGCCATAGCCAAAGAATTAGGGATTTTATCGAATCCAGCCGAAGCACTGTCGGGCTCAGAACTACAAGCACTATCTGATGATGAATTAGACGAACGTGTCAAAGACCTTTCTGTCTATGCTCGTGTTACGCCGGAAGACAAGATCCGGATCGTTAAATCATGGCAACGAACTGGTGCCGTAGTTGCTATGACTGGAGATGGCGTCAACGATGCACCCGCCTTGAAGGCAAGTGACGTAGGGTGTGCAATGGGAATCACTGGAACTGACGTGGCACAGAGTGCATCAGATATGATCTTGACCGATGACAACTTTGCAACGATCGTCGATGCGGTTAGTCAAGGACGTTCCGTCTATCAAAACATTCGTAAAGCAATCAACTTTTTGTTGAGTTGTAATGTCTCAGAAATTTTTATTGTGTTGATTGCGATGCTAGTGGGCTGGGGAGCACCGTTTACAGCAGTTCAATTGTTGTTTGTCAACGTGGTTGCTGATGGGTTGCCTGGATTTGCTTTGGGGCGTGAACCAGCAGAAAAAGGGATCATGGACGAAGCACCGATTCCTAAGAATGAAGGGATTTTTGCTCGAGGATTACTACAAAAAATTGCGATCAATGCGACTATATTTACGATCGTGACTTTGTTTGGTTATTATTTGGGAAGCTATGTCGATACTATTAGCCCTTGGGTCGATGCAGGACAAGAAGTTGGACAGACAGTTGCCTTTTTAGTGTTAGCATACTCGTCAATCCTCCATGTATTCAATGTGCGTAGCAGTCAGTCAATTTTCAAAGTGAACTTAGCAACGAATAAATCATTATTGGAAATGGCAGTACTTTCATTAGTCATCACTACGGTCATTGCCCTATTACCGTTTACCCAAGAACTATTTGGCTTAGTGCATATTAGCTTAAACCATTGGTTGTTAGTAGGCTTTTTATCAGTCGTACCTGTGGCTGTGAATGAGTTGATCAAATTTCATCAATTGCCTGAAGCAGAAGAAGAATAAATCAAAAGAGCTTGGGACAAAAACGAACAGCCCAAGCTCTTTCGCATGTAAAAAATGGCTAAAAGACGTTTAAACAGCTGACTTTCAGTAGGGAAAGTTGATGCGAGAGATTTCTCTTTCCTGCTTCTGCGGTTACTCGTCACATTCTACTTGGCGTGTTTTGTTCTTAATTTGTTTTACTTTCTTTTTGCCTTGATTGATCAAAAACAACGTAAGTAATGACATAGAAAGTAAATAGATAAAATTAAAGAACCAATTGTTTAACAGACTTCCTTCCTTTGGTAAATAAAACTCATAAATATAAATATAGAAAATATGAATAAAATAAAGTTCTTGTGAATGAAGAGAAAGATAATTACTGATAGGGGCGAAGAAATTCCCTTCATATTTAGCTAACATATACCATAAGAAACAGCCACAGAAACAGCCATATAAAATAAAAGGCAACTGTGGTGGGTATTTAAAGTAAGTTAATCCATGGAGTCCGTAGAGATAGAAACTAATGCTTAAGTAACATAAGATAACAATTGATAAGTGTAATAGTTTTTTTCGGTCTAATTGAAAAACAAGTAATCCTAGTAAAGCAATCGGACAATAGCCAAAAGCTAAAGGAACGAGTTGAGTATAAAGGATTTGCCATGAGCTTGGAACATAAGGAATCAAATAAACTAAAAAGATTTGGAGGATTAATAATAAAGTGAAAATACCAAGTATTTCCACAAAGTGCTGATATTTTTTGCTCAATTTATACAGGAAGGGCATGAGTAAAGATACAAGAAAAAACGTTCGCATAATCCAAGCATAACCATAACCTGTATCCATGAAAAAAGCGTGCAAAATATAAAAAATATTAAATTGATAAGGAGTATCGGTAATCTGAGCAATGAAAAAAAGTGATGTAAATAATAACGCCAGAAATATATAAGTTGGAACCATTAAACGAGTGAATCTTTTTTTGACATAGGAAATATAGGAGAGATTCTTGCTGCTATAGTAATAAGAAATAGCTAAACAAAAGGCCATTAATGGCACATCAAAACAACGCAAATTGAACAGGATTCCTTGTAATCCTGTATGAGCAAGAATGATACACAAAATTGCTAATGCTCTCAAGTGATCAATTTTTTGATTGCGTGATCGTTTCATAAAATAATCATCCTTAATAAAGTGGCTGGGGCAATAGTGACTCTATAATTTGAGGTTGAGACAAAATTGTTCAGTATCAAGAAATAAGAAAGAATTTCCGAAAATTGACAAGAAATACAAACACTAGTTTTTGATGTTGATTGTTACCTGCTTGGTGCTCCTCAAATTTTCCGAAGATACTAGTTTTATCTCACCGTTTATTCGTATTTAGAAATACTAGAAGAGACTGAGACAAGTTTTGTCCCAGTCTCTTCATGATTGACAAAGAGCCGCAATCGTTGCTCCAGCTTCAGTTAAATAGTTAGTATAGAATTTTTAATAACATTTTTTACTTTCTTAGAACTAATTGTCCGTTACGTACATCGTAATGGTATGTTCCTCTTGTATTGTGTTTCAAGTTCTCATGATTGATGGCTAAACGAGTTGCATTTGCTTCTCGGTGTGTCACAGTAACTGTGTCGCCCTCCTTCAAATTGATCGTATCCGTTTTAGCATCATAATGACGATCTCCAATGTATTCTTTTTGATAGAGCGTTTCATTATTACGTGAAATAGTGATACTTGCATAGCGATCATTGAAGTAACTATGCGGAGTACCAGCTATTGTACGTACGGTTGCTACGCCATTTGCTACGTCAAAGGAAGCAAAATGGAAGTTTCCTAATCCTTTGAAAGTAAACTCTTGCAATTGATCAAAAGCATTATTTAATCGTGTCAATAAGTTATCTTTTTGGCTACTGTTTGGTAAAGCCGTTACTTTTTTCTTGGCTTGATCAATATCTTTTTGCATCAGATTTGTCTTGATTTTCGAATGATCATTGTCTTGGAATAAGTGGTCAACAGCTTCTGTGGCTTCTTTGAGATAGTTATTTAATGAAATAGTTACTGTACCATTGTCTTTCACAAAAAGATATGGTTTTTGGATATAACCAGTGTCTGTTCCCAATTCAAGAGAGTATACACCATTTGGCATGTTGTTGATCGTAACTGGATCGCTACCTAAAGTAATTTCTTTATAAAGTTTGTTTCCATCTAAAATACGCAATTTCATACCTTCGAACAAGTTGCCATCTTTAAACTTCAATGTAACGTTGCTTGTTAGATTCAATGGTTTTAATTCTTCATTTGTAACTAAAGATAAAACGGAACTTAGACGATTATTTTGTGTCAATTGTTGAATCGCTGCATCTAATCGATTATCAGGAACCACTTGTGCCAAATGAGCCACTTGTTGGTAGCCATTATCTGCGGCTGCTTTTTTCGCTTTTTCTGATACTGATAAGCCCCAAGCGTTTAAGACAGCAGAAAAGTCCACTTTCTTCGGTGCACCCATTTCAGTTGTGATCAAATCTGGTAATGGATAGTTATTGGCATTGAATCCTGACTGACTAGCAAATTTTCGGTAGTTTGTATAGAAATTTGTAAAGCCTTCATTTCCTGCTTTATCAACGATGTTTGAAAGAATGACTAATTTTTTACGTAAATCTTGACTATTGAATTTTGGATCAGCACTATTGATTGTATTCTTTAATGCATTTTCAATGGATTGTTTGTGTCCATAATCATAAAGCCAAGAATTTTTATCGGCAGCAGTTTTACCCATGTGTTTGTAATTATAAATTACACCATATAGATTATTCCAAACTTCACCGACATCCATTCCTTTGTTCATAAAGCTTCCTTGATAGCCGTGACCAGTTTCATGAAGCACTCCCCAACCATCGCCTAACCAAGCGTCGCCAGACGTACTAGTTTGTGCTGCCCAAAGGCCACCATAATAAAGAGCACCCGCACCTGAAGCATCTGCTTTATAGAAATATCTACGTTCTGAAGAACGGTTCAATGGATTTGGGTCATTGTCAGATAAACCTAATAATTCATTATAGGATCCGATAATATCATTATCATATTTATCAATTAGACGGTTGAGGTCCACTTTTAAAGCTTGATTGCGATTTTGTTCAGGTAAGAAAGTTTGAAATCTCTTTCCTTTGATCAATCCATAACCTTTTGTTTGATTCCAAGTATCTTTAAATGCTTCGATATCCCCATTTTTACTAAAGACTGGTAATAGGATTTTTTGTCCTTCTACAGTAAATTCTAATTGTGGTTTTTCCCCATTTTCTTGATTATATGGCGTATAAACAAATGGTACTGCTAAAGCTTTAGCAGTTAGTGTGACATTGTTTGTTGTGAAATCAATAGCAGATTCAGTACTTGAATTATTGGTTAATAAACGCAACGTCATTTTTGAAGTGAATTTTGGATTCGTTTGTCTAATGGTAATTTTTGCACCTTTTGTTAATTGGATACCTAAATCTTGACGATCATGATCTTTCCCCATTAAAATTCCTGCAGCAGCAGTATTTCCTGGATATGCTGTGGTGAACATCGTTTTTTTATAGGTTTTTAATGCAAGATAAGCTTGGTCATATTTTTTTTGTAAAGCTGTTCGTTCAGCTAATCCGTTAGGTAAAGCATTGATTTTTTCTAAAGCTGTGTTTAATTGTTCTTGTGTATTTTCAGCTTTAGGTGTTTCGCCATCGAATAAATCATTGACGGCTTTCGTCGCTTCTGCCAGTTGCGAAGTGAGGTTTTCTAATTTGCCATTTTTAACAAGATAGGTGTAATTGCCGGCAGTATTGCCCTTTAAAGAAGGATCTGTAGCAACAAAACGAGTATCATTCGCTTCACGATGTGTGATCGTTACGATATCCCCATTTTGTAAAGGAATATCTTTTTGTTCGGCTGTCAATTTTTGGTTGCCGACAAAGTTTTTTTGATAAACCACTTGTGTCCCACGTTTAATTTGTAAACTTGCGTAAGTATCTCCATAGAAGCCCCAATGTGGTTGGACAGCGAGGGTTTGTAAGTGGAGGTTACTTCTAGCAACACTGATTTGAGCAAAGGTTGTATTATCATAACCTTTTAAGGTAAATCCTTGTGTTTCAGCTTGAACACTGATGGCATTGTAGGCCTTTTCCAGCTTATTCCATAACTGATCGCGTTGAGTTAGATAATCCGGTAGTGCATTAAGTTTAGCTGCTGCTGCATCTGCTTGCTCTTGGGTAATGCCCAGTTTAGGTGTGTCGCCATTGAACAACTCGTTGACAGCTTTCGTTGCTTCTGCCAGTTGCAAAGTGATGTTTTCTAATTTGCCATTTTTAACAAAATAGGTATAATTGCCTGCAGTATTGCCCTTTAAAGAAGGATCTGTAGCAACAAAACGAGTATCATTCGCTTCACGATGAGTGATCGTTACGATATCTCCATCCTGCAAAGGAATATCTTTTTGTTCAGCTGTCAATTTTTGATTGCCGACAAAGTCCTTTTGATAAACCACTTGTGTTCTACGTTTAACTTGTAAACTTGCGTAAATATCACTATAAAATCTTGAGTGTGGTTCAACGGCCATTGTTTGTAAGTGAAGAGTACTATTCACTACACTAATTTGAGCAAATGTTCGATCATAGTAACCTTTTAGGGTGAAACCTTGTGTCTCAGCATGGACACTGATAGCATTGTAAGCTTTTTCTAGCTTATTCCATAATTGACCAAGTTGGGGCAGGTAATTTGGTAGTGCGTTAAGTTTAGCCGCTGCTGCATCTGCTTGTTCTTGGGTGATGCCCAGTTTAGGTGTGTCGCCATTGAATAAATCATTGACTGCTTTTGTCGCTTCTGCTAGTTGTAAAGTAATATTGCTTAATTTGCCATTTTTAACGACATAAGTGTAATCGCCAGAAGTATTACCTTTTAATGATGGGTCATTGACAGCAAAACGAGTATCATTCGCTTCACGATGAGTGATTGTTACGATATCTCCATCCTGCAAAGGAATATCTTTTTGTTCAGCTGTCAATTTTTGGTTGCCGACAAAGCTTTTTTTGTAGACGTCTTGTGTTCCACGCTTAATTTGTAAACTTGCGTAAGTATCTCCATAGAAGCCCCAATGTGGTTGAACAGCGAAGGTTTGCAAGTGAAGGTTACTGTTAGCAACACTGATTTGAGCAAAAGTTGTATTATCGTAGCCTTTTAATGTAAAACTTTGCGTTGAGGCTTTAGGAATAACTTGAGTATTAGTTGATGAGAGATTTTCTTGGGTAGCTAGTACTTGGGCACTTGGTAAAAGTAAATTTGAAAATAGCATGATACCAGTAGCTGAAGTAACAATTATTTTCTTTTTCATTGTATTTCATCCTTTCTCCTATCCAAATAAAGATTTCTGTTTAGGACCTAAGCATATTATTAGTGGCTCAGATAATTTTTTTTTATATTTCAAAAAAGATAGAAGAAATTTATTTTGCTAGAAATAGGTTAAGACATTGATATAACAATATTTGATGTGGATAACTTTAGGAGAGCAATCATTTTTTATTGGAAAAAGGATAGACGTTTATTCGATTGGAGATTTTTATTTTTTAACATAAGTATTCTTGAAATTGAAAAAACGTGAAAAATTTTTTTTTGGAGGTCGCCTATAATTTGTCTATCAATAAAAATTTATTGACAATTTAATAGGAGGTTTTAATGTAAAATGGGAAAGAAAAATCTATCAAAAAGCAAAAAACTTAGAAAACAACTACTTGCTGCGTCAGCTGCAGGCTTAGTGCTTGTTTCAAGTGCAGCTAGTGCAGGAACCTCATTGGTTTATGCAGCAGAAAAAAATCAAACAGCAACTACTGCTGAAAAAAATACAAAAAATTCGGAGGCTATTTCAAACGAGAACACGTTGACTCAAAAACAAAATCTAACAGCTACAGAAAGAAAAACAGTGAATCCTTCCAATTTTGATTGGAATATTGGAGAAGTATTACCATCAACACCGACGAATAATTATTCTGGGACACTACCAAATACTGTGCGAGGAGCTACTTTTCAAATTACTTTTTCAATCTTCAAACAACCTAGTTCCACATTAACAGCGAATGACATAAAGGTTAATGTTCAAGGGAAAAATGTGAAGTTTTCTACTTCGCAATATTCAAATACAATAAATGTTCAAGTGACATTCCAAGCTGAAGGAACATCAACTAATTTTTCTATTAATGTGGCTACTGGTAAGGGAGATATTGCTCGTTGGAATACAAGTAACTATCGTAAATTCACCGATGTCCCACAAAGTGCAATCACAAGTAGAAACAGAATCAGTACATTGCTTGACTCAATTTATTCAACGAGTGGTGTCTTAGCTCCAGGTGTTACTCAAAGTAGAATTGATAATGTTCGTCAAGAAATGAATAATTATATTCCAAGAGATATTAGTAGTAGCTATATCTCAGCATACTGGGCTAATTTCCTTACACCGTTTCTAGATAAAGCATCCGCTGAAGTAGATCAAATAAATAAAGCTACGGTAGCAGTGAATAACTTATTCAATGATAATCAAGTACCTAAACCTAATAATACAAGTGAACAGGTTAACGCTGCCAAAGCATTAGTAAATGCTCTGCCATATAGTCAAGCAAAAGAAGACTTGCTTGCAAAGGTTGCAAAAGCTCAGAATGCTTTAGACGAAATACAAGTACAAGCAGCCACAGAAGCAGTAAATGCGTTATTCAATGGAGATACACCAAAACCAGAAAATACACAAGAACAAATTGATGCAGCTAAAGCTAAAGTGGATGCATTAGCAAATAGTGATGCAAAAACAGCTTTATTAGCAAAAATTACGACAGCTCAAAATGCTTTAAATGCAGAAGTAGAAAAAGAAAATGCAGCCACAGAAGCAGTAAATGCGTTATTTAATGGTGATACACCAAAACCAGAAAATACACAAGAACAAATTAACGCAGCCAAAGCAAAAGTAGATGCATTAACAAATGAGACAGTAAAAACAGCTTTACTAGCAAAAATCACTGCTGCACAACAAGCATTGGATGAAGCAACTGAAGAAGCTGCGAAAGTACAAGCAGCCACAGAAGCAGTAAATGCGTTATTCAATGGAGATACACCAAAACCAGAAAATACGCAAGAGCAAATCAATGCAGCCAAAGCAAAAGTGGATGCTTTAAAAGCAAGCGAAACAAAAACAGAATTATTAGCCAAAATCCAAAAAGCACAAGAAGCACTTGAAGAAAAATCGAAACAAACATTAACACTTAATCCATATACATTAGGAGATCAATATGTAACGGGTACAATTACTGGGAACATCAAAAAATTCCAATTGATTGTCAATGGACAAACCTATGAACCTGGTTTTAAATTAAAAAATGGAAAACTTGAAGTATATGTAGGAAATCGTGTCCCAGAAGGAACAACTGAGTTTACATTAAAAGCATTTAACCCAGCAGGCACACAAGTTGCTTCTCAAACAGTACAAGTTCAAGCACCATCATTGTCTGTCGATAAATTTGTTTTAGGTAGTGAATACATGACAGGCTCTTACCAAGGCAACAGCATTAATAAATTCCGACTAACTGTTGATGGTAAAGTATATGAACCAGGCTTTAAATTAGAAAATGGTAAATTTGAAGTTTATATCGGAAGTAAAATTACTGGAAGTTCAAAAGTTATTAAGCTTGAAGCATTAGATAAAGCCGGTAAAACAATTGTCGAACAAAATGTAACAGTAGAAGCACCGCAATTGACAATTAATGAGTACATTCGTGGTAATGAATACTTAACAGGTACTGTTGCAGGGGAAGGCGTTAAAAAATTCAAATTGATTATTAATGGACAAGAAAGCTTCCCAGGATTCAAATTAACTGACGGTAAATTTGAGATTTACGTTGGTAATAAAGTACCAGCAAATGTTAATTCTATTAAAGTAGTGGGAATAGATAAAACAGGTCAAGAAATTGTTTCTCAAGATGTGAATGTACAAAATCCTGAGTTACAACCAAATGAATACCTAGCTGGCAATGAGTATGTAACAGGGACGTTCACAGGTCAAGCAATTAAAAAATTCAAATTAGTAGTTAATGGACAAGAAAATTACCCAGGATTTAAAATCACTGAAGGTAATAAATTTGAAGTATATATTGGTAACAAAGTACCAGTAGGAACAACGACATTTACGCTGATTGGATTAGATAAATCAGGACAACAATTGACTTCAAAAGAAATCACTGTGCAATCCCCAACTTTAAGTATCAATGAATATGTCCGTGGCGATGAATATATGAGAGGTACATTCAACGGTGACGGCATTAAGAAATTCAAATTAGTAGTAGATGGACAAGAAAGCAATCCTGGTTTTAAAATCACTGGTGAAAACCAATTTGAAGTTTATATTGGTAATAAAATCACGGCTGATTCAAAATCTATAAAATTAGAAGGTCTAGATAAATCTGGAAATGTCTTAGTAAGTCAAGAAGTTTCAGTTTCCCAACCAGAATTAGTTCCAAATGAATATACACGTAATTCAGAGTATCTAACAGGGACTTACAAAGGAGATATCCGTTCTATCAAATTAACTGTTGATAATAAGGAATACAAACCAGGCTTTAAATTAAAAGAAGGCAACCAATTTGAAGTTTATATTGGTAATAAAATTCCAGCTTCAGCAAATAGTTTTACAATTGAAAGTCTAAGTTTCGATGGAAAACAACTTGTTTCTGTAAATGTACCTGTTAAATAAAAGGTATGAAAGACGCTCAAAGCATAGAGAACGCTTTGAGCGTTTTTTTGTTAAAGTTCGTCTTTTTGATATAAAAGTAAAAAATTCCAACTGACTTTGATTTTTTTTCAATTATTGAGGCTGTTCTAAAAAAAAGGAAGAAATAGTTAAAATTAATACTTTGTGCAACTAAATAGAGTCATTGACCGAAGGAAGCTAAAGAAATGTATTATTTCTATCCTATCTTTCAACTAGATTCATTTAAGTTTTTAGTATGAATATAGCAGTATGTTTAAAAATGAAAAAGAATGGATAGTTAATTTTATTGATAAAAAAATAGGCTGAGGTGAAATAGATAAAAAAATGTTATCTGTATGTTTTGC
Organism: Enterococcus sp. DIV1682a; assembly: GCF_051711005.1. Lineage (NCBI taxonomy): Bacteria > Bacillati > Bacillota > Bacilli > Lactobacillales > Enterococcaceae > Enterococcus > Enterococcus sp. DIV1682a. The sequence continues at coordinate 224,104 of NZ_JBIOLT010000001.1, forward strand.
TAAAATATAAATTAAGAAAAGAGGAAAGCGGCTCTCTTTTTCTGCTAGTTCATTGCAAAAAGTATTCTTTAAGGTCTTTGAACGAATGTTTTTCATTTTTAGTAACTTAGAAGAAATTTTTACCAAAATAATTGTAAAATGAGCAGAAGTAAATTTTTATAATGATAACAGTAAGTAATTTTAGGAAGTTAGGAGAAATGATCATGAAATTAGAACGTGGAATCACTGTTTCGGCCTGTGCTGTCTCTGGGGAATTAGCTACAGGGAAGATTAGTAATATTTTAACGAATGTCGTTATTGTAGAAGCAGGTGTCAAACACTATGTTGTTACTAAGAAAGTGCTGAAGGAACAAGGATATATCATCGAAGAGCCAGAAGAAGAATTAGCAAAAGATTATAAAGATTATATAGTAGCGATTTGAAGAGAAATAATCTTTGTCCCATCCTTGCTCTTAGTTTGTTCAAACTAGTTTACTGAGTGGAAAAAAGAAATATTGCTTATTCGAACAAACAGAGTGAAATCATTGGTACTGAACTAGCTTTTTTATTAGTGATAGAAAAGAAAAAAGAATTAGCAAGCAAATTGGATCTTGCTTGCTAATTCTTTTCAGTATCAAGTGAAGATCAATCAAAGTTCATGATACGTGTCGCAATCTTATTGATATCCTTAGAGATGGAATTCAATGAGATTGGGAAAATATTCTCGGTGTTAAAGGTTTCCTTATTCAAAAGCGTTCGCTCACAAATAATTAGATGACCGGTTTTTTTGATATATTTAGGCACATCGTCCATGGAATAATAAAGGGTAGTGTCAATCAATAAATCACTTGTAGACATTTTCTTTTCTAATGAATTCCGAAATACGATATGCGAAGTTTCACTTTCTGCTACGATGACCACACCTATTTTTGATTGGTTCCCATGGGTCAAGATGAAAAAGGTCAACTGACAAAATTCTTGCAGATGAAAATAAGGAATATGATGAATAGGAGTATCAAGTTCTTCAATCCATTTATTTAAAATAAACTTGACTTTATTTAATAAATCTAGTTGCTCTGCACTTAAGAAAATATGTTTGGTAACTAAGAAATTACCAACGTTCAAAGCACACGTGTATAGCAGGTTAAAGAGGGGGACTTCAAACAAAATATTGCCAAATAAATTCACACCAAATTCTTTTTCAAACATTTCGATCAATAAATCGATTTCTTTAAACTTGGTGATCAAGCGATTTCTTACATAATGATAATCGATCTCGATCATGAAATAATTTGGTGAATTGTAAGGAAGTGTACGGTAAATAAGGGCTAGATAGGCTATCTCTTCATCTGTTAAAGGTTCCTCGATTTGTATGAAAATCTCTCTAAACATATTGAAAATGATACCATCTTTAAAAATGTTCATAGTGTCGTTTGGAAAGACAATTGGATTGCTTTTTCGCCGTTCCAATGAAAGATAGATGGCGGATTTGAAGAAAGTATATTGAGTTTTATTTAAACGATTAGACAGGATATGAAGTAGTTTGTCTGCATATTTTTCAGCTTTTTCCATTGTTATGGGATCAATTTGTGTATCTAAATAGTCACACCGCATCCAAACTGAAAGGATCAAAAAGCGATACTGTAACTCATGCGATTCTTCGGGTTCCTTCGTAAGTGGGGTGAGTGCTTCTGCAAAATAGTTCTCTACATCTTTTTTTATTTTGAATACTTTTGTCACAGATAAAAACTCTTCATCCACAAGTGTTAAATAATCATTTTCTCCCATGATATATCGGGAACAAACTCTTAAAAAATTAGAATCTTGGTAAATTTGTTTGATGAGATCATAGCGCCTAATAGATGGTTTGAAAAATATCAGTAGATGACTACTAGTCATTTTATAATAGTCGATATCATCTTCGAGTCGAATGACTAATTTTTGGAAATCCGCTTTGATTGTGTTGAATGTCACACCCAATCTTTCTGCAGTTTCGCTTACGTTCAGTTCTTTTAATTCAAATAAAAATTCAACTAACTTTACTTTTCTAATAATGTCTTTTTCTATATAATCTTCAATCATTTTAAATTCTCCTAAACAGATTTGATTCTCTTCCATTTGAAGTTTCCTTCGCTTGGTAAATATCACTTTATAACGCAAAACATCCATTTTTTGTTCGTTAAATTTTGGGGGAACCAATATAAATAAAGGTAACTATAGTTATTCTATAAGCAATTTTAAAAGGGATTTTTTTTATTATTAATTTTTTTGTGGGGTTCTATAAAAAAATTAGGAAAGTATTATGAACGAAAATACTATACTAATATAGCAACTAAATTTTTTTGTACTAATTTAGGAAGAATGAGATAAATGATTTTAAGGAGAGATGAACAAATGAAAAAAATAATTTTAGCAAGTATGGTTGTCTTCGCATTGGCAGGCTGCTCGGCAGGTAAATCAACTAAAACTACTAATACAACTAGCACTGATAGTACAGCTTCTTCCAGTCAACCAACGCAGACAAGTAGTGAAATGACATGGGCCGATAAGCAAGATATAGAAGTAAAGCAATTAACAAAAATTGCTGAAAAAACGATTACCCAAAATAATAAATTGGACCCAAAAAAATTGAAGTTTATTAAAGAAACATTATCAACAGCTGATTTAAAGACAGTTAAAGGAAAAGGCCAAGAATATAAAAATGTCAAAGAAATTTATGGGAAATATAGTTATGAAGGTAAAGAGTCTGATTTTGATCTAGTGATTTCATTTGAAAAACCAGATTCATTCAAGCAATATACAGTCATCAAATATGTAACGGATAATGAAAAAACTAATTTCAGTAAGATTGATTAAGTCAATAGTTGACTGTAGTATCCCTTAGATAATTGATAGCAACTAAGAAAGATAAAAAAAGTATTATTTTCTTTCAAAGTGAACATCGTCAATTAACGAGCAAAAATAGTTTATAAATAATTTTATTTAGGAGAATCAGAGATAAGGATGGAGCAAACAGTAAACATAGAGAAATTTTGGCGTATCATAAAAAAAAGAAAATTTGCGATTGTGATTTCTGCTTTATTAGGTTTAATTATGTCCATGCTTTTGATTGCATTTGTCTTAGTCCCAAAGTATGAATCACAAGCCCAATTAATCGTTACTTTACCTAAAAACGAAACGGCAGACATTAATGATGTCAACAGCAACTTGCAAATGATTACCACCTATAAAGACATTATTACTGGAGACTTGATAATGGATGAGGTGTCTCAAGACTTAGCGAAAAATTTTGGTGTCCATTTAACAATTGAGCAATTACGAAACCTTATAAGTATCAAACAAAAGGAAAATTCTCAAATGTTTTCGATTGTCGCAACGGATCCTGATCCAAAACTTGCCCAATACATTGCTAACGTTACAGCCGAAAAATTTCAGAAGAATGCAAAAAAATTACTCAATGTAGATCGCATTTCGATTATTTCAAAAGCTACGCTTAGTGCAACACCAACAGAGCCACATAAAAAAATAGTTTTGGCCAAAGGATTGCTTATTGGTTTATTTATTGGTTTGATGATCATTATGATATTAGAATTCATGGATCGAACAATCAGTGATAGTGAGACGATTCAAAATGAATTTAATATGGTGGTACTGGGAAGTATCCCTTATATGGATGACAATGAGAAAAAAAATCGAAAAAAGAAGTAAGGGTGTAATCAATGAGAAAGACAAGAAGAGGAAGAAATGCCACAGTCAGAAAAAATTTAATTACAATCATGGATAAAACTTCACCGATTACAGAACGCTATCGAACGATTCGGACCAATATCCAATATAGTTTTCCTTATGGTAAAAAAGTGCAAACATTAGTGGTTACTTCGCCAGGTGTAGGTGAAGGTAAATCAACTACAGCAGCTAATTTAGCAGTGGTTTACGCAAATCTAGGGCAAAAAGTATTGATCATAGATGCAGATATGCGGAAGCCAACCCTAGACAAAATTTTTTCTTTAGAGAAACATGTAGGTCTTAGCACATTATTAGGTACAAACATCAAGGCTAAAGAATGTATACAAGAAAGTTTTGAAAAAAATCTTTCTGTTATGACAAGTGGACCGAAACCTCCTAATCCGGCTGAATTGTTAGGTTCTTCTCGCTTAGAAGAAGTGATTGAGGAGTTGGAAGCAACCTATGACATGATCATATTCGATACCCCTCCCTTGACTGCCGTGACAGATGCACAAATACTGTCTTCAAAAGTGGATGGAACGATTATGGTAGTCAGTGAAAAGTTAACAAAAAAAGCGAATTTTCGAATAGCTAAACATCTACTGGAATTAGTAAATGCCAATATTTTAGGAGTAGTTTACAATGCTTCTAAAGAGGATGAAAATCAAGGCTATTACTACTATGGATCGTGACCTGCTATCATGTTCCAAATGAAACTCTTTGCTAAAGAGAAAAGCATCAAAGTACACGAATGACAAAACAAAAGAACTTTTTCAAAGAAGACCCTAAGTTTTGAAAAAAATCATTTGTCGTAAGAGGCTGACACTGAGGTCTCTCATTTATTTCCTTTTATAATTATGAAAGAGTTTGAGACAAAAATTTTTTGTCTCAAACTCTTTTTATGTATACAAATCATTTTTTATTTTTTTAAGTAATTCGTTTGAAGGCTAAAAAAACAAAAAAAATCAAGTGAGGGTTCTCAGTAGAATAAAAGACATAGTTAATCCTAAATTTACAGGATTTATTAATGAAAGGCGGAGAGATCATGAAAAATTTTAAAGGGATATTGTTTACATTGGTGTCAGTTATCTGTTTATTGTTGCCGACAGCAGTTCATGCTGAAACACAAGGGGCAATCACCAACGCAGAAAGAGATATTTTAAATGAGCTTTATACCGGTGTAACGGTGAAAGGGAAAAAATATGATTTTGATATTACAGATATCACAAAAGCAGAAAATTATCTGAAGGTCCATCAGGTGTCAGATGAAAATGCGTTAAAGGTAGCAAATTACTTAAGAGAAGCACGTCAATTGATCTTAGATAATTCACAAAATGTCGATGTTCGTTCGATCCATTCACTAAAAAATCTGATCAAAGCTTTACCACGTCCAGTGATTGAGCAATTAAAAACGATTGTCTTAAAAATTGGAGAAATTTTAAATCTGAGAGTGACTTTTTATCGAGATGGCGTTTCGGTTGTCGATCCTTCAGGTACTCCTATTTATTCTACAGAAGATGAAATCAAACAAACCGGTGCAGATTATACCACGAGCTATGTGGCTTTAGGTGCTGTATTGATGTTGGCTGGAGGCGCATATTGGGTGGCACGTAGAAGTGAGTAAGAGAGGAATCAAGGGAGGGCTAAATCGAATAGTTAACGGATGTCTGTTGGCGTTTCTTTTTTTGGTCATCAATTATTCTTTGATTTATGTGATTGGCAAACCAGTCATTCACTTTGTCACCTCCTCTATCCAGACATTGTTACTTGCAGAGGCACCCACATTTAAAGAGAACAATCATAAAGAAGCTATCAAACAACTTTCTACGAATGGAGAAAGCGAGATTTCTTCTAGTAAAATTCAATTTCCTCATTATGGTCAATTGTATGGAGAGATATCTGTCCCTTCGATCCAATTAAAAACACCATTATATTTTGGCGATTCAGCAACTATTTTAAGAAAAGGCGCGGGACAATATATGGGTTCCACTTTTCCAGGAGAAATAGGAACTACATTGATTGCTGGGCATAATAGTGATTCATTTGGCAAGTTAATTAACATCAAAGCGCAAGAGATTATAACAATCCAAACGAATTACGGTAGCTATCAATATGAGGTAGAAGAAGTAAGAGTAGCCAATAAACATGATACTCAGATAAAGCAGGAGATTCGTCAAAGAAATAATGCCAAATTAATACTATATACCTGTTATCCGATCGACAGCATTGGCTTAACGGATCAACGATTATTTGTAACTGCAAAATTACATGCAGGACCGATGATCAATGAAAATAAATAAACAAAGGATAGTCGGCATGAAGAAAGGTTTAAGAAAGAAAACAGCACGCTTATTTTTGACCTATATTTGCTCGGTTGCATGTCTTTGCTTTTTGTCTTTGCTTTGTATCAGAGTAACCTTAGCAAATCCTAATTTCATGAGCAAGCAAATGGAAAATTCTCGATATACAAAATTAGTTCAACAAGAAATTAACGAGAAAATTCAAGATATTGGAAGAGGTAGCAATGTCCCGGCGAATCAGTTAAAAGAGATTGTCTCGTTATCATTTGTCCAAACTAATGTCAAAAAGTATGTAACTAGCCTTTATATGAGGAAAACATACGATTTATCTGGAGAAGAAGAAATCAAAGAGAAAATCCAACAACATTTAAATCACTATATTCAAACAAAAAACATACAAGTAACGAAAGACAAAGAACAAGTAATCAATAGGCTAGTGGATTCTTCGATCGAAGCAACCGAAAAATCGTTAGAAATTCCATTTTTAGCTAACTATGTGAATAAAGTGAAGCAATTTAAGCCGTTGCTGAATCAATTGATTATTGGAAATGGTGTGATCTTGGTTTGCCTACTTCTGCTATTACTCCACACCATTCATTGGTCACATCAAAAATTCCGATTTGTCGCCTTGATGTTTTTAGGCGCTGGCGGAACACTCCTATTATTACCCACATGGATCTATTTTAGTGGTGTGATTGATCGGATCGGTATTTTAACGGAAAGTGTTTATTACTTTGTACGGGGGTACTTATTGTCTTTCGTCCAAACATTTATATATGCAGGGATACTTGCTGTGGTTATGGCTATTGGAATGTATGTAATCAGTGAGATAAAAAGAAAGGTCGTTATCAATAAAGGTGGGGCTCAAAAATGATCGATTTACATTGTCATATTTTACCAGGAGTTGACGATGGGCCGAAAACCATCGATGAAAGTCTCAAAATGGCGTTGAAAGCCAGAGAACAAGGAATCACACATTTGATGTGTACCCCCCATCATAAGAATGGGCGATTTTTGAATCCCGCTACGAATGTAGCCAATGAAGTAGCAAAATTACAAACTGAATTTGATCGTAACAATATTGAGCTGAAATTGCTCGTAGGTCAAGAAAATCGTATTACTGGTACGTTGATAGAAGATTTAGAAAAAAGAGAAATTATTGGTTTTGGGCAGCAAAAACAGTTTCTACTAATAGAGTTCCCGACGAATGACGTTCCCCTTTATGCAACAAAGCTCTTTTTTGAATTAATTGCTAAAGGCTATATACCAATCATCGTCCACCCAGAAAGAAATAGGATATTCATTAATGATCCGAATAAACTGTTGCCTTTCTTAGATATGGGGGCGCTAGCTCAAGGAACGGCACCAAGTATCGTCGGTTTGTTTGGACGAAAAATCCAAAAGACTGCCAAAACAATGATTCAATTAAATATGGTTCAAATGATTGCTTCCGATGCCCATAGTTTAGAAAAAAGGAATTTTTATTTAAAAGAAGCATATCACATCATTCAAAAAGATTATGGTAATGAAAAAGTTAAATCATTAAAGAAAATGCCGATGGATATCCTATACGAAAACAAAATTGAGCCGTTTACTTATCAAAGAGTGAAACATCGTCGATTTAGTTTCTTTCGTTGATTTGATCCATTCGATAAAGAAAGGTGGCAATGGGATGAGTGAAAATATCGAGGTTACGAAAAAATTTCAAGAGGGCTTTGGCTCGAGAGTCCAATTTTATCGTGTGAAGCTGAAACGCAAAAAATTATATGAACTTTCTAAAAGAATCATTGATATTATTTTTAGCTTTATTGGCCTTGTGGTTTTATCACCTCTCTTACTTTGGATTGCTCTTAGGATATATCTGGAAGAGCCGGGAAAACCAATCATTTTTTCCCAATACCGAGTAGGCAAAAATAAGCAGTTATTCAAAATGTATAAATTTCGTTCGATGTGTGTCGATGCAGAAAAAAAGCTCCCAACGCTACTGAGCAAGAATGAAGTAGAAGGGGCGATGTTCAAGATGAAAGATGACCCACGTGTAACAAAATTTGGACGATTCATTCGTAAAACAAGCTTAGATGAATTACCACAACTATGGAATGTTTTGAAAGGTGAAATGAGTTTAGTTGGTCCTCGTCCATCTTTACAAAGAGAGGTTTCGCAATATACGAAATATGATGAGCAAAGACTATTGGTCAAACCAGGTTGTACCGGTTTATGGCAAATTAACGGGCGTAGCAATATCGGTTTTTCTGAAATGGTGATGCTAGATTTAGAATATATCGAAAAGCGAAGTATTTATATTGATTTCAAAATCATCTATCGTACATTTTTTGTTATTTTGCGTCCTGAAGGAGCGTGTTGATAGGGAAATGAAAAAAAAAGTTTTGCTCTTGAGTGAATCAATGGAAGGCGGCTTAAGAAAACATATCGTTCAATTGATTGAACAATTAGACCAAGAAGAATTTGATCTTTACTTTATTCATGGAACAAAAAAAATGGATCACTGTTTTTCTGATCAATATATGCAGTTAAAAGATCGAGCTACCTTTATTCCCTGTCCTACCTTTACTAGAAATGTCGATGTGAAAAATGATTATGTTACTTACCGCTTCTTGAAACAACAAATGAAAGAAATTCAACCGGATATTGTGCATTGTCATAGTTCGAAAGCCGGTGCGCTAGGGCGAATAGCTGCTAAAAGAAATCGTATTGAGCAAGTTTTTTATACACCACATGCGTATTCTTTCTTATCTTCGGAATTTAAGCAATCTAAGAAGACACTATTTATTTGGATAGAGAAGATGCTAAGTAGGTATGCAACGAAGAAGACGTTTAATGTATCTGAAGAAGAACGAATGGCAGGTATAAAATTACACCTTGATAACCCATCCAAATTTATAGTCATCCGCAATGGATTGCCTGCAATCGACTTTCCTTCTAAAAAAACGATCAAAGAATCTCTAGGGTTGAAGGAATCGAATATTGTTATTGGTAACAACGCACGTCTTTCTTTTCAAAAAGACCCTTTTTTATTTATGGAAGTAGCAAAAGAAGTCATTCAACAAGACCCTAATTATCATTTTGTCTGGGCAGGGGATGGACCACTATTCAAAGAAGTCAAAGCATTTTTAATCAAGCACGATTTGACGGGAAATGTCCATTTATTAGGAGAAAGAACGGATAGTGAACGAATCGTTGCAGGGTATGATCATTATTTGATCACTTCGAGATATGAAGGGTTGCCTTATTCTTTGATCGAAGCGATTCGCGCTGGTGTTCCGATTATTGGCAAAAAGGTGACAGGAGTAGAAGAAATTATTGAACAAACAGGTGGTTGCTTATTAAATACAGATAGTCCTCACTCATTTGCACGAGCAATCCTAAATGCAGAGCATAGCTGTGACAAACAACAAATAATAGCGATCTATCAAAAAAATTATTCATTAAATCAAATGATTCGAGAGATTACAAAACAGTACAACGGAGAAAATTGAGAGAAGGCATAGTATGGACAAACGCTTAAAGGATAAAAAAATATTGTTTATTGCATGGAAATTTTACGATTATCCACAGCTGATCATCGAAGAATTAGAAAGAAAAGGCGCAAAAGTGACGTATTATAATGCGATCCCTTCGGACTCACACCTCAAAATGAAACTTTCTACAAAGTTCAATACCTTAAGAGAGAGTTATCTGAAGCAAATTTTATTAGCGATAGGACAAGAAAATTATGATTACTTTTTCGTTATCAATCCAGTACTGTTTCCTGAAAAGTTCATCAAAGAGGTGACCGATATTGTTGGACCGATCCCTAAATTAGCCTATTTATGGGATTCAATTGCTACATTTTCACAAGTGACTAGATACTTTGATTATTTTAATTATTTATATAGTTTTGATGCGAAAGACTGCAAGAAATACGCAGAATTAAATTTTTTGCCATTATTCTACATAAATTCCGATGAGAAAAACAAAAAAGAGCCAACCTATCTTTTTTCTTTTGTGGGATTCGGTCATAGCATGCGTTACTCATTTATCAATCAAGTAAAAGAACTTTGTGAGAAAAAACAATATAGCTACTATTTCAAACTATATCTTCCTTCTATCTGGCATTTTTATTATTACAAATATGGAACTAAGACACTCGCAACAGCCAAAAAAGAAGAATTCATCTATCAACCACTTCCGCAAACAATCGTTAATGAAGTGGTTAAAGAGAGCAAAATTATTTTGGATCTAGAGCTAGCAAATCAATCAGGTCTCACGATGCGTACGATTGAGACACATGGAATGAGAAGAAAACTGATTACAACAAATCCAGAAGTGAAAAATTATGATTTTTACCATCCTGATAATATTTGCGTAGTTGACCGAAAAAAGCCAGTTATTCCACAACGTTTTATTGAGACAGACTACCATTTACTAAATGATCAACTTTACAAAAACTATCAATTATCCACTTGGCTCGATCGGATCTTCAGTGGAAAGGAGTAAGGAAATTGAAGAGAATTAGCGTGATTGTTCCAATCTATAACGGAAGCTTGTATTTAGAAAATACACTCCAAGCGTTATTGAATCAGCCCTACAAAAACATCGAGTTGATTTTGATTGATGATGGTTCACAAGATGATAGTTATCAAATTTGCCAAAAATTTGCACAACAAGATGAACGTATATTATTGATTCATCAAACAAACGCGGGGATCTGTGCAGCCCGTAATACAGGGTTAGCTTATGCGACAGGCGAATTTGTTAGTTTTATCGATCAAGACGATGCAATTGATCCCAATATCTATGTCTATTTGTCTAACAAAATCGGAGATGCAGATATGATCGTAGGCGGCAAATCGATGCAGTTGATTGATAAGAAACAACTGCTTTTGTCTGAAATAGATTACTCCTATGAAGAAAAGCAATTAAAGGATCAAAAAGAGATTGCTTATGCTTTGTTTAATTTAGATCATCGAATGACGTTTCTCCATTTATGGAATTGTTTGTACCGAAAAAAAATAATAGATGAGTATGATTTGAAATTCGATGAAAGATTTCGTTATGGGCAAGAAGATACTTTATTCAATTTTAACTATGTTTCTAAATGTCAAACGATTCAGCTGGTCCCCGAAGTAGTTTATCAATATAGTCAACGTGAATTGACGAGTACTTCTTTAAAAAATAATCCCTCAGCTGTGAAAGATTTTCAAATATTTATAGAAACAATTGGAGAAATTGAATGGAATGAACGCGTTTATCCCTACTATCAAAAATATCGCTATACTTATTTTTTACGACATGGGTTGAATATCTATACCCAATTCGGCATGAATACAGCGAATCAAAAAAAGATGCTACAAGATATCCAACAACTATTGTCCAAAGAGAAAATACAGAAACCTTTAATCATAGAATCATCACGGTATTATAGAAACTATTTATGTCTGGTGAGTCGTTTAATGGAAAAACGGAGATATCGAACCTTGAATCAGTTGATTTATGGAACCAGTTTTATAAAAAAAATGTTGAATAGGGTGTCTGCTGGATGATCATCGTTGCTTATTTTGCTGTACTGATACTTAATTTTATTGAAGTTTTCAGAAATAAACGCAATAAATATTTACTCTTATTAAGTGTTTTGATCCTCGGATTGATTTTTGCAGGTGGTACTGAAAATACAGACATGGTCTACTATAAAGCAACTTATTTTGATGATGCACGTATCAAATATAAAGCGACAGAATTCGGCTTTTACTATTTTGCACAGTTTTGCCGACAATTAAATTTAGGACTCTTTGGTATGCGTGGGTTGGTCTTTTTATTTGCAACCCTATTAATCGGTGCGACAGTTAAAAAATATTGCGTAAATACTCATCTATTTATAATTATTTATACGTTATTTTTATTTTTTATTGATGCTATTCAACTAAGGAATTTAGTGGCGATATCTCTTGTGATTTATTCATTTCCATATTTAGTAGAAAATAAAAAAATAAAATATTTTTTTGGCATAATTAGCGCTAGCTTATTTCATACGATCAGTTTATTTTATCTACCGTTTTTATTTTTATCTTCAAAAAACAAAAAGTTTTTTATTCAACTAATGGTTGGTGGTGCAATTTTTCTGGAGTTGATCTATGTAATCTATAGTGGAACTCCTCCCTATTTGAATTATTTAATCGAAGAGTTCTCAACAAATTCCGGAAGAATCCAACAATATACTGAAAAAATAACAAATGGTTCGATACAAGTTATTTTTCTTTTCTTGCTGAATGTGGGGTTAGCATACTGGGCACATTTAGGATTTCCTAAAAGTACAATCAGTCAAAAAAATAAACTATTCTCACAATATGTGTTTTATGCTTCGGTGATTTTATTGATGTTTATTCCTTTGCTTTGGTATTCTGTGGAATTTTACCGTTTAGCCAGAGGTATATTGCCTTTGATTTATATTTCTGTGATCAATGCTAGTTATAAATACAAAAAAGTCACCTATTATCAACTCGTTTTGTGGGGGATGTTAGTTATTCACCTTCTGGCTTGGTTTTATGTTTCTTATTTTTCGATCTCTATACCTGAAAGGATTTTTAATCCGCTATTTTATCAGAATGAATGGCTATAAGAAAGGACAAAATACAATGAGCATCTTATTTTTGAGTGGGATTTCTGCAGAAGAAAATAAAGGTATTTTTAAAAAGAACTGTTCCCAAGCAAAGTATATGAGCAATCATAAAAAGCAATGTTGGTTACTTTATTTTAAAAAACAAGAAATAAGAGTACGTGAGTTTTATGACAAGCAGATGATTCACGACAGTCTATTAACAAAGAGTGATGCAACGAATCACCGTCAAAAAATAAAAGATATCCAAATAGCAACAAAAAAATTATTGTTGTCGAGAGAATGGACTCATTTCTATTTTCGGGATCAATATTATACAAAAATAATGAGTGAACTGTTAAGTATCTCTCAGCAAAAAACAATTCAAACGATTATGGAAATTCCTACTTATCCTTATTATAAAGAACAATTGAATGTAGCACCCAATAAGTTAAAGGGTGGATTGAGTCTAGTATGGAATTACTTAGGTGATCGATTGTATGAAAAAAAATGCAATAAGATTGCAGTAATTGAGGCGAAGACAAGTAATAAAAAAAAGGCGAAGATGGTTTCTTTTTACAATGGTGTAGATCCGGATAATTTGCCAGTCAATTTATATCAGAAAAATGAAGAACAGCCTACACATCGGGTAGTTGCTGTTGGAAATTTTTATCCTTATCATGGGCTGGATCGTTTAATTGAAGGACTTGAATATTATTATCGGACAAAAGATGAGATAGCACCAGAGGTCTTCTTTGACATTGTTGGTGGGGGACCAGCAATTGAAGAGTTAAAACAACTGGTAGCATCTTACCGATTACAAGGATACGTTATATTTCATGGGTATAAAGATCGTCAAGAATTAGAACAGCTTTATGGTGAAGCTTCAATGGCTATCGGTACATTAAAGTTACATCTACGAGGTGCCAATATTGAGACAGCTATCAAAGTATCCGAAGCACTTTATCAAGGAATTCCAGTGATTACATCAGGCGAAACACCATTTTTTAGTGCAGTAAAACAAAATATTTATCAAGTAAAGGATGATGATTCACCGATCTCAATCAACGAAATGCTTCAATTTTTGGGAAAAAAACGTATCCCTGTTGGGGATCAGGTGTTACTCGACCTCTTCTCATGGGAAAAAATAATAGAAAAAATAGTAAATTTTGGGAGTGAGAATTGATGAAAATATTAGTAACTGGAGCAAACGGTTATTTAGGAACTGGAATTGTAGACCAACTGATCAATGATGGAAATGAAGTTATTGCGACAGATGTCAGAACGAATCGAATAAATAAAGAAGCCACTATCTATCAAGAAAATCTTTTTGATATTTCTGATCCGTATCATTATTTTGGTGAACCGAACGTATTAGTCCATCTTGCATGGCAAGATGGATTTATCCATAATGCAGAAAGTCATATTAGAAACTTATCCGATCATGCACTATTTTTAAAAAAATTTTTCTTATCAGGAATCGATAAAATCGTAGTGATGGGATCGATGCATGAAGTTGGATTTTATGAAGGCTGCATTAACGAATTCACTAGTACACACCCAATGAGTTACTATGGCATTGCAAAAGATTCATTGAGAAATTTCAGTTCGTTTATGGCTAAAGAAACCAATAAAAAATTTCAATGGTTGCGTGCTTATTACATTGTATCGAATCAACCGGGTGGTAGTTCGGTTTTTTCAAAAATCATTGAGAAAGCCAAGGAAGAAGAGGTAAACTTTCCTTTTACAATGGGGGAAAACCAATACGATTTTTTAGACTATGATGATTTTTGTTTTCAAGTAGCAGCAGCTGTTGAACAAGACGAAATCTCAGGAATCATTAATATTTGCTCAGGTTATCCTGTTAAATTAAAAGAACGTGTCGAACAATTCATTGCAGATAATCACTTGAATATTCATTTGGATTATGGTGCCTATCCCGATAGAAAATATGATTCTAAGGCTGTATGGGGGGATAATAAAAAAATACAAAAAATTTTAAAACAAGCAAAAAATAAAAAAATAAGTAAGGTGTAAGAAATGAGACTATCTGTTTTCGGTATGGGCTATGTAGGGCTAGCAAATGCATTGTTGCTTGCCCAAAATAATGATGTGGTTGCTTATGATATCGATCAGAAAAAAATCGAGAAACTAATAAAAGGTTGTTCCCCAATCGAAGATAAAGAGATCCAAGAATTTTTGAATAATAGAGAATTGGGAATAACTTTTACACAAGACTTCAAAAGTGCAGCATCATGGGGAAAATTTATTTTGATTGCTACTCCAACCGATTATGATGAAGAAAAAAACCTATTCGATACTTCCTCCATAGAAGAAGTAATCGAAAAGGTAAAGGCAGTACGTACGGATGCTGTATTTATCATTAAGTCAACGATTCCTTTAGGTTATATTAAGTATTTAAAAAAGAAATATCAATCAGAGGATTTTATTTTTTCACCAGAATTTTTGCGGGAAGGAAAAGCATTGTATGATAATCTCTATCCTTCTCGTATCGTTGTAGGCGAAAACACGAAAAGAGGACAAAAAATTGCTTCGATGTTTAAAAAAAATACTCGAATAAAAGATGTTCCTGTTATTTTAACTGATTCAACAGAAGCAGAAGCGATCAAACTGTTTTCTAATACCTATTTAGCATTAAGGATTGCTTATTTCAATGAACTTGATACTTATGCTGAAATGAATGGATTAGATACAGCTCAAATTATCTCGGGGGTTTCAATGGACCCAAGAATAGGGGACTATTATAATAATCCTTCTTTTGGTTATGGCGGATATTGTTTACCGAAGGATACGAAACAATTACTAGCGAATTACCAGCACGTGCCAAATGATCTGATCCAAGCCATCGTTCAGTCAAATGATACAAGAAAAACATTTATTGCAGATCGTATCATGGAAAAAAATCCAGATATAGTAGGGATTTATCGTTTAACAATGAAGGCGGGCTCTGATAATTTCAGATATTCATCTATTTTAAGTATCATGCGTCTTTTGAAAGATCAAGGCATTAACGTAGTCATTTATGAACCGACAGTGAAGAAGGAGCATTTTTCGACATTTAAAGTAATAAAGGACATTGATGAGTTCAAGAAGCATTCAGATGTGATATTAGCCAATCGATTTGATCCGTTACTCAAAGATGTAGAAATGAAAGTCTATACGCGAGATATATTTGGAAGGGACTAATAGAATTGAAACATGTGCTTAAAAATTTTGGGTATCAGTCATTATTTCAACTGACAAAGATTATCATGCCAATCATTACAGTCCCAATTGTTTCAAAAGCATTAGGTCCTGGAGGATTAGGGATTTTTAATTACACCAATTCGATTACTCAATATTTTGTGTTAGTCGCTAGTTTAGGGATCTCGATGTATGGGAATCGAGAAATCGCATTAGTTTATAATCGTAAAGAAAATATTTCAAAAACGTTTTGGGAAATCTGTTTATTAAAAGCAGTTTTAACATGTATTACACTTTTAGTTTTTTTGTTATTTACTACTTTTTTAGGTAATAAGATCTATTTCTATATACAAAGTCTCACTATTATAGCTGTTATGTTTGACATTTCGTGGTTTTTTATGGGAATCGAGGATTTCAGAAAAACGAGCATGATCAATCTGGGAATTCAATTTGTTACTTTCATTTTAATTATCTTTTTGATTAAAGATTCTTCTGATACGATTTTATATGTTTTACTACAGTCAGTAGGAACCTTATTATCTCAACTATTGACATGGCTATTTATTCATAAACATATAAATTTTAAAAAGGTAGCATTCTTAGATAGCTTTAGACATATCCGATCATCTTTTGAATTTTTTATCCCACAGGTTGCTATTTTACTTTATACGAATCTAAACAAGACTTTATTGGGTGTTTTTATTGGTAGTACAGCTGTTGGTTATTACACTAATTCATTAACAATCAATACGGTATTTATCACGGTTATTACAACGCTTGATATGGTGCTATTACCGCACATGAGTGGGTTATATGCCAAAGGAAACATTAATAAGATGGTGGACATCATTGATAAGACGATTCATTTACAATTATATTTTAGTGTTCCAGCGATGTTCGGGATGCTTACGGTTTACGATAAATTAGTTCCCTGGTTTTTTGGGAAAGAATTCTTATTCATCAATAAAGTTATTCCACTTTTTTCTATTTTGATCGTTGTGATGCCCTTAGGTATGTCCATTTCTAGACAATATTTGATACCGATTGGCAAAGTAAAAATCTACAATAAATCTGTATTAATTGGTGCGGTTATCAATATTTTATCTAATTTAATCTTGTTACCGTGGATCGGTTTTTTTGGAGTGGTTTTTTCAAACCTTTTAGCAGAAATTTTTGTAACAGTGGTACGTACAAAATCATTCTTGAATCAAACAAATTTTAGCTTTAAGAAAAAAAACTTACTGGTTATTTTTTGTTCATCCATTATTATGTGGTTCGTTACAAGAATAATTACAAATGGCATGTCACCTACCTTTTTGACTAATCTAATCCAAGTTTCTATAGCCGTCCCTATCTATTTTTTACTAACGTCTTTGTTTGGCTATAACCCTATTTTGAGTGGTTTAGGGAAATGGAAAAAAGAAAATTGAACACGAGTAGTTTCCTTGCTCAAAATTTTTAATAATTTCAATAAAGAGTAGATTCGTATTTTTTTTAAGAAAAAATGACGTTGAATAATCCTTTAGAGTAAAGAAGTAAATAGACGCAGTTTGGTTTCAGGTAAAATTTACTATTCTTGTAAACAACCCAATCATTCCTATACACTAACCTTTTATGTGATACCCAATTACCTAGATGCCAACTACTATATTTACAATCAACTTTGGAGGGCGAAATTTATGAGCAAAATTTATGAGGTAGCTACTATTAATACAGGTGGTCGTAGTGGTAAAATTTATTCACAAGAGAAAAAATTTTTGTATGATGTCGCAGCACCTGGAACCCAAAACACGGATGCAACAAATCCCGAAGAGCTCTTTGCAGCAGCTTATAGTGCCTGTTTTAACGGTGCCTTAGAATTAGTTTTATCTAGAAAAAACATCAATCAACCTAGTTCAGTAAAAGCAAACGTTGCCTTGCTGAATCATGGAGAGGCAGATTTTACAATAGAAGTTCTTTTGACAGTCTTTATCAAAGATATGCCGAAAGATGAAGCAATACGTTTTGTTGAAGAAGCAGATCAAGTTTGCCCTTACTCAAAAGCTTTGCGTGGAAATGTAACAGTAAATTTAGAAATCAGTGACACTGACTTCTAAAATCGTTCCTTTCCATCAAAAGTAATGATGAAACATATTAGAAAAGCCATGGGGGAGCTTTTCTAATATGTTTTTTTTTTATTTGTTCATGACTAGATGGTAAAAAAATAAAAAAAATAAGATGAAAGATTTAAGTAGAATAAAGACATAGGGATATATTATTTGCTTTATCTCTTATATTCTCTCAATGAGGCTGGAGGATTCAATTCATCCAGCCTCAAACTCCTAAAAAAAGAACGATTAATCGTTCATTTCAAGAATCTAACAATTGATTGTGAAGGAGCGGAAAAGATGAAGTTGTTTGTATGGTGTTTAACGGTATTAACTAGTTTTAGTTTGGGGATGTTGGTGATGTTTGTTTTTAATTATCCTTATGAAAATTATGGGAATGAAACGAAAGAAATCAAGGTTGCCAATGTTTCTAGTTCGTCCACATCTGCGGATGAAATTGAGGAGCCGGAAAAATTCAATGTATCATTAAAAGAAGCACTTGAAACTTATCAGACTTGTTATCCTAATCAAGCGATTACTTCTGTGAAAGTTAGTCAGACTGTTGGTCCTTACTATTACGAAATTACTGGTAGAGATGCAACTAAAGAATGCAGCGTAAGAATTTCAACTAAAACAGCGAACATCAAAAAAAAAAGTATATCGCAGACGAAACAAACACGAACAAGCCACTACCGAGCAATCCGCAGATCTGTTCAATATCAAAAACTTAAAAAGTTTATCGGAAGTTACTAAAGTAGCTGAAAATGTAGCTGAAAAAACGAATGGGACAGGAAAAGCGGTAAAGTGGTTCCTTGAAAGACAATCAGGGAAATCGTATTGGACAATTACTATTAAAGAAAAAATAAAAAAAGTGACAGTCAAAGTTGATGCGTATACTGGCGAAGTTCTAAAAGCTGAGCAGAAGTGAGCGAAATGAAAAAAGCGACTGCGGCTGAAGCATGTGAAACGACCCTCAAAAGTTAGATTTTTGGTCTAACTTTTGAGGGTCGTTTCATTGGACATTGATTTTTATACGTTTTTTGGCAATTGTTCATAAAAAGCTGCTTTAGTTGCTGTAATATAAGGATTTAACCATAAATAACCAATTCCAGCAGTTAGCATGGCTAAGATATGCCAGCCAATAAAGGATAGATCAAGCCAGAACAATTTACCTTTGTAGCCATCCATTAATTTACGACTAGCAGTGATCGTATTGAGCACTCCTGGTTTTTCCCCTGTTTCAGTGATAACATCATAGTAAATGAAGTAACTTTGGGAATAAGAATAACTTTTGATGATACCAGGAATAACGAATAATAACGCCCATGAATAATAACGCCCATAAAGTAGTAAAGATCGAAATCAAAATAGCTAGTAAAATCACACCACCAAGAAATAATCCTGTAAAACCACGAAAGGCATCTTTAAATGGTTCGATGGTCGATTTGGTTCCACGCAGGATATCTAGATAGGTCCATGAGATCCCACTCATAAATAGTGCGCTGATAATACCAGACACAATACCACCACCGCTAGAAGCAGCACCTCCGTTGGTATTGTTTGCCATATCTTGGACAGCTGCAGGATCATTATAAGAATGAGCAAATAATAAAGCGGTCGGAATAGCTATGATCATAATGAGTGCAATTGTGATTAACGTTGGGACTAAATTCAATAATACAGCTTGTCCCCAGCGTCCTTTTAAACTGTCTTTTGCTTGTTGTTTCAGTTCTTTTGAAGATAGCATGAGTTTCACTCCTTTTTATTTATGCCATAAGTATAACAAAGAAGAAACAATTTGGCTTTCTTTATCTTTTATCTGTTATTATAATTTCTTTAAAAAATGAAGGTTAAATAAACACCTGTTACCCAATGAACCCTTGCAAAAAAGAGTTAGAACGATTATGATGATGGGAGTTGTCAATGCGATTATTATAGAGAAAGTAGGGAATTGAATGACACAACCTGCCATTCGTTATCGTTTAATCAAAAAAGAAAAACATACCGGTGCCCGTCTTGGTGAATTGATCACTCCTCATGGGACATTTCCCACACCAATGTTTATGCCTGTGGGAACACTAGCAACTGTCAAAACCATGTCACCTGAAGAATTAAAAGCAATGGGTGCGGGAGTCATTTTAAGTAATACGTACCATTTATGGTTAAGACCTGGAGAAGACTTGGTAGAAGAAGCAGGCGGCTTACACAAGTTCATGAATTGGGATCAACCGATTTTGACAGATTCAGGTGGTTTTCAAGTGTTCTCGCTAAGCGATATGCGTAACATCGAAGAAGAGGGTGTCCATTTTAAAAATCATTTAAATGGTTCTCGGATGTTTTTATCACCAGAAAAAGCAATTAATATCCAAAATAAATTAGGATCAGACATCATGATGAGCTTCGATGAATGTCCTCCTTTTGATGAAAGCTATGATTATGTCAAAAAATCAGTGGAAAGGACCTCACGTTGGGCTGAGCGAGGCTTAAAAGCCCATCTGAATCCTGATCGTCAAGGATTATTTGGTATCATTCAAGGAGCTGGGTTTGAAGATTTACGTCGCCAAAGTGCAAAAGATTTGATCTCAATGGATTTCCCTGGCTATTCAATCGGTGGTTTGTCTGTTGGCGAACCTAAATCAGAAATGAACCGTGTGTTAGAGTTTACAACACCATTGATCCCTGAGGATAAACCACGTTATTTAATGGGTGTTGGTGCAGCAGATTCATTGATTGACGGCGTGATTAGAGGAGTCGATATGTTTGACTGTGTCTTGCCTACACGTATCGCAAGAAATGGTACTTGTATGACTTCACAAGGACGCTTAGTCGTGAAAAATGCACAATACGCACATGACTTCCGCCCAATCGATGAGAAATGTGACTGCTACACATGTAAAAATTATACACGTGCGTATATTCGTCATTTGATCAAATGTGATGAAACATTTGGGATACGGTTAACGTCTTACCATAACTTGTACTTCTTATTAAACTTGATGAAACAAGTGCGTCAAGCGATCATGGATGACAATTTATTAGAATTTCGAGCAGCCTTTTTTGAGGAATATGGGTTTAATAAAGAGAATGCCAAAAGTTTCTAATCTTTTTCACTAAATTTATGTAAAAAACTAGTGTCTCACGCCTTTTTCTGCTAAAGTTGAGTGTGTAGATACATGTTAGTGAGGTGAAAAAAATGGGATCATTACCAATGTTAGTCATGTTCGTTGCTCTTTTAGCAATGTGGTATTTTATGTCACGTTCACAAAAGAAACAACAACAAGAACGACAAAATTTACTAGACAGTATGAAATCAGGCGATGAAGTAGTTACAATCGGCGGATTACATGGTGTTGTTTCAGAGATCGACAATGAAAAACGCACAGTTGTTATAGATTGTGAAGGGATTTTTCTAGAATACGATCGAGCAGCCATCAAAACGGTTAAACCTGGAACTGTCGTAACCAATGATTCGACAGTAAATACGGTAGAAAAAACAGAACCAAAAGTTGCTGAAACAGTAGAAGTGAAAGAAGAAGCTACTGAAACTGTTGAAACACCTGAAGATAGTAAAGAAAACAAATAGGTAAAGCTTAGTAGTTGAGTCTGAGACGGTGTCTCGGGCTCTTTTTTTATCCTAAAACTCTGACTTTGTTAAGTTTTGAATAAACTGTTTTTTTGATAAAATACTTTGGATAATTAGGATAATAAATAAAAACACTGATAAATAAAGGATTTAATCGAAATTTAAAAAACTGTGAAAAAAATCACAATAAAGGTTTACATCTGAAAAGGTTTGTTGTATGATGAGAATGTGAATTAATTAACAAACAACCATGACCCATTAGGAGGAAGACAATGGCTAAAGTAATGGAGAAAGAACAACCAAAAACTATTGATGTTCAAGGAATGATTGATGAATTAGCAACGAAAGCAAATGTCGCATTAAAAGAGATGGAAAACTTTGATCAAGAAAAAGTAGATCATATTGTGCATGAAATGGCAATGGCAGCATTAGATCAACATATGCCGTTAGCTAAAATGGCAGTTGAAGAAACTGGTCGTGGGATCTATGAAGATAAAGCGATCAAAAATATGTATGCTTCTGAATATATTTGGAATAACATCAAGCACGATAAAACAGTTGGTGTCATCAATGAAGATGTTCAAAAAGGCTTGATTGAAATTGCTGAACCAGTTGGTGTGGTTTGTGGGGTAACTCCAACAACTAACCCAACATCAACGACAATTTTTAAATCAATGATCGCGTTGAAAACAAGAAACCCAATCGTTTTTGCATTCCATCCAAGTGCTCAAAAATCTTCTGCTGAAGCAGCACGTGTCGTTCGTGATGCAGCGATCGCAGCTGGCGCACCTGAAAATTGTATTCAATGGATTGAACATCCATCGATTGAAGCGACTTCAATGTTGATGAATCATCCAGGGATCGCAATTGTTTTAGCTACTGGTGGGGCAGGAATGGTGAAATCTGCTTATTCAACAGGAAAGCCAGCTTTAGGTGTTGGACCAGGTAATGTACCAGCATATATTGAAAAAACAGCAAAAATCAAACGAGCAGTGAATGACTTGATCGTTTCTAAAACGTTCGATAACGGAATGATTTGTGCTTCTGAGCAAGCAGTAATCGTTGACAAAGAAGTCTATGCTGCAGTTAAAGCAGAATTCCAAGCACATCAAGTCTATTTTGTGAAACCTGCTGAACTTTCAAAATTAGAAGATGCAGTGATGAATGAAGGTAAATACGCAGTAAATCCAGCAATCGTTGGACATTCTGCAATGGACATTGCAAAACTAGCTGGCATCAAAGTTCCAGAAGGGACAAAAATGTTAGTAGCTGAATTAGAAGGTGTCGGAGCGGATTACCCTCTTTCACGTGAAAAACTTTCTCCAGTACTTGCAATGGTTAAAGCAAACAATACAGAACATGCCTTTGAATTATGCGAAGGAATGTTGAACTTAGGCGGGTTAGGCCATACTGCAGTGATTCACTCAGAGGATGAAGAGCTACATGTGAAGTTTGGTCTACGGATGAAAGCTTGCCGTATCTTAGTAAATACTCCTTCAGCAGAAGGTGGAATCGGAAATATCTACAACGAAATGATCCCTTCACTAACTTTAGGTTGTGGTTCATATGGTAAAAATTCTGTTTCTAGAAATGTAAGTGCCATCAACTTGATCAATGTCAAAACTGTAGCGAAACGGAGAAATAATATGCAATGGTTCAAATTACCACCAAAAATCTTCTTTGAAAAGAACTCTTTGCTTTATTTAGAAAAAATGGAAAACGTAGAGCGTGTCATGATCGTTTGTGATCCTGGTATGGTGCAGTTTGGTTACTGTGATACGGTTCGTGAAGTACTATCAAGACGTAAAAATGATGTGAAAATCGAAGTCTTCTCAGAAGTTGAGCCAAATCCTTCAACAAACACAGTCTATGCAGGAACGAAATTGATGGCTGATTTCAAACCAGACACAGTGATTGCATTAGGTGGCGGTTCTGCAATGGATGCTGCTAAAGGAATGTGGATGTTCTATGAACACCCAGATACTTCATTCTTTGGAGCAAAACAAAAATTCTTAGATATCCGTAAACGGACATATAAGATCGATAAACCAGAAAAAACACAATTTGTGTGTATTCCGACAACTTCAGGAACGGGTTCTGAAGTAACACCTTTTGCCGTTATCACAGATAGTGATACACATGTGAAATATCCATTGGCAGATTATGCATTAACACCAGATGTAGCAATCGTCGACCCACAATTTGTCATGTCAGTACCAGCTTCTGTCACGGCAGATACAGGGATGGACGTATTAACTCATGCGATTGAGTCTTATGTTTCTGTTATGGCTTCTGATTATACAAGAGGATTGAGCTTACAAGCAATCAAATTAGTCTTCGATTACCTAGAAAAATCAGTGAAAACTCCTGATATGGAATCACGAGAAAAAATGCACAACGCTTCTACAATGGCAGGGATGGCATTTGCGAACGCCTTCTTAGGAATTTGTCACTCAGTTGCGCATAAAATTGGTGGAGAATATGGTATCCCACATGGTCGTACAAATGCCATTTTATTACCACATATCATCCGCTATAATGCAAAAGATCCACAAAAACATGCAATGTTCCCTAAATATGATTACTTCCGTGCAGATACAGACTATGCAGATATTGCTAAGTTCTTAGGGTTAAAAGGACAAACAACAGCGGAATTAGTTGAAGCTTTAGCAACAGCAGTTTATGAATTAGGACAATCAGTTGGAATCAATATGAGCTTGAAGGCGCAAGGTGTGACACAAGAAACCTTAGATTCAACGGTTGACCGTATGGCAGAACTTGCTTATGAAGATCAATGTACAACAGCAAATCCAAAAGAGCCATTGATCAGTGAGCTAAAACAAATCATTCTTGATGCTTATAATGGTTAATTCAATACAATTATAGTTAATCAAGAGGTTGAGACAAAAGTGTTCAGCATCAAGAAATAAGAAGGAATTTCCGAAAATTGCTTCTCAAATTTTTGGTAAATTTCGGCTTATTTCCGAAGATGCTACTTTTGTCTCACCGTGAACAAGAGGTCGTGAAAAGAGTGTTTTGACCTGAGCGTTAAGGATGGAAATCGCGAAACAGCTTCCCATGTTTTGAGATTTTTTGACTTATCGCCGAAGGTCAGCTCTTTGAACACCGTTTATTCGTTTTTAGAGATACTAGAAGAGACTGAGACAACTTTTGTCCCAGTCCCTTTTTTTGTCGGAAAGGGGATCAATATCGTTAGAACTAGCGTAGGAATTTCTTTTGTTAGAAAAAAACGATTAATTCGCTTTTTTAGAAAAAGTAGTTTTATCAAGACCAATGAACCATGTTACTTTAGATAAGTAAAAATGAAAAAAGGAAGGAAGTTGTTAGGATGACAAAACCATTATTTGAGAAAACAAAAAATCAAGAAAATATGGGAAAAGAACAATTGATGTCAACCGTTGATTCATTAGAAGTCAAATTGCGGGAAAACTTAGAACCACTTGAAAACGTACACAAATGCACTGAGCTATACATAGAGTTGAAAAATGAACTAAAGAGAGAAATTGAAGAACGGGCTAAGAAAAGAGAGGATTGGTATAAGAAAAAGCATTCTCAAATTAAAAAAAAGGAAGATTGTGAGCAGGAACTTCAAAACGCAGTGAAAGCAAAAAAAAATGCATTATATAAAAGCACCAAGCGAGTACATGGTGAAACGATCAAGAGCAAAAAAAAAGAGCTTAACGAAATAGCAAAAGAAATCAAAAATTGCAAGTCTGAGATAAAAAAACTGACGAAGGAAATGCAGTATTTAACTGGTAGGAGAGGTGAAAAATGGATCGATCATTCTTTATTAAAGTACGTGGTGAACACTAAAGTTGTCGCAGATGAAAAAAATACACCGGAGGATGACAAACTAAAAGAGGAAGCAGCAACAAAAAATAATGTAGTAACAGAAGAGGAAGCAGCAACCGAAAAAAATATAGCAGCAAAAGAAAAAGTAACAACAAA
The DNA here is from genome assembly GCF_051711005.1 of Enterococcus sp. DIV1682a. Lineage (NCBI taxonomy): Bacteria > Bacillati > Bacillota > Bacilli > Lactobacillales > Enterococcaceae > Enterococcus > Enterococcus sp. DIV1682a. The sequence continues at coordinate 249,544 of NZ_JBIOLT010000001.1, forward strand.
AGAACTAAAACTGGTTACTAAAGAATTGACTGAAAAACAACGAAAGCAACAATTAAAAAATAATCTCCACAATCTTAAGGAGCTAGATCAAACGTTAAAAAAATTAGGGAATGTAAAGAATCCTTGTTTTAATCAAAATAAAATAGACTATTATGTCATAATACGTTTATATCTTAAAAGATCTATGCAGCTAGAAAAAATTATACGATTCAGGATTAACCCTGGCGGAAAAACGCTCAATCTATTTAGTGGTGGTAAAGTGGATAAAAAACGAAAAAAAATAGAACGAGATCTTCAGATGAGTTGGAGAGATATTTATAGTTACCTACTAACCAATCCAGATAACTTTAAGCGTGAAACAGCAGTTCAGGAAAAACAGCAGGGGAAAAAACAATTGACTGATCTAATAAGCAAAGAACTAGGGAAAGTATGTGAAACGAGTAATCCTGAGATAGGGAAGGGGATGGGTATAATAAAACCTAGCGCTCCGCCAATGATGCCAGGAATGGAATTATAGCCGTTTGTCAAAGATACATAGGTTTTATTTTTGTTTATCAGATGCAAAAGAGTTGGTATCCTATTATTTATCGCATGAAAACTAGAACAAACGTATGAGGCGATTGGTGAAGGATAAAATAGAGTCAACGCCATAAGAAAATCTCATTCTAAGAAAACTTTGTATTTTTGTAGACAAAAAAGGTCGTCATTCATCTTTTCGATGATTGGACAACCTTTTTGAGTTGAATCGATTTGTTTATTTCTTTCGTGTGCCATATTTGGTCAGAGGGATTCCTCGGGCTTCGCACCAATCTTTAGTAGTTCCAGATAAGATCAAGGGTTGGTGATGAAGTTCTTGGATAGTTTTAGCTCCTACCATGGTCAATAGCCGTTGAAGTTCTGCTTGCCATTGTTGGACTAGTTGGATCGTTTCTGCCACGCCGTGTGTCATGAGATGCGTTAAGATCGTTCCAGAAACGCCTACTGCATTGGCACCAAGACAAAGTGCTTTGAAGAGGTCGAAGGCATTGCGAATACCACCAGAAGCAAGAATCTCTACTTGATGTTGGGCTTCGTTTGCCTCTAGCAGAGAAGTAACCGTTGATTGTCCCCAATCGACTAAATAATCTAACTCTCTTTTTTTGCGACGAGCATTTTCGATTTGAGTGAAGCTGGTTCCGCTTCGGCCACTGATATCGATTGTCTGAACCCCCAACTCGGCTAGTTCATCAATCGTTTCTCTGGTCATACCAAAACCGACTTCTTTCACGATCAAAGGAACCGAAATGCCTTCGCTGATTTCTTTGATCAATTCTTTCCAATTGGAAAAATCACGATCCCCTTCAGGCATCACCAATTCTTGTGGTGCATTGAGATGGAGTTGTAAAGCATCGGCTTGAAGTAGTTCAATCGCCTCTTTTGCTCGTGCTAAAGAGGTGCCGGCTCCTACGTTGGCAAGGATCTTTCCTTCTGGATAAACGTCACGCATGATCGTGTAAGAATCGCTTAAAGCAGAATCTTTTAAAGCTGCACTGACTGAACCCGTGGCAATCATTAAATTTGTTTCTTTTGCGATCATCGCTAGATCATGGTTGATTTTTTTAGTTTTTTCACTTCCACCAGTCATAGCATTGATATATAAAGGATAGTCTAAAGTTAAGCCAGCAACAGTCGTATGTAGATCAATCTCTGACATGGAAACTTCAGGTAAGGGGTTATGAACGATTCGAACCGTATCAAATTCATTTTTTTGTTTACTATGAAAAGCTTTAGCTAATGAGACATGTTCATCTTTTCGATTCATCCTTTTTCCTTTCGTTGGTTACTATAGACGTGTAATGGCAAGGGTGTAATTTCTGCTAATTCCCAAGCGCTCATCAAAGGCAAGATACCGGATTTTTGATCCACGATTACGATACCACAATCGCCACCACCTGCTCCAGATGATTTTGCTGCACCCTCGTATTCTTCTGCTAAGCTACATAATTTATTTAAAGCAGGGGTTTCGATCAATACGCCCGTAATTGACGATAGCTCATGGAGTAGTTGTCGGTTTTTCCTGATCATGGCTTGGATCAAATCAATGTTATTCTCTTTGAATCCTTTAATCATTTCATGAACGCATAATGTACTGTCTTGTAAAAATTTTTGATAGGCTACCATTTTTTCCTTACGTGAGCGATGGACTTGATCGACTAAATCAGAAGTTGATGCAGGACTGCCAGTCCAACCAATCAGTAAACGCAGATCTTTCGGTGTCGGAAGAGACTCAATGGATAAACCAGGCCAATCCATTTCGATGAGTTCAACGATTGTATGTTGTTTTTCTTGTTCTTGGAGCCACTGGTGATCAAAGGTTGAAAAAGCAATCCAACCACCATAACAACTAGCTGCAATATCTCCACAAGAGCCATTATCTTGAACCGTTAAATTTGCTAGTGCAGCAATTTTGAAAATTTCAATCTGTGTAAGATTTAACGCATAAAACATATTCAATGCCTTGACTGTTGCGACAGTTACGGCGCCACTTGAGCCTAGACCGTATTTGCGTCCGTTAGAACTATCCAATTCACTTGTCACTTTTAGGTCATAAAAAGAAAGTAAAATATTTTTTTCTCGTGCGTATTTTTCAGTCAAACGAATGGCAGCAAGGATATAATGAAATGGATTTTCACGAATATCCAAGACAAGTTCACCATCACGCCGAGTCCAACGAATCGGCATGCCACTATATTGCTCAGATTGGATGCTGCCGACTTTTCGTGCGGTTTCAACGGTTACAGTAACAAACTGATCAATGGCTACGATGATAGCCGGATGTCCGGTTTCAACAACTGCGTATTCTCCAGCAATATAAAGTTTTCCTGGTGCAGATACTTCAATCATAAAAATCTCCCTTTATTCAATAATCGTCATTCCTGGACCTGCAAAAGCCGAAATGACTTGTTGGCTACTAAATAAGTCACTAAATGCTGTTTTGACCTTATCTAGATGGTCTTTTTGAACTAGCACTTTCACATTTGGCCCAGCATCCATAGTAAAGTAACAAGGAATCCCTTGGTTTCTTAAATCCCGCACCGCTTGCATGGCTTTTAAACTATCAGGAGACCAGTAGGTAAATGGCGGACGTGCAGCTAATGTCGTTCCATGCATTTTTAACCCATTTTGTTCCATAGTTTCACCTAGAAGTTGAAAGTTCTTAGTTTTGATTGCTTGTTTTAATTGATAAAGATCGGCTTCGACAGAATCTAACCATCCTTGATAAAAACTTGAAGTTTCAACCGTTCGGCGCATACCATCACGACTTGAGACATCTTTTTTTTGCTCATTCAACAATAGAAAGACCATCGCTAAGTGATCTTCAAAACCGTCTGAGGAAATTGGATGAGCATACGAACTTTGATCATCGTGTCCTTTTTCCCATTCAACAAATCCACCAAAAATACTCCGACAAGCGGAACCTGATCCTCTACGAGCCAGTCTTGATAAAGCTTGGTCATCTAACCCTAATTCCAATGCCTCGTTGCATGCTCCGGCTAAAGCCGCTAAGCCGCTGGCAGAAGAAGCTAAACCCGCAGCAGTCGGAACGAAATTCTGGCTGATCACTTTTGCTTTTTTCGTGGTACCCGCTTTTTCTCTCACAATATCCAAAAAAGTACTGATTTTTTTGGTTGCTTTTTCATCTTGCAATTGATTATCTAAATAAAATTGGTCTTCTGTGTAAGCTTCTGAAAAGCTGACTTCAGTTTCCGTATAAAATGCATCTAATGTGAGTGATAAGCTGTTATTCATCGGGAGAATCAACGATTCATTTTTTTTACCCCAGTACTTGATAAGGGCGATATTCGTATATGCTCGTGCTTTGCCTTTAAACATAGGTATGTACTCCTAATCCTTGAATCCAAGTTGCAGCTGCTCCCGCTTGTAAGAGGGCTTCGCTGATTTCTTGGGCTTTTGTTTTTGTTTGAGCTAGCGCAATCATGCAGCCACCTCGACCACCACCAGTTAGTTTTGCTCCCAAAGCGCCTGAATCTCTAGCGGTTTCGATCAATACATCAAGAAAATCGTTGCTGATCGTTAAATTTTTTAAAATTAGTTGGGCTTCATTCATCGCTTGGGCTAAATGCTCGGGGTTATTTTTAACAATGGCTTTTTTGGCTTGCCTTGTTAAGTATCCTAGTTGTTGGATTTTTTGTCCAACTTTCTGCTGATCTTTTTCAAATAAATGAGCAACGTCTTTGACCACTGCTCGCGTCTGACCTTTGATTCCGGTATCAGCGACAATCAAAAAAGCGTCGATATTTAAAGAGAAATAATCAAACGGGTGTCCTTTCACAAAGTAGATTGGTTCTAAACTGCTTGTTGCCGCAGCATCGATACCACTAGGATTACCATGGGCAATTTTTTCTGAAATTTGGACATTTGTCAAGAGCTGTTCGCGAGAAAGTGGTTGTTCGAGATAATCGTAAAAGGCACGAGTAACTGCCGTAGCTACTGCAGCGCTTGAGCCCATTCCACGTTCGGCAGGGATAGTGCTGTGAATAGTTAACTCTAATGATTGCTCAATTTGCAGTTCCTTTTTTAAGTTGAATACTAACTGCTTGATGTTTTTTAACGAATGTGGGGCATCACGCAATATTCCTGTATAGTAGGAAGAAACAAGCTGATCTCCTGACGAAGTGATGTGTTCATTCAAGGAAGCAACTACTTTTGCTGCCTGAAAAGGAAAAGCGATTGCCGGTTCGCCGTAGACAACTGCATGTTCGCCCATCAGAATAATTTTACCATTTGATTCCCCTTGGCCATAATTTGCCATAATCTAACTCCTTCTTTTATTCCCATAACTTTTTTGAGCAAAAAATAAAGCGCCTTGGATCCTTTGCGCTAACGAACAGATTGTATAACATAGAAGTTCAAAAAACAATTCATCTTTATTTTACTAAAACCTTCACAGAAGTAAAATAAAGAATACGTTTTCTGTTGAAAAACCTCTTTTTTCTTAAGATTTTATTGAATTTTATGAATGGAAATATCCTGTTATTCCTAATTGACACCACCAGATATTGGGGGTATATTTAAAAAGAATTGGAAAAAGACACAACATTTAGTGATAAAGTGAGTTGGAGGTTAATGAGTGTGATTGTTTTAGCAGGTACCATTGGCGCTGGAAAATCAAGTTTAACAGAAATGATGGCTGAACACTTTGGAAGTCGAGCTTTTTATGAGTCAATCGAGGATAATGAGGTATTGCCTTTATTTTATGCCAATCCTGAGCAGTATGCGTTTTTGTTACAAATCTATTTTTTGAATAAACGTTTTGAAAGTATCAAGCAGGCAATGAAAGAAGACAACAATGTTTTAGATCGTTCGATCTATGAAGATTCTTTGCTTTTTCATTTGAATGCTGATTTGGGTCGGGCAACTGAAACAGAAGTTCGAGTATATGACGAGCTATTAGCAAATATGATGGAAGAGTTGCCGTATGCCGCACATAAAAAACATCCGGATTTATTGGTCCATATTCGTGTTTCATTTGATACGATGCTTGAACGGATCGAAAAAAGAGGACGATCATATGAACAACTTTCCTTCGATCCAAGCTTATATGATTATTACAAAGAATTGAATCGTCGCTATGATCAATGGTATGACGAGTACAATGAAAGTCCCAAAATCCAAATTGATGGCGATCGATTCAATTTTGTGGAAGATCCCCAAGCAAAAGTAGAAGTGCTGAACATGATTGAAGCAAAGTTAGCAGAAATTCGTCAAGAAGTCTTTGTTTCTTGAGTCCAATAAAAAATGATAGTATAAAGAAGACAGGATCTAACTTCGATAGCTAAGCCGAAGAAATTGAAAATAGGAGAGCTATTTTCGCTTTTCATCGGCTTATTTATTTTTAAAAGCGAGACAGCGGTCAGAAGTGCTAACGATTTGTAAATTCGCCAAGAATACTTAGAAGAATCGTCGTGAGATACCTAATGAATCTATCGAAGCAGGAAGAAGGGGAAGGTATGAGAGAAAAACATTTTTTTAATTTTGATCAAAATTTTTGGCTGAATGTGCCTAGAGATGATGTAATGGGAATCAAAAATCTTAAGGAAGAGTATGGCATTAGTGATGAGATGCTTACCTATTCTTTAGACAAAAATGAACGTGCTCGTGTGGAATATGATACTCTTGATGATATTTTACTTTTAGTCACCAATGTTCCTCATCAACAAAAAATCGAAAACCACTATGAAACAAGTCCAGTAGCATTTATTCTAAAAGAAAATGGTCTATTTACATTTACGACTCAAAATACAGAATATGTGATTCGCCTGATTCGTTCAATCTTAGATCGAGATTCCGAGATAAATGTATATAGTTTACTTTTTCGTACGCTCTTTCTAATTTCAGATTCCTTCTTCCCGTTGATTGAAGAAGTGAATAGTGAACGACAACGCTTAAACCAAAAGTTGCGAGAAAAAACTACGAACCGCAATTTACTAGCTTTATCTGACCTCGAAGTTGGTTTAGTTTATCTAGTGACTGGTACAAAACAAAATGTCGTATTATTAGAACAAATCAAAGCATTAGCGATTTATCGAAAGCTCACTGAAAAAGAGAAGGAACAATTGGATGATGCATTGATCGAAGCAAAGCAGGCAGTGGAAATGACCAATTTGGCCTCCCAGATCCTTGATCAACTTTCGGGAACGTATAATAATTTGTTGAACAACAACTTAAATGACACGATGAAATTTTTGACAGTCTGGTCGTTGATTCTGACTGTTCCTACCATTGTGACAGGCTTTTTCGGTATGAATCTACAATTGCCTTTTACACATTCTGTCTTTGGTTGGGGGATTGCCTTATTCATCAGTCTGATATTGTCAGTTTGGATGCTGATCGCATTGTGGCGTAGGATTCGGTAGTTTCTAGGAAGACTGTCACCAAAAAAGTTGAGTGTCTGATGAAGGGTGTGTTTCGATAGCTAAAAGTTTTTTTATTTAGACAAGTATACAACTAAAGTAATTAAATGATTGGGGAATGTTTCGATAGTCTCTAGTGAAAAAGATTGACAAAGAAATCTATATTTGCTATACTATTGAAGTTGAGAAATAAAAGCAGAAGCACCCGCTTCTCGCCTTAGTTGATTCAGTCACTGGGCTAGATAGTTTTCATCTATTGAATTAGGTGAAGTACGTGCGGGTTCTGGAAGAGAACTCGTTTTTTTATTGCCGAATATTCGGTACGCTTTTCTTTCTCTCATAATATTTGGAGGTGAATGACCATAGCAAAGGATATGATGGTTAACGACGGCATTCGTGCACGTGAGTTACGATTGATCGGTTCAGATGGTGAGCAATTAGGAGTTAAGACAAAAGCAGAAGCATTGAAAATTGCAGAACAAGCAAATTTAGATCTTGTGTTAGTTGCCCCAAGTGCGAAGCCACCAGTTGCGCGAATCATGGACTACGGAAAATACCGTTTCGAGCAACAAAAGAAAGACCGCGAGGCGCGTAAAAAACAAAAAGTGATCAATGTTAAAGAAGTTCGTTTAAGTCCAACAATTGACGTGAATGACTTCAATACAAAACTTCGTAATGCACGTAAGTTCTTAGAGAAGGGCGATAAAGTGAAAGCTTCTATCCGCTTCAAAGGCCGTGCCATTACCCACAAAGAAATTGGTCAAAAAGTCTTGGATCGCTTAGCTGAAGAAACAGCTGATATTGCGACAGTTGAGCAAAAAGCGAAAATGGACGGACGCAGCATGTTCTTGACGCTGGCACCGAAAAACGACAGTAAGTAATTTGAATGACTCACTGACTGTTGGACAGTCGATAGTCGGATAACGAAAGATTTTGAGGAGGAAATATAGTCATGCCAAAACAAAAAACACACCGCGGATCAGCAAAACGTTTCAAACGTACTGGTAAAGGCGGATTAAAACGTTTCCGCGCGTTTACAAGTCACCGTTTCCACGGTAAAACTAAAAAACAACGCCGTCAATTGCGTAAAGCAAGCATGGTTTCTAGTGGCGACTTCAAACGTATTCGCCAACAACTAGCAAAAATGAAATAAAAAAAACAAAAAGATCGAAATTTGAAGATTTATTTTTATTAGGAGGAATTAAACATGGCACGTGTTAAAGGTGGAACAGTCACTCGTAAACGTCGTAAAAGAATGCTAAAATTAGCAAAAGGTTACTACGGTTCAAAACACACTTTATTTAAAACAGCAAAAGAACAAGTAATGAATTCATACAACTACGCATATCGCGATCGTCGTCAAAAGAAACGCGACTTCCGTAAATTGTGGATTGCTCGTATCAACGCAGCAGCACGTATGAATGGCTTGAGCTACTCAAAATTGATGCACGGTTTGAAATTAGCTGAAATCGACATCAACCGTAAAATGTTAGCCGACTTAGCTGTCCACGATGCAGCAGCATTTACTGCATTAGCTGACCAAGCTAAAGATGCTTTAGCTAAATAATCAAATAAACGTTGTTAAACCAACGTATACCCCGCTTTTATCGAGCGGGGTTTTTCTTTTGTCACAGAATTGACCCAGACTTTTTCAAAATCTGATAAAAAATTAATGAGCGATATCTCTTTCAGACATTATAAATTGACCAAGCAAGTAGAAAATATGAAGATGAAAGATGGAATAAAATGGTGTTATGGATATTCAAACTATATTAATCATCAAGGAATACCCGTTTTAAAAGGTATTCAGCGACAAAAATTTCAAAGAGAACAAATAGTTTTTGTTGATTTTTTTGGAGGATTCGGGGAAGAATTAACTTTTGACCATAATGCTGTAGTGTTACAAGCTGGAATTAAAGGATTAGTAGTCGCTCCTATAACCTCATCTCCTAGATATTATCAAGATATAAATAATCCATTGTTAGTACAAATAAAACAAAAAACTAACAATCAAGGTAATTTATTGTATAACTCTACTATTAGAATAGACCAACTAAGATATATAAGTCGTAGTAGAATATTGAAAAGACACGGACTGATATCTGATGGAGCAAAGTTAGACGAAATATCTTTAAAAATATCTCAGTATCTTACTCCTTTTTTATTGAAACAGATGGAAGAGGATATAGCAGAAAGTAAACAAAAAGCTAAAGAAGATGTGGAGAAGTTGAATGAGCAAATCAAACTCTTACAAGAAGAAAATTTTAGATTAAAAGAATTAAATAGAAGAAGCCAAGAAGGTTTATAAGTGGCTTGACAAAAAAGAATTTAGAAAATACAATTAATTTGTAAATAAGAATTAACCGTATACAAATAATACTATTTTTCGGTGCATCAATTTAATTTTGATGGGACCCTTACACGAATGAAGTGTAAAAGATTTTTTATCCCTTGTGCTTTTAGCATAAGGGATTTATTTATGTTCTAAAAATTTGTGCGCTATGAAAAATGATGTGGGTGAAGAGAAATCTTAGAATAATTTGAACAGAAAGAAGAAAAGATTCTTTCACGATTTCTTGTTCTAGAAGGTGTTTATACATAGGCAAATTGAAATAAACCTTAATGTTTCAAAAAATGAGAAAGTATTTCGAAAAGTATTTTCTTATTTTCCTCGGAGTCCAAAACTCCCCTCAGTCTCTTCGGGTGTCTCTAAAAGTGAATAAACGGTGTTCAAGCATCAGCTCCTTGAAATAAGCCTGAATTTTTCAAAATATGAGAAGCTATTTTAAAAAATTCTTTCTTATTGTCATCAGAGCTACCCGATGTTTTCACGACCTCTTGCTAAACGGCGTTCAAGAAGCAACTCCTCAACAATAAGCGATGATTTTCTAAAATATGAGTAGCTATTTTAAAAAATCCTCTCTTATTCGCTCGGAGCTGAACGCTTCTTTCACGACCTCTTGCTATTACGATAATCTTGCTTATGCTGTCTTTTTTCGAATAACGAACAGGTCAGGTGCTTTGTCTTTATCTCCCTTTTTCAGGGTCGGAGAATAGGGTTAGTCCTTTGATTATTCGTACATAACACGCTTTTATGGTTACTGATGATTGTTTCCTTATTTGATCTATGGGCAGTCGAATACAAAAGTAAGAATGTAAGTTGAATCAAAAAATGCTATAATTTTCTTTGTGAATCACAGGAACCCTTTTTATAGCAAAATTTAAGAAGAAAGTAGGAGCGAAGTGAAACAAATAAAAGAGACTATCCGCAATAATAAAAAAATTTTAGTTCTTATTTCTGCCTATGTTATCATGGTTGTTTTAAATTTTTTAACACCGTTAATTGCAGATGATATTGAGTATATGTATAAAACAAGTAGTTTTTCGTCTATTTTACATGATGAATACACACAATATATGACTTGGACGGGAAGATCCGTTGTCCATATCATTGCACGTTTATTTTTGTTGATGCCTAAAACAGTATTTAATTTGGTCAATCCACTGATCTATGTTTTATTGACATTATTGATTTATAAAATGACCACAAAAGATAATACTACGTTTTATTCCTTCAAATATTTTTTAATTAATGTATTTTTATGGTTATTTGTCCCAGCTTTCGGTCAAACAATTTTATGGGAAACTGGTGCTGCTAACTATTTATGGGGAGGTATCATCGTTGTCAGTTTCCTATTTCTTTACCACCGCTATTATGAGAAAGAGCAAGAATTGTCTTTTAATCCTATAGTAAATAGCATATTGCTACTCATTTTAGGAATCTTAGCTGGCTGGTGTAATGAAAACACTTCTGGTGGGATGATCTTGATTGTTCTTGGCTACCTCTATTTTTATTATCAAAAGAAAAAGCCTTTACGACCATGGATGTTCACAGGATTGTTAGGAGCAATTTTTGGCTTATTCATGATGGTAACAGCCCCTGGAAATGCTGTTCGAGCTACTTATTTTGCTCGTAGCCAGTGGTCTTTACCTCGGAAATTGTATTCGGGCGTTTTTTCAATCACAAAAACGCTATATGAAAATAGTTTAGCTCTTTTTGTGTTGATGGCGATTCTGATCGTGTTGGGAATTTTCTTTAGTAAACACAAAGAATGGTTGAGACTATCCTATATCTATCTCTTTGCAGGGATAGCCACGATCTATGTATTATCTCTTTCACCAGCTGGACTTGATTGGGGAAGATCATTTTTTGGTGGTGTTTTATTTATCATTATGGCGATGGCGTTTGAATGGCCAGATAAAGTGTTGAAATCTACCCAGGGAGCGTTTTATGGGGTGATTAGTGGCGTATTGATTACCCAATTTCTATTTACTTTTGCTTTAGGAGTCAATGACATAGCACTTTCTTATAGAGAAATCAATCAACAATACCATTACGTCAGAGAGCAAAAAAAACAAGGGAATTTGAATCCGGTGATTGCCAACTTTACGATTTATAATCAAACTGGTCATACTGCTTACTCGGGAGGACTATCCCACGTAAAAACGGATATAACGAAACAAGTCAATCGAGCGAATGCAAAATATTTTGGTTTAGAGTCCATTCATTCAGTACCAAAAGAGGCTTGGGAAACAATCTATCAACAGGGAGATCCAAAATGGATGAGTATTTGGAATGCTAACGCCTATTTTGAAGCATTAAGTCAAACTGATCATTTGATTGTGATGGCAGGTGCAGGAGACAAGACACAAATGAACCAACAGTTAGCTGAAGAGATCCGTAAGCTGTTCCCTGAGTTTAAAAATGGGGATTCAGAAAGTTCTTGGAATTTTTCGGGTATCCGTCTGTTAGGAAAAAATCCTGAATTTTCACAGACAAAGAACTATAATTCTGTTAGCCAAGAAATCAATGGGAAAGAGATCTCAGTATCTTCAAGTTTTACACCGTATGCTGACCAACAGTTTGCTGCGATAAAAGTGGGCGATATAAATGTTGCAAGAAATAAAGCGGGCATAAATATTGCTGTTTTGTCAAAAGAAGGAAAAATAGTAGATGCTGTTAATATTCAATTAACTGGTGACAAACTAACCCTCTCAAGATAGAAGAGAGAAAATAGTAAGAAAAACGAGCCTACCAAAAGGATCACTTTTTTTGGTAAGCTCGTTTTTTAAAGAAATTTTTTGGACAAGCAAAAACCTCAATCATGTTGACTAACTAATGATTGAGGTTTTATTTCAATCAGGGCGTACTTCGTGCAGTTGTTTGACACGCCCTCCGATCGATTTAGCAAAAGCTTCTGATGCTTTTTTTTCTTTGAAAATCAATAAGTTATCTGGATTTTTTTCTCTTGTGCGGCAGCCTGTTTTATCAATGTAACCGTGCAATACTTTCACAACATACATGATGATCACCTGCTTTTTATTTTATTATACGGATGAATCAAGCCAACACAAGAAAAAAGGCAGCTTTTTTGATTTTTTTTAAGAAAATCCGTAATGGAGATCCTAAAAAATACAAGAGGTAAATACTATTCTTCAGCTATCCAACTGTGCATACTCGTGGAATAAGCGATCTAATGCAGGATTTACCCGTTCAAGTTTGGTTAACTTCTGATTGTCAGCGAGTAAAAAACAATGTTTGCTAGAGCCAGTTGTTCGTAATTTTCCGTCATCTAAACCGTAGATTTCATAACTAAAATTTAATCTTGTGCCACTATATTGTTCGATTTTAGGCAAAATACGAACAGTTTCACCATAACGAATCATTTCTTTGTACTGGCAAGTGACTTCTAAAACAGGGATGATCACTCCTAGTTTTTCAATTTTTGTATAGCTGAAACCTAAATGATCCAATAAAGCAACACGAGATTCTTCCATCCAACGGATATAGTTGCTGTGGTGGATGATCCCCATTTGATCGGTTTCATAGTAAAACGGCTCACGCATGTATCCAGTAAATTTTTCCATCATTAGAACTCCTTGTTTCCATCTTTTTTCTGACTAAAATAGTGCATCCATTGAGGGATGGCTTGACTGATTTGTGTCGGTAAAACAACGTATTGTTTTTTTGCCAGTTGATCCCCAATAAAACTATGCAGGTAGACAGCTGCTGCGATTGTTTCATCGTTTTTAGGGAATTGTGCCAAGAATCCAGTGATCATACCAGCTAATGTATCACCAGTACCTCCAGTGGCCATTGCGGCAGAGCCAGTAGTATTTTGATAACATTTTTGTTGCCCGTAGATCGTGGTTCGATGACTTTTTAAAACAATCGTTGCGCCTAATTTGGCTTGCTGCTTGCGGTTGTTCTCAGGTGTTTGTTCCTCGATCTTAAGTGAGCTTACTCTTTGCCATTCCATTTGATGAGGAGTCATGACGGTTTGCTCGGGAAAATGGAGGGTTAGATTTTCTTTAGCGAATAATGTTAATGCTGAACCGTCCATCACTAACCACTGATGGCTTTTTTGATGTGCTAAAGTGAATGCTAATAATTCTAAACTCAATGAGGAGTCCCCTAATCCTGGACCAATCAATAGAACGTCTGCCGTGTCCATCACTGCTAACAGTTGTTCTTTTTCTTGCCAGTCGATGCACATGGCTTCAGGTAAATGCGTGTGAAGTGGTGCTTGATTCCGCTGGTCCGTAGCAACAGTCGTTAATCCTGCGCCACTGTGTACAGCCGCTAGTGCACTCATGATGATCGCACCACCAAATTGATGGTTACCGCCAATCAAGACAGTACGACCGAATGTTCCTTTATGTGACTTTTCTGGGCGTGGTTGAATTACTTTTTGTAATAAATCGCTATCTATTAACAATTTCTCCGCCTCCTTTCTTGTATTATAACTGAGTATTTTTAAATAAAATACCGTTTGGCTAAGGAACCACAAATTTTTTTGCACGTTTTTTTGGCAGGATTTATGGTATGATGGACAGGTAGACTTAATGAGTGGAGGATTGATTTTATGACAATCGATTGGCAAAAAGAAGTAGAAGCACGTAAAGAAGAACTACTTGAAGATTTAAAAAATCTTTTACGTGTGAATAGTGAACGGGATGATTCAAAAGTAACTCCTGATGCACCTTTTGGACCTGGACCTCGAGATGCGCTAAAACATATGTTGGCTTATGGCGAACGTGATGGGTTTGTCGTAAAAAATGTTGATAACTATGCAGGACATATTGATCTTGGCGAAGGCGATGAAACTTTAGGTATTTTTGGTCATATGGACGTAGTACCAGCAGGGGATGGTTGGGATACAGATCCTTATGAACCAGTAATCAAAGATGGGAAAATCTTTGCTCGTGGTTCTAGTGATGATAAAGGACCAAGCATGGCTGCTTACTATGCCATGAAGATCATCAAAGATCTTGACTTGGAATTATCCAAAAAAGTTCGTTTTGTAGTTGGTAGTGATGAAGAAAGTGGTTGGGCAGACATGGCTTACTACTTTGAACATGAAGAAGAACCTGACTTTGGATTTTCTCCAGATGCAGAATTTCCAATCATCAATGGTGAAAAAGGAAATGTTTCTTTCGCACTACGTTTCCAAGGAGATAACGCAGGAGATTATGTCTTGAAGACATTTACTTCAGGTTTACGTGAAAACATGGTGCCTGGAACAGCAACAGCGACTCTTGAAGTACCAAGTGCGGAAGCTGCGATCCAAATGGAAGAAGCTTTTTATCGTTTTGTTGAAGCAAACCCAGTAAGTGGTTCGATCGAAGCGGATAATACCTATGTGAAAATCGAATTGATCGGAAAGGGCGCACATGGTGCAAGTCCTCAATCAGGGATCAATGCCGGTTCATTCTTAGCATTATTCTTAGACGATTATGAATTTATCGGTTCTGCTAAACAATTCATCCATGTAGCAGCAGCCTATGTCCATGAAGATTTTTATGGAGAAAAATTAGGGGTTGCCCATGAAGACGAAAAAATGGGTAAATTGACCATGAACGCTGGATTGTTTGCCTTTAAAGAAAATGGGTCAGAAGAAGATAACTATATCAACATGAACTTCCGTTTTCCAAAAGGGGTTACCGTTGACGGCTTAGAAAATGACATTGCAACAACGATGAAAGCAGAAGGAGCAACAGTTACTCGTGGCACACGTGTCATGGAACCTCACTATGTACCAATGGAAGATCCATTGGTAGCAACTTTATTGCAAGTTTATGAAGACCATACAGGCGAAAAAGGCTATGAACAAATCATTGGTGGCGGAACCTATGGCCGACTATTGAAACGTGGTGTAGCTTATGGCGCAATGTTCCCAGGCTATACAGATACAATGCACCAAGCCAACGAATTTATGAGTCTTGATGATCTTTTCAGAGCAACTGCCATTTATGCAGATGCCATCTACCGTTTGGCGAAGTAATAGTGAACGAAACTCATACTGATTCATCGGCTATCCTTGTTCTAAGAGATAATTTTTGAAAAGGATCGTTGGAAAAGTGAATGAAAAAGATGTTCTAACATGATATGGATGTGATTTTTTGCTTGATGAGGCGAAAAATCACATCCTTTTTACTTGCTAAATAATATTCTAAATATTCAACATCGAAGATTGTTCCAAAAAAACAAATGAATGATATTTTTTATGAAGGAAAAAATAATATTTGTAGTTAATGATGAGGAGATAAAGACAAAAAACAGTTATTGGTTCAGCGATTCTCATCAATAAAGAAAGTCGTTAGGAATAAATATCATTAGCATAGAACAAAAAATCTGTTATTTAGAAATTTTTGGCTAAAAAAACTCTACATTTGTGTTACATTCAGATTATTAATCAAATAAGAGAAGGGGATCTAATGACAGAAATAGCAGAAGGTAGAGGATTTACAAAAGCAGAGATTGATAAGCAAAAAAAAATAGTAGAGAACGCCTATAAAAAAATGGATAGTCACGCTACCTATCCTCACGGAGAAAATTATAAAAAAGCAGCTCGTATTCATGAAAAAGAAGAGGAAAAGTTAGCAACGATGCTAAGATGCCCAATTAAAGCAACAGATATGGAATATAGTCGTGAAGAATTGAAGGCGCAAAAAAAATTGGTAGCACAGCTCTTCTCAACTTATGATGCTTATTCCATCCATCCTCATAATGATAAAGCAAGAAAAGCAGAGAATGACTACTTAAAAGCAAAGTGGGATTTACATATTATGAAAGAAACAAATAGAGAAATTCAAGATAAAAGAGAACGTGCAAAAATAAAACATTCTCCTAATAATGAAGAAGCGAGGATACAAGAAAGTAAGCAAGAAACTCAATCAATAGTCCAAGAAGGTAGATTATCAGTAGATGAAGAACGAGAATTTTTTAAACAAAAAGATTCTTCTCTTTATGAGATAGTAGAAACTGAAGTTATCGACAAATTAAGCCCGTTAGAAAGTAAAAAGGAAGAAGTACATACAAAGTTATCTAAACTAGACGAAGAAATTAAAAATATCTTAAATAGTATAAGAGAACGTGATGAAGCCAAAGAAAATTTTTTGGATAGCTATTTTGAAAAGTTATCTCTACAATCAGATGCTGAACAAATAGACTCGAAAATTAAAGCGATTGATCAGTCATTCTTTAGAAAAATCATTAATTTTTTTACTAAGGAACAGGCTGAATTACGAACAGAGTTAGATACAAAAAAAGCTACAATTAATACTATGATTTCTAAAATAGAAGAAGCACAAACAGTTTACACAAGAAATGAGAATATCCTTAATGAAGTTTTCTCTAGTAATGAAATATTTGAGGGGTGGAAAGAAAAGTGTGCAAATATAGGATCCACTTTGAATGATTTAAATCAGAATTATGAAATAGTAAAGGAAAATATACCAAAAGAGGTAAATAGGGAATCTTTAACGAAAAAAATAGAAAATTTACAGAAGAATTTAGAAGAAGTTAAAGGTACCGTGGGAGGTATAACACAAAATCTGCAAAAAATAGACGAATACCGTAAGCAAGAACAAAGTAAAGATCAACAAGGATTTATTCGTCTGATAAGCAAAGCGATAGATCAAATAGTAATCGAAACAGTAAATCAAACAAATGAAAGAAGGGAACAAAATGCTAAAAGCAAACATTTGAATGAAAGAGAAAATATCTTTACCAATCAACTTTCGGCTGAATTGGGAAATAAAAATGTACGTATTGAAGAATTAAATGCTCCTAGTTTGTATCAATATTTAGTCCATAAAAGCACCGAATTAGATATGAAAGTTCAAAATATCTTTTCCAGTGACTTTAAACAATTATATGACTTAACGATACAAGAGCGTGATAAGGCAACTCATTCTGTGAAAAATATTACCCAAGAAATTACGAAGATACATAAGGATTGGGAAAAATCAACGAAAAAAATAATTAATAGCGATCAGCCGAGAGTAAAACGATTTCTTAGTCGATTTACTAAAAAACATATAAAAGCTAGAGAAAAGTACACTGCCAAAAAAAGCGGGTTATCGACAACTTTTAAGGATAAAATAAAGGAACTCATTGAGCGAAAAAGGATTGAAACAGAAAAGAATGAGCAGGCTGAGAGAATTTTTATCAAGGCGAAAAAGGAAGTTGATCATGTTAACAATGAATTGGCAGATTTAAAAAGCCAGTTGAAACAGCTGAAAAATAAATATCCAACAGGAGAAGAACAACCAAAGATTAATAATGAACTAGCTGCTCAAATAAAGAAAAGTTTAAAATTTATTAAGGAGCAACAGCCAAAGATAAAAGAACAATTGGGTTTTTGGGTGATGCTGGAACTTAAAGATAAGGAACCTTCAGAAAAAGTGGATCAGTCACAGAAAAAATCTGTTGATTATCAAAATCCTAGAATATTGGTAACGAATGCTTGGAATAAGGAGTTGTTAAAAAATAACAAAAATAGCACCCGGCAATCTCAACAAGTACATAACCAAACGAATCAATCAATTGGCAGAGAAGTACATACATTATAGAGAATAAAATTTTGTACTCTCTAATATGTGGCGGTATCTTGCCTGATGTTTTACTAAGATATGATATACGTATCAAGTGATACAAGAGATTTCTGAAGAAAAAAGTGGTCTGTTATTGAAGGAGCATCTTTTGAATCTGTAAATAAGAAAAATATAGGATTGGCATTAAAATCAAGAATGGAAAAGCAAAAATTGCTTTTGATCTTCTTGATTTTTTTGTTTGCTTTCGGAGGTGAAGTCAACGATTGGTAAATGCTGACGAGTAAGTACAGATAGAGGATACTAAATACTACTTGTTTCAAAAAACGTTAGTTTGATCTCGCAGAATTTTTAATGGTACGATGAAGTGCCTTTTTATTCTAGAAGAATGAAACTTTTTTAAAAATTTCCAAACAAAGAAATTATTAAAAAATAAAGTTTTTATTGTCATGTTACGCTTAATTTATCAATATAACGAAGGAGTGAAATAAGAATGGGAAGGCCAGTTTTTCAGGAAGGAATAACTCAGCAATCAGCTGCAGAAGTAGCCGCAGAAGCTGAAAAGAAAAAAGCGATGGATAAAGCTATAAAAGAAATTGACCGACAACAAAATAAAGTTAATGGTGCATGGCAGGTATTGGATTATATGGAAACATATCAACCTTTTTCAGATAAGACTGTTGTTGCAAAGGCTGAACATGTAGCCGCAGAAAATAAACACGCTGAAATGGTGGATGAATTTTTAAAAGAATATAAAGTGATGCCTTCCAAACCAAAGAAACAGGAAATAAAACAGGAAATAAAACCAAAAAGTGAAATTGACGATAGTAAGCGAGATCCAGAAGTCGAGGAGTTCGGTCCTAACGCACGGAAGCAAAAGGAGGAAATAGATCAACAAATCAAGGAATCAGAGACTAGAGTAAAAAATATTATAAAAGACTTGTTTCCAAATAGGGATGTTATTAAGGAACTAAAAGAAATAAAAAAAGAAACAGAAGAAGACATAAAAGAAGAAATCGAAGAAGAAGTAGAAGAAGAAATCGAAGAAATAAAAGAAATAAAAGAAGGAATAAAAAAAGAAATAAAAAAAGAAAGAAAGAATCAGCTTAGTAAATTGAAGACATCTTCCTTAGAACCCGTAAATAACAATCTAGTAGATAGCTTAAGTAGTAAAGTTGGTGAGAAACCGTCATTCTTCAAACGCTTGCTTAATTTTTTTACTGGAAAAAAAGAGCAACCAAGGAACCCCATACAGCAAACAACCTTGAAAACTAAGGATTGGGAGGCAGAATTTGAGAAACGCTTTGAGGCAAAACTTGAGGAACGCTTTCAGGAAAAACTTGGGGAACGTTTTCCAGAAGAACTTAAGGCACGCTTTCCGAAAGATCTTAAGGAACGTTTTAAGACAATAGAATCTACAGATGAAATTGCAAAACAAGTAAAAAAAGGCTTAGAAAAAGAAATAAAAATGTTCAAAAAAGAGTTAGATAAAGTAGAAAGGGAAAAAGTAAAAGCAGTTAAACCCTATGCAATGAAAGTATATGCTGAAATCATTAGTAAGGTGACAACGCTAAAGGATGGAATAGAACCTCTACAAATTGAAGCCCGAAAACTAATTAACGACAACTCGAAGAAACCTCAAAAAATCCATAAAAAGATTAATCGAGCACAACAAAAAACAGCTACTATATACTTGAATCAATCGGACTCACTAAACACGCAAAATAGTCAGAAGCATGATAGTAAAAACCATTCAAGGGCATAGTAACTTAGCAAGGCATCGTCAAAAATTCTCAAACAAAAAAATTATTAGTAAATAACATGAATAAACTCATAATACGCTTGTATTACATATGTTAGCACGAAAAACAGAGGAGTGGAATGAAATATGGAAAGTCACGATAAAAAAAGTTT
Source organism: Enterococcus sp. DIV1682a (assembly GCF_051711005.1). Classification (NCBI taxonomy): domain Bacteria; kingdom Bacillati; phylum Bacillota; class Bacilli; order Lactobacillales; family Enterococcaceae; genus Enterococcus; species Enterococcus sp. DIV1682a. The sequence goes on from NZ_JBIOLT010000001.1 coordinate 269,268, forward strand.
ACAGATGAGAAAACTATACCGAATCAAAAAGCTTTTGAAGGTTCACAAAAACAATACAATAATGCATTAGAGAACAATAAAAGAATTAAAGAAAAAGTTTCTAAAGACATAAAAAAAGTAAACAATATAAAATCAGCATAGCAAAAAACTCTGGAGAGAATGGCTGCAGCATCAGAATAACTCGATAATCCTCTAATTGATGATTTAGAGAAAAAGGTAAATAATTTTGAATCCCAATTTAAAGATAAGATTAGCCAAATAGAGCAAAAGCTATCGCCTGTTCAAAATGGCGACCAACAAATAGCTGAAATAGGTGAGGTAGATACATCTATTGGGGAGGTAAATACGAGAAAAAAACTAGATACGGATCTCGTTACTAAGAACCAAGCCGTCACTGATTTCAACAATTCTTTTGTACGGAAGTTGTTTAACGTCTTTACAGGAGAAAAACTAAATTAACACAGGATGTAAAAACAGTTACTGAGGATATTATAAATACGAATAATCAACTGATTAAAGATATTAATCAGAAGGGTAACTTAGAAAAAATGGTCACTGGGAATTTAGATAAGAATATAGCTGTCTGTGATCAGGTGAAAAGTGAAATTAATGTTCCTAAAGCGAAACTTAGTGAACTGTCAGCAGAGTATGACGTTGTTGAAGATAAGACAAAGGGACTACGAGATGTTAGTAAACACAGAAGAGAACAACTTGAAAAAATTAGTGGGAAATTAAACGTCATGGAGCAAAAGGTTGAAGACCTGGAAAGAAATGTACAAGGTTGAATAGGAAAACATGAAAAATTTAAAGAAGAGCTTCCAGTGAGAAAGCAAGAGATACACCAACTGAAAGAGAATGCTAAACAGCGGGCAGAAAAGCTCAACAACCGAGGTGATAAACAAGATCAAATGCAAAATAGCAATAAAACGAATCGAAATTCAAGAGGATAATCGGATGGTGAAATGCCAGCAATCATAGATAGTAGAACAGAAAATAATCCATTGATGAAAAGAGCAACGTACATAAATAATTAGATAGCAGTATCTTACTTGGATAATCAATTAAATTTAGGAAAAAATCGCATAGGTGTTTCCTAAAAATTAACGTTTTTACGTATATTTTTTAGGAAACACCTTATTTTATATCAATCTTTTTATTGAATCGGTGTATTGGTAGAACAGGTTCGGAATATTTTTTAAGTGAGAGTTCTATCTTAGTCTCTTCTAGTATCTCTAAAAACGAATAAAAGGCGTTCAAGAAGCAACTCCTCAACAATAAGCAAAATATGAGGAGCTATTTTAAAAAATCATCGCTTATTCGCTCGGAGCTGAACGCTTCTTTCACAGCCTCTTGCTAAACGGTGTTCAAACATCAGCTCCTTGAAATAAGCCTGAATTTTTCAAAACATGAGAAGCTGTTTCAAAAAATTCTTTCTTATTGTCATCAGAGCTACCCGATGTTTTCACGACCTCTGATTCACGGTGTTCAAAGAGCTGACCTTCGGCGATAAGTCAAAAAATCTCAAAACATGTGGAGCTGTTTCGAGATTTTCATCCTTAATGCTCCTGCGATTACTCGTCGCAGTTTTTACTTGGTGAGCGCTCAGGTCAAGACACTCTTTTCACAACCTCATGTCTGAACTAGTTTATTGTAACCGCTGTCCCACTACAGGTGACCATTAGCATTCCGTTATCGCTCCCCAATACTTCATAATCCATTTTCATCCCAATGACTGCATCTGCACCTAATGATCGAGCACGCTCTTGCATTTCTGCTAAGGCCTCTTCACGTGCAGCAAGCAATTCATCCTCGTAGCTTTTTGAACGTCCGCCAAAAACATTGCGAAATCCTGCCCCGATATCTTTTAATACGTTGATTCCAGTAATGACTTCACCAAAAACAATGCCTTTATATGCTGTTACTTCTTTATTTTCCACGTTGTTTGTTGTTGTAATGATCATTCGATCACTCCTTTCTTTAAAAATAGTATATCAAAATTTATTTCTTAAGTCGCAATTGGAATTAGCTAGTCAATTACAGCGCATCATTTCCAAAAAATGGACATTCTATTATATACTGGAACTATGCAAAAGAATATAGTTGATGATCAAAAGAATGAAAGCGCAAACTTGGTGTGACCACAAAAGGAAGAAGGAGAAATGGCATGAAAAAAAGTATCTTACTTGTCTCCCATAGTCAACAGTTAACGGATGGACTCAAAGAAATGATTGAACAGATGCAACAATCAGAAGATGTGTTACTTTTTTCCTTAGGAGGAGTAGAGGGAAGAATTGGTTCTGATCCGATGAAAATCATCGATGCGATCAACCAATCAGCTGATTCCGCCATGTATTTTTTGTTTGCGGATATCGGGAGTGCGGTTTTGAACGCTGAAATGGCCAAGGAAATGTTGGATGAAGACCAACAAAAGAAATACTACCTTGTAGATGCGCCACTTGTTGAAGGGGCTTTTGCTGGAGCGATCACAGCAGGTATCACGGATGATCCTCAACAAATACTAACGGAAGCACAGAATGCGGGAAAGCAAGGGTGGACGTGAAATGAAAAAAATCATGAATAATCCTAGTACAATCGTAGAAGAAATGTTGTCTGGTTTAGTGATAAGTTATCCAGAAATGATTCACCAAGTAGCTGATTCTCGAGTAGTAGCAAAAAATGATCAAGTAGAACAAGTTGGCTTGGTTTCTGGGGGAGGAAGTGGTCATGAACCAGCGCATGCAGGTTTTGTTGGTGCTGGGATGTTGAGTGCTGCAGTTTTAGGAGATGTTTTTACTTCGCCGACACCTGATCAGATTCAGATAGCTATCAAAGAAGCGGATCAAGGAAAAGGCGTTTTATTGATCATCAAGAATTATACAGGAGATGTACTCAATTTTGACATGGCTAAAGAAATGGCGGCTATGGAAGGGATTGAAGTAGAAAGTGTTGTAGTGGATGATGACATTGCGGTGGAAAATAGCACATATACTGCTGGCAAACGTGGAGTAGCTGGAACAGTTCTTGTGCATAAAATCTTAGGGGATGCCGCTAGGAAAGGTGCATCCTTGCAAGAATTGAAGGAACTAGGAGATAGACTAGTTCCAGCGATCAAGACGATTGGTGTGGCATTGCGTGCGGCCACGGTTCCTGAAGTAGGAAAGCCAGGATTTGAATTAGCCGAAGATGAGATCGAATACGGAGTAGGGATCCATGGCGAGCCTGGTTATCGTAGAGAAAAGTTGCAACCTGCTAAAGTATTAGCTGAAGAATTAGTAACAAAAATTTTAGCTGACTACCCAGAGAAACCAAAAGAAGTTGGCGTGCTAGTTAATGGGATGGGTGGCACGCCATTGATGGAACTCTTTGTTTTTATGAATGATGTCCAATCATTACTCGATCAAGAAGCAGTCAAAGTGACATTTCATAAAGTCGGTGATTTTATGACTTCTTTAGACATGCAAGGATTATCTCTGACGATGATTGACCTAACAACTAAGAAATGGCAGGAAGCATTGGAAAGTGAAGTTCACACAATTTCGTGGTAGAAGGTGGGAGAATAATGGAACTAACGGTCAAAGAAATTCAAGCGTGGTTAACGGATTTTACAGAGAAAATCGATGAAAATAAAAGTTATCTGAGTGAGCTCGACACGCCGATCGGTGATGGCGATCATGGCAATAATATGGGGCGAGGGATGACGGCTTATCAAGAAGCGTTTCAAAAAGAACAACCGAAAACGATCAGTGACACGTTCAAGGTTCTTTCGATGGCAATGATCTCAAAAGTTGGAGGTGCTTCTGGACCATTATATGGTTCTGCCTTTATGAATATGATGAAGGCTACAAAAGACATTGATGTGATTACATCACAAGAACAATTAGGGAAAATCATTGAAGAAGGAAAAAATGGGATTCAAGCTAGGGGGAAAGCAGAAGCAGAAGAGAAAACGATGCTAGATGTCTGGTTACCTGTTACTGAAGCCTTGAAGAATAATCGATTAACAGAAGAAGTGATTGAAGAAGCGAAGGAACATACAAAAGATTTAGTAGCCAAAAAAGGACGTGCCTCTTATCTAGGGGAAAGAGCCATTGGCCATATCGATCCCGGAGCAGCTTCTAGTGCTATTTTCTTTGAAACTTTATTAACTAATATAGAATCATAAATAACAAAATATTTATATAGCTGACTTTTTAACCAGTAAAAATGAGAACAAAAGTCAGTTTTTTTCTATTCCAGAACACTTATGAGAATCTGCTTTCAAATCAAAAAAAACAAAGGATAAACAATTTTAAAACAAAAATTTCCAAACTGAGAAAATGTCGGAGAAATAACAATCGTCGCGCGTGTTATTCTTAACACATTAAAACAATAAAGGAGATAAGCAGATATGGGGGATTTAAATAACAAAAATAAAAATGCGACAGTATCTAGTTTAGAAATGGAACAGGAAGAGAAATTTAAGAAATATAAAAAGGAAAGTATAGCAGCGTATGTCACTAACGACCAAGCTAAAATTGCGTCAATTGAACAAAACAAACAAAAACTGTTGAAAAAACACGAAAAATCAGATCTACGTCTAATGAGCGAATATTCTTTTGGTTCATATAAGGAATCATTAGTTGTTCCTAAAAAAGAAGTACAAAAGTGTTTTGAACTAAATAAAGACATGAGTTCAGTAATTAGTATGCAAAACAAGTTAGAGCGTGATGAAGACGACATGAAAATAAATATTCAGTCGTTGGAAAAAGAGATAGGCGTAGAATTGACTAGCTACATTAGTGAAAAAAACAACATGGATAACAAATTGGATCGGTTAAATACAATACCAGTACTAATCAAGGAAAAAACTGATGAAATCGATAAGATCAAAGCTTCACCGTTTAGAAGATTTTTAAGTTATTTTACAGGTGAAATAGGAGCATTGGAAAAAGAGAAGCGTTCATTGGAAGATGAACAAAAGCTTATAAAAGGTAAACTGGAGTCTGATCTATCATCACTTTATGGGAAAGGCTATAGTTTGAGTGGGGAGGTTGATAGTAAAAAGATAAAGAAGAAATGGATAAATAAAATAACGAAAGAATATTCTGATTTGAATATGAATGAACAATTTAGTATGGTGAAGAAAGGTTTTATAGATTTAAATAATAAAGTATCAGCCAGTCTATTTCCGTACGTGGCACCGCTATTAGGCGAACTTGCTCGCTCAATTTATACGACCGAAAAAAATTTCTTAGAGACACAGCAGAGATTTGAAAATATCAAGAATCATCGCCCACAAGTACTAAATGCGGAGTTACATGAATATCAGAATAAAGTACAAGCCGAAATGAAAAGAAATGATGAACAAAAAACAAATGGTCCACGTGAATTATATACTCTGATAGAAGGAGTTACGCAGCCACAAAGCCAACCAGGGAAACAACAAAGCCAACCAGAGAAACAACAAAGATCAACGCCTGAACACGATTCACGTAATTAGTAATATGTTTGGAAAGTTTCGTTTGTCCAAATGCGTTTCGTCTAAGTTTAGGCACAACGCATTCGTTTTCGAAATATCTCGATTACTAAATGATAAGGAGTAAAAAAATGTCAATACTACCAAAAGCAAAAGAGGTTAAAACAAAAGAAAAAATTTATCAGCTTGTTGAACAAGAAGTAGTATCTAAAAAAAATGCCAAGATTTACCAATTAACTGAGGTAAATGGAAATAAAAAAAAGAGTATAAAGATGGAAATTCCCATGCTATTGGATAAGGAATTTTTACATACATATAAAACGATCCTAGAGTTAGATAAGCAAAGACAAAGGCAATATGATCAAGTTTCTTATTTGAAAAAAGATCGGATGAATCGATTAAATTATTTAAATTATGCAAAAAAATTAGACGTAGAACCACGAGATCAGGAAAATATGAAAGTTCATTTGACTCAACGAATCGATAAATTGCAGGATAGTATGAACAAAAACGAAGAAAAATTAGCAAAAGGTGTGAATTGGTTACAAAAATATATGTTGAAAAAAGAAATTGACGCTCAAAAAGCTGAGTTAGCATTAGGAAAAAAACTTCTAGGAACAAAAAGTCTTGAAAAGTTAAAGAAAGATGTGAGCAAGGAAAGAGAGCGTTTTTTAAATTTGAATGTTCAACTGGAAAACACTACTCAGAGTCAATCACAACTTCTGGTTGCCAAAATGATGCCTTTGATTAATAGTTTTAAAGGATTGGTAAAACAAGATATAGAATATACAGATAAGCTGATCGCCTCTCTGGAAAAGCATATGGAATTAGAACAAGGGAATGGACAGCGACAAAAAGCTCAATTAAAAGACAAAGTACAGGAAACTACAACAAAGCAGAATCCAGTCAATAGACAACCAATTACACAAGCAAAACAAGATCTAAATGATAAAGGAAGATGATTATCGAGTATTTTCACCGAAATAATTCCATGCTCACTCTTTTCTTGCTATTTTTATTGTTTCTCTCATTGATAGTCTTTACAATGTAGGATAGGGAAATCGTTAAGAAAGAAGTGGCGGAATGGATTTATTAACTAGTGATTATGAATTATTTGATCGTTCGATGTATACCTTTAAGCAGCTAAAAGAAAGTTATACTACTGAAGAATTAGTACAGCTTAAGGTGAGGTATCAAACACACTGGCAAAAGTGGAAAAAAATGAATGTACAAGTGGCAAAAGCAACCCCCTTGCAATGGCAGATGAGAAAACCAAAAATCGAAAGTTGGACGAATGGTTGGAATCTCAGAAGCCATTTTTGGTGTGCGTACCGTAGTGAAGGACGCCAACAGGAAAATGCTTGTTTAGCTACTTTGCTAAATAAAAAACAATTCCAAATCTATTTGATGTTTCAACACTATAAAAGTGAAGAACGCCAAGGAAGTATTTCGTCCTTCAATCATCTACTAACGGTTTTAGAGGAATGGAGTAAGCACATCCCAGTTGAAGAGTATTATATTTGGCCACAACCAGAACATGAACTGGTGGATCACTTGCCGTTAGCCACCTATTTGACGGATAAGCAAAAACAAATCGAATTAAAAAAAGCAATGGAGGATAAAACCTTCCAACTTGGTAAGCTTTATTTTTATCCGAATGAATTAAAAGATGCTGAAAAGTTGATTCTAGATGGTATGCAGGAATTGATGCCTTTATACCTTCGATTGAATGGGAAATAATAACATTCAGTAGGGTGAGAGAAAGGGGTATCTGATCGCTTAGATGATCGAAAACGTTAAAATAATAAAGTAAAAGAAGTAAATTTGTCGTTGATAAATACTAGTTTATAAAATTTTCTTAAGCTTCAAAAAGTTTTAAAATTTTCATTTGATGGTCAAATGAGCGCCATTGAATGGATCATTCATCTTAGAAAAAACGGATGAAATAAAGGGATCAATGAGTTATTTTAGGTAATTGGATGCAAATAATTTTAAAAAAAGAATGTTCGGATTTTACTGTTTTATTCCATTGTTGAAGAAGTATAGAAAGAAATTTTCATCTTTTTTATTGACAAAGAAAAAATAGCGTTCTATGATAGACACATATTAACTTGATAACAGGCAATGATCAAAACGCAGTAGTTATTAAAGCCAATGTTTCAGAGAGCTAGTGGTTGCTGAGAACTAGTACAAGCTTTAAGACGAATTACATTTTAGGAGCCTTTGGCATTGATTTGTCACGTGACAGCGTTAAATGTTTGAGTGATATGTTTTGAATGAAACATATAAAATGGGTGGTACCGCGAGATTTCGTCCCTTGGTTAGTTAACCAAGGGATTTTTTTTATTGATTTTAATTAGTATGAATGATAGCAGGTTCCTGCTTTCACAATAAAATGATACGGAGGGATTTAACATGAATATTATCGACGAATTAACTTGGCGTGATGCCATTAACCAACAAACGAATGAAGAAAGACTTCGTGAACTTGTTGACGAAAAGAGTATTTCACTATATTGCGGAGTTGACCCAACTGGGGATTCTATGCACATCGGACATTTGATTCCATTTATGATGATGAAAAGATTTCAATTGGCAGGACATCATCCATACATTCTGATCGGTGGCGGAACAGGTACAATTGGAGACCCAAGTGGTCGTAAGACAGAACGTGTCTTACAAACAATGGAACAAGTCCAACATAATGTTGATGCTTTATCTAACCAAATGAGAAAATTATTTGGGAAAGATGCAAACATCACGTTTGTGAATAACTATGATTGGTTATCAAAAATCTCATTACTTGAATTTTTACGTGATTACGGTAAAAACTTCAATATTAACACGATGTTAGCGAAAGATATCGTAGCAAGTCGTTTGGAAGTCGGTATCTCATTTACAGAATTTACTTACCAAATCTTGCAATCAATTGACTTTTTACACTTACACAAAACATATGATGTTCAACTACAAATCGGTGGTGCTGATCAATGGGGGAACATCACAGCTGGATTAGACTTAATCCGTAAATTAGAAGGACCAGAAGCAGAAGCATTCGGTTTAACGATCCCATTGATGTTAAAAGCGGATGGGACAAAATTTGGTAAAACTGCTGGTGGCGCTATCTGGTTAGATCCTGAGAAAACATCACCATTTGAGTTCTACCAATTCTGGTTGAACCAAGATGACCGAGATGTTGTGAAATACTTGAAATTCTTTACTTTCTTATCACAAGAAGAAATTGAAGATTTGGCGAAAAAAGTTGAAACTGAACCTGAAAAACGTGAAGCACAACGACGTTTAGCAGAAGAAGTGACGAGATTCGTTCATAGTGAAGAAGACTTGAAAGAAGCACAAAAAATAACAGAAGCATTGTTCTCTGGAAACATCAAAGAATTAAATGCAGCTGAGATCGCTCAAGGATTTGGTAAAATGCCAAACGTTGAAATTTCAAGTAAACCTGAAAATATCGTGGAATTATTGGTTTCCACAAAAATTGAACCATCAAAACGTCAAGCGCGTGAAGATGTTTCAAACGGAGCTATAAGTATTAACGGTGACCGTGTTACCGATTTAAATTTTGTCATAGATCCATCGAAGGAATTTGATGGTAAGTTTGTGGTTATTCGAAAGGGTAAGAAAAATTACTTTTTGGCCAAAGTAGTTGATTAGAATTTAGTAATTTTTTGGCTTGAAAATGGTCAACTCTATTACAAGATTCCAATTTTGAAACCCAACCTAAAAGGGTGACGTGGGATCTCGTTAATACAATCTTTACGAGGGAATTTACTTTTGTAAATTCCCTCGTTTTTTTTAATTTTTTTAAATGTGTAAACAATTTACACAATTGACAATTATTATAAAATGATTAAAAAACCACTTGTGATTTAGTTTACAGAAATAAAAAACAGGTGTAATGTAGGGCTCGACAAAATTTAAATATTTTTTAGGAGGGTTTCACATGGAATCATTGTCAAATGAATTAAACCTAAATGCACTATTTATCGGAGACAAAGCGGAGAACGGCCAACTCTATAAAGATTTGTTGAACGATTTAGTAGATGAACATTTAGGCTGGCGACAAAACTACATGCCACAAGACATGCCAGTTATTACACCAGAAGAACAAAGTAGTGCAAGTTTTGAGCACACAGTCAATAAAACAAAAGATGTTTTATCTGAAATCTCAGCTCGTATGCGTACTCACTCAGTACCATGGCATACAGCTGGACGTTATTGGGGTCATATGAACTCTGAAACATTAATGCCATCTTTACTAGCATATAATTTCGCAATGCTATGGAATGGTAACAACGTTGCTTACGAATCTTCTCCAGCAACAAGTCAAATGGAAGAAGAAGTAGGACTAGAGTTTGCGAAATTAATGGGCTATAAAGATGGCTGGGGACACATCGTTGCTGATGGTTCTTTAGCTAACTTAGAAGGTCTTTGGTATGCACGTAACATCAAATCACTTCCACTTGCAATGAAAGAAGTTGCACCTGAATTAGTCTCAGGAAAAAGTGACTGGGAATTGATGAACATGTCTACAAAAGAAATCATGGACTTGTTAGATAGTGTTCCAGAAAAAATTGATGACATCAAAGCACATTCTGCACGTAGCGGAAAACATTTACAACAATTAGGAAAATGGTTAGTACCACAAACGAAACATTACTCATGGCTAAAAGCAGCTGATATCATCGGTATCGGGTTAGATCAAGTAATCCCTGTACCAGTTGATCACAACTATCGAATGGATATCAACGAACTTGAAAAAATCGTTCGTCAACTAGCAGCTGAAAAAACACCAATCTTGGGTGTAGTCGGTGTTGTTGGTTCGACAGAAGAAGGAGCCATTGACGGTATCGATAAAATCGTTACATTACGTCGAGTATTAGAAAAAGATGGTATTTACTTCTACTTGCATGTTGATGCTGCTTACGGCGGTTATGGTCGTTCCATTTTCTTAGACGAAGAAAATAACTTTATTCCATTTGAAGAATTAAAAGATGTTCATGCAAAACATCATGTATTTACAGAAAACAAAGATTATATCTTAGAAGATGTACACCGTGCCTTCAAAGCAATTGAAGAAGCAGAATCTGTAACAATTGATCCACATAAAATGGGTTATGTTCCTTACTCAGCTGGTGGGATCGTCATCAAAGACGTACGTATGCGCGACGTTATTTCTTACTTTGCTACTTACGTGTTTGAAAAAGGCGCAGATATCCCAGCATTACTTGGTGCATACATTTTAGAAGGTTCAAAAGCAGGGGCAACTGCTGCTAGTGTTTGGGCTGCACATCATGTCTTACCACTTAATGTAACTGGTTATGGTAAATTGATGGGAGCTTCAATCGAAGGAGCACATCGTTTCTATAACTTCTTACAAGATTTATCATTTAAAGTTGGCGATAAAGAAATCGAAGTACATCCATTAACTTACCCAGATTTCAATATGGTTGACTATGTATTTAAAGAAAAAGGCAACGACGATCTAGTTGCAATGAACAAATTGAATCATGACGTTTATGACTACTCTTCATACGTTAAAGGTAGCATCTATGGTAATGAATTCTTGACATCACACACTGACTTTGCTATTCCAGATTATGGTAACAGCCCATTACAATTTGTGAACCAATTAGGTTTCTCAGATGAAGAATGGAACCGTGCAGGAAAAGTAACTGTTTTACGTGCAAGTGTAATGACACCATACATGAATAAAGCAGAAAACTTCGAAGAATATGCTGGAAAAATCAAAGCAGCTCTTCAAGAAAAATTAGAAAAAATCTACGCAAATCAATTACTAGCAAGCGAAGAAAAATAATAAAATAAAAAACATTCTGAGTATAAGAAGTAGAAGTCACTTTTATTGTATGCTATAAAACCGAATAAACGGTGGTAGCTCAATCGAAAAATACAGTTGAAGGATCTTTAAAATACAAAAAGTTATTTTTTAGATTCTTCTGCTGGTTTTTCTGAGCTCAGCACTTCTGTTATCTGCTCAGGTGTTTTTTGTTTTACAGGTTGTCTTTGAAGCGATACAAGTAATCCGTTCAAAACAGCCGAGGTTGTAATGAAATAGCTTGCGCTCTTTTAGGTATTTGGTATGAATGAAGAGAAAGATCGAAAAGCTTCAATACAAATACAGCGAATGGAACACAAGACTATTTCAGATTTTTCTTTTTTAGCAAATAATAACTAATAAAATCCAGTCACTAAGCATCGTTTTTATACTAAAAAAGTTGTGGGGAACAACCTCTTGGCTTTTGTCTTGCGACTGGGGATTACTTTGAAGACAACGTTTTTTTATTCAAAAAAAACAAGGAGCGTGTCAACAGTGAGTAAATCACAAGTAAGTAAAATGGGTCTTGGGACCTTTGTCGGTCTGACGATGGCTTTGTGTGCGACAGTTCGGAGTATTCCGACTTTAGCAGCCGTTGGTTGGACATTGATTTTTTATTCAATTTTTGCCGTACTGTTTTTTGCCGGTCCTATTTCGATGGTTTCTGGTGAGCTTTCTACGATGCTTCCACAAGAAGGTGGACCACAATTATGGGTCAAAACTGCCTTAGGAAGTAAATGGGGATTTGTTGTTGCCTGGTTGCTTTGGGTTCAAATGTTCCCAGGGATGGTTATGGTTGCATCAACATTAGGTCCATTATTAGGAAATACATTCGGGAACGTAGAATTAGGCAATAATCATTTATTTGTATTAGGTTGTATTTTAGTTATTTATTGGATCATTACAATTTTGAACTTGAAATTTGATATGGCCAAAGTTGGTGGGAACATCGGCGTTTGGTTAGGTGTGTATATCCCAGTGGTTATCATGTTTGTCCTTGGTTTATTCGCCGCATTCAAAGTGGGTCTAGTATCTAATGGTTACTTAGGAGATTTTTCTTGGTCAAAAGCTTTCCCAGATTTACAACATAGTGAATCATTGAAATATCTTGCAGGTATCACATTTATTTTTGTTGGTATCGAAATGAGTTCTGTTTACATGCCTCGTTTAAAAGATGCAACGAAAAACTACACTAAAGGGGTCTTTATTGCGTTGATTGGTCTTGTTTTATTGAACGTGATCAATGCAATGTTAGTTGCCAATGTTGTACCAAATGGAAAAATGGAATTAGCAAACATTACGCAACCAATCTTGATTTATTGCCAAATCCTTGGCTTACCAACAATTATTGGGAACATCTTCAGCTTTATGGTGTTTATCGGTGTGTTACTTCAATTATCTGCATGGGTAACTGGACCATCTAAAACGATTATCCAAGTAGCACGTGAAGGTTTCTTACCACCTAAATTTGGATTCCATAAAGAAAATGAATATGGTGTTTCTCGTAATGTCGTATTAACTCAATCAATCGTTATTTCATTATTCGCTTTACTTTATGGCGTAATGGATGACGTCAGTGCTGTATTCTTAACATTAACAAATGCTACAACTGTTATTTATTGTATCGTCTATATTTTGATTGCTGTTTCATTGATCAAAATGAGAAAAAGCCATCCAGATTTAGAACGTCCTTATCGAATTGGTAAAAAAGGAAATGGAATGGCTTGGGTAGTTAGCTGCATGTTGATTTTCTCTATCATTGCAGTAGTTGTATCCACTTTAGGAACATCTACCTTGACGGATGCATTATTGGTAGCAGTTATTGCAATCGTTATGTTTGTCATTCCTTTGATCATCAATCGTTTTAAAAATGATTCTTGGGGAAGCGAAGTAGAAAAGAGTTTAAAAGAATAGAATAAATAAGAAGCAAGTAAAAAATGTAAATAGGGAAGGGGGCTATGACAAAAAACTTGTCACAGTCCCTTATTCCTAACAAACGGTGTTCCAGAAGTAGCTCATGTCTGTTACAGCATGGTTTGCCAAATGTATGCTTTTTAATCAGGGAACCTTTGCGAAAATAACGCTAATCATAAGGTTCAGCGGATTTGAGAAAATAATCGTCATTAGCATCGTCTATCCGCTAAAACAAAAAAATGATGCTATGACCAGTTGTCCTACCAAAAGAACGCTTTTTTTAGGTAGGGCTTTTTTTGTAAAAAAAATAGGAGAAGATACGATGAATAAAAAAATATCTGTGAAAGAAAGTATGGCAGTTTTATTCATATTGTTGGCGATATTAGGAATACTGATTATTGGATTTCAATTGTCTCCGCATATTCCTATACTAATCGCTTTCATGTGTTTGTTATTTTACGGACGATTTAGAGGTTTCTCATGGGATGAGATTCATGATGGGATTGTCAAAGGAATTACTCCAGGGATCATCCCAATTTTGATTTTTCTGTTGATTGGTGTTTTGGTAGCTTCGTGGATTTTATCTGGAACAATTCCAACGATCATGGTTTATGGTTTCCAATTGATCTCGGTTCGCTTTTTCTTACCGACTGCTTTTCTTGTTTGTGCAATCGTCGGGATTACGGTGGGAAGCTCATTTACAACGATTTCGACGATCGGTATTGCTTTTTTAGGAATCGGTCATATTTTAGGTTTTAGTGATGCGATGACGACAGGAGCAGTTGTTTCGGGGGCTTTTTTAGGAAATAATTGTTCGCCGTTATCTGATACTACGAACCTGGCGGCAGGGATCGGAGAAGTAAATTTATTTGAGCATATCGCTCAAATGCGTTACACTGATTTGCCGGCATTTTTAATTGCTATGTTATTTTATGTTTTTCTTGGGAATGGAAGTCACACAGCGGATCTACATGCGATCACGGATATGATCCAAAACATGAAAGCAGGTTTCTGGATCTCTCCATGGACGTTGATCCCATTAGTGATCTTGTTTGGTGGAGCGATTAAAAAAATTCCAGCGATTCCAACACTACTAGTTGGTTCAACTGCTGCGATTGTTCTTTCCTTCATCAATCAACCACATTTAACGATGTCAAAAGTAGCTAATATTTTAATGAACGGCTATGTTGCCCATACAGCAGACCCTAAAATCAATGAATTGCTTTCAAGAGGGGGAATTGTTAGTATGCTTGGTTCAGCAAGCTTGATTCTTCTAGCTTTAGCTTTGGGTGGCTTGTTGATCAAATATACGATTGTGGAAACGATTGTTCAGGAATTGCGAGAAAAAATGGATCGGCCTTCTCGCTTGGTTGGCTTTACAGCATTAAGCTGTATCGGAATCAATTTGATCGTAGGCGAACAGTACTTGTCGATCATTTTACCAGGCGAAACCTTTAAGCGATCGTTTGATCGTGCGGGCGTTAATAAAAAGTATCTTACCAGAACTTTGGCAGATGCTGGAGCAACCGTTAATTCACTCGTTCCGTGGGGAGTTAGTGGTACCTTTATTATGGGCACGATGAAAGTCAGTGCATTACAATATCTACCATTTACTTTCTTCTCGATCTTAGCACCGATTTTTACGATTTTGAGTGGTTTCTGGCTTAATCAAAAGATGAAAAAACGTACCAGTGAATAGTCTAGGCACCATCAAGGTTTGAGAACGAGAATCGAAATAGCTTTTTATACTCAGTTTCTTTTTCATGAAAAAGTTATTTGAAGAGTGTAGATTCTTAAAAAATGAACCTGTATAGTAAAAAAACAACTGAAGACACTACAAATAGTTTATTTGTGTGTTCAACAGTTGTTTTATTTTTTTTCTTATAAACGAGGAACGACGGTTTCTCGTTTGACGAGTTGATGAGGAATGACTAAACGAACACCGCTGCTGATTTCATCGTGGATCAATTCGTATAATTTTTGCATCGCAACCCTTCCTAATTCAGAAATATCGATATCGATACTGGTTAAATAAGGGTGAGTCAATGTAGCGAAAATAGAGTTATTGAAGCTGATGATCGATAGGGTATCAGGAATTCGATAGCCATACATCTGTGCTAGTTGCATCGTTCGTAAGGCAAAAATATCGTCAATGACTACAAGCGCTGTTGCTTGGGACTTTTTCAAAATGGCATCAAAAGCTAAATAATCTTCGGGTTGTTCGATCACTACACTAGGATGAACTGTAAGTCCAGCTAGCATCAAGGCTTTTTGGTAGCCAAAATAACGTTCGAAGTAAAGGCTCTCGTGGGTTGTATTGGTTACGAAAAGAATGCTTTCATGACCGTTTTGAATCAAGAAATCCGTGGCTTGTTTACCTAATAATTGGTTATCATTATCGACATAAATGATTTCATTCTCATGTCGGTAAGGCTGACCAATCAAAGTGAAAGGAATCTCATTCGTATAGAGATAATCTATGACAGGATCTTCACTGTCGGAATAAACTAAAATAAACCCATCGACTTGTTTTTGCAGATGCATCCGTTGCACGTTTTCTAATAAAGTATCAAAATTTTTGGCTGTTGCTATAGCAGTTGTCAGATCATAACGGCGTGCTTCTTCATTGATCGCTTCCATGATCTCAAGATAAAAAGGATTTCCAATCCGTTCTTTTGAATCAAGGGGTGGGAGAATGACGCCAATTGCGCTAGAAATTCTTTTCCCTAGATTTCTAGCAGTGATATTTGGTACATAGCCTAGTTCATCCATGACTTTTCGTACTTTTTTTTTGGTTGCCTCTGAGATGCTTGGATGGTCATTGATGACCCGTGAAACAGTCGAGGTCGCAACACCAGCTTTTTTGGCTACATCCTTCACTGTGATCGCCATAAACGATACACCTCTTTTCTAGACTTGCTTTTCATTTAAACGATGAAATTGATAAGTGGTAGAGCAAATTTTTTCTTGTCCCGGATATAATGCGATTGACCCAAATTCAGGGAAATGAACGGCATCAGGAAGTTCTTGTGGTTCAATTGCCAACCCATAATTTGAGTGCATTTTTTGCCCATTGATTAAAAAATCTGCTTCAAATCCAGTCGTAGAAAATAATACCATACTTTTGCTCGTCGTTGCTATAGACAACTGGCGACCAGCTTGCTTTTCGGTCAAGGTAAGTATTTTCTTCGTTCGTTTAGGCGTACTTAAAACAAAAGCATCATCTAGTCCGTTTGGATCATTCGTTAAAATTTCCATTAGCGAATGTGAGTGTTTAAAATTAAGCGGTAAGTCGCTGAGAGCGATCACTTCACCAGTTGGTATTTTTTCGTGATCTAAGGCTAATATTCCATCTGTTTGGATCGTTAATTCATGATCGTAGATATCTCGTTTGCCATTGCCAGAAAGATTGAAATACGCATGATTCGTTGGGTTGCAGATAGTTTCAGTCGAGCTGCTTGTCTTGGTGATCATTTCTAAATTATTTTGAACAATCTGATACGTAACGGTTGCGGTGATCGGACCGGGATAACCGGAAAAAGTATCCTGCAAATAAAAAACAACACCGATCGCTGTAGGAGTCTCAAAAACTT
Source organism: Enterococcus sp. DIV1682a (assembly GCF_051711005.1). Taxonomy (NCBI): domain Bacteria; kingdom Bacillati; phylum Bacillota; class Bacilli; order Lactobacillales; family Enterococcaceae; genus Enterococcus; species Enterococcus sp. DIV1682a. The sequence continues at coordinate 286,084 of NZ_JBIOLT010000001.1, forward strand.
CTACCTCCCAATACTGAAATGCCCAACCGTTTGAACCACCATGGATATGGTGATTTCCTTCGTTTTTTTCTAGCTGATGATCAGCCCAAGAGCCATTTTTAATTCTGCCAGCGACTGGTCCAATCGTTGCCCCAAAATAGCTTTGATCTTTTAAAACGTCTTCTAAAGAATCATAAGATAATAAGACATTTTCTAAGTGACCATTTTTATCTGGAGCTAGAATTTGATGAAGCCTTGCCCCGTAGTTGAGAAGAACGACTGTGAGTTCGTCGTTCTTCAATGTGATTTGCTTCAAGTTGGTGTTGGGAATGGGGATCACAGTGATGGAAGGTTTAGACATACTGTGTCCACTCATTTTTTAAATAGTCTAGTGTAAGGCAAGTCGTATCAGGTACGACTGGGATATCTTTTCCAAGGTCTTCTATTCGTCCAACACCAATTGGAAATGCCCCGCTAGCACGGATTGCTTTGATCCCAGATTGTGCATCTTCGATCCCGATGCATTCTTGTGGGGATAAGCCAATTTCTTTTGCGGCCAATAAGAAAATATCGGGAGCCGGCTTACCCAATTTGATCGTTGCAGGATCGGCAATTGCATCGAAAAATGGCGTTAATGCCATTTTAGCAAGGAGGAAAGGTCCGTTTTTACTAGCTGAAGCAAGGGCAATCTTGATCTTGTTTGCTCTCAATTCTTCAAGTAATGGCAATATCCCTGGAAAAACATCTGTAGGCGTGATCGCTTGAATCATTTCAAGATAGTACTCATTTTTTCTGTGCGCTAATTCTTGAAATTCTTGTGGGGAAAACTCACTTTCTTTTTGTCCGTAGGAAAGCAATAAGCGAAGTGAATCTTCTCGACTAACCCCTTTCAATTGTTCGTTGAATGTTCGATCAATGGGAACACCGATTTCCTGACCTAATTTTTTCCAAGCGCGATAATGAAACTCCGCAGTATCTGTAATCACCCCATCTAAGTCAAACAAAACTCCTTTAAACATCTAATTCCTCCTTACGCAAAGGTACCTTTAACTGGTCTTCTAAAAGATACGTTTTTTCGTACACCTTTAATGGGCAACTTTCGCCTGATACTAAAGTCAATTGCACCTGTTCACTAGACACCGAAACAAATAATAAACGACCACGATAATTCACATGGAAGGAGTAGGCTGTCCACGTGTTTGGTAAGAAAGGAGCAAAACGTAACTGTTCGTGATCTGTTTTCATTTGAGCGAATCCTTGGACGATTGCGAGCCAACTACCAGTCATCGACGTGATGTGTAAGCCGTCTTCGGTATCGTTATTATAATTATCTAAATCAAGGCGGGCTGTCCGTTGATACATTTCCACTGCCTTATCCTCCATACCTAATTCAGCAGCTAAAATGGCATGGATGCTTGGTGAAAGGGAAGACTCATGAACGGTCATTGGTTCATAAAAATCAAAGTTCCGTTGTTTTTCTTCTTTACTAAACGAGTCGTTGAAGAAATAGATTCCTTGTAGCACATCCGCCTGCTTAATGAAACAAGAACGTAAAATTTTGTCCCAAGACCAATGTTGGTTTAATGGAAGCTCGCTAGGAGATAGCTCTGATACCGGCAATAATTCTTTATCTAAAAATGTATCATGTTGGACAAAAATACCTAATTCTTCATCTTTAGGAAAATACATATTTTCTGCAATGGTTTGCCAATTCGTTAGTTCTTCGTCAGTGATCGTTACAGTAGTTTCTGTTTGGAATTTTAAATAGTTTTCTCTAGTATACGTTAATACCCAGCAAGCTATCGTATTGGTATACCAGTTGTTATTGATGTTGTTTTCATATTCATTCGGACCAGTCACACCATGGATCATATATTTGTTATGACGTTTTGAAAAATGAACCCGATCTGCCCAAAAACGAGCAATCTCAACTAATACTTCTAACCCTTCTTTTTTCAAATAAGCGGTGTCACCTGTATAGTTCGTATAGTTGTAAATCGCATAAGCGATCGCACCGTTACGATGGATCTCTTCAAAGGTAATTTCCCATTCGTTGTGGCATTCGACCCCTGTAAAAGTAACCATTGGGTACAAGGCGCCTTTTAACCCTTGTTGTTGGGCATTATGAATAGCTTGAGGCAATTGATTATGGCGATATTTAAGGAGATTTTTTGTCACTTCAGGTTTTGCCAAAGCAAGATATAAGGGGACAGCGTAAGCTTCCGTATCCCAATAAGTAGCACCACCGTATTTTTCTCCTGTAAAGCCTTTAGGTCCAATATTCAAACGTTCATCTTCGCCATAATAAGTAGAAAATAGTTGGAAAAGATTGAAACGAATCCCTTGCTGTGCTTCCTCGTCACCTTCGATCACCACATCAGCCAGTGCCCAGCGTTTGCTCCAAGCAGTGGTTTGTTCTGCTTTTGCTTGCAGATAATGACTTTGTAAGTCACTAAATTCTTGGAGAATCTGTTGGACTTGCTGTGCTTCGGGGATGTCACGGCTCGTCAATACAATCACTTCTTTATCAAGTGTCACGGATTGATTCGTTGTTAAGTCGAAAGAAAATTCCCCAAGGACGGCTAATGTATCTTCGTGGTAAATTGGTTGCGCTAATTCTTCATTCACGAAATGTCTCATGGCAGCTGTTACGGTAAATTGTTCGATCGCAAAATTATTTGGAATCGTTTTGGTCATTAAGTAGGCCGTTTCATCAGAAGTACCTCGACCGATTTCATTCCAAAAATGTTCATCATAGTTACTATCTTCATTTTGAACGTTACTATCCAATTTAGAGATGACTTTGACCGTGCCATTTCCTTCGAGCATCGTAACTGTTAAACGAATATAAGCAGCTTCGCTTTTGACGATACTTAAAAAACGTTCAAAGGTGATCTTTAGTTTGTTAGTTGCAGTCGTTACTGTGTAACTACGTGATAACACACCGTTTTTCATATTCAATTCCCAATAAAAGTCTTCTGGTTCGATTGTAGCAAGGTCTAATAATTGCTCATCGATATAGATATCCATGGCAATAAAATTGATTGCATTAATCACTTTGCCAAAATATTCGGGATAGCCATTTTTCCACCAACCAACACGAGTCTTATCGGGGTACCAAACCCCAGCTAAATAAGTTCCTTGATGATGATCACCTGAATAGGCTTCTTCAAAATTCCCTCGCATGCCCATGTATCCGTTACCAATACTAGTTAAAGATTCCTGTAAACGGAGATTTTCCCGATCTAATGTGTTGGTGCTGATCTTCCAAGGATCAATTTGAAATAGGCGCTTGATTTGTTTCATTGTACTCCTCCTAGATAATTTCATTGATACGTTTATAATAAACGCAACCGATTGCGTAAGTCAATATAAATAAAGCAGAATTTTTTAGCGGGGATTTAAAATAAAGGGATAAAAAGGTGATTTTCCTGGAAAACATTAACTGTTTTGATAATAAGTTACTACTAAATGCGAAAAGAAAATGATTCTTCTGATAGCGACTGTTTGGGTAGAAAGTGAATAAAATCAAAAATAAAGCATTTACAAAAAAAGAAACAAAGGCTATAATAACTAACAACGAAACCGATTGCATAAAGGAGAGCAGGAGTTATGAAGAAATTATTTAATTTTGAGTTTTGGCAAAAATTTGGGAAAGCTTTAATGGTTGTTGTGGCAGTGATGCCAGCTGCGGGTTTGATGATCAGTATCGGGAAATCTATCCCGTTGATTGACCCCGATTTAGCTTTTTTAGTAACAACGGGTGGTGTCATTGAAAATATTGGTTGGGCGATCATCGGGAATTTACATCTGTTGTTTGCTTTAGCAATAGGTGGAAGTTGGGCAAAAGAGCGTGCAGGTGGTGCTTTTGCAGCAGGGATCTCATTTGTTTTGATCAACCGGATCACGGGAGCGATTTTCGGAGTGACGAGTGAGATGCTAGCAAATGAAGATGCCTTTACCCATACATTATTTGGCACGAAGATCATGGTCAAAGGATTTTTTACCAGCGTATTAGAGGCACCTGCGTTGAATATGGGCGTGTTTGTAGGGATTATTGCTGGTTTTGTTGGTGCAATGGCCTATAATAAATATTACAATTATCGTAAATTACCTGATGCGTTATCTTTCTTTAATGGAAAACGATTTGTTCCTTTTGTAGTGATTCTTTGGTCAACGATTGTAGCTTTAGTATTGGCTGTTGTCTGGCCAAATGTCCAAGCAGGTATTAATAATTTTGGTCTTTGGATTGCTCAGTCACAAGAAAGTGCACCGGTTTTAGCGCCATTTCTTTATGGTACCTTAGAAAGATTATTGTTACCTTTTGGTTTGCATCATATGTTGACGATTCCGATCAATTATACGCAATTAGGGGGCACGTATGAAATCTTATCTGGTGCACAAGCAGGAACGCAAGTCTTTGGGCAAGATCCTTTATGGTTAGCTTGGGCTACTGATTTGGTGAATTTAAAAGGTGCGGGGGATTTGTCACAGTATGAATTTGTGTTGAACAACTGGACACCAGCTCGTTTTAAAGTGGGGCAAATGATTGGTTCTTCTGGTATTTTGATGGGGTTAGCTTTAGCCATGTATCGAAATGTTGATCTTGATAAAAAAGCGCGCTATCGTTCCATGTATTTCTCAGCTGCATTAGCTGTTTTTCTAACAGGGGTTACTGAACCATTAGAATTTATGTTTATGTTTGCTGCAGTTCCACTTTATATTGTTTATTCTGTGATCCAAGGGGCAGCATTTGCAATGGCAGATTTATTACCGTTACGTGTTCATTCCTTTGGAAACATCGAATTGTTAACTAGAACTCCTCTAGCGATGAAAGCTGGACTTGGTGGCGATTTGCTTAACTTCGTCATTTGCGTCATTTTGTTTGGAGTCGTTACGTACTTTGTGGCAAACTTCATGATCAAAAAATTCAATTTTGCTACACCAGGGCGTAATGGTAATTATGATAGTGACAGTAACGATAGCAGTGGGAATGGAGAACAAACGACAGTCCAAGCTGGCACGTCAGACCCACAAATCATCAAAATCATTCACTTATTAGGCGGGAAAGATAATATCAAAGATGTAGATGCATGTATGACACGGTTACGTGTGAGTGTAGCTGATCGTGAGAAAGTAGGTTCAGAAGAAGAATGGAAACGTGCAGGCGCTATGGGGCTAATCGTCAAAGATAATGGTGTACAAGCTGTCTATGGTCCAAAAGCCGATGTATTAAAATCAGATATCGAAGATTTGCTTCAATCGGGGGTACCTATTCCTGCTCCAGTAGAAGAAGTGGTCGTTGAAAAAGACACAGTTAATAACCAAACGTTAGGTATACGAAAAGAGTTGCAGACTGTAGCAGCTGGTGAAGTGATAGACTTGGCAACAGTCAACGATCCTGTTTTTTCAAAGAAAATGATGGGGGATGGCTTTGCTGTTATTCCGACGACTGGTGAAGTTGTGGCACCTGTTACTGGGAAAGTAGTTAGTATTTTTCCAACAAAACACGCTATTGGAATGGAAACAGAAGAAGGTGCAGAAGTACTAATCCATATGGGAATCGACACAGTCCAAATGGATCAACCAGCTTTTGAAATCCTGGTAACAGAAGGTCAAACCGTTGAAGCAGGAGCAAAACTGGCACAAATGAATCTAACCGAAATCAAAAATGAAGGAAAAGATATAACGATTATGGTGGTATTTACGGATGGGAAAGTCAATGAAATGATTCTCAAACATTTAGGACCAACGGAATTAGGAACAGTAATTGGCGAAATAAAACTGTGATCATTATAAAAGACACCCAACAATAATGAGTAAGATGACCAGTACCAAATTTAATTCCTTATTTGGTTTCCGATAGTCAGTTTTTCTGTTTCTCAAATAAGTCTGAAAACACGAAAACGCTATACTTCGTTTTTGAGTTCTCAGACTTATTTTTTGAATATCTGCGAGCGGGTAAACAGTCACAGCTAATAATCCATGGCTATCCTATCATAAAAGAAATGAAGTAAGTTTTAATCAATAAGGAGAATTGAAGATGAAGATGATGACTTTGAATACACATAGCTGGTTAGAAGAATCACCAGAAGAAAAGATGCGCCAGATCGTAGATAAAATCTGTCAAGCAGATTATGATGTGATTGCTTTACAAGAAGTCAATCAATTAATCACTTCCGAAAGTATCGTGAATGAAGAATTAAACAAATTTTGTCCAGTTATAGAACAATCGCCCGTCCATGTCGATAATTTTGCTTATTGTTTGGTGCGCTACTTAGCCAAACAAGGGAAAGACTATTATTGGAGTTGGGAAATGAGTCATGTCGGTTATGGGATTTATGAAGAGGGGAATGCGCTGCTTTCTAAGACACCACTAACCAGTGAAGCAATCTATGTTTCTGAAACAAAGCAAAAAGAGGATTACCACACTCGGAAAATTTTGATCAGTCAGACGATGATCGATGACCAAACAATCACTCTAGCAAGCTGTCATTTTTCTTGGTGGATAGATGAAACGAAGGGCTTTGCTTTTGAATGGCATCGCTTGATGGAACACTTAGCTAATCTCTCAAATCCACTGTTTTTAATGGGAGATTTTAACAATCCAGCAGGAGAGGCAGGCTATCGCTTGGTTGAAAAAAGCCCTCTTGCGATTGTCGATTCCTATACTGTTGCCCAAGAAGTTCATGGTCAGGCAACCATTGAACAGAAAATCGATGGATGGGAAACGAATACAGAGCAGTTACGAATCGATTATATCTATGTACCACAGGAATTCTCAGTTCCTTCTTATCGTAGTATTTTTGATGGAAAACAAGAAATCATTGTAAGTGACCATTATGGAGTAGAGATAACGGTCAGCCCCATTCAATAAAATAATCAAAAAGTCCCATAGAAAGGATGTATCCATTTTTCTTTCTATGGGACTTTTTGTTTGCAGCAGCTTCAGCTACGTGCAGAAATTTGATTAGATAATGAAATGACTGTTAGCGCGATGGGAAGCACCAAGGAGGAAGGCAATAAAATTCTCTGTTTCTTTGGTCTCTGCATTGTTTTTTTAACTCGGCTGGACTTTTTTTCCGCTGGGCAGAAATGAATTCTCGGACATTTTTCAAGGAGTCGGACTCTTTAGTTACCGGTGTATTTTTTTGTAAATTGGTATTATGTAGTACTTCCTCATGTAAAATATCAAAATGGTCTATAAATCGATCTTTATCGGAATCGGTTAGAATTGGCAAGTTATCTAAAAGATTCAAAAGTACAACGAGGGAATCTTTGATTTTAGGCTCATGAGGTTGCAGATCTTCACCGCTAGGCTCACGATGTGGCAGTTCATTAATTAACTGCTCTATGATGCTTGTCAGCTCTATTACCTCTTCAGGAGAGTTTGCAGTTTTTTTTAAAATGTCTAAAATGGTATTTCTTTTAGAATAATCTTGGTCATTAATACAAGTTGATTCACTCATTGACCGAACATTTGAAATGGGCGTAGGTGATTGATCACCAATTACAGTTACATATAGCGGCTCAGGACCACTCTTTGGCAGCTCATACAGCCGTTCATCAGTTGATTCATTAATTGATAGCGAATCCTCAGGTAGATCTTTAAGTATCATTTTAAGGTGAGACTCAGTATTAAGGGGAGTATTCGTAGATTGATGAACAAAAGCATGTCCGATTTTTTTTTTCAAAGTCAATTGTCGATTTGTTGTTTGAGGCATATGTATCACTCCTTCTTTTCTGTATTCTAGTATAGTTTATAAAAGAAGAGAGTAAATAAATATTTTTTCTTATGTTTAGAAAAAAAAGTAGCTACTAACGCGATTCGTTTATTAGGACTACTATATTTGACGATTTGTTTGCTATTTTATAAAAAGGTATAAAAAAGAGACAGCTTCCGTGTTGAGAATTTCTCTTTTTGATCCACAGAAGCCAGTCCCTTATTTTTTAGTTATCCTCCCAACCTGGTAACGATTTTTGACAAAGAGTCCGATCAAAACGAACCAACCAATCAGGAAGAATGCCATCACAAAGTAAAAGAAAATTGGTAAATCATAATAGAGAGTGATCTCATTGATTCCATTGTGCTGTTTGACGATAGGAGTACCGATATCTGTTAATTGATAATCTGTCAATTTTTTGCCGTGTTGCAGTAACACTGTACGGTCATAGACAATGACTGGTAAATGGACAGTTTCTTCCCCAGTGTTTTTCCATTTGATCGTTAAACGTCCTCCAGGATGAGATTTAATGAACGTGGTTTCTCCTTCCAAGATTTCTTCATTATAGCGATCATATTTATTTGCTTTAGTTTCATGATAGATTGGTAGATAATCGGGTGTTGTCTTTTGAAAAACGAATAAACTAGTCGACATATCATGGTCATAAAATGTTTTTCTTGCCTCTGCTGGTGTATCAAAGAGATACGTGTGACGGCTGACAAATGTTTCGTCTTGCCATTTATCCAGATGCTGATAGAGGTTTTGGATCGTTTGTGCAGAAGCGACAAAGAGAAATAGGACACTCAACGCACGATACCAATTTTTCTTTTCCCATTGATTTAGCGCAAGCGCTAAAAAGAGTAGAAAGAGCAAGGTAAATGGGACAAAGAAACGAAAAGGAAACTGGATCAAGCTTACGAAAGGTACCTCTTTTTCCACTAGTGTTGTCCAAGGGATCAAACTGGTTGAAAGTAGGAAGAATCCAAGACTTGTGCGTAAAAGTAACTTTGTAAAAATGTCGTAGTGACGGCGGAAAAGAAGATACAGTATTAGTCCGATCAATAAAAAAATTGGGAAAATCTTGGGATACGCTAGCCAATAGCTGCCATCCAGATTGATTGCTTTTTGGCTCATCTCTCGGTTGACAAAAGGTGGCAAAATCTTATTTCCACCATAGACGATAGCTAATCCTGCCCAAATATTTGCTGTTAGTACAAAATAAAAGAGGACAGATTTGATCAGTTGCCCGATTGCTTTGCCTTTTTCTGTCTGAGTAAAGAAATAATAAAGATAAAAAGGGATATACATCAGTACCAACATAACGGTGGACAGTAAGTGGATCTGAGTCATCAGTGCAATTGAAAAGGTAACTTTCAAGACAGGAAATTTTTTATGAACAACAAAGTCCACTAATGGAATCATGCATAAGGGATAAAAACAGGTGCCCCAACTGGTAAAGCCCTGATTGATTGCCCAATATTGAATGGAATAAGTCGTCATAAATAATACCGAGATTGGTATGCTGACCCATTTTTTCACCTGAACATAATTCAATAGTGTCAACATCGACCAACCAGAAATCACAAAGAGAATAAAGTTTGATAAGATTTGATAGTGGAACCAACTGCCTGAAACTAAAACGATCAAGCCTTGAAAATAAGCAAACAACGGACCATAGATCGCATTGACGATACGCCCGCTTTGCTGAAATCCATACATGGAAGGGAAATAATGGAAATCCCAATTAGCGAATTGTTCAGCGGCATCGTAAAAACGGTTATAATGAAATGGTGCATCTGCTCCAATGATAAGGTCATGTGTTAGGATATTTGGCATAACAAATAAGAATGCAAATAGTAAAATTGTCAAATACGGAACATATTTTTTCAATTGTCATACTCCTTTTTTGATAATGTAACTTATTTAATCATAAAGCTTACCTAAAAGAGTGGCAAGAAATTCGAAAAAATATGAAAAAAATTATCATTATTACAGGAAATTTTCAAAATACATCCTTTGTTGCTCGCTTTATTTAGATCAATAGTTAATTAAAAAAACAGCCATAGTATGAGATGCTATGGTTGTTTTTCCCTATTCGTATAAGACTAATAGTCAAATCTACGAATGATTCTTATTTTATCCGTTTATAGTTTTTATCAAAATAACGACCTTCTCGGATATCACTAGGCATTCCTTCATAAGGAGCTTCACTAATGACATCTTCATTATTGAGACCAGCAGCGCCCATATAAGTAATGTTAGCGAACTCTGGTACTAACAATTTTGGATAAGTTTCATATTTTTCACGTGCTGCTTCCATCTCAGCTATATGTTCATTTTGGAAAGTAACTGTGATCTCAGGATGTTCTTCAACCCATTTAGGAAAGAAAATCGTTCCATGTAATTTTTTTTCATTGGGCATGAAATCCAAGGCCACGTCAGTACCAGTTGGTTCAGTCCAAGTAATTTTGAAGACGCCATCTGTTAACTTAACGATATCTGCTTCTTGATCTTTGACCCAACGGCCTTTGACCATTCCGCCGTGAATTCGATAGTCGACAGTATGGTCATTTTTAGCATACCATTCATATTCCCAACCATTATCGTACGTATAAATAAAGTGTGTACCGATAAAATCTTCTAGTTCTTTAAATTCTTTCATGAAACAACAGCTCCTTTTAAATTAAAACATGTAATAAAGTACATGTTTTTGATTACGTGATTATGATAGAATGAATAAAAGGATTTGTCAAGGAGGAGAGAGCATGGCGAGAAAAAATACGCTACGCTATATTTTGTTAGGATTGTTAAGTAAAAAAAAGATGACAGGCTATGAATTAAACCAATCGTTCAAAAATGAAATCGGTGAGTTTTGGCAAGCGAAGCATAGTCAAATTTATCCTGAATTAGCAAGAATGGAAGAACGAGGGATCATCAAACATGAAGTTGAAATTACAGGGATGAAATTAGAGAAGAAAGTCTATCAATTAACGGATGAAGGAAAGGCATTGTTAAACGAATGGATTCGGACGCCAACGAATGAATTACCAGTCAATCGAGATGAGTTTGTGTTGAAATTATATTTTGTGAAAGATGTGAATGATCCGATGTTGAGAGAGATCATTGAGCAGCAACGGGATCTCCATGAAGAAAAGCGAGCACATCTATTGGCACGTCAAGAGAGGATATTTCCAACAAGAAAAGAACAAGAAGAAAATTATGGACACTATTTGATTTTATCCCATGCGATCAATCGAGAAACAGAATATGCGAATTGGTTGACGGGCGTATTAGAAGAGCAAAAAAGACAGAAATAATAAATGGAATAGAGAATATAAGATAAACTTAATTGAATAACTTCATTTAATGATAGTAGTGAATTGAAAAAGATAGAAAAGAAGCAAAAAATGTAGTCGATTATCGTCAATTTCTTAAACTGTTTTGGTAAAACACATGAGAAATTGGGAGAATTGACTACATTTTATTTTTCATTGCTTAAAGATTTTTCAATAATTGTTCGAAATCAATTTTTTCGCTTACGGGGACAATTTTATACGTGAGTTCATCTGTTGCTTCATCGTGGATGATATAAAGTTTTGAGTCTTCAGTTGTCTCTTTGAAATCACCGATCAATAAAACAGTATATCTTTCATCAATCAATTCGATTTCTTTGATTGCTTTGGAAAAAACTTTGCGGACATGCTTCATTTTTTTTAGACGTTCTTCGGCTTTTTCAGCTGATTTGTTCAACGTATAGCCTTCATCTAAATATTTTTTGATAATCTCAACCTTGATAACAGTAGGTAATTGATATTTTCGAGGACAATTCACACCAGTAGAAACGGAACGAATGAATTCTTTTTGTTCCCAATATCGTAACTGACGTGGAGACACACCGACAATTTCACTTAGTTCACTGATTCCTACCAGTAAATGATCATTTTCTAATAAACGTTTCAGGGATGCTCCTACCATTTTTGTCCCTCCTTTTGTTGTCTAACTTTCCTTAATTATACTTGGGATAACTTATGTGTCAAGTAGGTTGACAAATGAACGAAATAGGACTAAAGTATTCAAGTGGTTTCAGAAAGAATTCAGAAAGAAGGAGAAATATGAATAAAAATCAACCCGTAGATATTTACGGCAAACCATATAATCGGACACTATTAGTTGTCGTTTTATTGATTGGTACCTTTTGTACGGTATTAAATCAAACCTTATTAACTACAGCTTTTCCTACGCTGATGAAAGATTTTGATATCTCTGCATCAAGTGTTCAATGGCTAACAACAGGGTTCTTATTGGTTAACGGAATCATGATTCCGATTACTGCTTGGCTGATCAATAAATTTAGTTCAAGAAGTTTATATTTATCAGCAATGTCAGTCTTTTTAATCGGAACAATTACCTGTTTTGTTGCCCCTAACTTTAGTACTTTATTGATTGGACGTTTGATCCAAGCCTGTGGTGTGGGTGTTTCAATGCCTTTATTACAAAATATTATGTTATCGATTTTCCCACCAGAAAAAAGAGGATCTGCCATGGGGATGTCAGGAATCGTTATTGGATTGGCTCCAGCTTTAGGACCAACATTATCAGGTTATATTATTGATAACTATCATTGGCGTGATCTATTTGGTATGGTCTTACCAATTGTCGTCTTAGTTTTGGTCTTAGCCTTTTTCTTGATGCGAAGCGTTATTCCGTTATCAAATCCAAGTATCGATATTCTATCTGCGATCCTTTCAACAATTGGATTTGGTAGTTTGCTTTATGGCTTTTCAAGTGTCGGTGATGCTGGATGGGGCAGTGCGAAAGTGATCGGCTTCTTGATCGTAGGGGTAATATTTATTGCCTTATTTGCATGGCGCCAACTTCGTTTGGAAAATCCATTCTTGGAACTGCGTGTATTTAAATCATCAACCTTTACAATTGCAGCAGTTTTAGCTGGTGTAACGAATATGGCGATGGTCGGTGCTGAAATGGTTGTTCCTCTATATATCCAAAATATCCGTGGTGAATCAGCTTTTCATTCTGGCTTGATGTTACTACCCGGTGCCTTGATTATGGGGGCGATGATGCCGATCACAGGTGCGATATTTGATAAACACGGTGCAAAACGTTTAGCGATTGTCGGGATGTTCGTGCTAACCGCTGCAACAGCACCATTTGCTTTCTTAACAAAAACAACGCCTATTTTATATATTGTTGTTCTCTATGCGATTCGGATGTTTGGGATCTCTATGGTTATGATGCCAGTAACAACATCTGGTATGAATGCTTTACCAAACAAACTGATCAGTCATGGGACTGCAGTAAACAATACCTTCCGACAAATTGCTAGTTCGATTGGGACAGCTATTTTGATCAGTGTATTGACCAATGTAACAAAAGATAATCTACCTGCAAAATCAGTCTTAGAAAGCACGCCTTTAACTTATAAAGACCAAGCGATCAATGCGACATTATCTGGTTACCACGCAGCATTCTTTGTGGCGATCGTCTTTGGTGTGATTGGTTTTGTGATTGCCTTCTTATTGAAGAGAAAAGAACCTGTTCTAGCGAAAGCGGGGGATAAAGCATGATTATTTTCGTATTGATCATTAGTTTAGTGGCTTTTGCCCTAATGAATATCTTTGCAAAAAAAGCTTGGCAAACAATTGTATCATTACTTTTTGGGTTAGTCTTTGTGGCATCCTTAGGGTTGATCGTGGCTAATTTATCCAACCATTTTGGCATGGAAAAAGTAACTGAAACGAAAACCACTAACATCGTATCAAGTGCTGATTCAGATAGTGCAAATATGCTTTTATATCAAGCATTAGGTGACGGGACTGAAAAAGTCTACCTTTACCGTACGAGTGAAGACCAAAAGAAACCAAAAGCTACCGGTACTGATAATGAAACCAATAAAGTAGAACGTACGACTGGTCAAGCGCAAAAAGTAGCAAAAACAACTTATTGGGTCTATAAAAATGATATGTATAAATTCTGGTTCAATCTAGCGGATAATAACCACGAATATGCCAGTCGTGTGAATACCTTTAAAATTCCAGCTGATTGGATCGAATTAAGTACGGATCAAGCAAAAACATTAGCGCAACGAGTAAAAGAACAACAAAGTACGATGGAAAGCGACGCAAAGGCTTTTGTACAAGAAGGTCTGATGAAAGCTATGACTGAAAATCCAGCCATGACGCCAGAAGAACAAGCAACATTGTCAAAAGAATTAGCAACGCAATTCCAACAACAAGCATTAACGAAATTAGTTGAAGAAGTCAAAGCAAATAAATAGTCAGCTAATCAAGTAAGTGCAAGAATCAGTTAATTTCAAAAAGGGCTCCTCCATACAGTTGAACGATCAGCTGTGGAGAGTCCTTTTTTTTGTTATACTGAACAAAAAAGGGGTGGGGAAATGCAAAAAAAATATTCTTTCCAGTCAAAAATTTATGCTTCTGAAATAGGTAAGGGTGGCGCATATATCATTTTTCCTTATGATCTCAGAGAAGAGTTTGGTGTAGGCCGAGTCAAAGTTCAAGCGACATTTGATGGAGTAGCATATGAGGGAAGTATTGTGAATATGGGGGTGAAAAACGAAGATGGAACAATTTGCTACATCTTAGGGATACGTAAAGATATTCGTAAAAAAATTGAGAAAGACATCGGTGATATCGTTTCTGTAGAAGTGATTCCAAAAAATTAAAGCAGAAGATAGTTGTCTTCTGCTCATTTTTTATAACTAACATGATGGATTTGCCACAATCCGATCTATTTTTCTAACTCAATTTCTCCGATTCCTTTCAATTCGAGATAAATCGAGGCTTGTTGATCATATCCAGAATAGTCAAAAGTCATATCCCAATAGTTATTTGACCCTTCAGTAACAGAAGTAAATTTAGAATATGGGTAATAGGTTGTCGTCTTTTCAGTTACTATTTTTAATTGAATATTGTTGTCGGCATTACTTTTTGGTTTTGGCAACTTTTTCAAAAAGTCTTGTTCATCTTTAAAACGAATGACAAAATTAGTAGGATATGCCATTGCTCGCTCAATCGGTAAAAGGTGATTATTTTTTGGAGTAAAATTTATTTCGTCAAAATAGTTGATCTTACTTGTATCAATAGGTAGTTCCCATTCGCCTTTAAAAATAGAATATGTTTTTGGGTCACTTGTTCTGTAGGCTGTGATGCCATTGATTTGTATGGTTGTCTCTTCAAGAGAGGGAACCGAGCCCGTTTTTGTAGGATGTAGATTGTAAATAAATTCCAATGTGTTTGTTTCTCGATCAATGGTCTGTTCCTCATTGATCGAACGGAATAGCGACAAGTCTTCTTTTTCTTCTGCTAGACCTGAACGAAAATCAATCAAATACTGATCTTGCCCATTTTTGATCCCAAAATTTAATCCATATTTCTCCCATTTTTTGTTTAAAAGCTCCGAGTTTTTTGGAAGATGAACAGTAAAATGTAACCCTAGTTCATTTTTATCTACATAGAGTTCTGTTAACTGTATATCTGCTTTTTTATCATAGGCTGTAAGTTGTTGGTTGGAAATAAACCCTTCTTGATTCAATGTTTCAGAAGTAAATTTCCCAAATCGTAAAAAATTAGCAGTTGCAGTGCCTAAGGGTGAGTAAGCATACAAACAGATACTTATGAGAAATACGGCAACAGCTATCAAATAAACCCGTTTTTTTATGTAGTTTTTAAGTGGAACCTGTTTCTCCTTTCGTATAGAGTCATAGGTGGCTTCTAATTTGGTTCGTACTTCTGAGGGTAAGCGTTCCTCTTTTTTGAGTTCTTCCATAAATTTCTTTTCAGAAATAGTCATTTTTTCTCCTCCTAGCTCTCCTCTATTTTTAGTAGTTTTTTCCCTCGAGCAAGGTGTGTCTTCACTGTATTGACTGGTTCAGATAATACCGTGCTGATTTCTTTGATGGAAAACCCATTATAGTAATAGAGCACCAACGGAATTCGATATTTCAAATCTAATTTTTGTAGCATGTGTTTTAATTCCATTGAACGTATCGTTGTATTTTTTTCTTCCTCGTATTCTACATAAAAAGTTTCTTTCTTTGATTTTTTGAGAATTTTTTTGCAATTATTAATGAGAATTTTGCATAACCAGGTGTTAAAATATTCTGGTTTTTGCACGCTTTGGATATTTTTGTAGGCCGTCAATGCTGTTTCTTGTAAACAATCTGCAATATCTTCTGAATTGTTCAAAAACTTACGCGCTGTATTATAGAGAACAGCTTCATAACTTTTAAACAATTGGACAAATGCCTCTTTATCTCCCTCCTTTGCTTTTTTTACTAAAAATAAATCACTGGGCACACGATTTTCCTCCCACTTCATAAAGATTTTTTCTCTTACATCTATTAGAGTCAAATAAATAGAAAAAAGTTTCAAATACATAAAAATAATTTTGGCTATTTAAGCGTTTTCTAAAAGATGCATATTCTATCATTTAACTGTAAAAAACATAGGTACAGAAATAGGGAATACCTACAGCTCTAAAGTTTCAATTGGAGAAGCAATATGTGCTGGGGGGTCTACACGCAAGAGTGGTACATCTACTATTCTTACAATCCAGTCAACAGTGCATGCTATGTTGTTTCTAACACATAATATTACTGACTAAAAAATAAAGAAGAAACTGAGCTAAAACTTGTCTCAGTTTCTTCTAGTATCTCTAAAAAAGAATAAATAGTGTTCAAAGTCTGACCTTCGGCAATAAGCCGAAATTGTCCAAAAATTTGAGAAGAACCAAGTAGACGACAATCAACAGGGAAAACAAGTATTTGTGTTTCTTGTCAATTGCCGGAAATTCCTTCTTATTCTTGCTGCTAAGGACTTCTCAATCTCTTTCAAATAATATCAATCGTTTATTCTGCACGCAGAGCAATCGCTGCATCTTTTTTAGCAGCCATTCTTGCTGGGATGTGCCCACCTAACATCGTTAAGATCGTAGAGACGATCACGAGGATCAGTGCATGGAGTGGGTTCAATTGAGCCACATTTTTTAGATCAGTCATTTGATAGAGTAAATGATTGATTGGGAACGTTGCTAACCAAGCAATCAAAACACCTAATAAGCCCGAAGAGATTCCTAAGATACAAGTTTCTGCGTCAAAAACACGAGTGATATCTTTTTTACGAGCCCCTAATGCTTTTAACACCCCGATTTCTTTGGTACGTTCGATGACTGAAGTATACGTGATAATACTGATCATGATCATACTTGTCACTAGTGAGATACCAGCAAAAGCAACCAATACATAAGTGATGGCATCCATCAAACCACCAGTCAATTCAGTCATTGTTCCTGCTAAGTCAGAGTAAATGATTTTATCTTCTTCTGCTTTTCCTTTGTTGTAAGCATCTAAGTAATCAAGGATTTTTTCTTTGTCACCAAAGTTATTTGGATAGATCATGATGCTAGTTGGAATGCTGTCACCGCCTAAATAGCTGATCAGTGATTGTTTAGCTGTTTCATCCACTTTTTCGTTGGACATCACATTCGTATCACTATTTTTTTGCGCTTTTACAATCTCAGAATCTTTATTTTCGTTAACAATTTGTGTCGTTAATTGATCACTATATGCGATTCCAGGTGAAAGAAGATTCATCGTTGAAGAAGATTTCACTCGTAAAATCCCTGCAATTTTTACTTCGTTCGTTGAATTAGCATACATCGTATCATAATCAGTATTTGGAATAAAGTTGCCAGTAGGTAATTTCGTGTAGTAATCATTGTTGTTGATTACTTTGAAAGTTGTCCCAACAATGCGATCAAAGTCTAGTTTTTGACCGTCTTTTACGTCAAATCCTAGGTTTTTCAAAGCATTGATATTTGTATTGTTGTTACCATCTACGATCAAGACCACGTCATTCGCAGAAGCAGGATAACTGCCTGAAAGCAGTGAATAGTTCGCTTTTAAAAAGTTTTCTTTTTGATTGTCTAACTGTGTTGGAAAACTGGAAACACCGACACCCGTCATAGCAGACATCGTGCTTGATAATGATAATGATTCGTTTTCAGGGTTTTGGTTAGAGAAACTTACTGGTTGCACTTTACCATCAACTTGGCGAAGCATATTGATACCAGTAGCACGAGTAAAGCCAATATTATTACTTAAATTAGGATCGATATCTTTGACATAATCTACATAAGATTGGTCGATTTTATTGGTGTGCTGTGCTTTATCTTCATCACTGATTTTAGCAGTTACCTGTTTTGTATTTGGATAATCCGCTTTACTAGTACCCAATGAAGCAGAATCTGTTGAACGATTGGTTGTCACTTTGGAGATAGTGATCGGGAATTTTGCCATCGTTTCAGACTGTGTTTTATCAATTTGTTTTTGGAAACCTGAAGATAATGCCAAGACGATCGCAATCCCGATGATCCCAATACTTGAAGCAAAGGACGTCAAAAATGTTCGCCCCTTTTTCGTGCGGATATTATTAAATGAAAGTTTCAGGGCTGTCCAGAAACTCATTTTTGTCCGACGTAAATTGAATTGATCATCTTTTGGTCGTTCGATATGAGGATGTGAATCTGCCAAGATTTTACCATCTGAAAATTCAATGATTCGATCTGCATATTGATGAGCAAGATCAGGGTTATGGGTAACCATGATTACTAGCTTCTCATTAGATAGTTCTTGGATCAATTCCATGATTTGGATACTTGTTTCGGTATCTAGAGCTCCAGTTGGTTCATCGCATAAGAGGATATCTGGATCGTTGGCTAAAGCACGGGCAATTGCGACCCGTTGCATTTGTCCGCCAGATAATTGGTTTGGTTTTTTGTGCATATGATCCGTTAAACCGACACGGCGTAAGGCTTCCTCAGCCTTTTGGCGTTTTTCTTCTTTGGCCACACCGCTAAGTGTCATCCCTAATTCAACATTTTCGATGATTCCTAAATGTCCAATCAAGTTATAACTTTGAAAAATAAAACCAATCGAATTGTTTCGGTAAGCATCCCAATCGCTATCTTTAAAGTCTTTTGTGGACTTTCCGTTGATCACCATATCTCCGGAATCATAGTTGTCTAAGCCACCGATGACATTCAACATCGTTGTTTTTCCTGAACCACTTGGACCAAGAATGGCAACAAATTCTTTTTTTCTAAAGGCAACAGATACGCCATCTAATGCTTTAGTCGTTGTTTCGCCAACTTTATAATATTTCTTTATATCTTTAAGTTGTAGCATATTCGTCCTTCTTTCTTATTAGAATATTCGGTATACTTAAAAGTATATCAGAACAATAAACGCAGTATAATCAATGAATGTTAACTCAATATGAACAATCAGAAAGAAACAAGAAATTTTTCAAAAAATCGAGGGAATAAAATGAACCGTATATTAGTAGTAGAAGATGATGAAAATTTACAATTGCTTTATCGTTCAGTATTAGAACATGCTGGTTTTTCGGTAGTCACAGCTAATAGTGGAACAGAAGCATTAGCACGATTGGAAAATTTTCATGTAGAATTGATTATTACCGATATCATGATGCCTGAGATGGATGGTTATGAATTGTTGGAAAGTTTACGAGATGGAAAAATAGAGCTTCCTGTGCTGATGATCACGGCTAAAGCCGATTTTGAAGATAAAAAACGTGGTTTCCAGTTAGGAACGGATGATTACATGACGAAACCCGTAGATGTCAATGAAATGGTTTTACGTGTAGAAGCGTTATTAAGGCGAGCAAAAATCAATCATAGTAATCAATTGAATATTGGAAATACTACCTTAGATCAGGAAACGTATGAAGTGAGACAAAATGAAAAGGTCAGTGTGCTGCCTCAGAAAGAATTTCTTTTGCTTTACAAACTGTTAGCTTACCCGAATAAGATTTTTACGAGACAACAATTGATGGACGATATTTGGGGGTTGGATACAAATACAGAAGAACGAACGATCGATGTACATATCAAACGATTAAGGACACGTTTTGAAGCAAGTGAAGATTTTCAGCTCATCACCGTTAGAGGACTCGGGTATAAAGCGGAGGTCAAAAGATGAAAAAGAAATTATACTCTCAACTGTGGATCTACTTTGCTAGCATTGTGTTTGTTTCAATATTAGTGACTCTACTGTGCTTCTTAGGCTTTATTTTTTTGCTTTCTCATCAAAACGTTACGCCATCTGAACGACCAACACTCTATCCGTTATTCGTTTTTGCTTTTTTTAGCATGATCGTCGGCACGGTAATCTCTGGATTTGTCGGTCATAGGATCTTGAAGCCAATCAGTGAACTACGTAAAAATATGAGTAAAGTAGCTACAGGTGATTTTTCTATTCGAATGGAGGAACCTCCCAAAGTCGCAGAAGTCCAACAGTTATATAAAGATTTCAACGTGATGGTCCAAGAACTCAATAGCATCGAAACGCTAAGAAATGATTTTGTTTCGAGTGTTTCACATGAGTTTAAAACACCACTAGCGACGATCCAAGGCTATGTCCAATTGTTACAAGCACCAGATATTCCAGAAGAAGAGAAGCAAGTGTTTTTGCAACGATTGATTGAAAATATTACTCAGCTCTCACAGTTGACTGAAAATATCTTGAAACTAAATAAGTTAGAAAACCAAAGTGTCAAAATCGAAAAGCATAAATTTCGTTTAGATGAACAAATACGAGAAGTCATCGTGTTTTTGCAACCTAAATGGGAAGGGTTGAAGTTGCATATCGATTTGGATACGGTCTTTTATGAGGGAAACGAAGAATTTTTATACCAGGTGTGGTTGAATATCATGGATAATGCGATCAAGTATAATCAACCCGATGGCAAGATCGAAATTCGTTTGACTCAAAATGCTACAGATATTTTATTGGAAGTAACGGATTCAGGTGTAGGGATGAACGAAGAAACTCAAAATCGCATTTTTGAAAAATTTTATCAAGGAGACACAAGCCGTCAGATGGCTGGCAATGGCTTGGGATTGTCTTTGGTAAAAAAAATCCTTGAATTGCATGAGGGTACGATACGCTATAACAGCATTCCTGAAGTAGGAACCACAGCTGTGATCAGCTTGAAAAAATAAAAAGCTAAACTTTAATGATGAAGTAGTTGTTCTGTTCAATTGTTTTATTATGAACTAAAACCAGATCAATTACGTGATAAAAGAAACATACTAAGATGAGTGGGTAAGGTATTCCGTCGAATATCTTGCTCACTCATCTTAGTATGTTTTTGTCTTTCTCAAATGGCTCAACTCTAATAATCTGAAGCAGCAATTGATTTCGGAGCGTTATTTATAGATTTTAGATCTAAGTATTATGCTGTTTTATTTAAAAATAATCAACATTTATATTTTAAAACAATATTATATATAGTATAATATGTTGTGAAAGAAGATATTGTATAAAAGAAGGTGAAGGAATGCACATCCAAGTTCCAACGATATTACTTGATGGCACGGTATTAGCTGCATTGAGTAAAGAAGATATGTATGGCTATGCGTTGACTAAAATCGTACAGGAAAGCCTGTCGGTAAGTGAGTCAACGATGTATCCCGTCTTAAGAAGGTTAAAAAAAGAAGGATTTTTAGATACTTATGATGAACCCTTTGAAGGAAGAAATCGTCGATATTATCAATTAACACCAGCGGGGTATAATCGGTTAGAAGATATTATTGATGAGTGGATCGTCTTTCGAGATTCCTTAAATCGATTATTGGAGGATAATAAACATGAATGAATATTTAGATGAGGTAATAGAGGAAATCCAAGAGATTCCTGAAGATGACCGATTCGATTTGATTCAATATTATGAAGAATATTTTTTAGATTCTGGCAAAACAATTGATCAAATCATTGAAGAATATGGTACGCCTAAACAGTTTGCGCTTAAATTGAAAATCAATTATTTCTCTGAACAAGATGATTCAGCAACAGATGAAATCAACCCAAGAAGTTCTAAACGACAAATTCGTTTGATTTGGATGATCGTGATTGGCTTATGTGCCTCCCCTCTGTTGATTCCTTTGGCGATTGGTTTTGTTGCAGTGATCGTGGGGTTATTATGTCTATTAGTCGCTTTGCTGGTAGGTGGTTATGTCGGTTGTATTACTGTTTTAGGACTTGGATTATTTTCAGTTGTTTCGGGTATTGGTGTGTTGGGGCAGTCGATAGAAAGTGGATTATTTTACGTTGGATTAGGGCTATTCGCTACTGGAACCGTCGTCTTCTGTGCGCCGCTCCTTCTGAAAATGACAAAATGGATATTTAAAATGATGATGAATTTTGTGAAGTGGGTTGGACGTCGTTTTGTAACGAGACGTGCGATTCATTCGTCGAAGTTATAAGAAAAAGAGGTGTGAAGATGAAATTAAAATATTTTTTAATGGCTGGTCTAGGCTTGATGGTTAGTGGTGGCTTACTTGCTGGGACAACCTATGCGTTTGGGACGCACCGAAGCCTTGCTTGGGAAAATGGCCCTCAATTGGTCGAAATGAACCATGACTCACAAGTGATATCGACAAAAGAAAAAATCAACAAAATAGTGGTCAATGCACAATACCAACAAGTTGAGATCAAACGTGGCAAAAATTTTGAAGTTAACTCTACGTATGAAAAAGCAAGTAAACCTCAAGTCACTACTAAAGGAGATACTTTGACGATTAACGGAAATGGTCGTGAACAAAACGTCTTGTTTCATGTAATGAATAACACATCCAAAATCACCCTGACAGTTCCTAGCGAACTTCCTTTAGATCAACTTGTGTTAGAAGGAGAGCAAGGACAACTTTTATTAAATGACGTAGTGAGTGAGAATGTTTCCGTTACAAATAATGGTGGATACATTACATTTAATAAAGTTGATGGAAAAAAAGTTAAAGTAAATTCTGTGCAAAGTTATGTAAATATTGATAATTCAGATATTTCAAACATCGAATTGAATGCCAAGTATGGGAATCTATTCTTAAATGGATTCAAAAATACTCAAGGAACAGTTATGTTAGAAAATTGCTATGTAGACTTTCTTGATAATGGAGAGATTGGATTAGATATTGATCTATTAGGGATGTCAACTGTCACAAAAAATAATGAAGAATTACCAATCAAAACAGTGATCAAAGGAGAAAACAATATAAAAATCACTGGTTATGATAGCAGTGTGGTGATAGCTGACGAAAACCATCAGTATGATGTTTAAAAAGGATAAAGTCTGTCATTAAGAGGAAGTAAAGAGAAATAAATCGAAGAGGTTCAAAGATAGGTGCAACTATTTTTGGAACTTTTCGATTTTTTGATTAAGCGATTTTTTTCAAAAGATTTTGAATGACGGTCGTTGATTATGGATGATGATCCACGTAAAAGTTTTTTCGAATAACGGTTTATTCACATTTAGATAACGATTTTACATCTTTTATCTCGGATAGGTGTTTGATAGATAGTTTCTCAGATAGGTTAGCTAATATAACAGACATGACTGTTAGGATGCTAAGACATCGGGCAGTATCATGGGGAAGAACGATTTTTTTCATCGCTTAACTTACAAATCTGTAGTAAAATAAGAGAAAATAGAGAAAACACAGCTGAGATAATAAGGTGGAAAAATAGATGAGAATAGATGAAGCGAAACGAGAAGAGCTACAGTTAGAAATAACAAAATTACATAATTATCTCACGGAACTTAATCATAAATATTATGATACAAAAAAAGAACGTGTGATGATCGATTACCCGAATAACTCAGAAGGTCGGCAATTAGAACAAGTTTACAATGAAGTATTCCATCATTTATTGAAAGTAAAGAGGGAATTAGACTATTACTCTTTGCCGATTTTAGATACAGGGATCTTAAAGTACGACGAAGAAAAAGAGCGTTTTGTGTTCAAATCAGTTCGAGAGAATTTGATTCTTTCTGCAGGAATTGATTTAGAGATTTTAGTGGAAGATTATTTTACTGAAGAAAAACATTGGGTACGCACAAGGTTAGAATATCTACCCCAAACTTCCGGAGGACCACAAGTGAGTGGTTGGTATATCACAGAAGATAAGGAATTAGAATTAGAGGGAGTGATGGCACGGATTAGAAAGAAACCAATCATGTAGGAATGGTCTAAGAAAGGAACTAAGTGATGAGTGAAAAGAAAGCGGTTTATGTAAATGGGTATATTGGATTGAGCGGTTTGGTGTTATTAGTTGGTATCGGCGGCTTCTTATTCTATTTTGGCATGACAAGTGGAGCGATCTTCCAGACGGTCATGGGTTTTGTTTGTTGGTTGATTGCTATTGCACTACTAAGCTCCGCAACGGTTGTTAGTCCCAACCAAGCAAAAGTTATTTTGTTTTTTGGACAGTACATTGGGACGATACGAGAAAGTGGGTTTTTCTTAACGGTTCCGTTTGCACAAAAAATCAACTTATCTTTAAAAGTACGAAATTTTAACAGTTCGGTTTTAAAGGTGAACGATTTAGATGGCAATCCCATCGAAATATCTGCCGTCGTAGTTTTTAAAGTTGTTGACACGGCTAAGGCGTTGTTCGATGTGGCGTATTACCAAGATTTTGTTGAGATTCAAAGTGAGACAGCGATTCGTCATATTGCTAGCCAATACCCTTATGATACTTTCAATGAAGAAGATTTGACTTTGCGAGGCAATACGACTGCCATTTCTGATGAATTAGCCAACGAGCTACAAGAGCGGTTATCTGTTGCTGGGGTCGAGGTGATTGAAACGAGATTGAATCATCTAGCGTATGCGACTGAAATTGCTAGTGCAATGTTACAAAGACAACAAGCAAAAGCTATTTTATCTGCTCGGCAAACGATCGTTGAAGGAGCAGTTACGATGACACAAATGGCATTGGAACAAATTGAAACAGGACAAGAGATCAATTTCACAGATGATCGGAAAGTCCAATTAATCAATAACCTACTTGTTTCGATTATTACAGATAAAGGAACACAACCAGTCATTAATACAGGGACAGTGAAAGAAAAATAGCCATTATTGAGTAAATATCGTATGATTGTAACGAATTTTTCAACTGTATTTTTTCTATAATAGAACAGTAGAGTAGTCAGAGACTGAGCCAAAACTCAGTCTTTTTTAGTATCTCTAAAAACGAATAAATGGCGTTCAAAGAGCTGACCTCTTGTTCACGGTAAGATCAAAGCAGCATCTTCAAAAAATATGAGAAGCAGTTTTCGGAAATTCCTTCTTATTTCTTGATGCTAAACACTTTTATCTCAACTTCTTTTTATAAAATTCATCAAACTATTATCTAAATAAAAAACGATTCGATTCAAGCTTGCGAATCACTCTTTTGCTTTGTGATAGATAAATGACAATATTGAAAGATATTTGACAGTTAAATCAAAGGTAAAATACGGTCTTTTTTTTTATAATTGCCCTATCATATGTGAAAGAAGGAGAGGAAATGAAGAAACTACTGGTCGGGATTGGCATTTCCATTGCAGCGTTGGTATTAGGTTCGGTAGTTTTTATCTTTGGGGGCCTAAAAATTGCGGATCGAATGATCATGGGTGGCGATAGCTACTATGTCAAAATTACGACAGATGGAGAAAAAGAGGAAATAAAAGATAATCGTGATGAAATAACCATCCAATATAAATATACTCTTCCCGGATATGATGAAAAGGGAAGTGAAAAAATATTAACATTTAATGGACAAAAACCGCGTCCTTTAAGAAAAGGAGCCTATTTAGAGATTACATGGAATAAAAACAAAGGTGTCACTTCTTATGAAGAAGTCAAACAAAACGATATACCTAAGTTAGCACAAGAAAAACTAAGTAAAGGATAGATGAAAATGGAAAAAATTGTTGAGGTTCAAAATGTAACAAAAATCTACGGTAAGAATAATGAGAAGAAAACACAAGCCTTAAGTGGAATCAGCTTTACAGTAGAAAAAGGAGAATTTATCGGAATCATGGGGGCTTCTGGATCTGGTAAATCAACGTTGTTAAATATTTTATCTACATTAGACAAACCCACAGACGGAAATATCCGAATCAATCAAAACGATGTAACAAAGTTAAAAGGAAACCAATTAGCAGACTTTCGTGCGAAAGAGATTGGCTTTATTTTCCAAGATTTTAATTTACTAGAAAACTTAACTGCACAAGAAAACATTGCAGTACCACTTTCCTTACAAGGTGTTAAACCTAAAGAAATCAAGCGACGGGTCAAAGCAGTAGCAGAACGTTTATCGATTTCTCATATCATGGGAAGTTATCCTTCTGAAATTTCAGGTGGTCAAAAACAACGGGTAGCAGCAGCTCGTGCCTTGGTTACACAACCAACGATCTTATTAGGTGATGAACCGACTGGAGCTTTAGATTCTAAGAGTGCGCGTGATTTGCTAGATACGATGAAAGAATTGAATCAAAAAGATGATGTTTCAATTCTATTAGTAACACATGATCCGTTTTCTGCCAGCTACTGTGAACGAATCTTATTTATCAAAGATGGCGGTATCCACGAAGAAGTCAAACGTGGCGAACAAAGCCGTGATGAGTTTTATCGTCATATTCTAACGATCTTAGGAAATCTAGAACAGTAAGGGGAGGAAAAAACATGCTTTGGAAATTATCGCTTACTGGGATTAAAGGGCGTTTAAGAGATTATATTGTATTATTTTCAGGTTTGGTTATGACTTCAGCTATTTTTTATATGTTCGAGTCAATCGCAAGCAATGAAGCGTTTTTAGAAAGTAATTCTACCGTTGGATCAACTGTTTTAATTTTTCATTTTGGCTCGGTATTATTAGCAATCATTACTTTTGTATACATCCTTTATGCTAATTCATTTTTAATGGCGATGCGTCAGAAAGATTATGCAATGTTTATGATGTTAGGGGCTAAGGGCAGAAAAATTGCACAAATGATTTTTACCGAAACATTTGTTGTGGGTGCAACGGCGACCGTCGTTGGCTCTGCGATTGGTGTAGGGCTAACAAGTATTGTGGAACGAATACTCGTTGAACAATTAAACATTTCAATTACACATTTTACACCATTTAGTGTAAAGGGTATTCTGATCACT
Organism: Enterococcus sp. DIV1682a; assembly: GCF_051711005.1. Lineage (NCBI taxonomy): Bacteria > Bacillati > Bacillota > Bacilli > Lactobacillales > Enterococcaceae > Enterococcus > Enterococcus sp. DIV1682a. The sequence continues at coordinate 312,825 of NZ_JBIOLT010000001.1, forward strand.
CTTTTCTTTTTTGCTGTTTTGTTTTTATTAGCAGCAATCACCAATGCTTTTTCAATTGTGAAAAAGCCAATTCTTACATTGATTCGTGCGGAAGCTACACCAACACGAATGAAACAAAATAAATTTTTATTTTTACTTGAAGTTGTATTAGGGGTTGTTTTATTAGGCGTTGGTTATTACGTTCTATCAGAAATTGCACGTATTGGATTGTCTGGTTTAGGGATTTCTCTCGTAACGATTTGTCTGGGAACCTATTTCATTTTCCATTCAGTGATTATTTTCTTCTTGTCTTTACTGAAAAAATCAGAAGGTATCTCATTGAAAAAGTTGAACAACTTTACCTTATCACAATTAAGCTTTAGGATTCGGGACTATACGCAAATGCTTTCAATGGTAGCGATCTTATTTGCTTTAGCTTTAGGAGCGTTAACGGTTGGTTTAGGATTCAGAAATCAAATCTCCGCATTGACCAATTCATCAAACGCTTATGATTTAGTTCTAAACAATGCACAAAAGATTGACCAAGGAAAAGTCAGAGAACTAAATCCAACGTCAAATAACATCTATGCTCAAAAAGAAGATGAACAATACGTTTATTACAATTATGATGAATGGGAAAAAGAGCCGCTTAGATATATTGCATATAGTGGGAACACTTTTGCGGATAACAAAGTAAAGACAGCAACTGGTGAAGAAATCGCAAAATCAAGTGAGTTGCAAGAGACATTAAGACAAAACGAATTACCTACGCAACAAGCGAAGGGAATAAAATTAGTTCGTGCGAGTGAATTCGATCAATTAGCGCTGCCAGAAACAACGCTACAATTAATTACAGTCAAAGATTTTGAAGCAAGTTTACCAGGTATCGAAACATTAGTAAAAGAAAATAATCAAGTCAATCCAGAGTTGAAAGATTACCAAGCCATGAGTGGACAAAAATATGAAATGTATCAACAAGTGAATGGTATTTTCTCAGGGATGGAATTTATGGGCTTCTTCCTAGGAATTGCGTTCTTAGCGATGTTAGCAAGTTGCTTGATGTTTAAGATTCTTTCAGGTAGTAAGAGCGATATTGGTCGATATACGATGTTAGAAAAAATCGGTGCGACTCGTGGCTTATTAAGACAATCGATTCGACGAGAAATTGGTGTTTTATTCTTAGCACCTGGTATTTTAGGAGCGATCCATGTCTTATTTGGTTTAAGACTATTTGAATTTTTAATGAATGATCCATATCGTGATGTGTTGATACCGTTCGGAATTTTCTTTGTCATGTACTTTATTTACTATGTATTGACTGTTTGGTTATATACAAGTATTGTTTTGAAAAGAGAGAAATAAAAATACTCTAAATAGGTGAAATTGGTTGGTTTCATCGATAGCACTTGTTAAAGAGACGAAAAAGAAGCATTGGTTCATCTGAGGTATTGACTAGGTAATATCAGCTTCTGGAATAAATTGTTCCATATGGGTTACTGAAGTGGTTTGATGGACGATCCAATAGTTTAACAAAAGGCACACTCCTTTGATTTTTGTTCGTTACTTGAATCTTACAAGGTTGTGTGCTTTTTGTGTACGCTAAAACAAAAAACATCTGAGACATCACACGTTCACTCTAAACATGAATAAGCCGGAGAAGAGACTGAGACAAAACTTGTCTCAACCTCTTCTCCGGCTTGTTTTCAGAGCTAGACACTTCTGTCATAGCTTTTTTTAAGTTAATCTACTCCACGATGGATGGATGATCGCTAAGTTTTTCAATAAAGGAATGGTATCGGCTTTGACTTTAATGACAGTCGTTTTTGGAATTTCTCTGGCAGATAGTTGCAAGTACAATTCCCAGTAATTTGGTGTTTTCATTGTAGAAAGATATTCTGGTTTTTTCCTAATTGTTTTTAAAGACCAAGTGTCTACATCAACTAGCGACATCTCATTTTTATCCCAAGACACAGGTACTACCAAAGGTTTTGAAACATTTTTAACTTTGGTTTCTTTATTATCTTCTTTTTTCGGTTCATCGTATTTAGTTAAATCATACGATTCAATGATCGCATTCAATTTTTTGGCGTATTGTTTATCTGTAGCATAGCGGCCTTCCAGATACTTCGTTGCCTCTTTATAACTTTTGGCTTCAGATTTCCAAGTTGGTTTGTAGAAATCTTTGTTATTGGACAACCCGCCTTTGATCAATTTCGCATAGTCTTCTAAGCTTTCTTTATAAGAAGGGTATTTACGGAAGGTTGCATGGATTTGGTAATTTGCACCGTTGCTGTCTTGTTCCAAAGTATTGAACAAAACACTTTTTCCTTCATAAGTTCCTTTTATGCCAAACAGATTATAGTTTGGTTCACTTGCCAACAAACTATTGCCAGAACCACTTTCTAAAATCGCTTGAGCCATCATAACAGAAGCGTAAATGCCTTCTTTTTGACCAATTTCTTGCGCGCTTGTAGCAATTTTTTTCAAAAACTGATCCGTTGTTTGATTTTTTGTAAAGTTGAATGAATCATTTAAACCATCTAAAATCGACTGGTTTTTCAGTTGGTCAGTCACGCTTGGTAGACCTGCGATATTGACACGTACTGCAAAATCTGGTCTGAAATCAGCAATTGAAGTAATCCGAACTTTGTCACCTGGTTGAGGGGCATGAATAAATTGTCCATTACCAATATAAATCCCAACGTGGTGAGTGACACCTGAGGAAGGTCCCCAGAATACTAAGTCACCTGGTTGTGCTTGATCTATTGGAATCTGTGTTCCAGCGTATTGTTGTTCACCTGTCCATCCACCGATATAATGACCAGTGGCTTTCATGTAAACATAATAAGCTAAACCCGAACAGTCAAATGTACTTGGTCCTTTTGCTCCCCAAACGTAGGGTCTGCCTAAATATTTATAGGCTTCTTTCACGATTTCTTTTTGAACTGCTGTCGTGTTTGTTGGTAAAGTTGTTTCAATCGGTGTTTTGCTGACAAAATCGGAGGACCCGTCTACAGGATTTTCAATTCCTGACTGTTGACCTTTATTTTTGTCATTTGTTTGGTGATTGGAAGAATTATTGGTATTCGCTGAAACAACTGAATCGTTACTGGTTGACGTTGACGGTTTCGATTGTTCTTTTGAACTATCAGTTGGTTTATTTTTGTCTGTGCTAGGTTTCGTTGTATCATTAGGTTTTGTCGTTTGAGAAGAATCTTGAGTATTTCCAGCTGAATTAGTCGTATCCTGAGTAGAAGAGTCTTCAGATGGAACAGTTGGTGTGTTGAATGAAGCAGTCAATGATAGATCCATTACACCAACGACAAAGAATCTTTTTTGATAATTCACTTCTTGGGCACCATTTACTTGGAAAGAAAGTAATTTTTCACCTTTAGGAGGGGTGATTTCATAGAACACTTTCGTTCCTTCTTTCAACCCACTGACCGTGCCATTAGGTTGGATGGTCAACTCTTTTTCTTCTCGAGGGGCGCTACTGATAACAGACAGCTTAATTTTCCCCAGTAATTCGGGATTAACTGTCAGTGTATGTGTCGCAACTTCTTCCGCAGGTTTCTCAGTTGATTCACCTGTTTCAGTCGTTGATGAATCAGTGGTTGATGATTCACCCGTTGAGCCAGTTGTGGCTGATGAATCTGTGGTGGACGATTCAGTTGTGTCTGTACTTGATGCTGTTGAAGTTACAGAATCACTTCCCGAAACAAGTGAGCTACTTGTAGTTGTTGGTTGGTTTTCTGTTGCAAAAACAGCTTGAGTCGATAAAATCGTTGGAGCAATCAGCCAAGATGTAGCAAGTAGGCGTATTGCTTTATTTTTGTTCATATGCGGTACTCCTTTTCTTTTTGCTTGTGACGAGTCTCTATGCTCATGCAACTGTTGTTAATACATAACAAAGATCTGATTTTTTTGATTAATAAGCTACGATTCTTTTTTCTAATAAGTCGCTTCGCTTTAACATTTTAATTATTCTGCATGCCATTAATTTGTTGGGGGAGAACAAATTTGGGGGAAATGGTCATACTACTTAAATTGTACCAAAGGAGATAGATTTCTACAAAATATTTGTAAAAATAACGACCGTAAAAAACAAAAAAAAATAAAACACAAAAATACTTCATCATGTTTTATTTTTTTCTTCATAATTTATTCACAAATGCTACTTACACGCTTAGTTGAAGCTCTTTTTTTCAATTCTACTGGTAATAATTTTTCGCTCCATTCTTTTTCAGGCGACTGGATACGGGCTAATAATAATTGAGCAGCAGATTGACCTAATTCAAAAATTGGTTGAGCGATCGTCGTTAATTTTGGTTTGACATATTCACACATATCCACATTATCGTATCCAATCACGCTATAATCTTCGGGGATTTTCTTTCCATGTTCTTCCAACCCACGATAAATACCAAAAGCGAGCTCGTCGTTTAAGGCAAAGATTGCGGTCGCAGAGGAATTAAGAATCGTTGGAACGACCTGGTACCCACCATTTTTAGAAAAATGAGTAGGTAGTAACAATAAATTGTCGTGCGAGAGCTGATAAAAATCTAGTGCATGTTTAAAACCCTCGATCCTACGATAGACGTTTTCAGGGGGATTTTGTGGATAAACGAGCGCAATGGATTGGTGACCTAAATGAAGTAAGTGTGTACCAGCCAAGTATCCTCCACGAAAATCATCTGTGCTGATTGCATCACTAAATCCTTCAGCCTTTTTTTGATCCAACACAATAAAAGGTCGATTTTGTTTCTTGAGATTTTCATTGATTGCTGTAGTCGAAACAGCGGAAGTAGCTATGATAAACCCATCGACGCCTCGTCGTGCTAATTCGGCTAAATACTCAATTTCTTTTTGATGGTCAGAATCAGCGTTACATAAAATCGTCACGAAGTTTTGTTTGTATAACACATCTTCAATTCCACGCATTAGCGTATTAAAAAAAGGGTTGGTGATATCCGGCACGAGGACACCAATCGTTTTTGTTTCTTTCGTAATCATTTGGCGAGCGACATAGTCAGGTTGATAGCCGAGAATGTCTTTTGAAGCAAGCACTTTTTCAACTGTTTTAGCGCTGAATTTTTCTTCATTACCATTTAAAATCAATGAAACAGTGGCAATGGAAACACCAGAATGTTTTGCCACGTCTTTAATCGTTATTTTCTTTTTCTTCATTCTGATACTCCTATCTAACGGTTACTTTTATTTTCCCATGGAAAACCAGCAATGTAAATGAAAAACAAGGCGTGTTTGGTTCCTTTATCTGGCTTCTTCGATTGCTTGAAGGATTTCTTTGGTTGTACGCACTCGTGCTGTTTTTGGAAACATTTTTTCAAAAAAGAGCGTATGAAGTTCTAGATCTCGATCACTACAACCATCTTCGATAACAATAACATGGTAACCATGTTGAAAAGCATCTAAAGCGGTGGCATAGACACCGTTTGAAGTTGCTACACCTGAAAGAATGAGCGTATCGATCTTTCTTCGACGAAGTTGGGCATCTAAAGACGTTCCAAAAAAAGCACTTGGATTATGTTTAGTGATCGTGAGTGTGTTTTGTGTTCCTTTGGTGGTAGGTTCAAGTAATAAATCAGTAAATTCTTTAGGGGGGGTATAAAAAGAACCTGCTTGTGCTCGGTCATTTTTAGCACTCAAATACTGAAAGCTGGTAATATCGACATTGACTAGTATATTCCAAGCAGGTGTATGCTTTAACTGCTCAGCAATCAGTTGATTGTTTGAGAGGATGGTGGTTGCATCATAAGGGAATAATTGCCCAGAATTCACAATTCCTTTTTGGAGATCGATCGGTAAAAAAGCTGTTTTTGCTAATTCGAGTGGAATAGGTGATTTTGTAGTAGTCATGGGTTTTCCTTCTTTCAATAAATAGATCGTTTTCCATGTAAGTAAAACATAATTTCTGTATTTGTCAATGAATCGTCTATCAAATCTTTAGTCTGATTCATTTCAATGGTAAAATAAAAAGTAGCGACTTTATTCGTAAAGAGATGGAGATGAGAGAAGAAGGATGAGCTATGTAGAAGTAATCAACGAATGTAAACGGTACAAAATGGGAGAAACAACGATTACCGCAAATGATAATATTTCATTTGCGATCAAAAAAGGAGAACTAGTCATTATACTTGGTCCAAGTGGTGCAGGGAAGTCAACTGTTCTTAATATATTAGGCGGGATGGATAAGCCAGATGAAGGGCAAATCATCATTGATCAGACAGACATCGCTCAGTTCAACGATAAACAATTGACCGCCTATCGTCGAACAGATGTCGGATTTGTATTTCAATTTTATAATTTGGTACCGAATTTAACAGCAAAAGAAAATGTCGAGTTGGCAACAGAAGTTTCACCAGATGCGTTAGATCCAGTGGAGGTATTGACACAAGTAGGTCTGGCACATCGGCTGGACAATTTTCCTTCACAGCTTTCAGGAGGAGAACAGCAGCGTGTTTCCATTGCTCGAGCATTAGCAAAAAATCCGAAATTACTTCTATGTGATGAACCAACAGGTGCGTTGGATTTTGAAACAGGGAAACAGGTGTTGAAGTTATTACAAAATGCGAGTAGAGAACATGGGAATACGGTGTTGATCATTACTCATAATTCTGCCTTAGCACCGATTGCTGATCGTGTCATCCATATCAACGATGCGAAAGTCCGTTCGATTGAAACAAACGATCATCCTTCAACCATTGATGAGATTGTGTGGTAAGGAGGGGCTATGAAAACAAAAACATATCTTAAAGCAAGTGCTAGAGAAATCAAACAATCGAAAGGTAGATTTATTGCCATTGTATTGATCATTTTGCTAGGGACCTTGTTATTCGTAGGCGTTAAAACGGCGGGGCCGGTTATGCAAAAAACGATGGATCACTATGTTGAAAAAGGCAATCTATCGGATTTACAAATCATTTCAACTGGTGGTTTAACGGAACAAGACGTAACTAGAGCCGAAAAAATCCCTGATGCACAACTGGAAACGGGAAAACAATTTTATTATTCCAGCTCAAGTAAAAACGAAGTTGTGCAAGTTTTTTCTTATAAAAAATCAAATAAACAAAACCTTTTAGAAGTAGTAGACGGGCATTTACCAAAGAATAAAGACGAACTCGTACTAGATGAAAAAGCAAAAAGTCTAGGCTATAAAATAGGCGAAACGTATACGATCGATTCTGACAACGTGAAAAAGAAAGACTATCAAATTGTTGGATTTGTACGATCGCCACTTTTCATCAATAATTTAGAACGTGGTTTTGCCAATGTCGGGAACGGCACGATTGATTATTTTGTTTATTTACCTGAAACAGAATTTAACACAGACATTCAATCGGTTATTTATTTAACGTTTAAAAATGTTTCATCCTTTGATACTTATAGTAAAGAATATCGGGACAAAATGGCACAAAACCAAAAAAGCGTGGAGAAACTTTTCCAAGATCGACCAGCTGCACGTTTAACTGAACTAAGGGAACAAGCTAAGGAGTCTTTACAACCAGAAAAAGAAAAGGTGAGTGCTGGTCAAGAACAAATTAGTCTGGCACAAAGTCAATTGGCAGCTGCCAGATCCCAACTAGAGCAACAACGTTCAATGCTCGAACAATTGCCTGAAGTACAACGAACAGTAGCAACTAATGAACTAGCTACGCAAGAAGCACAGCTAGCTGAGCAAGAAAAGCAAGTCGCTGAACAACAAGAAAAACTGAATGATGCACAGGCCCAAATTACCGAAAATGAAGAAAAGATCAATCGTTTGGAAAAACCAACCTATCGTTTCCAAGAGCGTTCAGATAATGTGGGCTTTCAAGAATTTGGTGATTTAGCTGAACGGATCGCAGCCATTGCTAATGTTTTTCCTGTTTTCTTCTTCTTTATTGCAGCATTGATCACTTTTACGACGATGACACGGATGGTCGAAGAAAACCGACGAGAAATCGGTACGTTGAAAGCATTAGGCTATACTAAATTTGAAATTGCAAAAAAATATGCTATTTATGCAAGTTTAGCTTCTGGTCTAGGAATTATTTTAGGAACCGTCTTAGGAACCAATCTATTACCAAGAATTATTTTTGAACTATCGAATGAACGCTATGATATCGGATCAGCAGTCATTTTTTATGATTGGTCTCCGATTTTACAAGCGGCAGTGGCGTTTTTTATCGCTGCATTTGGTGCAGCGATGATTGTCTTATTCAAAGATTTAAGAGAAAGACCGGCAGCTTTATTACAACCCAAAGCGCCAAAACCAGGCAAAAGAATATTATTGGAATATATCACACCACTGTGGTCAAGATTAAGCTTTAATCAGAAAATCAGTTATCGAAATCTGTTCCGTTATAAATCCAGAATGTTTATGGCAATCGTTGGGATTGCTGGTTGTGCTGGTTTAATGGTAGCAGGCGTAGGATTGAAAGACTCTTTAAGCTCTGTTTCTGATAAACAATTTGGCCCAATTACGAATTACCAAGCAATTGTCACTTTAGATGGAGAAACAGAAAACAGTGAAACAAAAGCAAAGGAACAGTTAGAATCCGATCCGAAAATTACTGATTTGCTAGCAGTAAACATGCAAACGATCGAGCTTCGGCAACAAGGACAAGCGACTCAAAGCGTTACGATGATCATACCGGAAACGTCAAAAGGTCTATCACCGTTTATTCACTTGATCTCATTAAAAGGATGTAACATGGAGTTGAATGATTCAGGAATCGTCCTCACACAAAAAGCTGCCGAACTGTTTGATGTATCTGAAGGAGACCGCCTTTCATTGTACACGGATGACCAAAAAGAGTTATCGGTTACGGTGAAAGCCATTGCTCAAAACTATTTAGGAAACTTTGTTTATATGAGCCCTGCCTATTATCAAAAAGTATCAGGAAACGAAGCTTCTACAAATGCTTATTTAGTTCAAGCTGACCCAATGTCTAAAAAACAAGAGAATGCTTTGTCAGAAAAGCTATTGGGAACCAATGCAGTAACAAATACGTCTTTTGTTTCGAAACAAATGGAAACCCAAGAAGAATCACTTGCGAACCTCGATTCAATCGTTGTGATTTTTGTCGTTTTATCAGGGCTGTTAGCGTTTATCGTGTTGTATAATTTAACCAATATCAATATTTCTGAACGAGTGCGGGAATTATCAACGATCAAAGTACTAGGCTTTTTTGATAAAGAAGTAACGATGTATATTGTGAGGGAGAATATTATTTTTACTTTAGTTGGTATTGTAGGTGGATTTGGCATCGGCTACGTCCTAACTGACTTTATTTTACAACAGGCTTCAATGGAGACGGTGATCTTCCCATTAGTGATCACTTGGAAAGCATATGCTCTTTCTGCTGTTTTGACTATTGTCTTTACAGTTATCGTCATGGTGGTGACCCACTTCAAACTAAAACACATCAATATGATTGATGCTTTGAAATCAAACGAATAAAAAAAGCTTCTTGCTAAAAGTTGAGTAGACTTTTGCAAGAAGTTTTTTTATTAAGTAACTGGTTGATGAAAAGAAAATTTGGTGTAGGGAAAATGATACGCAGGTTTTGTTATGCCAATTTGTTGGATGTGCGACAGTTTATAATGGGTGAGGTCTTCCTATTAGAGGACTTAGCTCTGTCCTTGATAAACGCTTCCTTTTCCTTTATAATAGGATTTGTAAACTTGTATATATAAGTTGGAATGATAGCTGATTGGAGGCGAATGAGGATGTCGTTTAATGAGAAAGTAGTTTATCAAATTTATCCTAAATCTTATCGTGATAGTAATGGTGACGGGATTGGCGATTTAAAAGGGATCAAAGAAAAATTACCTTATCTGCATGAACTAGGGGTCGATATGATTTGGTTGAACCCCATTTATCCGAGTCCACAAAAAGATAATGGCTATGATATTTCTGATTATGTAGCGATTGATCCACTATTTGGAACGATGGAAGAATTTGAAGAACTAGTCACACAAGCAAAGAGCTATAATATAGAGATTATGCTTGATATGGTTTTAAACCATGTCTCAATAGAACACGAATGGTTTCAAAAAGCTTTAGCTGGCGATCGTTTTTACCAAGATTTTTTTATTCTAAGAGATGAGCCAACCGATTGGGTATCTAAATTTGGTGGTAATGCATGGGCGCCTTTTGGAGATACGGGTAAGTATTATTTACATCTCTATGATCAAACACAAGCAGATTTAAATTGGCGAAATGAAGCAGTGCAAACAGAGTTGTTCAAAGTTGTTCGTTTTTGGATGTCTAAAGGGGTCAAAGGTTTTCGCTTTGATGTGATCAACGTGATCGGGAAAGATGAAGAACTCAAAAATAATGCAGAGAACCAAGGAAAAGCAGAATATACTGACAAGCCGATTACTCATACGTATCTTCAACGATTAAATCGGGAAACTTTTGGTCAAGATCCAGAAATCATCACAGTTGGAGAAATGAGTTCAACGACGATTGAAAATTGTATTTTGTATACGGAACCAAGTCGGAATGAGCTTTCGATGGTGTTCAATTTTCATCATTTGAAGGTTGATTACGAAAATGGAAACAAATGGAGTACGCCACCTTTTGATTTTGAAGCTTTAAAAAGTCTGTTCCATACATGGGGCGAAGCGATGAGTAAAGGAAATGGCTGGAATGCGTTGTTCTTAAATAACCACGACCAGCCAAGAGCCCTCAACCGCTTTGTAGCAATTGATAAATACCGCACAGAAGGGGCTAAAATGTTAGCGACGATGATCCATTTGAATCGTGGGACGCCTTATATTTATATGGGGGAAGAAATTGGGATGATCGATCCAGACTTTCAGCATATCGATGATTACGTCGATGTAGAAAGTTTAAATGCTTACCAAGAAATGCTGAACCAATCATTCTCGGAAGAAGAAGCTTTTCGGCGAATCAAGGCGAAATCCAGAGATAACGCTCGGACACCGATGCAATGGACAAGTGATGAAACAGCAGGCTTTACCACAGGAACACCTTGGTTAGGGTTAGCGGCAAATCATGAGGTCATCAATGTAGAACAAGAACGTACATCTGAGCAATCGATTTTCGCATACTACAAAAAATTGATTCAATTGCGAAAACAATATCCTGTAATTGCATCAGGGGACTATCAAGCTTATGAACCCGATCATCCCCAAGTATACGGTTATTTAAGACAATTAGACGGACAAAAATTATTGGTTTTAACTAATTTTTACGAAAATGAAACGACCATAACGATCCCAGAAGAATTTGTTAGTGCCCAACCGCTTATCAGCAATTATGCCAATACTCTTATTCAAGAGGAATTGACCCTAAGGCCTTATCAAGCGATCGCACTGTTGATCCAGTAAATAAAAGATCAAGAGCAAAAAATTGGTAAACGATGAGCCGATAGTAACTGAGCATGATCTTTGTTTCTAAAGTAAAAAAACTTTCATGAGATTGACAAATTACTGATGTCTTTATGAGCAACTGTTTTGAAAAAAACGATGAATCGGTTGCAGATAAAATTTTACACGAGATATTTTGAAAGAAATTTGAATTTTTAATGGACTATCAGCTAGTGGGAAAACATTCGACCCTTAATCCATGAGTTATTGGATTAAGGTCGTTTTTATTTTGTCTAAAAACAAATGTGAGATAAGAAGAAAGAATCATGAAAAAATCGATTGAGTAATGTTAAAATTGAGTATTGCAAATCAAAGAATATGATGGAAGCAATAACAATTTAATGTATGCTCTCATCTAAGAAAAAAGAGGATACAATATCATTAATATACCTAGTGTAAGATGGACTATAAATCTTTTATTTGTATTTTGCATAAAACTTGCCTGAAGTTTTTCTGAAACCCAAACAAATTGTAATTCGTTTTTGGGATAGTCTATTAAATACTGTTTAAATATTTCGCGTTCCTTTTTTTTGGATTTAATTAAGTAAAAACCTGTAACAGCACTGATGGTAAGGGCTATTCCTAAATAGGGAATTATATAATTCAAATTTTTGGGAACGTCTTCAATAGGGAAAAAGCAGCGAATAACACGTTCCAAAATAAAAAAGACAATAACATAAATGATAAATGAAAATTTTCTTTTTAGAGCAAAAGAAGGGTCCTTTTTTTCATAATATTGTGAGATTGCTTTTTTTCGTTTCTTTTGTTCTTGTTCAGTTAGGTTTGGAAAAGTACGCTCTCTTTCTTGTTTATATAGAGCCATGATATCTGAATACTCCTGTTGGATCTGCCTGACTTTGTAGACTGTATAAATAAAACTACCATAATATATTAAAGTAAACATAAATTTAATTAAAAGCATGATTTAGTTCTCCTTAAAGACCTTTTTTTAATTATAGCAAACAACATTTGAAAGTAGCTTTAAAAATGTAATAAAAAAGAGAGCGGGGCAATAATCAGATTTTTTTCTGACTATTGTCTCACTCTCTTTTTCTTTTACCCATTAACCTTTACATAAAGCGTACCATGTAGGTGAAAAATTTCTTCAGATGATAAGTAGTAGAAGAAGCTTGATTGATTTCCTCGATCAATGAAATAAATATATACAAAAAAACGTTATGGTAAACGCTCAAAATTCAAGAATATTAATTGGGAATATTGAGCGTTTATGCTTGCTTAGAACAAGTAAAATAAACGCTACAGGGGAGATAATCAATACGATTTTTTCAGCTTCGGTAACAAGACATTGGAAAGAGACATCAATTGAAAACAGGGGAAACACCTAAAGCTGATGAAGTGGTATTGACGAGAAAGTAATGATCAAAAATAAGAGCAAAAAAGGAGTAAATATGAGTAAGAAAAAATTAACAGCAAAACGTAAAAAACAGCTATTAACGATGTTTGCGGTGGCTGGGGTGATGGGAAATACCGGGATTGCACCAACGATGGCATTAGCGGATACTTTGTCACCAACAGCTGAAACTGCTACTGAACAAACACAGGCGAATGAAGCAAAAGAAGTCATCGATCAAACGATACAAAACGTCACAGATCCGTTAGTAAACACAACGGATTCAACCACTACAGCTAGTGATTCATTAGCACCAACAGCTGAAACAACGGATGACACCCAAAACCAAGCAACAGAACAAGAGCAAGCAACAGCAGCGACTACCGACAGTGAAGAGGATGCAACTAATCCAACAGCTGAAGCGCCAAAAGTAGCGCAAAAAGCGAACGTGGCAGCAGCTTCTAAGATAACTGGCACATGGGGTACCAGCTCGTATACTTTTGATGAAAACACAGGAGTATTGACAATCGGAGCAGGTGAGTTAAGTGGCTATAAAGAATCGCCATGGAGCAGCGACAAAGTAGATAGTAATGCCATCAAAAAAATTGTCTTGGCTGGGAAAGTAGTTGCTCCAGAAAATTCTAAATTCTTATTTAGTACAAGTACCGCTAATAAGGATCTTACGAATGTAACTGAAATCGAAGGGCTAAGTCAACTGGATACCAGTAAAGTAACAGCTATGAGTTATATGTTTTATGGTATGAGCAGTGTAACAAGTTTAGATGTAAGTAGCTTTGATACCAGTAACGTAACAACTATGGATTATATGTTTAAAGGTATGAGCAGCGTAACAAGTTTAGATGTAAGTGGTTTTGATACCAGTAAAGTAACAGATATGGGTAATATGTTTAGCGGTATGGATAGCGTAACAAGTCTAGATTTAAGCAACTTTGACACTAGCAAAGTAACATCTATGTATAATATGTGTACTGGTACTCCACTTAAGAAATTAACACTAGGAGACACATTTAAATTTGTTAATGGACAAGGAGGTCTTACTTCTGCTTGGAAGCGAGAAGATGGCAAAGGGACGTTTTATTCAGCAAAAGATTTCATGAAAAACTATGGCACTGGTGATTTGACTGCTGGCACGTATGTTTCCGTTGAAACAGGCACATGGGGAACTAGTCCGTATAACTTTGATGAAAATACAGGGGTATTGACGATCGAAGCAGGTGAGTTAAGTAGCTCTGCAGAATCACCATGGAACAGCAAAAAAGTAGATGGTAAAGCCATCAAGAAAATAGTCTTGTCTGGGAAAGTAGTTGCTCCAAAAGATTCTAGGTTATTATTTAGTGGAAATACCTCGGATGACAAACCTACGAATGTAACTGAAATCGAAGGGTTAAGTCAACTGGATACCAGTAACGTAACATATATGGGAGATATGTTTAAAGCTTTGAGTAGCATAACAAGTCTAGATGTAAGTAGCTTTGATACCAGTAACGTAACAGCTATGAGTTATATGTTTTATGGTATGAGCAGTGTAACAAGTTTAGATGTAAGTAGCTTTGATACCAGTAATGTAACAGATATGCACTCTATGTTTAATTTTGTCAGTAGCTTAACAAGTCTAGATGTAAGTAACTTTGATACCAGTAACGTAACAGATATGGGTTATATGTTTAGAGGTATGGGTAGCGTAAAAAGTCTAGATTTAAGCAACTTTGACACTAGCAAAGTAACAGATATGGGTAATATGTTTGCTGATACTCCACTTAAGAAATTAATTCTAGGAGATACATTCAAATTTGTAAATGGACAAGGAGCTCTTACTTCTGCTTGGAAGAGAGAAGATGGCAAAGGTAAGGCTTATACAGCAGAAGATTTCATGAAAAACTATGGCACTGGTGATTTGACTGCTGGCACGTACGTTTCTGCTACAGGATGGTGGGGTACCAGTCCGTATAATTTTGATGAAAACACAGGGACATTGACGATTGAAGCAGGCGAATTAAGTGGCTATAAAGAATCGCCATGGTTCGAAAACAAAAAAGTAGATGCTAAAGCAATCAAGAAAATTGTCTTGTCTGGAAAAGTAGTTGCTCCAGAAAATTCTAGGTTATTATTTAGTGGAAATACCACGGCTGAAAAACCTACAAATGTAACTGAAATCGAAGGGTTAAGTCAACTGGATACCAGTAACGTAACAGATATGTGGAAAATGTTTAAAGATATGAGTAGCATAACAAGTCTAGATGTAAGTGGCTTTGATACCAGTAACGTAACAGATATGGCTTCTATGTTTTATGGTATGAGCAGTGTAACAAGTCTAGATTTAAGCAACTTTGACACTAGCAAAGTAACAGATATGGGTTATATGTTTACTAATACTTCACTTAAGAAATTAACACTAGGAGACACATTTAAATTTGTTAATGGAGAAGGAGATCTTACTTCTGCTTGGAAGCGAGAAGATGGCAAAGGGACGTTTTATTCAGCAAAAGATTTCATGAAAAACTATGGCACTGGTGATTTGACTGCTGGCACGTATGTTTCCGTTGAAACAGACACGTGGGGTACTAGTCCGTATATGTTTGATGAAGATACAGGAACGTTAACAATCGGAGCAGGTGAGTTAAGTGGTTATGAAGAATCACCATGGAACAGCGACAAAGTAGATATTAAAGCCATCAAGAAAATTGTCTTGTCTGGAAAAGTAGTTGCTCCAGAAAATGCTAATTTATTATTTACTGGAAGTAGCATTAAAGGTGACCTTGCGAATGTAACTGAAATCGAAGGGTTAAGTCAACTGGATACCGGCAACGTAACAAGTATGGTTTCTATGTTTAACGGTCTGAGTAGCGTAACAAATTTAGATGTAAGTGGTTTTGATACTAGCAACGTAACAGATATGAGAGCCATGTTTAAAGGTATGGGTAGCATAACAAGTCTAGATTTAAGCAACTTTGACACTAGCAAAGTAACACATATGAGTAATATGTTTAGTGGTATGGGTAGCATAACAAGTCTAGATTTAAGTGGTTTTGATACTAGTAACGTAACAAATATGCAGGATATTTTTAAGGACACACCTCTTGCTAAATTAACACTAGGCGATCACTTTAAAGCGGTTGGAGACACTGGTTTATCAGCACCGAAAGCATTGAACGATGGAGATCAGCTGACAGGGAATTGGATTCGTGAAGATGGTCAGTCCAAAGGCTATTCACCTGCTGACTTTATGACAAATTACGGAACTGGTGATTTAACGGCAGGAACTTATGTGGCAGAACTAGTGAAAAGTGAGTTGAAACCACAAGAATATCATGTAGGAGATGTCAATATTACTGGAACCTACACAGGGGATATGTCTCTCGGACGATTAACCGTTAATGGCAAAGTGGTCAGCTGGGGCGGTAGCTTCAAAGATGGTCAATTCAGCTATTATGTCGGTGTTGGCAAATTAAAAGTCGGTGACAAAGTCGTATTAGATGGCTACAACAAAGAGAAGGAATTGATAGATTCAAAAGAGATTGAAGTGATTTCCGAATCTTCAGGATCAATTGATCAGGTGGACACTTATAAGCTAGGTGATTCAACCATTACTGGAACTTATACGGGGGATATCCATAAAGGAAAACTAGTAGTGAATGGGGAAGTAATCAGCTGGGGCGGAACCTATAAAGATGGTAAGTTTAGCTATTATGTGAACTCTCAAATCATCAAAGCAGGGGATCAAGCAACGATTCAAGGCTATGATAAATTCGATACACCACTAGGGGACCCGCAACCAGTGACTATAGGAGAACAACTGGGTCAATTAACAGAAGCCCATCGTGTGGGAATCAGTACAGTAATCGAAGGAAGCTACACAGGCGATGTTTACCAAGGAATCTTGTTGGTCAATGGCGAAAAAGTTAGTCAAGGCGGTAGCTTCAAAGATGGCAAGTTCAGTTATTATGTAGGAAACCTCAAAGTATCAGAAGATGATCAGGTAGTCTTGATGGGTGCCAACAATCGAGGGCAACAAATTCCAGGATCAGAGATTGATGTCACTATTCAAACACCAACAGCTGAAATCAACGAATTGACTTATAAAATCGGCACACAAACGATCAAAGGAGCCTATGGCTCTGATACCCAAGTCCACCAAGGACACTTGTTTGTCAATGGTAAACTGATCAGTAAAGGTGGGAGCTTTAAGGATGGGGCAATCAGTTATTATGTGAAGCCAGATCTAATCAAAGCTGATGATCAAGTAACGATGAATTTCTATGATGGAAGTGGCAACTTATTGGCTGAAAACCAAACAGTGTCTGTAAATTAAGGAAAAAACAAATTAATGTAAGTCTAAAAACTGGGGCATTGATTAGAAAAAATCTGATCAATGTCTCAGTTTTCTTGATTTAAGATACGCTCAAAATTAAAACAGGTTGAGCTAAATGAGGAATACCGGAATGTGTACAGAGGTTTATATTTTGTGTCAAATAAAATTAAAAATTTATGCCATTTAAAAAGAAAAGTGACACACAAAAAATACATTATATCAGGGGTTTCTTCTTTTTTAAACTTGTGAACTTAGCTGTTTTTTCCCTTTCTATTCTTACTTTTTAGTTTAAAAATATCTATTGTCATTGTGTCGATCAAATCTCCATTTTCTGGACACTAATATCTAAAAATAAATATGATGTAAAATTATGCGTTACTTAGTGTTATGTAGTAATCACACTGATCAACCTGCCAAGATTCCAATCACAACCACCTTTGAACAACATGAAACAACGATGACTAATAACAGTGGATTTAACGCTTCGCAAAATCCATTGGATGGACAATGATATTAGCAATGATGATTTCCCATTCTGATTGTAAAAGATCAATAAAGTTGATATAATGAATACGAAAAGAGGAGTTGCGCTAACAACTCCCTTAACAGCACCGTTTAAGACGGTGACCAGTTTAATATTATTTTTGAAAAATAATCGTCGACCGGCTAAAGCTGACGGTTATTTTTTTTGATTGTTGTTTACAACTGCCAAGATTCCAAAAATGATTGTTGCGATTAAAGAACCGAAACCAATCATTAATCCTAACGCCGTTTCAACAGGCAAAAGGCTTCTCCTTTCTGTAAGATTTTGGAAGTACGCACATACGCACCACCTCACTTTCAATCGGATAGCCACCGTCACAAACTTTACTGTCTTGATTATTATTAGCATATCTAAAATCGATTAAAAATTCTCGATTTTAGTTGTTTTTTCTATAATTTTAGCGAGGTGATCGTGATGGAATAATCTATTGTTTTACTCGGTAAAATTCAGGAAATCAAGACACAGCCATTGCTTGTGCGATTTACATTACCAATGAGCCCTGAACCAATCAATCAGTGGTCAATATAGAAATAACGGATAAATTGCTTATTTTGGAAGAAGGCAATTATACTATTTCAGTAACAGGTCACTTCAATAAACGGAATCACTTAGTCATTGAATCGATGTAAATTAAAAACCCCAATCATTTTATGCGATTGATGAGCATAAAAAAGAAGAGCTGCACTCCTAAATGTGGATTGCAGCTCTTGTTGTTTTACATAGATACAGGAAAAAAGGTCTGTTTAGTAGAGACTGGGACAATAGTCTTCTTCAGTAAGAAAATAAGCTTGGTCGTCCTAGTCCCTCGTTTTTTTGAGAGATGTTCCAGACTTTCTTTACTCTTTTTCAAAGTAGTCTTTTTCCGAAAATTCTGCTTTTTGGTAGACACCCTGATCGCCATAATACTTGTTGTAGCGTTGTTTGAACTTTTTAAAAGTAAAGACAACCAATAATTTGATCAATGTGTAAATTGGGATACCAAAAATTACACCCATGAGTCCTAGTAAATCACCCATCACTAATAAAACAATCAAAATAGTGATTGGATGGACTTGAAGGCGATTGCCCATAACTCGAGGGATAACTAAGTCCCCATGAAGTAATTGGACGATGAACCAGACCAAAACAAACTTAATTGCCATGAATGTCGAATCTTGGAAAGCAATAAACAATCCAGGAAAGAAGGCAATAAATGGTCCAATGTAAGGAATGATACATAAAATCCCAGCTGCGATTGCTAGTATGCTTGCAAATTCTAAGCCGATCAATAAAAATGTGACCCAATAAACAGCTCCTAAGATGAAAGAAGCAATGATTTGCCCTTTTAAGAAATCACCTAATTGTTGATTGGCGATTTTAGTCAATGTCCGAAAATCTGTACGGAACTTGGGTGGTACGATCCCTAACACAGCTTGATAAAATTTCTGAGGATCTCTTAATAAGAAGAACGCAATGATTGGACCAGTAAACAATGTAATAAAGGTAGATGTTACTGCTGAAAAGATATTCCCGATACTTTGTGCACCACTTTCCCAATAATCGCCAATAAACGAGGCAAAATTAGACGTCCAATCATCAATCGATGAAAAGAATTGATCGAATGTGTCCGCAAAAGGTGTTTGCGCTAGGAAGTTTTTCAAAGTTTGTATAAAATCGTTAAATAAATCAGGAAAACTAGTCATTAGTGTTTTGGCTTGTTGCTCCAAGAAAGGAACTAACCAAACACTCCCTAAGCCGATCAAAAATAAAATAATGACATAAACGATAGTAACAGATAAATTTCTAGATAGTTTTCGGCTCAAACGTTTGATCAACGGGTCTAGTAAATAATATAAAACTAACGCAAATAGTACTGGGGCGAGTGTCGTTGCAAAAATCACAAAAAATGGTTTAAAAATAAAACCGATCTGCTGAAAAAAATAGATCACTAAAGCTAACATAATCAACAACCCTAATACATAATAGGAAGTCGTTCCTCCTAGAAAACGTATCAGACGAGACTGATCTTTAGAATTATTCTTCAATTTATTACTCCTTTCAATGTACTAAATCGCTCTAAGTTCAAGATAAAAGTAAAAGGAAATTGTTTTTTACCTATCGGGAACGTCAAGCTGATTTATCTTATTATAGTCGGAACTAGTGACAAAAAGAAAATGATACTGTTCAGAAATGGCTAGAAAATAAAAAGAAATAGTTTTAAGAAAACGCTTGACTATTTATTTAGCGATATGATAAATTAAATCCTGTTGCTAAAACGTAAAGATTACGATTTGGTAACTTTAATCGTAAAATGAAAGAAGATGAAGGAGTGTCGTCAAATGAAGCGTTTGGTTTATTTATTAGGGATAGTAGTTACTGTTTGTATACTTGCCAGTTGTGGCAATCAACAAGAAGCCGCGAACAAAAAAGAAAAATTGCAGGTGATGACGACTTTTTATCCAATGTATGATTTCACGAAAGAAGTAGTGGGAGATGAAGGAGAAGTTGAGTTATTGATTCCTGCTGGGACAGATTCACACGACTATGAGCCATCAGCAAAAGATATGGCAAAAATTCAAAATGCGGATGTCTTTGTCTATAACAACGAAAATATGGAAACCTGGGTACCAGCAATCCAAAACACATTGAAAGAGGGGAATGTGTTAGCAGTCAAAGCGACTGAAGGGATGTTGTTGTTACCGGGTAGTGAAGAAGGACATGACCATAGTCATGGCGAAGCAGGGCATTCTCATGAATTAGACCCGCATGTTTGGTTAGCTCCAAGTTTAGCAATGAAACAAGTAAAAAGTATAAGGGATCAACTGATCACAAAATACCCCGATAAAAAAGAAGCCTTTACTAAAAATGCGGAGAATTATTTAGAAAAATTACAAGAACTTCATCAGAGTTATCAGGATACCTTAAGTAAAGCAAAACAAAAATCTTTTGTTACCCAACATGCCGCATTCAACTATTTGGCATTAGAGTATGGACTGAATCAAGTGTCAATAGCTGGCTTATCCTCAAGTGAGGAGCCTTCAGCCGCAAGAATTGCTGAATTAAAACAGTTTGTAAAAGATCATGGGATCAAATATATTTATTTCGAAGAAAATGCTAAAGACAGTATCGCTAGAACTCTAGCAAATGAAGCCGGCGTTTCTTTGGCTGTCTTGAATCCTCTAGAAGGTTTAACGAAAGAACAACTTGCAAATGGTGAAAACTACGTAACCATAATGAAAGAAAACCTCAAGTCGTTACAAAAAACGACAGATACAGTGAATCCACTGGAAGCCACACTGACACCAGAAAAAGAAAAAAATGTATATAATGGTTACTTTGAAGATTCAGCTGTGAAAGACCGCAAATTGTCCGATTGGAAAGGGCAATGGCAAACGGTCGATAACTATTTAGCTGATGGAACCTTAGATCCCGTATTTGAGTATAAGGCAAAAATCGATCCAAAAAAATCAGCAAAAGAGTACAAGGATTATTATACCGTCGGATACCAGACGGATGTCGAAAAGATCAAGATTGACGGAGATAGAATGGCATTTACTTTTAAAAATGGTGAGACGAAGCAATCATCTTACCGATATGCAGGTAAAAGAGTTTTGAATTACGCTGCAGGAAATCGAGGCGTACGCTACTTATTTGAAGCAGTAGAGCCAGAAAGTGGCGCTTATCGATATGTACAATTCAGTGATCATTCGATTGCACCAACAGATTCGGAACATTTTCATATCTATTTAGGGAATGAAAGTCAAGAAAGTTTACTGGCAGAAATGGATCATTGGCCAACTTTTTATCCAGTGGAGATGAGTGGGCAAGAAATTGCGCAAGAAATGCTGTTACATTAAACTACAAAATAGGAACAAGAAAAGATAAATAAGAAAAAATGAGCAAAACAAACAGACGAGTTTTGCTCATTTTTTTGTTTGTTTTTGGGGAGAAGTCTGAGATTTACGAGATCAATTTTTTTAAACCACGTACAGAAGCCGGAATCACTTCGCCATTTGCTAACGTGATTTCACGAGTTTTTTTGTTGATCGTACGGACATTTTGAGTATTGATCACGTATGATTTATGGCAGCGGATAAAATGACGGTTCATTTTCTCTATTTCTTTGATTTTATCATAGAACTGCATTTGCGCATGAGTCAAATGAACCTCTAATTTATGTGGCGTTCCTGGGGAAGTAGAGAAATACTGGATATCTTTGATCGGAAGAAATTTTATTTCATCATTAAATTCGATTTTAAAAATATCTTTTTGTAAAGGAGTCGCTTTGACATCTTCAAAGATCTTACTTAAAATACGTTCCACATTTTCTTTTAAATCAAAAATATCTTCTTTGATAATATAATCAGTCGGTTCAATATTACTCTTTAAGATAGACATTGAAAGATCCGTATGAGAAGTAACATAAATAATTTTTCCTAAAGGATCTAGATCTCTTACGCGTTTTCCGATCATAATACCATCTAGATCGCTATCTTTTAATTCAATGTCTAAAAAATAAATACCAAAAGATGAGGTTCGTACTCTAGCTGCTTGAAGAAGTTCAATTGGATCAGAAGTGGCGATATGGACATAACTATCCAAATTCTCAATCATAATTCGATTTTTGATCACTGCTGAAATTACTTCCAACTGTTTCGTGTCATCTTCGCAAATATAAATTGGAATCATACGAATACTCCTTTATTTTGTTTGTATATAGATTGTCTGAGAAAAACGTTGATTCTCAATAGATGTCTCTAAAAAGATATAAGGATTGGCCTTTGACAGCTCATCCAAAATGAATAAACCGAGTCCTTCGTTTTTAGGATCTTTTTTTGTTGAAAAACCTTTTTGTTTTAATTGATTTAACGGAAGTGTATTCATCGTTGTATTGATGACACGAATAATCACTGAGTTTTTCTTTTTTAAAACAAAGAGTTCAATTTTCTTCTTTTTAGTAATTAAAGCTCCTTCAATCGCATTATCTAAAATAATACCTAACATTCGGACGATGTTTACTGTGTGTTTTTTCTTTAAAGTGATCTCTTCTGGAATAACAAGATGCACGGATAATCCTTTTTCTTGTGCCATCATTAATTTCAAAGACAATAAGCTTCTTATTTCAGGAATTTTTATGTTATCTAACAGACTAAGGTTTGCTGGGAAAAGATCCATCATTTGACGAGTGGGTAAGATATTTTGATTGTAGTACTTACGTAATCCCTCCAGGTCACCTTCAGCAAGATAACTATTCATTGAAAAAAGCAAGTTTTGATAATCATGCTTGAATTCTCTAAGGTCTTGATAGTTTTTTTCTAGATCACGGATGTAATCTTGTTGCATTTGCATACGCTGTTCTAACAATTGGTCTGCCATTTTTCTCTTTGAAATTTTCCAATAATAAATGAGGATAAACAGCCCGCCACAGAGATAAAGAATGAAAAAGCCAGTGTTGATAGTTAAAATTTGGGGAGTCTCGCCAGAAAAACGTGTATAAAAGATAACGATATAATAGGTAAATAACATCAACGCGCCAACGGTTCCAATCATTCGGCGATCCAACCCATGGAAATTTTCTAAGGCTTTTTTAAAAGCTAAAGCAAGTAAGATCGATAACGTCGCAGAAATGACGATATGAATATACTGCAAGGAATCTCCTGGTTCAATGACAGCAGATTTCAAAATAAAAAAATCGCTGATGCTCGTCAAATGGTCTCCTAAAAGCGAAGTAAGCAATCCCCAAGGAAGAGCATAAACCAGTTTTTGCGGGGAAGTAGAAAAGAAGAAGAATGTTAGCATCAGCATACCTATAGCAAATAAAGCAGTAAATATCCCAAATAAAGGATACATAAAACCTAACAAGACACAAGAGATTAAAATAGTGGTAACGAATAAGTATTTCTTTTTAATTTGGTGTTCAATGAGTAATACACAAATTGTGTAAATTAAATATTGCAAGGCTATGGACCACAAAAACATAAAGTACAGCTCCCATTGATTTTTACCAAATTATAGCATATTTATTGAATTATTTTTTTAATTTTTCAGGGATTTTAAACTCTGAACTCATACCAAAGCAGCATCCAGACACAAAGAAGTCAGACAAATTAGTAAGTTGTTTAATGATTGTTTTTTTCATAGAAAATTCCTCCAAGATTCATTATATAATTCGTAATTGGAAGCAGCGTAGCTATTTCTAAAATAATCCCGAGAAGCAAGTAAGTAGAAAAGTAAGAATTAGCGAAAAATAAAATAGTTATTGCAAATAGAAGAAACATGAAAATTGCTTTTTTTAACAGTGGTGGGCGTTTTTCAGGTTCAATGGGATTGATTGCTGTACCTTTTGATCCATAGCGAAGCAACAATAAGAAACAGATGATCAATGAAATGACCTTCAGTGGGGAAGAGATGGTCACATCAAAGTGTTTCATTAAGAGGGGAACGCCCCACAAATAAAGCAAAGTCCATAGTAAACAAACAAATTCAGAATCAGAATGAAGTCCGTAAGCATAGCGACGGATACAAATATAAGAAAGAAAGGTCAATCCTGTTTCGACCCAAGAACCGGTTATTAAAGAAAATACTAAAACAACGGCCAATTTGCCAAGGTTATTCATTAATACATCAAGGGCAAATTTTACTTGGAGATAAACCATTTCATCTTCTATTTTTTCACCACTGAATAATGTGTCTAATATTCTATTTACAACTTTATTTTTCATCCAACGTACCTCCAATAACGATTTTATTCTAAATTTGTTAAAAATAGTGTTTCGATTCATAAAAGGTTGTTTTGACATCAAAACCGTAAAAAAAAGATCAAAAAATTCAGTTAGATCTTTCTTTTTTGAGTATTTTATAAATGGCAGATAAAAAAAGTGAACGGTTTTGACATGAAAAGGGCTTTTTATGATTTTTATGTGTTCTCTGCCTAGAAGTGTGTTAAAAATTGATTGACTTAAAAAATATTGGAGGAACTATCATGGGGAATGAACAAGTAATGGAGAAAATGGATGAGCAATTATTTGAAGTTGGTGAAACAGGTGCTTTTGTTTCAGATTTATTTGAAGCACCTATCAAAGGAGAAATTGAAAAAGTTTATGAAAACAGCGTGATGATCCGGGTCATCAAATGTGCAGTAGAAGATAATGAAACTGCCGACAGTTTGCATTGGCAACTTGTTGTTCGAAAATCAAGTGCGATAATGGAATGAATAAAAATAAACATAAACACAACAAATAGGCTGAGGTACTGTCCGAGTATCCTGTAAATCAGTCTATTTGTTGTGTTTTAGTATAGTGATTTTTTTAGTTGGTCATTAAAGTGAACACGCTTGTCCTTATTTTTTGGATAAGACTATATGACGTTGGTAAAATTTCCATACTTGAATGCTTTGAACAATTGCTATGATTAAAAATAAAACAGCCACTAATAAAATAGCAAAATGCCCAAATAAATGATGGCAAAAAACGAGAACGCCTGCGCCACTGATGAAAGCCAGAACAACTGTCAGAAAATGGAAAAAACGATCGAACGCTGCTTTTTCTTTTGTGACAAGAGAATCGTATAAGTTAGTAGCAACTCCTTTTAGATTCCCCGTAGTAAAAAGATTAGTATAAGCTCGTCCATCGATTTTATCAAAAGCGACCCATTGAATAGCTGCTGTAAATGCAATCATGATGGTTACGATGGCTGGGTGGATACTGATTGGAGTCAGACTGACTAAGAAAAAGATAATTGCTTCGTAGTAAAGAACATACAAACGCCAATAGTGTTTTTCTTTCTTTTTGAAATAATCAATCAAAAATTTTGTCAGTAAAATCCCTAAAAAAAAGAAGACAGTAGAAAGAATTTTTTTTCCAACGCTAATCCATTCACCATCGAAAGCTTGGATGATTGCTAAGACAATATTACCCGTTTGTGCTGAAGCAAATGCGTTATATTGAATATATGTATAACTGTCCATTGCGCCACCGATAAAGGATAATAAAAGTCCGATTGTCCGTCCTTCATGAAATGAAGTACTCATTTATATTCACCTTCAAATTAATATATTTGTCTTTTTTATTCTATCATATTGGTTATATGTTTTTGATATTTTATAGATAATTTTCAGAAAAGGTCAGTGTTTGCTAAAGTCATTTTAATTTTTAGAAAGGTCTGTTAGTATAAAAGAAAAATATTGACCATTTATATATAGAAAGATGTGAAAACAATCAATCAAGGGAATGAAAAAGAAATACTTCGCTTACAAAGAGAAATCAGTCATTGGGAAAAAAGATATGAGAAGCTCCAACAAATTTTCCGGATGCAAGAAGAGATCATTGCAAGCTATGAAGCAGCTTATGGTGAAGCACCTGGGCTGATTGAGGAAGAAAAAGAAACGAATAATAGTCATTCATTTTTCGATATGATGGAAAAGCGCTCCTACAATCGTTTTAATTACGAGCAAAAAGCAGCGATTACTTACAATATGGAAAAAAATCTAAGGATCATTGCAGGAGCGGGAAGTGGGAAGACCCAAACAATTTGTGCAAAAGCTGTCTATTTAATGACTGAAAATCAGGTAGATGAGCAACGGATATTGATGATCACTTTTACGAGAAATGCTGCGAATGAATTGAAAAAGCGAGTAGATAATTTTAGCCAACGAAAGACCAATGTTCATATAGGAACTTTTCATAGTATCTTTTTTCGTTTGTACAATGATATTTGTCGCCAATTCCCAGAAGTAGTCACTGAAGGGATACAGGGAGAATTTTCAAAAGAGACCTCATACAAAGTCAGTGGACTAATACAACAACTTATTCGTAAGTATAATTTATATGCTTTTGATCAATATGGAGAAAAAAATTTGGCGGCACGTCTTGATTATTGGCAGAATATGAACTTATCAATAGAAGAAACGCGAGTATTGATAAAAGAAAACTTTGACTTTATTGAACCGAATGCAACTATGCCGATTTCCGAAAGAATGACCCACTTCATGCGAGAACTGCAAGCACAAAAGAAAGAGCAACATCTTTTTGAATTCAATGATGTTCTAAGTAATTTAAAACAAGCCTTGCAGAACGAAGAAATCAGAAACTTCGTGGGACAAAAATATGATTATTTATTTATTGATGAATTTCAAGACACGAATCCTTTACAGTGGGAAATTGTTCGCCTGATCACGAAGGAAACACCAATGAAACTTATTGTGGTCGGTGACGATGATCAAAGTATCTATGGGTTTCGAGGTTCGGAACCTTCTTATATTAAAAATTTTGACCAAGAGTACGCAACGAAGACGCTTTTTTTATTAACCAACTATCGTTCACGTGCCACCATTGTTCAAGGAGCGAATCGCTTAATTACATTTAATAAAAATGATCGTATCCAAAAAGCAATGATTCCAGCTAAGAAAGAGGCGGGGATCATGCAGGCGCTAGCTTTTGATGATATACAAGCTGAAAGTCGCTGGATCATTGAACAAATCAAAACATTGATTAAACATAAAGGAAAATACAAAGAATCAATCGTTTTATATCGGTCGTTAACGCAAACCCAGCAATTAGTCCAAGACTTGTTACAGACGGATATCCCCTTTGTGCTAGAAGCAGATGGCCCATACGAAGGGATATTTGGAATAAAACTATTTCAACAGTTCTATCAAAGGATCCTTTACTGGCAAAATGCAACTACTTATCAAAAAAAGACACAGGGTTATCAACAAGTACTCTATCAGTTAATGATTAATTGCTATTTCAAGAAAGCTGAATGTGAGGACTATTTTTCTAAACGAAATAAAGTAACAGATATTGTGGAATATATCCTTTCTGTAAAGCCGCATTTAAAAACAAAAGAAAAAGAGATTCATCGGTTTGTAAAGGACCTTCATACTTTTGATAAAAATGGCGGAAAAGGTTTTGATCGTTTAATTCAAAGCTACCTTAAATTAAG
Organism: Enterococcus sp. DIV1682a; assembly: GCF_051711005.1. NCBI lineage: Bacteria > Bacillati > Bacillota > Bacilli > Lactobacillales > Enterococcaceae > Enterococcus > Enterococcus sp. DIV1682a. The sequence continues at coordinate 340,350 of NZ_JBIOLT010000001.1, forward strand.
TCGACCAACTAAAGAAATAGACGGTAGTGAGCGTGAATGGTTGTTAGGAACGCTCAAACAATTTCCAACATTAGAAAAAATCAACCATTTAGAAAAAGACATCCAAGCAGTTGCGAAACAACTAAAAACTCGTTTAATCGCTTACCGGCAAGGAAAACTTGATGCTTTATGCATTCAAAGTATTCATAGAAGTAAAGGCTTAAGCTATCGCAATGTTTTTTTAGTTGGTTGTAATGAAGGAGCTATTCCTTACAATGGTGCCTCTGATAAAGCAGCCATTAGTTTGGATAAGGTCAAGGCAGAGCATGTGACAACAGTCGAAGAAGAACGCCGTCTTTTTTATGTAGCAATGACCCGAGCAAGAAATCGTCTCTATTTGTGTATACCTTTGATGAAGGGGACGAGAAAATTGAAAACTTCTAGATTTATTAGAGAAACAGGTTGTAAAATTAAAAAAATACATGTTTAATCACATAAAAAACGATATTATTAGGTATAAAATACTAATAATGTCGTTTTTTTTATGTGTTTTTCTTCTTTTTTTTATACAAAATAAATTATTTTTTTTCATATAAACACAGGATTAAAAGGGTTTAATAGCAAAGAAGAATAAATTTTCTGAATTTTAATAGCTAATAATTGGTGTTTTTTATAACTTTCAGTTAGAATGGGATTATAATTAAAAAGGAGTGAGAGAATGATAAAAGTATATACTTCCCCTAGCTGTACTTCTTGTAGAAAGGCAAGAGCATGGTTGCAAGAAAATCGTTTAGATTTTGAAGAAAAAAATATTTTTGCAGAGCCGATATCAGAAAATGAAATACGTGAAATTTTAGCAGCCGCTAACGGAGGCGTTGAAGACATTATCTCTACTCGCTCAAAAATATACGAAAAATTAGCTATTGACTTCAACGAGCTCACATTAAAGCAAATGATCGTCCTGTTTAAACAATATCCTTCTTTACTAAGACGTCCGATCTTAATTGATGAAAAAAGAATATTGATCGGTTTTAATGAAGATGAAATTCGTTCGTTTGTTCCAAGAGAAATTCGTTCAGTTGCAAGAAGAATGATTTATATGCAAAACAGTATCTTCAGTTAAATTTAAAAAAGGAGGAATCTTGTGAAGGTATACGGGTCGGCGCATTGTGTGACGTGTCTAAAAGCAAAGCAGTGGTTAGAAGAACATCATCTCTCTTATCAGTTTATTGATTTAGATCAGAGAGAGCTAACCGTTAAGGAAGCAAAAGAATTGTGTGGGTTTGAGAATGTTCACGCGGAACGACTGTTCGCCACTTGGTCACAAGGTTTCAAAAATCTGGAAATTGATTTATCTACTATTAATGAACAACAATTGATTGTTTTGTGTAGAACACATGGAGAACTAATCAGACGTCCGCTGATTATTTTTGATAATGTTTTATTTGTTGGGTTTAATGAGGAATTAATGGAGAAATTAATTGCAAGCCAATAAATACAGGATGACTTCAGTGGCAAAAAAACGAAATAGTCGGTTAGAGGAGATGGATGGCTATTCATTTCCTTTTTTTGTGAGTGATCTTTTCTAAAAGAAACTTGTCTCAGTCTCTTCTATTATCTCTAAAAACGAATAAACGGTGTTCAAAGAGCTGACCTTCGGCGATAAGTCAAAAAATCTCAAAACATGAGGAGCTGTTTCGAGATTTTTTGACTTAACGCTTAGGTCAAGACACTCTTTTCACAACCTCTTGCTAAAAGGCGTTCAAGAAGCAACTCCTCAACAATAAGCGATGGTTTTCTAAAATATGAGGAGCTATTTTAAAAAATCATCGCTTATTCGCTCGGAGTTGAACGCTTATTTCACAGCCTCTTGTCTCAACCTCATTGATCAACGGGAAAACGATGAACGTTCATCAATGGGGCAACCGTGTGGAGTAACCAAAGATGTCATAAATGGACAACAGCTGAAAGAAGTCTTACAGTTCGATTATCTGGATAGCCAGAATCAGTAGAATGACTATGGCTTATTTAATATAGAAAAGCTGAAACTTGAAGTATAACCTATACCAAAGGTTTAAATACTTATTGACATGTGTAAAATTACATGATATATTCTTTTTTGTTGTTTTTAGTTACTCGTTTTAAAAAAATGAAGTAATAAAAAAGATTCAAAAAGTTCTTGACGTGTGAGTTATCACATGATAAGATAACTGAGTCGTTAAAAAACAACAGCTTATGAAGCTTGATTTCATCGAAAAAAACTTCAAAAAAGTTGTTGACAAATAACAAACGATGAGTTATGATAAATGAGTTGCTGAAGCACTTCTGAAAAACGAAGTGAAAAAACTTTTAAAAAAAGAGTTGACAAACAAATGTCGGTCTGTTATGATATAAAAGTTGCTACGGCAATATCGAATGATTAATCGCTAGCTCGTTAAGAAGTTTCAACTTTAAATCAAGTAGCGTTAATCAAGTAGACCTTTGAAAACTGAACAAAGCAAAGACAAACCAAATGTGTAGGGCGTCTTGATTGATTCAAGACAACAAACATTTTTAACAAGCAAGCAATATGCTAGCAAACAATTGAGCTTAACAATCGCAAGATTGTTCGAACTTTTTATGAGAGTTTGATCCTGGCTCAGGACGAACGCTGGCGGCGTGCCTAATACATGCAAGTCGAACGCTTCTTTTTCCACCGGAGCTTGCTCCACCGGAAAAAGAGGAGTGGCGAACGGGTGAGTAACACGTGGGTAACCTGCCCATCAGAAGGGGATAACACTTGGAAACAGGTGCTAATACCGTATAACAATCGAAACCGCATGGTTTTGATTTGAAAGGCGCTTTCGGGTGTCGCTGATGGATGGACCCGCGGTGCATTAGCTAGTTGGTGAGGTAACGGCTCACCAAGGCGACGATGCATAGCCGACCTGAGAGGGTGATCGGCCACATTGGGACTGAGACACGGCCCAAACTCCTACGGGAGGCAGCAGTAGGGAATCTTCGGCAATGGACGAAAGTCTGACCGAGCAACGCCGCGTGAGTGAAGAAGGTTTTCGGATCGTAAAACTCTGTTGTTAGAGAAGAACAAGGATGAGAGTAACTGTTCATCCCTTGACGGTATCTAACCAGAAAGCCACGGCTAACTACGTGCCAGCAGCCGCGGTAATACGTAGGTGGCAAGCGTTGTCCGGATTTATTGGGCGTAAAGCGAGCGCAGGCGGTTTCTTAAGTCTGATGTGAAAGCCCCCGGCTCAACCGGGGAGGGTCATTGGAAACTGGGAGACTTGAGTGCAGAAGAGGAGAGTGGAATTCCATGTGTAGCGGTGAAATGCGTAGATATATGGAGGAACACCAGTGGCGAAGGCGGCTCTCTGGTCTGTAACTGACGCTGAGGCTCGAAAGCGTGGGGAGCAAACAGGATTAGATACCCTGGTAGTCCACGCCGTAAACGATGAGTGCTAAGTGTTGGAGGGTTTCCGCCCTTCAGTGCTGCAGCTAACGCATTAAGCACTCCGCCTGGGGAGTACGACCGCAAGGTTGAAACTCAAAGGAATTGACGGGGGCCCGCACAAGCGGTGGAGCATGTGGTTTAATTCGAAGCAACGCGAAGAACCTTACCAGGTCTTGACATCCTTTGACCACTCTAGAGATAGAGCTTCCCCTTCGGGGGCAAAGTGACAGGTGGTGCATGGTTGTCGTCAGCTCGTGTCGTGAGATGTTGGGTTAAGTCCCGCAACGAGCGCAACCCTTATTGTTAGTTGCCATCATTTAGTTGGGCACTCTAGCAAGACTGCCGGTGACAAACCGGAGGAAGGTGGGGATGACGTCAAATCATCATGCCCCTTATGACCTGGGCTACACACGTGCTACAATGGGAAGTACAACGAGTCGCAAAGTCGCGAGGCTAAGCTAATCTCTTAAAGCTTCTCTCAGTTCGGATTGTAGGCTGCAACTCGCCTACATGAAGCCGGAATCGCTAGTAATCGCGGATCAGCACGCCGCGGTGAATACGTTCCCGGGCCTTGTACACACCGCCCGTCACACCACGAGAGTTTGTAACACCCGAAGTCGGTGAGGTAACCTTTTGGAGCCAGCCGCCTAAGGTGGGATAGATGATTGGGGTGAAGTCGTAACAAGGTAGCCGTATCGGAAGGTGCGGCTGGATCACCTCCTTTCTAAGGAATATTACGGAGACTACACTGTTTGTTTTTCACTTTGTTCAGTTTTGAGAGGTTTACTCTCAAAGAGATATTTTTGTTCATTGAAAACTGGATATTTGAAGTAAATTAGTAATACAAACCGAGAACACCGCGTTGAGTGAGTTTTTTAATAAGTTCAATTGCTTATTTTCTTGATCGGACTTCTATCGCTAGAAGAAAGATCAAAACCCAACCGCAAGGTTGATAAGGTTAAGTGAATAAGGGCGCACGGTGGATGCCTTGGCACTAGGAGCCGATGAAGGACGGGACTAACACCGATATGCTTTGGGGAGCTGTACGTAAGCTATGATCCAGAGATTTCCGAATGGGGGAACCCAGCATCTTTTATAGGATGTTACGTTTGCGTGAATACATAGCGCATTCGAGGTAGACGCAGAGAACTGAAACATCTAAGTACCTGCAGGAAGAGAAAGAAAATTCGATTCCCTGAGTAGCGGCGAGCGAAACGGGAA
>NZ_JBIOLT010000001.1:347500-990000 GCF_051711005.1 Enterococcus sp. DIV1682a
CATCTAAGTGTGAAGCCCACCTCAAGATGAGATTTCCCATTTCTTTAAGAAAGTAAGATCCCTGAGAGATGATCAGGTAGATAGGTCAGGAGTGGAAGTACAGTGATGTATGGAGCGGACTGATACTAATCGATCGAGGACTTAACCACATTGGTAAAGAAAAAAACTCGGTAGAGTTTACGAAATACTTCAAATCCAGTTTTGAGTGAGCAAAAGCAAACTCAATAATGATAACACCACAGTGTGGTGGCGATAGCGAGAAGGATACACCTGTAACCATGCCGAACACAGAAGTTAAGCTTCTTAGCGCCGATTGTAGTGAGGGGTTGCCCCTTGTGAGAGTAGGACGTCGCCACGCAAATGGTGAAAAGCAGATGAATTTAGTTCATCTGCTTTTTTTGTTATTCAATATTATAAAACAGCTTCAATGGCATTGATCATTTTCATGGGTGTCGTTTGAGGGGCAAACCGTTCAACGACATTCCCGTCTTTATCAATCAAAAATTTAGTGAAATTCCATTTGATGGCATTTGATAATGTGCCGGGGGCTTGTTTTTTTAGATAGTCAAAAAGTGGATCTGCTTTCGGCCCATTGACATCAATGATTTGATGCATTGGAAAAGTAACGCCATAGGTATTTCGACAGGCTTGCGCAGCATCGCTAGCAGAAGCAACTTCTTGTTTGAATTGATTGGAAGGAAACCCTAAAATAATTAACCCTTGAGATTGATAACGCTCATAAAGTTCTTCTAATTGCTCGAATTGCGGAGCTAATCCACATTTTGTTGCAGTATTCACGATGATCATCGGTTGGTTTTTGTACTTATCTAACGAATAAGAGGTTCCGTTTTCCAAAGTGACCGTAAAATTATAGATACTCATCATCTTTCCTCCTCTGGATAGTTTAAAAGCTCTAAACATCAACAAAATCATTTGTTTTCGTTTAGAGCTTAGCTAAAAAATCTCTTCTACTGATAAATATGGTTAATTTGTAACTATTTGTCAAAAGTTTCGCTTACTAGGAAACGATTTGTTACAGAAAATTGAAGTGAATATCTGATAGTATATGGGTTTCTCAATGGGTATGACAATTTATGCTTCGACTTGAGACCATTCATCACGTTTTTCTAAAAATTCACGAGCGAGTGCTTGCGCACCTTCTAATGTATGGCTCGCTGCCCAGCCACATTGGGTTTCGTTGCTTGCAGGGACTTCCGTTGCTTCTAGTACATCCTTCATTGTTTGCTCTAGGACATCTAAAATATCTTCGTAACTTTCATGGTTCAAAACAGTTAAGTAAAAACCTGTTTGGCAACCCATTGGTGACCAGTCAACAATATAATCTGCGTGGTTACGAATCAATTCCGCAGTTAAATGTTCTAAAGAGTGTAAACTTGGCATATCCATATGCTCTTTATTCGGTTGTTTGAAGCGAACATCATATTTGATAATGACATCGCCGTGTTCCCCAGTTTTTTTATCAGCTACTCTGATATAAGGTGCTTTTACTTTCGTGTGATCAAGATTAAAACTTTCTACATTCATTTTCATGACTTAAGGCTCCTAACTATTGGTAATCATTTTTGTTTATCGGCATCAAGTAAGCATCTCCTAGAAGAAACTTCGATAAACACAGTGCTTCCAATTAGATTCTATCACTTATTTCTTTGTAGGTGTAGCAATCTGAAATGAAATTTATCTTTTCTTTCAATCGTTAATTTTCTTCTAATTGCTGAAATGCTTGAGTTAAATCCGCAATCAGATCATCCTCATATTCAATTCCCATAGACAAGCGAATCAATCCATCTTTGATACCAGCTTTTTCTCTTTTTTCTTTAGGAACGGAAGCATGCGTCATCACTGCTGGAAGTTCAACTAAACTTTCCACACCACCTAAGCTTTCTGCCAAAATAAACAATTGGAGAGATTCAACGAAAGGAATGGCAGCCTGTTCATTTTTTAGTGTAAAAGAAACCATGCCACTATAACCACTCATTTGTGCTTGCGCAATTTCATGATTTTTATGAGTGACCAAACCAGGATAAAAGACTTGTTCAACTTCAGGGCGTTCTTTTAAGAAGTGTGCGACCGCAAAAGCATTTTTTTGATGTTCTGCCATTCGTACACTTAATGTTTTGATTCCTCTTTGAAGTAGCCAGCTGTCTTGTGGCCCTAATACACCGCCAATGGCATTTTGATAATAGCCGATAGCATCCGCTAAGGTTTCATTATTTGTAGTAACCAAACCTGCGACGAGATCACTGTGTCCTCCGAGATATTTTGTCCCGCTGTGTAAGACGATATCTGCCCCTAAGTCAAGTGGTCTCTGGAAATAAGGAGTGGCAAAAGTATTATCAACGATTGTTATCAGTTGGTGTTTTTTTGCTAGTTGACTATTTTTTTGGAGATCAGTGATTTTTAATAACGGGTTACTTGGTGTTTCTAAATAAAGTGCTTTTGTATTGGGTTGAATGGCTTGCTCTACTTGTGCCAAATCACTCGTATCGACAATTGTATATTCCAGACCACTTTTGGTTAGGACTTGATCAAAGAGTCGAAAAGTACCACCATAAACATCATCGCCTAATAAAATGTGGTCTCCTGATTGAAAAAGAGAGAAGACTGCATGAATACCGGCTAAACCAGAGGCAAAAGCAAATCCTTTGATTCCACCTTCCAACTCAGCAATCAATTCTTCAAGGGCAAAACGTGTGGGATTCCCAGAACGAGAATATTCATATTGCTTGGGATTTCCCACGCTATTTTGTCGATAAGTGGATGTTTGATAGATCGGAACACTAACTGCTCCAGTAGTAGGGTCTTCACTGATTCCGCCATGTATTAGTTTTGTTTGAATATGCATTATTTGTTCCTCCTAATTTTTTATATCTGTATTTCGGTCAAAACGACTATTTGTTTTATGAATAGATTCCTTTTGATAAATAACGGTCTGCTCCATCTGGGAAAATAGTTACCACTGAACTTCCTAAAGGTAATCGTTGGACTTCATGTAAGGCTGCCGCAAAAGCAGCGCCGCTAGAACTACCAACTAATAGACCTTGTTGCTTGGCTAGTCGCTTCGTGTAAGCAAAGCCTTCTTGATCAGAAATCGTTTCAAAACCATCTATGGTGATATCAGCAAGAAATGGTGGGGTAAATTCAACGCCAATTCCCTCGATTTTGTGACTATGAGCAGTACCACCATTCAAAATTGAGCCTTCTGGTTCGACACCAATTAAACGAATGTCTGCATTTTGTTCCTTTAAATATTTAGCGGTGCCCGCAAACGTACCGCCACTACCAATCCCCGCTACAAAGCTAGTGATTGGTTCTGTAAGTTCTTGACTAATTTCCGGTCCGATCGTCTGATAATAGGCCATGGGATTCGCCCAATTCTCAAATTGCATTGGTAGAAAGCTGTGAGGAATGGTTTTCGCTAATTCTTTACTTTTTTCAATCGCACCAACGATGCCCAGTTCACTTGGTGTGTGGATGATTGTTGCGCCTAATGCTTTCATCACTTGTTGTTTTTCCATACTGAATTTTTCAGGAACAACAAAGATTGTTTTGATAGAATAACTTAAAGCAGTTAATGCTAAACCAATTCCAGTATTACCAGCAGTAGGTTCAATAATTGTTGTCTCTTTTGTGATCTGTCCGGTTTGAATCCCTTGTTGGATCAGATAATGACCGAGTCGATCTTTGATACTTCCGCCAGGGTTCAAATACTCTAATTTCGCATAAATAGCTGAATGTTGGGGCATAGGATAATCTTTAGCAGTAAATTTAAAAAACGGGGTGGAACCAATTGCTTCGGTGATTGTTGTAATGATCATAATTCCCTCCTAAAAAAATAGAATATAAAAAGGAGCTGACTATTAAATCAGCTCCTTGAAAAAATCATGAAATAAGTATTGGAAAACGGAAGAAGGCAATACCAATTTATGAAGGGCTATTAATAGACATGACAAATCGTATGCTGCTTTTATGCACCATACAACAACAAATATTCATTTGTTTTGATTTGCTGTTTGTCATGTGAAGTCCCTCCAAAAATGAATTTCATTAAAAATAGCATGATTAAACGAGAAAGTCAAAGAGTAAAACTTAAAAATAGATAATTCCCTAGTTTTCTAAGCAGTTGTCTGATACAATAAAGTTGATTATGATTAAGTTAAGAAGGAGCAAAAATAATGATCTCAGCAAGTGATTTAAGAGCCGGTATGACATTTGTTCAAGACGGTAAATTAATTAAAGTTTTAGACGCAAGCCACCACAAACCTGGTAAAGGAAACACTGTGATGCGTATGAAACTAAAAGATGTTCGTTCAGGAGCAACATATGACACAACTTTCCGACCAGAAGAAAAGTTTGAAAAAGCACATATTGATACGAAACCAGTACAATATTTATATACAATGGACGACACAGCATTCTTTATGGATCTTGAAACATATGAACAATATGAAATTCCAGTAGAGACTGTAGAAGAAGAAATGAAATATATTTTAGAAAATATGGAAGTAAAAATTCAATTCTTCGGCAGCGAAGTGATTGGTGTTCAACTTCCAACAACGGTTGTTTTGCGTGTTGTTGAAACACAACCTTCAATTAAAGGAGCAACCGTGACTGGTTCTGGTAAACCAGCTACAATGGAAACAGGTTTAGTCGTTAACGTTCCAGACTTCATCGAAACAGATGAACTACTTGAAATCAATACAACAGAAGGCACATACGTAAAACGTGCATCAAAATAATAATAAAGGCTTTTGTTCAAGATCCAGTAGGATACTTGAGCAAAAGCCTTTATTTATAGCTGTTTTTTTAATTTTTCATGGTGGGCATGTGAAAGTCGTTGATACAATGCCGTTTCAAAATCATTGTAACGACAAAAATCAATGACCGCATATTTTGCTGGGTCTAGCTCTGGAGGAATAAGCAAGGGTGAACCAATAATATAAAAATCATACTGTTTCGTGAGTGGCAGATGGGCTTTTTCAATCTCGATAAAAGGAATCTTTTCACCTAGATTAAATATCTCATAAGTGATCAAGTATTCTGAAACGTTGATAAAGCCAACTTTCAATTTATAGTCTTCTTCCAGCTTGGTATAATACGGATAAAGTAAACAAGCTTGGATGAAAGCTAATTCACTACTACAATTTTTTAACCAAAGGAAGTTTTTACGATTCGCAATCTTTTTCCAATAACTTTCGATTTTAGTAGCTAAAATTTGGATCATAGGATATTTCTTTTGGATATACGTAGAAATAAAAAAGGTTGTTAAAGGGATTTTTTGTTTGAATACAGTAAAATTCAACAATGAAAGGTAGATATTCGCATGAAGGGAAGGCTCTTCATGAAAGTTGAAATTACTAATATATTTTTGACAATGCGTTTCAAACTCTTCCAAGACTTTTTTTAAATGGTTGTTCGCCTGCAGATAAGAATGTTCCACGATTGGTAATTGGACATCTGATTTGGAATTTAGAAAAGGCCAATAATAGAACAAATAAAAAAGGGAATTGATTTCTAAAATATCGAGCTTCAAATTAGCAAGTTGAAAGAAATCATAAAAAAATTCAAGATCTGTTCCACTAGGGATAAAAGAAGTGGGAGTTAATTTATAAATATCAGTGAAATGACCCTCTTTAATTCGTAAAAGATTGATTTTACAATGGAGCATAGCTTGCTTCTTGCCGATTGCATATTTATCTTTCAGGTGTTCCGCTTCGTATAACTCAAATAGTGTTTTTAAATCATCGCTAAAATAGAGATCATCTAGACTTTCACCTAATGAAACAAACCAAAAAAAGTTAAAAAACATAATCCGGATCAGCATTTCCGAACCTGTTAGTGTTAAGTTCGTTAAGTTCAAAGTGATATGATAGTCTTTAAAATACTGCGCTAATTTTTTGGTTTGGCGAAAACAAGTGGAACGGCTAATATAGTTGCGTTGACAAAAAGAAGCAAGATCTTCATCTTGCTTCTTGATGATACTAAGCAATAACTGATAAGGGATACTTTGTGTGGTTAAAAAATTTTGATATTGATTGTAATGGATCATTCTTTCACGAATAATCAACTTATTTTTAGCCGTTAATAATTGTTTATTACTTATCTTTTCCAAGTCTTCCTGAATAGAAACAAGGATTTTTTTTAGTTTAACCATACTGATTGTTGTTTCTAAGTTTTCTCTTAGGTTATCGATCAAGTGCTCTCCTGGAGATAACGTCAATAGTTGACCATAAATAGCTAATTTTCCTCGCGAATGATCATCTAACAATAATTGCTCGATCAATAAATCACCATCTTTTCTAATTTAGTATTATTATTATTAACTCATTTTTATCATCTTGTAAATATGTATCTCAGATTTTTATATTTTTTCAGTAATTGTAGAAATGAGAAGAAAGTCAGTGTTTCAAAACCAAGTCTATTCGATCAGTTATTTTGAAAATATAAACTACATCATTATATAAAAATAACATAACGTTTATAGATATATTTCTTATTTACATATCTTCTATAGATTTAATATAACTAAAAAATCCACTTAAAAATTGAATGAGAATAAAAAGAGAAAAAATAGAGGTTTTTTCTCTTTTTTTATATTATCTAACTGAATTTTAAATAATTTTTAAGGAGGATATCTATGAGAAAGAAACAATTATTCTTTTTGTTAGGGTCTTTAGGAATCATTGTTGTACTCAATTTTTTCTTTCAGAATAGGAAACTTGTGGAAGCAAGTAATGAGGCTACTATGGAAATAATGGCTAATGAATATGGCCAAGTCCAAGCTCATCAATCTGCGGAACAATTGACCATCGAATTAGGGCTTTCTGAGAATGACCAAGGACATAGATACTTGGTACGGGTTATTGATTCAGAAACAAAAGAAATGCTTCTACCAATTCCAACAACTGAATATACGGAATACCTTAATGAAACTAGTGGAAAATGGCTCACAACTAGCCAATTTTTCAAGCAAGAGTATCACGAGAAGTGGATTTTTGCAGGCATCAAGCAGAATCAGTCAGTTGACGTAGAAGTTTTATTGGAACAACAAACGGCAGAAAATGAGCAAGGAAAAGCACTCACGCCGATTGTGAAGGAATCATTTAAGTTTCTGGAAAATAATACATTAGAGCAACAAAGTAATAAGGAAACTTCGCCGGAAACAACGGAGCAATCGACTAAATCTAACGAAGCAGACACAAAGGGATCAACAGAAAGAGGAAATGAAGAGCAGCAAGCAAAGGAACAAGATCTTGAAGAAGAGACAAAAGAAGAGGTTGTACGTCCGTTTGAGTTTCCCGCTCTCTTTTCTGCTGGAAATAATAAACAAACTGTCACACCTATCGTACCAAATTATACTAACGATTCTACTGGGGTCTACCCACAAGCAGCGTGGCAGCCGACAGGAAACGAAACGGTTCTCAATCATCAAGGAAATCAAAATGGTCAGTGGGATGGTGTAACGTCATGGAATGGCGACCCATCTAATCGGTCAAATTCTTATATTGAATACGGGGGGACAGGAGAAGAATCCTCTTATGCTATTCGTAAATATGCACGAGAAACGGCTACACCAGGATTATACGATGTTTTTTTAAATGTACGTGGGAACGTTCAAAAAGAGTTTTCACCTGTAGACGTTGTATTAGTAGTTGATTGGTCAGGCAGTATGAATGAAGACAATCGTTTGGCAGAAGTGAAACGAGGGGTCAATAGTTTTGTAGATACCCTTGACCATAGTGGTATAGCTGAAAAAGTCAATCTTGGCTATATTGGGTATTCTAGTGTGGGTTATAACAACGGTTCAATCCCACTAAGTTCATTCAATTCTGTAAAAAATCAGATTAAAGCGATCACTCCTTCAACGACACAAGGGGGAACCTTTACTCAAAAAGCGTTGAGAGAAGCTGGTGAGATGTTGGCTGAACAAAATAATCATGAAAAAGTGATTGTGTTATTAACGGATGGTGTGCCAACCTACTCCTATCACGTGAACAAAGTGTTTACAGAACAAGATGGTAGTTATTATGGAACTGAATTTAGCGATGTACGAGAAGGAGCCGGAAATACTTCTCTTTTAAGTAGATATTACGATGTTCCAGATCAAAACAATCGAGAGAAGCAAATTCGGAGTACGTTTATAGCGACGATTGGCGAAGCATTAGCGTTGAAAGAACGAGGAATCAAGATCCATGGCTTAGGAATCCAATTGCAATCAGATATTCCAGCTGGCTTATCAAAAGTTGATGTGGAAACAAATATGAAGAAAATGGTATCAACGGATGAATCTGGTCAATTCTATTACGAATCGGCTGATCGTGCCACAGATATTTCTGATTATTTAGCGAAAAAAGCGGTTCATATTGCTGGAACCATCAGTAATGGAAAAGTGATTGATCCGATTGCTCAACCCTTTGTTTACGAAGAAAATACCCTCACGATCAAAGATGTAGGGAAAAATGCTGTCGCAGTAATGCCTACGATTGGTATTTCTGGTTCAACGATCCAAAGCAATCAGCTATATTTAGGGAAAGATCAGGAAATTCAAATCCATTATCAGGTACGAATCCAAACTGAAAGTAAAACGTTTAAACCCGATGTATGGTACCAAATGAATGAAAAAACAACCTTGCAACCGACGGCGGATGCTTCAACAATTGTTGAATTTGGCGTTCCTTCTGCAAAAGCACCAGGCGTAACATTGTCTTTCACAAAAGAATGGGAAGAATATGATCATGATACTAGCCTACGACCAGATCAAATCACTTATGAAATAAAACGAACGCCAACAACAGATAAAAATAGTTGGCAAACGGGATTTATCCAGTTAAATAAACCAACTAATGATACCGAGGGAACTTGGAGACGTGAAGACATCAAGTTACTCTCAGCAAGTAATGGCACTGACTATCAAGAAAACATGATGTTGCCAAAATTTAATAACCAAGGACAAGCGTTTAACTATCAAGCAAGTAACGAAATGACCGTTGAAGGTTATGAGGCTGCTAAAGTCAACGATACGACTTGGAAAAATACTAAAAAGTTTACACCATTTGATTTGAACATCACCAAACATTCTTCATCTGGAGCAAAAAATCTTGTAGGAGCAGTTTTCGAATTAACTGGTCAATCTAAAACGATCCGCTTGATCGATAACAAAGATGGCAGTTATCACTTGCCTGCTGATGTTCGATTAATGAAAGGGGAAACCTATACGCTTACAGAGGTACAGGCACCAGACGGCCATGAACTTGCTCAAAAAAACACCTGGAAGATTGCGGTATCAGCCGAAGGAAAGGTAACGATTGACGGACAATCCGCAAAAATCGAGGAACAGGCGATTCTTCTAACGATCGAAAATCCTTTCAAAAAAATTCCTTTGGCGATTCACAAATATACGCTTCATGGGTCAGAAAAAGTCCACTTAGCAGGTGCTACTTTTGAATTACAGAAAAAAGATGCTGCTGATAGTTATCGAACAGTAGCGACAAAAGTATCGGAACTAACGGGACTGGCTCAATTTACAGTAGAGGAACCAGGAGAATATCGAATGGTAGAGACGAAAGGACCCGTTGGCTATGATACGATTGCTGGGAATTATGAATGGACGATTGATCAATATGGCACGATCCACTATGAACATGAAAATGTTGAGGTAGATCCGCAGTGGACATTACAGCATCAAAACCATCTCAAACCTTTTAATCTTACGGTCTATAAAAAACAAGATAACGGGCAATCATTAAAAGGGGCTAGCTTTAAACTAGAGGGGGAAGGGTCAAGTGTCGAACTACCTCAAGCAGGTGAATCAACGGATACATTTACATTTGAAAACCTTCAACCTGGTTCTTACACGTTAACGGAAACCAAAACACCAGATGGGTATCAAGGATTGAAAAAGCCAGTCTTGATCGTGGTGAAGGAAGATGGAACAGTGACCGTGGATGGGTCCAAACAAGAAAGTGGATTAGTAGCTGGAGACGAAAATAATCAAATTACGTTAACGATTACCAATCAAGTCAAAGTTCCTTTACCTGAGACTGGCGGAATGGGTCGTATCTGGTTCTATTTAGCTGGTTTCCTTGCGATAAGCAGCACATGTTTCGTTGCCTTTTTCAAAAAACAAAGAAAGGGCGTGGCGTAATGAAAAAAAGAATCTGGTATATCTTGTTCCTCATTCCGTTGTTGTTGACGATTGGATCGCAAAGAAGTGCGGCTCAAAATATTCCGAATCAATCTTCGAATGAGCAAGTACAGATTATCTTGCATAAACTTCTGTTTACGGAAGGGAATTTACCTGATCCACAAAAAAATACGGGTGAAGAGCAAGTATTCTTCCAAGAAGCTCAGGGACTAAATGAGGTGAGTTTTTCGGTTTATGATGTCACAGCTTCTTTCTATCAATTGAGAGAACGAGGGATCGATGTCACAACAGCACAACAACAATTAGCAAAAAAGGGACAAGAGATCGGAACGTTTGTAACAGAACAAATCACCAAAACCGTTGGTAACGAAGCTGGTATCGCTCAATTTCAATTACCAAAGCAAGATGCACAAGGAAGAGATCAAGTGTATCTTTTTCAAGAAACGAAGACACCAGTAAACGTCAAAGAAAAATCAGCCAATTTAGTTGTGGTACTCCCAATTAATAATGAGCAAGGTCAAGAATTGAAGACGATTCATTTATATCCTAAGAACGAAGAAACGACTCCACTTTCTTTTTTGGAAAAAAAGATCCAAGGAGATTCCAGTGTTTCGTTTGGTGAAATCGTCACTTATACAGTAGATACCATTGTTTCTGACTGTCAAAGCTATCAACTCATTGATGAAGCTGATGATCATTTGCTCTTCTTACCTGATACATGGAAACTCAAAATTGGCGGACAAGAAATACATTCCGGGTATAAGATGGTTTCTCATCAAAATGGCTTTGAATTGACATTGGCTAAAGAGACACTCCAAAAAATGGTTGGACAACCACTTTCGATTACCTATCAGATGCAAGTATCAGCGACAGCAATTCCAGACGAGGAATTGAAGAATAACGTCACGGTCACTACAGAACGTGAGTACCTCCAACGATCAACTGCGATCCGTACGGGAGGAAAGCATTTTTTGAAAATTGATAGTCGAAATCAAAGACCTCTACAAGGCGCTGTATTTCTAGTAAGAAATCAAAGAGGTAAATACCTTCATCAAACGAAGGAAGGCGTTACTTGGCGAATGAGTAGTGAAGGAGCGTATCGACTAACTTCCGACCAATCAGGGAATTTTTCAGTTCGAGGGTTGACCGACGGGAATTATTACCTTGAAGAGATTCAGTCACCGAAAGGTTATATCAAAAGTGAAGAGCTAATTCCTTTTGTAGTTGAAAAAAATTCGTTTCAGCAAAACGGACAACAGGCGGATCCTTTGAAGGTAAAGAATCGTAAAGCAGATTTCGGTTTGCTGCCTAAAACAAATGAAAAAAATAGCCAGTTTTATGTCATCGTTGGGCTAATACTAGTTAGTATCAGTCTGTGGAAATGGAGAAAGAAAGGTGAAAATAAATGAAAAAAGAGTGGAAAGCAATCGACATTTGTTGGGGAATATTATTCGTGTTATCAGCTGTTTTAGGTAGCTGGGTAGGGCAATCGCCTGTCTTTGCAGCTACCGATCAAGAAGTTGCACAAGTGATCTTGCATAAGAAAAAAGCACTTTCTTTACCCAATGTTATTCAAAACAGTGGGAAAGAGATGACAGAGTTTGACCAATATCAAGGTCTAGGAGATGTATCATTTACTGTTTATAATGTAACGAATCAATTTTATGAACAACGAAATAATGGTAAATCAGTCGAAGAAGCGCAACAAGCAGTTCAAGAGCTGACTCCTGGAGAACCTATCACGTCGGGAACGACAGATGCACAAGGAAGCGTAACGCTGGAATTGCCAAAATCTCAAAACGGAAAAGATGCGGTTTATGTCATCAAAGAAGAACCGAAAGCAGGAGTAGTCGCAGCTGGCAATATGGTATTGGCTTTTCCTGTTTATGAAATGATCAAACAACCAGACGGCTCTTATCAGTATGGTACAGAAGAATTAGACACGATTCATTTATATCCTAAAAATCTTGTTTCTAATAATGGGGTATTGCAAGTCAAAAAAGTGGGGACAGCCGAAAATGAACCATTGAATGGCGCAGCCTTTAACATTTCAAAAACCGAAGGATCAGTAAAAAAATACCTTCATAGTGTGAAAGACGGTCTTTATACTTGGACAACTGATCAAACCGCTGCTAAATCTTTTTTGACTGGGAAAACGTATCATATCGGAACAGCTGACTTCATTGAAGAAAACAGTGAAAAAGGTCAGATGGAAATTCACGGATTAGAAGTTGGTCACTACCTTTTGGAAGAAGTGAAGGCACCAGATAACGCCGCATTGATTGAGAGTCAAACGAAAACAGCATTTGAAATTACCGAAAATAATCAAACGCCTGTCGAAAAAACGATTAAAAATGATACATCAAAAGTTGAAAAAAGTACGCCAAAATTAAATGGCAAAGATGTAGCAATTGGCGAAATGATCCAGTATGAAATCAAGGTCAATCTTCCCGAAGGAATTGCTGATAAAGAAGGTTCAATGAACAAATACACGAAATTCAATTTAATCGATCAACACGATGCAGCATTGACTTTTCATCATGCAGTCAATGGCGCCAATGGCTATGCACTTTACGATGGAGAAACAACAATCGATCCAAGTCATTATACAGTGATTGAGCAAGAAAATGGCTTTACGGTGGCAGTTGATCCAGCGTACATTCCTTCTTTAACGCCTGGAGGAACATTGAAATTTATTTATTATATGTATTTGAATGACCAAGCAAATCCAACTGCAGGATATCAAAATGAAGCAAATGTAGAAAACGACTATACGAAAGACCAAACACCGCCAACTGTTGAAGTAGTTACAGGTGGTAAGCAGTTTATCAAAGTCGATGGAGCGGTTTCGACAAACCAGCCGTTAGCAGGTGCTGGCTTTGTTGTTCGAGACCAAGATTCAAGTGAGGCGAACTATTTGTTGATTGATCCTCAAACGAAAGCCGTTAATTGGACGAAAGAGCAAGGAAAAGCGACTGTTTTTACTACTGAAAAAGATGGGTTGATTACCATCATTGGATTAGCTTATGGAACCTACTATTTAGAAGAAATCAAGGCACCAGAAAATTATGTACAGTTGACTAACCGCCTTTCATTTGTAGTCGATGAACAATCTTATCATTTGTCTGGACAAGTCATTTCACCAGAAAAGGTACCAAACAAGCATAAAGGAACATTACCTTCTACAGGTGGCAAAGGGATTTACCTTTACCTAACAATTGGTACGATCTTATTAATCATGGGTATTGGTTATTTTGTAAAAGTAAAAAAATCCCATCAATAAAAGGAAAAACTAGTCAAAAAAGGATGACGATCAATGAGTAACAAAAAGCGGCGATATTTGGATAGTTTCATGACCTTGTTATTCATCACAGGAATCGTAATTTTTATGTATCCTTTTGTTAGTGATCATATCAATGATTACTTGGATCAACAAATCATTAGAAAATACCAACAACAAGCACAACAACAAAAGACAGAAGAGTTAGAGAAAATCCAACAAAAATATCTAGAAAAAAATCGAGAACTTGCAAAAAGTAATTCTTCCCCAGGCTCTGACCCATTCGCCGAAGAAGAACCGGAGAAGGTAACACAATCAACGATCCAAAAACATACCATTGGTGTGTTATCAATCCCGAAAATCAATGTGCGACTACCGATTTTTGACCAAACGACTTCTTTTTTTCTGGAAAAAGGTGCCTCTTTATTGGCAGGAACCTCTTATCCAGTTGGGGGTGAAAGTACTCATGCCGTTCTTTCCAGTCATCGTGGATTACCCAAAGCCAAACTATTTACGGATTTAGATCAACTAGAGAAAAACGATTTGTTTTTTATCGAAAGTCAGAATGGTAAATTAGCGTATCAAGTGGATCAAATCAAAATTATTGAGCCTACAGATCTTGATGATCTGATGATTGAAAAAGGGCAGGATTTAGTTACATTATTAACGTGTACCCCTTATATGGTCAATAGTCACCGGTTGCTGGTACGAGGACACCGTATTCCCTATGAAGATCAAGACATTGAAAAAGAAGACAAGAAAATCAATAGCCAAAAAAAACGATCTCTTTTGATTCTTGGATTCGTATTGATTGGCTTGCTAGTGGTCGGGATAGTGTGTTTCATTTGCTATTTTAAACATTAAGTTTTAATATAGTTTTGAAAACTAGATGTAAAAGTCTTATAAACAGTATATAATAGGTTTATGAGAAGAAGGCATCAATGATTGGAGGAAATACAAAAATGGAAGTAGAATTTAGTCGGAAGTATCAAATAGTGAATGAAGTGTTGAATGCCGTCACCCATGGAATTGCAGCGTTTTTAAGTCTCATTTGTTTTGACTTGCTGATGGAACAAGCTCATTCAACCCTCGATTATGTTGCGTTTATCATTTATGGCAGTTCGCTGTTTTTGCTTTTTTTCAGTTCTACGTTGTTCCATAGCTTGATTTTTACAAAAGCAAAAAAAGTGTTTCAAATATTCGATCATTGTTCGATCTATTTACTGATTGCCGGGACCTATACGCCTTTTTGCCTGTTAATCGTTCAGGGACTTTCTGGTGTACTATTACTTAGTGTAATCTGGGCAACAGCAGTTATCGGGATCATTTACAAGTGTTTGACTTTAGCGAAAGCCAGTCAGGTTTCTAAAGTATCAACGATTATTTATAATGTGATGGGCTGGGGAATCGTGATCGTTTTACCGAAACTTTATCAAAACATCAATTTGACCGGTTTACTTTTATTGGTCGCTGGTGGGTTAGCTTACTCGATTGGCTCAATTTTTTATAGCATGAAAAGCAAGAGGTTCACACATGTTATTTGGCACTTATTTGTGATGTTAGGTGCATCATTGATGTTTTTAGCCGTTTACTTTGGGTATGTGGTTTAAGTAAAATCAATTTAAGAATGAATTTTCTGATGAACAAAGGAATAGCTCTCCTTTTTACAACGAAGGATTAAATTAAAAAATACGTTTGGTTTCGATGGAATGATCGCAACCAAACGTATTTTTATTTGATGGAGCAGTTGCTTTCACTAGATTGTATGATTGAAATAGTGAGATTTATGAGCATATCCATTGTTTTTTAATCTTTTATTCGCTAGTTTTGTATTTATACAAAAAAATGTATGAATGCACTTTTTTTTATTAAATTTATGAATATAGTAGACAATCACTGAGAATTTGTTTAATATTATTCAAATAAAATTCAAATCTTAATGAGAGAAATTTTAAAAAATATTGCGGAAAAGAGGTAGTCTCGAATGTCAGAATTAATGATCGGTGAAATTCCTGTTAGTCAATTAGTAAAACAATATCAAACACCCCTTTATGTTTACGATGAGAAGCAAATGGTGGAGAACATCAAGGCATTTAAACAAGGATTTCAATCAGATCATTTTAAGACAAAGATTTTATATGCATCAAAAGCATTTCAGACCGTTGCCATGTTAAAACTGATTCAATCACAAGGATTAGGTTTAGATGTAGTTAGTGGCGGCGAGATTTATACAGCTGTGTGTGCTGACTTTCCAATGGAAGAGGTCTATTTTCATGGAAACAATAAAACACCTGCGGAAATCCGTTATGCTATCGAAAATGGACTTGTTCATTTTGTAGCGGATAATCTCATGGAAGTTGAATTGTTAGTCGCACTTAGCCAAGAATATCAAAAAGAACTCCAGGTGATGATCCGGTTGAATGTAGGGATCGAAGCACATACGCATGAATATGTCGTTACCGCTCATATTGATTCAAAATTTGGTCTACTCTATGAAAGCGAAGAGTGTCAAAAAGCGATCCAATTTATTCAGGATAGTGAATTTTTACAATTAGAAGGCTTTCATGCCCATATTGGTTCGCAGATTTTTGAATTATCGGCCTGGATAGCAGAGATCCATAAACTGATTGGTTATCTTAAAGATTTTGATGAAGTACTTTCGCTAAATCTTGGGGGAGGATTCGGTATTCGTTATACCGAAAGTGATCAGCCATTGCCCATTGAAGAATCTGTTCGAGAATTAGTACGTTTTACGGAGGAAGCTTTAAAAAAACAAGGATTAGTAATCAATGAATTGTTGATCGAACCCGGAAGAAGTATCGTTGGGGAAGCAGGAACGACGCTTTATACGGTAGGCTTTATTAAGCAAACGCCAAATAAAAAATATTATTTTGTCGATGGGGGAATGACCGATAATATCCGTCCAGCACTCTATCAAGCGAGCTATCAATGTGATCTGGCAACCAAATTAAGGGAAAAGAAAACCGAAAAAGTCACGATCGCTGGGAAAATGTGTGAGTCAGGTGATGTGGTTATTCAAGAAGCTCTTTTGCCTATCGCTGAACCCGGAGATATTTTAGCGGTATATGCCACAGGCGCTTATGGTTATTCAATGAGTAGCAACTATAACCGAGCCTTGAGGCCTGCTGTGGTATTCGTCAACGGTGAAACTGCTCGATTAGTGGTACGTAGGCAAGAATATGAGGATTTATTGCGAGGTGAAGTTCAATGATCCTGCATAAATATAATGGTTGCGGCAATGATTTTATCTTAATGGACTATGAAGAAGGAATCGATTATCACCAATTAGCCAGCAAGTGGTGTGGACAGGATCGATTTGATACAGATGGGTTGATTGTCGTTCGAGAGCAACCTTTAACGATGCTTTATTTCAATAAAGATGGCAGTCAGGCGCCGATGTGTGGGAATGGGATTCGTTGTTTTGCTCGGCATGTATGGGATAAAGCTATGGTAGAAACTTCACCTTTCGACGTACACACATTAGCGGGTGTGATTTCCATTGAAATTTTGACAGAAGAACCTTTTTATTGTACCGCTCAGATGGGACAACCCGATTATTCGACAGAAAAGTTAGCGGTCAATCAAACAGAACCCATCGTGGATCAAATAGTACGTATTGGACAAGTGGATGTCCAGCTAACTAGTTTGTTTATGGGCACGATCCATACCGTTGTTTTTGTAGAGGATGCAAAAGCGCAACAAATGAAAGCGTTAGGGGAACAGATTTGTCACCATCCATTATTCTCAGAAAAAACCAATGTTAATTTTGTCCAACGAGTCAATGAACAGGAACTGATCGTACGCACGTATGAACGTGGCGTTGGTTGGACATTGGCTTGTGGTACTGGCTGTTGTGCGGCTTATGTCGTAGCTAGAGATCATGGATACTTAGCAAGTGCTAAGGCCATGATTCACTTAGAGCAAGGAGAGTTAATGATTACTGGGGAGACACAAATACAAATGACGGGACCAGCTGTTCATGAATGGTCACAAAAGGAGATGACGTATGATTAAAGGTTCGATCGTTGCATTGATTACACCGATGGATGCGCTTGGCGAAATTGACTATCAAGGATTAGAGAAACTAATTGAGTTTCATCTTTCAGAAGGTACAGATGGCCTGTTAGTGTTAGGAACAACTGGGGAATCTTCGACGTTAACGCCAGAAGAAGAAGAGGAGATTCTACGTTTTACAGTAGCAAAAGTAGATAAAAGAATCCCAGTCATCGCAGGCGCAGGAACAAACGATACGAAAAAAACAATTGAAAGAGTCCAACGTTTAGCAGCGATTGGGGCGGATCAATTGTTAGTGATCACGCCTTATTATAATAAGACAAGTGATGCAGGTTTGTTGGCGCATTTTACTGCAATTGCTGACCAATCACCACGACCGATCATTTTATACAATGTACCATCTAGAACTGGAATGACGATCCCAATCCCAGTCCTGGAAAAATTAGCGACACATCCACAAATCAGCGGGATCAAAGAAGCATCAGGTGATCTGGCTTATGTGATGGCAGTTGGTCGTCTTTTGACAGACTCGTTTGTCCTTTATAGTGGCAACGATGATGCTATTTTGCCGATATTAAGTGTGGGTGGAAGTGGGGTTATCAGTGTTTGGGCCAATATCCAGCCTAGATTAGTCCATGAATTAGTCGCAACGTTTGAGCAAGGGAATCTTCGACGAGCGCAACAAATCCAATTAACTGCCTTACCATTGATCCATGCCTTGTTTAGTGAAACAAATCCGATCCCAATAAAAGCCGCAATGGAGATGATGGCTCTTCCTTCAGGTGCGTTACGGCTACCACTTGTTCCTCTGTCTGAGGACAAGCGAGGAGTATTACAGGAATTATTACCTATGAAAGGACGAGAACAGGTATGAAAATTGGTGTAGTCGGACATGGACGAATGGGCAAAAAAATCCAAGAAGTCATTGAGTCTTATGAACATGAGGTCGTTTTTCCAAAAGTCTCCCTTAAAGAAGCGACTACTTTATCTTTTCCGAGTAATATCTCACTCCTTATTGATTTTTCTCACGCAGATAATTTGGAAAAAGTGCTAGATTATGGAGCAGCACACCAACTTCCAGTCGTGATCGGAACGACTGGCTATAGTGAGGAACAATTCCAGGCAATCGAAGCGTTTGGGCAACGTTTCCCCATTTTATACAGTGCGAACTTTTCTTTAGGGATTTTTGTCATGAATCAATTAGTGAAGCAGGCTGCTGAATTATTGAAAACATGGCAAATCGAATTGATTGAAAAACATCATGACCAAAAAAAAGATGCGCCTTCTGGAACGGCTCAATCACTACTCGCTAGTATGCAAGAAGTCCGCAAACTATCGCCTGTTTTCCAATGGAAAGATCAACCTAGAAAAACCGATGAAATCGGAGTACACAGTTTACGTATTGGTTCTGTACCTGGAGAGCACGAAGTTTTATTTGCATCTACGGATGAAGTATTATCAATCAAACATGAGTCGTTTTCCAATCAGATTTTTGCAGAAGGAGCAGTAAGTGCAGCTTTTTGGTTAAGCAATCAACCAGCTGGATACTATCAATTAGCAGATACTTTAGGTGGATAAAGGAGAGAAAGCAAATGGACGCACAAGCAATTATACGTTTGATTCAAACAGCTGATAAAAAAACACCGGTTAAAGTGTATTTAAATGTCACTGAACCAATTAAATTTGAAAAGTGTAAAGTATTTGGTCAGGGGAATAGCCAAATTATTTTCGGTGATTACCAAGAAATCGCACCAATCCTCGCAAAAGAATCCGCTAAAATCATTGAGATCGAAATAGAAGAAACAGCTAGAAATAGTGCCATACCTCTGCTTGATTTAAAAGAAATCAATGCTCGGATCGAGCCAGGAGCAATTATCCGGGATCAAGTAACGATCGGTGATCATGCGGTCATCATGATGGGAGCGATCATCAATATCGGTGCGGAGATTGGGGAAAACTCGATGATCGACATGGGGGCAATCTTAGGCGGAAGAGCGATTGTCGGCAAAAATTGTCACATTGGTGCGGGTGCAGTGTTGGCGGGTGTGATCGAACCGGCTTCCGCTCAACCAGTGGTGGTTGAAGACGGTGTCTTGGTTGGTGCGAATGCTGTCATTGTTGAAGGTGTCCGTATTGGCAAAAATGCAGTCGTAGCGGCTGGAGCAGTTGTTTTAGAAGATGTAGCCGCTGATACCGTAGTGGGTGGAACACCTGCCCGAGTATTAAAAATCAAAGACGAACAAACGAGGGAAAACACCGCATTGATCGCTGCATTACGGGAATTATAGAGAGGATGAAAAAGATGCGCAAAATAGATACCTGTATCGTTGGAGCAACTGGTTTAGTTGGTCAAACGATGTTGAACGTGTTAGCAGAATATGATTTTCCAGTAGGTCGTTTGAAATTATTAGCATCCAAGCGTTCAGCTGGAAAAATCTGTGTGTTTAAGGGAAAAGAATACACAGTAGAAGAATTAACAAAGACATCATTTGACGGGTATGATTTAGCGCTTTTTTCAGCCGGAGCAGAAATTTCACTTGAATTTGCGCCACTTGCTAGAGAACATGGGTTGGTCGTCATTGATAATTCTTCTGCTTGGCGAGAAGATCCGTCGATTCCGTTGATCGTTCCAGAAGTCAATCTAGCAGATCATGAAATGAACCGATTGATTGCCAATCCAAACTGTTCCACGATCCAAGCCGTTTTACCGTTAAAGGCATTGCAACAGACATTTGGTGTCAACCGCGTGAACTATTCCACCTATCAAGCGGTCTCTGGTTCGGGGCAACAAGGGCTAACTGATCTTCACGCCACTCAAAAAGGGCAGGAACCTTCGCTTTATCCGTATGATATCAGTCAAACAGTCATCCCCGAAATTGATGCACCGTTGGACGATGGGTATACGAAAGAAGAACACAAAATGATGGCTGAGACAAGGAAGATCCTACATTTGCCTAACTTACCTGTCTCGGCTACTTGTGTACGTGTCCCCATCGAAGTTGGTCATGGTGTTTTAATCGCAGTCCAGTTGGCGCAGCCATTTTCACTTGCAGCAGTCCGTCAATGTCTACAACATTTTCCGGGAATAACAGTCGTGGATGATTTGCCCAACCATAGTTATCCGACCAGTATCCTTGCTAAAGGAACAGATGAGGTATACGTCGGCAGACTCCGGCATGATCCTACATTGGAAAATGGGCTGTTGCTGTATACCGTAGCGGATAATATCCGTAAAGGCGCAGCTGCGAATGCTGTACAAATCGCCTCTGCATTGTTATCACCAATCAGGGAGGTGATCCAATGAAAGTCGCAAAATTTGGTGGCTCATCGATGGCTCATGAAGAACAATTCAAAAAAGTAAAATCCATTATTTTAGCTGCCTCTGAACGAAGTGTGATCGTTGTTTCCGCTTTAGGAAAACGAACGAAAGAAGATGACAAAGTCACGGATCTCTTGTATTTGATCCATGCCTATCTTCATCATGGAGTCGATTGGACACCTTTGTGGGAAAGGATCTGTGAACGATTCATTCAAGTGAGAGATGTCTTGTCGTTGACTTTTCCGATTGAAGATGAATTGTTAGAGATCCAAAAAAAATTACAGCGAGAAAAAGTCTCACAGGACTTTTTGGTCAGTCGGGGAGAATATCTCACTGCGAAGTTATTAGCTGAATATGTTGGTTATACGTTTATAGATGCGAAAGAACTGATTTTCTTTGATTATACGGGTGAGATCGATGAAGAACGGACGAAACAAGCAATAATAACTATTTATCAAGAAAAAGGCCCACTAGTAGTCCCAGGATTCTATGGTGCTAATCCAGTTGGAAAAGAAAAATTGATGGGGCGAGGTGGGAGCGACATCACTGGCGCAATCTTAGCCAAACTATTGAATGCCGACTGTTATGAGAATTGGACGGATGTTTCCGGGATTATGATGGCTGATCCACGAATCATTGACACGCCAAAAATCATCAAAGAAATTTCATTTAGAGAATTACGAGAGATGGCGTATATGGGGGCAAATGTTCTCCATGAATCAGCTATTTTCCCAGTACAAGAAGCAGGTATCCCGATTCAAATAAAAAATACGAACGATCCAGAGGCGCAAGGCACTAGAATTTCCAGCAAAGAAGTCGAAAAAGAAAATGGCTTAACAGGGATTGCTGGAAAAAAAGATTTTCTTTCGCTAACACTATTTAAACGACATATGTCTGATGAAATCGGGTTTATTTGGAAAGCAATGAGTGTCTTTGCGAATCATGGTATCTCGATCGAACACATTCCTTCGGGGATCGACAATATTGGAGTAGTCGTTTCAGCAGAAGCCATTGCAGATCAATTATTTTTGATTACCAAAGAGTTAAAAGAAAATTTGGGTGTCGAAGAAGTCGAAATTATCGAGAATCTGGCATTGATCTCAGTTGTTGGCGGACCACATAAAGAACTGATTGGACTTTCTGGCAAAGTCTTATCCATCTTAAATCAACTAGAGATTCGGACATCGATCTTATCCCAAGGGGCACAAGAATTAAACTTGATCATTGGGGTAAAAAATGAAGAATATGAAACAGTCGTTAAAGGGCTCTATGAAGGGATGGTGAATGTCGATGTTAGCAAAACATCGCATGGCGTTACATCAAATTCCTGAAATCGGCTTTCATGAATTTAAAACCAAAGCGTATTTACATGAACAAATCAAGGATCTTGGGGGAGTCCTGCATGAAATCGGCGAGACTGGTTTATTGCTTTATTTTGATCATCAACAAAACGAAACGATTGCTTTTCGGACAGATATTGACGCCTTACCGATCCAAGAAGAAACAAATCTTCCCTTTGCTTCTACTCATGAAGGGATGATGCATGCGTGTGGTCACGATGGACATATGGCAATGTTATTAGGGTTAACGGAATATATCGCAGATCATAAAGAACAGTTAATGTACAACGTTGTTCTGATTTTTCAACCTTCGGAAGAAATATCTGGCGGAGCGGAAAGTGTTATTCAAACAGGTTTGTTAGAGGACTATCAAGTCCAAGCGATTTTCGGGTTTCATTTATGGCCAGGTCTTCCCAAAGGCGAGATCTATTCACGATCGGGCGCCTTTATGGCACAAAGTAGTGAGACAGATATCATTGTCAAAGGGAGATCTGCCCATATTGCCTCTAGTGAACAAGGGATCGACAGTATCCGAGGAGCCATTGGTTTTATGGATGAAGTATATGAGTTGGAACAATCTTTACCTAAAGAATGGCGACGTTTAATAAAGTTTGGACAGATCACTGGTGGTACGATTCGAAATGTTTTAGCAAATGAAGTGACTATTTCAGGCAGCATCCGTTCTTATGATCAGCAAATCCAAGATTCGATCAAAGTACAACTGGCTAATTTAGCAGAGAAATTTCAAAAAAATTCGCAGGTATCGATCCAATTCCGTTATAATGATGGATATCCAGCGGTCATCAATGATCCTCACTTATATACAGCCTTGAAGCAATCAGAAAAATTACATGAGCTTGAACAACCGGTCTTGCAAGCAGAGGATTTCGGTGTTTATACCCAGAAGTATCCATGTGTTTTTTTCTTTCTCGGTGTCGGTGATACACCAGCACTTCATGATGCACGATTTGATTTTGATATGGCTGTGTTAGAAAAGGGTGTCGCTTGGTATCAAACAATCCTTCATACAAAAGGACTTTTGCTAAAAAAGGATCAGTGACAAAGAAGTGATAAAAAGGAGAAAACCACATGAATTTAACCAATCGTTTTAATCACAGGCTTGCAAAAATAGCAGTGTCACAAATCAGAAGTTTTGACCAACAAATTTCTGCTATCCCCGATGTCATCAAGTTAACCTTAGGAGAGCCTGATTTTCCAACACCCGAACATGTCAAACAGGCGGGGATCACTGCTATTGAAGAAAATTATTCCCATTATACGGGGATGAGGGGACTACCCGAACTTTGTGAAGCTGCTTGTTTCTTTCAAAAAGAACGTTATGGGTTGGTATACGATCCTCAAACTGAAGTACTAACGACAGTTGGTGCCACAGAAGCAATCGCTGCTTCTTTGCTAGCGATTTTAGAAGAAGGCGACAAAGTATTGATTCCTGCGCCTGCTTATCCTGGCTATCAGCCGATAGTGGATCTTGCTGGAGCGGAATTGATCACGATCGATACGTCAGAAACAGGCTTTATTTGCCAACCAGAACAGTTAGAAGCAGCCTTTGCTACTTATGGCGACTCGATCAAAGCAATTATCTTGAACTATCCAAGCAATCCAACAGGAACACTGTTAACTTCAGAACAAATGGCAAAATTAGCTGAAGTCATCAAACAACGATCGGTCTTCGTGATCAGTGATGAAGTCTATGCAGAGTTGAATTATGTCGGAGACCATGTCTCGCCAGCGTCTTATCTTCCGGAGCAAACAATTGTGATTAGCGGTTTATCCAAATCTCATGCGATGACCGGCTGGCGGATCGGCTTTATTTTTGCTCAAAAATATGTGATTGATGAAATCATCAAAGTCCATCAATATTTAGTCACTTCAGCCACTACAATGGCTCAAAAAGCTGCGGTTGAGGCACTTACTACCGGAATGTATGATGGGGAAAAAATGAAAGAACAGTATGCGAAGAGAAGAGATTATCTTTTAGGTCAATTAAGTGAGTTAGGGTTTGAAGTCATACCACCTGATGGCGCCTTTTACCTGTTTTGTAAACTGCCAAAAGAAGTTACCCTAAATTCTTGGGAGTTTTGCTTACAGTTAGCAGAACAAGGTAGAGTCGCCTGTATCCCTGGTTCAGCTTTTGGACCAGAGGGTGAAGGCTATATTCGGATTTCTTATGCAAGTAGTTTGGCAGAACTTACGGAAGCTTGCCAACGGATTCGCCTTTTTTTAGCTAATATATAATCAAAAAAATGAAAAGCTGCGTTCGTTTTATTGAACGAAGTTTTTCATTTTTTTGTTTGTTTTGTTGATTGAAAGAGGAACATTTAAGTCAAAATCTTAATAGAGAAAGTCTTGTTTTTTCTGTCCAATATTTGGGCATTTCTTTTGATTTATAAAAAATCGAGTGTTATGTTTGAATTGTTTAGAGTTATTCTAAATAATTGAACAAGGAGGTTTCATCAATGGAGAAAACAAAGGTTATTATTGTCGGCGCATCTCATGGCGGACATCAATCGATTTTAGAATTGCTATCTAGATATGGTGAAAATGTCGATATCACCTTATTTGAAGCAGGGGATTATGTTTCGTTCATGTCATGTGGCATGGAATTATATTTAGAGGACCAAGTGACAGATGTTAATGATGTACGAAATTTCAGACCAGAAAACTTTCCACAACCCAATGTTCACATTTTAAACAATCATGAAGTAAAAGCGATTCATGCAGACCAAAAGACAGTAACGGTGACTAGTATCTTAGATAAGAGTACCAAAGAGTATGAATATGATAAATTGATCTTAAGCTCAGGAGTAAAACCAAATTCATTGCCAGTACCAGGAACAGATTTAGAGAATGTTTATTTGATGCGTGGGTACGATTGGGCTACTAGAATCAAAGATAAATTAACTGATCCAGCGATCAAAAATGTAGCTGTTATCGGTGCAGGCTATATCGGGATCGAAGCCGCTGAAGCTTTTCAAAAAGCAGGGAAAGAAGTGACGTTATTAGACGTGATTGATCGACCATTAGGCACTTATTTAGATCCGGAAATGACGGATATTTTAACCGAACATTTAAAAGAAAAGGGTATCAAAGTCGTGACGGGTGCGAAAATCACTGCTTTCACTGGTGAGCAACAAGTCGCTGCGATTCAAACAGCAGATGAAGAAATCGCGACAGATCTTGTGATTCAAGCAGCTGGAGTCAAAGCGAATACGGAATGGCTAAAAGGAGTCGTAGATTTAGATGATCGTGGTTGGATCGTTACCGATGAATATTTGCAAACCAATTTACCTGATGTGTATGCAGTAGGGGATGCAACCCTTGCTTATTCGATACCTGCCCGCTCAAAAATGCCGATTGCACTAGCAACAGTGGCAAGAAGAGAAGCACGATATGTAGTCAAACATCTATTTGAGGATACACCAAGCCAACCATTTGGAGGCGTTGTAGGTTCTTCGGCATTAAGTGTTTTTGATTATCACTTTGCAGCTAGTGGTTTGAATAGTTTTACAGCAGAAAAAGCAGGCGTAGCCATTCGCACAGCTTATTATGAAGATACTATTCGTCCTAAATATGTACCTGAAGAATATGGGAACACGAAAGTTTCAATCCAATTATTCTTTGACCCAATGACACATCAAGTCCTTGGCGGAGCTGTTTTATCTACTTATGATGTGACTGCTCAAGGCAACGTACTAGCGCTAGCGATCCAACAAAAACTGACGATCGAAGATTTAGCAGAAGCTGACTTTTTCTTCCAACCAGGTTTTGATCGCCAATGGAATATGATCAATCTAGCCGCGCAACAAGCATTGGGAGAAGAACCATTTGTAGAATAAAATCAAACAATTAGAGACATTCGTTAGACATGTTGTATTTTACGTAAAATATAAATGGACCGCCTGAAACATATCAATTGTTTCAGGCGGTTTTTGTTATTTTTTTTTGTTAATAACTTTTCGTCACTGTTTTACAGTTGGAATTAGAGAGTTGTACCATTCATGTTTCAACTACTCTTTTTACATCCGTTTTTTTCGGAAATAATCAGGTGTTTTTCCGGTTTCTTTTTGGAAAAGTTTGAAAATCGAAGGGACACTTTTATAGCCGATTTTTAAGGCAATCGTACTTAGACTATCGTTTGTTTCTAGCATGAGTCGCTTTGCTTCAGATAAGCGTTTTTGATCGATCAACTCTTGGAAACTACTACCGGTTTTATTTTTTAACAAGTTGCTTAAATAGTTTTTGTTATAGCCAAAAGTTTCTCCTAATTGCTGTAAGGTGATTTCTGCATAGTGATCATTGATATAATCTAGGATTTGAATCAGCGGCTCATTACGAATCGTTTTTTTATTCGTGATAATCACTGGTGCTTGGGCGCTTTCTACCATCAGTGAAGAAAATAATAAATTCAGCAAAAGTTGCTTATGCACAGACTCTTTTTGATAAGTGGTCATCATCAAACTTTTAATTAGCTGATACGCTAAGGGACTCATTGATAAGTCTAGGAGGATATAACTAGTATGTTCAGTAGGCGAACGGGTTGCTTGAAAGAAAAAATCTGTGATTAGATTATTGGATTTTGGTAGATTAGGCAATAGAATATTTTGAATAGCTGGAATATCAAGGAGGAAATTGATCAAGATATCCTTTGCTCCTACATAATCGATTTGTTGGATAACCTTACTATCTAACAGAAGTAACTGTCCTTTTTCTAAATGAAAAACGTCACCGTTCAAACGCTGGGTGCACTGTCCATTGAATAAAAAATTCAACTCAATAAAATGATGGGTATGCGCGGGTGTGTAAGAAAATCTTGGATGTTTGTTAATTGCGATTGATCCAAACTCAAAGAACTTACTTTTAGGAATTTCTGGAACGATCGAACGATGATAGTTGAGGTTCATCGTATTAATATTTTTACCTGATTTTTTTTGCAATTTTTCGATTTCCGTTTCTTTGAATAACTCTGCGATCCATTTCTCCATGAACTTCACCTCTTAATGATCATCTTACCTTGCTATTAATGTAACACAACTTCTTAACCAAAAAACCTGTAGATTTGATATAAACATTCTGGATTTTGGAAATTGTTCCCTGAATATGAAAGCGGTTAATATGTAGAGGGAGAAAAAGCATAAGTGTTTAGGAAGGAGAACTTAAATCTTTTAGCTGTTGATTGATAACGACTGTTTCTGTTTTTTTTTAAGTGATAGAAAGCGCAAAATGGAAAATTTTAACCTATTTTTGAGGAAGAGTGAGCTATCAAAATGACTAAACAAATGTGTTCATTTGGCTTAACTTTCGCTAGTTTGGGTGAGACATACGGGGCTGTTTCATTTGTTATTAATCAATGTGTTCAAAAGGCTTAGACTATCAGTTATTGATAATGAGAAAAAAGAATCGTGCATGATTACCATTGCTACGATCCAAAACCAAGGAGTGTGGAAGATGAATAGTGAAAAACAAACAAGATGGTTATGGTACCCAGGAGATTTTGAAATCAGACAAGGATTATTACAAAATTTTTCAAGAGAAGAAAGAGGTTATGACTGGCCTGCTTATTGGAACGTTGATGATTGTCATAAAAATGTGAAATTCAAACGTTACTACGAACTGACAGAACCAACTTCTTTTATTGTTTATGCAACAGGGATTGGCTATGTGGAAGTGAATGGGAAAAAGTATCCACTTAAAGAAACAATCAATTGTCAGCCTGGAAAGAATAAAATCAGGATTTTTGTAGGCAACGCAACTGGATTACCCGCTGTCTTTGTCGAAGGAGAGGTTATCAAGAGTGATTTAGGTTGGCGAGCAAGTAACTTTATTGAAGAACTACCAGCTGGTTGGAGTTCCCTTTATTTAGATAAAGAAAACGATCCAAATCATGTCTATTTTGAAAAAAAAGTGGTTAGACCTGTTTCAATCAACGAACAGAATGATGGGGTATTGATCGATTATGGTCGTGCGGTTTACGGAACACTGGCAATCAAAAAAATGACACATGGACAACCGATTATGATTTGCTATGGTGAATCTGCATCAGAAGCATTGGATGTGGAGATGTGCTATTACAAGGAAAAAGCAGCTACTGTTGAAACAATCCCAAGAAAGCGTGCTTTTCGGTATTTGTTTGTTCCAGATGTTGCGAAGGAAGAAATTGAGATCGAGGCGATCCATGAATCCCTTCCTTTAACCAATCATGCTGCTTTTTCTTCAGACAATGTCCTTTTAAACAAGATTTGGGAAGTTTCTGTGGAAACATTTACCCTATGTAGCGGATTGTTCTTTATCGATGGGATCAAGCGAGATCGGTGGATCTGGTCAGGCGATGCTTACCAAAGCTATTTTATCAACCAATATCTCTTTTTCGATGAAGAAATCAATACCCGAACGATGTTAGCGCTTCGTGGGCAAAATGAAATCAAGCAACATATGAATACGATCGTTGACTACTCGATTTTATGGATCATCGCTGTTGAGAATCACTATTTAATGACGGGCGACACGGTTTTCTTGAAACAAATCTATCCTAAGATGAAGACGATGATGGACTATCTCCAAGCACAAACGAATGAACTTGGCTTTATTTATGGGCGAGAAAAAGATTGGTTGTTTATTGATTGGACGGAGATGGATCGAGAAGGAACCTTGGCAGCAGAACAAATTCTATTGCTTAAAGCTTACCAAACGATGATGACTTGTGGAGCTGTTTTGGGTGAAGTAGATGACTATGAACAGAAGTATCAACAACTAAAAGAAAACGTCATGAGCTATTTCTGGGACGAAGAAAAGCAGGCATTTATTGATTCCTATGAATCGAAAAAGCGCCACGTAACTCGTCATGCCAATATTTTTGCCATTTTATTCGATTTAGTGGAACAAGAAAAGAAAGAACAGATTTTAACCCATGTATTGTTAAACCCTGAAATTACCCAGATCACGACACCTTATTTCAAATTTTTCGAGCAAGATGCTCTATGTAAAATGGGTCAAACAGACCAAGTGTATCAAATCATCTGTGATTACTGGGGCGGAATGGTTGAAAGAGGGGCAGTGACATTCTGGGAAGAATATATCCCTGAGGAAACGGGCGAACAAGTGTATGAAATGTATGGGGATCCTTTTGGCAAAAGCTTATGCCATGCTTGGGGAGCAAGCCCAATCTATCTATTAGGCAGATATTTCGCAGGTGTCCGACCACTTTCACCAGGATATCAAACTTTCGTCGTTGAACCTAATCTAGCTGCCTTTGAAAGTCTAAACATGCAAATACCAATCAAAAATGGACTTGTCACAATCAATAAAGAACAAGAACAGCTACACATTTCAACGACACGAGAAGGAGGGATTCTCCGTATCAACCAACAAGAGGTTCATTTAGAGCCAGGAAAAAATTATGATATCTCCCTTGAAACAACTAAGAGCAAACAACTGATTTGAAAAAGGAGAGGATTGGAATGCAACAAACACGAATCAGTGTAAAGGAAAAAATTGGTTTTGCTTTAACAAATCTCGGAAATATCCCAGTGATGACGTTGTTGAATACGTACCTTTTGATTTTTTATACCGATGTAATTGGCATTAATCCTGCTGTAGTTAGTACGCTTTTTCTGGTCTCCAGACTACTTGATGGTTTCAGTGATCCTTTATTAGGTTTTTTGATCGATCGTTTCCCAGTGACACGCTTTGGCAAATATCGCCCGATTTTGGTGCTGGGAACAGTGATTTGTTGTATCAACTATTTACTCGTTTGGTTTGCACCGTTACTTTTTACTAGTCAAAAAATCGTCGTTATCTATATTTCTTATATTTTGTTAGGTATCACTTTTGATTTAATGGATATCCCATTAAATAGTTTGATCCCCGTATTAACCGATCAAGAAGCCGATCGAAACATCTTGTCGTCCATAAAAGGTGTGTCGTATACAGTAGGACCTACTTGTTTGAATATTTTGGCACCGTTGATCCTTTCCGCTTACAATAATGGGCTTTCTGGGTATACCTTGTTGATTGTCGGAACGGTACTAGTCGTCTTGTTCTTCACGATTTTTGGTACATTAGCACTGAAAGAAAGAGGGAATGAAGAGCACGCTGAATTATCGCAAGAGCGCGGCTATTCTTATAAAGAAGCGCTTGCTATCTTAAAAATTCGTCCAGTGATGACCCTATTTATCAGTATGCTTTTTATTACCGCCGCAAGCAATATCTTTAGTGGATCGCTTTTGTATTATTTGAACTATATTTTGAATGACACAAAATTGCTAAGTTTCGCTAGTTTTTTAGGACTGTTTGGTGCTTTAGGAGCAGGTGTGTTGGTCCCTAGTTTATCTAAGCGATGGGGGAAGAAAAAAGTATATGTTGGCGCATTATCTTTACTCTGTTTAGCGATGATCGTGATGATCGGCGTGCATCAATCGAAAATGATTTTCTTAGGGGCTTATCTTGCTGTCCAAGTTGGCTTAGGGCTGACCAATACTTTGCAGTATAGTTTATCTGCTGATAACGTGGATCAAATAAAACACGAGTTGGGAATTGAAACAGCAGCGCTGATCGCTTCATTGAATTCTTTTATCATGAAATTTGCGATGGCGATTGGTGGAGCGATCCCAGGATTTGTTTTGAGCTATACAGGCTATGTAGCGAATCAGGCGCAATTATCTAGCGCATCATTTGGCATTATTTTCTCTACTTTTGTAGTACCACTTGTTTTTTACCTAATCACGCTCGGTGTTTTCCAAATCGGTTATCCAGCGAATTATTTATTTGTTACGACTAAGGAAAAACCTTCCATTGGTTGATTTGCTGCTTTTTCGTTCGTTAGACTGAAAGATAGTTACCTAATTACCTAAAAGATCCGGTTGCTATTGACGAAAAGCTAACTGAAAATGAAGAAAAAGGGGAGGATGCCAGTGTTTACCTTTGAGCAACTAAAAACATTTTTGATGGAAAATAACGAAATTGAATGTCGACAACAAATTGATGGTCAAAATATCAATGACCAACAGTTGCCCTATGAGACAGTCGCAGTACCTAAAATGCCCAAAAACCAATTTTTCAAAGAGGGTAATATCTTTATCAATAAACATCATCGTTACGCTGAAATGCCTGCACATACGCATGAATTTGTTGAATTTAACTATATGTTGTCTGGTTCATGTGTCCAATATGTCAACGATAAGAAAATTCACTTGAAAGAAGGTGAATTGCTGTTATTAGACAAAGAAATCGTTCAGCGTATCGATCCTTTAGAAGAGGAAGACCTTTTGATCAATATTTTATTGAAAGGGGAATCGATTACGACTGACATCGTGATCAATATGGTGAAGTCACGTGGATTGGTCAATGAATTTCTATTAAATGCTTCGCAGGAAAAAGGAAAACATGATGAATTTATCCATTTTCATTGTGGTGATAACTTAGAAGTGCAAGGGTTATTGCACAAAATGATTTTGGAATATTACAACAAACAAGACTATTATATGCGGGCACTGAATCTGAGATTGTCTTTACTATTGATCGAACTTACCCGTGATTTAGAAGAATATGTTACGCAACGTGAGAATCAGGAATTATTAGAGATTTTACGATATATCGATCTTCATTTCCGAAAACTGACACTGAAAAATCTAGCGAAACATTTTGGTTATAATGCAAATTATTTAAGTAATAAATTGAAAAAAGAAACAGGGAGTTCTTTCCAAGAATTGATCAATTCTTTGCGGTATAAAACGATGATCGAGTTGATGAGAGAAACGAATAAAACTTTTGAAGAAATCTCGTATGAACTTGGTTTTGAAACTCTTGCTTCTTTGTATAAATTAGTCGGAAAATACACAGAACTGACACCTAAAGAACTCAAAGATAGTCTGTTAAAAAAATAGAATAGGCAGTTGTGATGCAACGAGTCCTTTTTCTCAGGTGATCTGTAAAAAAGATTTGACCAATCATGAACTGGCAATGAAAAGCGAAGATTAACTAAAGCGTATTCCAAATGTATTGGATAAGTGTGAAACTTCTTTTCGTCTCCTGAATGTTCGAAAAAGAATCGCTTGTTTGATTCGCTGAAGCATACGAATGTGATTTGGATAAAAAGAACACTTTTTTTGCTATAGTCCTGAGTAATTCATACGTTTACAATTCTAACTGTTCGAACTTATAAAACTTATTTTAAGGAGTGTTTTTTATGAAGAAACAACAGGCATCAACTACTACCACGGTCAAAGAGTATTCGCCTCTAGCTGTCGCTGCTGGAATTGGCTCCATGCTTGGATCTGGCTGTATTGTTGGACTCTCAGCGACGATTCCCGTTTGGCAAAAGGGACTAGAGCTGACAACTGGACAAGTCGGGATCGTTTCTGGCGGGCTAACTTTTGCAATCGCTTTCGGATCGCTGTTTACCGGACAGATATCAAAAGCATTTGGCTTGATCCGTTCATTTAACTGGATCAATTTGTTTTACGCGATCGGAGCTGCGGTCTGTATTCTAGCCACAAGTTTCCCAATGCTCTTATTAGGCGTGATTATCATGGGCGTAGCATCTGGAGCAGACTTACCATTAAGTTTGACCGTTGTTTCTCATGATGCACCTGATGAGCATACTTCTGCTCGTTTGATTTCTTCCACACAGATTTTTTGGCAAGTGGGGATATTCATTTCTTACATCTGTTCATTTCTTTTATCGGGAATCGAAGGTGTGTTAGGAGCAAGAATTGTTTTTGCCATCTTATTTACGTTTGCAGTGATCACTTGGTTATGGCGGACACTTTCACCTAAGTTTAGACAATTTCATGAAGCCGGAGCTGCTCGACAAGCAATGACCAAAGTGACAAGCGACTCGAAAGAAGTTTCTTTCAAGACAGTACTATTTGGGGAAAACAAACAAAAATACCTTGGCTTTTTCGCCGCTATCTTGATTTTTTATGTGTGTTGGAACCTCTTAGCGAATACTTGGGGACAATTTCAAACCTATGCTTTGACAAATGCCGGAGCTAGTCAAGCACAAGCTACAGGATTAGGGATCGGGTTGAATGTGATTTCTTTAGCAACAACGATTGCATTTGCCTCTGTTGCAGGTGGTAAATTTAGAAACAAAGCTTTCTTTATTGGGGCAGTCGTTCAATTTGGCGCAATGTTAGGTATGGCATTGATCGGTGGTGGTGCAGGATTTATTGCATTAGCGATCACAATTGCTTTTTATAATTTTGGGAATCCACTAGCCGGAGAAGCAATCTACAAAGTGTGGACACAAGAATCTTTCCCAGCAGAAACACGAGCTTCACTTCAAGGGTTCATCAATGGTTTTTCAAGAATGTGTTGTGGATTATTTGCCTTTGTTACCCCTTACTTAGTTGCTCCTGATCGTATCCAGACGTCTATGTTTGGCTTTGCGGGAATCGTTTTAGTAGCAACAATTGCTGGAGTAATCATGATGCGTCTACAGAAAAAATACCCAGTGATTGATCCGGTGGATAAAGAGTTGGCTGAAGGAAAAATGACTGCATCGTTCACCAAGTAAAGAAGAGGAGAAAGCAAAATGGCATTTACTTTTCAAATCAATCAAGATGTGCGTTGGGAAAAGGACGAGGCACTGCTAACCAAAGCACAACAACATGTACCAAAGCTTTTGAAAACGAAGATCGAACCAGTAGCAATCACTGAAGTCGTTGAAGACCCACATGGTTTGAATGGGTATTCAGCAATTAACAGTGACAAAGAAATCAAACAACTAGCTGATTATACCTTAAAAAGGGATGAAGCGATTATCTTAGATTTAGGGGATCATTATGTTGGGCATTTTAGTCTGTCCATTGACTCGGTTGGTTCGCCAATGGATGCCCCTTTATATTTACAACTGAAATTTGCGGAAGTACCCGCTGAACTTGCGACCGATTCTAGTGCGTATGATGGTTGGTTGTCAAGGTCTTGGATCCAAGAAGAATTTATTCATCTTGATGTTTTGCCGGCACGTTTAGAATTACCAAGAAGATATAGCTGTCGTTATATTGAGCTAAAGGTGTTGGATACTTCACCCAAGTGGCAAGCTAGTTTTTCTGATCCGCTTTTTATCGCAGAAAGTTGTGTGTCACTTGACCAATTACCAAAGCCTGTGATTGCTGATGAAGAACTTGCTTCCATCTACCAAGTTTCTGTTAAAACATTATTTGATTGTATGCAAGAAGTCTTTGAAGATGGGCCTAAACGAGATCGCCGATTATGGATTGGTGATTTACGTTTACAAGCGTTAGCGAATTATGCGACTTTCGGTGATTTAGCTTTAACGAAACGTTGTCTTTATTTATTTGGTGGGATGACGACCAGTGAAGGGAAGATTCCAGCCAATGTTTTCACAGCCCCGCAATTGACACCAGATGATACGTTTTTATTCGACTATAGTTTGTTTTTTGCAGTGATCTTAGCTGATTTTTACCATCAGACGAAAGATTCAGTTGTCTTGCAGGATTTATATCCAGTAGCGAAAAAGCAGATGGAACTAGCACTGACATGTGTCGATGAAGAGGGACGCTTGAATTTGTTAGAAGAGTGGCCAGTATTTATTGACTGGTCTAATGAGTTTGAAAAGAGTACAGCAGGGCAAGCAGTATTGATCTATGCGATGAAACGATTCAACCA
Source organism: Enterococcus sp. DIV1682a (assembly GCF_051711005.1). Lineage (NCBI taxonomy): Bacteria > Bacillati > Bacillota > Bacilli > Lactobacillales > Enterococcaceae > Enterococcus > Enterococcus sp. DIV1682a. Next base: position 382,285 of record NZ_JBIOLT010000001.1, read on the forward strand.
GTTGGCAGAACAAATGAAAGATCCACAACTGAGTCATTACCAAGAAACAACAGAGAAACTGATTGCGTTTGCGAAGCAACAATTATTTGATGAAGAACAAAAGCAATTTATTATTGAAACAACCGGAGAAATCAATGTGGCGAGTCAAGTTTGGATGGTTTTAGCAGAGGTCTTTGATCAACCAATGAATCGAGAAATTTTGGAGACGATGATTGCGCATCATTTTCCGATCACAGGGATTGCTACACCTTATATGTATCATCATGTAGTCGAAGCGCTATTTGTAGCTGGACTTCAAGAAGAAGCTATCCAGTTAATGAAAAACTATTGGGGCAAAATGATTCAGCTGGGAGCAGACACTTTTTGGGAAGCTTTTAAACCAGAAGAACCAGATTTTTCTCCTTATGGCAGCCCGATCATCAGTAGTTATTGCCATGCGTGGAGCTGTACGCCAGCGTACTTGATCGAAAAATATCTAAATTGAAAAAGCAGTCAGTTACTTTACATTGTCAACTGAAAAAAAGACAGTTGGATCGTTAAGTAATGATTCACTGATTCATCCTAGACATAAGCAAAAAATCTCAAAACCATTTTTGCGGTTTTGAGATTTTTTGCTGTAGTATGAAACGGACGAGCAGTTTATCCGTATAATCAAAGGTTTATCGCTTACGAGAAGACTTGTACGTTTTTTGGGGGGAGTCCATGCGTTCCATATAATAGGATTAGGTGTTCCAATTATATGGCTTTGTTAGGATGTCGGTTCCTTTAGATGTAAAATATCTTCCCAAAAGTGAAAGTATTGATCGGTCAATTGGATTTCAACGATGTCCACCCAATGAATCAATTGCTCATCTAAGGAAAATCCTTTTTCTGTCATGTCTCGTTGGACAAATCCTCGATAAGAGTTGTTATCCTTGCAGCGGACAATGATTTCTTGTTTGGCAATAAACGCAGTGATAGCGATCGTTTCAAAATGTTGATGGACTGTTTTCAAAAAATCACTTCTTTCTAGTTTAATGAAATAGGCATTTTATGCTGATCAATGGCAAAACGCTACTCTTCTTCAGGAAAACTTTGGTAAAATTCATCTTTGATCGGAACGATCTCTTCGTTAAGACTTCGGTTACTTAACGTTTCATGTTGTGTGACTGACTGGGGAAAATAGGAAACATCAAACCACTTATCTTCCTGTTTTATTTGAACATGTCGGACGTCACACCAGTGAACGGTCTGTTCTTCAAGGATAAAATAGTCGTGATAAGCTTCACCAGTAAAGAAACCCTCGATGCTTTCTAAGTAGCGGCCAAATTCATCCTTGGTATTTAATTGCAGACTTACTTTTTTATGGTAAAGAAAAGCCTCTAATAAAACACTATCCATTTCTTCTCGAGACATTTGTTCCAACGGACGAATCTCTTTCACTGCCCACGCTTCATTTTTTTTGATCCCAGTGACTAGCTCTTCCATAGCGAATGCGGTGCCCCATTTTAATCCGAATGGGCGATCTCGGTATTCATTGTAGTCGAGAAATTCTTTTTTTGTTCGACGCATAGCCCTCACCTTCAATACCGGCATGACCACCAGCGTGTCCGCCAACGAGTGAACTCCTTGCGATCGCACGGCCACCTTCTAATAAGCTATGGGCATGGACAATTGCACTGAACCCATATTTTTGGCGAATACGATCAACGACAAAATCGATTTTGGCATCGTTGACTTGTTCATCGGGATCTGCAAATAGATTCAATTGCAGACTGTCTGTGTAAATTAGTTTGGAGCAGTTGACACCGACACTGCGAATGTCTTGATGCTGGTAATGTTTACGAAAAAGATTCAATAAAATGAGACTGAGTTCATGACTAGAATTTGTCGGCTCAACTTTTAGTTGTTGATGAAATCCAGTTTTCCCTAGACGATCTCGATAACCTAAAGAGTAGCCCATCCACAAGCTAACAACTTGCGCTTTCGCATGTTCACGCCGCAGACGAGTTCCGACTTGATCAGCCATTTCTTTGAGAACGATTTCAAGTTCTTCACGCCTTGTATAATCACGATTCAAAATTTGACTATTCCCAATACTTTTTGATTTGGGGGTATAGTCTTCTCCCAAAAAGCTTCGATCAATTCCCCAAGCATGGGCAAAAAGCTGGGTGCCAATCACTCCAAATTTTTCTTTTAGTTGGTAATAATCCGCATGAGCTAAATCATGAACAGAATGAATCCCCAGTCGTTTGAGTCGTTTGGCTGTCCGATGACCAATTCCCCAAAAATCGGTGAGAGAAGGAATACGCCAAACGTTGTCTGCCACATCTGCATAGCGCCATTCGGCCTTTCGCTCTTTTCCTTTAGAACCGTTATCCAACGCTAACTTAGCTAGTAGTGGATTATCACCAATCCCAATAGTTGTATGGATTCCTGTTTGTTGGTAGACATCCTGATAGATGATTTCAGCTAGATCCCAAGCACTTTTGACTTTAAAAAGTTTCAAACTGTTGGTGACATCAAGAAAGCTTTCATCGACAGAATAGACATGATGATTCTCTTCATCCACGTACTTTTTATAAACAGCATTGATCTCGGTATTTTTTTTCATGTAGTAAGCCATTCGTGGAGGGACCATATAAAGATCGTCGGGATAGGGAAAGGGTAAATCTCTTGCTCGACTGATATTTGTAATATGATAGGCTTTTTTTGCGGCTGGACTAGCAGCTAAGATCAAGCCGCTCCCACGTTCATCGGTTTTCCCTGACGGATAGGACATGACGACGAGTTTGGTTGTTAGAGGATCTAAATGACGTTCGGCACACTCAACAGAAGCATAAAACGACTTACAATCGATGCAAAGAATATCTCTCGAAGGTTCTTTTGTGTAATCAAAGACTGGATTTTGATTTCGAATCATATTCGTCACCTCTTCTTATTGATTAGAACACATGTTCGTGTTTTGTGTCAACGAAAAAAACGTGATGGAATGGGTAAAAAAAAGTGGAAAAGAAGATTGTTGTCTTTTTATCGTTTAGAGAAATGGGTAGTATCTGAAGCAAAATTAATTGAAAGAAAAAACAGCAGGATGACCTCATTAGTTAATAAAAAAAGTTATTTTATTTTTTGCTGATCAGAAAGTCATTAGGAAATTTTACACTGAAAAAAGAATGAGCCTAGATATACTCATCATTAGAATGGTAAAAAAAGATTTGCTTTGAAATTATCGTGTAAAAGTGCACAAAATCGTTTATAATGAATCCAATTGAATGAGAACGATTCTCAATGAAGGAGGAAGTAAAATGAGAGAGATCGATTTTTCCAAAACATTATTTGAATTAGTTACAGAGTATCCAGAAGTCAAACAAATCATGGCAGAGCTAGGATTTAATGCCATCAACCAACCTGGGATGTTGCAAACTGCTGGTCGCTATATGACGATTCCTAAAGGGGCTCAAATGAAAAAAATTCCTTTAGAACAAATTGTTACTGCCTTTGAAACATCAGGATTTATTGTGAAAGGATTGGTAAAATGAAACCCACGAATCAACGACAAGAACGGATTGTTGAAATCCTGTCACTTTTACATAAAGGTGGTTCTTTTGAAGAAGCAAAACGATTGTTCAATGAAGAATTTGAGGGAGTCGATGTTACAGAAATCACTGCTGCGGAAAAAGCATTGATTCAAAGCGGTCTTGATCCGTCAGAAATCCAAAAGTTATGTAATATCCATGCAGCTGTTTTTAAAGGAGCGATCAATGAGATCCATCATTCCAATTATGAACATGCACAACCAGGACACCCGATCCATACCTTAAAGTTAGAAAACCAAGTGTTGCAGTCGTTATTGACGGATGAAATTGACGGGTTATTGGCAAAAATGGCTAAAGGAGATTGGTCACAAAAGGAACGCTTGCAACACGCTTTGACTGATTTATTGCAGATCGACAAGCATTATGCACGAAAAGAAACGTTGATCTTTTCTTATATGGAAAAATACGGAATCTCAGCCCCACCTAAAGTGATGTGGGGTGTAGATGATGATATCCGTGAAATGATCAAAGCGCTGAATGCTTATTTAGCTACAGACAAAGCGGCTTATAATCCGCTATCCGAAAAATGGGAAGCAGTAAAAACAGAAATTGAAGAGATGATTTTTAAGGAAGAGGAGATCATGGTACCCATGACCTTAGATGTGTTTAGCCTTAAAGATTGGGAACAAATCGCTCATGACAGCTTTGATATCGGTTTTGCGTTTATCCCTGAACCACTTCCATGGAAGCCAAGCCAAGAATCACTCGAAAAAGAAAGCGAACGGGAACCAGCTCGTCAATTAGCCATCAAAAAAGCTAAAGAAACGACCGATGGTATTGCTGCTGGTCTTGGGATCGAAGAGTTTACGTCAGAGGCAGTTCAAGTCGAAACAGCACCTATGACTGATTTAGTTGTGCAATTTCCGACAGGAGCGTTACAGTTGGAGCAATTAGTTGCCTTGTTTCAAGTGTTGCCTGTGGATTTGACATTTGTTGATCATGAGGATCGGGTCCGTTTCTTCTCAGAAGGAAAGAAACGGGTCTTTCCAAGAACTACTTCTGTCATTGGTCGTGAAGTCGTCAACTGTCATCCACCAAAAAGCATGCATCTTGTCCAACAAATACTTGACGATTTCCGTACAGGAACAAGGGATTCAGCAGAATTTTGGATTGATATGAGAGGACGGAAAATTTATATTCGCTACTTTGCTTTAAAAAATGAGACAGGTGATTATCTTGGGTGCTTAGAAGTCACGCAAGATATTACTGAGATCCAAAAGTTAGACGGACAAAAACGATTGTAAGAGCGGGCAAATTTCAAAATAAAGAACAATTTCAGCTCACTTTTGGGCTCGTTTGATTATAGAAGTAGAAGCCGGACATGCTGTTGATACTTTTCTGTGGTATTTTCAGCATTCTCCTGCGACTATTTAGTGGGTAAATTGGAGTTTTTATCAGGTAAAAGCCCTTTTTTCATACCCTTTGATCATTTTATTCAAGAAATTGTTTGACTTCTTTCAAAAACATCTCTATACTTAAACTCAATCTTATATCAGTTTGGAGCGATTATTATGAAAATCACACATAGTTCACAACTGAATAATTATTACTTTAGCTATTTTAGATAAGTTTGTATTCATACGATTATGGGTGCAAACATCAGCGTTTGTTTGTATCTATGATGGCTAAGGATGTTTGAGATGACTTGCTCGCCGCATAGATGAAAAATCTATAGTGGCTTTTTTATTTGATTGATTCAGGGGCTCACTGTAGATGGATTTTCTACGGTGGGCTTTTTTTGTTACATAAAGGGGGAACTAAACGCATTCAAACAAGGTATAAGCAAAGTAACGATTGATTTGCAAGAATTTATGTAATCCAATCAAACAGCGAGGAAATCGATGAAGCGAAACACAAAATAAAAAACAAAGGGAGTTATTGTATGATTCTAATCATTAAACCAGGTATCCAAGAAAGTGAGTTAACACAAGTAATTGAACGTATTAAAGAAGAAGGGCTAGATGTACAGATCAACCATGGTAAAGATCGTTTTGTCTTAGGGCTTTTAGGAGATCCAAAGGTAATTCGGGATGTTCCGTTTGAACGCTACGATATCGTAGAACGTGCCGTACCGATTACCAATACGTACAAATTGACGTCACGAGAATTTCATCCTCAAGATACGATCGTTGATGTAGCTGGAGTGAAAATCGGTGATGGGAGTTTTGTGACAATGGCTGGTCCTTGTTCTGTCGAAGGGGAAGAGCAAATCATGGAGACAGCACGAATGGCTAAGGCTGGTGGTGCTAAAATCTTACGTGGTGGTGCCTACAAACCAAGAACGTCACCATACGCTTTCCAAGGATTAGGTGAAGAAGGGTTGAAAATGATGCGTAAAGCTGCGGATCATTATGACTTGAAAGTGATTACCGAAGTGATGGATGAAGCGCATATCGATGTGGTCAGTGAATACGCAGATATCATTCAAATCGGCGCACGAAATATGCAAAATTTCCGTTTATTAGAAGCTGTAGGACGAACAGGAAAACCAATTGGCTTAAAACGTGGCATCTCAGGTACGATCGAAGAGTGGTTAAATGCCGCTGAATACATTGCAGTTCAAAACAATTCAAGCATCATCTTCATTGAACGCGGAATCCGCACTTACGAAACAGCTACTAGAAATACATTCGATCTAAGTGCCGTACCACTGATCAAAAAATTAAGTCATTTCCCGATCATCGTTGACCCAAGTCATGGAACGGGTGTCTGGGACTTAGTGACACCAATGGCACGAGCAGGTGTTGCTAGTGGGGCAGATGGAATGATTGTAGAGATCCATCCTGATCCGATTCATGCTTGGTCTGATGGACAGCAGTCATTGAATGAGAAAAACTACCTGAAAATGATGAATGAAGTGGACATCTTAGTAGAAGCGATGAAGAAAATCAACGCTTTATAGAGAGGAGAAACACGGATGTTAGAAGTTGTCTTACCCGAAAAAAGCTATGAGATCATCATCCAGCGAAACGCACTAGATCAAGTCGCAGATTGGCTTTCCGGTTTATGGCAAGAAAAGAAAATTGCGATCATTAGTGATGAAAATGTCTTTCCGCTTTATGGTCAAAAGATACAACAACAATTAGCCGATCGGTATGAGGTTGTGAATTATATTATTCCGGCTGGCGAAGAAAGTAAATCACTGTCGATGGCTGCTAAATTATATGATTTTCTAGCCACTGAACAATTGACGAGAAGTGATGGCATTATTGCTCTAGGTGGCGGTGTTGTAGGTGATTTAGCTGGTTTTGTGGCATCAACTTACATGAGAGGAATTTCTTTTGTACAGATTCCTACCTCCTTATTGGCACAAGTAGACTCAAGCATAGGTGGCAAAACAGCAGTCAATGCACCAAACGCCAAAAATATGATTGGCACATTTGCACAGCCAGACGGTGTGTTGATTGATCCAGAAACGCTGACGACATTACCAGTAAAAAGGATCCAAGAAGGAATTGCAGAAATCATCAAGTGTGGTGCGATCAAGGATGAAAGTCTTTGGAGAGAGTTAGCTCGTTTTATTGATGTAGCTGATTTAGTAGCACATAGCGAGCTAGTGATCGAAAAAGCTTTACGTGTAAAAAAAGAAGTAGTAGAAGAAGATCAATTTGATCAAGGCAGTCGTTTGTTCCTCAACTTTGGTCACACGATCGGACACGCTATCGAGCAAACAGCGGGATATGGACAGATTAGTCATGGAGAAGCAGTGGCGATCGGCATGGTACAAATCAGTCGGAATGCTGAAAAAAGGAAAGAAACACCTGAAGGAACGACGCAACAACTTATCAAGATGATCCAAAAGTATCAGTTGCCCATTTCTTACGAACCATGGGATGAACAGGCGTTGTTCCAGGCGATCACTCATGATAAAAAAGCCCGGGGAAAACAGTTGAAAATTATTTTATTAGAAAAAATCGGTCAGGCAAAAATCCAATCGATCCCAATCGAAGCAATCAAAAATTATTTAGAAGAAGGTGAGTAAATGCGTTACTTAACAGCAGGAGAATCACATGGGCCTAATTTGACAGCGATTATTGAAGGAGTTCCAGCAGGCTTAACCTTATCGATTGAGGCAATCAATCAAGAATTAGCTAGACGACAAGGTGGTTATGGTCGAGGTGGGCGCATGAAGATTGAAAAAGATCAAGTGACAATCACGTCGGGTATTCGTCACGGCAAAACATTAGGCTCACCGATCACAATGACTGTCACGAACAAAGATTGGAAGAACTGGCAAACGGTGATGTCAGTTACTCCAGTTTCTGAAAAAGAAGAAAATCTACGACGAGTGGCTAAACCAAGACCAGGTCATGCCGATTTAGTTGGTGGTATGAAGTATCAACACCATGATCTTAGAAATGTATTAGAGCGTTCTTCCGCAAGAGAAACGACGATGCGAGTAGCAATCGGGGCACTAGCAAAACAGATTTTAGCTGCTTTAGATATAGAGATTGCTAGTCATGTAGCGATCCTTGGAGGAATCAAAGCGAATGTGCCAGAGAATTTGACCGTGACAGAAATCAAAGAAAAGACGACTATCTCCGAAGTGAACATGGTAGATCTAATGATTGAAGAGGAAGTAAAAGCCCTGATCGATGCTACTAAAAAAGCAGGAGATACTTTGGGAGGTGTAGTGGAAGTTCGGGTCGAAAATGTGCCAGCAGGGTTAGGGAGCTATGTACAGTGGGATAAAAAATTAGACGGTAAGCTAGCTCAAGCGATGTTAAGCATCAATGCTTTTAAGGGAGTCGAATTTGGAATTGGGTTTGAAGCTGCTTCGTTACCAGGATCACAGGTGATGGATGAAATCACTTGGGACGAAAGCGGCTATCACCGAGCAAGTAATCATTTAGGTGGCTTTGAAGGTGGAATGACCAACGGAGAACAGATTATTGTTCGGGGCGTGATGAAACCAATTCCTACTTTATATAAACCTCTCATGAGCGTGAACATCGATACTAAAGAACCTTATAAAGCTAGTGTGGAACGTTCCGATAGTACGGCAGTTCCAGCAGCTTCAGTCGTCGCAGAGCATGTGATTGCGACCACTCTTGTTCGCGAGATACTTGAGCATTTTCCAGCAGATAATATGCAAGAATTAAAAAAAGCCGTTGCAAATCACCGCCAAATGACCAAAGAATTCTAATCGGAGGTAGCGATGAAAAAAAAGGTGTTTGTCATAGGATTGGGTCTGATTGGCGCTTCCTTATGCCGAGCGATCAAAGGGTCAGCAATTACCCTTTATGGCTGGGATCATTCAGAAGAAACAAGAGAAATAGCGGAAAAAACACAGTTAGTCGATCAGGTTGTCACAGGGATCGAGGCAGCTAGTCAAATGGATGTGATTATCCTTGCCGTTCCAGTTCAAGTTAGCTTGGAGTATCTCAACTGTTTGGCGACACTTCCCTTGAAAGAAACAGTATTAGTAAGTGATACCGGAAGTACGAAAGCGACGATAATGGCGCTAGCAAAGCAACTCCCATTTGATTTTATTGGTGGGCATCCGATGGCTGGTTCACATAAATCAGGAGTAAAAGCAGGCAATCCGTATTTATTTGAAGAAGCGTATTATATCGTAACGGATGACTGTCAAAGTAAACGTACAGAAGAACTGATCGCTTTACTACGTCCTACTCGAGCAAAGTTTGTTCGCTTAACTGCCAAAGATCACGATGAGATTGTTGGGGTGCTAAGTCATTTGCCACATATTGTCGCTTCAGGATTAGTACAAATCAGTGAGCAGCTGAATCAAAAATATCCACGTGCCTCACAATTAGCCGCTGGCGGATTCCGGGATATTACACGGATTGCTTCATCGGATCCCCAAATGTGGACGGATATTTTAATGACGAACCAAGAAATGATGATTCAGTTGTTGGAAGACTGGCAAGGCGCAATGGAAACGTTAAAACAGGAACTGATTGATCAAAACCAATCGGCGATTCAAGAGTTCTTTGTGCAGGCAAAACAAACACGGGATCAGTTGCCCCGGAAAAAACAAGGAGCGATTCCAGCTTTTTATGATTTATATGTCGATATTCCCGATATAGCTGGTGCTGTCGCAAAAGTTACTAACGTACTAAGTCAGGCAAATCTTTCCATTATTAATTTGAGCATCCAAGAAACAAGAGAAGATATTTTTGGTGTGTTAGAGTTGTCTTTTAAAAATCAAGCGGATTTACTTAAAGGACAGAAGCTGATCGAAGCCGAAAAATTTCATTGTTGGATAAGGAGTTGAAGTCATGAAACTATTGACAGCTAAAAATGGGATCAATGGAGAATTAGTGATTCCTGCTGATAAATCGATTTCCCATCGCAGCATCATGTTTGGTGCAATCAGCAAAGGAACTACGATCGTCAATAATTTTTTAAAAGCTGAAGATTGTTTAAGTACGATTGCAGTTTTTAAGCAATTAGGGGTACGTATTACCGAAAAAAATGAACAAATCATGATTGAAGGAAAAGGATTTGAAGGATTAACAGCACCATCTTCTAGGCTAGATGCAGGAAATTCTGGCACAACGATGCGCTTAGTATTAGGAATTTTGGCAGGCTGTCCATTTACTTCTGAGATTGCAGGGGATGCTTCTTTGAATCGCCGTCCGATGGAACGTGTGATGAAGCCATTGCGTGAGATGGGTGCTGATTTACAAGGAACGGCCGAAGCTGAATTTCCTCCACTAAAAGTAACTGGAAATACATTGCACGGGATCGAGTATCACATGCCCATTGCTAGTGCGCAAGTGAAGTCTGCTATCCTTTTTGCAGCTTTACAAGCCGAAGGGACCACTAAAATCATCGAGAAAGAACAGTCAAGGAACCATACCGAAGAGATGATCAAACAATTCGGTGGGAAGATCCAAGTGGAAGGAAAAGAAATTATAGTCACTGGACCACAGCAGTTGATCGGACAAGAAGTCACTGTCCCAGGGGATATTTCTTCGGCTGCGTTTTATCTCGTCGCAGCAAGTATTTTAGCAAACAGTGAAGTCCTCTTAAAACAAGTAGGAATCAATCCGACACGGACAGGGATTCTCGATGTGTTGATGCAAATGGGTGCTAATATTGAAGAAAGACAGTTGGATGAGCAAAATCAAGCAGCAGATTTGATTGTCCGTTCTGCGCAACTCCATGCTTGTGAGATCCAAGGAGAAATCATCCCACGCTTGATTGATGAGTTACCAATCATTGCATTAGCTGCTACTCAAGCAACAGGCACAACCATCATTCGTGATGCTCAGGAATTAAAAGTCAAAGAAACCAATCGGATTGATGCAACTGCGGAAGAATTAACGAAAATGGGTGCGAACATTGAACCGACAGAAGATGGTTTGATTATTCACGGACCAACACCTTTACATGGAGCGACAGTGGATAGCCATGGGGACCATCGAATTGGGATGATGTTACAAATCGCCGCTTTACTAACCCCAGAACCTGTCGAATTACTCAATCCTGAAGCAGTCAATATTTCATATCCTGAATTTTTTACGGATCTAGCCAAATTGGTTCAGGAGGACCCATCATGACGTCACTTGTATTGATCGGTTTTATGGGCGCTGGTAAGACGACGATCAGTAAGAAACTAGCGGCTCGATTGGATCAACCAGTCATCGATATGGATGACTATTTAGTTCAACAATTAGGCTGTTCCATTGAGCAATACTTTGCTACCTTCGGAGAAGCCGCGTTTCGCGACCACGAAACCGCTCTTTTAAAAACAATTTTACAAAAAAAGGCAGTGATCGCTACTGGTGGCGGGGTTGTCTTACAGAAAGAAAATCAGGAACTATTAAAACAGCAACAAGTCATTTATTTAAAAGGAGAAGCCGATATCTTGATCGAACGGATACGACAAGATCAAACAAATATTCGACCGTTAGCGTTAAAGAATAGTGATACAAAACTACGTGAGATCATGTGGGAACGGGAAAAAATATACAAAAGTTTAGCAAAAATCACGATAGATACGTCTAAGAAATCGCCAGACGAAATTATCACAGAAATCATAAAGTGGGTAGAAAATAATGATGAAAATTGGGTATCTAGGTCCTAAAGGTTCCTTTACTTATAGTGCAGCCACACGTTATTTCAAACAAGGTACTTTTCTTTCTTATGATTCCTTGATTGATTTGATCGATGCACAATTAGAAAAAGAGATTACTTATGCAATGGTGCCGATCGAAAATACGATTGAAGGTTCTGTTTTGCCAACACTTGATCATGTGTATGAGACATTACCTTCTATTCAAGGAGAAATCGTTCTGCCGATCCGACAACAATTGATGGTCCATCCAACACAACAAGCCAACTGGCGAAATATCACAAAGATTTGTAGTCATCCGCAAGCATTAGCCCAATCACAACTTTTTCTACGGGCAAATTTTCCAAAGGTCGAGATTGAACAAGTAGGTTCCACTGCCCAAGGAGCCCAGCAAATAGCAACCCATCCAGAAGAATGTCTAGGTGCGATCGGCTCCAAAGAAGCTGCAAACGAATTTGGGTTGACCATCGTGCAATCAGATATCCAGTCCATTGCAACTAATGAGACCCGTTTTTGGGTTCTAAGTGCCGCGCCTGTTGATGCAAAATTACAAAAAAACAGTCATAAAGCGACATTTTTTGTGGATTTGCCAGAAAATAAACCAGGGGCGCTTTATCAAGTTCTTTCGGTCTTTGCTAATAATCAAGTGAATTTAACCAAAATCGAATCACGCCCACAAAAAACGCGGTTAGGCGAATACTTTTTTGTTATCGATGTTGCTATCGATGACAAGATCGACAAGGTGAATGAGCTGATTGAAGTGCTAAAAGAGCAAGGCTATCCTACGCATTTGGTTGGTTGTTATCCGGTTTATCACATCGATGAATGACTAAAAAAAACAAGATGGATGGAGACAAAAACCGATCTTTAGTCCAAACAGATGATTTGCACACTTGAATAAATTCCTTTAGGCTTGAATTAAGCGATAAGAAAGGAAGAGAACAAATGGCAAAAAAAGTTGCAGCAATCGTTACAGATTTAGTTGAAGATGTGGAACTAACGTCACCGAAAGAAGCACTAGAAAAGGCTGGACATACAGTGACTTTGATTGGATTTGAAGGAAATCAAACAATCAAAGGAAAAAAAGGCGCAGAATTCACAGTCGAACAAAGTATTGCAGATGTTTCTCCTGAAGACTTCGATGCGCTATTGATACCCGGGGGATTTTCACCGGATCAATTACGAGCAGATCAACGATTCGTTGATTTTGTTTCTTACTTTTTAAAAAATGATCAACCGTTATTTGCAATTTGTCACGGTCCACAATTATTTATTCAAACAGGTTTAACTGAAGGACGGACAATGACAGCTTATGATACGGTACGTCCAGATATCGAATATGCCGGTGCCGTCGTGAAGGATGAGCCAGTGGTAATTGATCGAGGCTTGATTACTAGCCGAAATCCTGATGATATTCCAGCATTTAACGAAGCAATCGTTGAAGCACTAGCAAACTAATCTGAAAGAGGTTGAGAGAATAGTGTGTAGCATCAAGAAATAAGAAGGAATTTCCGAAATTGACAAGAAACACAAAAACTAGTTTTTGATGTTGATTGTTACCTACTTGGTGCTTCTCAAATTTTTGGTAAATTTCGGCAAAATTTCCGAAGATGCTGCTTTTGTCTCACCGTGAACAAGAGGTCGTGAAAACATCGGGTAGCTCTGATGACAATAAGAAAGAATTTTTTGAAACAGCTCCTCATGTTTTGAAAAATTCAGGCTTATTTCAAGGAGCTGATGTTTGAACACCGTTTAGCAAGAGGCTGCGAAAGAAGCGTTCAGCTCCGAGCGAATAAGAGAGGATTTTTTTAAATAGCTCCTCATATTTTAGAAAATCATCGCTTATTGTTGAGGAGTTGCTTCTTGAACGCCGTTTATTCGTTTTTAGAGATACTAGTAGAAACTGAGACAAGTTTTGTCCCAGTCTCATTAAAAAAAGCAGTCGTATCGGTCGAAAATGGCATCAGCTATTTTCTGAAGGATGCGATTGCTTTTTGTCGTTTTTCGAAAAACTCTTTCTTATTTCTTGATGCTACACACTTTTATCTCAACCTCAGACGATGTGCTATTAGTCCATGTTGGTAAAGATTCCCATATTTTTCTACAAGCACCAAATAACCGTTTTTCGAATACTTAGCGATCTAAGTACTTGAAAAACGGTTAGTTAGTGAAACGAATGGTTCTTGACATGATTAGTTAGAGAGTAAATATAAATGGCTACTTCCTGGTTGTAAGCGAGAATCATTTGTATGTAAATGTTCACCATCAAAAATTTGATAAGAATCATTTTTAGTCTTACAAAGTTCTTTTATTTTTCGGACTGTATTTGTGCCTTCAATTAAGACACCGAAGTCTTGTTCACAGGAGTAGTTATACACTACAGCAGAAGGATGTTTGGTGATGCCCATTTCTCGAGCAATTTTTTGATCAGAGAAAAAAACTTCTTTAACAAACTCGGATTGACGATCTTCTTTGAACATCTCGATATCGCCGCCGACTTCTGCAAAAAGTGATTCAGCAAGTTCTGGAGAATACGGTACTTTATTACAACCTACAGCTTCTTGCATTTTGATCAAAAATTGACGTCCTTTTTTCTTACCTTGGAACTGTGCCGCTTTACAGTCTAACGCAGCAGAATAGGTAGTTGAAAATAAGTGGTTACGCGTAACGAGGTCGTTTTGAGAAATTCCGTTACGTTGCATGACATCCCCAATTGTCTGCAAATTAACTAAAGGCAGAAAACGAAATTGCATCTTTTCTTTGGATGTTTTTCCGTACTCTTCTTCAATAAATTGTAATAACTGTTGTTCTAGTGTAAAACAATGTTTCCCCAAAGGATTAACAAATAAATAAATTTCGATCATATGAATCTCCCCCAAAATAGATTCTATACAACTCGTGAATTCTTTTATTCACAACGTATAACTTAACAGAAAAATGATAAAAAATGAACTCAAGTGCCTTGTGAAAATGATAGAACTTTAATTTTTCGCTGCTAGCATCCGTTGAATTTTATTTTTAGCTGGTCGATAAGGGAAAGAATGTCTTTCCAAAAACGCTAAAAAGGCAGATTTACCAAGAGTAGCATCAGATACTTCTAACTCCAGTTCAAAATCATGTAATTGTTCTCCAAAACTTTCATCAATCGCTAAAAGACCTTCCTCAATGTGAAATTCCGCACGTTTGGTAGTAATGTCTCCAATTTTGCCCAATTCATCCGAAGGAACAGCTAATTCTAACAATTTTTGAAAAACAGCACCCTGACGTGGCAATTGACGTTGCTCAATGAAAGAGAGTGCTTCCTCTTTGCTTAAAGTATCAGTGGTTTCAAGTTTTCCTTCTTTTGCAGGTGTTTTTAGTGTATATTCTGCCCGATCTTCAAGTAATCGGATGCGTAATCCACAATTTTTTTGTGCTAGCTGTCCATCTGGTGTATCAAAATAGATATTCGTTTGAACCGTAAAATCTTCTGGTTTTAGTTGATAATACTGGATCAATTGACTATATTCTTGTTGCGTCAGCATGGACTTGTATTCAATTTCTAACATTTCAGACATAATGATCGCCCCTTTCATTCATTCTGCCTAATTTTTCCTTTTTGGTCAATACAAAAAGCCGAGAGGTACAAAAAAACTTCATTTATATGTTAAAATAGAAAAGAATGTTAACGAAGTAGAGGGATCAGCGATGGAACGAGATTGGGAAGAGTTTTTAGCACCGTATGAACAAACAGTATCAGAATTAAAAGTAAAGTTACGCGGGATCCGTAAGCAATTCAGAGAACAAAACCGACATGTTCCGATTGAGTTTGTTACTGGACGAGTCAAACCAGTCGATAGCATTGTGACAAAATCACAGCTGCGTCATATTCCGATGAGCCGTTTAGAAGAAGAAATGTCTGATATTGCTGGATTACGAATCATGTGTCAGTTTGTAGAAGATATCCACCAAGTAGTAGATATCATTCGTAAAAGAAAAGATATGAAAGTGATTCAAGAAAGAGATTATATTACAAATAAAAAAGCCAGTGGGTATCGTTCGTATCATTTAGTGATTGAGTATCCTGTTCAGTTGATCAGTGGCGAAAAGAAAATTTTAGCTGAAATTCAAATCCGGACGTTAGCTATGAACTTTTGGGCGACAATCGAACACTCATTGAACTATAAATATCAAGGCGTGTTTCCTGAAGAAATGAGTGAAAGACTCCAACGTGCGGCAGAAGCGGCTTATCAATTGGACGAAGAAATGTCCAATATTCGGGAAGAAATCCAAGAAGCTCAACGTCTATTTTCCCATGGAAGAGGAAAACGAGATGACGTTTACTATCGTACCGTATTAAATAGAGAGAAAAAAGAGGAGGTCACGGATGAAAGTAGCGATCGTTCATAACCAAGAAGCGAAAACAATTGAAGTTACCGAACGATTGAAAGCTCTTTTGACACAATCGGCTATTCAAATCGACGGACAACGCCCCGATTTAGTGATTTCTGTAGGTGGTGATGGGACGTTATTGTCCGCTTTTCACAAGTATAGCCATCTATTAAATGAAGTTCGTTTTTTAGGGGTCCATACAGGGCACTTAGGTTTTTATACGGATTGGCGTGACTATGAATTGGAAGAATTAGTCAATAGCTTACAGACCAATCAAGAACAAAGTGTAAGTTATCCTTTGCTCGATATAAAGATCAGTTATTTAGATGATAAGCCGGCAAAACATTTCTTGGCTTTGAATGAATCCACGATTAAACGATCAAATCGGACGATGGTTGCCGATGTATATATCAAAAATGAATTGTTTGAAAGTTTCAGAGGGGACGGATTGGCTGTGTCTACGCCAACAGGTTCAACCGCTTATAATAAAAGTATCGGCGGGGCAGTTATTCATCCGAGTATCAATGCCTTTCAGTTAACTGAAATTGCTTCATTAAATAATCGAGTCTTTCGTACACTCGGTTCGCCTATGGTCATCGCACAAGACGAATGGCTGGAAATCAAATTAGAAAATACAGAGGATTATCTTGTTACAGTCGACCAATTGGATATTAAGGAATCGAATATTCGTTCCATCTATTATCGCATTGCAAAAGAGCGAATTCATTTTGCTTCTTATCGCCATATGCATTTTTGGCATCGTGTAAAAGATTCCTTTATTGGTGAGGGATAACATGGAATTTGTGTGGACGTATGAAAAAAATCATCCGCAGCAGATAAAATATTTTTTAAAAGAAAAAGGAATTTCTAAAGGTTTGTTAGCGAAAATCAAATTTCAAGGTGGCGAGATCAAAGTAAATGGTCAAACTGAAAATGTCTTGTTTTCTCTATCGTACAATGATAAGGTAACGATTGTCATTCCAGCAGAAGGCGAACATGAAACGGTGCTTTTAGATGAAACACCGATCGAGATCGTTTACGAAGATGAACATCTTTTAGTTGTGAATAAACCAGCTGGCATCTCTTCGATTCCAGCACAATATCATCCAAACTATACGATGGCTAATCGAGTAAAAGCTTATTACAAACGACAAGGTTACGAAAATCAAGTTATTCATGTGGTGACAAGACTAGATCGGGATACTTCTGGGTTGATGTTGTTTGCCAAACATGGCTTTGCTCATGCAAAGTTAGATGTACAGCTTCGAGAAAAACGATTTGTGAAGAAATACCAAGCACTTGTGAGTGGCGAAATAACTAAATTGGCACCCCACGGCTGGATTGACCTTCCAATTGCGAGAGACCAATCTTCTTTACTGAAACGGATGGTTTCGACAGCTGGGCGAAGCGCACAAACCGAATATTGGTTAACGAAAAACACCGCAGAGGTTGCTTTGGTAGATATCCAACTGCATACGGGGAGAACCCATCAAATCAGAGTTCATTTTTCAGAAATTGGCTGTGCGCTATTAGGAGATGAAATGTATGGTGGGCGTATGGATCTTGGAATAGCAAGACAAGCTTTACATTGTTACGACCTGCGTTTTGATCATCCTTTTACACAGGAACGATTGGAATTTAAACAGCCTTTGGCTAAAGATATGGCGACTGTTCTCCAGCATTTTGAAAGTTAGGGTGAGGTGAGATAGAGTTGGATGAAAATCAAGAACTAGAGGAACGATTTGCCCAGTTACTACAGGATTTAAGAGAAAATAACCTACAGGAATTTAGAAATAGTTTCCTGGAAATGCATATTTACGAGCAGGGGCAATTCTATCAATCTCTGAACGAAGAGGATCGTCAACTGATCTATTCCTACTTATCTCCTAAAGAATTGGCAGATATGTTTGATGTGATTGAAGAAGACAATGAATATATGAAAGAGTATTTAGCTGAAATGCGTCCGAGTTATGCTGCAGAAATGCTTTCAGAGATGTATACCGATAATGCGGTAGATTTGCTAAATACCTTAGATAAAAAACAAGTCGCTAAATATTTAAGTTTAATGACTGCTGACGATGCTAGTGAAATCAAAGAGTTATTACACTATGAAGATGAAACAGCTGGCGCGATCATGACGACAGAATTTGTTTCGATCGTGGCGAATCAAACGGTTCGTTCTGCGATGTATGTCTTAAAAAACGAAGCAGATGTAGCTGAAACCATTTACTATATCTATGTCGTCAATCAAGAAGAACAATTGGTTGGAGTTATTTCATTGCGGGATTTGATCGTTAATGATGATGATGCAATGATCTCTGACTTGATGAGCGAACGTGTGTTATCCGTCCATGTGGGAGATGACCAAGAAGATGTCGCGCAAACCTTTCGTGATTATGACTTTCTAGCATTACCCGTAACAGATTACGATGACCATCTACTGGGGATCGTAACAGTTGATGATATTATTGATGTTATTGATGATGAGGCTGCAAGTGATTATTCTGGTTTGGCAGGGGTCAATGTTGAGGAAATCAATGAAAATCCCGTGAAGTCAGCTGCTAGACGTCTTCCTTGGTTGATCACCTTATTATTTTTAGGGATGTCTACGGCTTCGTTGATCAGCCATTACGAAGAACTGGTGAGTGAAGCAAGTATTTTAGCCGTCTTCATTTCGTTGATCACCGGAACTGCGGGGAATGCTGGCACCCAATCATTGGCGGTTGCAGTTCGCCGTTTGGCTGTTTCTGACGACAAAGATGCTGGTTTTGTCCGTTTGATTCTAGCTGAAGTACTCACAGGACTTGTGACAGGGGCAATCACTGGCTTGACGATCTTTTTGATTGTAGGAATTTGGAAACATAACTTTATTTTAGGCTTTGTGATTGGGATTGCCATGTTATTTGCGATTACTGTAGCCAACTTGGCAGGAAGCTTGATTCCGATGTTGATGGATCGCTTAGGGTTTGATCCTGCCGTGGCTAGTGGTCCTTTTATTACCACCTTGAGCGATTTGACTAGTGTCTTGATCTATTTCAACATCGCTTCATTGTTTATGGGGTATTTTATGTAGCCATTCCTTTTGAGATGGTGAAACAAGTCTGTGATAAAAATAAAAAACGTAAGGAGCAAAGTAATCAACTTGCTTCTTACGTTTTTATTATTACTAGAAAAAAATTTAGTCGAATGAAACGATCTTTGTTCCATGAACTTCATTCACGCCTAGTTCTTTGGCAACATGTTCTGCATTTTTGTAATCGATCTTGCCACCAGGTAAGATGATCAGACGTCCGTCAGCATAAGCAATCAATTTTTTTAAATGGTCAAAATTGGCTTCAATTGGTGCGTTCGCATCTCCACCATGAGTTAAAATCCGGTCTACACCGTGTTCAACCAGCCAATCAATCGCTTCAAATTGCCGTTCCTGCGGGATACAATCAAAAGCCATGTGGAACGTGATTTGTAGACCTTCTGAGGTTTCGATCAATAATTCCATTGCCTCTTCATCGATCCAATTTGAAGGAGTCAAACAGCCTATAACTACGCCATCTGTACCTAATTTCTTCGCTTCGATTAAATCAGTATGCATGATCTTTAATTCAATATCATTATAGACAAAATCGCCACCTCGTGGTCGGATAATTGTCATTACAGGTACTTCTTTTTCATTGGCATAGCTTAAAACTTCTTCGATCACTCCGGTGCTAGGTGTGGTTCCGCCAGCAGCTAAGTTATCGCATAATTCGATCCGTTTTGCTCCCTTAGCAATTGCTAGAGGAATGGAAGTATAATTTTCTGCACAAAATTCTTTGATCATTTGCCTGCTCCTTTATCATTCGCCTTCTTCTTCTAAAATTGTACCATATTTTTTGTAGTTGCTAAAGTTTTCTTCTAACGGTAAGATGAAAAGGGAATAAAGCAATATTCAACGATTAAAACAAGAAATGAGCAAAAAAAATGTTAAAAAAAATTGATCAAGGTCGCCAATTTTTAAAGGGAAATCAACAGCTGTTCCGATGCCCACTTTGCCATGCTGGAGTAGCAGTCACTGAGAACGGTTTGGTTTGTCATCAGAACCATCGCTTCGACTTATCCAAAAAAGGCACGCTTTACTTTTTATCTCATGGGGTAAAAACGGAATATGATCAGAGTATGTTTGATCCCAGACGTAGAATGATCCAAGCAGGGATGTATCAGCCTGTGATCGACTTGTTAGCACAACAAGTATCGCAGGGATCAGAGGTCTTAGATGTTGGCTGTGGCGAAGGAAGCTTTTTAAATGAATTAGCACGACTGCAACCGTTGAAAAAGGCCGTAGGTTTTGATCTTTCTAAAGAAGGTGTTTATGCGGCTACTGCTCAGCCGGTCGAGGCGTTTTGGTGTGTAGCAGATTTAACCAATCTTCCTTTTGAAGACCAAACATTTACTACAATTCTAAATATTTTTTCGCCTTCTCACTATAAAGAATTTCAACGTGTGCTAACCGATGATGGGGAAGTCTTGAAAATCGTTCCGCAACAAGATTATTTAAAAGAATTACGCCAAGCGTTTTATCCAGACCAGCCTGAGAAACAACAGTATTCAAATGAACGAGTGGTGGCTAAGTTTGCGGAGTCCCTAGAATTGACTGAACGTCGGCGTGTTACCTACGAATTTGATATCCCAGAAAAAAATCGGCAAGATTTGTTAGCGATGTCTCCGCTCGAATGGCAAGTCAGTCAAGACGTCAAAGAGCGTGTGTACCAGAATCCTTTGAAAAAGATTACAATTGACGTAGAATTATTAAAAGGAAATAAGAGAAAACGATTGCAATGAAATTATTCATTTCTAAAGGTTGCAAAAAGAGTTTGTTGATGATATAGTAACGACAAGTTGTTTTTTCATTGGTTTTTATCAGGTTCCTGTTCTGATAAAAGTTAGTGAGAAGAGCTTCACTAACGTAACGACTCGCAGTGACTGACACCGAGTTGATACGTTTTTTTTTATGCCAAAATCACTACTAGTTAGTTAACATATAGATGAGAGGATGGATCTTAATGAACCATATCGTTTTATTTGAACCATTGATTCCAGCAAATACTGGAAACATTGCCCGAACTTGTGCAGCAACCAATACGCCCTTGCACTTGATTGAACCGTTAGGATTTTCAACAGATGATAAACATCTAAAACGTGCAGGATTGGATTATTGGAACGATGTCAATATTACCTATCATCAAAATTTAGATGCTTTTATGGCTTATTTAGGGGAACGTAAACTTCATTTGGTATCGAAGTTTGCCCATAAAGTATATAGTGACGAAAATTTTGCTGATGGAGAAGACCATTTCTTTTTATTCGGCAAGGAGACAACAGGTTTACCTGAAGAATTTATGCGTGAAAATGAAGAAAAATGTTTAAGAATCCCAATGAATGACGAACATGTCCGTTCATTGAATCTCTCAAATACGGCTGCAATGATCGTCTATGAAGCATTGCGCCAACAAGGATTTCCTAATTTAGAGTTAACGCACCATTATGAAAATGATAAACTAGACTAGAGGTCATTTTCCAAGTGCTCTGATTCAAGCATTAAGGAGAAACAAAGAAAAACAGCTTTTCATGTTTTACTTGGTTTGGACTTAATGCACAGAATCAACTTGGAAAATACCGTTTATCAAGAGGTCATTTATCAAGTATTCTGATTCAATACGAATAATCACAAGGACTTTTTATTGAAGGAGTTCTTTGTTTTTAAGGAACAAATTTTATAAAATAGTAGCATCATCTTTGTCTAAATGAGCCTATAAGGAGTCCGATATAAATGGAATTATATTTTACCCGACATGGAAAAACACAATGGAATCTCGAACGCCGTTTTCAAGGAAGCCAAGGCGACTCACCACTTTTACCTGAAAGCTATGAGGAAATCAAAGCATTTGGTAAAAAAGTGAAGTATGTACCATTTAAAGCAATCTATTCAAGTACCGCTAAGCGTGCCCGTGACACAGCCGAAGGGATCAACCAAGAATTAGCGCATCCAGTCGAAATTATTTATACTGATAAATTAAGAGAATTGGGTTTAGGAGAATTAGAAGGTCAATCAATTGATGAAATGTACGAACGATATCCGGAAAACCTTCCCAATCTACGTAACCACTTAGATCGTTATGATCCGACACCTTTTAAAGGAGAAGCGATCGAATGTGCCATTACTCGTATTGAAACAGCTGTGGCTGATGCCGTTGCTTTACATGATGGACCGATCTTGTTTGTTGGACATGGGGCATCATTAACTGCGGCGATCCAATGGTTGACAGGAAAAAAACTGAGTCAACTAAGAGAAATGGGTGGCTTATATAATAGTAGTTTGACGATTTTAGAAACAGGAGAACCCAACAATTTGTTGCCTTATGAATTAAAAGTTTGGAACGAAATTGACTTTTTAGGAAAAGAGACAAAACCAGAACCATTACTCTAATTGGAAAGGAGGCGGCAAGATGCAGCCAGAAGAAATGCCTTATTTTGTTGGTACAGTTGCCGCAATCTTTTTTCAAAATCCAAGTAATTTTTATAAAGTACTGTTGGTTCGGCTCACTGAAACAACAGCTGACTATCGTGAAAAAGAAATTGTGGTCACTGGAAGCTTTGGTGAGATCCAAGAAAATGAGCTTTATCGTTTTTACGGCGAATTAGTCGATCATCCTAAATATGGGCGACAGTTAAAGGTTGAACGTTATGAGCAGGAGAAACCAACAACAGTCAACGGGATCGTGGGTTATCTATCCAGTGAAAAATTTCCTGGGATTGGCAAGAAAACAGCTGAGAAGATCGTGGAGCAACTAGGTGAAGAAGCGATTGAAAAAATCATCGAAGAGCCGTCCGTATTAGAACAAATCGCAGGCTTGAATCAAGCCAAAAGAGACATGATCGTTGAGACGATTCGTTTGAACCATGGGATGGATCAAGTGATCATGGGCTTGAATCGTTATGGCTTTGGTAGTCAGTTAGCTTTTAGTATCTATCAAGCATATAAAAATGAAGCTTTAGATATCATCCAGGAAAACCCCTATCAGTTAGTCGAAGATGTGGAAGGAATCGGCTTTAAAAGAGCAGATAATCTTGCAGAACAATTAGGGATCGCGGCTGATTCACCAAGACGGATTCGAGCTGCAGTTTTACATCAGATTTTTCAACATGCTGTTCAAACTGGCGATACATATGTACCAGCTGAAACGCTTCTTCATCAAACAATCAAAATTCTGGAAACCAGTCGACCAATTGAGATCCAACCTGATCAAGTGGCGACGGTCATTATTCAACTTGTGGAAGAAGGTAAGATCCAACAAGAAGAAACCAATCTCTATGAAAATAGTCTGTATTTCTCAGAATGGGGGATCGGTAACTCGATCCAACGGTTACTTAGTCGGAAAAAAGAAATCAACTATGACGAAAAAGAAGTGCAGAAAAACATTCGGCGAATTGAAAAAATATTTGGTATCCAATATGGAGAATCGCAAGAAAAAGCAATTTCGGAAGCAATCCGATCACCTTTATTTATTTTAACTGGGGGTCCCGGTACAGGGAAAACAACAGTTATCAATGGGATCGTCAACTTGTTTGCAGAATTAAATGGCTTAGAATTAGATCCAAACAAATATACCCAAGAAATTTTTCCGATCCTACTGGCTGCACCAACTGGTCGAGCAGCCAAACGAATGAATGAGACGACAGGATTACCTGCCAGCACGATCCATCGACTACTAGGTTTGAATGGTCGAGAAAAATCTCCTTCAGTAAGTACGAAAGAATTAGAAGGTGGGTTGTTGATCATCGATGAAATGTCGATGGTCGATACATGGCTAGCTAATACGCTATTTAAAGCCATCCCTACCAACATGCAAGTGATTTTAGTAGGAGATAAAGATCAATTACCTTCTGTCGGACCGGGACAAGTCTTGCATGATTTATTAGGAATTGACCAAATCCCGAAAGTGGAATTGAATCAAATTTATCGGCAGGGAGACGGATCAAGTATTATCCCCCTTGCTCATGAAATCAAAGAAGGTCATTTACCAAGTGATTTTTTGCAAAATCAAAAAGATCGTTCTTTCTTTCGAAGCGATGCCTATAGTATCGAACCTTTAATCGCAAAGATTGTTGAAAAAGCCAAAAATAAAGGCTTCACTGCACAAGATATCCAAGTCTTGGCGCCAATGTACCGTGGACCAGCTGGAATCGATGCGTTAAACAAAATGATGCAGTCGATTTTTAACCCTGGAGGTGCAGGGCGGAAAGAAGTCCACTGGAATGAGACTGTTTATCGAATCGGTGATAAAGTATTACAATTAGTGAACACACCTGAACTCAATGTGTTTAATGGTGATATGGGTGAGATCACGGGGATCGTGTTAGCGAAAGATTCAGAAGATAAAGTGGATGAATTAGTGATTCAATTTGATGCGAATGAAGTGACTTACAAACGCAATGAATGGAATAAAATCACCCTTTCTTATTGTTGCTCGATCCATAAATCTCAAGGAAGCGAATTTAAGATGGTCATTTTGCCGATGGTTCATCAGTACCAACGGATGTTGCAACGAAATCTTCTCTACACGGCTGTCACAAGAAGTAAAGAACTATTGATTCTACTTGGAGAAGAACAAGCGTACGTTACTTGCGTTGCGAATGAATCGGCTAGTCGAATGACGACATTGAAGAAACGGATCGAAGAAAATGACAGTATGAGTCTTGTTACACGAACGAAACTTGTCGCTTATGAAGATTCCCTTGTAGGTAATGATCCTTTTGAAGAAGGAAATTATACCAAGGCGGGAGAAACTGCTCATCCCGTAAAAGCAGAGACAAGTCAACAAGCCACTCAAGAAAATGCCGTAGATTCAACGGAGGGAAATGTTGGCGATGATCTCTTTACTTTATCAGTAGAACAAGACACAACCGAAACGGCTGTCGAATCAAAAGTGATGGAAGAAGCACCAACAGAGCAACTACCAAAAACATATATTTTAACAACCGAAGCGATTGAAAAACAGTGGATTGATCCAATGATTGGGATGGAGCAAGAGGCTGTGAAAGAAGCGTTTAGCTCCGAATAAGAGAGGATTTTTTTAAATAGCTCCTCATATTTTAGAAAATCATCGCTAATTGTTGAGGAGTTGTTTCTTGAACGCCGTGAATCAGAGGTCGTGAAAACATCGGGTAGCTCTGATGACAATAAGAAAGAATTTTTTGAAACAGCTTCTCATGTTTTGAAAAATTCAGGCTTATTTCAAGGAGCTGATGTTTGAAAACCGTTTATTCGTTTTTAGAGATACTAGAAGAGCCTGAGGCAAGTTTTGGCTCAGGCTCACTTGAATCGCTCCTAATTAGAATGTTACTTATTTTTTAAGAGCCAAGAGATAGATAAAGACCGCAAAAGTTAGCCCAACAAGTCTGACTTTTGCGGTCTCTTCAATATCTACAGCTCTTTTTATGGGGTTATCTTACCCATGGAAGAAAATGTATATAAAATAGGCAAAATCAATGTGACACGTTACACCAAAACAGTTGCTTTTTGGTAGCTAATTGCAAATCAAAAGGTTGTTTTTGGCTATCTTCACCATCTTCTTGACCATACTGAGGAACAGTTGATAGTATGCGCAATTTGCTAGTAGTAAAATGATGGAAATTTTTTGATTTCATTTGCTTTTTCTGTAGTAATAAGAAGATGATTCCCAAGATTTTGAATAAATTCACTCGTTCAACAACAACTAGATCGATCGTTGGTTTGGCAATTTCTGCTGTCGGCGCAATCGCTACACCGCCACCAAAATAAGGATGGTTCGTTGCAGTACATAAAAAGGCTTTGTCAAAACTGATTTGTTTTCCGCCAATGTCCACTAAGATTGGAAACCCTTTTTGCCAAAAAAAGACACGTAGGATAGAAAATAGGTAAGCAAAAGAACCTAAATTATATTTATTTAATTTTGTTTTTGAAGTAGAGTGGTTTGTAGCATGGACGATTGCCGCATCTAAGCCAATGCCAAAATTGTTTACTACTACACCTTGTTTGTCACTCACTTTTTCCTCGTAAGTTAAGAGGTTGATTTCTTGAGGTTTGTTCGTCTTTAGGATATTTTCTAATGCTTTCTCGGCATTTCTAGGTAACCCAATCCCTCGAGCGAAATCATTGCCAGAGCCTGCGGGAATATAGGCTACTGGAAATGCCACATCTAGTTGATAAAAGGTATTTAACACTTGATGCAGTGTGCCATCACCACCGATGATCACGAGTAAGGGAAATTCAGACTCGCTTTCTTGTGGTTCGTCTGTCCATTCAACTAATGTTTCTTTCGCTAACTCTTCGGCAATTTTAGCATCATGCCCTGGATACTCACTGTATTGGATCGAATAGTGAAGCTTTTTTTCGGCAAATAGCGGAATCATTTTTTCTGCTACTTTTTTACCAGCACCACTTCCAGCAGCTGGATTGATCAATAAGTAATAATGGAAATTCATTTTTACCTCCTGCATCTGATTCAGAAGATGAGTAAATCTCACTCATTCCACTCATTCATTAAAATAGAAAAAATGATCAAACTATTTTTTGCTTAGTCATTTAGTGAACAAGCAACTGAAACTTCTATCGTTAATTTTACATGGTTTGTGTCTTAGCGAAACTAAGAAAACAAACATTATTTTTTATCCTTGGCTATTATAGCAGAGAAGAGGAATTTTGAAAAAGCACCGTGCATAAATAAGAGGTAAAGTTCACCCTGATTTGAATAAATAGCATGGAAGCAAAAGACTTATATTTAGAGAACGTTTTTTGTAGGAGCAGTTTCAAATCGCGGGGATATCTGCTATAATGAATCCTTGCTTATGACAGCTGCGGTTCATCAACCATCCCGCATTAAAAAAACTAGGAGAAATGAGGAATATTTTATGCAAAAAACGGTGGAACGCCAACGATTGATGGTCGTTGTAGTAAATGGAATCATTATGGCTTTGTATTTGGCACTTACGATTTTAGTGGCACCAGTCTCTTCTGGACCTATTCAATTTCGTATTTCTGAAAGCTTGAATCACTTAGTAGTCTTCAACCGGAAATTACTTTGGGGCGTGTTAGGTGGCGTCATTGTCTATAACGCATTTTTTGGTTTTGGTATATTAGATGTGGTCTATGGTGGGGGACAAACCTTGATTTCATTGGGGTTGACTGCTTTGCTACAAAATAAAGTAAAGAATGTCAAAATAAGATTAGCATTAAATACGCTTTTCTTTACAATTAGTATGGGATTGATTGCGTACATGTTGGTACCAACTGGTGGACAAGCATTTTGGACAACTTACGGTACGCTAGCTTTGAGTGAGTTCATCATTATGGCTATTTCTGCACCATTGATGTATTACTTGGATCGTTCCCTAGACTTTGAAAAAAGAGTATAGCGATCAATAGGTAGATAGAGGAAAACCTGTTAATCAGTTAAAATATATTTATAAAAAGGGATAACAGTAGTTAAAAGAAATTCATCTTTAGCTACTGTTTTTATTTCTGAAAAATTAGCGGATTGAACCAACCGTTATTGATTCTATCCGCTAATCTTAGTATGTTTTTTTCTATCGTAAAGTCGTAAAGTCGTAAAGTTGACTGATCCTTTACACATTTATTCAGGGTTTTGTAAATTTTCGATTTCGATCACTTTGTAATTTTTCTTTTCAAGATGGTTCACGATCGTGTCGCAAACTTTTTGATCTGTATGTGCAGGTAACGTGATCAGTGTACGACGGATGTATTCTTCTTTTTCAATATCTAACGTGATGCAACTTGCGATACTACTATGTTTTGCGATGATTTTAGCGATCGTAGCTAAATCTCCTTGTTTTCCAGTAGAAGCAATCGTTAAAACATAGCTGCCTTGTTCTACGCTCCAAGATTGTGAAAGCATGTTTAGCAATGTACTGTGGGTCAAAATACCGTAGAAATGATTGTCATTGTCAAGAACAGCGATATAAGGCAACTCTTTGATCGTAAAAAATATTTTAAAGAATGAAGTATCTAAATAAATGAATTTTGTTGCATTTTTCAAGAGGTGGGTGACGGGTAAAGTCATATCTCCACCATTCGCTTTGTGACGATAAATGTGCATTTTGTAAATATTTCCACGGAAAATATTTCCTGAAGCATCTAAAATTGGCACACAACGATAACCAGAGGATTCTAGAATCGCTAAGGCTTCTTCCAAGGTACTAGTTTCTGTGACAGTTGTTAAATCTTTTTTCTTATATACGAGTGTTTTTAGTAGCATAAAGTTACCTCCATGTATCTCATTTTTACTTAATTTCAAATTAATCATATCATAATTAATTATAAAACAATAGGTTATTCAATCTCGAATTGACAGAAAATCTTTTCCATGATACTGTAAATGAGTATAATTTTGATTTTCAGTGAGGAGGTAGGAGCGGATGGCAAAGAAGAAAGCAGCATTAGCTTGTTCCGTTTGTGGTTCTAGAAACTATACCAAATCGGTTAGTGAAGGAAAAAGTGGCGAACGTTTGGAAATCAATAAATTTTGTAAATATTGTAATCAATACACATTACATAAAGAAACAAAATAGAGGACAGGAGGGCCCGCAATGAAATTCATTAAAAGTGTAAAAGATGAAATGAAACAAGTGACTTGGCCTAGTGGCAAACAATTACGCAAAGACACACTAGTTGTCATTGAAACATCAATTATCTTTGGTGTGATGTTTTTCGTAATGGACACAGCGATCCAAAGCTTATTTGCTTACTTACTAAAATAAGTCGCTAGTAAAAGCAAGGATATCGTGCTATAATCAACGTGAAGAAAAACTTCGGGAAACTGGGGTTTTTTTATTTTACAACGAAATGAGGAGCCTTTAATGGAATCTTTTGAAAAAAATTGGTATGTACTACATACATACTCTGGTTATGAAAACAAAGTAAAAGCAAATATCGAATCACGTGCGCAAAGTATGAAAATGGCTGACTTTATTTTTCGTGTAGTTGTTCCTGAAGAAACTGAGAAAGAAGTAAAGAACGGAAAAGAAAAAGAAATCGTTCATAAAACATTTCCTGGTTATGTCTTAGTAGAAATGATTATGACAGATGCTTCTTGGTATGTTGTACGTAATACACCTGGTGTAACAGGATTTGTAGGGTCACATGGTGCAGGTAGTAAGCCAGCTCCATTATTGCCAGAAGAAGTAAGTCACATCTTACGTTCAATCGGTATGAGTCTTCGTCAAACAGATCTAGAGATCGAAGTTGGCGAAGTAATCAAGATCATCGAAGGTGCTTTTGCAGGCTTAGAAGGTCAAGTAACTGAAGTAGATGAAGAAAAAGAAAAACTAAAAGTTAATATTGATATGTTTGGTCGTGAAACAAGTACTGAACTTGATTTTGAACAAGTAGATAAAATCGACTAAGTATTCAACTATCTGAGGATGGATTTTTAAATAGAAATCCATGCGACGATCAGATAGCATCACGACTAAAAGATTGAAACCGAGATTTGCAAAAATTGTTTAACCTATTTTTGCAATATTTCGGTTTATTTTTTCAAGTTGTTCACGAATAACCACTAATATAGGTTGGGAATTTGAGCCGATTTGTCAGTGGAAAATTGAGAATGCTAGTCAGAGGATCGATCAAATTAGAAAGGAGAAACAATGAAAAATTGGAGAAAGTCTGGAATCGTCGGCTTTTTATTGATGGTCAGTGTTCTTTTTATAAGTGGCTGTCAGACAAAAGAAACAAGTCAGTCGTCTGAAGCTGCTAAAACAGTTGAAACAACGCAAGCAACGAAAGAAAAGGAAACGCAATCGACTACCCCTACTTTGTTTTTCCATGGATATAGTGGGACAGTTAATTCATTCAAAGGAATGATCCAGCGCCTGGAATCATCAGAGAGTGGGAAAAAAGAATTAACATTGACGGTTGATGTCAATGGCAATGTACAGGCAGAAGGAGAACTTTCAAAAGAAGCAGATAATCCAATGATCCAAGTTCTATTTGTAGATAATAAAAATAATGAATGGAACCAAACAGAATGGATCAAAGACTGCTTGATTTATTTGCAACAGACGTATGGAATCAATCAAGTGAATCTGGTAGGACATTCGATGGGGGGAGTCAGTGGTCTTCGATATCTAGCTACTTATGGACAAGATCAAACGTTGCCTAAGGTGGATAAATTTGTGGCAATTGCCGCACCATTCAATGACTTTGAAGAAAATAATGGGCAAAGTATCAGCGATGAATTAGCTAATGGCCCAGCGATAGCTTCTAGTCGTTATCAAGACTACCAACGACTTATTGGCAATGTGCCAACCACTACACAAATCCTGCTGATTGCAGGACAAGTGAGTGAGACGGATTTAAGTGATGGGACGGTGCCATTAAGCAGCGCTTTAGCAGTGTATGCGTTATTGAAGCAACATGGAAATCAAGTGGAAGAAAAAGTGATCACAGGGGAGAACGTAACGCATAGTATGCTTCATGAGAATAAAGAAGTTGATGCCCTGACGCGCCAGTTTCTTTGGAACATCGACTAATGAAAAAAATAGGTTGTTAAAGTATATAAATATCTATAAATATATTTTTTAACTATCGATATAACATAAAAAAAACTATGACAATCGGCAGGAATGGCATGTTGGATTTTCAGTCGCCTTCTATTTTTTAGAAAAGTAGCGCTTATTACGAAGATCAGTCCAGTAACCTCTAATTATTCGATAGTCGCTGAGCTTGGGACAAAAAGGTCGTCCCGAGCTCTTTAGCATGTATAAAAACGAATAAACAGAGATGCAAAAGTAGCGCCTTCGAGAATTTCCTTCTAATCTTTGGATAATAAATGTTTTTAGCTCAGCCTCTAAGAAACTTTTTTTTCGAAAAATAAGGAAAAATGTACCCGTGTTTCAGCATTTTCTATGAAATAATAAAAGATAGAAGCTAGCGAAAGGAGTAAATGAGCATGAGAGTTTTTTTCCCTGATCCTCAACGAAGACCACAAAAAGATATTCAAGAAATGACTGCTAAATTAACCAAGCAATTCCAAGCAATTGATGAACGATTAACACTAGAACATTTTGATGATTTTGTTGATTATGGCCCAGAAGTGTTTCCCCAATTAGCTCCACTTTATTGGGATCCACGAGTGCCGAATCATCCAATGGAACACTTTGTTTACTATGAATATGTTTTGAGATTAAATGGGTTTCCTATTTATGTGATCACACCGTATAGTGAGGTCATAGATAAAACTTATACGAGAAAAGGGAGAGATAAAGATCCCTTTTGGTCTTTGATGAGACGTATTGATCCTGAGATTTTATCGCTCATCCATGATTATCAGATCCAAAATCTTCATTACTGGCGGGATCTTTATTCAGTAACCCAATTTCAAGCAGAAATCAATAAAATCAATAGTAGAGTATCCTTGATCCCCGAAAAAACAAATAACGAGGCGCGCACACTCCTTTTTATTGATCCAAAACAACGAGACCCTGAATTTGTCCGACGAACCACAGAACAAATGGCTCAAGAATTAGCTGAGCTTGATCCGCACTTGTCCGTGGTCTACCATGAGGACTTTATTGATTTTGGCCCAGAAGATGGGCTGTTTTTATCCGAGTGTCCTTTTGATCCAGAAGAGGATGATTCTGATGATCCACGAGCGGGGCTAGCAGATACAGAGTATACCGTCTATTATGAGGATACGATCTTATATGCTTCAACCCCTTATTCCTTAGGTTATGGGTACCATGGGGACTATTTTCGAGGAGGAATCCCTAGCACGGAATACTTAGGACTATCTCAAGAATTGACGGCAGAAATCCTAAAAATCCTTCATACGTTTAAAATTTATAATAAGTATTATTGGCGACATCTATATACTCCTGCAGAATTTCAAACAGAAATAAGGCGCTATCAAAAAAGTTGGGACTTAGAGTAAGCAAAGTCCCAACTTTTTTCTATTTTTTTACAAGAGGATAGACGGTGGAAATCGTTATTTTTCCATTTTCTTTGATGTTAACATGACCTTGGATCTCAAAAAGACCGTTGCTTGCTTTTCCGCTGAATGGTTTATTTCCGGTGCCATTAAAGGTCGTTTCGGAAATGATTTGTTCGACTTCTTTCATGATTTTTTCTGCATCCCAATCATCGGGAAAGACAGTAGAATTAGCTTCTTTATATTTTCCTGCGTATTTTACTTTCGCTTCATAAGGCATACCTTTTTTTACTTCTCCGATTGGTTCGTAGATAATGCCGCTTTCTTTTCTATAAAAATCTGGGTGTCTTGAATGCGCACCTGACAGATTAGGAACACCATCTTTGCCTGGTTTGACCTCACCCGCTAGATGATTGAGAGTTTTTCGTTTAAAATATTTCGTCGGTTGGATCTTTTCTACGATGCCTTTATTTGGGCACCCTTTGAGAAGGATTTCTTCTTCTGCTGCTAAAATGGTTTTGGCTTGTGCTTCTTCGACTTCAACAGCACCGATGAGTTCTCCTCGTTCGACCGTGGTCAATAAGGAACGCATCTCACTCCACGGCAAACACATGGCCACTAAAAGCACATCCAGTGGTTCAATTTTCATCTCAGATTGCTTGATGCGCAATTCGGTATTTTCGTAATTCGGTAGGTTCTTTAAGACGTTGCCACCAATTTCTTCTAAGACATTTACCGTGTCGTCATTTAAGGTTTTAGGTAAGGCGTCGGTTCGTTCCTCGTCATAAAGACCATCAGCTAATGCGTAGTATGTAGCGTAAATACCAAAAAATTTCTGGACTTTCCGTAAAGAATAGATGACTTGTTGGTTATAGCCGATGGTAATTTGTTCCATCGGCACAACGGTTTGTGTCCCGCGATAAACAAATGCGCCCTCTCGATTGAGTACTAAATCCTGCCCATTGGCTTGTGCAACGATTCGGAAGAAATTAGTATAAAATGTTTCTGGAAATTGGCTGATCAGCTGGTCACGTTCCTTGATCATTGCTCCAGTGATGTCTTTTCCTGTCCGATTGACGGTATCGACATCGGTTGGTGGGATCGCACCTATTTGAACGGTTGCATGATTCAAAAAGAACTGTAGTACGGTCTCAGGTGTGTCCATTTGGTTAAGGAAGGTATCAAAATCTGTTTCGATGGCAATATTGATCGTATTAGAACTGTAGTTATTGTAGGTTTGTTTCTCATGATCATAGGCAGTAAATGCAAAAGTAGCATTCACTTGCTTATCGGTCCACATCGAAGGAACAAACGTGATTTCTTGTAATGAGCCGATCCTAGGTGGAATTTTGATGTTCCCGGGGTAGTAATTATTGATCGAATTCTCTAGATAAACTAATAAACTTTGTCCATCAGTTGTTTTTGGTCGAAAAGTCAATTTTTCTTTGGTTTTGATGAGTTGATAGCCTGACAGATCGGGACTGACATTTAAGTAATCGATAAATTGGTTTTGTAAAGCAATCCAGCTAGCCATTTCCATTTTGCTAAATTCGTCTAAATCGGTAGGATTTTCTGGATGATCAATGATTTCGTCAAAAACAGCAAGGGTATGTCGTAACAACTTCTTTTGTGTGAGACGATAAGCTTGACTAAGGGCGGTTTCTTGTGCACCGGGTTTGAGATACGGGGTAGTAAACTCTGCTAAGGTGACCGCTTGAATAATTGGTGCGATCGGTGCGAGATTGAAACGAGTACTTAACGGTAGGAACGCTGGGCCATACATTAAATCTAAGTAGTCATTTAAGATCAAATTATCAAATACGTTTCGCTGACTCGTTAACGAAGAGAAGCCTTTTTGAAAGGTAAGTTTTTCTATTTCTGCTATTTTTTGTGGTTCTTCGAGTGGCGAAAGCGTATTAGGCAACGTGAAAGGCACTGTCGCTTCTTTACGTGCGGCTTGAAGTGTTTGTTCTGTAGCAAAAGCCGTGATGCTAGGCGGAAGTATCGTGGTAAACAAAAGAGAGAGGACAAGCCACCAACAGCCCCAAGTTAATTTTTTGTTTTTCATTTTTTATCACTCCTTTAGTTTGATACCACAAGTGTACAAAATAAAGAAAGCGTTTTATTTGAAAATGAATGTTCTCTAACACCTTATTTTTCCAAAAAAAAGAAAAAAAGTTCTTCTATAATGAGCAAACATGAGCAAGGTGGTGTAAATCATGTGTTTTTACGATGGCTTATAAATAGAAATACTCTTTGACAATAAAAAAAGGCTCTTTTAAAATGCGAAAAACGATTTTAAAAGAGCCTCTTTTTATTGCTCAAGATGAGGGAAATCAACACACCCTCACATGAAACAAATAACTATTCATTTTTTATAAGGAAACTATTGTTAGTGATTCAAGAGTTCGGCTGTTAAACGTTTTGCTGTCGGTGTAACCGCCAAACCACCTTCAGCCGTTTCTTTAAAGATGGCTGGCATCTGACGACCTACTTGATACATCGCTGCGACGACTTCATCTGGTGGGATGACACTTTCGATTCCTGCTAGGGCCATATCTGCCGAGATGAATGCCTGAGAAGAGCCGAGGGCGTTTCTTTTAACACAAGGGACTTCAACGAGGCCTGCGACAGGATCACAAATCAGACCCATCATGTTTTTCAGCGTAATTGCGATAGCTTGGGCTGCTTGATGGGGCGTGCCATTTTTTGCACAGACTAGGGCGGCAGCGGCCATTGCACTTGCTGAACCAACTTCTGCCTGGCATCCGCCTTCTGCACCACTGATGGAGGCGTTATTGGCAATGACTAATCCAAAGGCACCAGCGGTAAAAAGAAACTCAATCTGTTGTTCGTGGGTCAAAGACAATCGGTCACGGACAGCCATGAGGACACCAGGTACAACACCAGCGCTTCCTGCTGTAGGGGTGGCACAAATCAACCCCATTTTTGCATTTACTTCGTTGACAGCGATAGCGTTGCGGACTGCTGACAAAATGGTTTCACCACTTAAAAAGTCGGCTTCTTTTAAGTAACGAGCTAGTTTTTGGGCATCACCGCCAGTGATTCCAGTCACAGACGTTACACCTTCGTTTCCTTCAGTGATGGATTGTTCCATGACACTGAGGTTTTTTTCCATGATTGCAATGATTTGTTCCCGTGGACGACCACTCATTTCCATTTCAACAGCAATCATTAATTCTGCGACACTAGGATAATTTTCTGCTTGGCGAACCAACTCTTCAATAGAGAAAAACATCTTTCTTCCTCCTTTAATCAAAATAATTAACGCTGTCGATCTTCGGTAATTGCGTTAGTTTACTTATAGTGTCATCTACTTGTGGATCATCTACTTCGATAATCATAATGGCATTTTCACCCTTTGATTCTCGTGTAACAGTCATTGTACCGATATTTGTATTTGTTTCTGAAAGGATATTCGTTACTTTAGCAATCATCCCAGGTACATCTTGATGAACGATGATAAAGGTCGGTGTTCCCATGCTTAATGAGATTTTGAAGCCGTTTAATTCCGAGATTTGGATATTTCCGCCACCAATCGAGATACCAGTGACTGAAAGTTTCCGTTTTCCTTTTTTCAACAATAGTTTAACGGAGTTAGGATGCTCTGCTTTTTCACCCTTAGGCACAAAGAGAACTTCCATTCCTGCTTCATAAGCTAACTGCAGTGAATCTGCCAGACGCTCATCATCTGGTTCCATGCCTAACAAACCACCAACTAAGGCGATGTCTGTTCCGTGTCCCCGATAGGTTTTTGCAAATGATTCATAAAGATAGATATCCACAGAATCTGGTTGTTCCCCAAAAATACTACGGACGATTTTGCCGATTCGAGCAGCTCCAGCAGTGTGAGAGCTGCTTGGACCGATCATGACTGGACCAATAATGTCAAAAACACTACGATATCTTAATTCTTTCATTTTTCCACCTCTTTAAAATAGATAAACACCCCAGCAAAAGTAAGTGAACTGTGTATAGCTCACTTACTCGTTTCCTCATCATTTTTGAACCATAAACTACATTAGTTAAATTAAATAAATATTTCACAAGCGTGCATTAATCTAGGAAACGCATCAATGATAGCTATGAAAATATATCGAACAATATTTTTATATTTTTAAATAGAAGAAAGCAGAAATTTCTAAATTACTAATGAGTGAGCGGTAGTGATACCTTATGTATTTTCGCTTGTTTTCTTTTCAGCGTAAGTGTATCACAAAAGAAGGAAGATGAGGTGGACTTCCTGTTGATTTTTAGTTTTTTTTTAGAGGTTCAAGCAATAAATTAAACATTTATCAGAAAAAAATCTTGAAAAAAAGAATATATTTGCTATACTGTATCAGTGTGCATTGTCATATGCATTATTTTGACTGATAATCGAAGGATTATGAGTGAAAACGTGGGAGGAGAAATATG
Organism: Enterococcus sp. DIV1682a; assembly: GCF_051711005.1. Classification (NCBI taxonomy): domain Bacteria; kingdom Bacillati; phylum Bacillota; class Bacilli; order Lactobacillales; family Enterococcaceae; genus Enterococcus; species Enterococcus sp. DIV1682a. The sequence goes on from NZ_JBIOLT010000001.1 coordinate 418,671, forward strand.
CATCTCCAATTAACCACATCACGGACTTAAGGAGGTATGTCTCGTGGCAAAGAAAGTAGAAAAAATCGTTAAATTGCAAATTCCTGCAGGTAAAGCAACTCCAGCTCCACCAGTAGGTCCTGCACTAGGTCAAGCGGGTATCAATATCATGGGATTCACTAAAGAATTCAACGCTCGTACAGCTGATCAAGCAGGTTTAATCATTCCGGTTGTTATTTCTGTATACGAAGACCGTTCATTCACATTCGTTACAAAAACACCACCAGCTGCAGTATTATTGAAAAAAGCTGCAAAAATCGATAAAGGTTCAGGCGAACCAAACAAAACTAAAGTTGCTAAAGTTTCTAGCGATCAAGTAAAAGAAATCGCTGAATTAAAAATGGAAGACCTAAACGCAGCTGATATCGAAGCAGCTATGCGCATGGTTGAAGGAACTGCACGAAGCATGGGGATCACTGTAGAATAATCGCTACACCCTAAGAAAGTAGCTTCTCAGTTGGCTCTGTATTGAAAGATATAGAACACGTGGGAGGTACAACCGTTATAACCACAATCAAGGAGGAACCAAAATGGCTAAAAAGAGCAAAAAAATGCAAGACGCATTAAAAAAAGTTGATTCAAGTAAAGTTTATCCTGTTGCCGAGGCTGTAGCTTTAGCAAAAGAAACAAACATTGCAAAATTTGACGCGACTGTTGAAGTTGCATACCGTTTGAACGTAGACCCTAAAAAAGCAGACCAACAAATTCGTGGTGCTGTAGTATTACCAAACGGAACTGGTAAAACACAAACTGTTTTAGTTTTTGCTAAAGGAGACAAAGCAAAAGAAGCTGAAGCAGCTGGTGCAGATTTCGTTGGTGACGACGACATGGTTCAAAAAATCCAAAACGGATGGTTTGACTTTGACGTAGTTGTTGCTACACCTGATATGATGGCAACTGTTGGTCGTCTAGGACGTGTTTTAGGACCTAAAGGCTTAATGCCAAACCCTAAAACAGGTACTGTAACAATGGACGTAACAAAAGCTGTTAACGAAGTAAAAGCTGGTAAAGTTACTTACCGCGTAGACAAAGCTGGAAACATCCATGTACCAATCGGTAAAGTATCATTCGACAATGAAAAATTAGTTGAAAACTTTGCAACAATCCATGATGTATTAGTGAAAGCTAAACCATCAGCAGCTAAAGGTCAATACATGAAAAATATCACAGTTACAACAACATTTGGACCTGGTATCCATGTAGACCAAGCTTCTTTCTAATTCTTGAATTAGAACGTTGATTGATCCAACTGAAAAATAATTCTTGACTCAACTAGTTTAGCATGCTAAGCTAGTTGAGGTTAATAATTAACTTGTACCGAAGACAGTAGGTGGCGTAGCCTTAATTTCCTACCGAGGACGTTTATTGAATACTTTCAATAGTCCCTCTATGTCTACGGTGGCATAGAGTTTTTTTATTGTGAATCACTAAGAACGAAGTGAGTAGATGATGAACAATACTTGGTCAATGATCAAGTGTAAAAACTCTTCCATCAAAATTCAGGAGGTGAAACTCAAAAATGAGTGAAGCAATTATCGCAAAAAAAGCAGCAATCGTTGATGAAGTGAGCGAAAAATTTACAGCAGCAGCTTCTGTAGTCGTAGTTGACTACCGTGGTTTAACTGTTGATGAAGTGACTCGTTTACGTAAACAACTTCGTGATGCAAACGTAGAAATGAAAGTTATCAAAAACTCAATCCTTTCACGTGCCGCTAAAAAAGCTGGATTAGAAGGCTTAGACGAAGTATTCACTGGACCTACAGCCGTTGCATTTAGTAACGAAGACGTTGTAGCACCAGCGAAAATCATGGACGAATTTGCTAAAGAAGCAAAAGCATTAGAAATCAAAGGCGGTATCATCGAAGGTAAAGTATCTTCATTGGAAGAAATCACAGCATTGGCAAAATTGCCAAACCGCGAAGGACTTCTATCTATGTTGCTATCTGTACTACAAGCGCCAGTCCGCAACGTGGCTTACGCTGTCAAAGCAGTGGCAGACAAAGAAGATGGAGATGCAGCTTAATAGCCGCATAGCATAAATAAAAATACGAACATCTAAAACGGAGGAAATTATAATGGCAATGAACATTGAAAACATTGTTGCTGAGTTAAAAGAAGCAACTATCCTAGAACTTAACGACTTAGTTAAAGCTATTGAAGAAGAATTTGGCGTATCTGCTGCTGCTCCTGTAGCTGCAGTTGCTGCTGGTGGCGCTGCTGCTGCTGAAGAACAAACAGAATTCACTGTAGAATTAACTGCAGCTGGAGACCAAAAAGTTAAAGTTATCAAAGCAGTTCGTGAAGCAACTGGCTTAGGCTTGAAAGAAGCTAAAGCTGTAGTTGACGGAGCTCCTGCACCAGTTAAAGAAGGCGTATCTAAAGAAGAAGCTGAAGAATTAAAAGCTAAACTTGAAGAAGTTGGCGCATCTGTAACTGTTAAATAATTTTTCGAAATTAGTAGGCATTGAGACCCTTGATACAATAGGGTTTCAATGCTTTTTTATTTTGGCTCTATAATTTATGTGATTGATAATGTTTGAAGGATGACAGTCTATCCAATGTCTCTAAAAAAGAAATAAGGAGTAAAAGATGGAACTTTATAAAATGCTAAGCCCTGCAGACATCCAGTTTTTGAAAACTAAATTAAACGTCATTATTCAAGATCGTAATTATACGGATGATGAAGTTGTGCAGATTTACGATAAAATTGAAGATTTTCATATCCTTCAATCCTTTGATGAGAACTATAATCTTTCAGAAGACGGTAAACACGCATTAGATATTTTGTACTTAGATATTTGGTAATAGTACTTAATCAGCTAATGATTAGGTGTTATTTTTTATTCCAACATTAAAGATTTTCCGAAAGAAAAAGCTCATTTTTTAGGAGTGGGATGATAGTGAGGCAGGAATGAGAGGTTGTTTTAGCGGTCTCGAAGTCTTAAATATCTATTATTTCGTTCTTTTGCGTATGTTATCATTGTAATTGAAGCCGAGAAAGACCATTGTCGTTTATTTTTCAGCATATTGCCAACTCATAGCCCGCCAGATATCATGATAGATTAAGAACTGGAGAGCAGCACTAGATACAAATGGGAACGGTTGGATTGGATTATACGTTCGGGAAATGTGGAATGATTCGCAGACTGTTTTTATTGGAACAGAATATAAAACAATGTAAGTAAGGTGTAATGATGAAAAAGTTCGATTCCAGATATATAATAGGTGTATTTCTTGTATTGTTTATTTTAATAGGAAGTGTAGAATTCATTTTGAAAGGGCATCACTCATTTACTCTCAATGAAATTTATTTTAGAGTACCTATTGTTGTTGTCGGTATGGTTGAGATGCTACCAAATGCTAAAGCTTGGGGAACGTTTCGTGTGCTTTTCCTCGTTTTTTTGAGTGATTATTTATTAAAAAAAATATTCGATCATTTTGGGTTAGAAGAAATAACACTTACATTCATACCCTATCTAATTATCTTAGGAATCCTTTTGGCTATTTTCTTTGCCAGATTAACGATAAAAAAAAGACTTTTTCAAACACATAAAAAAGGAAAATAAATGAACAGAAGAGACTGTGACAGAAGTGTCTAGCTCTGAGAAATAAGCCGGAGAATCCAAAAATAGCATCCCCTATTTTTGGTGTTCTTCGGCTTATTTTCTGATAGAATTTGGAATACCGCGAAAATGAAGTTGTGAAAGCATCGGGTAGCTCCAATGATAATAAGAAAGAATTTTTTGAAACAGCTGCCCATGTTTTGAGATTTTTTGACTTATCGCCTAAGGTCAGCTCTTTGAATACCGTTTACCCGTTTTTAAAGTGATTCCCCAGACTCTTTTTCTCATACTTCTGAATAATTACCAATGTGATAAAAAGCGTAAAATGAATAAAAAAGACTCATAGTTATTTTTGTGATACTCTAATAGAAGATGGATTATTTTAGGCAGGTGAAAAAATGAAAACAAAAAAACTACGTGTTTTCTTAATCATTATTGGACTCCTTTTGATTCTATTTATTGGTTATCGTTTATATTTGGAGTATCAGACGGATATCCAAATGTTTTTGGATCCCAAGACCAGTCGACAAGCATTACTGGATCAGATTCGATCACATGGCTTTCGGACAGCGCTCTTTTTGATATTACTGATCAGCGTGATGTGTGCTGTTCCAGGTATCCCTACTTCTGTCATCGGTGTATTGGTAGGTTTAAGCTATGGTCCGTTGCTAGGAACTTTAATCAATGTCTCTGGTAATGCTTTTGGGAATATGTTATCGATTTTTTTAATGCAACATTTAAAGCTGTTTGATCATTCAAAAAAATCCAATCGCTGGGTAACTGCGATCCGCAATATGAAACATCCCAAAATTGGCGTAATGGTGGGGTACATGGTTCCTGTGATCCCTTCTTCCGTTATCAACTTTGCAGCGATGACGTTAAATCTACAAATTCGTGACATCATTTTATCAATCGTGATTGGCGTGATTCCTTCCTCGATTCTTTATGCTTGTGGAGGCGAAGCGTTATTTCATGGCTATAGTAAGATGGCTTTGTTGTTAGTAGCTAGTGTCCTTATTTTGACACTTCTAGTGGTAATTATTTACAAGGATCGTAGAAAACGACATGTAAAATAATTGATATTATCAATGATTAAAAGAAATATCCCTTTGATTTCGTTCTATACTTTTAAGATTCATTTTTATTTTAATTTCACGATAACTTATGTTTCATAAAGTAGTAAAACACTGAACTTTCCTATTCCCAATCTTTCTAAGAAGTTGTAAACTAATAAAGGAAATGAGGGAAATAAATGGATAAAAATGAAAAAACGACGTTAACTTCTTCACTGATTTTGCTCTTATCAATTACTTGTGGCGTGGTAGTAGCGAATATGTATTATATCCAACCGATTGGTACGAAAGTGGCAGCCAGTTTATCGGTTAGCACAAGTGCAATTGGTATTTTGACGATGTTGACTCAACTTGGTTATGCGTTAGGTTTGTTGTTTTTGGTGCCATTAGGGGATGTAGTCGATCGTCCGAAGCTGATTATCCGAATGGCTGCACTCTCTGCGATTTCATTATTAGCGGCCTTTTTTGCACCGTCATTTACGTTATTTGCGTGTGCTTCTTTTTTGATCGGCTTATTATCGATCGTGCCCCAAATCATTATTCCCTATGGAGCAGTATTGGCAGGGCCCAAGGCTAGAGGAAAAGTGATGGGGACCTTGTTAAGCGGTTTATTAGTGGGGATCTTACTTTCACGGACGGTTTCGGGCATTGTAGCAAGCCTCTTTTCTTGGCGGATGATTTATCTTTTTGCTTTAGTGTTAGTGGCTATCTTGACCGGATTATTGTATTGGAAAATGCCAAGAACGCAAATAAAAACAACTTCATCTGTATCGTATCTTGATTCCTTAAAAAGTTTACCTTATTTAGTGAAAACACAACGCTTATTGAGAGAAGCGTCTATTAGTGGCTTTTTTATGTTTGGAACTTTTTCGATTTTTTGGTCAACATTGATTTTTTATATCAGTAGTCCGGTGTACCATTGGGGAACATTTGAAGCAGGAATTTTGGCGATTTTTGGACTATCAGGAGCAGTAGCTGCACCGATTGTTGGCCGGTTGTCTGATTCTTATTCCGAGAGAAAGATTGTCGGAATGGGACTTGCGATGCAAACGCTCAGTTTTGTTGCTTTATTAGTTGCAGGGAGTCATTTAGTCGTTTTGTTAGTGGCAATTATTCTGTTAGATGTCGGGAATCAATTTGGGCAAGTGGCAAATCAGACACGAGTACAAGGACTAGGCGAAGCAGCAAGTAATCGGAATAATACAGTGTTTATGTTTATGTATTTTATTGGTGGTGCTACTGGTTCATTACTAGGCACAACGATGTGGCAACAATTTGGTTGGCTCGGTGTGACACTTACTGGTTTAGCCTTTCAATTATGTGCCTATATTTGTCAATACATCATTTTTCAAAAGCGGTCATGATAGAAGTGTCCAACTTGAAAAGTAAGCTGAAGGATTCGAAAGTCGTTTTTCGATTCCTTCGCTTACTTTTTTAATATACTTCTATCCTATTTTATTTGGGAGTTTCTATAACTGATTTCGTGATCAACCGCAGTTATTAGAAAATTTCGTGCAACTTCCAACGAAAAAATAATATGGATACGTTCAATAGTATAAAATCACTTTGTTTAGTACCAGTTATATTATGAAAGATCCAAAAAAATATTCAGTAGACTACTTAGAAATTTTTATATTTAATTTGTATAACATTTTCATATGAAAATGAGTTGTTTCCATAAAAATCTATTCACTTAAAAGATATGTTTTGATAATTTCGTTAAACTGAGTTTAACTTAATTTAGCAAAAGGATTGGAGATGAAAGATATGGAAACAGTAGCAAGAAAAATAGGTAATTCTGTGGGAACAATTTTCCCGAAGGATATATCTCCAAAAGTGGGAGAAATATTTACTATTTTGAAAGTAGGAGAAGCGTATATATTGAAACCTAAGAAAGAAGATATTTTTAAAAACGAAAAGGCTTGGGAAGGTTTTAAAGAATCGATTACAGCCGAAGAATCCGAATGGGATAGCATGAAACTTGAAGGCGAGGAATACTAGAGGAAATATCCAAAACAAAAGGATATTATTTGGATCGACTTTGACCCTTCTAAAGGTAAAGAGATAAGAAAGCGTAGACCTGCGTTAGTAGTTAGTAGAGACGAGTTTAATGAGCGTACAGGTTTTTGCTTAGTTTGTCCTATCACTTCTACAAAGAGGAACTTTGCAACATATATTGAAATAAAAGACTCGCAGAAAATAGTGGGTGAAGTAGCTACACACAAATTAAGATCGGTTGATTACACCACAAGAAATATTGAAAAAATTGAACAATGCGATTTGTTGACATGGATTGAAGTGGTGGAAGTGATAGGGATGTTTATTTAGTAGGAGATAACGGGCAAAGTAGTAATTTCCATTTTAGAGAAAGTTAGATTACTCACCGCTTTTACGACGTTGGTTTTGCTAATAATTGACCATGTAGAAAAAAGTAACCATCTTCGAACTTTGGCGAATGAAGATACAATAGACACTTAATAAGACTACCGTTTTTTTTTACGGTTCTAAATTGGGGCGATGTTTACCTGAACACTTAAGAAAAAAGAAAAGATTGTAAAAAACGATGAGCGAAACAGCAATAGCCCCATCCACACAAGGGTTCTTGTGTAGAGGAGACAGGCTGGTGTTAAAGGCTGTACATAATCTATTTTTAGAGAATTTAGTCAATTTTATCCCTCGATTTCAATGACTCGATCGACTAAATCCTGGTAAAATTCTTGTTCATGAGAGACGATGATTACCGTCCCAGGAAAATGCTTGATACCGGTTTGTAAGCTATCTTTTGTTTCATGATCGATATGATTCGTTGGTTCATCAAGAATTAATAAGTTTCCTTGGTTCATCGTGAGTTGTGCCAATTTTACTTTGGTTTGTTCACCACCGCTAAGAGTAGAAAGTGGTTCACTAGCTAGTTGATTGACTAAACCAGATTTGGCTAGTTGTCTTCTTAATTCTTTAACGGTTGCTTTAGGAAACTGTGCGCCTAGATATTGTAAGGGTGTTTCTAAAGGTTTTTCCCAAATGAGATCTTGTGAGAAATAATTGATCGCTGTGTTGTCGGGAAAGTGATATTCGCCGGCTAGTTGTTCGATTTCACCAATCAAGGTTTTCAAAAGTGTGGATTTACCAATACCATTAAATCCACGAATCGCCACTTTTTCACCAAAGCGGATGGTTAGGTTGATCGGCGAAAGCAAAGGTCGGTCATACCCAATAACTAAATCGGTCGTTTCAACAGCCAATGTCGTTACGATCGGAGAATAAGGAAAATCAAAGATTGGCTTAGCTGTTGAGGCAGGCGGAGTCAATCGCTCAATTTTATCTAATTGTTTTTGGCGACTTTTTGCCATGGTAGAGCGAGAACCAGCTTTATATTTTCGGATATAAGCTTCGGTTTTTTCGATGTGCTTTTGTTGGGCATGGAATTGGCGTAGATAACTTTCACGGTTTTGTTCTTTTTGTCGTAATGCTTGTTTTAAGTGCCCCGTATATTTGGTGATTTTACCAAATTCTATGTCAGCGATATGGGTTGTGATTTTATCTAAAAATTCTTGGTCATGAGAAATCACGATATAAGCGCCCTCGAATGATTGTAAAAATTGAGTAAGCCATTGGATATGTTGGTCATCTAAGTGATTGGTTGGTTCATCTAAGATCAGAACATCGGGATTTTCTAAGAGTAATTTTGCCAAAATCACTTTAGAACGCTGTCCGCCACTCAGTTTTTTTAGAGGAGTGGACAATCCTAAAACATCAATGCCTAGACCACTACTCATCTCAGCGACTAAGGTATCAATTTGATAGAATACTCCTTGGTCTAATTCTGTTTGAAGCTTTCCCGCTTTTTCGAGTAATGCCTCTTCCATTGTTTCGCTATATTCTTGATAAAGTTGGGTAATCAATGCTTCTTTTTTAAATTCATCAGAATAGGCTGTTTTTAAAAATTCTTCGATGGTTAATGTTTCATCCACCGCTACATATTGATCTAAATAGCCTCTATGGATATTTTTTTGCCAATGGACTTGTCCATCGTCTGGTAGAATTTCTCCTGTGATGATCTTGATCAACGTACTTTTGCCAGCTCCATTTTGTCCGATCAATCCTAGATGTTCTCCAGCATTGACTTGGAGTTGTACATTTTCATATAAGATTTTATCTCCAAATTGTTGCGTGATATTTGTTAATGTTAAAAGACTCATGTTCTGTTCCTTTCTAATAATGTTATGCATGTTAAGAAGACTAATAGAAGAAAGCAAAACAAATAAAAAAGCTGATCTGAAGTTGTTCAACATACTATAGGATCATTCGACATGATCGAACGAATCTAGGAGAACATGTCAGTTAAAATTTTTAAATAAGTTGCTCGTCTTTTAGAAAATCGTTTCTCAGTTAATGAGAAGTAGCAATTGTTTTCTAAATTTCTTGGTCTTTAATGTTTTAATTATAAAAAACGTATACTAAAAGTATCAGTTTAAAGGACATGCGATAGGTTATCTTATGCAACCTAACATGCGAGGGACAAGATTGTCAAGAAAACGAAAATCGTCGGTTTTGGTCTATACTAATATTGTAAAAAAAGACAAGTCGTGCTATAATTGGGCTATACCAAAAACAAAGGAGTAGTCGTTATGGAAATCATTCGAGTGAAAAATGCTGAAGAGGGCGGAAAAAAAGCTTTTGAAATTATTAAAAAAGGCATGGAAAATGGGGCAAAAGTATTAGGTCTTGCAACAGGTAGTACGCCAATTACTTTATACAAAGAAATGACTTCAAGCGATCTGGATTTCAGTGACATGACTTCTGTAAACTTAGACGAGTACGTTGGACTAGGCGGTTCAGATGATCAAAGTTACCGTCATTTTATGAATAGCCAATTGTTTGATAAAAAACCATTTAAAGAATCATATGTACCAGATGGAAAAGCTGCTGATCTTGAAGCGGCTTGTCAAGAATACGATGAAATCCTTGAACAACATCCAATCGATATCCAAATTCTAGGAATTGGTCAAAATGGACATATCGGATTTAATGAACCTGGTGCACCATTTGATGGCACAACTTCAGTAGTGGACTTAACAGAATCAACGATTAATGCGAATAAACGATTCTTTGAAAAGGCAGAAGATGTTCCAACAAAAGCTGTCTCAATGGGGATTGGTTCGATCTTAAAAGGAAAAGAGATTGTCTTACTTGCTTATGGTGAAAACAAAGCAGATGCAATCAAAGGAATGATTCAAGGACCAATGACCACTGATTTGCCAGCAAGTGCTTTACAAGAACACGACAACGTGATCGTGATTATTGATGATGCAGCAGGAAGCAAACTATAAGAATAAATAAAAATTTTGGGGGGCTGCTCGTTTTCAGCTCCCTTTTTTGATCGAATAAGATTTTTAATCTGTCGCACAAAGCAATGGGGGGATTTGCTTTGTTTGAAGTTGCGAAACATGCTATATTGGTTTGGAGGGGATTTATATGGATGAGATGATCTTATCGGTCCCAGAAATCATCTTACGACTAGGGATTGCATTGATCTTTGGCGGGGCGATTGGATTTGAACGGCAATATAAAAATCGTCCAGCAGGGATGCGGACGCATATTTTAGTATGTATGGGTGCTTGTATCATTGCGTTGATCCAAGTGGAAATTGCAAGTAAAGCGTTACGTGATGCGTTAGAATACCCAGAACTAGTTGGTACGATTCGCTCAGATGAAGCACGTTTGATTGCACAAGTCGTTAGTGGCGTTGGGTTTTTAGGAGCTGGCACGATCATTGTGACGAAACAATCAGTCACCGGGCTAACCACAGCTGCTTCCCTGTGGGCGATTGCTGGACTAGGAATCGCCATTGGTATGGGATTTTATTGGATTGCGATCATTAGTTTTATCGGGATCGTGATTGCATTAACGGTTGTCAAAAAAATTATCCACGTACCAACGACCAAAAAACTAGAAATCCAATATATTCATCGGAAAGAAACCAAAGATTTCTTGACCGAGTATTTTGAACAACGAGGAATTATCATTGAAGACGTAAATTTTGACGTGGATTTCGTGGAGGATTATCGGGTATATAAAAATATTTATACAATTGACTTACCAAAGGACATGACGTATGCAGATGTCATTGAAGAGTTATCTGTCCATAAAAATATCATGAAGCTTCATTTAGTTAGTGTGGCACAATGAAACAATTCCTTTCAGTTGGTAATATAAGGCTTTTCACACATTGGTTTTATGAAGAGTCGGTTACAAAAGAAAAAACGCTCATTCGCTAAGAGAGTATTTCCTATTTTAGCCAATGAGCGTTTTTTGGTGTCTTTTTTTGATTTATTTGCATTTGTTTAGATATTGATTTCAGTCATTAAGCTTAGAAGTTTCTTAAATTTGAAAATTAGCTACTAGTAATTAGAAAAAGAAAGAATATTTTTGTAGCTGTTTATCAGAAAAGAGCGCTTTAATTCTAATAAAATGATAAAATGAAAGTATCAAGAGTTGGAGGAGAGGTATGCAAGCAAAGTTTAAAAATTCAAAATTATTATTTTGGACTGTCGAGTTGGTACTAACGATCATTGGGGTATATTTTATTTTACAGATGCCAAATGTCTTTAGTCCAGTGTTAAAAATGTTATCAGCGATTTTATTGCCATTGTTGGTTGCTGGATTTTTCTATTATATGTTTGATCCGGTCGTTGTTTTTTTGGAAAAACGAAAAATCCCAAGGGTTTATGGATACATATTAACGCTAGTTGTTCTAGTCGTACTAGCGGTTTTAGCGATAATGAATGTAATTCCTCAATTGGCAGAACAGACGATCCAGTTGACTAAAAGTTTGCCGATGTATGCGGAAGAGACAAGTAAATGGCTCAATGAATTGGCACAGCGTGAGGAAATCAAAAATTTCAATATTGAAGAACAATTAGCTTCGGCTAATCTTTCGTTGAGTAATTTGTTCAATATTGTATTGGTAAGCTTATCCAGCAGTGTCTCTAAAGTTTTTTCATTTATGATGCAGTTTTTTGTTTTACTGTTTACCGTGCCTTTTATTCTATTATTCATGTTTAAAGACGGACACAAATTTATCGATGCTTTAGCAAAATTCTTTCCACAAGGGATTCGAGGTGAAGTACGTCAAACGGTCAAAGAACTAAATGAGACGTTATCGGCATATATCAGTAGTACGATCGTTGATGCGGTTATCATTGGTATCATGAGTTTTATTGCTATGACCATCTTTAAACAACCATATAGTTTATTGTTAGCTGTATTTTGTGGTATCACCAATATTATTCCATATGTGGGACCTTTTATTGGTGCTGTCCCGGCAGTGATCGTTGGTCTATTTGTTTCGCCATTCCAAGCATTATACATGGCGCTTTCGATCCTTGTTATCCAACAATTAGATGGAAATGTAATCAAACCGTTGTTATTTGGAAAAAACATGAATATGCATCCATTAACGATTATCTTAGTGTTGATCGGTGCTGGCAGTGTCGCAGGGATTCTAGGAATGTTGATTTGTATTCCGGTGTATGCTGTCATTAAAACATTAGTCTTGAATATCAGAAAAATTTACTTATTGCGAAAGTTTGATTCTGGTGTGGAACCAACGATCCAAGAGATAAAAACGAATGGACGTGAAAATTAAAGGTACTATAAAGAAGTAGAAGGTAGCACAACAGTAGTCACTAAGTAATTTTGTACACCATTCATTATTTATTAGAGAGTCTAGGAAAACGTCCTAGACTCTCTTTTTTTGTTAAAATTCTTATGAGTTCCTGGGATTGTTTGAAAATGAGTAATTTTTTCCCATAATAAGTTAAAAAAGACTATAATAAACAAAATCTTTCTTACGCTTTCGTAAAAAGTAAGTAACGGATAATGAATTTAAAGAAAACGCATACAAAAATGTCTGTTGCAATGGACAAAGTCCAGTGAAACAAAATAAATAATGTGTCTTATGATAAAGATACACAGGGGGGATGAAACATGACTAGTCAGATGAATCGAGAAAATAAGTTGATCCTTTTGTTATCAAAACAAAAAGATTATATGACTTCAGAAGAACTAGCCATTCTATTAGAAACTTCGACCAAAACAATTTACCGTTTGATAAAGAAAATCAATCTTGAATTTCCTAACGGTCACTTGATCCTAGCCGAAAAAGGTCGGGGGTACAAATTAGATTATGGGAAGTTTATCGAACAAACCAATGAACTGAATAAACCCTCTGTAGAGCTATCGCCTGCTGAACGTCAAGATCGAGTAATGGAAGAATTGCTAATGGTTTCACCTAAAGCACTTAAAATCACTGAGCTGTTCAGAGATTATTATGTTGGTGATTCTGCTATTGCCAATGATGAAAAGCAGATTGCTAAGAAAATAAAAAAGTTTGATCTTGAACTGATCCGTAAAAATCGCACGCTTGCGATCCAAGGATCAGAAACAAATATTCGGCGAGGGATCGCCGAAGTCATCTGGCGGATGAATATTCTTGATATTGATGAAATCAATCGCACAAAAGAGCTGAATTTTAATCGTTACGATGTGTTGTTTGTATCAGAACAATTGAAATTGATTGAAAAAACATTAGGCGGTGGAATCCCTTATCCTTATAACGTCAATATTTTTTCACATCTGTACATCATGATCAGCCGTTCCAGAAAGACGAATTACCAAATCAAAGAAATCGAGTTATCTACCGAGCAACTTCAATCGTTAGACCACGAAAGTCCAATTTATGAGATGGCGATGATCGTGATCCAAAACGTGGAACGTTATCTCGTTACTCGCTTACCGATGAACGAAGTCTATTATTTGTATCAATATCTAGTATCCTCACGGATGGAAAAAACAACGCAAAAGAAACAGGTTTTTCCAGATAAAGTATCAGAAATTACCTCTTATTACCTGAAAGAGGTGGGCGACAAAATCAATCTCAAGGTGGCGAATGAAGCGATTTTTGTTGATCTAGCCAATCACATCAAACCAATGCTCAATCGGTTAAAAAATCATATCCATGTCAAAAACGGATTGTTAGAACAAATTCAATTGACCTATGAAGAGATTTATAAAAATGTATCAGTCGTTTCTAAAGATGTTAGCAAAAAGTATCAGCTACCTTTGATCAATCAAGATGAAATCGGTTTTATCACATTATATTTTGCACGAATGTTGGAAACACAGCAACTACCGATTCAAACACTGATCATGTGTACTACAGGGATCGGTACTTCAGAATTATTAAGAGCAAAAATCAATAAGAAGTTTCCTGAACTGGCGGTCGTTGATGTGATTGCCACCAAGAATTACCAATCAGCATTAGAAAAAAATCCCGGAATTGAATTGATTTTAACAACCATTGGAATCAAAGATCCGCTGCCTGCACGTACATTACTTGTTAGCGGCATGTTAACAGCAGATGATCAGTTAAGAATCCAACGAAAGATTGAGGAAATATACAATGAAAGATGATTGGCTCGAATATGTTCCTCCCACAGTATTCCATTCACGAAATGAAGTCTATGAATGGCTAGCACAGCAAGTCGATTCAGAAATGGGAATAAAAAAAGAACAAATCGTACAAGCGTTGTTGGAACGCGAGGAAACTGGAGATATTCAAATTGATGAAGGGGTACTTCTACCTCATATTGAAAATCAATTAGTCAAAGCAACAAAAGTCATTATTTTGCCATTAGAACAAAGAATTGCGCACTGGAACCCAGCAATCCAACAAGTCGAGTTGATTCTTGCGGTATTTCTGGCACCGCAAGAAAAAATCGAAACCAAGCGTCAAATAGCAAACTTCATGCGCCTACTAGCAGATGAACAAGTAATCGAAACTTTAAAAGAAGGAAAAAGACTGGAAACAATCGATGGAAACGAAAGGAGAAATGACAAATGAAAATCATTGGAGTAGCAGCTTGTACCGTGGGGATTGCCCACACCTACATTGCTCAAGAAAAATTAGAAAATGCAGCTAAAAAAGCAGGGCATGAGATACACGTAGAAACCCAAGGAACCATCGGGATCGAGAATGAACTAACGCCTGCACAAATCAAAGAAGCAGATTTGGTGATCTTAGCAGTAGATGTAAAAATCAGTGGTCGAGAACGGTTTGAAGGAAAGCGGATCATCCAAGTACCGACTGAAATTGCGATCAAATCACCAAATAAGTTGATTGAGAAAGCCATGGAAGTCGTAAAACAGTAAAGAATAGGAGTGAAATTTGATGGTAGAAGTAGCAAAAATCATTGATCCAAATAATATTAAGACCAATTTAGTGGGGGAAACGAAAGATGAAGTACTCAAAGAATTGGCAACGATGTTATTGCAAAATCATTATATTACAGATGTAGATGGCTTCATGGCAGATATCTATGCACGAGAAGAAGAAGGACAAACTGGGATCGGCAATTATATTGCCATTCCTCATGGGAAAAGTCCTTATGTAGATAGAATTGGTGTAGCAATCGGTGTTACAGAAAATGAAATCCCTTGGGAATCATTAGATGGTAAGGGAGTCAAAGGAATTATTTTATTTGCAGTGGGGGATGATAACGAAGGGGCACAAGAACACTTGAAGTTACTTTCACTATTTGCTAGGAAACTAGGTAATGATGAAGTAATCGAGCAATTGATCCAAGCAAAAGATGCAGATGAAGTGGTCGCAGCATTCAGCTAAAAATCAAAGGAGGATAAAAAGATGAAAATCGTTGGAGTAGCAGCTTGTACCGTGGGGATTGCCCACACCTATATTGCCCAAGAGAAACTAGAAAATGCGGCAAAAAAAGCAGGACATGAGATGCACGTAGAAACTCAAGGAACCATCGGGATCGAAAATGAATTAACGCCCGAACAAATCAAGGAAGCAGATTTGGTAATCTTAGCAGTTGACGTGAAAATCAGTGGTCGAGAACGCTTTGAAGGGAAAAGAATCATCCAAGTACCAACTGAGATTGCGGTGAAATCACCCAATAAATTGATTGAAAAAGCGCAAGAAGTGTTAGTACAGCAAAGTATTTCATAAAAATAAGGAGGAAGACTGATGGAAAAGATAAAGAAGCTGAATCTGAAAGGGCATTTGTTAACTGCCATCTCTTATTTAATTCCCATTGTGTGTGGTGCGGGATTTCTGATTGCGATTGGGATGGCATTTGGTGGAACGAGCCAAGGAACTTTGGTGCAAGGCGAATTTTCATTTTTTGATGCCTTAGCAACGATGGGTGGTGCTGGTTTAGGCTTATTACCAGTCGTGATTGCTACGGGGATTTCTTACTCGATTGCTGGAAAACCTGGTATTGCTCCTGGCTTTATTATTGGTTTAACAGCTAATGCGATCGGTGCAGGGTTTATTGGTGGAATATTAGGTGGTTATCTAGCTGGTTATCTTGTTTTAGCAATTTTAAAATATTTCAAAGTGCCAAATTGGGCAAAAGGCTTGATGCCAACATTGATTATTCCTTTTGTTGCTTCATTTATTGGTGGATTAGTGATGGTCTATGTGATTGGAGCTCCAGTCGCAGCATTCACTTCTTTACTAACGAACTTCTTGGATGGATTAGGAAACTCTTCCTTGTTGATCTTTGGGGGAGTGATCGGTTTACTAAGTGGTGTTGACTATGGTGGACCAATCAACAAGACAGTTTTTGCTTTTGTGTTAACGATGCAAGCAGAAGGCGTGAACGGTCCTATTACAGCTTTACAACTTGTGAATACCGCTACACCAATCGGTTTTGGCTTGGCTTATTTCATAGCTAAACTTTTCCGCAAAAACATTTATACAAAGGTTGAAGTGGAAACCTTAAAGTCAGCAGTTCCTATGGGTGTGATCAATATCGTTGAAGGGGTCATCCCGCTAGTGATGAATGATATTGTTCGTGGGGTTGTAGCAACTGCAATCGGGGGCTTTGCTGGTGGTGCGACTACTATGATCTTAGGTGCAGATGCAACGGTTCCTTTTGGAGGCGTTTTAATGATCCCAACGATGTCACGTCCTTGGGCAGGCGTTATCGCCATTTTAGTCAATGTGATCGTGACAGCGGTTGTTTTAGCCATCATTAAGAAAGATGTTGGTGAGGAAGTCACAACAGTCCCAGAAAAAGAAGAGGAAGACATTCGTTTAGATGACATTCAAATCTTTTAAGCGATAAAGCAAATTAGTTAAAAGGTGTCGCTATAGTGTAGATAAATTATAGAATAAAGGAGTTTTTTCAATGAGCAAAGTAGCTTTTTCACCATCCTTAATGACGATGGATTTAGATAAATTCAAAGAACAAATCGAATTTTTGAATGAACATGTTGATTCTTACCATATCGATATCATGGACGGCCATTACGTTCCGAACATTACATTATCGCCATGGTTCATCGATGAAGTACGTAAAATCAGTCAATTACCTATGTCTGCTCATTTAATGGTCAGCGATCAAAGTTTTTGGGTAAATCAACTAATCCAACAAAAATGTGAGTGGATTTGTATGCATGCTGAATTACTTGATGGTTTAGCTTTTCGTTTAATTGATCAAATCCATGATGCTGGCTTAAAAGCTGGAGTAGTCTTAAACCCTGAAACACCAATTGAAACGATTTTTCCTTATATCGAATTAGTTGATAAAGTAACGATCATGACAGTTGATCCAGGATTTGCTGGTCAACGATTTATCGAAAGTACATTAGATAAAATCACCGCATTACGACAATTACGGCAAGAAAAAGGATATCATTATTTGATCGAAATGGATGGTTCGTCTAACCGTCAATCATTTAAGCGAATTGATCAAGCCAATCCAGATATTTATATTATTGGGCGTAGCGGATTATTCGGCTTAGATGAGGATATCAAAACTTCTTGGGAGATCATGAAAAAAGATTTTGAAGAGATGACTGGAAAAACAGTCGAATCAAATAGTATAAATGCGTACAGTCTATAGCTATACAAGAATCAAAAATTACTTTTAGGGAATAAATACGCTTTTCTTGCAATACCCGTGTAAGAAATGCTGAGAATATAAACAAAAAATAAACCAAAGAACTTCAAAAATAGGGAAATCTATTTTTTGGATTCTTTGGTTTATTTTGCGTACTTAGGTTTAGGTACCTCTGTCACGATCTCTCAAAAATGATCGATCAATAGAGAAATTCGGTATCGTGTTTCAATGCAAGTTGTAAGTAATCATCTGCTGGTTGTTGATCCGTGACGATGTATTCAAAAGAGGTCCAATCAGAAAATTTATACGCATGTTTTTTATCAAATTTTGTATAGTCGACTAATAACAAACTTTTATCTCCTCTAGACATTACCTTCTTTTTCACTAAGGCTTGAGCAAAATTAGCTTCATAGATCCCTGATAAATCAATTCCTGTCGAACTAAAAATACATAAATCGATTTGAAAAAGGTCTAAGAAAGAATTCCCATAGTCCCCAACAACGCTCTCGGCATCCTTGATTACTTCACCCGCCAGCATAAAAACTTTGGAATCTTCCGTACAAGCTTGAGAAAGCTCATAGGCGATTTTCAAGCCATTGGTTATGACAACGAGATTTGACAGTTTAACTAAATAGGGGAGCAGCTGTTTCACAGTTGAACTTGAGTCAATAAAAAGACTCATTCCTGGTCCGATAAATGTGCTAGCGATCTCCGCAATTTTTTCTTTTTCTTGAACCATGACATTTTCACGATAATTTGTTGAGATGACGTGATTTCGTTCGACTTCTAAAACGACACCACCACGGTAACGACGGATGATCCCATCTTTTTCAAGTGCGACTAATTCACGCCTTAAAGTCGAAGGAGAGCAAAACAACTGTTTTTGCAGTTCTGAGTTATCTAATTTTTTATATTTTTTTAGCAAAGTTAAGATTTGTTCTTTTCGTGACTCAGTCATGGCTATCCCTCCTTAACCACTGGTCTAACATGACTAAAGTGTACCACAAGAAACTTATTTTTGTCCGTATGTTTTAAAACGAATCGCCATATTTGCCATTTCTTCTTCGGACATCAAGGTTGGTTTGCCAACACTTGAAGCTATGATATGGACTTTTGAACAATATTCTAATTCTTCTAAAACGGCAAAGGCTTCAGTCATTGTCTTTCCACCAGTCAAAACGCCATGATTTGCTAATAAAACGGCTTTTCGATCTTTCATGGCTTCATAGGCATTTAGAGATAATTCTTCCGTGCCAAATGAAGCATAGTCTGCACAACGAACATCTTTACCGGCAACAGCAATCATGTAATGTGATGCAGGCAATGGTTGTCTGAGGACCGCTAGGGCAGTGGAATAAATCGTGTGACCATGGATGATATAGTCCAGATCTTCCCGCTTTTCATACATGATTCCGTGCATTCGCCATTCACTGGAAGGACGACGATGACCTTGAACGATCGTGCCATCTAATCGCATAGTCACGATGTCAGGTAATTCGATTTTATCAAATGGGATTCCAGAAGGCGTGATGAGCATCACTTCATCTTGTCGGATATACGTACTTAAATTTCCGCCTGTTCCTAAGGTATAGCCATCTGCTATTAATTTATTTCCATAATCGATCAATTCTTGTTTTTGTATTGAATACATCATAATCCTTCTTCCATCATCTTATTTATAAAAGGGGCCAAATGATTGGCAAGCATTGAAATCAGCTGCTTCTAAATCTTTTGTTCCGAAACCAGAAAAGGCGTGGGGTCTAAAGATTTTTTCACTAGGTACGTTGTGAAGTGAAACGGGAATGCGCAACATACTGGCTAATGTCAGTAGTTCTGCGCCTACGTGACCGTGTACACTAGCGCCATGGTTGCTTCCCCAGTGGTTCATCATCGTATACACATCTTCAAAACCTTTCTCACCTAAGTTTGGTGCAAACCAGAGTGTTGGCCATGTTTGATCGGTTCGTTCGTTTAAGATGTCATGGACTTCATCAGGTAATGAACAGGAATAACCCTCTGCTACTTGTAAAGTTGGTCCCACACCCTCAACGATATTCAAACGAATGAGCGTTAAAGGTAATTCTGCTTGTAGATGGTATTGACTGGAGAAGCCACCGCCTCTAAAGTATTCATAATTAGCACGACACCATTTTGTTTTTTCTAAGCAAGCTTGGATATCGGTTTTTGTCATATTCCAAAATTCTTTCATCGTTGGATTACCTTCGTGATCGATACTTCCACCACTGCCATCTAAAGCACTCGCACCTGAATTCAGTAGATGGATTAAGCCATGTTGTGCTTTACCCGTTAATTTGTGCCCAGTGATTCTTTCCACTGACTCCGCACTCCAATAGGTTCTGACATCGGAAAAAATCGGTGCTTTATTAGTCAATAAAGAGCCAAATAACATAGCAGCAGCGTTACAGGTATCATTTTCAGTAGCGAATGAGACGGGTTGTTTAGGGCCGTTCCAGTCAAAAGTACTTGTTAAAATAGATTCCATAAAATCGCCATTGGGTAGCCAGTCGGTCCATTGTCGTTGTCCTTGGAACCCTCCAGCAATGGCATTTCTGCCTTTTGCTTCTTCCATCCAACCCAATTTTGCTAGTTCAGGGTTGCCAAATAAAAGATCACGAACGATTAGGGTTTGTTTGGCAATAAAGTCCCACTGATCTTCTTCAGCGATATAGCGTGATTTTGTAATGACTTCAGGGAATGACTTGCCTGCATTGATATCGATTCCTTCCTGACAATATTGTTTGATCCAAGTTCTAATGGTGTCATATTCTTTCGGATCAAAGATATTTAGTTCGATTCGACGTAAGACTTCAGTCATATCCACATATTCAACTTGCATTCCTAGATATTTTTCAAAAAAGGTTTGATTGATTTGACTACCGGCAATTCCCATTGAAGAAGCACCGATATTCACATAAGATTTGTTTTTCATTTCCCCGGCAGCCACACTCGCACGTGCAAAGAGTAAGATTTTTTCTTGGACGTCAGCTGGAATCGACTTGTCGTCACTATCTTGGACTTGTTCACCATAGATCTTATAGGCAGGGATTCCTTTTTGCGCATAGCCACTCATAGCGGCAGCTAAGTAAACAGCTCCTGGTCGTTCTGTACCATTAAATCCCCAAATCGCCTTAAAGGTATCTGGTCGTAAATCGATCGTTTCTGTGCCATAGCACCAGCAAGGTGTCACCGTTAAGGTAGCGACCACATCTTGACGGGCAAAATCATCGTCAACAAAGCTGGCATCGGCGTAACCGCCAATCGTTTGTTCTGGTAAAACGCACTGTACTGGAGTGCCGTCCATGTAATAAAGGGATGATTCGATCAATTCTTTTGCTCGACGCGCCATGTCCAGCGTTTGTTGTTCTAATGATTCACGGACGCCTCCTTGTCTGCCATCGATCGTGGGTCTAATGCCGATTTTAGGATAATTCATTGATGTTCCTCCTCATAAATTGTTTATAGTTGATATAAGTTTGGTTAAAGGGTGTCGAAGTTTCTGGAAAAAAAGAAATTGGTGGATAATTTTCTGTAACGAGCGTAACTAATTCGTCTCTATTTTTGATTGCTTTGATCGCTAAAAATTGGGCTAACGCATTACCTAAAGCTGAATTTTCAGAATAGCAGACCTCTATCGTTGTTTGCGTTAAATTGGCTGTTAGTTGAGTCAAAAAGTGTGATTTACTCCCACCACCAAATAAATATAGATTAGTGAAAGGAGCGGAACCTGCTAATTTATCGAACGTTTCAGCGTATTTAAATGCTAGATTTTGATAGATGGCTAAAAACAATTGTTGTGGCTCTTCAATTGATGAAAAATGATGTTGGTTTCCGTATTGCTGCAATTTTTTTACAAATTGACCTTTACTCAAAAATTCAGGATGTTCGTTATCAAAGAAAAAATGAATCGGCTCAGCAGTAAGTAGCATGTCTTGGATCTGTTGGATCGTGATTGACTGGGTTTGATTGCTGAACGCTAAAGCTTCCTCAATGAACCACATTCCTAACATGTTTTTGAGTTTTAATATTTTTCCATCACCGGCTTGTTCATAAGAATAGTTCGTATCTAATGGGTGATTGACCAAAATTCCTCTTTCTGATTTTTCTCCTAGAACAGACCAGGTGCCAGAGGATAAAAAGAAACAAGAGTGATCGTTGGTTGGTAAAGCAAAGATCGCACTAGCAGTATCATGGGACATCACCGAATGAATCGGAAGTTGTTTTTCGGCTAGATTTATCAAACCGATTTTTGTATATGGAAGAACGATCGTTGAGAACAAGGAAGGGGAAATCCCTAATTGTTCAATAAGGTCGGATGCCCATTGATGTTTATCGATATCGAATAATTGACTCGTTGAGGCGATCGAAGATTCTGTTAAGATCGTACCTGTTAATAAAAAATGGATCAGATCAGGCATCATCAAAAGAGTACTTGCTTTATTTAGCTGCTCAGGATAATGTTCTTTCAAGTAGAGTAGTTGGGAACTGGTATTGATCGATGCATTTGGAATCCCTGTACGTTCGTGAAAGTGAGTTGGTAAATCCCCACCATAATGTAAATTAGGTTCTTTCAGCATAGTTTGATAGCAAAGTGGTGGTAGCACTAGCTGTCCTTTTTTATCTATCAAACCAAAATCACAGCCCCATGTATCGATACCGATACTTTCAATGACATATTCTGTAGTTGCTAAAGTAATGATTTCCTTGATATTCGTCATGATTTTCTCAATATTCCAATGGATTTCATCTTTGTTGGGATCAATCACTTGGTAATCAGTGAAACGATAAACTTTTTCTTCCTTGATTTGACCATTCATTAAGGAAAAAACGATACCTCGCGCACTGGTAGCACCTAAATCAAAGGCTAAGATCGTACTCATAGATTTTTCCTCCTTTTCTAAGTGGATAGCAAATCTGCTTCGGTTATAATCATACAATAGAACGCTTACATATTTTCGCGTGAATCATTTTTTGAATAAATGTCAACAAATTATTCAAGTATGGAAACGTTTTAAATTGCTCGTTATACTTTGGTTAAATCAAATAGAAATGTTAACGGAGGAAAAAAATGAGTGTAAATAGTGAACGAAAATGGTTTTCTGAGAGTCGATATGGTTTATTTATTCATTTCGGATTGTATTCAGTGGCAGGAAGACATGAATGGGTCCAGACTTTAGAAGAAATCAGTGTAGCAGATTACCAAAAATATCTGGATCAATTCGATCCTGATTTATTAGATCCACATGAATGGGCTCAAAAAGCCAAAGAAGCAGGTTTTAAGTATGTCATCATTACAGCAAAACATCATGATGGCTTTTGTTTATGGCATACGAAAGAAACAGAATATCACATAGGAAAAACACCATATCAGAGAGATTTGTTAGGAGAATTGATTGAAGCATTTCGTCAAGTTGGAATCAAGATCGGTCTTTATTATTCTCTATTAGACTGGCATCATCCAGATTTCTTAGTAGATGGCTATCATCCAATGAGAAATAATCCAACCTATATCGAACAACATCCTGGCAACGTGGAAAATTATCGCCAATTTATGGCAAATCAAGTCAGAGAATTATTGACAAGTTACGGTACGATCGACTATCTATGGTTTGATTTTTCTTATAAAAGCAGAGATTGGGGGACTTCGGTCGGTAAAGGGGCGCAAGATTGGGGAAGTGTTGAATTAGAAAAAATGATCCATAAGATTCAACCCAATATTTTGATCAATGACCGGTTAGACTTACATCGTGGTGTACTTACCCCAGAACAATTTGCTAGAAGTAAGGCAATGGACAATGAAGAAGAGGTATGGGAAACCGTTCAAACCTTAAATAATAGTTGGGGTTACGATCGGGACAACCTTAATTTCAAAACGAGTGAAATGGTAGCGAAACAACTAGTGGATACTGTCTCCAAAGGTGGGAATTTCACGATGAATATTGGACCAAACGCACGAGGAGAGTGGGATGACAATAGCGATAGCATTTTAAGTTCTGTTGGTCAATGGCTACGAAAACATGGAAAAGCGATTTACGGTGCGGGGTTATCTAGTTTTACACCACCTCAAGATTGTCGATACACTCAAAAAGGAAATAAATTATATCTTCACATTTTTAGTTGGCCTTATCGAACGATTTTATTACCAGAATTAGGTGGGAAAGTGAAGTTTGCGAAACTGCTCAATGATGGTTCCGAGATTCGTTTTGTCGATACGAAGCATTTAGGAGGAGAAAGAAAAGCGACAACTAATTTATACAAAGAGATTACTGAAGTTCATGTGAAGGAGGCGCTTGACCCGAGCATGTTGATGCTAAACATTCCGATTAAAGAACCAAATGAATTGATCCCAGTGATTGAATTGACACTAAAGGAGGAAGAAAAATGAGTATCGGCATTATTCTTGCAAGCCATGGCGAGTTCGCTTTAGGCGTAAAGCAAACGGGAGACATGATCTTTGGAGAACAAGAACAGGTAGATGTGTGTGTATTGATGCCTGAAAATAGTCCAGAAGAGTTTCGCCACCAAGTGGAACAGGTGTTAGCGAAGTATTCCGTTGATGATGAACTGTTGTGTTTAGTTGATCTATGGAGTGGGACACCTTTTAATCAGCTGAACCAGCTGAAAGAAGAAGGAAGCAGAAAAATCGAAATTGTTTCTGGTTTGAATATTCCGATGCTGCTTCAAGCTTATAGCGAACGCTTTAATCCTAAGGCTTCGCTGAATGAAATCGTTCAGACTATTTCGACCGTCGGTGTTCAAGGGATTAAAATGTCCCTTGGAAGCACCGCAGCGGATTTACCATCGAACACAGCAGAGACTGAGCCATCAGTTGTGGCTTCCGTTTCCAACAAAATGAGTGAATTGGGGATCAGCCATGTCCGATTGGATGAACGGTTGATCCATGGTCAAGTAGCGACACTTTGGTTAGGGAAAATGGGAACAACAAGAGTTATGATCGTTGATGATGGAGTGGTCAATGATCCAATTGCTAAGGCCTCTTTAAAAGCTGCTGTTCCTGGTGGTATCAAATTGAGTATATTGAAAACGGTTACCGCTGCAAAACGGTTAAAAGAAGGGATTTATCAAGATCAAAAAATCATGTTGCTTACCAAAAAGATTCAAACGATCTTTGATTTGATCGATGCGGGTGTACCAATTGAATCATTTAATTTAGGCAATGCCAGTTCGAGAGAAGGAACCCTTCAAATCAAAAAATCCGTCTTTTTAACCGAAGCAGAAATTGCGAAGATTTTAGAGTTGGAAAAAGCAGGAGTCGTTGTGACGGCACAAATGGTACCAATGGAAGAAGAAAAACGATTTTCACAATTTTACGGAAAGTAGGGGGAACGAATGAATATAGAAATTTGGCAAATCATCGTATTATCACTGTTAGGATTTTATGTCATCATCGAAAATTTAGGGATCAATGTGATTGCTAACCAAGCACTGATCGTAGGTACCATTACAGGTTTAGTAATGGGGGATCTGACCACTGGATTGGCAGTAGGTGCGACATTGCAATTAATGGGATTGGGGATTCAAGCTTATGGAGGAGCAAGTGTCCCAGATTATATGACCGCTTCGATCGTGGGAACTGTTTTTGCGATTACGAGTGGAAGAGGTGTGGAATTTGGTATCGGATTAGCTGTTCCAGTAGCATTGTTGATGATCCAGTTAGATATTTTTGCTCGATTTTGCAATGTGTTCTTTCAAAAGAGAATCGATAAAAATATTCGTTTAGCTGATACTAAAAAAATAAGAATTTATCACTTGTTGGGAGCAATGAGTTGGGGATTATCACGAGGAGTACCTATTTTTATCGTCTTTAGTTTTGGTGACCGAGTGATTCAAATTGTTTCAGATGTAATTCCAGAATGGTTGACTGGTGGGTTGGCGGTTGCAGGAGGCATGTTACCAGCAGTCGGTATCGCCATTTTATTAAGATTTTTACCAGTTAAAAATTTCATTACGTACTTGATGATTGGGTTTTTGGCAGTTGCTTACTTAAAGATGCCTATGTTTGGCGTGGCTTTATTAGGATTGGCTTTAGCCATTTTACAATTTAAGAATTTGATTGGAAAGCAAAACAATCTGACACAAGTGGCTCAAGCTGATGCAAATGGAAAAGGAGGATTAAGTGCTGATGAGTACGAAGATTAATCAAAAAGACCTAGATAAAGTAAGTATCAATTGGTTGTATGGTAGCCAATTGTCTTGGAACTATGAGCGAATGATGGGTGGGGGCTATTTGTACTCCATGTTACCGATCATCGAAAAACTCTACGGCGACGATGAAGAAACCAAGATTGCCATGATGAACATGCAAAGTCAATTTTTTAATACCACACCACATATGGGCGGTTTTATTTTGGGAATCGATATCGCTACTGAAGAAGCGGAAGGCAAACAATCAAAAGATACGGTGTCTAGTTTGAAAACTGGATTAATGGGTTCCTTTGCCGGTGTCGGGGATACGATTTTTGGAGTATTGTTCCCAACTGTTTTTGGTTCAGTGGCTTCCTATTTAGCTCTACAAGGAAACGCGATCGGAGTTGCTGTTTGGGTATTAGTAAATCTGGCGATTTTAGTCTTTCGATTTTTCTCTGTAAGAATAGGTTATACTCAAGGCGTGAAATTAGTGACTAGTATGTCCGGACATTTGAATGCGTTGACCAATGCTGCTACTTTATTAGGGGTCACGGTGATTGGTGCCATGATTCCATCGGTGATCAATGCCCAAATTACTTGGACCTTTAAAACGGGAGATGTCGAACTTAACCTTCAAGAAACACTAGATCAGATCATGCCGATGATGATTCCAGCCCTTTTAGTGGGTGTCATTTATTGGTTGTTAGGCAAAAAATACTTTAATTCAACAAGAGCGATTTTAGCGATCATGGTGTTATCGATCTTATTAAGAGTATTCGGAATCATGTGATTTTCTAACTAAATGAGGAATAATCATAAAAAGGAGAGAGCCTTATGACACTCGCATTTTTTGAAGAATGTAAAAAATTAACTGAAACATTAGAGAAGTATGAAACAGAAAATATAACGAAAGCAGCCCAAATCGTAGCCGATGGAATTATGAACGGTGGGATTACGCAGGCTTTTGGTAGCGGACATTCCCATGCAGCAGCGCTAGAAATCAGTGGGCGTGCAGGTGGATTGATACCGTCAAAACTGATTTTAGATCCTGCGGGGGGCATGTACGAACAACATGCTGGTGTCGGACGAACGCTCATGCACAAAGTATCCATCCATCCCAATGATGTCTTTTTCCTGATTTCTAATTCTGGGAGAAACCCCATGGCAATTGAAATGGCTGAGGAAATCAAAAAGCGTGGAAATAAATTGATCGTGGTCACGGCATTGGCTGCCTCTAAAGCATCCACTTCACGACATGAAAGTGGAAAGTTATTATATGAATTTGCGGATGTTGTTTTAGATAACCACTCTGTTTATGGCGATGCGGTATTACCTGTTGATGGATTAGAGACCAAAGTATGCGGGACTTCGACATATGCGGCTACATTGTTACTCCAACAAACGATGTTAGAAGCCATTGAGCGAATGGTTGCTCAAGGTTTTGAACCGCCAGTTTATTTAAGTGCGAATATCGATGGGGGACACGAACGAAATCTAAAAATCGAAGACCAGTATGCAGAGAGAATTTTCCATATTTAGTTTCATGAACATATCAAATGATTGACTGAGAAAAAGCACATAAAAAAGCACATAAAAAAGAACGTTTAAGGTGGGGACAACCCAACGCTTAAACGTTCTTTTCCTATTTAGTCATCTAAACCAATCAAATAATCGTCATCTTGCATTGCTTCCACATGCCCTAAGAGGTAGCCATTTCCCACTTGTGAGAAGAAATCATGGTTGCTGGTACCGGTAGAGATACCGTTCATCACGATTGGATTGACATCATTCGCTGTATCTGGAAAAAGTGGATCCATTCCCAGGTTCATCAATGCTTTATTGGCATTGTAGCGCAAGAATGTTTTTACTTCTTCCGTCCAACCGATTGGATCATACAGTTCCTCGGTATAACGTTCTTCATTTTCGTACAATTCATATAATAAATTATACATCCAGTCTTTTAGCTGCTCTTGTGCTTCTTCTGATAGTTCATTGTAACCTAATTGGAATTTGTAGCCAATGTAAGTCCCATGAACAGATTCATCTCGAATAATCAATTTGATGATTTCTGCTACATTCGCTAACTTATTATTTCCTAAATAATAAAGAGGAGTATAAAAGCCGGAATAAAATAAGAATGTTTCTAAGAACACACTAGCGATTTTCTTTTCTAAAGCTGTGCCATTTTTGTAGATTTCATTGATACGTTCCGCTTTTTTTTGTAAATAAGGATTTGTATTCGTCCATTCAAAGATTTCTTCGATTTCTTTTTTTGTATTCAATGTACTAAAAATGGAAGAATAACTTTTTGCATGGACCGATTCCATAAATTGGATATTGTTCAATACAGCCTCTTCATGCGGCGTACGGACATCCTTACGCAGCTGATCCATTCCGCTTTCTGATTGGACAGTATCGAGTAAAGTCAGTCCACCGAAGACATGGCCAACCGTATCTTTTTCTAACTGTGACAGTGTCCGCCAGTCATCTAAATCATTAGACAAAGGAATACGGGTATCTAACCAAAATTGTTCAGTTAGTTTCTCCCACGTAGATTTATCAATGATATCTTCAATTTCATTCCAGTTTATTGCTTCATAGTAAGTTTCTGACATGAGAAATGCTCCTTTATTTAAATTACCTGTCTGTTCATTTTTTGCTTACTTGTTTTAGATGACACAACTTTCACATTGATTGCTGCCGATTTCTTCTGCATCATCAGTAAACGTCCGAACGTAATAAATTGATTTGATTCCTTTATGGAAAGCGTAGTGACGTAAGATATTCAAATCACGTGTTGTTTGTTTAGTCGTTGTTTTCCATTCATATAGACCTTCTGGGATTTCAGAACGCATAAATAGGGTTAAACTCATTCCTTGATCTACATGTTGTTGAGCAGTTGCGTAAATGTCAATGACTTTTCGCATGTCCATGTCATAAGCTGAAGTATAGTAAGGAATTGTTTCATTTGACAGATAAGGCGCTGGGTAATAGATTTTCCCGATTTTCTTTTCTTGACGCTCTTCGATCATGCGTGTAATCGGATGAATACTTGCACTAGTGTCATTGATATAAGAAATCGAACCATTCGGTGCTACAGCTAGACGATTTTGATGGTATAAACCATCGGTCATGATCGCTTGTTTTAAGTTTTCCCAATCTTCAGCAGTTGGAATAAAGATTCCTTCAAATAAAGCTTTTACTTTATCAGATTTTGGTTGGAATTCTCCAGTAACATATTTATCAAAATAGCTTCCATCTGCATAAGCAGATTTTTCAAAGTTATGGAAGACTTGTTTTCTTTCACGAGCAATCGTATTACTTTCAACTAATGTCCAGTAATTTAAAAGCATAAAGTAAATATTTGTGAAATCTAAGGATTCTTCAGAGCCATACGCCATTTGTTCCTTCGCAAAGAAAGTGTGTAAGCCCATTGCTCCTAGTCCGATCGTATGATTCAATTTGTTTCCATTTTGGATTGGAGGGACAACATCGATATCGGAAGCATCTGTGATGTAAGTCAATGCCCGTGTCATCGTACGCACAGACTGACCAAAATCAGGGCTGTCCATCAAGTTAACGATGTTAGTCGAACCGAGATTACATGAGATGTCCGTTCCTAATACTTCATATTCTTGTTTTCCATTGATAACAGAAGGTGTTTGAACTTGTAGGATTTCCGAACACAAGTTACTCATGATGATCTTTCCGTCAACTGGATTTTCACGATTAGCTGTATCAATATTGATGATATAAGGATAACCGGATTCTTGTTGTAATTTCGAAATTTCATTTTCAAGTTCACGTGCTTTGATTTTTTGTTTCCGAATATTAGGATTCGCTACTAAATGATCATACTCAGCAGTGATGTCGACATAAGAAAATGGCACGCCATATTCTTTTTCCACACTATAAGGACTGAAAAGATACATTTCTTCATTTTTACGAGCTAACTCGTAAAATTTATCAGGAACGATTACACCAAGTGAAAGTGTCTTTACTCGGATCTTTTCATCTGCATTTTCTTTCTTGGCAGAAAGAAAAGCAATGATATCTGGGTGGAAGACGTTCAAATAAACGACACCAGCACCTTGACGTTGACCTAATTGGTTTGAATAGCTAAAACTATCTTCAAATAATTTCATAACAGGGACAACACCACTTGCTGCTCCTTCATAACCTTTGATCGGTGCCCCCGCTTCACGTAGGTTTGAAAGAGTGATCCCAACACCACCACCGATACGTGATAGTTGTAAAGCAGAGTTGATCGAACGACCGATAGAGTTCATATCATCAGTTACTTGTGTCAAGAAACAAGAAACGAGTTCCCCACGACGTTTCCGACCGGCATTCAAGAAAGAAGGGGTAGCAGGTTGGTAACGTTGGTGGATCATTTCATCTGCTAAAGACAGCGCCAATTGTTCATCACCATTAGCAAAATAAAGTGCGTTGAAAGCTACTCGATCTTCATAAGATTCAAGATAAGCAGTCCCGTCATTCGTTTTTAACGCATATTGTGAATAAAATTTGTAGGCAGCCATAAATGATTTAAAGGTAAAGTGTTGTTCTGCTAAAAATTGATAAAGTGATTCAATAAATTCAGCAGAGTACAGTTGGATAAATTCTGACTCTAAATAGTCGTTTTCAATCAAATAATTGATTTTATCCATTGCTGTTGCAAACGTCATCGTGTTTGGTTTGACATTTTCTTCAAAAAAAGCGGTTAGCGCTTCTTTATCTTTATTTAGCGGGATCTGACCATTTACTGGTCGATTGATTTCATTGTTTAATTTAAAGTAACTAACATCTTTTAACTGCTTAAGACTCATAAGTACGCCCAACCTTCATTCCATATTTTGATAGTGAATATTGTTTCGTGCTGTAAAAAAGGATTTGGGGAGTTTACGGCAAAAACAAGTGCCTCAATTCCATCAAATCCAATTCTACGTTCTTTTCCATTTCGATTGACTGGTGACTAACTAGCAAGTTTGCGAAGTTGATCTGGTCGAAACCCGATCACCGTTTGTGCATCTGACGTAATGACAGGAACACTTTGGAATCCTTGAGCTTTTAACCATTCAATTGCATCTGGTTGTTCGTCGATATTAACTTCTTCAAAATCGATTTGGTTGTCAGTTAAAAAGCGTTTGACCATCTTGCATTGCATACAATTATTTTTAGAAAATATTTTGACATTCATGTGTATTGCCTCCTCCACAGCTCTTGTTTATCTATAATGAATAGTATAAAACTATTAGTAAAAAAGTCAAACAACAAACACTACATCTTGTGTTGTGGAAACTGTGGAATACTATGTTTTGTGGTTTTTGAAAAACAGCTGAAAACAAGTAACAGGGGAAAAAATACTTGTTTTAGTACAGTGAAGGTTGTGGAAAAATCCCCGAAAAGATTTTTTTATCTCCTTATTAAGTGGTTAAATGAAAGTTCGCTCATAAAATCACAACGTTCGTTGACTTTATGAAGTAACGAGAGTATTCTTATTGAGAATGATTCTCAATGTATGTTGATAAATGAAGTAAATAATAGGGAAAATAAATAGAAAGAACTATCATGATGTTTTTCACAAGAAGGAGATGAAAATCGATTTATGAATTTGAATGCTACTTTATCTTTAGATGCCACTGTCCCTTTAGAAGAAGCGAAGCTAAATCTTGTTTACCAAATTGAAAAATTGCAAACGAGTGAAGCAGTCAAAAAACATTTGCAAAATCTCGGTATAATCGTTGGAAGTAAACTCGTTGTTATCAATCGATCAGGAAGTAATGGAATCGTCCTGCTAAAAAATAATCGGATCGCGATCGATCGAGAGTTGTTTAAACAAATTTTAGTGAAAAAGAACGAACTTTCTAAGGATAACTGGACTTCATTAGATCAACTGACTGTTGGAGAACGAGGAATCGTTGTAGGAATACATGGAAAAGGCGCTGTTAAACGGCGTTTGATGGATATGGGTGTAACGAAAAATGTTCCTTTGACCGTAAGAAAATTAGCACCACTAGGAGATCCGCTAGAAATTACCTTGCGAGGGTATGAGTTAACGCTTCGTAAAGAAGAAGCAATGTTGATCCTTGTGCAAAAAGAGGTGTAAAAAATGAAGGTAGCTTTAGTCGGTAACCCTAATAGTGGAAAGAGTAGTTTATTCAATGCCTTAACTGGTGCTAAACAATACGTAGGGAATTGGCCAGGGGTAACGGTGGAAAAAAAAGAAGGAAAAATGAAGAAGAATCCGATAATCAAGATTCAAGATTTACCTGGAATCTATTCCCTGTCACCTTATACACCTGAAGAAGTAATTGCGAGAGATTATCTGACCAACGAATGTCCTGATCTGATCATCAATATTGTCGATGCCACAAATTTAGAAAGAAATCTTTATCTGACTGCACAATTATTAGATCTAGGCATCCCCATCATTATCGGACTGAATATGATGGATATCATTAAAAAAAATGGCAAAAAAATCAATGTCGAAAAATTAAGTTATGGTTTAGGCATACCTGTGGTTCCTATCAGTGTATTGAAAAAAGAAGGGTTGGATAAACTCACGAAGAAAATCATTGATGCCTCCAAGCAGCCAAAAGAACAGAAGGTATCCTTACTAACTAATTATGACGATCGACTAGAAGCTGCAATCCATGAAATCGAAGAGATATTAGGAAAAGATCAGCCTTTTCAACGCTGGTCTGCCATCAAATATTTTGAGCGTGATCCACAGTTATGGGAAAAACAAACAATAACGACAAAACAAGAAAAAGAAATTGAGCAGCTGATTCGTCTGACAGAGAGACTATTTGATGAAGATAGCGAAACGATAGTTATTAATGAACGATATGAATGGCTAACGCAACTTACTGCACTTTGTGTCGTGTCTACGGATTCATTTCGCTTGTCCATCAGTGATAAAATCGATCGAATCGTTACTAATCGCTGGTTCGCTTTACCAATTTTTGCTTTTGTCATGTGGCTGATCTATTATTTAGCGATTCAAACAATCGGAACAATGGGAACTGATTGGATCAATGACACGTTATTTGGCAGCTGGTTGCCACAACACGTCGAACAGGTACTGGTCAACTGGCAAGTGGCACAGTGGATGCAACAATTGATTCTCAATGGAATCATAGCAGGGGTAGGCGCAGTGTTGGGCTTTCTACCTCAGCTGATCGTCTTGTTCTTGTGTTTAAGTTTCTTGGAAGATTGTGGCTACATGTCACGGATCGCTTTTGTGATGGATCGTTTATTTCGGAAATTTGGTTTGTCAGGGAAATCGTTTATTCCTATGTTGATTGCTACAGGTTGTGGCGTTCCAGGGGTGATGGCTAGCCGAACCATTGAAAATGAGCAAGATCGGCGCTTGACGATCATGGTCACGACGTTTATGCCATGTTCTGCTAAATTACCAATCATTGCTTTGATAGCAGGAGCGTTTTTCCCCCATACTTCTTGGGTAGCACCCTCTGCTTATTTTCTAGGTATGTCTTCCATCGTTTTATCAGGGATCATGTTGAAGAAGACGAAGTTATTTGCTGGCGATACCGCACCATTTATTATGGAACTACCAGCGTATCATTTTCCACAAGGAACAACGATTTTACGCCAAACCTATGACCGCAGTAAATCATTCGTCAAAAAAGCAGGAACGATCATCTTTG
Organism: Enterococcus sp. DIV1682a; assembly: GCF_051711005.1. Lineage (NCBI taxonomy): Bacteria > Bacillati > Bacillota > Bacilli > Lactobacillales > Enterococcaceae > Enterococcus > Enterococcus sp. DIV1682a. The sequence continues at coordinate 452,114 of NZ_JBIOLT010000001.1, forward strand.
TTTCAAGTATTTTGATTTGGTTTACTTCTTCGTATAACTTTTTTGGTCAACCTGTTACAGAAGATCAAAGTATTCTAGCAAGTGTTGGACGGATTGTGGCTCCTCTTTTCCAACCACTAGGATGGGGGAATTGGCAAGGAACAGTAGCTACGATCACTGGATTAGTGGCCAAAGAAAATGTCATTGGGACTTTTGGTATTTTGTTTGGGCACAAAGAAGTAGCGGAAAATGGTCGAGAGATTTGGCAAGCATTGCAAGGGACGTATACTTCCGCTGCTGCTTATTCCTTATTGTCCTTCAATCTGCTTTGTGCTCCCTGTTTTGCAGCAATCGGTGCGATCCATCGTGAAATGAATTCAAGGAAATGGACACTGATCGCAGTTGGCTATCAATGTGGGTTTGCTTACTTGGTAAGCTTCATGATTTATCAGTTCGCTCATTTATTAGAAGGCGGCTCTATCGTATTTTCGACTTATTTAGCAGGTATGGTTCTGATTGGATTAGGTTACGCTTTATTGAAAAAACAGCAGAAGAAACAAGAAATTTTGACGTTATCATTAGAAGGTGGAAATTAAATGGCGACTTTTTTATTAAGTGTATTGATCTTTGGCAGTGCTGGTTATATCGTGTTTTCACGTATCAAATCAGGAAAAACGTGTGATGACTGTAAAAGTGCTTGCCCAGTAAAGAAAATCTAACGGATGTGAGATGATAAAAACAACGAGTGATGATCGAAAAACAGTTCATCGTTCGTTGTTTTTTTTGTGGTTGATCCTGCTTCTTTTGATTTTTCTCCAAGGAAAAGACTTAAAACCTTTTTAAGATTTTTTGCTTATTTTGATTTCCCATAGTAAGATGTAACTGAAAAAGAGAAGGAAGAGGAGAATAAATGGCAGGAAAGAAAAAAATTGTTCGTCCAAGATACCAACAAATCGCAGTTGATCTGGCTGAACGAATCGTGGAAAACCGTTATCAGGTGGGGGAGAAGATCCATGCGAGATCCACTTTAGCAAGTACATATAATGCTTCTCCTGAAACTACAAGAAAAGCAATCAATGTGCTAGTTGATCTAGGGATCATGGAGGTTCGCCATGGCAGTGGGGCATTCGTTGCCTCAAAAGAGAAAGCCAAAGATTTTTTATTGCAATACCAAGATGTTCAATCGATCCAAGAAACAAAAGCCGAAATTATGGCAAGTGTAGAAAAGCAACAAGAAGAATTGGATCATTTTTCACAATTATTAGATCAATTAGTCAGTCAAACGAAACGGATACATAAGATGAATCCTTTATTGCCATTTGAATTAACGTTGACGAAAGAAGCGACCCATCTTGACCGCTCCATCAGCGAGTTGAATATTTGGCAAGCAACAGGAGCGACAGTGATTGCGATTTCCCATAAAGAAGAGTTGCTCGTTTCACCTGGACCGTATGCCAAATTCACAGCGGGTGACACTGTACATTTCATTGGAAACGAATTTACCTTACAAAGAATGACTAATTTCTTCTATCCAGAAAACTAGTCCTTTAATTATTTTTTATCATCAAATTTTAATCTTGAATAAGCCTAACCGCTAGGGCTTTATTCAAGTTTTTTTTATTTTGGAAGCAAACAAAAAAGTCTCCTTTTTGACAAAGTGACTACACGATGTTAGTATAGTGTGGTCACTTTTTTCAGAAAGTAAAATGAATTTACATAAACATAAAAAAGGAGAAATTTGTTTGGTAAAGGTAGAAGTAAAAAATTTAACAAAAATATTTGGTAAAAAGACACAAGTAGCTTTAGAAATGATGAAGAATCATCAACCGAAGACAGATATATTGAAAAAAACCGGCGCAACGGTCGGTGTGTACGATGCTAGCTTTGATGTTCAAGAAGGCGAAATATTCGTTATCATGGGTCTTTCCGGTAGTGGGAAATCAACCTTGATTCGATTATTGAATCGTTTGATCGAACCAACAGCAGGAAACATCTATATCGATGGAGAAGACATCTCAAAATTGAGTAAAGAAGAACTTCGTGAAGTTCGTCGTCACAAGATCAATATGGTTTTCCAAAACTTTGGGTTATTTCCACATCGTACGATCTTAGAAAATACGGAATATGGTTTAGAAGTTCGAGGAGTTCCGAAAGAAGAACGCCAACAAAAAGCAGAACAAGCACTTGAAAACTCAAGTTTGCTTTCATTTAAAGATCAATATCCAAATCAATTATCTGGTGGGATGCAACAACGTGTGGGGCTAGCTCGAGCATTAGCCAACGATCCAGAGATTTTATTGATGGATGAAGCTTTTTCTGCTCTTGATCCGTTGATTCGCCGTGAAATGCAGGATGAACTACTCGAATTACAATCAAATGTCCAAAAAACAATCATTTTCATCACCCATGATCTAAACGAAGCGTTGCGAATCGGTGACCGTATTGCATTGATGAAAGATGGTGAAATCATGCAAATCGGCACAGGAGAAGAAATCTTAACAAATCCTGCTAACGATTATGTTCGAGAATTTGTGGAGGAAGTGGACCGCTCCAAAGTCTTAACAGCTCAAAATATCATGGTTCCAGCGTTGACTACCAATATTGAATCAGATGGTCCGAATGTTGCATTGACTCGAATGCGCAACGAAGAAGTAAGTATGTTGATGGCAGTCGATAGAAAACGAAACTTAAAAGGAATCATTACAGCTGATCAAGCGCTAGAAGCCAGACGCCAAAAACGGCCGTTGATTGATTTCTTAGATGAAAATGTCACTGTCATTGGGAAAGACATGATTGTCAGTGATATCTTCAATATTATTTATGATTCACCTACGCCACTAGCAGTAGTTGACAACGGTAAACTTAAAGGGGTTGTCATTCGAGGAAGTGTGATTGAAGCATTAGCAGAATCAGGTGAGGTGAATGAACATGAATAATTTATTAAACTATCAATTACCCGTAGCAGATTGGGTTGAGAAATTGACAGAATGGTTTACGACTACGTTTGCAGGACTATTTGCTTTTCTACAAACGATCGGGCAAGCAGTGATGTCTGGGATCACTAATTTATTATTAGTTATTCCAGCGCCAGTGTTCATCCTTTTATTAACAGTCGTTGCATTCTTTATCTCTAAGAAACGTCCAGGACTGACCTTGTTTACGTTGATCGGTCTATGGTTTATTTACAATCAAGGGTTATGGTCTGATTTGATGAATACTGTGACACTTGTCTTATTGTCTAGTATGATCTCCATCATTATTGGTGTACCATTAGGAATCTTAATGGCAAAAAGCAGCAAAGCGCAAAGTATCATCAAACCGATCCTTGACTTTATGCAAACTATGCCAGGATTTGTTTACTTGATCCCAGCAGTCGCATTCTTTGGGATCGGGATGGTTCCAGGGGTATTCGCTTCGGTTATTTTTGCGTTACCACCAACTGTTCGTTTCACAAATCTAGGTATTCGCCAAGTACCAAAAGAATTGGTGGAAGCATCTGATTCATTTGGTAGTACCAGTTGGCAAAAACTGTTCAAGTTAGAATTACCATTGGCTAAAAGTACGATCATGGCGGGGATCAACCAAACCACCATGTTGTCACTTTCAATGGTCGTGATTGCTTCAATGATCGGAGCGCCAGGATTAGGTCGTGGCGTCTTGTCAGCATTACAACGTGCGCAAGTCGGAAATGGATTTGTTAACGGGGTAGCTTTAGTTATCTTGGCGATCATCATTGACCGTTTTACGCAACATTTGAATCAACCAAATAATAAAAAAGCGACAGGTGCGAACAAACAAAAAAGTAAAAAACGCCAAGGAATCATTATTGGAGCTGTAGTGGTTGTGATTTTAGGTGCCATTGGCTTAGGTAGTTTAGCTAATAACAAAGAAACAAAAAAAATCAATCTTTCATATGTAGAATGGGATACTGAAGTAGCTTCAACGAATGTAGTTGCTGAAGTACTTAAAGGAATGGGCTATGATGTGTCGATCACACCATTAGATAATTCCATCATGTGGGAATCTGTTTCTAAGGGAGAATCAGATGGGATGGTATCTGCGTGGTTACCAAAAACCCATGGTTCTCAATATGCACAGTACAAAGACCAAATAAATGATCTAGGTGCTAATTTAACTGGTGCTAAAGTTGGCTTAGCTGTTCCAAGCTATATGGATGTCAACTCGATTGAAGAATTAACCAATCAAGCAGGTAAGAAAATTACAGGTATTGAACCTGGTGCAGGAGTCGTAAACGCTGCTGAAAATACAATCAAGCAGTATGACAATTTAAAAGATTGGACCGTAGAAACTTCTTCTTCAGGTGCGATGACAGTGGCATTAGGTCAAGCCATCAAAAAGAAAGAACCAATCGTTATTACTGGTTGGACCCCACATTGGATGTTTGCTAAATATGACTTGAAGTATCTTGAAGATCCTAAAAAAGCTATGGGAAGTGCTGAAGAAATCCATACGATCGTCCGCAAAGGATTAAAAGAAGACCAACCAGAAGCATATAAGGTCTTAGATAATTTCCACTGGTCAGAAAAAGATATGGAAAAAGTCATGTTAGAAATCAATAACGGAAAAGATCCACAACAAGCAGCACAAGACTGGATCAAAGAAAATCAAAAAACAGTCGATAGCTGGAAAGAATAATGTTTAGGTAACTGATCACGAAAAGTTGGATCAAACTCTAGTAAATCATAATGAAGCGTTCTGAAAATAGTCTTTACTATTTTTGGAACGCTTCATTTTTTGTACCAATATATTAGAAGTTTTTGTGCAAGACAGCTAGTATTGAGGTGTTCGTTCAATTTTTTGTAAATATTTGAATAATGTTATGATGCTTCAACACTTCAAAACAAACCGAAGTATCTGAGAAGCATTTTGCTCATTGTATTTTTCAGTACATGTATGTTTTTGGTTATATATGGTTTTCGTCTACATTTCGTCGACTTAACTCAGGCATCTTCGCTGTCAGTTGACTCCTTGCAAAATCTAAATCATTAAGCCAGTCTTTAATCTGTTCTTTTGCTAGGATTAAGGGCATGCGATCATGAACGGGAAGCACTGATTGACTTGGTTGAGTGGTCAAAATGATTGATTCGGTTTCAAATCCAGCTTCATTTTTATGGATTCGATAAAAACCACCGACATAAAGGACGGACGTTTGACTGTCAGTGAACATTACTTTGTGTTTGTCAGAATCCCATTCATAAAAACCCGACATTGGAAAAACACAACGAGTCTCTTTGAAAGGGTGAGAGAATGTCTTTTTTTCTTCCACAGTTTCTGCTCGAGCATTGATCATTAGCTGTCCTTTTTTAAAACCGGTAAAGCCCCAACGAGTGATACCTGGCACAACAACGGATTCTTGATTAAGACCTAATGTTACTACATGGTTCGATGGAAAAATTTCATTTTTTCCAATGTGGATTTGCCGACTTTCTGCCTGTGGCTTTACTTGTTCATAATATTTTTTCAGCTCATCGGATGCTAAATCAAAAAAATAACGTCCACACATAATTTTTTCCTCCAATCACTAGTTGATAAAACGATCCAATAGTTAGTTAATGGTTGGCAAAAGGCTGTCTCATCAACTAAATAGGATCCCAAGGTGTACGAACTTCTTTGGTAATACGTCAAAGGGCTAGACTTACTTTGTTTCATTGAAACTTTAATTAGATTGTAACGATAAATGCTTTATTAATAAAGTAAACGCTATCATTTAGTTGCGATGAAGAGATCTGTTAGAGGAAGCAATGTGGGTTAATTAATTGACGGTTTGGCGGAGTTCATTCATTCGTAGTTTTCCCCCGGACAATACTAAGTGATCAATCAAAAAAATATATCCGAAAAACAAAAAATGTCATCACGTACACTCTTTTCGAAACTACCGAAGTAGCCAAGAATGTACTGATGACGTGGGTTTGGCACCCAATGGGCCGTGAGGGGCTCGAACCCGCGACCCGCTGATTAAGAGTCAGCTGCTCTACCAACTGAGCTAACGGCCCAATAAATTTATGAAATATTTAATGAATATTACTTAATAATAGTAGCACTGTAGATTTTAAAATGCAAGACTAGCTTAAAAAAAATCATAAAAAACTTTACGTCTTTATAGAAATTCATTCATAGTTTATTCACAAATGCTCAGTATGATATAACCATACCAACCAACAAAAGTTCTTGCAAAAGAACTAACCCTAACACTTTTTCATTTTTACTCCTTCCCGCCATTTTTAATGGCGGGTCTCCTATTTTAGTAGGTAAAACCATGCAAATGATCCACTTCCTCAAATCCTGCTGCGATCCCTTTTTGTTCCAAAAGCGTTTCATTATTTTTTTGTAACGTTACATAGATTTCTGTACTGGCTTTTTCACGAATCACTCGATTCATCAATCCTTTGTGAGGCGCCATTAATGGATGTCCGTCTTTTTGCAGGACTGCCAGTGTTAATTTAAGCTGTTGTTGTTTGATCGTGATAACTAAATAGTCTTTTTCTTGGACGATCGATAAAATTTTAGCTCCGTAGTAAGTAGCAAAGCGATATTCTTCGCTCTGGATCTGCAACACTGCGATGATTCCCAAAAAACGTCCACCAAGAAATGGAATTTCTGCTGCAGAAAAGAAAAAACGTGCATCGGACGTCTCAAATTGATTACACTGGGCCCATACATAAGTTGCAGGAAAAGAAGAGCCCCAATCTTTTTCTACATAACCAATCCCCTGATCAAAATCAATGGGTTGATCATTCCAGACTAATTCTCCCTGTAGTGAATGTTTCATGCTTAATATCCCATGGTAACATTCCATAAAAGCGAAATAAGAAAAAGGGCCCATGATACTAGGGGCATAGTAGGTCCGATGGATAGGTGTAAAATCGCCATAATCAATCGTTCCATGAATCGACAGATTGTCATTGGTTAACGAAAGAGAAATACCCTTTTCACTAAAGATATTTTCACCAATTTTTATGAAAAAATGTTCTTTTTCGATAAAGAGTTGCGCACTATCAAAATAAAAAATCTCGGAATGTTCATGACTGATTACTTGTATAAAGGGAGACTTTTCGCCATTTTCCGCAATCGAATAGCCAGGAATGAAAGCATAAACGTTATTTCCGATTTGATGTTTAAAATACCATCCTTCAAAAAAAGGGTGGGTTTTGTTTTCTCCTTGAAAAAATTTATCTGTTGGAATCATCTTTATTTCCCTCCATTCACTCTTATTCAGTGTACCATGCCGAATGGACTGAAGGTTTCAAATAAGCTTAGAAGTAAGCAAGTTACTATCCGTAGGGCTTAAGGAATCAGAAAAGTAAGAAAAAATAGCAAACAAAGAACCAAGGTATCTATTTAAGGAGGGAAAGATTGTTTTATTTTAGGTATTCGCAAGTAAAATTGTTTTATTTTCTCGAGAAATTTATTATAATTGAATTACCTAGTTAAAAAAACTAGATTGGATGTTTTTAATAACTCTAATAAGATGTTTGTGAAAACAACAAAGGAGAACAAGTAATGGAAAAAATGCGACAACAATTAATTGAATGGGGAAAAGAACTGGAAAATTATCATTTACCTCAGTGGGATGAACTTCCTGATTTAGAACTTTATATGGATCAGGTCAGAACGTTAGTTGATCGCTATCTTTCTCCTGTTATCCGAGGTGAGAAACATCCATTGTTGACCTCTTCAATGGTAAATAATTATGTGAAATTAGGGCTAGTTCCAGCGCCCATCAAAAAACGATACAACAAAGAGCATGTTGCATTTTTAATTGCAATTACATCATTGAAGCAAGTCCTGACAATTCCCGAAATTAAAGAAGGAATCCTCTTTCAAGGGAAAACGGTTGGTATCCGTGAAGCCTACAATCTATTTTGTCACGAACAAGAAAAAGCCATCAAAATGGTTAGCCAATTGGCTCAAGGAGAAGTCTATCCACAGATATTGGAGCAAGAGATACCCGTAGAATATATCGCAGTTCGATCGGCGACCTTGTCATTTGCGATGAAATTGTTGGCAGAAAAAACGATTAGTCTAGAAACTGAGTATTTAATTGAGGAGAAAAAAAATGAAAAATAAAGTGGCGATTTTAGTAGACTCTGGGACAGACGTTCCACAAGAGCTAATTGAAAAATATCAAATGTATGTGATTCCATTAAAGATTATTTATAAAGATCGAGTATATACTGATAAAGTTGATATTACTCCGGAGGAAATCTATCAAAGATTACCTCAAGAGATTCCAGGAACATCTTTACCTGATGGCGAAACAATTACCAAAATTTTTGAACAGATCAAACAGGACGGCTATGAAAAAATCTTAGCAGTAACAATCTCAAGTGGATTAAGTGGTACGTATAACATCGTTCGGTTGATTGCCCAACAACAAGAAGAATTGGAAGCGTATGTACTAGATACTAAGAACATTGGGATCGGAGCAGGCTTTTCAGCAATTCAAGCAGCTAAATGGTTAGAAGAAGGAATGGAATGGTCATTATTGATTGAAAGACTCAATGAATTAGTCAAACAGACCAAAGTATTCTTTAACGTGGCAACCCTTGAATATTTACAAAAAGGGGGAAGGATTGGGTTAGTTGCTTCTATATTAGGAACGGCTTTAAAATTAAATCCAATCATTTCTTGTAATGATGAAGGCATTTACTATACAGTGGGCAAAGCAAGAGGTCGTAAAAAAAGTCTAGATCGAACTGTTTCCTATGTGAAAGAACGAGTTGGAACAGCTAAAGTCTTTAACTTAGCCGTTGCGCATGGAGACGCCAAAGAAGAAGCAACTGAGATGATGGCTAGATTGAAAGAAGAATTTCCACAAGCGCAACAAATCTATTTTGGTCAAATATCCCCTGCACTTGTTGTTCATACAGGTCCTGGTTTGTTAGGCGTCGGGGTTCAAGTATTAGAAAAGTAATCAGAAAAATAGCTATTCAACAAAGTCAAACAGCTTAAAATAGCAAAGAAGAGGTTGAAATAAAAGTGTTTAGCATCGAGAAATAAGAAGGGATTTTCGAAAATTGAAAAGAAGTATAAATACTAGTGTTGCTGTTAATTGGTACCTAATTGGCGCTTCCCAAATTTTTGGTTAATTTCGGCTTATTTTTCGAAGATGTTGGTTTCACCATTTATTTGTTTTTCTAGATACTAGAAGAGGTTGAGACAAAAGTGTTTAGCATCAAGAAATAAGAAGGAATTTCCGAAAATTGATTCTCAAATTTTTGGTAAATTTCGGCTTATTTCCGAAGATGCTGCTTTTGTCTCACCGTTTATTCGTTTTTAGAGATACTAGAAGAGACTGAGGCAAGTTTTGCCTTAGTCTCTTTTTGATCGTTTTTGATCGTTTAGCTAAGAATGACTCTGAGCGATAGGAAAGATAAAAATCAACATTTTACAACTTAAACAAAAAAAGATAAATATTATATAGCTTAAGTAGCGATGTATTTGGCAGCGTAAAATGTTATAATACGAACTATTAATAAAAAGAGGTGGTATAAATGAAAAAAGTAGGATTTGTAATGGTTATTTCAGCTTTTCTTCTTGTTGGTTGTGGCACAAAAGGAAATAAAGCAGAAGAATCAAAGGCTGCTTCATCCAGTGAAACTCAAACAATGACTAACTCTTCAAGTTCAGCCAAACAAGCATCATCACAAACCCAATCTACTACGACTAACTCCCAGTCTGTCGCGAAAAATACGAATACTACGCAAAATGAAACAACGAGCGCATCAACGACAATCAGCAGCACCACCGAAACAATGGTCACTCCCGATCCGCTAAGTGGCTATACAAACGACCAAATTGAATATGCCCGTGTCTGGTTAGCAGTTATGGGTACACATTACAAAACCGATTTAGCCAGTGGGAATTTTAAACTTCATGTGTCACATTCAGCTGCTGGAGCAGCAGTCAATCCTTATGATAGCACGAGTTTGACTTTTCCAACTGAAACGGTCACTCTTTCAGGAGAATATGGTTATCAAAGTTTAGTTGTTTATTCAAGCAATCATAACGGTACGATCACTTGTTATCCTGTTCCGAGTCATTTTCAAGGTGATCCAAGAGATCAAGCAGCAGTGAAAAAGCAGGAACAAGAAATCCTTGATCAAGCAACGATTGTTTCGATCCCGACTGGCAATCCTGAAGATGTCAAAGAATTAATTGCGGTACAAGTTGTAGATAACTGATGAATACCGTCGTTTTCTATAAAAAATAAAATAGCCCTATCAATCAGTAAAACGAATCGAAAAAAATGCTATTTTTTGATTCGTTTATTTTTTGTCACCAAAAACAAATAAAGGATAAACAAAATGAGGATTCAAGTGAGAAGTGTATGTTTTCTGTAAGGCTTTTTTTACAAAGATGAAACATCTTGGAAAATACGTTATAATGGGAGAGTATGACAATAATAAAAAAGAGGTGGCTCTTTAATGAAAAAGATTTTAGTTGTCGATGACGAAAAGCCGATTTCGGATATCGTCAAATTCAATTTAGCCAAGGAAGGCTATGATGTTTATACTGCATATGACGGGGAAGAAGCCTTAGAAAAAGTCACTGAGGTGGAACCTGATTTGATCTTGCTAGATTTGATGTTACCAAAAATGGATGGCTTAGAAGTCGCGCGTGAAGTACGGAAAACCTACGACATGCCGATCATTATGGTGACTGCAAAAGATTCTGAAATCGATAAGGTATTAGGGCTGGAATTAGGTGCTGATGATTACGTGACGAAGCCTTTTTCTAATCGTGAACTAGTGGCTCGAGTGAAAGCCAATCTTCGTCGTGGCGCAACTGCTACCAAAGAAGTAGAAGAAATTGCCCCTTCTGAACTCGTGATTGGTGACCTGACGATTCATCCGGATGCTTATATGGTAACGAAACGAGGCGAAACAATTGAATTAACGCATCGTGAATTTGAATTGCTTTTTTACTTAGCAAAACACATCGGACAAGTGATGACACGAGAGCATTTGCTGCAAACCGTGTGGGGCTATGATTACTTTGGTGATGTGCGAACTGTAGATGTAACCGTGAGACGTCTACGCGAAAAAATTGAAGATAATCCAAGTCATCCTAATTATTTAGTGACACGGCGAGGTGTTGGTTACTATTTACGTAACCAGGAACAGGAGTAATTGATGAAAGGAAAAGTGCGCTTTTTTCGATCAGTCAATTTCAAAATTGCGATCACGTTTATTTTGATCTTACTGATTTCGATTGAGATTATTGGTGCCTACTTTATCCGAGGGTTAGAGCGTTCAACAATCAATACATTTATCAAAGATATGAATCAAACAGTTGAATCTTTAGCGACCACGATCAGTCCCGAATTAAATCGTAAAGACAACGCAGACATTGAAGAAGTCAATGCCAATATCAAACGATTCATTGAAAACAATGCCTCGAGTGACATTTTAGAGATTCGAGTTATTGATGAAAAAGGGATTATACGTGGGACAACGGATGTTAGTGATCAAAGCTCAATCGGTAAGAAAAACGATTATGTAGATATCAATGATTTCACAACAAAAAGGTATGTCGCATTAGATAGTGACGATAAGCGAGTGAATATCAATATTCAACCGATCCTGTCCCCGACCGGCGATGCCGTTATCGGGGCTCTTTACGTCAAAAGTAATATTGAGCAAAAATATTCTGAAATCAATAATACTGCGATTATATTCTTCACAGCTTCGTTGATCGCAGCCCTGATCTCCATGGTCGTATCAGTCTTAGTCGCACGGTCGATCACTCAGCCAATTGGCGAGATGCGAGAGCAAGCGATTAGGATTGCTCGGGGAGATTATAGTCGTAAAGTTAAAGTCCATGGACAAGATGAATTAGGGCAACTGGCGGATACATTCAACCAGCTGGCTGAAAGAATCGAAGAAGCTCAAGACACGATGGAAGCGGAAAGGAATCGGTTAGATAGCGTCCTGTCACATATGACAGATGGTGTCATTGCGACCGATCGAAGAGGTAAAGTCATTACGATCAACGATATGGCTGTTTCTTTATTGGATGTCAAAAATGAAGATGCAATCGGTCAGTCGATTTTGACTTTGTTAGATATTGAAGAAGAATATACATTACGTAAACTGCTAGAAGACCCAAATGAAATGGTACTTGATCGTTCAACTGGATTAATGGAAAGCGACCAAATGATTTTACGAGTAGATTTCTCCATGATCCGCAGAGAATCAGGTTTCATTAGTGGATTGGTAGCCGTACTGCATGATGTAACAGAACAAGAAAAAACAGAAAGAGAACGTCGTGAATTTGTCTCGAATGTGTCTCATGAACTTCGCACACCGTTGACAAGTATGCGTAGTTATATTGAAGCTTTAAGTGAGGGAGCTTGGAAAGATGAAGAAGTTGCTCCTAATTTCCTAAAAGTAACGTTAGATGAAACAGATCGAATGATCCGCATGATCAATGACCTGTTGAATCTTTCGCGAATGGATACAGGAAATACACAATTACAGTTAGAGTACGTCAATTTTAATGAATTAGTCAATTTTGTTCTTGACCGCTTTGATATGATGGTGGGTAACCAAGAAAAGAACTATACGATTAAACGGGAATTTACTCAAAGAGATCTTTGGGTAGAGATTGATACCGATAAAGTAATCCAAGTGATTGATAATATTATGAATAATGCGATCAAATATTCTCCAGACGGTGGAATGATCACATGTCGTTTGTTGGAAACACACAATAATGTGATTTTAAGTATTACTGACCAAGGACTTGGGATTCCTAAAAAAGATTTGAATCGAGTATTTGAACGATTTTACCGCGTGGATAAAGCGCGTGCGAGAGCCCAAGGTGGAACGGGGTTAGGGTTGGCTATCTCTAGAGAAGTAGTCAAATCCCACCGTGGCGCAATCTGGGCAGAGAGTAAAGAAGGAAAAGGATCAACCTTCTATATCTCGTTGCCATATGAACCATATGAGGAGGAATGGTGGGAATGAAAATTTCTGAAAAAGTTATTCGAATAGGATTGCTCCTAATGATTGCTTTAAGTATCTACCTCTCATATGCCATTTGGCTAAGTCCAGCAGGTAAAACCTCGGTTAATTTTGACGAATCCAATTCACAGATGATCGATTCACAAAACTACCGAAAAGCATCTGAAGTTTTTCTTCCATTACATGTGACTTGGTTGCATTCAGGACAAATAAAGGAAACAAATAGTGAAAATCTTGTTTCTCGCCTCCAAACAGTTATCGAGGGCGCTCGATTTGGCAGAGTAACAGAAATCGTCAATGGCGATAAAGAGAAATTTGACAAGCTAAAAACTATTCAAGAAGGCATTGAGCTTACTTATAATGCGCCGCTGCTACTTAGTGAGTATAAAGAAGCCTTTCATCTAAGTTTGGATTTTTCAGCGCTTCCTAATCGGACAGATTCTATTTACTTTATGCGTATCCAGTTTGATAAAAATGAGAACAAAGTGCGATTCCTTGATTTTGAGACGGATTCCATTTACGAATCGAATCTTTCAGTTGATTGGAAAGAGTTGGAAAAAGAATTAAAGGCAACCGATAGTACGTGGACAGAGATGGAAAAAACGCCTTCGATTGTTGAGACACAATATGAAACGAAAGATAAAATCAAATTAAAAAAATATAGTTATATCCTGTCACAACAACCATATACTTTGTTTAGAAATGCCTTTTTCCAAAAACCAGATGAGGTCAAAACAAATAATGAGAGCAATGAACTGCTTTTTTATGATGGAAATGAGACGATGAGGATCCATTCAGAAACACAAATCGTTGATTTTCGGGGAGAAATCGGACAAGACAACGTCACAGCGAATATTTTCTCACAAAGTTTTCCATATATTAGTAAATTAGGCAATTCATTAGGAAATATGCGTTATTTTGATCGAGAGAACAATCAGATCGATTATCGAATATTTGTAGAAGGATTTCCTGTATTTGGTTCAGACAGTAAAGGGAAAGTTGAGATTGAAATTGGAGCGGATCAAGTAGATTCACAAGTGAAGATCCAAACCAGCTTGAATACGATCCAAGTACCGATTCCATCTGATGAAGAAGTTGAATTGCCACAAACAGAAAAAGTCATCCAGAGTCTTTTGGATAAAGGGGCAGACAAAGAAAAAATCGAGTCGTTGATTGTTGGCTACACGTGGCAAAATATCAAGGAAACGAATCGAGTCGTCGATTTATTACCTGAGTGGTATGTAAAATACCAAGGTCAATGGTACGCTGTCAATGATTTGCTTGGACGATTACCTGAAACGGAGGCGAATTAAATGGATTTCAAAAAAATTGAATGGATTTTTTTCGTTGCTTTTTTAGGGTTAAATGTTTTTTTATTTAGAAGTTATCAAGAAACGATCAGCCAAGAAAATAATGTGATCCGATCAGGACAAACCGAATCCATTCAACAACGACTTTCTAGTGATGACATTTCTTATACTGGTAAAATCTCTTCAGAAAGTAGACAAGGGTATTATTTAAGTGCGGAGGAAACGGACCTTAGTAAGGAACTGGACAGTCAACGTCATGGGACAAGTAAAAAAGGACTGTTGAGTAGTGGGATTGTTTTCAATGACAATGTCTTAACAAAAACTTTATCTGAGACAGAATCAGAAAATAGTATTTTTGATCCTGATAAAATGGGAAGTTCAGTGAATAGCTTTTTAAACAAAAAAAACAATGTACTCTTTGGTAGCGATTATGTTTATATGAAGAATTTTTCTGATCTAGACAGCGCAACGCCGGAAGTACAAGCGAGTCAGAAATATGATGGTCTACCTTTTTATGATGATACAGCTAAAATTGTGTTTTCACTGAATAAACAAGATAAAAGTTATGCTGTCACGAAGTACACTCAGACACATTTATCCGATATTGAACAATTACGGGAAAAAACAGAATTACACACAGAAGAAGATGCAATCAAAACATTGTATGTAAATAATAAGATTTCTCGAGGTTCAAAAATCCTTTGGAGGCAGCTTGCTTACTCTTGTATTTTGAAAGTGCGAGAAAAGAATGTGTATGTTCCAGTCTGGTATGTGGCGATAGAAACGCCTGATAAATCGATCCAAGTAGAGTCGGTCAATGCATTTAGTAATACGATTGTAACAAATAATACGATTCCAAAGGTGGAAGATCATTAAAAAAGTAGTATAATGAAAAAAGTTTACAAAGTAAGAAGGGAAGTAGTCAAATGGCTGAAGAAAAACCAGCTTTTAAAATCAGTATCCTAGCCAGTGGAAGCTCTGGAAATTCACTTTATATCGAAAGTGATAAAAAAAGGCTCTTGGTAGATGCTGGTCTCAGCGGGAAAAAAATTACTTCTTTGTTGGCACAAATTGATCGGACACCTGACCAATTAGACGGGATTTTAGTCACTCACGAACATCGTGATCATATTCATGGAGTAGGGGTACTTGCAAGGAAATATCATTTAGATGTGTTTGCCAATGAAAAAACATGGGAAGCAATGTCTCCATTAATTGGGAATGTTCCTATTGAACAAAAGCATTTGTTTGAAATGGGGAAGGTGCAAACATTTGGGGATCTAGATATTGAAAGCTTTGGCGTTTCTCACGATGCTGCAGCTCCGCAATTTTATCGTTTCCATAAAGAAAACCGTTCATTTGTGATGTTAACTGATACAGGTTATTGCAGTGATCATATGCGGGGAATCATCAAAAATGCAGATGGCTATTTGATGGAAAGTAACCATGATTTAGAGATGTTGCGGATGGGACCTTATCCTTGGAATTTAAAGCAACGGATCTTAGGTGATCGGGGGCACTTATCCAATGAAGATGGCGCCTTAGTCATGACCGATGTTATTGGTGATCGTACCAAACGTATCTACCTTGGTCACTTGAGTAAAGAAAACAATCTAAAAGAACTAGCTCACTTGACGATGGAGAATGTCCTAAAAGAAAAAGATCTAGGTGTCGGTTATGAATTTGATATTTATGATACCGATCCCTCAGAAGCAACGGAGTTATTTTCGATTTAGCCGTAGTCAACTATATAACCCAAAAAACGCTCAAACAACTTGTTTTGAGTGTTTTTTTTGTTCATTAGTCACGGACTGTTTAACTGGGAGTATTTTGGCTAATCCAGTAACGTTTTATTAATGACAATAGGCGGGCCTTTCAAAAAATATGTAATAGTTTAAATTTTAGATAAGATATATTGTTTGTTGGTTATTTATAGTGATTTTTTATTATATTTAATTAAATACAAATATTTATACAACTGAGGTGTTATTATGAAAAAAAGTTATTTTATTATTTTAGGGTTGTTATTATTGTCGGGGTGTTCCAACTCAGGAGTTGATCGTACCTCTTCCAGCACGGATCAGACTTCCACGCAGATCACCAAGACTTCTACAGAAAATTCACAAAATAGTACTACCAAGGAAAAAGAGAATCAACCTATTAGTAATGTAGAATCGACGGGAAATAATCCTGCAGAGGATTCAAATGTGCAAGAAATAAAGGATTCTTCAACTACTACTGAAACGATTGCTAATGAAAGCGAGAAAACAGATGAATACTATCGTTTAATCAAGCAGGCGTGGCAAGAACAATCTGACTATATCAACTCGTTAACAGATCCTAAGGTGAAACAATCTGTTCAAACACCGTCTGCTGCCGCAAACGCCAAAGCTAGCCAATTGGAATTGGACAATCCAGCAGATACTCAGTTGATCCAAACTAGTTTAAAACAAGTGCTGAATGGTCAATAATAAATAAGGAAAAATAGTTGTGATTAACAGGATCCTTTCCGAAAAAATTAGCCGAAGGAGATTGAGACAAGTTTTGTCTCAGTCCCTTCGGCATTTTTTGACAAATGCTGAAACAGCTATTCAAAGATTAAGTATAGTTAGACCGTAAATGAAAAATATAATAGAGAAGACTAGGCAAGAGGGACATTGCTCAAAACAGACAGATACAAAGTGAAACTAGCTTCCCATTATTATTGTATTAGTGAAAAGATTGAAAATTTTTATTACGCCTAATAGGTGTATCAATTACTTTTACATAATCATAGAGTTGAAACAAGCTAAAAGTTTATTTTAGAAAAATTATTGGATCGTTCCAAATGTTTCGCCGTTTTGTACTCTCCATGCGAGATAACGTCTTGACCCTGAAGAGGCAATATAGCTTAACCAGACATACCCATCATTTGCAACATAAGAATCATAAACAAGGGATTCTCCACTTGTATATTGTGCTAAAATATTTCCTTGAGTACTTGGATAATCACGTACATTAATTGTAGTATTTGGATAGAAAGTCGCTGTTTGTGGGATTAAATTAAGTCCTGAATCTAAACTAGAATTGAAAGAACCATATGTTTCTCCGCCTTGTACTCTCCAAGCGACATAGCGACGCAACCCAGAGTAGGAGATATAGCTTAACCAGATGTAGCCTTCATTAATGACGTACGAATCATAATAGAAACTATCTCCGCTCGTGTATTGTGCTAAGATATTTCCCTGAGTACTCGGATAGTCACGTACATTAATGGTCATTGCTGGGAAGAACTGTCCAGTTTCTGGAATGCGATTAACATTACCAGTTTCTCCTCCAGGAATCGTTCCAAATGTTTCTCCACCTTGTACTCTCCAAGCAACATAACGACGCACTCCAGAGTAGGCGATATAACTTAACCAAACATAGCCATCGTTGATCACATAAGAATCATAAACAAAACTATCCCCACTTGTATATTGTGCTAAAACATTCCCTTGAGTACTTGGATAGTCACGTACATTAATCGTGGTGTTAGGATAAAAAGTTCCCGTCTCATTTATTCTAGTGAAATTATCATTCGTACCTGGATTATTGATGTCTGGATCAATTATTCCACCCGTTGAGCTACTATCAATCGCTTCTAATTTTCCAGGATTTTGTTGTTTGATGGCGTTATAAGTTGGGATTAACAGATTGTAGTAATTATCATAGCCAGTAGCAGCATAATCAAACGTAGCTCCACCAACACGAAATAATCCTTTACAAAAATCGACAATAGAAGTCGTTCCTTCTGTGTTATATAGGCCGTTTCTTTTTGAAAGAATAAATGTATAGGCTTTAAAGTAATCTTTTAAACTTTCAAAATGAACATAGTAGCTACCTTCTCCGGCTGGTCGAGCTGTTCCTCTTCGCATATTAATTGCAAGATCCGATGGTGCTGTAAACGGTTCGGAAATACCACTCCAGTTATTATCAACACTTCCTACAATGGATGTATTAGGATCGCCCCAATGACTTTCAATGAACATTTGAGCAATTAAAAAACTTGGCTTCATATTATATTTTGCAGCATATTCAATGACTAAACGAATGTTGTTTTGAGTCAGCACATGACCTGCATTAACTAGTGAACCAGAATTATATAGTGTGCTATTGTTGCCTGAAGAAGAGTAACTAGGACGAGCGAAACCACGGATATTTCCATGACCGACACTATACGTGTTTCTTCGGACGGCGCTTCCAGAATTTCCTTCTATTGTTGTAATAGTGTTTCCCGAAACACTTTCGACAATTCCGATGTGATCACCCCAGGCATTATTTGGCTGAACGGATTGACTCCAAGCAAAGGTAATAATATCTCCGGGATGAGGTTTGATTGTACCGTCCTCAATCCAAATACCTAATTGTTTAAAAATTTGAATATGACGTTCAACACCGCATTCTCGCCCAATTAAGTTTGTTGCCCCCGATTTGATTGCTAGAAAACTCACGAATATGTCACACCAGTCATCGTAATAAGTGACCTGATATCCTTGAGGCAAAGGCTTAACACTATTATAGGTATTAACAATTGAATGATGCTCAGCTGAGCCCTGTGTTACACCGATATATTTTCTTGCTTCAGTTAAAATTTGTTCTACAGATGTTGTCATAAATAAAACCTCCTCGTTTCTGCTATAAAGTTAGATTGTTTAGGTCTTCATTACCTATAAAATATAATTTTTCCTTCTTTCCTATTGCATCTTTCACGAAATACTCTTCCTAAGTTTTAAGTGTCATTGCGTTTCCCTTCTTCCATTCAATTTTTTTATTACGTTTACAGTACGTATGTTTCTAATTTTTCCTTCTTGTGACAAAAATATTTTGTATTCACGGTGGTGATTAGATTTTTACGATGGACATAACATTGAAATGTCTAGCTATTTTTCGAAGTAAAATTAATGGAGAAAGAAAAACATAGTGATTAGGCAATATATTTCAAGAATGATTCTTTGATTCGTTGACATTTTTTTCTGGTTTTTGCATCGTAAGTCTTACTGATTCCTAAAAGGAGACAAATTTCTTTACAAGAATAACCGTGATAAAGCAGTTCGATGAAGGTACCTCTAAAAAAGTCCTGTTTTTTAAAATTTTCTATTAGAAGTTTTTCCTCGATCGAACGTTCTGCGCTTTTAACTGTGCAATTTTTAGAATGATGTAGCGATTCGATGTTTTCCCATCTTGTCACGTCATAAGTAATCCCATCTTTATTGAAGACCTTACTTCCGGATTTTTTATATTGTTTCCAAGTCTTCTTTTCAGCAATATAAATCCTTCGCAACGTAACATTTTTAAACGTGGAGCCTGAGATACTCTTGAAATCTTCAATGCCTTCCCAAATTGCTAAACAAAGGTTACTGTAGAAGTCTTCAAAAGGAATAAATACTCCATTAGATTGTGCTTTAAATACAAAACGATGCGCACAAGATTTTATATAAGGGTCTAAATCTAAAATGATTAAATCTAAGATATTTTTATCATTCGTCAGATAATATTTCTTCAATAAGTCATCAATCATTTGCCAGATATTCATTTCGCAACACACTACCTTTATTTTTTTGAAAGATACGTTCCTAAAAATGTTATTTTGTGACATATAAAATAACTTTTTTGTAAAAGTTAAATAAATGATAGTCTGTTAGATATATAATAAAAACAGTGGTTTTTTAACAAAAAATTTTATTTTTGTTTTATTCTTTATAAAATCGTGAATGACGGCAGTCAATCTGATATAAAGGATATGTCTTTTTTTAAATGATTTTTCTAAGAGATGATGCATTCGTAAGTAGTAATGATTGATAAAATTAATTAAAGTATGTAATGAATTAGCAAGTTCCTCATTTAATAACAAAAACAAAACAATATTAATTGTTTTAAAATCACTTTTGTATTTATCTTTTTATAAATAAAGTGTTTTTTAATCGCATTTTTGTTAGGCTGTTTTTCTCTCATACTGCGTATTTTTGTAAAACGAAAGCAAAGACACTTTAGTTGGAAGAGAAGGGGAACGAGTTGGTTTAGTGCAAAGTTGATAACTCTTGTGGGCGCCCATAAGACGATGTGGTTAAATTTTTCCATGAACCAATCTAATTAAATGTTTATAGTTAGATCTAGATGAACATGATTTTAATAGGATCTGAAAATAATCCAAATGGCAATGACTGCTATTTTCTGTCGTATTTAAAATAAGTGTGCTATTAGAGAAGACCATCAAAGTGTTTTGAGAAGGTTAACAGAGGAAATGGCGAGTGTCACGATAAATGGAAACTGCTAGTAGCTAGCGGATAAAACATAATGAATAGCTCTAAATAAATCTATCTTTTTCATGACTATGAAGGGAAAATTTGTTAAGAGAATGAGCCGGGATCGGAAAGGACACAAAAAAAGACCAGCGACTAAGAGTTGCTGGTCAGTGGATGGTATAAGAAGAGTCTTTTGATAAGGGGTTGTTTAGTAGCTTATGAAGCAGCAATCCAGCCCTTTTGAACGGCGATTTGTACAACTACCACCAATGTATTCATTCCCACATGTGTGATCATCGAGGTCCAGATTCTTCCCGTTGCTTTGTATTGTAGACTAAAGAAAAAACCTAAGAAAAAGTAGATCAGTAAGTGACCATCGTTATGGGCAAAAGCAAACAATAAGGAACTAACAATTGCCCCAATCCAAAAGTTTGTATATTTGCCAACGATACCTAAGATGCTGCGGCGAAAGACGAATTCTTCCATGACTGGACCAGCAACTGTGGTAGCTATTAAAAAGGCTGGAGCTTCAAGAATCATTTGAATAATATTTTGTGTATTCTCAGAAGGAGCGCTGTTACCAAATAAAAGAGTTTCCAACGTTACTGCAAGCGCCTGTAAGATCAAAGCAATGAAAATCCCAACAAACCCATATAAGATGATTTTTGGCGTCGAAGCACTAGGAATGGCTGCTTCTAGTGGTAGTGGTTCATTTTGCTTGAAATAAAAGAAAGCTAAAACAATTGCTCCTAGGATATAGGCAATCGTCGTTGCTGTAATCACGTCAGTAACAGTATGGACGATTCCGATAGAGGAAAGGATCAATGGGGAAAGAAAAATGAGTCCATAGCAAAAGATACTAGCGAAACTATATTTTTTTAATGACATAAAATACCTCCTTAAAGATAGGCAGAAGTAGACTGCAAGAATAGAAATTAATTATAACATAGATCAATTTAGAGGATATTACTAAGGGACTTCTAACGGTTACGGATAAAATTAGTGTACTTTCATTTAAAAAGCTTGCAAAAAAATCAAAGTATGAGTATTATTAAAAATGTAGGTTAGCACTCGATGTGTAAGAGTGCTAACGAATCCAAAAAAAGAGTTATCGGAGGGATTTATCGTGTTAAAACCATTAGGTGATCGCGTCATTATCGAAGTCGCAAAAGAAGAAGAAACAACTGTTGGAGGAATTGTTTTAGCTTCATCCGCTAAAGAAAAACCACAAACAGGAACAGTTGTTGCAGTCGGTGAAGGCCGTTTATTGGAAAACGGAGAAAAAGTTCCTGCTGCTGTAAAAGCGGGCGACCAAGTGATGTTTGAAAAATATGCCGGTACAGAAGTAAAATTTGAAGGAAAAGAATATTTGATCGTTGCAGGAAAAGATATCATGGCGATCGTTGAATAAATAAAAAAGTACGAAAAAAATTTGATGAGGTGAATAGACATGGCAAAAGAATTGAAATTTGCAGAAGATGCACGCGCAGCAATGCTACGTGGAGTTGATAAATTAGCTGATACAGTAAAAGTAACATTAGGTCCAAAAGGTCGTAATGTTGTATTAGAAAAATCATACGGTTCACCATTGATTACTAATGATGGCGTAACGATTGCAAAAGAAATCGAATTGGAAGATCACTTTGAAAACATGGGTGCAAAATTAGTTTCTGAAGTGGCTTCAAAAACCAATGATATTGCAGGTGACGGAACAACAACCGCTACTGTGTTAACCCAAGCAATTGTTCGTGAAGGATTAAAAAACGTAACAGCTGGGGCAAATCCTTTAGGTATTCGTCGTGGGATCGAATTGGCAACAAAAGCAGCAGTTGAAGAATTACACAATATTTCAACAGTCGTAGATTCTAAAGAAGCAATTGCTCAAGTTGCAGCTGTTTCTTCTGGTTCAGAAAAAGTGGGACATTTGATTGCTGATGCAATGGAAAAAGTCGGCAATGACGGCGTTATTACTATTGAAGAATCAAAAGGAATCGAAACCGAATTAGATGTTGTTGAAGGGATGCAATTTGACCGTGGTTACTTGTCACAATACATGGTGACTGACAACGACAAAATGGAAGCTGTTTTAGAAAATCCATACATTTTGATCACAGATAAGAAGATTTCTAATATCCAAGACATCTTGCCTTTATTAGAACAAATCTTACAACAATCTCGTCCGCTATTGATCATCGCTGACGATGTGGATGGAGAAGCTTTACCAACATTAGTCTTGAACAAAATCCGTGGGACATTTAACGTTGTTGCAGTGAAAGCACCTGGTTTCGGTGATCGTCGTAAAGCAATGCTTGAAGATATCGCTATCCTAACAGGCGGAACAGTGATTACGGACGACTTAGGATTAGAATTGAAGGATGCAACAATCGAAAACCTAGGAAATGCTTCAAAAGTTGTGGTAGACAAAGATAACACAACAATCGTTGAAGGCTCTGGTGATAAAACAGCCATTGAAGCACGTGTTCAATTGATCAAAAACCAAATTGCTGAAACAACATCAGATTTTGACCGTGAAAAATTACAAGAACGCTTAGCAAAACTTGCTGGTGGGGTTGCAGTGGTCAAAGTTGGTGCAGCAACTGAAACAGAATTAAAAGAATTGAAATTACGAATTGAAGATGCGTTGAATGCAACTCGTGCAGCCGTTGAAGAAGGTATGGTTTCTGGTGGTGGTACAGCATTAGTGAATGTCATCAGCAAAGTTTCAGCAGTTGAAGCTCAAGGAGACGTTGCAACAGGTGTGAAAATCGTTGTTCGTGCCTTAGAAGAACCAATTCGTCAAATCGCAGAAAATGCGGGATATGAAGGCTCAGTCATCGTTGATAAATTGAAAAATGTTGAATTAGGAACAGGTTTCAATGCTGCAACAGGCGAATGGGTAAATATGGTTGAAGCAGGGATTGTTGATCCAACCAAAGTTACTCGTTCAGCATTACAAAATGCTGCATCTGTTTCAGCTCTATTATTAACAACTGAAGCAGTAGTTGCTGACAAACCAGAACCAGCAGCACCAGCAGCGCCAGCAATGGATCCATCAATGATGGGCGGCATGATGTAGTCATTAAATCCTCATTGTCAAATGATGATTATGATGAGAAATTTTAGAATAATTGGGACAGAAAGAAGTTTTTCTTCTTTCTGTTCTTTTTTTTGGTAGAATCTACCATGATGAATCATGATCCGTCGTTTGATAAGTACCAACTTCCCAACACATGATCTCAGAGAGGGGGGCACAAAGACAATACAGACATTCCTCTGGCGTGTCCTGAAGAGTACTTTTACAAATCAAACAAATTTTCTCTTTCTATTTTTGGTTAAACAATTTTTCTTGAAATAGATAGTTCGGTCTAAAATAATTAAGGTAGCTTTGATAAGCTGATGATAAGATATCTTGAGTTCTCCTATGAATTGGTTAACCAAAATAATTCTAAAGGATTTCAGGTTGTCTTTTCTATCCTTTTAAATCATAAAAAAAGATGTTGATGAATTTCACTCATATCAAAAAGCATAGAGCCTTCTTGAGAGCTGACGATTGTCTCACAGTCTTTATTTAGGTAAATGTCTAGTCAAGTCGTGTTGACTAGGTTCCTACTTCCTACTTTATACTTATATAAAAAATATATATTTATGTGAAGGTGGAACATTGTTTGGAAGATAAAGTGTATGTCGTATTTATATTTTTACAGTATGCTATTTTGGATTTTTATATGGGAAAAATTTTTTTACATAAGAGATACAAGTTATTTTTTCTTTTATCCTTAATCATTTTTTGTTTCCTATCATGGAGATTTATCAATCTCGCTGGATTTTTTATCTTAACTGCAATGGGACTGAATTTATGGCTATTGTTTTATTCTTTTAAAAAAAAGTCTCTCTTCTCATTTGTCTATATACTTGGAGTATATTTTTTCATTCAATTTCATATTACCAGTATTGATACTATATATAGTTTTTTTGCTCAATTAGATAGTGTGAAAAATCCTTTATTTCTATTGATTGGTCTGCAAATACTAATCTTTTTGATTTTTTTGGCTGGGAATTTAATGGTAAAAAAGGTTTATACTAAAAATAAAATTTTCTTATTTCTTCATAGAAGAATACGCATAAAAAAAGTTCTTATTTTATGTGGTATTTTCTTTTTTATTTTAGCGATGTATTTCCAATTCATGTACTCGGTGTTAGATCGTGGAGACTTTTGGCTTGTATTAATTATTTTGTTGTTGAAAGGAGCCCTTATCTTCGGAGGCATTGTCTTTCTGGAGTATTCAGCTGTATGCCATGAAGATTTATTTAATACCATAAATTTTTACGAAGAAAAATTAGAGAGAATCGATGAAATAGAAGGTTTTAAACATGATTACGAAGGAATACTATTCACATTGGCGCTGTTGCTGGAAAAAGGGGACACGGAAGAAGCAATAGAGCAGCTTTTGAAGATTAAAGATTATTCTAAGAATATTATTTTTTCAAAAAATAATATTGGGGGATTAACTAAGGTAAGAAATATGGCAATTAAGAGTGTGCTTTTGATTGAAATCAATAAAGCGATAAGCATGGGAATTAAAGTAGATTTATCTATTGATACAGTGATCGCTGAAGTACCTATAAATAGTTTAGATTTTATTCGATGTCTCAAGATTCTGCTAGATAACGCAATTGAAGCGAGTATAGAGACAGAATCTCCTTATATAAACTTAACTATTAATAAACAATTTGGTATCTATCAAATTTTGGTCAAAAACAACTATGTTAATAGTGCAATATTGAGTGATATAGGGAGGAAAGGGATTACCTCAAAAGAACAGCACTATGGAATTGGATTCAGTAATTTACATCGAATTACTCAAGAATATAAAAATTTTTCCTATACAATTTTAAGAGATAATACTGCTTTTACAGTCACTCTCTTTTTAAAAGAGTAAGAAAAATTTTGTTTTTTTCATAGAAATTGTTTCAGTGACTCTTCTATTTTTTTTATTACCTTATGTCCAAAGTAAATTTCTGATCCGTTTTTAAATATAATGATTCCTAACTTACGATTAAGTGCTTTTATCTGCCGTAAATTTATGATATATGATTTTAAAAATAAAAAATATTTGGGAAATTTGAGTTTTTTTATATCCGAAAAGCTCTCATTGATCAAAAGTTCTTGAGAGGTCGTTTGTAGGTATACCCGAAAACGATCCTCTTTTATTGTTTGTATATAATTTATATGAGAAAAGGCAAATACTTGTCTTTCTTTTTGAACGGATAATATCAGTATTTCTCCGGTGTTTATTTGCAAAGAAAAAAATAGTTTTTTTAATGTAGTATGAATTTTTTTACGTATATCAGATAAGCAGATGCTTTTATGAATGTAGTCAAAAGGAATGATATTGCGAGTAACAATAGCCATACTTTGATCTTCGTAATTGGTGATAAAAATGATCTTACAAAATGAATTGGTATATCTAATCCATTCGGCAATATCGATCCCTGTATATTGATGTCTTAAATCTATATCTATAAAAAAGATGTCAATATCGGTTATATCAAGTAGATGAATTTCTTTAATAAATGAATTGACCGACTTGATAGGTACAACTTCTGCAGAAATGTATGAGCGTTTGATAAAATCGCTGATTGTTTCTACAATAAATTTCTGGTGTAATAACTGATCTTCGATAATGTAAATCCTTTGCATTCTTTTCCTCCAATAAAACTTTCCTATAAAACTAGTAAATGAAGTTTAACAAAGACTAGAATATTTTTACATACTTACGACGTTAAAATAACGCAAAAGGATAAAACTGCTACGTGAAAGAAATGAAAATAAACCATAGATAAGACACAATAAGTTCTAGGAGATTGTTTAAATAAACACTCATTCAATTAGAAGAGAAAAGGGAGGGGTTGTTGAGATAAGACTATATAAAATTAACAAGCTGTAAAAGACAAAAATGTATGTAACTCATTTAAAAGTAAGTTAAGGATTTTAATGATTCTTGTGGGGGAGAAGAGGGGCTTTAAATGTATAAAATAACGAATGATATTTATCTTGAAGATGAAGGTTACGGTGTCCTGATTATTGATTACTTAAAAAGTCCTTTTTTAAAGTATACATTGAAAAATGGACGTCCTGTTTTAAATGAAAAAATCTATTTTGTTCATCCGAGGGCAGATAAAGTTAAAGTCAAAGAACTTAGTAAGCAATCTCCTATGTTTATCCAAGTTTCGAAAGAATTAAACGATCTGATAAAAGAGAAAAGGGGAGGAAAAAATGAATAAAAAACTGGCAAAAAAATTTTTCGCATTATCATTAGTTGGGATTTCTTTATTGAATACACAGTCACTGACTGCTTTTGCTGAAGAGTTACAAAAAAATGATGGTACATTAGTGATGAATGATACGACAAATCATATTGAGGGATTGAATGCTTCTCATATGTGGTCGAATGACGGAGGAAACAGTTGGTCTCAAGGAAGAGAAGGACAATTATTCAGAGGAACCCAAGAAGTACGGGTAGCGGCATTTGATCAAGTTGTTGTGGATAGTTCAGTATGGCAAGTAAAAAGCTATCCAGGAGGAGCAACAGTTATCTATAACGGAAGTGTCTGGCGTAATGCTTATTGGGCAGAGCCTTCAGATAGACCAGGTAGTGCTTCTGTTTGGCAAAAAGTCAAAGACTTGCCAACACCTTTAAATATCTTTAAATTTAATCGATTTACAGGTGAAGAGGCAGAACGATTACAAAAAGAAGAAGCACAAAGAATTCAAAACGAGAAAAAAGTAATTGGTTATTTCTCAAATTGGCATGGGTATAAAACAGACTATGAGCCAGATAAGCCAGACTATAATTATAGTCAAGGAATCATCGATGGAAAAGGATACGATCCAGTAGATGTTCCTTTTGATAAAATTACTCATGTCAATTATGCTTTTATGGTTATTGACCAAAATGGAGAATTGGTTTCAAATGATCCTTGGGCCGACTTCGATGATTCACATGAAGGTGGGGGCAGAAACTACATCAATCAAATCACTCAATTAGCTGAAGAACATGATGTTGCAGCAATGGTTTCTATCGGTGGTTGGACCAACTCGGTAGACGATCATGGATTTGATCATGCTACAGCAACGCCTGAACGTATGGATCGTTTTACTACACAGTTAGTAGACTTTATGCTGAATTATCATTTTGAAGGTATTGATATTGATTGGGAATATCCAGAAAATGATGAACAAAAAGAAAAATTTGTGGCTTTGATTAAACAGCTACGTGAAAAGATGACCGCAGCAGGTAAAGAAAATGACGTCTACTACCAGTTAAGTATTGCAGTGACAGCTAATCATGAAAAAATGGCGTTTATTGCTCCCAAAATTACGAATGAATATGTCGATAACTTCAACGTAATGACTTATGATTACCGAGGTGGGTTTGATGATCAAACCGGACATCAATCTCCACTATATCCAAAAACAAGAGACGATAAAGATCAAAAATTCAATATTTCTGCAACCATGGAAGAGTACCATAAGGTTTACGGGATTCCTAAACATAAATTGATGGTTGGTATGAGTTATTACTCAAGAGGGTTTGCTAATGTTGATTCAGCAGCAATGGCTGTACCAAGTAGAGGAGCAGCCAATGGCGGAAGTTGGGACGATCCTGAACAATTAGCTGGTTTGAAACCTTGGTGGCAATTAAAAGAATTTGAAGCTAAAGCTAAAGATCCAACTGTTGAACACTTGTCTTACCATTGGGACGATGAAGCCGAGGCGCCATTTATCTATGATTCAGAGAAGAAAGAATTATTCACTTATGATAACATCGCAAGTATTTCTAGAAAAGTAAACTATACAATTGATCAAGGTTATGGCGGCGCGATTATTTGGGAATTAGCACATGATACACCAGATACAGCTGAATTAACTACTTTAGTCAAAAATATTCTAAGTGATACTCATGTTGATATTACGGATGAAACAGCCTTTACTACCCAAAGGTTTCATATTGGCGGTCAAAAAGTTCCGTCGAATCCAGAAGTATTTCCAACAGGTTTTTCACGTTTGGTAGTAGAATCACAGAACGGAAAAATTTCATTGGTCAAACACTCTGATTTTAGATTTCAATGGAATGACTGGCAAAATCAGAAATATGTTTCAGTCAAGATTTCTGAACCTAACGGCAAAATACTGTTTGACCAAACTTGGAATGGGAATGAGTCAGTCGTTGGAAATGGACTTCACACGTTTGGGACATTCGCTCAATATGACTTACCTGAAGGAAGTACTGTAGAAATTTATCATGCAGAAGGTCCAAGTTATATGTTTAGAACGAGCTTCGATCAGGAATTGAAAAGAAAACTAGGGAACGATAAAACGACTTATATCTATACGATGAAAAACAATAAATTAGAATTAACAGTTGTTAAGTAGTTAGCTTTATAAATTTATGAAGAAACTGATTATCTATGAATACTTATTTCATGGATAGTCAGTTTGTTACATGTAATAAAGAAAGAGGTTATTTGGTGAAAAAAATTTTTTCAATATTCATGCTATTGTTTGTTTTGGTTTTACCTAAAACAGTAGATGCACATTATCATCCAGCATATTTACGTTCGATTTCAGAATTTCATTCTAGAAATCCCAATTGGATGTCTGAAATACAAGATAATACTAGGCTGTCACAGTTATCTATTCCAGGTACGCACAATACCATGTCTAACGGTCCAGGGGGAGATATCGTTCAAAACCAAGGATTATCATTGAATGAACAATTAGAAGTGGGGATCCGTTTCATTGATATACGTGTAGCTGCAAGACCAAATTTGCTTACGGTTCACCATGGGTTTGTTTTTCTAGCTAGATTTGAAGACGCTTTAAATACATTACGAACATTTCTTCAAAGGAATCCCAGTGAAACGATTTATATGCGGTTAAAACAGGAGCATACTAGCGTCAATGATACGGAGCTGAACCGCTTAGTGAATAGCTATCTTAATAATCCTAATTATAAAAATATGTTTTTCTTAAGCAATAATGCGAATCCTACTTTAGGAGAAACCCGTGGTAAAATTGTAATTTTACGTAATTTTGAAGGATCTTCTTTAGGAATACGCTATCCAGCCAGCTTTGCGATACAAGACAATTATCATCTAAGAACAAATTGGGATCTATACGATAAATGGCTAAGTGTAAAAGAACATTTAAATCAAGCAAATAAAGATAATGGAAACAGGATTTTTATTAACTACTTATCAGGATCAGGAGGATCCTTTCCTTATTTTGTAGCTAGCGGTCATAGCAGTCCGGGAACCCATGCAGGTAGACTTGCCACTGGTATGACTCATCCGGGATGGGCAGGTTCCGTTCCAGATTTTCCCAGAATCGATTGGTTTTTAGGTATCGCAACGATTGCTTTTGAAGGTACAAATATATTGACTTCTGACTATATCAGAAATCAAAAATTAAGACATGTTGGAATTGTTGCTGCTGACTTTCCTGGAGAAGCACTGATTCATAATGTGATCCGACTAAATGAACGTCATATAAATAAACAATCTTTTTCAATTGGCGGAGATGCAAAAGCCTCAAATCCTTCTGGTTTTGCTAGGATTACTGTAGAAGTAAAGGGAAGAAAAATTTTATTAGTAAAGAATTCTGATTATCAATTTCATGGAAGTGGGTGGAACAATCAACGGTATGCGTCTATTAGAGTCAATGACCCTTCTGGGAGAATATTATTTAGCCAAATGTGGAATGGAAACGGTACGGTTATAGGTAATGGTCCTCGAACATATGGAACGTTTGCACAGCAAGTTTTATCTGAGGGAAGTACAATTGAGATTTATCACGCAGAAGGGCCATGGCACAGATTTAGAACGAGTAACGATGGTGAGTTAAAAACAAAACTAGGAAATAATAAATATACGTATGTATATATGCTGAGAAACGAAAAACTAGAATTAATATCCGCAACATAAGTATGAGGCGAAGGATCTGAATGGAAAATCTTAAATAGAACTTTTCTTTTACAATTAGAAAAAGACGAGAAGATGTAAACTTTTTATGGAATAAATCTTGAATCAACAAAAAACATTTATTGATTTTAGTGTTATCTTGAATTTTTTACACTAAAATTTATATGGAAATACAAATAAGCCTTCTGAAACTAGTTTGTTCAACTAGTTCCAGAAGGTATATTTCTGTGTAATAAATTTCAATTTTTAAGTCACTCCCAAGGATTTCGAAAGCTGAAATAATCCCTTCTATTTATAGTTCAGGTAAAAACCAGCATTTATAATAATCAATTGCTTGTCCAGTTTCTGATTTTCCTGAAGCAAGATATTGGGCAATACAAGTAGTATCCACAGGAAAATTTGCTCGTTCTAAGAGAGATTCCAAATTATTCTTTTTATAATTTATATTGTCTACTTCAAGCAGTCCACCAAAAATAATTTTTTGTTTTTGTTTTTCGAATAATAAATGATCACTTAATTTTTCATCTACAATAATTCCCTCTTGATAAGCATGACCACTGTCATTAGAAAAAAATAAGACAAAGTTTGTTGGACTAGTGGAATATTGACTGACATGTTCCATAGAACTAAGACTGAGTTGCTCTACATATGAAAAATTCATTGGAATAGATAGAGATGTCGAGTTTTTTTGTAATTGAATCAGTTCTTCTAAGCTTTGTTTTTTGTGTGCAAGCATTTTTTGTTGTTTTGTTATTTTATTTAGTTCATCCATTAAATCTTGTTCTGACTTTACTAATGCTTCATAAGTGGTTTCGGGCTTTTGATGTAAGATCAATTTTAATTTTTTTATTGGGATGTTTAAATTACGATAGAACACAATGTCTAGTAAATCAAGTAAAGTACGGCTGTCAATAAGTCGATAGTTATTATCATGGTCACGTTTGAAACTTAGTAAGCCTTCACGCTCCCAATAACGAATAGTTGATTTGTTTAATGTGGTTAATTTTAAAATATCTTTGATATGAAATGTTTTTTTATCCATAGTATGCCCTCCCTTTAGAAAATAGTTTAACGGTTAATATCTGAAATGTAAAAAAAAAGTTTTGACTGGGCACTTGGTACATACCTTAGAATAGCTGATGTAAAGGAGGGAGTGAAATGAAAGTACGATTAAATAAAACCACTATAATCATAAAATTAGCTCTTGTAGCCGTTCTTCTTTTAGCAATTGAAAAAATAAATCAAGTTCCAGTTTTTGGAGATTCCAGCGCACCATTTTCAGTTAGGAGTTTGGAAGAAGATGGATCAGTAAATGAACAAGGCTATTACATCTTTGAAGGGAATCCAAATGAAGAAGAAACCGTTACAATCGAAATAATGAATAACAGCAATGAATCAATAAAGATTGGAGTAGAAGCCATTCCTGCTCAAACGAATCAAAATGGGATTACCTCATTCATAAGTAAAGAAAATCTTGATGAAACGCTGGAATTTCCTTTTGACACATTAGTAGAAAATAAAGAAGAAACAATTGAGCTTAATACAGGGGAAACCAAAAAATATACAACAAGAATCAATTATCCAACAAAAAAATGGGGTGGCGAGATTCTTGGAGGGTTCCGATTTTATCAAGAAACAGCGCTTCAAGATCAGCAAGTTACACATCAATTTGCTTATACAGTCGGGGTGTTGATGCGTCAAAAAAATATAGAACTACCTGTTAACGAATTAATCGCTCGGGACGCTAGGATGGGGCAGCGAAATTATAGAAATGTCGTTGAGATAAATTTACAAAATAAACAACCTGTATCGATTCGAACCATGGAAGTTAACGCAAAAGTATACTATCAAGAGGAAAAAGACCCACTCATTCAATATGAAAAAGAAAATTTAAGAATGGCGCCAAATTCGAACTTTGATTTTGGGATACCCACTTTTTCCCAGCTAGTTCGTGCCGGGAATTATCGTGTTGAGTTAATAGTGAAAGCTGATACAGAAACCTATCATTTTGTCGAAAATTTTCATATCAGTTCATCTGCCGCAAATACACTGAATCAAACAGCTCTGGACATCGAATTACCGACACCTTGGTTGACCTACTTGTTGATAGGGGTCGGAATAATCTTGATATGTTTGATTTTGTACTTACTTCTAAAAGATAAATTTAAAGGGGGTGAGGAAAAAGAGAATAATTCAGTGGTAACAAAATAAAATTGACTTTTATTAGAGGGTGAGAAAACAATGAAAAAAACAAACTTACTATTTATGACTAGTTTATTAGGAATCATGACTTTAGGACAAGCGATGAATGTAGCTGCTGTTGATTACGACGGGGCAACTAAAGCAACAACTGAAGGTTCTGTAACAGTTGGTGCACCAGATCCAGACAAACCCGAGGTTGTCGATCCAGAAGATCCAGACAAACCAATCGAGCCGCCAACTCCACCGAATCCTAATCCTGGAGATTTAAAAATCAATTTCGTAGCAGATTTTGATTTTGGAGAGATTGAACATACGAACTTAGCAATTAATCAAAATGCCCAGTTGATTGATGTTCAAGTAGCTGGTCAGACGGAAAAACGAGTACCATTTATTTCAATTGAAGATCGCCGAGGTTTAGCCAGACAAGGGTGGGAATTAAGAGCTTCGCAGCCTAGTCAACTTACTAACGAAGACGGTAAAGAGTTAGATGGAGCAGAGATATCGATTCAAAATATGTATTATGCAAACATTAATAATACACCACAAATCCCTAATTCGAGGGTTGTATTGAATAGTAGTGAACAAGTTATTTCTACAGCAAATGCTACTCAAGGAGCAGGTACTTGGTCATTAGCTTTGGGAAAACCTCATGGTGATAGCTCAACAGATGGCGTCAGCCTTCATATTCCTGCTAATACAATAAAATCAGATAAAACATATTCTACTTCCATTGTTTGGGAACTCGTTGCAGATCCAGGCGCAACACCAACACCTTAGTAGACCACAGAGATAGAGGAGATGACTAATGAAGAAGCTGATTACATTTTTAGGAATAGTGTGCATGCTAAGTCAAGCCATGTCTCCTTCTATATATATGGTGTATGCTGAAAGTTTCTTAGAAGATGAAAGCCCCCAACCTGTTTCAGAATTAGAAGAAACAGAAGACACTACTTCTTTGCCGGAAGATACAGTTGCTTCTGAAAATATTTCTGAAAAAGAAGATAAAGATGATTCTCCTTCTGTATCCGAAAGTGAAGAAAATGCGGATGATTCTGAAAGTAAAAGTGATGAAGAAGCTGGTAGCGCTGAGAAGACAAGTGAAACTGACATAAAAAATGTACTAGAAAATGAAAGTATACTACAAAGTTTCTCTGCTCCGCCTACAGGTGGGCCGGGTCCAGGTGCAGGTAGTTCTCAAGGAGCGCTGCGGCTACGGGACAGTGCAGGTAATGCTTCAGTTTTACCTACTGCGCAGGCTTGGCGGTCTACATGGCTTAATGCTATTAATGCAACGCATTCTATTGGAGACACATGGGATGTGGATTCTTTTCGGCCATTTAGACATGCTATGTTGAATTCTGGAGCATCTGATGAAATTCTTAACGATAGAAGCCGACACATGGGATTTTTGGTAAGGTTAGAGAAAAGAGAGCTGCTTTTCTGGCCGGAGTATACTGCTCCTTTACATTATCAAATTATTGAATTTCCAGATGACGATATTGTGAATGCTTCTACAGGAAATTCGGGTGCAAGATTTACCGTTCGAATTACAGATGAAGTTGCGCCTCATGGCTGGATTGATCTATATGGATACGTTCGAGTGCTATGGCCAAATGGAAATAATAATGCTATCTACATGGGAGCAACACAAGGTTCAGGAGGTGTGTTTTTATATAATCCACAAACACGACAGATAGAATTTAAACGTCATGAAAGAAATTCTTCAACTATGTCATCAAATGCTGGAATGTTCTATACGTTTTCGGTAAGACGACCAGGTGTAGCACAAACAATAGAAAATATCAATCCTATTTTTTCGCTTACTGCTAATGGTGGAGATACAGTAGATACTTTACGTACAAAATATAATTCAGCATCTAAACCAGCGCTTGCATATGGCGATGTAGTCGAGGTATTTCACACACAACCGAATAGAGTAGGCACTCTTTCAAGCGGAAATGTACAAGGATTTGGCTCTGTCGCAGATTCACGTGATGGAAATAGAGGCTATCTTGAACTAACAAATTCAGGTTATCGACAGTTAACTTTTAATAGAGCGACACCACGTCAAGCAACAATAAGTACAAACACAACAAACGCACAATTAGATGCTAGTCTAGCAAATTATTTAGATATGAGTCGTGCTACGGGTTCGCAAATTGAACGATTTGTTACGTATCCTGATCGTTCCAGAACAGGGACAAGTAATGGCGTTATTCGTGTTCGTCAACAGTTATCGACAGGAAACTTTGTCTATAAGGACTACCAAGTACCATTTAATGTGCAAGATGGGATTCAAGCAGATATCACCCATCAGAATCTATTAGTTGGTGAAACATTTGATATTAATAAATCCATATCAAATGTTCGTTACAGGGGCACAACATTAAATAGCAATCAATATACCCTTGATTTTCAATTAGGAACAGTTTTAGATGTGGCTGGTACAAGAGATCTATCGGTGAAAGTAACACATAATACTAGTGGAGAATCTGCTGATTTTAGTGTACCGATAACGCTAAGATGGGGTAACACTATTATGTTCCGTGGTGTTGGTAATCGTGCGGGAGGAGCGCTTGCTTATGTTCCATCAGAGCAACGATTGACGATGACACGTGGAAGTTATGAAACTCTTGCTCCTACACATCCTCTTTTTTCTCATGAATACTTCAATCTCTCTTTGTTGCGTAATTCAGCCAATCGACAGAACTTTGCAGAGTTACCTGAATATTATAAGTTTTCCTCACCAGGTACGTGGAATGCTGAACAAAATAAGCAGAATTTCGGTAGCCGAACCATCAATTACGGGGATATCTTAAAAGTGCATCATGAGGAAGCTGAAGAACGATTAAGGATCTTCAATAATGAAGCAGAAGGTGCCTTGTCACATAGAGACAATATAGCTTACTTGGAATTAACACCGACAGGTTACCGCCAAGTATTGATCGATCGTGTAGCGCCTAAATCAGGGACAATTAGTCGTCGAATGACTGATGGACAATTGGATCAGCAAGTGGCTTCTTATTTAGATTTGAGTAATGCACCAAATGTCGAGGTGGTTGGTTTTACAAGATATCCAGACCGATCAAGTTTAGGACAAACGACAGGGACAATTCAGGTTCAAGAAAAACTAAGTAATGGCAACTATATCCAAATGACCTACGATGTGCCATTTACTGTCCATCAGGGGCTAGAAGCCACTCCTGTGGCTCAATCATTAACGTTAGGTGAATCTCTTAATTTAGAAAAAGCAGTGGGGGAAGTAAAATATAACAATGCTGTTCTAGCAAGAGATGCTTATGAATTCGAGTATGATACTGGCCAAGATCTGGATGTGCCAGGAAGCAGAAACACAACAGTAACAGTCGTTCATAAAGCTTCTGGTGAACGAATCCAAGTGCAAGTTCCTGTAGTAATTACGTGGGGAGAAACCCTTCTGTTTAGAGGGCAGGCAGATCGCTCAGCAGGAGCATTAGCTTATTTACCTGGAGAAAATAAACTTGTAGCTCGTCGTGGAGATTATACTGCGGCAGCACCGATCCATCCTAGTTTTCCAGATATGTATTATTCATTAGAAGTATTAAGAAACACGGATTCAAAACAAGCGCTTAATGAGTTGAAAACAGTTACTGGTTATGAAGCAGCTGGAAATAGAGATGTAAATGAGCATACCCGTGATATTGGAACAATTTCAATTGAACATGGAGATATTTTAAAAGTGTATCACGCAGAAGCACAAGGTCGATTGAGAATCTTTAATAACGAAGCAGAAGGTGCCTTGTCACATAAAGACAACATTGCTTACCTTGAATTAACAGCAACTGGTTACCGCCAAATATTGATCGATCGAGTAACACCTCGTACAGGGACAATTAGTCGTCAAATGACCGATGAACAGTTGGATCAACAAGCTGCTTCTTATTTGAATTTGAGCAACGCACCAAATGTCAAAGTGGTTGGGTTTACGAGTTACCCAGATCGATCAAGCTTAGGGCAAACCACAGGAACAATCCAAGTTCAAGAGAAATTAAGTAATGGCAAGTATGTCCAAATGACTTATGAAGTACCATTTACTGTTCATCAAGGATTGGAAGCCACTACCATAGCACAAGTATTAACACTTGGTGAAACCCTTGATTTAGAAAAAGCAGTGAATGAAGTCAAGTACAATAATACTGTTTTAGCAAGGGATGCTTATGAATTAGAGTATGATCCCGGACAAGATCTTGATGTAGCGGGAAGTAGAAATACAGTAGTAACAGTCGTTCATAGAGCGACAGGAGAACGAATCCAAGTGAACGTACCTGTTACCATTAGATGGGGTAATACCATTATGTTCCGAGGTAGAGGTGATCGTTCAGGAGGAGCGCTTGCTTATGTTCCATCAGAGCAACGATTGACGATGACACGTGGAAGTTATGAAGCGTTGGCTTCTACACATCCTAATTTTCCAAATGAATACTTTAATATCTCTTTATTGCGTAATTCAGCTAATCGTCAAAATTTGACAGAATTACCTGAGTATTATAAGTTCTCCTCCCCAGGTACATGGAATGCTGAACAAAATCGCCAGGGATTCGGTAATCGGACAATTATCTATGGTGATATTCTGAAAGTCTATCATGCAGAAGCACGTACGCGACTCAGAATTTTTAATAATGAAACAGAAGGTGCCTTGTCCCATAGCAATAATATAGCTTACTTGGAATTGACGCCGACCGGTTACCGTCAAGTATTGATCGACCGGGTAACGCCTCGTACAGGGACAATTAGTCGCCGAATGTCTGATGAACAATTGGACCAGCAAGTGGCTTCTTATTTAAATTTAAACAACGCACCAAATGTAGAGGTGATCGGCTTTACGAAATATCCAGACCGATCAAGACCAGGACAAACAACAGGGACAATTCAGGTTCAAGAAAAACTAAGTAATGGTAACTATGTCCAAATGTCCTACGATGTGCCATTTACGGTGACGGCTGGGTTAGAAGCAACTGCCGTTTCACAAGTATTAAACTTAGGTGAAACAATTGATCCAAGCCAAGTAGTCAAAGATGTTAAATATAATGGTCAAGCCTTATCTAACAATGACTTTGAAGTAAAAGTCAGCGAAAACGGAATCATGAATTTAGTTGGCAGTCGTACGATTAACGCGTCCATCACACACAAAGTATCGGCTGAAACTATTGAAGTGGAAATTCCTGTAACTATTCATTGGGGGAATACGCTGATTTTGAAAGGGACAGCTCGTCATGAAAGTTTAGGACTTTCATTAATAAGAGCTGGAAATCAACTACAATTGATCGGAACAAAAGGTTCAGAAGACAGAAATCTTCAGCTTCATACAGGTCTCTTTTTTGACGCCGCTTATTTGAAAATAGGCTTGATTTCAGGACAAAAAAATATAGCACTGGACTTACCAAACTATCAAAGAAACTTTACGTATTATGGACGAGACTATAAGTTTGATATTATAGATGATTTCGGTGTAAATAATGTTCAAGTTGGAGATGTTGTAGAAGTTTATCATCAGGAATCGTTAAGTGCTGGCAGAATGATGAGTTTGTACACCGATAGTGTTGAAGTGGATGTTCACGAAAACAATGGATTCGTCAATCAAACAACCTATTATGAAACCACGAATGATGGATTAAGATTGTTGTTCATTAATCAACTAAGTCCTAAAAACACAACAATCTCCCAAACGATGAGTGACGAACAATTAGATGCAGCAGTAGAAACATATCTTGAATTTGGTAATGCTAAAAACGTTGAAGTAGTCGGGTTTACGAGATACCCAGACCGATCAAGACAAGGTCAAACGCTAGAGACAATCCGAGTTCAAGAAAAACTAAGTAATGGCAACTATATTCAAATGAACTACAATGTACTATTTACTGTTCATCAAGGATTGGAAGCCACTACCATGGCACAAGTATTAACACTTGGTGAAACTCTTGATTTAGAAAAAGCAGTGAATGAAGTCAAGTACAATAATACTGTTTTAGTAAGAGATGCTTATGAATTCGAGTACGAGCCTAGACACGATCTTGATGTACCAGGAAGAAGATATACTATGGTGACAGTCGTGCATAAAGCTTCTGGTGAACGAATTCAAGTGCAGGTTCATCTAACCATTAGGTGGGGAGAAACCCTTCTTTTTAGAGGAGAAGCAGATCGTTCAGCGGGAGCATTAGCCTATTTACCTGGAGAAAATAAGATTGTAGCGCGTCGTGGAGATAATATTGGTGTAGCACCTATCCATCCTGATTTTCCAGAATTGTATTACTCATTGGAAGTACTAAGAAATACAGCTAGCCAGCAGTCGTTGGATGAATTAAGTATTAAAAAGAATTATGAAGCCGCTGGTAGCAGAGGTGTCAATGGGCATGTAAGTGGTATCGGAACGATTTCAATTGAATATGGAGATATTCTAAAAGTGTATCATGCGGAAGCGCAGGAACGGTTAAGAATCTTCAATAACGAGATAGAAGGAGCATTGTCACATAAAGACAATATTGCTTATCTTGAACTAACACCAACCGGTTATCGCCAAGTGTTGATTGATCGAGTAACACCTCGTACAGGGCTGATTAGCCAAAACATGACCGATGAACAATTGGCTCAACAAGCTGCTTCTTATTTAAATCTGAGCAACGCACCAAATGTCGAAGTGGTTGGGTTTACGAGTTACCCAGATCGATCAAGCTTAGGGCAAACCACAGGAACAATCCAAGTTCAAGAGAAATTAAGTAATGGCAAGTATGTCCAAATGGCTTATGAAGTACCATTTACAGTAGAAGGTACGCGTAAGATAACGAATGTCTCCAATTTTGATTTTGGCACCATCAGAAAAAGTAATCGTCGCCAGATAGTTACAGCTTTGAATGAAGAAGATACTCCATTGGGATTACAGTTATCTGACTATATTGGTACAAGCAACTGGTCTCTTCAAGCATATCAAAGTGCTTCATTTCAAAATTCTAATGGAGATGAACTAAGAGGCGTGGAAATTAGGCTTCATAATATTGTCAGCCAAAGTGATCAAGCAGCCAATCTTCATACGCAAAACGAAGTAAATTTAAATACGCAACCTATAGAAATGGCAAACTATTTCGTGAATAGCTCCGTAGGAAGCCAGCCAATTGGTAACACTACTATCTCATTTGGAACGAATCATACACCTGGTGTAGAGATTCAAGTACCGAATTCATTAGAGGCAAACGAAGATACCTATAGGACAACGATCAATTGGGAGCTGGTAGCAGATCCAAGTCAGGGAGTGAACTAACGTGAGGATAAATTTTAAGAAAAACAGCATTCTATTGATGCTCGTTATGATACTCGTTTTTTTCACACCGCAAAAGATAGCTGCTGATACAATTGATATGGAAAAAATATATGAAAATAATGTTTCCGTACGATTTATCCCGAAAAAAACTGAGAGGTTGCCCCAAACAGGCGATATGAGGATGGGTTATCTACAAAAGGTTGGAACCATTCTTATTCTATTGATATTTATAGGAGTAAAAGATAAGCACATAAAGAAAAATAAATAAGCTATCCAATGTTAAGATGGATTCTAGGTACCCCTAACTGTAAAAAGATAGTTAGGGGTATTTAGGATAGAAAATCATACATCTCAATCTTGCATAAAATGACTTACTTCAGTTTTTTATTGATTGCTAAAGTAAAATATTTTTTCTTCTTATTCTAAGAGAAAGGTGACCTGCTAGAGATAATTGCTTGTTGAAATCTAAAACTTTTTTCAAAATTGTATCTATTAGATGATTTTGGTTTTGGTAAACGAGGTACATTCTATTTAAGTGAAAATAAAAATTTTTATGGAGCTTCTGTAGTGGGTTGCGCCACAGGTATATTTCACAATATATCAAAAGTATGGAGTCTAAGAGAACCCTTATGTAATAAGGGCTCTCTTTTTTTATTACAAGCTAAAGGGTGCAAAAATATGAAAGATTATTTTTTAAATCAATCATTCGATGCGGATAGTTGCTTATGTTCTAGAACGACCTATATACGTGAAGCTAGAGGATCTTGATGTGCTACTATTTTTGTCTTTTTTTTTCTTCTTTATATTCTTCATATTTTTCAGATTCTCATTCTTAGACAACAAGGAGTGATTATTTTCCTTTGTACTTTTTAATGGCATAGGTTTCTCTACTAGGCAGTATTCTTTAATGTTTACTAGGTTAGACATTCGTTCGTTTATTCGATGTTTTCTTCTCAATATTTTTAATAGTCTTATGCGTTGTAGTATGGCCTTTATTTTCTTCTTTATTAGTCTCAGTATTCTTTTCAGTATACCTGCTTTTTTTTGCTTTTTATACAATTGAAAAACTCCTCTCAATTAATGGTTTAAATGTATAGTAGCAGAGTTTGAATGAGGTACTCGAACTTATTTTTCTAGATAATTAAAATAAAGTTCTGCTTTTAAAAATTCAAAGACAAGTTTAAAGATTCGAAGACAAAAGTATGTATCGTATTGCTCGTTTTTTTAGAAGGTGAAGCAAAGATCTTGCTATGAGACGCGTTTCATAAGCTATACTCAATTCATCAAAAAGGAGGAATTACTGATGAATACTTATATCAAAACGACCAATGGCGCTACGAATGACTATTTTTATGCTTTTGTTGAATTTAAAGAAACAATGCTTGAATTGTCTAGTCCTCAAGGGTTAAATAAAACGGTAATGAAAAAAATTCCTTTAGATGAAATTAGTGGATTGGCAAAAGATACGTATCTGGGTGGGCAACGTATTAGCTTTGAATATGATGGAACGTTCTATCAATTTTTTGAATGTGGGCATGCTGTGGTAGACTATTTACAAGAAAATCTTTTTGCATAGGTGGTTTTAGTAAAGCATGACAAACATCAGAGATATTGCAAAACTGACGGGCTATTCTGTCTCTACCGTTTCACGGGTGATCAATAATCATCCTTATGTTGACGAAACAAAACGTGCCAAGATTCTATCCGTCATTAATGAGTTATCGTATGTTCCTAATGCAAGTGCCAGACAGCTCAGTTATGGAAAAACAAAAAATGTTGGTGTTATTCTGCCTTATACGGATCATCCTTATTTCGATCAATTGCTTAGTGGGATCATTGAAGTCGCCTTCAACGAAGATTATCAGGTGACCTTGTTACCAACAAATTATCAGGCAGAAAGAGAGAGAATGTATTTAGAAGAATTTGCAGGTAAACGATTTGATGGGTTGATCGTTACTTCTCGTGCCAACAATTTAGATGTATTGCTCTCTTATCAAAAGTATGGGCCAATCATTTTTTGTGAAGAAATAAAAGAAACAGAAGCTGGTTGCGTGTTTATCGATCGTGAACAATCTATTACTGAAGCATTATTGTATTTAAAAAAACAAGGCGTGGAAAAGCTTGGCGTTACTTTAGGAAGAAGTGGTCGTCTTAGTTTTAATACAAAAGTGACGTTGGAACTTTGTAAAAAAATATTTCCCGATTTCAAAGAGGAAAATGTTTTTTGGAACTGTATTGACTATGAACAAGGGGTGAATGCAGCGACGTATTTTAAAGAAAAAAAGGTAGATGGTGTCTTCACTAATTCAGATACAGTTGCTGCCGGTATATTGCAAAGCTCCATCTTAGAAAGTAAAAACCGTCTTGTTGGTCGTGATAATCTGTTGATCAGTGAGCTAATGTCTTTTTCTACGATTGACCATGGCTTAAGAGAGTGTGGAGAAACGGCCTTTCTACTTTTTATCGAAGAAAAAAAAGATCAAATCAAAATTCCTTATCGATTTATTGTGCGATAGTCGAAATGGTTTTAATGCGGAATCAAAAGTAGATCGAAGTAACGCAAAAACCTAAAAAAGAAACCGAATAGCCAAAAATAGTTTCTCCTATTTTTGTGATTGCTTCGGTTTCTTTTTGACGTCAATGGATTATGAAAGAATGTAGTGTCTGCATTCTGACAGGATGGATCATAAAGTGAGATCTTCGCTACTTATTTCCTAAAATGAACGTCCACTCAAAGACAACTTATTCAACAGCGTATGTTTGAATGATCGTATTCAATGCTTGGGCAGCTCCGTTTCCACAACGCTCATCATAGTAAGCGGTGAATCGTTCATCAGAGATATACAATAAGCCTAAGCCACGATGAGCTTCGGAACTATAAGAAGGCCAGCTAAAAGTAAGCCATTTTTTGTGTTCTTCAAATAGTTTCAATGCTAGTTTTTGATCAGAGTCTGGTTGTAAATAAGCTGTCAAATCAGCTAAGAGTTGTTTTTCTAAAGACTGCATTTCTTCAAATTTTTCTTCAGACATATTTTGCCATTTTTTATTTGCTTTCTCAACGGTGTCGTCTCCATATTTTTCTCGTATTTCTTGTCCATAGTTTGTTTCATTTTCCATTATTTTTTGTTTTTTAAATCCTTCAAATTTATCATGATCTTTCATCGGTTTTCCTCCTTCGTAACTCTCCAATGTATGTTGAATAGTCATTAATAGTGTGTCGAGCTGTTTTCTTTTTTCTTGTAACATTTCTTGATGTTGGATCAACGCTTGTCGATGATCGAAAGCTGGATTATCTAAAATTTCTGCAATTTGTTCTAACTTAAAATCAAGGGAGCGATAAAACAAAATCTGTTGTAGTCGATCAACTTCTTGGCTGGTGTAGATCCGATAGCCAGACTCAGTCACCCGTGACGGTTTCAGTAAGTGGATCTGATCGTAAAAACGCAGGGTACGAGGACTAACACCAGAAATTTCTGCCATTTTTTTTATAGTATATTCCATGCTTAACCTCCTTATAGAATGATCTTATTCCTTGACGTAACTAGAAGGTCAAGAATTTTTGAATATTTTTTTATGTTTATTTTTATGTTATAATAAGTAAAGTAGAAAAACGAATTTTTCTGCTTTAAATATGTCATGTTGAAAGCGATTCCTTTGTTGGGCGCTTGTTATAAATAATAATAGAAAAGAGGAATAAGATGAAATTAATCGAAACGCCAGTTACAAGTAATTTAAATATTAAGACGTTTTATCCTAAAGTAGTAGATTTTTTCTTTAGTAGCAAAGCCATCAAATACTATAAACTTTATTCGCTTGATCGAACACAGATTTTATACATTGATACGTATGAAAAATCCCAATTATTGATGATTAATACGAAGAAAAAAATCACCAAGCAAGAAATTGATTTTGCAATCCGTCGTATTTTGAAAGCAGAACGTGAAGACGTCAAGGTCCATATTGGTGTAAAACAAGACTTAGAACGAGCAGGTGTCCAATTCAAACGACCAAATAAAGATATCGTTATTGTTGAACAGAAAGTAGGTCGTTCAGTGGAGGAAAAATAAAACAGTCTTCTGCAAATGAGTAAGTTGTGTACCGGTCTCAAAATTGGAGCTGTTAA
Organism: Enterococcus sp. DIV1682a; assembly: GCF_051711005.1. Lineage (NCBI taxonomy): Bacteria > Bacillati > Bacillota > Bacilli > Lactobacillales > Enterococcaceae > Enterococcus > Enterococcus sp. DIV1682a. The sequence goes on from NZ_JBIOLT010000001.1 coordinate 496,255, forward strand.
GAAAAACTAGATACTTGGTTCAGAGAACAAGAGAAAAAATTTTTTTCAAGGTCTCTAGGGATGGATGACTAAGGGCAAAATGCATCCCTTTAGTATTGTAGTAAGTTTTAATACATTTAAATATTTCCATCTGAGTTTGAGGTGATGTCTCTGAATTGAGTCTCTTTGTCCAACGAGGTTGGTAACGAGAAATCTTAGGATAAATTCAACAGAAAGAAGAAAACTTCTTTCTGTTTTTTTGAACTGGAAATCGGACGCTTGTTTGACTTCAAAAAAACTAGGAACTTTTTTATAAGCCTCGTTCCTCTCTTAAGTAATGCTTTTCTTGTTCTAACTTCTTCATGTCATCATGAGCATCAAAAAGTGCGTTCCCTTTTCTAAGAAACGCACTTGCTTTATATTTTTTAACTTCTTGAATCCAACGATACAAGCGGTGAGCCTGTTTTTTTAGCTACAGGCTAACTTCTTTCACAAAAAATTATTCTTCGATCATTAGGTTGACGGCAACAATTTTACTTACTTTATCAACTGAATCTCTTGGCATAATAGAAATCCTCGATTTTCCTTCATTTTTTATCTAGTTTATTACAACAATTCCAACATCAAACTATAAATCTTTCCTAATACTTATTAAAATATAAAAAAAAATTTATGATGGTACCTCTTTATCAGTATATAATGCTAAGTGTCGGGAGATACGTTACATAAATCTTATTACTATAGATAAAGGGAGGTCGTTAAATATATAAGAAAGCGCAAAGTGTAATATTTTTATTTAGGAAAAGAAAATTAAGTTTATGTAACTATGTATTATTAGATCTCTATTGAATCCAAGGATGATTTATTTAGATGATGATCAAATTTAAACCCATACAGATATCTATTATAGAATAAACATAATCATCCGATTACTTGGAGAAAAATCAATACCGACATTTATTAATGGTTAGAGAATATGAACTTTAGGATGTCATGATAAAAAATAAAACATAAAAGGATTGATTTGATGAAACATAGTAAACTATTATTATTAACCTCGTTTTTGTGCATTAGCGCTGGGACAATAAATACCATGACAGTTAATGCAGCTCAACAAGTAACTGTCTCAGATTCAACTGTCCGAAACGCTGTAGAGGCTGTAAACCATTTATTTACCGACAATACATACACCACATTATCTCCAAACACAACAACTGAAACGATCAAAGAAGCTAGAACGCTGATTCTTAAGGCCGCAGGAAAATGTGACATCATTCATTTAAGTAATTTATGCAAGAAGGCGGAAAAATTGTTATTAGAAAGTACCAATTCAGTAGATTCAGCTGTCCAAAATGCTGTAGAGGCTGTAAACCATTTATTTACCGACAATACATATACCACATTATCTCCAAACACAACAACTGAAACGATCAAAGAAGCTAGAACGTTGATTCTTAAGACCGTAGGAAAATGTGACATCGTTCATTTAAGTAATTTATGCAAAAAGGCGGAAAGCTTGTTATTAGAAAGTACCAATTCAGTAGATTCAGCTGTCCAAAATGCTGTAGAGGCTGTAAACAATTTATTTACCGACAATACATATACCGCATTATCTCCAAACACAACAACTGAAACGATCAAAGAAGCTAGAACGCTGATTCTTAAGGCTGTAGGAAAATGTGACATCGTTCATTTAAGTAATTTATGCAAGAAGGCGGAAAGTTTATTAGCACTGTCTGTTCATTTATAAAAAATAGAAACTTTATAACCTTTCACTTCTTGAAATATTCCTATAGGCACGACACCTAAAAGTGGAAAGTAAAAAAATTGACATAGGCTGTTTGTCCTCTGCACTGTACGGAGGGCGAACAGCCTAATGTCTGTAGTCTTTTATGAGAGAAGCGGTGATTAAAGTCAGTTTTTTCGGAAAAATCATGGAAGATTGGACAACTTTTAATTTCACTTCAAAATTGTCTGTAACCATAAAAAGATCGACCACCAAAAAGGTCACTTTTTAGTCTAAATTTTTTGAGGTTGGTTCATTATTGTGCTAGGTTATAAATTTATTTTCAATTGTCCTTTTTCAGAAAATAATCAAGATTTCTTCTACTCTAGCGTTTTTTTGTTATAATGGATAAGAAATGAAAACTTGCCAAGAGGAGTAATATAAAGATGAATAAAATTTACCCAGATGACAGTTTGACGTTGCATACTGATTTATACCAAATCAACATGATGCAAACGTACTGGGAATTAGGTCGTGCGGATCTCCACGCTGTTTTTGAATGCTATTTCCGTGATATGCCATTTAACCATGGGTATGCCGTGTTTGCAGGATTAGAACGTCTTGTGGAATACCTAGAAAATTTGACGTTTAGTGAGTCAGATATTGAATACTTACGCAAAATGGACATCTACCCAGAAGGTTTTTTAACATACTTAAAAGAATTTAAATTTAAAGCTACTGTCCGCTCGGCGCGTGAAGGTGAATTAGTGTTTGCCAATGAACCGTTGATCCAAGTGGAAGGTCCGTTAGCACATTGTCAATTGATTGAAACAGCCCTACTGAATATGGTGAACTTTCAAACGTTGATCGCTACGAAGGCAGCAAGAATCAAATCAGTGATCGGCGATGATCCATTGTTAGAATTTGGTACTAGAAGAGCGCAAGAATTGGATGCTGCTGTTTGGGGAACTCGAGCTGCTTACATCGGTGGAGCAGATGCTACTAGTAATGTCAGAGCTGGGAAAATCTTTGGGATTCCTGCAAGTGGAACGCATGCGCATGCACTTGTTCAATCTTATGGAAATGATTATGAAGCGTTTATGGCTTATGCGAAAACTCATAAAGACTGCGTGTTCTTAGTTGATACTTACGACACCTTGAAATCTGGTGTGCCTAGTGCGATCCGTGTAGCAAAAGAATTAGGCAATAAAATCAATTTCCTTGGGGTTCGTATCGATAGTGGCGACATGGCGTATATTTCGAAACGTGTTCGTGAACAATTAGATGCTGCTGGTTTCACTGAGGCTAAAATTTATGCTTCAAATGATTTAGATGAAGCAACGATTTTAAATTTAAAAATGCAAAAAGCTAAAATCGACGTTTGGGGTGTAGGAACGAAATTGATTACAGCCTATGACCAACCTGCGCTTGGTGCAGTCTTCAAATTGGTTTCAATTGAAGATAAAGAGGGCAAAATGATCGATACAATCAAGCTTTCCAGCAATGCAGAAAAAGTAACAACTCCTGGCAAGAAGCAAGTGTGGCGAATCACTCGCAATTTTGATGGCAAATCAGAAGGAGACTACGTTACGCTTTGGGATGAAGATCCTAGAGAGGAAGCAGAGATTTTTATGTTTCATCCTGTGCATACCTTTATCAATAAAACGGTGCGTGACTTTACAGCTCGACCTATCTTACAAGATATTTTCGTGAAGGGCGAACGGGTCTATGAATTACCAACTTTAGATGAAATCAAAGCATATACACGTGATAACCTTGATTCACTGTGGGAAGAGTACAAACGTGACCTTAATCCACAAAAATACCCAGTTGATTTATCAACAGATTGTTGGAATCATAAAATGGCTACGATGGAACGGATGAAGAAAAACGTAGCTACTTTATACAATGAATATTAAGGAGGAAAAAGAATGAGCTTACAAGAAGAGATTATCCAAGAATTAGGTGTCAAACCAACCATTGAACCACAAGGTGAGATTCGAACTAGTATTGATTTCATGAAAGCTTATTTAAAGAAATATCCTTTCTTAAAAACCTTTGTTTTAGGAATCAGTGGGGGACAAGATTCTACGTTAGCGGGACGTTTGGCTCAATTAGCAATGGAAGAAATGCGTGAAGAAACACAAGACGATCGTTATCAATTTATCGCTGTACGCTTACCTTATGGCGAACAAGTAGACGAAGAGGATGCGAAAGCTGCAGTTGAGTTTATCCAGCCTGACGTTCGCCTACGAGTGAATATCAAACCTGCTGTCGATGCGCAAGTTGCTGAATTAGTCGCTGCAGGGATCGAAGTCAGTGACTTCAATAAAGGAAATATCAAAGCTCGTCAACGGATGATCACACAATATGCAATTGCAGGTGGTCATGCAGGAGCAGTCTTGGGAACGGATCATGCAGCTGAAAACATTACTGGTTTCTTTACAAAGTATGGCGACGGTGGCGCCGATTTGTTACCATTATTCCGCTTGGACAAACGTCAAGGAAAACAATTATTACAAGAACTAGGGGCACCTGAGAAACTTTATACCAAAATCCCAACAGCTGATTTGGAAGATGGCAAGCCGTTGATCGCCGATGAGGTTGCTTTAGGTGTTACTTACACTGAGATTGATGATTATTTAGAAGGTAAAGAAGTTCCAACAGATGCCAAACAAAAAATTGAAGCTTGGTGGAACAAAACGCAGCATAAACGACACTTACCTATCTCGGTGTTAGATGATTTTTGGAAATAAGCCTAAAAACTTTGTTGAAGATCACACCAATGAATGAAGTAGCATTGCTTGTTTTTAATGAACTCGTCATTTAGTAAAAAATAAGGTTGTCATAGTAAAGTTCAGATGGAAAAATAACCTGCTATATCCGAAAACAGCTTCTCGCATTTTCTGGATATAGCGGGTTATTTCTATTATCAAGAGAATATGAACCGCATGTTCTTTTTCAAGATTTAAGACAAAAGATTAAAAATAGCTATTCATTGGGTTTCAGTTCTATTCTGTAGTAGTACGTCAATGAAGTACTATTAATTAAGATTATAAACGCATGGAGGATTTTTTTAGTAGCTGTAATAAATTGTTTAAACATCTTGTGTTAAAAATTAAAGTTATGTCAGTAGACTTCTTTCACATGGATTTTTTTAACGCCTTTTTTATAAGTCGCTACTTGCATACTATTGTTATGCTTTTACAATACGATATTGAGCAGTCGACAATTTGTGAGCAATCAAATCGGACAACGAATAAAAAAAGATAAGGGTTTGCAGACAGTTCTTTACTTGTTATCTGGAAATCATTAAAATAAGGAAAGCGGTATCGAATAATAAATGAATTAAAGGAGTATCCATTTGAAAAGACATATAAAAGATAGTCTCAATCAATTGTCTGTCAAACAGAAAAATTGGTTAAAATATACATTAGTGGCGATAAGTATCGTTTTTGTCGTTGGACTAAGCAATTTGTATTTACAATGGTGTCAAAACGATCTTTCTTTTGATCTAGCTGTAAAATTTGCTTTTTCGTGGCATACGGAAAAATTTTTATTAGCTTGTTTAGTGTTATTAATGATCTTCCTTTTTTTAGTGGCAGTATTAGGTTCTTTTCTCTTTGGAACATTCTTTTATCTTGTTGGCATTGGAATATTAGGTTACGCAAACTATTTAAAAATGACCTATCGACAAGAACCGATTTATCCCGACGACCTAAAGATGATCAAAGAGTTTGGTTTATTAAAAGATATGACAGGCACAATCTCGTTTTATCTATTAGCAGGAATGATTCTATTGGTGGTAGCAGGTGGTTGTTGGGCTATCTATCGGAGTTTTAAGAAAGACAAGAAATTTCAAGCCATCCGAGTGATCACATTATTTACTACGACCTTTGCGCTAATTTATATTAGTCATTTCAATAACCCAAATAATTTATTACGTAAAGCATATAACAAAACGGCTTTGTGGATTCCTTATAGTCAAAAGATGAATTATTATAATACAGGTTTTATTGGTGGTTTCTTATACAATTTAAAAATCGATCCAATGGAAAAGCCAAAAGGGTACTCCGAAGAAAAAATCAAGGAAATTACATCACACTATCAAAAGCTGGCAGATGAAAAAAATAAAACTGCCTCAGAAGAACAACCGAATATCATTTATGTGATGAGCGAAAGTTTTTCAGATCCTAGTCGTTTGAATGGGGTGGAAATTACCGGTGATCCTTTGGCAGATTATTATGCGGTGGCTGATCAGACTTATAGTGGTCAGATGCTTTCTCAAAATTATGGTGGGGGAACAGCCAATATCGAATTTGAAGCATTAACTGGTTTTTCAATGGGACTATTCAATGCTCAATTAACAACACCCTACACAATGCTAGTACCCAAAATGAATCAATTACCTTCGATCGTTTCAACATTGAAAGATCAAAATTATCATACGACTGCGATCCATCCTTATAACACCTCGATGTACAAAAGAAAAGATGTTTACGAGGTTTTAGGTTTTGATGAATTTATTAGTGAAAATACGATGACGTATACAGACACCATTGAAGATAATCCCTACATTTCTGATGCTTCTGCTTATCAAGAAGTGATGGATCTTTTAAAAGAGGACGATACACCCCAATTTATCCATCTTGTGACGATGCAAACCCATATGCCTTATGATGGAAAATATCAGCAGCTCGAATATACAGCCAAAACAGAGGATAATAGTGGGATAAGTAGTTTAGAAAATTATCTTCAAGATATTTCGTATAGTAGCCAATCCTTAAAAGCGTTCACGGAAGAACTGAAGAAGTTATCAAGAAGAACACTAGTTGTTTTCTGGGGAGATCATTTACCAGGGATCTATTCTGACACCATTCAAAATAGTAATGAGAAACACACCTTACACGAAACACAGTTTTTGATGTTTGATAGTCAAGGAGAATTAGAAAAAAACGAAGCTCCTGTTACAAGTCCCTTTTATTTTGCTGCTGACTTGATGAATCAGACTAATCAACAGACAACTGGTTTTTATCAATTATTGTTGGCACTTCAAAATGAATTACCAGCGTTTGAGCGAGAACTATACTACCAAGAGGGGCAATGGCATCGAGAAACACAATTAAACAAAAAACAAGCAGAACTTTATCAAGCTTATGAGATGATTCAATATGATATTGTTTCTGGAGAAAAATACAGTTTACAAACAAATTTTTTTGAAAAATAACATATGACTTTATTACTCTGGGTAGAAAGCCTATTCAATTGTGCTAAAAAAAGGTAAAATAAAAGAGAAATAAAATCGAAAGTAGGAGAAAGAATGTTACCGAATATTGGTTATTATGTACAATCAGTCGATCGAATGGTCAAAGAGACGGAAGAGATCGGTGAACAGATGCATCCAAAATATCAAGTGATCAGAGAAGCGATTGATCAGAAAAAAACAGAAGACTTGTCTCCAGAAGAGTTAGCTGAAATCGTTCATTTGTTTGAAGAAGGAACAAAAAAATATCGTGTGATATTGAAAAAAATCAGTCAGTTGCGACCACCAGCAAAAGTAATGGGTATTCATAAAAGTTTTGAAAAAGCCTATACTTCCTACGTGGCTGGTTGTGAAGAAATGACTCAAAGTATCCAACCAGAGTCTGGAGTTGACCATGATTTATTTGATGCTTCTGAAGAAAAACAGGATCAAGCGACAGAAAATATTTCTTCAGCCATCCAAAAAATGACAAATTTATTGTTGAAAAAATAAAACAGTATAAAGTTTCATTGAAAAATAGAGTGTTTTAATTTAATTATCATATGTTTTTTATGATAAAAATCAGTCAATCACTTATTATATGAAAGTAACCTATACCAACAACAATTTTGAATTACTCGATCGAATAATTCACTTTTACCGTCAAGCCTAACCAACTTGACGGTTTTTGCTATTTACCGATCGTTTGTCTCAGTTCAACTCAATCCCTCCATATTCAAATTCAACTTATAGAGGCTGCTCTCAACAAATCGTTCACCGAAAATAATGTAGTTCAGATGAACAAATAATATACCCGGCGGAGTTTCAACACTAAGCAAAAAAACTCGAAACGTGAAAAAGTTGTTTCGAGTTTTTTCTTCATGATCAAATCAAGTAGTACTTTTCCGATCATTTATTTAATTTTCAACATTTCTGACATAATCATCAAAATATTGAAGTAAATCTTGTTTTAATTTTTGATAATCTGCTTCACTATATTCTTTTTCTTCTAACTTTCCTTGGAAAAAAGGGATTTCTAACTCTTCCCGTAATCGATCCAATACTTCATCTTTGTTCATGTTACTGCTCCTTTTCAAAATAAACACAGACACATTCTGGTGCATAGATGTCTTTTTGGCGTAATTCTAGTAAACCAGTCTCTTTATTTCGAGCGAAAAGCGTAAGATTATCGGTATTTTGATTGGCACATAAGACATAGTCGTTCGTAGGATCTAAAGCGAAATCTCTTGGGAAATCGCCCTCAGTAGAAATAATTTGGATACATTCTAACAGTTGATCCTTTTCAGAAACTGCAAAGACTGCAATTGAGTTATGACCACGATTGGAAGCATATACAAATCGACCATCATCTGAAATACGAATCGCAGCACCACCATTTTCTCCTTGAAAATCATCTGGTAGTGTACTAATTTTTTGTTTTTCTTCAAAGCTGCCTTGGGCTTTATTATACGAAAGCACACGAACAGTACTATCAAGTTCACCAAATAGGTAAGCAATGGTTTCATTTGCAGGATGGAAGACAAGGTGGCGGGGACCAGTTCCAGGTTCTGCCACAAATTCAGAAACTATAGTTAATTTTCCTTGATCAGATACATCATACGTATAGACCCGATCCGTTCCCAGGTCACAAACCACTAAGCGGTTGTCTGGAGTTAAATCAGTATAATGGACATGTGCATGGTCTTGATTTTTATGAGGACCAGTTGCTTCTTGATGAAAAACGGCATCAGTTGCTTCGAGACCTCCATCGTCTAGAATACGATAAACATTGACTTCACCTTTATGATAATTAGCACCATATACTAATTGACGAGATTCATCAACTGCAACGTAACATAAAGGAGCGCCTGATTCTGTTACCGCATTCAAAAAATGGAATTCTTGATCGTAAGCCCCGATCCCACCTAAACCGTCCAGACTTGTGACGTTATAAAGATTACCAGCTTCACTTTTTGCTAAGTAAGTTGGACTATTTTCTTTTACAGCTAGCTTCAATCCTGAGACTTCTGCTTTTTCTGTATCTAATTCAATAGTATAAATTCCTTCACTCACACGTCTTGTGTACGTCCCTAAAATGATTTTTTCTTTCATTTTATCCCTCCTAGAATGTATGAAATAGGTTCCTTGTTTATTTTAGCACATTTCAAACAGGAGAGTTAAACAATGAGAATATGTTATACTGAATATAGAGTTGAGCGACAGAATTTGTAACAAAGGAGAGAATAAAATGATTCATGCAACCATCAAAGAAATCGGAGAAAATGCAGTAAGTGAACAAGAACCGATCTTGATTTTATTTGATCGAACAGCAACAACTACACTACGTAACTATTCAGTGATCCAAAAGATTACTTCTACCGAAAAATTTTCATTAAAAAAAGGGGATTCACTTTTTTTTGATCAACAAGAATATCAGATTGAACATGTGGGAAGATTGGCAAATGAAAATTTAAACACAGTAGGGCATGTTACGCTGATTTTTGATTATTATTCTGAGGAAAATAGTATTGTGAACGGTCTTTACTTAACACCACATCAGTTACCTGAGATTCATGTCGGTACACAAATCAAATACAAGTAGGTGAGATTATGGAAGGAAAAAACAAGCGATCAAAACCAGTCTCTTGGTTTTGGCGATGGTTTTTAAATAATCAAGTCGTTACTGCGTTATTAGTAGTACTTTTGATCTTATTGATCGTTTTTTTATTTACTAAGGTGTCCTATCTATTTGCCCCGATCTGGCAATTCCTGGCGATCGTTGGCTTACCCATTATTTTAGCGGCAATTTTGTATTATTTGATGAATCCAGTTGTTGACTATTTGGAAAAGCGCCAAGTTCCAAGGCTCTATAGCATCATCGGGTTATTTGTATTAGTCGTGGCACTGATTGCTTGGGGAACAGTGGTAATCATTCCTAAAATCCAAGAGCAAACCGTGAGTTTTATCAATCATTTTCCTCAATATGTGGATACGATCGATAATAAATTGACAGAAATACTAAGAGATCCTCTATTCAACCAATTTAGGGAACAATTGGAAGCTACTGGCGATAAGTTCATGAGTTCAGCGGGGGATATGCTCCAAGATATTTCAAAAAGTACGGTTCAAAGTTTAGGAAGTTTTGTGGGAGCAGTTGCTACGATTATTGTTGCTTTGCTAACTATGCCGTTTATCCTTTTCTATTTATTGAAAGATGGCAAGCAACTTGCCCCTTATTTTGTGAATTTCCTACCAACACGTATGCGAAAACCAACTTTGAAAGTATTAAGTGAAATGAACGATCAAGTTTCTTCTTATATCCGTGGACAATTGACGGTGGCTTTTGCAGTAGCGATCATGTTTATGATTGGATTTGCGATCATTGGACTTGATTATGCAGTCACCTTAGGGATCATTGCCGGCTTTTTAAATTTGATTCCCTATCTAGGCTCATTTTTAGCAATGATCCCGGCAGTATTCTTAGGAATCGTGGCGGGACCGATCATGTTGATCAAAGTATTGATCGTGTTTGCTTTAGAACAAACGATTGAAGGACGATTGATTTCTCCATTAGTCTTAGGGAATCAATTGGCGATCCATCCGGTCACGATCTTATTAGTTTTATTAACTTCTGGGAAGCTGTTTGGAATCGTCGGTGTGATTTTAGGTATTCCAGTATATGCTGCAGCAAAAGTGGTCATCTCACATGTTTTTGAATGGTATACAACTATCTCTAGTTTATATGAAGAAAAACAAAGTGACTAACCAATTGTGCACTAAAAACACATGACTAAAAAAACGAAGAAAGCGAAAATAGTTTAACTATTTTCGCTTTCTTCATTTTTTTAAATTTTTAGGTGCCCACTATGCAACAATCAAAGTTAGTAAGGGACTAACTTTATGGTAAACGTGCAAGTAGCTTTTATTAGAAAGTTTGACCAAATGCTGCAGCTTTATCTAAAGCTGATTGCATCAATTCTTCTGCACGGTCAGGGGTATAGTCGATACCTTCAATAAATAATTGATCCACTTGATCGATACCGACAAAGTTTAAGATGCCTTTGACATATTGAGAAGCGAAGTCTTGACCGTTATAAATGCCTCCGTTGGATTGGATGTGCAAAGCTTTTTTACCAGAAACTAATCCTTCTGGTCCGTTTTCAGTGTAACGGAATGTCTTGCCAGCGACATTGACGGTGTCAAACCAAGCTTTTAATTTTGTTGGAATATTCAAGTTCCATAAAGCATTCGCAATAACGATCTTGTCTGCAGCAAGAAATTGGTCGGTCAATTCATTGAAACGAGCAATTTTTTGTTGTTGACTTTCAGACAAAGTAGAGAACTCAGCACCTGCCCGAAGTGCTTCCCATCCTGAAAGTAATTCTTCATCGATTTCTGGGATATCATCACGATAAAGCTCTAAAACAGTCACTTCATCTTCCGGATGATTTTCTTTGTAACTAGTTAAAAAAGTTGTTAATGCTTTAACTGAACGTGATTCCTGTGCAGTTAATGGGTGCCCTTTTACTACTAAAACTGATGCCATAATATTCTCTCCTTTAAGCTGACTTGTTATCTGACTAACATAGCTAGTTTACTTGAAAGCGAAAAGGCTATCAAGTTTTTTTAAGGTTCGATTTTTAATTATGAATTTTTTTAGTCTTTTCATGAAAAAAATATGGAAAAGCATTGCAAAACATCTTCTTGGTGTTATAATGACATAGTGTCATGTGACAGTGTGTCATTTTAGGAAGGAGGAAAAAGATGCCTACGAAAACTTTTTTTCATCTACCAGAGGAAAAGCAGAAACGTTTATTAGAAGCAGCTAGGATTGAATTTTCCAGAGTACCATTAAAAGATGCTTCCATCGCAAATATCGTGAAGATCGCAGAAATCCCTAGAGGTAGTTTTTATCAGTATTTTGAAGACAAAGAGGATCTTTACTATTATTATTTTGAAACTGTTCGACGTGATAGTTCAAAAGATATGTTCCAACTGATAAAAGATGTCGATGGGGATTTATTCGAAGGATTCGAGCTTTATTTTACTAAAATCATTCGGGAGATTTTAGTCGGGGAAAATGCTTCTTTTTATCGTAATCTTTTCATGAACTTGGACTATCGTGCTTCTCGTAAAGTCGTGCCACATACAAAAGATGATCAGCGTCATTCACATGCAAAACATCAAAAAGAGGCAAAAGAATTAATTGGATTGATTGATCGAACGACACTGAAAGTAAACGATGATCATGAACTGGAACTACTGATCCAATTGATCATGAATATCGTCTTTACTACGATTGCTCATGCCTATAAATCATTTTCAAAAAACGAAAATTACTCCGTGGATCATGCCATTAAAGAATTTAAATTAAAACTATCATGGTTGAAAGACGGCGTATATCAATAGAAAGAGGGGAATTACATGCTAAAAATCGTCAAACGGATTTCACTGACTTCAGCTATTGCAGCCACGTTGTTCATGGTTATCCAAGTTTTATCAGATCTTTATTTGCCGACGCTCACATCAAATATCATTGATAAAGGTGTAGCACGAGGTGATGTTGATTATATTTGGCAAACAGGTTTTGTTATGATCGGTTTTTCTTTGATTAGTATCATCGCAGCGATTGCAAATACCTTTTTTGCTACACGTGAGTCACAAAAATTAGGAAAGCAATTACGTACCGATGTTTATAAAAAATCTGAAAGTTTAACAAAAGATGCATTTGACAAATATGGTACAGCATCCTTGATTACCCGTACAACTAATGACGTGACACAAATCCAGATGGTTACGCAAATGTTTTTAAGAATGATGATCAATGCACCAATCACGTTGGTTGGCGCAAGCTTTCTTGCTTATCAAAAAGATCATCAATTAACCAAAATTTTCTTAGTAGTTATTCCAATCATGCTAGTGGTGATCGGCGGAATCATGTTTTTTGCGGTACCACTATTCAAGAGCATGCAAAAGAAGACAGACCGTTTGAACCTAGTGTTTCGTGAAGGATTAACAGGGGTAAGGGTAATCCGAGCGTTTGATAAGACACGTTTTGAAGAAAATCGTTTTGATTTAGCGAACAAAGATTATACAAATACAGCAATTAAAGTCAACACGATCGTTGCATTGATGATGCCGATGATGACTTTGATTATGAGTGGAACAAACGTAGCAATTACTTGGTTTGGTGGACACTACATAGCAGATATGACGTTAGAAGTCGGAAACCTAATTGCATTTATGACGTATGCTATGCAAATTTTAATTAGCTTTATGATGCTTTCAGCTATTTTTATCATGGTCCCTCGAGCGCAAGCTTCTGCTGATCGGATCAATGAAGTATTAGATGAAAAAGTAGGTATCTCAGATCCTGAGAACCCAACTGAGGTGACTCCTGCAGGTAAAGCTGCCACAATCTCATTTGAACATGTCAACTACCGGTACCATGGAGCTGAGAAACTAGCGTTAGAAGATATTGATTTTTCAGCACAATCAGGCGAAACTGTTGCGATTATTGGTGGAACTGGTTCGGGTAAATCTACTTTAGTCAACCTTATCCCACGACTATACGATGTCGAATCAGGAACAATCAAGATTGATGGTGTAAGTATTACCGATATGACTCAGTATAATTTGCGTGAATTGATGGGCTTTGTTCCACAAAAAGCCATGTTGTTCTCTGGCACGATCAGAGAAAACATGCAGTACGGTAAAGCAGATGCTACTGATGAAATGATTTGGAAAGCGTTAGAAATCGCCCAAGCCAAAGACTTCGTTTCAGAAATGGAAGAGGGCTTAGACAGCCATGTTGAACAAGGCGGAGGGAATTTTTCTGGTGGGCAAAGACAACGTTTGGCGATTGCTCGAGCATTAGTCAAACCAGCTGACATTTATGTATTTGATGATTCTTTCTCGGCTTTGGACTTTAAAACAGATGCAAAATTACGTCAAGCTTTAAAACAAAATATGAAAGAAAGTATTACGGTTTTAGTTGCACAACGAGTAAGTACAGTAATGGATGCGGATATGATCTTAGTCCTTGATGAAGGAAAACTAGTTGGCAAAGGCACACACGATGAACTTCTTAAAACGAATGAAACCTATCAGGAAATCGTTCATTCACAATTAAGAGAGGAGGATCTAGCATGAGTAAAGGAACGACCAAACCTTCTCAACGACCAATGCCTGGCGGCGGTCACGGACCCGGTCGAAACATTGGGGCAAAAGGAGAAAAACCAAAGAATTTTTGGGGCACAGTGAAACGTTTATTTGGCTATATGTCAAAACGCTCGGTTGCGATCATTGCTGTATTTGTATTAGCGATCGCAGCAGTCATTTTCCAGATCCAAACACCAAAAGTATTAGGGAGAGCAACTACTGAGATTTTTAATGGGGTGATGGCTGGAGCAAAACAAATGCAAGCGGGGCAACAAATTTCTAAATTCCCAATTGATTTTGATAAAATTGCTCAAATCATCGCCACGGTTATTGTGATGTATTTGATTTCTGCAGTATTCAATTTCTTGCAACAATTTATTATGACACGAGTATCGCAACGAACAGTTTATGAGTTACGTCATGATCTAGAAGCAAAAATGAATCGTGTACCGATTTCTTATTATGATACACATACAAATGGAGACATCATGTCTCGTGCAATCAATGATATGGATAATATTGCCAGTACCCTTCAACAAAACTTAACACAGTTTGTAACAAGTGCAGTTACTTTGATCGGTGTCATCGTTATGATGCTTTCTATTAGTTGGCAATTGACGTTAGTGGCTTTACTGATGATTCCATTGAGTTTGATCGTTGTGATGATCATTGCACCCAAATCCCAAATCTTTTTTGCAGAGCAACAAAAAAGTTTAGGTCTCTTAAACAACCAAGTAGAAGAAACTTATGGTGGTCATACGATCGTCAAAACTTTCAATCATACAGCCAAAGACCAAGAAGTTTTTGAAGAAGAAAACGACAAGTTATATGCTGCTGGGTGGAAAGCGCAGTTTATCTCTGCCATCATTATGCCTTTGATGAACTTCGTTAAAAATCTTGGCTATGTATTTGTTGCTGTATTAGGTGGGGTCAAAGTTGCAAATGGGAATATGACACTTGGGGACGTTCAAGCGTTCTTACAATATACGACACAATTCTCACAGCCGATTACTCAACTTGCAAGTTTAATGAACACGATTCAGTCAACTGTTGCATCTGCGGAACGGGTTTTTGAAGTGCTGGATGAAGAGGAAATGTCTGATAAAAAATCTGGGTTACCTGTTGAAGAGAACACACCATATAAAGTTCGTTTTGAAAATGTTCAATTCGGTTATACCAAAGATCAACTATTGATGACAGATTTTAATCTGGATGTGAAACCTGGAGAAATGGTGGCCATTGTTGGTCCAACTGGTGCTGGTAAAACGACCTTGATCAACTTGTTAGAACGTTTCTATGATGTTTCTGGCGGAAGTATCCGTTATGACGGGGTAGATACGAGAGATTTATCTCGAGATAACTTACGTGCTCAATTTTCAATGGTTCTGCAAGATACATGGCTATTTACAGGTAGCATCTACGACAATATCAAATACGGGAACGATGATGCAACTGACGAACAAGTGATTGAAGCAGCCAAAGCTGCCCATGTTGATGACTTTGTTCGCAAACTGCCTGAAGGTTATCAAACGGTATTAAATGAAGATGCCAGCAACATCTCCCAAGGGCAACGACAGTTAATCACGATTGCTCGGGCATTTTTAGCTAATCCGGATGTATTGATACTTGATGAAGCAACTTCTAGTGTGGATACTCGGACAGAGATTTTGATCCAAAAAGCGATGAATCGTTTATTAGAAAATCGAACAAGCTTTGTAGTAGCTCACCGTCTGTCAACCATTCGAGATGCCGATAACATTATTGTCATGAACCACGGTTCAATTGTTGAAACAGGAAATCATGATCAATTGATGGAAAAAGATGGATTTTATGCTGATTTATATAACAGCCAGTTTTCCGAAGAAGCTGTTTCTTAACAATTCATTAATAGTAAAACGCATGGAAAGAGCATCTGAAGCGTTCCATGCGTTTTATTTATTATAATGAATGTTATTTAAAAATAATTGCAGTATTGCGTGGAAAATGCGAAAATTCTCACATTTTTTTTAATAAAAACCCATTTATTGCTTGAAAGAAATGTGAAGCATCGTTAAAATAAAGCTGGACGTAGAGGGGAGCAAGAAAAATGAAAGAATTTAAATTGGGGTCTACTACTTACCTAAAAAGTGTAGCAATCCGGGTTAAAGATAGAGATAAAATGATTGATTTTTACAAAAATACGATCGGTTTTGATTTGAAACGGGAAGAAAATGAATTAGCTATTTTAGGGACACAAGAGCAAAATAGTGAGATGCTATTGCTAGAAGAAAGTCCTAGAGCGCATGATTACATTGGGGAAATCAAAAAACTGAAACGTTTTTCATTGATTATTCCAACGGTAGCAGAAATGGCTGATATCCTTTCCCGTATCCGTAAAACAAACTATCCAATTGAAGATGCGTTAGAAGATCAAGGGCGCATGGGGATCTTACTTAAGGATCCAGAAGGTAACGAATTAGAAATTTATCACGAAGAGGACAATGTTCAAGAACGAAATCAACCAGAAGCAATGGATCAAGAGTCATTATTACGTAAGTCAGAAGAGCGTTACAAAAAATTATCCGCTAATTCTTACTTTGAAAAAATCCATTTAAACGTTTTTGATAGCGAAGAAGAACGCCGTTTTTTAAGTGATTTACTGGGACTAAAAGTTCGGGAAGAAAAGAACGGATTACATGTTTTAAATGAAGGGAACTTCCATGTAGGAATCTCAGAAGCAAATAGTGAGGCATTAGCATTGCCGACTCATGAAGTATTAGGTTTAGATTTCTTGAAATTCGTGATTGATCAAGAAAGCATGGAACAGTTGATTCAGCATTTAAATGAAACTGCAGTTGACTTCTTTATCGATCAAAGACATACTGTGTTAACAATTTATGATGCGATTGGTATCGAATGGTGGTTTGTGATCGATACAAAAAAAGCCAAAAAATAAAGCGAAGACAAATAATTGAATAGGTAGAAATAGCTCCTAACGATTTGATGTTTAGGGGCTTTTGCTTTTGTTCATTGTTGGCAAAGCGCATCACAAGCAACAACGGAAATCGAAAGCTGATTTTTTGTTCAATATATAAAGAGATACCAGAAACAACTCTTCAACTAAAGAAGTTTCTCTAAGATACAAGAGGATAGAAGAAAAGTTGATTTGAAAAATTTTCTTATTGTCATTGGAGCTGACCGATGTTTTCACGACCTAATCCACGGTGTTCAAGAAGCAACTCCTCAGCAATAAGCGATGATTTTCTAAAATATGAGAAGCTATTTTAAAAAATCCTCTCTTATTCGCTCGGAGCTGATCGCTTCTATCACGACCTAATCCACGGTGTTCAAAGAGCTGCCCTTCGGTAATAAGTCAAAAAATCTCAAAACATGAGGAGCTGTTTCGAGATTTTCCTCCTTATTACTCAGGGCAAAACGCTCTTTTCACAACCTTTATCCACGGCGTTCAAACATCAGCTCCTTGAAATAAGCCTGAATTTTTCAAAACATGAGGAGCTGTTTCGAGATTTTCCTCCTTATTACTCAGGGCAAAACGCTCTTTTCACAACCTTTATCCACGGCGTTCAAACATCAGCTCCTTGAAATAAGCCTGAATTTTTTAAAACATGAGGAGCTGTTTCAAAAAATTCTTTCTTATTGTCATCGGAGCTACCCGATGTTTTCACGACCTTTATCTACTTGCATCCTCTTGGATAAAGCTATATGATTTGACTTAGCATGATGAACAAAAATTGATTTCTTCGACAGAGAAGGAGAATAAAATGTACCCAGAAACGAAACAGTTGATTTTAAATAAACTTGAAGAAGGTTATTATCCTGGTGTTGTTGGTGCGTTTATTAAGCATAAGCATGTTGAAACTTTTTCAGCAGGTCATGCACAGATCGTACCTGAAACCCAACCAATGACAGCAGATCTATTATTTGATGTGGCTTCTTTAACAAAAGTGATCGCTACCACCAGTCTAGTGTTACGCTTGTGGGAAGATGGTAAAATCGACTTAGACAAACCGTTACACCATTATTTACCGGCTTTTGAAAATGAAACAATCACGATACGACATTTACTGACTCATACATCAAATATTGAAACTTGGATTCCTAATCGAGATCAACTCTCTCAAGAACAGCTGATCGAAGCCTATTTAAAGCTTCAACCTGGTGATCAGTTAGGGAAATTAGTGAAATATACAGATGCAGGCACGATTTTATTAGGATTGATGCTTGAAGAGATTTTCCAAGAGCCAGCCACAGAATTATTTGAAGAACAAGTATTAGCGCCTTTAGGGATGATGCACAGTACTTTTTTACCGTATCCTTCCAAAAGAATTGTTCCCACACAACAATTCGCTTCAGGTGAGGTTTTGCGGGGAGTTACACATGATCCTAAAGCGAGAGTACTCGCTGAACATGCAGGAAATGCTGGGTTGTTTCTTGATTTAGAGGACAGTATTACCTTTGTAAAAATGTATTTGAATTTAGGGAAAGCTGAAAATGGGCGTTTTTTAGAAGAACAAACGATTCGCTCACTTTTACAAGATCATACGCCAACGAAAAAAGGCAATCGTTCCTTAGGATGGGATTTAAAAAAAGGATTAGAACAACAGCAACCAATTCTTTTTCATACTGGTTATACGGGCACGTTCTTACTAATTGACATTATTGAACAAGAAGCATTTATTTTCTTATCAAACCGTATCCATCCAACGGATCATCGTGAAGCTTATATTCGTTGTCGTGATGAAATTGTTGAAAAATTTTTGAAAGAGAAAGCGTTATTAAAAAAATGATGCTATAATAACTATGAACATTGAGAGGAGTTTGAACTATGCAAGAACCTATGTTTTTAAAACCAGTTTTTCAAGAAAAAATTTGGGGAGGCAGCCGTTTAAGATCAGTATTTGGATTTGATATACCTAATGATAAAATCGGTGAAGATTGGGCGATCAGCGCACATCCACATGGTGTAAGTGTCGTTGAAAACGGTGAATACCAAGGACAAAAATTAGACGAGTTATGGCAAAACCACAAGGAATTGTTTGGCAACCCAACTGAGCCTGTCTTCCCATTATTAATTAAAATCTTAGATGCAGAAGATGAATTATCAGTACAAGTCCATCCAGATGATGCTTATGGAATGAAGCACGAAGGTGAGTTAGGAAAAACAGAATGTTGGTATATCATTGATGCTGAACCTGGAGCAGAAATCATTTATGGCCATCATGCAAAAACAAGAGAAGAACTTGCTGAGATGATCCAAGAGGGTCGTTGGGATGACTTATTGAAAAAAGTCCCAGTTAAAAAAGGCGACTTTTTCTATGTCCCTAGTGGAACGATCCATGCAATTGGTAAAGGGATCATGATTTTAGAAACGCAACAAAGCTCGGACACGACTTATCGTGTATATGATTATGACCGTAAAGATGCCAATGGCAATACGCGTGAATTGCATATCCAACAATCAATTGATGTGACAACTGTTCCAGCTATTACGCCACAGATTCAAATGAAAGAAGTACGTAAAGGGAATTCTTCGATCGTTACGTATTTAGAGACCGAGTTTTTTAATGTTTATGAATGGGATATCAAAGGAATTACATCATTTAAAAAACAAGCACCTTATACATTAGCGACAGTAATCGATGGAGCAGGAGAGTTAGTTGTTAATGAAAAAATTTACCCATTAACTAAAGGGGCAAGTTTTATTTTACCAAATGATGTGACAGAATGGACGGTTCAAGGAGAGTTATCAATCATTGCCTCTGAACCAGGTAAAGCATCGAAATAAAGAATCAGTGATTTATTAGTTAACTTTGCAGATGGTTATTTTTTCTGATTTGTGTTGTGAAATAAAAAAAACTGAGCCTTGTGTTGTGAATGTCTTAAGTTAGACCAAGATCTAACTGAAGCAAGTCAGCACAAGTGTTCAGTTTTTTTGTTTTGGAATGCTGGTAAAAATGAAGCTGCTGATTGCTAATAAAAAATTAGAAAAAATAGGTTCTTGAAATAGCTTTCAATCTGTGGTATATTTTCGGTGTAGAGTTAAAACGTTTTAATTATTGATGAATGGCGTTTGATTCAATTAATATGTAATATGGAGTGATGAAGGAATGAACACTGTAACAGTTATCGGTAGCATTAATTTAGATCGGACCATCCGAGTCAAACATATGCCTAAGCCAGGAGAAACGATCCACACGAAAGAAACATTTTCAGCTGGCGGAGGAAAAGGAGCAAACCAAGCAGTTGCTGCAAGACGTTCAGAAGCTACTACTCATTTTATTGGAGCGATTGGTACCGATGAAGCTGGCAAAACAATGGCTGAGCTTTTAGAACAAGAAGAAATCAATTTACAAGGTGTAGCAACTCTTGAAAACCAAGCGACTGGTCAAGCTTACATCATCGTTGATGATGCTGGGGAAAATAGTATTATGATCCATGCCGGAGCGAACAATGCGTTTACACCAGAACAAGTTAGACAAAACAAAGCGATCATCGAAAAAAGTGATTTTATCATTGCACAGTTTGAAAGCGCTATAGAAAATACGATTGAAGCTTTTAACCTAGCAAAAGAGGTTGGAGTAAAAACAATTTTGAATCCTGCCCCAGCATTAGAAAATGTGCCTGAAGAGTTATTGAAAGTAACAGATATGATTATTCCTAATGAAACAGAAACAGAAATTTTAACAGGGATTTCGATTACGGACGAAGAAAGCTTAAAACAGGCTGCAGCTCACTTACATCAATTAGGAATCGAAGTTGTAATTATCACGATCGGAAGTAAAGGCGCATTTTACTCGATTAAAAACAGCAAAAATGGGATCGTGCCAGCGTTTAAAGTGAATGCAGTCGATACGACAGCTGCAGGTGATACATTCATTGGTGCGATGAGTAGCATGTTAGCAACTGATTTTAGTAATTTAGAGGAAGCAATTACTTATGGAAATAAAGCTTCTTCTTTGACTGTTCAACGTTTTGGCGCACAACCTTCTATTCCCTATAAACAAGAATTGAATTAAGAAAGGACGTTTTTATTATGAAAAAATCAAAAGTAATCAATTCAGATATCTCTCGTGTAATCGCACAAATGGGACATTTTGACACATTAAGTATCGGTGATGCAGGTATGCCCGTGCCGATGACAACTGAAAAAATCGATTTGGCTGTAGATAATGGTATTCCAAGCTTTATGGAAGTCTTGAACAATGTGCTTGAAGAGTTAGAAGTTCAACGTATTTATTTAGCTGAAGAAATCAAGTCAGAAAACCCTAAAGTATTATCGGAAATTCAACAACGGCTACCTGAAACACCTATTACTTTTATCCCTCATAGTAAAATGAAAGCTGATTTGAATCAGTGTCATGCGTTTATTCGCACAGGAGAAATGACACCTTATGCTAATATTATTTTAGAAAGCGGCGTCGTTTTTTAAAAAAGAAGGAGGAATAGTCTACCATGAATACTACCGCGCTTTTAATTGGCTTAGGCCCACTACTTGGTTGGGGGTTATATCCTACGATCGCATCTAAGATCGGGGGACGTCCGGTCAATCAAATTTTAGGTTCAACATTAGGAACATTGATTTTTGCAATTGTTTTTGCTTTATATAAAGGAATGGAGTTACCAACAGGATCTGACCTGACTTTTTCAATCTTATCTGGTGTTGGTTGGGCAATCGCCCAAATCATTACATTCCAATCCTTTACCTTGATTGGTTCTTCTCGTGCAATGCCTATTACTACTGCTTTTCAATTATTAGGGGCTTCATTGTGGGGCGTGTTTGCTTTAGGAAATTGGCCAGGTGCTACTGCGAAAGTCTTGGGTGCCTTTGCTTTAGTTTTGATTATTTTAGGTGCTTGGATGACTGTTTGGACTGAAAAGAAAAATACAGAAGGCAGTAACTTATTGAAAAAAGCGGTCCTTTTGTTAGCAGTAGGTGAAATCGGCTACTGGGCTTATTCCGCAGCTCCTCAAGCAACTTCAATTGATGGGATGCATGCCTTTTTACCTCAAGCAATTGGTATGGTAATCGTTGCTGTTGTTTATGCAGCTGTTTTAAGTTTTAAAGAAAAATCAGCGTTTGTCGAAGTTGTCTCTTATAAACATATTTTTTCAGGATTTTTCTTTGCCTTCGCTGCTTTAACTTATTTAATTTCAGCTCAACCAGATATGAATGGGTTAGCAACAGGGTTTATTCTTTCTCAAACATCCGTAGTATTAGCGACACTGACTGGTATTTGGTTCCTAGGACAAAAGAAAACCAAGAAAGAAATGACTGTTACAGTTATTGGACTAGTCTTGATTTTAGCTGCTGCTACGATCACTGTAATGATCTAACTCTTCCCCAAAACAAAATAAGCTGAACTGAAAGACATTGATTGACTTAAGTTGATCAATGTCTTTTATTTTTTTTGGAAGAATCGCAAATAAATCGTAATTATAGAGTGAGGAGGGATTTACGTGTTACGAATCTGTTCAAAAAAAGCAATTCGAAGTAAAGCACTAACGATTCGATTATTTGATGGTTCTACGTGGGCCAATTTAGGGAATGGACAGTTTATCAATCAAGAGACAAAAAAAGAATTACCTGACTACAAGATTTATCCACAAATAAAAACAGCCGTTTCTTCTGGCGGTCTTATCTTTGCTAAACGAAGGAACACAAAACAAAACTTACAGTACGTGGAACGCCCAATGAAAGTAAAAGCTTGGCAAGTTTAGTCGTTGCAAAAAAACATATTTGTTCGTTGAAAACGTTATATGTGAGCATCATTACTGGTTAGCAACCTAACTGATAACGATGATTTGCTGTCAATCTTTATCGATGCTCAACTAAATGACAGTCCTGTTAGTGTTGGCATGCTAACAGCAAAAGTATGACTAGAATCTCTTACGGAGGACGGAACCGATAACTGTGATTAACGGTTTGAAGAAAAATTTCTTACGTAATGTTTTTTCCGAGGACCGTGAGGATCTGGGTTGGCTTTTTCCTAAAAAAGTCAGGTTTCCATTTATCCTAAAAATGGTATGGCCTTAAAATTTTTAAGGAGTGACAACTTGATGACAGAACTCCAGCGATTATTAACTTTTATGCGTAGTAGTAAAAGAAAACAGATTACTTTGCGTGAATATGAACAGCTTGTTCATCAAGATGGATGGACAAATGGAGACAAAGCAAAATTGATCAATCAGATACAAAAAAGTGGCGTTTTAAGGTATGACCGCACTAAAAATGAATATGTGATTCGCTTGATTCAGTAGCGAATATTTTGATTTTTAGTGTCAGTAGTAATTCTATGTTTATGAGAGAACTTTTGTAGATAAGCAGGTTTATTATCAAAAAACAGGAGAATTTCGATGAAAAAATACCAGTTAGTTGTACGCATATTTTTGATCATTCATTTATTATCCGTTTCGTTTTGCCGACCACTTGTTGTTTTAGCAGGAAATTTAGAAAATACAGATCAAGACGATCGTAAGATAAGTTTTCTTCAAGAGAATCAGTTGATTCAAACTGAAGACGGCAAATTATATACGACAACTCCTTCGAATTACATCACTCACTCGATTCATGCTGCTTTAGGAGAAACTCAAACCCACCAACGAAACAATCAAACGATTTATGTTGACCCCAATGCTCATATCTCCAATATTGATATTCGCTTATCGAACGGTGTACGTGAATATGGCTGGTACGGTAAACGGATCAACAATGAAATTGCCTTGTGCATAGAACCAGGTGCTGCACTTAATCTTGGAAATAACTCTGGCTATACAGTCGCTGAGCGAAACACTGAACAGATGAAAAAAATTTCTTTGATTAAGTATTACGGGCTGATGGTTTCGGGCCACACGTTGAAAAAAGAATTGATGACTCAAATTTTGGCATGGGAACAACAAGGGATTACACCGTTGAGTATTTCAGGGGTATTTTCGATGACGGACTATCAAACCTTTAAATCTGCTGTCATGAAAAATGTCAATTATTTCTATACATCACCTTCTTTTGACAAACAAACGATAACCTTAAAAGTTGGAGAAAGTATCACCTTAACTGACACGACCCATGCCTTTAGTAATTATCAGTCATTACCATCTTTCGTCTCACAAGGACTAAGTATTTCTAAAAAAGGAAATCAATTAACGATTCTTGCCAACAAAAATGCAGAAGCGACTAGTCGAGTTGAATTTGACTATGATATTGCCTCTACTTTTCAAGGTGTTCCGCTAATTTATCAACACCCATATACCCAAAATATGATGGTTGGCAGATTAAATGAACATAGAAAAATTTCTTTAACCATAACTGTTTTAAAAAACGGCAATGCCCGTGTACGCAAAGTAGATGAAACGACCAAGCAACCATTGGCAGGTGCCGTTTTTCGTTTTACTACGTCTGATGGAAAAACCAAAGAAATCACTACAGGTTCTGATGGCTATGCTACCTGGAATGATTTGTTAGTCGACACAAAAGTCACGATACAAGAAATCAAAGCACCGAATGGCTATGTCCTCAATGCCACACCTCAGACAGTGACCATCAAAGCCAATGAGACCACCACGATCAGTTTAGATAATAAAGAGCAACTAGCAAATCTCAAAGTGATCAAAGAAGATGAAGAAACAGGCAGTAAACCACAAGGGGCTTCTCAATTGGTAGGAGCTGTTTACGAATTAACCGATAAGAATGGGACTTCTATTAGTAAACTAACGATGCAAGATGTCAATGGCATAGCACAAGCAGAGGTGAAAGGATTAAAGTTAGGAACCTATTATCTCCAAGAAATCGAACCGCCAGAAGGCTACAATTTGGATGATACAAAACATACCGTTAACCTCACGTATGCTGGACAAAATGAAACTGTAGCGCTTCACAGTAAAACGGTGACTGATCGAGTCATCAAAGGAAATGTAGAAGGCTATAAGTTTGGTTCACGCCCCTTGATTCCTCAAACCGTTTTTGAAGTAATTGCCAGGCTGGCGAAAGAGCAACAGGAGCTAAAGCCACCTTTAGAAGGCGTTGAACTGACAGCTACTTCCCACACCACTGGACAAGAATATGTCCAAGTCACTGGTAAGAACGGGTATTTCAAGTTTGAGAATCTACCTTATGACACGTATACCATTGAAGAAACCCAAGGTGTGGATGGCTATTTATTGATCGAACCATTTGAAGTGACGATCACGGAAGACGGCTATACCCATTTCTTTTTATTGGAAGATGAAGTGATTGAATCTCGATTGCATATTGTCAAAGTGGATGAAGAGACAGGCGAGAACATTCCTTACGCAGGCGCTCAGTTCAAAATTTTTGATACTTGGGCAAATGAAGGAGAAGGCGAATTTGTTTCGATGGTACGACCCAATGACACGGAACAGACCGAGATTTTTGAAACCAATGATAAAGGCGAAATCATTACCACAGAAAGTTTGCCTTGGGGTGTGGATCGCTATGAACTCCATGAGATCAAAGCACCAGAAGGATATGTACCACTAGAAGAACCACTCATTTTTAGTGTCACAAAAGAGAATGCGGATGCCTTGATTCGTTTAGAAATTCCGAATCGCTTAGCTCGACAAGATATCCAATTGATCAAACGAGATCGGTTGAATGAACAACCATTAGAAAATGTCCCATTTCATTTATACAACATAGCAACGGATGAAAATGGAGAATTGACTGAAACCTTAATTGAAAAATATTTGACTGATAAAGAAGGGAAAATCAATGTAGAGGCACTACCTTATGGCAACTATAAATTTGTTGAGGTGGAACCTTTGGCAGGCTATGTACCATTAGAAGAACCAATTGATTTTTCTGTCACGGTTGAAAAGGATGGCGAACTACTTGTTCTTGAAGCCTACAATGAACGGGAACCATTAGAGTTGACCTCTTTATTTACCGATATTGCTGGCGAAAAAATACTTGATCCAACAGTAGACAATCAGTTGAAAGATGTGGTGTGGGTCAAAGGCGAGGCAATCGAAATCGGACACACTTATACTGTTTTTACGCAATATAAGAATACGAAAACAGGAGAAGTGGTCAGTGAATCAACGTCTACCTATACTGCGAAAAGCAAAGAAGATACATTTGAAGTATTTCTTGAGTTGAAGGCAAATATCCTCAAAGATGGCGATCAATTAACAGCGACCCACGTCTTATATTACGAAGAAGAGCAAAAAAATGAAGTAGGACGTGAGGATGATTTAAGGAACAAAGATCAGACAATTACATTAAAAAAAGAAAAATTATTATTAAAGCAAAGCATATTGCCAAAAACGAATGAACGACGTTCGCTAGAGATGGTTCTTCTTGGATTGAGCTTGATTATTATCGTTAGCAGTTATCTCTATCTTCAAAAAAAGCAGAAACATGTAAAGTTGTGAAAAAATTGATTTCACTTATTTTTACTAAAAGTATGATCAAAGTGTTTAGAAGATAAAAGAAAGGATGGTCTAAAGAATGGTGAAACGTTCAATTGTTGTAGATCAGTTATCGAAAAAGAATCTAGGCAGGATAAAATATGGACTTTTGTTCCTTTTTATCAGTGGAAGTATCACAGGAATTACTAGCATCTACTTGAGTCACAATCAAGAAAAACCAGTAGCAAGTAAACAAAAACAAGTAGCAAATATCATTGATACAAAAAACATAGAAAAAGAAGAAATACCCACTCATTATTTTCTTGAAGAGGATCATGATCCGGCAATCGCAGTCATGGAACAATTTGACTATTTTAGTTCTAAAACTGAGGGAACAGAATTGCCACTTCAACAACTAGAGCATGAGATAGCGCAATTAGTCGTTGCCTTTGCTAAAGAAAAAAAGAAAACAGAAGTCACAACTTTAGAAACTTCAAAAGAAAGAGCGGATAGTAAACAAGCCCCAGTCTATGAGGCCCCTCCAGTTTCTGTTGAAAAAGAAAAGAATCGTGAGAGTGACCAAACGACTTGGCAGAGACCACAAATTTCACTAGCATCCACTTACATGGTCATTGAGCAATACAGTAAATTTGAACCAACAGACTATTTTGAGATTCTCACGGGTAACGACGCTTTTCCCACAGTCAAACATAATTTTATTGACACGTCGAAGCTAGGCGAGCAAAAATTTACGATCCGTGTCACCGACTCGGCAGGAATGTTTACAGATGCCACCATCTACTTTTTTGTTAATAGCTTACCGAAAATCAACTTGAAGCAGACGACAATGTACCAGCAGATCGGTGTACCAGTTGATTTGTTAGCAGGAGTATCCGCAATGGACCAAGAAGATGGGGATTTAACCGCAAAGATTGAAGTCGAAACAAATCTTGATATCAACAAAGAAGGAAGCTATGAGGTGCTTTATTCTGTCAATGATCGACATGGGGCTCAAGCGAAAACGAAAGCGTTTATCAAAATTGAAAATGAGGCACCGGTAATCCATATACCCGAATGGATTGACCATCAGATAAATCAAGAGTTGAATATTTTCGACTATGTGAAAGCTTGGGATAGGGAAGACGGAGATATCACATTAACTAAAACCAATATCTTAGAAACTAATTTTGATTCCAATAAAGAAGGAAAATATTTCTTTAGGATTGGCAATGTGCAAGATCGATATGGAAAATATGCAGAGGAGAGACGACTTCTCGTACAAGTAACGAATGAAGCCCCTAAAATCATCCAGGCGGATCTTCAAGTCAATGTTTTCTCTTCTTTGAAGAAAGAAGATTATTTTGCACAACTGGTTGTTTCAGATCGAGAAGATCCGTTAGAACGATTAAATATTGAAATAGATGAAGCAGCATGGAATCGGATCGATACATCTAAATTAAGAAAATATTTGCTTCCTCTTAAAGTTACTGATACAAATGGCAAAACAACCAGTGGTTATGGGAAAATCACGGTCATCAATGAACCACCACGATTTATAGGCATAGCCGATAAGGTGCTAGCTATTGGAGAGGCATTTGATCCGCTAGCAGGAATTGAGGTTTACGACAAAGAAGAAACATTATCTTTAACAGATGTCGAAGTGACTGAAAACGTCGATGTCAACAAACCAGGAACTTACACTGTCAGTTTGAGTATCAGTGATTCTTTTGAGCGGGTACATGCTAGTTACCAAGTAACCATTATGAATCAACAAGCGATAGAAAAGGAGAAAGAATAATATGGACTATTTTGAGCAAGCGATGTCGTTGTTTTCAAAAGGAGTACTTGCTTCTGGAAGTCTGCTCACTGTATGGGGGATTATTCAACTCGGTGCGGCTATCAAAGAACATAATGGTCCCGGAATGCAAAATGCTCTTTTTCAGATCGTTGGTGGGGCTGTTATCGTTGCAGCTGGCGCTTGGGTAGCAACTATTTCAATCTAAGGAAGTGGCTAAGCTGGACGGTGCAATCAAATTTTTACTACAAACAATTGCTGATCAATTAAATTTTTCAAACGACCCTAAAAATATGCTACTACAAAATCTAGAAACCTATCTACCTGATATCTATCAATACAGTGAGTTAATTATGAATGGAGTGATCAAACCAATTGCTTATTCTGTACTAGGCTTTTTACTATTGCTGGAGTTTCAACAAATGGCACAAAAGATTTATGGAAATTATTCCGGTTTTGGTGGCATGGAGTTGTTCCTCCCGCTCTTTCTTAAATTAGGAGTAAGCCTGTTGATCATGCGCCATTTAACAATATTTATCCATATGATCGTTGAAATTAGTACAACAATCAGTAATGGTATCAGTCAAATTGGGATTCGAGAAGGTGGAAGTAAGGCTGTTGATGTTCTTTCATTGATTGAGGGAATCTACCATTGGGGCTTTTTTGAAAAACTTACGTTGTTAATTATTTTGTTGATCCCGTTGATTTTATCCGTACTAACAAGTGTGCTAACAAAACTGGTTATTTTCATGCGTTTTTTTGAAATTTATTTGTATTTTAGCATTTCTCCATTACCTCTTGTGACGTTTCTTAATGAAGAAGTTAGTTCGATTGGTAAAAATTTTTTGAAATTAGTTTGTGCTTCCTCCCTGCAAGGGATCCTCTTATTTATTATATTAAGTTTTTATCCACTGCTCGTACATTCTGTGTTTTCAATTGATGAAAAACAGGGAATGATTGCAGTGATCAGTGGGATATCAGGGAATTGTCTAACATTATGTGCTAGTTTATTTTATACCAATAAATGGGCAAAAATCATTCTTGCAACTGCCTAGAGAATCATTTTTAACTGGAGGGAAATAAAATCGATGATTGAAGTACCAATTCGAAAAGAAATTTTAACCTACCAAGAAAAATTGTTTTTTGGCGTTTCGTTAAGACAATTTATCTCTGCTGTTGTAACGTTGCTTTTGATCGTTCCTCTGGGCATTTTAAATTATGTCAGTTGGAAGTATCCGATTGATGATATCGGGATCGCTTTTATGGTACTCAGTGCTCCTATCTTGTCAGTGGGCTGGCTGACACCTAATCACTTACCTTTAGAAAAGTATGTGCAGATTCGATGGAATTATTTTCAATTGGCGAATTATTATACTTATCCTATTGTAGAGGAGTTGTATTCAAATGCCATGGTGGGTCAAAGGAGTAAGCGTGCCGAAAGAAAACAAGTTGAGTACGGAAACTAATAATAAAAAATTTATTCGTTTGATGCAAAAACAAAAGAAAAAAAGAGGGCAATATCAAAAAAAGTTAGCGCCAAAGCGTAATGTCCAAGATTTGTTGCGTTATGAAAAAATGTTTGAAAGTGGCATTTGTGAAATTGTGCCTAATTATTATTCCAAAAGTGTTCGATTTTCAGATGTGAATTATCAAATTGCTCAACAAGACGAACAATTGTTGATTTTCCAAAAATATGGCGAACTATTGAACAGTCTTGATGATACGATCCATCTAACAATCACGATCTTAAAAAAAAGAGTTGAGCTTGATGAGATGACGGATAAGCTTTTTTATGAGAGTAAAGGCGA
This sequence comes from Enterococcus sp. DIV1682a, assembly GCF_051711005.1. Taxonomy (NCBI): domain Bacteria; kingdom Bacillati; phylum Bacillota; class Bacilli; order Lactobacillales; family Enterococcaceae; genus Enterococcus; species Enterococcus sp. DIV1682a. The sequence goes on from NZ_JBIOLT010000001.1 coordinate 526,329, forward strand.
TCAACATGATAGCTATCGTGAAGAAGTCAATCAGATGCTTCTTCAAAAAATCAATGAAGGGGAGAATCGTTTTACAAAAGAAAACTATTTGACTTTCAGTACTCCAGCCAATCACTTAGAGCAGGCAAAACAATTATTGGGACGAATCGAAAAGAATTTAATCGGAAATTTGGAAGAAATTGGCTCAACGGTTGACCCATTAGACGGTTTAAAGCGTCTAAAATTGGTCAATCAGTTGTTGAAATCATCGGAACACTTTCAATTTAACTATTCCGATTTAGTCTTTAATCATCTTTCAACAAAAGCTGTGATTGCTCCTTCCAGTTTTAATTTTAAAAAGAAAAACTATTTTGAAATCAATGAGGAATATGCCCAGATTCTTTACCTAAAAGACTATCCAGCTAGATTGTCAGATAAACTCATGGCAGAATTGATGGAAATACCCGAAGAAATCACGTTATCGATCCACATTGATCCAGTCGGGGCTGAGCAAGCCAATCATCTGGTTCAAATAAAAAAAGCCTATATGGAAGGAGACAAAGTCGCTGCTCAAAGAAAAGCAACTCAAAAAGGCTACGATCCTTATACAAGTATTCCATATGAATTAACCAATAGTATCAATGAAGCTAATTTATTATTAGATGATTTGTTAAAAGAAGGACAGAATTTATTTTTCGTTTCGGTTTTTGTCTATTTCAGAACAAACACAAAAGAAAAATTGACTGATATAGCAGAACGAGTTTTGAGTATTGCCAGAAAAAATGGTTGTGGCTTTCATTATTTGGATTATCTACAACTAGAAGGGATGAACTCCGTCCTTCCATTTGGAAAAAATTGGATAACAACCCGCCGAACATTGACTACAGCAAGTGCAGCTATCTTTATTCCATTTACTGCGCAAGAACTTGACCACGAGGAGGGTAAATACTATGGAATGAATGAGCTAACGAAAAATGTAGTTCGGATCAATCGGAAACGGTTGAATACCCCAAGTGGAATGATTTTAGGTAGTTCAGGCTCAGGAAAAGGGGTAGCCAAAAAATATGAAGAAATTACTACACTACTAAAAAATCCAACAGACGAAATCATCTCGATTGATCCTGAAGATGAAGATACATTAATTGGGCAAACTTTTGATGCGCAAATTGTTAAAATTGCACCAAACACCGATACATTTATCAATCTATTGGATATCACAGATGATTTAAGTGGGGAAGTTGATCCAGTAAAATTAAAATCCGACTTTTTGTTAACAGCATTTGAAGCTTTGATCGGTGGACAATCGGGTTTGAATTCCGCACAACGTTCCATCATTGATCGTGTGACTCGCTTGACTTATTTTAACTATTTTCATTCTCAGGACAAGCAAATGCCAACATTAGCGAAGGAATGGTTTACGTTGCTCAAAGAACAGCCGGAAAAAGAAGCGCAGGCACTAGTATTAGACTTAGAATTATATATTGAAGGTTCTTTAGCGATTTTTTCCCATACGACAAATATTGAGTTAAATAAGCATTTTATCATCTACAACACCAAAGAGTTAGGAAGTCAGTTAAAAACATTTGGGATGATGGTGGTTTTAGAGCAAGTATGGAATCGGGTGGTACGTAATCGGGATCGAGGGATCACTACGTGGATTTACATTGATGAAATGCAGTTGATGCTAAATGATCCTTACTGTGAAAATTATTTTTTTGAATTATGGAGTCGTATCCGAAAGTGGGGAGCAATTCCTACAGGGATCACGCAAAATGTGGAGACGTTACTGCTTTCAGATAAAGCACGGAGGATGCTAAGCAACACTGAATTTATCATTATGCTAAAACAGGCTAAAAGTGATCTGGACGAACTTTCTACTCTTTTTCGTCTTTCTACTCAACAACAAAAACACTTGATCCATCCGCCAAAAGGTGCAGGGTTGATACGTGCAGGTCATGCAATCGTGCCTTTTTCTAATACCGTTGATTCAACCACAAGATTATATGAATTAATCACGACTGATCCCGAGGAACGGATAAAAAGAAAACAGGAACAATCCGATGAATAAATCTAATTGGAACAAACGAGACAACGAGTATCGGAAAATTTTTCTATCAAGTAGCTTGAATCAATCGATAAAACGGAGCGTTACAAATAAAATGTTAGTTCCCTTCAGAAAAAAGCGTCGTAAGTTCTTAGCTGTTCAGCCCAATAAATGGCATTTTTTTAGATCACTCATGGTTCTTAGTTGTGTATTACTATTCTTACTGACGATAGGGATAACCAGTGTCATTTATTCGAGTGTACCCAATATCAATGAATTTGAATTAACAAATATTTGGACGTACATGACTCATTTGGATGTTGAAAAAAATCAAGTGCTTCGTCAGCAGCATAACATTATTAAAATCAACGGACAGATAGGGATGACACAAGACATGAATTTGGTTTCTAATATTGATGAAGTATTGTCTTATTTGGGTATTTGTTATGAGAATGTGGAACTCGAAAATCCAGTAATCAAAGCGAAAATCCATGAGATCCATGATAACTTATGGTCCCTTCATGCAAAAGGGAACGAAGCAACATTAACAACAAAATATTTTACTCAGATCATTGAATGGACAGAAGAATTGAAAGAACGATTGAATGTTGGTTCAACGATTGGTCGTTATCGTCAATTGATGGAACTACAATCGCCATTTAAGGAAGATCATCGATTAATGGTCAATCAAAGATATGGTTACTTTCTCGATGGCCAAGAAAAAAAGCTATTTCAGGGAATCCAATTACAAGTTGAGAAAAATATAGAATTATATGCTCCGATGGCTGGGAAAACGACTGTGACTGATCAGTCAATCGTGATCCAATTCAATAATCGACAGCTTGTCTTAAAGAATGTTTCACCATTAGTCAATCATGACCAAGAAGTCGTTTCGGGAGAATTGATTGGAACTGTAGCGAAAGAAAATGAAGTAACCATTGAATATTCCAAAAATGGACAATCAGTAAATCCAAGTTTTTATTTTGAAGAAGTAGCATATTCGGAAACATTCCAATTAGACTCTGGTAATCAAAACACGTCATTTGATGAATGGACATTTCGGCAATTAATTCTGCTTAAGTGTCATGCGTTTAGCGATCGAGCAGATAAAATTTTACAAGAAGCAAAAAGAAACGGCATCTCACCGGTGATCTTAGCGGCGATCATGATTCATGAAAGTGCTTGGGGGACTAGTAAAGGAATCCTAGAAAAAAATAACCCAGCTGGTCTAATGAATGATCAAGGTTTAATTTCATATCGTACGTTAGACGAAGGAATCGAAGCAACTGGTCGAACACTCAAAAAGCTGATTATTGACCAGCAACGAGTAACTGTCGAACAATTAGGAGCGGTCTATTGCCCGATTGATGCGACAAATGATCCCATGGGTCTCAATCGTTATTGGGTGCCTGCGATCAAACAATTAATGGTGCAATTGGGTGGAAAGCAAGAGATGGGATTGCTGTGGGAGCGATTCTCTGACTTTCATGAGGCTCTTTTAGCTAAAGCACAAAGTCTTCATCAAAAAGGTGTGTATTATTCTCAGGGAAACCAAAGAGGCGTATTTCCTTATCACGATTGCTCGTCTTACGTAATTTGGGTGTTGAATGAAATGGGACTAAATGTACCGTTGGGAAATACAGAAACACTTTATGGTTTGGAAGGACAACTTCTCTATCCGATCAACTATTCCGAAGTACAAGCAGGTGACTTATTTATTTGGGGAGAAAAAGGTAATTCGTCGGGCGATTTTGGGCATACAGGATTCTTTTTAGATGCTGGTGGAAAAACGATTATTCACTGTACACCTGCTACGAAAAAAGGATTTAGTCAAAATGGTGATGTCGTCATTACTCCATTTGTAGGGTATTATGGTGATCCACAACTGGCACCAGTTTACTTTTATCGAATCGTAGGGAGCGGGTAAAAATCAGAAATAAACATCAATTATTTACAACGATTGCTTGTTTGGTTATCAGCAGCAGTATAGCGGTAAGTATTGGATATACTTTTGGTAAAAAGAACACACAACAAGAAGCAAATAACCGTATACCTGTTGCTCATTTCTCGGAACAACAGGTCAATGATTTTTTACGCTCGTATTTTACTTTCACAGAGTACGGGGATAATTATTTGAATTATGAGAAATTTTTAGCAAAACAAGCGAAAATTGCTGAAGAAGAAAGCAGAAAGCAAAGCGATTTTTTTCCACAATTTTTTGGTCATTCTCGTTTTATAAAAAGTAAGAATTTTATACGTCACGTGAATGACCAACAAATTGAAGTGATTGCCAACGTCACAAGGACGATTGATAGTTTGAATCAAGAAGGTAAGTCTACTAAAACACTTGAGAATGAAGGGCTGTTTCAAATTTGGTATGTGTTTGATTCAGCTACAAAACACTTTTTGGTGGAAAGGTATCAACCAATAAAGATAGTTGAAAAGGAATCGAAAGAATACGCAGAATGAAAATACCGGTTTTGTCCATCACTTTTGTTAAATGAAAAGGATGTCTATCTATGGCAAGAGAAACTGTACTGATTGATCATGTCAAAAGGCTAGAAATCGAAGAAGAGCGTCTACCGATTTTCGAGGCCCTCATTTTATTAGAAGAGGTCAATAAACAAACGATCCTTAATAAAAGCATAGGTAGTTGTCGTATTCGGATTTACAATCATAAAAATCACCTTCTTCATTCAATGGAATTACAATTTCCTTTAAAGGATGCCATAGAAGAAATAATCAATGGGCAATATCAGATAGTCCGAAGTAAAAAGAAGACGACAAAAAGTAAAGCAGCGATACGCACGAAAAAAGCAATTAAGTATGGTGAACCTAGCAGATCAACCAAAGGAAAATTACTATCTTTGATCCCCACGATCAAAAGGGTCTGGTTTATTGTGGTGATTGTTTTCAGTCTTTTCATAGGCATTAGCGTAATGTGGCCACACTTTATTACGAAAGTAGATCAAAAAGAAATTACCACGACAGAGGAGCAGGAGTGGGCAAAATTAATCGAAGCGCAAGCCTATCTTCAAGCGGCAACGGAATATCCAGAAAAGCGTCATGAATTGATCGACTATTTGACAGAGCAACAAGAATTTACATGGGTGAAAGAGATCAATGAATATTACCCCACCGCAGATGCACAATTTGATTTAGCTTTTTTTGAAAAAAATTGGGAAGTAGTTATTGAAACGTCCCCAGAAAATTTATCTGGCAAAAGAAAAGTGATGCTTGCATTTGCTTACATTGAATTAGAACAATTGGCCGAAGCAGAGATATTAAATAAATATTTAGAAAGTGAAGAATTATCAAAAAAGTTAGACCAAAATTATTTACAGAAAGGGCTGTTTTTTTTAAAACAGAAGAAGATTGCAGAAACAACGAAACATTTAGAATTGATCCAAGAGGAAGAAGTGAAAAAAATATTACAAACTTATATCGAACAAGCTTCCATCATTATTGATTTTATTGAGTTATACCAGCAAAATGAAGATCCGGAAAATCAATTATTGTGGGAACAACGATTAGAAATGATTGGCAAATCAGATATCAATGATAGGGAATGAGTGGTCTTGGATTCAGTTGTTATTTGTCGAAGGGTAACTAATTAAGGGGAATAAAATAATAAAAAAGAAAAACTGATTGGCAAATTAGCTAAAATTATTAGTTAAAAGATAGTGTTGAAGTATTAATGAAAAGAGGTAACGGCAGAAAAGTTAGTTCGTTTTTTCAAACGATTCTTTCTTATCGTCAGTGAAGTCATTTGCTTTTCCAATCGTATCCCAAGGTAATAATCATTACTTGATCAAAAATAGGCCAAAGAATACCAGAAATCAGAGCAGTGATTTTCGTATTCTTTGGCTCAATTATTAAAGTTTGCTATTTCTGTTGTGGTGTTGCGCTTGTTACTATTGATTCATTTACAATCACAATCCAGCAAATATTAATGGTAACAAAAGTTATGTTTTATGCTAAAGATTCGACTGGTAAATCAAGTTCTGTTCCATAACGTTGTTTAAGTGCTAAACGAATCAATCGTTCCGCAAGATTCTCATTTCGGGCAAGAATCGGTCCGTGGAAATAAGAGCCAAAAACATTTTTATAAATGACGCCTTCGGATTGGTCTTCACCATTATTTCCGTGACCTTGAACGACTTTTCCTAAAGGTCGTTCGCCTTCCCCTAAGAATGTCCGCCCATTGTGGTTTTCAAAACCATAATAGGTTTCATTAAACTCTTCATTATAGATAACGATATCGCCGATAAAACGATTATTTTCTTGACTTAAGGTGTAATGGTCTAATGCACTGATTCCTTGGATTTTTTCTCCATTGGCACCCACATAATAGTGTCCAAGGAATTGGTACCCGCCACAGATAGCTAACATCACACCATCATTTTCAATGTAGTTTGTTAGTGCTGCTTTTTTTTCTTGGATATCTTTTGAAATGATCAGTTGCTCATAATCTTGTCCGCCACCAAAAAAGACTAGATCAAATTTATCTGCTTCAAATGGTTCATGCAGACTGACAATTTCGGTATGACAGGTCACACCTAATTTTTTAGCGACATATTTAAGCATCAATAGATTGCCGTTGTCTCCATAAGTATTCATCAAATTACCGTAGAGATGGGCGATATTCAATTCATAATTAGGCATGATTCATCCCTCCTTTGATAAATCCTTGATTCGCTAATTCTTTTCGTAATTGAAGAACTGCTGTATAGGTAGCTAGGATGTAGACGTGTTCGGTCGGTAATTGTTTGATATTTTTAATGACTTCATTCAGTTCCTTTGTTTCGATGATCTTATCTTCAGGGATTCCTGCAACTTTTAGACGTAACGACATATCGGTATGACGATCCCCACCAGCGATCACTGCAGGAATATTCATATCAGCAAAATGTTCAAAATTCCCGTCCCAGATCCAACTAACGTCAATTCCATCTGCATAGTTTGCATTTAATAAAGCAACTAATGAGAATGGATAAGGGGCTAAGCCGATCATATCGATGACCTGATTGATCCCAACAGGATTTTTAACAAGTACGAGTGTACATTTTTTACCATTGATATCAATGATTTCTTGACGACCAAATATTTTTTCGTCGTATCCTAGGCCTTGCTTGATTTTTTCAGGGGTTACCCCAAAATATTCAGCTACCGCTGTGGCAGCTAACGCGTTGTAGACATTGTACATCCCGCCAACTTCAATTCCATAGTTATGACCATCAATCGTAAAATCAGCTGAGACATTGTCCATGCGCAACATATCCGTTAGACGATAATCAAGTTCAGGACGTTTAAAGTCACAGTTTGGACAATAGTATTTCCCTAAATTTGCATACGTGATCATCTTGTAATGTAAAATATGATGACATTTAGGACAGAGCACACCATCCGTATTATAATGAGCCATTTGTTCATGGTCTTCTTCATGATCAAACCCATAATATTGGCGAGGATTGATTGTTTCCACAGAGTTGAAGATTGGCGAATCTCCATTACTGATAATTGTGGCATCAGGTGATTTCGCTGCTCCGTCTACAATCATTTTGTAGGTGGTATAGATTTCTCCATAACGATCCATTTGATCACGGAAAATGTTTGTAAATAAAAATAGTTCAGGCTTCATGTATTCAGTTACTTTACTCAAACTTGCTTCATCGATTTCTAAAACAGCGAATTTTTTTTGCCCTTTTTTAGGTTTGGCTTGCAAAAAAGTAGAAACGATTCCTTGAACCATATTTGCCCCAGTTGGGTTGGTTAATACTTCATCAAATTGTTGCCGTAATATATTAACTGTCAAAGCAGTTGTCAATGTCTTTCCGTTTGTTCCAGTAACGACAACCACTTGATAATCTTTTGCAAGACTGTCTAAAATGTGTGGGTCGATTTTAAGTGCAAGTTTACCTGGTAAACTTGATCCTCCTTTAAAGAAGGTTTTTAATGCCCATTGTGATGTTTTACCAACAGCAATCGCAAATTGACTGCGTACTCCCATTATGTAACCTCCATAAAACGTCTTAACGACGAGTAAATTCAATTAATCATACCATATGTTCAAAAAAAGGTTAAATTGCTTTTCTTTTTTTTAAGAAATGGTTGCGATTCTCTTGTCTAACAACGATTGGTACTAGGCTTGATTGTTTATTTGAAGTTTCGTTTAGTCTAAGAATAGCCCCAACGGATAACAGTTGATTTTTTAGGAATAACTATAGTGGATTAATAGTTGTTTTTGATCGTCTGAAAAAAGAGTGTACATTGTTCGCTTAAAAAAGAATACTCCAGTTTGTCTAAGGTTTCGATAATAAAGTGGATCATTGTTTCACTTTTGCTTTTTTCTTTTGTACAGTAAATCAGAATGTTCTCAAAATAAATACGATATAGTTTAAAGATTGCATCTTCAGTTCCGGTGGTTAATTCCTTTAAATGACTGAGCGCATCTTTTGCTAAAAATAAATTCCCATAGGAAATAAAATGACCGCAACTATTAAGAAGCAACGTCAAATATATTTTTTTACCAGCGGGATATTCTTGATAGATCTGAATTTTTTTTAATGAATTTTTATAGAAAATTTGTTGCTGTTCTTCTGAAAAGTAATTCAAGGTGTTGGTATAAATTTTGATTTCTTGTAGTGTCCATGTTTCGATGGATTTTAAATAATCAACAAGGAACTCCAAGGTCTCATTGTCTATTTGATGGTTGCTCAATTGATCATGGCCAATTTTAGTTAAAGCGTTTAGGAGCTGACTTTTTTTATCTTTTGAAGCGGTTGTCGTTTGATAGATTTCAAAGAGCTTTTCTAAGTCCTTTGTATTAGAAGCCAATTCATATTGTTTCCATAAATTTTGTGAAGAAGAGTGATAATAGTCATACAAAAAGATAAATTCTTCCACATCTACCAGCAATCGCTCCAACACTTGAGCTAAAAGTCGGAAAGACAAGTCATGGTTTCCTTTTTCAAATTCAATGCAATAAGATTTTGTTACGATTCCTGAATAGATTTCCTTTTGAGAAAAACCTTTATCTAATCGGATTTTTCGTATTAACTGACCATACTCCATAGTATCTCTCCATCAAAATTATTTTATGTGTTTATGTAATGAAGTAATAGTAGCAAAAAATTTGTCAAAATTCTAAGAAAGTTACTTTTGGAAAAGTGACCAGAAAAGCGACTGAAAGAAAGAGAAATTAGTGAAGTTAGACGAGGGGTGTTATCCACACGTTTCTTATAACAAATAAGTACGAATGAAGGTTACGTGGGGTTCAAAAAAACTAATTATTCGCATATTTATTGTGTTTATGGTCAGGTTATTTTTAGATACAAAGTACCAAAAGTCTTAAATATAGGACTATAAAAGAATTTTCATTCGTAGATGATTATACTATGGAAAATTAAAAGAAAACATTCATGATAAATCATTGGAAATCTGTCAATGATGAAGGCTTGTTTGAGGAGATGGGGTAGTATAAAAGACACGTAAACAATACTCATGTGAAGGGTCGTCAGCGACTAATCAATGAACAAATGATAATTATTTAACGGAAGAGGAACAAGAAATATGACAAAAAGAATTACAGAACCAAATAATCAAGTCCTTAGAATAATGATTGCTTTTGGAGTATTAGGGGCAGGGTTCTATGGGTTGACTCATGTTGACTTTTATTATATTCAGTTTAGTTTTCTTGTTATTAGTGGTTTAGTAAGCTATTTACTGGTATTTGGTTTTGTTGGTGTGAGGCAATTATTTAGTACACCTAAACGATTTATAAAAACATTCTTGCTGATTTTAGTTGGTTCACAAATTTATGGTATGTTGGCTTCGATGATCATGGGAATACTAGCACAGTTGTTAGATATTCAGACGAAAGCAAATAGTGCGCAAGATAATCCTTGGTGGTTTTTTGTATTTATTTTACCAATTGCTTTACTGGGAGAAGAACTATTTTCGATCACTATTTTTGATACTTTACGTAAAAAAATGGGGATCAATACTAAGGTGGCATCATTGCTCACAGCAATTATTTTTGGACTGATTCATTTTGAAACTTATCTAGGAAGTTCAGCGTTGTTCACGATTGTGCAAGTCATCTTAGTTCAAGGAGGAATTAGACTTTGGTTTAACCACGCCTATTTAAAAACAAAGTCATTGAATACTAGTTGGGCAGTGCATTATGCTTTTGATTTAATTGCTTTTGTTTTAGGAAGTTTATTATCCTCTTAGACAAATAAGAACAAAGCTTTCAGTACAAATAAATAACCCGAAGTGGCCGAAAATAGCTTCTCTATTTTCTGACTACTTTGGGTTATTTTTATTAGAGCGACACAAGATGCATTTTTGTATACTAAATACAGATTCAGGCTTTCAAGGTTTGTCGATTGTCTGAAATTTTACCCAATGATGATTTTTTCAGTAGGGTATTCGTAGCCTAAATCTCTTGTTTCTTTTGGAACAAACAACATCAAAGTATACAACATACCGATACGACCGATAAACATTAAAGCTGCGATCGTGATTTTCCCAATTACTGACAAGTTCCCAGTAATTCCCAGGGATAAGCCAGTGGTTCCGAAGGCTGAAGTTACTTCAACGATAATTGCAATTAAAGGCTGATTTTCTGTAGCTGATAAAAAGACGATACAGAAAAAACACATACCAAGAGATAACATAAATACAACGACTGACTTACGCACATCATCATTATCGATTCGACGACCAAAAATATTGATGTTGTCTTCGCTTTTAAGGAAAGAGTAGAGATAAAGACCAATAATTGCTACGGTCGTTGTACGAATCCCTCCCCCCACCGAACTTGGGCTACATCCAATGAACATCAATAAAGAAAAAACGATCAATGTAGTGATTTGGAAATTACCCAAATCATGGATTTGTAAGCCAGCATTTCTAGTGGTCATAGAGTAAAACATAGAATTGATCCACTTGACACTTAAACTAGAATCTTGAAAAAGATGGTCTTTTTCAAGTAAAAAGATTAACAGCGTCCCACCAACAAATAAGATGATAAAGGCTAAAACCGCTAATTTTGTAAATAAGGAAAAGCGAAACGGTAATTTTGCTTTTGAGCGTTTATACAAAATCCATTCACGAAATTCCATCAAAACAGGAAATCCTATCCCACCAATAAAAATCAAAAACATGATAACAAATAGGAACAGATAGTCATGTGCAAACGGCTCGATTGAGTTTCCTGTGACATCGAAACCCGAATTGGTCACAGCAGAAATCGATTGGTAAAATCCATAGAAAAGTGCATCCCGCCAATGATCAAAGTAGCCTCGATAATAGAAATAAATGGAAAAGAAAGCGCCAAAAAGGACTTGGAACCACAACAAAATTACAAAGGTGATACGAATCAAACGAACAATACCAGATAAGCGTGGCTGATTCATATCCGTCATGATCAGTTGTCGCTGTCGTAACGTGATTCTTCGTTTAGAAAAGATAATAAAAGCAGTAGAGATCATCATAATCCCTAATCCACCTACTTGGAATAGTATTTCAAGTAAGATTACCCCGTTATCATTAAAAGCCGAATTAATATCAAATGTGGACAATCCCGTTACACTGATTGTACTGATCGCCATGAAAAGCATATCGATAAAAGGTACGTGACTATCTGGTTCACGAAAAAAAGGAATGTAAAACAATCCTAAAGAGACAATGGTCATAATAAGATAGTAAAAAACAATGACTTGGATTGAAGAAAAATGACTAGAAGCGTAACGTTCGCTTCGACGTCTTAATTTCCGCATGAAAAGGGTTAATTTCAAGAAACTATCCTCCTTTTTAAAAGTTGTTTCTTTCAGTATACCGAGGTTATAAATAATACTCAAAGAAATCTTAAACAAAATGTACGTTTTCTTTTGATTTGCTATCAAATAGCATATAATTATGGAAGAATTGAAGAATAGCGAGGTCTCCCAATGATTGATGCAAAGGTAATTGTTGAAAAAATGAAAAACCAGAAAATAAATTATGATCGAGTACTACAAAAAATGATCCAACAATGGCAACAAGAAGAAACTCGACCAAAAATATTAATCCATACTTGTTGTGCTCCTTGCAGCACACATACGTTAGAATTTATGTGCCAATTTGCAGAGGTTACTTTATTTTTTTCAAATTCTAATATCCATCCTAAAAATGAATATTTAAGAAGACTCCATGAACAAAAGCGATTTGTTGATCAGTTTAACGAGCAAACCAATCATCATGTTCAGCTGATCGTTGATGAGTACCGTCCCAGCGAGTTTAATAAAATAGTCATTACGCAAGGCCTTACGGAAGAAAAAGAAGGTGGCGCAAGATGTAGTGCCTGTTTTAATATGCGTTTAGACCTGGTAGCACAAAAAGCCCAAGAACTTGGTTATGATTATTTTGGGAGTGCATTAACGATCTCACCCAAGAAAAATGCTGCTCTGATCAACCAAATCGGGATGGATATCCAAAAAATTTATGGAACTCATTACTTACCAAGTGATTTTAAGAAAAATAAAGGATATGAGCGATCGATCCAGATGTGTAAAGAGTATGACATTTTTCGTCAGTGTTACTGTGGCTGTGTCTTTGCAGCTAAACAGCAAGGTTGCGATTTAAAGAAAATAAACCAAGAAGCAAAGGATTATTTAGCAAGTTCAAAAATTTCAATTAATTAGCTCTATTATAAAATTTTCAAGAAAACGTAAGAAAAAAATAAGAAATTTATGTTAAGTATAATTAAGTGTCAAAATAAAAGCGATTGATTCGATTGAAAACGAATATTCAGTTTGGTGGAAAAATGAATTTTAGACCAAGCATAAAAAATAATAGTGATGAAAAATAAAACATAAAGGAAGAGATATGATGCGAAAAGTAGCACCTATTTTGAAACCAATAGCAGTCTTAACTATTTCAACAATCGTTGCTACTGCGACCGGTGTTGTCAACAGTTCAAGTTATCGTACCCCTAGTTCAAGTTCGGTGGAAGAAACAACATCAACATCAACACCAGAGACCACATCTAATGAAACGTCGACAACACTGGATCAGACGAATGATTCATCGAGCACATGGGAAGAAAATACGAGTTCAACCAATGAAAATACGTATTCTACAGAGCAACCAAGTAGTTCGAAAGAAAAGTCTGACAAGCAAGGAAGCAGTTCATCCGAAACCAGTGATACGAATGCGATCAATGGAGGAAATCATACAGAACCAAGCTCAAGTTCGTCAACAGTACCAAGTAATACGACACCAAGTACTGAAGGACAAGATAGTGGAGAGGCTACCGTGAAAAATGTAACGCCAACCCAAAATACAGATGGGAAGCAAGTGTATAATCAGCAAGCAGGTGATTCACAATGACAATTTTATTAGATATTATCAATAGCGTGCATAAGTTTTTAGGTTATTTAGATATTAGTCCTAAATATTTAAATCGAGGCTATACGATTTTAAGTGTGATCCCAACGATGTATCTTTTACGGATTATTTATGGACTTTGGCAAAACCAAAATTACTTACAATTTTTCTTGTATGGAATCGGCTTTTTAGTGTTAGTGTATTTTATCATTTTGAATGTGTTTTATTACTTTCTGGATAAGAATACCAAAGCGGATGTGACACAATTGTTTGTCAAATATTTACCGGAAGAAGCATTCAATATTCAAACAGAAGAAGCGATGCTGAATAGCGGTGCAATCGACAAAGTGAACACGAAAGAAGTCAGTGTTTCTTATGATGAAGATTATCAATTGCGATTAGCTGAAAACATGCGTTATTTAATCGGGAATGGTGAGATTAAAACAAATGATCTAGGAAGAATGGATGGCTATCTTGTGGATCGTAACACACTTTATCCTTATTATTACGTTAAAAAAGTAGCAGAAAAAGAATATCAGTTGAGTATTGGGCGCAGCTACTCGGATTTAGCCCCTGTTGGAACGATTCTTATGGATTCGGCGGATGAAAAGCTCGAACCAGTTGGGTTGTTTATTGTAGGTGGTGACTTCGTCAAAGAAGGCTTAAGGTATCATGAGCCTTATCGTTTAAAACTTATCGTGAAAAAAGAACAACCAGAAAATGAAGCAATGGTTTACAGTAGAAGTCAACGAAGAAAGCATTCACGAAGTTAATGGATCACGTTGATCAAGACAGGTTGGAAAATTGTGGATGAAAAATGACAGAATCTCCCTTTGAATAATAAAAGAAAAAAATAGAGTTATACGTGATGTATTCTTATTCTTTCCTTTACTTTCTAAAAAAGGTAAAATAAAAAAGAACAATAAAAAAATCAATTGAATAATACGAAGAGAAAACAAAAGTAAAGCGGGAGGTATGTTGTGAAAGAATTTTTTAAAAATTGGGGTATTTTGATCGTAGTACTAGCAGCTATTTTATTAGCTCGGGTCTATGTATTTACGCCAGTTACCGTTAATGGACATTCAATGGATCCGACGTTGAGTGATGGTCAACGATTGATCTCGTCGAAAATCTCAAAGTATGAACGCTTTGATATTATCACGACGAAAGAACCTGGAGATGAAGAACGAATGATCGTTAAACGAATCATTGGCATGCCGGGCGATACCGTGAAAATGGAAAATGATCAATTGACGATTAATGGTAAAAAATATAATGAGTCTTATTTAAATGAGTTTAAAAAAGATTTTGCGAAAGATAAATTGCAGAATGAATATTCTTACAGTGAAGCTTTCCAAGCACAGGCTGAAAATTCGCAGCATTTCACAAGTGATTTTGAATATGTCGTGCCCAAAGGAAAATATTTAGTTTTAGGAGATAATCGTTTGATCTCTAAAGATAGTCGAATATTTGGTTTGGTGGATGCAGACATGATTCAAGGAAAAGTAGTTTTCCGTTACTGGCCTTTAAACGAAATCAAAATCTTTTAAGTCTCTTTCTGAGTAGGTATCAGAAAGAGCATGAGCAAAAATGTAGGCAACAGTGGTCATGACCAAGTTGTCTAGCCCAGAAAATAAGCCACAGAATCCGAAATAGTCTTTCCTATTTTAAGGATTCTGTGGCTTATTTTTTATTTTTTTCCGCTAGCAAAAAACAAAGAAGCATCTTGGTTCATGAATAAATTTTTACCAGAGTGAAAAGTGTAGATAT
Organism: Enterococcus sp. DIV1682a; assembly: GCF_051711005.1. Lineage (NCBI taxonomy): Bacteria > Bacillati > Bacillota > Bacilli > Lactobacillales > Enterococcaceae > Enterococcus > Enterococcus sp. DIV1682a. The sequence continues at coordinate 541,495 of NZ_JBIOLT010000001.1, forward strand.
TCGTGGAATGAAACCCAATTTGTTCAAGTAGAGCCATAAGTGCTTCATGGTCAAACCCATTATGGACTTTTGGATGGTTGATCGCATCATTGTGATCAAAATCAATGATCAAAAGTTGACCGTTTGGCGTAAGCATGTGGTAGAGTTTTTCTAAGATCAAACGTGTGTCAGGAATATGCAGTAGGACTAATGACATCAAAATAAGATCTACTTTTTGATCGATTTTTTGATTGATGGATTCGGTTGTGGCATCGAACGTTACCGAAGAGACGTTTGTTAATCCGCTAGTCTTAATTTTGTCTTCAGCAATTGTTAGCATCGCATCAGAGGAATCAACTAGAAGAAGTTGCTTGAATCGGTCAGCTAAAGCTAACGAAACCAAACCGGTACCTCCGCCATAATCCATAAAAGTCAGTTCTTTGGTGGAAGAAGGTAGTTGAGAAATTAGTTCGTCTTGAATAATTTTTGCTAGTGCTTTTCTTTCGGGAGTATCATAATGGTTTGCGATTTGATTGAAGATTTCTGACATAAGGTCACTCCTGACTTCATAAGTTAGATGAATTTTATTAAGTATAGCAAAAAAATCTGTTTTCCCAAACCACTAGTTGATCTTGAAGAATTGAAAGACACGCAGCTATTGTTTTAAATGTATGAGTGTTTTAATCTAAAGTAACGTTTTTACCAGATGAAAAATTCTCACTGTAAAAAATAATGAAAATCAAGTATAATACCATAGGAACAAACTGGAAGGTGAGCAAGTAAATGGCACAACTATTTTTTAAGTATGGCGCAATGAATAGCGGCAAGACAATTGAGATCTTAAAAGTCGCACATAATTATGAAGAACAGAATAAACCAGTTGTCTTGATGACAAGTGGGATCGATACCAGAGATGGTGTTGGTGTTGTCTCTAGTCGTATTGGGTTAAAAAGAGAAGCCACGCCGATTTTTGAAGAAACAGATGTCTTTGATGTCATTTTTCAAATGGAGGATAAGCCATATTGTATATTGATCGACGAGGCGCAATTTTTAAAGAAAAAACACGTAATTGCGTTTACGAAAATTGTTGATGAATTAAACATTCCGGTGATGGCATTTGGTTTGAAGAATGATTTTAGAAATGAGTTATTTGAAGGATCAAAATATCTATTGCTTTATGCAGACAAAATCGAAGAGATGAAAACGATCTGCTGGTTCTGCCATAAGAAAGCAATCATGAATTTACATTATATCGATGGTCAACCAGTTTACGAGGGGGATCAGGTACAAATTGGTGGAAATGAAGCCTATTACCCCGTTTGTCGGAAACACTATTTTGAACCATCAATTATGACAGAAGGAGAATAAAGATGTACGATCAATTACAAGCAATTGAAGACCGTTATGAAGAACTGGGCGAGCTACTAAGCGATCCAGAAGTAATTTCAGATACGAAACGTTTTATGCAATTGTCAAAAGAAGAAGCAAACACTCGTGAAACTGTTGATGTCTATCGCCGTTACAAAGATGTCGTACAAGGGATCAAAGATACAGAAGAGCTATTAGGTGAAAAGTTAGATGATGAAATGGCTGAAATGGCCAAAGAAGAATTATCTGATTTGAAAAAAGAAAAAGAAGAATTAGAAGAAAAAATCAAAATCTTATTACTACCAAAGGACCCGAACGATGATAAAAACATCATCATGGAAATCCGCGGGGCAGCAGGTGGAGATGAAGCAGCGTTATTTGCTGGTGACTTATTCAACATGTATCAGAAATATGCAGAATCACAAGGTTGGAAAACGGAAGTGATGGAGGCAAGTATTACTGGTATCGGTGGCTATAAAGAAGTGATCATGATGATCTCTGGAGAAAATGTCTATTCAAAATTAAAATATGAAAGTGGTGCGCATCGTGTACAACGAGTACCATCTACAGAATCACAAGGACGAATCCACACATCAACAGCAACCGTTGTGGTCATGCCAGAAGCAGAAGAAGTAGAAATCGATATTGAAGATAAAGATATCAGAACAGATATCTATCATGCATCAGGGGCTGGCGGTCAGCACGTCAATAAAACAGCATCGGCAGTTCGTCTAACTCATTTACCTACTGGAATTGTGGTAGCAATGCAAGATGAACGTTCACAGCTGAAAAACCGTGAAAAAGCCATGAAGATTTTACGTGCCCGTGTCTATGATAAAATCCAACAAGAAGCACAAAGTGAATACGATGCAAACCGTAAATCAGCCGTTGGAACGGGTGATCGCTCTGAGCGGATCCGTACGTATAATTTCCCGCAAAACCGTGTGACAGACCATCGTATTGGTTTAACTATCCAAAAATTAGATCAAATCCTTGCTGGAAAAATGGATGAGATCGTGGATGCGTTGATCATGTATGACCAAACATCAAAATTGGAAGAAATGCAAAATGGGTAAGACCACGTATTTAGAAGTCCTATCACGGGCTTCTTCTTTTTTAGAAGATCATGGAAAAGAAGGTCATAGTATCCAATTTCTTTTTCTTGAACGTAAAGGTTGGCAAAAACTTGATTGGTTGTTGCAAATGAATGAGCCCATTTCTAGCGAAGATCAACAGATGATCGAACAAGATCTGGAGCATTTGATGAACAATTATCCGCCTCAATATTTGTTGGGGTATGCTGACTTTTATGGTCACCGCCTAAAAGTGACAGAGGACACTTTGATCCCTAGACCGGAAACAGAAGAATTAGTTGAACGATGTTTGCAAGAAACGTCAGAACAAAACTTGAAGGTCATAGATATTGGAACAGGAACAGGGGCAATTGCGATCAGTTTAAAAGCTGCAAGAAAGAACTGGGACGTTTCGGCTGTGGACCTATCTCCAGCAGCTCTTTCAGTAGCGAAAGAGAATGCGCAAAAAGCTGGACTGGTGATCCATTTTTATCATGGAGATACACTGGCACCGGTCAGTGATCAAACCTTTGACGTCATTATTTCCAACCCGCCGTATATTCGTTTCGATGAATGGGAATTGATGGATGAAAGTGTTCGGACATTTGAACCTAAAATGGCATTATTTGCCGAAGATGAAGGATTAGCCATCTATAAAAAAATAGCAAAAGAAGCAAAACAATGTTTGAAACCAGAGGGAAAACTTTTTTTGGAAATAGGATTTAGCCAAGGGGAGATCGTGAAACAAATCTTTCAAACGGCATTCCCCAATAAACAAGTAAGTATTCATAAAGATTTATTTGGAAATGAACGAATAGTTTCTGTGATGAGCTGATTGTGGATGAAAAAAATTTTTTATGTTTTTTTATCATAAAAAAACATTGATTTTACAAGGATGAAAACGAGTTATTGACTTATCAACATACTTATCCACTATTGACAAAATAGTTATCAACACTCTGTTGGTAACATGAGGATAAAGTAGAATAAATCAAGCATATTGAAAAATGAGGGTGTGGATAGACTGTGGAAACAAACTATTATCATGAAGAACAATTATCAGAAGCAGCACAAGCATTAAAAAGTGGCGAACTCGTTGCTTTTCCAACTGAAACTGTCTATGGACTAGGCGCTAATGCACTTTTGCCTGAAGCGGTAACCGAAGTGTTTTCGGTCAAAGGTCGTCCACAAGATAATCCTTTGATTGTCCATGTTTCATCGTTTGAGCAAGTAAAACAATTTGTGGATAACTTTCATCCTTTAACGGAAAAAATCGTCAATCATTTCTGGCCAGGTCCCTTAACACTTATTTTTGAGATCAAAAAAGGGTCTTTACCACCTATTGTAACAGGTGGGTTATCCACAGCTGCTTTTCGTATGCCAGATAACAAAAAAACACTTGAAGTCATCCAATTAGCTGGTATACCAATTGTTGGTCCTAGTGCGAATACTTCGGGAAAACCTAGTCCAACGACTGCGGAACATGTCTACCATGATTTAAAAGGAAAAATCAATGGGATCATTGATGATGGTGCAACCCGAATTGGTGTGGAATCAACCGTGATCGATCTCAGTGATCCGAATCGTGAACCCATGATTTTACGTCCAGGAGCGGTGACCAAAGAACAGCTTGAAAAAGTGATCGGTGGAAAGGTAGCCGTTGATCGTCATTTAGTCCAAAGTACTGAAACACCTAAATCACCAGGAATGAAATATAAGCACTATTCGCCTGATACGCAAGTCATGATGGTCCAAGAAAATGATTGGGAAGCCGCTGTAAAATGGGCGAAAGAAGAACATTTGCGTGTTGGAGTAATTGCAGGTCCTAAAATTGCTGAAGCTGTTCGTTTTGATGTAGCAGCAGTCTACATGTATTTTGATGATTCAGTAGAAGCCGCTACGAAAGGATTATTTGCAGGATTACGTGGGTTAGATGAGAAGAACCTTGGACTTGATATGATCTTTGTTGCAGTATTTCCAGAAGAAGGTCTGGGAAATGCTTATATGAATCGCTTAAAAAAATCAGCGGGACAAAAATATTTTGAAAAAAGAACGTAGGTAGCTTGTACCCATACTTTATTATGATACAATGCAATAAAGTAAACTCTACTTGAATAAACTTGAATAAAACTGAGAGATCATGATCAAAAGAGAAAGAATCAGCAATCATTCGTGAGATATAGCTTTTTACAGCGATCTGAATGACCAGCTAAGAATTTCAGCTGATCGTGCCTAGATTGCTAGTTGATTCATGATTTCTTAGTAAACAATAAGAAGGAGCTGTTGTGTGTGGTAGACTACAAAACGTTTGACCCAGATTTATGGGCAGCAATCGCAAAAGAAGAAGAAAGACAAGAAAATAATTTGGAACTTATCGCTTCCGAAAATTTTGTCTCTGAAGCAGTGATGGCGGCTCAAGGAAGTATCTTGACAAATAAATATGCAGAAGGTTACCCTGGGCATCGTTATTATGGTGGCTGTGAATTTGTCGATATCGTTGAAAGTTTAGCGATCGATCGTGCAAAAGAATTATTCGGTGCAAAATTTGTCAATGTTCAACCTCATTCTGGTTCACAAGCGAACACGGCAGCATATCTTGCTTTAGTAGAACCTGGTGACACGATTTTAGGGATGGATCTTTCAGCAGGTGGACATTTGACTCATGGTTCTCCTGTGAACTTTAGTGGAAAAACGTACCATTTTGTAGCCTATGGCGTTGATCCAACAACAGAAGTCATTGATTACAATGTTGTGCGGATTTTAGCTAGAAAACATCAACCAAAATTGATCGTTGCCGGAGCAAGTGCCTATGGTAGAATCATTGATTTTGAAAAATTTAGAGAAATCGCTGATGAAGTTGGTGCGAAATTAATGGTTGATATGGCACATATCGCTGGCTTAGTTGCAGCTGGTGTCCATCCAAGTCCAATCCCTTATGCGGACATTACTACGACAACCACTCATAAAACATTACGTGGACCACGTGGTGGTATGATTTTGACCAATAATGAAGAATTAGCGAAAAAAATCAATAGTGCAGTTTTCCCTGGCATCCAAGGTGGACCACTAGAGCATGTCATTGCAGGGAAAGCAGCAGCATTCAAAGAAGCATTGACACCTGAATTTAAAGAATACAGTGAACAGATTATTGCTAATGCCAAAGCGATGGCAAAAGTCTTCAATCAAGCAATCGGTACAAGAGTGGTCTCTGGCGCAACGGATAATCATTTAGTTTTAATCGATGTCCGTGGATTAGAGTTAAACGGGAAAGAAGCCGAAAGTATTTTAGATAGTGTGAATATTACGGTTAACAAAAATTCAATTCCATTTGAAACACTTAGCCCGTTCAAGACTAGCGGTATCCGTATCGGTACTCCAGCAATTACTACAAGAGGCTTCAAAGAAGAAGATGCTGCGAAGGTGGCGGAATTGATCGTCAAAGCTTTACAAGCCAAAGAGAATGAAGCCGAATTAGCTGAAGTCAAAGCTGGTGTGCGTGAATTGACTGAAAAATATCCTTTATATAATAAATAAAAGGAATAATCACTACAAAACGAGTCGCTTAACGCAAGAAGTACCATCAGCAGACATCAAAAAGCAACTGTTCCAAAATTCTTAGTTTGCTGAAATTTACTGTGTATTAAAAATAATCCGAAGAATCCAAAATCGCTTCTCCTGTTTTTGGAATTCTTTGGATTATTTTTTGAAATGGCTTATTGTGTGTGGATACTTTTTCAAGGGAAAGTTGTTGGAATCGCTTCTTTTGGGTGTTTTAGTTTTATTTAGGCAAAAGTTTTCTTCTATCGATGCAGCACGAATACATTGGTGAGATCTATTTAAAATAGCCTGAGATATAGGACTGAGATGGATTAGGTATGGAAGTGTTGAGGTTTTGTTTTAATGAAGGGATAAACTAAGACGGAGGTACTGGGGGAAGTATGGGGAATGCTTATGTTTACTGAGTTTGAGAGAAAACAAACAAACTGATTTTTTGACTTTTTCATTGGGGCTCACTAGTATATGAGGTGTAATTTGGCTTTTTATTATAATCTAGGGAGGAACCATGATGACCGAACGAATCTCATTAGAAAAAGCAGCAATCGAATTTAGTGATGCAAATGCTCCCCACCCAAGAATCTACGAATTACCACCTGAAGAAGGACGAGCGCTATTAGAAAAAGTCCAAGAATCGCCCATTGATAAACTACCAGTCGACATTGAAGATTTAACGGTTGATACTGGTCAATGGGGGTCCATCAACGTTCGTTTTGTTCGTCCAGAAGGAAATACTGATAAATTACCAGTAATTTTCTATATTCATGGAGCTGGTTGGGTTTTTGGTAGCGCACAAACTCATGACAAGTTGATTCGTGAATTAGCCGTTCGCACGAACTCGGTCGTCGTTTTTCCAGAGTACAGCCGTTCGCCGGAAGCAAAATATCCAACAGCGATCGAACAAAGCTATGCAGTCTTACAAAAGCTAAGTGAACTAGCGGAATCAAAAGGGTTAGATTTATCTGAATTAGCGGTAGCGGGCGATTCAGTTGGAGGTAATATGGCAACTGTAATGACTATTTTAACCAAAGAACGCCAAGGGTTGCCCATCCAAAAACAACTTTTGTTTTATCCGGTGACGGATGCCAATTTCACTACTGATTCTTATCAAGAATTTGCCGAAAACTATTTTTTAACAAAAGAAGGAATGAAATGGTTTTGGGACCAATATACAACTGATGATTCAGAGCGGTCAGAAATCACCGTATCACCATTACGAGCGACTTCTGAAGAGTTGGCAGACTTACCACCAGCTTTGATTTTAACTGGTGAAGCGGATGTTTTAAGAGACGAAGGAGAAGCTTATGCTCGGAAGTTACGTGATGCAGGTGTGGCAGTCACCCAGGTTCGTTTTCAAGGGATGATCCACGATTTTGTGATGGTCAATTCATTGGACCAAACCAATGCTACCAGAGCAGCGATGCTTTTAGCGACTCAGTGGTTACAGCAGGATCGATGATCCTATTTATATAACCAGATATATGTAATATTAATCTGACTAAAAGACAGTAAAAATAACAAAAAAATTCATTGTTCAAAGCTTTTTTGTTATTTTTTACTGCTTTTTTTTATTTTTGATTACTGTTGTTTTATTTATTTTATTTTCTTTTGAAAAGTTGTTGGTTTGACTAGTCAATTGGGTCTTTTTGTTTTACAATTAAAAAGAAACGACAGAACAAAGGAGACCAGAAAAATGGGCAAATTCCAAGTAATCGACCATCCATTGATCCAACATAAACTAACTATTATTCGTGACAAAGACTGTGGAACAAAAGTTTTCCGTGAGGTTGTCGACGAAATTGCTATGTTGATGGCATATGAAGTATCACGTGACATGCCATTAGAAGATATCGTAATCGAAACACCGATTACAGAAACAACTCAAAAAACGTTATCTGGTAAAAAAGTAGCGATCATTCCGATTCTACGAGCAGGTATTGGGATGGTTGACGGTATTTTAGAATTGATCCCAGCTGCGAAAGTCGGACATATCGGGTTATACCGTGACGAAGAAACATTTGAACCTCATGAATATTTCGTAAAATTACCTGAAGATATCGATGCACGACAATTATTTGTTGTTGACCCAATGTTAGCGACAGGTGGCTCAGCGATCATGGCGATCGATGCATTAAAAGAACGTGGCGCTTCAAATATCAAATTTGTTTGTCTAGTAGCTGCTCCAGAGGGTGTAAAAGCTTTACAAGAAGCACATCCAGATATTGACATCTACACAGCTGCATTAGATGAAAAATTGAATGAACACGGCTACATCGTTCCAGGTCTAGGCGATGCAGGGGACCGTTTATTTGGTACGAAATAAAAATAATAAACGCTAAGGCACCAAACCATAGTAGGATTTCTTATTCTATTATGGTTTTTTGTTTGTTATTAATTCTAGTAATTTTATCATGGTTTTGATAGAAAGTAGTTTATTCAAAGAATAGCTGCAAGAAGATGGATCAAAGAATATACGGAATTTGAAAAAACGGATGGAGTCTTGCGGAATCTTAAGTGAACAAGAGGAACAGCAAAAGAATAGAGGATAGTTTTTGACATCTCATAAGTCTTTATTGATGTGAGAAAAAAACTGTTTTTTAGTTAGAGAGAACAATAGGCACGTTTATGATCCCATGAATGGAATAAGTAATCCTAGATAGTTGATGAAATTTTTCAAATAAAAAAACCATCCCAAAAAACGCAGAGATGGTCAGTGTTAAATTTTCTTCAATTCTTTGTAATTGATGATGATTACACCTTTGCTTTGCGTCATTAAATTGGCATTTTCATCTGTTTTGTCAATTTCAACCACAGCCGAGTTTTTCAGTTGTTTTGAAATTGTTCCAGTTTGCGGTGTTCCATGAATCATAAATGTCACGTGAGTGTCGATCGTAAATTTTTCCCCAAATTCTGACGGTACGATAGTTGTATCAAATTTTCCAAACGTTGCCATTTTCATAAAACCTGCCTTTCATATCAATTATACCACGTTTTATGAAAAAAATCATGAAATAGAACGAAATTTACACTTGTGCCTTTACAAATTTTTAAAATACGTATATAATTTCATATGGAAACGCCAGCTTAGCTCAGTTGGTAGAGCAACGCACTCGTAACGCGTAGGTCGTAGGTTCGATCCCTATAGCTGGCATCATTTATAAAAGCAATGATCTCACAGATTTTTTATTTTGAGATCGTTGCTTTTTTTCGTAAGGAATTTGAAAAGTAGAGGAAGGACCATCATTAAAAATAGCGGATACGGTGATGTCTATTCTGGATCTGTTTTACTATTCAATAACTGAGAAGAAGCATCAAGATCTGGTTCTTCAACCAATTTTTAAACATCAAAATTAGTAGATTCTACTAGTTTTGATGTTTTTTTGTTGAACAAATGACAGCCGTCAAGTGCTAAAACAGATGGAATCATAAAACTGTTGAAAAATAAAGGAGTTTGGCACAACTAGAGGTTTCGTTCTTTTTTATAAAAAAACTAAGTGGGATTTCTAATAAATGTAAAATTATGGATAGGAAAAAAGCGGATAGGAAATGATTTTTTTCTTAAATCAAGTCAATTATTTGGCACATTATTCCTTTATTTGCTATCTAAGTCGCCTTTTTTTTTCACTGTAAATATAGATTACTATTTTTTAAAATGTTATACCGATTTTTTTATTGGTTATTTATTTGTCGTTATTAATGATAGCAAACTAGTTCTGTAGTTATATTTTTATATTGAAATAAACGATGTTCTGTATGATCTTGCTTCATGACCTTCTGATTTAAAAGTTGAAGAAATTTGACGATCAAAAAAAATTCACTTGAAATTAGTTATTTATTTTTCATATTTATATGCAAACATCAGCAAACCTTCATAATACTATTATTTTTTATTTTAAAAGTGAAAAAAATAGAAAAAAACGGAAAAAATTGGTGTTTATTCAATAAAAAACACTCTATTCTAATTATATATTTGAATTTATTTTAAATTAGGAGGGAAAAATGAAAAAGAAAAAAATTTATCAGGTATTGGTGATGGGGTTAGTTGTTGGTCAGGTTCTTACTAACGGGACAACATTTGCTTACGCAGCGACACTTGAAAGAAATCTTTTGGATGAGAGCAAGTTTTCAGATGAGCGTATGGATGCATTGAATGATCAGTATCAACCAGTTACTTATGTTTACCATAAAATAACGATAAATGAAGCGCCTAAAATTCCTAGTCAACTTCAAAATAAAGAGCTTGTTGAAACTCAAAATATAAATAAAAATGAAGTAAAACAGATCGTTTATCAAGTTCATCAGCAAATAAAACAACAAATAAAACCAACTACACAGCAACAAATAAAACAACGAAGTTTGTCAAAAACGAACGAAAAGAACCTTTCTAGCCTCTGATTCGAAATGTTTGGAATAGGATTCAATGCTCTTGAAGACAATCAGGTCTTTTGGAAAAAGAGCAAAACTGAATAATTAACATACTTCTAGTGTATTGAATTCATCTACTGGAAGTAATTAGGGAAAGGAATGGCGAAATGGATATCGTTCAGTTGCTAGATGAAAACTCAAAAATGAAAATTAAACTTCTGGAACTTATTCAGACAAAACTTGGTGAAAGAGTAGAAATCTCTTTTTTAGCGCAGAAAACAGGTATATCTAAATTTAAATTAAGTAAATTAATTCATGAGTTGAAAATGGAGCTAGAACAGAAATTATGCTTAAATGATTTTTTTGTCGTAAAGCGGGGCGTTATTCAAGTATATTCTTTTATTTGTGATGAGAACATTCTTAAATTACGTCAGCACTATTTAAATAGTTCGCTAACTTATCAGCTGCTTATTTTCCTGCTGTTTTCAAACCGACCGATTAATAAATTTACGACCGATCATTACATTTCAAATTCTTCTTTATATCTTTATAAAAAACGAATCAATAAATTGTTAGAAAAAGATCATCTCATTATTAAGAAAAATAAGATAGTAGGGAATGAATGGAAGATTCGCTCGGTGGGCTATGGCATTCTCCATAATTTGAATGGGATTGATTCCCCTTTTACTGAGCAACAAAAAAATCAAAGTGACCGGCTTGTATTTTGGATCGAACAATTTTTTAGGATTAGAATCCGTAATAGTTTACGTTATAAATTATCTTTATTTCTATCAATCAGTGCGCTTCGGATTCAGAGAAAAGCGTATTTGGATGAAGCACATCTGACGATCAAAGTTGATCAGACCTCAATATTGGTTCAAAAACTTGCAGGAAAATTGAAGACAGAGTACCAAATATCAGATACAGTAGCAGTAAAAGAAGCTTCAGTCTTGTATGCCTATTTATATGTTAATCGGATCATTGATAAGAAGTCTTGTCTAGATTTTTCTGAACTAGATCCGACACTGTCAATTTTTAATAATAATTATTCAAGTATGCTAAAAGGTATTGCTGATTCAACTTTTGTTGATCAACGTCTGTTTAAAGTGTTATTGAAAAATGTGCAACCGATACATGAACGGTTGTTATTTATGCCCGATATCCATCATCGTTTTGGAAATATCCATAATTTTCAATTTTTAAGAGAAGAATATCCTTTATTTGATCAGAAAGTCAATGAAACTATTATGGAAACAGCTCGTTCTATTTTACTTAATGAAGAAGAAAAAGCAGATTTATACATGTACTATATGATGGAATTGATTGAAAATTTTCCCTTAGAAGCAGTTGAAGAAGCTGTTTATATTACGTTGGATTTTTCTTATGGAAAAGCGTATGAAGAGTTTATTGCAGAACATCTCCAATATTCCTTAGCTGGAAAAATAGTCATTGAAAAAGTTATTTCTTCGAAAACGGATATCTATATTTCTGACTTTCATTTAGGAAACCTTCAATGTACCCATATCTTATGGCAACGATTGCCCAACAATCATAATTGGCAAGAACTAATTAAACAAATTAAACAATGCATCAGCGAAAAAAATGTCGTAAATCAAAAGGAAACGTCCAATGTTTCCTCTACCAGCTAGTCTTTTTTCTTTTACCTGCCTATAATGTGACAGAGATTCATTCAATAGCTTTATCGGAATGTTATTGTTATGTTTAGAAGTAATGTATTTGCTAACTAGAAAAATAAAAAAACACCTGAAATCACACGCTCATTTCAGGTGTTTTTTTATAGAGAAAACCTTGGGCACGAAGGGAGAACATCTCGAAATAGAAATAGCTATTCTCACCACGGTCAGTATTCACGATTTATTCTTTTTCACGAGAAACGATGGTTTGTTCTGTTTCACGTATGATATAAACGGGGCGTTGTTTGGTTTCAAGGAAAATTTTACCAATGTATTTGCCAATGATCCCTAGGCATAGTAATTGGATGCCGCCGATAAATAAAAAGATCGATACCATTGAAGGCCAGCCTGCTGTCGGGTCACCAAATAATAAGGCTCGTGCAATGATAAATAAAATAGCAATTCCCGAACCAATACAAGAAAGAGCGCCAGTGAAAGAGGCGATCGTTAGTGGTGCATCTGAAAAATTGACGATTCCATCAATCGAATAATTGAATAATTTCCAAAAAGACCAAGAGGTTTCACCAGCCACTCGTTCACGGTTTTCAAAAGAAAGATACTCTGTTTTGAAACCGACCCAACTAAATAATCCTTTTGAAAAACGATTGTACTCGGTTAACTCTAAAACAGCATCAACCATCTGTCGAGTCATCAAGCGGAAATCTCTTGCACCATCTACCATTTCTGTGTCACTGATTTTATTGATCAACTGATAGAACCGTTTAGCGAAGAAACTCCGAATCACTGGTTCTCCTTCTCTTGTTGAGCGTCTCGTTCCTACGCAATCAATGTCAGTTGTCGTGATTTTTTCAATCATGAGTGGTAGTAATTCTGGAGGATCTTGTAAATCAACGTCCATTACTGTGATTAGCTCCCCAGTCGAAGCTTGTAAACCCGCATAGAGGGCAGCTTCTTTTCCGAAATTTCGAGAAAAAGAAACGAATCTCACATATTCATATTTTCTCGCTAATGCTTTAATGGCTTGTAGCGTACCATCTGAGGAGCCATCATCAATAAACAAGTATTCAAACTCGTGTCCGTCTTTGAATTTTTCTACTTCATCGAAAAAAAGCGGTACAGTCTTTTCTTCGTTATAGCAAGGGACAACAATTGATATTTTCATATGATAAATCCTTTCAAGCAAATATTATTTGTTCGAACAGAATAGTAAATAAACTGTATTTTCTGTTACTTAAGTAATCATCATTTTTAGTTTATCATTAAGCTGACACTTAATAAAACTTTAAATTGCATTTTTAGCTAAAATAATACAAGATAAATAAAATAGTAGAACGGTAGAGGAGGGCAAGTCTAGTTCATTCAGGATTAGACGATGAAAATGAAAATAAATACGCCAATTGGAGAATTATGGTTAGATGCAGATCAGAATGGGTTGACGAAGGTTTCGTTTCATCCGATTGAAGAAATGGCGGTAAATGGTGCACAGGATCAAGGAAAGAAACAAGAAATCCTACTTGAAACAGAACGTCAATTGGCTGAGTACTTTGAGGGCAACCGGCAGGACTTTCAACTTCCGTTATCAATAAACACAGGCACGATTTTTCAACAAAAGGTTTGGCAAGCATTGCAAGAGATTCCTTATGGAGAACTACGCACATATAAAAAAATAGCAGAAACCATTGATCATCCCAAAGCGGTCCGAGCAATCGGACAAGCGAATCGCATGAATCCATTACCAATCGTGATTCCATGTCATCGAGTGATTGGACAAAACGGTCAATTAACCGGTTATATGGGAAATGCGGAAGCTGGCTTATTGATCAAACGTCAACTACTTGTATTAGAAAAAGCACTATCTGAATAAAAAAACTGGAATCATTGACCTAAAAACCACCCCTTCGCCCTGAAATAGAAGTGACTATTTTGGGACGAAGAGGTGGTTTTAAGTCTGGGGATTTTATGAAGCCAACAAAGGCAGACCGCTTATACCAGTGGAATCCGGTAGTTATAGTGTTGTTAACCAAATGAATAGCAGCGCAGCAACAGTTTGCAGTAAACCAACTGCTAGACCATAAGATAAGAATCGAGGTCCTTCTTTCATGAATTTAGCGAAATCTAAACGTAAACCAATTGCGGCTAAAGCAGTGATTTCAAACCAATTACTAATAAAGTGAGCCCCTTTGTCGATAAAAGTTGGGAGCGTAAATAGGCTGTTGAGCAAGCAGAAAACTAAAAAGCCTAAAACATACCATGGTAATGGGAATCTTCTTTTCTTGGGACTGTCAGACGAAATCGTTTCAGCAGAAGCTGTCTTTTTTTGGATAAATTTTTCAAATAAATAGACAACAGCAACTAACATCATGATCCTTAAAATTTTAAAGAGCATGGCAAATTGAACAACTGAAGCATCAAGCAAACTGGCGCCAGCGACTACTTGTCCAACAGATTGAAGTGTTCCACCTAAAAGGGCACTTTTTTCAATTAAGTGATCTCCGTATAAGTGTAAGCCAAGAAAAGGTAAAGAAAGCATCATGATCGTTCCTAATAAATTCACTAATGTAATGATCTGTCCTTTTTCTTCCTCTTCAGCATGAATCACTGGAGCGATCGCTGCAATAGCCGAAGAACCGCAAACAGCATTTCCTCCTGCCATCATCAAGGAAGCTGTATCACTAAATAACAATTTCTTGCCGATCCAATAGGCACCGACGATCGTCACACTCATTTGCAACAAGACGAAGGCAATCCCTTTGATGCCGATTTGAGCAATCGTTTGAGCCGTAACCGTTGCTCCCAATAAGAAAACGGAGCATTCCAATAATTTGCTTTCAGCGAATTTTGTCCCAATGGCTAAAGAAGGTTGTTTGAAAAAAGTATTACCTAACAAGATCCCTAATAAAATGGCGATCGTGGCAGCACCAAGCTGTGGGAGCAACAATGCGAGAAGTTTGCTCATGACTGCTACTGAAAAAGCAAGAAGTAATCCAGGCAAGATTCTTCGTGAGCCTTGATTTTTAAATTGATTAATGGTTACTTGTAGATTCATGTTCTAAAAATTCCTTTCATTATCTGTGCGCATGTTTCAGAGTTGAAAAACGGGTACTCGTATTTAGAGGACGACGACTCTGAACTCAAGAATATCCTTGATAATAGTAGCACTATTCGTTTTGATTGACAAAGTTTAAAAACGCAAAAAATCTTCTGCCTTTTTCTAAATTTGAAAAAGACAGAAGAATAACATCTTAATTAAATTTCTTTAGGGACATATTTATTTGTGTTTCCATGTTCTTTGAACAAGAAGCGGATATAATGACCTAATACATAAAGCACCATTCCAGTAGCGATTACTAATTCAACCAGTTTCAAGACCGTTAAAAAGCCAGTAGCGATCCCTAATGAATGAAAGTAATTTACAGCACAAAACATAGCAGTTGCAGAAATAACTAGTGGAAAGGTAAAAGCAGCGTAGCTTGGATAAAAATGTAGTTTAAGTAATCGTGGTAAAAGAGATAGCACGATAAAATATAAAGTTTGCGAAAGGATAAATAAGGCAACGACTAAATAAAAGGAAGGTTGCGCAAAATTTTTCAAATAGCCAGTTAAACAAAGAGATCCCGGAGCTGCAACGATCGTGATCAATGGTAGTGTAGGATGTGCCATGTTTTTCACGAAAAATACCCGATGGATGATGATTGGCAATAAGAAAACGTAACAAGCTAGAGATAACCAAAAGAATAGTTGGCCAATGAATGGGAAAAAGTTTCCAGCAGTTACTGTAATTACCCCGAAACCAACATAAATAATGAACCAACTTGGATAAATGACTTCCAGTGATAAGTCTGCTTTGATTACATGATGGTAAGTAAAGTAAACAACTAAAATCACTTGTAGAAGGACAGCGCCAAGCCAGATGATCCGAACGATTGGTAAAAGGTGCGTAAATGGAACAAAGTAAGTACAAATAACCATTAATGACATCGTAAAAGTCGGTGAAACCGAGGCAATGATTGGATCATGTAATGTTTGTCTCGTATGTTCAAATAATAGGAACAATTTGCTAAACATTAGGATCATGAGAATCATACTAATCCCACCAATGATATTTCCTAGATGAATCCAATGATATTCTTTAAACAGATTACCTAGCGAAGCTAAACCTAGAATGAGCCCACAAATCGGGACAGGAATAAGTTTTAAAAAATTCTTCATTAATTGAATTCTCCTTTTCATAAGATGAGTGTGTTGTCTAAAGCCCAGAACAAAATGATCAGTCAGGTGGAAAGGTTGATAGTAGGTTGCATAAATAATTATGAATGACTATTTATTGGGAAATAAACAAATCGGTAGCCCTGACTGATCATTAAGAATACAAGTAACGATCTTTTTATGTCTGAGCGAGATCGAAACATTCGTTGCTTTTCAATCTCATATATTGTGCGTTACATTTACTATTATAGTCATTTCATGATATATTTAAATCAAATAGTTGATATAGTTACTATAATAAATAATTATGGAAGTGATCGCATGCTGAAATTGTTAACAACTTTTCGTGTCGTATACGAAACAAGAAATTTTTCTCGAACAGCCGAATTACTTTTCTTATCTCAACCTGCTGTTTCAAATCAAATCAAACAGCTGGAAAGAGAATTAGGAGTGATTCTCTTTGAGCGAAATGGTCGGAAAGAAATGAAGCCGACAAAACAAGCAGATCTACTCTACGAACGAGCGTTAGTTTTATTAGAGGAGTGGCAAGAAACACAACAACAATTACTAGATGAACAAAATGAAGAAGAAGTTTGCCGAATCGTTGCTTCTCACACTTTTGCCGTCTATCTGTTACCAAAATTGTTGAAAGATTTGCTTTTGAAATATCCTAAAATTAATTTTGTGATTGCCTATGCCAATTCTCATGATGCGTTGGAACAAGTAGCAAAACACGAGGCTGACTTTGGTTTTATCGAAAAACCTTTAGAAACTTCTGGTGTTCAAAGGTTTTCATTGATGGAGGATGAACTAGTGATTGCGGGGGATTCTGACAGTCAGTTATGGTTAGTTCGAGAAACAACTTCTGGAGTTTTTCATTATACGCAACGGTATTTTGAAGAAAAAAATATCCATGGGAAAAAGTTGTTAGTAAAAAGTAACGAAGTCATTGCCGCTCTTTTAAAGGAAGGAGTGGGACGTTCGATTTTATCAAAACGTGCGGTGCCACCAGAAATACCAACCGAGAAATTAGCGTATCATCGAAATTTTTATTTGATCCAGCGAACAAATTTAGTTTCAGAGAATTTACAAGCGATTGGTAAAGAGATCTTGAGATATAATGAACGCTATCAAAAATGATTCGTCAGAACTTTATCTGTTATCTCGATGATGGGTCTAACTGAAGAGTAGCAAGGCAGATGATTAGATAAGAATAATTTTAAGTTTTCCCAAATGTATTTGCTTTGGCTTTCAATTATGCCGCTAGACCGCTATAATATAGAACAGTATGGTTTTTAAGAAAAGGGATGAAACATGGAAAAAAAAATAAAAGCTTCTAATAATAATCGTGATAATCGCATTGATTATGGCGTCATATTACCAGTCTTCTTATTATGTTTGATTGGATTGCTTTCTTTATATGTCGCGCTGAGTCATGATCCTAACCACCCTTCGGTAGTAAGAGGTGTTGGGATGCAAGCGATTTGGTATATCGTGGGCTCAATTGCTATTGTCGTGATTATGCATTTGAATTCCAAATGGATCTGGAAATTAACACCTTATCTCTATGGTTTTGGTCTAATTGTAATGGGACTCTTGTTAAAGTTTTATGACCGCAACCTCGCCCAGTCGACCGGTTCCAAAAACTGGTTTAGTTTTGGTTCCTTGACGTTTCAGCCAGCAGAGTTAATGAAAATTGCTTATATTTTAATGATGGCGCTGATCGTGACAAAACATAATACTCAGATGAAGGAACGAACGCTCAAATCAGATTTTTGGTTGATCGCCAAGATGTTGATTGTGACGCTCCCGGTTTTAGCCTTGATTATGGCACAAGATGATTTTGGGACCATGCTGGTATTTTTAGCAATTTTTGGTGGAGTTTTCTTAATGTCTGGTATCTCTTGGCGCATTATCGTGCCCGTAATTGCTTTGGCAGTGATTGTCGGTGCTGGGACGATCTTTTTAGTTACCACAGAAGGCGGAAGAGATTTATTATATAAAATCGGGTTTAAATCTTACCAGTTTGCTCGTATCGATTCTTGGCTTGATCCATTCCATGACACGACTGGGATGAGCTATCAGCCAGCACAAGGGTTGCTCGCAATAGGAACTGGTGGATTATTAGGTAAAGGATTCAATGTAAGTAATATCTATGTACCTGTTCGTGAATCAGATATGATTTTCACCGTGATTGGTGAGAATTTTGGGTTTATCGGTGGCGCATTCGTCATCTTCTTGTATTTTATTTTGATTTATCGTATGATTCGTGTCTGCTTTGATACGAACAATGAATTTTATGCTTATATCGCCAGCGGCTTGATCATGATGCTCTTGTTCCATGTATTTGAAAATATTGGTGCTAATATTGGACTCTTACCATTAACAGGGATTCCCCTGCCATTCATTAGTCAAGGTGGGTCATCGATCCTTGGAAATATGATTGGTATCGGTTTGATATTATCCATGAGGTATCAAAATGAGGCGCCTGCGAAAACTTCTAGGAGGTAACACTGTTGTATCGTTTTTATTGGTATCCGAAATGTTCCACTTGCAAAAAAGCGAAAGCTTGGTTGGATGCGCATCATGTTGATTATCAAGTAATTGATATGATTGCTAGTCCACCATCGGAAGAAATGATCACAGACTGGTTGGAACATAATGAGATTCCATTACGTCGTCTGTTCAATACGAGTGGCATGAAGTATCGGGAAATGGGGCTAAAAGACCAAGTGGCTGATTTTTCGATCAATGAAGCTAGTCGCATTCTTTCAAGTGATGGGATGTTGATCAAACGTCCCCTGATCGTCAAAGGCAAACAACTCGTCGCAATCGGTTTTAATGAAAAAATATACGAAGGAGTATTGATATAAAATGGCTGGGAAACACTTGAAGAAAAAAGATAACCTTTGGATCTTATTTAATGGGAAAGAATATTGTGTCGGTTTAACTAATGAAGCACAAAAAGAATTAGGTGATATCACATTTGCCAATTTGCCAAAAGCTGGTCAGTCTTATCAAAGCGGGGAGCCTTTGATCGAAGTGGAAGCTGAAAAAGCAGTCAGTGAATTTGCTAGCCCATTAAGCGGTACGGTTTCTTCCGTGAATGAAAAAATCAATGAAGATATCAATGTCTTAAATGATCAAGATGAAATGAATGCTTGGCTTTTAAGCTTTAAAGAAGTCGATCCAACAGAATTTGAGAAATTATAAGAGTTAGCAATTTTCAGAAAATTTTAAAGAAGTAACCGGTAAAATGTTGACACGTTATTTTCCAACTGCTATAATCAGAACAATCATAAATAAAGCTTTGAAAAGAAGAGTACATGTCACAGACGTTCAAAGAGAGCCCTGATTGCTGAAAAAGGGTAACGGAAATGAGATGGAAGATGGTCTTAGAGCAGAGTAGGTGAGCCTTGCAAACTTACTACGGGGGTGCCCGTTACAGCACAACGGTATACGGGCATGATTATGATGAAAGAACGATGACCCAAGTACTGGTAAAGGTTGTTATTGTGAGATAGCAGCAAATCAAGGTGGTAACACGGAAGTTTCAGCTTTCGTCCTTTTGCTAAAGCAAGGGGGCGGAAGCTTTTTTGTTTCCCACTTGATCTCCATGTAAAAAATAAAAGAAAGATGTGAGCGATATGTCATTGATCCAATTAACCAATGTTGAGAAAACATTTGGTGGCAAAAATGGAACGATCCAAGCGGTAAATGATGTTTCATTAACTGTTGAAAAGGGTGATATTTACGGCATCGTTGGCTATTCTGGAGCAGGTAAAAGTACACTTGTCCGTTTATTGAACGGATTAGAGCTACCTACTAGCGGAACGGTTGTTGTGAATGACCAAGAGATTACCAAACTAAAAAATAAAGAACTGAGAACATTTCGTAAAAAAATCGGTATGATTTTCCAACATTTCAATTTGTTATGGTCACGGACGGTTTTAGAAAATATCCAACTACCATTAGAATTAGCAGGCGTACCTAAAGCCCAACGTAAAGAACGGGCAGAAGAATTGCTTGGATTAGTCGGATTAGAGGGTAGAGGAAATGCCTATCCTTCACAACTTTCAGGAGGACAAAAACAAAGAGTTGGGATAGCTCGAGCGTTGGCAAATGAACCTGAGATCTTACTTTGTGACGAAGCAACAAGTGCGCTAGATCCACAAACCACTGAAGAAGTATTGGATCTTTTATTAGCTATCAATAAGAAATTACATTTAACGATCGTATTGATCACGCACGAAATGAACGTGATTCGTAAAATCTGTAACAAGGTAGCTGTGATGGAACGAGGAAAAGTTGTGGAAGAAGGCGATGTTTTGACAGTCTTCAAAAATCCAAAACAAGAAGTAACAAAACGTTTCGTGCAACAAGATATCGAACCAGAAGCAGACTCAAAAGAATTATTGGCTGAATTGATCAAAGAAAATCCAAAAGGTCGATTAGTGACATTAGTGTTCAACGAAAAAAATGCTAACGAGCCAGTCATCTCTCAAGCCATTCGTCAGTATAACGTCGACATCAATGTCGTTTACGGTAAAATTAAACAAACAGCAGAAGGTTCTTTTGGTTCCTTAACGACACTGATGACTGGGTCAGAGAACGAATTGGATCAAGCAGAGCGGTTTATTAAAGAACAAGGTGTTGGAGTGGAGGTGATCCACCGTGGATAAAAGCTTTGCAGAAACGTATTTAGATTTTAGTCAAATCAACATGGAGACGATGAAACAAGCATTCATCGATACGCTTTATATGACGTTGGTGTCCATGGTATTAGTGACCATCATTGGTTTAGTCCTAGGTTTGATCCTGTATTCGATTGGACGAAAAAATAAACCTTATGCACGAATCATTTATGGCATTGTTTCGATTATTAGTAATATCTTTCGATCTACACCATTTATGATCTTGATGGTCTTGATCATTCCTTTCACGAAAGCAATCGTCGGAACCATGCTAGGGGCGCAAGCTGCTATTCCTGCCTTGGTACTTTCAGCTGCCCCATTTTATGCTCGTCTAGTTGAAATTGCTTTTCGTGAAGTTAGTCCTGGAGTTTTAGAAGCGGCGGATGCGATGGGTGCTAGCTACTGGGAAATCATTTGGAAAGTCTTGATACCAGAAAGCGTGCCTGCACTGATCTCCGGATTGACAGTTACTACCATTTCAATGATCGGCTTTACTGCGATGGCGGGTGCAATCGGAGCTGGTGGTTTGGGAGGTCTTGCTTGGCAAGAAGGTTACCAACGTGGTAATCTGACCGTGACATTTGTGGCAACGTTAGTGATACTAGTCATTGTATTTATTGTTCAAGGAATTGGGGACTTTTTAACAAAGAAAACAGATAAAAGATAAGAAGAAATAGGAGGATAAAGGATATGAAAAAGAAAATTTTTGGATTTGCAGCAGCGGTCTTGCTGACTGTAGGGTTAGCAGCTTGTGGCAATAATAGCGATAGTAAAGGTGCTTCATCAAAAAGTGACGATACAACTTTAAAAGTAGGCGCATCACCAACACCTCATGCAGAAATCTTGGAACACGTCCAACCGCTATTGAAAGATGAAGGCATTAATTTAGAAATCGTGAAATTCGATGACTACATTTTACCAAATCAATCTTTAGCAGAAGGCGATATCGATGCCAATTATTTTCAACATATTCCTTATCTAAATAAAGAAATCAAAGAAAAAGGCTATGATTTTGTCAATGCGGGAGCTGTCCATATTGAACCAATGGGCTTGTACTCAAAGAAAATCAAAGACATTGCTGATTTAAAAGACGGCGCAACAGTGATTACTTCAAATTCAGAATCTGACTGGGGACGAATCATCACTATTTTACAAAATGCTGGCTTAGTTAAGGTAAAAGATGGCGTAGATCTAGAAACAGCTACGTTTGATGACATCGCTGAAAACCCTAAAAACTTAAAATTCAATCATTCGATTGATCCTTCTTTATTAGCTTCTACTTATCAAAATGATGAAGGTGACTTAGTAGCGATCAATGCAAACTTTGCTTATGGTGCTGGTTTGAATCCATTGAAAGATTCTGTCTTATTAGAAGAAGACAACTCACCATATGTGAATATCATTGCCACACGTAAAGGTGATGAAAATAGCGAAAAAATCAAAAAATTACTTGAAGTCTTACACCGTGAAGACGTCCAAAAATGGATTGAAGACAAATGGGGCGGTTCAGTCAAACCTGTCGCAGCTGATGCTAAATAAGCACTTCAAAAAATAGAGTTGAACAAAATCAAATGTTAATCTAAAAAATAATCAAGTCATCAAAAACATCAAAGTTAGTTGATTTTACTAGCTTTGATGTTTTTTTGTAGAGTGAATAGTGAATAAATTAGCTATGTAACCAATAGAGAACTCTCTTTATTATGGCATTTTTCAAGAAGCATTTATTAAGAACAGGTAAGCGGTAATCAAGAGATGCGTACTGACATCATTCTGCAAGCCAACGTTCACCTATCGTTTTACATAAAACAAATCAACATAACCAGTGATCTATGAATGCTAAAAACAGAAGTTTCTTTATAAATATTATTATCTAGTAATATTGATTTAATGATAACTCGTGAAAAAAGTTTTGATTTTAGTGGGTTATAACATTGCGCTCTATTCTCAATTAGTCTAAAATAAGTGAGAACGAAACAGAATCTGGAGGGAATTTGCATGTCTGTCTTAGAAATAAAAAATTTACACGTCTCAATTGAAGAGAAAGAAATTCTTAAAGGCGTAAACTTAACGATGAAAACAGGCGAGATCCATGCCATTATGGGACCAAATGGAACAGGGAAATCGACGCTGTCAGCCGCTATTATGGGGAATCCAAACTATGAAGTCACTGAAGGCGAGATCTTATTTGACGGAAAAAATATCTTAGATTTAGAGGTCGATGAACGGGCACGTCTAGGGTTATTTTTAGCGATGCAATACCCAAGCGAAATTCCTGGGATCACGAATGCAGAATTTATGCGTGCAGCGATCAATGCCAAACGTGATGAAGACGATAAAATGTCTGTTTTGACTTTCTTGAAAAAATTAGATGAAAAAATGGCGATGTTAAATATGCCAGAAGAAATGGCCGAACGTTACTTGAATGAAGGTTTTTCTGGTGGCGAAAAGAAACGAAATGAAATCTTACAATTATTGATGTTAGAACCAACTTTTGCCATTTTAGATGAAATTGATTCTGGGTTAGATATCGATGCATTGAAAGTCGTAGCAAAAGGGGTCAATGAAATGCGTAGCGAAAACTTTGGCGCATTGATCATTACCCACTACCAACGATTATTGAATTATATCACTCCTGATGTCGTCCACATCATGATGGAAGGACGTGTCGTGATGACTGGGAATGCAGATCTAGCGAAACGACTTGAAGCAGAAGGGTATGCTGGCATCAGCAAAGAACTAGGAATTGACTATAAAGAAGAAGAAGCGTAAGGAGGAGCGGAAAATGAAAGAAACGAACTGGCTCGACCAACTTGACGCAGTTACCAATTTTTCTTTAAGCAAAGGGGAACCTGAATGGATGACCCAATTACGTCAAGCAGCGTTAGAAAAAGCCAATCAATTACCACTTCCTCAGATCGATCGTGTAAAATTCCATCGCTGGCCATTATTCGATATCCATGAGTTCACAGACCACTTTAGTGAGACAGGAAATGTAGCTGGGTTTGACGTAATGAAAGATAACCCTGTGTTGGTGCAAGAAGGAACAAGTACGATCTTTGAACAATTACCAGTGGAACTCATGGAAAAAGGCGTGATCTTTACAGATATCTTCACAGCGCTCCAAGAGCATCCAGATTTAATCAAACCATACTATATGGAAAAAGCAGTGAAAATGGATGAAGATCAATTGACCGCTTTACATGCTGCTTTCATGAACAGCGGAGTATTTTTATATGTTCCTAAAAATGTCGTGATCAATGAGCCAATTGAGAGCTTATTCATCCAAGATGGCAAATTAGCACAGCATTTCTTTAAACATGTCTTGATCGTCGCAGAGGAACATAGTGAGTTCTCTTACTTGGAACGATTCCAAACGACCAAAGAGAAAATCCAAAAAGCTTCTGGTAATATCATTGTCGAAGTAATCGCTAAAGCTGGAGCAAAAATCAAATATTCAGCTGTCGATCAATTAGGAGAAAATATCACTTCTTATATCAACCGCCGAGGTCATATTTTACGTGATGCTTCTGTAGATTGGGCAATCGGCGTGATGAATGATGGACATGTAATTGCTGATTTTGATTCTGATTTAGTTGGCGAAGGCGCCCATGCAGAAGTGAAAATCGTTGCCATTAGCTCAGGAAAACAAATCCAAGGAATTGATACGCGTGTCACGAACAAAGCGCCTCATACGATCGGACATATCTTACAACATGGTGTGATCCGAGAAAAAGGGACGTTGACTTTCAACGGGATCGGACATATCTTAAAAGGCGCAAAAGGAGCCGATGCCCAACAAGAAAGTCGAGTATTGATGCTTTCAGATAAAGCAAGAGGAGATGCCAATCCGATCTTACTCATTGATGAAAATGAAGTCACTGCAGGACATGCTGCCAGTGTTGGTCGGGTCGATCCTGAAGAAATGTATTATTTGATGAGCCGTGGTCTTCATAAAGAAGAAGCAGAACGATTAGTTATTCGAGGCTTCCTTGGCTCTGTGTTAACAGCAATTCCAGTAGAAGCAGTCCGAAAAGAGTTAGTGGAGGTTATTGAAGGGAAGTTGAATGTATGATTCTGAAAGAAACCATTCGCGAAGATTTTCCAATATTATTTCAAGAAGTCAATGATGAACCGCTCGTTTATTTAGACAATGCAGCCACTACGCAAAAGCCAACAGCAGTAATTGAAGCAATAAAAAAATACTACGAACAAGATAATGCCAATGTGCATCGAGGAGTCCACACCTTAGCCGAACGAGCAACATTTGCCTATGAAGGCGCTCGGGAAAAGGTCAGAAAGTTTATCCATGCAGCTGAAACTGCTGAAGTCCTATTTACTCGTGGCACCACCACGAGTTTGAACTGGGTCGCTCGCAGCTTTGGTGAACAGTTTCTGCAAGCAGGGGATGAAATCTTAATTTCTTACATGGAACACCATTCCAATGTCATTCCTTGGCAACAATTAGCCAAAAAGACAGGAGCAACATTAAAATATATTGACTTGACTACCGACGGATTTTTAGACATGACACAAGCAAAACAATTGATCACTAACAAAACAAAAATCGTATCGATTGCTCATGTTTCAAATGTCTTAGGTGTGATCAATCCCGTCAAAGAACTAGGAAAACTTGTCCATGAGCAAGGTGGGGTACTAGTTGTAGATGGCGCACAATCCGCTCCTCATATGCCAATCAACGTCCAAGAATTAGACTGTGATTTCTTTGCGTTTAGCGGACACAAAATGTGTGGACCGACTGGGATCGGAGTCTTATATGGCAAACGAAAATGGTTAGAACAAATGGAACCAGTCGAATTTGGTGGCGAAATGATCGACTTTGTCGACTTGTACGATAGTACTTGGAAAGAACTTCCATGGAAATTCGAAGCCGGCACACCTAATATCGCTGGAGCCATCGCACTAGGTCAAGCGATTGACTATCTCGAAAACGTTGGGTTGGACAATATCCATGATCATGAAAAAGAATTAATTGCCTATGTCTTACCTAAACTACAACAAATCGATGGGTTGACCATTTATGGACCACAAGATCCCGCTACTCGTACAGGGGTCATCGCCTTTAATCTAGATGGCTTGCATCCTCATGATGTAGCCACTGCTTTAGATATGGAAGGTGTCGCTGTTCGTGCAGGTCATCATTGTGCCCAACCTTTATTGAACTATTTAGAAGTCTCGGCGACTGCACGAGCAAGCTTTTATTTTTATAATACGAAACAAGATGCAGATCGTTTAGTCGAAGCAATTCTTGCAACGAAGGAGTTTTTCCAACATGGCACTCTCTAAACTAGATAATCTCTATCGCCAGGTCATACTTGATCATTCTTCGCATCCTCATCATCGAGGTACATTGACTGAATCAACCAGTCGAATCGAATTGAATAATCCGACCTGTGGCGATGTCATCGAATTACAAGTCGAAGTCAAAGAAGGAATCATCAAGAATATCGCATTCAACGGTAACGGTTGTTCCATCAGTACAGCCAGTGCATCCATGATGACCGATGCTGTCATGGGAAAATCTGTTGAAGAAGCACAACAATTGATCACTGATTTCTCGCAATTAGTCCAAGGAAAAGAAGTCAAAGCCATCGACCAATTAGGCGATGCAGCAATGCTCAGTGGCGTAGCCAAATTTCCCGCAAGAATCAAATGTGCCACATTAGGCTGGAAAGCCTTAGAAAAAGCAATGGAAGAAAACGGCACTGCAACCTTCCATCACGTGCATCAGGAAGAGGAGTGAGAACATGGGTGTACCAGAATTAGAAGAATATAAATTTGGTTTTCACGATGATGTGGAACCAGTTTTCAGTACAGGAGAAGGCTTAACTGAAGAAGTCGTTCGAGAAATGTCTCGAATCAAAGGTGAACCTGAATGGATGTTAGATTTTCGTTTGAAATCCTTAGAAACATTCAATAAAATGCCCATGCAAAAATGGGGACCAGACCTGTCAGACATCGACTTCAATGCCATAAAATATTACCAAAAACCAAGTGATAAACCTGCCCGAGATTGGGAAGATGTACCTGATAAAATCAAAGAAACCTTTGAAAAAATCGGGATTCCTGAAGCAGAACGTGCATACCTCGCAGGTGCTTCTGCTCAATATGAATCAGAAGTCGTTTACCACAACATGAAAGACGAATTTGAAAAATTAGGGATCGTCTTCACCGATACTGATTCTGCATTGAAAGAATATCCTGAGTTATTCAAAGAATACTTTTCCAAATTAGTCCCACCCACTGACAACAAACTTGCTGCTTTAAATTCAGCTGTTTGGTCAGGAGGAACATTTATTTATGTACCTAAAGGAGTAAAAGTCGACGTTCCATTACAAACATACTTTAGGATCAATGCCGAAAATACCGGACAATTTGAACGAACATTGATCATCGTTGACGAAGGAGCCAGCATCCATTATGTCGAAGGCTGTACAGCACCAACGTATTCAAGTAACAGTCTTCATGCAGCAATCGTTGAAATCTTCACCCGAAAAGACGCCTATTGTCGCTATACCACGATCCAAAACTGGTCAGACAATGTCTATAACTTAGTGACCAAAAGAGCCAAAGCTTACGAAGGTGCCACAGTCGAATGGATCGACGGCAACCTAGGAGCTAAAACAACGATGAAATATCCAAGTGTTTACCTAGACGGCAAAGGTGCGCGTGGCACGATGCTTTCCATTGCATTTGCTGGCGCAAACCAAATCCAAGATACTGGGGCGAAAATGATCCATAACGCACCAAACACTTCAAGCTCCATCGTCTCCAAATCAATCTCAAAAGACGGTGGAGAAGTTAATTATCGAGGACAAGTAACCTTCGCTAAAAACAGCGCCGGTTCCATCTCTCACATTGAATGCGACACGATCATCATGGACGAATACTCAAAATCCGATACGATCCCATTCAACGAGATCCACAACAGCCAAGTCTCTTTGGAACACGAAGCCAAAGTCTCAAAAATCTCAGAAGAACAACTCTATTATCTTATGAGCCGAGGCCTAACCGAATCCGAAGCCACCGAAATGATCGTCATGGGCTTCGTCGAACCATTCACCAAAGAACTCCCAATGGAATACGCAGTCGAACTCAACCGTTTGATCAGTTATGAGATGGAAGGTTCCGTGGGTTAAATGAATACCATAAGCTAGAAATACCTTTTTAGGGTGTTTCTAGCTTTTTTGTTAGTTCAGTCATCTTTGCAAAGAAGATAGCATTAAAAGTTAAATGCTATAGAAAAAATGAAATATTTTATCAAATATTTGCAAGATAAAATAAAAAAAATGAATGAAATAAGCTGAAAAAAGAAAAAAACAATTGAGGGAAATATGCTAACATGAACAAAAAGTATCCATTAATCCTTAGTCTGATATTATTGATGGTTCGACTGATGTTACTTGATAGCCTATACAGTTATTTAATAGTAAAGATTTGATTCAATAGTTTTAATACCGAATTAGTTAATTAAGATAAGCAACAGCTTTTATAATGATGTTTCGTTCCTTAACTAGATAAAAGAATGGAGAGTATTTCTCATGGAAAAAAATGTAGATCTCGATAAATTAGTAGCTGATTCATATAGTCTAAGTAGCTGTCTTTCAGCATTAAGTCAGATGTCTTATGAACGATTGACATTAAATTCAATCAGTTTAGAAGATATTAATGAAATAAATGCAATTATTATTAGTATAAAATGTCTAGCAGAACAACATGCACAAGAGATGGAAGCATTTGAACTTGAAAAAATGGAATATGTTTCAAGTACAGTAGAAGAAGTTATCAAGAAAAGTTGAGTGGCTCTGAATTCCAGTTAAATCTTTTATTCCCAATAATCTAGAATAAGCATATAGTCTGAAATTGAGGTGGTATGATCTAAATGTTTTCCATATCTATGAATGGACAAGACAAAACGAATCAAATAATTGATTGGAAGCTCTGGGAAAAAGACAATAAACTAATGATAACTGTTTATTTCCCGTCAGGTAAATCGTTTTGGAAGCCATTAGATTTATGTAAAATTACACCACAAAAAGAGATACATGCAGGTCTTTTATCTAAAGAAGAAAATGTTTATCAACAAATAGATAAAGCCACTGAATACGGGAATAAGTATATTGTTGTAAACTATCCAAATGACCAAAAAAAGTATGTCATGAAGTCAGAAAAAGTAAGTATTATTTCGAGTTCTGATTTGAAAAATGAGGATATATTTTCTTATTTTACTGAAATTGTAAAAGAGCGTGTTCGTAATGCTAGTCCAGCAAATAAATCTATGGCCGAAAACATCAAGAGGCAATTGGAAAAAATCACTCCTTATAAAGGAACCGCGTTGCATTCGTATTGCTATGGTAAAAATGAGGCTAGAAATTCTTTGAAACATTTTATTTTTCCCTTTGGATTGAATGAGAGTCAATTAAAAGCTGTTGAAAATGCCTTTTCCTCTCAAATTAGTATTATTGAAGGACCTCCTGGTACAGGAAAGACACAAACTATTTTAAATATTATTGCAAATATTTTAATGAATAAAAAATCTGTTGCAATTGTTTCAAATAACAACCCAGCAGTTGAAAATGTGTATGAGAAGATGGCTAAAAAAGAACTAGACTACCTTATTGCGAAATTAGGAAGTTCAACTAATAGGACAGAATTCTTTGCAGGGGTAAAAGAAGTTCCTCGTTATAATTCAAATTCTGCAGCTACTCCTATAAAGGAAATTGATGATATTTTAGCGAAGGTGAAAGCAAGTCTGGCTACACAAAATAAAGTAGCGCAATTGACTGCAGAAATCAGCGAGCTGCTTGTTGAGAAAAAGTACTTAGAAGAATGGCATGAAGAAAATACACTTGTAGAGTTAATGGATGTCGAAAGATACAAATTAAGTCCAGAGAAAACTTCTGATTTACTTGCATATATGAATTATCTTTCTCAAATAAAATTTTCTTTTAAAGAGAGATTCCGCTTATTGCTAGGGTTTAGAATATTTAGAACTAAGTTTTTAAATACTTATACTGAACGAATAAATTTTATTTATTCTCTACAATTTCATTATTATGAAAAAACGTTACAACAAAAAGAACAGCAATTACAAAAATATAAGAACGATTTGAATAGGGATAATTTCGAAAAATTATTAGAAGAGTTAACGAATAAATCAATGCAATTTCTCAAGCAACAATTATCAAAATCAATTCCATCTAATTCAAATTTTACCGCAGATAGCTATAAAAAGGAGTTCAGTAATTTTATTAAACGTTTTCCAGTGATTGGCAGTAGTACACATTCGATTATTAATTCTATAGCAGAGGGAGCGATATTAGACTATATCATTATCGACGAAGCATCACAGCAAGATATCGTTCCAGGGATTTTGAGTCTGGGCTGTGCAAAGAATATTATTGTGGTGGGTGATCGCAAACAACTTCCCCACATACCTGAAAAGACAGAAATCAAGGCGCCTTCTAATGATTACGAATGTACAAAATATAGTTTACTGGATTCTTTTATCAATGTATTTAAAGAGAAAGTGCCGATTACTTTGTTGAAAGAGCACTATAGATGCCATCCTAAAATTATCCAATTTTGCAATCAGCAATTTTACAATAATCAATTAATCCCTATGACTATCGATGAAGGAGAAGCATCCATTGAACTAATTACCACATCTAAAGGAAACCATACAAGAAAACGAACTAATTTGCGGGAAATTGAGTCTTTAGTAGAAGTTGGCTGGTCTGATGAGAAAGACATCGGATTTATTGCTCCTTATAACAATCAAGTGAATTTAGCTGGGAAGTATCTACCAGAAGAGTTTGCTAGAGCAACCATTCATAAATTTCAAGGAAGAGAATGTAAAGAAATTATTTTTTCAACAGTTTTGGATAAGAAAAAAAGCAGTCAAGTATCGATTGATTTTGTTGATAATCCGCATTTGGTTAATGTAGCTGTTTCTAGAGCCATCAATAAATTCACTTTAGTAACTGGTAATCAAGTATTTACAAAGAATAATAAAAGTTTGGCAGCTTTAGTTAGATATATTAAGTACTATGCCTCTGATCAATACATCTATGATAGTCCAGTAATTTCTGCATTCGATTTATTATATAAGGAATATGATCGTTCTCTGGAAAAATTAAATACTCAATTAAATTTAAAGGACTCATATTTCAAATCTGAGCGGATTATGGCTGCCTTGTTGAGGGATATTTTAAGGACAGATGAATTTGCTTCTTTGACGTTTCATATGCAGATCAAGTTAATCCAACTTGTCTCCATAAAAAATAATTCATTTACTGATAGAGAGATAGAATTCATGAAGCAAAAATCGAGCTGTGATTTTGTCATTTATTATAAGATCGGCAAGATTCCGATTGGAGTGATTGAAGTGGATGGAAGTAGTCATGATGATAAGGTGCAGCAAGAACGTGACAGGCTTAAAAATATTATTTTAGAAAAAGCTGAAATCCCTTTGCTTAGGTTGAAGACAATTGAAGGAAACATTGGGAGAAAAACAAAAAAATTTTTAAACGAGTGTATGAATAAG
Source organism: Enterococcus sp. DIV1682a (assembly GCF_051711005.1). Classification (NCBI taxonomy): domain Bacteria; kingdom Bacillati; phylum Bacillota; class Bacilli; order Lactobacillales; family Enterococcaceae; genus Enterococcus; species Enterococcus sp. DIV1682a. The sequence continues at coordinate 572,954 of NZ_JBIOLT010000001.1, forward strand.
AGTGGTGCCTAATTTGAAATGAGTAGTTGCTCAGTTTATGGGAAAATTATTTATAAAGAAAATGTAATCGTTAGCAATATAAGACGAATCCGATTAGAGAAAGAAATTGGTCAATTCGAGGTTTTACGGTGTATCAAATAATAAAGACTTGTCAGCATTACTACAGTTGGAATTAAAAATCTTAAAAAATATAGAAAAGGAAAGAAATATGGAATATTACAAGAATACATTGGGTTATATAAGAAATAAATTTGATGTTCCTCGGGGAAGGAAATATTTGTATTAAAAAATAGGAATTAATATTTACAAATAAAGTGATGTAAGGAAATGAAAAAATGAAGCTTATACTATCTAAATGTAGAACAAATAATTTTTCTGAGGTTTCTAGGATACTTAATGAAAATGGTTATATACAAATAGGAAAAAGTAGAACTGAGCCAAAAAATAATTTAGAATTGTTTTTCTTTTTTGAGAGTCATGAAAAGAAACAGATAGAATGGCTTTCTGAATTATTACGTTTCTTTAATGTTGGTGAAGCAGACTATAAAGAGCATAATATTATAGATGATACTTTATACCAATATAATGCAGTTATTATACTAAAAACTCCGAATAACTTGTATGCACATTCGTTAAGTCAAGGATTTAGAGTTCTTGAAAAGTTTATTGACGAAGAATTTGGCTTGAAGTTTGCTGAAAAGACCATCAAAAATGAGCATATTACTTTAAAAAATGTGAGTTATATTCAAAAAAATAAAATGAAAGGTATCACTAATTATAAGAAAGATCAAGGAGAATTTCCTAAAGCAAGTGAAAGCTATGCTTATATAAGTGGAAAACCAGATTTTAGTTTTTATGGAAATTCTATTGACTGTGGAACTGGTGTATCTTTTCCGAAAAATTTTGATATAAATAGTAAAGAAGGATTTGATCAATTATCTGAATTATTAAAAAATGTAGATAAAGCTTTAACTTTAAAAGAAAATAAATCGATTTTACCTAGAAAGAAAAGGATTGCGAAAAGTTCTCAATTATCAGGATCATTGGATGAAGAAGTTATAGAAAGAATAGTAAATGATGTCAATGAAATTGGTATAGCTTTGGACGTGAGTAAAATACACTTAGTAAATAATTCGATTAATATATATTCGGAGAATAACCATTTAGAGATATATGTTAGTAACCATTTGAAAGAAACGAAAGAAGAGCTAGAACCTTACGACAGTTCTATACTGGAATACATTCGTAAATACAATGAAAAAATAACTTCTTTAACAGATCTGAAAATTAGAGTGACTAATCATGAACATCATGTAATTGAAAATCGTTTATTAAAAGAATGGATTTATTGTGAATTAGAATATAATAATATGTTATATACTTTGGATTCAGGATTTTGGGGATACTTTAACGATAAATTTTCAGAGTTATTAAAAAAACAATTAGAAGAGATAAATAGAGTTATTGAGTATAATGAGGAGTTTAATATATACTATTCTTCTGGTGAAGGAAGGCTAAAAGGAGAAGGTGGGTATATTGAAAAACTAAGTGAGAATAAAAATTATATAAAGTTACATCAAAGAAACATTAATTACAACGGAGTTCCAATAGAAATAGCAGATGTATACAAAAAGGATACCAAGGAGTTAATAGCAATCAAAAGAGGAATGGATACATCAAATAGTATGTATAGCTTTGAGCAATCTATATTATCACTTCAATTATTAAGAAATATTACTGAGTTTAATGTAGAAGAAGAGTTATTAAAATATAATGATAGAAAAGCATCTACAGATGAAGATAAAGGTAAATTTCCTCATATTCAGAAAAAAAATATTGAGAAAATTTTAAATTCTAGGATTTCCTCAGTGTTGTGGTTACAAAGTACAAAAAAATATGTAAAGATGACAGAAGAAAAGAAATTTGACTTCAATCAAATAGGTTCAATTCTATTAAAATTAAAGATTGTTGATTGGTATAGTTCAATATTAGAAAATAATTTCACACCAAAAATTTATATGGGGAAAGACCTTCAAGTTAATAAAAAAGATCAATTTTAGTAGACTTTTACATTAAGTATTGTTCCTAATAACATATCTAAAATGACCAGATTTTGATCATTTTAATTTGATAACCATTAACTCGTTAAACTACTATATGGACTCTTAATTACTTGATTTGATGGTTAATGAGACTGATTGAGAAGGTATTTTTAATGTGGAATAATCTGCAAAAATTAAAATTTTTTAGCTAGAAATATCTAATGGCAGGTTTTACTTGCTTTTTTTACTCTTTATTTAAAAAATATGAATGATACAAAATCAAATCTGGATCAAAAAGGACCATCATTCTAGCTCAGTTCTTATTTGAATTTTGTTAAATTTTTATCTATTAATTTTAGCATTTTTTAGTTGAAATCATTTATAGAGCATATTGGCCTCTCAGTTGGTTAGGTTTTGGTGATTTAATCATACTAGAGAACGATATGTTTTTTTATAGCAAAAATGAAAATGGGGCTGAAGAATCAATTTTGATTTTTCAGTCCCATAAATTATAGAGCCGTCAATGTTTTGGCCCAGTCTCTTTTGGTTTATTTGCTTATAAATTAATATTTAATAACATTTACAAGTTTTAATGGAGTTCTTTCATCCCAATCAAGGATGGCTTGGTTTTTAATAGTTAAATAATTTCCACCGATATTTTCAATGCTAGGTAAATAATATATGTATTCATTCATTTCACTTTTGGCTTTCATTGAAACTAAAAAGCCTCTTGGATCATTGTTTCTGCTCCAGCTCTCTACAGCTGGACGAGCAAGTTCAAAGTAATCTGCATATCCGCCAGTTTTCCATTTGCTTAATGCAACCTGAACAGTTCCATCAGAGAGATTGACCATATTTACAATTTTAGTTCCTTTTGTATCAGAGTAGACTACTTTTTTCAGTGGTGTGATTTCAGTTGAGCTGTTTCGTTGATAAAGGCTACCATCTTTATAAGAGTAAGAAGCACTTGTTGGCGTATAATAGGTTCTAAGCATTCCGTTATGGACAATCGACAAGATAAATCCACTACGAGAAAGTCTGCTCCAAGAGTCTGATTGACCAGGTGTGATATTGAAGTAGTCGGTGTTACCCGTTCCTGTAGAATTTGCACTAACTGAAACCTGAATACTTGAAAAGTCCGTACAATCGTTTGTTACAGTGACGTCAGCGTGTGCTGCTTTGGTCGGGATTAAAAAGATGGCTAAAGCGACCATTCCTATTAATAAACTGACCAGTGATGATTTTTTTTTCATGATATTCCTCCTGTTAATATAATATAGTCGTAAACGTTTTCGCTTACAATTTAAGTCTAAAGGATGCAGACTATTTTTCAATGATTCTAATTTACTATTTTATTAATTTTTTTTATTTTAGAGTCAAGTATAGTGGAATTTTCTTTGGGATATCGATCAGTTCTTGAATATCGGAGGAGCTGGCTGAAATTTAGCAAGAGGTTGGAAAAAGTACTGTAAGATGAGTGAATAAGCGGATAGCCTTTATAAACGTTTTTTATACTTTATACGACGGTATTTCTATTGTGTGAAGCTTAACTTCAAAAACACTGGTTATTTATTTTTGTACTTAATGAAAAAGCCTAGGGCATCTTTTCTCCCTAGGCTCATCATTAGTTATTATTTGATCGCTTTAATGGTTCTTCATGCTTAGTAGTCAATCACATTAACTACTTTTAATTTCTGTGTTTCATCCCAATCATAGATAGCATCTTTTCTGATTGTCAGAAAATTTTTGTAGCCTAGGTATTGTATGCTAGGTAAATAATATATGTATTCTTTTGAGAATCCGCTATTATATAGGACTGAAACTAAAAAGCCTCTTGGATCATCATTTCTGCTCCAAGTTTCACTATCAAGGTGGTTTAGCGTAAAGTAGTCTGTCGATCCGCCACTTTTCCATTTACTTAACGATACTGTTGTAAGACTTGTGGAAAGATTAATCATGTTAACGTTCATACTTCGCGTAACAAGCGAATTTGTTTCAACTTTTAACGGAGTGATTTCTGTTGTGCTACCTTGGGAATAAAGTTTTCCATCTTTAAAAGAGTAGGCGGCGTTAGTTGGAGTATAGTAGGTCCTAAGTTGTTCTAAATAAACAATGGCTAAAATATGGCCTCTAGGATCATTTCTGCGCCAAGATTCTGTTTGTCCAACTGTTACTTTGTAGTAGTCTGACGAGACATCTTTTCCATTATCTGCGTTAATGGAAGCTGTAAATGAATGTGACGGATCTGTACAATCGTTTGTTACGGTGACATCAGCATGTGTTTTGGTTAGTGGTAAGAAAAACATTAAAGCAATGAAACCAAACAATAGGCTGACCAATGGTAATTTTTTTTTCATGGTATTCCTCCCTTTAATATAATTTATGTAAACGATCTTCGCTTACAATTTAAGTTTAAAGGAACAAGTTTAGGTTTCAATGTGTCCAATCAATCAATTTATTTCATTTTTTTAGTATAAAACCAAATGTAGTGAAATTATGGGTGGGGTGCTAATAGCTACGGTTATTCTAGCTTCTTTCAATAGAATAAGGTTCGTCAAACTGCCGTTTAAAACAAAGCGTTCATTTAGCATTCGTTAGTAAAAAATTCTTTTAGGAAATGATTCATGACATCGAGTATGATGAATTTTCTTCAATTTTAGACGATCCATGGATAATGACATTTATTAATTGTCAGGTAAAAAGAAGATCAGAACTGATGGCCAAAACATACCAAACTGATAATTGATGACGTAACTTTTCAATCATTTCACTCTTTTTTGATGCTTTCCTACAAAAATTCCTGTATGCTTGCTTTTAGTTAGAGAATAAAATAATGACCGAGCTATATCGAATGCTCATATCCAGGAGGAGAAATAAAAATGAAAAAAATTTATTTTTTATGTACGGGAAATTCTTGTCGTAGCCAAATGGCAGAAGGGTATGCACGTCAATTATTATCTGCCTCGGATGTGGAAATTAAAAGCGCAGGTATTGAAACTCATGGACTGAATCCACGAGCGGTTCAGGTAATGGCTGAGGATGGAATTGATATTTCAAACCAAACGTCTGATTTGATCGATCAGGATTATTTTACACAAGCAGACTTGATTATTACGCTTTGTGGAGATGCAAAAGATAAATGTCCGACGATTCCTGTAGGTGTTCAGCACATTCATTGGGATTTAACAGACCCCGCACAAGCAGTTGGAACCGAAGCAGAAATAGCATCAGCTTTTAGAAAAACAAGAGATAGAATTAAAGCACAGGTAATTGAACTCAAGAACCAGTGAGAGTCAGTATTTTTCGAAAATTGAGTGATCATTTGAGCTTCATTTGTCTGTATAGTGCTAAATTTTAACAGTCAAGAATTGAAGTCAGCAAGCCTTAAAATGGTCTTGCTGGCTTTTTTTTGCTTGCGATATTTTTGTCGCCTTCTCAATTATTTGGCGAGTTATGAATCAAGCAATTATTTCTGGTTATGAGAATGATTGGCGTTTAAAAATCAAAATTTATTTACAATAACAATGTTATGGGGAGTAAGATAAGAAAGAAAAGAGTGTATTTCGCGCAATTAACTAATGGACTGAAAGCTCTTATTGTCAGCTAAATTCCAGCGCCAATAACAAATGAATAGAAGTTTATTGTGTGTGATTTTGGTTAGTAAAGAATAACAAGATCAGCGAAAAGAAAGCAGAAGAAGGAGGAGGTTGCAGGGACAGGACTGCAATGAAAGAGAAATGATTACAGTGAAAGCTTTACCTGCTTATGATGGCGATTGTTTGATTGTTCAGTATGGAGAAGAAGATCAACGGACGAATCTGTTTGTCGATGGAGGTCAAGGACAACAAGTTGTTAGGCAGTTGAAAGAGGAAATTGCAACAATTAGCCAGAAAGGCGAGTGCATTGACTTACTGATTTTGACACATATTGATGCCGATCATATTCGGGGATTTTTGAGTTTGTTTTCTCAGTCGAGTTTTGACAAGTCATGTATTAAACGAGTGTTTTTTAATTCTAGAAAGCTGTTATCGCAAAAGTTTGATACAAAGGTTGTTTATGATGATCAACTGGAGATCGTTCAAGAAAAGGCAGAGATTAGTTTTAAACAAGGGGAGTCTTTCGATCGGTATTTGGAGGATTTGAAGATTGAAAAGATGACAGTTATTGACAATTCTTGTCAGCCCAAATTACTCAATGGAGCAAAAATGACGATTTTGACACCTGATGAAGCAAGTCTAAGGAAATTATATACAGATTGGGAAAAGGCAATTCAAAAAGAAACCAGGGATCAACTGATCAGCGGTCGAAATGTCAATCATCAGGGAAGCGTAGAAGAACTGATCAAAAAAGCTTTCCAAGAAGATCGCGCTGTCGCAAATGGGAGCAGTATTAGCTTTATATTGGAGTATGAAGGCAAACGACTGTTGATGCTAGCAGATGCTCATCCAAGTACTGTCACTGCGAAGTTAAAAGAACTATATGGGGAAAAAGAGCTGCATTTTGACTTGGTAAAAGTGGCTCATCATGGGAGTAAAGCGAATACTAGTGACGATTTATTAAAACAGATTGAATGTGAAAATTATTTGATTAGTTCAAATAAGGGGAATCGTCATGGTTTTCCGCACAAAGAAGCCTTATCAAGGATTGTTTACCACAACTACACAAAAAAACGACCAACGAATTTTTATTTTAATTATTCTGATGCGAGTGAGGGGTTATTTACAAATGAAGAAATAAAAAAATACGGGATTCAATTGATCAAGAAAAAAATGAATGAGAGGGTACTAACGATTGACATATGAATGATTTTGAAGAGTTATCAGTGAATATTAGAGGAACCAATACTTATGGTTCAGGTTTATTGTATCAGCAGGATTGTGAAACGGGTTTTGTGATCACCGCAAAACATTGTGTGGTTGGGGAAACAATTAATGACTTCAAACTATTTGATTATACCCAATCTGAACTAGAAATCTTAGAACCACCAAGATGCTCAGATAGTCTAGATTTAGCGATTATCAAAGTGAAGGTAAAAAAAGGTTATCCTGAACTGCTTATAATGGAACCAGAAAATAAGCAAGAAATCGTATTTTATGGTTATCCAGAGTGTATGAAAGAAGACGGTGGAACTCCTTATCGAGGAAAGGCAACTCAAATCAGTAAGCCAGATATTTTTAAATTGGTACTGGACAATGAAATAGGATCGTCTAACAACACGGAGTATGAGAACATACGAGGTTGCTCAGGATCAGGAGTGTACGTCGAAAGAGAAGGTAAGTGTTATTTGACTGGGATTATTACGAAACTTCAGTCAGCGGGGCAACAAGGAATTGTTGAAGGGATTCATATCGCACATATTGTTGCTTTCTTTTTAGAAGAGTTTGATATCATGCTGGTACCTCGTTGCTTGAATGATTTTAGTGAATATTTGGCATCTATCATAAATGAATTACGAGAAGTAGGTGGACAAGAAAATAAGCTGATTTTTCTGATTGAAAAATGTTATCGTGAATGTTTTTCCGACATAACGCCTAAATTGATCCATAATCGGTTAAGTGATTACCTGTTTCTTCCTTCTCAGAAAAATGAGGATTATACCAATAAATTCTTGTGGATCGCTTGGCTGGAGATCTTGCTTTACAAGTTATTACAAACAAATATTGCTTTTGAGATCGATGATTGTTTCAAATTACTCACTCAGGAAAAGGAAAGAGCTGGTATCCATGTATTATTTACAAATCATCTAACACTTGACCGTTTCATTGGGAGTTTATTTAGAAGTACACTTTATGACAAGCTCGATAAACAAGATGTTTTGTTTGTAACTAATCAAAGGAGAAAATTTCGGGGTGGGAGTATTGCCAAGCGAGAACAAATTGAGGGAATCGTCGTGAACATCGATCATCCAGAAGTTTATGATCGGTTAACGATTGATAATCCCAATGAAAAAAAATTATTTCCTATTGTTCATATCGATTATATCGAAAATGAAATTGATCAGATTTTACACGACACAAAAGGGTTAACAGCCGTTGAGTTTTCTCAGAGGTTTCCAGAGGAGTTAACTCGTTTGTTTGAAGAAATTGCAAACTAATGGAGGTAGATAACAATGGTAGAGATATTAAAAGAAATCACTACGTATGAAATAATAGAAAAAACGACGGGATTGACCTGTTACACGTACCAACAAGCAAGCAAAAAGTATCGACTCCATTTTTTTTGTTATGTATTTGATAATCAAGATGAGTTATTAGCCAACTATGAAGAAATCAACGATCAGATTGCCTACAGTTTTCAAAGTCAATTAAAAAGGAAGATTGAACGATGGAATATTTATTTTTTTCTTTTTGTCAAAGCCAAAGTAGCGAAGCCAATCAAAGCCAGTATTGAACAAGACAAGTATGCAACCAGAAAGGTGATCGTGGATAATTTTCGAGAATTTGCTACTAATGATGCGCAAAAAGAAGCACAAAAAGAAGCACAAAAAAATAAAATTCAAAAAAGATTATTATTGAATCTGGAACAGACAAAACCAGTAAAGAAACTGGCTAAGGATGAGTGGCAAAATGATGAGAAAATCATCCATTTGTTAGCAGACTTAAAAACGATGGCTAAAAAAGAGAAAAAAGCACGAATACAAGAGTATATAAAACATGAGCTGTCAAATCTTAACGTAAAGGAAGGAACCGATGAGTCTTAAATTGAAAGGGATAAAAATTGATTCGTTTCGAGCATTTGAAAGGCAAAAATATTTTGATTGTGTGAATCCTGTTTTTAATGAAATATCAAATTTGATTGTTTTGTATGCGCCAAATGGAACCGGAAAAACCACTTTTTTTGATGCCATCGAATGGAGCTTGACTGGCAAAATCAGTCGACTGAATGAAAATAAAAATGTCCGTGATATCGCCTCCCAAGAGCGAAAGTATATTTTAAAGAACAAATATTCCTCAGCCGAAGTGGGCAGTGTGGAACTAGCATTTGATGATGGCAGTTTTTATGCATTAACGACGAAAAAGTTAAATGGAAAGCAAACAACGGATTACGTTGAAGGGAATGAGATCAAAAAAACGGTTGATTTAACAGCGAAAGAATTAAAGATTTTACGACAAAAAAATTTATTGACACACAATCAAATCGATGCTTTTTTGCGATCACAGAGTGCCGAAGGAAGATATGATGCTTTAAGTAATTTTTGGGACAAAGAAAATGTATCTGAGGATTATAAAAATCTAGTCTTATTCGTCAATGAAATGAATAAAGCATTAGGACAACAAGAAACTAAAATGAATCAGCTAACAAAAGAGATTGAAAAACTCGAAAGTAATGCAAAAATATGGCAAACAATCAACCAGCTGAAAGAAAATTATGCCAAGTTAAACGGAAAGAATAGTAAAAAAGATCCATTGTTAAAGAATCAATTAGGTTTACAAGAATTGTATATCGAATCGAACAAATTAAAAAGCAATAATCAAATAAAATTGAACCAGTTTGAAGAGGAGCGACAACAGCTAGAAAATTTAATCACAATGACCCAAGAGTATCGACAAATACCGCAGCAGATCGAATGGTCTGAAAAGCAGGTTGCTGATGTCAACGAAAAGTTAGCCCATTTGACAGAAATTGAGACAATCGAAGAAAAAAAGAAAGCACTGTTTGACGAAAAAATAGACTTGAGCAACCATCTCAAGCGTTGTAACTTTCTTATCAATCATGAAGCAGATTTTCAGGCACAAGAAATGGCTGAACAAAACAGTAATAGAGAAATCAATGAATGGATTAATCAACGAAAAAAATGTGAACAAGCATTGATTACTTTACAAAAGGAGCATCAAGAGCAAGAAGTAACATTAAGTGAGTGTCAAAATAAACGAGCGTTGCGGACGAATCAATTAACAGAAATCAAAGAATTAAACAGTTATTCCGATGTTAAAGCGAAAAGACAATTACTTGATCATGAAATCAAACAACAGAAAAAGAAAAAAATAGAGTTGGAAGCCAAGTTAGGTAAGATAAAGCTAACGTTGACAAAATTGTTTTCATTACTAAACTTAGACGATCATCAGTTAAGCCAAAAAGACTATTCAAAAGAACCTGATTATTCATTTTTGTTGGAACAGATAAGCCAACTTGATGACATTTGGCAAGAAAGAAAAAAATTGGAAGTTGATTTAGCACAAAAGAAGAAGGAACGCTCCTCTTTAGAAGTTCTGGGCAGTCAGTTAGAACAGTTGAAAAAATTAGGTTATTCTATCGTAACGGATACGTCTTCGTCTGTCTGTCCATTATGTCTCCATGATCATCAAGAATTTCAACATATCATCCAAAAAATTGAAGCTAGTACGGCAGATCTTTTACCGATTGAGCAACTGACGAAGGAAATCAGCCACTTAGAAGGAATGATCGATGAATCAACTAGGCGGTTAACTGATGTAGTTTCTGGAGTAAAACAACAGATTCAGATACAAATAACGATTAAGGAAACTGAAATCAACCAACTTGACCAAAATCTGTTACAAGTAACCTTAAAATTAAAACAACAAGAAGAAGCGTATTTAACCAATGAGAAACACTGGTACAAGTTAAATGAATACAGCCAAAAATATGGGATTGACTGTGAAAAAATTGCTGAAGAAACCCAGAAAAGAGTAAAGTCACTACAGGAGGAATTGGTAAAATTAACGAATGAGTACCAAAATATCAAAGAAAAAATCAATCAAAATGAACAGCTGAATGTCAAGAATACTCATACGCTCAAAACGATCGAATTACATTATCAACAAGCGAAAAAAAGCTTAAATGATTTAAAAGGAAACGAACAGTATCAATATTATCAGCAAGAACAGGCGTTTTATGAAGCGCTTGGTATTTCTGCTATCTCTGATTTTAAAAGGCAATGTAAACGCGAGTTAGAAAAAATCAATGAACAAGAAACCAAGCTTATTGCTGAAAAAGAACAACGACTAGAACAAGTAAATGGGAAAAGTAAAACAGAATTAGTAGAAGAACAACGAATCCAAGCAGAGCAGATTCGGCAGCTCGTTGTACGGAGGAAATATATCGAAAAGATATCTTATCAACTGTTTGACCAAGTAATCATTGCACCAGAAGAATTGGAAAAAAATAAGCAAAAGTTGACTACAGCTATTTACAAATTAAATGAAAAAAATCAACTGTTGGGTCAACTATCTGGGCTTACCAGTGATTTTATCTCTGAAACAGGTATCGAAGAGAAAAGAAGCGAACAAGCAAAAGTAAAAAAAATCTATGACCACTTAAGTAGCAAAGTACAAGAACTAAAAGAATTAAAAGACAGTAAATTAACCGAGATCAAAAAGCAAATCAAAAGTACATTTAACTTAGATACCGTCAATCAGATTTTTCAAATGATCGAACCTCACCCTGATTTTCGTAAGATTAGTTTTAAAATCAATGAAGCAAATCCCGATAAATTAGGATTGGATATTATGTGCAAACGAACAGAGGATGAAGAGGATGCCCCGATTTTATATCTAAGTTCTGCCCAAGTAAATATATTGTCTTTAAGTATTTTTCTAGGAACCGCTCTAGAGAATACAGACAAAGTGAATACGATTTTCATGGATGATCCAATCCAACACTTAGATAGTCTTAATGAATTATCCTTTATTGATCTATTAAGAATCCTTGCATTTAAGCTAGGAACACAGATCATCTTTTCCACCCATAACCGCCAGTTTTTTGACTTATGTCAGAGAAAATTAGATGCCAATTACCATAATGCCAGTTTTATCGAAATGAATTATACAGAGAATCAGTTGTAACAAATTTAGTTAGTCAGAAAAAGTGAATAAGGGAGCTCTTTGATGAGAGCTGAGGTTAGCTGAAAGATTCAGAGTATAAAACAAAAATTGCCTACAGAAGTTAAAAAAGAGACGGATAGAGAATCAATCCCAACGAATAAGGGATTGATTCTTTTTTTCTAGATTAAATACAGATAGGAAGAATATATAGATTGGATGGAGAGTTGTACTACCTATACGAAAGCAGAAACTTTTTTAGATTCTACACTTTTTGATATTGGCGAAATTCGCCAACATTTTTTTATGATTTAAACGGTATAGAAAAGACATCATTCACTATTTGGGGGTTATTTAACCAGAGAAACCGAAACCTATACGACAACTTTGCGAACATTTAGAAAGTTTCTGACACAGATCCGAAATGCCCTCTGCTACAATTACTCAAATGGACCACTAGGATGTTTAAACAAGCCTATCAAAGTATTTAAACGAAATTTTTATCATTTCAAACGGCGAATTTTGATTCGTCACGGTAAAACTTTTTTAAGCAAATAAAGATACTCAGATTAGTAGGTTTTTATTTCCTATTTTTTTCAACTGGTATCAGATTTCAGCACTTATGACTGTTATTTTCGCTAGGAACAATTTCTTAAAAATGGATAGTTTTATTATTTCAATAAAATAATCATTGCTAAATCAACGATTTAAGACGGTTGTAGAATTTTTTTCAGATTGTTTGTTGACAAAAATAAAAAAACCATCTTACCATTAGTTTGTGGTTATAACCAGTTTAAAAGAAGGAGAAACCTATGGGAAATTCTTTTAAAAACAAAGCTTTGTATCATCAGTTGGTAGATTTACTTAAAAATCAGATGGAAAGTAACATGATACCCCATGATAAATTACCCTCTGAACGAGAATTAACTGCTCAATACGGAGTTAGTCGGACAACGGTTCGATTAGCTTTGAAAGAGTTGGAAAATACAGGTTATATTTATCGGAGACATGGAAAAGGAACATTTGTATCCGATATCAAAAAGAACGTAGCAGATTTAGCAGGAACTTATAGCTTTACTGAACAAATGAAAAGTTTAGGTAGAACTGCTGAGACGCGGATCTTAGCTTTTGAAAAAATTGAAGCGGACAAATTTATTGCAAAACAATTGAATCTTTCATTAGGAGAAGTAGTCTTCAAATTAAGTCGATTGCGGATAGCTGATCGGGAACCGCTTATGATTGAAGATACCTATTTGCCAGTCAAATTTTTCTTATCATTAAATGATCAGCTTTTAAGAAGCAAACCTCTATATGATCTTTTTTCCGAGGATTTTAATCAGACCGTTCGATTGGCAGATGAAGAGCTATATGCAAGTGTTGCCTCAAAGGAAGATGCGAAACAGCTGATAATCTCAGAAGGAGCACCTGTCCTTCATTTAGCACGTCAAACCTATAATATGAAAAATGAAATTATCGAATTTACTTTAAGTGTCGCCCGTGCGGATCAATTTCATTATCAGATCCGCCATATTCGAAATAGTTAGGAGAATCGAAACATGTTTACAGTAGGAAAAGAAAAACTGGATCAGCTGGGTGCTGAGATCACGACTCGCGAAATACGCCAACAGCCGGAACTTTGGGAAGAAACCCTTGATCACTATCAAACAGTTCAAAAGGAATTAGATAATTTTCTTGCAATAGTTAAAGAAAAGGCAAATGGTCAGCGAACACGTGTAATCTTCACTGGTGCAGGAACATCTCAATATGTAGGAGACACGTTAGTTCCTTATTTGCGCAAGAACGGTGATCGCCAAGCATTTAGCTTTGAAAGTATTGGAACGACTGATATTGTCGCAGAACCTGAAGAGTATTTAATTAAAGAAGAACCAACTTTACTTGTATCATTTGCGAGGAGTGGAAACAGTCCTGAAAGCTTGGCAGCAGTTGAAATTGCAAATCAGGTGGTTGATACGATCTATCATTTATCAATTACGTGTGCTGTAGAAGGAAAACTAGCTCAAATTAGTCAATCCGATTCCAATAGTTTTTTATTCTTGATGCCAGCACGTTCCAATGATAGTGGCTTTGCTATGACTGGTAGCTTTTCCTGCATGACTTTAGGAGCTTTGTTGACATTCGATCAAACAGTATTAGTGAAGAAACAACAATACCTGAAGGTTTTAAGTAATTTAGGAAATGAAGTAATTACCCGAGTAAATGAAATTGAAAAAATCGTTCAGCTTGATTTTGAACGCATTGTTTATGTTGGTTCAGGAAGTCTAGCTGGATTAACAAGGGAAGCGCAATTGAAGATTCTGGAATTGACAGCCGGAAAAATTGCTACCATCTTTGATTCATCAATGGGCTTTCGCCATGGTCCAAAGTCGTTTATTAATCAAAAAACAATCATGTTCGGTTTTGTTAATAATAATCCTTACACGCGTGATTACGACTTGGATATCTTAGAAGAAGTGCGTGGAGATGAAATCGCTTCCGGAGTGTTCGCCATTACTCAACCAGGGCAACGGAATTTCACTGGCGATAAATTCGAGTTTACAACTGAGGCCGAATTACTGCCAGATGGCTATTTAGCACTAAGCTATATCATGGTTGCCCAAATAGTCGCTTTGTTATCATCGATTAAAGTGAATAATAAACCAGATACACCGTCACCAACAGGAACAGTTAACCGAGTTGTAAAAGGTGTAACGATTCACAAATATAAGTAAAAATAAACTGGGAGGAAGAACCATGATTACATTAACCAGAGGAAAAAAAGCAGCAATGGATCGTTTATCGACAAAAGATGGTATTATCAGTGCCTTAGCGATTGATCAACGCGGAGCATTAAAAAAAATGATCAAAGCCTTAAATGTAGAATTAAATGATGAACAGATTGAGCGTTTCAAGGAGTTAGTTTCTAGTGAATTAACCCCTTATGCATCTTCTATTTTATTGGACCCAGAATATGGTCTTCCTGCTGCAAGTGCACGACATGAAGATGCTGGTTTGTTGTTGGCCTATGAAAAAACCGGCTATGATGTAACAACACCGGGACGCTTGCCTGATTTATTAGCAGATTGGTCAGTTTTACGATTAAAAGAGCAAGGAGCCGATTCGATTAAGTTTCTACTCTATTATGACGTAGATGAAGATCCGGAAATCAATCATCAGAAGCATGTCTTCGTAGAACGTTTAGGTAGCGAATGTGCCGAAGAAGATTTGCCATTCTATTTAGAATTGCTATCATATGATACCCAAATTTCAGATGTTCATTCACTTGAATATGCCAAAGTAAAACCGCATAAAGTCAATAGCATGATGAAGGAATTTTCGAAACCACAGTACAAAGTAGATGTTTTAAAGGTAGAAGTTCCTGTCAATATGAATTTTGTAGAGGGTTTCAGTACAGATGAAGTAGCGTATACCAAAGAGGAGGCGGCAAAGTACTTCTTTGAACAAAGTCAAGCGACAGATTTGCCTTTTATTTTCTTGAGTGCCGGTGTTTCTACGAAGTTATTCCAACAAACATTGTTTTTTGCTAAAGATTCAGGTTCGACCTTTAATGGTGTGCTTTGTGGTAGAGCTACTTGGAAAAATGGTGTGAAGCCGTTTATCAAATCTGGTGAAGAATCTGCTCGTGCCTGGCTGAAAAGTGAAGGTCGTGAAAATATCGAAAGCTTGAACAACGTTTTGGCACAAACAGCCAGTTCTTGGTATGACAAAGTCCAAGTTGAAAAAGAAGCAGCTGTGAACTAGGAGGAGATCTCGTGATAGTAACTGTAACGATGAACCCGTCAATTGATATTTCCTATCCGCTTGCTTCCTTGAATGTGGATACTGTCAATCGAACAGATCAAGTTAGTAAAACAGCAGGTGGAAAAGGACTTAATGTAACCCGAGTAATCCATGATCTAAAGGGGAATGTACTCGCTACAGGAGTTCTCGGTGGGTATCATGGGGCGTTTATTGCAGATGAATTAAAGCATGCCGGTATTAAGCAGAAATTTACAGAGATCAAAGAAGAAAGCCGGGATTCAATCGCTATTTTGCATGAAGGAAATCAAACTGAGATTTTGGAAGCGGGACCAACAGTTTCCTATGAAGAACAGCAGAATTTCCTAGAAAACTTCAAGGAGCTAATAAAAAAAGCAAAGATTGTCACAATCTCAGGTAGTCTTGCAAAAGGATTGCCATCAAATTTTTACCAAACGTTGGTCCAATTGACAGAAGAGCAGTCTGCAAAGGTTCTTGTCGACACCTCTGGGGAAAGCTTGCATCAGGTTTTAGCTGGCAAACAGAAGCCATTTTTAATCAAACCAAATCTTGAGGAATTATCGACACTACTGAGACATTCATTTTCGATTGATCGATTAGAAGAAGTCCAGGAAGAATTGATTCAACCTATCTTCGCAGGTATTGAATGGATCATTGTTTCTCTAGGAAAAGCTGGAGCTCTCGCAAAACATAAAGATTGTTTTTATCGAGTTACGCTCCCTACGATAAAAGCAGTCAACCCAGTTGGTTCAGGAGATGCTACAGTCGCTGGATTTGCCTACGGCCTATCACAAGAAATGGATGAAATAGAACTTTTGAAGTTTTGTATGGCTACTGGTATGGCTAATGCACAAGAAGGACAAACAGGTCATGTTTCACCGGTGAATATTCAATCGCATATTGAAAAAATAACTGTAAAAAAGATTGAGTGAAAAAATCGATCTAGATATAATCAATGATTTTTTGAGACCAACTCAATTTGGTAGAAGTTCCATTTTTTGTAGGATTCAACGTACTCCAGTAGTTGTTGTGAATCTCTAAGTTTCGTCACTCGGACTTGCAGAACGGTTGTTTCATCGGTAAGAATCTTTAATAATTTCGCAACATTTAAAGGAGTTGGAAATATAATTTTATTTGTTTCCGTAAAATCTTCCTCATTCATGTGGATATTGTAGTCTTGTTTAAAGCGCTGACAGCTGGAATTGTAATAACACAATTCTTGACAATTAGGATCCACATATTGTTCGGGCAAATAAGTTTGCTGATAGATATATGCAGTTTTTTAGTTTTTCGTAAATGTCTGATGCAATCATAAAATGCTAAGGCTGGCAGTTCAAGCTTCTTTAAATAGTGTGGATCATTCCCTCGAGCGATTGATAAAACTTGGACTTGATCATTACTGATAGTGAATAATTCAATGTCAGAAAACTAGACCAGTTTTTCTTTACGTGAAACAAATGAGTCACGACCTTGATGACGAATTATGAATCCATCCTTTATTCATTCAGGGAGCGAATGACTGTAATAGAGCTTACGTTAAAAATTTATATTAATTCTGCTTCTGTATAAAGTTTATTGCCATTTTGGGATGTCTAAATTAATCCTTCAAACAACATCAAAGAATTAAACTTTTCGTTAGAGTCTTTGGTTTTGTATGTATAATTTGATTTTAACACGTTCTGTTATGTTGGATAGGGTTGACTTTCTATTTCAAATTATTTGATATATCAATATATTGAAAACGCTTTTATTTAAGGAGGGAGCTTTTGAACACATTTGAGATTAAAGAAGATTTTTTTCTAAACGGTAAGCCCTTTAAGATACTCTCAGGAGCTATCCACTATTTTAGAGTGGATTCAGCCGATTGGTATCACTCGTTATATAATCTGAAAGCATTGGGATTTAATACAGTTGAAACTTATGTACCATGGAATCTACATGAACCTAAAAAAGGAGATTTCCATTTTGAGGGAATTTTGGACTTAGAACATTTTTTGTCCATTGCTGAGGAATTAGGACTATACGCGATTGTTAGACCATCTCCATATATTTGTGCAGAATGGGAGTTTGGTGGTTTTCCTGCTTGGTTACTTAATGAGGGAACTCGGATCCGAACAAATGAAACCGTTTATTTGAACCATGTGGCGGATTATTATGATGTTTTAATAAAAAAAATCGTGCCGCATCAGCTGACAAATGGTGGAAATATTTTAATGATACAAATTGAGAATGAATACGGTTCTTATGGAGAAGAAAAAGACTATTTACGTTCGATACGTGATTTAATGTTGGACAGAGGAATAACAGTGCCATTTTTCACTTCGGATGGACCATGGCGAGCGACACTCAGAGCAGGCAGCATGATTGATGAAGATATTTTAGTTACTGGAAATTTTGGTTCAAAGGCTGAAGAAAATTTTTCTTCAATGGAAGCTTTCTTCAATGAGCATGGGAAAAAATGGCCTTTAATGTGTATGGAATTTTGGGATGGTTGGTTTAATCGTTGGAAGGAACCGATTGTACAACGTGATGCAAAAGAATTAGCTGAGGCAATCAAAGAGGTCGTGCTGAGAGGAAGTATTAACCTGTATATGTTCCATGGAGGAACAAATTTTGGATTTATGAATGGTTGCTCAGCTAGAGGAGTGATTGATTTGCCACAGATTACTTCTTATGATTACGGAGCACCCTTAGACGAGCAAGGAAATCCAACCGAAAAATATTATGCAATCCAGACAATGATTCATGAAACGTTCCCTGATATCCAACAAATGGAACCTTTGACAAAAAACACAATGGAAATGAAAGATATTCCATTAATTGATAAAGTCAGTTTATTTTCAACATTAGATACAATTAGTCAATCAGTAAAAATGAAATATCCAGAAACGATGGAAATGTTAGGACAAAATACAGGTTATATTCTGTATCGCACCTCAATAAAAAAAGATGCAGAACATGAAAGACTGAGAGTAATCGATGGAAGAGACCGTAGCCAACTATTTTTAAATCAAAAACTGCAAGCTACACAATATCAGACAGAAATTGGTGAAGATATCATTGTTCCAATGCCTCAGGAAGACAATCAATTAGATATTCTAATTGAAAATATGGGGCGTGTTAATTATGGTCATAAATTATTAGCCGATACACAAAAAAAGGGAATTCGTACAGGGGTCATGGCTGATCTACATTTTATCACTGATTGGAATCAGTATTGTTTACCACTAGAGTCATGTGAGAAGGTTGATTTTTCAAAGGAATGGCATCCTAACCAGCCAAGTTTTTATCGCTATGAAGTAACACTTGATGAAGTGGAGGATAGCTTCATTGATCTATCAAAATTTGGGAAAGGTGTCGTATTTGTTAATCAGACCAATATTGGACGTTTTTGGGAAGTTGGGCCAACACTTTCGCTATATATTCCGAAAAGCTTATTTAAAAAAGGAAACAATGAAATAGTGATTTTTGAAACAGAAGGAACTTTCCAACCAGAGATCCAATTAGTAAAAGCACCACTATATAAAGAAATGAAAGAAGGATAAACAATGAGTATTATCGGAGTAAGAATTGATGGACGTTTAATTCATGGACAAGTAGCCAACTTATGGACAACCAAGTTGAACATCACACGGATTATGGTTGTAGATGATGAAGTTGCAAAAAATGATATTGAAAAAAGTGGATTAAAGCTGGCAACTCCACCAGGAGTTAAATTAAGTGTATTACCGATTGAAAAAGCTGCTAATAATATTTTAGCAGGAAAATATGATTCTCAACGATTATTGATTATTGCTCGGGAGCCGGATCGTTTATTGAAGTTGGTAGAATTAGGAGTCCCAATTGAAGAAATTAATGTTGGGAATATGTCACAGACGAATGAAACACGGTCCATTACTAAATCAATCAATGTGGTTGATCAAGATGTAGAAGTATTTAACAAATTACAGGCTAAAGGTGTTCGCTTAGTAGCGCAGATGGTTCCAAGTGATAAAGCAGAAAATTTTATGGCTTTATTAGCGAAATAGGAGGATAAATAAATGGATATCTTATGGTGGCAGATCTTATTATTAACATTATACGCAGGGTATCAAATTTTAGATGAGTTACAAATTTATTCATCACTGAGTGCACCCGTTTTTGCCGGATTATTTGCTGGTCTAGTGATGGGGGATCTAAAAGCAGGACTTATTATTGGTGGTAGTATGCAATTGACTGTACTTGGTGTTGGTACCTTTGGGGGTGCATCAAAAATTGATGCCAACTCTGGAACGATTTTAGCGACAGCTTTCTCAGTAGCGCTAGGAATGAACCCAGAGCAAGCAATTGCCGTAATTGCGGTACCAGTAGCTAGCTTGATGATTCAATTAGATATATTAGCCCGTTTTGCGAATACGTATTTTGCGCATCGCATTGATAAATTAGTTGAAGATATGAACTATAAAGGGATCGAACGTAATTTCTTAATGGGAGCCCTCTCTTGGTCACTTTCTCGTATGATTCCCGTTTTTCTAGCATTAGCATTTGGAGGAGGACTAGTAGAACAAGTGGTAGCCGTGCTAAATGGTGATTTGAAGTGGTTAGGCGATGGATTATCAGTAGCTGGAGCAGTTTTACCAGCTGTCGGTTTTGCTATTCTACTACGTTACTTGCCAGTTAAAAAGCATTTCCCTTACCTAATTTTAGGATTTACATTAACGGCATTACTAGGAACCGTCTTTACTAACATGCAGGTTTTAGGAACGGGTGTTGCAGGAGTTGTGAAGAATTTCGAAGGAATATTTAATTCACTTCCAATGTTAGCAATTGCACTAGTTGGATTTTCTTTAGCAGCCATCAGTTACAAAAATGGACAGCTGATACCACATTCGCCAGCCCCTAAAGATGTTACATCGAATGATTCAGATGAAGGAGAGATTGAAGATGACGAAATCTAATTATAAGTTAACGAAGGAAGACTTTAAGCAGATCAATCGCAGAAGCTTGTTTACTTTCCAATTAGGCTGGAACTATGAACGGATGCAAGGATCAGGCTATCTTTATACAATTCTGCCGCAATTACGCAAGCTTTATGGTGATAATTCTCCTGAATTAAAAGAAATGATGAAAACTCATACACAATTCTTTAATACATCAAACTTCTTCAATACTATCGTTACCGGGATTGACTTGGCTATTGAGGAAAAGGAAGGTATTGATGGTAAAGACACTGTCTCAGGTTTAAAAGCTGGGTTGATGGGGCCTTTTGCAGCAATTGGTGATTCGATTTTCGCAGCGTTAATTCCAACAATTTTTGGAGCCTTAGCAGCCAATATGGCAATTAATGGCAACCCAACTGGAATTTTTATTTGGATTATCGCACAAATCGCTGTTATGATTTTCCGTTGGAAACAATTAGAATTTGCTTATCGTGAAGGAATCTCTTTAGTTACCACGATGCAACATCGCTTAACTGCCTTGACAGATGCTGCAACTTTGTTAGGGGTCTTCATGGTTGGAGCGTTGGTCGCTACCATGATTAATGTAAAATTGTCTTGGGCACCAAGTATTGGTGATGTGACGTTAAACATGCAAAACAACCTGGATATGATTTTACCACGATTATTACCAGCCGGTATCGTTGCAGCAATTTATTGGATGCTTGGCAAAAAGAATATGACTTCTACTAAGGCAATTTTCATAGTATTAGTGGTTTGTGTAGCATTATCAGCTTTAGGCGTGATTTCAAAATAAGTCAGGCTGATTCCAATTAGTGATGAGGAGTGGTTCAATGGGAAAACAATTAGTTTTAATTAGTCATGGACTTTTCTGTGAAGAATTGAAAAAAAGTACAGAAATGATAATGGGGCCTCAGGAAAGTATTCACACAGTAAGCCTTCTTCCTTCTGAATCAGCGGAAGATTTTCGTGAAAAGTTTGAAACAGTAATTGCCAATTTAGATGATTTCGTGGTATTAGCAGATTTAATGGGTGGCACTCCGTGTAATGTAGTTTCAAAAATAATTCTCGAGGGTCAAGTAATTGACTTATACGCAGGCATGAACATGCCAATGGTCATTGACTTCATTAACAGTCAATTAATTGGAACAGAACTTTCATTAATCGAATCTGCTACAAGTAACATTTGTTATGTGAATGGACGGATTTTCAGTGATGACGATGATGAAGATGAGTAAGATAAAATATATGAGTGATGAAGCCAAAGAAATATTTCTCTGATCAGACTATAGATAAAAGACATTTCAAACTTGTAATTTGAGTTTGGAATGTCTTTCTATCTAGTTTTGTTCGAAATTTTGGACAAAAAAGAGACCCTTTGTCAAATGATGTTGGTAAAGAGAAATTCTAGAATGATTGGTGAAAGATTGAGAAAAAAGTATTCAGTATCAAGTAATAAGAAGGAATTTCCGAAATTTGACAAGAAACATAAATACTTTTTTTTGGTGTTGATTATTATCTACTTGGTGTGTCTCAAATTTTTTATAAATTTCAGCGAATTTTTGAAGATGCCGCTTTTGTCTCATTCTCCATTTTTTTATTTTATGATTAACCTCATAAAAAAGTGGGACATTAATTAGATTTTTTCTGATTAATGTCCCAGACTCGGCTACAGACTGAGAACTTGGAAGGGATACTTCCAGGACTTTTTTAAACGGTTGACTCAATGGCTTCTTTATACTTTTCAAAAAGTGGGATAATTTGCGTGCGCTTTTTTATGTCAAGTTTAATAAAAATATTGTGGACATGAGTTTTAACCGTTCCTAATGAGAGAAAGAGCTGGTCAGCAATTTCCTGATTGGTTCGATGTGACAGTAGCAATATAAAAATTTCCGTTTCTCGTTGAGTAAACTGGTGATTCTGACAAAAGTCTTGAATCAAGAGAGAGGTGTCTTGCTTTTGTGTTTTTTCTTTCTGAGGTTGATATTTTTTGATAAAGAAGTGCAGTAATAAAACACATATAACAATCGAAAAAATATCCTCTGAGACACTACGATTATAAATTTTTGTCACTAAGGAGCTATATTGATCGACATTGAAAATCACGAAACTATCTTCAATAATGATCAAAATACTAAAGAAGAGATTGATGAACATCAATTGCTTTAAATAGTGTTTGTTCAGCAAAGGTACATCCTTTTTTGTTCCTCGCCAACAATAAGTTCCTAGGTAAAACAGGAAGAGTTGATTGCCCAGATAATAGAGCCAGACTTTAAAGGCTGAATTATCCATCAATGGGATGGTAATCATCCAAACAGCCAAAGCAAGCAGTAAAGCATAATGGAGAGGGGAAAGTTTTTCTTTTTGTAGTTCGGCAAGAATAGAAATGGAAAAAAAGGCGTTTCCCATAAAAATAATCGTTTTAACTGCTGGCGCACTCATAAATGCTTGATCATAACTTTGTGCAAAGGAATTGAGGAACTCCGTCATATAAATAATCGTGTTATCAAAAATGAAGAATGCCAAATACAAACTGATCCAGAGAAATAAGTTGTTTTTTTCTTTTAAATAAGCATAAATAGCAAAAGTCATCGTGATTGAATATAGAATGATCAATAGAATGTTGTAAACAAAAATAGCGATCATATTGAATCCCCTTTCATTTTTTCCTTACCTTAAATTTCTTATTTTAATTATAACACCGATTTTTTTATCTTTACTTTTAATTCCTATAAACTTACTTCTAAACTTTTGTAAACCCTTGGAAAATAAATGGTTTATATCCAAAAATAAACCAGCCTGTAGCACGTATAGATCGACAATGATAACGTTTACAACTAATAGCTTATCGTAAACCCTCACTTTTTTTCCTAAAGTGAAGATGCAAAGCAAACAAATTACTTAGGAGGTTTCATTATGGGAAAAAAAGATTTTATTACAACTGAAAATTACACGAAGGAAGAGATCCAACAAATTGTTGACCTGTCATTGAAAATCAAAGTGGCCATCAAGAATGGTTTTTATCCTCCTTTGCTAAAGAACAAAGTGTTAGGGATGATCTTCCAACAGTCTTCTACCAGAACGCGGGTTTCGTTTGAAACAGCAATGACACAATTAGGGGGGCACGCAGAATATCTAGCACCAGGGCAAATTCAATTGGGTGGTCATGAAACGATAGAAGACACGAGCCGAGTTCTTTCTCGTTTAGTTGATATTTTGATGGCTCGTGTGGAACGTCATCATAATGTGTATGACTTAGCAACGAATGCCACGATCCCAGTTATTAACGGTATGTCTGACTTCAACCACCCAACGCAAGAAATTGGCGATCTTTGCACCATGATCGAACATCTTCCAGCAGGCAAAAAAATTGAAGACTGCAAGGTTTCCTTTATTGGAGATGCCACACAAGTCTGTTTCTCTTTAGGATTGATTGCAACAAAAATGGGAATGGAATTCGTTCAATTTGGACCAGAAGGGTTCCAGTTAAACGAAGACCATCGCGCCCGACTAGACGCAATTTGCAAAGATTCTGGCGGCTCCTATACGATATCCGATCAAATCGATGTTATCGAAGGTTCGGATTTTGTTTATACAGATGTCTGGTATGGACTGTATGAAGCTGAACTATCAGAAGAGGAACGCATGCGTATTTTTTATCCTAAATACCAAGTGAATACGGACCTGATGAAACGTGCTGGGGAACAAGCGAAATTTATGCACTGCTTGCCTGCCACTCGTGGGGAAGAAGTCACAGATGAAGTCATGGATGGACCGAACTCGATCTGTTTTGATGAAGCAGAAAATCGGTTGACTTCGATTCGCGGTCTCTTAGTGTACTTGATGCGGGATTATGCGGAAAAAAATCCAATCGATGAGACCAAAAAAGCAGCGGCTAAAAAAGACTTGGAAGCTTTGCTAGGTGAAACATTTTAGACGCAAGAGATGAGGAAAGGAAATAATCTGCGTATCATGACGATGCGTGAGGATTGTCTCTGTTCTAGAGGAGGGGCTAACGATCTGAAAATCGATTCTTTCTAGCAGAAACTTGATCTCACATTAATGCAGCTTTTATGCCGCACCAGGATTCATGTGAGATGAGTCCGCTGGTTGCAAGAATCGTTCAATCGTTGGTCCAACCTTATTCCCTTGTACCGGAAAGGAAGAAAACAATGGGAGAAAAGAAAAAATTTAGTTTGATGAGTGCTATATTATCTGTTATTTGTGTTGTATTTGTGGCAGAAGCGGCTGCACCGGTAGCAGCAATCGGAAATTCACAATTTTTTTGGTGGATCTTTTTATTGATTGCATTCCTTTTGCCCTATGGATTGATCTCGTCAGAGTTAGGAACAACTTATATCGGTGATGGCGGTATCTATGATTGGGTGACACAAGCCTTCGGACATCGCTGGGGATCTCGCGTTTCTTGGTATTACTGGATCAATTATCCACTGTGGTTAGCTTCTCTAGCAGTAGTCTGCCCTGATTTATTGATGACGATCACAGGCAGCGAATTTTCAACAGCTGCTGCTATCGTGATCGAACTGATCTTTATATGGATCATCGTTTGGATCAGTTTTTATCCGGTCAGTGACAGCGTGTGGATTTTGAATGGAGCAGCTGTCATCAAAATGCTGCTGGCAATCTTGATCGGTGGTTTAGGTCTCTATACTGCGTTTACTAAGGGTGTGGCGAATGAGTTTACTCTTTCTTCCATGCTGCCAAGTTTCAATTTAAATAGTTTGTCCTTTATTTCAGTAATCATTTTTAACTTATTAGGATTCGAAGTGATTTGTACATTCGCGAATGATATGGAAAATCCTAAAAAGCAAATCCCTCAATCGATCATTGCCGGTGGACTGGTGATTGCAGCCATTTACATTTTTTCTGCATTCGGGATCGGTGTAGCAATTCCTACGGATCAGATTAGTACAGGCAGTGGATTGATGGATAGTTTTAAGTTATTGACAGGATCAACAGGCGGATGGTTCATTATTTCGATGGCCTTTTTATTCTTACTAACATTGTTTGGCAATATGATTTCTTGGTCGTTAGGGGTTAACAATACTGCTTGTTATGCAGCCGAAAATGACGATATGCCGAAAGTATTTGCCAAACGCAGCAAAAAAAACGGCATGCCTACTGGTGCGGCAATTATGAATGGTATTGTTGCTTCTATCGTTGTCATCATCGCACCAATTTTACCAAATCAAGATTTATTTTGGGCATTTTTCTCGTTGAACCTAGTAATGTTCCTACTATCATATGTACCTGTTTTTCCTGCGTTTTATAAATTGCGCAAAATCGATCCAGAAACACCTCGACCTTTCAAGGTGAGCGGCAGCGACTGGTTCTTGAAGGTATTAGTCGCACTACCGATGATCATGATCGTGATCTCATTGATTTTCACAGCGATTCCTTTGCAGTTTGATGCTGAATCGCTGAGTCAGCAATTACCAATCACGATTGGAGCAATTATATTTGCCCTCGTTGGTGAAATCATTATCTGGATCAAAAAAATCAAAAAAGAAGGAGTGCTGTATCATGGCAAAGCGAATCGAAAAGACCACACCGAAACAAGACGGGTTTAGAATGCCTGGAGAGTTTGAACCACAAGAGAAAGTATGGATGATTTGGCCAGAGCGTCCAGATAACTGGCGTGATGGAGGCAAACCGGCTCAAGAAGCATTTGCCGAAGTCGCAAAAGCGATCAGCAAATTCACACCAATGAATGTGGTCGTGTCGCAACAGCAATATCAAAACTGCCGTCGTCAATTGCCTGCCGACATCACTGTCTATGAAATGTCGAACAACGATGCTTGGATTCGTGACTGTGGTCCTAGCTTTGTCATCAACGACAATGGTGAATTACGAGGCAATGACTGGGGATTCAATGCTTGGGGCGGATTAGTCGATGGCTTGTATTTCCCTTGGGATCAAGACGATTTGATTGCACAAAAGATCTGTGAAATCGAGCACGTGGATTCGTATCGAACGGAGGATTTTATTTTAGAAGGGGGCTCCTTTCATGTTGATGGAGAAGGCACTGTTCTAACGACTGAGATGTGTTTATTGAGTGAAGGTCGGAATCCTCATATGACAAAAGAAGAGATCGAACAAAAATTATGCGACTACTTAAACTGTGAGAAAGTACTTTGGTTAGGTGACGGGATCGATCCGGAAGAAACCAATGGGCATGTGGATGATGTGGCATGTTTTGTTCGTCCCGGAGAAGTGGCTTGTATCTATACTGAAGATCAAAACAGCCCATTTTATGAAGCGGCTCAAGCTGCTTACAAGCGTTTGAATGAAATGACCGATGCCAAAGGTCGCAAATTAAAAGTTCATAAGCTTTGTTGCCCAGTAGAGAATGTCACGATCAATGGAGATTTCAAGATCGATTACGTAGAAGGAACGATGCCACGTGAAGATGGCGACATTTGTATTGCTTCTTATATGAATTTTCTGATCACGAACAACGGTGTGATCGTTCCTCAGTATGGAGATAAAAATGATGAGCTGGCACTTGAGGAAATAGCAGAATTCTTTCCAGATAAAGAAGTCGTAGGCGTAAATACAGTTGAGATCGTATACGGTGGTGGAAATATTCACTGTATCACACAACAACAACCGCAAAGATAGGTGGAGGCTTATCTCAAAAATCGTCATCGCATTGGGTGGAATTTTAGGCGACGCTGCTCATGAACAATTGACCAAATCCCAAAGCAGCAAATTCGATTACTGACCTGATCAATGACGGCCGTTTATTCGTTTTTAGAGATACTAGAAGAGACTGAGACAACTTTTGTCCCAATCTCTTTTTTTGTTTCATTGTCTATCATTAGCTGACGATCAGCTTGGTGATTCAACCATTAGAGGAAGCCAGATGTGGGTGAGATCTTTTCATAGTTTTCCCAAACCCATAAAAATCTCCTAGGTACCTTTTAAGTATATTTTAAAACAATAATGCATATATATACAAATTGAATCATTTTTAAGAGGTTGTTTTAAGAAGGGGAAATAAGGAACTTTCTTAGTTTCAGTAAACGATTAATTCTTTTTTACAGGTATCAAGATTTCAAATACACGTTTTTCAGGAATCGTGGTAGTAATTTCATCTTGCCATAATATTTTCCAAAAAAATCTTTCTGGAATAAATTTATTTTTTTGAAAATAGTTCAGTAGTTTCTGATTGATTTCTTGCTTATTATAATTTGAATCCTCTATGAAGAAAGAGACATATGTTCCATTCGATCTGGTTATAATTTTCTCTGCGTCGTAAAGATGGCTTTGTTCCTTGTTTATTTTAATTAGTGACCTAAAAGGAGTTTTTTGAATGTCAGAAAAAATAGAATCTTCTACTAAAAAATTTATAGGATAGCCATTAAATAAATCTTTTTGATCTAAGGATAAATAAAAATCACTATAACTAGATAAAGAATCGATGGAGTCGTAGTAATGAGAATGCATTAAATCAGAACAAATAAAAGATTCTTCTTCTCTATAAGAATGAGTAATTATATCAAAATTTATATTTTTCAATGTTGTATACCGATCGATATAATTTTCTAAAAACGTCTGCATATGTTTTAAGTCATTGATTTTTTCATCTAAAATTTCTTTTCGCTTTTTAAATTCTGTCAGCGTGTCATCCATGTTTCGATTATCGAGAAAATATTTAATCTGTTCTAAAGGTACATCAAGAAATTTCAAGGTTAGTATAACGTCTAATTCAAAGCATTGGTCACAAGTATAATATCTATAACCATGAGTAGATATTTTTTTTGGTTTGAATAAATCAATTTGATCATAATAAATTAAGGTTCTTCTACTTAAATTGACGTATTTTGCAAATTCACTGATTGTTAAATAATTATTCATAATTACCTCCTTGAATATAACGTAACGTTACAGTTTATTCTAGCAGAGCAATAACCCAAATTCGCTATAAAAGGAGATTCTTATGTTAAGTTTAATCGAAATAAAAAAAGTATTTGGAAATGAAATAGTATTGAATCATTTATCAGGAGATTTCCAAAAAGGCCTCAATTTTATTTACGGTCCATCGGGTAGTGGGAAGACAACGCTATTAAATATCATTAGTGGTATGGATCAAAATTTTGAAGGAGATGTTTATTTTAACAATCAGTCGATGAAACGTTTTACGAAAAAAGAACTATCCGACTATTATTACAATTCAATCGGTTTTATCTGGCAAGATTACCAATTGATAGAATACTTAAGTGTAGAATGTAACATTGATTTAGTTCTAAGCCTATCGAACTTAAATAAAGCAGAACGAAAAATGAAAGTAGCAAAGGTATTAGAGGAACTAGGAATATCTGGATTAGCAAAAATGAAAGTGGCAAAATTATCTGGCGGACAAAAACAACGAGTAGCGATAGCTAGAGCATTAGTAAAAGATCCAGAAATAATCATAGCAGATGAACCAACTAAAGCATTAGATCTTTTAGCTGCTAATAAAATCATGACGGAGCTAAAAAAAATCGCTAAAGAAAGAATAGTGATAATAGTCACTCATGATAAAGGTTTAATTGAAAAAGACGCAAATGTCTATAGCATGGAGCAAGGACAACTAAAATTAGTAGGGCAAAGTAAACAACACTCAAAAGATGACGGGAAAAACAATCGATTGAATAAACCTCCTTATTTATCTTTAAAAAATTGTATCTCTCAATCTTTTAACATTCTAAAAGGCGCATCCATATATTCTATATTAACGATTATTTTACTCATACTTTCTTCCTTTTTTATGTTGATTAATTTGAGTGGGGAAATAAAAGAAAAACAAGATGATAATTTTAGCCGTCTTGTTAAAGAAAGAGGAGAGACGATCAAAGATATTTCTTTGTCAAAAGAATCGACAGGTGGTGGTCCTTCTGGTTCTCTAAAACAAGATACTTCAGGAGCAGTAGATTTATTAAAAGATGATCCCAGAGTAGATTTTGTGGCACCCTTGGAAATAGTGGGTGATTTGAAACTAAACGTAGGAGATTTGATTAAAAATTATGAAGTGAAGGATAGCTTTAACTTGCCTGCAATTACGAAATTGATAGCTGGAAGATATCCTTCAATTGGAGAAATAGAAGTGGCTGTTCCTAAACGGTTACTGGATTTACTAGGTCTAAAACCCACCGACGTAATCGGAAAAAACTTAAATATGACAGGGCTTATAGACGTAAATCCAAAGATTGGAAGCAACGAGATTACAGGATCAAAGGTCTCATTAAATGATGTAAAAGTAGTGGGAGTCATTGAAAATAATCCTAAAGGTGGAGCAATTACCAGCACTTTAGGAAGACGTGACGGGAAACTAACGGATGGCCCGTTGTTGTTTAGTGTAGAAGCTATCAAAAAAATGCGTCAACAAGCAGGCATTGAGAAATCGATAAGTTATAACGTAAGAGCAAAAACATTAGATGATATTTTACCTATCGTGAATAAACTACAACAATCAGGTTTACAACCTTCTGGAGATTTTAGCATGATTGAAGACATGCTCCGATTGAGAAAGAAAAATGAGGAGCAAGGGGTTACCATCAGTTTGATATTCTTTGTATTGTCACTAACAATTAGTATTGTTCTGGCTTTGTTCAATTTTTATATAAAGAAAAGTGAATTTCGTTTTTTCAAATTCAATGGTTTCAGTAATAAAAATATTTTAAGTTTAATCATTTCAGAATACTTTATACTTGGAATAATGTCTTCTCTTCTATTTCTGATAACTTTCCCAATGCTTAGTCTTTTAAGTCAAAAATTATTTAGTATATATATAGTATCTACTAATAACTTAGTTTTGGTATTGTTGCTACCATTTGTCCAATCAATAATAATCAGTTTCCTATCCTACTTATTATTTCTTAAAACTAATCCTACTCATAAAATGAAACAAGGTGATTCGAATGATTTACTTAAATAATGTCAGTAAAAAGTACAAAGATTTGGATATACTATTACATGCCAATTATCGATTTAAAGATGGTACGTTAACTTGTGTATTAGGGAATAGTGGAGCTGGTAAATCAACATTATTAAATTTAATAGCAGGCTTAGATATAGATTATGATGGGGAAATTGAAAATTTATGTTTTAAGGAAAAAAATTTCTCAAATAAAAACTTGTCTAATTATAGATTCAACAATGTGGGATTTATTTTTCAAGATTATCATCTCTTAAATGGATATACAGTACTTGAAAATGTCATAATGGGGGCACATTTAGACTCTGAACTAACGAAAGAAGAGAAAATCGAAAAAGCATTGAATTTATTAACGGAACTGGGATTAAAAAACAAGGCAAATCAAATGGTCCATAAGTTAAGCGGTGGTCAAAAACAAAGAGCATCTATAGCGAGAGCCTTAATGAATGATCCTAAAATAATTCTTGCAGATGAACCAACGGCTGCTTTAGATGAATTAAATAGTGATGGTGTCATGAAGATACTAAAAAGGTTGGCAAGGAATCGAACCGTGATTGTTATTACACATAGTGAAAAAGTTTCAAAGTACGCCGATGAAATAGTCTGTTTAAAAAATCATACAATAGAAATAGTTAAAGAAAAAGAGCGATATGAATTAGACTATAGTAAGGAAAGTCAGACTTTCACAGCGAAAAAAGCTAAAGAGATTGTCCCAAAACTCAACTCAAAATTACTTTTTTGGATAGCAATCAGGAATTTTAGAATACATTTTTTAAAAAATTTACTTGCTATCGTATTGATTTCATTAGGAACGGTCTCTTTTATTTCAACGTTAGGAATAAAAAATACAATAAAAAATGAAATACAGTCATTTAAAGAAAAAAATGATTACTATAGTAAAGGATCAATTGCTTTTTCAAAAAAGCCTTTATCTGAAGGGCTTACTTATTTACAAACATTACCAAACGTTAAGGATGTGTATTACCAATATAATCTCCAAAATATTAATCTTAAATATGATCATAAGAATAAACACTTAGATACTAAATCACCAACATTCATTTCTTCCAATCTTTCGATGATTTATGGGGACATGCCTAAAGATAATAGGAATGAAATCAGTCTATCTCTAAGTGTTGCCTCGTCTTTGAGTAAGAATATTAATCAATTAGTTGGAAAGTACGTTGACTTTGAATACTTTGATAAGGAGGGACAAAAACATAAAATAAAAATGAAAGTGAGTGGTATCTCAAACGATACTTTTGATAACTTTACAATGAGTACGAAGCTGGAAAAGAAAATTTATAAAGAAGTAGCTAAAGGTGAGGCTTCTGCTATAGCGTTTAGTGTGAAAAATTTTGAGGACATTCCCAAAATTCATCGCCTGCTGAAAAGTAAGGGGTACGATATATACACTAAGGAAAAAGACATTCGTGCTTTTAAAAATAGTTTTGCTGATATTATAAAGTTGTTCACCATATTATCCAATTTACTTTTACTCCTATTTATCTCTGTTAGTTTTATTATAATCTATCGAATTTCTATCACTAGATATTCTGAAGTTGGTATACTAAGTTGCTTAGGATATAGTACCAGAAATATCTCTAAGATATTGAGAAGAGAAACCGTTCTATTTTGTCTACTATCCGTCTTATTTAGTAGTATATGGCTTCTTATTTTTAATACTGTATATAGCCATAACTTTGGTTATAATCTAGAGTTTAATTTCCAACTAGGGCTGCTTTTGTTGTTAGTAAATATTGGTTTAGTTTTTGGCATAACTGGTTTTGTTAATTATCGATTGGTCAACCTATCACCTAGTCTGGCTTTAAAAAAATAAGATCTTTAACTTTAGAAATATAGTACTGACTAAGAGTCTGGGACATTCATCAGAAATAAATCTGAAGAATGTCCCATTTTTTTTGCTTTTATTTCCCACAAATCTTAGGCTATTTTTATGAATTGAAAAAGTATAAATATGATCGAAGAAGTGTTATTCGCAGTTCAAATAATGAACATTCCATTTCTTCTGCTCTTACTACACCAGCTCTTCAAGTACTTGTTTGATTGCCAGCAGATCGGCTAATGTGACTTGGGCATTGATCAGTAAAACGGGGACGGTTTCAAAACTTTCTGTTAAAGGAGCGGTACTAAGGCAGAGATCATAGTCTTCGTTTTCAAAATGGCTGCGAATATCCAGATGGTAGTAGCTTTGAAAAGAAGACTCGATACGTTCTTTGATTGTTAAAGAAAGTGCCAAAGGTAAATCTGTTTCGAGTTTAAGGTTGATTTTTTTCATAAAGGTGGATGGTGGTGAAACCAAGGTCCAAGCAACTGCTACATGTAACGCAAGTCCTTTTCGTTTGCTATCTGAGGATGAGTAAAGATCAATTTGATCTAACAATTGTTCAGAACGCATCAAAAGGTTGGGAAAATTCTGCGAGACATAGTGCTGTAGATTATAGCCGGTCAAGGTATGGATCGTCTCTCCAAATAGTTCGACGGACAAAATTCCAGAAAGAATCGTTCGCAAAATCAAGTTCTTTTTTCTGGTAGACAATTGTTGAGAGTCTGTATCTTTCAGTAACAAATGGATGATTGCTTGCAAATAAGAACGATTTTGAACGCTTTCCTCTTGGATGGCAAAATAATCAGCTAACTGCTCTTTAGAAAAAGTGAGATCCAGATTTGATCGTAGCCACAAGAAAATAAAATGGCTCTCCATTGTTTCGAGTAAGAAGTGTTCACTCAACTCATCTGTCAGTTTTTTTAAGAGTGATGAATGCTGGTCCGTCAATTGTTGGAAGATTTCTTGGTCTTTAGGCGGTAGATCAGGAGCTAAAGTGATCATTTCAGATGTTATTTTTTTGCCTTTTCTAAACCGAATAATCGTCACTGCTAGTACATAAGTAGTAATTTTTAGTTCAATCTCATTGAAAGGAATTTCATTGATTTCATAAAAGTGTCGGGCGAGCATTTCACATTTTTGTTGAGAAATACCTGGAAATGGCCAGTGAAGACCAGAAAAATTTTTCCAAAAAAAAGCAACCATAAAATAGCGAATACGAGGTTCATCACCGACTAAATAGAGCATTCCTTTATTTTTTTTTACGGTAAACCCCAATGGCTGTAGTAGCGTTTCTAGTTCATAGCTTCGCTTTCGTACAGTAGATTCGGATAAATAATTCTCGTAGGCGAATTTGACTAGATTCACTTCATTTTCCAACAATAAAGTTTCAAATAAATTGAAAAAAGGATTTTCTTGTAATATTTTACGAATCACCGTTTTATAGTCTGTTTTGGTTCCTGTGAATTTATAGCCGAGACCATGTTTTGTATGAAAAATTGGTTCACGACTTTCATCTGTCATTAGGGAATGATTGCTTAGAACATCGTAATATTTGTAGATCGAACGCCGATCCATATTGAGGGCTTGGCTCATTTCTTCAATCGTTACAAAGCGCTTTTGATGATATAAAAAATGCAAAAGTTCGATTTCTTTTTTGACATCATTTCCAAAAAAATCATTGAATATTTCCATAAAAAAACTCCTAACCAAAGATTTCCCTCGATTCTTAGCTGTTACTTGATGCCATCTTATCATAAAAAGAGGATTTTAATGTATTCCAAATGTACATTTTTTTAGCTCAGAAAAGATTCCAGAAAATTTATACTAGCAATTGTTGAAAAAATTCTAGGGTTTTAATAAGGATGGGGAAATCTGTTGGTAGAAAAGGAGAGAAATGATGAGAACGAGAAAAGACAGCTATTTCAAGATAGTGATTTTATTCGTAGGATTAATGAGTATTTTACTGGGAATAGGGATGCAAAAATCATTTGCGGAGACGGTTGATTTTGCTTATACCGATTCTACGGGACAACGTTTAACAAATGGAACAGCAGTAGGGAATACCTATAATTATGATTATGGCCATGCACCAGAAGCTGTATTTGACGAGGAAAATTATGTTAATTACGCTGACCGAGCGTATTTAAAAAAGAGTGTCACAGAAGATAGCGAGACACAAGGTTTATTTGATGTCACGTTAGATGTGAAAGGCAACCAGATCGGAACACCGATTGATTTAGTTTTGGTGATCGATTATTCTTCCTCCATGACTGGCGAAAAATTAACCAATGCTTTAATCGGATTACAACAATTTGGCAATGAATTAGCGGATTCGTTAGCTAATGGGAATATACGTGTGGGGATCGTAGCATACAATCGGGAGGTTTATTCAACAAATGGTTTTTCAAGTAATATGAATGACTTAGAGAACTTCTTGAAATATACCGCTGAGTCACATTCGGGAACATTTATGCAAAAAGGATTATTAGCAGGGCAACGGTTATTATTGGAGAAAAGTCGGCCAGAAGCGGAAAAACTATTTATTCATATTGGTGATGACAGTGCCAATCGTAGTTATCTTCCAGTACAAGGAGCAAAAGAGTATCCAAATAAGGGAGAGATCATTGATTATAATGGCTACCATACCGATCGTTATATTCAAGATTTTCAAACTGATTCTGACAAATACTATACGACGAACAGTAACCCTTCTGATCCCAATGCAATTTCTGTTAGTAGTTCAGTTGTGACAGATGCGACCTTAGGAACGATTGTTTCTCTCAAGCATTCGGGTTTTACCTGTTATTCGATAGCGACAGCACCTTCTGCTCGAGGGGAATATATTGGGCGAAACTTAGCTTCTAAACCGCAACAATACCTTACAACCGATGAAAATCTAAGCGGTTTGGGTTCTGCCTTAACAGAGATTGCCAACCAAATTGATAAAACGATTCCTAATGGTACGATCACTGATCCTATGGGGCAAGACATTTTACTCCAAGGAGCGGGTGAGTTTAATGAACGCTCCTATCAATTAGTCGGTTGGCGAAAAAATGAACAAGGAAATTGGGAACAAGCCAATGATGTAGTGGCTGATGTAGTTGTATCGGAAGCGAACCAAACGATTACGATTGCAAATATTGCATTAGGGGAAAATGAACGGCTTACGTGTACCTATCAAGTCCGTTTAAACACTGAAAATACTCATTTTAAAGGCGAAACTTGGTATTTGTGTAATGGACGGACAACGTTAGCACCAACAAATGAAAGTGAATTACTTGATTTTCCAATCCCTTCAATCAAGGCACCGACAACCACAATCCAAGTAGAAAAAAAATGGAAAAATGTAGCGGCATCCGAGATCCCAGAGACTATTGACTATGTGATTCGCAGGAGTTCGGTCGTTGATCCTACGAGTTGGCAAAGTTCAGCGGTGCTTTCTTTAAGAAAACAAGATAATTATCAAGCAACGATCAAGGAACTGCCAGTGGGAAACGAAAAAGCGGTCTTACCAAAATACAATAATCAAGGAGAAGACTTTACTTATCAAGTAGCGGAAGTGAATGTACCTGATGAGTTTGAGAGTACTGTAACCAATAATGGCAATTCTTTTGTGATCACGAATACGAAAAAAACGACCGAACCAAGCACAACGGAGCCAAGCACAACGGAACCAAGCACCACGGAGCCAAGCACAACGGAGCCAAGCACAACGGAGCCAAGCACAACGGAGCCAAGCACAACGGAACCAAGCACAACGGAACCAAGCACAACAGAACCAAGCACCACAGAATCAAGTATGACCGAATCAAGCGCCATCGACTTAAGAAACTCTGGACCAAGTACAACTAAAAAAGAGACGATGCTCCAGATTGCTTCTGAATCTTCGACTGATTCTGAAGCGGAACAGTTACCAAAAACAAATGAACATTCCTCATTCATTCTGGTCTTTCTGGGAACGATGATCGTCGGATCAGTGGGTTATTATTTGATTCGTAAAATAAGATAGCCAATCAGCTGGTGTAGCTCAGAATGTCTGAAACTAGATGTTCTGAGTTTTTTTGTGCTATAGTTTAGTCAAAGTCATGTTGTGAAACGAAGGGGGAAACAGGATGAAAAAAGCGTTGTTGGTCGTTAATCCAAGTTCTGGAGGAGAACAAGCACAAGAATATGAAAAACTGGCCCATCAAAAGTTAACCACGATGTTTGATGAAGTCGTTGTTCTTCATACGAAAAAAGCTGGAGATGCCAAGAATTTTACTCGAGAAGCAGCAGTGGATAGGTATCACAGCGTGTTTGTCATGGGTGGAGATGGTACTGTTAATGAAGGAATCAATGGGATCGCTGAACAAGCACATCGTCCAAATTTTGGTTTTATTCCGTTAGGGACAGTCAACGACTTAGCCCGTGCTTTAGGCATACCGTTAGAACCCGAAGAAGCTATCGCTCATCTTTCAATGGATGCGTTGCAACCATTAGATATTGGGAAAATCAATGACCAATATTTTATGAATGTCGTGGCGATCGGGACCATTCCTGAGTCAATCAATGATGTAGATCCAGAAAAGAAAACAAAATATGGTAAGTTTGCTTACTTTATCTCAGGAATCAAGCAATTGGCTGGAACCCAATCTTATAAATTCCAGTTAGTCATTGATGGGCAGGAAAAACAAATTGAAAGTAGTACATTGCTGGTAGGATTAACTAATTCAATTGGTGGTTTTGAAACATTGATACCTAATGCTAAAGTAAACGATGGCAAATTGCACTTGGTTTATTTAAAAGATACTTCATTGTTAGATACGTTAAAAACATTGCCTGATTTGTTAAAAGGTGTTGATTCTTCTACCGATCATCTGGCTTATCAAACCTGTGAAACGATCCAGATTGCTTTGAATGAAGACCAAGAATTGGCAACAAATGTGGATGGCGATGAAGGTGTCAATCTGCCTGTCACACTAAAAGTTCTTCCTTCTCATCTGATGATTTATTGTTGAGAAACTAGGGAGGATCATCTTTCTAAGCTGTTGATCTGAGTCATAGCCTTTGTTTTGAACAGTAGGTCCCCCTGTCATCTGATGTCGATTTTAAGCGGATCTGAGAATCTGGTGAGACAGAGGCTGTGAATAAAGTTGGAATAATAAACTGAAAAACAGCCAGGATGAGGTTGAGGCAAATTTTGGCTCAGTCTCGTTCTGGCTGTTTTTGGTTAGTTCTATTTAGCTGATTTAGTTCGAAGGACGAAAAAGCATTTCTCCTGAAAAAATGAAGGAGTCTCTTAATCTAATGCTTCGATAAAGCGTTGAGCAATTTCTTGAGGGCGTGTGATCGCACCACCTACAACGATGCCAGCTACGCCTAGATCTTTGACTTGTTTGGCTTGTTGTGGCGTATGGATCCGACCTTCTGCAATAACGCATATATCAGCTTGGATCAGTTCTTGGATGAGTGGGAGATCAGGACCAGCTTGTTTCACACTTTCTTCTGTATAGCCGCTTAAAGTTGTCCCCACAAAATCCACTCCTGCTTCGTAAGCATTCTTTCCTTCTTCAAAAGTGGCGATATCAGCCATCAATAATTGCTGTGGATATTTTTCTTTGACTTTAGCAATGAATTCATTGATGGTCAGACCATCGTGGCGTTTGCGTAAAGTACAATCCAAAGCGATAACTTCAACCCCTGTGGCTACTAGTTCATCAACTTCACGCATGGTTGCTGTGATAAATGGCGCTTCAGGAGGATAATCACGTTTAATGATACCGATGATCGGCAGGGCCACTTTTTCTTTGATCGCCATAATATCCCGTACTGAGTTCGCACGGATACCAACAGCTCCTGCTTTTTCAGCAGCTAAAGCAAAATAAGGCATCAAACTACCTTCTTCTGTATAAAAAGGTTCTCCAGGTAAGGCTTGGCAGGAAACGATCAGCCCACCAGCAATTTTTTCTAAGAATAATTGTTTGTCCATTCTGTTTATCTCCTTTATAGTTTTTTCTCAGTTTCACAAAAACGTTTCGCAAAGAGCTAAGGCTATGCGAATGATAGCAAAAAAGTGATTACTTAGATAATGGATATCTAAGATAAATTGCTTGATCAGACAAATAAGCGGTTTAGAAAAACGCTTTATTTTTTGATTACAAAATAAGTGTAGCGATTTCGTAATTATTGAGCAAGTGATAGTTCTCAAAAACAGCGTAGATCAGTTGAGTGAATGAATTGACATAAAAAAACAAAAGTTCTTGCTTTTTTCTTAATTTTTATATATGATTTTAACAATTTAGGGTAAAAATGAAAGAAAAGGGGTAACAAAAATGACGAAGTATCAACGGAAGGTTTTATTAGCAACATCATCAGGGATTGCATTAGAGAATATGGATATCATGTTCCTAGCTTTTTCTTTATCTTCAATGATTGCAACTTTTCATATTAGTGGAACGCAAGCGGGAATGATTGCGACGATCACTAATCTGGGGATGCTCGTTGGAGGTATTTTTTTTGGTCTGATGGCGGATAAATATGGTCGAGTAAAGGTGTTCTCTCAAACGGTTATCTTATTTTCAATTGCTTCATTATTGATGTATTTTTCTTCAACGATTTATTTAGTCTACTTGTTTCGGTTTATTGCCGGAATCGGGGCTGGGGGCGAGTATGGCGCTTGTATGTCTTTGATCTCTGAAACTTTTTCAAAAAAACAAATTGGACGAGCTTCGTCCATTGCTGGTATTGGAGCCCAAGTAGGAGCGGCTCTCGCTGCTATTTTGGCGGCAATCGTCATTCCATGGCTCGGGTGGCGCATGTTATATGTGATTGGTGTATTACCTGTATTATTAGTTTTAGTCATCCGACATGGCTTAAAAGAACCGGAGGCATTTCAAGCTGCGAAAGCAACTAAAAAGGCGACAAAGTTACGCAATCTATTTGAAACGAAACAACTTACTTGGCAGACGATTGGCTTGAGTATCATGGTGACTGTCCAAATTGCTGGTTATTTTGGTTTGATGAATTGGTTACCTTCGATCATGCAAGCACAACTAGGATTATCCGTTTCAGGTTCGTCTTTATGGATGGTGAGTACGATTGTGGGGATGTCATTAGGTATGTTGACTTTTGGGATCATCATGGATAAATTAGGTCCCAGAACAGCCTTTACTTTATTCTTGATTTGTTCAGCGCTCTCGGTCTTCTTACTCGTTTTAGCTCGTAGTCAATGGAGTTTAGTAGCAGCAGCGGTGGTTGTTGGTTACTTTATCAATGGCATGTATGGCGGCTATGGTGCAATCATTAGTAGCCTGTATCCTACTGAGATCCGTGCAACAGCCAATAACTTTATTATGAATTTAGGTAGAGCTGTAGGTGGATTTTCTTCGATCATTATTGGCTTTTTGATGGATCATTATCAATTATCTACTGTGATTATTTTTCTAAGTAGTATTTATCTTGTCAGTCTAGTGGTCTTGTGGACACTTACTGGTGTAAAAGAATTAAAATTCAGCTTACAAGAATAACATCCATTGGTGTAAGTTATCAGTGGATAAGTAACATTCGTTATCATTTTGCTTTATAAAAAGATCGTTAAATAAATACGTATATTTTATTTTATCTAGGTAAATATACTTATTTTCTATTAAAAACATGGTATGATTATTAGTAATCGAATAAAGAAATAGGTGAATGTTCATGGATAGTATGGCGAAAGTCAATCAATTTAGAGACGAAAGAAATTGGCGACAATTTCATAACGAAAAAGATCTTGCAATTTCTATTTCCTTAGAAGCTTCTGAATTACTGGAGCTTTTTCAATGGAAGCAACCAGAAGAAGTGAAGGAAACTTCATTAGAGCGGATCAAAGAAGAACTGGCAGATGTCTTGATCTATTCTTACATGATGGCTGACAATTTACAGTTGGATCTTGATGAAATTATTGAAGAAAAATTAGCAAAAAATAAATTGAAATATCCAGTAGAAGCAAGTCGAGGACAACGAAAGAAATATACAGAACTTTAAGTGTGAAACTACAGGTTGCGATTATTTTAGCTAAATAAGGGAGGCAAGTGAATGAAGGAAAAACCAAGCAAAGGTCGAGTAAAAAGATGGATCGCCAATTTTTTCTTATTTTTACTATTATTGGTTGGCTTAGCGTTAATTTTTAATGAACAGATCAAAGATTATTTTGTTAAAAATACCGGAGATAAATACGCAATTGCCAATGTGACAAAAGATGAAATCAAGAAAAACAACGAAAAAGAGGCAAGTTTTGATTTTGATGCAGTGGAGTCAATGAGTACGGAAAGTGTGTTGCGTGCCCAATTGAATCGAACGGACTTACCAGTTATTGGTAGTATTGCTGTTCCTTCTGTGGCAATCAATATCCCGATTTTTAGAGGTTTAGATAATGCGAACTTGCTTTATGGTGCGGGGACATTAGATCCTAATCAGCAAATGGGAAAAGGAAATTATGCTTTAGCGAGTCATCGTTCGAGCAATCCACAACTATTATTCACGCCACTAGAAAATTTATCATTAGGAGATAAAATCTATTTGGTAGATTTGGAAAATGTCTATACGTATAAAGCAACCTTTAAAGAAAAAGTGGCACCGACGGAAACCCAGCTGTTAAATATCCAAGAAGGAAAATCGCTCGTTACTTTGATTACGTGCGGAGATATGAATGCGGTGACTCGATTAGTCGTTCAAGGCGAATTAGAGAAGGTTACACCAATGAAAAAAGCGACGAAAGAAATGAAGGCAGCATTCAATATGGAAACACGAACATTTTAGACGAAAATAGTTAATGAAAAACCGACGATTGCTAGTTCGCTCGAATAGCTAATAGTTTTCGTCGGTTTTTTAATTTCTCATTTTTACAATTACTAAAAAAAAGTTGAAAAGGCTTGCAAAAATTAAAGAAGGGTGCTATGCTTGGTTCAGATAATCGATGGATTGTTACTGTTCGGCAGGCAAAACCAGAATTCAACCTAAAGTACAGGGGGATTCTAGGTTTTTTTATTTTTTTTTATGAGAGGGCGAGGGAAAATGGTTATTGAAAAAGTCTTAAATAATAACGTCGTCATTTCAAAAAACGAACGAGGTGAAGAGATTATCTGTATGGGCAAAGGCCTCGCGTTTCAAAAAAGACCTGGTGATAGGATTGATAAAACAGCAGTTCAAAAAGAATTTGTTTTAAAAGATTCCTTAGCAACCAATCAATTTCAACAGCTGATGGCGGATGTCCCATTAGAAGAAGTAGAATTAGTCAAACAGATCGTTGATGTGGCGGAAGAACGATTAGGCGTTTCGTTGTCGTCAAATATTTATTTGACATTGACCGATCATATTCATTATGCGATTTGTCGAGCGAACGAAAATATCCAGTTACCAAATCCACTTCTTTTTGAAACAAAGAAATTTTATCCGAAAGAATACTTGGTGGCCAAAGAAGTATTGCAATTGATCCAGAGAAAAGTTGGAGTCAGTCTACCGATTGACGAAGCAGGATTTATCGCTTTTCATTTAGTGAATAGCCAACAAGGAAATGGGGATATGCAAGTCACGATGACTGCAACGACGATCGTTAGAGATATTCTCAGCATTATTAGTAAGTTCTTTGGTGTGACATTTGACGAGGAATCGTTGAATTACCAACGAATCATTACCCATTTACAATTTTTTACACAACGCTATTTAAAAGGCGAAAGTTCGGATGAGCAGGATGAATTTCTCTATGCGCTCGTTCAAGGGAAATATCCAAAAGCCTTTCGCTGTTCGGAACGGATCAATGACTATCTCTTAAAAACACAACAGGAACCAATGGGAGTCGCAGAACAAATCTATTTAACGATTCACATCCAACGTGTAGTGAGTGAAAAACAAAGTACCCAATCTTAAGGATTGTTACTGGTAAAGCAGGCAAAACCTAGATTGAAAAATAGGGCACGAATTTTCGTGACCGTTTTTTCAATCTAGGTTTTTTATTTGATTAAATCAACTAGAAAGAAGGAAAATAAGATGGATAATCAAGCAGTTGGTAAAAGAGTATGGGAGGCAGTCGGAGGTGAAAAGAATGTCAATAGTTTAGTACATTGTGCGACACGTTTACGTTTCAAATTAAAAGATGAATCGGTCGCAGACACACAAAAGTTAAAACAGGATCCAGATGTGATTCAAGTAGTACAAAGTGGTGGTCAGTACCAAGTAGTTATCGGTAGTAATGTGGCTGACGTTTACCAAGCAATCGTTGATGAGCAAGGTCTGACAGATCAATCAGGAACAGAGGATCAGTCAAAAAATCCTTTGAATCGCTTGATTGATATTATTTCTAGTATTTTCACGCCATTTTTAGGCGCAATGGCAGCTGCAGGGATCTTAAAAGGATTTTTATCTTTGGCAACGGTGTTAGGGTGGCTTTCTGCGGATACTGGGGCTTACCAAATTCTATTTGCAGCCGCAGATGGTGTCTTTACCTTTTTACCAGTGATGTTAGCTTTTACTGCAGCCAAAAAATTCAAAACGAACCAATTTTTATCTGTGGCAATTGCTATGGCGTTAGTTTATCCA
The DNA here is from genome assembly GCF_051711005.1 of Enterococcus sp. DIV1682a. Classification (NCBI taxonomy): domain Bacteria; kingdom Bacillati; phylum Bacillota; class Bacilli; order Lactobacillales; family Enterococcaceae; genus Enterococcus; species Enterococcus sp. DIV1682a. The sequence continues at coordinate 615,832 of NZ_JBIOLT010000001.1, forward strand.
GCAATCACGCAACTAGCTGGAGCTGGAGGGGCAGTGGATTTCTTTGGATTACCAATCGTGTTAGCTCAATCAGGTTACACATCTTCAGTGATTCCGATCATTTTGGCTGTTTGGGTCCAAAGCAAATTTGAACCGCTGGTGAAAAAAGTGATTCCACAATTTTTACAAATGATTTTTGTACCAATGATCGTTTTGTTGGTGATGGTGCCATTAACTTTCTTACTGTTAGGTCCAATCGGGACAGTTATCGGTAATGGGTTAGGTAGTCTATTTAATTCGATTTACAGCTTTAGTCCATTAGTTGCGGGCTTGATTATGGGAAGTTTATGGCAAGTGTTCGTTATGTTTGGGATGCACTGGGGCTTTGTACCGATCATGTTCTTGAATATTGAACAATATGGGTTTGACGTCATGGTTCCAATGCTTTTACCAGCCGTTTTAGCTCAAGGTGGTGCAGCCTTAGCAGTGGCGATTCGGACCAAAGATACTAAGCTTCGTTCATTAGGTATTTCATCTACAATTACCTCACTTTTTGGCATTACGGAACCAACTGTTTATGGGGTAACTTTACCGTTAAAGAAACCGTTTGTCGTTGCTTGTCTGTCAGCCGGTATCGGAGGCGCAATGATTGGTTTTGCTGGTGTGAAAGCTTTCTCTAGCGGGTTAGTAAGCTTGTTAACGATCCCAACGTTTATTAGTACGAACCAAGCAGTTGAATCCAATGTGACCATGGCAATCCTTGCGACAGCTCTTTCATTTGTCTTAGCATTCGTAGGTACGCTGATCGTTGGATTTGATGAAACCGTCCAAGATGAAAAACTAGAAACAAATCAACAAACAACAGCAGGTGACACGATTAGTTCTGCTCGACATAATCTAAAAAGTCCTTTAAGCGGGAAAGTCCTGCCATTATCTGATGTTCCGGATAAAGTTTTCTCTTCTGGAGCGATGGGAAAAGGGCTTGCGATTGATCCGGAAAAAGGTGAATTGATTGCGCCAGCAGATGGGGAGATCACGACCATTTTCCCAACAGGTCATGCGGTTGGTTTAACAACGAAAGATGGAATTGAAATCTTGATGCATATCGGTATGGATACCGTTGAGCTTGAAGGACAAGGGTTTGAGACTTTTGTAAAACAAGGGGATCAAGTAAAAGCTGGTGATTTATTGGTTCGATTTGATATTGAAGCGATTAAAGCCGCTGGATACAGTGTGATCACGCCAATCGTTATTACAAATACGGAACATTTTGCTGATGTGTTGGAATTAAATCAAGAAGAACTGATTGCTAGTGAAGATTTTCTAGCAATTGTCAAATAAGGAGGAAATAGCAGATGACTACAACGTTTTCAAAAGATTTTTTATGGGGTGGCGCTACAGCTGCCAATCAATTAGAAGGTGCTTACGATCAAGATGGGAAAGGGCTCTCAGTTGCTGATGCGATGCCTGGGGGGAAACAACGATTTGCAGTTATTGGCAGTGAAGACTTTGATTGGACGATCCAACCAGATAAATATACCTATCCTAACCATCAAGGGATCGATCATTATTATCGGTTTAAAGAAGACATTGCGCTTTTTGCTGAAATGGGCTTTAAATGTTATCGTTTCTCCATTGCTTGGACACGGATTTTCCCTCAAGGAGACGAAGTAACACCGAATGAGAAAGGCTTAACGTTTTATGAAGAAGTGATTGATGAATGTTTGAAATATGGGATTGAACCTGTGATCACGATTTCCCATTACGAGATGCCATTAAATCTAGCAAAAAAATATGGCGGGTGGAAAAACCGAGAGCTGATTGATTTTTACGAACGCTTTGCTAAAGTGGTGCTTGAACGATTCAGCGATAAAGTCAAATATTGGATGACGTTCAATGAGATCAATTCAGCTTTTCATTTTCCAGCTTTGAGTCAAGGATTAGTAAAAAGTAATGGTGCGGCTGATTATCAAAATATCTTCCAAGCGTGGCATAACCAATTTGTAGCAAGTAGTAAAGCTGTAAAAATCGCTCATGAATTACGGGAGGATAGCCAAGTGGGTTGTATGATTATCTATGCAACGACGTATAGCATAGATGCTAATCCAATCAATCAAGTAGCTACATTGATCCAGAACCAAGAATTCAATTTCTTCTGTGCAGATGTTCAAGTACGGGGACAATACCCGGCATACACAAACCGCACGTATGAAAAATATGGCGTAGATAGTGCCAAATTAGAACAAACGACTGAAGATTTTGAGTTGTTGCAAGCATATCCAGTCGACTATATCGGTTTCAGCTATTATATGTCTACTGCAGTCAACGAAACGGACCCAGATGCAGCGGCCTCAGCCGGTAATCTTTTAGGTGGAGTTAAAAATCCGTTCTTAGAAGCCAGTGAATGGGGATGGCAGATTGATCCAGAAGGTTTACGGATTGCATTAAACGAGTTGTACAACCGTTACGAAAAACCATTGTTTATTGTTGAAAATGGGTTAGGCGCGATTGATAAGGTAGAAGAAGACGGGCAAATCAATGATGATTACCGTATTGATTACTTACGTCGGCATATCGAAGCAATGGGAGAAGCTGTGGCTGATGGAGTGGAACTCATGGGATATACGCCATGGGGATGTATTGATCTGGTAAGTGCTTCGACTGGTGAGATGAGTAAACGTTATGGATTTATCTATGTTGACTTGGATGATGAAGGGAACGGAACCAAAAATCGTTCAAAGAAAAAATCTTTTGAGTGGTATCAAAAAGTCATCGCCACCAATGGAGAAGAACTGTAAGTTTGTATTCATGATAGAACCGTTGCTTACTAAGAAATTAAGAATAGTTCATTTCTGATAAAGAAAATAAGGTCATTTTTGACAAATCACTGTCGAAAATGGTCTTTTTTCTATTTGATCGAGCGATTCATTTTACTCTCGTTGTTCTAAAGAAAAAAATCACGAGATGTGGGAAAGTCTCACTTGTGTGCCCTGTCATAGAATGATAAAAAAATATCGGTTATTTTAAAATAATCATAGGGATTAGGAATGGAAGATGATATAATCTAAAATGAAAATGTGAAATAAATCACTATTGTTTTTGAAAAAATATGGGAAGTGTGGGTTTGAACATCTATGTATACACCAGAAGAAATTATGGATATCAGTATCCATCTTGGAACGAAAAAGATCCAAAAGCCAATTCTTGCGAAATTAATTCTAGGTTTTATCGGAGGAGCAATGATCTCGTTAGGTTATTTAGCCTACATCAGAGTTTCAGCTTCGATTCCAGAATCACTGGCGAGTTTAACTAGTTTAGTAGGGGCGGCTGTGTTTCCTATCGGACTATTGGTGATCCTGCTTGGTGGCGGGGAATTGATTACTGGAAATATGATGGCGGTTGCAATTGCTTTTATGGATAAAAAAGTAACTTTTTCACAATTAGTTAAAAATTGGACAATTATCACGTTAGCTAATATCGTGGGTGCCATTTTTGTTGCATATTTCTTTGGACACTTTGTCGGATTGACTCATTCAGGCGTTTATTTGGACCAAGTCATCCATATTGCTGATCATAAGATCGAAGCTTCTTGGTGGCAAGCGCTTGGTTCGGGAATCGGTTGTAACTGGTTTGTCGGCTTAGCATTATGGCTATCCTATGGAGCAAAAGATGCAGCTGGAAAAGTATTGACTATTTGGTTCCCCGTAATGATTTTTGTTGCCATCGGCTTTCAGCATAGTGTGGCTAACTGCTTTGTGATCCCAGCCGCAATTTTTGAAGGACAAGCAACTTGGACAGAATTTCTCTTGAATTTTATCCCAGTTTATATCGGTAATATTGTCGGCGGTGCAATATTCGTATCAGGATTTTACTATGCAAGCTATAAGCATCATTGAAATAAGCATGTTGATCAATGAGTTAGAAGCCTAATAAGAACATCGAAGTTTGCGTTTTGCTTACTTTGGTGTTTTTTGTAACTGATAAAATAATTTCTTCCTATTATAATTTTATAGATAAAAAAGAAGAACTATTGTCTCAATCCTCAATCCACCAACATAGCTAATCCATGGCGTTTATATTCTTTTTTTATTTTTTATGTGCTATGATTCTAGTAACAAAATCGAAAGGTGAAGTTATGAAAAGGACACGTGTACTATACCTAGAAGTTGCAGACAAGATCAAAGAAGATATCTTTTCAGGAAAGTATCCTGTCGGCACCATGTTGCCTACAGAAAATGAATTAGAAGAAATGTTTCAAGTAAGTAAGATCACGGTTCGTAAGGCCATTGAATTATTAGCAACAGATGAATATGTCGAAAAGAAAAGCGGACGAGGGACGACGGTAGTAAGTAATCGTCCATACAATCGTTTGTCAAAAGCGGCAAGTTTTACACAGATTCTAGAAAACTCACAACATACAGTTCACAAAGAAACGTTGGAATTAAAGAAAATCACTTTAAAAAAAGATCACCCATTATTTGCCTCTTTTGGTTCAACGGCTGTCTGTTTTAAGCGATTATACTACTTAAACGACCGTCCTTATATTTACTTTACGCATTATCTGCCAAGTGATTTGTTAGAAATCAAGCGCAAAATATTTGATGAAGAGTCTTTATATCGATTATTGACCCAAAAAGGTTATGCTATCGACTCCTTTGCCGATGATTTTTCCGCTGTGTTTCTAACAAAGGATGAACGGGAAATTTTAAAAACTACCTCAGAGATCGCAATTAAAAGAACGCGACAATCAAAGACCCACTTGGGGAAAACAATCGAATATTCAGAAGCAATTTACGAGACCAATCTGCATCCTTATCATATAGACTATGAAACATAAGGTTGTTTGAACGATGTTCTGCTTCAAGTAATAACGGCGAGCCTTAGAAAATAGCTTTTCATATTTTGTAAGGCACGCCGTTATTACCGCAGAAGCAACCTTTTAAACACCGTCTATCAGGAGGTAAAAGCCTCAGGTTAAAGGCTTACCAGAAAATAGTTTTTCATATTTTGTAAGGCACGCCGTTATTACCGCAGAAGCAATCGTTCAAACACCGTCTATCAGGAGGTAAAAGCTCCAGGTTAAAGGCTTACCAGAAAATAGCTTTTCATATTTTGTAAGTACGCTCGTTATTACCGCAGAAGCCATCAGATACATGGGTCAAGATATTCGCAGGTGGTTTCTTGTGATGGGGGAAGGATTGTGTATTTTTAGGATAAGCTTCCTTAGAGAGTAGAAAAATTTTTACTATTTATAGAAATCGTTTACAAATTTAGCATAATATGGTACGATCACTTTGATAAACATTATAATGTTATAAAAGGAGAGAGCGGCAATGGATAAGTTTGTAGGATTGATTGAACAAAAGATTATGCCAGTAGCTAACCGAATTGGAACACAGAGGCACATGACGGCAATTAGAAAAGGAATTATTGCAACGATGCCACTAACGATCGTCGGTTCATTTTTTACGATTTTACTGAACATTCCGATTGAATCTGTGGCAGCAGTGATCGAACCCTATCGGCAAATTTTGGATATTCCTTTTCGTTATACGATAGGGATTTTGGCATTATACGCAACATTTGGGATTGCTTCATCATTAGCAAAAAGTTATAAAGTTGATTCCTTGACGGCTGGTATATTAGCATTGATGTCTTTTCTGATCGTGGCAGCACCACCGACACAGGTATTAGAAGACTTGGAAGGAATCACAGCAGGACGTTATATCAATATTGCGAATCTAGGATCAGGTTCATTATTTGGTGCCATTGTTACAGCAATTATTTCTGTCGAGATTTATCGTTTCTTCATTGAAAAGAAAATTACAATCAAGATGCCTGATGGGGTACCACCAGAAGTGACAAACTCTTTTGTTGCATTGATTCCTGGAGCGGTGATTTTGATTTTCTTCTGGGTAATCCGACATATGCTTGGTTTTGATCTGAATGGCTTCTTAAGTGAGTTATTGATGCCGCTAAAAGGCATACTTGCAGGGAATAGTTTGTTTGGTGGTTTATTAACAGTCTTCTTGATTTGTTTTTTCTGGGTTCTTGGGATTCATGGACCAGCCATTATGGGACCAGTGATTCGCCCATTTTGGGATATTTCGATTGCTGAAAACATTGATGCTTTCAACGCTGGTGCGAATGCTCATAATATGCCGAATATTTTTACAGAACAGTTTTTACAGTGGTACGTGTGGATCGGTGGCGCAGGAACAACCTTGGCTTTAGTGGTTTTATTCATGTTATCCAAATCAAAATATTTAAAGAGTTTAGGTCGATTATCGATTTTACCAGGACTATTCAACATCAATGAACCAATGATCTTCGGGGCACCGATTGTAATGAATCCGGTATTAGGGATTCCGTTCATTCTTGCACCGTTAGTAACGACTACTTTGTCATATGTCTTAACGGTTAGTGGTCTCATCCCAATGATGACGGCTCGGTTACCATTTGCTATTCCTTCGCCAATCGCCGCTTGGATGAGTACAAACTGGAGCGTAGCGGCTGGCTTGTTAGTCATTGCTAACTTCCTGATCACATTGGCTATTTATTATCCGTTCTTCAAAGTATTCGAAAAACAACAACTGGCTCGTGAAGCAGAAGAACAAGCGCAAGAAGAAGCACCAATGGTGACGGGCGTTACCGAGGAACAAGCATAATAAAAAATGGAGGTTAGTGGCTATGAAACGTGCACTAGGGATTTCACTTTACCCAGATCATAGTGATTCAATCAAAGATCAAGAATATTTGCAATTAGCACAACGTTATGGGTTTACCCGTATTTTTATGAGTATGTTAGAAGTAACGGAAGATCCTCTGATCGTAAAACAAAAGTTTCAAAAATTGATTCATTTTGCGAAAGAATTGGGATTTGAAACGATTTTAGATGTTGCTCCCAACATTTTTGAACAGTTGGACATTTCGTATGACGACTTAAGTTTTTTCCACGAAACTGGTGCAGATGGAATCCGTCTTGATTTAGGATTTGACGGCGGAAAAGAAGCTTTGCTGTCATATAACCCTTATCATTTAGCGATTGAGTTGAATATGAGTAATGATGTTGCTTATTTGGATAATATTTTGTCTCATCAAGCAAATAAACCCTTTCTCTATGGGTGTCATAATTTTTATCCTCAAGAAGGAACAGGCTTACCTTACCGATTTTTTGAGTCTTGCAGCCAACGATTTAAAAAACAAGGGTTACGAACGGCTGCTTTTGTTTCTTCTCAGGTGGGAACAATCGGACCTTGGGATATCAATGATGGGTTGACTACGTTAGAGATGCACCGTCATTTACCGGTCCATGTAGCAGCAAAACATTTGTTTGCTACTGGGTTGATCGATGATGTCATTATTGGAAATGCCTACGCATCTGAAGAAGAGCTGCGTCTGTTAGGGGAAATGGATCGCTATCAAACGGTATTTACGATTGAGTGGCTGACAGCTACTCATGAAGTAGAACGACAAATTGTACTAGGAGAACAACATGTTCGTCGAGGAGATATCACTGAACAGGTTATTCGTTCCACTGAAGTTCGAAAAAAATATAAACATGCAGAAAATGAAGCTCATGATAACGAAAATAAATTTCAAGTCGGTGATGTAGTCATTGGAAATGATACATTTGGCAAATACAAAAATGAACTTCAAATCGTTTTAGAACCACATCGGGATGCAAGGAAAAATAAAGTTGGTGCAATTGTACCAGAAGAACATCTCTTACTAGATTTTATCCACCCATGGTCGAAGTTCAAATTTATAGAAAAGTAGGCGTTGTGATGTTCGATTTAGTGATCAGAAATGCACGTAGATTAACTGGCGAAACACTGGATATTGGGATCAATGATGGAAAAATCCAGAAAATCGCAACAAGTATCCCAGAAAAAGGAAAAACAGAACAAACGTTGCAGCCAGGGCACTATCTTTCTGCTGGCTGGATCGATGACCATGTCCATTGTTTTGAGGAAATGACTTTATATTATGATTACCCAGACCAGATTGGTGTGAGTAAAGGGGTAACAACGGTTATCGATGCAGGAACAACAGGTGCCGAAAATATCCATCAATTTTATGAACGAGCAAAAAAAGCCAAAACCAATGTGTATGCCTTGTTGAATATTTCAAAGTGGGGCATCGTAGAACAAGATGAATTAGCTGATTTATCCAAGATACAAGCGAATTTGGTCAAAGAAAAATTGACTGAATTTCCAGAATTTATCGTGGGAATCAAAGCTAGAATGAGCAAAACCGTGGTTGGGAATAATGGATTGACACCGCTGGAATGGGCGAAAAAAATTCAAAAAGAGAATCAACAGATTCTTTTGATGGTGCATATTGGCTCTGCCCCACCACATTTAGAAGAAATTTTGCAGCTTCTGGAAAAAGGCGATATCTTGACCCATTGTTTTAATGGGAAAGATAACGGGATTATGGAGAAAGAAACTCATCAGATTAAACCGTTTGTCAAAGATGCCTTAGCCAAAGGGGTGATTTTCGATATTGGTCATGGCACCGACAGTTTTAATTTTGAGGTGGCAAAAGCAGCCTATGACCAAGGAATCAAAGCGGACTCTATTAGCACGGATATCTATATTCGTAATCGAAAGAACGGCCCCGTTTACGATTTAGCGACAACGATGGAAAAATTGCATTTTATCGGCTATTCCTGGTCAGAAATTTTAGAAAAGGTAACTTGTGTGCCGGCTAAAAATTTTCATTTAGGAACGAAAGGTCAGATAGAAGTAGGTTTTGATGCGGATTTTACAATATTTGAATTTGTTGACCAAGAAAAGACGATTACTGACTCGAATGGACAACAGCAAGTGATCGATCAACAAATCAAACCAGTTAGCGTAGTTATTGGGGGAAAGAGTTATGAGTGTAAGTTATGATAAATTTAATTTAAAAGAAGTGATCAATGCTTCAGGCCGGATGACGATTTTAGGTGTTTCCAAAGTATCGGAATCTGTTTTGGCAGCGCAACGCTTTGGCGGCGAACATTTTTTTGAAATGTCAGACCTGAGTGAAAAAACGGGTGCTTATCTGGCGAATCTCTTAGCAGTTGAGGATGTTCAGATCGTTTCTTGTGCTTCTGCTGGTATTGTTCAAGCAGTGGCAGCGGTTATTGGCAAAGGAAGTCTAACTCATGTTTATCATCCTTATTCAACAACTATCAAGAAAAAGGAAATTATTTTACCCAAAGGACACAATGTTGATTACGGCACATCCGTTGAATTAATGATTCAACAAGGTGGGGGGCAAGTAATCGAGGCAGGTTATGCCAATATGTGTAGCTCTGAACATCTTGAAAGCTGTATCACTGAAAATACCGCAGCGATTCTTTATGTCAAAAGTCACCATACGGTTCAAAAAAGTATGTTGTCAGTAGAAGAAGCAGTAGCAGTTGCTCAAAAACATGAAATCCCGTTGATTGTTGATGCAGCAGCAGAAGAGGATTTATTCAAATACACTAAACTAGGAGCGGATCTAGTGATCTATTCGGGTGCAAAGGCGATCGAAGGTCCAAGTGCAGGAATGGTGATTGGAAAGAATCCTTATATACCATGGGTGCGATTACAGTCAAAAGGGATCGGTCGTTCGATGAAAATCGGTAAAGAGAATATTTTAGGATTTACCCAAGCGGTCACCGATTATCTTGAACATGGCAGTGAATCTGGGGAGTCAATGAAGCGCCGTTTACAACCATTTGTTGAAGCGTTGAATCACATTGATCATTTGTCAGCAACTATTGTTCAAGATCCAGCTGGTCGAGAGATTTATCGAGCGAGTGTTAAAATCAGTGATCGTTCTGCACATTCAGTTATTCAGGCACTAAAAGAAAAAAATCCAGCAGTCTATACACGAGATTATCAAGCGAATCATGGTATCATTGAATTTGACATACGTTCGGTCAATCAAGAAGAAATGCAAAAAATCATTGTTCGCCTGCAAGAAATCATGAATGAAACAAAATTATCTTGAGTGAAAAAGGAGAGAAAAAAATGTCACGAATTCCTAACTATTTACACGATCAAGTTTGTTTGAATGTTTTAGCTAATTCTGTTGAAAATGCGGTGGAGTGTTATGAAGCAGCTGAAGGACATATTTTGCTGGGGGTGCTTTCAAAAAACTATGAAACAGACGAAGCAGCTATTGCTGACATGAAAAAGTATCAAGCAGCAACGAATAATGCGCTATCAGTTGGCTTGGGAGCAGGTGATCCAAATCAGAGTCAAATGGTGACTCGTTTGGCAAAAGTCTTGCAACCACAACATGTGAACCAAGTATTTACTGGAGTGGGTGCTTCACGAGCTGTGTTAGGTCAAAATGAAACAGTGGTCAATGGATTAGTTTCACCAACAGGTAAAGAAGGGTATGTCAATATTGCAACCGGTCCTTTAAGTTCTCAAGGTACAGCAGGCGTAGTCACGATTGAAACAGCGATTCGCTTACTACAAGATATGGGAGGAACATCAATCAAGTATTTTCCAATGAAAGGGTTAGCACATCAAAAAGAGTATGAGGCGGTAGCGCAAGCTTGTGCCACTTATGATTTTGCATTAGAACCAACAGGAGGAATTGATTTAACCAACTTTGAAGAGATCCTTCAAATCGCTGTCGATGCCAAGGTGAAAAAGATTATTCCCCATGTCTACAGCTCGATTATTGACCCTGAAACGGGCAATACGAAGCCAGAGGATGTCCGGACATTACTACAAATCATGAAAAAAGTTGTCAGCTAAGATGAAAAAAGGTGAGAAAATGAAATTTGGGGCATTTGGAGAAGTGATGTTGCGATTGACACCTCCAGAACACTTGATGCTAGAACAAACCCATACATTAAGACTGGCATATACCGGAACAGGTGTGAATCTAGTTGGTAATCTAGCTCATTTTGATATGGAGAGTTATCTATTGACGGCTCTGCCCGATAATCGCTTAGGCAGTGCTGCGTTAGCTAACTTAAAAAGTATCGGTGTTGAAACGAAGTATGTAATCCAACAAGAACAACATATCGGTACCTATTTCGCAGAAATGGGGTATGGTGTTCGTCCTACTGAAGTTACTTACCAAAATCGAAAACATAGTTCTTTTGGATTGTCTCAAGAAAATGACTATGGAGTACAGGCGTTTATTGAAACAGTAGATCTTGTGCATATTTGCGGGATCAGTTTGAGTTTGTCTGATCAGTGTGCCGAAACAGCGATTTCTCTTGCCAAGAAAGCTCATGCTCAGGGAAAAAAAGTATGTTTTGATTTCAACTTTCGGCCAACATTGAACCAGGAACAAGATCAAAGAAACATCTTGAAACAACGCTATGAGGAAATTTTACCTTATTGTACGATTTTATTTGGCTCGATCCGTGATTTGACGGAATTATTAGAATGGCGAACAAGCGATTCAACGAAAAATCCTATCGCCTATATCCAATCCTTTTTAGCTTATTATGACATCGAATGGTTTGCTGGTACGAAACGAACCAGCCATGAAGGAAGAAAACAATTAAAAGGATATTTGATCACCGTCACAGAAGACGTTGAAACACCTTTTTACGAGTTATTTGTTTTAGACCGAATTGGTGCAGGGGATGCTTTTGCGGCTGGGATATTATTAGGATATGCGGAAAACTGGTCATTGACTAGAACCGTCGAGTTTGCAACAGGAAATGCTCGTTTGGCTCATGCAATCCAAGGAGATGTTCCGCTCACAACTAGAAAACAGGTTCAACAATTACTAGATGCGCCAGATGTCGATTTGATTCGCTAAGAAATAGTCTTGCGATGAATGGACGAAATAAAATGCATCGGAGCGTTAAAAAAGTCTTGAAACGGGAATCAGTGTTTCAAGACTTTTTGACATCGTCTGAAATATTAAAAGTTAGCTTTTAGTAGATAGCGGATCAGCCAAGAGTTGAATAAGCTGATGGTAAAAATCCAGAAAGGATTGAATAGAGTTGCAACTGTAGCGGTCGTTTTAGATTGCTAACTTTCTCTGTTGTTTTTAGGGTCTAAAAGAAGGAGAAATATTTTTGACAAAAATCTGGGAGAAAAACAGTACAGTTTTTTGTAGGTTTTCGTTTTCTCTTGACTACCACGTAAGCGATCAGTATTATAAGGAACAGATAGAAACAGCCAAATAAAAAAAAGGCACCTCCATTTCTAGTGGCAGCCAGAAACAGAGGTCTTGAAAAAGTCAACCACATTGACCAATCAAGTTTGCCATAGTCAATGGAAACCATCAACTTCGTTTATTGTATCGAATCTCAAAGGAGAAATCTACCTTTTTTGATGAGAAAAATAGATGAACTACATGTGTTTTATTTACTGTGCCATAAATGGATTGGATACGATGTGTCCAGTCCATTTTTTTATCCAAAAACATACACCTGAGGATAACGAGTAAAATGAAGATAGCAAGTGCAACAAATAGGGGAGAGTTTACTTGGGCGAGTAAAGTGCGTCAATGTTGGTTTTGGCTTTTTCAAGGAACATAAAAAAAGCACATGTTTTAGAATAAAAGCATTTGGCTGTTTCTATCGTTTTTCAAGATCAGAACAATAATTGAGTGAGCCGTCGTACCATGAGATAAAACCGATATATTGAAGGAATGCAGATTTTCTTTCAAGTATTGGCTTATTTTTTTGCTATTAGATAAAAAGTTGGTCTTTCTTATTGGTTGTCAAAATGTGATGAATATCAGAAAATAGAACAATTCAAGAAAGCATTTGATTGGGGAGTTCATATACATAAAATTTTTAGCGAAACATTTACAGAGAATGAAACATAACAATTATTTTATCAAATTTTTTGCGAGAAAAGAATGATGCTAGATTCTCGTTAAATGAGTGAATGTTATTGTCAGAACACGATGAAAGCAAGCTTTCTTAATTAAGAAAGTCGTTTCAAATTTAAACATTTATGTTATTTAATATTTTTTTAAAATAAAAAAGATTAAAAAATTTTTCGCCAACAAACACTAGATATAGTGTTTGTTTTCTTATATACCACTAAAAAATCACAAAATCTAGTCTTTTATTTTAAAAAAACAAGTGTAAAATGAAGTTAGACTTTTGAGTTGGGATGTGTTTTTTTGAAACTAACAGTTTTTTGTGGCTCCCGTTTTGGTAATAAAGAAAGCTATAAATTTATTGCCCAAACGTTAGGAAAATATATGGCTCAAGAAGAGATTGAGCTGGTTTATGGTGGATCAGAATCGGGTATCATGGGAGTTTTCAGTCAGACTTTACTAGAAAACAATGGGAAAGTCACTGGTATCTATCCAACAGGGCTTTTTGATTCTGAGTTACCGAATACAAATGTAACAACTTTTATTCCTACCGAGACAATCGACGAACGAAAAGTATTGTTATTTGAACAAGGAGATGCTGTTTTGATCTTTCCTGGAGGATTGGGAACCTTAGAAGAGTTTTCTCAACTTTTATCTTGGATGGCCATTGATTTAACAGCGAAGAAACCAATTGGTATTTTAGATATCGGAGGATATTATGAAGGTTTAAAGACGTTATTAGAAACGTTTGCCAAAGAAGAATTTATGGATGCCAAATGGCTGGATTACGTCTTTTTTTCAAATAACCCATTAGAACTAGTCGATTTATTACGCGCAGAAGTAAGTGAAACACAACTATTAATAGAGGAGGCAAATTAATGAGTCAAATTTATTTAGCAGGTCCATTCTTTTCAGAGGAGCAAGTCGAGCGTGTTGCTCGTATCGAAAAAGCATTGGAAGAAAATCCAACGGTGACTGGTTTTTATTCGCCAAGACATCATCAAGAAAGTAATTATGAAATGTTTAGTGCAGGTTGGGCACAAGAAGTTTATGAAAAAGATATGGCAGAACTAACAGCAGCTGATTACGTAGTAGCTATTTTAGATTATGAACATCAAATCATTGATCCAGGGACAGCTTATGAATTAGGGGCAGCGACAATGATGAAAAAACCAATGATTGTTTTCCAAGAAGAGACTGTTCCAACTAATTTGATGATTACTCAAAGTTTGCATACTTATTTAAAAACAGTTGACGAAGTACGTGACTACGATTTTAAAATATTACCAGTAACGAAATACGTAGGCGAGTACTTATAGAAATAGAAAGAGGAAGGATTGCATGTCAGTGATATTAATTTCAGGAACGATTGGTGCAGGAAAAAGCAGTTTGACAGATATGCTTGCAAAAGAAATCGACTCAAAACCATTTTATGAAAGTGTTGAGGATAATGAAGTGTTACCACTTTTTTATTCAAATCCAGAACAGTATGCTTTTTTATTGCAAATTTTCTTTTTGAATAAACGATTTTTAGCGATGAAAAATGCTTTAGTGGATGATGATAACGTGTTAGACCGTTCGATCTATGAAGATAGCCTGCTATTTCATTTAAATGCAGATCTAGGTCGAGTGACCGATATTGAAGTGCAACAATATGATAATTTATTGGATACGATGCTTAACGAGTTAGACGATGTTGCTCCTAAGAAACGTCCAGACTTGATGGTTCATATCAAAGTGTCCTTGGATACAATGTTGGATCGCATCAAAAAACGGGGTCGTGATTATGAACAGCTGGAAAGTGATGAGACACTTTATGACTATTATCGCTCTTTAAACCAACGTTATGATCAATGGTATGAAGATTTTGATGTTTGTCCGAAGATTCAAATCGATGGTGACCGCTTCGATTTTGTTGAAAAGCCAGAACATGCAAAAGAGGTCATTGAACAAATCCAACAAAAATTAGCAGAACTAAGCGATGTAGAGGCAGGGAAATACTTTACTGAGAATCAACATGCAAAAGGACAAGGACTGGGTCAGTAAACAGTCATAATGTTCCATTTTAAAAAGATGATGTCATCGTTCATTTTAAGAAACAAGCTGGAAAACCTCCAAGATAGTCGAAACGATTTGGAGGCTTTTCAGCTTGTTTTTGATAGAGCGGTTCCTGAAAAGAAATGATTCGAAAGAACACAGTTCGATAGTAATCAATTTATCAAGGAAAAAGCTGTTTTTGGCTAAATAAAAAAGATAGTAAAAATAGATCAAAAGATTTGAACGTGTCTTTTGACATCTTCAAATCTTTTGACCTATTGGTATCCTGCCATACTTATACAAAATAAGGCCGAGACTTTATTTAACAGTTAAAACATCCGCATGTCTTTCTTTCGTATAGGATTCAAATGACTTAAATGAATCTTTTACAGTTTTATGACAGTGATCGCAAATACTTAAGCTTCCTTGATCACTAAATTCGGTATGAATATTTTTACTGGTTGTACAAGTACAATAATCATGACTATCAAATATACTCATTTTTTTCTCCTTTATCACATTGTGCTTACCCAATATACCAGAAAGAAATGGCAGAAACAAAAAAATTAAGAGAAATTAACAATTTCTCTTAATTCCGGTTAATTCCTAGCGAGTGAGCCATGTCAGCTCTCGTTTTTTTGTACGAAGTGACAAGAAAACAGCCAGAACAGTTGCAAGTTTTTTCAAAAATAAAAGCTGTTCTAAAAGTTTTTCCTTTACTGATCAGGTCAAGTCGGTCTTTTTAGGTCTTTTACAAACTATAAATATTTCCGTCCTGATCTTCGATTCGGTAGTTTCCGATCTTTTTGAAGGTAACGGATACTTCTTTACCATCTTCTTTACCAGAGATGGTATAAGTGTCTGCTTCGGTCTTGATCTTGATATCATTGAGTACTGTTTTTTCTTGAGAAGTACTTGCGGTATCTTTTTCAGTTCCTGTATAGGTACGTGTCCATTCCATTTTATGATCGCTAAAAATGATTTGCCCACTGACTAAATTCATGTCTTTGCGGACTTTTAATGAATAGTTACTGTTACTGATATCCTCTTTTTCAGCTTGTAGAGTCGATGAATCTGTCGTTTGGTCTGCTGAGTTACCAGATCCACCGAATAGGCTACATCCTGATAAAGTAAAACAGCTGACAAGCGAAAGAACCATGATGACTAATTTCTTCAAAATATTTCCTCCATTGTATGATACAGCTTTAACTACAAACGGTGTGAATCCGCTAGTCAACCAAGTTGGCTGGGTTTCTGTCGTTGCGTTTACTGTGACTAATAAATTAGTATAGCTTCTATTATAAGATTTAGGAATACTAGCTTTTGTCTATTCTATTGAAAAAAGGTGTTTATGTCTCTTCTATTCAATCTCATTTCTTTACAGATGTCAACTCCCCTTCAAAAGGACTGGTTTGCTCAGTACAGCAAATGAAGTAGGGGTGTACGAGTCGTTTCAACTAAATAAAACGTTTTCTAAATTAACTTGTAACTGGTGTAAACGTTTGCTATATTGAGTAGGGAACAAGTATTATTTAGCAAATAAACTGAACTCTTTAATAGAAGGTGTGAGTGGATGACAAATTATCAATTTCCAAGTAATTTTTGGTGGGGATCAGCCGCAAGTGGCCCACAAACAGAAGGTCGTATTGCTGGCGATGGTAAAGGAGAGAATATTTTTGATTATTGGTTTAGCCAAGAACCAGAAAAGTTCTTTGATCAAGTAGGTCCTGAAAAGACATCACAAGTGTACACGAAGTATAAAGAAGACGTTCAATTAATGAAACAAACTGGACACAATAGTTTTCGTACTTCGATCCAATGGAGTCGCCTGATTCCTGAAGGGACTGGCGAAGTGAATCAACAAGCTGTTGATTTTTACCATTCGTATTTCGATGAATTGATCGCTAATGGCATTGAACCATTTGTGAATTTATATCATTTTGATATGCCGATGCCTTTGCAAGAAAAAGGCGGATGGCTCAATCGGGAAACGGTTGAAGCGTATGAAAGGTATGCTAAGATTTGTTTTGAATTATTTGGGACGAAAATCAAAAAATGGTTTACCCATAATGAACCAATCGTGCCAGTTGAAGCTGGGTATCTTTACCGTTGGCATTACCCGGAAGAGTCCGATATGAAAAAGGCGATCCAAGTAGGCTATCATGAAGCGCTGGCTTCTGCATTAGCCGTCAAAGCGTATCATTCCATGGCATTAGATGGCTCAATCGGAATCATTTTGAATCTAACACCAAGCTATCCTCGGGATGAAAACAACCCAGAAGATGTCAAAGCAGCTAAATTAGCTGATGCCTTTTTTAATCGTTCGTTTCTTGATCCAGCAGTTAAAGGTGAGTTCCCACCAGAATTGATCGCCATTGTGAAAGAATTAGACATGGTACCAGCGATGCAAGAAGATGACTTAGCGATCATTAAAGAAAATACCATTGACTTATTAGGAATCAATTATTACCAACCAAGAAGAGTCAAAGCAAAAGAAACACCGATTGATCATGAAAATGGACCAATGCCAGAAGATTATTTTGATAATTATGAAATGCCAAATCGTAAAATGAATCCTTATCGTGGTTGGGAAATTTATGAAAAGGGAATTTATGATATCTTAATCAATGTTCGAGACCATTATGGTAATATTGACTGTTTCATTTCTGAAAACGGTATGGGTGTTGAAAATGAAGCACGTTTTATCGAAGAAGATGGGATGATCCACGATGATTATCGCATTGAATTTGTCCAAGAACATCTAAAATATGTTCACCAAGCAATCGAAGAAGGTGCTAATTGCTTGGGGTATCATATGTGGACGTGTATGGATAACTGGTCGTGGACCAATGCTTACAAAAATCGTTATGGATTTATTTCCGTTGATTTAGCGAATGATGGTAAACGGACGATCAAAAAATCTGGTCACTGGTTTAAAAAACTATCTGATACCAACCAATTTACAATATAAAAAAGTCAACGTTCCTCTTGATCCGTTTAATAAACGGTCAAGAGGAATATTTTTGTTTGTTTGAAAAATTAGAATACAATGAAAACGCTTTTGAATGTATATAAATAAAGAATGTTATTTGATATCTTTATAAAGTAAGTATGCTTTTTAAGTGTTTTTTTTAGTTTTTATCAATTGTAACCGTTTCTATATGATTAAAATACGAACGTTATCTTTTTTTGGAGGAAGTGTGAGCAGATGGTTTTCTTTTCAAGATATTTACACAGAATTAAATCAATCTACACATAGAAGCGTTAGCATTGATTATAAGGTAGAAATTATTAACACCTGTAAAAAGAAATTTTATTACGTGAGGGGCTATGAAAAATGATTGAGGTTATCAATCTGAAGAAAGTATTCGATAATGGGTTTGAAGCACTGAAGTCTGTTGATTTTCAAATCGAAAAAGGGGATCTGGTTTGTTTGCTTGGCCCTAGTGGTTGTGGAAAATCAACGATTTTGAATTTGATTGCGGGGTTATTAAGCCCTAGTCATGGGGACATTCGTTTTAGTGGAGAGTCGGTGGTACGAACGGAACCGAAAGATCGGAATATTGGTTTTGTATTTCAAAATTATGCTTTATACCCGCATATGACTGTGGTTGAGAATATTATGTTTCCATTGACGGTTGGCGAAAATAAAATCAAAAAAGCAGAAGCTAAAAAAATATCACAGGAATATATGAAACTAACGAATATCGAAGAACTCCAAGATAAAAAACCAGGGACTTTATCAGGTGGACAACAACAACGTGTGGCTATTACACGAGCCTTAGTCCAGAAACCAGAAGTTTTATTATTAGACGAGCCCTTAAGTAATTTGGATGCACGCTTGCGATTAAAGATACGAGAAGAAATCCGTCGTTTGGTAAAAGAAGTTGGAATCACTACGATTTTTGTGACGCATGATCAAGAAGAAGCACTTTCGATTAGTGACAAAATCATTTTACTGAATGAAGGTGTGATTCAACAAAATGATATTCCGCAGAATTTATACTTAGACCCGGCTAACCTGTTTGTTGCCAATTTTATCGGTAACCCGATCATCAATACGTTACCGGTCGAGGTCAATGTTCGTGAAGGGAAAATCAGCCATACGGATTTTCAAATTCCTCTGACGAAACTGGAATCCGCTCAATTAAGAAAACCATTAGTGGATGGAAAATATATCTTAGGGATTCGACCAGAAGACGTTTTTCCAACGACTAACGGATTGTTCGAAGTACAAGTTTCTGGAGTTGAATTGATCGGACGTGAACAGATTTTGAATTTTTCGCTCGCTGCGAAACGTCTGAAATCGATCGTTAGTATTGAAAAGCTCATCGAGGAAGATACGGTACTCTCTTTTGATTTTCAGTACCATAAAATGTTTCTTTTCGATGACCAAGGGGAGCGGGTGTACTAATGTTCAAAAAAGCATATGATCCAGAAAATCAACCGAAAGCTTGGTTCTTCTTACTGCCATCATTGGTCATTATTGTTTTGTTCAGTATCTATCCGTTGTTCCGTTCACTAGCGATGAGCTTTCAAAAAGGCTCCTTAATCAATCAACAATTTGCAGGAATTGAGAATTATCAGCGTGTGTTGTCAGACCCAGTCTTTATCAAAGCATTAAGAAACACCGCATTGTTTGCTTTTACAGTTGTTCCTATTTCATTGCTCCTTTCACTGGGAATCGCTTGGGTGATCTTTGAAAAAGTGAAACATAAGACTTTTTTTGAAACGATTTTTTTCATGCCTTATGTGACAAGTACGATTGCTATCGGGATCGTCTTTCGCTATTTTTTCAACGGGTCCTATGGGCTCATTAATTATTTGCTGAATTTTTTAGGATTTGAATCAATCAATTGGTTAGATAATGTTTCGATGAGTATGACAACGTTGATCATCTTTGGGGTTTGGACCAGTCTCGCATTCAATATCATTATCTTATTGGCTGGTTTAAGAAATATTGACGAAGAGCATTATAAAATTGCTCGAATGTTTGGAGCAGATGCTTGGGAGATTTTTAGTCGGATCACGTTTCCTCAATTGATCCCAACGATCACCTTCTTGTTGACTGTCAATATTATCGGAGCGTTTAAAGTCTATACTCAAGTCTATGCTTTGTTTGGTGGGCAGCCAGGGATCGCCAAAAGTGCTACGACAGCGGTCTTTTATATTTACGATAAATTCCACATCGCTGGTCGACCAGGGATCGCTATGGCGGCGACGGTCATTTTGTTCCTCGTCATTTTACTGATCACATTTATTCAAAATAAATTGTTGAAGAAAGTAGGGAGAAGAGGATGAAAAAAGTTGTTACAGGACTCTCATTGCTATTTATCGGAATTTTAGGGATCGTAACGATTTTTCCATTTATTTATATGATTTTAGCTGGGTTGATGACATATAGTGAGGCAACGAGTATTCCGCCAACCTTACTGCCAACATCATTTCAATGGGGAAATTATACGGAGGTATTTGAAAAAGCACCATTTTTACGTTATTTCTTCAATACCGTCTTTGTTTCGTTAGTAACTACGATCGCTACAGTCATCACATCTGTTTTAGCGGCTTTTGCGTTAACAAGTCTGGAATTTCGTTTTAAAAAATTGATTATTGGGATCATGATCTCATTACTAATGGTTCCTTATGAGTCCATTATTTTTACGAATTACAATACGATTTCACGAATGGGATTACTAAACAGCTATAGTGCATTGATCATTCCTTTCTTGACCAGTATTTTTTATATTTATTATTTGAACGGGTATTTAAAGAGTATTTCCAGTACCTTTTATAAAGCAGCTAAAATCGATGGTGCCAGTGATCTAGAGTATATTTGGAAAATTTTAGTACCGATGTCTAAACCAGCATTAGTCACGGTGGGTATCTTGACGTTTATTTCAAGTTGGAATTCATTTTTATGGCCACTGCTTGTGACGAACGAGAAAAAATTCCGCCTGTTAAATAATGGTTTAGCTGCTTTTACCTCTGAAAGTGGGAGTGACGTTCATTTACAAATGGCGGCGGCGACGTTAACAGTTATCCCGATTTTGATTATTTATTTGATTTTTAGAAAAGAAATTATAAGAGGAGTGGCGAAAAATGGAATCAAAGGATAAAACAGTGATTACTTTCCATAGCGGAATCTTAACGATCGGTGGAACGATCATTGAAGTTGCCTACCGCGATTCACACATCTTTTTTGATTTTGGCACAGAGTACCGTCCAGAATTAGACATAGCTGATGAATCTTTAAATACATTGCTTGAACATCGATTGATTCCTGACTTGAATGGATTATATGATCCAAGGCTGTTTGATCAAGTACAGCACATACAAGCAGGAGAAAGAGAGCCGTATCAGCATACAGCCGTTTTCTTATCTCACGCTCATTTGGATCATTCAAAAATGATCAATTATCTTGATCCAGCAATTCCTTTATACACTTTAAATGAAACGAAGCAAATCTTACATTCCCTTCATCGAAACAACGATTTCTTGATTCCTTCTCCTTTTGAAAAAGAAGGGTTTGTACGTGAAATGAATGGATTATCTCCTTATGAAACTGTCCAGATCGGAGAAATCAGTGTGGAGATTCTACCAGTCGATCATGATGCGTATGGTGCAGCTGCTTTACTAATCAAAACGCCTGACCGATTCTTGACTTACACTGGTGACTTGCGTCTTCATGGATATGACCGGCAAATGACAGAAACGTTTTGTCAAAAATCATTTCAGACTGACTTATTGATGATGGAAGGCGTCAGCATCAGTTTTCCTGACCGAGAAATAAGCGAACAAACGCCAATTGCTACGGAAGAAGAGCTAGTGCAGCGCTTTTGTGAACTGGTCGATCAATATCCTAATCGTCAAATTACTTTCAATGGGTACCCAGCAAACCTTAAACGCTTTGAAATGCTGGTGAAACAATCCCCGCGAACGATGGTTTTAGAAGCGAATATGGCTGCATTAATGAAAGAAGTTCTAGGAATGGATGTGCCCTATTACTATTTAACGGATAGTCCAGTCATTCCGATTCTTCAGTCAGAATTAGAATATCCCTACGAAGTTTTACGCAACGATGAAACAACTTTTGTTTGGCAAGTCGTTGATAATATAGAAAACTTGCAAGGAGGAGGTTTATACATTCATAGTGATGCCCAACCATTGGGAGATTTTGATCCACAATATGCTGTCTTTTTAAAGATTTTAGCTGAAAAGCAAGTTGAATTTGTTCGATTATCGCTGTCTGGACACGCATTTCCAGCTGATTTAGCTGAAATCATCGACAAGATACAACCAAAAGTGTTAGTGCCGATCCATACGTTAAAACCTGAGAAATTAGTCAATCCTTATGGAGAAAGAATTTTGCCAAAACGTGGCGAACAAATTATTTTATAAGAGAAAAGGGAGAGTAAAAAGAAGATGAAAATGAAAAAATGGGCTTCTGTGTTTGTGGCTGCAGCAGCAGTATTTGCGTTAAGTGCTTGTGGAAAGAATGAAAAGGTAGATAGTTCAAGTGAGGATATCGTAACAGAAATCAATGAAAAGACAACGATCAACTTCTGGCATGCGATGAATGGTGCGCAAGAAGAAGCATTAACTAAACTTACAGATGACTTCATGAAAGAAAATCCTAATATAAAGGTAGAGTTGCAAAATCAATCGCAATATTCGGATCTTCAAGCAAAAATCAATTCGACATTACCTTCACCTAAGGATCTGCCGACAATCACTCAAGCTTATCCAGGATGGCTATGGAATGCTGCTCAAGATGAGATGTTGGTTGATTTAAACCCATATATCGAAAATGATACGATTGGCTGGAAGGATCAGGAAGAAATCCGTGATTCATTATTAGAAGGTGCTAAAATTGATGACAAACAATATGGTATCCCTTTTAACAAATCAACGGAAATGCTTTTCTACAATGCAGATCTATTAAAACAATATAACGTTGAAGTGCCGACGACACTAGCAGAATTAAAAGAAGCTTCAAAAACGATCTATGAAAAATCAGATGGGCAAGTGGTGGGTGCTGGGTTTGATTCATTGAATAACTACTATGCGATCGGTATGAAAAATCAAGGGGTTGATTTTGACAAAGACTTAGCTTTAGATGGGAAAGAATCACAAAAAGTGATCGATTACTATGCTGAGGGCGTCAAAGATGGTTATTTCCGAATTGCTGGATCGGATAAGTACTTGTCAGGTCCTTTTGCAAATGAACAAGTGGCAATGTTTGTTGGCTCGATTGCTGGAGAAGGTTATGTGAAAAAAGATACTGAAGGAAAATTTGAGTATGGCGTTGCGCCACGTCCTGAAAAAATCAATTTGCAACAAGGAACGGATATCTATATGTTCAGTAGTGCCAGTGCGGAAAAACGCACAGCTGCTTTTGAATATATGAAATTTTTAGCACAACCGGAAAACCAACTGTATTGGGCAAATATGACTGGTTATATGCCAATCGTTGAATCGGTTCTTGAAAGTGATGAATACAAGAATTCTACAGAAACAAAAGTACCACAATATTTAGAAGCAGCTACTTCTGATCTATTCTCGATCCCTGTGATTGAAAACGCAGATCCTGCTTATAATGAGGTACGTTCGATCATGGAAAACATTTTATCGAATACGAATCAAGATACGAAGAAACTGATAAAAGATTCCGTTCCTCAATTGGAAGATGCTTGGAATCAATAAACAATCGAACGAAAGAACGTTCAGAACGTTAGTTTGTTTGCTTTAGGCGGTTGAGACAAAAGTGTTTAACATCAAGGAATAAGAAGGAGTTTCCGAAATTTTCTTCTCAAATTTTGGGTCAATTTCGGCTTATTTTTCGAAGATGCTGCTTTTGTCTCGCTGTGAACAAGAGGCTGTGAGAGAAGCGTTTAGCTCCGAGCGAATAAGAGAGGATTTTTTGAAACAGCTTCTCATGTTTTGAAAAATTCAGGCTTATTTCAAGGAGCTGATGTTTGAACGCCGTTTATTCGTTTTTAGAGAGACTAAAAGAGACTGAGGCAAGTTTTGGTTCAGTCGCATGAAATGGGAGACAAGTATGAAAATAACATTGTTAGCAACTAGTGACGTCCATGGGTATATCTATCCAACGAACTATGCGACGGATCAAGAACAACCTTATGGCTATGCAAAAATTGCCAGTAGAATCAAACAAATCAGAGAAACTAGCCCAGACCCTCTTTATGTCATTGATAACGGTGACTTCATTCAGGGGTCACCTTTTAGTTACTACTTAGCAAAACAACAAGATCACCACGTCTCAGAATTAACGAATGTCTTAAATGAAATGGATGTGGATGCTAGTATATTAGGAAATCATGAATTTAATTATGGCTTATCTTACTTAGAACAAGCTATCGCTAGTTATCATCATCCTGTCTTATCTGCTAATATTTTAACGAGCAAAGGCGATCCTTATTTTGGACAGCCCTATGTGATGATTGAAAAACAAGGGATCAAAGTGGCGATTTTAGGGTTGACCACGCAATATATCCCCCATTGGGAACAACCTGAAACAATTAAAGACCTACAATTTGTATCTGCAGTTGAAGCAGCGAAACAGTATGTACCAAAACTTAGAGAATTAGCAGATGTAGTGGTTGTAGCTTATCATGGTGGATTCGAGAAAGATTTAGAGACTGGCGAACCCACTGAAGCGTTGACTGGCGAAAATGAAGGCTTCCAACTACTCCAAGAAGTAGCTGGGATGGATGCGTTGATTACTGGGCACCAACATCGAGTGATTGCTGCGAAGGTAAATGGTGTGCCGATTATCCAACCGGGCTATCGTGGCGAATTTTTAGGTAAAATCGAATTATCCTTGGAAAGAACAGTTAATGGCTATCGTGTTTCGGACGGAAAAGCAGAACTGATTTCCTTAGTAACTGACGAGGCAGATGAAGACATTCTTTCACTTGTTCAAAAAACAGAAAATGAATTGCAAACATGGCTTGATCAACCAGTGGGAGAGGTACAAGGAGACATGAAAATCACTGATCCGATGCAAGCACGAATCGTGGAACATCCTTATATTGAGTTTATTAATCGGGTGCAAATGGCTGCCAGCGGAGTATCGATTTCGGGAACGGCTCTGTTCAACAATGAAGGTCAAGGATTCAATGAAACTATTACAATGAGAGAAATTATTACCAATTATATTTATCCTAATACTTTAGCAGTTCTTAAAATTACAGGGCAGGATCTAAGAGATGCCTTAGAACAAACAGCAAACTTCTTGGCAATAGAATCAGGCGAGATCGTATTTAATCCTGCGTTCATTGAACCTAAACCACAGTATTATAATTATGACATGTATGAGGGCATTGATTATGAGATCGATTTACGTCAACCAGTAGGGCAAAGGATCACTAAATTAGCCAGAGCAGGCAAACCGATCCATCCTGAGGAAGAGCTGGAAGTAGTCATGAATCAGTACAGAGCGGTCGGTGGAGGGAATTATCACATGTTCTCTGCCGATAAAATCATTCGTGAAATCCAAATCGATATGACTGAACTGATTGCTGATTATTTAAGAAAACATCAACGAATTCATGCTGAAGTAAATCATAACTTTCGGGTAATCAAGTAAACAAGGGGGACAGAAATTAGTGAAATCTGTCTATTCAAGTCTATTCAAGAAAAGAGCAAGCCAAAACGAAGGTAAATAAATCGAAGCATGCAATTAACAAAATTGTTTATCAAAACTAATCCAAAAGGTAATTGTTGTAAATGATTAACAGTCTCAAGTGTTGTAAGTTTCAGGTTATTTTCAATGTACTTATAACGTTTTTTTGGTGAAAGTATGTTCTTAGAAACGTTCTAAATTTGCTTTGCTATAAATTTAGTTACAACCTTTTTTATAAAACGATCCATCAGTATGGGTTATTTATAAAAAAAATTCCGTTATTTAATATCTTTTTTTACTTTTTTGTCTTTACTCTTCATTTTTTGTATATAATGGAATAGGCAAATTTGAATGGGAGTGGAGAAAGGTATGAGAAAAAAACGTCCTTTTCTTCTCTTTTGGTTAGTTGGTTTTTTCTTACTGCTTTTTTTATCAGCCGCAGTTTCAGGAAAAATGACAGCAGATATCGCTCAACTAGAAACAGAAAAAATCATTGCAAGTAAAGAATCAGTAGATAAATTTAAAAAAGAATTTTCTACTTATTGGTGGAAGGATTACAAGATAGTAGCCAACTATGATAAGGGAGAATTAGAGCTTTATTTGCCAAAAGACAAGGAAAGTAATCAGTTTATCAATATTGATGATGTCTTAAGTGCTATTTCGTTAAGACAATATCAATTCAACGATAAACGTTTGACCGTCTTACTTTTAACCAATGACGGAGAAAAACTAGCTCGATTAAAGAACGGAAAAGTAATAACCAGCTATTCAGATAAGGTGAATCGTGAGGTTGTTAGTACCCGTCTGAAAGATTGGATAAAAATGAATAAAGAAGTCAAAGAAAATTCTGATACGACTCAGGTTGAGCCGACTCAGGAAAGTTCTTCTGAACGTTCGGAAACAATTCAAAGTAAGTCCAAGACGCAATCGAGTCGTACAACTAAAAATAGCACAAAAAACAGCAAAGCAAGTCAGCAACAGAAGGCAAAGTAACACGAGTATTTTAGTAAGAGTACGCAAACTGGAAAATAGATGAGACAGCCCGTCTTTTCCAGCTCAAGTACTGAGAGGTGCATGATAGTCATTCATTTGAAAGGATGAAAGTTCATTTGTTTTTACTAAGTTACTGTTTTCTGCTGAATCTTTGACTGATTGTTCTTGCTTCATTCGATAACTAAAACTATTGTAGTTCAGGTTGACCAAAACAAAAACAGCTAACAAAAACTCCTCAGGATGGACATATTTAGTCTGAGGGGTTCTTTTTTTGGCATAGATATCCATAATTGTTCCCTTCATTTCTAAAAAAAATCTTAAAATAACCCTTTTTTTAGGAAATTTTCATTTTTTAGGAGCAGAATAAAAAAAAATAAAAGAGAGAAGTGATACTTGTGACACATTTGAAAAAATTGTGCCAAAATCGTTTGCTGATTGTTTTGACAGCTAGTTTTTTCTTTTGGCTGAAAACGATCTTTGCCTATTACGTTGATTTTTCATTGGGCGTTGAAGGCAGCATCCAATACTTTATTCTGTGGATTAATCCAATTGCAACGACATTGTTGTTTTTTGGTTTAGCATTATATATAAAAAAATTGAAACCCGCATTGATTGTTCTTTTAATCATTGATATTTTAAATACGCTTTTGCTTTATTTGAATATTATTTTTTATCGAGAATTTACAGATTTCGTGACCGTAAAGTCTATTCTAGGCTTTTCTAAAGTTTCACAAGGTTTATCAGGAAGTTCCTTTGCATTAATGAGACCTCATGACATTTTGTATTGGTTGGATATATTAGTATTTGTAGGACTCATCATCTGGATGTTTGTTAAAAAAATACCAGTAAAAAGTCCTGCAGTCTCTAAACCAGTGGCGATCGCAGTCACTTGTCTGTCAGCGTTGATTTTTTCAGGAAATTTAGCGCTTAGTGAAGCAAATCGTCCCCAATTGTTGCAACGGACGTTTGACCGTTCTTACATCGTCAAATATTTGGGAATCGATGCCTATACTATTTACGATGCTATCAAAACAGGGATGACAAGTAGTGTTCGTGCGCATGCAAGTAGTAATGGTGTAGAAGAAGTGAGAAAATACACCGAAAATCATTATGCTGCTCCTAATCCAGCAACATTTGGCGTGGCTAAAGGGAAAAACATCATTGTCTTGCATTTAGAAAGCTTCCAACAATTTCTAATCAATATGAAGGTAGATGGTCAAGAAGTAACGCCATTCTTAAATAGTATCTATAAGAATCAATCAACAATCAGCTTTGACAATTTCTTCCATGAAGTTGGGCAAGGAAAAACAAGTGATGCAGAAAATATGTTAGAGACGGGAACTTTTGGTTTACCACAAGGTTCTTTGTTTACCGAGCTAGGTTCAGATAACACGTTCCAAGCTGCTCCAGCAATCTTGGCGCAACAGCAAGGTTATACGAGCGCGGTTTTCCATGGGAATGTCGGGAGCTTCTGGAACCGAGATCATGTGTATAAAAATTTAGGCTATGACAACTTCTTTGATCGTTCTTATTTCAATAGTTCAGATGAAACGTTGGGATATGGTATTTTAGATAAGGACTTATTCAGAGAATCAGCTAAATATTTGGAACATTTACAACAACCGTTCTATACTAAGTTTCTTTCGGTAACCAATCATACGCCATACTATACAGACGATAAACATTTTAATTTCCCATCATTGAAGACTGGCAATAGCAGAGTAGATGATTACGTCCGGACAGCTCATTATTTAGATCAATCGTTGGAACAATTCTTTACGTATTTGAAAAAATCCGGTATCTATCAAAATTCAATGTTTGTCATCTACGGAGATCATTTTGGAATATCCAATACGGATAATAAAGACTTGGCGAAAGCCTTAGGAAAAGACCCTGCTACTTGGGATGATTTTGATAATGCTCAAATGCAGCGAGTGCCATTGATGTTCCACATTCCAGGTTATAAAAAAGGTGAGATCAATCATGAATATGGTGGCGAAATTGATGTGTTACCTACCCTGTTACACTTAGTAGGAATCAATGATAAAGACTATATCCATTTTGGTACAGATTTGCTTTCACCAGAGCATGATCAGTTGGTTGCCTTTAGAAATGGTAATTTTGTGACACCTAAATATACCGTTTTAGATGGAAAAACTTATGATAACCAAACAGGGGAAATCATTGATCCTAAAAAAGCTGGTATCCAAAAAGAAGTGGAAAAAGATCAGAATCAAGTCAAAACGGCTTTAAGTTTATCTGATAAGTTGAATCAAGAGAATCTATTACGTTTCTATGTACCAGATAACTTTAAAACGATTGATCCTAAAAAGTATGATTATAAAAATGATGCAGAGAAAAATGAAACCATTGAAAAACAAAAAGGAAGCAAGTCCACGAGTGTTTATTCTAAAAATGGAAATAAAACAACGACTAACCTTTACCCTGCAGAAACAGATGATAATAATTAAATGAATAGTTGATAAAATTTCCAAAAAAGTCGATTTGTTTTCACTTTTTTGGAAGTTTTTTTTATATAATTCGTAAACTTTTTTATTTTAGCGTATGTAATTAGTGAAGGAAACAAATTTTTTACAGCGATTCTTTTGGAAGTGAAAAATCCGAGGAAATTTGGATAGGTGTAAAAAATGATGGCTGAATTCAGTTGAATCAAATAAAAATAGAAAAGGGAAATAGGATAAACTTGTCAGCTATAGGTTGACCGAAGAATAAAAATCAGAAACAACAAGGAGGGGAAACGTTTAATCAAAACAACAACTGGCAATGAACGAACATGTACATATAGAAGCACAGATCCAAGCAGCTAATTTATTTTTCAACACTTTGGCTAAACATTTCTTATCATACAAACGGTCATGTGATACGTGTTGTAGAAGTGTTACAAGAAGGATGGAAGATCAACTGTTTCGTACATGGCACTCACTCAGTTATTGGTTTTGGTAACGATCAATTATGTATGATGGAGAATTAATCAAGCAACTTCGAGTGAATCGAAAGTTGACACAAACACAGTTAGCAAAGGGAATCTGTTCCAAAACATCTCTAGTAGGAATCGAAAATCATACCGTAAAGAAGATCTCTTTTTGTACACTAAAAGCCTTCTTGGAACGCTTAAATATTTCTTTGGCCGAATATGAATGGTTACGTAATCAGCTTGAAGAACCCAAAAAAACGAAGAAAAGTCGGCATCTTTTAAATAAAATCCAAGAAGAGAACTTTGATCCTTATAAGGAAATTGCCAACAATCGAAAGCAATATAAAAAAACAGCTGATTTATACTATTTAATGTTAAATCTACAGATGTTTTGGCAGACGAATGGAAAAATGGAGTTGCAATTAGAATTTCTAGGATATGAGTGTCGCACGATTGAAGAATACTTTATGAAAATCAGGGAATATGGTCATTTTGAGTTAGATATTCTTTCCAAGTATCCCTATATTTTCAGTGATTCATTTCTAGATAATCATTACTTGAAAATCAAAAAAAGAATGCGACAAATGACCGATTCTTTGAATGAAGACTATTTATTTACATTTTTAATGAATCTCACGCTTTATTATATCGATAAAAAACGTTTCAAAAAAGCGCGTAGTATCAACCTCGATATGTCTCGCAGTTTGGCACACAAAGAAAAATCAACAATCATTTATGAAAGTTTGATGACAGAATACTACAGAAAGCTGATTGCACAAGCCTTAGGTGAACCACTTTCAAAAGAGTTGAATACTTTTTTTACGGTCATCGAATATACCCTAGGCAAGAAAGAGCGCAAACGTCTTGAAGAGAAACTCTTGGAAGTGATAAAAGAGGAAGAGAAAAAAATGATGCTTTTTGAACAGATTGCCAAGATAGAACAAGAATAAGTA
Source organism: Enterococcus sp. DIV1682a (assembly GCF_051711005.1). Taxonomy (NCBI): domain Bacteria; kingdom Bacillati; phylum Bacillota; class Bacilli; order Lactobacillales; family Enterococcaceae; genus Enterococcus; species Enterococcus sp. DIV1682a. The sequence goes on from NZ_JBIOLT010000001.1 coordinate 646,169, forward strand.
AGACAAGTGAATAAGAGTAGAAAAGACCTTGCAACAATCATTGACTAAACGAACTGTCAGGTACTTTTCTGCTCTTTCACTCAACTATCAGTCAGAGCAAATCTGTTTGGTCATTCAGGATGAACGATCTCAGATTTTTGCTTTTTTGTATCGAATAATGGGAAAAAACGATTGATTTCATTGGTTGCAGCATCTCTTGAATCAGATGCATGAATGATATTTTCAGTTCCAGGTAAGGCATAATCTCCACGAATCGTTCCAGGAACAGCATCTACAGCTTTAGTTGCACCGACCATCTTACGGACGATATCGATGACATCCTCTCCAGCTAAAACAAGATAGACTACTGGTCCCGAGGTCATATAATCAATTAATTCATCGAAAAAGCTCCGACCGCTTAAGTGATGATAATGCTCTTGTGCGAGTTCTTTTGTCATTGTTGCAAACTTCATTTCAGTAATTGCTAATCCTTTTTCTTCAAATCGTTGGATGATCCGCCCAATTAAATGACGTCTGACACCATCCGGTTTGATAATGACCAATGTACGTTCCATCTGATACACCCCTTTTTTTGTTATAACTTTATTATACTGGTGTCTGAGTAAACCCACAATCAAAGTGAAAAAGCTGATCAACATGCGGGCTATTAAGTACAATAAGAATTTTCTAACCCCATCAATCAAAAACAATTTATTTACCATAAATGTTTGGAAAAAGCAAAAAATAAGTTTGACAATCGGTGCATAAATTGTTATATTTACGAAGGAAAACTAAATAGGATTTGTTAGGTGAGGCTCCTATACAAACACAGGCTACTGCCCAAAAACGTCGAGAGACGCCAATGGGTAGAACAGGAATTGTCGAGACAAGGCTTTTCATAAGGTAGCTAAAAGCAAGGAATTGCTTTTTACGTTGTACAGTGTCAAAACTCAACGATGAGATCAAAGAAGCTTTTTTTTATGTGCTTTTTCGACCTTTCGCTGAATTTTTGATGAAAGGTCTTTTTGTGTTGAAACAATCCTAACAAACAAAAATGGAGGTGGTTTCGTTGGGAAGTTGATGCTTTTAAAACGAAAGAGAAACAAGAACAATTCTATCAAGTTAAAGGAGATGAGAACAAATGGATGACAGTCCTGCGAAGAAAATAATGCGAGAGAAATTGCTGGCTGAGGCTATTATCTATCTGTTTTCAGCCCCTTTAAATACAGCATTTTCTCCATTACTCAACTAACTAAAAATAACCCAGCTTAAATAAGTATTGCTTATATTTACTGGGTCTAAGGAGAAAAATGAGATGGAAAAAAAGAGAGATACACAAAAAATGTATGCTGCATTTGCAGGAAAGACAAAACAAGAATTATTGAACTTCTTTCATTCGACTGATCAAGGAATGAAAGACGAACAAATTGAAGAATCAAGAGAAAAATATGGTGAAAATTCAATCTCTTATGGGAAGAAAACACCCTTTATTGTAGAAGCTTTAAAAGCTTATATTACACCATTCACCTTGGTATTGATTGCACTCGGAGTGATTTCATTTATCACAGAATACGTGTTAGCCGCTCCTGGGGATAAAGATTTATTTGGAGTAATTATCATCTTTACGATGGTCATCGTCAGTGGAACGATGACGTTGGTTCAATCTGTTCGCTCTAACCAAGCCGCAGAAAAATTAAAATCATTGGTAAAAGTAACCGCAGCAGTTAAACGTAACGGTGATTATACTGAGATTCCAATGGAAGAAATCGTTTGTGGAGACCTTGTTCGATTATCAGCAGGTGATATGATTCCTGCAGATATGCGTCTGTTGTCAGCCAAAGATTTATTTATTTCACAAGCTGCCTTAACTGGTGAAAGTTACCCTGTCGAAAAGCAAGCGATTGTTTACGATGATGAGACTTTGAGTGAAACTAGTTATGAAAATTTGGCTTTTATGGGAAGTAACGTTATCAGCGGGAGTGCTGAAGGTATTATTGTATCTGTTGGTAATGAAACATTATTTGGACATGTGGCTCAAACGCTCTCTGAAAAACCGATCAAATCAAGCTTTGAAATTGGTATTCATAAAACATCCATGTTATTGATCAAATTCATGGCTTTAATGGCACCAACAGTTATCGTTATCAATGGGTTGACTAAAGGGGATTGGCTGGAAGCTTTTCTATTCGGTTTATCTGTAGCAGTCGGTCTTACACCTGAAATGTTACCAATGATTGTTACTACGAACTTAGTTAAAGGCGCTAGCGTGATGGCGAAAAAAGGAACGGTCATCAAAAATTTGAATGCGATCCAAAACTTTGGTGCGATCGACGTGTTATGTACGGATAAAACTGGGACATTGACTCAAGATAAAATCATTTTAGAATACCACATGGATTGTTCTGGTAAAGAAGATGATCGTGTTTTACGCCATGCGTATTTAAATAGTTACTATCAAACAGGATTAAAAAATCTGTTGGATGTAGCAATTATTGATGAAGCCAAACAAACATTAGCAACCGATAAAATCAATTACCGCAAAGTGGATGAAATTCCATTTGACTTTGAACGTCGTCGGATGAGTGTCGTTGTAGAGGACACCGCAGGTAAAACACAAATGATTACCAAAGGTGCGATCGAAGAGATGTTGAGTATCTCTAATTACATCGACATTGATGGGATCGTTAGTCCATTAACCAATGAAAAAAGAGAATCAGTTCTTGCAAAAGTGAGAGATTTAAATGAAGATGGTCTACGTGTAATCGGGGTGGCCCAAAAAACAAACCCAAGCGTAGTTGGCGAATTTTCAGTGAAAGATGAGTCAGATATGGTATTGATTGGATACCTTGCTTTCCTTGATCCTCCAAAAGAAACGACGAAACAAGCACTAAAAGCATTGAAAGATCATGGTGTCGCAGTCAAAGTCTTAACTGGTGATAATGAATTAGTCACTCGTTCGGTTTGTCGTCAAGTGGGTCTGGAAATTAATGAATTGATCACTGGCGAAAAGATTTCAGAAATGGATGATCGTGAATTAGCACAAGTTGCTGAAAATCATGAAGTATTTGTTAAATTGAATCCTCAACAAAAGGCTCGTTTAACGACAGCTTTACGTCAAAATGGCCATACCGTGGGCTTTTTAGGCGATGGTATCAATGATGCACCGGCAATGAAAGTAGCGGATATCGGTATTTCGGTTGATACAGCAGTAGATATCGCAAAAGAATCAGCCGATGTGATCTTACTAGAAAAAGATTTAACGATTTTAGAAAGAGGTCTTTTATCTGGTCGAGAAACATTTGGGAACATCATGAAATACATCAAGGCAACTGCAAGTTCAAACTTTGGGAATATGTTCTCTGTCTTAGTTGCCAGCACATTCTTACCATTTTTACCAATGTTGCCACTGCAAATTCTCTTTTTGAATTTGATTTACGATGTGTCTTGTATCTCACTTCCATGGGATAAAATGGATAAAGAATACTTACATGAGCCTAAAAAATGGGAAGCATCAAGCATTGGGAAATTTATGGTGTATTTTGGACCTACGAGTTCGATTTTTGATATCACTACCTACTTATTGATGTACTTTATCATTTGTCCAGCAGTTGTAGGTGGAGATTTCCATACATTAGATGCACAACAAAAGATCGTATTTATTGCGTTGTTCCATGCAGGTTGGTTCGTTGAATCATTATGGTCACAAACATTAGTCCTACACGCACTACGGACACCAAAGATTCCATTTATTCAAAGCAATGCGACATTTGCGATGTTTACGATTACGACATTAGGAATCGTTGTAGGTTCGATTCTGCCATTTACAGGCTTTGGTGCAGAACTAGGTTTGATGCCGTTACCAGGAACTTACTGGACTTGGTTAGTCGTAACGATTTTAGCTTACTTGACATTAGTGACAATGGTCAAAAAATTCTATATTAAAAAATTCGGCGAACTATTATAAGGGTTGATGAATGAACACCGTGAAAAAGAGGTTGTGAAGTTATCGGGTAGCTCCGAAGACAATAAGAAAGAGTTTTTTGAAACAGCTTCTCATGTTTTGAAAAATTCAGGCTTATTGCAAGGAGTTGATGAATGAACACCGTTTACCCGTCCATTCTCACCTCTAATCATGAGTTCGGGGCACTTCAAAAGTGCCTCGGGCTCATTTTTTTCTATACCTTTCATTTTATTATGAAAGGAAAATATGATTCGTTCTGTGCAAATAACAATGAAACATGCTAAACTATGGATATTGTTTTCTGAAAGGAATAGTGAAAAATGAAAGGCGCAATATTTGATTTAGATGGACTATTAGTTGACACGGAGAAAACCTATCGTGATGGTTGGTTATGGGGATTCCAACAGTATGATTTAGCGATTCCCAAAGAAGTAGTAGATGCTTGGGGAGGTAAAAACTGGAAGCAAAGTTTTGACATTTTAGTGAAAGCAGCTGGAAGCCCTGAAAAAGTTCAAGAAGTTCGTGCTAAGCGTGAAGAATATTTTTATCAACAGCTTCATAACGGTGGGATACAATTAAAACCCTATGCGAAAGAAGTTTTAGCTGAATTAAAAAAACGTGACTTACGACTTGGATTAGCGACAACGACAGTTACTAAAAGAGCGACTGATATCTTAGCCCAATTTGATTTGGCTAATTATTTTAATACGATGACATTCGGTGATGAAGTAAGTGAAAACAAGCCTTCACCTGTTCCTTACTTAACCGCTTTAGAAAGAACAAAATTAGTTGCTTCAGAAGCATTTGCAGTGGAAGATTCTTTAGTTGGAGCTACTTCTGCTTCCCGAGCTGGGATGGGCGTTGTTTTAATTCCAGATACTAGTTTTGAACGAAATTATACAGCAGAAGAAAAAGAAAAATTAAATTTACTTGCTGAAGGAAACGACTTACGAACTGTTATTGAAATGTTAGATAAAAAAACAACAAAATAATTCAATCATTTTTTTGTAAACTTCTTCCTTGACTTTTAATTATGAGTACGGTAAATTATTCGCAACAACTAAATAAGTATATTCGTTGATAAGGAAAGTAAACTTGAACGATTTCTTAGAGAGGCTCTGTTTGGTGAAAAGAGTCAAATCCGCAAAGTTGAAAATGGCCTTGGAGAATAATTTGTCGATAAGTAGATAAATTCGGTCGTCGTTCAACCGTTAAACTGAACCCCAATCTCTCAGGAATGAGACGTTGGCTAGAGGGAAGGAAACTTCCGAATAAAGGTGGTACCACGATTCGTCGTCCTTTTACTAACATTTTTTGTTGGTAAGAGGATTTTTTTTATATATTTTTTTGCAATGATGTAGTAAGTACAGTTGGAAATCTTTTAACAGAGAGCTTCGGGAGCTGAGAAGAAGCAAAGAGGAACGATTGGAAAATGGCTACTGAGCATTTTACCCCAAGCATTTTGTGAGGCGGTAACGGCTGCGACCGGTATCTCGCTAGAGTATGTTTGTACTTGAAGAGGAGCGACATGTGAATGTGGCTTGAATATGAGGTGGTAACACGCAAAAAGGCGTCCTCAAGGAAATGATTGAGTTCATTTTCTTGAGGATGCCTTTTTTATTATACAACAAGGAGGAGAACGAATGATTGAGTTAAAAAACATCAGTGTCCATTTTGAGCAAAAAGGTAAAGACATCCCAGCTGTCAATGAAGTGAATTTATCGGTGGCTCAAGGAGATATCTATGGCATTGTGGGCTATTCTGGGGCAGGAAAAAGCACATTAGTTCGTGTGATGAATTTCTTACAGAAACCAACGAAGGGGGAAGTAATCATTCAGCAGACGAATTTAAGTGATCTCACACCAAAAGAATTAAGAAAAGAACGGAAAACGATTGGTATGATTTTTCAACATTTCAACTTAATGGAAAGTCGCACAATTTTTGACAACGTTGATTTCTCCTTAAAGTATACTGGGAAATCAAAACAGGAACGTCGTCAGAAAGTAAGTGACTTACTGGATTTAGTTGGGTTAAAGGAAAAAGCTTCTGCCTATCCCAACCAATTATCTGGTGGACAGAAACAACGAGTAGCGATTGCGAGAGCTTTAGCAAATGATCCCAAAATATTGCTTTGTGATGAAGCGACGAGTGCCCTTGATCCAAAAACGACTCATCAAATTCTAGCGCTGCTCAAAAAATTAAATCGCCAATTAGGATTAACGATCGTCTTGATCACCCACGAAATGCAAGTAGTAAAAGAAATTTGTAATAAAGTGGCGGTGATGGAAGCTGGACGAATTATCGAAAGTGGAAGTAGTGTTCAAATTTTTAGTCATCCAAAAGAAGAACTAACGAAAGATTTTATACGTACAGCGACTCACTTAGATCAAGCATTGGAAAAGATTACTGGACAGCAAGGCTTTGCAGAAGAGCTTACGGATAAATGGCTAGTTGAACTGAGTTATGTGGGGAGCCAAACGAATGAACCATTGATTGCCCAGTTGTATAGCAAATACCAAGTAACAGCAAACATTCTTTATGGCAATATCGAATGGCTGCAAGAAACACCGATAGGAAGCTTGGTGGTAACTTTAGCGGGAGATAGTATTCAAAAACAAAAAGCCCTAGATTATTTGATCCAATTAGGTGTCAAAGTCAATCTCTTACAAAAACATGAAACACAAGAAAGAATCAAACTCGTTGAAGGAGGCGTTTAAGATGAACGAATGGCTCAAAAGCTATCTGCCAAATGTTTATTTGATCCCAGATGAATTCATTGAAGCGACAAAGCAAACACTATATATGACTTTCTGGTCTGCTTTGATTGGGGGAATCTTGGGCATTATATTAGGGGTGGTTTTAGTCGTTACCCGCCCTAAAGGATTAATTGAAAACCGCTTATGTTTTGAACTTTTTGATAAGGTGATCAATATCGTACGATCCATTCCATTTATCATTTTACTCTCTTTACTTGCATTGACGACTCGTTTTATTGTCGGAACAACAATTGGAGCAACGGCAGCACTAGTTCCTCTGATTGTCGGCATCGTTCCTTTTTTTGCTCGACAAATCGAAAATGCCTTGCTTGAAGTTGATCCCGGTGTTATCGAAGCTGCACAAGCAATGGGAACGAGTCCATTGGGTATCATTTTTCGTGTTTATTTACTGGAAGGACTACCTAGTATCATTCGTGTCTCAGCTTTAACGATCATCAATGTTATTGGCTTAACCGCAATGGCAGGTGCTGTAGGAGCTGGTGGCTTAGGAAATTTAGCTATTTCTCGGGGCTATAATCGATTTCAAACAGACGTAACGGTTGTTGCGACATTATTGATTTTGGCATTGGTGTTTTTAAGTCAATTTATCAGTAATTTTCTAATTAAAAAAATATCACATTAATGGAGGAAAAAAAATGAAAAAAGTGATTCGATTTGCTGTAGTGACATTCGTCGCATTATTTTGGTTGGCAGGCTGTAGTCAAGGAAAGGCAGATACAAAAACAAAAGAAACAACTGTCAAATTAGGGGTGATTGGTGAAGATACAGATGTTTGGGACGATGTAAAAGCACGTCTAAAAAAGGAGAATATTGAATTAGAATATGTAAAGTTTACCGATTATAATCAACCAAATGCGGCCTTAGCTGATGGCTCAATTGATTTGAATGCCTTTCAACACCAGTTCTTTTTAGATAACTATAATGAAGAACATGGCACAAATCTAGTTTCAATCGGAAACACCGTAAATGCCCCATTAGGAATCTATTCCAATACGATCAAAAAGATTGAGGAAGTAAAAGAAGGTGCAAAAGTAGCCATCCCTAATGATGTAACCAATGGGGGACGAGCTTTACTTCTTCTTCAATCAGCGGGGCTGATCAAAGTTGATCCATCGAAGGGACAGACTCCGACGATTTCTGATGTGACAGAAAACGATAAAAAACTTAAGCTCACAGAATTGGATGCTTCGCAAACAGCACGTGCGCTAAACGATGTGAGTCTTTCGGTCATCAATAGTGGGGTAGCAGTCGATGCAGGGTTCACACCAACGAAAGATGCAATTTTCTTAGAACCAGTGGATGATCGTGCCCGCCCTTATGTCAACATCATTGTTGCCCGAAAAGAAGATGAAACAAACCGTACGTATCAAAAAATCGTTGATACTTATCAAACTGAAGCAACTGCTAAAGTCATTGAAGAAACGTCAAAAGGTTCGAGTGTTCCAGCATGGAAAACCTTTGGTCGTAAATGAGCATCATCAGAAAGTACAGCTCAAATTAACTAGAAATTTTTATCGGAAGCCAGCATACAAGGAGGAATTTTTTTATGACTACATCAACTATTTCAACGAATCGATCCAGTTTATTGAAAAAAGCGATCCAAGAAAGATTACCAGAATATCAAGCACTTGCCTTGGATATCCATCAACATCCAGAAGTGAGCAATTACGAATTTTATTCATCTGCTGCTTTGATTCGCCAATTAGAAAAAGAAGGCTTTACAGTTGAAAAGGAGGTCGCTGGACACCGTACAGGATTTGCTGCTAGCTATCGCTCAGATAAGCCAGGTCCGACGATTGCATTTTTAGCTGAATTTGATGCACTTCCTGGAATTGGACATGCGTGTGGACATAATCTTTTTGGAACGTATTCTGTATTAGCCGCGAGTATCATTAAGAAACAAATTGACGAAATTGGTGGTGAGATCCGAGTGTATGGAACACCAGGGGAAGAAGGAGGAGAGAATGGTTCAGCGAAAGGGAGCTTTGTTCGTGAGGGATTATTTGACGATGTGGCGGCTGCTTTATGTGCTCATCCAGCTTACCGTTACGGAAAAACAACCGAATCGCTAGCTAATGATCCAGTTGATATCAAATTTTATGGAGTTGCTTCTCACGCTGCTGCAGCACCCGAAAAGGGAGTAAACGCATTAGAAGCACTGATCCAAGTTTTTAATGGTATCAACGCACTACGCTTACAATTACCTAAAGATGTCAATATCCATGGGATCATCACTAACGGCGGAGTTGCTGCTAACGTCATCCCTGAATATGCTGCAGGACGTTTTTATTTACGTGCTGGCAATCGCCAAACATTAGATATAGTCTTTAAAAAAGTGGAACAAATCGTGAAAGGGGCTGCGTTGAGTACGGGCACAAGCTATGAATTTGGTTTGTTTCAAAATGCGGTAGATCATATGATTCCGACACCTTCTTTCGATGAGTTGTTTTTTACACATGCAAAAGCAGCTGGAGTTCCAGAAACGGAAATCGATGTAACAGAAAAGACCAGCTTAGGGTCCTCTGATGTAGGGAATGTCAGTCAAGTGATTCCGACGATTCAACCAACTATTTCGATTTCAGATGAGTATATCGCTGGACATTCGAAAGAGTTTAAAGCAGCCGCAAAAAGTGAAAAAGGGTTGGCATCGATCGCCATTGCAGCAGAACTATTAGCGGCTACCGCTTTAGATTTATTCGAACAACCAGCTTTATTGATAAAGATTCAGGAAGAACACCAACAACTTTTAGAAAAAAGTCAATTAACTGGTTCGACTTTTTAAATAAATAATGATTTATGATTTGAAAAAAATAGTCATTTTGTATTGACAAAAAATCTCGCAGAAGGTAAACTTCATGAAAGTCAACTTTTCACATAGTAGCGTTTCAGGTGTTTTGTTCAGAAAGTCGGTGGTAGCTGCGAACCGATCAAGCCGAAATGTCGAATTACATGAAAAGGAATAAAAACTAAATAGTTAAATCAAAGTGAAAAACAGAACTGTTTTTAATTAAGGTGGTACCGCGGAGTCATTCGTCCTTAGTTGAAAATAGTTCTTTTTGTTTGATTAGAGGGGGAAATGCCCATGAATTGTGGCGGAGTCATTCGATATCTATTCTTTTTTAGTACTTCGATTAACTAAAAAAGGAGAATGATTATGAAGAAAAAAGGAAAACCGAGTTTTAAAGAAGCTGTATTTGTCTTATTGGTGATTGTGGCAAGTATAGCAATTGGGGTTGTCGGATTAAAATTATCACCAAACATTACGATCTTAGCAGCAATTGGAATGATCATGCTTTACGCTGTAGTGAAAAGATACCCAACAGAGTGGTTACATGAAGGAATTATCAATGGAATCAAACCGGGAATCATTCCGATTTTTATCTTTATATTAGTCGGCGCACTGATTGCGGTGTGGATCCAAGCAGGAATTATCCCGACACTTATGGTTATTGGTTTTAAATTGATAAGTGTCAAGTGGTTTGTTCCTTCTGTATTTGTTGTTTGTGCTATCGTCGGTAGTGCAGTAGGGAGTGCTTTTACTGTCATGTCAACGATTGGAATCGCATTTTTCGGTATTGGTACGACATTAGGAATTAATCCAGCGTTAGTCGTGGGATCAATTGTTTCAGGTGCTGTTTTTGGAGATAAAATGTCTCCTTTGTCAGAGTCAACCAATCTAGCCGCAGCAATCGTTGATGCCGATTTATTCAAGCACATCAAACATATGATGTGGTCTACGGTTCCAGCTTTTGTCGTTTCCTTCTTTTTGTTCATGGTTCTTGGACACACAAATAGAGAAACTAGTCTAACGGCTATCCGAGAAGTCACTGATATTCTGGAAGCAAACTTTACAATTTCTTTTTGGTCGTTGATTCCCTTGTTCTTAATGTTATTATGTGCTTGGAAAAAAGTACCAGCTATCTTGACTATTCTATTAAATATAGCTGTGGCGGTGGGGATGATCTTTATTCAGAATCCGCAAACTTCTCTTAGTAGTTTAGCGACAGTGATTGAATCTGGATTCGTTGCAACTACTGGCAATCAACAAATTGATTCATTACTTAGTCGTGGTGGGATCGAAAGTATGATGCCAACTGTTTCTTTGATCATTTTAACATTATCACTTGGTGGATTACTCATTGAATTCGGTTTGATTTCAACTGTTATGGATGTCGTTTCTAAGAAAATGACCAATACACCAAAATTGATTTTCACCACATTGATGACAAGTATTGGTGTCAATCTCTTTATTGGAGAACAATTTTTATCAGTTATCTTACCTGGGAATGCGTTCAAAGAAACTTACCAGAAAGCTGGGTTTGACCCAACTGTTTTAGGTAGAACGTTAGAAGATGGTGGCACAGTGATCAATTACCTTGTACCTTGGGGAATTGCGGGCAGCTTTGTAGCTAGTACCTTTGGGATTCCAACCCTCACATACTTACCATTTGTCTTTTTCAGTTTACTCTCACCAGTTTTTTCAATGGTTAGCGCCTTTACTGGATTAGGGTTCGAAAAAATAGACGAAAAGCCGAATGGAACGCTTGGTATCGATACAAACGAATAAACTCTCGGAATATTTGAATCAAAAAAACGCTCAAAACAGCAATGTTTCGGGCGTTTTTTTTTACGATATACTTATTTTTGTTCTTCAATCAACTTCTTCATTTGTTCGATTTCTTTTTCTTGCGCTTCGATGATGTCGTTTGCTAATTTCTTGACTTCAGGATCTTTCAAATTGGCACGTTTACTGGTTAAAATAGCAATCGAATGATGAGGGATCATGGCTTTCATCCAAGCGACATCACTGACTGTTGTTTGACTACGGACCATAAACAAAGAACCGGCAAATACTAAGACACTTACCCCTAAAATGATTTTGTTCAATGTTTTATTCTCATACATTTTCCACATAAATAAGAGCATGATGATCGCCATTACAGCGCCCATCATCAATGCCATGAACACCCGTGTACGACTAAAGAAAAGATGATCGATCGAGTAGACATTCAAATACATCATACCAAACATGATGACGGTCGATACCCCAATCATTAATAAAAATTTCCAATACTTTTTCATTTAAAAACACTCCTTTTATTTTTTCCCCAACTTTTATCTTCTCAGCTTACAAAAAAACAAGCAACTAAATTGATTGGTACAACTTAGTTGCTTGTTTTTGGCTTAAGGAACTCAAGCTATTTATAGGGCTTTTAAGCAAAGATATCATTTTTCTTGCGGTAGCTAAAGAAAATCACCAAGTAAAGAAGGGCAGTCAATAATGTCACACCAATTGAATTAGTGAAGAAGATTCCCACAAAGATCAATCCTAAAACTACGATTGCTAATAAGTTTACCCCTTTTTCAAAAAGAGAACCTTTCTTTAAAGCAAGGATAAAGGCTGCAATACTGATCATAAGCCAGATGACTAAGACAGTGTAGGAAAGAGAACCAGCCAAATAGCCAAATAGTTTGTCACCAACAAAGTAAGAAAGAACAACGCCTAAATATAAAACACTTGCGCAAAATAATACGGAACGTTGTGGAACATGGTGTTTATTTAAAACAGATAGTTTTTTTGCTGCCCCTTTTTTGTCTTTTAAACGGAAATACAGCAAACGTGAAGAAGCATATACACCTGAGTTGATGGAAGAAAAGAGCGCTAAGATGATCACAAAGTTTACAAGATCAGCGGCAAATGGAATATGCATTTTTTCAAATACCATCACAAATGGGCTAGCAGATGAGTTTGCCAAGGTATCCCAAGGGAAAATGATTAACAACAAGAACAATGGAATGATATAAAATGAAATGATTCGTCCCATTACTCCACGAATTGCCTTAGGAATCGCTTTTTTGGGATTGTCGGCTTCACTTACTGTGATCGCAATCAATTCTGAACCACCATAAGAATAAATAACTACGAGTAACGAGTTGACGATTCCTTTCATACCATGAGGGGCAAAGCCACCATGATCCGTAATACTGTTTAGTGTAGGAAAGACCCCAATGTCAAACATTTGATGACCTACCAGGTATATCCCGAAGATAATCAACAATATGATTACGCTGATTTTAGCAAATGCCAACCAATACTCAGTTTCAGCAAATAACCGCACAGAATATAAATTAATCAACGTTGTCAACACGGCTAGAATTAAGACAAAGGTCCAAGGTGGAATCGTTGGAAACCATAATTGTAAGAAGGATGCTGCCGCTACAGCTTCGGCAATAATATTGATCGTCCATAATGAATAGTAAACCCAGTCGATAAAGTCAGCAGAATGGGCACCTAAAAAAGGTCGAACAAGCCCCGATAATCCATGCTGGGTATCCCCGTCATCTAAAACTAATTTACCAAGACCATTCATTACGATGAATAAAACAGCCCCACCAATCAAAAAAGCAATCAAGACACCAGGACCGGCAATCCCAATAGCTTCGCCACTTCCTTTAAATAGTCCCGCACCAATAGCACCCCCCAGTGCTAGCATCGTGATGTGTCTGGAACTTAGTTGTTTTTTTAGTTTGTTTGTTTCAGTTTTCTCCATAAGCAACCCCTTTTCTAAGACTAAACTATTGACGGCGAAACAATCGCAGTCAAATGATTGATAACTATATTAAGTAGAAAAATAACTTTTTATATCATAGCAAATTATCTGACAATTTCAACAATTCTGTAAATAAAAATTTCTACTTTAATGAAAACATCATATGTTTGTCATAAATTTCCTATGTAAGCGTAAAACTTGATAGTAGGAGCAAACCCTAATAAGAGAGCGTTTTGTTTGTCTTTTCCTAAGGGAAGAAATTATGATAGCAAAAAATCACTAATTTTCATGTTACTATTGAATTAATCAAATGAACCATAATGGTCATAGGAAAGTGAGGAAACCAGAATGTCAAAATTGCCTATCTTATTGGTTGCAAAAGATAAAGCGTTGTATTTTTTACCCTCGATTGATTCATTAGATGTCATTTCGGGAAAAGATTTATTAGATCCAGTGTATTTTAATTTTTTCCACCCCAAATTGAAAGAATATGAATTGATCGTTTTTTTAGATTATGGATTCGAAACGGAAATAGCTGCGAAGATCCGCCCTTATACAACAGCTAAAATCGTTTTATACTTTTGGAATCATTTGAAAGAAGAGGAACACTTTAGAATGCTTCAACAAGCACAAAACGAATCGGCCGTCGATGAAATATACCATTTTGACCGGATAGAGGCGCAAAAACTTGGATTACGCCACAATAGTTCATTTTATTCTAAAAAGATGAAGATTCCTCAGGTGGAAGTCACTTCTGATTTGTTTTTTGGTGCCACTGATAATGGTCGTAAGGAGCTAGCAGAGAGCTATCGCAAGGAATTTGAACAGCGTGGACTTACAACCAATTATTATATTTTACCTTCACGAGGAAATGAGCAGGCGAATTATCTTTCTTACGCAGATTATTTAGCATTGACCGCACAATCACAAGGAATTTTAGAACTCATGAGAGCAGGACAAAAAGGAGTCACTTTACGAACTTTTGAATCTAGTTTTTTTGAGAAAAAGTTAGTGACTGACAATGAAGCAATTAAAAGCTACTATTTTTATAATCCTCAAAATATCTTTTTACTGCAGGAACGAAATTTGGATGAATTGCCGGAATTCCTGCATTCACCTTTTCAGCCAGTTGATCCGAACATTTTAAACTTTTTTGATGTCAATAATTGGGCTCAAAGGTTTTTATGGCTAGATAAAGTAGACTTTGAAAAGTATGAGTATCATAAAGAAGATTAAGAATGTATGGGTGAAAAAGCGGGGGAATTTTTTAGAAAAACAGTCGTTCTTTTAACGATGTAAACCTTTTCTCATTATACCAGATAAATCGCTTCCTTTTACGTTAATTATTTCAGTGGTAGCCGTAATAGTTGATAGTTATTTCTTCCTATTTAATAGTAAAATAGGCTCCATAGGTTTAGTTGGCGTATCAGATATAATAAATGTATCGTCATTTGTTTAATATCTGATCGTTCAACAAGCGGATCTTTTGGTTTGATGGAGGAAAAATGAATAGATTAGAACGAAAAAAAATAATACAAGTGATTTTAGGGACAAGTATGATTGCATTAGCGATCACATTATTGATCACTGCACATAAAGGCGCAGATACGATCAGTGTTTTTTTATTAGGAATGTTGACGTTGATCGATATTCCCTTTTGGGTAGCTAGTTTGTTGTTTAATGCAGTAGTGTTAGGAATCGTTGCTATCTTCAATCGAAAAGAATTAGGGATCGGTAGTTTAATCAATGGTTTTGGATTGGGATTACTGATTGGACAGATTGAACCATGGCTAAATAAACTTTCAGTTAACATGACTGGCTATTCGATCATGGCAGTTCTTTTAGCTCCTATTTTATTTGGGGTTGGAGCGGGATTATATGTTTCTTCAAATAAAGGATCTGCCGCACTAGAAGCACTGACTCAATTGCTTTATAAATTTACGGGATTCAGTTTAACTTTTATTCGGATCGGTTTAGATGCACTAATGGTCGTTGTAGGCGTATTATTAGGTGCCCCTATTGGTATCGGAACACTTCTATGTGTACTAGCGATTGGACCAATCTTTGGATTAACACTAAAGCAATTGAATAGAATTTAAACGTGTGAAGCAATTCTGTGCGAATCGAACACCATTTATATATCTATTACATAGAAAGAGTCGGATTGATGTCCAGACTCTTTTTTGTTTTGTTTACTAATGATTCAGTTTAATGAAAAAAATAAAGAGAAAGTCTATTTTTGTTCAAAAAGTTGAACGATAACAAAATAAAAAAACAAAAAACAGCATTATTATTGTGCCGATTTTCTCTGAAAGTCCATCAGACAGCTGGATAAAGTGATTAAAAAAACGGATACATATTAAATAAGGTAAGACTTTTAAGAAGTAATTAAACCAATATTTTAGTTTATTTCGGATTTGACGATACAAAACGCAAAAAGATAAACAAAAAACAGATGTTAAAATTTCTTATACTCAAACCATAGAAAAGAGGTGAAAACGAATGAATCATTTACCTATCAATACAGGTGATACAGCATTTATGATTTTATGTACCGCAATGGTTTGCTTGATGACTCCTGGCTTGGCATTTTTTTATGGCGGGTTGGCACGGAAAAATAACATCACAACTATTATGGCACAGTCGTTTCTTTCAGTAGGAATAACAACTTTGATGTGGATATTTGGTGGTTTTGGATTAGCTTTCGGTAGAGATATCGGTGGACTAATTGGTAATCCAGCTGACTTTTTTTTAATGAAGCATGTCTCTAACGCACCTAATTTATTACATGGAGCAACGATTCCTTTTTTGATGTTCTTTTTATATCAATTGATGTTTATCGTAATCACCGTTCCATTGATGACGGGGGCCTTTGCTGGAAGATTGAATCTTAAAGGTTATGTTTTGCTTTTAATTTTTTGGAATCTTCTGATTTATTTCCCTGTTTGTCACTGGATATGGGGAGGCGGATTTTTAGCACAATTAGGCTTCCGAGATTTTGCTGGTGGTGCTGTCATCCATACAACTGCAGGTTTCGGCTCGCTGGCATGTATTTTGACACTTGGACAAAGAAAGATTCCTACTTCTAAACGATCAGGACATAGTAGTTTGATGGCAGCAGCTATTGGAACAGGTCTTCTTTGGTTTGGCTGGTTTGGATTTAATGCTGGAGGGGCACTCCGAGCAGATTACCAAGCGGTCAATGCTTTTGGTTCAACTTTTGTTGCGTTGGCATTTGCGATGATGACGTGGTTGATCTTAGCGAAAATCAGAGGGAATGGTTTTGATTTTGTCGACATTTTAACTGGTTCTGTCGCTGGACTTGCAACAGTTACACCGTGTGCAGGCTATATCAATCCAAGTAGTGCCATCATCATCGGAATCATTGCCGGAATTGTTTGTCAGTATGCTGTTGCATTTCGTAAGAAGAAAAATTGGGATGATGCACTTGATGTATGGGGTGTACATGGCATGGGTGGTTTTACTGGAACCATCTTAATTGGGCTTTTTGCTACAAATGCTCATTTGCTCTCTGATTCACAAAGCTGGTTCCTATTAGGTGTTCAAATCATCGGTGTTTGTCTAGTTGCCTTATACGCTTATGCGCTCACAGCAGGTATCTTAAAGAGCATCATGTGTCTAACGATCATCACGACGACGAAAGAAGAACAAGAAGAAGGATTAGATTTCACGTTTTTTGAAAATAAATAAATTAAATATAGTAGAAAAGAGGAAGTTTCATGCAAGAAAGCAAAGCGAAAATTCCTGCGAAGAAATTAACATTTTTTGGCTTTTTAGCCATGACGATCTCAATGGTTGTTTCACTTTATGAGTACCCAACATTTGCGACATCGGGCTTTAGTTTGGTTTTCTTCCTGTTGTTAGGCGGTTTGTTATGGTTTATTCCGGTAGCATTATGCGCGGCTGAAATGGCAACTGTTAAAGGCTGGGAAAAAGGCGGTGTCTACACTTGGGTAAGTCGCACGCTAGGTAAAAGATTTGGATTTGCTGCTATCTTTTTCCAATGGTTTGAAATCACAGTTGGTTACTTAACGATGCTGTATTTCCTGACAGGAGCATTATCTTATGCAACAGGAATCTCTGCTATCCAAAATAATAAGTTTTTGAAATTAGCGATTCTTTTAATTATTTTTTGGGCTATTTTATTGTCTCAATTAAGAGGGACAAAATATACTTCATTGATTGCTCGGATCGGGTTTATTGCAGGGATCTTGTTACCAGCACTAGTTCTATTCGGATTAGGTATCCACTATGTGGCTTCTGGCGCACCCTTACAAACGACACTATCAATGAAAACATTGATACCTGATTTTTCCAAATTACCAACATTAGTCGTTTTTGTTTCATTTATTTTAGCGTATATGGGGGTAGAAACTTCTGCTAGTCATGCAAATGAAATGGAAAATCCTAAAAAGAATTATCCACTAGCGATGTTCGTATTAGTTATATTAGCGATTATTTTGGATACATTTGGTGGATTGACAGTGGCAACAACTGTTCCTCAACAAGGATTATCACTCAATACAGGGGTTATTCAATCTCTTGAATTTTTATTGCGACACATTGATCCTAGTCTTGCTTGGATTGCAAAAATTCTTGCTATCTTAGTGTGCTTAGGGGTTATTGGAGAAATTGCATCATGGGTCACTTCACCATCTAAAGCCTTACATGTGGCTGCCGAAGAAGGTTTATTACCTGCACATTTTGCGAAAGAAAATGCTTATGGTGTACCGGCAAACTTAATGATTGCTAATGGGATCGTTGCATCCATTTGGGCAACTGTCTTTACATTAAGTGGTGGCGGAAATAATTTATCCTTCCTTGCAGCTATGTCACTAACAGTAGTTATCTATTTGATGCTGTATTTTATGTTTTTTATTGGCTATTTAAAATTAGTTTACAAAGATGATTCATTAGAACGGGCTTATCAAGTGCCAGGTGGAAAAGTTGTCAAAACTATTGTCGCTTGTTTAGGATTATTGACTTCACTATTTGCTTTTTGTATTTCTTTTGTACCACCTTCAAGTATTGCTGCAGGCCAACATGGAATCTATGAAACGATTTTAGTCATTTCATATCTCATTGTTGCAGTTATTCCTTTTACGATTTATGCATGTCGTCATAAATTTCAACATGCAAATAATAAATAAAAATTGAAAGCTGGTTATTAAAATGGATGTCAAAGAATTAGAACAATTGATTGGGAAAAATTTCCACTACTATCAAACAGGACATGTAGCAGATTATATCCCAGCGCTTGCGCAAGTAAATCCGGAACAATTAGGAATGGCAATTTATGATTTGAAGAAAAATCAATTAATCGAAGCGGGTGATTCGCAAGTTCGTTTTGCGATTGAAAGCATGTCAAAAGTCCCCGTATTATTGTTAGCAATCCAAGATAATGGCATCGATAAAGTCTTTCAAACGATCAATACAGAACCAACAGGTTTTGCTTTTAACTCGATTTTGAATATGGAACTCAATCATCGTCATCATCCAATGAATCCATTTGTGAATGCTGGTGCGATTGCAACCACTTCTTTGATTGCCGGAAAAGATCCAGAGGACAAATTCAATCGTATTTTAGCTTTTATGAAAGAAATTTGTGATGATCCTCAAATTACATTGAACGAAGAAATTTATCATTCTGAATCAAGAACTGGGGATATTAATCGCTCCTTGGCTTATTACATGAAAGGTAATCAAATGATCGACGGAGATGTATCAGAAATCCTCGATGTGTATTTTAAACAATGTTCAGTAAATGTGACTGCTAAAGGGATTGCCAAGTTAGGCGCTGTCTTAGCGAATAAAGGTATTGCTCCTTGGAGTGGACAACAAATCATTACAGAAGAAAGCGCAACGATTGTCAAATCAATTATGACAACTGCAGGATTGTACGATGAATCAGGGGAATTTTCTGTTCATGTCGGTGTTCCAGCTAAAAGTGGTGTCGGTGGGGGCCTAATGGTAGCTGTTCCTAATTATTATGGCATGGGTGTTTTCAGCCCAGCATTAGATGCTTTTGGTAATAGCGCAGCTGGAATCCAACTTTTAAAAGATGTTGTCGAAAAACTCGATGTTGATATTTTTGACTAAAATTAGCGAGAAAGTATTAAGCAGAATGATGAAAGACAGATTCCTCCTTAGTTGAATCTTTTTTACTCGATGCAAAAAATGCTTCACTGTCATTTATTTATAGTTAATGATTGGTTTGTTCGGGCTGGGAAGAAGCTTTTTCCCAGCTCAGACTTTTTTATTTTGTTTTTGTAAACGTTTTCCTTTTAAGGAAATAAAAAAAATGGGTTTTAAGTAATATGTTTAAATAAGTATATATATAAATTAGAGGAGCGAAAAAGGCATGTTGGAAAATTACATTGAGCGGAATATTTCGAGAAAAGTCTATCTTTGTGAGCAATTATTTGAATTTCAAGAAATAGATATCGAATATATTGCCAAAATGTTAGGTGTGACAATGCCTACTGTGTTACACGATCTTGAAAGTATCACCGAATGTTTAGAATATTGTATCGAAGACATTAAGCGAGAAAAGCATATCTATAGAGTCATATTTAAACATGGTATTGAATTATCAGAGTTAACACAGTTTTTATATGGACAATCGTATTTTTTAAAATTTTTAAGTTATTATTTTAGAGGGCAATTCACTAGTACAGAATTATCAGATCTTGAGTTTATCTCTTTAAGTAAAGTTTATACGATCAAAAAGACAGTTTTAGATTTCTTTAAAGCTAATTCCTATTTAAGAAATAAACAAATTATCATTCCTGAATTTGACGTGCGAAATCTTTTACTTTCCTTAGTAAGATACATTAATTGGGAAGGGTATGAAAATAAAAATCATCAAGTAATAGATGCTTGTCACCAATTGATTGATTTTGTCGAAACACATTTTTTCAAACGAAGATATTCTGAGGAAGATAGATTTTTGATTGTTCGAGGAATTGAAATAGCGATTGGACGTAAAGAATACCCTCTTTATTTTGATGAAGAAGATAAAAAGTCAGCTGAAAAAAAGCCTTTATTTCATATTGTTAGCCAAGGGTTAGCTGAACAAAAAGAACATTTAGATATACAAGAAGAAGACGTGTATTATATTTTTTCGTTATTTAACACACGAAATTATACGAACGAAAATATGGAATTATTGAAAAAAGATTTTGAAGTTGTTTATACCAGTTTCATTGAAAACACGCCTTGTCTCCATGAGCTAATCGAAAAAATTGTAACTAGAATTGACAAAAATTGTAAAAATGATTTTATTTTAAAAAAATCATTTTTACAGTTTATTCGTACGATCTGGGCAGATGGTCAAGTATTTCTCCCTGATCAAATCTATTTATTAACTACTGCAGAAAAAAAACTGTATGAGGATATCATAGTTATTCTCAATGATTGGAAGGAAACATACTATCCAAAAGTAAGATGGAATCACAACTTGATCAGAAAATTTGTCAAAAGTATGACCTTGATTACAGACGAAAAAGAAGAACAACCTACTGAAATTTTCATTGTGGCTCCTAGTGTTGTAAAGCAAATTTTTTATCGTGAACTACTCATGTCCGAAATGAATGAATATACTGAACTGAATCCAATGATTTATCATTCGTTAGAAGAATTACCAGATGAATGCTTGTATTTTACGCAAAGAATCGTGTATTGTGATTATACTGTATATCAATGTGGATTTGACACTGAAAACACGAGGGTGATACCAATTTCTTTGAACAGGAAATATGAGCATCTTAATACCACATGGTCGGTTGTTTCAAATAAAAAGCACTTATAAACAGCAAGAATCAAATAGCAATAATCGAAAGTGGGCGTTCAAGAAGGAAGTGAATTCTTGAACGTCACTTTTCTATTTATGAAAAACAGCCTCGCTAATTGTTTAGCCCCATCCGTGTATTGTTTTTTGCAAATTTTCAACTTGTATTGGTTGTCAAAAAAAGAGAAACATGTCTTACTAGTAATGAGAGCAACGTACAGAGGAGGAACGACAATGACGATCTTAGCAGCCATTGATTCATTTAAAGGAAGTGCCTCATCGTTTGAGTTAAATCAAGCAGCTTTGAATGGCTGGGTTTCAAAAAAAGGAGAAAAAATCAATCGCCCGATTGCTGATGGAGGAGAAGGAACAGCAGAGGCGATCTATCATGCTTTAGGTGGTCAATGGCGCGTCATCGAAGGGGTAGATCTGCTTTTTCGAAAAGTAAGTTGCAGATATTTACTCACGGTTTATGCGGGAAAACGCCTGGCAGTGATTGAATCAACTGAAGTAATCGGTCTTGATTTATTAAAGGAGCCAACTGATCAAACGATTCGATCAGCTTCTAGCTTTGGCTTGGGAGAACTTTTGAAAGATGCTTTGACACAAGAGGTTGATCAGGTGATTGTCACATTAGGTGGGAGTGGATGTTCAGATGGTGGATTAGGTCTGTTGCAGTCGCTAGGAGCCAAGTTAGTTGGGGCTACAGAGGGAAATCCACTGCTGACGACGAAACGAATCGAGTGGGGCAAAAGCCGTGAAAAATTCAAAAAGGTTCAATTGCTAGTTGCTGCTGATGTGACAAGTTTTTACAGTGGCCCACAAGGAGCAGCTCAAATTTACGGTAAGCAAAAAGGTGGTACAAAAACAACTTTAGCATTTCTTGACAAACAGGCAACGAATTTAACCGAACAGATAAAACAAACGACTAATATTGATTTAAATGCTGTTTCTGGAAGTGGGGCTGCTGGTGGAATCGGTGGAGCGTTATTGCTTGTCGGTGGTAAAATGGTTTCTGGTTTTTCACTTGTTGCTCAACTGATTGGTTTAGAAGAAGCCATCAAACAAGCAGATCTCGTGATCACAGGTGAGGGACGAATCGATCAGCAGACGATCAATGGGAAAGTACCATATGGTGTAGCTAAACTGGCAAAGAAACATGGGAAAAAAGTTATTGCGTTATGTGGCAGTCGCAAAAAAAATCTTGGACGATTAGATGAATTTCTGCCAAGTGTTTTTAGTATCCAGCTAGGACCGATTGAATTGAAAAAAGCCTTAGATCGTCAAGAAACCCTCGAAAAAGTAGCGATTATGACACATAATCTCAGCCGATTAGTGGAAGATGATTTATCTTAGTTGACAGTTTAAAAATAATTATGTTAACCTAATGACAAATAAAACGAAGTGAGGGATCTTGCCATTGAAAAACTAAGTCAATGATTGAAAGCTGCATTAAGGCTATTTTATTAATGAGAAAAGTGCATAAATTACATTAATCACGATGTTTGAGTGAAGAGAAACGGTCTAACGATTGCCCGTTGAAGCTTGCTCACGCAGAATTTAATGTGAAAAACACTTACTCAATAAAAAATAGCAGGCAGATTTTCAGAATTGGCGAGTTTTCATTGGTGGGGTCTCTTTTTGTATCCCTTCTTTGGCGACCAGTTCTGAAAATAGGACTGGTCTTTTTTATAGGAGGATATAAATGTCGAAGATAGAAATTAAAAATTTAACTTTTGGTTATGACAATCAAGTGCTACCCTTATTTGATCAAGCTACATTGAATTTTGATACCACTTGGAAATTAGGATTGATCGGTCGGAATGGACGTGGAAAAACGACATTATTGAACATTTTACAAGATAAACTACCTTATCAAGGACAGATTATCCATCAGCAAGAATTTAACTATTTCCCTCAAGAAATTGGAGAAGAAGCACAATTTACTTATGATGCGTTGAATGAGATAGCTGACGTCGAACTTTGGGAAATCGAAAGAGAACTACAATTAATGGAAACTGACCCAGAGATTTTGTGGCGACCATTTCACACACTGTCTGGTGGTGAAAAAACAAAAGTACTCTTAGCACTGCTTTTTGTTGATGATCAGCATTTTCCTTTGATCGATGAGCCGACGAATCATTTGGATTTAGTCGGAAGAAAACAAGTAGCTAATTACTTGCAGAAAAAAAATCAAGGATTTATCGTGATCAGCCATGATCGCGGATTTATCGATGAAGTGGTCGATCATGTATTAGCCATTGAAAAAAGCCAATTAGAACTGTATCAGGGGAACTTTTCAGTATATGAAGAGCAAAAGCAGTTAAAAAATGAGTTTGAGATTGCCCAAAATGAAAAAATCAAAAAAGAAGTCACGCGCTTGAAGAAAACTGCAGCAGAAAAAGCAGAGTGGTCCCGCTCTCGTGAGGGAGATAAGACGAAAAAAAGCGTTGGGTTTATCGATACCGAAAATCGTAGAGTGAATCGTGGTGCAATTGGTGCGGATGCCGCTCGAACGATGAAACGCTCGAAAGCAATCGTGAATCGGATGGAAACGCAAATCGGGGAAAAAGAAAAATTATTGAAGGATATCGAATATGTAGAGCCTTTGACAATGAATGTCAAAAAAACACATCATAAACGATTGCTGACTGTGGAGAATTTACAACTGGGGTATCAACAGCTGCTTTTTTCGCCCGTTAATTTTACGATTGACCAAAACGAATGTGTGGCGTTGACAGGGGCAAACGGTATAGGGAAATCTACGATCATCCATTATCTTTTAGACGATTTTGATGGAATAACTGCAGGTACGATCCATAAGCCTAATCAACTAACGATCAGTTACGTGCGTCAGAATTATGAAGATAATCGAGGTACGCTCAGTGAATTTGCAGAAAAGCAAAAAGTTGATTATCAAACATTTTTAAATAATCTCCGCAAGTTAGGGATGGAAAGAGAAGTCTTTCATAACCGAATTGAACAGATGAGTATGGGGCAACGCAAAAAAGTTGAACTAGCCAAGTCGCTTTCTCAAGAAGCGGAATTATATATTTGGGATGAACCGTTGAACTATTTAGATGTCTTCAATCAAGTCCAGTTGGAGCAACTGATTTTATCGTTTAAACCTGCAATGTTGGTTGTGGATCATGACCAAGTCTTCTTAAATAAAATAGCTGATCGACTCATTTCACTCAAATAACTCATTGTCATCAATAAGTAGTGAAACTTGTTTTGCTCATTAGTTATGTTACAATCGAGCCAGAACAAACAAAGGAGCGTTGAATAATGTTATATGTAACTAGACATGGCGAGACAACTTGGAATGCAGCAGAACGGGTCTGCGGGAGAGCGGATGCCCCGTTAACAGAAAAAGGGCAAAAACAAGCGGAGAAATTGGCTGAAAAAGTTTCAGAATTACAAATCCCAGTCACGAAGATTATCCATTCCCCTTTACAACGTGCAAAAGATACAGCGCAAGCCGTTGCCGATAAACTTCACTTGCCAATGGAAGTAGATGAACGGTTAATCGAAATGGATTTTGGGGAATACGACGGGATGCTAAGTCATGAAACAATCTTTCAAGAAGCACGACAAGAATTTGCGGTGCGCTTTCCAAATGGTGAATCAGTGTTAGATGTTTATGCTCGAGTTGTTCCATTGATCGAAGAATGTCTTGCTGATGAAGAGAATGTCTACCTATTAGTTTGTCATAATGCGTTGATTCGTATCATGAACGCTTATTTCCATCCTATGCCAAATGAGACATTCTTTGATTTTTTTGTTGAAAATACGGAATTAGTTACTTTTCCCAGTAAACATGAGCTGAACACTATAAAGTCTTAACTCATTTTTGGCGGGTAGCAGCGGATTCAAACATTCGTATCATGAATCAAAAAAATAGTTTATTTCTGAAACCGATAAGCGGAAGAATCCAAAAATAGTTTTTGCTATTTTTGTCATTCTTCCGTTTATTTACGTGGCTTTTTGTCAATAAGGACTGATGAGTTGTATAAAATCAAATAGAGGTCAGAATGAACCAATGATTGATGCGTATTTTTGTTCTGTCATTCAGCGCATGAAACACTTTTTAGTCGGTGTGTCGTTCTTTCTTTAGTTATATAATTAGCCATTAATCTTTGAAATCGCCTATCATTATCAACCAACGAAAACGCTTTTAGAAATAAAATTAATTTATTTTTATAAAAATGTTGAAATTTTATTTCACAAGAGGTATACTCTGTTCATAGAAATGAATACGGATACATCGCGTGAGGGGGAGACAGATGTTTGGTTTTTCGATCTTTATGAATGAAGCTTTAACGATAGAAAAAAAAGCTTATATCCAAAAGATGGCAAAGAATGGGTTTGATGGGATATTTACTTCTATGCATATTCCTGAAGATGATGCTAGTTTATATAAAAAACGGTTAACAGAACTAGGCGAATGTGCCAAAGAAAATCAATTGGATCTAATGGTAGATATTTCTGGAGATGCTTTAAAACATGCTGGGTTTTCGATGGCAGATTTAGAGCCATTAAAAAAGATTGGCGTTACTGGGTTACGAATGGATTATCATCTTTCAAATGAACAAATTGCGAATTGGAGCCATCAAATCAAAATCAGTTTAAACGCCAGCACGATCACTCCACAAGATGTCACAGAATTACAAGTCGCTAATGCAGATTTTTCTCAACTTGAAGCATGGCATAATTACTATCCGCGTCCCGAAACCGGATTAGATCGGAAATGGTATCAAGAAAAAAATCATTGGCTAAAAGAACAAGGCTTTACAATCCAAGGTTTTGTGGCAGGCGACGAAGCCTTACGTGGTCCGTTATATCAAGGTTTACCTACTTTAGAAAGTCATCGACATGTCCATCCTTTAGCTGCTGCGCTAGATTTGATGTCATGCGATACAGATTTGATTTATATCGGTGATGGCGGACTTTCAGAAGAAGTTCAAGAACAATTTGCCATGTATCAAAGAGAACAAACAATTTTACTACATGCTGAAGTAATTGATGCCCAGTTTTACGAGTATATTTTAGGAAACCATATGAATCGGCAAGATGAAGCAAGAGATGTTATCCGCAGTGCGGATGCACGGTTTAGAAACATCCCTCAAATTCCTCCTCGTGATACGAAAGAACGAGCAAAAGGAACGATTACTTTAGATAATGAACGATATCTTCGTTACATGGGGGAAATTCAAATTACTAAAAAGGATTTACCAGCAGATGAAAAAG
The DNA here is from genome assembly GCF_051711005.1 of Enterococcus sp. DIV1682a. NCBI lineage: Bacteria > Bacillati > Bacillota > Bacilli > Lactobacillales > Enterococcaceae > Enterococcus > Enterococcus sp. DIV1682a. The sequence continues at coordinate 672,497 of NZ_JBIOLT010000001.1, forward strand.
TGAATCGGGTCGCTCAAATAAGCGAAGCCGAGTTACCGCTACTTGAGCAAATCCGTGCAGGGGTAAATTTTAAAATAATTAGAAGAGAAGGAAAAACAAATGAAGCAAATTAATTTAGAAAATCTAACAACAGAGCGACGAAATCAACAAACATTTGGACTTGATGAAATGAGTGTTACCCAAGCAGTTCAGCTAATGAACCAAGAAGATCATAAAGTAGCCGAAGCCGTTTCAAAAGAATTGGCTAGCATCGAACCAGTGATCCAACAGACGATTAAATCTTTCCAACAAGGTGGTCGATTGATCTACATGGGTGCCGGTACAAGTGGCCGTTTAGGTGTGCTAGATGCTGCAGAGTGTGTACCAACATTTGGTGTAGAACCTGAGATGGTCATTGGCTTGATTGCTGGTGGTGAAGCAGCCATGACAGTTGCGGTTGAAGGAGCAGAAGACTCTTTAGAGTTAGGGAAAGAAGATTTAGTAAACTTAGGATTAACTGAAAATGATATGGTCATCGGGATTGCCGCAAGTGGTCGTACACCGTATGTGATTGGCGGTTTAGATTATGCTCGTACAATCGGTGCGACTACTGCTACAATTTCTTGTAATAAAAATGCTGAAATCAGTCAACATGCCGATTATCCGATCGAAGTTGATGCAGGACCTGAGTTTCTAACCGGTTCAACTCGCCTAAAATCTGGTACAGCACAAAAATTGATTTTGAATATGATCTCAACAATTAGTATGATCGGGATTGGCAAAGTGTTCAATAACTTGATGGTCGATGTGAAACCGACCAACGAAAAATTGATTGAGCGTTCAAAACGAATCATTATGCAAGCAACAGAGGTTGACTATCAAACCGCTGAGAAGTATTTTAATGAAGCAGATAAAAATGTGAAATTAGCGATTGTGATGATTTTAACCAATAGTGATAAAGCGACAGCAGAAGAAAAATTAGTTGAAGCAAACGGCTTTGTAAAAGGAACCTTATGAGGGGGAAGAACCAATGGCTAAAAATGAATTGACTTTAGAAGAACTAGCAACGCGGATCTATGCTGGTGTAGGCGGAATGGGCAATGTCGAAAGCATTGTCCACTGCATGACCCGTGTTCGAATGAAGATCATTAATGATGAGCTTGTCGATGTTGCAAAATTGAAAGCGATACCTGGTGTATTAGGCGTTGTTGAGGACGAACAACTGCAAGTGATCATCGGTCCTGGTAAAGTGAACAAAGTAGCACAAACGATGGTAGATCAAGCAGGTGTAAAATTAGGAGAACAGATTTCTTCAGGAAATAGAGCTTCTGATAAGTCGTCAGCCTCAGGAAAAGATTTGGTAAATGAGAGAGCGCAAGCGATGAAAGCTGCTCAAAAAAATAAACAAAAACCATCAAAAATAAAATCAATCTTGAAAGATATTTCGAACATTTTCGTCCCTATGATCCCAGCATTTGTCGGTACTGGGATTGTGGCAGGGATTGCTGCGGTACTAGCAAACTTAGTGACAGCGGGTACATTAGATGCAGCAACTTGGCAACAATACATTGATATCATGAACATTCTAAAAAATGGTATGTTCAGTTTCTTAGTGATTTATACAGGGATCAATGCAGCTCAAGTTTTTGGTGCAACACCAACACTTGGTGGAGTTATCGGTGCGGTAGTCTTATTAACAGGCATGAATCCAGAAGCGCCACTTAAAAACTTATTCACTGGTGAAGCATTAGCTGCAGGTCAAGGTGGGATTTTAGGAGTTATTTTTGCTGTCTGGTTATTAGCAATCGTTGAAAAGAAATTGCATAAAGTTGTACCAGATTCCATTGATATTATTGTTACCCCTACATTATCATTGATTGCTATTGGCTTAGTCGAAATTTTCTTCATCATGCCACTCGCTGGTTTCATCTCAGATGGAATGGTTGGCGGAATCAACTGGGTATTAGGTGTAGGTGGGGCCTTTTCAGGATTTGTCTTGGGGACACTATTCTTACCGATGGTTATGTTCGGATTGCATCAAATCTTAACACCAATCCATGTCCAAATGATTGATGAAACAGGAAAAACACTATTATTACCTATTTTGGCGATGGCTGGTGCCGGACAAGTCGGAGCAGCATTAGCATTGTGGGTTCGTTGTAAAAAAGATAAAGAATTGACTGAAATGATCAAAGGTGCGTTACCCGTAGGAATCTTAGGAATCGGTGAACCATTGATCTACGGTGTGACACTGCCGTTAGGACGTCCGTTCATTACCGCTTGTATCGGTGGTGGTATTGGTGGTGCTGTTGTTGGGATGATTGGAAATGTAGGTGCTATTGCGATCGGGCCTTCTGGTGCTGCTTTGATCCCATTGATTTCAGATGGAAAATGGTTAGGGTATGTCTTAGGGTTACTCGCTGCTTACGCAGGTGGTTTCCTAGCAACATTCTTCTTTGGTATTCCTAAAGAGCAATTGGAGAAAGAAGAATTAGCTGAAGAAACAACAACTGAAATGACACCAATGATGGAAAATACAGGAGCAGTCAGCACAAGTGAAATTTCATTAGCTGCTGTAGCTGATGGAGTAGTTGAGTCACTTGAAAAGGCAAGTGATCCCGTATTTGCTCAAAAAATGATGGGAGAAGGTTACTTTGTTGAGCCAATCAATGGTCAGATCTATTCACCAGTAAGTGGAACGATCAGCTCAGTGTTCCCCACTAAACATGCGATTGGTATCACAACCGCTAATGGATTAGAAGTGTTACTCCATATGGGGATCAATACAGTTGACCTTGGTGGTGCACCATTTGAGGTGAAGGTAACAGAAGGTCAGTTGGTAACACCTGATACACTTGTTGCTCAAGTCGATTTAGCAGCAATCAAAGCTGCCGGTAAAGAAACTTCGATGATGGTTTTAATTACCAATATGGAGAAAGTAAAAAATTTCGTTTTAGAAAAAACAGGTGAGACAAAAGCCAAAGCGAAGGTCATGACTGTTGAAGCTACAAAAAATTGAACGAAGTAAAAGCAGATAAAGAATAGAGAAAATTCGAGCCTGGGACCAAGTGCGGTCTCAGGCTCTTTTCTATGATTAATAAGAGGGAAAAATAATTGTAAGAGAAACAGTTTGATTCATTTAAGACGATAAATCACTGGTGAACCAAGCTAAAAGTTCAATTGGAGAAATTAGAAGAAATACACGAAGACAAAGTGGCTAGAATAGTAAAATAAGCCCGATTTTGATGGTATGTACTAAAAGTAAAATCAGGCTTATTTCATTTTTGGTAGATGATTGTCCCAACATCGCCTATCTATTTAGCAACAAGTAATAAATGATTTTTCAAACTATCTAGTTCGTTTTCTTTCTCTTTTCCAATCATGAATTCCTCTTTGTCTATAGTTACCTTATTTACTTTTGAAATCTGAATCTCTTGTACAACATTATTGTTTTTATAAAACTTTATTTGATAGTTGAATCTTTTTTGCTTTGATGTCAGTTTCATATCATAACGTTGAGCATGTTGATCCGATTTATTAAACAGAACATTAAGGTTTCCTATTAATGTTTTTAAAAAATTGGGGTCTGTAGCTTTCCAACTTTTGGATTACTGAATGAGTATAAAGCCTAAAAAAGAAAAATAGAGAGGAAACTTACCAACTAAGTTTCCTCTCTGTTCTCTGTTTTGATCGAATTTTTTAGAAATTATTGGTTAGCTGTTTCGACTAACTTTTGATATACTCGCTCAACATCTGCTGGGGTTCCCCGTAATTCATAGTCGGCGAGGAAAGGGAAGCCAAATTGGCTGGCGTATTGTTTAGCGGTTAAGCAATATTGATTATTAAAATTTTTGTTTCCACTCCCTACGACACCCAGACAAAGCGTATGATTGTCTTCGTATTCCAGATATTCACGCATGGTTTCTGTTAAAATTTCTGTATCACCGTTATCTAACCCATTTCCTCCATCTAAGTAAGTGGGTACAAAAGTGAAGAAAGGTTCACTCTCTTGTTGAAAGTCACTATTTTCATGAATTTCTTTTAGCGTGATTTCTGGTAATTGAGGATTTAACTCATGTTGGTTCGCAGCATATTCAGCAAGTTTTTTAGCGAAAGCTCGTGTGTTTCCAGAGATCGATATATATAGAATGTTCATTACATTTCCTCCAATTCTTGTCTCCAGTATAGCATTTTTTTATCAATTTTTGGAAAAGGTTTTCCCTAAATGAATATGCAAGATTCTTGTATAATTAGAAAAAAATAGTTACAATTATATTTCTATTAGAATTTTTATGAATAAAGTAAAACAGGTGAAGATTTGTTATACTTTTGGTAAAAGCGGTTTATTTTGGAGGATGCTTAAAATGGATACAGAGCAACAGAACAAAGGAATAGGGTTGTTTCCACTAGCGGCCTTAGTGATTGGGTCAGCGATAGGAGGTGGCGTATTTGGTATTATGACGGACATCTCCGGATCGGCTGGTGCCCCAGCTATTTTTAGTTGGGTGCTAGTTGGAACAGCTATGTTGATGCTCTCGTTATCAATCAATAATATCAATAAAAAACGTCCAGAGCTGGAAGGTGGTATTTTCAGCTATGCAGAAGCTGGTTTCGGACGTTTTGCTGGATTTATCAGTGGTTGGGGTTATTGGCTTACTTGTTGGTTGGGGAACGTAGCCTTTGCTACGTTGCTAATGAGTGCTTTAGGTTACTTTTTCCCAGTATTCGACGGAGGTCAGAATATCGCTTCGATCGTTATGAGCACTTTGTTTTTATGGGGATATGCTTGGCTAGTCAATCGTGGGGTCGAAAATGCAAGTTATGTGAACGCTATTGTAACGATCTGTAAACTTGTCCCACTATTTTTATTTATTGTTGTAGCAATCAGTACCTTTTCACTGCAACAATTTATCGATAATTTTTCTAGTGATATCATATTGAGTGCGAATGGCCAGCCCGTGCCATTTTCTAGTCAGATATTGAGCTGTATCATGGTGATGTTATGGGTGTTTGTTGGGATCGAAGGAGCTTCTGTGGTTGGTTCTCGTGCAAAGAAAAAATCAGATGTAGGGAAAGCAACGATCCTTGGTATTTTTGGTTTAATCATCATTTATGTTTTAGTTTCGATGTTACCTTATGGGACAATGTCAATGAAAGAATTGCAAGGAATCCAAACACAGCCAGCGATGGGCTATGTGTTTGAAATGATGGTAGGAAAATGGGGAGCAATCTTGATCAACGGCGGTTTGATCATTTCGCTTGTCGGTGTCTGGTTATCTTGGACGATTTTACCGATTGAAACCATGAGGAATATGGCAGATGCTAACTTATTACCGAAACGCTGGGGTCAAGTCAATAAAAAAGGTGCACCAACATATGCTATTGTCTTAACGACGATTTGTACTAATGTTTTCTTACTTTCTTTATTGTTCACGGATAGTGCGTATAATTTTGCTTACACACTTGGGACAGCAGCGATATTCTTTACTTGGTTATTCTTAGGTCTTTATCAGATGAAACTATCTTATCAAAGAAAAGAATGGGGGCAATTCTTTATCGGCTTTTTAGCCAGTGCATTTCAAGTCTGGGCAATGCTCGTGGTTGCTTTCAATGAAGTGATGTTAGTGTTAGTACTCTTCTTACCTGGGATCTTCTTTTATTTAAGAGCCCGGAAAGAACAAAATGAGCCAATCCCTCATCTTCACTTAGATAAATTTTTATTAGTCGGTGTCACAATGATCGGACTAACAGCAATGATTCTATTTGCTACAGGCGTTTTACATGTTTAAATACACAAATATGTTAAATTAAGTCATTAAAAAAGCCAAATAAACGGTAATTCATGATTCTAATAAAAGAATCGTTAGCAAAACCGGTTATCTGGCTTTTTTTGATGTGTTCATGCACCTACTATTGTTTTGGTCTGATCAACCATTCCTGATAATGTAGGATCAATGTCCACTGGTTATTTTGATTCCGACCAGACTAATCAATAATAAGCCAACGAAAAACCAAGTGGCTAATGTCAGTTTATCATGAAACAAGACGACACCAATGATCACTGAACCAACGGCACCGATTCCGGTCCAAATAGGATAGGATAAACTCATTGGTAACTGTTTGATCGCCTTTGATAAGAGATAAAAGCTGGCGATCATGCCAATGACTGTGTAGAAAGAATAATTCAATTTAGAAAAACCATCACTCCATTTCATCATCGTAGACCAAAAAACTTCCAAGATTCCCGCTAAGATTAATTCAAACCATGCCATATTAATCACTCCATTTACACAAAAAAGAGGAGTAGCATTCCTCCAAAGACCTAATGGAATGCTTATCCTCTTAATACTACCCGGCGATAGTTGTGTCATTATTTTGTTAATTGAAAGGATAACACAGAATAAAAAATAAGGGTAGTGATAAGCTAAAACGTGAACCAATTTGAATCGGCCATTCGATTTAGAAGTCGTTTTTTGAAGGAAAACACCTACGCTAAAGTGTTATTTTAGATAATGAAGCACGTTTTTGTTTGTTTTTTGTTCATTTGTTAGTTACAAAAATAAGATCTCAAAAAATTTGAACTGTAAACGAGTTGTTTCAATCGTAAGTGATTTTTCTAATTTTTTTATTGAATTGACTGAATTTTTAAAAAATACAATGAGATAATTGGATTTTATCTATATTTTCATGGCTTTTTGATTTATAATAAAAAAATATCTTGTAATTTTAAGGAGGAAGTCAAATGGAGAACTATCTTAGTCTTTTAGGTGTCTTGATCGTCATTATCGGTTTTGCACTAAAATTAGATTCAATTTTGATCGTAATGGTCGCACTGATTGTCACCGCATTGACAGGCGGTTTAGGAATTGAAGGAATGTTAGAAACTTTAGGAACAAGTTTTGTCAATAATCGAGGAATGGCTATTTTTATCATTATTATGTTGGCAACAGGTACACTGGAACGTAATGGTTTGAAAGAATCAGCAGCTTCGCTTATTAAGCGCTTTAAGAAAGTATCAGCTGGAATGATCATTGATATCTATGGGGTCTTCCGTATGATCTTTGCAGCGTTCAATGTCAGCTTTGGTGGAGTTGCCGGTTTTGTTCGCCCAATCATCATGCCAATGGCTTTAGGAACAGTCGAATCAAAAGGCCTGGAAATTGATCCACAACATGAGGAAGAATTAAAAGGCATGTCTTCTGCGATGGAAAATATTTGTTGGTTCTTTGGTCAAGTATTATTCGTTGGTGGAGCAGGTGCGTTGTTAGTTCAATCGACTTTAAAAGGTCTGGGTTATGAAGTGACACTAGGACAACTTGCTTTGGTTGAAGTACCAGTTGCTGTCGTTGCACTGATTGTTGCAAGTATTTATTTCTACTTAAGAGAGAAAAAATTAGCGAAAAAATATTATTCAGGAAAGGGGCAATAATATGAGCTTTTTTACAGATCCTGAAATTTTATTAGGGGATAAATTATTAGAAATATTATATATCATCATGGGGTTAGTTCTGATTTATACAGGAATCAGAAATATTAACGATAAAACGAATCCTCATCGATACGGTTCTGCTTTTTTCTGGACAGTATTAGGAATCGTAATTGCTGGTGGAAGATGGTTACCTGCGATCGTCAACGGTCTTTTGATTTTTGCCATGACAGTTCCAGCGATTGCAAAGAAAGTCAGCAAAGGAGAAAGTCGCTTACCGTCTAAACAATACATGGAAAAAATGTCTGATAAATTAGGAATGAAAATCTTTATTCCGGCATTGAGTATTGGGATCTTTGCAATCTTGTTCGCACTCTTTACTAAGCTTGGCGCATTAGTTGGTGTTGGTGTCGGTGTTTTTGCCGCAATGGTGATCATGATGTTCTTCTCACGAGACAATCGACCAACTACTTTCTTAGATGATGCTGCAGATATGCTAGGAACAGTAGGACCTTTAAGTATGTTACCAATGCTCTTGGCATCATTAGGAGCGGTTTTTACAAGTGCAGGAGTAGGGACAGTTATTTCTAATGCAGTCGGGCAAATCGTTCCCGAAGGTAATGTGAATGTCGGTATTATAATCTATGCATTGGGTATGGTTATCTTTACGGTGATTATGGGGAACGCCTTTGCAGCGATTACGGTAATGACTGTAGGGATCGGTGCACCGTTTGTATTCAGTCACGGCGCAAATCCAGCACTAGTGGGAATGGTTGCTCTGACTTGTGGGTTCTGTGGAACCTTGTTAACACCGATGGCTGCAAACTTCAATGTCGTGCCTGTGGCAATGTTAGAGATGAAAGATAAATACGGCGTGATCAAGAACCAATTATTCGTAGCGATCTTCATGTTAGTGTTCCAAATCGTTTATATGATTTTATTTAAATAAGAAAAAACTCTATAATAATAGTTAGTTTATATTGAGAATAATGGAGGAATGTAAAATGAAAGTACTAGTAACTGGTTTTGATCCATTTGGTGGAGATAAAGTGAATCCTGCTTATGAAGCAGTGAAAAAAATGCCTGATGAAATTGCTGGAGCACAAATTATCAAAGTGGAAGTCCCAACGGTTTTTGCTAAAAGCAGCCAAGTTGTGGAAAAAGCAATCGAAGAACATCAACCGGAAATCGTCATCTGTGTTGGACAAGCTGGTGGACGTTCAGCTGTTTCATTCGAACGAGTAGCAATCAATTTAGCAGAAGCTAGAATTGCTGACAACGAAGGAAACCAACCTTTTGATACAGCGTTAGAACCGGATGGACCAGCTGCTTATTTCACTTCTTTACCGATTAAAGCAATGACAAAAAATGTCCATGAACATGGATTACCTGCTTACATTTCGTATACAGCTGGTACCTTTGTTTGCAACGACATCATGTATCGTTTGCTTCACTTGATTGAGACAAAATTCCCGACGATTCGTGGCGGATTTATCCATGTGCCATTTTCACCTGATCAAGTGATTGATCGTCCAGTAGGCACACCATCAATGTCATTAGATGATATTGCCGCTTCTTTGACTTATGCAGTAGAAGCAGCCGTAACAAATGATCATGACATTGCTGGCAATGCAGGAACAACTCACTAATTTTTACAAATAATGTAGTGAAAAACAAATCATTGTGTCGACTGGTCGAATCAGACCAGTCGATTCTTTTTTTGAAAGGAAACATAAGTAATGAACGACTGGCAAAAGGTATTTAAAGAATGGTATCCCAAGGAAATCAATCAAGTCTATCCAATTAAGATATCAAAACAGTATACAAGTAATCAGCGTTGGGAAATCTATGAAAAGTTGACGACGAAACAACGTCAATTAGTTGATCAACATCGACGCTACTTGATCAATTCCCAATTTATAGAAGAAAATTATTTAGCAGCGACTGATTGGGTCTTTTCCGATTTTAAAATCAATCCTTTTTTTCGTACCAAACGGCGACAACAAAAATTATATTGCGAATGCGGTCGTGAATTAAAAGTGCAATATATCGTTCATTCACCAAAGACCGGTAAGAGCCTTTCTTTAGGGATCAATCACTTTGCTGAACATTTACACGTAAGCCCGCAAATCGCAACATCTATCAATCAAGGGATGACTAAAGTCGATTTAGCACTAGACGAATTATTGTGGCTGAAACAGCAAAACGTGGCGTTTCCAGAAGATTTATGGCAAGAATATTGTTTTATGCTCTACCAAAATCGAAAATTAAAAAATCCCTATTTGCCTGATCAAAAACTAGTTGCCAGGGTTGTGGATTTTCGTGAAGCAGATATGCCAATTTATCTTGCTGATTATCAAGCGCTGAAACAAGAGATCTCACGTATTGCAACGCAATTAGAGGGAACCCCTAAAAAAATTCGTGGGAAGAAAGAACTATTTGAAGATTTTTCAGAAGAATTAGTGAAAGATGTCGAGACTTTTTTAACGAATTACCGAACTTTTTTGCAAAAAGATTGGGCGTTGATCGCTGTTGACGGGGGTGAACAACTATCATTGACCTTCTTTGAAACATTCATCCAGCAATTAAGAGCAACTGGACGCCAACAAACTCCAGAACAACAGAGTAAAATGACCGAATATGCACGCAAGCAGCGATTTATCCAATCCGAGGTGTATCTTTTCATCTGGCAGCAATATTGTCGTTATGGTTTCACAGAAGGTTTCTTTGATAGTATTCCTAGAGTCATGAGAAATGGTTTCTTGAAGATCTTACGAAAAGAAAAAGAAATGAAGCAAACAGTGATAGCCAACGAAAATGTGTCACAGAAAAAGGTAGTCACCGAGGAAGTATGGGATAAAATTGCTGTTGAGTTGAAAACGAAAAAAGTGATGACCATTTTAACAGAACTAAATGAAAATGACTATTCCTTATCGAAAGAACAACAACATGCGTTACAATATTTCCAACAATTAGAAAAAGTTTTGCAAACAGAAAATTCAAAAACTAAGCAATTATTAAAAAGACTATTGTGAAAGTCGATAGGGTAAAAATAAGCTAGCTACCACCAATCAATTGTTGGCGACAGCTAGCTTATTTAGATAAGTACCAAGAAAAAGGGAACATCGAAACATGCTTTACCAGAAGTCTGTCGATTATATTCAGATCAAAATGATCATGGCACGGTCTTAAATCAGCACACTCTTTTCATGCTCTTGATCATATTCTTTTTCCATTTTTAGCATTCGTTCACGTTCTTTTTGGTTATACCAAGGAGAAACTGTGAAAGCCAAGACATCATTCAATAGGTAAACGGAACTATTGACAAACATAGCTAAACTAGCTGAACCATGTCTAAATGAGATGTACCACAGAACCATCTGTGCTAATCCTGAAGCCAACCACCAATAATATTGGTTATTGTAACGCAAGAAACTGATCACACCAGCTGTCAAACTGATTGAAAAGGCAATAGCATCGATCCAAGGACGTGGATCGTCTGTTAAGCGCCCAATCAAGAAACCTGAAATAGCATAAACCAGGATCGTAGCAAAAATTGCGACTAACCATGTTTTTCCATTGAACTTACGGATTTTTGCTGCCATGTTATGATTCCATTCTTTACTTAATAAAACAGGGATATCTAAGGTGATCATATAGGCGATTTGTTCGCCGATACTCAAGTAATTTTTAGCAGAAAAACCAACGATGATGAAACAAATAGCTGATAAAATTCCTAAAATACCATTAACAGATTTCGCTGCATTGATTGATAAGATACACAAGACACCAAGTGTAGTACCGATAAAAGTGATCACCGCTAACCAAGTAATAGGGCTATTCACAAGGGTCATAATCTGACACCCAAGACTAAAAAAGAAAAGATAGTAATTTTGTTGAGGCCAACCTTTGAGTTGGTGTGCTAAAAAGCGAAAATAATTTATCATTGATAAAAGCTCCTTTAAACACTAAATATAGTATGTGTTCGATTTGTTGACACAACCTATTGTATTACTTTCAAAAAATATTTCTAGTCTTTCAATTTAAAATAATATGTGTTATGATACTTTTTGCTTTGTTTTCTGGAAACATGAAAACTTTACATTGAATTGATGAAAGAATGGAAAGTCAACCGACGTAGGTGAACTTTCCATTTTTTTCTTTATAAAAAAACTTTTGACCAAAGAAAATGTTAAAATATGAAAAAGAATAAAAGATTAAAGGAGTAAAAAAATGAATTTATCTGCTATCCATCATGTCGCAATTATTGTATCTGACTATCAAAAATCACGGGAATTTTACGTTGATAAGTTAGGCTTTGAAGTAATCCGTGAAAATTATCGTGCGGAAAGAGAAGATTATAAATTAGATTTAAAGCTTGGAACAGCTGAATTAGAAATATTCGGGGTAGCTAATGCGCCTAAACGTCCAAGTTATCCAGAAGCATGTGGATTAAGACATCTGGCTTTTAAAGTGGAACAGATTGAATCTGTCATTGAAGAGCTTCGTTTAAAAGGGATCGAAACTGAGCCAATTCGAATCGATACATTTACTGGGAAAAAAATGACTTTTTTCTTTGATCCAGATGGCTTGCCGTTAGAATTACATGAATAAGTAACAAAATTGTCACTTTTTCTTTCTGTCATTCGATTTTTTTTAATAAAAAATCTTGATATGCTAGTAAAAAAAGGAAAAGGGAGACACTGATGAAGATGAAAAAAATTTTATTTGGGTCAGCTATTCTCATACTTATTGGGCTAACGGCTTCGTTAGGATTATTGACTGCTACGTTTCGTTATGATGATATTAGTGAACAAGAATATCAAGTCTCACTGAAAAAAGCAGTGGGAATCTTTAAAAAAGAAACAAATAAAACAAAAGTTCAAATGGTTCAGTTTGTACCAAAAGAGGATGTCCAACAACAAACAAACAATACCTTTCAATATCTTTTCGTAGATTCTGAACAAACGCTTGTTGTCAATCCTACAACCGGAAAGCCAGCTGTTCGTTCGAGTAAATTAGCTGAAAACCAACCATTCTTTGACATCAAAAAGATCTACTCAAGCAAATCTCCTCAAAAGGCAATGAAAGAAGCTGTTAAACAAAGTGGAAAGCGCAATGCTAAAGTAAGAAGTTGGGTTTTGCTAATGAAAAGCGACAAATTATACTATGAGATCAAATTAGCAGAGGATAATGAAGAATCTGTTTTGTTGATTCGTGCCTAAAAATCAATAGCTATCATTTTTCTTTTTTACAATATAAGAGTAAGCTAAATGTGTAAAAAAGAAAGGAAGTCATTGCTATGGAAAAGATGAAATGCCCAAATTGCGGGAAAAAGTTTACTTATGAAGAAGTCAACAATGTAGTTGAACATGTTGATAAAGAAATGCCGATCGTTTGTCCTTATTGCCGGACAGAAGCTGCTCGCATCGTTTCACATGGTTATTTTGTTACCCAAAAAATCGAGGATTATTTAAAATAACTCTTTTGATCTTTATTTTTCAGTGATAGAATGAAAAAAAGGAGAGAATGAAATGATTCGTTTTGCAAAAAAAGAGGATGCTCAAGAGATTGCTCCGCTTATTTTAGTTATTTTAAATGATATGGAATTACCTTTTTTACAAAAGTATGGGAAAGAAAAAACAATTGAAATCTTAGAAGAAGCCATTATGGATCCCGATTATCGTTACAGTTATACAAGAGGAATTGTTGAAGAAATTGATGGCAAGATAGCTGGTGTAGCATTTGGCTACACAGATGAAGAAGAGCCATTTATCGATAAACCCTTAGAAGTAATTTTAGGAAAACATGGAATTACAGATAAGGAACAATTATTTGTAGATCAAGAAACATTTCCTAAAGAATGGTATTTGGATTCCATTTCCGTTTCGGAAGCTTTTAGAGGACAAGGAATAGGTTCACACTTACTTGAAGCTTTACCTAAATTAGCTAAAAAGACTGGGCGAAATGTTATTGGTTTAAGTGTAGATGAACAAAATCCTAACGCCAAAAGATTGTATGAACGTCACGGATTTAAAGTAGTAGGTAAAAGGAAAATCAGTGATCATCTTTATGATCACATGCAAAAGGAAATTTAATGGTTTCTTAATTAAATCAAACTTATTATTTTTTAATAAAGACATTTAAATTGTTGTAACTATTATTTGATAAAATGTTGAGTGAAAACAAGGTTTTTCACTCTTTTTTTGTTTTGTTTTCATAAATGTCAGTTGTATATATTAAATGATAGTTGTTATGATCTCTTTTTTATGAAAATATTTTTCATTTATTTTCAATTATTCTGTAATGACGGGTCTTTTTTTAAGTATTAAAATATGCTCTATCGCTCGTCACTGGGCTTGGAGACAGGAAAGGACCGTTGAAATGTTAAGAAGTAAAATTGGGAATATATTTGGTGTTGTGCTATTATTTTTAAATCTCTTTGTTGCTCTACCTGCAATAGCGGAAACTTATACGCCTCAAGATTCTGGTAGCATCTATGATGATTTAACTGGTGATTATGGAATATTAGGGATTGCTTCTCAATTCCATATATTCGCAAAAGAAAAAACGACGATAAACGCGCATACAAATGGTAATATTGCAACAAAAGAGCTAGATGCAAACAATAATTTTGGGACAGATATCATCACGGGTGACCTCCAACTAGAAATCAACTATGTTCAAGCAACTGATTCTTTGATTGGCTCATCCTTTACTTCGGGAGATAGTAACCGAGTAAATAAATTTGTTGTAGGTTCTTCAATTAGTACAGGGATCGAAAATGATCGGGCAGTGGTGAATGGCTCAAGGATCGACCATTTATCTGCTTCAGAACTTTATCAAGATCGACCTGGGAATACTTATATTGATTTTGACACGGAATTTGCAAAATTAGAAGGAGCTTCGGAAAGTTTGATGTCGATTACTCCTGCTAAAACCTATCTTTCAAGTGATTTTCCTGATATGAATAATCGAACGATTGATGTAACAGGAATGGGAAGTTCAGATGTTGTAATCATCAATGTGGATGCTTCAGTGTTATCATTGAATACACCACTGAATATTGTAAATTCTGAAAATAAAATTTTGGTTATGAATGTCATCAATGCACCAGCTGATTTCACGATCCAGTCACAAATTCATTACAATAATCGAGCAAATCATGAAACGGAAGATTTTTCTGACGCAAATATTTCATGGAATTTCCCAAGTAATGTAACGAACTTGGCGATAAATGCACCTTTTCAAGGAACCATTATTGCGCCACGAGCAGACGTCACAGCCAATCAAAATATGGACGGAACGATTATCGGAAAAAATGTTACGCTAAATGCAGCAACCAATCGTTGGGACCCTAACGAAATTTTCCTTGCTGATAATTCAGATAATTCTGGATCAAGTGACAGCAGTACGGATACGACAAGCAGTGACAGCAGTACCGACACAACAAGCAGTGATAGCAGTACAGATACCACAAGCAGTGATAGCAGTACGGACACGACAAGCAGTGATAGCAGTACCGATACCACAAGCAGTGACAGCAGTACGGATACCACAAGCAGTGACAGCAGTACGGACACGACAAGCAGTGACAGTGATACCGATACGACAAGCAGTGACAGCAGTACAGATACGACAAGCAGTGACAGCAGTACGGACACGACAAGCAGTGACAGTGATACCGATACGACAAGCAGTGACAGCAGTACGGACACGACAAGCAGTGACAGTAGCACTAACCCAACAAGTGGTGACAGTGATACCGATACGACAAGCAGTGACAGCAGTACGGACACAACAAGCAGTGATAGCAGTACTAACCCAACAAGTGGTGACAGTGATACCGATACGACAAGCAGTGATAGCAGTACAGATACGACAAGCAGTGATAGTAGTACGGATACGACAAGTAGTGATAGCAGTACAGACACGACAAGCAGTGACAGTAGTACTAACCCAACAAGTGGTGACAGTGATACCGATACGACAAGCAGTGACAGCAGTACGGATACCACAAGCAGTGATAGCAGTACGGATACGACAAGCAGTGACAGTAGTACTAACCCAACAAGTGGTGACAGCAGTAGCAACCCAACAAATGGTAATAGTGATACTGACACGCCAACTCCATTTCATATTGATCCAAGTATGAGCGGAGAGGATACCAATCAGGTGTATCCTAATAATAGTAAAAATAATCAATCAAATGGAATGAATAGCACCATCCCACAACAAGGGAAGGGTACTGATTTAGATAGAAATGAGTTTAACAGTTCCACAAATGAAACAACTAACGTAACCGATGAATCTCGGTCAATGGATTTTCAAGATCAAGATTCACAAGTTTTGCCAAAAACAAATAGTGCTTCCAATAAATGGTTAGCAATTGTTGGTGGAATGATTATTGTATTAGTTGTTATTGTGGGATTTATGAGAAGAAAGAAGCATAAATAAGAAGAATAAATAAAGGCTCATCAAGTGCTTGACTGAGCCAACTAAAAATAAGCCTTCCTACATGAAGCGTATCTGCTAAGTTCGTTTGCTCTGACTAGCGGGTCTTGTTTCCTAGAGGATGGCTTATTTTTTCTTGAAGTTATTCTGATTATAAGAAGGAGCAAGTTAATTTGTGTCTAATCGGTAAGAAAGAGGTGTATCTTTGTCATGGTTTTTACGGTATAACCAGTAGTCTAATACAGCTGCGATACAGATACAGATAGGCGCATTTTCTTCCATTGGAATATCAAGTACATAATAATCTCCAGAAAAAAGCGTTGCTTTATCCATTTTCATGATTCGTTGATTAAAATGATGGATTTGATATTGATGGTTATAGATATCTCCTTGAACTGTCCAATGTAGACGACGTACATAGTAAAAATCCCCGGGCCAGTTAAAGATTTTTTGCATCGTTCCTACTTTTTTAAAATCCTTATAAAGTTCAAAACGGGTTCCGAAAGTTAGACTCGTTTGTTTAATATGTGCCACAAGATTTCCGTTCATTGCATAAAGAGACAAAGCATCTCCTTTTGTTCCCCAACGACCAACCATTAAGAAGATGGATTTACCAGATTCATTTTTAACAACAGTCCTCGTGACACGACTGAGATGCTTTTCTTGAATGAAAAATTCTGACATCTTTCTCCCTCTTTTCTCGAAAATTATAGATTTTCGGAAATTGCCCGTAAGATTGCCTTGCCGACCCCAGACTCCAGGTTAGTATCAGTGACAAATTTTGCGTAATCTTTGACTTCGATTTCAGCATTTCCCATCGCAAAACTAACACCAGCCACTTGTAACATACTAACGTCATTAAAATTATCCCCAATCGCCATGACATCGTCTAATTCGATTCCTCGGTCATGTGCGACATGAGCCACAGCAATTCCTTTTTGGGCATTTTTGTGATTGACCTCGATATTGTTTTGACCAGACGAAGTAACAGCTAAGTCACCCAGTTCGCTGATTTCTTTTCCAACTGGACCCAATACTCGTGGACCTTCCGTATGGAAACAAATCACTTTTAATACCTCTAATGTTTCGTCTTGGAGCAAGTCACGAATACTATCAACATAATTGATATGCAAAAGTTCAAGGTTGGCTGAAGCCATCGCAATCGCCATTTTATATGTTAAATGGGGGAGATGACTACCAATCATTGAGGCAAAGCTTTCAATTCTTTTGGCTTGGCTTTCAGAATAAAGCCCTCGATTGGTCGATACTTCATAATAAATCTCATTTTGATCAAGGATATCTAAGACAGTTGCAGTTTTTAGAGTCGGTATTGGAACAGTGAACAAGGAGTTTCCTGTTTTGTCGAAAACTTGCGCACCATTTAGCGTAATCATGGCACAATCAATGCCAACTTCATCTAAAGCCGCACGTGCTTCTTGATAATTGCGACCAGTCGCAACCATAAATTCAATCCCTGCATCATTGGCAAAGCGGATCGCTTCGGCATTTTCGGGTGATATACTCATATGGGCATCTAATAAAGTACCGTCCATATCTGATGCGATTAATTTGATCATAACTCTCATCGTTCCTTTCTTTCTCTTCTTCTTAGTTTACCATATCCAGATGACACTGCGTGCGAAGATTGCCCCTTGTTAAGAAAGAATTTGTGAGTTATCCTGATTGTTGGAGGTGGAACGATTGAAAGAAATCATTCATAACAGTTGGCAAACGATTTTAACAGATGAGTTTGAAAAAGAATACTACCAAAAGTTAAGAAACTTTTTAAAAAAAGAATATACGACTCAGAAAATTCATCCAGATATGTATCATATTTATGAAGCGTTGGAATTGACTCCTTACGAAAAAGTAAAGGTTGTGATTTTAGGTCAAGACCCTTACCATGGTGTCAATCAAGCACATGGCTTATCTTTTTCTGTGCAACCAGGGGTTAAAATTCCACCATCATTAAACAATATCTATAAAGAATTGCAAAGTGATTTAGGTATTTCGCCGGTCAAACATGGCAATTTAGTTTCTTGGGCTAAGCAAGGCGTTTTACTATTAAATACGGTACTAACGGTCCGAGAAGGTCAAGCTTACTCACATCGTGGCAAAGGTTGGGAAATATTGACGGATAAAATCATTGAAAAATTAAACGAACGAGAAAAACCAATCGTTTTTATTTTATGGGGGAAACCGGCTCAAGAAAAAATGAAAATGATTGATAAAAGTCGGCATATCATTTTAACATCTGCTCATCCTAGTCCATTATCAGCTCATCGAGGATTCCTAGGCTCTAAACCTTTTTCTAAGACCAATGATGCACTGATGGCATTAGGGGAAACACCGATCGATTGGCAATTACCTGAAACAGTGTAGTAAGACAGCGTTTTCCTGTTATATGTCAGATTGTATGTTATGTGAAAGACTTCATTACTAATGGTTTTTTGACTGATACAGATAAAATAAACTGTTCTTTTTTTTGGGAATAGTGTATGATGGATACATAGAAAATATCTGGAGGTCATCTTGTGGAATTGTTTGATAGTTTGAGATTCAAAATTGTACGTCGCAGCATTAAAATCGTTTTTCCTGAAGCAACTGATGCAAGAATTTTAGGTGCAGCAGCTCGTTTGAAAGCGGAAGAATTAGTGGAACCTATTTTGATTGGTAGCGAAGAAGAAATCACAGCTGCTGCTCATGCTCGTGGAATTAAAACTTCAAGTTTTACGATCATTGATCCAAATCGTTATGATAAATGGGATGAAATGGTTGAAGCTTTTGTGGAACGTCGTAATGGAAAGGCATCCAAGGAACAAGCAGAAAGCATCTTAAAAGATGTCAATTACTTTGGTACGATGTTGACATATATGGGAATTGCTGACGGGATGGTTTCTGGTGCGATTCACTCAACTGGAGATACTGTTCGTCCAGCGTTACAAATCATCAAAACAAAACCAGGCGTCAGCCGAACAAGTGGTGCGATGATCATGGTACGTGGACGTGACCAAGAAAAATATGTCTTTTCAGATTGTGCTATCAATGTCAATCCCAATGCCCAAGAATTAGCAGAAATCGCTGTAGAATCAGCAAAGACTGCTGAATTATTCGATATTGATCCTAAAGTAGCATTAATGAGTTTTTCAACTAAAGGATCTGCGAAAGCACCAGAAGTGGATAAAGTGGTCGAAGCAACTAAAATTGCAAAAAAATTAGCGCCTCAATATGTAATTGATGGCGAATTACAATTTGATGCTTCTTATGTTCCTTCAGTGGCTCAACTAAAAGCACCTGATTCTGATGTAGCTGGACAAGCAACTGTCTTTGTTTTCCCAGAATTGCAATCTGGAAACATTGGTTACAAAATTGCTCAACGTTTTGGTAACTTTGAAGCGATCGGACCGATCTTACAAGGATTGAATAAACCAGTTTCTGATTTATCTCGTGGAGCAAACGAAGAAGATGTGTATAAATTAGCGATCATTACTGCAGCCCAAACATTATTAGATTAAGATCTAAGACTCAATGAATAAGAGTTCGTGAAAGAAGCGATCGGCTCCGAGCGTATAAGCGCTGATTTTTTTGAAACATTTTTCATGTTTTGAAAAATTTAGACTTATTGCAAGGAGCTGATGATTGAAAAATATTTATTCATTTTGACACATATGAAAAAGCTCGGGACGACCTTTGTCCCAAGCTTTTTTTTGCTTTAAAAAATTTTCCATCCACGATATACTGTCACAAAAGGCTAGATGAAGGAGTAAGTTAGAATGATTGAATTAAGTGGTTTAGATAAGACAGAAGAATTGGCAAAAGTCATCGGTGAAGTGGCACTGCCTGGGGATAATTTAGTATTAACTGGTGACTTAGGAGCCGGAAAAACAACGCTGACCAAAGGGATTGCTCGCGGATTAGGAATCGAACAAATGATCAAGAGTCCCACTTATACAATTATTCGGGAATATGATCAAGGTAGATTGCCACTTTATCATATGGATATTTATCGTGTAGCAGCTAGCGGCGCGGATCTTGGTTTAGATGAGTATTTTGAAGGAGAGGGTTTATCTGTCATTGAATGGGGAAATCTTTTAGAAGAGGCATTACCAGAAGACTATTTGGAACTGATTTTAGAAAAAAGTGATACAGATTTAGAATATAGATATGTGAAATTGCAAGCATATGGGGAGCAAAGTGAAGCTTTCAAACAGCGGATCGTGGAAAAATGGAGACAAAACAATGAGTGAAGAGATCTCATTGACCATTCGAGAAGCTCAGCCAAATGATGCCAGTGAATTATTAGCAATGATGCAACAAGTAGAGGAAGAGACTGACTTTTTGGTTATGGATGAACAAGGAATGGAGCTAACACCTGAAGCCTTAGCTTTATCCATCGAATATCTACAAGACAGCAACAATAATCTTTTACTCTTAGCTTGTATGGGTCAAAAAATCATCGGGGTTGTTTCTGTTAAAGCAGGCGAACAATACCGCATCTCTCATGTGGGAGAGGTTGGAATCAGCATCTTAAAGGACTATTGGGGTTTGGGCTTAGGAACGATGTTGCTTGAAGAAGTATTGATTTGGGTGAAAGAAAATGGTGTACTTTTTAGACTGGAATTAGATGTGCAAACTCGAAATGAACGAGCGGTTCACTTGTATCAAAAAATGGGTTTTGAAATCGAAGCGCTTATGAAAAGAGGGGCCCGAACAGATGATGGGGACTTTTTGGATGTCTATAGGATGTCTTTATTGATTGACTGATCTTAGATTTAGGAGGAACGGTCAGTCCATTCCTCCTAAATCTAAAGAGTGCGACATAGATTTTCTGAATTATTTGTTTATTTGAACCGTTAGTATTTTATCGGACAGGATTAGCATTTTTTATTTCTATTTTTCGAGAAACAGTAGATTTTTGGATGTGCTTTGAAGCTGTAATGCACTGTTGCTTTTTTTGATAGAAATATGATTGATCATTGATTTCTCCCGTAAAAATTTGGTTAATAAAGGGGTCTTTATTAAAGTCAAGTGTATAGTCATATTTGACTTTTTTTAGCTTTTTTATTAAATACCATGTAAATAAGTGATTAAAACAATTTAAGAAGCCACCGAATTGTTTTATAGGAGCTAACAAAGATTTACGAGCGGTTATAGTGGGATTGGAATTAGAATTAGAACTAACATTTTTCCAAGTGATTTTTTCATAGTATGGATCCCTCAATTTAAATATATCGTATTGACAGTGAAATAATGCTGTTTTGATAGGTGCTTTTATTGCAAGGGTAGTATCATTAGCTACTTTTTGATAGCCAGTATATACATTAAGAGGAAGTAGTTTTTTAGATATAGAGTGATCAATGATTGTCTCTAATATTTCTCTTTTTTTTATAGTTGGTAATTCTGCTTTTGTGTACTTTTTAACTTGATTGTTTAGAAGTAGTTTTTCGCAAAGAGAGGATAAATTTTCTGGCGGAATCAAGACGTAGGAGACAGGAAGTCCATCAATAGGTCTCATTTTATCAACTATTACTGCTTTATAACCAGTAGGGGCTTTATAAATCAATAATCCAGAAGCGCGAAATCCATCTATTACTCCCATGTTGAGATCGATCTTCGGTTTTTTTAAAAGATAGTGAATTGGGAGAAGCATGAAATCTGTAGGGTCATCATCCCTCATAGTTTGAAGGACATTTGATAGTTCTTCACCATGTTCAAATGTGTAAAATTGCTTACTTCGTTCAAGGGACTGGATGAACTTCTCTTTTTTTGTTGCTTCAATAAAAAAATTATCGTGATCTTGTTTCAATGTTTCAATATAAATCGAAAGTAATAAAGGATAATTGGTTTTATCATCACTTGATATCCAATTAACATTATCTTTCAAGCCTAAGGTAAGTGCCCAGATGTCACAGAGACGGTGTAACTCATTAACGTATGGCATATGATACTCCTTTCACTTTTATTGAGTATAGTGTCTCATATCTTACCGTTGTATCGAGGACATCTTTTCAAATAATCAGAAAAAATTGGTGAATGGTTGGAATGAAGGGGATAAAGGTTCTTGAAAAGGTTAAAAAAGGCGATCAAAAAATCCATGGTTACCTGTAAAAAGCAACCATGGATTTTTTGTCTACCTGTTTTTTAGTAGCTCATTTTAGGGTAACTAATTTTTTCAAAGGATCTGTTCCAAAGTGTTTTTCTTGATAAAGTAAAATCTCTGCACAGGCACGACTGTCTTCTAATGCATCATGGTGATTCGCTAAAGTGATATTTAAATTTTCACAGACAGTATTCAATCGATGATTTGGCATCTCTGGAAATAAACGACGACTGGTTTTTACCGTACATAAAGATAAATAATGAGGTTGGAGCAAATTGTAATAATCTAAACAACCAGCTAGAACTTTCGTATCAAAAGCTGCGTTATGAGCGACGACTAAGCGGTTTTTTTGGAAATAATGTTGAATCGTTTGCCAAACTTCAGGAAATTTGGGTGCGGTACGAACATCTTCTTGATGAATACCGTGAATTTGAACATTTCTCCAGAAAAAAGGTGTTTCTGGCTGGATGAGTGTGTAATATTCATCAACAATTTGGCTATTTTGGACCATAACCAATGCTAATGAACAAGCACTGTGGGATTGATGGTTGGCTGTTTCAAAGTCCATTGCAACAAAATTCATGTGCATAAAACCTCCTTAAAAAATAAACACTAACATAAAAAGTGAAGAAAAGAAAGTGATGGATATGTAAAAAAAATCAATCAAATGAAGAAAGACCACGCTCAAAAAAGAAGCATCTTTGCTGATCTTTCTTCATTCTTTTTAATAAAAATATTCAGCCCTGCCTAGGATGATGATGGCTAACAATGAGATTATTTCAAGTCTAGTTCTACGGGACAATGATCGCTTCCCATAATCGAGGTATGGATTTTTGCATCCACCAAGCGTGGCTTCAACTCGTCACTAGTTAAGAAATAGTCGATACGCCAACCTGCGTTGTTTTTTCTAGCATTGAAACGATAACTCCACCAAGAATAAATACCAGTTTGTTCAGGATAGAAATAGCGGAAGGTATCAATAAAGCCATTTGCTAACAAGTGTGAGAAGGCAGTTCGTTCTTCCATCGTAAAGCCAGCATTTTTTTGATTGGTTTTCCAATTTTTCAAATCAATTTCCTGGTGGGCAACGTTTAAGTCGCCACACACAATGACTGGTTTTTGTTTTTTTAGTTCTTCTAAGTAATGGTAAAAGGCTTCTTCCCATTGTAAACGGTAGTCCAAGCGTTTTAATTCATTTTGGGAATTAGGTGTATAACAAGTAACTAGAAAGAATTCAGGGTATTCAAGTGTGATCAAACGTCCTTCTTGATCATGTAAATCAATGCCCATTCCATAAGAGACATTTAGTGCGGGTTCTTTGGCAAAGATCGCTGTGCCTGAATAGCCTTTTCTTTCTGCATAATTCCAATATTGATGATAGCCAGGTAAGTCTAATTCGATTTGACCGGCTTGTAGTTTGGTTTCTTGAAGACAGAAAAAGTCGGCATCTAATTCATTAAAGACGTCTAAAAAATTTTTATTGACGATTGCACGTAGGCCATTCACATTCCAGGAGATAAATTTCAATTAAATACGCATCCTTTCTTTTGGATCTTAGATTAGCATTTGTGGTTCTATTGTACCTTATTTTACTAAAAAATAGTGTAAGATAAGAGTAATGAATGGATTGGAGGAACGAACATGCGAATTGGTGTGATTGGTGTGGGTAATATTGCAGAAAAAGCGTATTTACCTACTTATGCAAAAAATCAAGGAAAGATTGATTTCTACTTTGCGACTAGAAACAAAGAAACGAAAAAACGAATCCATGAAATGTATGGATTTGACCATCTATATGAATCAATTGATGAACTACTGTCTCAGGATATCAAGGCTTGTATGATTCATGCAGCCACAAAGGTACATTATGAATTAGCCAAAAAATGTCTTGAAAATCAGGTGCATGTGTATATCGATAAACCACTCAGTGTTGACCTTAATGAAATCAACGAATTACAAGAACTGGCAGATAAAAATCAAGTTGTCTTAATGGTTGGATTCAATCGACGTTTTGCTCCAATGGTCGAACGTTTGAAACAAGTTCCCGAGAAGCGGCTCATCCAGTTACAAAAAAATCGAATTGCCGCTCAGGAAACAACGGAATTTGTGATCTATGATTTGTTTTTACATCTTGTTGATACGGCGGTATATCTTTTAGACGAACCGATCTTGCGTACGAAATATCAGATCCGTGAAACAAAAGAATTTTTGGAATTTGCGGTTTTACAATTGGAAACAGCCCATCAAACAGCAATTTTAACAATGGATCTTTTAAGTGGAGCAAATAGCGAGAACTATCAGATCACTAGTAAAAGTGGTACTTATGAAGTGGCGGAATTAACGGATATGATGATCCAACGAGCATCTGGTATCGAAATAGAAAAATTTGGCGATTGGGAAAGTACGTTAGTCAAACGCGGTTTTGAGCCAATGGTTCAAACATTTTTCGCAGAGATTAGCAAAGAAAAACCTTCAATGGAAGGATTGAAGCAACAAGGGATCATGCAAAGTCATGCACTTTGTGAAGAAATGCTACGCAAACATACAAGACAACAAATGTGAGGGAAACTGGCAAGTTTGTTTTAAGCGTGATAGAATAATGGGGATGTTTGATATAGAAAGGAAAATCCTCAGTGAATAAAGAAGACTTAGTTAAAAATTTACCAGCACTCAATCTATTGTTTGATGAACCATTGATGAATTACACGTTTACCAAAACGGGCGGTCCAGCGGATGTTCTCGTTTTCCCAAAAACACAAAATGAAGTAAAAGAAGTAGTGGATTATTGCCGAACCCATGATGTACCTTGGATGGTTTTAGGTAATGCCAGTAATTTGATTGTTCAAGATGGTGGGATTCGTGGCATGGTGATCATGTTGACTGAGATGAAACAAATCCGAGTTTCTGGGACGATGGTTACAGCTGAAGCTGGAGCAAAATTGATCGATACGACCTATGCGGCGTTAGATACTTCTTTAACCGGGTTTGAGTTTGCTTGTGGCATTCCTGGAAGTATCGGAGGCGCTGTTTATATGAATGCAGGTGCCTATGGCGGTGAAATCAAAGACGTATTAGCAGAAGTGGATGTTTTATTAGCTGATGGTAGGTTGAAAACTCTAACCAACGAAGAAATGGCGTTTTCTTATCGACATAGTAAAATCCAAGAAATGGATGCAGTCGTTTTAGAAGCACGTTTCCAACTAACTGCAGGAGAGCATGAAGTAATCAAAGGGCGGATGGACGAGCTGACTGAATTACGTCAATCGAAACAACCATTGGAATATCCTTCTTGTGGGAGTGTATTCAAACGTCCTGTGGGGCATTTTACTGGTCAATTGATCCAAGAAGCTGGATTACAAGGCTTAAAATGGGGTGGCGCTCAAATCTCTGAAAAACATGCTGGCTTTATTGTCAATATTGATCATGCGACCGCTACGGATTATACAGAATTGATCGCGCATATCCAAGAAGTGATCAAAGAAAAATTTGATGTGTCTTTGGAAACAGAAGTACGGATCATTGGCGAAGCAAAAACAGTGGATGCAAGCATGTAACCATTGCTAGTTGAATGAACTAGCCATCAATGACTACAGTGAGATGTTCAAACTTTTGTGATAAAACAGATAGAAAGAGCTATTCTGTTTAGAAAGGAAGTTAGCTTATGCTAGATAAACATGTTCCTTATGCCGAGATTTGGATGACTCGTCCATTAAGTGACAGTCTCCCTACGCAATCTTTAGCGACTGGGTATCATTTTGAGTACTACCGTCTAGGCGATGAAACCGAATGGGCAAGAATCGAACAATCAGTCGGAGAGTTCGCAACAGAAACAGAAGCACTTGCTTACTTTCAGAGAGCTTTTTTACCTTATCAAGAAGAACTTCAGCAACGAATGCTTTTCGTTGTAACTGATACAGGTGAAAAAATCGCGACTTGTACCGCTTGGTTCAAAAAACGGAAGGATGGAAGCTATCCGCTTTTTCATTGGCTGGCAGTAGATCCGAGGCATCAAGGAAAAGGGATTGCCAAAGCATTAACGATCGAAGTATTGCGTATTTTCCAAAAGCTGGCATCTCATGGACCAGTGTATCTGCATACGCAAACTTGGAGTCATCCTGCCATTCAACTATACCAAAAGCTAGGGTTTACGATTATCGCTGAGAATTTTGATGGACGTCCGAATAGCGAGTATTCCTTAGCAATGAACACTTTGGAAAAATTGAATATAAAAGCTAAAAAAGACTAACATTCTTTTTGTGGAATAACCGTGATAATGGAAAGTAGAATCAGCTATTTTCTGTGATCATGGTTATTTCGGCTTTCTTTTTTCCGACCTACTGGTTTCATTTCAAATAGGTTTAGGCTGAAATGTAAGAATGTATATATAACTATAGGATACAATTATGAATGGAAAACAGTTATTTAGGAAATGAATGACCTGAAGAGGTAAATCTAGACTATAATACATTTAATATTTATTAAAGCTTTGAGAAAGATGTGCCAAATGATATTAAAGGGAGCGATATCATGAAGAAAACAGAAGAAATCAATCAAATTATAGTAGAATTATACGACTTGATTCTTAATAAAGAAGTCAAAGAAAGGGAAAGAGTATCATTAATCGAGGCTAAAAACAAACTAGAAAAACAAGAATATTTTCCAAGAGTAATGAAAGATCTGGAATATCAACTACGCCCTTTAGCGATCAAGAGTCAATTGACACCACCAGTCGCAGCTTTTTATTTAAAAATTTCTACGATAGGGCGATTTGAACAAGAATTAGGTCGAGGATTAGCTTCGACGCCTATCGCTTTTGGACCATTTTTTCAATAAATATCCCCTGAAGCGTGGAACCACTGCTAGCTGGTTTATCTGATCTCTTTAATAAGTGTAAGTAGTGCAATTCCTGAACACACTTTATTTGTTTTTATACTCATCAAAAAAGCCTAGGACGTTCTTGTCCCAGGCTTTTAATAGTAGACTATTTTTCTTATACTGGTTTCTAAAGTTATCGATAGGATCACATAAAGAATAATTGACGATAAAATTTTGTTTATTTCGAAGATGCTTTTCTTCTTTCAGTTCGTGATTCTCTCTTTTTTCTGGGGATGAAGTTACGGATAAAAGTAAACTTCCGATAATCATTCTGACTATAAAGATATCCAAAGATACTAAACGTCAAGGCTCCAATGAAATTGACGAATAGGTCTTTCATTGTGTCAATAATTCCTATGTCAAGATAACCACCAGAAATCACATATTTTTCTGTATTTCCAGCTGAATCTTTATATTCCACGATGGTTTGCTCGATATTAGGGATCGAGTGGACAGTATTGCCATCTTTACTTAACTCCACACTATTGATTTGTTGGACAAGGCTATCTTTTTGCATGTCCAGTTGAAATAAATGATCAGCTGAAAATTCAACAAATTCCCACATCACACCGACTGTCATTGAAAAACAAAATGAAACGATAGCTAACAATAATGGTGTTAGATTCATTGTTTTCGTGTTTTTGTTCAGTAAGTAGACAAGTGAAAAACCAACCCCACCAGCTAAAAAACCAGTTAAAGCATGTAAGATAGTATCCCACATTGAGAAATACCCGTAGAAGTCACTTAATTCTCCTAAAACAGTTGAACTAAAAATAAATGAAATAATAATGATTTCTAACATATTCGGGATTTCGATCTTTAACATTTTTTCTAGAAGATAAGGAATTTCAAATAAAACTAGAGTTAGCAATAAGAGAAAAGTATTTCCCATGTTTTGCTGAAAAATTTGATCGACTAACATTACTGTAACGATGACCCGTAGAAGAATATAAAACGCATGGGTAATTCTTCCAGCGGTTTTGGTACCATTCATAAAAAACATTTTCAGATAGTTCATAAAATAACTCCTTTATCTATAGTAAAGATTATACTAGGGTAAAAGCGCAAACCAAAATTATTTGTACCAAAACGCCTAAATGAATAAGAAAACAGCCAACAAAAATTAGCAAAAGTAGTTATCTAGAGATGCTAGATGAAAAAGTCATTGTTTATTGATAAAAAGAATAAAAAAATAGTTGGAATTGTGAATTTTTTCACTTAAAATAAAGGAGTACTAAAATTTAGGAGGAAAAGAATGAAAAAAGTGCTAAAAAGTTTGGTGGTTTTTACATCAGTTTTAACAATGGGAGCTTGTAGTGCAGATTCAAAAGAAAAAACGACGACAAGCACGAAATCATCTGAAAAAACAGAGGTATCTTCAGGTGCATCGGAACAAACGTATACCAACCCAGCTGAAATGAAAGATTCTTATGATATTATCATTGTTGGTGCAGGTGGAGCAGGGATGACAGCAGCGATTGAAGCAAAAGATGCTGGATTGAACCCAGTCATCTTTGAAAAAATGCCAGTAGCAGGTGGGAATACCTTAAAATCCTCAAGTGGAATGAATGCATCAGCCACTAAATTCCAACAAGCTGACGGAATCAATGACTCCAATGAAGCGTTCTACGAAGAAACATTAAAAGGCGGAGGTGGCACCAATGATCAAGAATTACTCCACTACTTCGTTGATCATTCAGCCGCTGCGATTGATTGGTTGGATCAAAATGGAATCAAATTGGATAATTTAACAATTACTGGGGGAATGAGTGAAAAAAGAACCCACCGTCCTTCAGATGGCTCAGCTATTGGTGGTTACTTAGTTGACGGATTGTTAAAAAATGTACATGAACGTAAAATTCCTATTTTTGTGAATACAGATGTAACTGATATCAAAGAAAATAGTGGTAAAGTCAATGAGGTGACTGTACAAGTCCAAGGCGAAGAGCCAAAGGAAATCAAAGGAAACGCAATTGTAGTGACAACTGGCGGGTATGGTGCCAATCAAGAAGTGATTGAAAAATACCGTCCTGATTTAGCAGGCTATGTCACTACTAACCAAGTAGGCTCAACTGGTGATGGAATCACGATGATTGAAAAATTAGGTGGTCAAACGGTTGACATGGATAAAATCCAGATACATCCAACAGTCCAACAAGATGAAGGCGTCTTGATTGGTGAAGCTGTTCGAGGTGAGGGGGCTATTTTAGTCAACCAAGAAGGACAACGATTTGTGAATGAATTAGATACAAGAGACAAAGTTTCCGCAGCTATTACAGCTTTACCGGAAAAATCTGCTTATTTGATTTTTGATCAAGGAGTAAGAGATCGAGCAAAAGCAATTGATTTCTATGAGCAAAAGGGTTACGTGACTTCAGGAGATGATCTGGCAGAATTAGCTGAAAAAGTAAATGTGCCTGCAGACAATTTGGCTCAAACACTTGAATCCTGGAATAAAGCAGTCGATGCTCAAAAGGATGACGCTTTTAATCGGACGACAGCGATGGATAATGGGCTGACAGAACCTAAATACTATGCGATCAAAATTGCCCCAGGTATCCACTACACAATGGGTGGCGTGAAAATCAATACGAAGACAGAAGTGTTGAATAAAGAAAATCAACCGATCACTGGGTTGTATGCTGCTGGTGAAGTAACTGGGGGGCTACACGGGAACAATCGGATTGGTGGTAATTCGGTTGCTGAAATTATTATCTTTGGCCGACAAGCTGGACAACAGGCAGCAAAATTCGTCAGTGAAAATTAAGAACGTAAATATAAAGTAAATGGACGGTCAATTAGGAGAAAACTAGCATGTCAAAAGTTAGTTTTCTCCTATATTTTTTATCAAACTGTGAAGAACATGCGATCATGGTTCTACTCCTTTACTTTGAATAAATGATTATTTGATAGAAAATAAGTGACTTTTGCAGGTCATTCCAGATGATAATAAATAAAAATAGAAACGAGTGAAACGAATGAGTCAACAATTATATTATTTCTTTTTGATAATCGCATTCGTACGATTGTATGTATTAAAAATTTCAAGTAAGCATGCGAACCAATTATTACATGAAGGAGCGATTGAGTATGGAAAAACAACTACAAAATGGTTAGCTATCTTACATACGCTGTTTTATTTTTCTGCTTTCTTTGAGGGAAGCATTCAAAAAACACAAATTAATTGGGTCAGCTGGATTGGATTTTGTCTCATCCTATTTTCGTTTATCATGCTCTTTTGGGTCATGAAATTATTAGGAAAATATTGGTCAGTGAAATTGATCTTTGAACCAGATCATCAATTGATTGAACATTGGTTGTTCCAACGGGTCAAGCACCCCAATTATTTTTTAAATATTTTACCTGAATTGATTGGAGTCGTGCTTCTTTTTCACGCCTATGTGACACTCATTATTTTTATTCTTCCTTATAGTCTCTGTCTCTATCTACGAATAAAAAAGGAAAATCAATTAGTTGCATCTATTAAACAAAAAGAAATAAAGCAGTCATAATAAACTAGCTAAATAAAAAAAGCCGTAGAATCCAAAAATAGTTGCTCCTATTTTTGAGATTCTACGGCTTATTTTTTGATTGCTATTTGCATTTAAAAGTTGGTTATTTTGTTATCGTCAAAATAATCTTTCCGATATTCTTATTCGCTTCCATATATTCATGAGCTTCTTGGACTTGCGCCAATGTAAAGGTACGATCAATAATTGGTTTGACTCGTTGGTCAGCTAGATAAGGTCCAACTACTTGCATAAATTCTTGAGTCAATTGAGCTTTGTACTGATCACTTCGAGGAGTCAACAAAGTGCCGATCAATTGGATTCGTTTGGTGATCAAGGTAGCTAAATCAATCTCTGGTACAATTGTTCCACCTAACATTCCGATCAATACCCAACGTCCATCAATAGCAATAGAAGCTAAATTTTTCTCCCAATAAGAAGCCCCGATGAAATCTAAGATGACGTCGACACCTTTTCCATTGGTAATTCTTGCTACTTCGGTTGAAAAATCCTGTGTTTTGTAATTGATCTGTTCATCTGCACCAAGTTTTTGACAAAAAGCTAGTTTTTCTGATGAACCAGCAGTGACGATGACGGTTGCCTTAGTAAGTTGTTTTGCTAGTTGGATGGCTGCCGTTCCCACACCGCTCGCTCCAGCGTGGATCAAAACAGTTTCACCTTCTTGTAAATTTCCTAGCCAATAGAGTGTTTGGTAAGCTGTTAAAAAAACTTCTGCAATACCAGCCGCTGCAATATTATCCAATGTATCGGGCAGTAAAATTGCACGGTCAGCTGGCATCACTGCGTACTCGGCATAACCGCCTAAATTGACTAACCCACATACTCTTGTACCTGGTACAAAAGTTGGGTTATCACTTCGGTTTTCAACCACTTCTCCAGCTACTTCTACGCCAAGAATCGGGTAAGGAGTTTGTTGATTCGTTGTTTCTCGACGCATGATGTCCGTTCGATTGATTGCCGCTGTGTGAACTTTTATGAGTAATTGTCCTTTTTCCGCTATTGGTTTTGGTGCATCGATCTCTTGTAGTACTTCGGCAGAACCGGGATGTTTGATCGTGATGGCTCGCATTTTTTATTCCTCCTCGACTATTTGTTGCAACGCAGTTGAAATTTCCTGCGTTCCTTCAGATAGTACTAGCGTTGTTTTAGTTATAGTTGGTTGTTCCACTAAAGCTGTCAAAACAGCAGCTACCGTTTGACGAGAGACGGTTTTAGCAGTGGCTTCTGTTGGTTTTGCCAGTTGGACTGTAGTAACTTCTTCATTTGTTAATGACACTGGCTGGATGATTACATAATCTAAAGTTGTTTGTTGTTTCAGCCACTCATCAGCATAATGTTTCGTAATGTAGTAATCAATCATAGAATCTGGCCATTTGCTGCGATCCTCGGCAAAAACAGCACTAATCATAAAGTAGCGAGAAACATGTGCTGATTCGGCCGCTATCATTGTCTTGATCGCACCGTCTAAGTCGATCTGCAATAAGTTTTTCCCTTGCGAACCCGCAACAAAAATAACGAGATCACAACCTTTAAAAGCATCTGCCATTTCTTCAATTGTCCAAGTCAGATCGAAAGAAACATAAGTGACATTATCTTTTTTTACTAAAGATTGTGTTGCAACCTCGCGTACACCTGCTGTCACTTGATGTCTAGTAGTTGCAAGGTCTTTGATTAAATGCCGACCAATTTGGCCATTAGCACCTACAACAAAAATTTTCATTTTAATCATCCTTTCTTATAATAATCACTATCAATCATAACACTAAACAAAAAAAATGCGAGAAAGAGGTTATGAAAGCATCGATAGCTCCGAAGACAATAAGAAAGAATTTTTTAAAATAGCTTCACATATTTTGAAAAATTCAGGCTTATTGCCGAAGGTCAGCTCTGAGAACGCCGTGGATAGGATAATAAACAGCATGGGGAACTTAGATGGGACAAATTCAGGCTTGCTCCAAGGAGTAGAAGCTTTCATACTATTGATGATTTTTAAGTAAAAAACATCCATCTACCAATTTCAACAAAAATTGGGATGGATGTTTTGATTCAAAGAAGATCATGTTCGCTATCAGCTAATTGTCTTATTTAGGTTGGGGTGTCGCATGCATCAAACGAAGCAAGACACTACCAACAGCGACTGTAGCAATTCCAGCGATGATTCCTTCTGGAACACCACTCGTAAAGATAACAGCTAAAATAGCAGTATATAACGCATGGATACTTTTTCCGACCACTTGAGCATAATCTTGTTGGAATAAGAAATAGATCATATTCATCACTAGGATCGTATTCACGAAAGAACCAGCTAAGCCTGCTAGAAACAAAGAAACACCTTGAAACTTGTTTTTACTTAGCCGTAGTATTCCTTTATAGACAAAGTAGGGAACAACACCAATCAATATCCTTGGAATAAAAGCAATCAATAATGCTTTCAAACTTCCGTGGTCTGTGCCAATCACTGGGATGAATGGGGAGAAGACGAATGATAAAGGCGTTTGAATGACCGTACTACGAATCATACTAATCAAGCCGAATGTCCCTCCTAGAAAGCCACCTAAACGTGGGCCCAAAACGATTGATGCAATGATCACTGGGATATGCATGGTCGTAGCGTTGATTGGACCAATAGGAATAAACCCAAGCGGTGTGACCGCTAATAAAATCATGATTGCTAAAAACATAGCAGTCAAAGCAAAAGTACGTGTGTTTTTCATAATGACTCCTTTTATATTAAGCGTTTCTTTCATTAATCAATTGTACCGTTTGATCAATGATTATTTGGGTATCAGCTAAAGCACCTTTGCCAAAATCACCACAAGCCAACAACGACTCTCTTGGCTCGATTTCTTGATAGCCGATTGATTTTAACGTATTTAAATTCCTTTGATTGAGTGGATGTTGATACATATTTGTATTCATTGCAGGAGCAATCAACTTCGGAGTATCTGCAGGGAGTGCCATTGCAACTGTTGAGAGCAGATCATCTGCTAATCCATTTGCTAATTTACCGATAATATTAGCCGTAGCAGGAGCAATCAAGAACAAGTCTGCTTGTTTTGCCAGTTCGATGTGATTAATCACTGAAGGTTCTTTTTCTTGCATGACATCGGTATGAACGGCACGTTTTGATAAGGATTGTAACGTAAGTGGCGTGATGAAGTGAGTGCTGCTTTCTGTCATGATTACGTCTACTTGGTAGCCAAGTTTCACGAGTTGGTTGGTAATATCCGCACTTTTATAAGCAGAGATACTGCCAGTAACCCCCAATAGAATTTTTTTCATAATTGTTTACTCCTTTCATTCCCTGCTAAAATCAAGCTTAACTTTTGTGTTTTAAGAAATAAATCAGAGAATTCTTTTCAGCGTTTCATTGGTTAAAGGAAACTGGTTCTATTATAACCGATGCTAATAATTTAGCAATTTCTTCCTTGGATTGTGCTTCTTTGATTGTTCCGTCTGCCCCTAATAGATAGCCGTGATGGTTTGTTCCGTCGATTTGTGTCAGATCATTCGCGAGGATGTAGTCTACCTGATTCTTCATGATGCTTTTTTTGGCGACTGCTAAAAGTTCTGTTTTTGAAACATCGACTAATAACTTAAAGCCGATGATGGTTGCTTCTGGTTGCCATTTTCTTAGATAGCCGATGATCTTAGGCGTTTTTTTCAAGGCAATTAACAAGTGTTCTGTGTCAGAAGAGATTTTTTCAGCTTTATTAGGATTTATTTCATGGTCTCGGAACCATGAAGAAAGGTGTTCTGGCGTTAGCGGTGTTTGGTCAATGCTCTGTGACAATTGTTCTTCAGATAGGCTAAAAGCAGGAGTGAAATCGCTCACTGCCATACTATGGATGATGGCATCATAAGAGTCACTTGTCAGTAATCTTTCCAAAGTTTCAAATAAATCTTGAGTGGACTCGATTAGATGAAAGCGAATATTGTCCTGTGACGTTGGCTTGACAGCACTGTTTGTCGTGACATAGTCGATCGTTACTGTTGAATCAGTTACCAATGTTTCAGCAATCTTTTTACCTAACTGCCCAGTCGAATGATTTGTGATTGAACGGACTTGATCAATTTTTTCGCTTGTGCCACCAGCCGTAATCAATATCTTCATTTCATTTCACCTACATTAACTAGTGTTCTTCCCTGATGTTGCCCAGCTAACAATCCTTGAATCACTTTGGGCAATTCCTCCAAGGCGATTTCTTTAACGAAAAGATCATCAGCAATAGCAAGATCAGCTAATTGTTGCCATAAGGAGAAACGTTTTTCATGCGGAACATTGACTGAATCGATACCGATCAACTGGATATTGCGCAAAATAAACGGTAATACAGTAGTGGTCAATTTGATTCCTCCAGCATTTCCACATAATGCCGCAGCACCATCATAGGCGATCAAAGGAAGGAGTTGGGTCAATAAGTCACCACCAACCGTATCAATGACATAATCGATTTGTTGCTTTCCTAAAGGTTTTGTCTTTTCAGGAAGAAATTCATTTGGGGATAGGACTTCATTTGCCCCTAATTTTTTCAGCCATTCCACCGATTCTTTTTTGCGTGAAAGAGCGATGATCGAAGTAAATCCCATTTTTTTTAAAATTGCTACAGCAGTACTGCCTACTCCTCCAGATGCTCCAGTTACAACAATACGGTCACTCGATTTCATCCCTTTTGATATGAGGGCGTTCACGCATAAAAGTGCAGTAAAGCCAGCAGTTCCTAATACCATTGCCTGACGAAGTGACAAGGTTTTCGGAAGTGGGATCAACCAATCACCAGAAACTTTCTGGTACTGGCTATAGCCTCCAGGTTGAGTGACGCCCAAGCCATAACCAGTTAGGAGAACAGAATCATCTGTTTTGAAACGTTCATCTCGACTTTCGACAACGGTTCCTGAAAGATCAATCCCAGGTGTCATAGGATAAGAACGGATGACACCACCAGATTCACTACTAGCTAGTGCATCTTTATAGTTAACATCAGAATAAGCAACTTTGACCAACACTTCGTTCGCTGATAAAAGAGGCATTTCCTGGTCAATGATCGAAGTATGAAAATGCGGAACATTATTTACTTGAAACGCTTTAAATTTATTCATGTAAAAACAGAACTCCTCTCAAAATTTTTCTTTTATCATACCATAAATCAATCTATTTTATGGTGATTCGCTGATGATTAGTGACTAAAAAAAGTGAAACTTATTCTTTCAAATAAAAAAGATGTTTTTCTTGAAATTTAAAATAAAAAGGGTTGTGTTTTTGATCAAAATTTGTATACTAGTACGAGTGAGAGTAAACTTGATGTTTACTATTAGAAAACTTCATGGAGGAGGAATGAGATGGAAATAGGTGAGAAGTTAAGAAATTTACGTATCCAGAAAAATTTGACACAAGAAGAATTAGGTGAACGTACGGATTTATCAAAAGGCTATATCTCTCAATTAGAACGTGACTTGAGTTCGCCATCCATGGAAACATTTTTTTCGATTCTTGAAGTATTAGGTGTTTCTCCTGAAGAATTTTTTCATCAAGAAACAGTGAATCTACAAGTTGTTTATTCTAAAGAAGATCATACCGTTTATTTAGATGAAGAAAATGGTTATCAACTTGAATGGTTGGTCTCTGATTCGAATGAAAAAGAAATGGAACCTGTTTTACTGACATTCAATGAAGCAGGAGAGTATAAATTATTTGAACCTTCTTTATCAGAAACGTTTATTTTTGTGTTAGAGGGGGAATTAGAGTTAAGCTTAGGTGAAGAACGATATATTGCCAAAGCAGGTCAATCGATCTATTACCAAGCAACAAAGCACCACCAATTGAAGAATCATCAATCAAAACGTACGAGGGCATTGATTGTCGCTACTGAATCGTACTTGTAATTTTAGGGGGTTAAAAAGTGGGAAAACCAATTATTTCATTTGATCAGGTGGTCAAACGCTATGATGATGAAACGATTTTGAAGAAAGTGAGTTTTGAGATCGAACAAGGGAAATTTTATACCTTACTAGGTCCTTCGGGTTGTGGAAAAACAACGATTTTACGAATTATTGCTGGTTTCACAGATGCTACTGAAGGCGAAATGTATTTTGAGGGAAAACGATTAAATGATGTGCCAGCTAATAAACGGCAAGTAAATACGGTTTTCCAAGATTACGCCTTATTTCCTCATATGAATGTATTCGACAATGTCGCTTTTGGATTGAAAATCAAAAAAATGAATAAAGTCGATATTGAGAAAAAAGTCAAAGATGCACTTCGCATGGTGCAACTTCCTGGGTACGAAAATCGAGAAATTAGCGAAATGTCTGGTGGACAAAGACAACGTGTGGCTATCGCGCGAGCTATCGTTAATGAACCTAAAGTATTGTTGTTAGACGAACCTCTATCTGCGCTGGATCTAAAGTTGCGAACGGATATGCAGTATGAATTAAGAGAGTTGCAACAACGTTTGGGAATTACATTTATTTTTGTGACACATGACCAAGAAGAAGCTTTAGCAATGAGCGATGAAATCTTTGTGATGAATAAGGGGAAAATCGTGCAGAGTGGAACACCTGTCGATATCTACGATGAACCGATCAATCATTTTGTGGCTGATTTTGTGGGTGAAAGCAATATCGTTGATGGTGTGATGATCGACGATAATCTTGTAGAGTTTGTTGGCAAACGATTTGAATGTGTTGATGGTGGAATGCGTCCCAATGAACCAGTTGAAGTCGTCTTGCGCCCTGAAGATTTAACGATTACTACCCCTGATAAGGGAAAACTGGTTGTGACTGTTGATACGCAACTGTTTCGTGGGGTCCACTATGAAATTGTCTGTTACGATGAGCAACAAAATGAATGGACGGTTCATTCAACGAAAAAAGCAAAAGAGGGTAGCAAAGTTGGTCTAGCCTTTGATCCAGAAGATATCCATGTCATGCGTTTTAATGAATCAGAAGAAGAATTTGATGCACGACTTGATAGTTATGAAGAGTAAGGAGGAATAGTCAATGAAAACAATGCGTAGAATCTACTCTGTTCCTTATGTACTCTGGCTTGGTCTATTCGTGATTGCACCAGTTTTGATGATCATTTACCAATCTTTTTTTGATATGAATGGACACTTTACTTTAAATAATTATGCTACTTTTTTGACGTCTAGAACGAATCTTTTCATGGCGTTAAATTCTGTTTGGTATGCCTTTTTGATCACCTTTTTTACATTAATCATCAGCTATCCGACTGCTTATTTTTTAACTAAATTAAAACATAAACAGTTGTGGTTGATGCTGATCATCTTACCAACATGGGTGAATTTATTACTAAAAGCTTATGCGTTTATTGGTATTTTTAGTATCCATGGAAGTGTGAATCAATTTTTTGAATTTTTAGGGATCGCTCCAAGACAAATTTTGTTTACCGATTTTAGTTTTTTATTTGTGGCAACTTATATCGAGATTCCATTTATGATTATGCCGATATTCAATGCATTGGAAGAAATGAATCCGTCATTGATCAGTGCTAGCCGTGATCTAGGAGCAAATAATTTTGAAACATTTCGCCGAGTAGTATTCCCATTGTCATTGAATGGTGTAAAAAGTGGGATTCAAGCAGTGTTTATTCCTTCACTGTCATTGTTCATGTTGACACGACTGATTGGTGGAAATCGTGTGATCACTTTAGGAACAGCAATTGAACAACATTTTCTCGTGACTCAAAATTGGGGGATGGGTTCGACGATCGGAGTTATTTTGATTATTGCAATGTTTATTGTGATGTTGTTGACAGGTGAGAAGAAGAAGGGAGGCCGCGCATGATGAAAAAATTTAAGTGGTCTTACCTTTACCTCTTTATTGTT
The DNA here is from genome assembly GCF_051711005.1 of Enterococcus sp. DIV1682a. NCBI lineage: Bacteria > Bacillati > Bacillota > Bacilli > Lactobacillales > Enterococcaceae > Enterococcus > Enterococcus sp. DIV1682a. Next base: position 710,708 of record NZ_JBIOLT010000001.1, read on the forward strand.
TTTCTACTATTATATTTGCCTATCTTTTATTTGATTTTCTACTCCTTTAATGACGGTGGTACCATGAACAAATTTACCGGTTTTACTTGGGACCATTATCAGGCAGTTTTTGAAGATACACGATTGATCATTATTGTATTGAACACCTTTATGTTAGCTTTTTTATCGGCACTGATCGCAACGATTATCGGAACGTTTGGGGCAATGGGGATTTACTATACTAAAAAACGTCAAGCAAGAACGACATTACTAAGTATGAATAATATTTTATTAGTTTCACCAGATGTAATTATTGGTGCCAGTTTCTTGATTTTCTTTACTTTTTTAGGCTTTGGATTAGGTTTCCAAAGTGTTTTGCTTTCTCATATTGCCTTTAGTATCCCAATCGTTGTATTGATGGTATTACCTAAATTACAAGAAATGAATGATTCGATGGTTGATGCCGCTAGAGATCTAGGTGCAAATAATTTTCAAGTCGTAAAAAATATTATTTTACCATTCTTGTCTCCTGGCATCATTGCAGGCTACTTTATGGCATTTACTTATTCATTAGACGATTTTGCGGTGACCTTTTTCGTGACAGGTAATGGATTCACTACGTTGTCAGTAGAAATCTATTCTCGTGCTCGTCAAGGAATCAGTTTAGAAATCAATGCGTTAAGTGCATTAGTGTTCCTATTTTCGATGGTTTTAGTGATCGGTTATTATTTTATTAGTAAAGAAAATCGTTCCAAAAAACTGAGAAAAAATCGCCGAGGACGTGAGGAGGTCGCACGCTTACGATGAAAAAATTACAATCACTGTTTGTGGGTATCGTTGTGATCATCTTGGTCTTGCTCTTTGGTGTACGGCAATTAGAACAAGCAAGCGGAATGAGTGGAGCAAAAATCGTTACGATCTATAATTGGGGCGATTACGTTGATCCTAGCTTGATCACAAAATTTGAAAAAGAATATGGGTATAAGGTCAATTATGAAACGTTTGATTCCAATGAAGCCATGTTTACTAAGATCCAACAAGGTGGCACAAATTATGATATAGCCATTCCTAGTGAATACATGATCCAAAAGATGATCAAAGAAAAATTAGTGCTTCCTTTAGACCATTCCAAGATCAAAGGATTAGCGAACATTGATGAGCGCTTTTTGGATTTAGACTTTGATCCCCAAAATACCTATTCGATTCCATACTTTTGGGGAACCTTGGGGATCGTATATAATGATAAAGTTTTCAATAAAGAGGAAATCCAGCACTGGAATGATCTTTGGAAACCGAAATTAAGAGATAGTTTGATGTTGATCGATGGTGCCAGAGAAGTGATGGGGCTATCGTTGAACAGTTTGGGCTATTCGTTGAACAGCAAAGAGATGGATCAATTGAATGCAGCTGCAGATAAACTGAACAAACTAACCCCTAATGTCAAAGCAATCGTAGCTGATGAAATCAAAATGTATATGATCAATGAAGAAGCATCCGTCGCTGTAACTTTTTCTGGAGAAGCAGCAGATATGATGTCTGAAAATGAACATCTTCATTATGTGATCCCTTCAGAAGGTTCGAATTTATGGTTTGATAATATCGTGATGCCGAAAACAGCAAAAAACAAAGAAGGCGCATATGATTTCATCAACTTTATGTTGAAACCAGAAAATGCTGCCCAAAATGCTGAATACATTGGCTACTCAACACCTAACAAAAAAGCGAAAGCTCTTTTACCAAAAGAAATTTCCCAAGATGAACAATTCTATCCCTCTGATGAAACCATCTCTCATCTAGAAGTTTATGAAGACCTTGGACCTAAATTCTTAGGAATCTATAACGACTTGTTCTTAGAGTTCAAGATGTATCGGAAAAGCTGGTAAGACTCAATAAAATTGGGGAAAAATCAAGCTTAAAATAGTCTATTTCACGTACTTTCTGATACTCAGTTTTCCAATTTTCTACCAAAAGCGTCTTTTTAGGCGCTTTTTTTGTGTTATTTTATCTTTTCTACCAGAAAAAATAGATGAAATAGTGATGCAACAAGTATGATATGTTTTTGATAGGCATTGGTTGGGTTAATCTAATGCCTGTAAGGTAACTTACAAATAAAAGCCTATTTTTCAGTCGCCTTTTGGTGGCTATTTTTTATAGTTGATATAATGAATATGAATAGAAATAGGTTGTTTTATCAACTATAATTATATTGTGATGTATGAGACATTCTATTGTATTTGTATTCTATCCTTTACATAAATCATCTAACAAAGAAGGTATAGTTATGTACTCTGTAGAGTTCAGCAAGGAATTTTCCGATGTATTTTCTGAGAATCAATCAAAAAAATACCAAGAAATAATCGTATATAAAGTGAATGAGTATTTGACACATAATTTTTATCGCATCAAACCTGTCCATTCATCTGCAAAATACTCTATTTATGAAATGAAAATCCATTTAGGAAAGGAAGATTTTCGAATTGCTTTTAGAATAGATGGCAAAAAGGTGCAAGTTTTTTATATTAGTCGAACGTTGAAAAAATTTTTATTTGATAAGGAAGTAAATAAGTTGGTTAATCGACTCAACAAAAATCAATGGCTAGTCGATGAAGAAAGTAGAAGTGCCATAAAATGAACATGATTTATAAAAAGCAATTAAAACAATTTTTGAAAAAAACATTTAAGTCAAAGAACTGTTTCGCTTTAAAAATTCTTACATTCAAAAAAGATCGCTATGTATTTATTTGTTATGACCAAGATCAATACACGATAGTTGAAGATGGATTTGAAAAGAATAGGTACCAGTTTGACTCTTCAGATGAAGCAATGAAAAAAGTAATGAAAATAGCAGATATTGAATTTAAAAATAGCTATAGACTTTATATACAAACTAAACTTAAACAATGACTCTCATTTGTTTTATCTTCTTGAAAGGAATGCTTTATTATAAATAAAAAACGACTCAAAATGAGTCGTATAAATCAATTATTGTAATAAATCATTAATTTCTTTAAATTCTTTATCAAGTTCTTTTTCATCATATTTCTCATATTTACCAGCTTCATGAAGGATTTTTTTAATTTCATGAATCGCTTTTCGTTCAACTAACCATTTTTTTAGGTTATGTTTTTTTTCTGGATTTTCAGATAACGTATCAAGTTCGTCTAATTCTTTATCCAGTTTATTAACCGTAGCAATAATTTTGTCTAAAGTTTTTTCTTCTTTATGTTCTAAATTTGACATTTATCTTCACGTCCTTTTTATTTGATAATTCAAGTATAAAATGTCAATATATTTTTTTCAAATAAAACTCTTTATATATGTTTTATTGCATAAGTAAGTAGAACTAGTTCCCTCTATCACACTATACGATAAATCAATTTAGTTAAAAATATCCTCTTTGACTATCGTACTACTGTGATCAGTTAGGGTTTGCTAGTAATCTATTTACTCAAAAATGCCTTGATATCAGAATTTTTGGTGTTTATATGAATTGATAGAAGTCAATTTTAATCTTTAATCAAGATGCTAGAAATTAACATTGAACAGAAGAATAGAGTCATGCTATAATAATCGTGCAAAAAGGAACTGCGTCAACAGTTCCCTTTTGACAGCACCGCTAAAGACGGTGGCAATTAAACTAAATATTTCAAAAAGAAATAGCCAGTCTTCTCGCTAAAGTGACGGCTATTTCTTTTTGTCATGTTTAAGCATAGATACAACCAAGCCAATCAAAGAAATGGTAAACATACCAAATCCAAGAATGGTTTGAATTGTCTCGTATGCGGACAAAAAGGCATCTCCTTTCTCTAAAGTGTGAGATTATGTGCATAAGCACCACCTCGCTTTCAGAATGGAAAGCCACCGTCATTAAACTTTACTGTCATAAAGGATCGTAGCATATAGACTTAGGGATCATTGCTTTAAAAAAACAATCGTTCTTTTGTTTTTTATTGAATAGAAGAATAGAGGTATGCTATAATAAATACGAAAAAAGGAACTGCGTCAACAGTTCCCTTTTGACAGCACCGCTAAAGACGGTGGCGAATTCAATGGTATTTCAAAAAGAAATAGCCAGTCTTCTCGCTAAAGTGACGGCTATTTCTTTTTGTCATGTTTAAGCATAGATACAACCAAGCCAATCAAAGAAATGGTAAACATACCAAACCCAAGAATGGTTTGAATTGTCTCGTATGCGGACAAAAAGGCATCTCCTTTCTCTAAAGTGTGAGATTATGTGCATAAGCACCACCTCGCTTTCAGAATGGAAAGCCACCGTCATTAAACTTTACTGTCACAAATGATTATAGCATATAGACTTAGTTATTTTCTTGAAAATTCAAGTAGAACTGAGTCTATTTTTTTGTTTGAAAATAAAAAAATAGAAGGGATAATGTGTATTGAAAAAAACAAACCAACTCACTTATCTAGTGTTAGTCAATTTTAGATTTTTTTGGCTAACTATTTTTTTAACTATTTAATTAGTTTATTTGTTGACAAACAAAATAAATAGTTTATCATTTACTTTGTTGATATCGATATAAACTAAGTAAATATTTTGGAGGTCATCTTATGAATCATCATGAAATCTTAGAAAATCTGTTAGAAATTGCGCACCAACCGTTTTTGATTTTTGCCTATCAAGTGGAAGAAAAGACAGACAATGCTTTTGAAACATTAAAAATATTAGTGGCTGAGGACGATGTGACGGCAGGACGGTTAGCTGAAGTGCTAGATATTAAACCGTCTAGTGTGACACAAATCATCAAAAAATTAGAAGAGGCTGGGACGGTCATGCGGGAAAAATCAGCAACGGATTCCCGAGTGACTTTGGTCAAGATTACTGATAAAGGTCGAGAAAGTCTGCAAGAGCGTGGTTCAATCAGTACAACATTAAAAGATGTCTTATTTAAAGGCTTTGCAGAAGAAGAGTTAGCACAATTGAATACCTATCTTGAACGAATGAATGAAAATATCAATCGTCCTGAATTTCAAGAAAAATTAGCTGAAGTTTTCGGCGATGATCAACGTTGGGAACGATTCAATAAGATGAGTGCGCATTTTGGCAGAGCACGTGAACAGATGATGGATCGCAGTGGGTTCGGTGGTTTTGGTCGAGGTGGCTTTGATCGAGATGCCTTCGATGGACGATTTGATAGACATTACGGTGGCTTTGAAGGATGGAAGAAAGGGCGTAGAAAATAATGGCACAAGGTGGAGGCGGAAGCCCCGTTAGTATCTCGATGAAACAAACGAATACAAGATTTTCTTTGAAAGAATTTCTTAGTTTAATCAAACAAACAAAACCGCGCTATCCCTTACTGGCGATTGGGATGATCTTATTAGCAGGTTCATCAGCTGTGCAAGTTTATGTTCCTAAATTGGCTGCTAATTTAGTTAATCATTTTCAAGAGGGGATCGATTATGCTTTATTAGGAAGAGTCGTGGGGATGTTCGTTTTTTCAGCTGTAATTTCAGCGATTGGTGGGACGGTTTTAGGAATTTTTGGCGAAAACGTCATTCAAAATATGCGAAAACGTTTATGGAATAAATTAACGATACTGAAAGTCACCTATTTTGATTCGGTGAAGGCGGGTGAGATGTCCAGCCGAGTAACGAATGATACGTCCCAGGTAAAACAGCTGTTGGCTGTGACATTTCCACAAACGATTGCGAGCATCATTACCGTGATCGGAACGGTTTATATGATGATCAGAATGGATTGGCATATGTCGCTAGCCATGGTTATTGCTGTTCCCGTCGTTATCCTATTGATGATTCCTGTGATGACCTTTGGTTCAAAGATCAGTCATATCCGTCAGGATGCTATGAGTCATTTCAATGGAATCGCAACAGAAACGTTGTCAGAAATTCGTTTAGTAAAAACGTCGAATGCTGAACAACAAGCACAAGAACGGGCAGCAAATGAAGTCGATCGTTTGTTTCGCGTTGGTAAAAAAGAAGCAGTCTTTGATGCTGCAATGCAACCGATCATGATGATGGTTTTTATGAGCATGGTCTTTGGTTTGTTAGCTTATGGAATGCATCGTATTGCGATTGGAGCGATGACGATCGGGGTATTGATGAGTTTTCTCATGTATCTCTTCAATCTGATCGGCGCGATGCCAACGATTGCCACATTGTTTTCTGAAATGGCAAAAGCTGCTGGTTCGACACGCCGTGTACAAGAATTATTGAATGAAGTACCTGAAGACTTTGAATCTGGTGAAGAAGTGGATTTATCGAACAAAACATTGTGTGTTTCTAACGTGGACTTTGCTTATAGTGATGCACCTGAGGAACCGATTTTAACGAATGTGTCTTTTGAAGCTAAACCTAACGAGATCATTGCTTTTGCGGGTCCTTCTGGTGGAGGGAAATCGACTACATTCAGTTTATTAGAACGTTTTTATGAGCCAACAGCAGGTACGATCAAATTTGGCACAACGGAGATCCAAAAGATCAAGTTGTCCAATTATCGTAGTCAAATTGGCTATGTTTCCCAAGATTCTGCTATTATGGCAGGAACGATCCGTTATAATTTAACTTATGGATTAGCGGATACTTACACAGATGAGCAGCTTTGGGAAGTGTTAGAATTAGCCTATGCACGTCAATTTGTGGAAGAGATGCCCAATGGTTTAGATACAGAAGTGGGCGAACGTGGTACGAAAATTTCTGGAGGCCAACGGCAACGACTGGCAATCGCTCGAGCGTTCTTAAGAGATCCAAAGGTCTTGATGTTGGATGAAGCAACAGCAAGTCTTGATTCTGAATCAGAAGCAAAAGTCCAACAAGCCTTGACAAATCTGATGAAAGGTCGGACAACATTAGTGATCGCACATCGTCTATCAACGATCGTGGATGCTGATAAAATCTACTTTATCGAAAAAGGAAAAGTAACCGGTTCAGGAAAACACGCTGAGCTTGTTCAAAAACACAAAACCTATGCCAAATACGTAGACGAACAATTTAAAGTTGATACATTGCAAATTGCCTAAGTGTTAAAAAGCTGAATCCTTTTATCTTACTGAAAGAATGCGAAGAATCTAAGAGAAAGAAGAAATACTTTTTTCTGTTCTTTTTATTTGGTTAAACAATTTTCCGCGAAATAGATAATCAGGTTTAGAATGTTTAGGATATGTTTGGTAAACTGAGTATCAGACATCTTGAATCCTCCTATGAATTGGTTCGTTAAACTAATTCTAAAGGATTTCAAGGTGTCTTTTTTTCACCGTTTATTCGTTTTTAGAGATACTAGGAGAGACTGAGACAAGTTTTGGCTCAGTCACACAAAGTATAGAAACAAAAGAGAAGGAATTATATACAGGTATAAAAATCTATCATCTGATCACAATTTATTCGTTTTGTCATCTATTTCATTGGCAATTGTATTTGAAAAACGACTCCTCTAGGTTCCCAGTCTCTTACGGACAGTTTGCCTTTATGCTGAGTGATGATCTGTTTGGCAATTGCGAGACCAAGACCATAGCCACCAGTTTCTTTAGAACGAGAGCGGTCTTCGCGGTAGAAGCGTTCAAAAATTCGTCTTTTGTCTTCATCGCTAATAGATGGCCCGTTGTTTTTGACTTCAATCAGCCAATTATCGTTGGAGATTTCAGATTGCAGGACGATTTTTTCTTTAGCTTCTGTGTATTTTAGCGCATTGTCCAGCAGAATAACTAGAACTTGGTGGATACGTTTTTCGTCGACTATCACTGGTTGATCGGCAAAGTTTTCCAAGACAAAATATTGATCGTTTATTTCTGCGATTTCCTGGAAGGGCTGGGCTAATTGACGAATAAATTCTTTGGGATTAACTGATTCTTTCTGCAGAAGCAACTGATTGGAATCACTGCGTGCCAAGGTTAGCAGGTCTTCAGTCAGGCTTTTCATTCGCCGTGTTTCATTCAGGGCTTGGGCAATTGGTTCAGACTCTTCCAAGATGGTGTGATTGGGTCGGGTGAACAATTGCTGCAGGCTGTTTTGAATGATTGCTAGTGGCGTGCGTAATTCGTGAGAGGCATTTTCAACAAATTCCTGTTGTTTGCGCCATGAGAGCATGATGGGTTGCATATTCATTTTTGAAATGTAAAAGCTTATTCCAATCGAAATCAGCCAAAAAACGACCATACAGATAATCAGTGTTGTCTTGAAGGTTTTCATGGAGTCTGCGATTTGATTGGTATTGGCTAAAAATTGAATATAGGCGATGTCTCCTCCTTTATCTGCTTTGATTGTATACGAATGAAAGGAAAGTTTTTGGCTAGAATAGCCTGCATTTTTTAAACTTAATGCTTGAACAGAATCGAGATTTTTCTTATCTAAGGTTAAATTTTCCAGTTCAGTGAACCGTCCACCAATCGTGTCTTTGTTGAGAATCGTTCCTTCTTTTGACCATAAAATGATCTGAGTATTGAACTGATTATTGCCTTCTGGTCCATTCTCTCTCAGCTGATCGCCCGGCATTTGTGCCAGAAAGGGATTGCTTTGTTGGTACCGGTTGATTTCCATCTGAATAAGATGTTCATTTTCCGCCATTTGAGTTAGTGACAGGTCTGTTTGGCGGTAGGCCGAGCTTTGCAGCAACTGTAGAGTTATAAATCCTAATAATAGGAAGATACCTGCAAAAGCGGCTACATTTAAGAAGAAAAATTTTAGTCGTTGTTTTCTTGATATTTCGGTATTCATAGCATTAATCCTTTTGTAAGATGTAGCCGACATTTCTCAGTGTTTTAAAGAACTGATCTGCACCTGACGGCTTCAAATGTTTTCTTAAGTGACTCATATATACTTCTACAACTGTAATGGTCGTATCGGAATCAAATCCCCAAATCCGATCGAAGATTTGCTCCTTTGTTAAAATCACGCCCTTATTTTGGATGAAATAAACCAAGAGATCAAATTCTTTTCCTTGAATTGATAGGATCTCATCGTCGATGGTTACTTCTTTCGTCGCAAGGTTGCAGGTAATATTTTTATAGACGATTTGATTCTCAGAAAACAATCCTAACGAACGCTTCAATAACGCTTTTACCCGCATAATCAGTTCTTCACGATAAAAAGGTTTCGTCAAATAATCGTCTGCACCTTTTTGAAATCCATTGATTTTGTCTTCTAGGCCATCTTTGGCAGTTAGAATCAGCACAGGGGTTTGGATATTTTTTTTTCGTAATTCTGCTAAGATTTCGTAGCCGTTTTTCCCTGGCAGCATCAGGTCCAGCAATATTAGATCATAAACACCAGTTTCTGCTTCAAATAAGCCTTCTTCCCCATCATAGATCTGTGTGATCTCACCTAAATCCGACAAGATTTCTTTTATATTATCTGAAAGTGTCGCTTCATCTTCTACTATTAAAAGGTTTATCATTGATTTTCTCCTTTTTCATCTATTACTTACTCAGTTTACCACGCTTTCCTAAAACAACCTTAAAAACTTTTTTGTCACGTTTAAGCTTCGGTTAAGCCAATTTGCCTATTCTATAAACAGACAAATGAAGGAGGAACCAAAATGAATTATATCAAACGGGCGATTCAAAGCCTTTGGGCCAAAAAAGGACGCAGCATCATTATGATCACCGTCTTTTCCGCCATATTAATTTTTGTATTAGCGGGGTTAACGATCCGCAGCGGCGCTGAACTGGCGACCACGAATGCGAAAAAAAGTGTCGGGGCGACCGTCACCTTATCAACGAACCGAGAGGCAATGTTCAAACAGCAATCAAATTCAGATTCAGATGATGAAAGCAGTCGCCCAGATCCAGGTAGCTTTGAACAGACACCCGTCAACTTGAGTGATGCAAAAAAAATCGCAGAATTAGCGAATGTTAAATCGTATTCATTTGAAGCAAGTACTTCAGCGGATAAAGGCACAGGGATTACACCGATCTCGAGTGATAGTGACAGTGAAGAGGAATCTTCGGATGAACAAGCTGTTGGATTTGGTGGACAGAAAGCACCTGGTGGGATGAGTCAAGGGGATTTCCAAATTAAAGGTGTTTCCGAAAGTAATTCTTACAGTGATTTTTCATCAGGAACAGCTAGCCTAGTTGAAGGCAAGGCAATCACTTCGGATGATGAAGGGACGAATAATGTACTGATCGAGCAAAGTTTAGCGGAAGCAAACGATCTAAGTGTCGGGGACAAATTTAAGATTAAAGATACCGATGATAAAGATGTTGAAGTTACTATTAAAGGTATTTACAAAACAAGTGATTCTGGCAACAGTATGAGTGCTCGCTTCAACTTTATGAATCCAGCGAACACGATTTTTTCTTCTTATACACTGGTTAACACCTTAACTGGATCGGAAGGAAAAACGATCGATTCGGCAGTTTATAACTTAGATGATCCCAAAGACATGGACAGCTTTGTAGAAGCAGCGAATAAATTGATCGATACGGATACATTCAGCTTAGAAACCAATGATCAAATGTATCAGCAAATGCTTCAACCATTGAATAATGTATCAAGCTTTGCGAAGAATATCGTGATTTTAGTAGCCGTAGCCGGAGTCATTATTTTGACATTGATTATTATGCTGTCGATTCGTGAACGTAAATATGAGATCGGTGTATTACTTTCATTAGGTGAATCACGGGTCAAAGTTATTTCACAATTTTTCGTTGAGATTTTTGTCTGCATGATCTTCGCTTTAGGGATCGCTGCAGCTAGCGGAAATGTTGTTGGCAATGCAGTCGGCAACCAGTTGTTGAGTCAGCAAACAACTTCGCAAAATGCAGATGGACAAGAAGCGAATACGGCAGGAAACGGCGGTCCAAATCAAGGTAACCAAGGACAAGCACCTGGTGGCGGAAACGGTGGTCCTAGTGGTGGTCAAATGGGAAGCAATCCATTTACACAATCAAAAGAAATTCAAGAACTAAATATTTCAATGCAGCCAACCGAGATTTTAAGTCTTGCAGGAATTGGGCTGGGGATTAGTTTATTCTCAATTGTCCTTTCATCAGCTGGAATTCTACGACTGAATCCGAAGAAAATATTGATTTCCTAATTAAAGGAGGAATTTTTAATGACACTATCAACAAAAGATTTAGGCTACTGGTATGAAGACAACCGACGATTATTCGAAAATGTTAATTTAACTTTTGAAAAAGGCAAAATGTATGCAATTTTAGGTACGAGCGGTTCAGGGAAAACGACTTTTTTATCCCTGATCGCAGGATTAGATACACCAAAAAGCGGAGAAATTCTCTATGACGACAAATCGTTGAAAAAAATTGGATTGCGGGAATATCGTCGTAAAGATGTATCAATTGTGTTCCAAGCCTATAATCTACTGCCGTATTTATCGGCAGTAGACAATGTGGTAACAGCGATGGAGATTGCTCAAAGCCAACAGACAGATAAAAAAGCCTACGCCTTAGCGAACTTGGAAAAAGTCGGAATCACTAAGGATTTAGCAGATAAAAAAGTTACGATGCTATCTGGTGGTCAGCAGCAACGAGTAGCAATCACTAGAGCCCTATGCTGTGAACACGATCTAATCGTTGCGGATGAACCGACTGGAAACTTGGATGAAGCAACTTCCAGCGAGATCGTTAAACTTTTCCAAGAGATTGCACATGAGCAAAAGAAATGTATTATTTTAGTCACCCACGAACAGGATGTTGCTAAAGGCTGCGATGTGGTGTATGAACTGAAAAATCAAGAATTCAATCAAGTATCTTAAACAAACAGAATTTCGGTTCAGCTAGTATGAATGAGTAGGAAATGAATAGAGGAGACTGAGGAAATTTTTGCTCAGTCTCTCTTTTAGTAATAGTCGTTTTTTTTAGGTTGAAAGGAATAAAGTGACCTATTAATAAAAAGAATAACAGATATAATTCTTGTAAAAGAGCGATAGATAGGAGTGTTTAGAATGGGATTGTTTCAATGGCTTAGAAAAAAATTTTCAAATAATCAAGATAAAGAAGTCAATGAAATGCTACTTAAGCTAAATAAAAAAATTCATGAACCGAAAGACTTTTGTCCGGCGACTACAGCATTAATCCGCTTGTATGACCGAGAAAAAAATGCAAAAGAAATAAATAAAGGTGAAACCAGTTATGAATCTCATACTGAAGCCTTTCATAAAGAAATACAAGTCCATAGTCAAGAAAAGATTTATCTAACAGATTATTTAAATATCTGGCTACAAATAAATGAAGCAAAATTACAGGAATATAAGTTGGATACAATGTTCGAGAAAGGAAATTTAAAGGAAATCAAAGAAGAACTAGCGAAGGATATAAAGATAAAAAGTGAAATTTTATCGCGGTGTTTGGGAGGGGAAATTACTAATTATCGGTTAAATCAACAAGCTTATCAAGAAATGTTCGGGCGAATAAATCCTAAAGGCTGTCAAAGAAACAAAGTGGTAATTGATTTTCAAGTAACAAAGAAGATCACTGATTTCTCATTGAATAAGGGGAGGGATCAGATGGAGAGTCAGACAAACCAAAAAACTCAAACGAATGGATGCCAAACGATGGAAAGTATAACCGATAAAATAAAGGACCCCGGTTTAATCGAAACAAAGGCACAATCTAGTGAGACAAAAGTTCAAGAAAATTTAGGTAGAGAATAAACAAGCACTTTGAGATTGCTTTGATAGTGTGCGTTGTGATAAATGAAACGCCCTCGAAACAGCGGGTACTGTTTTGAGAGCGTTTCTAGTGCAGAAATGAATATTTATTTATCTGTTTTTATTCATTTTCATATTCTTCAAGCTCAATACTCAAATCTTCCCATTCAGAAAGTTTTGTTTCTTGAGATTGGCGAGTTGCTTCGAGTGTTTGATTCAATTCATTTAATTTGAGATGGTCATCCAAATTCTCTGGGGACACCATTTGTTGTTCTAGTGCCTCGATCTGTTCATCTAAAATAGCTAATTCTTCTTCAATTTGAGTGATTTTACGTTGTAAACTACGTATCAGCTTTTGTTGCTCTTTACTTTGGAAATAGGTTTTCTTGTTCGTAGAAATATGCTCTTCTTCTGGTGTTTTTTCAGCTAACAGCTCTGCTATTTCCGCTTCTTCTTGTTTCTTTTCCAAATAATAATCATAGTCACCTAAATAAACTTTACTACCGTTTTCCGATAATTCGATGACTTTTGTGGCAATCCGATTGATGAAATAACGGTCATGAGAGACAAACAACAAAGTACCATCATAATCAATCAAGGCATTTTCTAATACTTCTTTATTATCAATGTCCAGGTGGTTGGTTGGTTCGTCTAAAATCAAAAAGTTTTCTTGATTCATTGCGAGTTTTGCAAGGGCGACTCGGGCTTTTTCACCACCGCTTAGCAAGGGGATGGTCTTTTCTACATCTTCACCAGAAAATAGAAAGGCACCCAAAACGCTACGAATTTCTTTTTCGGGAGTCGTTGGATGTTCATCCCATAATTCAGCTAAAATTGTTTTGTTGGTGTGTAAGTCTGCTTGACCTTGATCGTAGTAGCCGATCGTCACATTGGTTCCTAAATGTTCTTTTCCACGGATAAACGGCAACTGATGGATGATCGATTTTAAAAGCGTGGATTTACCAATACCATTGGGGCCGACCAGTGCAATGGCTTCTTGACGCCGAATATCAAGATTGATCGGTTCAGACAAAACTTCATTATGATAACCAATCGCAGCATCTTCAATTTGTAATACAACATTTCCTGATGGCTTTGCTACATTGAAAAGAAAGTGAGCTTGTTTTTCGTCTCCTTGAGGACGGTCAATCCGATCCATTTTCTCAAGGACTTTTCTGCGACTTTGGGCTCTTTTCGTCGTAGAAGCGCGTACCAAGTTGCGTGCGACAAAATCTTCCAATTTATGGATCTCAGTTTGTTGTTTTTCATAAGCTTTCCATTCAGTTGCTAATTGTTCAGCTTTCATATCAAGGTACTTCGAATAATTCCCTTTATAGTGGCGCATTTTTTTTCGACTTAATTCGTAAACTTCTGTTGCGACTTTATCTAAGAAATATCGGTCATGGGAGACGATCAGTAAGGCACCAGTATAACTTTGCAGGTAGCCTTCTAACCAAGAGAGAGTCTCAATATCTAAATGGTTGGTTGGTTCGTCTAAGATCAAGATATCTGGATGTTGGAGCAACATTCTTGCTAACGCTAAGCGAGTGCGTTGTCCGCCAGACAATTCATTGATTTTTTGATCATAAAAAGACGGATCAAATTTAAAGCCATGCAAAACAGAGCGTATTTCATTTTCGTAGCCATAACCGTTTCTATCTGAAAAATCGTGTTGTAATTTATCGTATTCTTTCAAAAGTGAATCATAGGAAGGTGTATCAGGTGTTCCTTCACTGATCAAGATTTCAAGTTCGCGCATTCGATTTTCCATTTGACGGATTGTTTCGAATGATTTAAGCATTTCATTCCAGACTGTTTCTGCTGAATCTAACCCAGTATCTTGTGCCAGATAGCCTAAAGTAGCAGCTTTATTTTTAGCGATTGTTCCTTCATCGGGGCGTTCGATTCCAGCAAGGATTTTCAAAAGTGTTGATTTTCCTGCTCCGTTACGGCCGACTAATGCGATCCGAGCCCCTGTGCTGATTTCTAAATGGATATTCTCAAATAAGATCTCCGCACCGAAGTGACGAGCAATTTGATTGGCTTGTAATAATATCATGGAATCCTCTTTTCTACTTTGTGAATTCTCTAAGAATAAATCTCTTTTTCAACTAGTAGTCTACCATAAATTCCTTGATACTGCGAGGTTCAAAGAAATGATAAAAAAATGAATAAAGAATAAAATTTCACAATATCCAAGCAATCAAATTGATTTTTTCCTATATATACTGATATGATGGATAAATCAAAGTAAACTTAAAGTAAAAGTGGAGGTAATTAAGTGAAAGATCATGTTATTCCAAAGGCAACAGCCAAACGGCTACCTTTGTATTACCGTTATTTACGAATCTTAAATAATGCTGGTAAGAAAAAAGTATCATCAACTGAATTAAGTGAGGCTGTTCAAGTTGACAGTGCAACGATTCGCCGTGATTTTTCATATTTTGGAGAATTAGGAAAACGAGGCTATGGCTACGATGTTGAAGACCTCATGCATTTTTTCGCAAAAACATTGAATGATGATCAATTGACTAATGTGGCGTTGATCGGTGTCGGTAATTTGGGAAGTGCCCTTTTAAAATATAAATTCCATCAAAGTAACAGTATCCGTGTAAGTTGTGCATTTGATGTCAACGAAGCAATCGTTGGACGGATCGTGGATGGGATTCCCGTTTACCCTATGGAAGATATGTTTGAGCAAATCAAGATCCAACAAATCGAAGTAGCAATATTGACGATACCAGCTGAGCGAGCACAAGAAGTAGTTAATCGGTTGACTGAAGCGGGCATTAAAGGTATCTTGAATTTTACTTCTGCTCGATTAAATGCGCCAGCAGATGTGTTGATTCAAAATGTTGACTTAACGAATGAATTACAAACGTTGATTTATTTTCTTCATTCCGATGCATCCTTGCAAGCGACTGAAGAAACTGAGTAACGAATGATTCAGATGACCTGGTTGGTTTACTAAACAGTCTCAAGTGATGAATGATCATTTTAGAAGTCGTGATTTCCGAAATTGATGTCTCAGTTTTTGTGAAATTTCGGCTCTTTTTTGTGGTCCGTTCGGTGGTAACCATCTTCTTGTCACCGAACAAAAGTTCCTATATAATCATGGTAGGGGTGAGTGAGATGGAATTACAGTTTCCTTTACATAATGATACATCTAGAAAAATCATTCATATCGATATGGATGCTTTTTTTGCCTCTGTCGAAGAACGGGATCATCCAGAATTTAGAGGGAAACCCTTAGTTATTGCCAGACATCCGAGTGACACTGGTGGTCGAGGAGTGGTTACTACAGCGAATTATGAAGCAAGAAAGTATGGCATCCATTCAGCGATGAGTGCGCAAAAAGCATATGAATTATGTCCGCAAGCCATTTTTAAACCAGGCGATCATCAAAAATATAGTGAGATCTCACAAATTGTTCGTGAGATTTTTTACCGATATACGGATATCGTTGAGCCTGTCAGTATTGATGAAGCCTATCTTGATGTGACGAACAATAAACGCAATTGTAAATCAGCAATCAAAATTGCTCGTTTGATCCAAAGAGACATTTGGGAAGAGGTAAGACTGACCTGCTCGGCAGGTGTGAGCTATAATAAGTTTTTAGCGAAATTAGCCTCAGATTTTCAAAAACCTCAAGGCATTACTATCGTTGCACCTCAAGACGCATTGACGTTCCTAAAGGCACTACCTATTGATAAATTTCATGGGGTAGGAAAAAAAACCGTCCCTAAGATGCATGAACTTGGTATTTTCACTGGAGAAGATCTTTATAATTGTACAGAGATGATGTTGATCCAACAATTTGGAAAGATGGGCTATTCGCTTTATCGAAAAGTAAGAGGTGTCCATGATGCACCAGTCAATGTGACAAGAGAAAGAAAATCTGTAGGAAAAGAGCATACTTATGGTCAGCCACTACAAACGGAAGAAGCGGTATTAGCACAATTACGACAATTAGCTGAGAAAGTCGAAGAGTCGTTGAAAAGAGTCCAAAAACATGGAAAAACCGTAGTGTTAAAAGTGAGATATACGGATTATACGACAGTCACGAAAAGAGTCACTTTACCTGAGTATATCTATAAGAAAGAAGCGCTCTTTTATCAAGCAAGTTTGATTTGGGAAGAAATTTTAGGGATTGAACAAGGCATACGTCTCTTGGGGATCACGTTAACGAATTTAGATCCCATGACTTATGAGAATATTGTGTTACCTTTGTGGGAATGAAAAAACAGTAGAAAACGTGTTGGAAATCAACATACGTTTCTACTGTTTTTTATTCAATAAGGAGTGGGAGGACCTAAATGAACTCCTGTTTTTTGATTTGTTCATACGATTCTGTAGCATCGCTGCATTTTTCCCAAATCACTACTCTATTTTCGGCTAGCGATTTTTTGACATCGATGATGCGTTGATTACTACTACCGCGAAACTGTAGTTTTAAATCCTTTTTACTTAGTTCAAAACGTCCATCAACTAAGATATCGATTTTTGCTAAAAGAGCTAACTTGTCTTCGGAGTCTTGAAGTAGTTCGTCAAAAGTATAACCGGTCCACGACCAGATATCTTTGGTCTGTCCAAATTCTTGTCGGATACGTTCAACGACTTGGAGACAGACGTCCGTGTTTAGAAAAGGTTCCCCGCCTAAAAGGGTCAGTCCTTGAACGTAATCATGGCGGAGATCGGTAATGATTTGTTCTTCCAGCTCTGGTGTGAAAGGTTTACCATAGCGGAAGTTTTGCGCTGCTTTATTGAAACATCCTTCACAAGCAAATAAGCAGCCACTCACATAAAGACTATTTCTTACGCCTTCGCCATCCACAAA
The DNA here is from genome assembly GCF_051711005.1 of Enterococcus sp. DIV1682a. Taxonomy (NCBI): domain Bacteria; kingdom Bacillati; phylum Bacillota; class Bacilli; order Lactobacillales; family Enterococcaceae; genus Enterococcus; species Enterococcus sp. DIV1682a. Next base: position 728,107 of record NZ_JBIOLT010000001.1, read on the forward strand.
GTTAAATGGTTTGTAATCAGCAATGTAATTTTGGCTGTAATCTTGTGCCAGCCATTCTTTAGGTTTAGGATTTCGCATAAAAAAACTTCTTTCTAACATCAAAGTATGAAAAATTTACTTAAAACTCAAACCAGTTTCACAGCAAGCAGTCTCAGAAAAGATAATGGACTAGCCTCAAAAAAATACGAATAAATCGAACGGTCACGGTTCACACACCGTTCGATTTATCGTAGTCACGCTGTGAAAGGGGATTGTTTTCTAAGGAATAACTGATCGCTCTATCTTTTTTTTTAGAGTGAATTAGAACGAAATAGTAGAGAAAGATTACTTCATATGTTTGACACGTGAAGAGATCTCCTTGTGACGACCGTGAACCATTGGACGTGCTTGTGGGTTACCTAAATAGCCACAGGTTCTTTTAACGACGTCACAAGTTTTTGGATCATGATTGCCGCATTCGGGACATTCAAAGCCACGTTCGGTTGGTTTGAAGTCACCTTCAAAGCCACATTTGTAGCAATGATCAATTGGTGTATTCGTTCCTAAATAGCCAACTTTATCGTAAGCATAATCCCAAACGGCTTCTAATGCTTTCGGGTTTTGTTGAAGCATTGGGTACTCACAGTAATGGATAAAACCACCAGAACAATACTTCGGATAATCTTTTTCAAAATCTAGTTTTTCAAACGGAGTTGGGTTTTTACGAACGTCATAATGGAAACTATTCGTGTAATATTCTTTATCGGTGATATTTTCGACTTCGCCAAATTTTTCTGTATCTAAACGGCAGAAACGATCAGTTAAGCTCTCACTAGGTGTAGAGTAAACGCTGAAATGATATCCATATTCGTCACCCCAAGCATCTGCTTTGGCTTTTAATTCCTTCACGATATCAAGGGTAAAATCTTTTGCTTCGGGATTGTTTTCCCATTCCCCACCATAAAAAGCAGAAGCCACTTCGTAAAGACCGATATAACCTAAAGAAACCGTTGCACGACGATTTTTGAATAATTCATCGACAGCATCTGTTTTTGAGAGACGTTTACCGAATGCACCATACATATATAAGATTGGTGCGTTAGCAGGGATCGCTTCTTTACAACGATCGACACGATAAACTAAAGCATCTTTCATGATGGCTAAGCGCTCAGAGAGGATTTGCCAGAATTTTTCCTGATCGCCTTTCGCTTCGATGGCAATACGAGGTAAGTTTAGTGTGACCACACCAAGATTCATTCGTCCAACGTTCACTTCTTGGCCATTTTCATCTTTCCAACCTTGTAAAAATGAACGACAACCCATAGGTACTTTGAAACTACCGGTTAATTCAACGATTTTGTCGTAGTTTAAAATATCAGGATACATCCGCTTAGTTGCACATTCCAAAGCTAATTGTTTAATGTCATAATTAGGATCAGTTGGGTTCAAGTTTATGCCATCTTTTAATGTGAAAATCAATTTAGGGAAGATAGCTGTCCGCTTTTCGCTACCTAAGCCATTGATCCGATTTTGTAAGATTGCTTTTTGAATTTCTCGCTCAAACCAGTTTTTTCCTAAACCAAAGCCAAGAGAAGTAAATGGTGTTTGACCATTTGAAGTAAAAAGAGTATTGATCTCATATTCTAGACTTTGCATCGCATCAAAAATATCTTTTTTGGTTTTTGATTTCGCATACTCTACTCGACGTTCAGGTGTTTCGATCCATTCTTCTGCATCCGCTAAATGTTTTTGATAATTCAGTTCAGCGAAAGGAGCAAGTAATTCATCTGTTCGGTCAGCAGAACAACCACCATATTGACTGGAAGCTACATTTGCAATAATCTGTGAAATTTGAGCAGTAGCAGTTTGAATTGATTTTGGTGATTCCACTTCAGCATTTCCAATTTTGAATCCGTTGTTCAACATTCCTTTGAAATCGATCAAACAACAGTTTGTCATTGGTGTGTATGGATGATAATCTAAATCATGGTAATGGATGTCGCCTTTTTGATGCGCATTTGCGATATGTGGGGGCAACATTTTCAAACCGATGGATTTTCCAACGATACCAGCGGTTAAATCTCTTTGAGTATTGAAGACATTACTATCTTTATTTGCATTCTCATTGACAACTGTTTGGTCTTTATTGATCAATTTTTTGATCGAAAAATTGATATCTGTCGCTTTGCTTCTGGCAAAATCACGTTTTGTGCGGTAATTGATATATTCTTCTGCTAATTCATATTCGTTTTTTTCTAAAAGAATGTGTTCAACGATATTTTGGATCTCATATATTTTAACGTTGTCGGTAAAGCGTCGTTTGATTTCTTGAACGACTAAATCCACGATCGTTTGAATTTTTTCATAAGTAAGTGGAGACAATGAGCCATGAATTTTCTTTTCAGCTTTGACTAAAGCCTCATTGATTTTTGTTTCATCAAATTCGACACGTCGACCATCTCGTTTAATGATTGTTATGTTTGATACTTCTGAATGAAGGGGATCTGTTACTTTTTCTTCAATTTGTACACTCATTTTATTCAACTCCTGCTAAATTCTTCTTGTCTATCATAAAACAAAATCCACGAAGGAGCAACTAAATACTAGCTATATATAGTATGCAAACAGGTGTATAAACGAACAACTATACTATATGTTGTATATATTTCTTTGTAAAAAAAAGTGAAAACGTAAGTTTATAGGATTTTTATTTTGAATATACCGCTTTCGTGAATAAAATAGATGAATAAAAATTTTTTTAAAAAAAGGTTATGTCTGTGAAATGATAAAAATCTAAAAAGAAATGCTCAAATGCTGTAAAGATCAGAGAAAAAAACCAAAGAATATGCTAATATGCTGGTAAGTGTGTCAGTGTGGCGAGTAAGCAAAACCCAAGGAGGAAAGCCATGGATAAAATGATTGAGGTAAAACATGTAAGTAAAAGCTATGGAAATAAGCTTTCGCCGGTAAAAGTACTTGATAATATCTCTTTTACAGTAGAAAAAGGAGAATTTGTTGGCATCATGGGACCGAGTGGTGCTGGAAAGACGACTTTGATGAATATTCTTTCGACGATCAATCTACCAACGATGGGAAGTGTGTTGATCCAAGGAAATGAGATCACTAAAATGAAAAATAATGAATTGAGTGACTTCCGTCGCAAAAAATTAGGATTTATTTTTCAAGAATTTAATTTGATCGATACATTGAATGCGAAGGACAATATCTTACTACCATTAGCGGTGGAACGAATCTCGAAAGAAGAGATGGAAAAAAGTGTGTTGCATGTTGCTCAATTATTAGGGATCGAAGAAATCTTAAAACGTTATCCAGATGAATTATCAGTTGGTCAGAGACAACGGATTGCGGCTGCTAGAGCATTAGTTATTCAACCACAAGTCATTTTTGCTGATGAGCCAACTGGGTCTCTGGACTCGAAATCAGCCACCGAGTTACTAAATTATTTAACAACGATGAACCGAGTAGAAAAATCAACTATCTTATTAGTAACACATGATCCGTATACAGCCAGTTATTGTGATCGGATTTTATTTATCAAAGATGGGGTGATTTTCTCTGAAGTAGTTCGCAGAGGTTCAAGAAACGAATTTTTTGAACGGGTGATTGATATGCAGGCGACCATTGGGGGAGGTGGAAAACTCAATGCTTTATAAGTTGGCTGCGAAAAGTTTTCTGCGACAGTCAAGAGGGTATCTCGTTTACTTTTTTAGTCTAACGTTATCAACGATGATCTACTATTCTTTTAGTACGATTTCTTATGATCAATTATTGAACCGAAGGACACAGCAAGATTCTTTATTCAATGTTTTTTTTGGTATTGGTAGTTGGATTATCTTAATCGTATTACTTTTTTTTGTTATTAGTGCAAATCGTTTTTTCTTTAACCGCAGACAAAGAGAGATTGGGATCTATCAGTTGTTTGGTGTGAAGAAAACCCAAATCTCACTGATCTATGTATTGGAAACAATGGCTATTGGATTATTCGCCTGTACAGCAGGGATTATTTTAGGAATCATTTTCTCAAAATTATTTTCTATGATCTTGATTCGCATGATGAACTTGCAAATCACGAGTCTTTTCTTCATTTCCGTGCCATCGATTTTTGAAACATTTCTGTTGTTTTTTTTGATTTTATCTGTTGTTTCTTTGTATTCGTTATGGAAAATCTGGCGCTATCCGACGATTCGAAATTTTGGCGAATACGATCATTTGGAAAGTAGCAAGTTAAGAGTTCGGACACGCCATCGTTTTTTAGGAACACTGGGTTTATTGCTGATCTCTAGTGGTTATTTCTTTGCGGTCCACTATCGGGAATTTGCTGCTAAACTTTTTATTTTTACGCAAGATCTTCGCTTTCCTTTCTTATTATTTGTTCTGATCCTGCTGTTTTGTGTGATCGGGACATATCTGTTCTTTTGTTTTTCCCTACGTGTGTTAATCGATTTGGTGAGTCGTTCTCGAATTAAGTATCGAGGGATCAACTTCTTGCTGATCGGCAATACGCAGATCCATCTGCTGAAAAGCTGGCGGATCAATTCGTTGATCACACTGATCATGGCTCTAGCTTTAACGATGATTGGCGCAATGATGAGTGCGACTGTCATCATGTCTCGAAATGTGGAGATGGTCTCACCGGTATCTTATCAAATGGATAAGGCAACAGCCGACAAGCTGCGACCGCTTCTTGCAAGTGAAGGGCAAACGATCACAAAAGAAATGACGATCAATTACAAAGTAATTGGAAGTTACTATAATGATAAGTTAGACGGGATTTCTGAGGAAAAAGTATTTCAATTGGTAAATTTGATTCCAGAAAAAGAATATCATGCCTTTCGACAATTCAATCCTAAAATGCCTAAAATTGATTTAACATCGGATAACAGCACTGTGGTATTAGATAGTATGAAAAATATCTTTAGAAATTTTTCAATGTATGATTCAACATTCTACTTGCCTGATCAAACTTTAGATATTCAAGCAACCTTACCTAATTTTTTAGGAGATGGTTCGTTGAGGTATTTCGGTCCGACACTCGTTGTCAGTGATGATTATTTTGCTAAAGCATCTGGACTAAACTATCAAGTGGTCAATTGGAATGTGCAAGGGGGAGATCAGGAAAAAATCATTGAACGTATTTCTAAAGAGATTCCTACAAGTTATGAGAACATCATTTATTATGATTATGAGATCAAAGGAGAGTCTATAACTGGAACGATTCATAAAAATGAATCGCACCAAGAAAAAGCAGCTTCAGATCAATCTTCTGATGAATACAATAATGAAGATTCACGTCTTAACTTTTCTGCACGTTTCCCATTTAAACGGACAGTTGAACAAGGAATTGGTTTAATGTCGTATGTTTCGATCTTTATTGGAATAATTGTTATTGTCACGACTGGAAGCATGCTGATGGTTCGTCAATTAGCAGAAGCAGAAGAAGAACGAGAGAATTATCAATTATTAACGAAATTAGGGATTTCTCGAAAAAAAGTGAAGCGAGTCATCTTTGGGCAAAATGCGATCATGTTTTTCCCACCAATTATTTTGGGGAGTATGCATACCTTTTTTGCCATTGAAGTATTTACTCAATATGTCGATACAGCAAATTATGGGTTAGCATATCTGATTTGTGGCTCACTTGTCTTGATCTATATCTTGTTTTATTACATCACAAGTGTCTTATATTGCAGGATTATTGAGGAGTAAATCAAGCTATATTTAAATGAGCAAAAGGTTAGTACTCTGTTTTTTTTATTTGAATGAAGAAAGACTTAAACGATTGGTTACATAGATCGTTTAAGTCTTTTTAGCTTTTTTAAAAAAAATCTTTATTTATTTGAGGTGATGCTTATATTATAATAACCGTCTTTTTGTAGTTAATCTAAATTGTGACAAAATTGTTAGCAGAAAAGCGATTACTGTTAGGAAAACAAATGTTGTTTTTTAAAAAGAATGGGTAAAATTGTTTTGAGATTCGATTAGGAGGGAAATATAAATTGAAAAATTGGTGGAATAATCCTCAATTTAGGTACTGGGGCACGGTTGTGGTACGAACATTATTGTATAGTGCAATTATTTTTATGTTGATTTATTTGTACCATTATAAAAATGTCCAAGGCGGATCTTTTATCTATAATGAATTTTAGGAGGAAGACGATGGATATTCAAACAATCGTTGAATCAATTGATTTTTTTGGTCAAACGGAACCAGATCGGGTCGTTTATCAGACAGAAACCACAGAGCATACCTATGGGGAGCTAAAAAGAAAGTCCGATGCTTTAGCAGCTTATTTAGACAGAAATCTACAGAAACAGGGACCAATCGTGGTTTTTGGAAATCTAGAGTTTGAAATGATCGTTTCTTTTCTGGGTGCCACCAAAGCTGGTCATGCCTATCTTCCGATTGAAGAACATACGCCGAATGAGCGAATTGAATCAATTCTTCGAGTAGCAAAACCAGTTTTGATCATTAGTGTCGGTGACTGGCAGATGGAAACAGATGGTATCCCAGTGATTTCTCGGGAAGAATTAGCAACGATCACGAAAAAAGAGAGTCAATACGAAACAACACATCCAGTTAAAGGTGACGAAAATTATTACATTATTTTTACCTCTGGTACTACAGGTGAGCCCAAGGGTGTGCAAATCAGTCATGATAACTTATTGAGCTTTGTTCGTTGGACGATCCAGGAATTTCATCTTGAACAGGGTCTACGTTTCTTAGCACAAGCACCATTTTCGTTTGACTTATCGGTTTTTTCGATTTATCCAGCACTTGTGACAGGAGGAATGTTAAAACCCTTAGAAAAAGCGGTTATTCAAGACTTTAGACAATTATTTTCTACTTTAGCAAAGTTGAAATTAGATGTCTGGGTGTCAACTCCTTCATTTATCGATATCTGTTTGATGGAACCCACTTTTGATGCGGAACATGTACCAGATCTAGCCACTTTCTTGTTCTGTGGGGAAGAATTAACCAAAAAAACAGCGCAAGAATTATTAAAACGATTCCCTGAAGCCCGTATTTATAATACGTATGGACCAACGGAAGCCACGGTTGCTATTTCAAGTATCCAAATCACTCAAGGTATTTTAGATCGCTATGAACGTTTACCGATTGGTTATATCAAAGAAGATACCGAGGTTCAGATTGTGAATGATCAAAAAGTGCAACCGGTCAATCAAACAGGTGAAATTATTATCTTGGGTCCTAGTGTCTCCAAGGGGTATCTGAATAATCCAGAAAAAACCAAAGCTGCTTTTTTCAAGAAACAGGATCAACAAAGTTATCATACTGGCGATGCTGGGTTTCTTAATGAGGAAGGTCTTTTGTTCTATGAGGGACGAATGGATCAACAGATAAAACTTCATGGGTATCGTATCGAATTAGGAGATATCGAACACGGGCTTTTGTTAGATGAACGGATTAAACAAGCGATAGTTGTTCCAAAATACCAAGGAACTAAAGTTCAACAACTAGTTGCTTTTATTGTATTAGAAGAAAATTCGCCAGAACCAAGTTTTAAACTCTCTAAATCAATTAAGGAAAAATTGGCACATTCGGTCATGGATTACATGGTCCCTCAAAAAATCAATTACATTGATCTTTTACCACAAACGGTGAACGGGAAAATCGATCGGAAAAAATTAATAGCTGAGGTGAATCCTCAATGACCTTTCCACATATGATCCCGTACGCAGAACCTTATTATTTTCTGCTGTTAATCATCGGTTTAGTACCGATCGTGCTATCATTGTTGATTCGAGGGAAAAGATTGCCAATTTATCAAACACTCATCACCTTGCTTTTCTTATTCATCAGTTTTGGTGGTGTCTATTGGCAACAAGGTGTAGCCTTGATTGCATATGTTGTTTGGCAGACATTATTAGTTTGGGCTTACTTCGTTTACCGTCAAAAGAAAAATCAAGGTATTTGGTTTTACTTAGCGGTGATCCTAGCGATTTTCCCATTATTTTTAACAAAAGTCACACCGTTTTTTGCCCATGGGAAAGAATCTTTTCTAGCTTTTCTAGGGATCTCCTATCTAACCTTTAAATCTGTTCAGATGATCATGGAAATTAGGGATGGATTGATCAAGAACTATCAGCCTTTTCGTTATATTCAATTTTTACTCTTTTTCCCAACGATTTCATCTGGACCAATCGATCGCTATAGAAGATTTGAAAAGGATCAATGTCAGCCGCCTGCAACTGAGAAATATCTGACATTATTAGAAAAAGGTATCCAAAATATTTTTCTAGGTTTTTTATACAAATTTATTATTGGCTATTATTTGGGTCAAGTGTTGTTACCAATCGTTTCCAAAGCTGCCTTGCAACATGGTGGTTTTTCTTGGTCATTAGTAGGATATACCTATGTGTATAGTTTATATCTGTTTTTTGACTTTGCAGGCTATAGTTTGTTTGCGGTGGGAACGAGTTACTTGATGGGGTACCAAACACCAATCAACTTTAACAAACCATTCTTGTCTTGGAATATCAAAGAATTTTGGAATCGTTGGCACATGACGTTATCATTTTGGTTTCGAGATTATGTTTATATGCGCTTGATGTTTTTCTTGATGAAGAAAAAATGGTTCAAAAGTAAAATTGTAACCTCGAATATTGGTTATTATGCATTATTCCTATTGATGGGAATCTGGCATGGTCTAACTTGGTATTACATCGTGTATGGGTTGTATCATGCTACTTTGATTTGCTTAACCGACGTTTGGCTACGATTCAAGAAAAAACATAAAAAACAACTACCATCCAATTGGTTTACTCACGCTTTTGCTGTCTTTATGACTTTCCAAGCAGTTTGTTTTAGTTTATTGATATTTTCGGGCTTTTTAGACCAACTTTTGTTTAAGTAAAGCAGATGATTATCTAAGACTTAAAAATGATTTATTTTACATTATGATTATTTAAGGAGAGATTATATTATGGAAGAACAAATTTTAACTATTTTAGAAGACATTACAGGAACAGATGAAATAAGAGAAAATCGAGAGCTTGATTTGTTTGGTGAAGGATTGCTGGATTCACTTGCTTCTGTTCAATTATTAGTCGAATTAGATGGACAATTAGATGTTCAAGTCCCTGTTTCTGAATTTGATCGTGAACAGTGGGGCACACCGAATAAAATCATTGCACAAGTACAAGAATTGAAGGGATGAGAATGAAAAAGAAATTATTTGCTATTTTCGGTCCAATCCTTTTAGCCTTTGGATTGATAGCAGTTTTTTTCACTTCTTCGTATCGTGTGGATCTAACCGACCCAACAATCATAAAAAAAGCTTCTACATCCATGTCCGAAAATGTGTTAAAAGGAGATGCCATCAAAAACGAAGCCTTAGCTGAAAAAAAATATGTTCCTTTTTTTGGTTCAAGTGAACTCAGTCGGATCAGTCCGTTTCACCCATCCGTCTTGGCGGAGAAATACCATCGTGATTATCGTCCCTTCTTATTAGGGGCACCTGGGACACAATCATTAAGTCAGTATATGATGATGCGCTCTGCAGGAGATGATTTGAAAAATAAGAAAATCGTTTTTATCATTTCTCCACAATGGTTTGTCAAAGATGGCGTAAAAAAAGATTATTTTGATACGTATTATTCACAGTTACAAACCCTTGACTGGCTGTTCTCATTGAAAAAAATCACTCCTGCTGACCGTTATTTAGCTAGAAGACTTTTACATTTTTCTATCGTTAAAAAAGATGAAAAATTGACGGAAATGTTACAAATGATCAAAAAAGGTCAACTTCCTTCTGTTGAAAAACGAAATCAATTGCGCTTGAACTGGAATATTTTAAAAAGAGAAGATGAAATGTTCAGCAATATTGGTCTGAAAAGTAAACAAGACAAAATTGATCAGGCAATGAAGCCGTTGCCTGCTAATTATCAAGAAAAAGTTCTGGAAAACCTAGCGGAAAATATTGGGAGAAAAAGTACAAGCGACAATTCTTTTGAGTTAAAAAATGATTTTTATAAAGAGCGCATTCGTCACCACTTAAAAGAGCTGAAAAATTCTCAAAAAAATTGGGATTATCGTTTTTCACCTGAATTTTCAGATTTTCAATTAGTCCTACAGCAATTAGCCCAAGAACAGGCAGAAGCATTATTCATCATTCCACCTGTGAATCAAAAATGGAGTGATTATACTGGGTTATCTCAAGAAATGCTTCAAGGATTTGCAAAGAAAATCAAATTTCAATTGCAGAGTCAAGGCTTTGATCGGATCGCAGATTTTACAAAAATGGCTGATCAACCTTATTTTATGGAAGACACCATTCATTTAGGTTGGAAAGGGTGGCTAGCAGCAGATCAACGGATTAGACCGTTTTTAGAAAACCAACAACAACCAAGTCACTATCAATTGGATCCATCATTTTATAGTAAAGACTGGCAAGAACATTCACCAAATGATTTAAAAGAAAACCAACAGTAATGGAGTTTCGAACACGAAGTGCATAAAAGAAACGCTCGTTTACTGCTGTCAGTCCATTTAAGAGAAAATAGCGATTGCTATCGTATGCATTATGCAAAAAAGCCAGGATTATTGAAAGTTATTCGGTAAACTTTCGAGGAATCCTGGCTTTTTTCTAACTGAAAAAATCGTTCTGCTGAAAAGCACACCTAATAAATGGTATAATCTAGCTATCAATACGAGAAATGAGGGAGACGTTTTGGATAAAAAAGAAGAACAGTTATTGATTGATCTGACTTCAGCCAAAGGAGTACCAGGCAATGAAGAAGAAGTGAGACAAGTCTATAAAAAGTATGCAAAAGACTTTGCGGAAGATATTTTTTATGATGGTTTAGGTAGTATTATCGCCAAACATGGTTCTGGTGGTGGACCTAAGATTTTTATTTCCGGTCATATGGATGAAGTGGGATTTATGGTGACTAAGATCACTGATAAAGGTTTTTTGGAATTTCAAACATTAGGTGGTTGGTGGGGACAAGTGATGTTAGCCCAACAAGTGGAAATCAAAACGCAAGCTGGGAAAGTGATCCATGGCGTGATTGGTTCGAAACCGCCACATGTTTTAACCCCACAAGTAAGAAATAAACCGTATGATATCAAGGATATGTTTATTGATATTGGAGCGACAAGCGATAAAGAAGCAAAAGAATGGGGTATTCGCCCTGGCGATATGGTAACCCCATATATTGAGTATAAACGGTTGAATGGCGGTAAATTTTTACTAGCTAAGGCTTGGGACAATCGCATCGGTACAGCTGTTTCATTACGAGTTTTTGAGAATTTAGCAAAAGAAGGACATCCCAATGTTTTATTCGCAGGGAGCGATGTGCAAGAAGAAGTTGGCCTTAGAGGGGCACGCACAAGTACGCACTTAGTGAATCCAGATATCGCCTTTGCTTTAGATACAGGAACAGCTGGAGATACACCGGGGATGACGCCAAAAGAAGCGGATTCGATTTTGGGTAAAGGTCCACAAATCTTGATTTTTGATGCTTCAATGATTCCACATAAAAAACTGTTGAATTTTGTGATTGATGTGGCGGAAGAAATGGATATACCATTCCAATACACCGTCATTACTGGTGGTGGGACAGACGCAGGACAGATGCATTTGACAAGAGATGGGGTACCGTCTGTGGCGATTACTGTTCCGGTACGGTATTTGCATTCACATACTTCAGTGATCCATGAAGATGATTATTTGAATACTGTGAAATTAGTGACGGAATTAGTGAAGCGATTAGATCACAAAACAGTTGAAAAGATTAGGAGTTATGATTAATGGAAACAAAGTTATCACTTTCAGATTATCGCAAAAAAGCTCGAGCTAGCCTTGCGCAACAATGGGGAATCAATGCTTGGCTAGTCTTTCTTTCGATGTTTGTTGCGGGTTTGATCCAAATGTTTTTTGAGGGATTTTTTTTCGTAGATAGCACGCAACAACAAATAGTTAGCTTTTTACTAGAGAATTTCCTTTTATTTGCTTTTTCATATGCCTTATATTACATTGCGCTGGTAGTCGTTCGTGGTGGCAGAGCAAAAAGTAATTTATTGTTTGCCGTCTTTCAAAAAAAATATTTTGGACCTATTTTAGTGATTAATTTGATCAATGTTGTGATCAATTGGATCATTAATGCCCTTGTTTTATTACCAGGTTTTTTGATTGGTGGTGTCAATACTTATACACAATTACTATTTAATTCAAACACAATTTCAACAGATGTGTTATCAGGGAATGCTTTGGACATTAGTTACGTTTTGACCACCTTGCTCATGACCTTTGTTTCTCTTTTGTTGATGAGTATTGTGGGCGGATTGTTTCAATTTGCGGCTTGGACTAAATTTGATTACCCAGAACTTTCAATCATCCAGTGTTTGCAATACGCGTGGTATTTATTAAAAGATCGTTTAGGTACTTATATCCTATTACAACTTTCATTTATCGGGTGGTACCTTGTTGGAGCCCTAGCCTTGTTCTTTGGTTTATTGTGGGTTATCGCCTATGTCAATGTGACTATTGCAGGTTTTTACGAGCAAGCAAGACTTGAAAAAGAACCCCCAGCTACTTATTTTTCATAAAACATGAGAGAGGTTTCACAGAAAAAACAGGATTCTATTACATTGATTCTGAAAGGAGAACGATCATGAAATTAACTGTATTAGGTTGCTTAGGCGCCTATCCATATAAAAATCAAGGAACGACTAGCTATTTATTGCAGTCAGCTGGCTTTAACCTACTGATCGATGCTGGTAGTGCCACCTTGATAAAATTACAAGAGCATCTTGAACCGTTAGAACTTGATGCGGTTATCTTGAGCCATTACCATCATGATCACATCGCTGATCTAGGTGTATTGCAATATTATTGGCAACTACATCCTGAAAAAGAACCAGGAGCTATCTTGCCAATCTATGGTCATACTAAGGATACTTTTCATTTTGATGAGTTAACAATGCCGAACGTGTCAGAAGGACGTGGCTATTTTGAGGCAGAAGAATTGAAAGTAGGTCCTTTTTTAATCACGTTTATGGAAACCATCCATCCAGTGGTGTGCTATGCCATGCGAATCGTCGAAGAAGCGACTGGCAAAGTCTTTGTTTTTACAGGTGATTCCGGCTATTTGGAAAGTTTTGTAGAATTTGCTGAAAATGCAGACTTATTTCTAGCAGATACTTATCTGTTTGCTGGTAATGAACGACACAAAGCGCACTTTACGTCAAAAGAAGCGGGGGAACTTGCGAAAGCAGCAAAAGTCAAAAAGCTAGTATTGACCCATTTACCTCAATTTGGGGATCTTACACAATTACAGAACGAAGCGCAACAAGCTGCGGGTGATACAGTAGAAGTAGCACTAGCAAAAGTCGATAAAGTATTTGATATCTAGGAGGAAGACAATGATTTTTGTACCGAATGACAAGCATGATCCACGTATCAATCTAGCAATTGAACAATTTTTACTCCAAGAAATGCCTGTTGATGAACCGATTTTATTGTTTTATATCAATGAACCATCTATCATTATTGGGCGTAATCAAAACACGATCGAAGAAATCAATCGAGATTACGTTGAACAACAGGGCATCCATGTCGTTCGTCGTTTAAGTGGCGGTGGAGCCGTCTATCACGACTTTGGAAATTTAAACTTTAGTTTTATCATGCCTGATGATGGCGATTCTTTCCGTGATTTTGCTAAAGTTACTAAGCCAATTATTCAAGCTCTTCACGAATTAGGGGTATCTGGAGCAGAATTAAAAGGCCGAAATGATTTAGTGATTGATGGTATGAAATTCTCTGGTAATGCAATGTATGCAACGAATGGTCGAATGTTTGCCCATGGAACTATCATGTTTGATTCTGACATCAATGAAGTGGTCAATGCGTTAAAAGTAAAAAAAGATAAAATCGAGTCCAAAGGGATCAAATCGATTCGTTCTCGTGTGACCAATATCAAACCATTTTTACCTAAAGAAAAACAAGAAATGTTAACAGAAGAATTTCGTGATGAAATTCTATTAAAAATATTCGGAGTAGCAACGCTGGCAGAGGTTAATACGTATCAGCTAACAGACAAAGACTGGATCAAAATCAACGAAATCTCTGATCGCTATTATCGTAATTGGGATTGGAATTATGGGAAATCACCTGATTTTAACTTTTCGAGACAAAAGCGGTATCCGATTGGTTCGATCGAAGTCCATCTGAATGTGTCACATGGTTTGATTGATGATGTGAAAATATTTGGTGACTTCTTTGGGTTAGGAGAGATAAAGGACGTCGAAGAAAAACTGATTGGACAAAGATATGATAAATCAGTTTTAAGTGATGTAGTAAAAACGATTGATATCAAAAAGTATTTTGGTGCGATCGAAGCTGAAGATTTTCTTGCTCTTTTATATTGATCGAATGTTAGTCATTAGTCAAAAACAGGGAACACCAATGATTGGTGTTCCCTGTTTTTTATCTTTTTTTGAGAAAGAGAACGAATATTATTTTGTCCGCTCAAACCTTCATTCAATGAATCAATTTTCCAATCTGCCAAAGACATTATATGCTTTTCTTGGGATTTGTTTTAGTCAATTGGATGATTAAACGATCTACCTGACTATCTTTTTCCTGAGTCAACGTTCCTGCATAACGTTCCGCCACATCTTGGATTATTTTTAAATCAAACTGTTCTTGTTCAGCAAAGTTTTCGGTAATTCCTTGTGAAAAGAGATTTGTTTCATAGTTTGCGCTATGTTCACAACGAATCAATAGTTGATTTTCTTTTTCCTGCATCGATAAATAAATTTTTCGATGCATTGGATCTTCAATGGCATGTGTTTCTCTAAAAGAATGTTCTAAGACATGAATCAGTATTTGGGTCAAGTCATCATCATTGACGGTCAATACTTCTGGTAGTTCGGCTTGAAACTTCACTTTGATATTTCGCTTTGATGCAATCTCTTGATAACGAGCTAAAATAAGATTAGTGAGTTGGTGAGAGGAGTAAGAGAAAATAAATTCAAAATTTCGAGCATTAGTTAAGATAGTTTGCACATAATTTTGTACTTCATCGGTTTCTTCTTCCTTGACCAAGTGTTCTAAGTTTTCCATAGTTTGGATAAACTCAGTTCTTAATGTACTGATTTCTTGAATGTGATCACGTAGCTGATCATAATGCTGTTCAAGTAAATCCGATTTTGTTTTCAAGAAATTAACAGTTCGCTGATGCTTATCAAAGCTGATGATGTACTCGATAATATTATAACAAATGATAATAATCAGAATAATCATAAATAGAATAGTAGACCAATTAATATTTGCATTATAAATACCTAATGATGGTTGGATATAAAGCATACAATGGAAAATGGCAATCAGCACAATCCACGGTGTACAAGCAATGAAAAAACGATTATTCCGATAGGCTTCCCCAACACAGACAAGGGAAGTAACTAATGTACTGATTACACTAACCGCATTAACAATGGGCATTAGTTCAGTTAATTCTCCTACTGTCATCAATGAATAAATAAGGACACCTATTTGGATGGAGACTTGCAGAAAACAAAAGAGGCCATATATTTTTTGATAATGTTTCATTCGGGATAAATAATACAATACCAGAAATACTGAAGTTAAAATAGTAAATGTATCAGATAAAATCGAATGAACGATTGGTTCAAAAAGGATGCCGCTTAATATATCTTCAGAGATTGATTCAAACCCTAAGACTAACGCAAAACAACTGAGAATGATCAGTGAAATATCTAGTGTCTTTTTTTTGTAAAGCTTAAAAATGGCGTACACCAATATCCCAATTCCTAAAAAGATGGCAATGATCATGGTAACTACTTGAGGAACAGATTGGGAAAAAATAAAGCTGATGATTGGTCCCGTATTTCCAACATAAACTTTTGGTGGAATACCCGAATAGTTTTCATATGGTGAAGTAACCTCGATTTTTAAGTGTTCACCAGCATAGTGTGTAGGCAGATCAATAACTGCCAAAGATAAACCAGGATGAAGTTGGTCTTGTTCATTTGTTCGATCATATAAAAGTTGATCATTTAAATAAACTTTTATCCATTGGTTGTTTCCCCGAATCACTAAGTTCGAATCGTCCATCTCTTCTTTTAATATAGTTTCCATCACAAAAGTTTCATTTCTTTCAACTGTTGGAAGGTAACTAATATAATGACTATCAAAACGAAAATCAGGTTCATTTTTTAAGTAAAATTCCCATGAATTTTTTATTTCTTTGACCTTTCCACTATCAGAAGGAGTAAAAATATAATAAAAGAAATATACTGTTATCATTAAAAATAACGTTGATAATAGAATAGTGAAAAACCATTTTATCTTTAATGAGTTCGCTTTTTTAAAATATTCAATGTTATTAAAAAAGTTCATAATGTGTCCTTTCTAAAAGTAACATTTTTTTTAGGGTAAACGTTTTTTGTTTTCTAGTCAATCATAAACCTGCATAAAGTTAGATAACCAGAGTTATTTTTTAGATTTTTTTTAAAATTCTTTCAATTTGTTTTAGAAGAAATAGAGTTAAAATTGATAAAATTAATTCGTTATTATATGATGGGAAATAAGAAATGAGTAAAGGGAGTGGAAACTAGTGCCATTTTATAAAAAAATAACCTATATTAGTTCAATTACACTGATTGTTATTTTAGCGATCATTTTGAGCATTATTTTACTTCCTAAAATAGCTGGTCTATCAACCCATATTATTGAAGATCGTGGTATGAGTCCTTACTATAGCCAAGGAAGTTTGATCTATGTACGTCCGAAGAAACCAGAAGAATTGTTGGTTGGTGACGTGATTACGTACTATGAAAACTCAGGAGAGCAAATAACCACCCGACGAGTGATCGCAGTGGAAAAAGACCATCAAGACTTTTATACTAAAGCAGATAGTTCCACGCAGACCGAATCCGGTGTAGTGGGGAGAAGATACATCATTGGAACGCCCATTTTTCAGATTCCCTATATTGGCATTCTTTTATCAAAGTCAGCATTTACTTGGATGCGCTGGCTATTTTTTACCATCGCCTTTTGTTTGACCGGTATTACAGCTTGGAACATGTTAGATGAATTTGAAAAAAAGAAAAGTTTCAATCGGTTTTTTACTCATAGCCAACGAAAAGGAAAGTGAGTGTAAATTTGTTTGCAACTTGTGGATTTGTCAGGTTCTTCGTATAATAATTTGGAAGAGGAGGCAGATTATGCGTAATGAAATGATGCATCGTCCGGTAGTAAAAGAAGAGTTAGTTGATTTTATGCGGACAAAACAGAAAAAACTGTCTGGAGAACTTGGTTTGATTGAAGAAGAAGCCCATTTAGCGGAAGTACCGATCATTCCCCATGAAACAGTCGTATTCATGCAGTTTTTATTAGGGCAATTAAAACCAAAGAATGTTTTAGAAATTGGTGCAGCTATTGGTTTTTCTTCTAGTTTGATGGCTCAATTAATCAGTGAAAAAGGTCACGTCACGACGATCGATCGTTTTGATGTTATGATCAAAAAGGCCAAGGCAACTTATGAAAGACTTGGCTTAACCGAAAAAGTTACTTTACTAGAAGGACAAGCGGCTGATATTTTACCAGAACTAACTGGGCCTTATGATTTTATTTTTATGGACAGTGCCAAATCGAAATATATTGAGTTTTTACCAGAATGTTTACGTCTGCTAAAAAAAGGTGGCGTATTGATGGTTGATGATATTTTTCAAGGCGGAACGATTTTATTGCCTGATGAAGAGATTCCTAGAGGCAAACGTGCCATTCATCGTAAATTAAATGAATTTTTACAGGTCGTCATGACCCATCCAGATTTGACTTCCACATTAGTGCCGCTAGGTGATGGTGTGATCTTGATAACTAAAGAAAAAGAGCAAATTCATCTACCTTAAGAGTATTTACCTTGTTACGACAAAAAGCTTGCTTTTTGTCGGACACTAGGTAAAAGAGGAACGCTTTCTATTGAGCAATCTTTTTTATTGATAAAATAACTATTTCATATTGACAGAACCAAAATGATTCTATATAATTATTTTTGTTCCGAAAAAGCTGTCATAGTAGCTCAGCTGGATAGAGCATCCGCCTTCTAAGCGGACGGTCGGGGGTTCGAATCCCTCCTGTGACGTAAAAAAAACCAAAACCGGTAGAAACGAAAGTTTCTACCGGTTTTTCTTTGTTCTGGTAGTTGGACCAAATGGGTACGTAGCAAGTATTCTTATGATACGCAGTCTAATCAGGTAGGACCTAGGTATGTGTTAAAAAAGAATATATTGGATGTTTTTCTAAGTAAAAGGAGTAGGTAAAATTTTTACTCTACAAATTCATACATTCGTGTATTTTAACTTCGTTTAAGCAGAAATCAGTCCATCCTCTATAGGGGGATGATGTTTGGTATCAGGGAATCCAAGGCTTTTTTTATCGCTACAAGTGTGTTTGTTTTTTTATTTTTGAACGGTTCGGCTATACTTATTCTAAGCCGATAGGCAGAAATGAATAGGGGGAGAAAATATGTCGATTATTTCACAAATTATCATTACATTAGTCGCAATTGAATTTTTTTATATCATGTATTTAGAAACCTTTGCTACAACTTCTAAAGCAACTGGCAGAGTATTTAAGATGAGTCAAAAAGAATTAAGTAATTCGTCGGTACAAACGTTATTTAAAAATCAAGGTGTTTATAATGGATTGTTAGGTATTGGTTTATTGTATGCCACTTATATTTCGTCTGCACCAAAAGAAATGGCAAGTTTGTTATTGATTTATATTGTATTGGTCGCAGCTTACGGTAGTATCACTAGTGACAAACTAATTATTTTGAAACAAGGTGGTCTGGCAATCATTGGATTACTGACTCTTTTGATTTGAGTTAATCTTATTTTATAAAAATTTTCATGAAAACGCCTATAACTTTGTGAAAAAGCTGACATGAGTTAGAAAAATATGCTATTCTAGTAGTTGCGTGTTTCGTAAAATTTTTATAAAAAAGGAGTCTCTAGGTTGTTCAAAAAGTATATTTTTTTACTAAATGAAGAATTTGACGGATATGATCGTCAAAAATTCCAAAAAGATTTATTAGCTGGTATTACTGTAGCTGCAGTAGCTTTACCTTTAGCGTTGGCGTTTGGCGTGTCCAGTGGTGCAAATGCTGCGGCAGGATTAATTACAGCGGTTATTGCTGGACTTATTATTGGTGGCTTGTCAGGTGGTTTTTATCAAATTTCAGGACCAACAGGCGCAATGGCTGCGATCTTGATGTCGATTGCAGCTACTCAAGGGATGTCTGGGGTGTTACTGGCGACATTTTTAGCAGGACTATTATTGCTAGTGGCAGGCATTTTTAGATTAGGAACATTGACCTCTTTTATTCCAGCTCCAGTGATTACTGGATTTACTTCGGGAATTGCTATTATCATTGCCTTGGGTCAAGTGGATAACTTGTTTGGTGTCCATTCAGAAGGTGCAAATGTGATTGAGAAGTTTCTCAGCTATCAGACCTTTGGCTTTTCGATAAATTTTTCCTCCTTTATTATGGGATTATTAGTGATCATCGGAATGATTATCTACCCCAAAAAATGGGCTCAAACTATACCAAGTTCTTTGATGGCAATTATTCTTGCAACGGTTGCGATGTTCTTGTTTCACTTGCCGATAGCAACCGTGGGAAAAATTCCACAGACGTTGATCAGTAGCGATCGCTTAACGTTTGCAGCCTTTCATCTTGATTCTTTAAAAGAAGTGATGGTGCCAGCGATTAGCATTGCCTTGCTTGGCATGGTGGAAAGTTTGCTCTGTGGTGCTTCTGCGGGACGAATGGCAAACAAACCATTGGACAGCAACCAAGAACTTGTTGCGCAAGGAATCGGAAATCTAGTTTTACCATTTTTTGGAGGCATTCCAGCGACAGCTGCGATTGCCCGAACAAGTGTGGCAATTAAATCAGGGGCACAGACTCGTTTAGCTGGTATCATTCATGCTTTGGTTTTGTTTTTATCTATGATTATTTTTGCACCAATTATGTCAAACATTCCTATGCCAGCTTTGGCAGGAGTGTTGATTGTTACTGCTTGGCGCATGAATGAATGGGAAACGATCAACGTCTTGTTCACTAAGAGATATTGGTCTGGCATCTTATTATTTTTGATTACTATGGGATGTACTGTGATTTTTGACTTAAGTATTGCGATCGTCATCGGTATTATCGGTGGCTGTATTTTCTTTGTGATCAAAAGTGCGGCAATCACGATCTCGGTTGAAACAATCGATTGGGAACGAATGGATTTGCCAGAAACGAAAAAATTAGATAATTGGACAGTTGTCTATATTAACGGACCACTCTTTTTTATGTCTGCTGAAAAATTAAAAAATACATTAGCTGATCTAAATCAAAAAGAGGGGATCATTTTTTCTATGCGTGGTGTTCCAAGTATTGATTTAACTGCCCGAGCTGTTTTTGATGAGTTTCAAGAAAAAGCTAAAATGCGAGAACAAACGATTATTTACACCTCGCTACAACCAGAAGTAGAAAAACAACTACAACATTTATGGCAAAAAGCTGGCTTTGAACAACACCAAACAGTAGCGCATGCACTCTCAGCGCTGCATGAACAATATACGTAATCAGTCATGAGCAGGAGAAATGTTTTTGAGAAGCAGGGCAAACAAAGTGTTTTTTGCAGTGTTTAATTAAAATAAGCTATAAAAATTCAAAAATCCCGAAACAGCTTTTTTCTGTTTCGGGATTTTTTACCTATGGAAGCTGTGGCTATTGATTGCTAGGATCTTTCTCGAGATAGTTTGCTAAGGTAAGCCAGTCTTTGCGGATCACGTCAGCTAATGTTCGATTGTAAAAAATAGCTGCAGGATGGAAAAGCGGGAGGATCTGGTAGCTTTTATCACTCCACTCGTAAGCATCTTTTTGTTGATTCAGTTTTAAAATAGGCCCAGTATAAAGCTGACCATGATTTTTAGAGATCGTATAAGCAGAACCTAATAACCGTTGCAAACCGATATTGCCTAATGTAGCAATCAAATGGGGCTCGACATGTTCGATTTCATAATCTAGGATCGGCGCATGAGCGAATACTTCCGCTTTCGTTGGTGTCCGATTCGGATAAACAGTTTCTGCTTGCTGAGTTCGTTTATTGAGTCGTTGGACTGTCCGATAAGGTCGACTTCTGACTGCACTAGTAATATAAACATCTTCTCTTGTCAAACCAGCTAGAGCAAGAGTTTGCATTAGTTCTTTGCCTGCTTGTCCGCTAAAAGGAATATGATTATCGATTTCTGTTTTGCCAGGAGCTTCACCTACCAGCATGAGTTTTGGGTGGAGTGGGCCTTGACCAGCAACGAAACCTTCTACCGCACGACCTTGCATACGAATCGTTGCTTCTTGAACCAATTCATCAGGATAGATCATTCGTTTACCTCCTTCGTCTTCACTAACATTATAATGAGCAAAAGTGAAAATTGCGATTGATTGACTTAAGAAAAGTTCTAGAATCTAGAGTTGACGAATGAGCTAGTTTCTGGTAATCTAGTACTGTTGTAATTGTGGACTCCACAGCTACAACCGCACAGAACGAGTTTGTAAGTACAGGTAACTGTCACTCTGGATGGCGAGTCTAAGTCTATTATAAGGAGGTGCTTTATAGCATGTACGCAATTATTAAAACTGGTGGTAAACAAGTAAAAGTTGAAGTTGGACAAGCAATCTACGTTGAAAAACTTGACGTTGAAGCAGGTGAAAAAGTTGTTTTTGACGAAGTTATCTTAGTAGGTGGCGAAACTACAAAAGTAGGCGCTCCAATTATTTCTGGTGCAACTGTTGAAGGTACTGTTGAAAAACACGGCAAACAAAAGAAAGTCGTTACTTTCAAATACAAACCTAAAAAACATTCACACCGTAAACAAGGTCACCGTCAACCATACACAAAAGTGGTTATCGACGCGATCAACGCTTAATTAGCGCTTGAGAAAGAAGGCCTGAATAATGATCAAAGGAACATTTAAACGTAATGACGCTGGTCAAATCGTTTCATTTACTTTGACAGGGCATGCTGATGCTGGTCCTTATGGGAGTGATATCGTCTGTGCAGGAGTTTCTGCATTAGCGATCAGTACTGTCAATGGGATTGCCTCATTAGCTGGTTTTGAACCAATTGTCGAAATGAATGAAGAAGAGGGCGGTTATTTATATACCGAAGTCACTTCAGGATTGACACAAGAGCAAAACAATATTGCCGAGATTCTATTAGAAAATCTCTTGTTGGGATTACAATCGATAGAAGCTGAAAATTCAGAATATATCCAAATTAAAACAATTAATGATAAATAGGAGGTGCAGACCATGTTGTTATCAATGAATCTACAATTCTTTGCCCACAAAAAAGGTGGCGGTTCTACATCTAACGGACGCGACTCAGAATCAAAACGTCTAGGTGCTAAACGCGCTGACGGACAAACAGTTACAGGTGGATCAATTCTTTACCGTCAACGCGGTACAAAAATTTATCCAGGTGTGAACGTGGGTATTGGTGGAGACGACACTTTATTTGCTAAAGTTGACGGAGTAGTACGTTTCGAACGTAAAGGCCGCGACAAAAAACAAGTGTCTGTTTATCCAGTAGCTCAAGAAGCTTAATAAACAAACTGCTCTATCTCTTGTGTAGCAAGGGGTGGAGCTTTTTTGTTAATTAAGAGAATTTTTTTGACCATACTTTTGACCATACTTTCTTAGAAGTTAATATAATTTGTTAGTTTTTGTGTTGTTTCTTCTTTTTTACTATTAGTAATGTGTGTATATGTGTCCATAGTAGTTTTTATATTTGCGTGCCCCATTCTTTCTTGTACTTCTTTGTGATCTGCACCAGCCTCATATAGCATTGATGCATGAGTATGTCTAAAACCATGCAGACCGATATAGGGTAAGGCGGCACGCTCACGATATACATTGTATCTTTCTGTTACTGCCTGATTAATTGTGAAACTATTTTCGTCATTGGTAAACAAATAATTAGCTTTGGTAAATCCCAATTGAAACAAGTACTTTCTTTGTTCAAGCTTCCAAAATTTTAATTGTTTTATAGTTTTTTCATCTAAATAAATTATTCGATTTGATTTTTTTGTTTTAGGAGTTTCAGATATATAATATTTGTCTGATCGGGCTACAGTTTTTTTAATGGTCATTTCATGTGTTTTAAAATTAATATTGTCCCAAGTAAGTGCTAATATTTCACCGATTCTACATCCGCTGAATGCTAATAGTCTAAAGAGCGTATAGTCTCTGTTTTTAAAATATGGATTCTGTTCTTTAGATACTTCACTTAGAAATAATTCCAACTGTTCTTTTGTATATAATTTTAATTTCTTTTCTGTTTTAATTTGTGGTTTTGGAATAATTAAATTTAATGTTGGGTTATCAGATGTTAAACCAATATTTATAGCATATTTAAAAACTTTGTTCATATAGTTAACGAAAAGAGAGTACTGTTTTGAAGTGCCTTTTTCACTCCAATCATTTACTATTTTTTGACAATATGCTGTATTAATTTTAGAAAGTTTAATATTTCCAAATTTTGGATATATGTGTTTGTTAAAGATGATTTTAGTCCTTGAATATGAACTTTCTTTCACGGTTTTTTTATAGTTTTCTAGCCATAATTCTGCTGCTTTTTTGAAAGTAGTATTTGTACTTATTGGCATTCCTGCTTTTTGTCGTTCTAATTCCAATCTAGAAAGTGCGATTTTCGCTTCTTTTTGTGTTTTGAATCCTCTTTTAGTTGTATATCTCTTCTTTCCAGTTAATGGATCGATACCAAGATATGTCTTGAAGTACCAGGCTTTTTCACCATTTTTCTTTTGGTATTGTTTAATCATTGCCATAAAATTCAACTCCTATTCTAATTCTATTTCTAAAATACTATTATCAAATGATTCTAAAATTTCATTTGTTTCGATGAAATCAATCCATTCTTGGTATCCGTTGTATTTTGGGATTCCTAAATGAGATTTAAGTTTTTGATAGGTATTCATTACAATTTTTTTCCACTCTTCTTCACCAATGCGAATGATTTTATCATCGTCCCATTTTTTTGTTTTTCCAGTTCGTTTACTATTTTTTGATATTTGATAGTCTTTCCATTTTGTTAAAAAGATATGTTTTGAATTAGAGTTATTTTCTAACCACTCGCTGAATTCTTGATATTGCATATTTTTCTCCTTTCGAATGTATGTTCTTGTTGGTTGTAAAAGAAAAGCCCGAAGGCTAGTCTTAAATTTTTATAATTTATCTAATTATGGTCGAGCATATTGATTTCCTCGTGAGGCACGGCTATAACCAGCTTTATCAGCATCTATTTGAGACATGTATTGATAGTTATTTGGATTTGTAACACGAGAGTAATATTTTCCACTATCTGAGCGAACAAAAACCATGCCGTTTGCAGCGATAAACCATTGTCCGGCAACAGCGTATGAATTATTTTGTTGTTGAGCTTGAGCAGTAGCTTGTCTAGCTTGCTCTTGAGCAACTTCTTGTTGTTTTTGTTGTTCAACTACTCTAGCAGTTTCAGCTTGTGCGGCTTCATTTGCTTTGATTGTTGAATCAACACTAGCTAACCGATTTGATAATGATTGATTTCCACCTGGTATTGCCTGAATAGCAGAAAGAGCTGAATTATAGTTATCTCTAGTAGGATTGGATTCAGCTTGAGCAAGAATAGTTTCAGCAGATGAAGTTTTTTGAGCTATTTCAGCTTGTTTTTGTTCTTCAGCTTTACGTTTGTCTTCTTGTTGCTTTTTCTCAGCTTCTTCCTTAGCTTTTTGCTCCTTAACCTTTTTCTCAGCTTCCTCCCTAGCTTTTTGCTCTTCAGCCTTTTTCTTAGCTTCTAGTTGAGCTTGTTTTTTCTTTTTAGCTATTTCTTTAACTTTTTGTTCTTCTTTTTCTCTACTTTCAGAAGAGGTATCTTCAGTGGTAGAACTAGTCGTTGTTGATTGGATAGTGCTATGTGTTGTAGCTTGTTCTGTGTCTGGTGGGGAGATAGTAACTCCACAAACCATAGCTGCAAATGCAGATATTATTCCAACAATAACTTTCTTTCTAGATATTTTTTTCTTTGAGAAAAAGGAATAAATAAAAATCCCTATACCCAAAAACCATCCTATTAATCCAACCGCGAATAAAAAATCTCCCATAAATTCCTCCTTGTTCTTCTGAGTTTATTTTTATATAATTTTACTGTAAAGGTTCTCAGAAATGAGGAAAGGGTCCATGCGAAAGCATGGGCTTTTTTGATGTTTTAATAATATCCAGTTCTATCTCTTTAGCATGTAAACAATAGATTGAATAATTACCAAAAATAAAAATATGATTTTTATAGAGATGGATTGCACCGTATTTAGCATGATAATGAGCGAGAACTTCTTCAAAAAATTGTTCTGTTATTCCTAAAAATTCTGCGCATTCAAATTTAGTATGGCAACGAAAGTAAGAACAATCAATTAATTGATCAAGTGTGACGAGGCGCTCGACAGAATCTCTTCTTGCCTTCCATTCCTGTTTTCTATTGTTCGGTTTTGTATAATCAATAATGTTTCCTATACTAGTTCTGTGATGTGAATATTCTTCTGATAAGAGAACCCTTTTTTCAACAGTATTCAAATATTTGTCTAAAAAGATAGTTTTATTTCTATAACTTCCTTTTAATCCGGTATTTATTTTTAGTTCTGTTTCAATTACAGGAATCTCGTTAACTACCTCATCTAAAAGAATTTCGTATTCATTCATATCAACTAAACTCTCCTACTTATTATGTTTTTTATCATAATCAGCTTTTACTTGATCTAAAAACACTTCAATTTCAGATATTTCTTTATCAGTATACGTTTTATCAGGATCATCAGAATGAGCAGCAAAAGTATATATTTCATCGCTATCTTTTTTATTATTTTCGATAGGAATAACTGATTTTTTATCATCTTTAGCTTGTTCTTGTTTTTGCTCTTCTAGTTCCTTATTAGCAAAGTTATAAACTTTTTCCTGACGTGGAGGAGATAGTTGGTTATATATTTTTTCTATAGAATTATTCTCAACAACCGATGTTTGGGGGAATAAGTCGTTTATAGAGATTTCTAATACTTTCGCAAGTTCGAATAGCATATCTTGTTGAGGTGAGCGATAACCAGTTTCATAATTAGAAATAGTGGCTTTTTTAGTACCTAATTTTTTTGCTAATTCTTCTTGAGTTAGTTTCTTTTCATTTCTATAAAACTTGATTTTTCCACCAATATATTTTGATAAATTTTCAACTTCCATTTTTTCACCACCTTTTTCTATCTCTATATTATCCCAAATATTTTTTGTAATCAACAAAAAAATACACGTAAAGCAAACTTTTTATTGACTTGTGTATGCTTTTCGTGTACTATCGGTTTATAAATAAGAACAGGAGGTGAAAATATGCAATGGAATTTGTATAGAATAAGAAAAGAGAAAGGTGAAACACAAAAAGAATTAGCAACGTTAATTGGCGTTAGTGAAGAAAGTTACCGTTTAAAAGAAAAAGGAAATAATCAATTTAAAAGTGATGAGATGTTCATAATTGCTAAACACTACGGTAAAACCATTGAAGAAATTTTTTTACCAACTGAGTACACGAAAAGCAAACAACCAGCGTAGGAGGTGAGAAAGAATGGAAGAGAGCAAAATTTGGTTTGATAAAGCATCAAACCAAATAGTTATGGAATCAGATATCGGGATTTTAACTATTACTAGATATGGCTTTAGATATGAAGTTAAGGGTGAAAACAACCAGCGTGAGGTGAGAGTATGGAAAAACAGATAAATAAAAAAGAACATTATTTAACAAAATTTAAGCGTAATAACGACATTGATAAATTTGGTTTTTCAAAAGAAGTTGAAGAATCAGGAGAAGCAATTTTAGCTGAATTAAAAAATAGAGACTTAACATACGATGATGCGTATGCAAGTCTCCAATGGGCTTATAACAAGCTTCAATATGAATCCAACTTTATTAAAATTCGATAAAGCAAGAATCATCATCAACTTTGATTTCTAGAATTTCAAAATTATCATCATTAATTAACATTGATTTTAATTTTAAATTGGTTTCAAGAAAATGAACATTTCTAACCGTTCTAGTTAAAGGTTCAATATATTGAGATTTTTTGATGTTTTTAGAAACAAAATTAACAATTTCTTCTAACAATAATTCAGGATGAGAAAAAGCTTTTTTTGTACTAAAATAGACAGTTTCTTTATTCTTTTTCCAAAGACTAAACATTTCTTTTGGTAAACAATTATCAATTCGTTTTTCTTGGATATCATAATCAGAATCAAAGTTTTTTAAAATAATACTCGTTTTTGACTCAGTTAGAGGTAAATATTCTGCAGTCAAAATTTTGTTTTTATAACTTACAACTAAATTGAATTGTTGTTTGTTAATGATGTCAAATTGAAGAGCATGAAGTAAATAGTAAACTGCTTGGACCTCATTTAAGTTCATTTTTTTCACCACCTTTCTTCATTGATATTTTATCAAGAGGTGGAAATCAAAACAATAATTGTAGGAGGTGTAATCTATGCAACTAAACATTCCAGATGAAGTAGTTCAAAACGAATTAGCAAGTAATATTACTTTTATTGTTTTGAAAGAAATCGAAAAGCGATCCAGCTTGTTGACTAAAACTGTTGAATTACCACCTTACCCGAATAAGTCTCAAGTAAAAGAAATATTGAGAATTGGTGATGACAAATTAAGCGGTTGGATTTCAAAAGGTTTAAAGATTCAACAATGGAGTGAACAAGATATTCGAATTGAACGAACTGAATTACAACGATTTTTAAAAGAAACTTTTGAAATTTAAATATTTAAACTTGTTCTACACTCACCACTTCCGAAAAGAGGAGTTGCGAGTTTTCTCCTTAAAAAATCAAGTTCGCACATACACGTTGGCATGAGCAACTCCTCTTTCCGGAGGTGGTGATGGTGAGAGACGAAGGAGGGAGCGAATGACCTTACAAGAGCATCAACACTTGATGCGAAAACTAAATCAGGAATACCACGAAGAAATGAAACCTAGATTGTTAGGGGAACAATGGCGTGAACGCCAGAAGAAGTGGCTAGAAATAAAAAGACCGACCAGCGAGGGCAATCGCTAATCGGCAACAAACAAATTATACCTAAGGAGATTTTATCATATGAACGAAAAAATTAAAACATTGGTTAAAGAATTGCAACAGGAATGCCGAAAAGAAGGAGTTGCCGCTATTTGTACTCTTCAAAGAAAAGGTCATGTTATCAACATGCTAGTCGGTGATGCAACAGATGTAGCTTTTTGTTTGGCAGTACAAGAGAAAGAACTTAATGAAAATCTACCATTGCCATCCAAAATTTTAAGAGCGGTCGGAAGTGCAACACTAGAAGGTGCGCCAAATAAACAAAATCATACCTTTGTTATTGACAACGAGGAGGATCTCGCTGACGTGATGACTCGGATTCTCAAGGGGGAATTCGAATGATTAAAATCAATACGCTTTGGATTACACTATTTGTCTTTATGCTTGTAGTAATCTCAAACGCTAATTTATTTGTAGGCTGTTTATTTGCAGGAATGATTACTTTGTTAAGTTTATTAGAAGATTTTACAAAGAAATCAGGTGCTAAGCATGAATGAATTTGATTCATTAGGTGCTAGACAATTACCAAAAGAAAAAAAGGCAATTGCTACTGATTGGCAAGGAAACCCATTGTATTTAGGAGATTCTGTCTATTCAATTGAAGGTGAATATGTTCGAGAAGACGATTTACAAAATTTTATTGAACAAAATATTGGGGAGCCGATGGATCTATGACAGAAGATATTAAAATGACATTTAACGAGAAAGTGATTTCTATTCAAAACAAATTAAAAGCACCTAAGAGCCAATATAGCGAGTATGGGAACTACAATTATCGGAATTGTGAAGACATATTAAAGGCTGTTAAACCATTAAATCAAGAAATGAAATTACTTTTAACTTTAACAGATGAACCAGTTGTTATTGGTAATCGTTTCTATATCAAAGCGACAGCCGTCCTCACTGACGGAAAAGAGAAATTAGAAATAACTGCTTATGCGAGAGAAGCTGATTCACGTACGAAGATGGATGATAGTCAAGTAACGGGTTCAGCTTCATCCTATGCTCGGAAATATGCTCTTAATGGATTATACCTAATTGATGATGCAAAAGATGCCGATGCATTGCCACAGGAGAATAAAGAAATCGTGGATTTACATGAGGAATTCTTAAAAACATTTGATAAATATGTTGAAAAGATTGCAAATGTCACTGGATCTAAAAAAGAAGTGATTGCGGCAAATTCTCTTGGAAAACATGGGTTTGAAAGTTTAGAACAAGTGACAAACGAATTTTATTCAGAGTTGATTGGTTATTTGAAAGTTTCAGCAGAAAAAGCAGAACAAAAGTTTTCTAAAGAATTATCTAATAGGGCGAAAAAAGATAGTAAGCCATCTTGGGAGGATTTATAAATGGAAAATGAATTATCAACCGAGGTCATTTTCGATGTCAATTATCAACCGAGCGTTATTGAAATTGTAAATGAAGATCAATTGGCAACCTTAATTAATGCAACTGTGCAACGTTTTGAAGGTTTGATTTTTAAAGAAGATGATATTGCAGATGCAAAGAAGGCAAGAACTGAGCTAAACCGTATTTTTGATTTGATTGATTCCAAACGAAAAGAAGTAAAAAAACAGTTTAGTGAACCACTTGTTGCTTTTGAAAGTCAAATTAAGGGATACAGCGATGAAATAAAACGGATGTCAAAAAATATCAATGATCAAATCAGGGAATTCGAAGCTAAAAAGAAAGAAGAATATAAGACAATCGTTTTAGCATATCTTGAGAAACAAGCTCAAAAGCATGGAGTTGATACCAATCAAATTACTTTAAGAAGTAATTGGTTGAACTCTACGAGTTTTACAGCCAAAAACAAATTAACGAAAAAAATTGAAGAAGAAATTATTGCCGAATGTATTGCAGTAAAACAGCAAAAAGAGAATATCGAACAGCAAAAAATTCTAGTCGAAAGTTATGTGAAAGCATATGGTCTTGATCCTTTTTCATGGATTTCATTAGTTGACGAGGGATTAACAGCAGCTCAAATATTTCCAAAAATTGATCAAGCTGTTAAAGAACTAAGAGAAAAAGAAGCGCAAGAACTAGAAATAACGGAACAGGAAATCAAACAGACAGTAAATGAAGAAACGAATGTTGAAAGTTTACAAGAGCTTTTAACTGAGGAACAGACTTTTTCCTTTACCTTGCATATTACAGGAACAGCCAAACAATTATCAATTATTAAAAATACGATTGAAAAATTGAATGTAGAGTATAAGGTCGAAACAGAAGAATGAGATTTTTAGCCAAAGTATTTGAAGTAAAAAATAATTGGTTTCGGATACAATCAACAAAGCTGATTAATCGGGAATTCTTAGATTTATTGGCAGATGGTCAAGAGCTATATGTTGAAGTGAAAGTGCATGATAACCGAGGGATTACCTCAAAACAAAATGCACTTTCGCATTCCCTTATTCGAGACATTGCAAGGTATAGCTATGATAGTCCAGAGAGAATTGAGCTATTGATGAAGTATTACTACAAGGGGAAAACTGGAGAAACATTTTCTCATCGCTTGGCTACACGAACAGAAGCGAATGAATGGATTCATTTCTTAATTGATTTTGTATTAGAAGCGAATGTGGAACTTCCTGGTGACTATATTTATTTACTCGAAGATAATTATTGGTTTTATTCCTGTTTGAAACATAGGAAATGTTGTATTTGTGGACAATATGCTGATATCGCACATTTTCAGGCAGTAGGTGCAGGTAAGAATCGAAAACATACAGATCATCGCTTATTACTTTTAATGGCGTTGTGTCGTGAACATCACCAATTACAACACCAACAAGGAGTTCATTATTTTGTGAAAAAGTATCGAGTTATTCCTGTTCGTTTGGAAGAAACGGATATTTTAAAACTAAAGTTGACCACAAAACGAGTTTTAGACGAGTTCAAACAAAATGAAATCATTGAAGGATATTTTCAAATGGAAGTCGGTGAGAGTTAAAGATGGAAAATGAGGTCAACAAAAGTTATTTTGCAGTAATCCCAGCGAATGTCCGTTATGATCGGAATCTGACTGCAAATGCCAAACTTTTATACGGTGAAATTACAGCATTAAGTAATGAAAAAGGATATTGCTGGGCGAGCGATAAATATTTTGCAGATTTATATCAGGTTACTAAAACAACTATTCAAAATTGGTTGAAATCATTATTAGACCATGGCTATATTTCGAAAGAAATTATTTATAGAGAAGGTACTAAAGAAATTTTGTATAGGTATATAAAAATAATTCCATACCCTACCCAAGAAAATTTGAGACCCTACCCAAAAGATTTTGAGAAGCCTACCCAAAAAAAATTGAGAGATAATAATACATTTAATAATACATTTAATAATACAAATAATATGCATGCAGAGCGCACGCGGATTTCTGAACTTTACCAACAAAAAATTAAACCAATGGATACACCTCAAAACATCGATCGAGTACAGAGCTTTTTAGAAGACGGTGTCGCCCTTGAGGTCATTCTATACGCCATTGAGATTTCAGCAAGAGACGGCGGACATACGGCTGGGTATGTGGTTAAAAAGCTGAATGATTGGCAGAGACGTGGTGTCAAAACGGTAGAGGATGCGAAGCTAGCAGATAAAGCGTGGAAGGCTGAAAATTCTCCTAAATCGTTCAAAAAGAGTCCTGTTAGGAAAGAGCCTATCCCCAAATGGCTGGCAGACTATGAAGAACAAGAAAGGCTCAGAAAAGAAAGAGAAGCGCATCAATATGACGATGTCCCTTTCTAAACGTGAGGTGATATTTTGAAAGAATATAACTATCTCAAACTGGTAAAAAAACTGGGAGAATGTAAACAAGGTGATGAACGTCAATGTTTGCAAGCAGTTTATAGCCAGCTAAAAGATTTAACCGAAGACCAAATCAAAAATGATCGTTCAAGCTGGAGTAAGTTGCGTGTTTATTATGCGCTATACGTAGACCGAACAAAGCTGGAACATATTTTGGTAAAGGAAAAAAAGAAAAAGGAAGAGCTTCATGTACGAAATATGAAATGTTCTCTTTTGTCATTCGAAGAGTGTTATCAAGGATTACAGAAATATTTAGAAGATCAACCAAAAGGAGTAGTCGTGTAGGTGGGACAGCCAAAGCAAACAGGTGGGACACCTAAGAAAAGACCGAGATTTTCTCTTGATGATGATACTCTAGCACAGCTTGCTTGGTTATATGAACAAGATACCAAGAATACAAGTCATCGAATCTATCCATCGGATACGTTGAAGAAAATCATTAACGAAGCGTACACAGTACGCAGAGCATTTAGAAATTAGCTATTGGAGGTTTAAGCGTGGCATACGTTGTAAAAGCAATGTGTTATGTCGATTCAGAAGGATATGGAGTTCCTAACTTAAAAGGAGCTAAACGTTATGAATCAAAGGAAATGGCAGAATTAGCTGCTTATGTGAGTAATGGCGAAGTAGTGGAAGTAAAAGATTATTCTCAAAAAACTAATAAAATCAATCCGCCTAAAAGGAAAAATTTGAGAAAAGAAAAACAATCTAAGTCTAATCAGGCATGGTTGAAACAAGAGGTGAGTAATCATGAGCAGAAAAAAGAAATTCATTCCAGAAGTTAACCAAGAGGTTGAATGCTTTTGTTGCGATTCAAAGCGTGAGACACCATGGCTATATCCGTTCGAAGGATATGTAAAGACAGTCTACGAAAAATCAGCCTTAGTAACAATCGGAAGTACTCATCCAAAAGATGATCACTTAGTAGTGGAGCGTGGTGGAAGAACGATTGTTCCATTTACAGAAATGAGGGCTGTGGAATGCTAGATATGAAAATTGAAAACTATCGAATCACTGAGACGAGTGATTGCAGAAATATTGTTTTATCACGAGTGATTCTTGATGAAAAAGGGAATATTCAATATACCGTAAATAGCAAAGGTGAAAAAGTAGAAGGGGTTTCGTTTATTGGATACTATCAAACGTTGAGTATGTGTTTAAAAGCAATACAGCGTGACTACGTGATGAGAGAAGGTCACGTGATAAAAAGTATTATCGAGTACAAAAAAGCGCTTGAGCGTATCACTAACGAGTTTGAAAAAGCATGTGAAATTGAGGAGGAAGACAAATGAAAAAATTAATTGTATTTATCAGTTTATTAGGAATAGGCATCACATTAGGGGCTTGTAGAGAAAGTGATAAAGTTTCCTACAATGTAAGCCAAGAAGCAGATAATTTTAATGTGATTCGTCGAGTAGAAGTAATCAATACTCGAACGGACAAAGTGGAGTTTGAAGCGATCGGTCGAATATCTGTGGATACGGAAGATAAAAATAAACTCGTTATTCTAGTTGAAACAGGAAAGAATGAGTACAAAAAACATCTTGTAAACATGACTAGTTGGAACATGTATGTGGTTGAAGATTTAGAAGGCGCGAAGGTCAATGAATACAAATACGAAGTAAATTACATGCCAGAAAGTATTGTGCCGTTTACGGTGACTGAGAAGAAGTAGGAGGACAGCGAATGATACCGAAGTTTCGAGCGTGGGATAAACGACAGAATGTAATGAGAGATGTAGCAGTCTTACATTTTACTAAAAGTGGAAAGGTCAACTCTATTGAATATTGGAAAACTCCTTCTGAATTGAAATCGTATTATGTGAGAAATATTGAATTAATGCAGTCCACAGGACTGAAAGATAAGAATGGCGTAGAAATATTTGAGGGGGATATAGTACTTGCGGATGGTGTTAAAAAAATAGTGACATTTGGAGAACAAGAGCATGAAGAAGATTTTGGTGATTTGATTTACTATATCGGATTCAATGTTTATACAAAAATGGGGTATTCATCAGTTATTCCTGTGGAATACGAAGTTATCGGGAATATTTGGGAAAATAGCGAGTTATTGGAGGAACAGCGATGAACATACAAGAAGGAATCAAAGAATTAGAAAGCATTAAAATGAAAAGTGAAGACATGAGAGCGGATTGTTTCAATAACGGTTTAAATGCTGGTATTACGGTAATGAAAAATAAGACATCACCTGTGTGGGCGATTAATCCATAATGTGATGATTGGTTTACTGAAGATGAATATATTGGATTAGACTTGGAGGAAAAAGAATGATTTATTCTATTATCTTTATTGTACTTTTTGTTTATATGCTAGTAATCATCCAAGAGGGGAACAAGAAATAATAGGAAAGACGAACAATAAATTCTGGCCAATTTTTATTAAATAGTCAAAATCGAACGAAATGTTGTTGTGGAAAAACAATTGTATGGAAAAATAGAAAATAAAAAAGCCGGATTCCTCCGACTTTGGTTAATAATTCTGACACAATTATTATATCATAATTGGAGGAATCAATGGATGGTACTTTTCGATGTAAAGAAGTATGAGACACCAGAGGCAAAAGATGTGGATATGGAACGCACGAAACACAATGTCGCTGTATTCCTTTCCGCATATCTGTCAGCTAGATGTAGGGTAGGTCAACCTCGTGAACCTAAGGTAACAGCATCTTACTCCTTGGTTCCACCTTCTACAGCAAATAATACATTTGAAGCAGAACGAATGATGATTGAGAAAGAGGAAGCACAAGAGGAATTTGAGTACTTGCACAAATTATTTATTCGTGGCTATTCAGCAATTCAGCATCCACATAAACCTGATATAACAGAAAGACGGAAAAAGATATTCTACGATCGCTATATCAACGGTATGTCAATTTATGTAACTGCCCAAAGAAATAATACGAGCGAGGAATCTGTTAAAGCAGAATCAAACAAAATCATCATTCAATTTGCTTCTTCCTTAGAACTGGTTGCTTTTAAGTAGCCAGTTTTTACACTTTTTATACCCATTTACTACCCAAAAGCTTTCCTTTTTATACCTTTTTTATACCAATCAACTACCTAGAAAATGATTTATTATGATAGTGTCGAAAGATTAGGAAACAGGACTTCGACAAAAATAATTTGAAGGGAGGAAATCTCCCTCATCGTTGTAATTAAGCTTCGATAGACAGTAGCAAATACGAAGAAAAGGATGTGAAATCAACTCCTTCTAAATTCTTTGTATGCTGCTGTCTATTAAATTATGTATTGGTGGGAAAAGAAATGGCTATTTTAATCATAGACGAAGGAATTCAAGGAGAAAAATATGTTGATTTAACAACAGATGAAATGCGAAATGAAATATTGAAAGTGTTGAATGATCGAATAATTCAGGTTGAAATATCAAAAACCCCGTTGCAGAAAAGCAACGAGGAGTGAATTTTACAGATGTTCTTTTAAATGTTGGCTACTACAAATCGTATTATACCATGCGGCAGCACCGGTAAGTTTTGCTACAAAAAGGCTGTCATCTTTATCCATTACGGATTTTAGATCGTCTCTAATTTCGGGGCATTTTTTATTACTTTTAAAAAACCAAACAGATTCATTAATCTTAGCCCATTTCGAGTAAGTTTTGATTTTTTCGATTAAATCATCGTAATTCTTGCCTGAATTATTTAAATCATAACTTATGATAAAGCTGTCCATTAGGATTACCTCCATGTCATTATTTCAGCGGACTACTCGCTGATAAATAAAATTATACACAATGTAACTGTTTTCGTAAATTTAATCTATCGCTGTGGCGGAACAGGTAGACGCACTAGTCCTTCCAAAGGATACCAGTAAAGGGCGGAGCTTAGCTCAAATTAGGGTAGGTATCATGCAAGGTGCAAATCCTTGCCAGCGACTTTGGGTTTACGGTGATCCCAAGCTACCAGTTAGCAAAACCGTAAAGAGCTATAACTGCATCTTATTTTTGAGGTATAGTTTTTACATATTAGATCACTCGCTGAGTGGTCTTTTTATTTTGAAAGGAGATAATTAAATGAATGATTTTCATGAAGCAGTGCTAACAATCAATGTAAATGTAAATATGGCAGAAGTTTATAAGATAGCTATTGAATCTGAAAATAATCCTAATGGTTTGAGAGATCATTGGAATGGTAATTACGCCTATGTGGTTATTGGTAATAAGGTAGATCGATATTTTGACAACATTTTTTCGAAAGATACTGTTGATTTAACGATTCAATTGTTATCTCATACATTGCCAAATTTAAAAGAAACAGTTGAATGGTATGAGAAGATGGGGGCTGAAATAATTAGAACAAACTATAAAGAGAATCAAGGGAAGAGTAACAATGACAATTGATTCGTTTTATAAAAGTAAACGATGGATCAAAAAGAAGAATGCAATATTAAGAAGATATCAATATGAATGTCAAGAAAGCAAGAGATATGGTATTCGAGTGAAAGCAGAAATGGTCCATCATATTTATCCAAGAAAAGAATATCCTGAGTTAGCTTTTGCTGATTGGAACTTATTACCATTAACACACAAAAAACATAATACGTTTCACGATCGAGAGAATGATGAAATTATTGGTGAAGGTTTACATTGGCAAAGAAAAAGGCAGAAAGAGTTTGAGCGTTGGAAAAAGGAGAGAGAATCCCCCCCTCCTTTTGAAATCTAAAAATTACTTTTTGGGAAACGGATATGGGAACTTTTTCCAATAGCGAGAACTTTTTGAAAAAATTTTTTCCTTGAGATGAAATACGATAATAGCAATTAATAGAGCTGTTTTTATCGTTTAAAACCGTGCAGAAAAAAGCCCTTTTTTTCGCAGTAATATATCTTGATTTGAGGAGGTGATAACTTGTCTAAAAATATCCCAAAACGTGAAAGTATAAAAAAACGCACAATTAAATATATGAAGGAATTAGGAACATATAAGCCACAATACAATCAAATTATAGAAGTTTATTCTGATATGGTTTATCAATACAATTATCTAAGTCGTGAGTTTGAAAGACAAGGCTATGAAATTATTTTGGAAACAGAAAAAAGCGGTGGGAAGAAATCGCCAATTTTAGCAAGTTTAGAAAACCTTCGAAAAGATATAGGTACTTATTCTGATCGATTAATGTTGAATGCTAGAACCTATCAAGCTGAAGTAGAAATGCCTAAAAAAGAGAAATCCGCTTTTGCTAAACTTTTAGAACAACAACAGATGTGATCAGATGGATTTATCGAATATTACATCTAAGCATTTTGAAATAGCTTTAAATTATGCAAAATCAATTGTTAATTTTAAAATACTAGCTAATTTAGATAGGAGACTAGCATGTGAACGTTTTTTAAAAGATCTGGAACGAACAGATATTGATTTTAGACAAGAACAATTTGATTTTGTCATTAATTTAATTGAAGGTACAATTCATCATGTTCAAGGAGAAGATAAAAATGGTGTGAGTTATAAAGGGCAACCATTATTGCTGACTGATTGGCAAAAATTTGTTTGTGTGAATTTATTTGGATTTTTTGAAAAAGGTTCAGATATTAGGCGTTTTAAAGAAGCGCTTATTTTTTTACCACGAAAACAGGGGAAAACAGCATTTAGTGCTGCGCTAACCGAAGCAAAAAGCATTTTAGATAGACGATCGGGTTCTAAAGCTTACATTGTTGCAAATTCAGTTAAACAAACTCTAGAATGCTTTAATTTTTTAGTTGATAACGTCAACGAATTAAAAGAAGACGTTGAAAAACTAAGAATACGTGATAACAATCAAGAACATTCCATTTCAATAGATTTCGGTGATGGTACAAGTGACATATTTGCAATTGCGAACCAAGAAGATAAACTCGATTCATTAAACTGTAACTGTCTAGTATTAGACGAACTACATTCTTGGAAACGAGCAGGAGCAAAAAAATACACTTTAATGAAAAATGCGATGAAGGCATATCGGAATAAATTATTAATAGGGATTTCAACCGCAGGAGATATTCCTGATGGTTTCTTAGCTAATCGTTTAAAAACCTTACAAAAGGTATTAAATGGTTCAATTACTGATTCAGCATATGATTCTTATTTCATTTTCATTTGTAAAGCAGATCAAGACGAAGAAGGTAATATTATAAATAGTAAAGGAGAAATTACCACTATTGATGATCCAGAAGTATTAGAAATGTGTACTCCTTCTATCAATGTGACAGTGACTTTGGATGAACTATTAGATGATGCCTCACAAGCAATGAATGAACCACAATTAAAAACAGAATTTCTAAATAAAACGTTGAATGTATTTACCAATGCAATGGATGCATATTTCGATATTAATGAATTTAGAAGCTCTGATATGCAGTATGATTGGACATTAGAAGATTTAGCAAAATTACCAATTGTTTGGTATGGAGGAGCTGATTTATCTAAATTACATGATTTAACTGCAGGTGCTTTGTATGGTTCGTATAAAGGAGTAGATATCTGTATTACTCATGCTTTCTTCCCTAAATTAGCTGCTGTAAAGAAAGCAGAAGAAGATGGAATACCATTGTTTGGTTGGAAAGAAGATGGCTGGCTCACAATGAGTAATACTCCTACCGTTTTACATGATGATATTGTTAATTGGTTTATTTCTATGAAACAAAAAGGCTTCAAAATTAAACTTGTTGGTTTTGATAAAAAGTTTGGTAGAGAGTTCTTTTTTAAAATGAAAAAAGCAGGATTTAAAATTAAAGATCAACCACAATACTTTTATAAGAAATCAGAAGGCTTCCGTCATATCGAGGTAAAAGTCAAAAATAAACAGTTCTATTACTTACATTCCGATGCCTATGAATATTGTGTTCAGAATGTGCGAGCAATTGAAAAAACAGATGATATGATTCAGTACGATAAACTAGATGGTGACGGCGGAGTTCAGCGTGTTGATTTATTTGATGCAAGTGTATTTAGCTGTTGCCAGATGCTAGAAGATATGGCATTTGGTAATGTTGGCACAGAATGGTTAAATCGTAAATATTAAAAGAAGAAAGAGTGATTTCCTTTGTCTAAAAAAAGAAGAAAAGCCAATAAAATACGGTCAGAACCCCAACCATCAGGATCAAGTGATCCTACGGTTGGTTTTTTTATGTCAGATGTTGCAAGAGAAGTATTAGTTCCAGGTTATACTCGACTGTCTGATAATCCAGAAGTAAAAACAGCTTGTCAAAAAATTGCTGATTTAGTATCAGGAATGACGATTCACTTAATGGAAAATTCAGATAGTGGAGATATTCGTATTAAAAATGAATTATCTAGAAAAATCGATATTGAACCTTATTCTTATATGACTAGAAAGAATTGGGTCTATAACATTGTGTATTCGATGTTACTTCCAGGAGATGGAAATGCGATTGTATTTCCAGAAATGAGAGATGGATTTATTCGTGAATTGAAACCACTAAAGCCTTCCAAAGTAAGCTTTATAGAACTGGATGAAGGATATCAAATTAAATATGGAGCATCAACTTATAATCCAGATGAAGTTTTACATTTTGCAATCAATCCTGATCCAGAACAACCATGGAGAGGAACGGGTTATAGGATTCAACTACGAGATGTTACTCATAATTTACGTCAAGCAAATACGACTAAAAAATCATTCATGAGTGGTCAATATATGCCCAATGTCATTGTAAAGGTTGATGCAATGAATGAAAGTATTGCAAGTGAAGCTGGGAGACAGCAAATCAAGGACAAATATTTAGGTGAATCTCGACCAGGAGAGCCATGGATTATTCCTGCAGAGCTATTGGATGTACAACAAGTAAAACCATTATCGTTAAAAGATATTGCAATCAATGAATCTGTAGAAATCGATAAGAAAACTGTCGCAGCATTGCTAGATGTACCTGCGTTTATTTTAGGTGTAGGTACTTTTGATAAAGATGAGTATAACAATTTTGTTCGTACAAGAATTAAAGCTATTGCAGATGTTTTTCAACAAACACTGACTAAAGGGCTTCTTGAAAATCCAAATTGGTATTTCAAATGTAATTCTAAGAGTTTAATGGCTTACGATATTAAAGAATTAGCAGAAATTGGGATGAATTTATATATTCGAGGAATCTATACAGGAAATGATGTTTTGAATATGATAGGTGATTCTCCTAAAAAAGGATTAGATGATCTGATTATCTTAGAAAACTTTATTCCTCAAGGAATGATTGGAGAACAAAATAAATTAAAGGGTGGTGATTCTGAGTGAGTGTAAAAGAAGATCAAACACGTTCCATGGCCACTAATTTTTCTACCAGAGAAGAAACAACAGGAGAAAAAATTATTGAAGGTTATTTTGCTGTTTTTAATCAAGAAACAGAGCTTTGGTCAGGCGCTTTTGAAGAAATCTCACCAGAAGCTTTCAACGGCTCCTTGAGCAATGATATACGAGCGTTAACAAACCATGAAACTACTCTAGTTTTAGGTAGGAACAAGTCAGGGACATTGAAATTAAGCGTTGATTCTAGAGGTTTATGGGGACAAATTACCATAAACGAAAATGATTCAGATGCTTTAAATCTATATGAACGTGTAAAACGTGGTGACGTAGATCAATGTTCATTTGGTTTTAATATTTTGAATGAAGAAACTGATTGGAGAGAAGATGGCACGGTTAAGTGGTTGTTAAAAGAAATTGATCTTCATGAAGTTTCTGTAGTAACATTCCCTGCTTATGAAGACACAGGAGTACAAGCTAGGCATAATCAACTAGAGCAATATCGTGAAAAACAGACGAAACAGTGGCGTAAAAATTTATTAGATCAATTAAAAAATAGGGGGAAATAATCATGGCACTAAAACAAATCATGCTACAAAGAAAAATTACTAATAAAAAAGAAATGCTTAATTCATTAAGAGAAAAAGATGCTGAATTTCAAAAGCGAGAAAAAGATTTAGAAACCGCCATTGAAGAAGCTAAAACAGAGGAAGAACAACAAGTAGTGGAAGATGAGGTCAATAAATTTAATGAAGAAAAAGAGCCTCATGATCAACAAACCCAAGAACTAGAAGAAGAAATCAATTCTTTGGAAGAAGAATTAACACAGTTGAATGAAAAGAAACCTTCAAATAAAGGAGAGGAAAGAGATATGGCAGTAAAACAAAATACCAGAGCAAAAACTAATACAGATTATCATGAACGTTCAGATGTGAAAGAATTTTATAATGAACTACGCGAAAGACTTCAAATGCGTGCAAATGGTCAAGTTTTGCCAGATGGACCAAGTGGCGCAGAATTAATCATTCCAGATGTCATTGTCAACCGTATTCGTGAGCGTATTGGTGATTTTACTACGCTATATCCATTAGTTGACAAAGTGATTGCTAAAGGTCGTGTGAAATTAATTTTAGATGTAGATACTAGTGAAGCAACTTGGTTAGAAATGCGAGGAGCATTACCAGAAAATGATGATTCTAAACTAACTGCAGTTGAGTTTGACGGTTTCAAAATTGGTCGAATTGTCTATATTGATAATTCTCTATTAGAGGATTCTGTTATTAATTTAGATGATTATTTAACGAAACGAATTGCACGATCTATTGCAAAAGGGTTAGATAAAGCCATTGTTACTGGTACAGGAAAGGATGATAAACAACCTGATGGAATCCTTCCTAAAATTCCTGGCAAAAATAAAGTAACAAAAAAACCAACTTATGAAGAACTAATTCCAGTGTTAGGATTGATTGATACTGGTGAAGATGCTACTGGTGAGATTGTAGCTGTTATGCATCGTCAAACTTACTATAATCGAATTGCTACGATAACGCTTCACGTAAATTCTAATGGAGTAGATGTCGTTCAATTACCTAATTTAGCACAACCTAACTTCTTAGGATTAAAAGTAGTTTTCAATAACTACTTACCACAAGATAAACTCTTATTTGGAGTGTTTGATAAATACACTTTGGTAGAACGTGAATCGGTTCGTGTAGATATGTCAGGTCATTATAAATTCAGAGAAGATCAAACAGCTGTTCGTGGTTTAGGGCGTTATGATGGAAAACCAGTAGTGCCTGAAGCGTTTGTAGAAGTAACATTAGATACAGTGGGGGAGTAACGATGCCAGAGTCAAGACTGGCAAAAAATAGTTACGAGTCTTTGACGATTCCTGATTTAAAAAATATTCTTGACGAACAAAATATTAGTTATAAATCAAATGCGAGCAAAAAAGAGTTATTAACATTATTAGAGGAAACAGACTAGTTTCCTCTTTTCTTATTAGGAGATGACTATGAATACTCAAGTTTTAGAGTTATTAAAAGTGAATTTAGGTATCATGACAGATAAGCGAAATGAGTATTTGTTATCAATTATTGACAGTGTGATTAGTGAATTAGAATCCGAACAAGGAATTATAATTGATAATAATGATGATCTTCATATCATGTTTATTGTTGATTATTCAGCTTGGCGATATCGATCGAGAGGTGAAGGTGTTATGCCAAGAAATTTACAATTTAGATTGCATAATTTAGTACTTTCGATGAAGAAGGGATAAATATGGATAAGACATGGGATTTAGATATTTTTCTTCTTGAAAACGATGGATTTACTAGTGATGAAATAGGAAATCAGATAGCTAAATACAAAGAAAATCCAGTAATGGCTTACGAGGATAATGTAAGTAGAGGCGAATTTTATCAGGCTGGACAAAATGGTATAGAGAACCTTCATTTGTTTATAATTCATCCTTATGAGTATTCTGGAGAAAACTACCTTAAATTCGAAGGAAATAAATACAAAATTATTCGAACATATCAAAGAAATTATGAAGAGTTAGAAGTTATTTGCCGTTTGAATTTAGGTGATAGGAATGAGTAATTCAATCCACATTAGCGAATTATCAAAAGAAATTTCTAATGTAGTTAAGTCATATAGTAAAGAAGTTGAATTAGAAGCAGGGGAAGCAACAGAGCTTGTGGCGAAAGAAACTGTTCAGGAATTAAAGCGTAGTAGTCCAAAACGTTCTGGAAAATATGCACGTAATTGGACCAAAAGAAAGCAAGGTCCTACTGGACAAATTGTTTTTCAAAAAGATCCTACTTATCGATTAACACACTTGTTAGAAAATGGTCACGCTCTAAAACGAGGCGGACGAACCATAGGGAAAGTAAAAGGACAACCTCATATAGCTATCGCAGAAGAAAAGGCCGTTTCTTCGTTAGAAAAAGAGTTGATTAGGAGGTTGAAATGAGTATGTTGTTAACTGAATTGAAACAATTGCTGGATCAAATGAATTTACCTATTTCTTATCGTGAATGGAAACCAGGACAAGTACCAGAATTACCCTATTTACTTTACTATGAAAATTCAAGTGATAATTTTTATGCTGATAATGAGGTGTTTCTCAAAAAGACGGACGTTATCATTGAATTATATACAAATACCAAGAATATTCGTGAAGAAAATAAATTAGAGGAATTACTTAGTACAAACAAAATTCCTTTTGATACTTATGAAACTCATTTGTCATCCGAACAAATGTATTTAAAAGCTTACGAAATCAATATTTAAAATAGAGGTGAAAGAAATGGCACAAAAAGAAAGAGCAGTAAGTGCTGAAAAGAATCGTGTAGAGTTTGGATTGGAAAATGTTTATTATGCTAAAGCGACTTTAAATCCAGAAACGGGAGAAATTACTTATGGAACGCCGGTTCATTTTCCTGGTGCAGTTGAATTATCCATTGAACCTTCTGGAGATCTGATTAAGTTTAAAGCAGATAATGTTGATTATTATACTTCTCCAAACAATCAAGGATACGACGGAACCTATACCTGCGCTCGAATTCCCGAAGATTTTGCTGTAGATATTTTGGGAGAAAAAGTAGATGATACTGATAAAGTTCAAACAGAGTATGCGAATGCTGAGACTTCTCCTTTTGCTCTAATGTTCCAATTTGAAGGAGATAAAACAGCAACTCGACATGTGTTGTATTATTGTACAGCAAATCGTCCAACGGTAGGATCGACAACTAAGGATTCAGGAGATCCAAATACGTCAGAATTAACATTTAGTGCCGGACCACGGCCTTCTGATAAAGCTGTAAAAACTAAAACAAGACCAGATACTCCGTCTGGTGTTTATGACAAATGGTTTACAAAAGTTTATGAAAAAGGAGCAGTTGCTTAATTATGGAAAAAACAATTAAGATTGGTGCTACTGAAATTCGATTAGCTTCTAATGCTGCAACACCTTTGCGGTATAAGATGCAATTTGGAAGTGATTTTTTTGCAGACCTCTTAACTTTAGCGAAAGCTTTAGACAATCAAAATGAAGATGGTAGTTTTAACTTAAATGATATTTCATATGATGATTTGAAAAGGGTAGAATTAACCCTTTTATATAATTTTGTATGGACTTATGCTAAAG
Organism: Enterococcus sp. DIV1682a; assembly: GCF_051711005.1. Classification (NCBI taxonomy): domain Bacteria; kingdom Bacillati; phylum Bacillota; class Bacilli; order Lactobacillales; family Enterococcaceae; genus Enterococcus; species Enterococcus sp. DIV1682a. The sequence continues at coordinate 772,551 of NZ_JBIOLT010000001.1, forward strand.
CGGCAGATTCAACTATTCCTGATCCAATCACTTGGTTAGAAAGTTTGGATTCTTTACCATTAGCAGACTTTGCTGGAGAATTACAAGAGTTGATTTCCCATAGTATACAAACTAAAAAAAAGTAAACGATGAAATGGCTTCTAGTGACGAAACACTTACTACGGAGTCATTTCTTTTTATTTGCAAACAAGTAGGTTTATCAAATGAAGAAATGCAGTTAATGGAAATAGGTGACTGCTTAGATTTCGTTCAAGAATGGATAGATAATCATCAAGAACAATCATCTACAAAATCTAAAACTAGAAAAGCGACTCAAGCAGACTTTGATGCATTTTAGAGAGGAGGAGGATGGATGGCTAAAAAGAAAATTTCAGGAATTACAATTGCACTTGATGCAGATACTAAAGGCGTAACATCTGGATTGAAAGATATTGTTAATCAATCGACAAATGTATCGAAAGAATTGAAAGATGTAGAACGTTTGTTAAAACTAAATCCTAATAACGTTGAATTACTCTCACAGAAGCAAGAATTGCTTTCTCGACAAGTTGAATTAACTACCAATAAATTGGAAGCACTGAAAGGTGCTCAAGCGGATGTAGAAAGGCAATTTAAATCAGGAGAAATTGGTGAGGAACAATATCGGAAGTTTAAGCGAGAAATTGAAGCCACTGAAGGTGCTCTAAATGGTTTTAAAGGGCAATTATCGAGTATGAGAGTAGAACAAGAAAAACTTGCTCAAAATACACAGCGATTATCCACTTTTTTTGAAGCTACAGGAACAGATATCAATGATTTTTCAGACGTTTTAGGAACACGTCTAACGGCAGCAATCAAAGAAGGAAAAGCCAATTCCTCTCAACTTGAAGATGCATTAAATAAAATTGGTAGAGCTGCATTGGGACAAACAGCAGACATCAACAAAATGAAACAAGCACTCGATTCAATTGATGATGGAAATTCTGTTCAAAAGGTTTCTTCTGATTTAAATAGTTTAAAAAGTGATGCTAATAAAGCAGATGATGCTTTAGATAAAATAGGTGACACTTTAGAAGAAATTGACGATAAAATCGACAAAGGCAATCTGTTGGATGCTGGTGAGTCTCTAAGTGAAATGTCTGATAAAGCCAAAGATATGGCTGGAAAAACTATTGAAGCTTTTACAGAAGTAGAAGATGCTCAAAAGAAATTAAACGCTTCTATGGGAGTCGCAGGAACAGAATCCTCAAAAAAATACGAACAAGCTTTAAAAGATATTTTTAGTAGTGGACTTTTCGACGACATGAATGATGCTGCAGATGCGGTAGCTTTAGTATCTAAAAACCTTGGCGATATGAGTAACCAAGATTTGAGTCAATTGGTTCAAGATGCGAAAGTTTTAGAAAATACTTTTGGAGTTGATTTAAAAGAAACTATTCGTGGAGTTGCAGCTATGCAACAAAATTACGGAATTACTGGTAAACAAGCATTGGATATGATCACAGTTGCTCTCCAAAGGAATGGCAGTACATGGGCAGATGAAGTTGGAGATAATATGGCTGAATACTCACAGTTATGGTCTCAAATGGGCTTTAGCGCCTCAGAAACTTTCCAAATTTTAGAGAATGGTACTCGTAATGGAGCATATAATTTAGACAAAGTGAATGATGTTGTTAAAGAAATAGGAATTTCTTTAACTGATGGACGTATAGAAGAAAATATTGATTCATTTTCTCAAAAATCTAAAGAGTTATTTGAATCATATAAGAGTGGTGGAGCTTCTCAAGCAGAAGTTATCCAGTCGCTCCTTACTGATTTAGGAGAGATGGAAAATAAAACCGAAGCGTTATCTCTAGCATCTACTGTTTGGAGCGCTTTAGGAGAGGATAACAGTTTAAAAGTATTAACTTCTCTAATGAGTGTTAAAGGTGGCTATGAGGATGTTCAAGGAGCAGCAGATAAATTAAATAATGATACCACTACAACTAGTCAAAAAATGCAAGGAGCATGGAATGAGCTGAAGTTAGCTTTAGCTCCATTAGGTGAAGAACTAGCAATAGCTTTAGTACCTCTGTTAGATTCATTAACAAAAATTTTAAAGATATTTCAAAATTTGCCAGGTCCAGTAAAAACCTTTATTGTAGCTTTTTTAGGAATAGGTACACTAATAGGCGTTATTACTGGGGTTGTAGTTGCTATGGGAGCTTTAGCAGGGATAGTTGGCGGTCCAGTTGTTGTAGCATTAGGAATTTTTGTAGCTGCTGTAGCAGGAGCTATAACAGTAATAAAAAATTGGGGTTCCATTACTGATTGGTTTTCTGATAAATGGAACAAACTAAAAGGATGGTGGTCAAAATTTTGGGCACAATTTTCTGATCCTGCAGATGCAACATTTAAGATACTATCTAACTCTGTAAAAACACTTACTAGTTTTATGTTCGGATCTTTTGATGATAAATTAAACGCAATAAAAAAATTGTTTAAATTTTTAAAATTAAAAATTCCTAAAATTGAACTTCCACCAATGCCCCATTTTAGTTTGAAATGGAGTTCTAATAAAATATTTGGTAAAAAATTTTCTTATCCATCAGGGATTGACGTAAAATGGTTTGCTGATGGTGGGATTTTAACTAAACCGACAATTTTTGGCGCTTCTGGAAATAAATTGTTAGGTGGCGGTGAAGCTGGTAAAGAAGCTATTGCGCCTCTAGATAAGCTAATGGCTTATATTCAAAAAGCTGTAGATGTAGGTTTGTCTAAACAACAAGCAAAAGATGAAATCCATTTACATCTAACAGCTTATGGTAATTTACCAAAAGAAATATTAGATCAAATTGCTGAATATTTGATGTATAAGTTTGTTGATTTAAAAAATAAAAATGAATTTAGTGGGTGATAATCATGATTGATGGTTGGTTTAAACTCGGAAATCATTGGAGTAAAGAATTTAATGCATTTATTTGTGAGAGACCAGAAAAGAAAAAAGCTAAAAGGGTATTTAATTTAGAAGAAGTTTCTGGATTAAATAAGTTAACAGTTAACGATGGTGGTTACTATACAAATGTTGAACAAACTTTAAATTGTTTTTATTTATCACCTACACTGGAACACATTCAATATTATGAAGATTTGATTACAGAAGCACTGGATACAAAAGGAGAATATGTAGATTTTGTACCTTATTGGGATCCGATATATATTTATCAAGCGATTGTAATAAATGAACCAAATTTCGAAGGAACTTTTCATACATTAAGAGGAGTTCCTTTTTCGTTTGATTTAAGTATTGCTCCTTTCAAAAAAAATGTTCTAGGAATGAACCCTGTTATCTTAGAAAAACAGGGTTCAATTTATAATCCAGAAAGATATCCATCTTATCCCAAAATTACAATATATGGATCAGGCAATGTGACAATTTCTATTAATGGAAGAGAGACAAAATGTTCCAATGTAACTTCAGATATTACAATCGATTCTGATCCAGATGTGATGGAAACTTATCGTGAGGTAGATGGTGTTTTAGTAAATGAACATAAGAAGTTGTTAAGTAACCAAGTTTATCCTTATTTAGATTCTGGTGAGAATCGGATTATTTGGAATAGTAATGTAAAAAAGATTGTTATTGAACCGAGGTGGCAAACTAAGATATGAAACCAGTATTATATAGTCCTACAGACACAGATTTTACCGCTGGAGGTATTGGCATATTATCTGATTGTAAAAAATGTCTAGTGACAGAGGAAGCAAATGGCAGTTATACTGTCGAATTAAGTTTTCCAATCAATGCTAAATTTTCAAGTCAATTAGAAGATCATAATTATCAGATCAAATGTAAACCTAACGCAACGGATGATTTTCATATTTTTTATATTTACAATCATTATAAAGATATGGCTACAGGATTATTATATGTTTACGGAAAATCTAGAACTATGAAACTTGGAAATCGTGCGGTGAAGAAATTAGAATTTGAGCGAGCTACTTGTCAAGAAGCAATGAAGTGTTTAGAAAAATCAATGGATCAATCTAGTGATATTCGTTTGTTTAGTGATATTACTCGTGTAGGATCAACAAGTATCGAAGTATCCAATCCTTTAAAATGTATTAAGGGAATAGAGGGTTCTTTAAACCAAATATTTGGTGGCGAGATGAAACATGAGCCATTCAAATTATCTTTATTAAACCGAAGAGGTAGAGATCATGTGACAACTTTTAGATACAGAAAAAATTTAACTGGTTTGAAAGTTGAAACTAATTTTGATGGGTTACTAACTCGAATTTTTCCTTATGCAGATGTACAAAATAATGAAGGGGAAACAGAACGGATATTTGGAAATCCAGTAGATTCACTTAATATCAATAAGTATGATGGCGAGATTTATTCAGAATATGTTCAATTTACAGAAGATCAAGGTGTTACAGATCAAAAAAGTTTAAATGAAGTATCAAAGAAATATTTTAGTTCCATGAATCCTAATTGTGATCAACCAAATATATCTATTGAATTGAACATTCGAAAAATGGAAGATACAGCTTTAGCAAAACGATTTAAAAAATTTCGTGAAGTTGGATTATTTGATACATTTGATATTTTTCATGAACGTTTTAAGATTAATATTACTGCTCAAATAACTAAAGTAATTTATGATTCTTTAAACGAGCGAGTTGAATCTTTAGAAGCCGGCGATACACAATATACCTTCTTTGAGAAACAGAAACAAGAAATATCAAATACGTTAAAAGGGTATACAGGTAAAAAATATGCAAGTGATTTTATTGATATAGTCACCAATATTATTTCTGGTAATGATGGTGGTCATGTTATATGGTGGCCTAAGAATCGACCGACTGATTTATTCTTTTGTGATCATCCTAAATTAGAAGAAGCAAAACTTGTTTTACGAATAAATAAAAGCGGAATAGGCTTCTCATCAAAAGGGTGGCAAGGACCATTTGATACCGCATGGACTTTAGATGGTAAGTTTAATGCCAATTTTATACAAACTGGATTAATCAAAGCAGATATCTTTCAAAATTCTTTTAACAAAACTGGAGATGTATTGAAATTAGTTAATGGACTACTTCAAATTTGGAATAACAAAAAGAAAATAATGGAGTTAACTAAAAAAGGAATGGAATTTTGGAATTCTAATAGTTCAATTGGAACGATTGGAACAACTGATTCTGCTGGTAATCCTTTTCCTGGAGCTTCTACTCCCACACCTATTGAAGATAATTCTTTAGTTATTCGTACAAATGGAGACGGCAAATATATTTTGATTTCTCCTAAAGTTGGTAAAGGATTAGTTTTATTAGGAAATGGTAAAGCAATTTATTTTGGAGACTTAGATGTACAAGGCAAACTCACCGTTAACGGAAAAGAAATCACAGGGAACAACAGTGGAGGAAGTGATCCTGGAACCATCCCTCCTCAATTGACGACGGAAGCTGAAAAAAGAGCATGGAAAATTTGGACAATGTTGAAAGCTCGTGGTTATTCTGAATATGCAGCTGCAGGTATTCTAGGAAATATTCAGGGGGAGGTTGGAGCAAGTATGAACCCTGATACAGAACAACTTGGTGGTCCAGCTTATGGGATTGTTCAATGGGATGGTTCTGCTTATCCGTTAGTCGGATCACCAACTTGGAACGGACGAGAGTATGTTCAGCGTTTGATGAACACCGCAGGGATTCAAGAAGATTATCGAAGTATTGAAGCCCAAGTAAAATTATTAGATTGGTGTATGTTCAACGGTCAATGGCTCGGAAAAGTAAATCCAACCACAGTATCAGGATTTAAATCGATCAATGATGCCAAAAGTGCAGCGTATGCTTTTGAAATGAACTTCGAACGCCCAGCTTCTGCACATCCAGAACGCCAAAATTATGCCCAATCTTGGTATAACAAATTACATGGATTAACTAGTTCAGAACCTGGAGGGAATTTCATTTGTCCAATTCAAAAACCAGTGACAGTTACTTCAGAATGTGGATGGAGAACAAGTCCAATAAATGGCGGTCAAGAATTTCATAATGGAATTGATCTTGTAAATGGAAATCCTAATACACCTATTTTTGCAGCATTAGATGGGGAAGTTGTTCAGGCTGGTGCTAATTATTATGACTGGTATGGTAATTACGTGGTTATTAAACATAATAATGGGAAGTGGACAGGTTATGCTCATTTGTCTCGTATTGATGTTTCTGTTGGACAAAAAGTCCAGAAAGGCGCTCAAATTGGCTTGATGGGAACAACTGGTCCATCTACAGGAGAACATCTACATTTTCAAATTATGAAAAATTATTGGCCACAGCCAGTTGTTGATTTTGAGAATCCAAGAAATTATATCCAATTTTAAGGTGGTGATTCTATGAGTAAATGGAATGTCGTTTTAAGTACAACAGAACCATATAATTATGTGGGGATGATTCAAGTTCGACAAGGCAATAAGAATACAGAGGTTATGGAAGCGACTATAGTTGAAAATGGTCTTCCCTACGATTTATCAGAATGTAAGGTATATTTTGAATCAGTTGTAGGTGGGAAATATCCAGTCCAATTAGAAACAAAAATTGTGGATGCTAAAAAAGGGAAAATTAACTATATTTTTGATAAATATTCCATGCAGTGTTTACATCGACAAACAGCCAATTTCATTATATTTAAAGGAGAAGACTTGATTGGAACAACTCAAGACTTCTCTTATTTTGTCATTAATGCTGTTTCAAAAACAGAAGGAGAAATGGGTTCTTATTGGCAATCAATCGAAGATTTAATTGCGGATATGACGGACTTTATTAATGAAAATAAAGGCGATTTTACGGACTGGATGAATGAAAGGAAAGAAGAATTTGAACGTTGGAGACAAGAACAGGAACACAGTTTCCAAGATTGGAGAGAAGGACAAGAATCAGACTATTTGGCATGGTTTGAATCAATCAAGGATATTTTAAAGACGATTGATCCTGGTGGAACAATGCTTGCGGAATTAGTGGATGCGAGAGTAGATATTCAAGGAAAACGACACAATTCAATTTCAGAACGTTTGCTTGCCGATATGAATTATTTGTATCAAAAACTACGAACAAGCTTATTTACTATCGAGTATGCTGAAATTGAAGTAGTGGATATTCTACAAGATGATTTATTTTCTAGGAATCATGAGATAGAAAAAGTAGAAAGTATTGAAAATAATATATCCGAAGGAGCGTTAATTGTAGCCACAATTGATGATAAAGAACAGCGTGTATTTACTCTGGAGGAAGTAGTAATAGATAAGATTTTGACTATTAATCCATATATTGCTGGAAAAACAGATTGGATTACTGGTACATGCAAAGTATTTGATGCAACAAAAATTGGTATTGAAATAAATGGTAAGAAAAAAGATATCGTCCCTTCCAATGAATTAAAAAATGGCACATTTAAATACTACACTGGAAAAACAATTCAATTAGGTGATCAAGTACAAGTCGTACTGTATGACAATATGACTATAGAATTAACAAGAAAATCAGTTGTTGTTCAGGAAGAAGGTGAATCAATTGGTGAAGGTTAAACGTATGATGGAAACAGACGACACAGGAGTTCAACGTCAATTTATGCCAATTACTCATGTTTCTGCAGTCTTAGGATTAGAAAACATTACCTCGGGACAGTCAAAAGTTCTTTCGGTTAACGGTAAATCTGGAGCAGTCATTCTAACGAAGGCTGATTTAGGATTAGAAAATGCGATTACCAAACTACCTTACGCAAGCGAAGATACTGATGGTATTTTAACTGCCGAAATGTTTCAAAAGATTGTAAATGGTGAAAGTGGAACATATCTTTTACCAATTGCTACTGCTGAAAAATTAGGAGGTATAAAAGTTGGTGAACTTTTAGAAGTCACTGAAGAAGGTATTCTGTCTGCAACTAAGCAAACAGATTTTAATTTTACTAAAGAGTTGAAACAGAAGCTAGAGTCTTTGAAAATTTTGAAAGCAGGAGCCAATATTTCGATTACAGAAGATGGCACTATTAGTACAACAAACGATAATGAAATAACTTCTTGTTCTCAAATTAAGAAAGTTTATTCAAACAGCATCGACTTTGGAGACTATGATTATAGTGGAAACCCAAATCTATTAAGTACTATAACTAGTGATTATTTTACAACAAAAGATAATGTAACAATTGTCAACGAAAATAGAGGTGTAAAATTGACATTCAGAAATTCTGGTTTTGGTGCTGAAACAGGTAATGTTGTGCAAATTAAACCCAAAACAACCTATACGCTTTCTGCTAAGGTAACAGTGAATGAGGATTTTGTAGGAGACTTATCAAAAATTCGACTAACTTATAGAAAATTTCCCGGGGGCAATATTCTACTGGGAACGAACTTATCTGCTATGTTAGCGGGAGAAACAAAAATTATTTCTGTTACTGGTAGCGTGGTAGAAATGAAACAAGTAGAGCGTACTTATCTACGTTTAGATAGTAATTCCCAAATAGTAGATGGATCAATCAACATAGAATATATCAAGTTAGAAGAAGCTTCAATAGCTACGCCATATCAGCCTAATTTATTTGAATCACCTTATTATCTAACAAAAGATGAGGGAGCTGGCTTAACGACAGAATATAAATATGTAGGGATAGGACTGGAAGACTTTCAAGATCCAAATAAATATATTTGGAACATGACTATTGAATATATAAATAAACAGCTCCAAGAATTAAATGAAAAAAGCTTAAACTTTACTTTTGACAAAATAGGGGAGGTATAAACTAATGACAGATATTGTAAAAGTAAAACAGAATAATGTTCAGGTTTACCCTCAAACTCATTGGAATGCTGTAGAAGGCAAACCCACAACAATTAAAGGCGATAAAGGGGATCCCGGACAGTCCGCAACTATTGCTGTAGGTACAGTTACTAGTGGATCTACTGCTTCTGTTACAAATGTAGGAACCTCATCTGTGGCTAGATTCAATTTTGTATTACCAAAAGGAGAAAAGGGAGATCCTGGAGTTAATGCAACAACGACATCTGTAGCTACGACGAACGCTAATGGGTTGATGTCCAAAGAAGATAAAGCAAAATTAGATGGAGTAGCAAAAATTACATTTGAGAAAGTAGGCGAAGTTTAATGTCTGATATTGTGCAATTAAAAGAAAATGGTGTTCCTAAATATTTAAAAACTCATTTTAGAGCAATTGATGGAGCTGAAGCATTAGTACAAACATCTGGTAATCAGTCAGTTGATGGTTTTAAAAACTTTTTACAAACACCAACAGTGAATGATACACCAGTAGCTTTAGATCGTTTTGTTTCAAAAACAGTAAAAACAACGAATACAACAGATTTTACCAATGAAAGTTCAGTCAGATTTGAACGATGTGGACGAAGTGTAGTGGCTAATTTTGCGATTACAAATAAATCAGCAAATTTTGCTGGATGGAAAGTTTTAATGCCTTTTCCAAGAGGATATAATCCGATTTCGCTAAAGGATTGGGGTGGAACTTTGGCAAATAAAACCAATCGAAATCCTGCATTATCTGTTTACGCAAATGCTTCGGGAATTGTTGTGATGGTTTCTACTACAAATTTACCAGAAAATCAAGAGTGTTCTGGAACCATCAGCTATTTTACAAATGATGCGTGGCCAAATTAATAGGGGGAATAACTAATGAAAACAATGTATGAATATATGTATCCAGTAGGTTGCAAGGTATGGGAAAATATGCCAGATGATTTCCCAGAAGGAGTGCCGTATACTTCTGTACCACCATTACCGAATATTCCATTAGATCGCCAATTTTGGAATCCAAGGGAGCGAAAATGGGAAGAAGTTGTGACTCAAGATGTTTCTAAAAAATTAGTTCTGTTAGAGAAATTATCTGAAGGGTTACAAGATGATAATAAAATATTGAAACAGGCGAATGAAGAACTAACTAAAAGAGCTGATTCATTAACGCAAATCAATTCAAAAACGATGCTTACGACTATTCAAAACAGTAAAGAAATTGATTTATTGAAAGATCAACTTCAATCATCGAAAAATGAAGGGTGAGAATAATATGTATTCCTATGAAGATATCAAAATGATGTATGACTGGAATTGCTTTACTGCAGATCAAGTTCGGCAATTTGTTCCGTTGTGCATTACAGAGGAAGAAGCAGACAAAATTATTAATAAAGAAAGTTAAGGCATGCTCTCTGGAGTATGCTTTTTTGTTGGAAAGTTGGTGAACTATGAGTATTGATGCGATTATTTCTACTTTAAGTATTGCAGGAACGTTAATTGGTACGTTTGCAGGTATTGTTTTTTCAAACAAACTAACCATTTATCGAATTGAACAATTGGAGAAAAAAGTTGAAAAGCATAACCATATTGTTGAACGGACTTTTCTATTAGAAGGACGGATGAATGAAGCAGAACATGATATTCAGGAAATAAAAGGAGGTGAGAAGTGATGATTTTACCCGATAAATATTATCAAATTATTAAATGGACAGTACTTATAGTACTGCCAGCTTTATCTGCATTAGTAGCCACATTAGGCAAAGCATATGGATGGAATGAAACTGATATGACAGTATTAACTATCAATGCCATAGCGACATTTTTAGGAGTAATTACAGGGGTATCAGCTTACAATTTAAAAGATAAGGAGTAAACGAATGAAAAAGAAAATTTTAGTAGGAGCTCTCGTAGCTCTTTTTTTATTGCCTATAAATGTTTTTGCCGCTAAAGGCGATCGAGGCGTCGATTGGGCGATTTATCAAGGAGATCAAGGGCGTTTTGGTTATGCTCATGATAAATTTGCTATTGCTCAAATTGGCGGGTATAACGCTAATGGCATTTACGAGCAGCGCACATACAAAACACAAGTAGCAAGTGCTATTGCACAAGGAAAACGAGCGCATACCTATATCTGGTATGACACCTATGGAAACATGGATATTGCTAAACAGACAATGGATTATTTCTTGCCTAAGATTCAAACACCGAAAGGTTCGATTGTAGCTTTAGATTTTGAACACGGCGCTAGTTCTGATAGAAATGCAAATACAGAAACAATTTTGTACGGTATGCGACGTATTAGACAAGCTGGGTATACACCAATGTATTATAGCTATAAACCTTTCACATTAAAATATGTTGATTATAAGAGAATTATTAAAGAATTTCCTAACTCTTTATGGATTGCCGGGTATCCTAGCTATAATGTAACTCCAGAACCGTTGTATAACTATTTTCCAAGTATGGATGGGGTTGCTATTTGGCAGTTTACATCTACTTATATTGCAGGGGGATTGGATGGAAATGTCGATTTAACAGGGATCACTGATAATGGCTATACTAACTCAGATAAGCCACAAACAGAAACGCCAGCAATCAATGCAGGAGAAGAAACAAGTGAAACGCCAAAATCAGAGATCAAAGTTGGTGATACAGTTAAGGTGAATTTCTCAGCTAATCAATGGGCGACTGGTGAGGCTATTCCACAATGGGTGAAAGGTGAAAGCTACAAGGTTCAACAAATTGATGGCAATAAAATTTTACTTGCGAATATTTTATCTTGGATCGACAAATCTAATGTAGAACTTTTACCAGATTCTACGACAGTTGTAGAACAACCATCAGTTGTTCAAACTCATGTCGTTCAATATGGCGAAAATTTATCTTCAATCGCTACAAAATATAGAACCACATATCAAGCTTTAGCATCACTAAATGGATTGAGCAATCCTAACATGATTTATGCTGGACAAGTTCTAAAAGTAAACGAAAAAGTAAGTACTACTAGAACATACACTGTTCGATCAGGCGATAATTTATCATCAATCGCATCTAGGTTAGGTATAACGTATCAAGTGCTGGCACAGCGCAATGGATTATCCAATCCTAATTTGATTTATCCGGGTCAGACACTTTCATATTAAAAAAGCTCCTCGTTGAGGAGCAGTACATATTCATAATAAAGAGAAGTAGTATTGTATTATTTTTTTTTTAGATATTTTTTCAATAATAAAAAAAATATCTAAAAAGTTAATATATATACTAAAAATAGTTCTTTATGAAAGGAGAAAAGTAGATGATAAAAAAAAGCAAGATTATATTAAGTGCAGCATTACTGAGCATTACTATTGGAGGTTCAACATTTGTAAATGCTCAAACAACATTGGAAAATGAAAATGAGTTATCTATTGCAGTCGGATCTATAAAAGCAAAGAAATATTTTTGGACGGACTCATCAATCGAAGGAAAAGTCTTTAATGCTAAATATAGCACTGTCGGATTGCTTATAAACGATATGTTACAAAGTAAAGTGGCAGTAAATAAAGATGGAATATTCAAATTTTCAACTAGAGGATTAGGCTTAAGCTCTTCTGAGAAGAATTTCGAAATTGTTGGAATTGATGAAGATGGGCAGTTTGGTGAAAGAGTAAATTATAAAGTTTATCCTAAACTTAACAAAGATTACAAAATGACAGTCTCTTCTTATAAATTAGGAGAAGATAGAATTTATGGAACGAATGAAGCCGGAATTGACACTGTTGCATTAAGAATCAATAATAAAGTAGTAAGAAAAGTAACAACTGTACTTGGAGAAAATGGAGAAGAATCATATTCTCTTTTTGCAAAAGATAAAGTTCTAAAGAAAAAAGATAAAGTGGAAGTTATAGGTTACGATAGTTCAGGAAATACACGAACAGTTTTAAGTGTTAAAGTCACTAATTAATTTTTAAAAACCAACAACATAATGAAGAAAATTTGGTAGAAATTAGAAAAATAATAAGAATTTTTTTCAAAAAGATATAAAAATTTTTTGCTTGATTTTATTAATAGGAGAAAGATATAAAAAAGGGTTTCCTAACTATATACACGTCAATTGATAGAAGGTTGTCTGATAAAGTACTCATATCTTCAAGCAAAGTTGTAATATCTTTATTTATTTTTCCACGTACGTTAAAAAAAGAAAATAATAATTTCAATCGTGGTAAAATAATAACGTCATCATATTACACAATCTTAACCCCGTTTCCATTTATGGTGACATCTATTCAGAGCTACTTGAAAGAGTAGCTCTTTCTAGTTTCTTTAGATTAATCTATTTTATAAAAAATAGATTGTATTTCTATTCTGACGTTTTTGATTAAATATAATGTTTTTCTTATTAGGCGGTATTTTTTATATTAGATATAACAAAAACAAATAAAAAAACTTGATTTCATATATTATAATTATAATGTGCTACAAGATATTCCATGTTGTATTCGCATTATTCAGTTTAAACTACGTAGCACAAAATAAAATTCGTAGTAAACTACGATCAACTTCACAAAGATCTCCTGTGTTTTACTGCGATTTATTATCTATAAGACTACTCATAAGAGTAGTCTTTACATAAAAAATAATAAAGAAGGTATCACTATGTATTATGTAGAAGTACAAACACGAGGAGTAAAAAACAGGCAATATGTCAAAAGTGTAATCAATAATTATCCACTATTAGGATCATGGAAAGAGGCTGAACCATTTTCAAAAGAATGTGCATTGCAAATAAAATCAGTTTTAGAATAAGAACTAATTTGTGGAAAAGCAATTGACAATATTGTAGAAAAGTAAAATTTATTAAAGTTTTAAGTAAACGATGTAATATTATATTAGTAGCGTTAGTCATTTATTTTCAATTTCAATTTTTTCGTCTTTTAATTAATCATTTTAAATGCTTAGTCTAAATTTTTGTAATAAAAAACGTATCAAACAATTATCTTTGTGTTACCATTACTTCCGTGTTATAGTAAATAAGTAATCTAATTTGAAACGTAATCTGAGCGATATATTCACACTATAAAAACTCCTTTTACTAATTAATATTAATTGCAACAAAACACGTATTATATACGTATTAGGAGGAAATATATATGAATAACGGTACAGTAAAATGGTTTAACTCAGATAAAGGTTTTGGATTTATCACTGGTGAAGATGGAAATGACGTATTTGCACACTTCTCAGCTATCCAAGGCGATGGATTCAAAACATTAGATGAAGGTCAAGCTGTTTCTTATGATATTGAAGAAGGACAACGTGGCCCTCAAGCAGTAAATATTGTAAAATAATGTTGAACTTTAACCACCTCAATCGAGGTGGTTTTTATATAATGGCTCATAACCGTCCGGTCGTAGGTTCGAGTCCTACAGGGTACATAAGATAATAATATTTATAGCTCAAAGCTCACCGGAGTTTATTTATGGGAGCTTTGAGCTTATTTATCTGTGCTTTTAATAACTAATTTTTAAATCAAAAATTATATAACTTATTATACAATTTATTAATAAAATTATTACAATATTATCAAAGCAGATTCATAAAATAATGTTTTTGTATCATAAACGTTTAATTTGAACTTATGTTCCCTGTATGTTAAAGTGATTTCATAATCTTCAAAGATTATATCTGTTAAGAAACCCAAAAGCTATTGTCTTTAGGGTTTTCTTTTGCTTTAATAATATTAGCAGATATATGAGAAGAGGTATTTTTATTATGAATTTTACTAATGATATGTTGCGTAGATATCTTAGCGAGCTTACTATTCCTCAAAAAGAAGAAGTTGAAGCTATATATAAAAATTTAACTAACCTTGATAGAGCTTATTATGATTCTTTAGAGGACGCTTTGAATAACAAATTGGAATTACAAAAAGTATTAGAAGCTATAGACATTTTTGAGTTCGAAAATAGATATAAGTATAGTGCTATTTTCGAAATTACTAATGACGAAGTAACAATTGAAGAATTAATGACTAAGTTACCCATAGAAAACAAAAAAATAGAAGTTTATAATTTAGATAGTCAAAATTTAAAATTTAGAAGATCAAACAACGAATTTAAATTGAATTATCTAATTAGTTTTAAACATATCGATGAGAGAGGAAAGTTTGTTACTATAGAGAGAGCAAATAATGTTCTGATAGCTTTTCACAAGATTAATGAACAAATTTTTTTAGAGGTTTCTGTTTCTGATATTAGGTTATTTTATCGACAAAACGATCCAGACTATTTTAAAAATATGATTTATTTAATTAAAAATAAGTTATCTTTTATTTTAGGTGAAGCATTAAACCCGGTTAACTTCTGTGAAACGGTTTTAGCTTTATCTAACAAAACGGACTTGCCGTCTGTCAAATGTACGGGTAAATCGATGAATACTAAGAAACGTGCTCAAGCAACTCTAAATAGTGGGAATTCTACAGATTTAGTCTTACCTATTTTGGGTGATTTAGAAGTGTTTATAGAAGAAAAAAGTAATCTGTTTACAAAAAATGCTGATACTTTAGAAATAAAAAAATCGTTGTTAGAATTTATTGAAGAAATAAAAATAAATTCAGATTATCCCTGGATTAATCTAACTTGGGGAGACACAAAAGGTCCCAAGGTGAGAACACTAGAAGTAAAATATTTGTTTTATTATCAAAAAGTTACTATTCTAAGTTACTACAGTCATTCTTTAGGAAGAGAGGGGATGCGTGATGCTACCAAAAAATTACTCAAAGAGTTTGTTAGCAGCCAGTCTCAGGGAAGAGTTGAAGAAGTTGGACAAGCCGTATAAGGTAGAAACAATTTTTGAAGATCTTTCTAGTTATAAAGTAAAAGAATATATTTATATTTCCTCTTTCAAAAATAAGCATGATTTGACATATAATGAGACAATTAAAATTCTCAATATATTTTTGAAAAAAAATATATTGAGAGAAATTTTTATTGTTTCGTTTTCTGGCAAATGGTTAGGTGAGTATTATAGCATAGCAGATATACCACTAAAGATATATGATGAAGAAGCTGGTATTGATTTAGAAGTAACAGAGGATCATATATTTACATGTTTTGAGGTGATTAATAGTGTTAAATGAGTTAGATCGTACTGTTAAATATCTTGAAGAATTAAATAATTATGATGAGAAACAAAGATTATTAGCTGCTTATTGCCTTAATGAAAATGATATTCAAAAACTCAAGGAAGATATTAATCGTATTGAGGCAGATGATTTTGAGACACCGACGGAAAAAGGGCATGCGCTGGAATCTTTAGCTAAATCTATATTATCATTAAAAAATATTTTTCATGTTGATACAAATTTACATACCTCGACAAATGAAGTGGATTTATTGTTAAAAATAAAACCTGGAACAAATCTCATAATTAAGACTTTTTATCCTAACTTGGCTAATTTAGAATTTATTGGTGAGTGTAAAAACTATCAAAAGAAAATAGATGTAACATGGATAGGGAAAGTTCACTCTTTATTGTGTCTGCATAAATTTGATGTTTGTCTATTATTCTCCAGATATGGATTTACTGGGAGAAAGTGGGATGCAGGTAAAGGGTTAGCAAGAAAAATTGCCTTAAAAGAGAATAAGTATGTTATTGATATTAACTTTAATGATTTAGAAAAACTAACTAAAATGTCTATTATTGAGCTAATTAATAATAAATACTATGATATTATTCATGACATTGACTATGCAAATTATTTATCTAAACATCCAGCTGAATTTAAATAAATATTTTTTGCTCTTATCTAAAAAACAGCCACTTAAATTTGATTGAGTTTTTTTGTTCTTCAATTTATTCTAAACATTTAATCCTACTTTTTGTATGAAAATATATATCGATTATTTATCCTTGTGTTAGTAATACGTCCATGTTATACTAAATAAGTAATCTAATTTGAAACGTAATCTGAGCGATATATTCACACTATAAAAACTCCTTTTACCAAGTAATATTAATTGCAACAAAACACGTATTATATACGTATTAGGAGGAAATATATATGAATAACGGTACAGTAAAATGGTTTAACTCAGATAAAGGTTTTGGATTTATCACTGGTGAAGATGGAAATGACGTATTTGCACACTTCTCAGCTATTCAAGGTGATGGATTCAAAACATTAGATGAAGGTCAAGCTGTTTCTTATGATATTGAAGAAGGACAACGTGGTCCTCAAGCAGTAAATATCGTAAAATAATGTTGAACTTTAACCACCTCAATCGAGGTGGTTTTTTATATAATGGCTCATAACCGAACGGTCGTAGGTTCGAGTCCTACAGGATTACATAAAGATAGATACATATTCAAGGAGGGAAAAAAATGGCTATTACTGTGAACATTTATTATAGTGGTATAAATGGAAATGCAAAAAAATTTGCAAAAGAGATGGTTTCAACTGGAATTGTAGAAGATATACGTGCAGAAAAAGGTAATATTAAATACGAATACTTTTTTCCAATGAATGATGAGGACACAATTCTTCTAATTGATAGTTGGACAGATCAAGATGCACTAGACAAACATCATGAATCTCCGATGATGGCTCATATTACTAAACTTAGAGAAAAATATGATTTGCATATGAAAGTCGAAAGATATATAACAGATATAAATAGTATTTCTACAAAGGACTCCTCATTTATAAGAAAATAGAACACTTATTTTATTTAATAGAATAGGGGTTCCTGTAAAATAGGAATATCGCTTGTAGTATTCTTTAGCTATAATCTATAATCAAGCCGTTCCTAGCCACTTTCGGGTGGTATTTTTTATATCAGCTATAATCAAAACGAATAAAAAAAGTTGATTTCATAGCTTATAATTATAGTGTGCTACTAAAATATATAACTGTATGGTGTGTTCATCCTATAATCTTCAAACTGTGTAGCACAAAATAAATTCGAGGTAAAATTATTCACAATTTCACAAGATCTCTAATTTTATCTCGTTTCTTTACTTCTGAGGCTACTCGAAAGAGTAGTCTTTTTTTATAAAAAAGCATGACGTATTTTTTAACACGTCATGCTATATAATGAGATGAAAAATGACCATACTTTGACCATACTATTTAACAAAATATAGAAAACATTAGTAACTGAAAAACTATATAAACGTTGATATTAAAGCAATTAGAGTTAACTAGAATTAGTCAAGAAATGCAAAACTAGAAGTGTCTGTTTATCCAGTAGCTCAAGAAGCTTAATGAACAGTTTGCTCTATCCCTTATTACGTAAAGGATAGAGCTTTTTTTATGACTTTTAATGAAAACGATTGACAAAAAAGGTGCTTAAACATAAAAATCAATACCATTCTTTACTTTTTTATTCAAAATCCTGTGCTTATCATTAGTTAAAATGGAAATTACATATTAAAAAAACAAACGTCATTCTAAATGATCGGTTTGAAAAAAATAAAAAAAGTTTCTCGTTTGAAGTATAACAATATATGAGTGGAAAAAATCACTACTATTTGTGAATGTTGTATTGTATACTGGGATTTAAAAAGGAGTGATGAATGAAAAAATGAATTTAAATAACGTTTCAAAGCGTTTGTACAAATGGGACAATTTAAAGGCTTTATTAATTTTCCTGGTTGTAGTAGGTCATTTAATTGATCGGGCGAATCAAAAGAGCGACTTGTTAATGAAAATTAACTATTGGATATATATGTTTCATATGCCAGCATTCATCTTTGTTTCTGGTCTATTCAGCAAGAATACAATTCGCAACAAAGATTTCCGAAAAAGTTTTAGATATCTCAAATGGTTTTTCATTTTAAAAATTATATTTTTGATTAGCACTTTTCTCTCTTCAGGTTCTTTAAGCTTTTCCTTTTTAACAGAAAGCGGACTGCCATGGTACTGTTTTGCTATTTTTGCTTTTCAATTAATCAGCATGGTTATTGATGGATATGACAAATACTGGGTGCTAGGCATAGCTGTTGTAATTGGTTGTTTGGCAGGATATGATGCAAATTTGGGAGATTTTCTATGTTCTTCAAGAATCTTAACTTTCTTTCCATTTTTTTATGCTGGATACTTAATTGATTATCAAAAAATGTCAAATTATCTAAACAATTTTAAGATCAAGTTGTGCGCGTTGTTCCTTTTGTCAGGAAGTTTTTTTGTCGTTTATTTTAAGTTATATGGCACCTCACTGACGATGGGATTTTTGACCGGTAGAAATGCTTATGCGAATGTAAGCGAATTAGTAGGTCTTTATGGTGGTTTTTTCCGATTTATTTACTATATTGCAGTCTTCCTTATAATCAGTAGTTTGGTTGCTTTGATAAGTAATAAACGACTGTTTATTACGAGTTTTGGAGAATTATCCTTGATCATATATATGTTGCATATACCTATCGTCAGAATAGTTAATGATAAACTTCATTTGGATTTGTTTATTAAAAGTTTTGGTGTACCGCAGAGTATTACGATTCTAATAGTAACTATATGTATTTTCTTTTTGTGCAGAATGGAGTGGGTTCATAAGCCGTTAAACAAAATTCTCTATTTTAATGTTCCTGAAAAAACAGATAATTTGGTAAAAGGAAATGGGTATTTTAAAAGCTTTTTTTATGACCGTACTTTGACCATACTTGATAGTAAAAATGAAGAATAATTAGATGGTATGATGAGCGTATTATTATAGAAGACAAGTGTTTAGGTTATACGATCGGAGTTAATAAAAGTTCACTAGAAAATATTGAATTGGAAGTGATTGTTTATCCGAGCACTCAATAAACAGAATAAATTGAATAAACAATGAACTAAACTCAATGAAAAAAGTTCTCTCTTGTTAATTAAGAGGAGAGCTTTTTTTGTCTGTGTTTCATTACAATAGATAAAATGGTTTATCGGCGCAAGCACTTCGATCCGATCATTTTAAAGAAAAGCTTTAAGTTGAAGGGGACGTTTTTGGATAATTCTAATGAGACAAAGAGTAGCTGATCCAGTCAATACTTCTTTTAATAAGAGATATTTACTGTAAATAGTTGACGAAATGGAATTAAATTTATAGTATTATGTTTTGAAGCCAGTTAATGAAAAAGGGGCGAAACCAAATGGCGAAGCGCATTGATCGAATTTATACGTATGTCAAAGAAAAAACGGCTCATCTAAAACCGATTGAATATGATCAAGGGGTCACAACGAAAGAGATAGCTGAGGTTTTAGGAATTCAACGGACCAATAGTAGTAAAGATTTGAATCAGTTGGTACGTGAAGGAAAATTGTTGAAAACCGATGGACGACCTGTACGTTACATATATCAAAAAAATGTTGCCTATGAACAACCGACCGCCAAACATGTCATAAGCTATAAAGAAGAAAGAGTACCAGTAGAAAAAGCAAGGATTCAGATTGATACGAAAGATATTTTTGCTAAGATCATTGGCGCAAATGGGAGTATGAAAAACTCGGTTGAGCAAGCGAAAGCCGCCATTTTATATCCGCCGAGAGGTCTGAATTGTTTGATCACTGGACCAACTGGATCGGGGAAAACCTACTTTGCACATGCGATGTTTCATTTTGCCAAAGCCAATCACGTCATTAGTGAAGACAACGAGTTGATCGTCTTTAACTGTGCCGACTACGCTAATAACCCGGAATTATTGATGAGTCACTTGTTTGGATATGTCAAAGGTGCTTTTACTGGAGCAGAAGAGGAAAAAACCGGAATCATTGACCAAGCAGATGGAGGAATGTTGTTCCTAGATGAAATTCACCGGTTACCACCTGAAGGGCAAGAAATGATCTTTTACTTCATGGATCATGGTACCTATAGTCGATTAGGAGAAACAACAAAATCTCATGAAGCAAATGTTCGGATCGTGGGTGCAACAACTGAGGATCCTGGTTCTTCTCTATTAGAGACCTTTGTTCGAAGAATACCGATCAATATCAAGTTGCCATCTTTTGAAAAACGCCCTGCAAATGAAAAAATCGACCTGGTTAAAATTATGATCGCCCATGAAGCCAACCGTATCCAGCGGCAAATTTCGCTAACTGAAGATGTTGTTAAAGCGTTGATCGGTAGTGTAACCTATGGGAACATCGGTCAGTTGAAATCGAATATCCAATTGATTTGCGCTCGTGGTTTTTTAAATCATATCAATTCTCCAGAAATCTCGATTACGATCGATGATTTGACGGAAGGGATTAGAAGTGGATTGATCCAATTAGCAAGTAATCGAGTAGCGATGTCCGAACTATCGAAGCTATTGGAGCCCAAAATTACGGTGTATCCTAACGACACAATCATGAAGATTCAATCTGATTCTTATGAACTACCCTATAACCTTTATGACATTATTGGGGACAAAGCAGCACTATTAAAGTCTGACGGATTAGATCAAGAAGCCATCAATCATTTTATTTCAACGGATATCAACATCCATTTGAAATCTTTTTACAAGGATCATGGATTCTCGTTCAATGCTGATAATAAACTAGCTGAGTTTGTTGATCCTAAAATCATCGAAGTCACCAATCAAATATATATAATGGTAAAAAATGCCTTGCCATATGAGTTTCAGCAAAATTTTATCTACGCAATGAGTCTGCATATCAGTTCTTTTTTAAAAAGAATCAATATCGGTGAAGAGCGCCATACGAATGATAATATACGTGAAATGGCAATTGATTTTCCAGTGGAATATGAAGTAGCGAAAGAAGTTAGAAAGTATATTGAGGAGTATTTCCAAGTAACGATTCCAGATAGCGAAGATTACTATCTCACTGTCTTGCTTGTGTCGCTAAGGGCAAATCAAGCAAGCGGTCGTATTGGGGTAGTCGTGGCAGCACATGGTAATAGTACAGCAAGCAGCATGGTTCAAGTGGTCCAACAATTATTAGATGCAGACAATGTACGAGCGGTCGATATGCCATTGGATATGGATCCTAAAACGGCGCTTAGTCGGATCGAACGAATGGTGCAAGAGGTGGATGAAGGCAGTGGAACGATCTTATTAGTGGATATGGGTTCGCTTGCTTCATTTAATTCTCAGATTCAGCGAGATACAGGAATTCCTGTGCGGACAGTTGACATGGTGACGACCTCTTTGGTATTAGAGACGGTTCGCAAAGTTTCTGTGTTAGGTACGGATTTAGATATGTTATACGATTCCTTGAAAAATTTCCGAGGTTATGCAGAAATTTCGATGGAAAAAACACCTGAACCGACCGTACTCAGAAAAAAAGCCATCTTAGCTATTTGTGCATCTGGTGAAGGAACCGCACAACGAATCAAAGAATTAATCGAACGTTCTGTAAGTAAACGGCAAGATGTCGAGTTGACTGTTTTGGCACTCTCTGTTTTAGAATTGGAAAAAGAATTGCCTAAATTAATCGAAAATTACCAAGTCATTGCGACTACTGGAATTACAGATCCGCAGATTGCTGCGCCATTTATTCCATTGGAGCGGTTTATCGATCAAAATATCGAGTTGATTTTAGATCAATTATTACTTGAGGCAGAATTAGATGAAACAGAAGAAGTGCCATTGAGTGAAGAAACTGCAAAACAGACTTGTGTGAAATTTATTGAACAAAATTTTACATTTATCAATGGAACCAAATTGATTGATCCTTTATGGAATTTTAGTGATCAAGTGTCTGAGAAGCTATCGATTGAGAATCATGGATATAGTTTTAAAATCAATTTAGTTTTACACACAGTGGGGATGATTGAACGGATTTTATTAAACGAGCCATTGAATGTTGAATCAGACGAACTGGAAAAAGCGATGGAAGATCCATTGTTTTCGTCTATCCAACAATTGTTATCCCCGTTGGAAAAGACCATCAGATTTGAAACACCTTCATCTGAAGTTTATTATTCATTCAAGCTGATTCGTAATGAATTGGCAAAAAATGAATACACTAAATGAAAAATACACAAAAAAGATACACTGTTATTAGTGTATCTTTTTTGTGTATTGCTTCGAAACGCCTTAAAACCCTTTAGTGTATTGATAAAAAGTTGGCACGGTTCTTGCTTTTATATAAATGTGCCAATAGATGGTTATACACACAGAAAATGAGAGGGGTTTCTGTGAAGTAGTTTAACAAAAGGAGATTTGCTGATGGATATTCGGTTAGCGCGTATAGATGATCGTTTGATCCATGGACAAGTTGCAACGGTCTGGTCAAAATTGACCGGCGTGGAACGCATCATTGTTATTAGTGATTTAGTAGCCCAAGATAAATTGAGAAAGTTTCTTTTAAAAGAAGCTGCTCCACCGGGAATCATCGCAAATGTGATCACGGTGAAAAAAATGATTCAAGTTTATCAAAGCGGTTTACTAGCAACGACGAAAGTGATGCTTTTATTCACTAATCCTCAAGACGTTGAGAAAATTGTCTTAAGTGGTGTACAGCTGGATTCATTGAATATCGGTGGGATGAGTTTTTCTGAGGGGAAGACGATGATTACAAATTTTGTGTCAGTCGACCATAAAGATATTGCATCGTTCCAATTCTTGAATCAGCAAGGTGTAGAATTAGAAATTCGCAAAGTACCCGCAGATAGAAAGATCCTTTTGATGGAATTACTAGCAAAAGCCAAAAAGGCATAATATTGTTGTTGGAAAATGGTCAAATTCATCTGTTGTAATGGTTAGCAATTATTTTAATATTTGATTTGTTACAACAAAAAGAAGTAGGAGGTATAAATATGGTAGGGATTATCCTTGCAAGTCATGGACAATTTGCTGAAGGTATCTTGCAATCAGGTTCAATGATTTTTGGCGAACAAGAAAACGTCAAAGCAGTCATTTTAAAACCAAGCGAAGGTCCAGATGACTTGAGAGCCAAATTAGAAGAGGCTGTTGCTTCTTTTGATAATCAAGACGAAGTATTGTTCTTAGTTGATTTATGGGGCGGAACACCGTTCAATCAATCAAACACATTGTTTGAAGAACACAAAGACAAATGGGCAATTGTTAGTGGTTTGAACTTGCCTATGTTGATCGAAGCTTATGCGTCACGTTTTTCAATGGAATCTGCTCAAGAAATTGCAGCACATATCATTGAAACAGCAAAAGATGGTGTGAAAGTGAAGCCAGAAGAGCTTGAACCACAAGAAGCACCAAAA
The DNA here is from genome assembly GCF_051711005.1 of Enterococcus sp. DIV1682a. NCBI lineage: Bacteria > Bacillati > Bacillota > Bacilli > Lactobacillales > Enterococcaceae > Enterococcus > Enterococcus sp. DIV1682a. The sequence continues at coordinate 796,454 of NZ_JBIOLT010000001.1, forward strand.
GCAGAAGTTTCTGATGGACAACCTAAAGGTGCATTACCTGAAGGAACAGTAGTTGGCGACGGTAAGATTAAATATGTTTTAGCACGTGTTGACTCACGTTTATTACATGGTCAAGTTGCTACTGCATGGACAAAAGCTGTTCAACCAAATCGGATCATCGTTGTTTCAGATGCTGTATCAAAAGATGATTTACGTAAGAAATTGATCGAACAAGCTGCTCCTCCAGGGGTTAAAGCAAACGTTATCCCAATTTCTAAAATGATCGAAGTTGCTAAAGATCCAAGATTTGGGAATACAAAAGCTTTGCTATTGTTTGAAAATCCTGAAGACGTGTTGACAGCTGTTGAAGGCGGCGTTGACATCCAAGAATTAAACGTAGGTTCAATGGCCCACTCAGTTGGGAAAGTTGTCGTAAGTAAAGTTTTATCAATGGGCCCTGAAGACGTAGAGGCATTTGAAAAACTAGAAAGCAAAGGAGTTAAATTTGATGTACGTAAAGTACCAAATGACTCTCGCGACAATATGGACGAAATTCTTAAAAAAGCTAAGTCTGAATTATCTAAAGCATAATTCAAAAAACTAATATTTATAGGAGGCTTATCATGTCTATTATTTCAATGATTTTAGTCGTATTCGTTGCCTTTCTAGCAGGGATGGAAGGGATTCTGGATGAATTCCAATTTCATCAACCTCTAGTGGCATGTACATTAATAGGTTTAGTAACAGGTAACCTTGAAGCAGGTATCGTATTAGGTGGTACTCTTCAAATGATCGCTCTTGGCTGGGCAAATATCGGAGCTGCTGTAGCACCAGATGCTGCATTGGCATCAGTTGCATCTGCAATTATTTTAGTATTAGGTGGTCAAGGTGTTCGAGGCGTTCCATCAGCTATTGCTATCGCAGTACCACTTGCTGTTGCTGGTTTGTTCTTAACAATGATCGTACGTACAATCGCTGTTCCTATCGTTCACTTGATGGATGCTGCTGCTGAAGAAGGTAACATCCGCAAAGTTGAAATGTGGCACATCATTGCAGTATGTTTACAAGGTATCCGTATTGCAATTCCTGCTGGAGCATTATTATTCATCCCAGCTCAAACTGTTCAATCTTTCTTAGAATCAATGCCTGCATGGTTAACAGACGGTATGGCTATTGGTGGGGGAATGGTTGTTGCTGTAGGTTACGCATTAGTAATCAACATGATGGCAACTAAAGAAGTATGGCCATTCTTCGTTATCGGTTTTGTTGTAGCTGCAATTACTCAATTAACATTGATTGCCCTAGGTGCTTTAGGTGTTGCTTTAGCTCTTATCTACTTGAACCTTTCTAAAATGGGAGGCTCTTCAAATGGTGGCGGAGGAAGCAACTCAGGTGACCCTCTAGGCGACATTTTGAATGACTATTAATCTTGAAGGAGGAAAATAAAAATGGCAGAAGAAAAAATTACTTTATCTAAAAGAGACCGTTTAGCTGTTGCATGGCGTTCTACCTTCATTCAAGGTTCATGGAACTATGAACGTATGCAAAATGGTGGTTGGGCTTTCTCAATGATCCCAGCAATCAAAAAATTATACAAAACGAAAGAAGAGCGCACAGCAGCTCTTAAACGTCACTTAGAATTTTTCAACACACATCCATATATTGCTTCACCTATCTTGGGTGTTACGCTAGCATTAGAAGAAGAACGCGCAAATGGCGCTCCTGTTGACGATGTAGCGATCCAAGGGGTTAAAGTTGGTATGATGGGACCTCTTGCTGGTGTTGGTGACCCAGTATTCTGGTTTACTGTTCGTCCGATGTTAGGAGCTCTTGGTGCTTCTCTAGCAATGGGTGGTAATATTCTTGGACCAATCATCTTCTTCTTAGGTTGGAACATTATTCGTTGGTCATTCATGTGGTATACACAAGAATTTGGTTACAAAGCTGGTTCTAAAATCACAGATGATTTATCTGGTGGATTATTGCAAGACGTAACAAAAGGTGCATCTATCTTAGGGATGTTCGTATTAGCCGCCTTAGTACAGCGGTGGGTATCGATTAAATTCTTGCCAGTTGTATCAACTGTTAAGTTAGATAAAGGTGCTTACATTGAGTGGGATAAATTACCTGCTGGTGGCGAAGGAATCAAGAGTGCTTTTGAACAAGTAAACAGTGGTCTAGCACTTAGTCCTGAAAAAGTAACAACTTTACAAGATAACTTAGATCAATTGATCCCAGGGTTAGCTGCTTTAGCATTGACATTACTATGCATGTGGTTATTGAAGAAAAAAGTTTCTCCAATTGTCATTATCTTAGGTCTATTCGTTGTCGGTGTAGTTGGCCATGTTGTTGGTCTTTTATAATAAGAATCTAGCTCGGGCGTAGCCCCGAGCTTTTTTTATCAAAAAGTAGATGCTGCTTGAGATTTCAACATTGAAACGATAGTATACTAGATAGATAAAATAATAGGAGTGATTAAATGGTTCAATCAATCAATACAAAAGTTGATTTGGTAATTGATGCCACTGCGTTTACTGGTTTGACTGATTATGGGAAAATCATGATTGGAGACCGAGGATTCGAATTTTATCATGCAAGAGACACTCGGAAATTTGTTCAAATCCCTTGGGAAGAGATTGATTACGTCATCGCATCCGTTATGTTCAAAGGAAAATGGATTCCGCGCTATGCCATTCAAACAAAGAAAAATGGTACATATACATTTTCTTCTAAAGAACCCAAAAAAGTACTTCGCGCTATCAGAAAATACGTAGATCCTAGTCGTATGGTTCAATCCTTGAGCTTTTTTGATGTAGTGAAACGTGGTGTCAAAAGTATCTTCAAACGCAAGTAGAAAAACACGAATGGATGCTCTTCGCAGCATATCATTCGTGTTTTGTTTTGTGTTTCGCTTTTTCTTTTGTGTGCGGTGTCATTATCTAGGTCAGCTTCAACGCTGGTTCAATCATTTGCTCCTAATAATTTTCCTATGCTAGAATGAAACTGTAAAGAAGGAGGTTATTAGTATGGGTTGGATATGGACTTTAATCGTTGGTACAGTCATCGGAGCCATTGCTGGAGCAATTACCAGTAAAGGAAATTCTATGGGTTGTATCACAAATATCATTGCTGGATTGATTGGTTCAAGTATCGGTCAAGCAATTTTTGGTAACTGGGGACCACATGCAGCTGGTATGGCACTTATTCCATCAATTTTAGGCGCAGTTATTTTAGTGGCAGTTGTTTCATTCTTTTTTGGGAAACGATCATAATCAAATAGATTAACGCTTAGCCAATAGTTTTGCAGATAGAAGTAAATAGTTAAGGCAGATCTGAAACTGATTTGTCTTAACTATTTTTGTTTTACTAAGTTTATTAAGAAAATTTGTTTTATCTGCTGTGTCAGAAAGAAAATTTGCTATAATAGAAAAAAGAGAGCAAAGAAAGAAGGAATTTCATTTATGATGCTACGAGTAGAAAAATTGCGTAAAAAGATGCAAGAAGAAAATTTAGATTCATTTTTGATCACTAGTCCATATAATCTTCGTTATTTGACTAATTTTACTGGTACGACAGGCTTAGCGGTCATCACATTGGAAAAAGCCTTTTTTATTACTGACTTTCGTTATACCGAGCAAGCAGCAGCTCAAGCTCAAGGATTTGAGATCATCAAAAATGTAGGACCGATTTTTGAAGAAGTAGCTGACTTAGTTCAAAAAGAAGGACTACGTGAACTTGGTTTTGAAGAAACAACTGTTTCCTTCTTAGAATATTCGGTATTAGAAGAGATCATTGATGCGCAACTGATTCCTATTTCGGGCATGATTGAAGAACTTCGAGAAATCAAAGACGAAGAAGAAATTGCGATTATTGAAAAAGCTTGTAGTATTGCAGATTTGGCATATGACCATATTCTCAAGATGATTCAACCGGGAATGACAGAGATCGAAGTTGCCAACCAATTAGATTTTTATATGCGTTCACTAGGAGCGTCAGGTGTTTCTTTTGAAACAATCGTTGCTAGTGGTTTACGCTCAGCTATGCCACATGGAGTTGCTAGCAAAAAAATCATTGAACAAGGCGATTTAATCACAATAGATTTTGGATGCTACTATGAAGGTTATGTTTCTGATATGACACGAACATTTGCGATTGGTGACCCAGGAGAACAATTAAAAGAAATTTATCAAATCGTTCTTGAAGCCCAACTAGCAGTTCTGGAAGTAGCTAAACCAGGAGTTACCGGTAAGCAACTAGATGCTGTAGCTAGAGATTACATTACGAAACATGGTTATGGCGAAGCTTTTGGACACTCAACAGGACATGGAATTGGCTTAGAGATCCATGAAGGACCCAATGTTTCAGTTCGAGCTGAGAAACAATTTGTTCCAGGAAATATTATTACCGACGAACCAGGCATTTACTTACCAGGTATCGGTGGCGTTAGAATCGAAGATGATTTATTGATTACTTCTGATGGAAATCGCGTGTTGACGCATTCACCAAAAGAGTTGATTATTTTATGATGAGCGTAGCCTAAAGCATCATTCACTCAGACTTTGTTATAGAAAATCACTTGATTTAATGATACACTATAGAAGACAGCAAGCTTTGAAAACAAAGCGTAATTTGTTTGAGAAAAAGACTCTCAAATAGGCAAGTGAACAGTTTACCTTTATACGTTTCGAATGAAGAATAAGTGAAAGAACGGTTCATTCGTAGGCAACAATCTGTGTAGAGGCAAAAGGAGGAATAGATAAAATGGCAGAGGACAAAAATTTAGTTTTGAATGCGACTCAAGAGCTTGGTGAAATTGTCATTGCGCCAGAAGTCATTGAAGTGATTATTGGTATCGCTGCTTCAAAAGTAGAAGGCGTTTATGGGATGCGTGGAACATTTGCCAGCAACGTAACGGAATTATTAGGGCGTGCAGCGCATGGTAAAGGTGTCTATTTAGTAAATGATGAAGATGGGTTAAAAGTAGATCTTTATTGCTATTTAGAATATGGGGTTTCTGTTCCCAGAGTAGCGATGGAAATGCAAGAACGCGTGAATCAGCAAGTTCTTTTCATGACAGACATTGCTTTAGCAGAAGTCAATGTTCATGTGGTAGCAGTCGTACCGGAAAAACTAGAACAACCAGCAATTGAAGAACTTTTTGAAGACGAAGAGGAAGAAAATGAATAAAGAATTATCAAGACACGAAATTCGTGAAATGGCTTTACAAGCATTATTTCCATTAGATTTTAATGCTGATTTGACCAAAGAAGACGCAATTTTTCATGCAATTGAATTGGATCACAAAGAAATGATCAATGAAGAGGAGTCAGAGTTTGTTCCTGTTTATTTAGATACATTGGTTGGCGGTGTGTGTGCGAAAAAAGGCGAATTAGACCAAACCATTGAGAAGCACCTCAAAGGAAACTGGCGCATCAATCGTATCTCTAAGATGGATTTGATCATCTTGCGTATCGCCATCTTTGAAATGAAGTACATTGAAGATGTACCATCCGCAGTCGCATTGAATGAAGCCATTGAACTAGCCAAAACTTTTAGTGATGATCAATCACGTAAGTTTGTCAACGGTGTATTATCTAATGTTTTAAAAGAGATTGAAGCTGGGGCATAGTCCCAGCTTTTTTCTATGAAAACAAGGAAACGGGTTCTAAAAGCTTGTTTATCTATGGTAGAATGAAAGCACAAAAAAATCTGGGAGTGATCGTATGGCAGAATTGATTAATGGAAAAGAACTAGCTGAAAAAATGCAAGCAGAGATTGCGATAAAAGTGAGCGAATTAAAAACAAAATCGATCTCCCCCGGATTGGTCGTTTTATTAGTAGGAGAAAATCCAGCCAGTCAGGTTTATGTACGTAATAAAGAACGTTCCGCAAAATCAATTGGGATCCATTCAAAAGTTGAACGTTACCCAAGCACGATCTCTGAAGAAACGTTGTTAGCTGAAATCGAAAAATATAATCAAGACCCAAATTTTCACGGGATTCTTGTTCAGTTGCCATTGCCGAAACACATTGATGAAGAAAAAGTCTTATTAGCAATTGATCCTAAAAAAGATGTAGATGGTTTTCATCCAATGAATTTAGGACGATTATTAGCTGGTAACCCGGATAAGATTCCTTGTACGCCATATGGCATCATGAAAATGTTCGCAGCTTATGATATCGATTTGGCAGGGAAACGGGCGCTGGTGATCGGACGTAGCAATATTGTAGGGAAACCAATGGCACAATTATTATTGATGGCAGATGCTACAGTAACGATTGCTCATTCAAAAACGGCTAACCTTGCTGAACTTGCAAAAGAAGCTGATATTTTAGTCGTAGCGATTGGGCGAGGCCATTTTGTTACTAAGGAATTTATCAAACCAGGCGCAGTGGTGATCGATGTTGGTATGAATCGTGATGAGCATGGGAAATTGATCGGTGATGTAAAATTTGATGAAGTAGAACCTTTAGCAAGCTATATCACTCCAGTCCCTAAAGGAGTAGGACCTATGACGATTACGATGCTGATGTATCAAACCGTGCTGGCTGCTGAAGCAGGTGAGTAGATGACACAAGAATATTTAACAGTAACCACATTAACCAAGTATTTAAAAAGGAAATTTGATGTAGACCCTTATCTTGAAAGGGTCTATTTAACAGGTGAAATCTCGAATTTTCGTTTGAGAGCAAATGCACATCAATATTTTAGTTTAAAAGATGACCATGCGAAAATCTCAGCAATCATGTTCAAAGGTGCATTTCAAAAATTACGTTTTCAACCTAAAGAAGGGATGAAAGTATTAGTTGTCGGACGGATCTCTCTTTATGAAGCTTCTGGTTCTTATCAGATTTACGTTGAACACATGGAACCTGATGGTGTAGGAGCGCTATATCAAGAATTAGAAGAACGAAAAGAAAAATTGCGAAAAGAAGGTCTTTTTAAGCCGGAACATAAGCAAGCTCTTCCACGTTTTCCAAAAAGAATTGCAGTTTTGACCAGTCCAAGTGGTGCAGTTATCCGAGATATCATCACAACTGTCAAAAGACGTTACCCCATCGCCCAACTCGTCCTATTCCCAACGGTGGTGCAAGGAAATCAAGCAGCTGACAATATCGTTGAAAATATCCGTCGTGTTGAAGAACTGGGAGATTTCGACACGATGATCATTGGACGTGGCGGCGGATCGATTGAAGACTTGTGGCCATTTAATGAAGAAAGAGTAGCACGTGCCATTTTTGAGGCACGAACACCTGTGATTTCTTCAGTTGGGCATGAGACGGATACTACTATTGCTGATTTAGCAGCAGATGTACGAGCAGCCACACCGACGGCGGCAGCTGAATTAGCTGTTCCTGTTTTATCTGAAGTATTGTTGAAGCTGAAAGAACGGCAAGCAAGGCTTGAACAGGCCTTTTTGCGTCAAATTCAACGCAAACAAGAACGTTTTGAACGAGCAAAACAATCATATGTTTTCCGTCAACCGGAACGTCTGTATGAAGGACAAACAATTAAGCTTGATCAGTTCAAACAGCGCTTGTTCCAAGCGACACAACAAATTTATCATTTGAAAGAAAAACAAACGGTTCGTTTGAACCATCAGTTGGCACAAGTTGCACCGACTTATCGAGTGAAATCTGCCAAGCAAGAAACAGACTACTTAGAGAAGCGGTTAGCTGAAAAAATGGAACAATATATGCAGAGCCAGCAGCAACGTTTCCAACAAGCGATTCAATCATTAGATTTGCTTAGTCCGTTGAAAATCATGGGGCGAGGATACAATTACACCACAATCGAAGGGCGTGTCGTGAAAAGTGTGACAGAGATGAAGCCTGAGGATACGATCACGATCCATTACCAAGACGGACAAGTGAATGCTACGGTACAAGAAGTAGAAGAAGGAGAATGATCAATATGGAAAATCCGACATTTGAGGAATCATTACAAGAATTAGAAAAAATTGTCATGGAATTAGAACAAGGTGATGTACCTTTAGAATCTGCTTTAGATGCTTTTAAACGAGGAATGGAATTAAGTAAGCATTGCCAAGATACTTTAACTAAAGCTGAAAAAACCTTGACGAAAATGATGTCAGAGGCAAATGAAGAAGTTACTTTTGAAGGAAATGAGGAAGCATAATGAAGTTGGCTGATTTTTCAACGATCCATCTATCTTCTGTAGAAGAAGAAATTGTTTCTTTTCTAAATGACTACACTTCTGATGAACAGTTGAAAGAAAGTATGCTTTATTCCGTTCGCGCTGGAGGCAAACGGATTCGTCCTTTGCTTTTACTTAGTACAGTAGCTGCGTTTGGCGAATCGATCAATACAACAACTTATCAAGTAGCAGCTGCTTTGGAAATGATCCACACGTATTCGTTGATTCACGATGATCTTCCGGCAATGGACAATGATGATCTACGCCGCGGGAAACCAACAAACCATAAAGTCTACGGAGAAGCACTGGCTATTTTAGCAGGAGATGGGTTATTGACAGGTGCCTTTCAACTAATCAGTATGGCTCATTTAGCAAACTCACCAAAACTTTTACTGCTGCAACAATTAGCAATCAATGCGGGAACCCAAGGGATGGTTGCTGGTCAAGCAGCGGATATCGAGGGAGAAACAAAACAATTAACATTAGAGGAATTAATGTTTATCCACGAAAGAAAAACTGGTCGCTTGATGCACTACGCTTTATTAGCGGGAGGAGTATTAGCAAACCAACCGGAGGAAGTTTTAGCTAGCCTACAAAAATTAGCCAGTCATCTAGGCCTTGCTTTTCAAATTCGTGATGATCTGCTCGATGTGGTTAGCACGACTGAAGTATTAGGTAAAACAGCTGGTAAAGATGCTAAAATGGAAAAAACGACTTATCCAGGTTTATTAGGTATCGAAGAAACAAAAAGCGCACTTGAAAATGAGATTGATGCGGCGAATCGAATGATTGATCAGTTAGAACAAACGGTATGTTCATTCGATGGACAACTTTTACGTCAATTAGTTCAGCAATTCAGTGTATAGAAATGGAGAAAAAAATGGAAAAAGAACGCGTAGACGTTTTAGCAGTCAAACAAGGCTTGTTTGAAACGAGAGAGCAAGCCAAACGTTCAGTTATGGCTGGTTTGATCTATAACGAAAAAAATGAACGTTTCGATAAGCCAGGGGAAAAAATCCCTGTAAGTAGTGAATTACAGATTAAAGGCAAAAAATTACCTTATGTTTCTCGTGGAGGATTGAAATTAGAAAAGGCGCTAAAGGTATTTGATTTATCTGTAGAAGGTAAAATATTATTGGATATTGGAGCATCAACGGGTGGTTTTACCGATGCGGCTTTACAAAATGGTGCAAAAATGAGTTATGCTCTGGATGTTGGGTATAATCAATTAGCTTGGAAAATCAGACAAGATGAACGAGTTGTAGTAATGGAAAGAGCGAATTTTCGTTATGCCAAACCAGAAGATTTTCAAGAAGGAACCCCAGAGATTGCCGTCATCGATGTATCATTCATTTCTTTACGTTTGATGTTAGTGCCATTACACGAAATTTTAGTTGACGGTGGCGAAGTGATTGCTTTGATCAAACCACAATTTGAAGCGGGGAAAGAAGCAGTTGGTAAGAATGGGATCGTTCGTGACCCTCAAACACATGTACAAGTGATTGAGGATATTTTACACTTTGCTGCGATGCATGGGTATGATGTATTAGATTTAAGTTATTCGCCAATAACCGGTGGAGAGGGGAACATTGAATTTTTAGCCCATTTGAAAAAAGTTTCTGATCAAGGAACGTTATCTCCAGATGTGGCACCCGAAAAGATCGTCCAAGAAGCCCACAACCAGTTTAACCACAAATAATGACGGGCAAGCAATAAAGAAGACAGCGGATTCTTCTTTATTAAGCGTTTGAAATAAGCTATCATAGTAAGGAAGAATACGTAAAGGAGCGAAGAACGTATGCGAAAAAAAGATCGGCATCGTTTGATTACCCGGCTACTAAATGAAAATGATATCAGAAAACAAGAAGAATTTGTGGAGATCCTGAAAAACAAAGGGATTTCAGTGACGCAGGCAACGATTTCCAGAGATATCAAAGAACTCAAACTCATCAAAGTTCCTGCAGCTGATGGAGGTTATCGCTATAGTCTTCCTGCAGAAACTACTGAAGACGTTAGTACGAAATTAGAAAAGTTATTGAAAGATGCATTTGTGGCTGTTGATCAAATGGAAAAATTTGTCATTTTAAAAACTTTACCAGGCAACGCTTCTGCTGCGGCTAATTTAATTGATAAACGATATAAAAAAGAATTGTTTTCCATCATTAATGATGACGATAATGTGTTGATGATCACACGAACAGAAGAAGATGCAGTTGCATTGAAAATGGATTTTTTACATTACCTTTGAGTTGAGGAGTGGTTGCCTTGTTACAAGAGATCAGTATTACTAATTTTGCGATTATTCCGGAATTGCATTTGTCTTTCCATAAAGGAATGACAGCTCTAACTGGCGAGACCGGGGCAGGTAAATCGATTATCATTGATGCCCTTGGATTACTGGCTGGTGGTAGAGGCTCCAGTGATTATATTCGCCAAGGAGCCGATAAGTGTATCTTAGAAGGGTTGTTTGAATGGCCAAGTCAAGAAGGATTTACTGAATTGATGGAAGAACTTGGCATCGAATCAGATGGTGATAACTTGATTGTTCGTCGTGATATGGCATTAACGGGTAAAAATGTCTGCCGAGTCAATGGACATATTGTTACGCTGGCAAACCTTAGAAGGATCGGAAGTTATCTAGTTGATATTCAAGGACAAAATGAACACCAAGAGCTATTACAACCAGAAGCTCATTTGAATTTATTGGATCGTTTTGGTGATCGTATTTTTCAACAACAAAAGAAAAAATATCAAAAAGAGTATGCTATCTATCGTGAGCTCGAACGAAAAATGCGGAAAGTCCAACAAAATGAAAAATCATTTGTTCAACGGATTGACATGCTTCATTTTCAACAAGAAGAAATCGCAGCAGCTGATTTACAAGTTGGCGAAGAGGAACAGTTAAGCGAGGAAAGAGAAAAATTAAGCAATTATCAAAAGATCGTGGATAGTTTTGCTAGTGGTTATAGTGCATTGAGTGCGGGAGAACCCAGTAGTGTGGATAACGTTGGTTTAGCTGTTTCTGAACTACAAAGCATTGCTCATCTAGATAATGAATATGAAGCAATCGTTGAGAATGTTCAAAGTGCTTATTATTTACTTCAAGATGCCATTGGTGACATGAGTCGCCAAATCGATCTGCTGGAATTGGATGAAAACCGATTAGAAGAAGTCAATCAACGGCTTGAATTGATTCGTCAGTTGAAACGCAAATATGGGGAGTCAGTGGAAGCAATCCTTGATTATTACGAAGAAATCACTAAAGAACTGGATTCTTCTGATTTCTCAGAAGGTCAACTAGAAAAGATGCAACTGGAATTAACTAAAAAAGAAACGTTCTTGCAAGAACAAGCATTAGCACTGCATAAAACAAGAAAAAAAATCGCTAAAGAACTAGAAAAATCAATCTTAACAGAATTAAAAAGTTTATATATGGAAAACACGGAGTTTGAAGTCCGTTTTTCATCTGAAAAAAATGGACAATTAGATGCTAATGGATTGGACCAAGTGGAATTTTACATAACCACAAATCCTGGAGAACCATTGAAGCCATTAGTAAAAGTCGCCTCGGGTGGGGAACTATCACGTATGTTGTTGGCGTTAAAAACTATTTTTTCTTCAGAACAAGGTGTGACTAGTATCATTTTTGATGAAGTGGATACAGGAGTAAGCGGTCGAGTTGCCCAAGCGATTGCAGATAAGATCTCACAGATCTCATGTCACTCACAAGTTTTGTGTATTACCCATCTACCGCAAGTCGCTGCAGTTGCCGATTTTCAATACTATATTCAAAAAGAAGTCATTGATGGGCGTACCCAAACATCGGTTACCGAACTACAACCCACACAACGAGAAACCGAAATTGCCCGAATGTTAGCTGGAAGTGAAATTACCCCACTAACAGTCGAGCATGCCAAAGAATTATTACGCTTAGCAAGTAAATAGAAAAATAGGTAGAAGCCTGAGCAGTCTAAGAGAAGAGGATATCTTAGAATGAACAGTTATTTGACTCAGAGATGCTACTTGTATGGCAGCAACTAAAACGACACTTGGCTTTCTTATAAAAAACGAACCATTAGCAAGCGAACATTCTTTCCTAGCAAGGTAAAAAACAAGTCCCGCACTTCTTTTTGGGAAGTGCGGGACTTGTTGGTTTTTAAGCCATTCTTACATGACACTCATAACTGCAGTCAAGACAACTGAACCAATCGTTAAGATCAACATGGTCCAAACAACGAATTTAGTGATTTTTGAAAAAGTACTTGTTTGTTTATTCTCGCGCATAATTTTTACCTCGAAATTTTTTAGTTGTCTTTAGTTTAACTCCTTTTACTTTTCTTCACAAGGGGACGGTTACAAAAACTTTCCCTTTTTTAAATAATAAGCAGTAGCAATACTGATAAAAATCATCAGTAGAATAATCCATAAAAACGCATCGTCCCTTCCTGCAATAGGAAGCTTGATATTCATTCCATATAGACTACCAATGATGGTCGGGATCGTTAAGATGATCGTTAAAGAAGTTAAAATTTTCATAATATTGTTTAGATTATTAGAAACAATCGCTGAAAAGGTTTGATTCATTTGTTCAACTAGTTTTAATTGAATTCGAGCGGTAGTGCGTGATTGTTCGGTTTCAATAATCACATCATGGAGATGATTTTTTAAAGCGTGGTTTTCTTGAATCGTTTTGTTTTTTACTAAGGTTTTTAAAGTGGTCAAGTTAGCCGTGGTTGCTTCTTTGAAATAAACCAAGCTTTTTTGGATATCCATGATTTGATACAGTTGACTATTTTCTGTTGAGACACGCAATTGTTTTTCCAAGACATCGCATTGTGATTGTAAGGTGCTGAGATAAGTATTGTAGGAAAAAGTAATTTGCCACAATAATTGCATGAAGATATTTAAGTTGGCTGGTAAATCATTTTCAGTAAAAGCTTGACTAAATACTTTTTTCAAAAAGAGTGGTTCATGATTCGTAATTGTGATAAGCTTTTTTTTAGGTGTCACAATAATAGAAAAAGGGTAAGTATCTACTTGAAAATAGCCGCTTGGGCTTGTTTTTGGAAACGGGTATTGCAATAATAATAACGCTGGTTTTGTTAATTTGGTCTGATTAAATTCTTCTTCTCGTGAATTTTCAGCATCGTCTAAAATAGAAGTAATGTAATCAGACGGAATTTGAAATTGGTGTGTGATTTGCTGGATTTCATCTTCACTTGGACGTTCGACGCAATACCAAATCGTCTCTGCTGTTTCTTTTTGAGTATTGACCAATTGTCGATCCTCGATAGAAAAATACTTGATCATTTTTGAACCTCCTAATACGCTCTTTCATCTATTATAACGAATATCAGAATAGAACACAGTGAAAGAGCTTGGAAAATGGGATTGGCTAGGAACAGGAAAAAGGTAGTATTAAAGGAGTGGACTCATACAATTTGGATTAGATTTTTATCTAAGAAGTAAAAATAGTAGAAAACTTTATAAATTTAAAATAAATGAAATAGTTGTGTAAAATACATCAGGTATACTTGAACCAACTATGAAAGGGAGTTTTGTTAGATGGGCACTTTTACGCCACTTGTTTTATTTTGGTATATCTTTCCAGCCATCGTGTTGTTTGGCTGTAATTTTTTAGTGAAAATTTTTTCATTAGATCGTCGTTTTAAAATCAAAGCGCCTGATCTTGCCGTTCCTTTTTTATGGGGAGGGATGCATGCATTGTCACGCAATTCTGCGACAGTTTCCTTCTTGCCTTTCTTTATGATTTCACTTTTGTTGATGGCGATTTGTATCGCTGTATTCCAGGCGTATTACTATGATGAAATTATCTATTCACGTTATCTTAAAATGACTTGGCGTTTAGCTTTCTTGTTAACAAGTGGTTTTTATGTCGTTTTAATCGTCTTAAATCTTCTCTCGTATCTTTGATAAAAAGCCAATCAAGCTGTAAAAAGTCTTTAAAAAGACTTTTTACAGCTTGATTCTTAAAATTTTTTTTACTAATAAAAAAGTTATTCTCTGATTTCCCATAAAAGGTGGTAGAAAGTGGGGGATTGTGGTAGACTAATTTTAGTTAGTGGAGAGATGGGGGTAGTTTCAATGTTCATGGGCGAATTTCGGCATAATATTGATACAAAAGGTCGTATGATCGTACCTTCAAAACTTCGTGAAGAGTTAGGTGAACAATTCGTTCTCACGCGTGGATTAGATGGCTGTCTTTTTGGCTATCCAATGAAAGAGTGGGCGAATTTAGAAACAAAACTGAACGACATGCCTTTAGCGAAAAAAGATGCTCGAACTTTTGTGCGTTTTTTTTACTCGGCGGCCACTGAATGTGAATTAGATAAACAAGGACGGATCAACATTCCCAGTACATTAAGAAACTACGCTGCTTTAACGAAAGAATGTGTTGTCATTGGTGTATCCAATCGAATCGAGATTTGGGATGAGGCACGATGGCAAGAATTTTCTGAAGTGGCAGCAGAAAACTTTGATGAAATTGCTGAAAATATGATTGATTTTGGACTATAAGAATAGGAAGAGGCTGACTAATGACTGAGACATTTCAACACTATACAGTCATGTTGAAAGAAACGGTAGATGGCTTGAACATCAAACCAGATGGCATTTATGTAGACTGTACACTAGGCGGTGCCGGACATAGTGAATATCTTTTGAGCCAATTAAATACAAACGGGCACCTTTATGCATTCGATCAGGATCAAAAAGCCATTGATCATGCAAAAGTACGGTTAGCCCCATACATTGAAAAAGGTATGGTTACTTTTATCAAAGCGAATTTTCGTGAATTAGAAGCAAAGATAAAAGAGCATGTTCCTCAAGTCGATGGTATTTTGTATGATTTAGGCGTATCTTCTCCACAATTAGATGAAGCTGAAAGAGGTTTTAGTTATCATCAGGATGCTCCTTTGGATATGCGTATGGATCAATCAGCACCTCTGTCAGCGTATGACGTTGTTAATGAGTATTCCTATAATGAATTAGTAAAAATCTTCTTTCGTTATGGCGAAGAAAAATTTTCTAAACAAATTGCTCGAGAAATTGAACGAGTAAGAAAAATCCATCCGATCCAAACAACTGGTGAATTAGTAGAAATCATTAAAGATGTGATTCCTGCACCAGCAAGAAGAAAAGGTGGACACCCAGCTAAACGAATTTTCCAAGCAATAAGAATTGCAGTAAATGATGAATTAGGTGCAGAAGAAGCTTCATTAGAACAGGCGATTCGGCTATTAAAAATCAATGGAAGAATCAGTGTGATCACCTTCCATTCATTAGAAGATCGAATTGTCAAAAGTATGTTCAAAGAATACAGTACCGTTCAAGATTTACCACCCGGATTACCGGTTGTTCCTGAAGAATTTCAGCCAGAGCTGAAGTTGATTAATCGAAAACCGATTCTTCCATCAGAAGAAGAACTAAGTGAAAATAATCGATCACGTAGTGCAAAATTACGGATTGCTGAAAAAATACGAGTGAAAGAGGAGTAGCGTAATGGCAGAATTAAAAAAAGTCCAAGAATATCCATATGATTTACCAGAAGTGGTTGATCAACCAGAACAACAATTGCCAGATTCAAATCAAGAAATCGTACGCCCTCAATCACCGGCTAAACGCCTAAAACATATTTCTGTTTTAGAAAAATTAGCAGTAGTAAGTATTATTTTCTCAGTAATCGCACTATGTGTCTTAACAGTCATGTTACGAACAAATATCAGTGGTGTCGAAAAAGCAATCACAACGATTCAAACAGAGATCACTCAAAAAAACCAAGAAAAAACTAGTTTAGTACAGGAAAAAAATGAATTATCACGTACTGAACGAATCAAAAAAATCGCAGAAGAAAAAGGGTTGTCAATCAATGACGACAATTTAAGGAAAGTGAAGTAAATGAGTCTTAAAAATAAATTCCGGCGGTTTATGGAAAAGAAAAATCTAAATCCGACGAACAATCGCAAAAAAGTAGGTATCATTTTATTTGCTACGAGTATTGGATTGTTCTTTTTATTTGCCGTTCGTTTTTCTTATATCGTGATCGGTGGTCACGTGGCAGGAACCTCTTTGGCAGAAAAGACCGAACAACTTTACAAAGGGAGCGAGGTCGTAAAAGCAAAACGTGGAACGATCTATGATCGGAATGGGGTCGCTTTGGCAGAAGATGCCACTTCTTACTCAATCAAAGCAATCCTTTCAAAAACTTATACTTCTGGTGACAAAAAATTGTATGCCGAAGAAAAGAACTTTGACAAAATCGCCGAGATACTAAATAAAAATCTCTCTATAGAAAAGAACGATGCCTTACAAATCTTAAAAGATGGCGCCAAAAATAATCTATATCAAGTTGAATTTGGTTCTTATGGAAAAAATATCAGTCAAGAGACCAAACAGAATATAGAAGACGATATGAAGAAAGCAGGAGTAGTCGGTCTGTATTTTGAAGATCATCCCGCACGGATGTATCCTAACGGCGAATTTGCTTCCCACTTTATCGGCTATGCTGTTCCAGATAAAAATGAAAATGGCTTAGTTGGAAAGCTCGGACTAGAAGCTGCTTATAATGATATTTTAAGTGGTAAAAATGGGAAGATCGTTTACCAAAAAGACAACTACCAAAATCCTCTACCAGGAACAGTGGCAGAAGAAGTGAAAGCAGTTGACGGACAAGATATCTATACGACGTTGGATAGTCGTTTACAAAGTTATCTTGAAACGCTTATGGATCAAGTGAATGAAGAATACCAGCCAGAAGAATTAACAGCCATGTTGATGAAAGCGAAAACTGGAGAAATTCTAGCAATGGGTCAACGACCTACTTTTAATCCTGAAACGATGGAAGGCTTAACCGGCAAGGATGCTGTTTGGCGTAATTTCTTAGTGCAAGATAGCTATGAGCCTGGTTCAACTATGAAAGTCTTCACGACTGCAGCAGCGATCCAAGAAGGAAAATTCAATGAGAATGAAACGTACCAATCTGGGAAAATAAAAGTTGCTGACGCGACGATCAACGACCACGATTTTGGAGCAAAAGGAGTTCTTACGATGCGACAAGCGTTATCTTGGTCAAGTAATGTTGGGATGGTAATGCTGGAGCAACGAATGGGCGGTACTTGGTACAATTACCTACAAAAATTAGGTTTTGGTCAAAGTACTCATTCAGGTCTAGATGATGAAGTAAATGGTGCTTTGCCAACAGAAAATATCGTTGACCGCGCAATGAGTTCTTATGGGCAAGCGATTGGTGTTACAAATTTCCAAATGATGAAAGCTTTCACTTCCGTCGCAAATAATGGAACGATGATCCAACCACGCTACATCAGTAAAGTTGTAGATCCTGCAACGAATGAAGAGCGTACAACGCAAACGGAAGTATTGGGGCAACCATTTTCAAAAGAAACGACCGAAAAAGTACGAGAATATATGCGTGACGTAGTTGAAAGCGAAAATTATGGTAGTGCATATGGGGTATATAGTGTGCCGGGTTATAATGTTTCAGCTAAAACTGGTACGGCACAGATTGCTTCTGATAAAGGTGGGTACCAAACTGGCGATACAGCATACTTATATTCCATCGTCGAAATGGTTCCATCTGAAGATCCAGAGTATGTTTTATACATTACGATGAAACATCCTAAGACTTACGATCGAATGGCTTTAGCTAAAATCGCTAATCCATTGATGAAACGTGCGATGGACTTCCAAGAAAGTGAAGAAGAAAATTCACCAGAAGCAAAAACAGAAAAAATCACTGTAGCAGATTACCGTAATCTAAGTGCTGACGTTGCCGCAGCAGATGCACAGAAAAGTGGATTGCAACCTATCGTTGTTGGCGATGGGAAAAAAGTGAAGAAACAATCTACTGCAAATGGTGATCAATTGATTTCTGGCGAAAAACTGATCTTGTATACAGGCGGAGAAAAACTAATGCCTGATGTCACCGATTGGTCCAAAGCAGATATTATGAAGTTAGGGAAAATCTTAGGGGTTGAAGTCACCTTCCATGGCGATGGTTACTGTAAGGAGCAAAGTTTAGCACCCTATGAAAAAATCACTGATAAAAAATTAAGTTTTACATTAGAAGAATAAGAATAGAATTGGGAGAGAAAAAGAGTATGGAGTGGACACAAGCATTGATTCCTATCGTTAGTAGTTGTGCAATGACTATTGCAGCAATGCCACTATTTATTGGGTATTTTCAAATGAAAAAACAAGGGCAGGCGATTCGTGAAGAAGGACCAAAATGGCATAATGTAAAAGCCGGAACTCCAACGATGGGTGGATTGGTGTTTTTAGTTGCAGCAATATTAACCGGAATTTGGGTTGGCGCTTGGCAAAATCAGTTGACGCCTACTCTTTTCATCCTACTATTTGTTTTAGCTTTATATGGTGTGATCGGATTTTTAGATGATTTCATTAAAATCTTTAAAAAACGAAACATGGGGCTAAACTCTAAACAAAAACTGCTAGGGCAGATCATTGGCGGGATCATTTTTTATCTTGTCTATCGTTCAGAAGGCTATCCTGGTACGTTAAATTTCTTTGGAATAGAGTTGCCACTTGGACTATTCTATGGGGTATTTGCTATTTTCTGGCTTGTTGGTTTTTCAAACGCGGTTAATCTGACAGATGGGATTGACGGATTAGTTGCTGGACTAGGAACGATCTCTTTTGCAACGTACGGGATCATTGCTTGGCATCAACAACAATATGATGTCTTAGTTATTTGTTTAAGTGTGCTTGGTGGGTTACTTGGCTTTTTTGCTTATAATCGTAAACCAGCCAAAATATTCATGGGCGATGTTGGTTCTCTGGCATTAGGTGGATTATTGGCAGCAATTTCTATTATGCTAAACCAAGAGTGGACATTGTTATTAGTTGGTTTGATTTATGTTATGGAGACAGCAAGTGTGATGCTTCAAGTTACTTCTTTCAAATTAACAGGAAAACGTATCTTCAAAATGTCTCCTATCCATCATCATTTTGAAATGTGTGGTTGGTCGGAATGGAAGATCGACATCATTTTTTGGTTAGTAAGTATTGTAACTTCTTTAATAACACTATGGTTCATTTGGTAGGAGATGACAGGAAATGAAAAAAATTTCAACATATGAAAACAAAAAAGTCCTTGTTCTTGGATTAGCGAAAAGTGGATTTAGTGCGGCCAAACTGTTACATGAGTTGGGCGCACTTGTCACTGTTAATGATGGAAAGCCGTTTGATGAAAATCCAGAAGCACAAGAGTTGCTATCACTGGGAGTCAAAGTGATTGCTGGAAGCCATCCGATTGAATTATTGGATGAAGAATTTTCTTTGATGGTGAAAAATCCGGGGATTCCGTATAGTCATCCATTTGTTCAAAAAGCACAAGAACTGGGTATTCCGGTAATTACGGAAGTGGAATTAGCTTACGAGGTAGCGGAATGTCCGATTATTGGGATTACAGGAACAAATGGTAAAACAACAACAACAACTATGACAGGCTTGTTATTGAACGCTGGTGATTTGCCAGGAACAGCTCGCCTAGCCGGGAATATCGGTTATCCAGCTAGTAGTGTGGCGCAAGAAGCAACAGCTGATGATAAAATCGTTATGGAACTATCTAGTTTCCAATTGATGGGAATCACTGATTTTCGTCCCCATGTAGCAGTAGTAACCAATATTTATGAGGCTCATATCGATTACCACAAAACGAGAAAAGAATATGTAAAAGCAAAATGGCATTTACAACAGAATATGACAGAGAAAGATTATTTGATCTTGAATTGGAATCAAGAAGAGCTAAGAGAACTCAGTAAAAAGACTAAAGCAACGGTGTTACCTTTTGCGACAGAACAAAAACTCCCTAAAGGTGCCTATTCTTTAGATGGTAGTATCTACTATAACCAAGAAAAAATCATGGATATTACAGAATTGGGTGTTCCTGGTTCACACAATGTTGAGAACGCACTAGCTGCCATCTCAGTTGCTAAATTATATGGTATCTCAAATGAAGCGATCAAAAATGCTTTACACCATTTCCATGGAGTACCGCATCGTACACAGTATGTGGGGGAATTCCAAGGAAGGAAGTTTTATAACGATTCAAAAGCAACTAATATTTTAGCTACTAAAATGGCATTAAGTGGTTTTCAGTTAGATCAATTAGTATTAATCGCTGGAGGTCTGGATCGGGGAAATTCATTTGATGAGTTGATACCAGCTTTAAAAGGCATCAAAGCGTTGATCACTTTTGGGGAAACTCAAAATAGATTAGCAGATGCGGGCAAGAAAGCAGGTATCCCTGTGATCAAGACAGCTGAAAACGCAGAAGCCGCTGTACCGATCGCCCTTGAATTGAGTGAAGAGGGTGATTCGATCTTATTGTCACCAGCAAATGCAAGTTGGGATCAATACCCTAATTTTGAAATTAGAGGCGAACGGTTTATGGAAGCTGTCAATAAACTAACTATACAAAAGTAGAAACGAGCGAGAATGAATGAAAATTTTGGTTACTGGTGGCGGAACTGGCGGGCATATTTATCCAGCACTAGCCTTCGTCAATTATGTAAAAACAAAAGAGCCGAATACTGAGTTTATGTACGTTGGAGCGCAAAGAGGCTTAGAAAATAAGATTGTTCCTGAGACTGGGATGCCTTTTCGTACGCTAGAAATACAAGGATTTCAGCGAAAACTTTCGCTATATAATCTGAAGACTATCCAACTTTTTTTAAAAAGTATTCGAGAAGCAAAAAAAATTTTAAAAGAATTTAAACCAGATGTGGTGATTGGGACTGGAGGCTACGTGTCGGGTGCAGTAGTCTATGCGGCATCTAAGTTAGCGATTCCTACGATCATCCATGAACAAAATAGTGTGCCTGGCATCACCAATAAATTTTTAAGTCGCTATGTGGATCGAATCGCACTTTCTTTTGAAGATGCTGCTCCATTTTTTCCTGCAGAAAAATCGTCTTTGATCGGTAATCCTCGGGCGCAAGAAGTGGCGGATATGGATAAATCGAAAATTTTAGCCACTTATGGACTTGATCCAGAGAAAAAAACAGTCTTGATTTTTGGTGGTAGTCAAGGGGCTTTAAAAATCAATCAGGCAGTGACAGAATTTTTAATGTCGTTCGATCAGGAATACCAGGTTCTGTATGCCACAGGCGAACGCTATTATAAAGATATCCAAACGAAAGTTCCTGCTTGTGCCAATGTCAGCATACAGCCTTATATCAATAAAATGGCAGAAGTAATGGCATCAAGCGATCTATTGGTTGGTAGAGCAGGTGCGACTTCGATTGCTGAATTAACAGCTTTAGGTTTGCCAGCTATTCTAATTCCAAGTCCTTATGTGACGAATGACCATCAGACAAAAAATGCAATGAGCTTAGTCAAAAACAATGCAGCGAAGATGATCAAAGATGACGAATTAGATGGACGTTCCCTAAAACAAGCGATTGAAGAGATCATGACCAATGATCAATTACAAAAACAAATGTCTTTAGCTTCTAAACAGCAAGGAATCCCAGACGCATCAGAAAGAATGTACGAGCTAGTAAAATCATTAATTCAAAAATAAAGGTGGTGTGGTCTTAGTGAGTAAGAAAAAAAAGCCAGACAAGCTGCCAAATGAATCTGAGGGTGAACAAAATCTAACTCCTTGGCAAAAGGCCAACCGGAAATATTTGGCAGAACACGAAAAAAAGGAAGAACAAAAGGAAGAGCAAAAAGAAGAAAAAAATGAAAATACAAATGAGCCGGCAGCATCCGCTTCCGCTACTAAAGAAGCAGACTCAGCGGAAGGTGAGAAGCAAGAAGCAACCGCTTCTGATCCAATGAAAAAAGGAGACTCTGAGCCATTTGAAAAAATTGAACAACCAAAAATTGGTAGTCCTTATAATGGCTCTTTTTTAAATCGGCTACCGAATCTGAAAAATCAACGAAATAAAGTTCTTTATCGAAGACTGACTTTTATTATTTCAATCCTAACGATCCCACTGATTTTTTTGATTTATTATGTTTCCCCTTATAGTCGACTGCAAGGAATAACAGTTTCAGGGAACCAAATGATTACGAGTCAAACAGCCATTGCCGACTCTCATTTGGCAATTGATGGAAATGTTTGGAGTCAGTATTTCCATAAAAACCAATATCTTGATACATTGAAAAAAGAACAACCAAGAGTAGAGAGCGCACAATTGCATTTTAAGTCAATCAATACTTTTGAGTTGGCTATCAAAGAATACAAAGAGATTGCTTTAGTGATGAAGGACGGCGAATATTTTCCTGTAATCGAAAATGGGAAAGTCTTAAAGGAAAAAGTAGCAAATCCGACTAAGAATTTACCAATTCTAGAGAATTTCACAGATAACGCCAAAATTAGTCAATTGGTTAAAGAATATAATCAATTAACTTCAGAATTACAAAAAGCAATTTCAGAAATCAAATATACACCAAAAGAGAGCAATAAAAATTTGATCCAACTAAATATGAATGATGGGAACCAAGTGATCGTCAATATTCAAAATCTAGCCAGTCAAATGAAATATTATCCACAAGTCGCTAAAGAGATGAAGGAAAAGGGCGTCATTGATATGGAAGTAGGGATTTTCTCTTATCCTTACAGTGAAAGCAAGAAGGAGAATGGCGAAGCAACAGATCCATCTGTGCAGACAAGTTCTACCGAAAATCTCACAGGACAATCGGGAGCATCAAGTGATCAGTCAGACCAATCTTCGGAATCAGTTGAGTCAAATCAAGCAGGTCAGTCAGAGAATACAAGTGAATCTAGCCAAATCGATGACAATTCAAGTTCATCGTCTCCAGATTTAACCGAAAATTAATAAAACAGCTTTAAAAAGTGATAATCTACTTTCTAAAAACCGGTAATTTATGGTAGAATTGAAGGCAGTGAATATATCTATTAAAGTATATTTAAAAACGGACGTTAGTTGTTCGCTTGTATATGGAATAGTAAGTAGGAGGGAATCCCGTTCATGGCAAAAACAGGAATGTATGTAGGCCTTGATATTGGAACGACATCTGTCAAAGTTGTCGTGGCTGAATATATCGACAGCCAAATGAATATTATTGGAGTAGGAAACGCAAAATCAGAAGGGATTAACCGCGGCATTATCGTTGATATCGATAAAACGGTCCAAGCGATACAACGAGCAGTAAGACAAGCAGAAGAAAAAGCAGGGATACAGATCAAAGGGGTTAGCGTTGGTCTACCAGCAAACTTGCTTGAAGTGGAAAATTGCCAAGGAATGATTGCAGTAAACGGGGATTCGAAAGAAATCACCGATGAAGATGTCAGAAACGTGGCTTCAGCTGCCCTTGTTCGTTCAATTCCTCCTGAACGTCAAATCGTATCAATTTTGCCACAAGACTTTACCGTTGATGGATTCGAAGGAATCAAAGATCCTCGTGGAATGATCGGTGTCAGATTAGAAATGTATGGCTTGTTATTTACTGGGCCAAAGACGATTGTTCATAATATCCGTAAATGTGTAGAAAATGCAGGATTGGTTGTCAGTGAATTAGTCATTACACCATTAGCTTTAACAGAAACAATCCTTTCAGATGGAGAAAAAGATTTTGGAACGATCGTGATTGATATGGGCGGTGGACAAACGACAACAGCTGTTATGCATGACAAACAATTGAAGTTCACTAGTCTAGATCAAGAAGGTGGCGAGTTCGTCACAAAAGATATCTCAATTGTGTTGAATACGTCATTCAATAATGCTGAAGCGTTAAAAATCAATTATGGGGATGCTTATCCAGAACGTACTTCTGCAAATGAAGAGTTTCCAGTAGATGTGATCGGTCAATCTGAACCTGTCAAAGTGGATGAACGCTATTTATCAGAAGTGATTTCAGCCCGTATGGAACAGATTTTCAATAAAGCCAAAGAAGCGTTAGACCAAATCGAAGCACTAGAGTTACCTGGTGGTATCGTACTAACTGGTGGTGCTGCAAGCCTTCCAGGTGTTGTTGATCTGGCACAAGAGATTTTTGGTGTGAATGTTAAGCTATATGTACCTAACCAAATGGGACTTCGTAATCCAGTCTTTACTAATGTGATCAGCATCGTGGATTACTCAGCTAACTTGAGTGAAGTCTATCAATTGGCTAAAATTGCTGTGACAGGTGAAACAGTGGTCGCGCATCACACAACTGTAGAACAAGAAGTGACATCATATGATAATGATAGCTATGATGTTCCAGAAGAAACGGTCTACGACGAACCTGAACAAAAGAAATCAGACGAAGATGTAACAACTAAAATTAAAGGTTTCTTTTCAAAAATTTTTGATTAATTCATCCTGGGAGGAATAAAATATGGAATTCTCAATTGATAATAATATCAATGACGGCGCAGTAATCAAAGTCATCGGTGTCGGTGGCGGCGGTGGAAATGCTGTTAACCGTATGATTGAAGAAAATGTAAAAGGTGTTGAGTTCATCACTGCCAACACAGATGTCCAAGCATTGAAAAATTCAAAAGCTGAAACAGTTATCCAATTAGGACCTAAATATACACGCGGACTAGGTGCAGGCTCTCAACCAGAAGTTGGTCAAAAAGCTGCCGAAGAAAGTGAACAAGCTTTACGCGAAGCCTTAGATGGCGCTGACATGATTTTCATTACTGCAGGTATGGGAGGCGGAACTGGTACAGGTGCTGCTCCAATCGTAGCAGGAATTGCTAAAGAACTTGGTGCTTTAACTGTCGGTGTCGTAACTCGACCATTCACTTTTGAAGGACCAAAACGTGGCAGATTTGCTGCTGAAGGTATCGCACGTTTGAAAGAAAACGTCGATACATTATTGATTATCTCAAACAACCGTCTTCTTGAAGTAGTTGACAAGAAAACACCAATGTTAGAAGCTTTCCGTGAAGCTGATAATGTATTACGTCAAGGGGTTCAAGGGATCTCAGATTTGATTACAGCCCCAGGTTACGTTAACCTTGACTTTGCTGATGTGAAAACTGTTATGGAAAACCAAGGAACAGCGTTAATGGGTATCGGTGTAGCAAGCGGTGAAGAACGTGTGATCGAAGCGACGAAGAAAGCTATTTCTTCTCCACTTCTTGAAACATCAATCGATGGAGCTGAGCAAGTCTTGCTTAACATCACTGGTGGATTAGACATGACTTTATTTGAAGCTCAAGATGCTTCAGATATCGTAGCAAATGCTGCTACAGGCGATGTTAACATCATTCTAGGTACATCAATCAATGAAGAAATGGGCGATGAAATCCGTGTAACGGTTATTGCAACGGGTATCGACGAATCAAAAAAGGAACGCAAGTCTAGTCGTCCGGCTAGACAAGCACAAATGCAATCATCTACTCAAAAAACAGTTTTAGATATGGATCAAGCAAAACCAATCTCTGCTGAAGAAGAAAATAGCAGTTTTGGTGATTGGGACATCAGACGTGAACAAAATGTCCGTCCTAGAGTTGAAGAAACGAATTTTGAACCTATCGAAAAAAAAGAATTTGATACATTCAATCGTGAAGAAACAAAAGCAAAAGGTGACGATGAATTAAGTACACCACCATTTTTCCGTCGTAAAAAATAAAGGAGGAAGAGCACATGATTGCTGACAACTTGCTAAAAATCGAGCAAGAGATTCAGGACTCGTGTGCTCTTGTTCATCGTGATCCGAAAGAAGTCACACTAGTCGCTGTCACCAAATCAGTGGATTCTGCTACGGCAGAAAAATTGATTGAACAGGGTGTAAAAAACTGCGCAGAAAACCGCGTAGATAAATTGTTACAAAAAAAACAAGATTTAGTTAATTATCCTGATGTAAAGTGGCATTTAATTGGTAATTTGCAGCGTAGAAAGGTAAAATTGATTATAAATGAAATTGATTGCTTTCACGCATTAGACAGTTTGAAATTAGCAGAAGAAATACAAAAAAGGGCAACAAAACCCCTCGATTGTTTTGTGGAAGTGAATGTATCTGGTGAAGCATCCAAACATGGTTTTTCGCCAGAAGAGCTGGTTCCTTTTATCGAATCTTTAGTTGCTTTGTCTAAAATAAAAGTTGTTGGTTTAATGACGATGGCACCTAAAGAGGCTTCTGCTAAACAAATTCGCAAAGTATTTGGAACGCTGAAAGAATTGCGTGATCTTGTTCATTCGAAAGGTTTTTCGCATGCACCATGTACGGAATTAAGCATGGGAATGAGTCAGGACTTTCAACTAGCAATCGAAGAAGGTGCCACATTCATCCGTGTAGGAACAGCGCTATTCAAAGACGAGGAGGAACAATAATGCCACTTTTAAATAGAGGTGCGATTGCTAATTTTTTCGGATTAGCTGATGAGGAAGAGTACGAGGAGTATCCTGAAACATCTAAGCCGGCTGTAGCACAGCCTACAACAAAAAAGAAACCAATACAGCCAACACAATCTCAAATGAGCCAGCCAAGAGCTGTCTCAAAGCCACGTGCGCAACAAACAACACGTCCAGTTGCTCGTGAAAGTGTAGCGGCAAATGAAACAAAAAAAGTGATTGAATTACATCAAACACCAGCTAAAAAAACACGTAAAGAAGAAACAGCAAAAACTTCTTTTGCACCTAAAACAAATTTAGCTGGAAAAATTACGGTCATGGAACCACGAGCTTATTCTGAAGCAATGGCTATTGCTAAACGAATCATTGCTGGTGAAGCAACATTAGTAAATTTCCATTTAGTAGAAGAAAAACAAGCGAGAAGAATCGTTGATTTTTTAACTGGCACTGTCTATGCATTAGATGGTGACATTAAGCGAGTAGGTGACGAGATTTTTCTATGCACGCCAACTGGAATGGAAATCGATAGTTCAACAGCACAATCTTTTGCAGACGTGAACCTATTTGACCTATAAGAGGAGGAACGACAATTTATATTATTTTTATATTACTTAATCTGCTGGGACGAGCAGCCTACTTTTACAGTCTTTTGTTAATGGTTTATGCACTTTTATCCTGGTTTCCAGGAGGATATCAATCAGGGATTGGTCGCTTTTTAGCAAAAATCTGTGAACCGTATATCCAGTTATTTGATCGGCTTCCACTTCGATTTGGTGGAATTGATTTTACGATTCTAGCTGCGATCTTGATTTTAAATTTAGCAGTACAAGGTCTTCAACATATCGTTTTATGGATAGTCATGGCAATTTATTAAAACGATCAAAGGAGTAGCTGATAGGAGGGGAAAATATGGACGCTAATGTTTATCAGCATTTCCGTGCAGATGAACGTTCTTTCATCGATTCAGTAGGTGATTGGATCGAACAGGTACAAGGGCAATATGCACCTTATCTTACTGACTTTCTTGATCCAAGACAATCCTATATACTAGAGACGCTGATCCGTCAAGATAGTGAATTACACTTTTCATTTTATGGCGGTTATGAGCAAGCAGAACGGAAGCGATGTTTGATTTTTCCTGACTATTATGAGCCTACTGACGAAGATTTTGAGGTGTCACTTTATGAAATCCATTATCCGAGTAAGTTTGCTAGTTTGACTCATGGAAAAGTATTAGGTACATTGGTTGGTACAGGTATCAAACGAGCTTACTTTGGTGATATCATTTCTGATGGTGATCGCTGGCAAGTGTTCATTGCAAGAGAAGTTGAACAGTTTGTAGCAACGCAAGTAACAAAAATCGGCAAAGTCTCTGTTCGGATGGAGCCAATCAAGTATACGGAATTACTTGTGCCAAAAGATGGTTGGACACAAGAAAGAGGTACAGTGACTTCATTGAGACTAGACAGCGTGATCTCGGAGATTTATAATATTTCCAGACAGCGTTCGAAGCAGCTGATTGAGTCTGGAAAAGTAAAAGTAAATTGGACAGAAAATACACGCCCTGATTTTTTACTTGAGTTATTAGATATCGTTTCGATCAGAGGATTTGGTCGAATCCAAATTCAAGAACTTGAAGGAAAAACCAAAAAAGAAAAATACAGGGTATTATTTGGTGTATTACGTAAATAAAACAAAAAGGTGGTTTACACATGGCTTTAACTCCATTAGATATCCAAAACAAAACATTCCCCACAAAAATGCGGGGATACAATCAAGACGAAGTAGATGATTTCTTAGATTTAGTTGTTCGTGACTATGAAGAAATCACGCAACGAAACCGTGAACTTGAAAAAGCAGTGAAACATTCAGAAGAAAAATTAGAATATTTCAATGAACTAAAAGATGCATTGAATCAGTCAATCATCGTTGCTCAAGACACAGCGGATAAAGTTAAAACAAGTGCAAGTAAAGAGTCCGAAGTAATCGTGACATCTGCTCAAAACAAAGCGGATGAATTAGTGGCTACGGCTGAAAAACGTGCGCACCAATTAACGACAGATGCGGAAGAAAAAGCAAGACAAATCCTAACAGATGCAACTGAAAAAGCAAAACAGCTAGCAGTTGAAACAGAAGACTTAAAGAAAAAAACACGAGTTTTCCACCAACGAATCAGCTTGATGTTAGAATCTCAATTAGAACAAGTAAAAAGTCCAGAATGGGATGAAATTTTACAACCTTTCTCAAGCTATGTGTCAGATAGTCATGAAGTGATCAAAGAAGTTTTAGCAAAACAACTTGACAATGAAAATCAAACTGATGTAAACTCAGACACAGGCATCATGGAAGCACCAATGACTGCATTTGATACACAGGCGATCGATATTTCGATCATTCCTGGTGATGACGAAGAGTAGAACAGAAAAGCATTTTGTCATTCTTTTCAGCGAGCCGATGATAGTGGAAGTTCGGCAAGACCCTGCAAAGTGAAAGATCCTCTACGAAAATTGTTTCTGAAATAGGAGTAAGAAACAACGGTTGACCTCGTTATTGGTTTTTAAGAGTTACATGATCATGTAACTGAATTTGGGTGGTACCACGGCATGTTCGTCCCTTTGGATGAACATGCTTTTTTGTGTTCTTTAAAATGATGAAAGAAGGAGCGTAACTGGTTTATGAAAATGAAAGAAACCTTACAACTAGGTAAAACAAAATTCCCAATGCGTGGTAATTTGCCTAATCGTGAAGCGGATTGGCAAAAAGAATGGGAAGAAAATAAAATTTATCAAAAAAGACAAGAATTAAATGAAGGAAAGCCAAGTTTCATCTTACATGATGGACCTCCTTATGCAAATGGAAATATCCATTTAGGACATTCATTAAATAAAATCAGTAAAGATATCATTATCCGTTCAAAATCAATGTCAGGATTTCGTGCACCTTATGTTCCAGGTTGGGATACTCACGGTTTACCGATTGAACAAGTATTAGCCAATAAAGGGATCAAACGAAAAGAAATGACAATGTCAGAGTACTTAGAAAAATGTCGTGAATATGCCCTTTCACAAGTCGACAAACAACGAGAAGATTTCAAACGACTAGGAGTGGCAGGCGATTGGGAGCATCCATATGTCACATTGGATCCTTCTTACGAAGCGGCACAAATCCGTGTTTTCGGTAAAATGGCTGAAAAAGGCTATATCTATAAAGGA
Organism: Enterococcus sp. DIV1682a; assembly: GCF_051711005.1. Classification (NCBI taxonomy): domain Bacteria; kingdom Bacillati; phylum Bacillota; class Bacilli; order Lactobacillales; family Enterococcaceae; genus Enterococcus; species Enterococcus sp. DIV1682a. The sequence continues at coordinate 826,120 of NZ_JBIOLT010000001.1, forward strand.
TTGAAACCAATCTATTGGTCTCCGTCAAGTGAATCTTCACTTGCTGAAGCAGAAATCGAATATAAAGATGTGAAGTCTCCTTCTATCTTTGTGGCTTTCAATGTGAAAGATGGCAAAGGGTTGTTAGATGAAGATACAGCTTTCGTTATTTGGACAACTACGCCATGGACATTACCAGCAAACCAAGGGATTGCAGTAAATCCAACTTATACGTACGTTTTAATCGAAGCAGATGGACGTAAATTTGTCGTTGCAAAAGATTTATTAGAAAAAGTTCAAACTGAAATCGGTTGGTCTGATGTTCAGGTGTTGAAAGAGATTGCTGGTCAGGAAATGGAATACATGACTGCTTGGCATCCGTTTTATGAGCGGGAATCATTAGTCATCTTAGGCGACCATGTAACTTTAGACGCTGGTACTGGATTAGTCCATACAGCACCAGGTCACGGGGAGGATGACTATATTGCAGGAAACAGATATAAATTGCCAGTAGTTTCTCCAGTAGATTCAAAAGGGGTTTATACAGAAGAAGCACCAGGGTTCGAAGGTGTCTTTTACGATAAAGCAAATCCAATGATTACTGATTTGTTAGAAGAAAAAGGTGCTTTATTAAAACTTGACTTCTTTACACATAGTTATCCTCATGACTGGCGTACGAAAAAACCTGTGATTTATCGTGCTACACCACAATGGTTTGCCTCAATCGACGATTTCCGACAAAATATTTTAGAGGAAGTAGAGAAAGTAGATTGGATCATTCCTTGGGGTAAAACACGTCTTTACAATATGATCCGTGATCGTGGCGACTGGGTTATTTCACGTCAACGAGCATGGGGTGTGCCATTACCAATCTTTTATGCTGAAAATGGAGAAGCAATCATTACGCCTGAAACGATTGAACACGTAGCACAACTATTTGCTGAACATGGTTCAATCATTTGGTTTGAGAAAGAAGCGAAAGATCTTCTTCCAGAAGGCTTTACGCATCCAGGATCACCGAATGGACAGTTTACGAAAGAGACAGATATCATGGATGTTTGGTTTGATTCAGGTTCTTCTCACGAAGCAGTCTTGCGTCAACGTCCAGAACTATCATTTCCAGCTGATATGTATCTAGAAGGTTCTGATCAATACCGTGGCTGGTTCAATTCAAGTATTACTACAAGTGTGGCAATCAATGGGGTTGCACCGTATAAATCTGTCCTTTCTCAAGGGTTCACTCTGGATGGCGAAGGGCGTAAGATGAGTAAGTCGTTAGGTAACACGATCTTGCCAGATAAAGTGATCAAACAATTTGGTGCGGATATCTTACGTTTGTGGGTAGCTAGTGTGGATTATGAAGCAGATGTACGTGTATCCATGGACATTTTAAGTCAAGTAGCAGAAGTTTACCGCAAAATCAGAAATACGATGCGCTTCTTGATTGCAAATACTGAAGACTTCGATCCACAAAAAGATACGATTTCATTTGAAGAATTACGTTCTGTAGATAAATATATGACTATCCGATTGAACGAAGTGATTAAAGAAATTCGTGAAGAAGGATATGAGAAATATAACTTCATGCACATCTATCGTACCGTAATGAACTTTTTAACAGTAGATCTATCTGCGTTCTATCTGGATTTTGCTAAAGATGTTGTTTATATCGAATCAGAAAATGATTACCAACGCCGTTGCATGCAAACTGTGTTTTATCAAACAGCAGTAGCTTTAACAAAATTATTAACACCGATTATTCCACATACTGCAGAAGAAATTTGGTCTTTCTTAAAAGAAGAAGAAGAGTTTGTTCAATTAAGTGAACTTCCAGGTTACCAAGAGTATCCAAATCAAGAAGAATTGATGGATACTTGGGCAGCATTTATGGACTTCCGTGATAAAGTGTTAAAAGCTTTAGAAGAAGCACGAAACAATAAATTGATCGGTAAATCTTTGGAAGCGAAGTTGACGATCTATCCAAATGAACAAGTTCGTGGATTGCTGACAGCTGTGGATGCGGATATTCCACAATTGTTGATCGTGTCACCAGATTACTATGAAGTGATGTCAGCTAACGCAGAAGTACCAGAAGCTGCGGTGAAATTTGATGACGTAGCCATTTTAGTAGAAAAAGCTGACGGACAAACATGCGATCGTTGTCGTCAAATCCGCAAAGACGTGGGCGTTGATGAAAAATTACCACACTTATGTGGACGCTGTGCGCACATCGTTGAAGAAAACTATCCAGAAGCAGTGGCAGAAGGATTTGAATAAAAATTTGGTCATGTTTGGTGACTAAAGGAAAGTTATCTAAAAAACATCAAAGTTAGTAAGAGTTACTAGCTTTGATGTTTTTTTATTCTCTAATAACATTTATTCTATTGAAAAAGGAGCTAATTAAATTTTAAACAGTTTTGAGTTCAAAACAACATTTTATGAAAAAAAGCAATTAACAAAAAATTAAATGTTAAACTAGATTAGTAGACTATTTCACAAATTTATAGAAGGAGGTGAAAATTATGTCAAAAAATTTAGTAAAATACTTACTCGTGTCATTGTTAGTATTTGCTTCTTGTTCAATGGGTATTTTAGGTGAAACTATTTTTGCTAGTGAAAACAATAATTACTTTACTGGCAATAATTATTTCGATAATTCTAGTACTGATTTACATAGTAATATTACAGAGATTAGTCTACAACGTGGTGTTGATACGATGAATTTTAACGATTATGTCTATATGCAAAATAAGCCACATGGTACAAGTCGCTGGATTCCAAGTATGACAAAGATTTGGCAAGTGAAATACAAAAATGGGAAAAAATATCAAGGATATGTAAACTGGACAGGTCGGTATAAAAATGGTACTCACATTGGTGCATACTATCAATATACTGGTTTATTGTTTAGAGCATAGTAGCAACAAAAATAAGTATAATTAAATAAATATAGCTATTAAGCTTGAGAAAGGTGCCAATATATTGAGGTTGAGAACAATTAATTCTGTTAGGGTTGTTAAGGTAATACAGCTATTACTTTATTTTACATTTATTTACTCATTAATTAAAAATCATACTTATTTATCAATAGTGTTATTAGCAATTGGCTTTTCTTTAGAACTATTTATTCCAAATGAATATGGTTGGGGAATAAAGAAAAGTAAAAAAAATATATTTATAAAATCAGATAAAGTTTGGATGGAACCACTTATTGTAATTTTCTTTTTGCTTTTGTTTATTATCATTACTTATCTTTATTTAACTTAGGAGGAATTTTTATGAAAAAGGCAGTAAGAAAAATCTGGGTATATTTTTGTTCGATAGTATTATTAATTCCTTGTTTTATAACTCTACTCAATGTAGATGCTTCAGAGAATGTATTGGAGATAAAAGATGGAAAAAACTCAAACAAAATAGCAGAACTATTAAAACAAGCCCAACAAAATCCTAATGTTGATGTAGAAGTGATTGGTGACGATTTCTCAATTACATTTACTGATGCTGATGTTTACAACTCTGTAAAAGAATCTCAAGCTATTCCAGTATTGAAAGTACCTAGATCTAATGGCGTAAATAAGATAGAAGGTAAAATAAGTTCAGGAAATTTTAAAGTATATCTTACTAAAAATACATTAAATGCTATCAAAACATTTGGTATTGGTGCATTAGGAAAAATAATACCTGGAGGAGCAGGTTGGTTATTATCGGGATTATTCACTATTATTTCTGCTGATAGTAACTTTAAACATGGCAGAGTGTTTGTTTACCAAAATTATCGATATCAATATTGGTATAATCAGTAACTTCATTGACCGTATACATAATTCGAACGGAACATGTTCTGTTCGAAATTTTTTAATAATTTTTATTGCCCAAGTATGTGCTAGAAGACTAGAAAAATGCATACTATTTAAATGAAAAAACGATTCTAAACGCCTGATTAATTGTTTATTTATTATCCTTAAAATATAGATAATCTATTTTGACTCAGAATCTTTCCTTATTTAATTTTTCATATTAGCTATAGTTTGACTTAATCAAACTCTATATTCAAAGCACGAAATCCAAGGTAATAAGTAATAATTGTTTCAAACATAGAGAGCTTCCTTGAAATTTTATTGTGAATGTTCCTATAAAAAAGTTGGAAGTGCTCAGGTTCAAACGTTCTTTTAAAAGATATAACAGTTTTCAAGAAATACATCGGAAGTGTTTAGCGTTTGCTGCACCGTAAGTTATTCCTACGTAAAAATAAAAATTTAAACGAATACATATAGGAAAGAGGGGGAAATCAATGATTATTGATTTCCCCCTCTAATATTAGTAAATTTTTACTTTTAAACGTTACACACAGCTAGTCTTCTAGCTTCCCACGATCACGGTACCAGCCATCTGGTTGCCAGATCCATTCAAACCCATCTTTTTCCAGCAATTCAAATGCAGCTTCTGGTCCCATTGTTCCAGCTTTATAATTAGGGAAGTCAGGTTCCACTTGATCCCAAGCTTTACGAATGACATCGACGATATGCCAAGATTGAGCAACTTCTTCCCAATGTGAAAAGTTTGTACCATCACCTTTTAAAGCATCTAAAAGCAGCTTCTCATAAGCTTCAGGACTGTTTTCAACCATTTCAGCGCTATTGCGGTACTCTAATCTTCTAAATTCAGTGTTAAACCCTTGTCCAACCTCTTTTCCATTTAATGTTAAAGAGAAACCTTCCGTTGGTTGGATATAAATCGTTAAAACATTTGGTGGTAATGTCCTATCTTCACAAGGTTCATCTTCGACCGAAGTTTTAAAAACATTGACTGGGACTTGTTTAAAGACGATATTGATCCGAGTTCCTTTTTCTGTCAAACGTTTCCCAGTGCGCACATAAAAGGGAACACCTGACCAGCGGAAATTGTCAATGACAAACTTCCCAGCTACAAAAGTTTCGGTAGTAGATTCAGGATCTACTTTATCTTCTTCACGATAGCCTTTAAATGTATTACCATCTAACTCACCAGGTGCATATTGCCCACGGATAAAGTTTTTTAATGCTTCAGATTTTTCATAGATTCGCACAGCTTTCAGTGCCTTGATTTTTTCTGCACGAATTTCTTTTTCAGAAAAGGCGACAGGAGGTTCCATCGCTAAAAGTGCTAGTACTTGTAGAATGTGGTTTTGGACCATATCTTTTAAAGCACCACTGTGATCATAGTAGCCACCACGATCTTCAACACCTAAAGCTTCACCGAATGTAATCTGAATATTATCGATATAGCGATTGTTCCATTGTGATTCAAAAATGTTATTAGCAAAACGAATTGCTGAGATATTTTGGATCATTTCTTTACCTAAATAATGATCAATCCTAAAAATATCTTGTTCAGGGAAGACTTGACGGATCTTTTCATTCAGCTCGAATGCAGATTGATAATCTGAACCAAATGGTTTTTCGATGATCAAGCGATTATAACCATTTTCAGTAACGATATGTTGCGATTTAAGATGAGAAACGATCGTACCGAAAAATTCTGGAGACATGGCTAAATAATAGATGCGGTTACCAGCTAATTGGTAGGTTTCATCTAAGCGGTCAGCTAGGTCTTTTAAAGTATTGTAGTGGGTAGAATCATTTACATCATGTGATTGATAGTAGAAATGACTAGCAAATTCTTTTGCTTCTTCTTCAGTCGGATTCAAGGACTGGATCGTCGAAGCGACCACTTCACGATAATGTTCATCGCTCCAAGGTCTACGAGCAGTACCGATTACTGCAAAATGTTTTCCTAGATTTCCTTTTTTATAAAGGCGGAACAAGGAAGGATACAATTTGCGTTGTGCTAAATCACCTGTACCACCAAAGATTGTAAATAAGACATTTTTTTCATTAGCCATATGGGTGTACTCCTTTATAATTTGTCGACAAAAATCGTACTGGCTGCTTTAAAGCTGACAGGGATTTTCTTTTGTTGATTTTGGATTGTGATCGGTCCTTCATAAGCGGCAACATCTACAATCTCATATTCTTCATCAATGTTTAAGTCAATCGTCACAAGATAGTCCAATAGTTCTTTTTCATCCAACACTCGAGCGATGCGAACTTTAGAACCAACTGGATAAGACTCTAATGTTTGTCTACGTTCTTCATGAACCACTTGTTCTTTTTTAGGAATAATTCCACCATGTGGACAGTGCATAGGATGATTCAAATAGTCTTCTAAATGGTCAGCAAGTTGTTCTGAAGTCACATGTTCCAACACCTCAGCATCATCATGGACTTCGTTCCAGCTATAATCTAAATGTTCGACTAAAAAAACTTCCCATAAACGATGTTTGCGAATCAAACTACTTGCCTTTTGTAAGCCAGTCTCCGTAAGTTGAACTCCTTGATAAGGAGAATGCTCAACGAGTTGTTCTTTCACAAGTTTGGAAATCATTTCGCTAACAGAAGCTGGGGACACAGCAAGACTGGAAACGATTTGTTTATTATTTACTTTTGTCGTGTCTCCGCCTAATTCCAAAATGATTTTCAAGTAATCTTCTCGATTTGGTGTCATGTTTAATCATCCTTTCATGGTATGAAACCATCATTAGTAAGTTTATCAAAAAAAACATCAAATGACTATTTTTCTAGACAAAAAACGTAAAATAAACGAAGAAATACAGAAAGGTAAATCAATGATGAAGGGAATGAAAAGAGTTTGGGATATAGGACTTGCTCTAAAAGTCGTTCAAGAAGTGGCTCTATCAAAAATAAGTCGAAGAATTCCAAAAACAGGAGGAGATTTTTGGAAATTCTTCGACTTATTTCTCAGAGTTAGCCGCTCTTGTCACACCCTCTTTTGAGGAACTATTTTGTTTTGTCAACGTATAAGAAGTATCGGATGATTCATCATAAAAGGTCGTATCACTGTATGATAGGATCAAATAAAAACCATATTGATCTCGCAAGACGAGTTGCTGTGGAGTTAGTTCGACCAATTCCGTTACTAAGGAGTGACCGTTGATAGATAAATCAAACGTTTCTGTGACCAGTAGTTGTTGTTTTTGTTGATTTTTATCTATAAAGGTCCAGGTTCCATGATATTGCGTTGGATCAAAGTCTTTGGTGGTTGGCTGTTTCTTTTTCAGAAAGAATTTTCCAAATAAAATAGCAAAAAATGCAAGGATTCCATAAAGTGTTTTTTTACGTATCATACGATTGTCACTCCTAACCTCTTTTAATTCCAACGATCATTTTCTGTCAGTTTCATTGTACCTAAAAAAAATAAAGATTTCTCTAGGACTTTCGACTGGTTTTTCAAGAGTTTTTTGTGAAATTATGGTAGGATACATAGTAGGAAGAAAGGTGACCGTTTTTGAAGTACCAGCAAGTAGAAATCGCTTTTTTTATTGAACGACCGAATCGTTTCATCGCTCATTGCTTGAACCAACAAGGAGAAGTGATCGTAGCCCATGTGAAAAACACTGGAAGAGGTAAAGAAGTCCTTCTACCAGGAGCGAAAGTAGCGGTTGCATATACACCTAGTTTAAAACGGAAAACAGATTATGATTTAATTGCTGTGAAAAAAGGGGATAACTGGTTCAATATCGATAGTCAACTTCCCAACCGTTTGGCATTAGAAGGAATTTTATCTGGAACAATCCAGTTGCCATCGTTGATCGGAAAAATCGTTAAGTACAAGCGTGAAGTCCGCTATCGACAGTCCATATTTGATATTTATTTAGAAACAGATTCAGGACAAAAAGTGTTCGTCGAAGTAAAGGGAATGACTTTAGAAAATAAAGGAATTGGGGCGTTTCCTGATGCGCCAACGTTACGAGGTTTAAAACATGTGAAAGAATTAGTGGAAGCGCGACAGGAAGGCTATGAAACTTACGTGTTGTTTATCGCACAGTTTGAACACCTTCATCTGGCAACAATCAACGAAGCAATGCAACCGGAGTTAGCCAATATCATACGCTACGGACAGTTAAACGGCGTGAATGTTTTAGCCTATAATTGTCAGGTAACAGCGGATTGTGTCAATTTGAAACAAGCCATACCATTTGATGTAGAGGCATCGTTTGAAGACCCGAATAAATAGAAAGAAGGTAAATGAAATGATCAATTTAGGAATTATTGGTACCAACTGGATCACCCATCAATTTGTGCAAGCAGCATTAAGCACGAAACAATATGAATTAACAGCAGTTTATTCGAGACATTTAGAAAAAGCACAAGAATTTGGCGCCAAGTATGAGGGAGATATTGCCTATGCGACAGATTTAGAAACTTTTTTTGGTCTGGAACATCTTGATACGGTATACATTGCTTCGCCTAACAGCCTACATTTTCAACAAGCAAAACAAGGCATTTTAGCAGGAAAAAATGTCATTGTTGAAAAACCGGCATTTAGTACGCCTAAAGAAATGGATGAGATCATTCATCTAGCGAATGAGAAAAATGTTTATTTTTTTGAAGCTGCACGAAACATCCATGAAGCAGGATTCAAAAAAATTGCTGACTATCTTCCATTGAAAGATGAGATCCTCGGTGCCAACTTTAGTTATATGAAATATTCTTCTCGTTACGATCAAGTACTAGCAGGAGAAGTACCAAATATTTTCTCTACCCGTTTTTCTGGTGGTGCGCTGATGGATCTGGGCGTTTATCTCGTTTATGCTACGATAGGATGGTTTGGGATGCCTTCAGAAGTTCATTATTTTCCACGGAAAATCTCAACTGGTGTTGATGGACTGGGTTGGGGGATCTTGCGTTATGAGACATTTGATGTCACGATTCAACCTGGTAAAATCGGTGATTCTTACTTACCTTCAGAAATCTACTTTAATTCAGGAACATTAGTCATGAACGGGGTCAATGCGATTGAAAAAGCAGAGTTCCATGATCGAGAACATCAGGAAATTGATGCATTAGCAATTACCGCAGCTGAAAATCCCATGGCAGAAGAGGCAGCTGATTTTGCCAATGTGATCAATCATCCAAACGATCCAGCTTGGGGATTACGATATGAAGAATGGATCGAACTTGCTCGCAATGTGAACCAAGTAGTTTACGATCTTAGAATAAATGGTGGCATCAAATTTGATGCCGATAATGAGGGCGATTTTTAAAATGAATGAATTTGTAAAAAACTTTCCACAAGCTTGGCAAGAAAAATGGCAGGAAAAGGGATTTCAAACACCCTCTCTGATCCAGCAGGCTGTTTTTCAACCGCTTAAAGAAAAAGAATCAATTATTGGTATTTCACCAACCGGCTCAGGCAAAACATTAGCTTATCTTTTACCTTTGCTGCTGAATGTCCCTAAAGAGGGGGGAAGTACTTTACTAATCCTTGTTTCTTCGCAAGAATTAGCAATTCAAGTCGCAGAAGTGGCTCGTGAGTGGTCAAAAGGATTGGCATTAAAAGTCCAATCACTTGTGGGCGGAGCTAACGTCAAAAGGCAGATCGAAGGTTTGAAAAAACGACCTGAAGTCTTAGTAGGGACTCCTGGACGGGTGCTGGAATTGATGAAGACCAAAAAATTAAAAGCTCATCAGTTGCAAACGATTGTTTTTGATGAAGCAGATCAATTGTTTGATGAGGGGAATCGTTCATTAGTGGAACAAATTTTGCGACAAGCCCCTGTGGACTATCAATTAGTATTCTTCTCAGCAACAGCTGATCGCTCAATCAGTAAAATTGAAGAAATCACAAAGTCTTCCATCCCAGTTGTTGATGTCACAAAAGACGATGACTCTAGAAAAGGTCAGCAACATTACTATTTAAGGATACCACCTCGTAAAAAAGAAGAGTATTTGAGACGGCTTGCTTATGTCACAGATTTTCATGGACTAGTCTTTTTCAACCAACTCAATGAATTAGGGACAATGGAAGAAAAATTACAATTTCGTGGTGTTTCAGTTGGCAGCTTAGCTTCCGATCAAAATAAATTGTTACGTAAAGCAGCACTTGATCAATTCAAGAATAAAAAAATCACGATGTTGTTCACGACTGACGTAGCAGCCAGAGGATTAGATATCGAACAATTACCTTATGTTGTGAATGCCGAAATTCCCTTAACGGAAGAAGCTTATCTGCATCGTTCAGGGCGAACCGGACGGATGGGGAAAGACGGAACCGTGATCACGTTTGTGCAAGATCATACAGTTAAAGAGTTGAAAAAATTAACACGTCATATGGCGATTGATATGGAAGAGATTTTTCTTCATGGTGGACAATTAGTCAAAGAATTGCCACAAAAAGAACTCTCACAAAAAGAAGAAGTCAATGACAAAAACACAAAAAAAACTGCTCCATTTGGTCCTTCGAAAAAAGAACAAGTTGAAAAAAATAGTACGCCAAAGAAAAAGCTTAAAAACAAACAAAAAAAGCAGAAAAATAAAGGAGCAAGGCGCAAATAAGCGCCTTTTTGTGTTATTATATTGAAAACGCAATCAGCGTTATTTGAGGATAGTGGGGGATTGTATGAACGAAAGACAAGAAGAAATATTGGATCTATTGCATGAGAAACAGCAAGGATTGACGGCAAGTGATGTGGCAAAACATCTAAAAATCGATCGAAGTAATGCAAGTCGATATCTCAGCGATCTCTATAAAGACCGCTATATTATCAAAAGTTCCGGCAGACCAGTCGTCTATTCATTGCCTCCGCAAAAAACAGCCTCTGACAAAGTTCACGTTGATGCATCGACCCAAGTGACGTTTGATACACTAGTTGGTGAAAATGATTCTTTGAAAGTAAGCATCCAACAAGCTAAGGCAGCCATATTATATCCTCCTCGAGGATTGCATACAATCATTTTTGGTGAGACAGGAACGGGTAAATCGATGTTTGCAGAATGTATGTATCATTTTGCGATTGATTCTGAAATGCTCTCAGAAGATGCACCTTTTGTTTCATTTAACTGTGCGGATTATGCGCAGAATCCACAGTTACTGTTTGGACATATTTTTGGAATCAAAAAAGGAGCTTATACTGGGGCATCGCAAGATAGTCAAGGGTTGATTGCGAAAGCGAATGGTGGGATCTTGTTTCTTGATGAAATTCATCGTTTACCACCAGAAGGACAAGAAATGTTGTTTACTTTTATTGATAAAGGGGTCTATCGTCCGTTGGGAGAAAGCGCCCACGTCCATGAAGCATCTGTTCAGATCATTGGAGCAACCACCGAGTCATCCGAAAGTTTTTTGACAACCTTTAATCGCCGAATTCCTATGGCAATCACATTACCAAATCTGGCTTCTCGTTCATTAGATGAACGTTATGAAATCATTTCTTTATTTATCAAACAAGAAGCCAATCGTTTGAATCAACGTATTGATATCGAAAAAGAAGCCATTTTGGCATTTATGCTTTATGATGCAGAAGGAAATATCGGACAAGTCAAGCGTGATTTGAAATTAGTGTGTGCGAAGTCATTTTTACATTATCGGACACATAATGAAGAAAAACTGATTATTCGTAAAGAAGAACTGTCTCTCCAAGTACAAAAAGGGTTGTTGAAAATCAAAGAAGTACCTGAACGTTTGGATCGCTTTATGGATAGTAAGAGTCAATACCTGACTTTTGAGCCTGGTTTTGCTGATGTTGTTTGGTCACAAGATCCAGAACGAAACATGCAGGTCTATAATGATATCGAAGAAAAAATGCTTTCTTTATCAGAAACGGGTGTCGAAAGTATTGATTTAGAAACTTTGATCTCGAAAGATGTGGATGCTTATTTCCAAACTTATGTCAAAGAGTTGACAAAGAGTACGATTCCAAAAGATCTGTTGCCAGATGACATTTGGCGGTTAACCAACGAGTTATACGATGTTGCAGAAGCTAGGTTGGATCGAATCTACAATGAAAAAGCTCGATTTGCCTTTGCCCTTCATTTGCAAAGTACATTGGATCGGGTCAAAGAAGGACACATGATTGTTCATCCTGATCTCAACAACGTACGCAAAAATTTTAAAAAGGAATTTCAAGTAGCCATTGATTTATCTACGATCATTGAAGAAGAACAACAAATTGAAATTCCGTTTGACGAAATTGGTTTTATCAGTATGTTTCTTTCCATTAATCTTGGCGAAAGTGAACCAGTAAAAGAAAATAAAGTTGAGGTCTTAGTTTTGATGCACGGCAGACAAACCGCCTCAAGTATGTTGGAAATGGCGCAAGAATTATTAGGAACGAAATTAGGTACAGCATTTAATATGCCGTTAGCCATGGAAGTCCAAACGATGTATGAAGAAGTGCTGGCTTATGTTCAAAATCGTCAGGCAAGTCTGACGAATGGATTGATCTTACTGACGGATATGGGTTCTTTAAATACCTTTGGTGACTTGATTTTTGAAGAGACTGGAATCAAAACGAAAGCAATTACAATGAGTAGTACGATGATCGTGATTGAGGCATTACGGATGGCGAATGTTGGGCGGAGCTTGGAAGATATCTATCAAAGTATCCAGATTTCCTTTGAAACGATCGTCAAGGACCAATTCAAAGAAGAACAAACTGAAACCTATGAACGTAAAAAAGCGGTGATCGTTACTTGTTTTACTGGGGAAGGTGTAGCAGCTAAATTATACCAGCGGATTGTTCCTGTAATCGACCAAAAAAAGGTCGAAGTGATCCAAATGCAGTTTTTAGAACGAGAATCATTTAAGCGACACATTGATGCATTATTAGAAGAATATGAGATCAAAGCCATTGCGGGCACGGTAGATGTGGATTACCAAAATATTCCGTTTTTCTCAGCGTATGATGTCTTCAACGATGAGAAATTGAATATGCTCAAGCGGATCGCTGATGATGAAGTTCCAACTGCCAAAATCGTTGATTCATTAAAAGATTCTTTAAATTCGATTTCTTCGGTAGAGCTTTTGATCCATTCTTTACAAAAAAACATCCAGCAAATCCAAACGGATCTCTCAATTATAGTAGAGCCAGGAGTAGACATTGGGATCGTGATTCATTTAGCCTTTTTACTGGATGGACTGATCAAGCATGAGAAGACCCGAGAATTTGAGAATCTGTCTACTTTCTCAAAAATTTATCGTTTAGAAATGGACATCGTTCGAACGAATCTTATTGGATTGGAACGGAAATATCAGGTGAATATCCCAGAAAATGAGATTGCCTTCTTAACGCAAATGTTTATTGAAAATAAAATTAAAAAATAAAACACACTAATCTATTTTTTTACACAGATAACACCAGTGTGCGCACAGAAAAGAAGGACCAAAGGCTATGAAAACGCTATTTTGGTTCTTTTTTTGTTTGGCATGCTTCTTGCATTATAAAAATGTGTAAAACAAATTAAAAGGAGTGGAGAAAATGGCGAAAAAAACGATTATGTTAGTATGCTCTGCGGGGATGAGTACAAGTTTGCTAGTTACGAAAATGCAAAAAGCTGCAGAAGAAAAAGGAATGGAGGCAGATATTTTTGCTGTTTCAGCTTCAGACGCTGATAATAATCTTGAAGCAAAAAATGTCGATGTCTTACTTTTAGGACCTCAAGTCCGGTTTATGAAAGCTCAATTTGAGCAAAAATTAGCACCGAAAGGGATTCCGCTAGATGTAATCAATATGCAAGATTACGGCATGATGAATGGTGCAAAAGTACTAGAACAAGCCGAAAATTTGATGCAATAAATCTATAGGAAATGGAGGAAAAAATGTGGAAGATCAACAAAATCTCGAAGCCATCATGGGACTCATCATGTTTGGTGGTAATGCCAAGAGCGATGCAATGGAAGCGATTTCTGCGGCTAAAAAAGGTAATTTCGAGTTAGCGGATCAAAAAATAATGGATGCAAAGGAATCATTAGTCCAAGCCCATCATTCACAGACGCAAATGTTGACACAAGAAGCACAAGGAAACCATGTTCAGGTCACGTTATTGACCGTACACAGTCAAGACCATTTAATGACGTCGATTGCTTTTACTGATTTAGCAGAAGAACTTATTGAACTTTACCGAAGAATCAATGTCGAATAAAGACAGATGAACGAAAATAGAACCTTCTTTTTTGAACGGAAGAAGAAAAAATTTTGAACGGATTTTTTAATTTGGTATGAGGAAGCAATTCTTTATATAAACAACTTATAGGAGGATATAAAAATGAACGGATTAACAAGTTGGATGGAGAAATACATCCTTCCGGTTGCCGCAAAAATTGGCGCGCAGAAACATTTAGTTGCTTTGCGTGACGCTTTTATCGGTACTTTACCTGCAACAATGGCGGGATCAGTCGCTGTAATGATCAATGCAATTATTCGAGATTTACCACAGCAATTTAATAGTACGTATGCAGATAGTTTAGCAGCGGACAAAGGAATTTTTGCAGTATTAAATGTTATTATTGGAATTAATGGATTTGTATGGAATGGAACTTTAGCAATTGCCGGCTTGATTTTTGCCTTTTCTTGGGGATACAATCTTGCGAGAGCTTATGGGGTCAATGACCTAGCCGGAGGGATCGTTGGTCTGGCAACTTTGATCCAAGGAATTTCTTTTGGACCTTCATTGTCAGCCGCTTTGAACGTGAATGTTCCTCAAAATATCGTTGATGCCATCAATGGAACGGAATTAGGGGCAACGATTGCGGATGGAAATTTATCTGTTGGTCTTTGGGGTTGGCTAAAACTTGATCATTTAAATGGAAACTCTTATTTCACAGTCATGATCATGGGTGCTATTTCTGTCATTATTTTCTGTAAATTAATGTTAGCCAACATTACGATCAAAATGCCAGATTCTGTACCACCAGCAGTATCGAAGGCTTTTGCCGCAATTCTGCCAGCAACGATCGCTTTATATGTCATTGCTATTATTAATTATATCGTTGGTCGTATCGCTGACGGACAATTGATCATTGATTTAGTTCAAAAATATATCGCTGAACCTTTCTTGGGATTATCTCAAGGGATCGGTGCTGTATTGATCGTTACGGTCTTTGTTCAGATCTTCTGGTTCTTTGGTATTCATGGACCAAACGTATTAGCTCCAGTTTTAGAAGGAATTTGGGGTCAAGCACAATTGATCAATATCGATATTTTCCAAAAAGGTTACAATGGAAAAACAGGAACACCTGCAGTCTTAGATGCAATTGAAGATGGTAAGGCTTATATGTGGGTTCGTGGATCCTTTGATGCCTTCGCTTGGTTCGGGGGTTCTGGTGGTACGATCGTTCTATTGATTGCTATTTTACTCCTTTCTAAACGTGCTGATTATTTAACAGTTGCTAAATTGTCGATCGGACCTGGTATTTTCAACATCAATGAACCAGTTATGTTTGGTTTACCGATTGTATTGAACGCTATCATGTTCATCCCATTCTTATTAGCACCTGTTGTTGCAACAGCTATAGGTTGGGGAGCAACTTACTTTGGTTTGGTCGCCCCAGTATCGCAGTCAGTCGTGTGGGTTGTTCCACCATTCTTACTCTCGTTCCTAGCTACCGGAGCAGACTGGCGTGCGCCAATCGTGACATTAGTATGTATGATCGTGACTTTCTTGATCTGGGCACCGTTCGTTATCTCAGCGAATAAGATGGATCCAGCAGCAGGCGAACAATAAAAATCAATGAGCAGAAGCATTTTTTGCTTCTGCTCTCTAAACAATAATCTAGGAGGAACTAAAATGATTTCAATCGCAAGTGCCATGCAACAAGATGCTATCAAAGAGTTATTAGAAGGTTACAATGAAGATGGCTTTTCATATACATTTAAAGAAAAACAAGGGATCAAATTGTTTTTTGAGACGAGCGCACAAGATAAAGAAGCAGCAGCACAAAAAGCAAAAGCATTAATCAAAGCACAACCATGGGGCACTGTTTTATATTTTCAAGCAACAGCAGTTTAACTGGTTGTAAGATAGGAAGGGTTCAAAATGATGAAAAACGGCTTATTTTTATGTAGTATTGGTTCACTGATCGTATTGTATTGTTTAAATCCTAGTTCGCAAAACTATGATTTGTATAGTATGGCTACAGGACTATTTCTGGCAGGTTTAGGTATACATTTCTTTTTAAAAGGGAAAAAAAGAGAAGAAGCAAAGGGGAAAAATAGCTAATGGAAATCGTTAAAACTTTAAATATTCCAGCATCCTTTTTCTATGATAAAGTGATGGACTCTGTCCTTTTTGATGTACGTAAAGCGACTGGAAAATCGGTTACTCGTAAACAACTTAAAAACCTTGAATACGTCAAACAATTCTCACAAAATAGCCGCGCTCGCATCAAGATCGAGGAAGTTATTGAAAATCAGTCGTATAAATTTCGAACATCTACCACAAAAAATGATTATGTCGTCCATTATCAAATCAAAGCGTTAGATGATAAAACCTGCGAAGTACGTTATACGGAACAAATGCAATCATATGGGATGCTACAAAAATTGAATGATATGATTTTAGGAACGATGTTGATGTATTTTAAAAAACGTCGCTTCAAAAAAATGTTAGTAATGATCGAAGAAACTTACTAGTAAAAAACTAATTGTGACAAGAAGCAGTTGATTCAGCTAAATAGTGATTTATTGAAATAACATTTTTATTTTGATAAAGTGACTATGGTTGGATCACTGAACTTGACACAATTTTTTATTGTTTTTGATGGAAGGGGTAACAAAAATGGCAAATGAAGTAAAAGAACTTGGTGTTGCTTATCAAGAAGCGATGTTTGAACTAGCAACCTATGCATTTAATGCGCAGGATACACCTGCAAGACGTGAACGATTCAAACTGATCGTTGAAAATTCATGGAATTATGGTTTTTTTGACGAGGAAGAGCAACTCACTAGCCAAGTAATGGCGACGCCTTTTTCTGTTGAATTTTATGGACAACAGTATTTAATGGCAGGAATCGGTTATGTAGCATCTTATCCTGAAGCTAGGGGACAAGGCGGGATCAATCAAATCATGGAAAAAATCTTAAAAGATTGCCGTGAAAGAAAAGTAAGTCTTTCTTATCTTGCTCCATTTTCTTACCCATTTTATCGTCGCTACGGTTATGAGCAATTGTTTGATAAAATCAATTATCAATTGGATAGTCGAGATGTACCGAACGTGAAAAAGACGGCTGGCAAAATGAAACGAGTGACTTTTGAACAAGCAAAAGAAGTCATAGAAATGATTTATAAACAAATGCCAGCAAATCAACGTGGTGGATTAAGTAGAGAAGACTGGTGGTATACTTATAAGTTTAAGCAAAAGACAGATAATCATTATGCGCTGTATTACGATGAATCTGGTCAAGCAGCGGGATATGTGGTTTACCAGTTAACGGCACCAACATTTGTAGTAGTGGAATGGGGCTATTTGAGTCATGAAGCCTTTCAAGGATTAGTGAGGTTTGTTAGTTCCCATAGTGGGGCGTTTGCTTCTTTTGACTATGCTTGTGGTTATTCAGGTAGTGATCAAAATTATTTGCTTAAAAATCCTTTTGCACAAATGACGATCACGCCATATATGATGGGCAGAATTGTTGATCTTGAGTTGTTTTTGAAAGACTATCCTTTCAAAAAACAAGCGCTCACTTTTGCTTTAGAAGTAACAGATGATCCTTACGCACAGTGGAATGAAGGGATCTTTGAGATCACTGTATCAAATGCAGAGGTGAAAATTGAAAAAGTAACAGAAACAAAATTACCAACCATCAGTGGAACTATTCAACGCATGACTCAATTATTAATGGGGTATCGTCAGATGGAAGAACTTGTTTTTTACAATCACATCCAATTGTCAACTGAAGCTCTATTAGAAATGGCGCCATGCTTTCCAAGTCAGCAACCTATTCTAAATGATTATTTTTAAAATGAACGTAAAATGTTTGTTGCTCAACGCATATAACGCCCTCCAAGGTTTTCGACGAATTCTTGGAGGGCGTTATCGTATAAAAAGCTATTTTGAAATTTTTTCGATATCATTCTGAAAATCAGATTGCTTTTTTGCCACTGATTTATCTCATTTCTCTACAGCAAATCTTCTTTTTTAGTAAACTTGAATTTGCGACTTTCTTTTTTCTGAGGTTTTTCATCTTCATGCTGTTTAATGGCTTCTTTTGATAGTTGTTCTCGTTCTTGTTTAGAAGCATCAAAGCGTTCAGCATATACTTCTTCTTTTGGTTTGTCTTTCATAAATAAAACCTCCCTCATCACTTGTTGGATAATTCTATTTTATCACTCGTCAAAAGCTAGTGGAAACGTTTTGCTTAGGAAGAAAAATGATTTTTCTAAGAGAAGCTTGCATGTGCTTCTTAAACAAGCTAAAATAATATTATTGAGAACTTGTTCCTGTAGCTCAGTAGGATAGAGCAATCGCCTCCTAAGCGATAGGTCGCTGGTTCAATTCCAGTCAGGAACGTTAAAAACCTGTAACCGTTGTGGTTCAGGTTTTTTTTGTTTATGTGGGACCAAGATAGTTTTCTACGCTACATTCGATTTTTCTGGTGAGTGAAAGACAGCTTTTCTAAATTTTTTTGATAAAGGAAAGGTAAACATACAAATAAGCAATAATAACTGGCTCAAAGTGATGATAGTTAAGCAAACTGTTTGGTATTTGACCAGTAAATAAAAATGGATGCCTAATTCGATAATATTAATCAAGATAAGGTACAAGTAGTATTGTTTCTTTATTTTACATTGATAAATACAGTAGAAACTGAACCGATAATCTAAACAAACCAAAAATAGCAAAATGAATTTGTGGATTGTTGTGAGCAGGTCATGTTGATTAGCTAAACGATGAAAAAACAATAACGCAGTTGGCAGAGGGATATAAAGCGTTAATAGTAAGACAAAAAAATAAACAATAAAAGGCATACTATCTCTCCATCATTTTTTCTAATTTTTAATAATAAATGTTGTTTTTGTCAATCTTATCAAAAAATAGAAAATGTATTAATAGAATTTCGTGATAAATAGTATAAATAATTTTTATAAAAAACTTGAACAACAGGATCAAAAAATCGCTTATTCGACCATCTTTCAGTGAGTAGCAGGGAAAAGTGTTGTCTGTAATAGAAATAATCATCACAAAAAAGAGAAGAAGTCTGTAGTACCCCAAAAAGTTAGACCAAAAATCTAACTTTTGGAGGTCGTTTAAGATTTCTCCTCTTTTTTTATATCGTTTTATCAGACTAAGCCCAGTCACCATTTCTAAATACTGGAACAGTAGATCCGTCTTCACGGATACCGTCAATATTCATTTGGTCAGAACCAACCATAAAATCAACATGGGTTTGGCTGCGGTTAAGACCAGCTTGCGCAAGTTCTTCATCGGTCATTTCAGTACCACCTTCGACACTAAAGGCATACGCAGATCCTAGAGCTAAGTGATTCGACGCGTTTTCGTCAAATAGAGTATTGTAAAAGATAATACCCGATTGAGAAATTGGCGAAGGATCGGGAACGAGTGCTACTTCTCCTAATGAGCGTGCGCCTTCATCAGTGTTGAGCAAGGTTTCCAATACTTCTTGACCTTGTTCAGCAGAAAAATCAATGACTTTTCCAGCTTCAAAAGTAAACTTCATCCCTGAGATGATCGTACCTGCATAGCTCAATGGTTTTGTACTAGAGATATAACCATCAATCCGTCGGTAATCAGGTGCAGTAAACACTTCTTCAGTAGGCATATTTGCCATGAATTTTTCTCCACGGGAGTTGTAACTTCCTGCGCCTTCCCAAAGATGATTTTTTGGTAGGCCAATGACGATATCTGTGCCAGGGGCAGTATAGTGCAGGGCAGTAAACTGTTCTTGATTTAATTCATCGGCTTTTTTTGCTAATTTTTCATCATGTTCTTTCCAAGCCTGTACAGGATCTTCTTCGTAAATACGAGTTGTTTTAAAAATTTGATCCCATAACGCATCCAGTTGTTCTTCTTCTGGTAAATCTGGGAAAACTTTAGCTGCCCATTGTTTACCAGCCGCAGCGACTACAGTCCAGCTTACTTTATTTGCTTGGGTCGCTTTTCTTAGATTCATCATTGCTTTGCCAGCGGCAGTTTGATACGTAGCGATTCGTTTTCCATCTACGCCACCAAAAGCATCTGGATCGGCAGATACAACACTGATTCGGCTAGCACCTTTAGCGATCCAATCATCAGTCTGATCAATTTTATATTGTGGAACAGTTTCAAGACGGTCTTGTGCAGCGTAAGAAAGAAATTCTTTTTGGATCACGTCGTCCGTCCATTGTACGATCACTTCAGCTGCACCTAAACGATAGGCTTCTTTGGTGATCAAGCGAGCTAATGGGGCTTGATCGACGTTGATTTGTAAAACAACTGTATGGTCTTTTTCGACGTTTACGCCGGTTTCAACAATTAATCGTGCATATTTTTCGAGGTTCTCATTAAAATTTTCTAACATAATCCATTTCCTCCTAATGTTTCATCCAATAGCTATTTGTATGATAACATTTAATTCTTTTAGAGACAATCTGCCAGAATCGTAAAATAAAAAAATGGGTGTTCTTCTAAATGATGTCTAAAATTTATAAAATTGATTGTTTTTAAAGTAATTTTTTAAAAATAAAAAAACAAGTTGTGCATAACAAAATAATCATGTTACAATTAAATTAATCAATGGTGGAAGCGTTATAAATAATTTCAAGGAGATTAAAAAATTATGGCAAGAAAAAAGACGATCACAAAAGATCAGATTTTGGCAGCCGCTTTTGAAGTGGCTACCACAGAAGGATTTTCAAAATTTACGGCAAGGAATATTGCAAATAAAATGAATTGTTCGACTCAACCGATTTATCTTGAGTTCAAAAACATGGATGATCTGAAGCAAGCCTTATTTGCTCAGATTTACGAGTACTTGAAGCATGAAGTGTTCCCAGTTGTACATACAGGAAATACCATTATCGATTTAGCTGTAAACTATATTGATTTTGCCAATCGAGAGAAAAAATTATACAGTTCTCTGTACTTAGAAGAATATGGTGGGGGAAGGGAGATGCAAAACTTCTCTTATAATTATTTTGTCGAGACGGTCAAGAAAGATCCAGAGTATGCTGATCTATCTGCGGAACAAATTGAGTCTTTGCATAACACAATTTGGATCATCGCTACAGGATTAGCGGCACTGATGTCTTCAAGTATCATTCATCCGACCAAGGAACAAATTGAAAAAATGATCCAAGATAGCATCAATGCGACGCTAAATACGAAAGAAACGATCCAAGTGAATTAAAAAAACTACTTGAAGTATTTCTCGAAAGTCTTTCTCAAACATACACATTGATTTTTTGAAATTAAAAAAGCTTCTAAAAACATGATAAAAAGAACGTGTGATGCTAACTCTCTCCAGCATCACACGTTCTTTTTATCAAATAATTGAAGTTTTGCCAAAAGTTCTCAGCTGTGAGCTGACTGCTTTGGCCTATAATTTTGAAACAAGCGCCTTAGCAAATGCTTCGAGTTTTTCGATGTCTTCTTCTTCAGCGTTTAAATCAACTTTAACATTTTCTGTTCCTTTGACTGCTCCTGTTTTCGCAAAGGCAGCATCGAAGTCATCTACGGACTTACAAAATTCATCATAAAAAGTGTCTCCAGAACCACAAACGCCATAGATTTTTCCAGACAAGTCAAGTTCTTGTAAATCTTCATATAAGTCTACGATCTCATCTGGTAAGTCACCATCATCGTATGTATAAGTTGCGACGACACAAATATCTGCATCCTCAAATTCATCTGCATCCACTTGAGTACACTCATTGATTTCAACATCAATATCTAAATTTTCAAAAGCTTCTGCTACGATATCAGCAATTTCTTCTGTATTGCCAGTCATACTTGCGTAAACGATTTTTGCTAAAGCCATGGGTTGCCTCCTACTTATTGATATATGATCCTCTAACATTTACAGATTATACCAAAACCTTTACTAAAAGAAAACAAGTCATGTGAAGAGAATCTGATTTGGCGAACGACCGGACACTATGGTAAAATGAGGAAGATTTGTAAAAAGGAGACGAAAATATGATTACATTGAAATCAGCACGAGAAATTGAAACAATGGCTGAGTCTGGCGCGTTGTTAGCGGATGTACATAAAAATCTGCGAGATTTTATCAAACCAGGCGTGACGAGTTGGGATATTGAAGTTTTTGTTCGTAACTATATTGAAAGCCATGGTGGGATTGCGGCTCAAATTGGATTTGAAGGCTATGAGTATGCGACTTGTATTAGCATCAATGACGAAATTTGTCATGGATTTCCACGTAAAAAACCGCTGAAAAATGGCGATTTAGTGAAAGTGGATATGTGTATCGATTTAAAAGGCGGCATATCTGATTCTTGTTGGGCTTATGTAGTGGGAGAGTCAACACCGGAAATTGCCCGCTTGATGGAAGTGACAAAAAAAGCTTTGTATCTGGGAATCGAACAAGCGCAAGTTGGGAACCGAATTGGCGACATTGGTCATGCTATCCAAACTTATGTTGAAAGTGAAAACTTAGCGGTTGTCCGTGACTTTATTGGGCATGGTGTGGGTCCAACGATCCATGAAGAACCTGCTGTCCCTCATTATGGTGAAGCAGGAAAAGGTCTACGGTTAAAAGAAGGGATGGTTATTACCATTGAGCCAATGGTTAATACTGGAACTTGGAAAATGAAAATGGATCCAAATGGCTGGACTGCTTATACAAGAGATGGTGGCTTGTCTTGCCAATATGAACATACACTGGCAATTACGAAAGATGGACCAAGAATCTTAACTTCTCAAGGTGAAGAAGGTACGTATTGAGAAGCTAGATCAATAAGGAGAATTTGATGAAATTATTAGGGAAAATAAAGCAAAACGAAAATTTAATGCGTTTTATTGCAACAACAAAAAAACGGATCACTGATTCAGAAATGGGTACCACGTCAGTTGTTGTGGCGTATTATTTATTATTGTCTTTATTTCCCCTAATTATTGCGTTTGGTAATATTTTGCCATTTCTAAAAATCGATCAAGAGACAGTATTGACTTATGTGCGGCAAATCATCCCTGAGACGGTCTATCAGTTTATCGGTCCTGCAATTCGAAATTTGTTAACGCAAAGTTCCGGTGGCTTGTTGTCGTTATCTGCTTTAGCTGCTTTGTGGTCTGCCAGTCAAAGTATCAACGCTTTACAAATTGCCATGAATAAGGCTTATGGTGTAGAAAATAGAAAGAATTTTTTGATCGTCCGTTTCTTTTCATTAGTAGTGATTTTACTTTTCATGATTGCGATTAGTGGAGTAACGATTTTTTTAGGACTGGGTCAAATGATACTTGAAGCGCTCCAACCGATTTTTAATTTTTCTGGCAATGTGATTATCCAGTTCCAAACTTTGAAATGGCCGATTACCTTAGTTGTCTTATTTATCATTATGTTTTTGATTTATGTGATAGTACCGAATGCGCAATTAAAACTAAAAGCAGTGATTCCGGGAACGATTTTTGCTACTGTCGGCTGGATGTTGCTATCTCAGGTGTTTGGAATCTACGCAAAATACTTTGCAACAAGAGTCAGTGGATACCAAATCATCGGGAGTTTCATCGTCTTGATGCTATGGCTCAATTTTGCTGCTACAATCATTATATTTGGCGGAATCATCAATGCTGTTGTGCAAGAATACATAACAGGTAACGAAATCAAGAAAAGACGAGTTTCTACAAATAAATGGTGGATTCGTTTCAAAAATAAATTTTCTCATAAAAAAAAATAGAACTGCGAGTTTTTATTGCTTGAGTGTTTTATAATAATTCTAGACTCTTAATTAAAGTAGGTGCCAATATGCTTGTTTCATTTAGTATGGTTGTCAAATTTTTTTTAACAATCTTGTTATCTTTAGTACTAACGCCCATATTTAAAATTATTTCTGTCCAAACCGGAATGGTGGATAAACCGAATGCGCGACGTATTAATGAAATACCTATGCCTTCAGCTGGGGGACTACCCATTTTTATTTCATTTGTCGTATCCACCTTATTGTTTTTTCGTGACATCATTCCCAAATTTTATATCATTCCTATTTTACTAGCTTCCTTAGTGATCATTCTAACGGGAGTACTGGATGATAAATACGAGTTGACGCCTAAACAAAAGTCCGTCGGGATCTTATTAGCAGCGTTGATCGTCTATTTTGTGGCAGATATTCACATTGATTCAGTAACTTTGCCCTTTTTTGGTTATATCGAATTGGGTTGGCTGAGTTTTCCTGTGACCATTTTTTGGATTTTCGGTATCACTAATGCAATTAATTTGATTGATGGATTAGACGGCTTGGCAACCGGAATCTCGTTGATCGGGTTGATTACAATTGGTATTATCGGATATTTTTTCCTACATGCTTCTACAGTATACATACCAATCGTCATATTCTGTTTAGTGGCAAGCATTATTGGCTTTTTTCCTTATAATTTTTATCCTGCCAAAATTTACTTAGGAGACACTGGGGCATTGTTCTTAGGATTTATGATGGCTGTTCTTTCTCTACAAGGTCTGAAGAATGTAACATTTGTTTCTTCTATCTCATTATTGATTGTGATGGGCGTTCCAGTAACAGATACATTTTTTGCGATTATTCGCAGAAAAGCGAACCGTGTCTCTTTTTCTACAGCAGATAAAAAACACCTACATCATCGATTATTGAGTCTAGGTTTTACGCATAAAGGAGCAGTTTTGACCATTTATGCTATGGCATTGATGTTTTCATTTACTGCCATGATCATGAACTATACTGGGCGTCTCGGTTCGATTGTTTTGATCGTTTCGATGCTATTTGCGGCTATTTTATTGTTTGAGTTGATTGGATTGATCAACGAGAAGCATCAGTACATTCTTAAAACTTTACGTTTTTTAGGCAATAAAGAATATCGAACACAAGTCATACAGAAATATAAAAGGAAATGGACTAGACACTAATGAAAATAAATCAAAAACAACCGATTTTAATTAGCATCGTAACGGCTAATAGTCAAAAGATTTTTCAAACGTTAGATACGCTTCTAGCCAGCATAAATGACCAAGCCATGGTTGAGATCTTGATTTTCGATAATGCTTCGTCGATTGACTACCAAGAACGATTGAAAGAATATCTAAAGTATCCGTTTGTCAAAATCTATTTTAATCAGGAAAATAAAGGATTTGGTTATGGACATAACCATAATTTATTAACGAGTGACTTTTCTTATGCTGTGATCTTTAACCCAGATATTCTGGTGGATCAGCAGACAGTCGTTGATTTGGTCAAACTTTTGCAGGAACATCCAGAATGTGCCATGTTAGCACCTAAAATATTGAATGAAGATGGTACGACACAACATTTGATTCGCCAAAAATTAGATGTATTCGATTATGTATTGCGGTTTATTCCGGCTCGTTTTGTCAAGCAGTTGTTTGCTCAACGTTTAGCAAAATTCGAATGCCATGATTTGTCAGAAACAACCAATAGCTACGTGCGTATGATTTCTGGTAGTTTTATGGTCGTTGATGTCAATAAATTTAAAAAAGTCAACGGGTTTGACAATCGCTATTTTATGTATTTTGAAGATAATGATCTTTGCTTAACTTTTGAAAAAGCAGGAGAAAAACTCCTTTATACGCCGTTATATACGATTGTTCATTTATATGGAAAAGGCGCTCATCGCAATTTTAAACTTTTTCGTATCTTTTTACAGTCAATGGTGAAATTTTTCAATAAGTGGGGGTGGACTTTCTTTTGACCATACCCAAAATAGTAGTCGTTATCGTATTATACCAGCAGCGTTTTAGTCAATCGCCTTCTTTTGATCTGCTCATGAAAGCTGTCAAAGAGAAGAAGATCCAACTGGTTGTTTATGATAATAGTCCCGTTATGCAATTGGAGCCATTATTAGAACAAAACGAAGATATAAGCTACTATCATGATCCATCAAATCCTGGTCTGGCTACGGCTTATAATTATGCGTTGAATCATGCACAGCAGAATATTCGCTATTTCGTTACACTCGATCATGATAGTCAATTGACTGCAACGTATTTTGATACGCTATTAACGATTGATTGGACAGATGAATTGGTTGCAGCAGTTCCGTTGGTTTATGCTGGAAGCAACCAAATATCGCCTGTTTTTGCGGATCGCTATATCAATCGTCAAGTTGAAAAGGTTGATCGATCACAGCTCAGTCAAAGACGAATCATGGCGATTAATTCGGGCGCTGTTTTTTCTATCAAATTTTTAAAGGAAATTGGCGGTTTTAATTTAGATTTTCCCCTTGATTTCTTGGATCATTGGCTTTTTTGGACGATCTATCAGTTCAAAAAGACGGTTTTTATCTTACCTGAAAAAATGGAACATGATCTTTCAGTTCTTGATTATCAGAAAGTTTCTGTTACAAGGTATCAGTCGATACTGAAAGCTGAAAAAACTTTTTATCAAAATTATGATAAAGAAATGTTACCGCGTCATCGAAAACAATTATTGTTACGTACAGTAAAACAATTTTTAACAGTCAGAAATCGTAAAATATGGCGTTTGACATTACAATCATTTACTGAAAACTGAAGGGTGTGAATTTGTGCGATCAGTTTGTATGGCTACCTTTAATGGTGGCAGATATTTAAGAGAACAATTGGATAGTATTTTAAACCAACTGACACTTGAGGATGAATTGATTATTTCAGATGATGGATCGACAGATGAAACTTGTCAAATTATAAAGGAATACACGCAACTAGACAATCGAATCAAATTTGTTGAAGGACCAAGGAAAGGTGTCATTGCCAACTTCAACCATGCCATTCAACAATCTAAAGGTGACATCATTTTTTTAGCAGACCAAGATGATGTTTGGCTACCTAATAAGGTGGCTAAGATCACCGCATATTTTGAAGAAAATCCGCAACAATTAGTAGTAGTGAGTGATCTAGTGATTGTGGATGGTCAACTCAATGAGATACACGCGTCGTATTTTTCCTATCGGCATTCCCGAACAGGCTGGCTCAATAATTTGATTCGGAGTAATTATATCGGTGCCGGCATGGCTTTTCGATCTTCATTAAAGAAAAAAATAGTACCGATTCCTTCTGAAGTACCAATGCATGATATGTGGATTGGAATGTTAGGTGGAACTCGTGTTGGGTTTATTAGAGAAACATTGACACTTTATCGTAGACATGATTTTAATGTGAGTGAAATCAAAACAAACACTAAACTAACCCAAAAAATTACCTGGCGGTTGAATCTGATCAAGGCGCTTGTGAAGAGAAAATGGTTTGGAATTAATAAAAGATAGTTAAATCGTTAATAATTCCATGACAAATAACAAGTTTGATGAGATAATAACAAGGTGAATTTTAAATTGAAAAGGAGAATTTATACTCATGAAGGGAATCATTCTTGCTGGGGGAAGTGGTACACGCTTATACCCTCTAACTAAGGCAACTTCAAAACAGTTGATGCCAGTCTACGATAAACCAATGATCTACTATCCAATGTCTACACTAATGCTAGCGGGTATCAAAGAAATCCTGATTATCTCTACTCCTCAAGATACACCAAGATTTAAAGAACTGTTTGGTAATGGGGCAGAGTTAGGATTACAAATTGAGTATGCAGTGCAAGAAAGTCCAGATGGGCTAGCACAGGCTTTTATTATCGGTGAAGAATTTATCGGTGATGATAGTGTGTGCTTAGTTTTAGGAGATAACATCTATTACGGTGGTGGCTTATCTAAAATGCTTCAACGCGCTGCTTCTAAAGATACTGGAGCAACAGTGTTTGGTTACCACGTTAATGATCCAGAACGTTTTGGTGTTGTAGAATTTGATGAAAAGATGCGGGCTCTGTCAATCGAAGAAAAACCTGCGCTACCAAAATCAAATTATGCAGTAACAGGGTTATATTTTTATGATAATGATGTTATTTCGATTGCGAAAAACATCAAACCTTCTGAACGTGGTGAATTAGAGATCACTGATGTAAACAAAGTCTATCTAGAAAAAGGAAAACTATCTGTTGAATTGATGGGTAGAGGTTTTGCTTGGTTAGACACTGGCACGCATGAATCTCTTCTAGAGGCATCCACATTTATTGAAACGATTGAAAAACGTCAAAATCTCAAGGTAGCTTGCTTAGAAGAAATCGCCTACCGAATGGGATATATCACTAAAGAGCAATTACTTGCATTAGCTCAACCGTTGAAAAAAAATCAATATGGTCAATATCTTTTACAGTTGGCCAACAATTAAGGGAGTCTGAAGTAATGAAAGTAACTGATACTAATTTAACAGATGTGAAGATCATTGAAATGGATGTTTTTGGTGATCATCGTGGCTTTTTTACCGAAAGTTATTCCAAAGCAAAATTTGTTGAACATGGTTTAGATTTTGATTTTGTTCAAGATAATCATTCATTATCGGCAGAAGCTGGTGTTATCCGCGGACTGCATTTCCAAAAAGGAGAAGCAGCACAAACGAAATTGATTCGGGTAACTTCTGGTGCTGTTTTAGATGTGATTGTCGATATTCGTAAAGGAAGTCCAACCTATGGTAAATGGGAAGGCTTTATCTTATCTGAACACAACCATCGACAACTTTTGGTGCCTAAAGGTTATGCTCATGGATTTGTGACATTGACACCAAATGTCAATTTTCTTTACAAATGTGATAATTACTACAATGCACAAGCTGATGGTGGGATTGCCTTTGATGATCCAGACTTAGCGATTGATTGGCCTATCGATCTTTCCAAAGCGATTATGTCTGAAAAGGATCAGCATCATCCAACTTTAAAAGAGTTTGAAGCAGAAAATCCATTTGTTTATGGTGAAATTTAGGATTGCAAGGAGAATTTTTATATGAAAAATATCATTGTTACTGGTGGTGCCGGATTTATCGGCTCAAATTTCGTCCACTATGTGGTCAATCATCATCCAGAGGTTCATGTTACGGTGTTAGATAAATTGACTTATGCTGGGAATAAAGAGAACTTAGCAGGGCTACCTAGTGACCGTGTAGAATTGGTCGTTGGTGATGTTGCGGATGCAGAATTAGTGGATCGTTTAGTCAAAGAAGCAGACGCCGTAGTCCACTATGCAGCAGAATCGCATAACGATAATTCGCTAAAAGATCCATTTCCTTTTGTCCAAACCAATATTATTGGTACGTACACCCTGTTAGAAGCTTGTCGTAAATACAATGTTCGTTACCATCATGTATCCACCGATGAAGTGTATGGGGATTTACCTTTACGTGAAGATTTACCAGGTCATGGAGAAGGCGAAGGGGAAAAATTTACAGCTGAAACACCTTATAATCCATCAAGTCCATATTCTTCAACTAAAGCGGGCTCTGATCTATTAGTGAAAGCTTGGGTTCGTTCATTTGGGTTGCAAGCAACGATCTCAAATTGTTCAAACAACTATGGACCGTATCAACATATTGAGAAATTTATTCCTCGTCAAGTTACTAATATTTTAAGTGGTATACGTCCAAAACTATATGGTGAAGGAAAAAACGTTCGTGATTGGATCCATACGAATGACCA
Source organism: Enterococcus sp. DIV1682a (assembly GCF_051711005.1). NCBI lineage: Bacteria > Bacillati > Bacillota > Bacilli > Lactobacillales > Enterococcaceae > Enterococcus > Enterococcus sp. DIV1682a. The sequence goes on from NZ_JBIOLT010000001.1 coordinate 855,584, forward strand.
TTCATCTGCGGTTTGGTTGATTTTGACTAAAGGAAAAATCGGTGAAACTTATTTGATCGGTGCCGATGGGGAAGAAGATAACAAAACAGTCATGGAATTGATTTTGGAACTTATGGGACAACCCAAAGATGCTTACGACCATGTCAACGATCGTGCAGGACATGATTTACGTTATGCAATTGATTCGACAAGGTTACGTGAGGAGCTAGGTTGGCAACCTGAATTTACCAACTTCCGTGATGGTTTAGCTGATACAATCAAATGGTATGAAGAACACCAAGATTGGTGGAAGAAAGAAAAAGAAGCTGTGGAAGCAGCCTATGCCAAAAATGGTCAATAAATGATGATAAGCCGGATTTAATGAACTCTCAAAAAATTCGGGTAAAAAAGACACGCATGAAGTTGTAAAACGTGCAGAAAAAAATTAGTATAAAAATAGGAATTGTTTATTGGCAATTGTAAGGGGAGCTGTGACAGATGTTGCAGACCCCTTTTTAAAACAAAAAAGAGGAGAGATCAGAATGTTCTTATTAACTGGAGGAAATGGTCAACTTGGAACGGAATTACGCCATTTATTAGATGAAAAAGGAATGGCTTATGTGTCAACTGATGCTGCTGAGCTGGATATTACTGATGCAGAAAAAACAATGGAGTATATTACAAACTTAAAGCCAGAAATTATTTTTCATTGTGCAGCGTATACAGCCGTTGATAAAGCAGAAGAAGAAGGCAAAGAATTAGATGAGAAGATTAACGTTGATGGAACTAAAAATGTGGCATTGGCTGCAAAAGCAGTGAATGCTAAATTAGTATATATCAGTACGGATTATGTCTTTGATGGCAAAAAGAAAGACCAAGAATACCGCGAAGACGATCCAACTAACCCATTGAATGAGTATGGTCGCACAAAATTATTAGGGGAACAAGCAGTTCAAGAAATCTTAGAAGACTATTATATTATCCGTACTTCATGGGTATTTGGTGTTTATGGACATAATTTTGTCTTTACAATGCAACGTTTAGCCGAAACGCATGATCGTTTAACTATTGTCAATGATCAATATGGTCGCCCAACTTGGACTCGAACACTTGCTGAATTTATGGTATATGTGATTGAAAAACAAGCACCTTATGGCGTATATCAGTTATCCAATGATAATAGCTGTTCATGGTATGAATTTGCCAAAGAAATCTTAAAAGATACGGATGTCGAAGTAGCACCAGTCACTTCAGCAGAGTATCCACAAAAAGCAGTTCGCCCACAATATTCTGTGATGAGTCTAAAGAAAGCAGAAGATCTAGGCTTTGTCATTCCGACATGGCAAGAAGCATTAGCAAAAATGTTGGAAGCAGCTGAAAGTTTGAAATAGCAAACTTGTTTTTCCGTAAAAAAAAGAACAAACTAGAAATTGGAGAATCGCATGGAAAAACAAACAAGACGCGCGCAACGAACAGCCGTTAAGCCTGAGCGCACAGATCATTCTGTTCTTGATGTCTTTCTAAAACTTCGTTACCTCATCGGATTGCTAGTCATTGTAGTTATTGTGACGTTTAATTTGAATGGTAGTTCATTGGGTGTATGGGATAAATATGTATCGCAACGAGATGACGGAAAGAAAACTGATGTCATCTTCGGGCAAAATAGGGAAGTTCGTTCAGATGAATGGCTCGTGCAAACACCTTTTTATCTTTCACAAGCTGAAAATGACTATCCTTTAGTAAATCCCGATTATTCCTTAAATGGACAAAATATGATCATTGCTTATAATTCTCCTGTTAAAGATATCACAGTTATTGGTAAACCATTCAATTGGGGATTCTTTTTCTTGGGAAGAGATCGTGGGCTTTCGTTTTATTGGGCAATGAAATTAGTGGTCATGGTTTTATTGGGATATGAAGTTTTAATGATTTTGACAAAAAGAAAAAAAACTTTATCACTCGTAGGCGCCTTTGCCTTAACTTTCTCACCAGCAGTCCAGTGGTGGTTCATGCAACACGTGGGAGATTTGATTTTCTTCACATTAGGACTAATGGTTGTTTTTTATCATTATTTTTACCAACATCAAAAAAAATGGGTACGAGCAATGATGATGAGTTTGATCGTCATATTTGGTCTAGGTTTTATCCTGGTGATTTATCCAGCCCATCAAGTTATGCTTGCTTATTTTCTTGTCTTTTATTTTGTTGGGTTATTGCTCTATTATGGGAAGCGAATCACTTGGGATTGGTTTGATGCAGTACTGATCATTGGGGCAATATTATTTATAGGTGGCGTACTGATCCACTTTTGGTTAACCTCTAAAGATGCGTTACTGGCTTCTTTAAATACCTTATATCCAGGAAAACGAGTAAGTACAGGAGGAAAATGGCATTTAGGAGAGTTCTTTTATTTTCTGACAAACTGGAAAATTTCGTTTAAAGATATCAATTTTTCTAATAATTCTGAAGTTGCTCTGTTTTATCATTTCTTCCCGACCGTCTTTTTAGCAAGCCCATTTGTTTTATTTGGTAAAAAAAATAGTGAACAAAAACTGTTTGGACGGATTTTAATGCTCTTTTGTCTGTTTTCAATTTATTGGATTACTTTAGGATTACCAAAATGGCTCGCTGAACTCACTTTATTATCTTACGTGCCACCTTTTAGAGCAATATTAACCTTTAGCTTTGCAGCTTGCCTCTTAACCATATGGTTTATTGCCTATATTTGGCAAGAAGATGTGATCCCAACATGGTATAAATTTTTCCTATTGTTGGCGAACGCGGGAATCTTTGCGTATGCTTTGGTCAATTCCAAAATGACAAAATACTTTACCGAATTAGAGATCACCATGATTGTGATTGTTGGTACGTTAATCCTGGCATTTATTCTGTTCCGACGTTGTCGATTGTTCTATCTTTCGTTTATCGCTTTGATTGTAGCTTCAGGTTTCTTTGTGAACCCAGTTGTAGAAGGAACTGGTGCGATCTTTGAAAAGACTCTGGCAAAAGAGATAAAAGCAATTGATCAGGCAGATCCACAACAAGTATGGTTAACAGAAGATGAGCTGTATAACTTTACACCAACATTAGGCGTAAAAGCTTTTAATTCGGTACGCTTTTATCCAGACATGAAGGCATGGGCTAAAATTGATCCAGATAAAAAATATGAAAAATATTATAATCGATATGCCCACACACGTGCCTTTATTGCTAAAGAAAAAACTTCATTTGTTTTAGATCGTCCAGATATGTTTTCTGTGACCCTCAACTTTAAAGATGCTGAAAAGCTTGGAATCAAATACGTGGTCAGCAAACGCCCGTTAACTGATTATAATCAATTGTACCAAGCACAATTCACTCAACTATACGGTCCTGATAAAGATGGTTATATGATTTTTGAAGTAACCTATCCTGAAAACGATCCATCTACAGCCAATAATGCTGTGAATAATACGGATAACCAAGTAGATGAATGGTCGTATACAGGCGGTTGAGAAAGTAATTATTAGGTATTGAGTAATTGATATGGGAGTGTAAGGAAGTAAATTTCTTTACTGCTTCTTCTGAAATTGCTCAGTACCTATTTTTAGGTTCCATGTTTTTTCTTTTAAAAAGACTGGATGAAGCACTAAAAGTGAGTTTTTTATCAATTAATCTAAAAATAGCATTGCCGTTTGTTTTTAAAAAACAGTATAATAAAACAGTATGAAAGGAGGATGGAGATTATTCAGACGGTTATTGGAAAATTAATAAATAAAATGAGTGTTGGATTACTGATTCTATTTCTTTCTGCTATTTATTTTGTATGGACAGCAGGCCTAGGCAATGCTCAAGCGCTTTTTTTATATGACAACAGTGCGCAATTTGTTACGTTTGGCATTGTCATTTTATTTATTTTAAACGTATATAAAGGACGAAGAGCTGACTTTATTTTTTTAGCAGCGGCAATGCTTATTTATTTTCTGTTTGATCATTTCCGTGAAGTAAGAGCAAGTTCTATGAATGTAGATCTTTTGATCCCGCTAATCATAGTCTTTTGTTTGACGGTTAAATGGATTCAGTTTGATAAGTTAGATCGTTCGATTTTTATTTTAGTATGTTATGTCTTTCTTGGCATTACGTTATACCGCATTTTTACTGAAATAAAAATTCCTGATGGTGAAAGTATTTGGTTGCCTGATAATAAAGTTTCCGATATTTGGATCAACACGAATACGATTGGTAGTACTTTAATGACCCTCTCCTTACTGATCAGTGGGTTTGCCAGTTCATTTGAGCGCTGGTATGTTCGGGTATTCGTTGGATTTCCGAGTGTGATTGCTGGGATTATTGGTATCTGGGTCTGTCAATCAAAAGGTGCTTTAGTTGCGATGATCGTATTTGTTTTACTGGATATTTGGCCAAAACAATTGTTCAAAATAATACGAGCGCCATTTTTAGCCTACATGATTGTCACGATTTTTGCGTTGCCAGTTTCTTACTTAGCAGCTCATTCCGAGCATCTAAATCTCTTTACTGGTCGTGAAGAAATTTGGTTGAAATTCTATGAGACTATTTCAGAAAAAAGCGAACAAGTCTGGGTTGGAATGAAACCGTTCATTTTTCAACGTGGAAATCAATTTTTAGGAAATCACAATAGTTATAATTCATTTTTAAATCTATATGGATTGCTGGGTGTCATCATCGCAGGGGTACTAGTCTTAATCTATGTAGGTCGATTGACCTTAAAAGCAGATTTATCGAATGGACAAGTAACCTTTTTATGGGCATTCTTTGCAGTGATGATCCAATCCTTTATGGAAGACACTTTAACTTCTTTTCCGTGGGTACCTATCATCTATCTGTTATTGGGAATGGCAAGTCATCGCTATGATGATTTAAAAAACGTTGCAAACAAGCGGAAAATAGCAAATCAACAAACGAGGGGAACGACAGACGGCTCTTTATCAAGAGTAGCACGTCGATATTAAACACTTAGATAAGAGCTAGTTGAAACAAGTTATTCTTGGGTCAGCTAGCTTTTTGCTTCATTGCAATTAAATTATTTCTTATGTAAAATAAAAATGTTAGCGTAAAGTTGCTTAATAGAAAATTAAGAAACTAAGAATATCACAGTCCGTGAGTAAAAGTGTGGTAAAATGGCACATGACTGTAATTAACAGAATTTGCTTGGAGGAACACAAATGTTTAAAGATCTGTTTTTATTTATGAAGGATATCTACCAGAATAGAAAGCTCTTGCTTCAGTTTTCAGTGAATGACTTTAAGTCTCGCTATGCGGGCTCTTTTTTGGGAATTTTATGGGCATTCATTAATCCTGTCTTTACCGTATTGATTTATTGGCTGGTCTTTGGTTTTGGATTAAAGGCAGCGATGACGGATGGAAAATATCCTTTTATTGTTTATTTGATTACGGGAATGATCCCATGGTTCTTTTTTTCTGACGCGTTTACATCAACGACGTTAGTTTTCAGAGAATACACTTATTTAGTAAAAAAAGTTGTATTTAATATCCGCATTTTACCAACTACGAAAATTTTATCGAATCTATATGCACATCTTTTCTTTATTTTCGTTGGTTTAGTGGTGGTTATTGGACATGGAATCTATCCAACTTGGATGACGCTCCAACTGATTTATTATTTATTCTGTATGTGTGCTTTTTTAACCGGCTTAACATGGTTGACAGCATCGATTCAACCATTTCTACCAGATATCGTGCAATTGATTACGATTTCTCTACAATTGATTATGTGGACATTGCCGATCCTGTGGAGTCCAAGTCAGTTCAATCCAGTGATCGTCCAAATCTTAAAACTAAACCCACTTTATTATGTTGTACAAGGATATCGTGAGTCTTTCTTAGGACAAGCTTGGTTCTGGGAACACGGAATGTATACTCTCTATTTCTGGGTATTTACGCTAGCTATCTTCGTTATTGGATCTGCTGTGTTCCGTAGATTGAAACCACATTTTTCAGATGTGCTGTAAGGAGTATGAATATGACTGAATATGCGATTAAATTAAAAAACATTACAAAATCTTATAATATGTACGCAAAACCATCTGACCGTTTTCGTGAAGCTTTGAATCCCTTCAAAAAATCTTACCATGACGTTTTTTATGCATTGAAAAATATCAATGTGGAAATTAAAAAAGGGGAAATGATCGGCTTTGTCGGAGAAAATGGTTCAGGAAAATCCACCATGCTCAAAATCATTACTGGCGTTTTGACGCCCACATCTGGAACAATGGAGATTGAAGGGAAAATATCTGCACTATTAGAACTAGGTTCTGGGTTCAACCCCGAATATTCTGGCTATGATAATATTTATTTGAATGGCATGGTGTTAGGTTTTTCTCGTGAAGAAATCGATGGAATGGTCGGAGACATCATTGAATTTGCTGATATCGGCGAACATATTTACCAACCAGTAAAAACATATTCCAGTGGGATGTTTGTTCGTTTAGCCTTTGCGGTAGCTATCAATGTCAATCCAGATATCTTGATTGTCGATGAGGCTTTAGCTGTAGGGGACCTTGAGTTCCAGTTGAAATGTATGGAGAAATTTACTGAAATCAAGAACTCAGGTAAAACGATCTTATTCGTTTCCCATGACATCAGTTCGATCCGCCGTTTTTGTGATCGATCCTATTGGCTAAAAAATGGTGAAGTGGTTGAATATGGGGATACCATGGATGTCACAACGAACTATGAAAACTTTTTAAAGAAAAAATCAGTCAAAACAGTTGATCGAAATAAAAATCAAATGGAACGTTTTGCAGCGCCTGACATCGTTGATGTACTGAGTGCGGAATTATTGGATAAAGAAAAAAATCCTGTTGACGTGCTTGATCAAGGCGAAACACTGTATGTCAAAGTAACCTATGAAGTAAAAGATGATTCGATCAAGAATCCTGTTTTAGGGATCGCCTTACGAACTGTCGATAATTTTTACGTATGTGGTTTAAATACACTGTTGGACGGCATCAAAATCCCTTGGAAAAAAGGCAAAAATGTTTTCTATTTAGAATATGAAAAACTAGGCCTGCTAGCTGGTGAATATTATTTTGATGTGGCAATTTTTGAAGAAAATGCCACCGTACCTTTAGTTTACAAAACAAAATATATGAACTTATTTGTTAATGGTTCATATATTGGGGAAGGAATCGTGGTCTTAGACCATAAATGGGAAGAAGGTTATCTAGCCGATGAAGTATGATTTTGAAATGGACTTAGATGAACAAAGTAGTGTAGGGAAAATTGCTGCCCAAATTAAACCAGGCAGCAAAGTCTTGGAATTTGGACCGGGAAACGGCCGATTGACCAAACATTTAATCGGAGCCAAAAATTGTCAAGTAAGTATCGTCGAATTAGATAAAGAATTATTCGATTTTGTCAGTGAATTTTCACAAGATGGTTTTTATGGAGATATTGAAAGTTTTGAGTGGGCAAACTATTATGCAGGGCAAACCTTTGATTATATCCTTTTTGCCGATGTTTTAGAACATTTAGTGAACCCAGCTGAAACATTAAAAAAAGTGAGAGAATTTCTCAATGAAGATGGAGAAATTTTAATCACATTTCCGAATTTAGTCCATAATTCTGTGCTGATCCATTTATTCAACAATGAGTTGCCATGGGCTTCTTATGGCTTATTAGATGAAACACATAATTCTTTTTACACACATGAAGGTTTTAAAAAAGTGTTTGAAAAAGCTGGTTTATCTATTAATATTGAGGATTACCTTTACTTAGCTGTCGGAGACACAGAATTAAATTCAACTTATGAAGAATTACCCGAAGCAGTTCGCTATGAGTTCAAAATGCGACCTTTCGGAGAAGTTTATCAATACTTCTTTTCTTTGAAAAAACACACTGAGAATAGTCACATCTCACAACCACAAAATTCGAATTATGTTCGAATGGTGGAAGTGATCCAAAAGACTGCAAACAAAGAAGTCTCCCAAAAATATCCTTTCAACAATTATACGGGAGAAAACCAAACATTGACTTTTCCAATTGCCGGGGATGTCGAATCGGTCATTTTTAAATTTGCTGATCAACCAAGTTTTATCGAATTTAGCGGGGAGTTGGCGGGGAACAAAATTGATTTCATCCAATCTAATGCAGTAATCAAAACACAAAATGATTGCTATTTATTTGATGGTGAAGTAACGCCACAATTTACTCTATTTGATGTCGCAGGTCAAGAATTGACGATCCATTGTCATTATCGGTTTATCGGGGAATTGACACAAACCATGAAAGAACTACTTGAGGCAGTCAAACCTTTAGCGCAGATCGAGCAACGTCTAATGGCACAAATCACTTCGCTGAAAAAAGAAAATGAACAAGTGCGATTGACAAATGAAAAATTAGATAACGAATTACAGATGACGACTGACCGTTATTGTAAACTGATAACTGAGGAAGAATTCGCAATTAAACCAAGAAACCGCAAGCTTCGATCGAAAGAAACAGCAAAGAAAATTCAAGCAAAGGCGATTTCTCTATGCGTGGATAGCAAGCATTGGGATCCAGAAACGAAAATTTTGACAATCAATGGTTGGGGAATTTCTAACGCACAACGTCAGCCGTTATCCTATAAGTTATCTGTGAACCAAGCACCATTTTTTCAAGCCTTGCAGTTTGAACGGCCAGAAGTAAATGAGGCGGAACAATTGCCAGTGGGAACAAAAGCTGGTTTTGAATTGCAAATAAGATGTGAACGAGAAAAATCTTTTTTAATTGAAGCTGTTGCTGAAAATGGCGAATCCTGGTTTATCGAGATATAAGAACGAACTTATTTTTAATAAAGGAGAACAAAAGCTCGTGCAAAAAAAAGAGATTGCTGTATTTATAGACCGAATTACTCGTGAAAGAGCAACTGGGGATTTATTGATTGTTGGCTGGGCGGTCGATGAGGTGACGAAAGAAATTCCGATCATCAAAGTCGATAAGGACAAAGTATCTGCCGAAGTCACCAATGTTGTTCGTTTGGATATCAATCATTTATACAATCTGGATGTGAAAACACCAAGTGGTTTCAACATCCGATTATCTGGAAGAATGAAAGGTAAAGCGATTTTAGATTTCCAAACAAAATCCCATCAAAATGGGATCGCGGTGAAATTGAATGGTCGTTATCCATATGACGATGGCCTTGAAACAAACTGGGAAAAGAAAAAAAGATTGCTTCAAAAAGGATTCAATTATGCACGGACACACGGAGTGAAAAAAGCGATCCGACGTGTCAAATTTGAAATGAAACCAGCTTCTGTTGATTATACCGAATGGATCAAACGTCATGAACAGTTTGATCTCCAAAAGCAACGTCAAGATGCTAAAGGATTTGAATATCGTCCCTTAATCTCAGTACTTATGCCAGTCTACAATGTCGAAATCAAATGGCTGGAAAAATGTATTGATTCTGTTTTAAAACAAACGTATGATCACTGGGAACTATGTATCAGTGATGATGCATCAACTGATCCTAAAATCAGAAAATGTTTAGAAAAGTATCAAGCTAAAGATCAACGAATCAAAGTCGTTTTTAGAGAAAAAAATGGGCATATCAGTCTAGCGACCAATTCTGCTTTGGAAATGGCAACAGGGGAGTTCATGGCGTTGTTAGATAATGATGATGAACTACCGCCTTATGCGTTGTTTGAAGTCGCAAGCGTCTTGAATCAGCGTCCTGAACTTGATGTCATTTATAGCGATGAAGATAAGATCGATGCAGAAGGTCAGCGTTTTGATCCTCATTTTAAAGCGGATTGGTCACCAGACACTTTAATGGGCAATAATTATATTTCACATTTAGGGGTTTATCGTACCAGCTTAGTTAAAGAAATCGGTGGATTTAGAAAAGGATATGAAGGTTCTCAAGATTATGACTTGGTACTACGAATAACTGAGCAGATCCCAGCTGATCACATTTATCACATTGATAAAGTACTGTATCACTGGCGCACGATTCCGGGATCTACTGCCAGCAATGGTGAAGCGAAGAGCTATATTTATGATTCTGGAGTCAAGGCATTGACTGATGCACTCGATCGTAGAGGAATTAAAGGAAAAGTTCGTCCTGGACGAATCTCTGGTTTCTACGAGGTCAATTATGAAGTGCTGCAAGAAGACTTAGTTAGTGTCATTATTCCCACTAAAAACGGATATGATGACTTAAAACTATGTATCGACTCAATTATTGACAAAACAACCTATTCCAACTATGAGATCATTGTTGCTGATAACGGTAGTACCGATCCTAAGATGCAGGAACTATTTAAGGAATACCAGCAACGACTAAACGAACGTTTTATAGTGGAATTGATCGATATACCTTTCAATTATTCTAGGATCAACAATCTAGCGGCAGAAAAAGCAAGTGGCAAATATTTATTGTTCTTAAACAATGATACGGAAGTTATTGAGCCTGAGTGGATGACCAATATGGTTGCCTATGCGCAATTTGATCGAATTGGCTGTGTCGGTGCCAAACTTTACTACCCAGATGATACGACACAACATGCTGGTGTGTTAGTTGGTATTGGTGGCGTTGCTGGTCATGCGTTGAACAACTATGACCAAACACACTGTGGTTACTTTGGTCGGTTAGTCATCGATGTCAATTACTTAGCGGTAACAGCTGCCTGTATGATGGTCAAAGCCAGTGATTTTCATGCGGTCCATGGCTTTGATGAAACATTAGCAGTCGCTTTCAATGATGTGGATTTATGCCTGAAAATTTATGAGCTAGGTCGATATAATGTTTATGCCCATCAAGTTGAACTTTATCATTTTGAATCAAAATCAAGAGGCTATGAAGATACTCCTGAGAAGCAAAAACGTTTTGCAGGTGAGATAAAGAAAATGCAAGTGAAATGGCCAGGATATATCAACCATGATCCTTTTTATAACGATAATCTGACAAAAGAAGGAATTGGAGATTTTTCATTAAGACCAGATTAATTAAGAAATGAAAATAGAAACTATCATGCAATCAGTTAAGAAAGCATGGTAGTTTTTTTTTCGTAAAATGAGATATTAAAAGCAAGCGTTATAATTGTAGAGCAGTAGTTTTTTGTAATTCTGTTACAATTTGTTTATTCACTAGGCTTTTAAACCCTGCTATGGTAAGATAATAGGTGCATTATTTTGTGATTAGGAGTGTATATATGAATAAAAATGGGGAATGGAGTGCTGCAAGACGAATATTCATTATTTTAATGGATGTTTTGATGTACAATGTAGCCATATATAGCAGTTTCTTACTGAAATTTCATGGGGAAATACCCATGCGGAATTTTGAAACTTTTCAACATTCAGCAATCTTTATTTCTGTTATATTTATTGCCTTGAATATCTTATTGGGCGTATATGTTTTTTATAATCGAACGGTCAGCGATATCGTTTTTGTCACGGTTATTGGTCAAGTCTTAATGACATTGGGGATCATGGTCGTCACCTTTGCTGGACGCTGGTTTGCTTTCCCACGAGGCGTAATTTTACTGTCATTTGTGCTAGCGACCATTTTATTGAGTCTTTACAGAATATTAATCTATAAGTTGTACTTGAAAGTCAGTCGTGATAAGAAAGTCGTGATCGTTGGATCAGAAAAAGATGTGGCACCGGCCATACAAAATTTCAGTTCTAAAAAAAATAATAAGCATAAAGTAGAAGCGGTTGTCATCGATCACTACTATGAAAATGTGAAAAAAATGATTGATCAAATGGATATCGTCTATCTGGCTTCACATATTGAAGAAGCAGAAAAAGTAAAAATCTATCAACTAGTGACAAAAAATGAGAAGAAATTATTTCTCAATACGACATTTGAAAACTTAACGATGATCAATCCAAACATCATGAACTTTGAAGATGAAAGTATTATTGAAGCTTCAGGCTTCAGGATTCCACCAGAATATGAATTATTCAAGCGGTTGTTTGATATTATCGTTTCGTTGATTTTACTGATCATAGCCTCACCTTTCATGTTATTAACTGCTATTTTAGTAAAAGTTACTTCACCGGGTCCGGTTATTTATAAACAAATTCGGATCACTAAAAATCAAAAAGAATTTTCAATCTATAAATTTCGCTCGATGACTGCGACTGCAGAAGCCAAATCAGGACCTGTTTTGGCTAAGAGCAACGATGCTCGTGTCACTCCAGTGGGTAAATTTATCCGAGCAGTTCGTTTTGATGAATTACCACAAATCTTTAATGTATTAAAGGGAGACATGTCGATCGTTGGTCCTCGACCAGAACGTCCTTTCTTTGTTGATCAATTCAATGCGGAAAATCCTTATTACTATTTGAGACACAATGTACGTGCTGGGATAACGGGTTATGCGCAAGTTTATGGGAAATACGTATCAGATTACAACAGTAAATTACGGTTTGATTTACTTTACATCAAGAAATATTCTTTATTGCTCGATTTAAAAATATTATTACAAACCATTAAAATTCTTTTTGATAAGATGTCTTCTCAAGGCTTGGAAGAAGATGAGAATGTTCATTCATTGGCAGAGATTGCTTTTCCAAAAGAGAAAATCTTTCGCTAGTTGAGAGGTAGTGAAAAATGAGTAACCCAAAATTTAGTATCGTCATACCCATTTATAATGCTGAAAGCACGATTGCTCGTACGATCGCATCTTTAAAAGAATTTGATTTTACTGATTATGAAGTTTTGTTAATCGATGATGGTTCGACAGATCAAACGGAAGCAATCATTACGAGACTTATTGAGAACGACCCTAAATTTCGACTGATCACAACGGCTAATCAAGGGCCTGGTTTAGCAAGAAATGAAGGGATTATGCAAGCCCAAGGAACTTACATCTTATTTTTTGATGCGGATGATACGCCGAAAAAAGAAGTTTTATCTGATTATGACAAGCTTTTAGCTAAACATCCAGACACCGATTTGATCGTTAGTTCGTTTATCTTTCGAACGATGGACGGAGAACAGATTATTTCAGAAAAAGAAAATTTAGTGACGGAGCATCATTATCAAAGTCATGATTGTTTTATAAAAGACATGTATCGATTAATGAACGATCAGTTGATGTATGTAGTTTGGAATAAATGTTATCGAAGGGATATTTTAAAACAGAATCAGCTTCTTTTTAAAGGATACAATAGCTGTGAAGACCGTATTTTTAATTTGCATTATTATAAATATTGTCAAAATGTCCTGATGAACCCGAAAATTTCTTATATCTATGAATTTGAAGGTGGCAAAGGAATCACGAATCAGTACCGTCCCAATAAATTTAGTACCTTCAAAGAGTTCTACCAATTAGCAAATGAAGTGACGAATGAAGTCGATAAGCCAGGAATGGCAGCTCTCCATTTAAAAGGAACGACGTCGGTCATCTTTTCTATCTATGGCACTTCGACACGGACAGCAAAAGAAAAAAAAGCTGAAGCAAAGCAAATATTAACGGATCCAACTATTGTTGAGGCGAAAAAAATTGCTTGCACCGACTCTACAGTAAAAAAAGTAACGAAACAATTGTATAACCTGCCTTGTTCATTCTTTTTAACTGCTGTACGCATCGGAAGTTTTGTTGAAATAAAGATGCCAGGATTGATGGCAACACTAAAACGAGTGTATTAAATAAGCGACCGGAATAGCAGGGTGATATCATTTGCTTTTCAATCGAAATAAAAAAGCAGTGACAGCTGTCATGGCTTTATTCTCACATTTATAAAAGTGTTAGGATAAAAGTTTCTTCTAACACACTATTTATTCGAGTTTGGGTCTTTAGGTTTTCCTTTTGACCCACACTCTTTTTTTGCAAATTTAGACAGATTCTATTTCGGATAAAAAAATAGTTATGATAAAATAAAAACAGAGGGAGCTGTAAGTATGTATAGTAATGATCCTGAATTAAGAAATGTCCAGCAGGTAGTGTTAGAAATCGCTCAATATTTTGTCGATTTTTGTAATAAACACGACCTACTTTGTTATTTTTGTGGCGGTGGCTGTATTGGCTCTATCCGTCATCAAGGTTTTATTCCTTGGGATGATGACTTGGATTTTTTTATGCCTAGACAAGATTATGAAAAAATAAAAGAACTATGGCCAAAATATGCTGATGTTGAACGCTATCCGCTATTGGTTGCTTCTGAGAATTACAATGATCATAATTCATTTATGACCATTCGAGATGCAAATACCACATTTGTCAAAACGTATCAAGAAGGAATGGCTATTCCTCATGGTATACCGATTGATATTTTTCCTTTGGACGGTGCGCCTGAAAAAAGTGCGCAACGGAAAATCCAAAAAATGTGGGCGCTCGTTTATGCATTGTTTTGTTCTCAGGTTGTGCCCGAAAAACATGGGGGAATGATGGCAACAGGTAGCAAGGTGCTTTTAAGTACGTTCTCTTCGCCCAAAATCCGCTATAAGATTTGGCGTTTTGCAGAAAAACAAATGAGTAAGTACTCATTCGGATCGACACCTTATGTCACAGAATTATGTGTCGGACCTAAATATATGGGAAATATTTACCATTTGGAAGATTTTAAATCAGCGATTGTTGTTCCCTTTGAAGAGACAAAAATGCCAATTCCTGTTGGGTATGACCGCTATTTGAAACATGTCTTTGGTAACTACATGCAATTGCCCCCTGAAGAAGAACAACAGCCTCATCATGAAGCTGTTCTTGTTGATACTAAAAAAGCTTACAAAGTAAACGATACAGTATGAAGGAGAAAAGAGATGAAACGGATTTTTTCTGGTGTACTTTTATGTACATTATTATTAAATAGCTCTATTTCCAATACTTATGCAATTGAAAATATAGCTAAAACTTCTCAATCTAGTCAAGAACAGAAGGCTATGAATGAAGTGGGAACTGAAGAAAAGCAAATGAACGACTCGTCTGATTCAGCAACACTTACCACAACTAACGATACAAAACAATCGGATAGTTCGACAACTACGGAAACATCTACGGCTGAGACTTCTTCGACAGAATCCAGTATGACCAGCAGCTCGACAATCCCCACTCAAGAAAGTACCAGCACTTCGGGTTCCGAGACCGCCAATTCTACGAGTGATTCTACCCAGGACCAGACAGATGCCAATCAAGTTGATCCAAGAGAAGATGCTGAACTCGGGAAAAGAGGGACAAATCATAAAAAAGGTACTTATGCCATGCAACCGTCTGGAAATCAGTATGGGATTATGTCGAGAACGCTGCATCCTGATAATGTATATGCAGATAATCCCAATTTACCAAGAAAAGACTTCATTGATGTCGCTAGTTGGAATGGGACAATCTCTGTTGCTGAGTATCAAAAAATCAAAAGTTACGGGGTAACGGGAGTAACCGTCAAGCTCACCGAAGGAACATCATATACTAACCCGTATGCGCAAAGCCAAATCAACAATGCTAAAGCTGCGGGGCTCAGTGTGTCTGCTTATCATTACAGCGTGTATACATCTGTTCAAACAGCTCAGGCAGAGGCAAAATATTTTGTACAAGCAGCGTCAAAATTAGGTTTGCCCAAAAATACGATCATGTTTGATGATGCAGAAGATCCGCACTTGATTTCCGAAGGACGTGATACACAAAAAAATGCTTTGGCTTTCAATCAACAACTAAAAAATCTTGGGTATTCTAATGCTGCACTATATCTTAGTAGAGGTTGGCTAGATAGTGGGTACATCAATCCTGCTCCCTTTAATAAAGAACGTATATGGGTCGCACAATATCCTTATACACCAACACAATCGATGCAGTGGAACAATGATTATGGTGCTTGGCAGTGGTCGTCTCAAATGTTTTTCCCAGGTTTGGCAAATTATCAATCTCGTCCTTTTGACATGTCGATGATTTACAGTTCCTTTTTTGGAAGACCAAATACAGGAACCGGACCTGATCTAAATAATTACTATACGACCAATCCTGGAAGAGTCATCGTCAAGAAGGATGATTGTTTTTACAATGATGTGAATTTTACCAGTCCTGGAATGACTGTTAAGGAAAATACTTTAGTTACTGTGAAGAGTATTCAAACAACTGCTAGTGGGATTCCGCGCTTATTTACAGATCACGGCTATTTAACAGCAAATAAATCATATGTTGTAGCGGCTCAAAGCAATATTGATTCTTATTTTACAACGAATCCTAAAAAAGTCCGTTTGAAGACCGATGATTATTTTTATGCAGATACAGCTTTTACCCAGCGTTTGAATAAAGTCACGAAAGGTACAGTGGTGGAAGTAGAAAGCTTGGCTTACACGGACTCTGGTATTTTCCGATTAAAAACAAAAAATGGCTATTTGACTGCAAATAAAAATTTGGTCGAACAGTATCGTGATATCTCTGATATGTACTATATGACAAATCCAGGACAAGTCATTGCTCAGACAAATGATCGTTTTTACCAAGATGTCGAGTTTACAAAACCAGGAGAATCAGTCTCAGCTGGTACGGTCATCAAAGTAACGGGAATTGAAAAAACAAAGAGTGGGATACCTCGATTAAAAACAAATAAAGGCTTTTATACAGCAAATAGAGACTACGTGATCGCAACTGTAGCATCAATTGATAATTACTATACGAAAAACCCTGTTCGAATCGTCATGAAAGCCAATGATACTTACTATCGAGACACAGACTTTCTCCATAAAGGAAAAGCAGTGACGAAAGGGTCGCTTGTATCTGTTACAGGTGTCGTATACCGTGAAGGTCAAGTACCACGATTGCTTACGCCCGATGGCTATTTGACGGCTAATAAAGAGTATGTGCAAGAAGTGCCAGATAATATCTCAAACTATTATTATAGTAATCCAGGATATGTGGTCATGAAGACAAATGATACGTATTATCATGATGTCAATTTCAGTCAAAAAGGGGAGGCAGTCTCTAAAAATGAATTGATTGAAGTGCAAAATGTGGTATTTACAAGTGGTGGAATCCCACGGTTAAAAACGGCAAAAGGCTATTTGACAGCTAATAGAGGTTATGTAACACAATTAGTGAGTGACAGTGATAATTACTTTATCGAAAATCCAAGAAAAATTGTTATGTTGAGGGATGATCGCTATTATTCTGACATAGACTTTAAACAACCAAGTACCCCGATTTCGAAAGGTACGGTGATCGATGTCTTAGGTATCGAGTATACAGCTGGTGGAATCCCACGATTAAAAACCAATAAGGGATATGTTACAGCTAATAAAGGGTATGTTACAGCTGCTGCGAATGCAAATGATAATTATTTTGTGACGAATCCTAAAAGAGTTCAACTGTTGATGAATGATTACTACTATAAAGATCTCAGTTTTACGCAAAAAGGAGCAGCAATTAGCAAAGGAACGATCGTAGAGATCCAATCAATCGAATATACCCCATCAGGACTTCCACGATTAAAAACAGCTGATGGTTATGTGACTGCAAATAAAAAGTATGTTCAAAAAGTAAACTAAAAATAAATAAATCAACACATCAATCGAATGTTCTATCATTCTTTTGATGTGTTGTTTTTTTGTATAATACTTATATTTCACCGAGGCTCAGTGGAAAACATTGAAAGTTATTGGCAGTTGTGAGAAAATGTAAAAGGTTAAATATGGTTTTTATTGAACGGATAGTGAAATAATAGGCAAGTTTTCAATACCTATTTAGTATAAATACACATAAAAGAAAGGAATTTATCTCATATGATTACAGCTATAATTATTGCCGGTGGCGTTGGCAAACGAATGGGGCAGGATATACCAAAACAATTTATTAATATCGAGGGGAAGCCCATCATTATTTATACATTGGAGTCATTCCAACACCATCCACAGATTGATCGAATTCTTGTTGTATGTAAATCAGGTTGGGAAGAAACCATGTGGGCTTATATCAAAGAGTTCAATATCAGTAAAGTCCAATGGGTGATTACTGGCGGATCTAAAGGACAAGAATCAATCAATAACGGTGTACAATTTTTAAAAGATTATTCAGAGGATGATGACACAATTATCATTCATGACGGTATCCGTCCATTGGTGGATGAACTCGTCCTATCAGATGTGATTGTGAAATGTAAGGAATATGGAAATGGTGTGACTTCATTACCGTATAATGAACAGATTTTTATTAAGAAAACCGAAGAAACGACACAACAATATGTGGATCGTAATACGTTACGACGTGTTTCAACACCACAAGCATATCAATATGGTAAATTACTATCTGCTTATAATCGGGCGGTCAAAGAAAATATTGGGATGACAGACTCATCTTATACCAATACGATGATGGTGGACTTAGGTGAAACCTTGTATTTTGCGGCTGGTTCTGATAAAAATATCAAATTGACCACAACCGATGATTTAGAGCTTTTCAAAGCATATTTAAAAATGAAAGATTAGGTGAAGAGGATGTCTTTAATAAATAATCCACTATATAAAGATGATTTGCTGAAGGTAGTCGAACATACTCCTGATTTAAAAAGTTTGGATGGTCAATCTTTACTCATGATTGGTGCCTCAGGTATGATTGGTTCTTTTTTAGTCGATACGTTAATGTTAGCAAACCAGTATTTAGGGGTTAATATTAAAGTATATGCAATGGGAAGAAATCGTCAAAGATTGGAAGAACGATTCTCTCCGTATATCTCTGATCAAAATTTTGAGATCATCGAAGGAGACGTGACAGATCCGTTGCCTTTTTCTATTAAGGCTGACTATATCATCCACGGTGCAAGCAATACCCATCCAAAAGCTTATGCAACCGATCCAATTGGCACGATTATGACGAATCTTGCAGGTACAGAACAAGTATTGAAACATGCTGTAGCAACAGAACCGAAAAGAGTGCTTTTCCTTTCAACTGTAGAGATCTATGGCGAAAATCGTGGAGACGTTGAAAAGTTTTCGGAAGATTATTGTGGTTATATTGATTGCAATACTTTACGTGCCGGCTATCCGGAAGGTAAGAGAGTCAGTGAGTCCCTTTGTCAGGCATATATTGCGAAGCATCAATTAGATATTGTGATTCCAAGATTATGCCGTACATTTGGCCCAACGATGTTGTTATCTGACTCTAAGGCTTCTTCTCAATTTATCTTGAATGCAGTGCATGAAGAAGATATTGTATTAAAGAGTGAAGGAAACCAGTATTTTTCCTATATTTATGTAGGTGATGCTGTTTCAGCGATGCTTCATCTCCTTATTCACGGTCAGAATGGAGAAGCTTATAACATCTCTAATGACAGTTTTGATTTGCATCTAAAAGATCTTGCTCAAAAACTTGCTGAAATTAGTGGGAAACAGGTCATTTTTGAATTACCTGATGCAATTGAACAACAAGGCTTTTCTAAAGCAAATACGGCTATTTTAAATAATGAAAAAATTAAAGATACTGGCTGGTTCCCGATCTTTAGTCTAGAAGAATCACTGAAGCATACAGTACAGTTAGTTAAGGATGAAATACATGTGTGAAATTAGTATCATCGTACCTGTTTATAAAGTTGAAAAATATTTAAAAAAATGTGTAGATTCCATTCTCGCTCAGACTTTTTCCGATTTTGAACTGATTTTAGTGGATGACGGTTCACCTGATAATAGTGGACGTATTTGTGATGACTATGCAAAGAAGGATGCTCGTGTACGGGTCGTCCACAAACAAAATGGTGGATTGAGTAGCGCAAGAAACGCGGGAATCGAGGTAGCCAAAGGAAGATATTTGGGCTTTGTTGACAGTGACGACTATATCGCAGAAGATATGTATGAACTTTTATATAAAGCAATCATCAAAGAAGAGGCAGACTTATCGATCTGTGGTATTTATGATGTCTACGAGGGAAAAGATCCGATAATCAAACCCACAATCAAAAAAACAGTAACCGCTGAAGAAGCGTTATTATTAATTTTACAAGGAAATATCATCTCTGTTCATGCAGTGAACAAACTCTATAAGCGAGAACTGTTTTCAACTATCCGCTATCCAGAGGGGAAATATCATGAAGATTCTTTTATTATTGTAGATTTATTGAATCAATGCCACAAAGTAGCCATTGATTCTGAACAAAAGTACTATTATTATCATCGTCTTGGAAGTATCAATACAGAAAGTTTTTCAGAAAAACAATTTGAATTTATTGAAGCTTGGGAAAACAATGAAATAAAGCTCAAAGACCGAAGTCAAGAAATCAAAAAAGCAGCACATCAACGTGTTTGTTTTGCTAACTTTTTAGTTCTCGATAAGATTATAGTAGCAAACGTAACGGATCGTCCGGAAACAAAAGAAATCGTAAGTTATTTAAGACATAACTTTCGATTCATTATGGAGAATGAGATTTTTACCAAGAGTCGTAAGTTTTCTACATTACTCTTAATGATTAGCTTACATTTATATAAGTTTCCAGTAGAATTTAGAAGGAAACATATAACTAAAACTAAAGATTAACCGTTACGGTGATTGATCTTTTATACTAATGGAGGATAAAATGTTTACTAAATTTTCAAAGCAATTCCATAGTATAGGACAAAAAATAGCATTGCCCTATATTGTTTTTTTTGAGCTTGTCTTAATCTGTCGGATGGTTAGTGTTTATTCCACACTACCACCAAAAATCGATTCCATCTTTTCGATGATTATCATGTTATTATCAGGAGTCATTTTCCTTAGCCACTTTTTACCAATGATTCTCGAAAAAAAGAAAATAAAAATTGAATATTGGTTAATTGTTTTTATAGTGATTTTAGCAATCAGTACATTGTTGAATCGAGAATATGCTTTCACGGAAAACATCAAACTGATTATTTGGCAATGTATCTTTTTCTTTTGTGTATTTGAAGTGGGAAGAGAAAATAACAAAAAACTATTTACTGTGTTTGAAACGATTCTTTTAGTTGTTTGGTCTGCACTTGTCCTATTTTCTCTTTATTTGTTTTTTGCTCGTGTAAGTTTTTCTACGCCAGTTAAATCATTGTATTATGGCATGCGAATCGGTTTTTTTGAAAATCGTCTTTATGGGATTTTTGTTGATCCAAACTATGCGACAACTATTTCATTGGTTTGTATTATTTTTGCCCTTAGAAAAGCTATTTTTAATCAAAAGCTATGGGTGAAAGTTCTTTCTATTTTTGTTATGTTTGTTCAATTTAGCTATATTTCTCTCTCAGGTTCAAGATCTGGTATGATCCAATTGGTAGTTGCGGCCTTTTTTGGTGTTTTCTTCTTTTACTTATTTTATCAGTCGAAAAAAAATCAATCGTTAGTATTGAAAGTAGTAGGAGCAACAGTCCTAGCTGCGATTAGTTCAGCCGTTGTTTTTGGTGGCGTATCATTGATGAAAACAGGTTACGTCAATGTAGCAAACCGTGTGGAAATCACAAGTCCTAAGGTCGTTGACTTTTTTGAAAAAGATTCAGAGAAAAAAATTCCTGACGAAAAATTGGTCACTACCGAAAGACCGGATGTTGTTGAAAATAAAGATATTTCTAACAGTCGTTTTGCTTTATGGAAAAGTGCAACTGAATTGATGCGACTTGAACCCATTTTCGGAACAACACCAAAAGGTTTTGTGGCAATTGCCAAAGCTAAAATCCCAGAGACTCATATTGCTAAAACTGGGCAAACACCTCACAGTGCCTTTTTCTATCTATTAGCAGCAACTGGTATCTCTGGAACAATTGTTTTTGTCCTGTTTTTACTATCAAAAATGTGGCAGTCTTTGCGGATTCTATTTGCTACAAAGCAAAAAAATTATCTAGAATTTCTGATAGATAATCAAATTGTGTTGATCATCTTAGTCTCTAGTTTATTGATTACTGAAATTATACTAACTAGACGTTCTGCAACATTTATTTTCTGGTTGTATTTAGGAAAACTGCAATATGATTTCGATCAACAAAAACAATTGAACAGACTGGAAAAATAATTAAGGTAATAGGAAAAATCCTTGCAGAGAAACAAAGGATGCAAGGATATTTTCTATTATTGGTCAATTTGATGATCAAAGGCAAATAAATATTCCCGTTCGTTAGTAAAAAATTTAATTGGATATAGGAGACTTCTTATGAGAGAATTAACAATGGCAGAGGTACAAAAAAAAGCAGTTGATATTTTAGTTTATATTGATAAAATCTGTCGTGAAAACAACCTAAAATATACCATATTTTATGGAAGTCTGATTGGTGTTGAACGCCATCAAGGTTTTATCCCTTGGGATGATGATATTGATATCGTGATGCCCCGACCAGATTATGAAGAATTGCTTTTGATCTTAAAAAATGATACAAATTACAAGTTGTTGTCCTTTGAAACAAGAGAAAATTTTAGATATCCATTTGCAAAAGTGATTGACCCAAAAACTGTAGCTAAAACAAAGCAGTTTTTTAGTGGGGAAGAACCTGATTTAGGCGTTTTTGTTGATATTTTTCCTATTGACGGCATTCCAGATTCTGCTACAGAACGTCAAGCTCTAAGAGAGACAACAGAGAATTATCGTCTAAACTTAATGGACACTTTGGGATTAGCTTATGCTCGAAGCTTTGATTTTTTGAAAGCAGTCGTAAAATTAGTAGTGCGTTATCCTCATCATAAAAAATTATTGAAAATCGGAGATAATGTCTATTGGCAAAAAAAATACCAAGAAGCTGCTAAAAAAATCCGATTTGGAGATACGGACACATGTGGTTATTTAGAATGGATTCATATTGATTGGGGTGTTTTTCCAACGCAATGGTTTACTGAATATGAAGACGTCGAATTTGAAGGACACAAAGTAATGGCTATCAAAAATAGAGGAGATTTTCTTACATTGCGTTACGGAGATTACATGACAATGCCACCGGAAAATGAACGCGTGACACACCATCCGTATAACTTTTACGAAAAATAGCCTCTCGAAATGGTTACAAAAAGTAAGACGAAACAACAAAGTAGCATCTTTAATACTATATCTTAGAAGGAGTGAAGTAAATGCGTGAAAAACTGCAAACAACTGTTGTAATGGCTACATATAATGGCGAAAAAAATATTATAGAACAGCTCAATTCTTTGAAAAATCAATCTCAAAAAATTGATGAAGTTATCATAAAAGATGATTGCTCAACTGATCAGACAGTCAATATTGTACGAAAATTCATTGAAGAAAATCAGTTACAGGCTACCTGGCAATTGATTGTTAATGAAGAAAACGTTGGATGGCGAAAAAACTTTTTTAAACTGCTGGATTTAGCAAGTAAAGATGTTGTGTTTACTTGTGACCAAGATGATATTTGGCATGAAAAAAAGATTGAAGAAATGAGTCGTACTTTTGCGAATCAACAAGTTCAAGTTTTAGTATCAGATTATCATGAATTAGTAGAGCCAGGTGGTTTAGCCGAAGAGTTAAAACGGGTTGATACAGAAAAAATAGAGGGACAATCAGAAGAACGAGTGGTTTTTAATGAAAACAACTTATTCCTAAGACGTCCAGGCTGTGTCTATGCTATTCGCCAAAGCTTTATTGCGAATGTGATGCTTTATGCTTCAAGAATGGAGAATGCAGTCCATGATATGTCCATGTGGGGAAGTGCTGTTTTAAGCAATGGGTTATTTCTCTTAAGAAAACCGTTGATTGAATGGCGTAAACATGGTCAAAGCTCTTTTAAAAAAGAAATTGACCAAGCAAACAAAGTAACAGCCTACCAAAAAAGACTAAATACGTTACGACGAAGATTGCAACGTGTACATGCAGCCAATAACTATTTAGCTAATTTAACTGATATAGATGATTTTGAGAAGAAACAAAAAATGCTCTTGTCAATGATTGATGAACTAGAAATGCGTATTGCTATATTAGAAAAGGAACAGTTATCAACAATTCTTGCTTCTTTCTTCCGCTATAAGCGTAAATTTTATTTTGGTACTGATATCTATCATCTTATAAAATATAAGTCAGGAAAGTGAGGTATCAGCATGAACCATAAAGCAAAAGCTGTCGCAAAAAATCTATATTATACCGTAGCAGCTAACTTTGCTACATTAGGTATTTCTGTCCTTTTAAATTTATTTGTTCCAAAATTATTAGGAGTGACTGAATATAGTTATTGGCAACTCTATGTCTTTTATTCTTCTTATGTAGGATTCTTACATTTTGGTTGGATTGATGGTATTTACTTGAAAATCGGTGGAGAAGAGTACAAAGACATTGATAAACGTTCTTTAGGATCGCAGTTTTGGTATTTAGCGATATTTGAATTTTTTGTTTCGATTTTCGTTATTTTATGGGCTTACTTCTTTATGCCTGGAGAATACCAAGCACTGATCTTGATTTTGACAGCTGTTGTTTCTGTAGTGACTATCGTTAAAACATTTATTCTCTATATTTTCCAATCAACAAATAGGATTAAAGAGTATGCACAGTTATCAAGAAATGATCGCTATTTATATGTTGTCTTAATCGGTATATATTTTGCTACAGGTGGGCGGGAATTTTACTGGTTGATCATTATGGATATCATTTCAAAATTAGTGATTACAATTTGGGGAATGACCCGAATAAAAGATATGCTACAAGTTAAAATGATTGGTCTAAAAGAACTAGTACCTGAAATCTTAGATAACATTAATATTGGTAGCAAATTAATGTTGAGTAGTATTGCCAGTATGTTAATTATGGGTACGATCCGTTTCTTTGTTCAACAACAATGGTCAATCCAGACTTTTGGTAAATTATCTTTTACTTTAAGTATCTCTAATATGTTTTTGACCTTTATCAATGCGGTGGGGATCGTCATGTTCCCGCTTTTAAGAAGAACAAATCGAGATCGTCTTTCTTCTTTATTTCAAACACTAAGAGGTGTATTTGTTCCTTTGACGTATGCTATTTTGATTTTTTATATTCCAGCAAAAATCGTTTTAGGCATGTGGCTACCTGAATATGAAGTTAGTTTAAGATTCATGGGGATCTTATTTCCAATCGTTATCTATGAAGGAAGAATGTCCTTATTAATCAATACCTATTTGAAGACATTGCGTAAAGAAAAAACGATTCTAATGGTAAACGTCTTGACGTTGACCTTATCCTTACTTCTTTCTCTATTCGTCATTTTCATCATAGGGAATTTAAACTTAACTGTCGGATTAATACTTGCTAGTTTAGCATTCCGTTGTAATTTAGCTGAATTTTTCTTGTGTAGAGATATGAATATTAAAATTGGTGCTAAAATGTTTTTAGAAACCTGTCTAACTTTATTATTCATTTTTAGTAATCTTTGGTTTGATGGCACTTATATGAGTATGGTTGCCTATATTGTGATATATATCATTTATTTAGTGATTGTCCATCGTGGTTTTTTGAGCGACTTAAAAGATTTGCGATACTTAGTCAAAGATCATTAATATAAAGAAGACAGTGAGGGACTGTGACAAAAGACTTGTCACAGTCCCTTATTCTTGCAAAAGGTGATAGAGAAATACATCCTTGACCAACTTCTGCCAAGGCAATAACAAAGAAGCAGCGTTTAAATAAGAAAAATATTATCTACTATTAGAATATTTTATGCATGGTATGGTTTTCTTGTTAGACAGGAGATAACTATTGGAAAGGGAACAATTAGTCTATGATCGCTCTATTTAGGGCATATATATAAGATAGTATTCTCAGAATAAACGTGTTACACTAAACTTATCTTTTATGTAAATCAATAATTGGAGTGAAAATAGTGGAAAAAATATTGATTACCGGTGGGGCTGGTTTTATCGGTTCTACCTTAGCCAATCACTTAGGTAAAGAAAATGTAGTGATTGTTGTTGATGATTTATCAATGGGAAAAGTAGAAAATCTTGAGATGGATAGAAACATCACGTTCATCGAAGGTGATGTAGCGGATTCAGTATTGATGGAAGAAATCATCCGTGCCAATCAATTTGACTACATTTTCCATTTAGCGGCAGTTGCTAGTGTGGCAGATTCGGTTGCCCGACCAGTAGAAACACATCGAGTTAATTTTGAAAGTGTGCTGATGCTGTTAGAATTGGTCCGGAAATATCAACCAAACTTAAAACGAATCGTATTTAGTTCTTCAGCAGCAGTTTATGGGGATGAACCAACTTTACCAAAAAAAGAGGAATCCATTATTCGTCCATTAACCCCTTATGCAATCGATAAGTTTGCAGCTGAACAATATGTTTTGGATTACTGTCATTTATATGATGTTCCAGGAAGTGCAGTTCGTTTCTTCAATGTTTACGGACCAAACCAAAACCCAAATTCACCTTACAGTGGTGTGATTTCAATCTTAGTTGATCGTTATAAAAAACAATTAGCGGGAGAAAAAACGTCATTTACTTTATATGGAGACGGTAGCCAATCAAGAGACTTTGTCTATATCGATGATGTGATCCAAGCTTTACTTCTGGTAGCTAACAAAGAATCGGCTTTAGGCCAACAATTTAATGTCGGAACGGGAAAAGCAACTACATTATTAACATTGATCCAGACGATTGATCAAATTTTAGAGACGGAATTAGCTTTAGAATATCAGCCAGAACGTTCAGGAGATATTCACGATTCATTAGCAGATATTTCTAAGATTCAGTCTATTGGTTATCTACCAAAATATGATGTATTAAGTGGTATGAAAAGCTATTTAAAAACTGAAATATAGTGAATAATAAGAGTCGACAGTTCTTATTCGTACACTTGAAAAGTGGATGGAACGAAATCTTAAACTTTGAGAAATAGAACTATGATAGTCGGCTAAATACAGTCGCCATGCAAAAGTCAGATAATATTCTAACTTTTACATGGCGACTTTTTTTAATAAAAAAATTTTTGAACTATGACGTATTTAATTTTCGGGACGATAATCTTTTTCGTTTTCAGGATTAATTTTCTTCTAATATCTTGGACCCTTCAATTAAATTATAAATTCGATTTCGCAAGTCTAGAGCAGTTAATTTTATTTTTTTATCTGATTGGTCGTTACTTTCCATGACAACCGCATCTTTCAAATCACGTTTGAAAACAGCGACTGAATGGAAACGATTGATGTTGCCTTGTGCCAAAACATAATCATTACCACAATAGACACCACCACGATATGGGTGGCCAGTAGGACTGGGTTTCCATAATGTAAAAAGTAATTTCTGTGGGATCATTTTACCTGATAAAACTTTAGTGAAAAACGTATTTAAATCAAGCACCGACATACTGATATTTCCAGTCCCTAATTCATTATGGATCGCTGTTTGCGATTCAGTTAATGGCTTCCAGTAATCATCACTAGCAGACATTTGATAGGAAAGGGCATGATGCGGAGAGTTTTTGACTTGATCATAAAAAGCGGTCTGTTTCAAATCCAAAGGTTTGATAATCTCATTCTCTACTAATTTTTCATAAGGTTGGTGAGTTAAGTTGATTAAAATACCCGCTAAAATTGTAAAGTTTAATGGTTCATAACGATAAGTATGGTAGTCAACTAATTTTAGATGTTGAACCGCAAATTGAACGACTTCTGTATCTGATAATGGGGTAGTAGGTTTAGCTGTAGGTTTCAACCCAGATCTCATATAAAGTAGATCTTCAATGGAAATCTTTTGACTATTCGGAATTTGAGGATAAAACTTAGCCAATTTCGTATTCAAAGAAAGGTGTCCTAATTCTACTTGTTTGAGAATTAACAGAGCTGTCATCGCTTTTTGAATCGAACCAATTTGATAGTAAAGATAAGGGCTGTTTAACTGATCATTTTCTTTGTTCGCATAACCATAGCCACGCTCAAAAATCACATGATTATTTTTCTTTACATAAATTGAGCCAATGTAATCATGTTTAATTAACAGGTGGTTGATTTTTTCTGATAATTTTTTTTCTTCAGGTGTAAGCGATAATGTTTGTTTAGGTAATAGTGAATCGGAATCATTTCTAGCTTGTTCTTTCGTATAAATACTCCATCCTATAATCATACCGGTGGAAAGTACGCTGATACTGAGCAATACTAGAATGATAGAGAAAAAAGGAAATGACCCTTTTTTTGCATGTTTGCCTTTTTTTATCATTGTGTCATAAGGTCCTTTCATTTTCGCTAATAGTTAAAATAACTATTGTATTTATTGATATTAATTTTAATCTGTTTTCATTTGATTTACTACTTACAATTTTGATAGAATATTTAAATAAATTAATTCACGTCAATCAAAATATCATGTATAATAGATGAAGTTACGAAGTTGATAGTAAGGAGGAGTTGTTTTGTCAGAAAACAAACAACGTCCAGAAGAGAAAAAAAACAGATCAGACCAATCTGCTGAAAAGAATGCAGTCATTAATCAGAGAAAAAATTTGCGAAAAAAAGAAGAAAAAATCGTTGGTAAAATCATTTTAGTGATCGTTTTGACGTTGCTAATCGTAGGAGGCGTCCTAGGATTCACCATTTACCGCTATGTGGATAGCGGGTTGAAACCATTGGATCCTAAAAATGATCAACTTGTTCAAATTGAAATACCTAGCGGTTCATCAAATAAACAAATAGGTGAGATACTCGAACAAGATCAAGTGATTAAAAGCGGCATCGTGTTCAATTACTATACTAAATTTAAAAATATGACTGGCTTTCAAGCTGGATATTATCAAATGGCACCAAATATGACTTTGGATGAGATCGGAAAACAATTGCAAGAAGGTGGCACCTCAGAGCCAACTAAAGTAGCAGATGGCAAAATCGTGATACCGGAAGGATACGACATTGAACAAATTGCTGCTAGAGTAGCGAAAGTCACTGGAAAAGATAAACAAGAATTTTTAGATTTGATGAAAGATGAAACGTTTTTCAATGAGCTTTATAAAAAATTCCCAGATTTATTGGACAGTGCGAGCAAAGCTCAAAATGTCAAATATCGCTTAGAAGGTTATTTGTTCCCGGCCACTTATGATTACTACAAAAAAATGTCGTTGAAAGATTTAGTCGTTCAGATGGTAAACAAGACAAATAGCGTGTTACAGCCTTATTTTACAACCATCAAACAAAAAAATATGACGGTTCAAGAAGTCCTGACGTTGGCCTCATTAGTTGAAAAAGAAGGGATAAAAGAAAACGATCGTAAAAACATCGCCCAAGTATTTTTCAACCGTATCAAGGCAGATATGCCTTTACAATCAGATATCTCTGTTTTATATGCCTTGGGAGAACACAAAGAAACGGTATCTTATAAAGATACGGCTGTCGACTCTCCATATAATCTATATACGAACACAGGTTATGGTCCTGGACCATTTGATAACCCTAGTGAAGCAGCTATCGAAGCCGTATTAGAGCCGACTCAAAATGATTACTACTATTTTGTGGCAGATATCAAAAAAGGCGATGTTTATTTTGCAAAAACTTACGAAGAACATTTGGAATTAGTTGATAAATATGTCAATAATTCGTAGAATAGTATTTGTATCATCGACTATTTATTTAAAATAGAAAAACATTTACATTTTAGGAAAAGCGTGGTAATCTTTTTTGGATTATATTCCTCAAAAGATTACTTTTTGCGGTATTCCATAGATCAAGAAGGAGACGTTATACATGGTTGAGAAAGTTTACCCGATGACTCTAGAAGGCAAAGCCAAACTAGAAGAAGAATTAGAACAATTAAAAACAGTTAAACGCGGAGAAATCATTGAACGCATTAAAATCGCTCGTGGATTTGGTGATCTATCTGAAAACTCAGAGTATGAATCTGCTAAAGATGAACAAGCGTTTGTTGAAGGACGAATCACAACAATCGAAAATATGATTCGTTTTGCTCAAATCATTGACAATGACGGTGTTGATGCAGATGAAGTATCAATTGGTAAGACAGTGACATTTATTGAATTACCGGATGGTGAAGAAGAAGAATACACAATCGTAGGAAGTGCAGAAGCTGATCCATTTTCTGGTAAAATTTCTAATGATTCACCAATTGCTCAAGCTTTGATTGGTAAATTAGTCAATGATGAAGTAACGATTGCTACCCCTGGTGGCGATATGTTAGTTAAAATCGTTAAAGTAGAGCAAGCATAAGAAATACTTGAACAAAAATGAAGTTGTGACATCTACAACTTTGAGCAATAAGCCGAAGAATCAGAAAATCGTTTCTCCGATTTTTGGGATTCTTCGGCTTATTTATTTTTCTAAGGAATGAGTGTCCAGAACCATTTGACTTAGGACAAACTTTACATCTCAAGTCCTATAGTATATTTCTAAAAAAATAGCTATGATAGAATGAGAATGTGCATGAAAGGAGAATAAAGATGAATAGTTCTTGGCGTTTTTTTATCGTAGTCGAGGCTTTATTATTACTATTTGCAGTTTGGCAAATTGTGAACAACGTAGAATTACTTCTTCTCGTATTGTTTGGTGCATTGAACATATATTTAGCATTAAGAAAATATCCACGATCTGGATTTCGAAATTTTCAATTGATTATAGGGAGTTTGATCGTTTTCTTTAGTTTAGTCAATAGCCCTGCACTATGGTTGATGGCAGTATTTGCGATCTTGTTTATCGGACTAAAAGGGGTTGAAATTTCTGGGATTGATCTAACAAAAAATACCTTTTGGCGAAAGAAACAGATGATCATGGTACAAACCGATCAATTAAAAACACATAATAATGAACGAAAAAAACAACAATTATTTGGAAATCAACGTATTGGTAATGATGTTTATGAATGGGATGACATCAATATTGCTTTAATTTCAGGGGATACGATCATTGATCTTGGCAATACATTGTTACCAAAGGATGATAATATCGTTATTGTGCGAAAAGGAATTGGCAGAACGAGAATTTTGGTACCTTTAGGGATTGCCATCAGTTTAGAGCATGCGACACTTGTTGGAAATGTTTTATTTGAAGAGGAACAATTTTCATTAAAAAATGAATCCATCAAAATTTATAGTAACGATTATGATGAAAACCCAAGACGGTTAAAAATCATCACGAATACATTACTTGGTGACGTTGAGGTGATACGTGTATGATGAGCAGATTATCAAAATTAATGATGGCAATCTATGCCTCAGCGGCTTCTTTTTTAATCATCTTGTTTTCGTTGTTCACTTATTTTTATGCAAGTAACCAAACGAATTGGTGGCGTGCCATTTTAAGTGCAAGACTATTGTATGTGCCGCTGATTTTTCATTTGTTTGCTATTGCCTTAGGTGTCGGATTAGTGGTTTTTTTGATAGTATCACTTATCCAAAAAGCAAAGTATGGTAAAATTGAAGAAAAATTAAGAGCATTATCTTCTGGTAATTATGAGTCTAGTCATTTGAATGAACCCATTCCCAGTGCAAATGATGATATTTATGTACAAGATATTGATAAAGAAATAACCAAAATAAAAGAAAAAATGATTGAAGTTTCTAGTGAACTACAAATTATCACTAGCAGACCCCAGTATGTGGATGGACAGACAAGAGAGGAAATCTTAGAACTAGAAAGGCATCGTTTAGCCCGGGAACTCCATGATTCTGTCTCACAACAATTATTTGCAGCGATGATGATGATGTCTGCTTTAACAGAACAAGCCGAAAAAACAGATAGTTCAGAAATATTTCGCAAACAATTACGTATGGTTGCTGATATCATCAATGCTTCTCAATCTGAAATGCGCGCGCTCCTACTTCATCTTCGCCCAGTGAATCTGGAGGAGAAGAGTTTGAAACAAGGAATTGAGCAATTATTAAAAGAACTACAAAATAAAATTCAAATTTCATTGAAATGGGAGATCGAAGACGTAAAATTGTCCAATTCGATTGAAGATCATCTTTTTCGTATCGTGCAAGAATTATTATCCAATACCTTACGTCACGCTAAAGCAAATGAATTAGAAGTTTATTTACACAAAATCAATAATAACTTATTGTTACGAGTGATTGATGATGGTACCGGGTTTAATATGAACGAAACGAAAACAGGTAGTTATGGATTAAATAATATTAGGGAACGAGTAGCAGGTATTGGTGGAACAGTTAAAATTATTAGTTTTAAAGGACAAGGCACCAGTATTGAGATCAAAGTTCCTTTGATAAAGGAGGCATAATTGAAAATGATACAAGTATTACTCGTAGATGATCATGAAATGGTTCGCTTAGGAGTTTCCTCTTATTTATCGATTCAAGAAGACATTCAAGTGATCGGTGAAGCAGAAAATGGTCGAGAAGGCTATGAAAAAGCAATGGAATTACGACCTGATGTGATTTTGATGGATCTTGTTATGGAAGAAATGGATGGGATTGAATCAACTAAAGCTATTTTAAAAGACTGGCCTGAAGCAAAAATAATTATTGTAACCAGCTTTATCGATGATGAAAAAGTTTATCCAGCCATTGAAGCTGGTGCAGCGGGATATCTATTAAAAACTTCTACCGCTCATGAAATTGCAGATGCGATCAGAGCAACTCAAAGAGGGGAACGAGTGTTAGAACCTGAAGTAACAACAAAAATGATGGAAAAAATAAGTAAGAGAAACGAGCCAATTCTTCATGAAGAATTGACAAAACGTGAAAATGAAATCCTGATGCTGATAGCAGAAGGAAAAAGCAATCAAGAGATCGCAGATGAATTATTTATTACTTTAAAAACAGTCAAAACCCATGTCTCAAATATATTAGCAAAATTAGAAGTAGAAGATCGAACGCAAGCAGCTATTTATGCTTTCAAACATGGATTAGTTAAATAAATTGTTTATTCTACAAAAGAAAGCTTACTTTCGTTTTTAGAAAGCCTTTGCTATACTTAAATAAAATAGGTAAGGGAGGAAGCAAGTGAAACAAAATTTTGCAATTGTCGGGCTTGGACGATTTGGTGGCAGTATTTGCCGAACCTTAGTTGAAGCAGGACAAGAAGTATTAGCTATTGATAGCAATGAAGATCGAGTCAATGAATATATGAATATCGCTACTCATGCAGTTGTAGCAAATGCACAAGATGAAATGACATTGCGTTCACTAGGAATCAGAAATTTTGATCATGTGATCATTGCAATCGGTGAAGATATCCAAGCAAGTATCCTCGTTACATTAATGGTCAAAGAGATGGGAGTTCCCAACATCTTAGCTAAAGCTCAAAATGAATATCATGCAAGAGTGTTAGAAAAAATCGGAGCAGATCGTGTGGTTCACCCGGAAAGAGATATGGGGATTCGTATTGCTCATAATCTTGTTTCAAAAAATATATTGGATTACTTAGAACTATCGGATCAATTTTCTCTTGCAGAAATTCGAGTTTCTAATCCCAAATTTTTTAATAAAACATTAGCGGAGCTGAATTTTAGGCAACGTTATGATCTAACAGTTGTAGCAATTCGACGCTTTGATCGTTCGGTCGTTGTTTCACCTTCAGCAGATGAATATGTCAGAGAAAATGATAATTTATTAGTAATTGGGGAAACCGAAGATGTAGATATATTAGACGATAAAATGAATCAATAAGGAGATGCAGGAATGAAATTATCAGTAACAGATAATGCACGTAAATGGTTCGAAGAGGAAGTAACCATCCCTGAAAATTATGGGATTCGTTTTTTTGGGAAAGTCTACGGCAAGACAGAAGTACATGATGGTTTTTCTATCGGAATGTCTGTCGAACAGCCTGAACGACCAATCAAAGAAGAAACCATTGACGGGATGCTGTTTTTTATTGAAGAAGCAGATGACTGGTTTTTCAAGGGGTATGATCTTGTTGTTGATTATGATGCATCTTTAAATGAGCCAACTTATCATTTCAAAGAACAATAAAACAAAGGAGCGTTTCTTTAGCTACCATTAGCTTGGAAAACTCCTTTTTTATATTTACCTCTTTTTTCATAAGACTGAGTCACGAAACACTTGATTACAATTAGTAATAGAAGGGATGCGTAACTAAGATGGCAGAAAAAATTATTTATTTAGATCGAGGATTTAGACAAGAATTTATTGATAAAATGACTGAATTAGCGCCTAATTATGTCATAAAAACTGAGCTTGAACCTACAGATTTGATGAATGTTGAAATTAGTTTAGGGTGGAATCGCCAATACGAAAAAGAGCTATTAGCATCTCCAGGGTTAAAATGGGTACATTCGATCTCGGCAGGGGTAGACACTTTACCACTAACGGCATTTTCTGAAAAAGGGATCTTACTTTCAAATGGTAGTGGTATTCATAGTGAATCAATAGCTGAACACATCATGGGAGTGATTTTAGGCTATTCTCGAGGGCTGTTCCAAGCACAAAAAGCACAAGCAAAGAAAGAATGGTTAGGAACTCATGTCCATTATCAGCCATTAGAAAAACAAAAATTATTGATCATCGGAACGGGGCAAATCGGCAAGATGGTTGCTGAGAAAGCAGACAGCTTTTCTATGGTCAGTTATGGGATAAATACTACCGGGCATCCAGTAGAAGGATTCAGTCAAACGTATTCCTTAAACGAAGTGGAAAAAGTAGTAGCTGATATGGATATCATTGTAAATATTTTGCCTCTGACAGAGCAGACTAAGGGCTTCTTTAATTATGAATTATTCAAAAAATTCGCTTCCCATGCGTTATTCATCAACGTTGGACGTGGGGCTTCTTTAAAAACAGCTGATTTAGTTCAGGCATTAAATGAAGAACAACTCGCCTTTGCAGCATTGGATGTTTTTGAAGAAGAACCATTACCTGAAAAAAGCCCATTGTGGGAAATGGATCAAGTATTGATTACGCCGCATATCGCTGGCTTAACCTCAGATTTTCAAAATAAGTTAATGACAATCTTTCTAGCCAATCTTAAAAGCTATGTCACAAATCAAGAGCTTAAGATAAATGAAGTGGCGTTAAAAAAAGGATATTGATCCTTACTTAGAAAAATAGTTGACATTAAAAAACGACTTTCTTTGACTAGCGTTGCCGCCTAATCGAAGAAAGTCGTTTCTTATGTTTGACATTCGTGAACTACATCATTTGGCTTTTTGGCCAGCCTTTTACCGCCTGTGCAAAAATAAAAAGTCCTGCTATTGCGATAAAAGCACTTGTGTCAAAAGCCGGTAAGAAAATCATTAAGATCGTGGCTAAGACTGTTGGTAGGGTGATTGAATAGATCATCGTTTTTAAACAATCAAGAAAAGAAGCGCCAGTCAAACGTAAACGCGCATAAATATAAGCTGCAAAATTAGCTAAAAGTAAAGTAACGATCAAATTCAAAAAGCTTGGATAAATAGAAATTAAGAAAGTCACTATCTTGATCCAAAATGGAATTGTTGCTTCACTTAAGGTTGTACGCAATTGTTTTCCTGTTAGATTTTTTAAGGCATCATTTTTATAGTCAAGTTCAAGTGAGTTATTGTTTAGAAAAGTAGTACCGGTATTAGGCAAAGCTACGACGAGTTTATTTTTTAGTAGTCCAACACTAAGAAAATTTCCGACTAAGTCAGAAGTAATATCTTTTTCAGATCGTTTGCCTTCCGGATCAAAAGTAAAGATGATAGAATTTGTTTGATAGATGAAACCTTCATGATCTGCTGCATCAATTTTCCCGTTTTTTATGGAAAAATCTGGAATCTTGGTGGCAATTTTCTGACCATCTTGTTTGATGTTTTCTAGCACTTGAAACACTTGATAGGAAATAGGCAAAGCCATGATGATGCTAAGGACCAAAAGATAAAGAACCGATTTAGCAAACGGGGTTTTTCTAGCATTTTTGAGCTCTTTAAATTGCGTGAATGAGCTGATAATTAATTGTTTTGTTGTCATAGTTACTCCTTCTATACATAATGTCATCATTAGCAATTCTAGCGAAGTCTTAGAAGAAATACAAGGGGAAATACCAATTGGCAATCTTCCTTTAAGGTTCATGTGAGAACCTGCTTTTATAAAAAATAACGAGAATGTTAAAATTTGCTAGTTACAAAGATGAATTTAAGGAATAAAGATGAAAACCAGAGACAAATAAGGTATGATGAATAAGAATTGATTAGTAAGGTAGGATGAACGATGAATTTTTATTATCGAGTGAGACAATTTTTAGAAGAAAAAGGTTACTGGGAAATATTTATTTACCTATTTTTTGGTGGTTTAGCAACAGTCGTGAATATCGTTACTTTTGCAATTGCATTACAGATGCTCCATCTAAGTATGCCGATAGCAAATACTATTTCTTGGATTTGTTCTGTTTTATTTGCTTTTGTAACGAACAAATTATGGGTATTTCATTCCAAGTCACCTAATTTTTTTCATTTAGTTATTGAATTTAGTAAATTTTTGTTCTATCGGATTCTTTCTTATGGTATGGATATGGGTTCCATGTTGCTGCTGATTCAGGTGATGCACACAAATGATTATGTGGCTAAGATTATTACCCAAGTCATCGTGGTAGTCGCCAATTATGTCTTTAGTAAATTGTTTATTTTTAAAGGGACAACCATTATTGAGGAAGAACTTCCTGAAAAAGAGAAGTAAAATCCACAGTAGGCATAATTTTTGAAGAATTCCTTGCTCTTTGTTACTCTTTGTAGTGTAGACACTATGAACAAACACATTGAGGAGGAATTTTTTTATGACTTACACATTACCAGATTTACCATATGCATTCGATGCGTTAGAACCTTATATCGATGAAGAAACGATGCACTTGCATCATGACAAACACCATAATACTTATGTAACAAATTTAAATGCAGCGATTGAAAAACATCCAGAACTAGGTGAAAAAACAATCGAAGAACTACTTTCTGATATGGATGCTGTCCCTACAGATATCAAGACTGTTGTACGTAATAATGGTGGCGGACATGCAAACCATTCTTTCTTCTGGAAAATCATGGCACCAAATGCTGGTGGCGAACCAACTGGTGCAATTAAAGAAGCGATTGATGAAGCCTTTGGTGATTTTGCAACATTTAAGGAAGAATTTAAAAAAGCTGCAGCTGGCCGTTTTGGTTCAGGTTGGGCTTGGTTAGTGATGGAAAATGGTAAATTAGCGATCACTTCAACAGCCAATCAAGATTCACCATTAATGGAAGGCAAAACACCTATTTTAGGTTTAGATGTTTGGGAACATGCGTATTATTTGAAATATAAGAATGTACGACCTGATTACATTGAAGCTTTCTGGAACGTTGTGAACTGGGAAGAAGTAAACAATCAATTATCAACTGCCAAATAATCATTTTCAAGCCTAAAAAAAAGAATGAAAAATAAATTGAGCAAGTCTTGCGAGCGTTTTCTAAATTCGGTATAATATTTATGCAAGGTTTCTTGCAAGAACTTTTTTGGAGGCTATACATTTATGGAACATGGAACAGTTAAATGGTTCAACAATGAAAAAGGATTTGGGTTTATTACAGTAGACGGCGGAGACGATGTGTTCGTACATTTTTCAGCAATTCAAGGAGACGGCTTCAAGAGCTTAGAAGAAGGTCAAGAAGTTGAATTTGCAATTGTTGAAGGCGCACGTGGCCCTCAAGCTGCTGAAGTGACTAAATTATAATAACTTGTTGAAGAAAAGCCCGCTTAGCGGTCTATTCAAATAATAAAAAGAAGATGGCGTCTGCCATCTTTTTTTTATTTTATAAAAACCCAAGTTAGTTATTCGTTGACTAGTTTCTTGATTTTTTGGCTTAATAGATAAATCTGCTCACTAGACATATCAGTCGGAGCGACTAAACACGGGATTGTTTCTTCATAGGTCAGGATCTTTAACGGCATATCGGTTGTTCGAATGATTAAGTCTGGCTCAAACAAAAGATCATTTGTAAAAACCACATTTAAGTAAACTCGTAATTGTTCTTGTAACATACTCATATAACTCAGTTCAATACTTAATGGCAAGTCACTTTCGTACTTTATCTTTATTTCTTTATCAAAGTATGTTGGAGAAGTAATGATCATAAATGCTTCGATCAAATGACAGGATTGTACCCAATACAGCTCTTGTTGCTGTTTTTGGAATTGGGAAGCTAATTGATTGATTTCTCGATTGAATGCTGGGTAATTTTCTTCTACAAAGACTGATAAGTCATATTTAATGGTGGAAAATCGGTGGAACAACAGCCCGCTCATCCCGTTGGCAAAGATCGTACTATTTAGTAATTTTTTCTTTACGTTGATTTGTGTAGATTTAAACCCAATTTCATAAATATAGCTATAGAAACTATTTTGAAATTGTTTGATCGCTGTGGCTTTTTTTAGATGGAATTTCATGGCTCGTTCTAAGTGATCGTCTTTTAAATAAAAAGCTGGGCGTGCTTGTAACCAAAGAAATAAAAATTGGACTTCCAAAAGATCGAGCTTGGCTTTCACGCTCATTCGTTTAAGGAAATGGGTAATCTCTTCAAAGCTATCCCAAATCTCTTCTGTAAAATCAGGAAGTTCTCTCTGATTCATCTGATTTCCTTGTGCTGATCGGACGATAGTGATAGCAATAATAAAGCACCATTCAATCATTTTCAGTTTATTTGGTTTTTGTTTTGTCAGCTGAAAAGCATACTCAATCCCTGCAAAGGTTTCATGAAAATCAACGGTTGGAAAGGGCCAAACGACCCCTTGATAGTATTGCCACAAAAATAAATAAGATAACGGACTTGTGGTTCACTACCTTTGAGATACACGAAGCCTTTTGAAGTCTTTAATTGTAATTGATAGGTAGTAAGCAACTGATTGATTCGAGTAAGATGTCTTCTTAAGGAGGGAATACTAATCTTTTGCTCTGTGGCAAAGGAAACCAGATCAACTCTAGGTTGAAGACAAAGGTCTTTTAACAATTGAAAGATGGCGGAATGTTCCAAGATTTTTAGTAGTAATAGTTGATACTCACTGATCGTTCCAGAAAAAGTGAAGCCTTTTGTACTTTTTGTGATGTGATCGTCAGATAAAACCTTAAGATAGTCACATTGATGAAGCACAGAACGTTTGTCACAATGAGCTGTTTTCGATAATTCCTCTAACGTACAAGTAACTTGTGAGCGATATAAGTTGTCCAAGATCGTTAATTGGACTTGGATATTCCTTTCTAACATGACAGAGAAATTCATTTATTTTTCCCTCCTATATTTTTATACTCGAAATTTTCCGAATGACAAATTATTAAATTTTGTCATTTTTTTTACGAAAAATGAGAAAAAAATTTATTATAATCATTTTTTATAAAAAATAGCCAAAAAAATAAGTGAAAAATACGTTATTTTAATTTGGGCTGTTAGTTTTTTTCATGAATGGACATATAGAGAAATTCCTTAATGACATTATAATTTATCCAAGCATAAAAACGAAATGTTATGCAATATTTTTACATATTTGCTACAGTTCCTTTTTATTTTTAAAATAATAAAGTTATTTTAAAAAGATTAAAACTTAATAATAGATTTTTAATTTAACGATTGCTAAAATCTTTGTAACTTAAGTTAACTGAAGTTTTTTCAGAAAGATATCTTTTTGACAAAAAGAAAGGAGGCCAGTTCCTAGCGGAAATAATTGTTGTTAGTGATTGATTAAGTGGGGGATAAAGCATAAGTAAATAATGGAAGCATCTAAGGGGGAAAAAAATGAAAAAGGATTATAAAAAAAGTATGGATCAAAAAGCTAGAGCTAAACGTCGATCCAAAAAATACTTATTAGTAGGAACGTCTATTGCTGCAGGGATGCTGTTGGGGACAGCACCTATTTCAATTGCTACACCGTTGTTTACTGTGGGTTCACAACAAGTATATGCTGACTTGATTAGTGGCCAGTTGTTCAATAATCTAACGACGTCTAATACCAGTGGAACAACAGCAAGTGCACCTTTTCCATTGGCTGGAACGACTCGTAATGTTGATTTTGTTATTTCAGCTAATAATGGGATTGATCTAAGTGTTCTAAATGGCTCGAGACGAGCAGTTTTAGCAATCCCAACTGAAATGCAAGGTTTAGTTAATCCAAATGGGACGGGTACTTTCCAAACAGATATTTTGTTACCAGGAGAAGAACTACAACCACTATTGTCGATTGTAGATGGGGCGGTAACTACCCTAGTGTCTGCTGTTGAAAACATTGTTAACCTTAACCCGTTGGCATCAGTCAATTTAGATGAAGTGTATGCTCAACTAGCATTATTAGAGAACCTTAGTACATTGACGTCAGCTGAAGTAGCATTGAATCTTCAAATGCAAGGGGACGAATATATCTATGGTGAATTAGATGGCTCATTAGAAACAATTATTCGAGAAGGGCTGACTGAAATTTTAGATGGAATCAATGATGCTGTCCAAGCAATCCAAGCGACACCGAATGCAGGAAGCGGTGCTCTTGGTACGATAGCAGCAGGTACGATCAATACAGCGTTGTCCGCAACGATTAAACCAGCGTTTAATCTTACTTTTGCTACTGCAACAGGTTTAGTTGGTGTGGGGTCATCATTGATTGGAACATTAGCTGATGCGAGCGTATTAGGTGAAACGACGGTTACGATTCCGACATTGATTCAGGATCCTAATTATAGTGATTTAGCGGCAGCCGGAGTAGATATGTCTGTTCCTTATGAAGCTGGCTTCGTTGGAAATATTGTAAAAGCAGATGTTTTATCTATCGATATCGCCTCTAGCTCTGATGGCTATTCGCCAGTTTTTTATCAAGCTGCTGAAGTAACACCACCATATAATGTTGTAGTTACAGGGAACTCAACTGATGGTTATGAAGTAACTGGGATGGCAGATCCTAATGCAACAGTTCGTATTTATGATCAAGAGAATAATTTGATTGCAGAAGGACAGGCTGATGAAAATGGAAACTTTACGATTCCAATTGCAGCCACAGATGTGTCACCTTTAGAAGACATCCAATTAATCGCGTATGATGAAAATGACAATCCAAGTTTACCAGCTGCTGCTGTGATCCCAGACGATGAAGAAGCCGACGCCGATGCGGATGCTGATGCTGACGCCGATGCTGATGCTGATGCGGATGCTGACGCCGATGCGGATGCGGATGCGGATGCAGATGCTGATGCCGATGCGGATGCCGACGCCGACGCCGACGCCGACGCCGACGCGGATGCTGACGCGGATGCTGATGCCGACGCCGACGCTGATGCCGACGCTGATGCTGATGCTGATGCTGATGCTGACGCGGATGCGGATGCCGATGCCGATGCGGATGCTGACGCCGATGCTGACGCCGATGCTGATGCTGACGCCGATGCGGATGCCGACGCCGATGCTGACGCCGACGCCGATGCTGATGCCGACGCTGATGC
This sequence comes from Enterococcus sp. DIV1682a, assembly GCF_051711005.1. Classification (NCBI taxonomy): domain Bacteria; kingdom Bacillati; phylum Bacillota; class Bacilli; order Lactobacillales; family Enterococcaceae; genus Enterococcus; species Enterococcus sp. DIV1682a. Next base: position 896,748 of record NZ_JBIOLT010000001.1, read on the forward strand.
CGACGCCGATGCGGATGCCGACGCTGATGCTGATGCCGACGCTGATGCCGACGCCGATGCCGATGCTGACGCCGATGCCGATGCCGACGCTGACGCCGATGCGGATGCTGACGCCGATGCCGACGCCGACGCCGATGCGGATGCTGATGCGGATGCTGATGCCGACGCTGATGCTGACGCCGATGCTGATGCCGATGCCGACGCTGATGCGGATGCTGATGCGGATGCTGATGCCGATGCCGACGCTGATGCGGATGCGGATGCCGATGCGGATGCTGACGCCGATGCGGATGCCGACGCTGATGCGGATGCGGATGCGGATGCTGATGCCGATGCTGATGCCGATGCTGATGCCGACGCTGATGCCGACGCTGATGCGGATGCTGACGCCGATGCCGATGCCGATGCCGACGCGGATGCGGATGCTGATGCCGATGCCGATGCCGACGCTGATGCGGATGCGGATGCGGATGCTGACGCTGATGCTGACGCCGATGCCGATGCCGACGCCGATGCTGATGCTGATGCCGATGCTGACGCCGATGCGGATGCTGATGCTGACGCGGATGCTGATGCCGATGCCGACGCCGATGCCGATGCCGATGCCGATGCTGATGCCGATGCCGACGCAGATGCGGATGCGGATGCGGATGCTGACGCTGATGCTGACGCTGATGCTGATGCCGATGCCGATGCTGACGCCGATGCGGATGCTGACGCGGATGCTGATGCAGATGCTGACGCGGATGCGGATGCCGATGCCGATGCCGATGCAGATGCTGACGCCGATGCCGATGCTGATGCCGATGCGGATGCCGATGCTGACGCCGATGCGGATGCTGATGCTGACGCGGATGCGGATGCAGATGCCGACGCCGATGCCGATGCCGATGCCGATGCCGATGCCGATGCGGATGCGGATGCTGACGCCGACGCCGATGCCGATGCGGATGCTGACGCCGATGCAGATGCCGACGCTGATGCAGATGCTGACGCCGATGCGGATGCCGGCGTGGGAAGTGCAGGAAATGGTACAGATACGGATCAGAACGGCGACCCAGGAATGGTGCCGATCAACACTTCTGGTGGATCAGGTTCAAATCCACCACAATTACCTTTGCACTATGGTGGGACAAGTCATACAAAACCATTGAATTACCATGACGGCTCAACACTAAAAATGTATCCTAAAACCTCTGATACGGTAAGTTCATCTGTTTCTTGGCTAGGTGGCTTAGTATCGTTGATTTCGGGAATGGGTATTTGGAAAATGAAAAGAAATAAAAAGAATAACTAATAATTAACGGAGAGGTTATAACTATAGAAATAGATTTAAAAATCATAATGGATGTAGTTATAACCTCTTTATTCTTGATAGGGGTGAGTCTATGCCAGTTCAAACAGATAAAAATGATTTAGCAACCATCCAAGAAGTACTTGAAAAAGTAGTCATTCATACGGAGAAAAAATTATTAATCGTATCCGTAGGAGATTTTAGTAAGCGTGGTAAGACTTATGAATTTTACGGAAACAATCTAAAAACAATTTGGAATAATTTTCTAACAGCTTATCGAACCTATCATTTTGAGACAGAAACGTATCTGAGGTTGGATGTAGTGACGAAAGAAGAGCAAGTTGATTTTCAACAAGTCAAAGAACGGTTAAACAAAATAAAAAGGAATAATTACATCGATTTTAATTTGCGAATAGATGGAATCAGAAAAAGAAGTTTTTTAAAAGAAGAATTAGTAGCAAATGCAATCATTAAACCAAGTAAAGCACATATAGTTGGAAAAAATCATCCTGAGTTACACATTGATTCCCAAAATTACCGTGGCTATGTTAAGCGTAAATATGGACGTGAAGAAAGTGATTTGAGCTACTTAGAGCGTTCAAAGTGTTATTTTTTTGAAACAGCCTCCTTCTATTTTGAAAATGGTGAAGTATTCCCTTTGAAAGATTATGGCAATGGCAATCAAGTCAGAGAAGTGACTACAGAAAATCTTGATGATATTACGGAACTAGTGATTGAACAAGGAACGAATTATTTAACCAAACAGTTGACTCCTACTGGTAAATTCATTTATGGCTATTATCCTTGCTATGATCAGTTACTAAAAGGTTATAATTCGGTTCGCCATTTTTCATCTTTGTACGCATTAGCTGAATCGGCAGAATATTTATCCGACCAGGAATTGATGCAACGAGTCAAAGAAGGATTACTATGGGGATTGGAAAATCTTACTTCTGAAGTCAATGGTCAGCTGTTGATTAAAGATTACTTGAATAAAGAAGTAGAGTATAAGTTAGGAGCCCAGGCGACAGCAATCTTGGCTTTAGCAAAATATTCAGAAGTGACTAAAGAGACCATCTTTCATAGTTCCCTTAGTCGTTTAATCACGACTGTTTCAGAAAAATTTATCACTCCAGATGATCAGACGATCCATGTGTTGAATGCCGAATTAATGACAAAAGAGCGTTTTAGAATTATTTATTATGATGGTGAAATTCTGTTTTCCCTCTTAAGAGCACATGCGATTTTAAAACAAATTGAGATTTTTGAGATTTGTGAAGGATTGATGGAACAATTTGTCGCAAATAATTATCAAAAATACCATGACCACTGGTTAAGTTATGCAACGAATGAGATGCTTAAATATCAAGAAAAAGATACTTACTATGAATTTGGTATTAAGAATGCAATGGTCAACATCAACTTTATCGATCAACGAGATACAGCTTATCCAACCATGCTTGAGTTACTAGTAGCAGCCTCAAAAATGATCAGCAAATTAGAAAGAAGTCCTTTAAAAGATAAGCTTTTTCCGATAGAAAAAGAATTTTTTGAAACGAAAGCACGAATCAATACGGTAATGAAAAAAAGAGTGTTACATGAAATCACAACAGGAGTCATGTTTCCAGAGTTTGCACAGTTTTTCAAACAACCGCAAGTGATCAAATATGGTTTTTTTGCGCGTCATGATCGTTTCCGTATGAGAATAGATGATGCAGAGCATTTTCTATCTGGTTTGATCAATTACTTATGCCTTTAAAAAGAGAAGAGGAGTGAAGATAATGGTTGGTTATATTCGATTTGCTGCTTTAGCATTGATTGGTCTTTCCTATTTAGGGTTTCGGCTGAAAAAGAAAAAAGACCATCAATCAGAAACTTTAGAAAATGATTGGAGTCAGTATCAAAAAAATGAAGAGGGGTTGTATCCTTGGGAAGAAGACCAAGATGACTCGCCACAGAGAATTGAAAAAACAGCAACAAGGTATGTGAATCAAGCAAGACCAAGACGAGGAAAATGGTAGAGCGAATCTAGAACAAAGTAGGTGTAAAAGAATGTGGAAGATCCAAGAATTATTGGCTGATATCGATGGTGCGTATTTACAAAAGTACGACCATCTTGATCAAATAATTGACAACTTTGAGTACTTTTCTGGACATTTAAACAAAAGAACCAATTATAATACCACAGCATTTGTTTGTTTGACACCAGAAAGAAGAAGTTACATCAATCGAAAGACAGTGGCTTGGCGAGATGGGAACGAGCAAATCAAAGGAAGGGAAAATGAGTTTGGTTTAATCATTACTGAAATTCCTATTGACGACCCAGCTGTTAGAACACCTCAATTTATTGTTAAAAATAGTTGGGAATTTTTACTACAAATTTCAGAGAAAATCCGAAGCAATTATGTACAACCAATTGTAGCAATCACTGGTTCGGCAGGAAAAACATCCACACGAATGATGATCTCACATTTATTCCAAAATGAAAAAGTGTTAGAAAATCGTGGGAACCACAATGTTCGTTTTGCGATTCCTCTATATCTAAGCAAGCTAATAAGTGAGCCAGATATGTTGAACTTAGAAGTCTCTGTCAATGCGTTGAACTCTTATGACACTGGATCAATGTCTAATTTAGTGCAACCAGAGATTGCGATTGTAACCTCAATTGGAGAAGCACACCTTAGTTCATTAAAAGATACTATCGGAGTGGCACGACATAAGGCAAAAATTTTTGAAGGACTGAAGCAAGATGGCACTGCAATCATCAATACAGATATTGGTGAGGAAGAACTAGCGATTCTAATGACAGCAGCCAAAAAAAGAACAGCAGAGATTCTCACGTACTCTTTGTATGATCAAACAAAGGATGTATTCTTAATTGAAACGAGACAAGAAAGAGAGTATTGTGAAATTTTATTTTCTTTTTTAGGACAAGAATTTTCGATGAACTTGTCAGTTGCTTCTGCAGGTATGATTTCTAATGCTTTTGCTGCTTTATTGACAGTCTGGAAAATAAAAGGCGACATTCGATCGTATCTGCCAGCATTTACTACATTTAAGCCATTGTCTAAGATTCTCGATAAAACGAATTATGCTTCCTTGAATGGAACGAATTTCACATTTATTGACGACACCCATAATGCTTCTTTGCCTGCGATGAAAAATGCTATCGATTATTTTGATGAAGTTCGAACCTTTTATCAAGGAAAAAGTATTTTGGTACTTGGACAGATTGCTGACTTAGGAAGTACTGCACAAGTAATCCATGAATCACTGAAAGATTCGATGGAACATTGTGGAGCAGATCATATCTTAGGTTATGGTGAGCATTTTAAAAAGATTTTTGAGGAAGAACAAATACAAGATCAACGATTCAAATGGTTCGCTACTTTACAAGAGTTAAGTGATTATCTAGAGGAATTACTAATCGAAGACAGTCTAATTTTAGCGAAGGGGTCTGTAACAGGGAGTGATTTTCATGACATAGATCGTTACATCCGCAAAATCGCTAATAAAAAACAGTTAAAAGCTGTATAAAATAGGTGGTATCAATTTGTAAAAAAGAGACAATGTCTGCTGAATGGCATCGTTTCTTTTTTTGCAAATAAAACGACAGATCCAAGACGACCATTGTAATTAAGAAAGAGAACGAGTAAGAGGCATTTCAGTGCTTCAAAATAAAAGCGTTTTGAAATACTGAGATTCAAGCTTTTCTCTGTAATGATGCTATGGTATGATAATTAAGAATTCAAAAAATTACATATTAATTAGTTTTTTATTCACGACTATTTTTTTAAAGTTTTATTATGATTAAATAGGTAGTTTGCTGATTTATTAGTTGTATGAGAAAATATTTTAAGAAAATGTGAGATAGAGGTGCGTTATGAAGCGGTGGCAAAAAGTCGTAATAGCTTTACTGGGAATTCTCGTTGTTTTTATTGGCGGAGTCTCAGCTTATGGAATTAAACTCATGGGTGAAGCAAACCAAACAGTCAATCAAATATCCAAGGGATCGAATCGTCAGTCAACAAAGCGTAAAGATAAAGTGAGTATTGACGACAAAGAACCTTTTTCTGTCCTTTTGTTAGGACTGGATACTGGCGGATTAGGTAGAACCGAACAAGGAAGATCGGATACAATGATGGTGGTAACGGTGAATCCGCAACAAAAAAAATCAACGATCGTCAGCTTAGACCGTGATATCTATACCAATATCGTTGGTCATGGTACTGTTGATAAGTTGAATCACGCCTATGCTTTTGGAGGCGTTGAAATGGCCATGGACTCAATCGAACAGTTACTCGATATCCCCATTGACCATTATGTAACCATTAATTTAGATGGAATGGAAGATTTGATCAATGCTGTCGGAGGTGTGGAAGTCAATAATAAAATTGATTTTACATTAGATGGTGTTCATGTTCCTGTAGGTAAACAAGTATTAGATGGTAAGAAAGGCCTTGCTTATTCACGGATGCGTCACGAAGATCCTAAGGGGGATATCGGACGTCAAGCACGACAGCGTGAAGTCGTTACCAAAATTGTTAATAAAGTATTGAGTTTAGATGGTGTCAGCAATTATCGGAAAATTTTAAAAGCGGTCGAAAAAAATGTCACAACTGACCTAGATTGGGATGATATGCTAGATGTAGCAACCAATTACACACCAGCATTTGAAACGATCAAACAAGATCAATTGCAAGGTAAAGATGCAACCATTGATAGTATTTACTATCAAATTTTAGGTGAAAATGATTTATTAAGTATCCAAAACGAATTGAAAAAACAATTAAACATCAAACCAAGTAAGACATTACCTAATTTAAAAAATGACAATGCTTCTATCATGTTCTACAATGACTCGCAATCCGCTGAAGATTCGAACGAGACTGCGACAAGTGAGAATAATTCAACTTATTCAGGAAATTCGCAAACAACAAATCAGTACAACGAGTATAATCAAGAATACAATCAAAGCGCCAATCAAAATTATGATCAGTACGGCAATCAGAACTACAACCAAAACAATGAACAAACTTACCAACAAGAAAATAATGAACAAGGATATAATTATGGAAATGGGTATTAAGTAAAAAAAGCATTCGCAACAGTCATAACCGACTGTGCGGATGCTTTTTTTTACTAGTTTAAAAATAAAATAGAATAGTTGAGAAGCGTAGCAAATAATACCCAGAGATAATATGGTACCAGTAACCACATCACTAAGCGATAGTGGTTCCATAGTTGATAAAGCAGTATGGAGAGAAGGATCACTAATAAAGTAATATCTAGTGCAGCAATTAAGGTGTTTTGCAAGTTGAAAAACAAAGCAGACCAGATAAAATTACATACAAATTGAATAACAAATAATGTAATTAATTTTTGTTTGACCCTTTTGTTTTTCATTACCAATAGTAAATATAACGAAATTCCCATTAAAATATATAGCACTGTCCACATAGGACCAAAGATCCAACTAGGTGGTGCAAAAGGAGGTAGCTCAAGTGAATAATAATAACTACCTGGATTACCACTTAGTATCCCCGATAAGAAACCTAAAATCACTATGCCAACAGTACAAACCCAAAAACGATAATCTTTCAGTATAGCCATATTGTTTTAACTCCTTTCTATAATTCTAGTTTACCATGAACGTTTTAAACATACTTGAATTTGATTTGGAAGGTTATGCTTTTGGTTTAGTTATTTTAAATCAGTTATTATATTAAAATATTAACCCCTATCTCTTATTGAATAAAGAAAAGCATTGTCGTTGTAATGTTGTAACTCCGAACATTATTAAAGAAAATAGTCAATTAGATTAAATAACGTTAATTGTTAAATTTATTGTTATTTTTGATGTTATTTATCTGATAAGATAATATATGTAATCGATTACAAAACAGATGATAATAGCACTGATCACGAGAGGAGAAGAAGATATGGGAAATAAAAGAATCAAAAAAATGTTAGCGGGAGCAGCTCTTTGTAGTCTGATGATTGCGCCATTATTATTGAATATGGAAGAGGCGTTTGCGACAGAACAAAGTACGAACAAGCAAGCTGGTTTTGGCGTTGGTCAAGGGATCAAATGGGCGGATCAAGTAGTAGCACCATTTGTCGATATGACGGCATATGTTTCAGGCAGCAATCTATCAAATAACGGAGCGCTTAATTTAGCTGCAGTGGCAAAAAGCACTGGACAAAAATTCTTCAATTTAGGATTCATGCAATCAAGAGGTATTAAAAATGGTAAGATTGACTGGGCCTGGGGTGGATTTGGAGGCTTAAGCGAAAGTGATAGCGATCAATGGCAATATGAAGGAATCAAAAAATCCATTCGCGAATTAAGAGAAGTTGGTGGCGATGTTGCTGTATCATTTGGTGGTCTAAATTCTGGCGCATTTTGGGAAACAACACAAGATTCAACCATTTTAGCAAATGCTTATAAAGAAATTATTGATGGTTATGGATTAACTCGTGTTGATTTCGACGTAGAAGCTGGGGCAATGAATTATGCGCATAATTTAGCTAATGCTAAAGCGATTAAAAAAGTCCAAGATGAAACAGGTGTTAGTGTGACCCTTACATTACCAGTGATGGACTTTGGATTGGTATCTACAGGTTTATCTGTCTTGCAAGCTTATCTTGAGGCAGGTGTTGATCTAACTACCGTTAATATCATGACGATGTGTTACGGTAGCGTTGTTCCCGATTATGCGCAAGGTTCACTAGATGCAGTGGACAATACGAAAAAACAATTACAAGATTACTACAAACGTTATGCGAACAAAACGTTAACTGATGCTCAAGCTTATGCTAAATTAGGAACAACCCCTTCCGTTGGATTTGAAGGAGACACACATCCATACTTTACAACTGATATGTTCAATAAAATCGTCCAACATGCAAAATCAAGAAAACTCGGGATGGTTTCTTATTGGTCAATGAACCGTGATGCCATGGTCGATGGTGGTCAAGGTCAAGTCAAAAATCAATATGAGTTCTTAACTGTTGCCCAACAATTCACTGATGGAACGACTGGTGGAGAAAATGACCCAGTAGAAACGCTAACTAAACCATCCATTCCGGTAAATTTAACTAGTAGTAATGTTACGCAAAATTCAGTGACTTTAAACTGGACTAATAATGCTTCAAAAGAAAAAGTCACTCATTATGAAGTTTATCGAAACAATATCCGCATCGCTACAAGTGCAACGAATACATTTAAAGATCAAAATTTACAAGCAAATACAACCTACAGCTATAAAGTTAAAGCAGTTAACGCTGTAGGGACCTCTGACTTTAGCCAAGCAATCTCAGTGAAAACCACAAGTGAAAGTACGCAAGGTGATACTTGGGTTATCGGAAAATCATATAAAATAGGCGATATCGTTACCTATAAGGGACATCGTTATCGTTGTATTCAACCACATCCAGCTACTGAGGGATGGGAACCAGATATTACAGAAGCTTTATGGGTAAGAATCTATTAAAAGTTATAAAAGCATAATGTTTGATTCTTTTATTAAAAGCGCTTACAATGAACCTATCAATGAATGGGAGGTTCATCATGAAAAAGGTTAATATCTTAATGTTTGTTGGCGTTGTTATGTTAGGTTTGTTTGGATTTGGTGCATCTGGCTATGCTCATGGCTATATTACCTCACCTGGAAGTCGTGCTTATTTCGGAACTGCAGCAGCTGGTAATTTGAACCAAAATGTTGGACGAGCTGAGTGGGAGCCACAAAGTATTGAAGCACCAAAAAATACCTTTATCGATGGGAAAATAGCAAGTGCTGGGGTTACTGGATTTGAGCCACTAGATGAGCAAACAGCAACTAGATGGCATAAAAATATCATCAATACTGGTAACTTGAATATTACTTGGTTTTTAACTGCGCAGCATAGTACAAGTACTTGGGATTACTATATCACTAAAACTGGTTGGAATCCTAATGCACCATTGAAAATCAGTGATTTTGAATTGATATCAAAAATTGATGACAAAGGTGCAAGACCGCCACAAACTGTCAAACAAACAATCAATATTCCAAAAGATCGTAAAGGCTATCACGTGATCTTGGCTGTATGGAATATTAGTGATACAACCAATGCTTTTTATCAAGTAATTGATGCGAATATTCAATAATAAAGCATAAGAATCTTTTGGGTTCAATTTCAGCGAATCTGTGCTAGAAATACCAATTATTCAAAGACAAGTGTAGGAGACTGAAGCAAAACTTGCTTCAGTCTCTTTATTTCTAAAAATGTGTAAATGGTGTCCAACCATCAGCTCCTCGAAATAAGCCTGAATTTTTCAAAACGTGAGAAGCTGTTTCAAAAAATTCTTTCTTATTGTCATCAGAGCTACCCGATGTTTTCACGACCTCTGATTCACGGTGTTCAAAGAGCTGACCTTCGGCGATAAGTCAAAAAATCTCAAAACATGGGGGGTTGTTTCGAGATTTTCATCTTTAAATTTGAGAAGCAGTTTTCGGAAATTCGTTCTAAATTATTGATGCTAAACATTGTTGTTTCAACCTTCTTTTGTTCATGAGTGAATGATTTTGGTTAAGGAAAGGTTTAATGTATGATAGAGCTACAACAATGCTTCATTAAATGGAGTATTGGTAGTTTTTAGTAGGGGGAAAAGTATGATGAGATTTTTTAAGAAGAATACGCAAGATACAAGCGATGAAACTAATCATGTTGCACCACTTGCTAAAGAAACACTTGACCAGCAAGAGTTCGACACTTTCTTTGCTGAAGTGTTAAAAAAAATGCCACAAAAATCAGCTAGAGTGATCCTTAATGCTTATGACCAATCGAAAATCGTAGCAGAAAAAATCCTTGCAAAAAATCAAGCAAAATTTGATCATGTATTTAAAGATTTTTTAAAAGGAGTCGATGAAACGACACGCAAAAAAAGTCATAGGATCATTCACGCGGCTTCGTTAACAGCTGCAATCATCGGTTGCTCTCCGATCCCTTTTTCAGATGCGTTTTTATTAGTTCCAGTTCAATTGACTATGATGGCTCGGCTACATAAACTTTTTGGACAACCTTGGTCAGAAAGTTTAGGGAAAAGTGTTTCTAAAGAACTTGTAGTAGTCAGTTTAGGAAGAAGTACTGTCGGAAATATTGTCAAATTTGTACCAGCAGTTGGAACTGTTACAGGGGCAGCGATCAATGCCACCGTTGCAAGTGCCATCACCGAATCACTAGGGTGGACCACCGTAAAGATGCTGAATGATGGGGAAGATATATTTGAACAAGTCATGTCATTCAAAGGACAATCCCAGACATTGTTTCGTGCATTAAAAAGTATCAAAAAGTAAATATTTAGTGGATAAATTGAATTAGTAAGAATTAAAAAAGTGGACAATCATGAACTATTGCATAACAAAAACATCCAAAACACAGAGCTGTGTTTTGGATGTTTTTTATTTTACTTAGGTTGGGTTAAGTCAGACGAGCAGAAAAAGTACCGAAAAAAGTTCAACTAATTTTTGCTGGTAACACTTGATCTTCTAGTCAATTTTACAACGACTTCACATCGAGCCGTTTGGGGAAACATATCCACTGACTGCAAATACTCTACTTTGAATTTCTTACTTAATTGTCCCAGATCTCGTGCTAAGGTTGAGACGTTGCAGGAAATATACACTAATTTCGTTGGCGGATAGTTGAGGATCGATTGAATCAACTGAGAATCAAGCCCTGTACGAGGGGGATCGACAATGATCCCATCTGGTTCAAATCCTTCTTCGAGCCATTTTGGCAATAATTCTTCAGCAGTTCCAACTTCATAATGGGTATTAGTATACCCTAAACGTTGAGCGTTTTTACGTGCATCATCAATAGCCTGAGGAATCACATCCATTCCACGGATTTCTTTCGCTTGTTTTGCTACACTTAAACCAATCGTTCCCACACCACAGTAAGCATCTACGATCGTTTCATTTGGTTGGATCGCGAGTGCTTTGATTCCTTCATTATAAAGGACTTCTGTTTGTTGCGGATTCAACTGGAAAAAAGCTCGTGGTGAGAGATCAAAAGTAACTTCATTGAGATGTTCTTCAATAGCATCTTTTCCCCAAAGGTGGATTGTTTCATCGCCCATTACGAGAGAAGTTTTAGCAGGTTGAACATTTTGCATGATTGAAACAACCTCTGGCAATTGTTGGTTAATGTCACGGATGATTGCATTTTTTTGTGGAAATTTTTGACTGCGAGTAATAAAGACAACTTGTAATTCACCCGTTTTTATTCCAACACGTACCATGATCGTCCGAAAAATGCCGCTGTTGCTCCGTTCATCATAGATAGGAAGGTCATACTTATTCAATAACTCGACGACCGTATTCATCACTTTCTGTGTCTGTGGTTCTTGAACTAAGCAATCGATTAATGGCACAAGTTCATGGGAATTTGCTTGATATAGCCCAGCTTCGATTTGTTGTGTTTTCTTATTTTTTCTTAATTGGAATTGTGCTTTGTTTCGGTAATGCCATGGTTCTTCCATGCCAATCGTTGGACGTAATTCGTAAGAACGAAAGCCAGCCGGTTTGAATTTTTCTAGCGCTTGCATAAGCAAATCTTTTTTGAAATCAAGTTGCGCCTGATATGCTAAATGTTGAAGCTGACAGCCACCACATTCATAATACACTGGACAAGGCGCCACCACTCGATCCTTGCTTTGCTTTTTGACTTTGATTAACTGAGCTTCCGCATAGCGAGGTGTTGCTTTCGTGATCTTGACAAGAACTTCTTCTTTGGGCAGTGCATAAGGGACAAAGATGATCAAACGTTTGAAATAACCGATCCCTTCACCGTTGATACCCAGTCGTTTGATTTTTAAAGGGATGGTTTGGCCGTTTTTGACAATGGTTTCTGTCATAAGTATCTTCCTTTTTTCTAATAGTGTGGTTTTATTCTAACATATTATTAATAGCGATGGGGATTTTCTATGTTATGATAAGAATATACGTTCGAGGAGGTAACTCAATGATAACAGTTACTAGGATCAGTAAAGGCAAAGGTCCATTTTATCAAGTCGAATTATCTGAAGGAGATTCTTTGAAGGTTTCAGAAGATATCTTGGTGCGTTACCGCTTGTTAAAGGGACAAGAATTAACAGAAGAAACAATTGAGGAAATCAAGAAAAGTAGTGGGTTTGACTTTGGTCTCCAACAAGCGCTCAATTATCTAAGTTATCAATTGCGTTCAGAAAAAGAAATTAGAACTTATTTGAAAGAAAAAGAGATTGAACTAGCTGACCGTAATAAGATCGTGGACCGTTTAAAGGAATTAGATTTGATCAATGACCTCGTCTATGGTGAAAGCTACGTACGGACAAATGTACGACTAAGTGACAAAGGACCAAAAAAAATAGCTCAGCAATTACAACAAAAAGGTTTGAAACCGGAAATCATCGAGCAAGCACTGTTGCAATATCCAGAAGAAGAACAAATAGCGATAGCATCGCAAACGGCAGAAAAATTATTCAATAAAAATCATGGGAAAAGTCATAAAGAACTTTTTAGAAAAATTCAACAAAACTTGATGACAAAGGGATTCACCCAAGAGGCGATCCAACAAGCCATCGCCCATTTACCACAAGAAACGGATGAAGACGCTGAATATGAAGCATTAGTTTCACAAGGGGACAAGTTATGGCGTAAAAATGAGAGATTTGAACCGAAAAAACGTAATTTAAAAATCAAACAAAGCTTATATCAAAAAGGATTTGATTTAGAAATGATCCAACGATTTATCGTAGAAAAGGAAGAAGCAAGTGAATAAAGAATGGGAAAAATGGACGGAAGAGGAAATCGCACAGTTTCAAACGCAATTTGTTGGCTGGTACGAGAAAGAAAAACGCAATCTACCTTGGCGCTATGATCGTGATCCTTATCGTATCTGGATTTCTGAAATCATGCTTCAACAAACCCGTGTAGATACGGTAATTGCTTATTTTTATCGCTTTATGGAATGGTTTCCGACGATTGAAGCGTTAGCTGCGGCACCAGAAGAAAAACTTTTAAAGGCTTGGGAAGGATTGGGGTATTATTCTCGCGTTCGAAATATCCAAGCTGCTGCCCAACAGATCATGACAGAATTTGATGGACGTATGCCGCAAACACCAGAAGAAATCAGTTCATTGAAAGGGATTGGTCCTTATACTACAGGCGCTATTTCAAGTATTGCTTTTGGCTTGCCAGAACCAGCAGTCGATGGGAATGTCATGAGAGTCGTGAGTCGCTTATTTTGTATTGAAGCTGACATCGCCAAAGCTTCTAGTCGGAAAATTTTTGATGAGGCGATGCGTAGGATCATTGATGAGAAGCATCCTGGTGAGTTTAACCAAGCAATGATGGACCTAGGATCGGCCATTTGTACACCTACTTCACCTAATTGTGAATCATGTCCGATCCAATCATTTTGCTTAGCTTACAAAAAAAATGAGCAAACCTCGTTTCCAGTAAAAACAAAGAAAGCCAAACCAAAAGATGTCTATTATGTGTGTGCAGCGATTCAAAATGAGGCGGGAGCCTATTATTTTGAGGAACGACATACGCAAAGGTTATTAGCAAACATGTGGACGTTCCCGATGGTCGAAGTCACAAAAGAGAAATACGAATGGTTGCAGGCTGAATGGGCTCAATCTCATGAACCAAGCTTATTCGATCAAGACAAAGTTGCAGAAGAAGAAACGGAGCTACCCTTTCATTTTAAAGAACAATTGATTTGGCAAAAGCGGCATTTGGGAGAGGTAACGCATATCTTTAGCCATTTGAAATGGCACGTATTACTATTTTACGGTCGAATACCTTCTCAATCAAATGACAAATTTCCTAAAACTGAAATAACACAATGGTTATTACCAGAAGACTTCGATAACGTGGCTTTTCCAAAAGTACAGGTAAAATTAAACGAACAATTAGAGAAAAATCGAAACAATAGTAATCCTTTCTAGGCAAAGCTCTTTTTTATTGATATAATAATTACGATGTCGGTGTAATGAACACCCAAACACAAAGCATGAGATGCTGCGTAAGGAAGGGTTGCTATGGGAGTCCCAAAAGAAGGTGAGTTTGTAACGATCCAAAGTTACAAACATGACGGCAAATTGCATCGAACGTGGCGTGATACCATGGTATTAAAAACAAGTGAGCATTCGATGATCGGTGTCAATGATCATACTCTAGTTACAGAGTCTGATGGACGTCGTTGGGTGACTCGAGAACCAGCAATTGTGTATTTTCACAAAAAGTACTGGTTCAATGTAATAGCAATGATTCGAGAAAAGGGGGTTTCCTATTATTGTAATCTAGCTTCACCTTTTTTGCTGGACGATGAGGCATTGAAGTATATTGATTATGATTTAGATATCAAAGTTTTTCCTGATGGAGAGAAACGATTACTAGATGTCGATGAATATGAGATGCATAGCCAAATGATGAATTATCCGAATGATATCGACTTCATCCTAAAAGAAAACGTGAAGATCTTGGTTGACTGGATCAATAATGGTGAGGGCCCTTTCTCCGAAGGCTATATTGATATTTGGTATAACCGTTACAAGCAATTGTCGCGCAAGTAAACAAAAAAAAGCAGTAAGCGCAAAAGTTTTGCGCTTACTGCTTTTTTGCTATGGGTTCTTCAACATAAACACTGATGATGGAAGAAAAAGGACAAGGGATGATCCTTGCTTTGATAGCCTGTCAATAATTAAAAGACTTTTTTCATTGCGATATGAGCAATACCAGCATCTTCAAATGGTTCTCCATAAGCAGTGAATCCTAATTTTTTATAGAAATTCTCAGCTGTTGCTTGGGCGCCTAGCAAAATCGTATTATATCCTTGACTTTTGGCGAAAGCTTCAGCTTCAGCTACTAAAATTTGACCTAATCCTTGATGACGATAATCTGCAAGAATCGCCATTCGTTGTAACTTCATTTTTCCATTTTCTAATGGTAATAGCCGAACGGTCCCACAAGGTAGATTTTGGTCTGAATAAAGAACAAAGTGGATGCAATGTGCTTCATTTTGATCAATTTCTCTAGTTATAGGAACGCCTTGTTCTTTGACAAAAACTTGGTTTCTAATACGAACGGCATCAAGGTAAATATCACTTAATGTATCTTTTGTTTGAACGACTTTCATCCGAAACCCACCTTTCATTCGTTTAGTATACTGTAAAGAAAATAAAATGAAAAGTGGATAAAAAAAC
Source organism: Enterococcus sp. DIV1682a (assembly GCF_051711005.1). Taxonomy (NCBI): domain Bacteria; kingdom Bacillati; phylum Bacillota; class Bacilli; order Lactobacillales; family Enterococcaceae; genus Enterococcus; species Enterococcus sp. DIV1682a. The sequence goes on from NZ_JBIOLT010000001.1 coordinate 912,281, forward strand.
AAATAGCAGTAAGAATAAAAGAAATTTTCACACAAATAATATATACTAGTAAAAAAGACGAAAGGAGGAAGTATATTGTTTGAAAAATTGAAACAATCAAAATTGATGTTTTGGTCTTGCGAATTACTCATTATCGCCACGTTGATCTTGGTTTCTTCAAAAATCAATTTTATCTTTCAACCAATTGGAACGTTTTTCTCAACATTATTCGCACCAGTCTTGATTGCTGGATTTTTGTATTATTTGTTGAATCCTATTGTCAAACTATTGATGAAGATCAAAATCAAACGCATTTGGGCGGTAGCAATCGTATTACTTTTGCTTGTCGCAGCGATCATCTGGATTTTGCTCAGCGTGATTCCTAGCTTGATCCAACAAATTTCATCCATCGCATCGAATATTCCTGACTTTATTAGTCGTGTAGAGACTTGGTTAAATAATATGGCCCAACTACCGATCTTCAAAGAAGTAGATATCAATCATTATTTGAATCAATTAGATATTTCTTATGCTAAGATTATCCAACAGTTCCTCAGCGGGATTTCAAACAGCTTAGGATCGCTTGTCGGTACGATCGCTTCTGCTACAATCGTGATCATCACAGCTCCATTTATTTTGTTTTATATGTTGAAAGATGGAGAAAAAATGGTTCCGACAGTCAAGAAATTCTTTCCTGAAAAGAGAAGAGATCAAATTGTTGAATTACTTGGTCAATTGAACAAAACATTAGCTAACTACATTAGTGGTCAAGCGATTGAATGTCTTTTTGTCGGAACATTTACTTTTTTGGGGTATCTGATTCTAGGGGTCAATTATGCCTTTTTATTTGGCGTCATCGCTGGTTTGACTAATTTGATTCCTTATCTAGGTCCTTACCTAGGCTTAGCTCCAGCATTTTTAGTGACAGTATTCAATGATCCTGTTAAAGCATTGCTTTGTTGTGTCGTTGTCTTGATCGTTCAACAATTGGATGGAAATGTGATTTATCCAAATGTCATCGGAAAATCATTAAAAATCCATCCGCTAACGATCATTATTGTGTTATTAGTAGCTGGAAACATTGCTGGTTTGATCGGTATTTTCTTAGGTGTACCGTTTTATGCCATTTGTAAGACGATTATTTCTTATGTCATCAAAATTGTTAAAGAAGACCAGCAAAATGAAAAAAAGAAAAAAATTGCAACGACATTGGAATAACGTATCAGCAATTCCGACTAATTGCTTCATAGTTGTTTTTATTGCAAAGAAAAATTCTTTGTGATAACATTTTAGCGTGGCTATCTTTATAGTCACGCTTTTTTTCTATCGTAAACAAAAAAATTAAAAAATATAAGGAGAGAATGCGATTATGAATGCTGACCCTGAGAGTCAGTCGCTGTTAGCGCAAATTTTATTACTGATCATTTTAACTTTGATCAATGCTTTTTTAGCTGCTTCCGAGATTGCTGTTGTTTCGATCAACAAAAATCGAGTCGAGCAAAAAGCGGAAGAAGGAGATGTTAAATCTCAAAAGCTTTTAAAAATATTGCAGAACCCAAATAACTTTCTGTCAACGATCCAGGTAGGAATCACGTTAGTCAATATCCTATCCGGTGCTTCGTTAGCCAATACATTATCAGAAAAATTAGCACCATTATTAGGTGGTAGTGTAGCAGCAAGAAATATTGCCAATATTATTGTTTTAGCTATTTTGACCTACGTATCGATTGTTTTTGGTGAATTGTATCCTAAACGAATCGCCTTGAACAAATCAGAAGAAGTAGCCAACTTTACTTCAGGGATCATCCGTCTGATCGGTGTGGTTGCCAAACCTTTCGTCTGGTTATTATCTGCATCGACTAGTTTACTAGCTCGTGTCACACCAATGACTTTTGATGATGAAGATTCAAAAATGACGAGAGATGAAATGCGGTATATGTTGGAAACTGAAGGTGTACTTGATAATGAAGAGTTAGAAATGCTGCAAGGTGTTTTTTCTTTAGATACCAAAGTAGCTAGGGAAGTAATGGTTCCTCGAACAGATGCTTTTATGATCGATATCAATGACTCCGTTGAAGAGAATGTCAATGAAGTTTTATCAGAAAATTATTCAAGGATTCCGGTCTATAATGAAGACAAAGACAAAGTTGTTGGGATTCTTCATACGAAAAACTTATTGAAAGCTGCTCATAAATTTGGCTTTGAAAATTTAAATATTCAAAAAATCATGCAAGAACCTTTATTTGTACCAGAGACAATATTCATTGATGATCTCTTGTACGAAATGAAAAAAACTCAAAACCAGATGGCTATTTTACTGGATGAATATGGTGGAGTCGTTGGTTTAGCGACTTTAGAAGATTTACTAGAAGAAATCGTCGGTGAAATTGATGATGAATCAGATGAAGTCGAAAAATTATATGAAAAGGTTGCTGAACATGAATACGTGATCCAAGGACGAATGTTGATCGATGAGTTCAACGAAGTATTTGACAGTAACTTACACATGAGCGATGTTGACACGATGGCAGGCTATTTAATCACTGCTTTGGGCATGATCCCTGATGAGGGAGAAAAATTATCGTTTGATGTAGACAACATTACCTTGACTTCTGAAGAAATGGAAGGTTCTAGAATTTTAAAAATTCGCGTGGTGTTCCATGATCCTAAAGAAGAAATTGTGGAACCAGATGAGGACCGTCGTTTATTTTATAAAGATTTTGATGAAAATGAGCCGAGAAGATAAGATATGTTTCATCCTTGCACAGAAGAGATTTTGTGCAAGGATGTTTTTTTCTTTTTTCCAAAGTTGATACGTAAATCAGTGTGGTTCCCTAAGTTGAGGGGTAGTCAGAAACAAGAGAGGCAGAACTTTACCCTTTTGTAAAGATTACTAAAACATACAATAAGATCCTATGCTCCCAGTTAACTTATACATAATATAACCAGTATATTTAAATGTTTTGTTGGTTGACAATAAATTTTTGCTAGAGTATTATGAAAACGCAAACACAAGTTTCATGTGACTAGGTTATACTAGGCATGGAAAACACGTACGGAGTCTTCCGTCGTTTTTTCATGCCTATTTTTTTATATGTTTAAGTGAATCAGTGAGGAGGTGGGGAAAATGTAAAGTAGTGTTTTTAGTAGAAAGACAGATTTTAAATATTTTACGAATAAGCAGATATGAGCGATTCTTCCAATGATTTATCTCAATTGAAACTAAAAAACTAAGAACAAATATTAGGTAGTTCTCTCAAGTAAAAGTAGTATGTACAAAAGTTGCAAAGAATGGATAAAAAATTGATGATCATTCATTTTGCCTCACGACTTAAAATTTTTTATCGACTATTCTATTTAACTAAAGGAGGAATTTTTTAATGAAGAAGGCAATCATTTTTGCTTTAACAGGATTGGCGCTTGTTGTTACATCTTTTTACAGTCCAATCGTTTGTGCTGAAGATACTGAAGATTTTTTGTTTCAAAAGAATGTTACCTACTCAGGAGTAGAAGGTGGGAAACAAGGAGATAATTGGAAATATCCGCAATTTGTAGGTGAAAAAGCGGTTGATGGGGATATATCGACGAGATGGTCAGCGGATAAAACAGATAATCAGTGGCTGACTGTTGATATTGGAGAAGAAAAAACAATTGGTCAGGTGGTTTTACACTTTCATGCGGAGAGTCCAGAATATGAGGTATTAGTTTCTAACGACAATCAAAATTATCAATCCATCTATAAGGAGGAGCGTGGAAGTGGCGGGAAAGAAGCAAAAAAATATATTGAAGTAGCGAATGTAACAGCTCGATATATTAAATACCAACAACTAAAAATGTGGAAGCACACGAATGGTCAATATTATGGTTCGAGCATTATTTCAATGGAAGCTTATCGTCAAGCACGTTTACCTGATGGGATAAAGTTTTCGATTGATTCAGCCGAAATCAGCGAGAAAAGATCCAAACAATTAACTTACATATTAACACCAACAGGCGTCCAAGTTCCTGAAAAACAAATTGAGTGGAGCAGTAGTGATCCTAGTATTGTCAATGTAGACAGTCAAGGAAGAATGAAAGCACTCAAAACCGGAGAAGCAAAGGTGACTGTGAGAATCAAAAATACGGATTTAAGTGATACGATTCCAGTTACGGTTATTCAAGAAAAAGCAGAGTATCGTGAAATGCGTGAGAGATGGAAAGCACGCTTGCTAGGATCTAAAGAAGATCATGAAGAATTTGATCAGGATTCGGACGTAAAAAAATATCGAGCGAGAATAGCCAAAGATAGTTTAGAATTATGGCAAACACTTAATAAGTCAGAAAATAGAACTTATTTGTGGGAGAAAAAAAGTTCAGACACACTATCAGCAGACTATACCACTCAATTTACCAACATCAAAAAATTGACATTAGGTTATTATGATCCTTCGAGTTCATTATATAAGAATCAAGAGGTTTTTACGCAAATTTTGAAAGCAATTGATTTTATGATTGAAACCAAAAACTACAATGGAACTTACTGGAGTGGAAATTGGTGGGATTGGCAAATTGGATCAGCACAGCCATTAACAGATACACTGATTTTATTACATGATGATTTAATCGAAAAAGATGATGCAATCTTAACTAAATTTGTTGAACCTTTAAACCACTATGCGCAAGATCCTAAAGTTCAATGGCCTAGCTATACGGCTACAGGAGCGAACTTAACAGATATATCTATTACCGTCTTAGGAACAGCCATTTTATTAGAAAATGATTCCCGAGTAGAGGCAGTTCAAAGCGCTGTTCCATCCGTTTTAAAAATGGTGACAGGAGGAGATGGCTTATATTCAGACGGCTCATTAATCCAACATAGTCATTTCCCATATAACGGAAGTTATGGAAATGAATTGCTGAAAGGCTTTGGACGGGTTCAAACGATTTTGCAAGGGACACATTGGGAAATCAAAGATGACAATATAAATAACTTGTTTCAAGTAACCGATAAAGGTTATTTACAATTGATGGTAAATGGAAAAATGCCCTCAATGGTATCAGGACGAAGTATTTCTAGAGCTCCTGGGACGAATCCCTTTACCTCTGAATTTGAATCTGGAAAGGAAACGATCGCCAATCTTACATTAGTAGCGAAATTTTCGCCAGAAATTTTACGCAAGAAAATTGATTCGTCTATTAAAGCATGGCTTGAGCATAGTAGTTATTTTTATGATTTTTTTGAAAACCCAAGAGACTTTGAAGCGTTGATTGATCTTAAGAAAATCATGAATGAGCCTTCGATAACTAGTAAAGAAGAGCAAAATCTCGTGAATATTTATGGTTCAATGGATCGAGTGTTTCAAAAAAACGAGAGTTATAGTCTCGGAATAAGTATGTACTCTAGTCGTATTGGAAATTATGAATATGGAAATACTGAAAATAAAAAAGGATGGCATACGGCTGATGGGATGGTTTATCTTTATAACGGTGACCTCGCTCAATTTGATGAAGGTTATTGGGTCACTATTGATTCTTATCGCTTACCAGGTACCACTATAGACACAAAAGTGTTAGCAGAAGGTGCTTCTACTGGTAAAAAGAGTCCTCAGTCTTGGGTGGGAGGATCGAATAATGGAAAAGTAGCTGCAGTCGGAATGTTTTTAGATAAGAAAAATGAAAATATGGATTTGGTAGCAAAGAAATCATGGTTTTTGTTAGAAGATAAATTGATTAATTTAGGCAGTGGAATCAGCGGAACAACGAATGCGACAATTGAGACGATCCTTGATAATCGAATGATGGATTCAAGTAACATGCAAATTATCCAAAAGAAAACAGCTGATTCTACTTGGATCAATCTTACTTCGACAAATCCACTCAATAATTTAGGTTACATTTTTCCAAATACCATGTCGAACGTTGACGTTCAAAAAGAAATTCGATCTGGCAAATATTTGGATATCAACGAATATTTTGTCAATGATCAATCATATACAAAAGAATTTGTAAAAATCATCAAAAATCATGGAAGTAACGCTCAAAATGATACTTATGAGTATTTGACTGTTGCTGGAAAGACAGCAGAAGAAATGGCAGAAATGGCGCAACATAAAAGCTATAATGTGTTAGCAAACACACCAGAAATCCAAGCGATTGAGACAAAAGACTATCTCATGTTGAATGCTTGGAGTGGAAATCAACAGGCAGCTTTTGTTCACGTATCTGAACCTGCATCCATTATTGCAGAAAAATTGAGTAATGATACTTATCGACTGTCAATTTCGAATCCTGTTCAAAATAATAAGGTGATTGAATTTTCGATTGAGAAAGAGATCATTGAGGTTATCGAAAAAGAGTCCGAAATTACCATGGATTCAGGAGCATTTCTATTTGATAGCAAAGGGTTAAAAGGAAGTTCGAGATCAATTACTATCAAAGTTCCTTCAGAAGTAGATAAAACGGCATTAGAAAAAATAGTCGAAGAAAATCAAAACCGAAACGAAAGCGACTATACAAAAGAAAGTTGGAAAGTCTTCACTAAGGCAATGGAATTAGCCCAAGCGGTGTTAACAGATCCAAAAGCAACGCAAGCCGAAGTAGATGAAGCAATCCAAGCAGTGAGAAAAGCCATCGAGCAACTGCAAGAAGTAACTAAAGTAGACAAAACAGCATTAAAAAAATTGGTCGAAGAAAATCAAAACCGAAACGAAAGCGATTATACAAAAGAAAGTTGGAAAGTCTTCACTAAGGCAATGGAATTAGCCCAAGCGGTGTTAACAGATCCAAAAGCAACGCAAGCCGAAGTAGACGATGCAGTTCAAGCAGTGAGAAAAGCCATCGAGCAACTGCAAGAAGTAACTAAAGTAGACAAAACAGCATTAAAAAAATTGGTCGAAGAAAACCAAAACCGAATCGCAAGTGGTTATACAGCAGAAAGTTGGCAAGTGTTCCGTAAAGCGCTAGAAGCAGCGCAAGCAGTGTTAGCTGATCCAAAAGCAACGCAAGCCGAAGTGGATGAAGCAATTCAAGCAGTGAGAAAAGCCATCGAGCAATTACAAGAAGTAATTAAAGTAGACAAAACAGCATTAAAAAAATTGGTCGAAGAAAACCAAAACCGAATCGCAAGTGGTTATACAGCAGAAAGTTGGCAAGTGTTCCGCAAAGCGCTGGAAGCAGCGCAAGCAGTGTTAGCTGATCCAAATACGACGCAAGTCGAAGTCGAACAAGTGATGAACGATTTGGTGCAGGCAATTGAACAATTAGAGAATAAAGAAACTGCATCATCCTCTGAGGAAGATAAAAACGTCAATAATAAAAAGGAGCAAGGTAAAAATACACAAGTGGACAACAATGAAATAGGTAAATCTTCTATTAGTGAAGGGACTGGTAAGGAAGGTCTATTACCAAAAACAGGTGAAAAGAATAACCAAGTTCTTCAAAAATTAGGATATACAATTTTATTAGGGGTATTCATTAGCTTGTTCCTATTGAAAGGTCGAAAGGAGCCTAAGAGGAGTCAAAATAAAGTAGGCAAGTAATCTGATGAAAAAACACGATGTAAAATAAATAATCGTTTGTCTGTAAATAATTGAAATAGACAGTTGAACTTGGAACAAAAGCTTGTTCTAAGTTCAACTTTTTTCGTTTAATCTGTTTTCAGTTGTTATAGTAGCAGGAAAAGCTTTATTTTCTCCTATTGAAAAAGTCGTTTATATGTTATTCAACAGAGAAAGAGAGAAGACTCATAACAAGTGTTTATTTTTTGATAGTTTCCATGATATACTTGGTAAGTTGAGATAGCTAGTTCGATCATTCCTCGAACAGGATGACGAATAAGATGATAATGATGTAACAGAAATGGAGTAAAACATGAATAACCCTAACTTAAAACAACAAGTAGATAACCGACGCACGTTTGCGATTATTTCCCATCCGGATGCTGGTAAAACAACGATTACTGAACAATTACTTTTATTTGGTGGCGCAATACGTCAGGCAGGAACTGTCAAAGGGAAAAAGACTGGTAACTTTGCAAAATCTGACTGGATGGAAATTGAGAAGCAACGTGGAATCTCAGTTACCAGTTCTGTGATGCAGTTTGATTATCATGGTAAAAGAGTCAATATCTTAGATACCCCAGGGCATGAAGATTTTTCTGAAGATACGTATCGGACATTGATGGCTGTCGATAGTGCGGTTATGGTCATCGATAGTGCCAAAGGGATTGAAGCTCAAACAAAAAAATTATTCCAAGTCGTTAAAAAAAGAGGAATCCCTATTTTTACCTTTATCAATAAATTAGATCGAGATGGTCGCGAACCATTAGAACTTTTAGAAGAATTGGAAGAGTTGCTCGATATCGAGTCTTATCCAATGAATTGGCCGATTGGTATGGGGAAAGGCTTAGAAGGACTCTATGATATCCACCATAATCGTATTGAGTTTTATCGTCCAGAAAATTATAATGATGAGCGCCTTGTTGCTTTGGATGAAGAAGGATTGTTGCCAGAAGGCCATCCTTTGACGGAAAATTCATTGTATGAACAAGTTCTTGAAGAAGTAGAATTGTTGAAAGAAGCAGGAGATTCTTTTAATGAAGAAAAAATTGCTCGGGGAGATCAGACACCGGTCTTCTTTGGTTCAGCGTTAACAAATTTTGGTGTGCAAACATTTTTAGAAACCTTCGTGGAATTAGCCCCTTCACCTTACGGACATCAAACACAATCAGGACAAGAAGTTAGTCCTTATGAAGAAGAATTTTCAGGTTTTGTCTTTAAGATCCAAGCCAATATGAATCCAGCTCACCGAGATCGGATTGCTTTTGTGCGAATCTGTTCTGGAACTTTTGAACGTGGGATGGATGTTCAATTAGAACGAACAGGTAAAAAATTGAAGTTAAGTAATGTGACGCAGTTTATGGCTGACTCAAGAGAGAATGTCGAGAATGCTGTAGCAGGGGATATTATCGGGGTCTATGATACAGGAAATTATCAAATTGGCGATACTCTTTATGAAGGAAAATTGAAGGTGGCGTATGAAGAGTTACCATCCTTTACTCCGGAATTATTTATGAAAGTCACTGCTAAAAATGTGATGAAACAAAAATCATTCCATAAAGGTATCTATCAGTTAGTCCAAGAAGGTGCGATCCAACTCTATAAAACTTATTTGACGGAAGAATACATCATTGGCGCAGTTGGACAACTTCAATTTGAAGTATTCCAATACCGGATGCTAAATGAATACAATGCAGAAGTGATTATGTCACCTATGGGTCATAAAATTGCCCGTTGGATCGAGCCCGAAGATTTAGATGAGAAGATGAGTTCTAGTCGTAATATCTTGGCACGTGACCGTTTTGATCAGCCATTATTCTTGTTCGAAAACCAATTTGCTGAACGTTGGTTTGCTGACAAGTACCCAAATGTCAAATTAAAAAGTTTAATGTAAAGCGCTCATCACATGGTGGTGCTTTGGGAGTACTATGAAAATAGCCGGGAGAGAATAACTAAATAATCCGGAGGAATATAATGATGATTAAAGTAATGTCGATCTTTGGAACACGTCCAGAAGCAATAAAAATGGCACCTTTGATCAAAGCGCTGGAAAAAGATGAGCGCTTTGAATCAATCGTGACGGTTACAGGCCAGCACCGTGAAATGTTAGACCAAGTGTTAGAAGTGTTTGAAATTACTCCTGATCACGATCTAGATGTGATGAGTGTCAATCAAACACTCACCGCTATTACAACGAAAGTTCTTTTATCATTAGAACCAATCTTACAAGCAGAACAGCCTGATATCGTCTTAGTTCATGGAGATACGACCACAACATTTGCTGCAGCGACCGCAGCATTTTATCAACAAATTAAAGTCGGACATGTCGAAGCAGGATTACGAACTTGGAACAAATGGTCACCGTTTCCTGAAGAAATCAATCGGCAAGCCACAGATGTTTTAGCGGATCTCTACTTTGCGCCAACCAATGAAAGTGCTGATAATCTTAGAAGAGAGCACCACGATGAAGCAAACATCTTCGTTACTGGCAATACGGCGATCGATGCGATGAGGTACACGATCGTGGCGGATCAAAAAAGCGATCATCTTTCGAGCAGCTCCACTAAACAATTATTAGTAACAATGCATCGACGTGAGAACCTAGGCGAGCCAATGGCGAACGTTTTTCAAGCATTAGGAAGGATTGCTGAAGAATTTTCTGATGTATCCATTATTTTTCCGATGCATAAAAATCCTAAAGTACGAGAATTAGCTGATACTATTTTAGGACAATATGAGAATGTTCAGCTGATCGAACCATTAGATGTCATTGATTTTCACAATTGTGCAGCCAAAAGTTATCTTATATTAACTGATTCAGGCGGAGTTCAAGAAGAGGCACCTTCTTTAGGTGTTCCGGTTCTTGTCTTACGTGATACCACTGAACGACCGGAAGGTGTAAAAGCCGGAACTTTAAAACTCGTTGGTACAGACGAAGAGACAGTTTATGACGAGACAAAACAATTGTTAACTGATGTAAAGGCTTATGAAAAGATGGCACAAGCAAAAAATCCTTATGGAGATGGTTACGCAAGTCAACGAATCTTAGAGGCTATCGCAGCCTCATTTCATTGATTACAGGTTACCAAAAAAGCAAAAAAAAACTTTCCAACAATTTTGGTGGAAAGTTTTTTTTATTTTAAAGAAAAAATTGGTAAATTCTTTGAAATAAAATGAATTAAAATAAAGATGTGTACATATAAAAAGAAAAAAGGGGGAGTTGGATGGAAACACTGGAGCAACGAAAACAACGTAAAGCAAGAAAAAAGTTAGAAATGCAGCGTTTATGCAGGCTGTTAGATGTTGAAGGTTGGGAGCATAATGAATCGATCGTTAACGAAGTAAGAGCAATCGTTCGACTAGGAAAAACACCAAAAAAAGAAACCAATCATTCTTAGAAGATCCAGCTCTATAAATGAGCTGGATCAAGGATAAAATCAAACATTATCCTTCGATCCTTCTAAAAAAGGTTTCTTTTTTTGTTTATTTGTAATCATCACATTGCAACCTCAGTGTGGGGATGATGTTTCGGAATCGAGATTTCAACTAAGTCATCTAATTCAATTACTTGGATTTCGTTTTCTTGATATAGGGCGTCATGGATTTTATTGAGGAAATACGTTTTGACTTCTTCAATTTCTTTGGGTTGTATTTTTCGTTTTTCATTAATCAGTAAAATCTCGTTATGTTCCGGTGCTTCAGTGTAAACAATCATTGTATTGCCTGCAGTGTAAACCTTCACCATATGAGCATCTGTATTTTCCAATTGGTTTAAAACCAAACGTGAATGACTATTCGTTACATTGACAAATTTCATGGCGCTCACCTCTTTTATGTAGATTTTAGATACAACTTAATTTCATTATAATTTTTTTCTAATGAAAAGAACAGTATTTTGCTTTTTGTCAAAAAACAATCAAAAATCCGCTTTGAGCAATGAAGCACCCGTGAGAAAAGCTGTCGCTTTTTCATGGGTGCTTCATTTTTTATCAGTCGCAAAGCGAAGTTTTTGTCAGATGTTTAGTTTGTTGGCTCATTTGTCGTTTCTTTGACTAAACGTTCTGGTTTAGAAGTGATCACAATTTTTTCTTCTTTATCCAATTTTGCTTTTAGTTCATGGATTGAAGGATGGTCTAAATAAAATTCAGCAATTCCATCTTCGATTTGTTCTTGGATCGTTCGACGAAGAGGGCGTGCGCCCATTGCTGGGTCATAGCCTAAGTCAACAAGTTTTTCTTTGACATTTGTCGGCACTTCGATATGCAGTTGTTGTGCTGCTAACATTTCATTGACTTCATCTAGCATCAAGGTAACGATGGTCATTAAGTTTTCTTTTGATAGCGCGCTAAATTCGATGATTCCATCGAAACGGTTCAAGAATTCAGGTGTGAAGTAATTGTTTAGTTGGTTTAAAACAGAACGAGTAACCCCTTCACGAGCTGCTCCAAAACCGACATTTGCTTCGACTTTACCTGTACCAGCATTACTTGTCATAATGATGATCGTATCTTTAAAGCTTACTGTCCGACCTTGTGCGTCAGTCAAACGGCCATCATCCAAAATTTGGAGGAACATGTGTAACACATCAGGATGTGCTTTTTCCACTTCATCCAATAAAATCAAGCTATAAGGATTACGACGTACTTTTTCAGTAAGTTGACCTGCCTCTTCATAGCCCACATAGCCAGGAGGAGAACCAATCAATTTAGATACACTGTGTTTTTCCATGTATTCAGACATATCAAAACGAATCATTGAATCTTCGGAACCGAATAATTCAAATGCCAGTTGCTTGGCTAATTCAGTTTTGCCGACACCAGTTGGACCTACGAATAAAAATGATCCGATAGGGCGGTTTTTCTTGCTCAAGCCAACCCGATTACGACGAATAGCTTTTGCCACACGATCTACGGCATCGTCTTGTCCAATCACATGTGCTTTTAGATCAGTTGCAAGATTCTTCAATTGTGTTTGCTCTTTTTCTTTTAGATCGCCAACGGGGATGCCCGTACGTTCTTCCACAATTTTTTCCATATCTTTTTCTGTGATAACAGGCGTTTCTTCATCTGTTAATTGACGTTCTTTCATCTTTTCTAATTTACTGATTTGGTCACGATAATAAGCGGCTTTCTCAAAGTCTTCTTCTTTAGAAGCTTGGATTTTTTGTTCCTGTGCTTCTTCAAGTTTTTTATCAATGGTTTTAGGATCAACGATTTGAATCGTTAAGTTTTTCTTTGAGCCAGTTTCATCAAGCAAGTCAATCGCTTTATCTGGTAAGAAACGATCTTGAACATAACGATTTGAGAGAATAGCTGCAGCTTCGATTGCTTCATCGGTATATTTGACGTGATGGTAGTCTTCGTAGCGTTTTTGCAATCCTTTTAAGATACTGATTGTTTCCTCAACAGAAGGTTCAACGACCCGAACCGGTTGCATCCGTCTTTCTAAAGCTGCATCTTTCTCGATGATGCGGTATTCATTTAATGTAGTGGCACCAACCATTTGTAGTTCGCCACGAGCTAGAGCTGGTTTTAAAATATTTCCCGCATCCATGTTCCCATCACCGGCAGAACCAGCACCGACAATTTCATGGACTTCATCAATGAATAATATGACATTTTCAGCCTGCTTAATTTCTTCGATCAATTTTTGCATCCGTTCTTCAAATTGTCCACGGATACCAGTTCCTTGAACCAAAGAAACCACATCTAAACGAATCACTTCTTTATCCATTAATTTTTGCGGCACATCGCCATCTACGATTTTTTGTGCAAGTCCTTCAACTACGGCAGTTTTACCAACACCAGGCTCACCGATTAATACCGGATTGTTTTTTGTTCGACGGTTTAAAATCTCGATCACACGTTTGATTTCATCATCACGGCCGATCACAGGATCAATGTCACCTTGACGAGCTTGTTCGGTGATGTTGATTCCGTATTCTCCTAAAAGACCTTCGGAATTTCCTTGTTGCGGTGGTTGACCGCCGTTAAAGTTGTTGTTACCACCAAATTGGGTCGGAGGAGTTTGTTCATAGTTTCCTTGCTGTTGCATTTGGCGGGACATGGAGCGGAATAAGTCGTCCAAGCTGCCAAAACCAAAAGGATCATTTTGAGCCATACTAGTCAGACCTCCATTTTGTTGATTTTTAATTTTTTGATAGCAACTTTGGCAGTAATCAAGTTGCGTTCTCTGTCCGTTTACTGTTGCATATAAGTGGATCGTTGCTTCATTTTTCCCACAATTTTGACAAAGCATAAATGATTCACGTCCTTTCACATGATTCACATGTTTCCATTCTATTTTACAACGCGTGACTACGAAGGTAAAAGAATAACCCTCATTTACTCAAAAGTTGAAAAGGTAAAAAATGTTATTGACCATTATTGACCTTTGGCTATAATTATACTAAATTTTAGGACGCGTGCAAGTATTTAGTTTTTCAAAATAAATGAAGAAATGAATAAGTCGTTCTTCGATAAAAATGATAAATAGAAGGAGATATTTCACTTGGCAGAGTCTATTTTTGTTTGCTTGTTTACTGAGGGATCAGTAAAGAGAATCAAAGCTACTAAAAAAAGAAGTGAGGTAGAATGAATACGGTTGTTATCCTATGTATTCATATTTTTAAAAGTAGTGCTAATTATTTTCCACACTTTTAGTTGAATTTAAATGAAAACTGTTGTATCTATCGGGAAAAAATGGTAATCTTTACAAATGAAAGGGTACTACTTATTAGTGTTCTTAGTAAACTGCTAAAAAAGAAAACCCTCACATAAAAACAACACTCACTTAAAGGAGACCGATTAATATGGAAAAGAAAGAATTTCACGTAGTAGCAGAAACTGGAATCCACGCACGTCCAGCTACATTATTAGTACAAACAGCAAGCAAATTTAACTCTGATGTAAACTTAGAGTATAAAGGTAAATCAGTAAACTTGAAATCTATCATGGGCGTTATGTCTTTAGGTGTAGGTCAAGGTTCTGACGTTACAATCACAGCTGAAGGTGCTGACGAAGCAGACGCAATGGCAGCTATCGTTGATACAATGAAGAAAGAAGGATTATCTGAATAATGGTTGAAATGCTAAAAGGGATTGCCGCTAGTGACGGCGTTGCCGTTGCAAAAGCTTACCTGCTAGTTCAACCGGATTTAACATTCAGTAAGACAACAGTAGAAGATACAGCAGCTGAAGCATCTCGTTTAGATGATGCTTTAGCAAAATCTACTGAAGAATTGCAACAAATTCGTGAAAAAGCAGCGCAAAGCTTAGGTGAAGCAGAAGCGCAAGTATTTGACGCACACTTGATGGTTCTGTCTGATCCAGAAATGGTTGGTCAAATTAAACAAAACATTAATGATAACAGCGTAAACGCTGAATCAGCATTAAAAGAAGTAACTGATATGTATATCAGTATGTTCGAAGCTATGGAAGACAACGCTTATATGCAAGAACGTGCGGCTGATATCCGCGACGTTGCGAAACGTATTTTAGCGCATTTACTAGGTGTGACATTACCAAATCCATCAATGATTAACGAAGAAGTAGTTGTTGTTGCTCATGATTTGACACCAAGTGATACTGCTCAATTAGATCGCAATTTTGTTAAAGCGTTTGTAACTGACATCGGCGGACGTACTTCACACTCAGCGATCATGGCACGTTCTTTAGAAATCCCAGCGATCGTAGGTACAAAAGAAATCACTGCTAAAGTCAAAGAAGGCGACATGTTAGCTGTTAACGGGATTGAAGGCGATGTAATCGTTGATCCTACAGCTGAACAAAAAGCTGAATTTGAAAAAATCGGTGCTGAATACGCTGCTCAAAAAGCAGAATGGGAAAAATTAAAAAATGCTGAAACTGTTACTGCTGATGGCAAACATTTTGAATTAGCAGCAAATATTGGTACACCAAAAGATTTAGTTGGTGTTCATAATAACGGCGGGGAAGCGGTTGGTCTTTACCGTACAGAATTCTTGTACATGGATTCTCCTGATTTCCCAACTGAAGATGACCAATATGAAGCATATAAAGCAGTTCTTGAAGGTATGGAAGGTAAACCGGTTGTCGTGCGTACGATGGATATCGGTGGCGATAAAGAATTACCTTACTTACAATTGCCTCATGAAATGAACCCATTCTTAGGCTATCGTGCATTACGAATCAGCTTGTCAGAACAAGGTGACGAAATGTTCCGTACACAAATGCGCGCATTATTACGTGCATCTGTTCATGGAAACTTACGTATCATGTTCCCAATGGTAGCGACTCTTAAAGAATTCCGTGCTGCAAAAGCAATCTTTGAAGACGAAAAACAAAAATTATTGAATGAAGGCGTGGAAGTATCTGATACGATCCAAGTCGGCATCATGATCGAAATTCCAGCAGCTGCTGTCTTAGCTGACAAGTTTGCTAAGGAAGTTGACTTCTTCTCAGTAGGAACGAATGACTTGATCCAATACACTATGGCAGCTGACCGTATGAACGAACGTGTTTCATACTTGTATCAACCTTACAACCCATCAATCCTACGTTTGATTAAAAACGTGATCGATGCAGCGCATGCTGAAGGTAAATGGGCTGGTATGTGTGGCGAAATGGCTGGGGATCAAACCGCAGTTCCGCTACTTGTAGGTATGGGATTAGATGAATTCTCAATGAGTGCAACATCAATCTTGAAAACACGTAGTTTAATGAAACGTTTAGATACAACGAAGATGGCTGAACTTGCTGATCGTGCTTTGAAAGAATGTGACACGATGGAAGAAGTCGTTGAACTTGTAAATGAATACGTAAAATAATATTACGAGTAAAAGCTGGTACAGCGATAGTAGCTGTATCAGCTTTTTACAATGGGATTTTTACATATAGGTAAAAATAAGGAATGAAAAATAGAGTTATTTTAAAATAGGGCTTAAGTTTGAGTGACAGGTTCAGCGCTATGTTATACTATATAAATGAAGGAGGACGTAAGGTGAAGGTATTATTATATTTTGAAAGTGAAAAAATACTTGCGAAATCTGGTATTGGACGAGCGCTTGACCACCAAAAACGTGCTCTAAAAGAAATGGGGATTCCCTACACGCTAGATAGTAAAGATGACTATGATATCTTACACATCAATACATATGGTATCAATAGTCACAATATGGTCAATAAAGCAAGAAAAGACGGCAAGAAGATCGTCTATCATGCTCACTCAACAGAGGAAGATTTTCGTAACTCATTTATTGGCTCTAATCAATTATCGCCATTAGTAAAAAAATATTTAGTGGGATTATATCAAAAGGCGGATTATCTCATCACACCTACGCCATATTCTAAAAGATTACTGGAAAGTTACGGCATAGATTTACCGATCCAATCGATATCAAATGGGATTGATCTAAAAAAATATCAACCAGATCCAATCAAAGAACAAAAATTTCGCGACTATTTCAAATTATCACCAGATCAGAAAGTGATTATCTGTGTTGGCCTTTTTTTTGCTCGTAAAGGAATCATTGATTTTGTAGAAATTGCAAAAAAACTTCCAGAATATACATTTATTTGGTTTGGACATGTACCTATGTATTCGATCCCAAAAAATATCCGACAGATTGTGAAAGAAGAACACCCAGATAATGTGATCTTTCCAGGATATATTCGGGGAGAAATTATTGAGGGTGCATACTCAGGCGCTGACCTTTTTTTCTTCCCATCTTATGAAGAAACAGAAGGAATTGTAGTATTAGAGGCACTAGCAAGTAAGCAAAATGTTCTTGTACGAGACATTCCAGTCTATGATGGCTGGTTAGAAGATAAAAAAAATTGTTACATGGGTCGCTCTAATGAAGAATTTACCGTATTGATCAAAAAGATCGTGGAAGAAGAAGTCCCTAGTCTAGTGGCAGCTGGTTATCAGACTGCCCAAGCACGAAGTATTGAGAAAATTGGTGAGCAACTGAAACTGGTGTATACACAAGTGTTAAAAGAAGCAGATTCTTCCATAAATGAAAGACAAAATAATAAAGGGTAGTTTGGAGGCAAAAAATCATGAAAATTGGCTTTTTTACCGATACCTATTTTCCGCAGGTAAGCGGAGTTGCTACATCGATCAAAACCTTAAAAAATGAACTAGAAAAACATGGACATGAAGTCTATATTTTTACGACAACCGATCCAAATGCTGATAAAATAGAAAAAGACGTCATTCGTATGCCGAGTGTTCCATTCGTTTCCTTTAAAGATCGGCGAATAGTGGTACGAGGTATGTGGTACGCTTATTTAGTAGCGAAGGAACTTGAATTAGAACTGATTCATACTCATACAGAATTTGGTGCAGGGATTTTAGGTAAAATGGTTGCTAAAAAGCTGAAAATACCATTGATCCATACGTATCATACGATGTATGAAGATTATCTACACTATATTGCTAAAGGCAAAGTAATACGTCAATCTCATGTCAGATATCTCTCCCGCTTATTTGTTAACCATACAACCGGGGTTGTCTGTCCCAGTGAACGAGTAATTGATACATTAAGAAGTTATGGTGTTGTCGCACCACTTCGAGTGATTCCTACAGGGATCGATATTGAGAAATTTAAAAGGGAAGGAATCACGCAAAAAGCTATCAAAGAAATCAGAGGATCGCTGAATATCAAAGATGATGAGTTAATGATCTTATCTTTAAGTCGTATCTCTTATGAAAAAAATATTCAAGCATTGGTCCAGGGGTTTCCCCAAGTTCTAAAAGCGTATCCCAATGCACGAATGGTGATCGTTGGCAAAGGGCCTTACCTTGAAGAGTTGCAAGAGCTAATCAACGAACTAGCATTGGATGAATTTGTCCAATTTACTGGAGAAGTCGATAACGAAGATGTGGCATTGTATTATAAAGCTGCTGATTACTTTGTTAGTGCCTCAACTTCAGAAACACAAGGTTTAACTTATACGGAAGCAATGGCTTCAGGGACACCTTGTGTAATTGAGGGAAATGCTTATCTTAATCGTTTGTTTGATCATCCCTCCCTTGGGAAAACATTTGAAACCGATGAGGATTTCGCACCAGCACTTATTGATTATATAAAAAGTGAAGTCCCTCGTGACCAAAAAGTATTGGAATCAAAATTATATGATATTTCCTCTACGCACTTTGGCGAAGCGATGATTGAATTTTATGAAGATATGATTATCTATCATGAAAAAGAAATGCAACGAAAAGAAGAAGAGGCATCCATCGAAAGAATAAAAATCAAATTAAATTCATTTAAACGATAAATTTAGGTATTTATCCTAAAAAAATCTTTGTTTCTGGCGTATACTTAGCATAGAGACAAAGATTTTTTGATTTTTAGGAGGTCACGAATATGAAATTAGGTTTTATCGGGACAGGAGTCATGGGACGCGCAATCACTGAGCATCTTATGAACGCAGGACATGAAGTAACTGTCTATAATCGAACAAAAGCAAAAACGGATGAGCTAGTCAAAAAGGGAGCCATTTGGGCTGAAACACCTAAAGATGTCACTAAAAATAGTGAGATCATCTTTTCGATGGTTGGTTATCCCAAAGATGTAGAAGAAATTTACTATGGCGAAAATGGGATCTTTGCAACGGATGTCCAAGATCGAATTTTGGTTGATCTAACAACTAGTACCCCAACGCTTGCAGAAAAAATTGCAAAAACAGCCACAGAAAAAGGCGCAGCTGCTTTAGATGCACCAGTTTCAGGTGGAGATCTGGGTGCGAAGAATGCCACTTTGACAATCATGGTTGGTGGTGAAAAAAGTGTCTATGAAAAAGTTTTACCTTTGTTTCAAGTGATGGGATCCACTTTTACTTTACATGGGACAGCAGGAAAAGGACAACATGCGAAAATGGCAAATCAAATCATGATTGCAGGGACTATGACAGGCATGACCGAGTTACTTGCTTATGCTTCAAAAGCAGGACTTGACTTTGAAAAAGTCATTGAAACAGTCTCAGGAGGCAGTGCGGCAAACTGGTCATTAAGTAATTATGCTCCTCGTATTTTAAAAGAGGATTATACGCCAGGATTTTTTGTTAAACATTTTATTAAAGATTTGAAAATTGCGTTAGATGAAGCAGATAAAATGGCATTGAAGTTACCAGCGACAACGCAAGCTTTAAAATTATATGAACAATTAGCAGATCAGGGATTTGAAAATGACGGTACTCAAGCATTGATTAAGCTTTGGTGGCCTGAAGGAAAGAACCCAGAAAAAAAATCTTAAAAAACTCGCTTTTTTTGGAGAAAATCAATGCAAGTCGTCTGTGCTTTTGTTACAATATAACAGAAATAAGAAAAGGAGGACCTCCGATGGCACATTCACAATTAGTTGCAATCATTAAACGACTGGAGGCAATGGTCGAATCAGCAGATAATGAACTGCAAGTCCGTCGTTTTGAAAAAGAGGGCGTTGAAAAATGTACAGTTACTTATGACAAAGCAACTGAAACATTTGAATTAACTGAAACAGATTCACATCAACAATATGAATTTGACAATATCGATATCGTTGCAATGGAAATTTATGACTTGATCCAATAAAAGATCATGACAGAAGCGTTCAGCTCTGAGCAACCAAGAGAGGATTTTTTAGAAAATTTTCTCTTGGTGCTTTAGAGCTGCTTTTTTTATGGCTTAATGGATCAGGCTTCGTTCGTAAGAAGTCTTCTTGAAGTGACCAGGATGGGCGTGTTCTATCCACAAGCGTTCGTATCAGCAAGAGATTGCTCCGATGAACAGAAGAAAAAGTGTGACGCCTATTTTTCCTTAGATTTTTTTCGGCTAGTGAGAAGATTAGGGGGAATAATTGGTTAAATGGATAAAACAACGAAAAGAAACCGTGAACTGTAGACCAATGTTTGGTAGTTCAAGGTTTCTTTTTATTTTACAATTCATTTTGGGCGAGAATTTTCTTATGGTAACTCATTAGTATAAGGACGGGGTCAATTTCTTCTTTTTGCAACTGTCGCTTCAAGGACAAACCAGCTTTTGCATTTTCATAATAAAAATAAGGAGATTCATCATTAGACGTAATGGCCGTTTCAGCCAGTTGACCGTAACAAATTAAATAATGTTTTTGTTTCGTTTCGTCCGCTGCCAGAGGTAGATGGAAAGTGATTTTAGGCGTCCTTAGAAATAGTTTCTGCGCCTGTATTCTTTTAATGAAAGCTGTGGATAACTCAATATCTTGTTGGATTTGGGCAGCTTTTTCAAAATTCAATTGTTCGATAAAATGATTTTGCCTTTTCTTCAAGTAAGTGATTAGTTTTTTATTGCGCCCTTGCAGCAGGTTTTGAATCTCTTTTTTCTTTTGTTCAAATGACAACTGATTCATTTTCGGTAATTGTGTATTTAAAGCTAAAAGGCTGATTTCAGACAGCCACGGCATCTGATAGGTTTCTTCAATGATGCGTAAAATAGCCGGCATTTTTTTGTAAAGTCGAAAGGGACCGTAAGTACGGGCAAGTGGCATATCCGAAAGGGAAAAACCATTATTTGTAATATGTAAATAATTATAGTTACTAAAATAGTTCATTTGACGGTTGTAAAAAGGGCGGTAGTACTGGATTAATTGACATTCTAACAATAGTGCATCTAATTCAGTATCCACGACGACAAAATCAAAGTCAGCGATATGATGAATCAATCGGCGAACTTTTTTTGAATGTTGTTTACTATGACGAAAATAACTACTTACACGATTTTTTAATTGTTTCGCTTTTCCCACGTAAATCACAGTTCCGGTATGATCTTTCATCAAGTATACCCCAGGAAGCAAGGGGAGTTTTTTTACTTTTTCTTTCAACGTTCTTTCTCCTTTTTTATCAAAAAATACTATATCAAATTTACGGCAAAGGAACAACCTTTTCGTTTGCTGAGTCTTAAGTAAAAATAGTTTGATAATCAAAATATTTATTTGAGAAATATTTTTAATGTTTAAATGGGTGATTGTTGATTTAATAGGATTTTAAAATGAATTTTTTCTTAGAAAAAGTTCATAATCGAAAAAAATGAGCTTTTTAGGTTGCATTTTGAAAAAAGTTAAGATATAGTTTGAACATCAAATGATTTGATAATCAAACTAATTAGTGGATGGTGGAACATGGAACCAGATTTGAAAACAGTAAATGATTATCTTGTTAGTGTCTTCAATGATATTTTGACAATCGAAGAATCTGAATTAAAAAAATCTCAGTTCAAAGATTTGTCAATTACAGAGATGCATACGATCGAGGCAATCGGTATGTACAAGAAAAAAACGACTTCAGAAGTAGCCAAAGAACTGTCGATTACTGTTGGGACCTTGACCACTGCTATCAATAAGTTAGTAAAGAAAGACTATGTTGAACGCATTCGAAGTGAAGATGATCGACGAGTGGTGAAATTAGGACTGACAAAAAAAGGCAAACTTTTATATCGTGTCCATCAGCACTTTCATCGTGAAATGGTCAAAAATATCTTGGATGGCATGGCTACCGACGAACAGCAAGCTTTACTGGCTGCATTGAAAAACTTGCATGATTTTTTGCGAGATTACAAGTGAGGATTTTTAATGGAACAATTTGGAACGATCACAGCAACAGCTAGTGTCCTTCCCGAAAAAATCATTACCAATGATGATCTTTCCAAAATGATGGACACTTCAGACGAATGGATTTCATCGCGAACAGGTATCAAACAAAGGCGTTGCGTCACAGATCAAGAAACTTCTGATCTTTGCTATTTAGTAGCAGAAAAGCTCATCAAAAAAAAGAACATCGATCCGACAGAACTTGACTTCATTCTTGTAGCAACCATGTCTCCTGATTTTACGACACCCTCTGTGGCTGTCCAAGTTCAAGGTAAACTTGGTGCAACAAATGCAATTGCATTTGATCTTAGTGCAGCATGTTCAGGCTTTGTTTATGCTTTAAGCATGGCAGAGAAAATGATTCGGTGCGGTTCAAATAAAGGATTAGTGATTGGTGGCGAGACATTATCCAAATTAATCGATTGGTCTGATCGTTCAACGGCTGTCCTGTTTGGTGATGGTGCTGGTGGTGTGTTACTTGAAGCTGGTACAGAGCAGAAAATAATTGCAGAACATCTGGAAGCAGATGGCACTCGAGGATCGTCACTCACAGCTGGCTATCATTCGAACGGATCACCGGTGTATGTAAAGGATGCAAAAGGCTCTTTTTATTTATCAATGATAGGAAGAGATATCTTTGATTTTGCTGTAAGAGACGTTGCAAAAAACATTAAAGACATCACTCAAAATATGTCAGTTGATTATCTGCTTTTACATCAAGCAAATCTTAGAATCATTGAGAAAATTGCACGCAAGGTAAAAATACCGCAAGAAAAATTCTTAACCAATATGGATAAATACGGAAATACCTCTGCTGCAAGTATTCCAATCCTATTAGATGAAGCGGTAGCTAGTGGGCAAATCACTTTAGGAAAAAAACAAAAAGTAGTATTTACAGGTTACGGTGGAGGTTTAACATGGGGAAGTATCCTCATGGAAATGTAAGCTGATAAAACATAAAATTGTAAACAATATCGGAGGAATATATAGTATGGTATTCGAAAAAATTCAAAAAATTATTGCAGAAGAGTTAGGAAAAGAAACAGAAGAAATCAAATTAACAACAAACATCCAAGAAGACTTAGAAGCTGATAGCTTGGATTTATTCCAAATCATTAATGAAATCGAAGACGAATTTGACGTGAAAATCGAAACAGAAGACGGCATCAAAACAGTTCAAGATTTAGTAACTTATGTTGAAAAACAAACTGCATAATCATTAAGATTAGGTTGGGGGCTGGGACATTTTCCTTAAATAGGAGTGTCTTGGTCCTTTTTAATAAATCAAGACATGAGCATATATCCTAAAAATATTGGAGAAAATACATGAAGACAGCATTTTTATTTAGCGGACAAGGCGCTCAGTATCCAGGCATGGGACAAGATCTCTATCAAGAAACTATCGTCAAAGAAACGTTTGATGAAGCAAGTGATATTCTAGGCTATGATATGGCGGAATTGTGTTTTTCAGAAAATGAACGACTCAATCAAACCGCTTATACACAACCAGCAATCTTAACGGTCAGCATTGCTTTTTATCGTTTGTTGAAAGAAAGAGGGATTATACCTCAA
Source organism: Enterococcus sp. DIV1682a (assembly GCF_051711005.1). Lineage (NCBI taxonomy): Bacteria > Bacillati > Bacillota > Bacilli > Lactobacillales > Enterococcaceae > Enterococcus > Enterococcus sp. DIV1682a. The sequence goes on from NZ_JBIOLT010000001.1 coordinate 935,953, forward strand.
GCTGCTCTAGGATTAAGTTTAGGCGAATATTCCGCTTTAGTAGCTAGTGGAGCTTTGTCATTTAGTGAAGCAGTCGCTTTAGTGGCAAAACGAGGGGCTTATATGACTGAAGCTGCACCACTTGGTAGTGGGAAAATGGTAGCTGTTATGAATGCACCTGTAGAAGTGATTGAAGAAAGCTGTTTGGAAGCTCAACGATTAGGAATTGTTTCGCCTGCAAATTATAATACACCCCAACAAATCGTAATTGGCGGTGAAGAACAAGCAGTGGATGAAGCAGTAAGAATCATGCAAGAAAAAGGCATCAAACGAATGATTCCACTTAATGTGAGTGGTCCGTTTCATACAGCAATCTTAGCGCCAGCAGCAAAAAAATTAGCCGTTGAGCTAAAAGCGATCACTTTTAATGAGCCAACAATTCCTGTCATCAGTAATACGACAACTGAAATCATGAACAAAGATCGGATACCGACTCTGCTTGAACAACAAGTGATGAAGCCGGTACATTTTTATGAAAGCATCCATCAATTAAAAGAACTTGGTGTGGAACGCGTGATCGAAGTTGGACCAGGTAAAGTATTAAGTGGCTTTATGAAGAAAATCGATAAAACGATTCCGGTTTTAAGAGTAGAAAATCAACAAACTTTAGAAGAAACAATGACAAGTATCGGAGGCATGTTATGGAGCTAACAGGAAAAAACGTATTTATTACAGGTAGCACAAGAGGAATTGGTGCCGCTGTGGCGCTAGCTTTTGCAAAAGCAGGCGCAAACATCGTTTTAAATGGACGAAAAGCAATTCCAGAAGAAAAAATCAATGAGATCAAAGCTCAAGGTGTGAACTGCATCGGTGTTTCTGGCGATATCTCAGATTATGAAAAAGCTGGTTTGATGGTAGAAGAAGCAGAAAAACAATTAGGATCAATCGATATTCTAATCAATAATGCAGGGATTACGAACGATAAATTATTGATGCGCATGTCAGCAGAAGATTTTAAAGCTTGTTTAGATATCAATCTAACAGGAACATTCAATATGACACAACACGTTTTAAAGAAAATGATGAAAAAACGTGAAGGTGCAATTATCAACTTGTCAAGTGTTTCAGGCTTGATTGGTAACGTCGGACAAGCAAATTACGCAGCAAGCAAAGCAGGTGTCGTTGGTTTTACAAAATCTGTTGCTCGTGAGGCGGCAGCACGCGGTGTTACATGTAATGCCATTGCTCCTGGTTTTATCGCTACGGATATGACCGAAGTGTTATCTGATAAAGTCAAAGAGCAAGTAGTAAAACAAATTCCACTGCAACGTTTTGGCAGCGTGGAAGATGTTGCGAATGCTGCGATTTTCTTAGCAGAGAGTCCTTATATCACTGGACAGGTCATCAATGTTGATGGCGGTCTCGTGATGCACGGATAAAAAGGAGGAAAACAATAATGAATCGAGTAGTAATTACAGGCTATGGTGTCACTTCACCAATCGGTAATGATGCTGAAAGCTTTTTAGATAGTTTGCAAAAAGGAACGAATGGGATTGCTCCCATTACTAAATTTGACGCCACAGAAACTGGAATCACACTAGCAGGTGAAGTCAAAGATTTCCCATACGATAAATATTTTGTAAAAAAAGACAGCAAACGGATGGACATGTTCTCGATTTATGGGATCTATGCAGCACTAGAAGCATTAGGGATGAGCGGTCTAGATAAAGAGAAAATCGATCAAGATCGTTTTGGTGTCATTGTTGGTTCCGGTATCGGCGGATTGCCAACGATCGAAAACCAAGTGATCCGATTACACGAAAAAGGCGCGCAACGTGTCTCACCAATGTTTGTTCCAATGGCTATTGCAAATATGGCTGCCGGCAACATTGCACTACGTGTAGGTGCTAAAGGGATTTGTACAGCAATCGTTACTGCTTGTGCGAGCGGAACGAATGCTATTGGTGAAGCTTACCGCAATATCAAACATGGTTATTCAGATGTCATTCTAGCTGGTGGGGCAGAAGCAACAATTTGTGAAATGGGAATTGCTGGCTTTGCTGCACTAACAGCTCTATCGAATGCTGAAGACCCTACTCGTGGTTCGATTCCTTTTGATGAAGAACGTAACGGTTTTGTGATGGGCGAAGGAGCGGGTATCTTAGTGATCGAATCTTTAGAACATGCTCAAGCTCGTGGTGCAAAAATCTATGGAGAAATCGTTGGTTACGGCGCTAATTGTGATGCGTTCCATATGACTGCTCCTACACCAGATGGTTCAGGCGCTGCCAAAGCAATGAAATTAGCCATGGATGAAGCGGGTATTAAGCCAGAAGATGTTGGCTATATCAATGCCCATGGGACAAGTACACCCGCTAATGATCAAGCAGAAGCAAAAGCGATCCAACTAGCATTAGGTGATTCATTCAAAGAAACATATGTCAGCAGTACGAAATCCATGACTGGACACTTATTAGGTGCAGCTGGAGGGATTGAAGCGTTAGCTACTTTAATGGCGCTGGAACATCAATTTATTCCACCAAACATCAATGTCCAAAAACAAGATCCGGAAATTGACTTGAACGTTGTCATCAACGAAAGCAAACCAGCGCAATTGACTTATGCAATGAGCAATTCGTTAGGCTTTGGTGGTCACAATGCGGTCTTGTGTATGAAACGCTGGGAGGAATAATCTTGAATATCAATGAGATCAAGGAATTAGTCAGTCAATTCGATCAATCTACTTTAACTGAATTTGATTTAAGAGAAGGTCAATTTGAATTATATATGAATAAAAATGAATCTAGTCGTGGAATGGGAACAATGGCTCCAATGCCAGTAGCTACAGAAGCGCCTAGAGATACGGTAGTACCTCAAACACCAATCCAACAAACGCCAGTTAGTGAAGCACCTCAAGCATCTGTCGAAGCATCACAAGAAAGTTTCGAAGGTGTCGAGGTAAAATCACCGATTGTTGGAATCGTCTACTTACAACCTGCCCCTGATAAACCACAATTTAAGTCAGTGGGAGATAGTGTCAAAAAAGGTGAAGTGATTTGTATCATTGAAGCAATGAAATTGATGAATGAAATCACAAGCGAAGTCGATGGGAAAATCGTTGAGATTCTTGTTGAAAATGAAGCGGTTGTTGAATACGATCAACCACTATTTAGAATTCAACCAAATTAAGCAAAAGAGGAAAGAGGAGCAATATGAACATTCAAGAAATTAAAGAAATCATACCACATCGTTATCCGCTATTGCTGATTGATCGTGTCGAAGAAATGGTGGAAGGCGAACGAATCATTGCAAAGAAAAATGTGACGATCAACGAACCATTTTTCCAAGGTCACTTTCCAGAAGAACCTGTGATGCCAGGTGTTTTGATCGTTGAAGCGATGGCACAAGCAGGAGCAGTTGCGTTATTATCCTTGGAACAATTTAAAGGAAAGACTGCTTATTTTGGTGGTTTAGACAAAGCAAAATTCCGTCGAAAAGTCACTCCAGGGGATACACTGTATCTTGAAGTAGAAATTACGAAAATCAAATCTTCTGCTGGTATTGGTAAAGGAATTGCAAAAGTGGATGGCAAAAAAGTTGCTGAAGCTGAATTAACTTTTATGATTGGATAGGTGAGTTATGTTTTCAAAAGTTTTGATAGCTAATCGTGGCGAAATCGCCGTACGAATTATTCGCGCTTGTCGTGAGCTTGGTATTCAGACTGTTGCTGTTTACTCACAAGCAGATGCTGACGCATTGCATACTCAATTGGCAGATGAAGCAATTTGTATTGGTCCTGCAAAAGCGACGGACTCCTATTTGAATGTCCAAGCAGTTTTGAGTGCAGCCATCGTGACCAAAGCAGAAGCGATTCACCCAGGTTTTGGGTTCTTATCTGAAAATAGCCGTTTTGCTTCTATGTGTGAAGAATGTAATATTGCTTTTATTGGTCCAAAGAGTCGAACGATCGATGCGATGGGGAATAAAATCAATGCACGTCGCTTGATGCAAGAAGCCAATGTACCTGTTATTCCAGGAAGTGATGGCGTATTATCAACAGTTGAAGAAGCACTAACAGTAGCGGATAAGATTGGTTATCCGGTCATGCTTAAAGCTGCCGCTGGCGGTGGCGGAAAAGGGATTCGTAAAGTTTTATCAAAAGAAGAATTACCGCAACATTTTTCTTCTGCGCAGCAAGAAGCAGCAGCGGCTTTTGGAAATGATGAAATGTATTTAGAAAAAATCATTTATCCAGCAAGACATATTGAAGTACAGATCCTTGGTGATCATTATGGGCATGTCCTTCATTTAGGCGAACGAGATTGTTCTCTTCAACGAAATAATCAAAAAGTATTAGAAGAATCCCCTTCAGTGGTCATCTCTCAGAATAAAAGAGAAGAATTAGGAGCTGCGGCAGTTCGTGCAGCCAAAGCGGTTAATTATGAAAATGCTGGAACGATTGAATTTTTAATGGATGAAGCGGGAGAATTTTATTTCATGGAAATGAATACGCGGATCCAAGTCGAACATCCGGTAACTGAGATGGTTACAAACATTGACTTGGTAAAAAAACAAATTGAAATTGCTGCGGGACAACCGTTGGAAATCAAACAAGAAGATGTGCGATTCTCTGGTCACGCCATTGAGTGTCGAATCAATGCAGAAAATCCGGCTTTTCATTTTGCACCATCACCTGGAACAATCAAAAACCTTTTGTTACCAGCAGGAGGCATGGGCGTTCGAGTTGATAGTGCCGTTTATTCTGGCTATACGATTCCACCTTATTATGATTCAATGATTGCTAAGGTGATCGTTCATGCAGACACTCGCTTTGAGGCATTGATGAAAATGCAACGAGCGTTAAGCGAAGTGGTTACCGATGGAGTGATCACGAACGCGGAGTTCCAAATGGATTTAATCAGTCATCCAGCAGTCATCGCAGGGGACTATAGTACCGCCTTTTTACAAGAAGATTTTTTACCGAACTGGACACCTGAAACAGAGATAGGAGAAGAGTAGATGGCTTTATTCAAAAAGAAAAAATACATTCGAATTAATCCTAATCGAGCAGAACAACCAACGAATGCGCCGTCTATTCCAGATAATATGTGGGCTAAATGCCCTAATTGTAAACACATCATTTATACAAAAGATATTGGTGATGAGAAGGTTTGCCCTCATTGTAGTTATAACTTTCGTATTGGTGCTTGGCAACGATTAGCATTGATCATCGATGAAAAAAGTTTAGAAGAATGGGACACGGACTTAGTAACGAAAGATCCCTTGAACTTCCCTGATTATCAAGAAAAGATCCAAACTATGCAAGCAAAAACAGGATTGCATGAAGCGGTATTGACAGGAAAAGCAACGATTCACGGTCTGCCATTTGCGATTGGTGTCATGGATTCTAATTTCATCATGGGCAGTATGGGAACCGTTGTAGGTGAGAAAATCACCCGTTTGTTTGAACGGGCTGAAAAAGCTGGCTTACCCGTTGTCTTGTTCACTGCTTCTGGAGGAGCCAGAATGCAAGAAGGTATTTTTTCTTTGATGCAGATGGCAAAAATCTCAGCAGCTGTCAAACGTCATAGCAATGCCGGTTTGTTTTATCTAACAGTATTGACCGATCCAACTACAGGCGGCGTAACAGCGAGTTTTGCAATGGAAGGCGATGTGATCCTGGCTGAACCCCAAAGCTTGATTGGTTTTGCCGGTAGACGAGTGATCGAACAAACGATCAAACAAGAATTACCGGAAGATTTCCAAAAAGCAGAATTTCTACTTACCCATGGATTTGTTGATCAAATCGTTCCTAGAAAAGAACTAAAAGAAACGATCCATCATTTGTTGGAAATGCATACGCAGAAAGGTTGGATAAATCATGGATAAAACAGCACATGAGATCGTTCAACTGGCGCGTGAAAAGGATCGTTGGACGAGTCTTGATTTTTTTGAAGATATCTTTGAGGGGTTTCAAGAATTTCATGGCGATCGTTTGTTTGGAGACGACGAAGCAGTCGTTGGTGGGGTTGCCAAATTAGATGGAAAACCTGTCACAGTTATTGGGATCCAAAAAGGACGAGACCTTCAAGAAAATATTCGCAGAAATTTTGGTTCGCCTCATCCAGAAGGCTATCGTAAAGCACTTCGTCTGATGAAACAGGCAGAAAAATTCCATCGTCCTATTATCACACTGATTAATACTGCTGGTGCCTATTGTGGTGTCGGTGCAGAAGAACGTGGTGAAGGAGAAGCGATTGCCAGAAACCTATTAGAGATGTCTGATCTAAAAGTACCAATCATTGCAATCATCATCGGTGAAGGTGGAAGCGGAGGAGCATTGGCTCTTGGCTTAGCTGATGAAGTTTGGATGCTTGAACAGACGATTTATGCTGTCTTATCTCCTGAAGGTTTTGCATCGATTTTGTGGAAAGATGGTAGTCGAGCAGCTGAAGCGGCTGAATTAATGAAAGTTGCGGCAGCTGAATTATTAGAATTAGATGTCATCGATCGTGTGATACCGGAAACAGTAAATGGGCAAGCTTTAAGTAAAGAAAAAGTCAGTCGAATGTTACAAAAATCATTGATTGAAAAATTGACCGAACTATGTCAAACTTCCACTGAAGAGTTGCTTGAACGACGTTATCAAAGATTCCGTAAATTTTAAACAGTTATAAAGAATAAAACAAACAGTTATGCACCAAATTGAATGAATAAAGCAATCGACCTACCCACCGTTTCCTGTTAGATGACAGGAGTAGCTTTGGAGGTCGATTGCTTTTTGAGTTTTTCGACTCTTTGTCATTAAGGACTGATGAATGGTGTGAAATCAAATCTGGGTCAGAATGAATCTCATTCTGTCTCAGATTTTTTTGTTAGTTCACGTTGATAGTTTTTTTATTAACCTGTCTGCTTTTTTAAAAAACATTGGAATACAAGGATTGGAAATTATCCTCTATCATTCATCAGAGATTTCATAAATGGGAATGCGATAATCGCTCTGTTGAATATAATTATGTGTCTACCATTTGGTTGGCATGAATATGGGCTCTATAATTTTTTAAGGAGACTGGGACAGAACTTGTCTCAGTCGCTTCTAGTATCTCTAAAAACGAATAAACATGAGACAAAAGCAGCGTATTCGGAAAATCTGCTGAAATTTACGAAAAATTTGAGAAGCACCAAGTAGGTAACAATCAACAGCAAAAAACTAGTTTTTGTGTTTCTTGTCAATTTTCGGGAATCCCTTCTTATTTCTTGATGCTAACTACTTTTGTCTCCACTTCCTTTTTTGATATATTTAAATCTTTCTCCTGTCTAAAAGGTTGCAGGTTATTCTGCCACTTATGAACCTTTACATAAATCGTAACATGTAGATGCAAAATTTCTTCAGATGATAAGTAGTAGAGAAAGCTTGAATGATTTCCTCAATCAATGAAAAAAATACATACAACAAAACAGTTATGGTAAACGATCAAAATTCAAGAATATTAATTAGTTATATTGAGCGTTTACTCTTGATTAGAACAAGTAAAATAAATGCTACAGGGGAGATGATCCATACGATTTTGTCAGCTTCGTAACAAAATGGACATTGGGAAGAGACATCAATTGAAAACAGGGGAAACACCTAAAGCTGATGAAGTGGTATTGACGAGAAAATAATGATCAAAAATAAGAGCAAAAAAGGAGTAAATATGAGTAAGAAAAAATTAACAGCAAAACGTAAGAAACAGCTATTAACGATGTTTGCGGTGGCTGGTGTGATGGGAAATACCGGGATCGCACCAACGATGGCATTAGCGGATACTTTGACACCAACAGCTGAAACTGCTACTGAACAAACACAGGCGAATGAAGCAAAAGAAGTCATCGATCAAACGATACAAAACGTCACAGATCCGTTAGTAAACCCAACGGATTCAACCACTACAGCTAGTGATTCGTTAGCAACAACCGATGAAGCAGCTGATGAAACAACGGATGACACCCAAGACCAAGCAAAAGAACAAGAGCAAGCAACAGCACCGACTGCCGACAGCGAAGGGGATGCAACTAATCCAACAGTTGAAGCACCAAAAGTAGCGCAAAAAGCGAATGTGGCAGCTGCTTCTAAGATAACAGGCACGTGGGGTACCAGTCCGTATACTTTTGATGAAAACACAGGAGTATTGACAATCGGAGCAGGTGAGTTAAGTGGCTATAAAGAATCACCATGGATCAGTGGAACAGTGGATCTTGAAGCCATCAAAAAAATTGTCTTGGCTGGGAAAGTAGTTGCTCCGGAAGATTCTAGCTACTTATTTAGTACAGGTACCCCTGGTAAGGATCTTACGAATGTAACTGAAATCGAAGGGTTAAGTCAACTGGATACCAGTAACGTAACAACTATGAGTAATATGTTTTATGGTATGAGCAGTGTAACAAGTTTAGATGTAAGTAGCTTTGATACCAGCAAAGTAACAGATATGGGTTTTATGTTTAAAGATATGAGTAACATAACAAGTTTAGATGTAAGTGGCTTTGATACCAGTAACGTAACATATATGACTTATATGTTTAAAGATATGAGTAACATAACAAGTCTAGATGTAAGTGGCTTTGATACCAGTAAAGTAAACGATATGGCTGATATGTTTGCTGATACTTCACTTAAGAAATTAATTCTAGGAGATACCTTTAAATTTGTAGAATCATTTTACGGAAAAGCAGGACTTACTTCTGCCTGGAAGCGAGAAGATGGTAAAGGGAAGGTTTATACAGCAGAAGATTTCATGAACAACTATGGCACCGGTGACTTGACTGCTGGCACGTACGTTTCTGCTACAGGATGGTGGGGTACCAGTCCGTATAATTTTGATGAAAACACAGGGACATTGACGATCGAAGCAGGTGAGTTAAGTGGCTATGAAAAATCACCATGGAACAGCGGAACAGTGGATTATGAAGCAATCAAAAAAATTGTCTTGTCTGGGAAAGTAGTGGCTCCAAAATATTCTGGCTATTTGTTTAGTTCAACTTACACTGGTAAGCAACTTAAGAATGTAACTGAAATCGAAGGGTTGAGTCAACTAGATACCAGTAACGTAACAGATATGCGTTGTATGTTTTCCGATATGCGTAGCGTAATAAATCTAGATGTAAGTGGGTTTGATACTAGTAACGTAACATCTATGAATTATATGTTTAAAAATATGAGTAGCATAACAAGCCTAGATGTAAGTGGGTTTGATACCAGTAATGTAACAGGTATGTATATGATGTTTCAAGGTTTAAGTCGCGTAACAAGTCTAGATTTAAGCAACTTTGACACTCACAAAGTGACAGATATGCGTGATATGTTTGTTGATACTCCACTTAAGAAATTAATTCTAGGAGATACCTTTAAATTTGTAGAATCAGGCTCCGAAAATGCAAAACTTACTTCTGCCTGGAAGCGAGAAGATGGCACAGGGAAGGTTTATACAGCAGAAGATTTCATGAAAAACTATGGCACCGGTGATCTGACTGCTGGCACGTATGTTTCCGTTGAAACAGGCACGTGGGGCACTAGTCCGTATATGTTTGATGAAAATACAGGGGTATTGACGATCGAAGCAGGTGAATTAAGTGGCTATGAAGAATCACCTTGGAACAGCGACAAAGTAGATAGTGAAGCCATCAAGAAAATTGTCTTGGCTGGAAAAGTAGTGGCGCCAGAAGATTCTAGCAACCTATTTTCTTATTCGTACCTTAAAAATGTAACTGAAATCGATGGGCTGAGTCAGCTGGATACCAGTAACGTAACAGATATGCGTGAAATGTTTCGTGGTATGAACAGCATAACAAGTTTAGATTTAAGTGGGTTTGATACCAGTAACGTGACAAATATGAAGTGGATGTTTGGCGGAGGACTAAGGAGCGTAACAAGTTTAGATTTAAGTGGGTTTGATACCAGTAATGTAACAGATATGTATGCTATGTTTTACGATATGAGTAACTTAACAAGTCTAGATTTAAGCAACTTTGACACCAGCAAAGTAACAGATATGAGTTATATGTTTGAAGGTATGAGTAGCGTAACAAGTTTAGATTTAAGTGGGTTTGATACCAGCAAAGTAACAGATATGAGTGATATGTTTCTTATAGTTCCGCTTAAGAAATTAATTCTAGGTGATCACTTTAAAGCGGTTGAAGACACTAAGTTATCAGCACCGAAAGCACTGAACGATGGAGATCAGCTGACAGGAAATTGGATTCGTGAAGATGGTCAGTCCAAAGGCTATTCACCTGCTGACTTTATGGCAAATTACGGCACTGGTGATTTAACGGCAGGAACTTATGTGGCAGAACTAGTGAAAAGTGAGTTGAAACCACAAGAATATCATGTAGGAGATGTCAATATTACTGGAACCTACACAGGGGATATGTCTCTCGGCCGATTAACCGTTAATGGCAAAGTTGTCAGCTGGGGCGGTAGCTTCAAGGATGGTCAATTCAGCTATTATGTTGGTGCTGGCAAATTAAAATTCGGCGACAAAGTCGTATTAGATGGCTACAACAAAGAGAAGAAATTGATAGATTCCAAAGAGATTGAAGTGATTTCCGAATCTTCAGGATCAATTGATCAAGTGGACGAGTATCAGTTGGGTGATTCAACCATTACTGGAACTTACACGGGGGATATCCATAAAGGGAAATTAGTAGTAAATGGAGAAGTCGTTAGTTGGGGCGGAACCTATAAAGATGGCAAGTTTAGCTATTATGTGAACTCTCAAATCATCAAAGCAGGGGATCAAGCAACGATTCAAGGCTATGATAAATTCGATACACCACTAGGGGACCCACAACCAGTGACTATAGGAGAACAACTGGGTCAATTAACAGAAGCCCATCGTGTGGGAATCAGTACAGTGATCGAAGGAAACTACACAGGCGATGTTTACCAAGGAATCTTGTTGGCCAATGGCGAAAAAGTTAGTCAAGGCGGTAGCTTCAAAGATGGCAAGTTCAGTTATTATGTAGGAAACCTTAAAGTGTCAGAAGATGATCAAGTAGTCTTGATGGGTGCCAACAATCGAGGACAGCAAATTCCAGGATCAGAGATTGATGTCACTATTCAAACACCAACAGCTGAAATCAACGAATTGACTTATAAAATCGGCACACAAACGATCAAAGGAGCCTATGGTTCTGATACTCAAGTTCACCAAGGGCACTTGTTTGTCAATGGTAAACTGATCAGTAAAGGTGGGAGCTTTAAGGATGGGGCAATCAGTTATTATGTGAAGCCAGACCTAATCAAAGCTGATGATCAAGTAACAATGAATTTCTATGATGGCAGTGGCAACTTATTGGCTGAAAACCAAACAGTTTCTGTTAATTAAGGAAAAAACAAATTAATGTAAGTCTAAAAACTGGGGCATTGATTAGAAAAAATCTGATCAATGTCTCAGTTTTCTTGATTTAAGATACGCTCAAAATTCAAACAGGTTGAGCTAAATGAGGAATACCGGAATGTGTACAGAGGTTTATATTTAGTAAAATAAGATCTGTTTAGAGACCATACGATGATTCTAAGATTATTTAGAATTAATCAGCTGCATAATTAGTTGGTCAAACAAGCTGATTGAGAATTACTTAGAATAGGAAACTTAGTTGAGCACAGAAGGGGTTGAAACAAACATGTTTAGTATCAATTAATTCCGACTAATTTTCCGAAGATGCTGCTTTTGTCTCCGTTTCTTTTCTTTGGATAAGTGCAAGGTTCTACTAGCATTCCAATAGTGTGAATGAATTTTGCGCAAACAATCCAACTGCAGACTAGAATACACTCAGAGTGAACGGCGGTTATAACGGACTAGATTCCCGCTGTTTTTGTTATCAAGATAAGGATTCTAATGTGAGTGTAGATAGGATCTAGAAGACAATAATCTAACTGATTTTAATCCTATTATCAGTAGAACAATGAAAAATACTAGTAATCAGACATGGAATTTGATTCCCAGATCTAATTGAACTCTGATAAATATTATTTGCACATAAAGAGTGTTTCGCATCAAGAAGTAGAATTTCCAAAATTTCCTTCTTGAATGTTTGATGACTTTTGTCTTCTTGCGGGAGATTAACTAATCTTATCTGTGGTTACATCTGTAAAAGAGCTAAGGATGACTTTTTCGTTCTTGGCTCTTTTTCATTTTATTGAAAACTATTCTAAAATAATTATTCTTTTATTTGTTTTATATACAATATATTCGCCTTAAAATACATTTTTTTAAATAAATATACAAAAAATGCTTTTTTTTTGAAAGTTTCATGCTATAATTACTTCACTTAATACAAAAGTTTTAACGTAGGAGGAAAATGACATGAAAAAATTCTTTGGGATGTTAACGGTACTGTTTACACTAGCGACTTTAGGTGCATGTGGCAGCAGCAATACGACTGCTCAAGGTCAGGAAAAGGATCAGTTAGCAGCGATTAAAAAAAGCGGGGTACTAAAAGTAGCTACGTCGGCTGATTACGCGCCGTTTGAGTTTCATACGATGGTTGACGGGAAAGATAAAATCGTAGGATCTGATATTGACTTAGCTAAAGCAATCGCAAAAGAACTAGGAGTAAAAGCTGAAGTATCAGATATGAATTTCAATACCGTTTTAGCTTCCTTAAAAGAAGGGAAAGCAGATCTCGCTATCTCTGCGATTTCTGCCACAGATGAAAGAAAACAACAATTAGACTTCACAGACAATTATTACAACCCACCACAAGTGGTGATCATCAACAAAAAAAATAAAGAAATCTATCGCAATGCGAATGACCTAAAAGATAAAAATGTGGGTGCTCAAAAGGGATCAATTCAAGAGGAATTAGTTAAGACGCAACTGAAAGGTGCGAAGCTTGTGACAATCGACAAAGTTCCCAACATGATCGTTGAAGTTAACCAAGGCTCATTAGCTGCGACAGTCGTTGAAAAAACGATCGCCGAATCATATATCGCCCAAAATCCTGATCTGATGATCGCTGATATTTCACTTGAGCCAGCTCCTGATGAAGCCTTTGCTATTGCGTTACCTAAAGAAAGCAGTGAATTACAAAAAGAATTAAACCAAATCATCAAAAAGTTGAATGACGAAGGAAAAATTGAGGAATTTATTCAAAAAAATAACGAATTAGCTGAAAAAACAGCGGCAGAATAGAGGTCAGTCAGAGTGGATTTTTCTTTTTTAGATAAATATTTTCCTTATTTTTTATCAGGTACAGGAATAACAATCATGATTTCGATCGTCACAGTGATCTTGGGAACGGGTATCGGTTTACTGATGGCGTTACTAAAATTGTCCAAAAAGAAACCGTTGAATGTTTTAGCTAATGTCTATATCGAAGTGTTACGAGGAACACCGATGCTTCTACAAATCATGATCGGCTTTTTATTGCTTCAAGGATTTTTTCCTTCAAAAGATCTAGAAGTAGGTGTTTTAACTGTTGATCTTGGCCGCCTGCTTCCAGGAATGATCGTGTTATCTTTAAATTCCGGTGCCTATGTGGCAGAGATCATCCGTGGGGGGATCCTGGCAGTGAACAACGGTCAAACAGAAGCCTCCTATTCATTAGGGTTGCGTCCAGCACAAACGATGCGTTACGTGATTTTACCACAAGCATTAAGAAATATTTTGCCTCCTTTAGGCAATGAATTTATTACGTTGATTAAAGATTCTTCCCTATTGACTGCGATCGGAATCAATGAACTGATGGGAGCGGCGCAAATCGTCATATCCAATTCGTATGTTCCATTAGAGCCTTATTTTATAGCAGCAGCCGTTTATTTCATCATGACGTTTGCTACTTCTCGGTTACTAAATCGCTGGGAGAAAAAATTAGGTAAAGGATACCAAGGATGAAGGGTGAAAATAAATGGCCAAATCATTGATCAAAATTACACATTTAAATAAAAAATACGGTGAACAGGAAGTACTGAAAGACGTTTCCGCTGAAATTTATCCAGGAGAAGTCGTGGTACTTTTAGGACCATCAGGCTCGGGAAAAAGCACTTTACTAAGATGCATCAACTTATTAGAGATACCAACTTCTGGTGAAATCAAGTTTGAAGGAATGACAATTACCGACAAGCAAAATGATATTTTTAAAACAAGAGAAAAAATGGGAATGGTTTTCCAACAGTTTAATCTATTCCCTAATATGACGGTTTTAGAAAACATCACTTTGTCACCAATCAAAGTCAAAAAGCAATCAAAAGAAGAAGCAACAAAGATTGCTAGAGATCTGCTAAAGAAAGTAGGTCTGCTAGAAAAAGCCGATACTTATCCTCAGTCTTTATCTGGGGGACAACAACAACGGGTCGCCATTGCGAGAGCTTTAGCCATGCAACCCGACGTCATGCTATTTGATGAGCCGACTTCAGCTCTTGATCCGGAAATGGTCGGAGAAGTGTTAGAAATCATGCTGCAATTAGCTCGTGAAGGGATGACTATGATCATTGTGACTCACGAAATAGGCTTTGCAAAAGAAGTCAGTGATCGAGTTCTATTTATGGATGGAGGAACCATTCTTGAAGAAGGTACACCGACGGCTATTTTTGAACAAACCAGTCATCCACGAACAGTCGCATTTTTATCCAAAATATTATAAAAGTCAGTAACATCCAAAGAATAAAAAATCGAATGAAAACTCTCGAAACAGTTTCTCGTGTTTGGAGAGTTTTTATTTTATCAGTGTAGTCAGACGGATGATTTCTTCTCTTTTAAAAGTGTTTGGTGACTTCGGTCTGTTCATCATTTCAGTTTAATAGTTGTTTATTCAGAAGGATTCAGGTGTAGAGGTAGTTTTTTTGGAAAGAATGAAGTATAATATAGGGCTGAGGAGTACATTTCGTGCTCCTTCATTTTTTGCAGATGAGGAGACAAAATGTTTTCAAAATATAAACCAACATGGATGGTCGATGCCATCTACAAGATAACCCCTGCACAATTAAAAAACTTAGGGATTAAAGCAGTTTTGACTGACTTGGACAATACGTTGATCGCTTGGAACAATCCTGATGGGACAGAGGAATTACTCGACTGGATCTTAGAAATGAGAAATGCTGGTATTCCAGTAGTGGTTGTTTCAAACAATAGCTCTGAACGAGTAGCACGAGCGATCGATAAATTTGAATTGACGTATGTTGCTCGGGCATTAAAACCTTTAGCCGTAGGAATGAATCGAGCAAAAAAAATGTTGAATCTTTCAGATGATGAAATTGTGATGATCGGTGACCAAATCATGACAGATATCCGAGCAGCTAATCGTTCGGGTATCAGAAGTATCTTGGTTAAACCAATTATTGAAACGGATAGTTGGAAAACACGATTCAATCGTTTTTGGGAACGCAAAATCATGGCCTATTTATTAGCACACAATCCTGATATGGGCTGGCGAGGTGGAATTGAATGAACGAAGAACTACAGTGTATTGGGTGTGGAGCAACGATCCAAACCGACCATCCTAATGAATTAGGGTATACACCAAAAGCAGCATTAGAAAAAGGACTAGAATCAGGTGAGGTCTATTGCCAACGTTGTTTCCGGTTAAGACATTATAATGAGATCCAAGATGTTTCACTGACAGATGATGATTTTTTGCGCCTGCTGAATGAACTAGGACAAGAAGATGCCTTGATCGTCAATGTTGTCGATATCTTTGATTTTAATGGTTCTTTGATCCCTGGACTACATCGCTTTGTAGGTAATAACCCAGTGCTCTTGGTCGGAAACAAAGTGGATATTTTACCTAAATCACTGAAGAAACCAAAAATGATCCAATGGATGAAAGAGCGTGCACATGAAGCTGGATTGCGTCCGGTTGAAGTATTATTGACAAGCGCAAAAAAAGCGAATGAAATGGAAAATCTACTCAAAAAAATCGAAGAGTATCGTGAAGGTCGCGACGTCTATATCGTTGGCGTGACAAATGTCGGTAAATCGACATTGATCAATCAAATCATCAAGAACACAGCAGGTGTCAAAGATGTGATTACGACTTCTCAATTTCCAGGGACAACTTTAGATAAGATCGAGATTCCTTTAGATGATGGTCACTTCTTGATTGATACTCCTGGGATTATCCATCGACATCAAATGGCGCATTATCTTGGAAAAAAAGATTTAAGGATCATTGCACCAACGAAAGAAATCAAGCCTAAAGGATACCAATTGAATGAAGGACAGACACTCTTTCTCGGCGGTTTAGCAAGGTTTGATTTTATCAGTGGGCAACGAGGTTCATTTATTGCTTATGTTTCAAATGATGTCATTATTCATCGAACGAAATTAGCAAAAGCCGATGAATTTTATGTGAAACACGTCGGTGGATTATTACAACCACCTCGTCCCGATGAAGTAAATGAATTTCCCGAATTGGTTCGTTTTGAATTTTCGGTAAAAGAAAAAACAGATATCGTATTTGCTGGCTTAGGATGGATCACAGTGACACAACCGGCAGTCGTAGCAGGTTGGGCGCCAAAAGGTGTGAATGTGATGAAACGAAAGGCCTTGATTTAAGGAAGAAGGAAGAATATGACTTTAAGAGGAAAACAAAAAAGATTTTTACGAAGCCAGGCACACCACTTACAACCGATTTTTCAAATTGGTAAAGGTGGAATCAATTCTGCCATGATGGTTCAGATTGAAGAAGCGCTGGAAAAACGTGAGTTAATCAAAGTAACGTTATTACAAAATACCGATGAGATTCCTGAAGAGGTAGCTGGTATTTTAGAAGAAACAGTCAGATGTCAAGTTGTTCAAATCATTGGACGAGTTCTTGTATTATATAAACCCTCTTCAAAGGAAAAATATCAACGTATCTCTAAAGAAGTAAACGCAATTTAAGGAGTGGTTAATATGAAATCGCAAGCGGAAGCTTTTGTCGAATCTCAAGTATTTCCTCAAGAGATGCCTCAAATTTTTGAAAAACGCAAACAGGTGGGGATTTTAGGTGGTACTTTTAATCCAGTTCACCTGGCACACTTAGTTATGGCAGAACAGGCAGGGAAAAATTTAGGGTTGGATGAGGTCTATTTAATGCCCTCTTATCAACCACCACATGTGGATGAAAAAACGACAATCGCTGCCAATCATCGCTTAAACATGCTTGAACTTGCGATAGCAGATAATCCTTTTTTAGCTATTGAACCGATCGAGTTATCTCGAAAAGGCAAAAGCTATACTTATGATACGATGAAAGCTCTGACACAAAACAACCCTAATACCGATTACTATTTTATTATCGGTGGCGACATGGTAGAATATCTACCAAAATGGTATAAAATCGATGAACTAATGACAATGGTCAATTTTGTTGGTATTCGTCGAGCAGGTTACTCAACCGAAACGCCTTACCCAGTGATTTGGGTCGATGTGCCAACCATTGATATCAGCTCAACTAAAATACGGCAGAAGATCCAGCAAGGTTGTTCCGTTCGTTATCTAGTACCTGATAAGGTCATTGAGTATATCGAGAAAGAAGGGCTATATCAAGATGGACTATAGTAATAAATACACAACTTACTCAAGAGAAGAGTTGATGCAAAAAGTCCAAATGCGAATGAGTGAACGACGTTTCAAGCATGTTCTTGGTGTGGAAGAGACGGCGATTGCCCTTGCCGGCAAATACGGCTGTTCATTAGAAAAAGCTAGTATTGCTGCTTTGACACATGATTATGCGAAAGAACGGCCTGATGATGAATTTATTTTAGTTATCAAGCGAGATGGCTATGACCCAGCGCTTCTTCATTATGGAAATGCGATTTGGCATGGTTTAGTTGGCGCCTCTTTTGTTGAAAGAGAGCTTGGTATCACAGATGAAGAGATCCTTCATGCCATTCGGGTTCATACCACTGGTGCGGCTGAAATGTCTTTATTAGATAAAATCATCTATGTAGCAGATTATATTGAACCTGGTCGCTCGTTTCCTGGAGTCCAAGATGCGCGTGAAATAGCGTTGATCGATTTAGACGAAGCGGTAGCTTTTGAGACAAAGCACACATTAGCTCACTTGATTGAACAAGAACAACAGATTTATCCAAAAACAATTGAAACATATAATCATTGGGTAGCTAAAAAATAATCTCTACCCATTAGGAGGAAATTACTATAAATAGCAAAGAACAACTACAAATTGCAGTGCAAGCTGCCGATTCAAAACGTGCAGAAGATATCGTTGCTTTAGATGTGAGAGAAGTATCTTTACTAGCAGATTACTTCATGATTTGTTCGGCAAACAGTGAACGACAACTAAATGCAATTACAGAAGAAATCATTGAAAAAGAAGAAGAAAACAATTACGAAGTAAAACGTATCGAAGGAAAAGAAGGCGGAAAATGGATCCTGATCGACTTAGGAGATCTGATCATCCATGTTTTCCATGCGCCAGAAAGAAGTTTCTATAATTTAGAAAAATTATGGTCAGATGCACCACTTGTTGACCTAAATGAATGGATCGATTAATATGGCTTACGAAACATTTGCTTTCGTTTATGATGAGGTAATGGATGAAACCTTATATCAACAATGGTTAGATTTCTCAAAACGACACTTACCAAGTGAAACATGTAATATTTTAGAATTAGCTTGCGGAACAGGTGCTCTAGCTGTTGCCTTTGCTAAAGCTGGGTACCATGTCACAGGGTTAGATCTTTCAGAAGAGATGTTGATGATTGCTAGCCAACGTGCGTTTGAAGAGGAAACACCAATCCAATTTGTTGAAGGAAACATGCTTGATCTGTCAGAAATTGGTCAATACCAAGCAATCACTTGTTTCTCAGATTCTTTGTGCTATATGAAGAATGAGCAAGAAGTGCAGCAAGTATTTGACGAAGTGTATCAAGCGTTGGAAGAAAATGGACGTTTTATATTCGATGTTCATTCTATCTATCAAATCGACACGGTGTTTCCTGAATACAGTTACCATTATCAAAATGATCAGTTTGCCTTTTTATGGGATAGCTACCCAGGTAAGGAAAAGCATAGTATTGAACATTTCTTGACTTTCTTCGTGGAAGATCCCGAAGAAGCAGGTAAGTTCATTCGAGAAGACGAACTGCATCAAGAGCAAACTTATTCTTTGGATAATTATTTAAGAATGTTAGAAAACAGTGGCTTTTCTAAGGTAGAAGCGTTTGGTGATTTCACCGATGAACAACCAAAAGAAGATACAAAACGTCTCTTTTTTGTGGCATATAAGGAATAGGACACGAAAAAAGTCTTTTGCTGAATACGAAATATTACCTTATCGCGAGGTGTAATCGCAAAAAAACTGCCGTGAATCGCGTTGTTTCAGATAGTATTATAATAGTTTAAAAGTAACGAATAATGGCCGAGACGAGTAAATCATCAACAAAGTCTACGCCAAATAGTGACGTTTTTCTGCTAAAAAACGAAAAAAATACTTTAGAAATATCTTGATGAAAAATAAGCTGAAGCGTCATTTGAAAAGCAGGAGAAACGATTTTTCGATTTCTCCTGTTTATTTTTTTACAGTTAAAAACCGAATTGATCATTTTGGGATTGACCGAAAGAATGAACTGTTTGTTTTATTCCTATTAAGAAATGGAGGAAATGCGATGAAAATTTGTGGCATTATTGTTGAATATAATCCTTTCCATAATGGGCATCGCTACCATGCGGAAATGGCTCGTGAACAAACGGGCGCAGATATCGTGATAGCAGTGATGAGTGGAAATTTTTTACAGCGTGGTGAGCCTGCAATTATCGACAAATGGTCCAGAGCAACTGCTGCCCTCCAAAACGGAGTGGATTTGGTCATTGAACTACCGATAGAATGGTCTGTGCAATCAGCAGATTACTTTGCCAAAGGAGCTGTGCGATTATTACAGATGCTCGGCTGTACACATCTTTGTTTTGGTACAGAAGAAGAGTCGACATTTAATTACGAAGCTTTTGGGAAATTTGTACAGCAAAACCAATTAAGGATTGACCGTGAATTTCAACGTTTATCTGACCAAGGAATGAGCTATCCGCAGAAGATGACAGCAGTGTTCAACACACTTTATCCAGAAATCGCTCTCGATTTTTCTTCTCCTAATCACATTTTAGGGTTAAGCTATGCGAAAGAAAATGCCCAGTATGCCCAGCCAATGAAATTAGTACCGATTACCAGAAAAAGTGCTGGTTATCACGATGAAGAATGGAGCAGTTCCTCCATCGCAAGTGCGACCGCTATTCGCAAAGCGCTCAGTGAACAACGCTCCGTAACGAATTTTATACCTGCTGCCACCGCAGCGATGATCGAAGCAGGTTCGCAACAAACATGGGCGAATTACTGGCCCTTGTTACGTTATCGTTTGCTTTCTACGGAGCTAGCCAATTTGAAAACTATCTATCAGATGACGGAAGGACTTGAAGTGAGAATGCAATCGGCTGCGAAGAAAGCCACTTCTTTCGAGGAATTTGTCACTTTAGTCAAGACGAAAAGATATACTTGGACGAGAATCCAACGTTTAGCTTGTTACGTATTATTGAACATCCATCATGAGGAAATCCATGACCAACAAGACAAATGTTACTTGAATATTTTAGGATTCACCAAGGCAGGACAACAGTTTTTAAAAGAAAAGAAAGAGATACCCTTGATCTCAAAAATCGGCAAAAAAGAAGCAGAATTGGCACATCTTTTGGTTCGGAGTGATCAAATCTATCAACTCGGTGGGGCGATACCTGAACAAAATTTTGGAAGAAGACCTTATGTTTCGAAATAAACCTGGTTGGTGGGAACAAAGTGAAATGACTAACCTGAATGAAAGTTTAGTTCAATATTTTGAATATATCGCTTTGTAAAAAATTCTTTGTCTAGCTTGTTGAGTAGCTATTCCAAGAGACGACTATAATCGATCATACAAGGAAACACCTCCCTAAAAAATGACTAGATTTAGAAAAAATACTTCACAGAATCCAGATTCACAAGTATAATGGAACAGGACGTTTTTGTGCTTAACCACTATCAGAAATGAACGATCAAAATTAGAAAGCGAAGTGAGAATATGGGACGTAAATGGGCAAACATCGTAGCGAAAAAAACCGCAAAAGATGCAAATAATAGCCGAGTTTATGCGAAATTCGGGATTGAAATCTATGCAGCAGCAAAATCAGGTGATCCAGACCCACACGCTAACCAAAAACTACGTTTCGTCATTGAACGCGCGAAAACTTATAATGTACCTAAACATATTATTGACCGTGCAATTGAAAAAGCAAAAGGTGCGGGAGATGAAACTTATTCTGAATTACGTTATGAGGGATTCGGACCAAATGGCTCAATGGTCATCGTTGATACCTTAACAAACAACGTGAACCGTACAGCTGCTGATGTACGTGCTGCTTTTGGTAAAAACGGCGGAAATATGGGTGTTTCTGGAGCTGTTTCTTACATGTTCGACAATACAGCGATTTTTGGTTTTGCCGGCGAAGATGCAGATGAGATCCTTGAATATTTGATGGATAAAGAGATTGATGTACGTGATGTCATGGAAGAAGATGGACAAATCATCGTTTATGGTGAAGTTGCTGATTTCCATAGTATCCAAGAAGCATTGAAAGAAAAAGGAATCACTGATTTTTCAATTGCTGAGATCCAAATGATTCCTCAAAATGAAGTGACACTTTCACCAGAAGACCAAGAAACATTTGAAAAAATGATTGATGCGTTGGAAGAGTTGGAAGATGTTCAACATGTTTTCCATAATGTAGCATTGGAAGACTAAACGATAAAAACGAATGAAGGTTGTGAAAGCATCGGATAGCTTTCGACTTGCGATTTATCCGTTTTTCGTTTTTACACCTGCTAATAGTCTGGGACGATTCGTCTCTCAGACTATTTTTTTACGCTTAAAAGAAGATCATTCGTTCTGAAAAAACAGTAGTTTATGACGAATCAATGATTTTATCTTTTTTTCGTATGTTTTATTTTTTATTCTGTTTCGTCCTGTGTTATTATTGATATAGACGTATTATTGAAAAAATGATACATAGGAATGTGGATGTAGGCGGGGAAATTTTATGGAAGCAAAAATTAGTTTAGAGCCTTTTGAACGTATTTTAAGCGGTTACCAAAAGATCGAAGAATTAGCTGTGAATATCACAGACTGTTCAAAATTAGCAAAAAAATATGCCCATTATGGTGTAGAAGGTTATCGTTTAGGAAATTACGTAGGTACTGGTTACCTTAATCGCTATTTGGAATGTATGGTTGATCGCGTCCCCATGTTGATTTACAAAAGAAATTATTTAATCCCTTTACTTTTTAGACGTTCAGATTCAACCTTTCGATTATTTGAAGAAAATTATCGTATGGAAGCTTTCTTTCGTTTGTTAGAATGGAGCTTAAAACATCAACCAACAAAAATCTTAATTGAAAAAAATGAAAAATATGATTCTAAAAAAGTAAAAGTGATCGACAGTGCTTATCTAGCTTTTCGTTTATCAGAAATCCTTGATAGTGGAGGCTATCCGATCAGTAACTTCCGATCAATCGAACAGTTTATTGATTGGAATCGAATTTATCGGCTGATAGATAACGGGGGGATTGGGCGTCATAGTAAAGTCTTTGATCCTGAGTATCCTGAAAATATAGAAGAATTGCGAATGATTATTTCACTAGTTAAATTAAAGTATCCAGATACTGAATCATTTGTTTAAAAGGCGAGGTTGTGACTAAGTGGTTAGCTTCTTATTCTTGAAGCTACTTCTTTAACACCGTTTATTAAGAATAAAGGGCTGTGACAAAAATTTTGTCACAACCCTTTATTTTTATATATTGATAGTGGTATATAATGCTGGGTCCATGGATTCAATCAAAGGACTTTCAGATTCAGAAGTAACTAAAACGAGTTCGTGCATGGCTCTTGTACACATGGTGTAAAGAACTAATTGATCTTGGTCAGTGGCAAAGTTTGTATCATCGATTCCCCATAAGAAAACGCGATCAAACTCGAGCCCTTTTGCCAAGAATGCTGGTAGTAGGACGATTTGTCGTTTCATAAAATCTGTTTCATCAGAAATCAATTGGACACGATCTTTTAAGTATTCGGGCAACTGTTCATAGAGTTGTTCACACTCAGTCTGTGTTTTACCAATGATTGCGGTACGCCAGTAACGGGTATTTTCTTGAGTCGTTTCAAGCGTAGTTTTTAACCAATTTAATCGTTCTTCTAAGGAGGAACCTTTCACGATAGAAGGAAGCGTACCTTTGCGAGCCGTCGTTTCTACTTGATTTTCCTCAGTAAGAAAATGATTCGCAAAATCCGTGATCTCTTTTGTTGAACGATAGCTGGTCGTTAACTGGAAGTGTGTGATTTCTTGGTCTTTGAATAGTTGATCCAAAGAGCCAGTAATCGTTTCATTGCCGAAAACATTTTGATTTAGATCACCACAAAAAGTGAGATTAGCTTTTGGATAGATCGCTTGTAAAAGAGCTACCTGAGCGGGAGCGAAATCTTGCATTTCATCGATAAAGATATAGCGAGCTTTTTGCATCACAGACACTGGATGGATGCGACGCATCAGCAAGAAGAATAATACTGCATCTTCTTGTCGTAGTTCTCGTTGACGAAGCTTCTCTTTTAATAAGGCTGAATGATCGTTCCACATCGTTGCGCTAATGTCATTTTTAGCCAACAGCGCCTGAGGTACGGTTTGTAAAAAGTGAAGGTATTGTTTGGTCAAATTGACAAATTGAAACTGATTGATACCGCGGTAGATTCGACGGAATCTTTTCTTCACGATTTGATTCGCTAGTTTTTTCCGTAAAGACTGTTCTTTTTGCTCCGTATACTCAAGGTTCGGATCATTCGCATATAAGTCTTGCAATTGTTCTTCTGCTAATTCTTTGACCCATTTTTGACGCATCTCATCTTTTTGGAGTCCACCCAATTTTTTTAATAATTTTGTTTGCAACAAGGAGAGACGTTGATGTAACGGTAAGAGTTCATTGGTTTCTTGATACCATTTGCGGATCGATTCTTTTGCTAAAATCGTCCGACCGTTAATTTTCATATCTCTAAACAAGGGACCAAAACCAGTAATATGATCGATATAACGATCAATCTGATGGATTAGTTGAAGACCGCTTTTGAAGGTTTGGATCGGGTCCTTGTCTCCAGATAAAAAACCAACTTCTTGTTGCTCTTCTTCTAACAATGAAAATTCAGGTAATAACTGTTCCAAATAAGACTTGAAGGTTTGCGTAGGTACACCACTTTCACCTAAAGAAGGCAAAACAGTCGAAATATAGTCAGAGAAAAGATGATTAGGAGAAAAAAGTAAAACGTTCTCGGCATCTAACCATTTTCGATTGTGATAAAGTAAAAAGGCGATCCGTTGTAATAAAGCGGATGTTTTTCCACTACCAGCGATTCCTTCGATCAACATCACTTGACTTGTTGTATCACGAATAATGGCATTTTGGGCTTTTTGGATCGTAGAGACGATATTTTTCATATGCGCACTTGAGGCATCGTCTAGGATCTCTAGTAAGAAATCATCGTTGATCACTTCAGAAGTATCCACCATCGAAATAATTTTTCCGTCTAAGATTTTAAACTGACGTTTCAGCAGTAATTCAACATTGATTTTTTCAGTATCTGTTTCATAGAAGGCTGGTCCAATTTCCCCTTCGTAATAAAGGTTAGCAATTGGGGCACGCCAGTCGATTACGATTGTTTCTTCAGAGAGATCTCTTAAAGAAGCGATTCCTAGATAAAGTGTCTCTGCGTCTGTTTCTTCTTTAAAATCGATTCGGGCAAAGTAAGGGTTGTCTTCCATAACTGTTAACGTTTGGAGCCTTTTTTGCTGCGATTCAAGCGTATGGTATTTTAAAAGCAATTCTTGCTCATGTTGGCGGTATTCGACAGCTGATTCATAAAAGGATTCATTAGACCCACCTCTGATCTTATGGCTGGCGGTGTCTTTCGTAGAATCTTGCATCTCTTGGGTAAGAGATTGTTGTTTAGTGTTTAATAGCTTTTGTTCAAGCTGGATCAACTGAATGGTTTCATCCACGTGTTGTTGTTCTAGTTGTCTTTCATTCATTGCGTATATTACTCCTTCCGCCGTAAATAACGAATTAAAAGTATAGCACAAAAAGTGAGAAAAAGGTATCTTTGACTATTCGTTTGAAGGAAAGTGAAAGAAGAAAATCAATGAGAGTGAGAGTTGTTTTCAGTTAAGTGTAAATAATTTTCATTCTAGTTCTAAGTCAGTATCCTAAAATTGTAGGGAGTGAACAATATGACACATTTTAAAAAATTTTCAATCACCGTTTTGATAGGAATGACGGCACTTATTTGCGAATTTATTTTTAAACGACCCACACTTGCATTTCTGATTATCGCGATCACGGGTGGTATTTTGGCTTTCTTTATGTTTATTGAGATGATTAAAACATTACGTTCAGGTAAATATGGTGTGGACATTCTTGCTATCACAGCGATTGTTGCGACATTAGTGGTAGGAGAGTACTGGGCCAGTTTGATGATCCTGATCATGTTGACTGGCGGAGACAGTTTGGAAGACTATGCCAATAAAAAAGCTAGTCGAGAATTGCAAACGTTATTGGACAATACACCACGCACAGCGCATCAATTGATGAATGACCAATTGAAAGATATTCCAGTAGAAGCTGTTGAGATCAATGATTTATTAGTGGTGAAACCAGGAGAATTAGTGCCCGTTGACGGAAAAGTAGTGAAAGGTGAGTCGCAATTTGATGAGTCTTCATTAACAGGTGAAGCCAAACTTGTATTAAAAAAAGCAGGCGATGAACTGATGTCTGGCTCAGTCAATGGGGACGGTTCCGTTCAAATGATCGTTGAAAGAAGAGCAGCTGATAGCCAATACCAACAAATTATTAAATTGGTCGAAGAATCAAAAGAAAAACCAGCTCATTTTGTACGCTTAGCGGATCGTTATGCGGTGCCTTTTACATTGATAGCTTATTTGATCGGAGGTATTTCCTGGTGGGTCACGAAGAATCCTGTTCGTTTCGCAGAAGTTCTCGTTGTTGCTTCACCTTGTCCTTTGATTTTAGCTGCACCGATTGCCTTAGTGGCTGGAATGAGTCGTTCAAGTAAAAACGGAATCGTCATCAAAACAGGAACCGCCTTGGAAAAATTAGCACGAACCAAGACAGTTGCATTTGATAAAACGGGTACCATCACTAAAGGGGTCCTCGAAGTAGCAAGTATTCACCCAGAAGCTGGTGTAACATCAGAAACGCTCTTGGTCTATGCGGCAAGTGCCGAACAAGAATCAAGTCATATCTTAGCCCGATCACTAGTCCATGAAGTCGATAACGAAAAGTTAATGCCAGTGAATGAATTAAAAGAGATCACGGGGCAAGGAATACAAGCTAGAGTAGATGGACGTTTCGTTAAAGTTGGCAGAGCTTCATTTGTCGGTGCCAAAGAAAGCCAATCTACTAAAACAGCTATCTATGTTGCAATTGATGACCATTTTTCGGGTACGATCTTATTTTCAGACGTGCTGCGTCCAGAAGCACAAGCAACGATTGAACAATTGAAAACAATGGGTGTAGCGGATTTGATGATGATCACAGGGGATGGACCGGCTATCGCTGAATCAATTGCAAAGGAGGTTGGGCTCACGGCTGTTCATGCTCGTTGTTTGCCGCAGGACAAATTGAATATCCTTGAGAGTATTCCCGAAAGTGAACGTCCCGTAACGATGGTGGGCGATGGGGTCAACGATGCTCCAGCTTTGACGATCGCAGATGTTGGAATAGCCATGGGCGCACACGGATCAACGGCAGCTAGCGAAAGTGCTGATGCGGTGATACTAAAAGATGATTTGACAAAAGTTGCTACTGCTATAACGATTTCCAGAGATACGATGAAAGTAGCGAAACAATCTGTTTTAATCGGTATTTTTATTTGTGTTTTTTTAATGCTGGTTGCTAGTACGGGGGTAATCCCCGCTTTGTTTGGAGCGGTTCTCCAAGAAGTGGTAGACACTGTTTCGATTTTAAGTGCATTGCGGGCTAAAAATGAGCGATCCCACACGTAACATCAGAAAAGACCTTTTCTCTTTGCTTTTTTTGCGGTATGATCATAGCATAGAAGAAGGGTTGAAAAGACCACTTACATTTAAGATAGCAATCATTAAAAGGAGACGAGACAATGCCATTTGTACACGTAGAACTAGTTGAAGGACGTAGCCCAGAACAATTAGAAAATATGATGAAAGATATTACAGAAGCTGTTCATAAAAATACCCAAGCACCAAAAGAACATATCCATGTGATTATCAATGAAATGAAAAAAGGCACTTATGGTGTAAATGGTGAATGGAAAAAATAAGTCACACCCACACTTGATTTTTCTTTTTATTAGTGGTTAAATAAACACATAGTTGATTGATGAGAAAGACAACTGAATTTGAGAGTCTTCGATAAGAGAGGAAAAGCCAGGCTGAAACTTTTCCAGAAGAAAACCAAAGGATGACCACTTTCGAAACCTTTGTTGAAACAAAGGCGGTCGTACCGTTATAACGCTCAAGGAACGTGTAAACGTTCGAAATTAGGTGGAACCACGAATCTTTCGTCCTAGTATCTCTTTTATGAGGTGCTGGGACTTTTTTATTGGTGTCAACTCATTCAATCAAAAAATCAAAGGAGGCTATTTTAATGATAAAAATTACTTTTCCAGATGGCGCAGTGAAAGAGTTTGATGCGGGAATCACGACTGCTGAGATTGCTGCAGGTATTTCCAAAAGTTTAGCTAAAAAAGCATTAGCCGGTAAAGTGAACGGTCAGTTGATTGACTTGAATCGTGGCATCGAAGAAGATGCGTCAATCGAGATCGTTACACCTGACCACGAAGATGCATTAGCATTGGTACGTCACTCAACCGCACACTTGATGGCACAAGCTATGAGACGCTTGTACCCAAATATCCATTTCGGTGTCGGACCAGCAATCGATTCAGGATTTTACTATGACACAGACAACGGTGAAAACCAAATCAGTGCCGAAGATCTTCCAGCAATCGAAGCAGAAATGATGAAAATCGTGAAAGAAAACTTACCGATCGAACGTAAAGTTCTTTCTAAAGAAGAAGCTCTGGAAATCTTTGCAAGTGATCCTTATAAAGTAGAATTGATCAGTGAATTACCAGATGAGGAAGTAATCACTGCTTATCAACAAGGAGAATTTATCGATTTATGCCGTGGACCACATGTCCCATCAACCGGTCGTATCCAAGTCTTCAAACTATTATCTGTAGCTGGAGCTTACTGGCGTGGAAATTCAAACAATCAAATGATGCAACGTGTCTATGGGACAGCATTTTTTGATAAAAAAGACTTAAAAGAATTTATTCGTCTACGTGAAGAAGCAAAAGAAAGAGACCACCGTAAATTAGGAAAAGAACTAGATCTATTTATGGTATCACCACAAGTTGGTTCAGGCTTACCATTCTGGTTACCTAAAGGTGCAACGATTCGTCGAACAATTGAACGTTATATCGTTGATAAAGAAATCAGCTTAGGTTACCAACATGTCTACACACCAATCATGGGAGATGTAGAATTGTATAAAACATCAGGTCACTGGGATCATTACCAAGAAGACATGTTCCCACCAATGGATATGGGTGATGGTGAAATGTTAGTTCTTCGTCCGATGAACTGTCCGCATCATATGATGGTCTATAAAAATGCGATCCATTCCTACCGCGAATTACCAATCCGTATCGCTGAACTAGGCATGATGCACCGTTACGAAAAATCAGGTGCGCTATCAGGTTTACAGCGTGTTCGTGAAATGACATTGAACGATGGGCATACCTTTGTACGTCCTGATCAAATCAAAGATGAGTTCAAACGTACGTTGGAATTGATGGTCGCAGTTTATGCTGACTTCAATATTACAGACTATCGTTTCCGTTTGAGCTATCGCGATCCGAACAACACGGATAAATATTTTGATGATGATGCTATGTGGGAAAAAGCGCAAGTGATGTTAAAAGCCGCAATGGATGAATTGGAATTGGATTACTTCGAAGCAGAAGGAGAAGCTGCTTTCTATGGTCCAAAATTGGATGTTCAGGTCAAAACAGCTTTAGGAACAGAAGAAACATTATCAACGATCCAATTAGACTTCTTGCTTCCAGAACGCTTTGATTTAACTTATGTTGGTGAAGATGGCGAAAATACACATCGTCCAGTAGTTATCCACCGTGGGATCGTTTCAACGATGGAACGTTTTGTTGCTTATTTAACTGAAGTTTATAAAGGAGCTTTCCCAACTTGGTTAGCACCGATCCAAGCAACAATCATTCCTGTTTCAGTTGAAGCGCATAGTGACTATGCTTATGAAATCAAGGAACGTCTACAAATGAAAGGTCTACGTGTCGAAGTAGATGACCGCAATGAAAAAATGGGTTATAAGATTCGTGCATCACAAACACAAAAAATACCATATCAACTAGTCGTTGGTGATAAAGAAGTGGCTGATGCAACGGTCAATATTCGCCGATATGGTAGCAAAGAAACTTCAGTAGAAGATCTCAACATGTTCGTTGATGCGATGGTTGCTGAAGTCCAAAATTATAGTAGACAAGGTTAATTTCAATAGTCGAAAAAGTGACCTGACTACCCTAGAATGTAAGATCAAACCGATGGTATCGAAAATCGAAAACGATTTTTGATACCATCGGTTTTTTACTAAGTGAATTGTTACGCTTCTCCCATATCTTTTTAAGAGTTAAAGCTAAATCGTGCAATTTGAAACAACAAAGCGATAATGAGAATCTTTTTTTCTGAAATTACGAAAAGATGAATAAGCAAGCCTTTCATCTTATGCTATTATTAGGTTGAAAAGGAAAAAAGGAGGGCTGAAAATGGGAACTTTTTTTACAAATAAAAGGCTAAATAAAAAAGGAAATAACGTAGCTCAAAATGAGTTAAGCGAGCAAACAAACGAAATGCAGTCAAAACAAGCCAATCGTAAAAAAAAGAACTTAGCAGTAAATTTAATCGTAAAAATTGAACATGCGATTAAACAAAGGAGTCAACATAAATCCACGAATCAAAAAAATTCGAAGTCCGTTGGTCCCGCTAAACGAATGTTGGAATTGATTAGGCGAGATTTTTCTATGCTTGAGAAAGTACTAAATAATACTTACCAGGAAATCCATAAGCTTGACCGCTCTTTCAGAACAAAAATGATCAGTTACATAAGAAACGATCGGAAAAGAATGGCAACAAAAATTCGTGCGTTCAAAACAACTTTGATTCCTCATAAAAGTAATTTTACGAATCAAATCGAAATAGCTCCTCGTGCTAAGAATGAAATGGAGAATATTTTACCTATAACGAAAATTAAAATGAAACAAAGAAATGAAGAGCAGACTAAACTTGGTCTCAGAAAAAATTTGTTTAAGCAGTTTTTCAACCGACTGTTATATTCCAATAGCCAAAAAATGAGGAATCAAGACCTAAACAAAATAGTAGTAGAAAAAATACAGCAAGAAAAATATGAAGAAAAACAAGTGTTGTTAACAATGGAACAAATATTAGCAAGATCGTCAAATAGAAATGATATGCCAAAACAACTTTTCAGTCGATCAATACAACCATTCGAGAATACTAAGGAAGAAAGACTAGCACAAATAAGTGAGAAAATCCAACATGCTATGAACTTCTCAACTTCTAGGAATCAATTAGGAGCAGCACATGCGGAACACCAACTCTAAAAGTTCTGTCATGACATCATTTATAAATTGGAGTTCAATACTCGTGACTTCTATCAAAAGTATTCAACGTGAGACAACAAAATTTTCATGATAAAGAGTGCAACTATCATATGAATGATAGGATAACCAGGAGCTGCAATCGTCCATTCTTCTTGAAAAATTAAGCTTTTATCTAAGAGTCCTAGGCTTGCCTTGGGCTCTATTGCTGTAGCCGAACCTCATCAATTATTTTTTAGCCTCATACTTTTTCTCCAACATTTATTTACAGATGATGACAAAATTTCTTGTCAGACGTCACGATCTTATTAGTGGGATATGGTATACTTAGCTAGACTGGAAGAGAAAAAGGAAGTGAGACAAATGAGCGTTATTAGCCGTATTGAGAGCATGATGGAGGAGTATTCTTCAACTGAAAAAAAGCTCGCTGATTATATCATCAAAAATGTAGAAAAAATTCCCACGATGACTGCGAACGAGTTAGCAGAAGCTGCTGGGTTAAGTGCGCCCACAGTTGTCCGATTTTCTAAAAAAATTGGGTTTCAAAGTTTGACTGACTTCAAAATAAATATTTCGACCGAGTTACAAACCGGTATCGTTGAAGGCTTCAGTGATATTCATCCAAACGAATCTTTTTATTCGATCAAACACATTTTGGGAAATAATGCGCAAGTGGCAATCAAAGAAACGGTGGACATTTTAAATGAAGAAAAAATTCAAGAAGTGGTTGAGACTCTAGAAAGTGCTGAAACAGTCTTTCTATATGGCGTGGGCGCTTCATCTTTAGTGGTGGAAGACATTTTGCAAAAATGGTCTAGAGTAGGCAAACCCATTATTTTTGAAAAAGATATCCATGTTTTACTTCCTCAATTAGTAAGCAATGAAACCAAAAAAGTATTATGGTTAGTCTCCAATTCTGGTAGTAGCGCGGATGTCGTAGCAGTTGGAGAAATCGCAAAAGATTTAGGCATTGAGGTAATTGCTTTAACGCAATTTGGAAATAATCCTTTAAGTAAGTTGGCGGATGTTGTTGTACAAACCTCACGTCCAAAGGAAATTACCAATCGAAGCGCTGCTACAAATTCTTTGCTGGCTCAGTTTGTTACTATCGATATTATTTTTTATTTATATATGACAAAGAATGAACAGTTGGGGGAAAAAGTTCGTGAAACCAGACAAGTAATTAAAGGATACTTTGGTTCAAAACGGTAAGAGCATTATAAAAAGTTTTCCACAGTAAAAATATCATTTGTTGTGTTTCACGATAAGAAAATGATAAATTAAATAAAAAACTTTATTTTTTAAAGGTTTGAATTGTTTGAAAACTTGACACGATTTTATCCTGTGAAACAAAAAAAGAATATCAACTTGAAATAAGTTAAAGAATTTATTAGTGATTTTCGTTTCTTCTTTTTTATTTCAAGAAATTTAGGTACAATGAAACATAACAGTAAGTAGGAAAAAGATAGGAATGATGAGAGAGTTTATGAAAAAACTATTAAACAATTCATGGATGGATAAATTGAAAAAAGGTGCACAAGAGCCGAAAAACAAAACATTTCGACGTTCACATGTCCCTTTTCGGTTGAATTTTCTTTTTTTCATCATATTTACATTATTCGTCGCATTGATTGCACGATTAGGTTATCTACAAATCGTTAATGGCGAAGCAATGGAAGCCAAAGTGAAATCATCATCGACACTAACGATCCAAACCAGTTCTCCGAGGGGGATGATTTACGATTCGACAGGTAAACCATTGGTGACGAACCAAGCGAATCAAGCAATTACTTTCACCAGAGGAACAAAAATGACGGCAGAGGATCTGCTTAAAGTAGCGACAAGACTAAATCAATTAATCAATGTGCCAGTTGATGAAAATTTAACTGAACGAGATAAAAAAGACTTTTGGTTAGCTGATCCTAAGCATTTGAAAGAAGCAACGGAACGCTTAACAGCAAAGGAAAAACAACTTGATTCCAGCGATCAATACAAAGCGTTAGTTGATAAAGTAACCGATAGTGAAATCAACTTCAATGAAGAACAATTAAAAATCGCGACGATTTTTAAACGCATGAATAGTGCGTATGAGTTGAACACGGTATTTATCAAAAATTCAGGTGTGACTGATCAAGAATTAGCGGTTGTTTCCGAACATGCTTCAGAACTACCTGGAGTATCCACAGGAACCGACTGGACACGTCAATACACGGCTGCTGACTCAATCAAAAGTATTTTAGGTAGTGTGACAACAGAAAAACAAGGTTTACCAGCTGATGAAGTAGATGAATACTTAGCTAAAGGCTATTCTCGTAATGATCGTGTGGGACAAAGTTACCTTGAAAAGCAATATGAAGATGTGTTACAAGGAACAAAAACCCAATATGAAGTAACCCTCGATAGTAATGGGAATGTAACGAATCAAAAAGAAATCTTTGCTGGTGAAAAAGGGTCCAACCTCATGTTGTCTCTTAACGCTGATTTCCAAGCCAAAGTCGAAAATATCTTAAAGACAAACTACCAAAAATTAGTGGATAGTGGAAAAGCGACTTATTCGCCAGGGGCGTATGCAGTAGCGATGAATCCACAAACCGGTGAAATATTGGCTATGACAGGATTTAGTCACCAAGAAGGGTCCAAAGAGTTGACAGAAAATGCTTTGGGTAATATTACTAGCGCCTTTACTCCAGGGTCAGTAGTCAAAGCAGGTACGTTAACTGCTGGTTGGCAAACGAATGTGATCTCAGGTAACCAAGTGTTAGTCGATGAGCCAATCAAATTACAAGGCTCTTCTGAAAAGAGTTCGGTCTTTAATCGAAGCGGGCGTATTGCAATCAATGCAGTCAAAGCACTTGAACTATCATCGAATACGTATATGATCAAAGTTGCGTTGAAAATGCTGGGATTGGAATATACACCAAATATGGGACTTCCTTCACTAAATGAAGAGTCAAAAGCCTATGAAGAATTACGTAAAGCGTTCAAACAGTTTGGCTTAGGAACAAAAACTGGGATTGATCTACCAAATGAATCACCAGGGATTTCTCGTTCTGTTGATTTTATGAAGAAATTTAATGCAGATAATGGCGCTCAATGGTACACACCAGGTAACTTTACTGACTTAGCTTTTGGTCAGTTTGATACCTATACACCGATCCAATTAGCGCAATATGCTTCAACTGTAGCCAATGGTGGTAAGAGAATCCAACCTCGTTTAGTCAAGGGAATCTATGGAAATGATGAAAATGGGAACCTTGGTCCGGTGAAAAAAGAGCTGGAAACAAAAGTCGAAGATACCGTTGATATTTCTCCAGCTGATATGTCGATCCTTCGTGAAGGATTCCATCAAGTTGTTCATGGAACAGATGCGTATACGACAGCTAAACCTTTAGCTAGTGCAAAAATGGATTTGTCTGCTAAGACTGGTACAGCCGAAACTGTAGCTGAAGGTCATCCAGATATTACCACAGTAAATAGTAATATCGTGGCCTATGGTCCGAGTGATAACCCACAAATTGCAATTAGTGTCGTTCTACCGAACTTATTAGATGAAAAAGATCATATGAATCTAGTCATTGCAAAAGAAATCATGGACACTTACTACGATATGTTCATGGCAAAATAAAAAGACCAACAACTAAAAAGACCGTTCCAGAGAAATACAATTTGTTTTCTCTGGAACGGTCTTTTTTGATTTTAAAGGGCTAATAAGTCTTCTAAATACGTAGCTAAGCCATCTTCTTGGTTGGTGTGTTCAGTGACATCGTTAGCAACGCCTTTTAATTGATCGGTACCATTTTTCATTGCAACTCCCCAGCCAGCATATTCTAATAGTTCCAAATCGTTATGTTCGTCACCAAAAGCAATGACATCTTTTTGATCGATATCAAGGTAATTGGCAATGCGATGAACGCCTTTGGCTTTTTCAATTCCTTTAGAAACGATTTCTAAAATAGCCATTGGTCCTCCCCAAGTACGAACATCAACAAAATTACCGAATTGGCGGGTTAATTCAGCTGAAACTTGTTCAGCATAGCATTTTTCTGTTCGAACCAGTAAAGAGGTTGGATCAGTTGTCAGATTTTTAGGCGATAATAAATTTTGAGGGCTAGGATTTGATGCAGCAAAAATTTTTTCATCAAAAAAATCAAAGCTGTCAATAAAATAAGTTTCACGATTTTCTGCAGCAATGAAATCTAAATTCAATTGGCGTTTTTGAGCTAAAATCTCGAATACGATGCGTTTATCGATCGATGTTTCTTTTTCATGAGCCCAATATTGATTAGGGATATGTACTAAAGCACCGTTAAAGTTGACCATCGGTGTAGACAATCCTAATTGCTGATAATAATGATAACTCATTCGGAAGGGACGCCCAGTAGCAATACTGACATGGTGACCAGCGTTAATCGCTTTTTTTAATGTTTCTTCAGTTTTTGAAGTAATGATTGAATCCGGATTTAAAGTTGTTCCGTCTAAATCAATGGCAATGAGCTTTCTATTCAAAAATGTCATTCCTTTCAATGCTAGTATGTGTTTCAGTCTAGCACATATATTTTTTTTAACAAGGTGCAAATGTAAGGGAAAAAGAAGTCTTTTTTAAATTAAAGAGAACGGATACATTTTGTTCAATAACTATTTATAAGGTAAAACACGAACATTAAGCATTTTTTTATTGCTTTTTTTAATGATTTTATTGAAAAGCGAACGAACTATAATTATAATCAATAATTGTTCGACGTAAACGGAATAGTTGACTTATTTTATTTTATTATTTGATTTTACGTCAAAAAAATTCAGGGAGTGGAAATTTTTTATGGAAAAGTTTTTCCAATTAAAGAAAAATAAGACAAATGTACCAACAGAAATCATGGCTGGGGTTACGACATTCTTTGCAATGAGTTATATCTTATTTGTAAATCCAACCATTTTGTCAGCATCAGGGATGCCTTTTCAGGCAGTGTTCTTAGCAACAATCATCGCTTCGATCATTGGTACTTTGGTAATGGGGTTGTTTGCAAATGTACCGTATGCGCAAGCACCTGGAATGGGATTAAATGCCTTTTTTACTTTTACAGTAGTTTTTGGATTAGGTTATTCTTGGCAACAAGCTTTAGCGATGGTCTTTATTTGTGGGATGGTCAACATTTTTATTACTGTGACCAAAATACGAAAATTGATCATTCATTCCATTCCTGAAAGTCTACAACATGCGATTGGAGGCGGGATCGGGATCTTTGTCGCTTATGTTGGGATCAAAAATGCAGGATTTCTCTCTTTTTCAGCTGATCAGGCAGCAATCACTAGTTCGGTGGTTGACGGAGGCAAGGCAACGAATGTCACAATCAATGGTGGGATCGTTCCAGCTTTAGCCAACTTCAATAATGCACCGATTTTATTAGCTGTGATCGGTTTGATTTTAACAGCGATCCTGGTGGTAAAAAATGTTCGTGGTGCGATGTTGATCGGGATCGTGGCAACCACTGTCTTAGGGATTATGATGGGGGTTGTTGATTTAAGTACGATTGATTGGCAAGCCAATTCATTAGGAAGTTCATTCAAAGAATTAGGCACGACTTTTGGTGCTGCTTTTGGACCAGAGGGGATGCAATCATTATTTAGTGATTCTTCAAAGATTCCACAAGTAATCATGACGATCATTGCGTTTAGTTTATCGGATACATTTGATACGATTGGGACGTTCATTGGAACAGGTCGCCGTACGGGGATCTTCTCAAAAGAAGATGAAGAAGCATTAGAAGATGGCAAAGGTTTCAAGACAAAAATGGATAAAGCGCTCTTTGCCGATGCCATTGCGACATCTGTAGGAGCAATCTTTGGAACATCAAATACGACGACTTATGTAGAATCTGCTGCAGGTATCGGTGCTGGTGGACGAACAGGTTTGACCTCAGTAGTGGTTGCAGTCTTATTTGCATTAAGTAGTTTCTTTTCACCATTGATTTCTATCGTTCCAACTCAAGCAACTGCACCTGCATTGATTTTAGTTGGTGTGATGATGATGGCTTCATTCACAGATATCAATTGGCTTGACCTGGAAGAAGCACTACCAGCATTCTTTGCTTCAATCTTTATGGGATTATGCTATAGCATCTCTTATGGGATTGCTGTCGGCTTCATTTTTTACACGATCGTCAAAGTAATCAAAGGGAAATTCAAAGAAATTTCAATCCCATTATGGATCGTTGTGGTCTTGTTTATCCTTAACTTTATTATTTTAGCAACGATGTAAACCAGCCTAACTGGTAGCTGAACTATTTTCTTAAAGAACCAGCTAAAAAGTCAGGAAACAGCAACATGAGTAAGTTTACAATAAAAAGTAGCACAAATTTAATAAGAAAAAACGCTTTTTGCCATCACCATTTGAATGATTCGAAAAAAGTAGTATTTGCACTCTTAACGATTTTATATAGTTGTTAAGAGTGTTTTTTTGTAACATAAGATTTTCACTGTTAAGATAGTAAATAAGTAGAAGATAGTACTGCTCGGAACAAAACCTTTCGTCTATATAGTAACAATACATAATTTATGCTGTTTCAAAAAGAAATTTTTTGCAAAGAAACATAAAGAAATGAGGATGATCAATGAAGATACAATGGAAGAAAAATTTATTCGTGGCTTGGATCGGCTGCTTTTTTACAGGGGCTAGTTTTAGTTTAGTTATGCCATTTATTCCTGTATATGTAGAACAATTGGGTACACCAAGTGATCAAGTTGAGTTGTTTTCCGGTCTAGCGATATCTGTTACTGCCTTTGCTTCAGCTATCGTAGCGCCAATATGGGGGAATTTGGCAGATCGTAAAGGGCGAAAGCTCATGATGATCCGAGCTGCCGCAGGGATGACGGTAACGATGGGATCGTTGGCCTTTGTTCCCAATGCGTATTGGTTACTGGTCATGCGTTTTTTAAATGGCATTTTATCAGGTTATATTCCTAACGCGACTGCGATGATTGCTTCACAAGCGCCAAAAGAAAAAAGTGGTTGGGCATTAGGAACTTTATCGACTGGAGCGATTGCCGGCAGTTTGATCGGACCATCAATGGGAGGTGCGTTGGCGCAGTGGTTTGGTATGGAGAATGTTTTCTTGATTACTGGGGTATTATTACTTGTGACAACACTTTTAACCATTTTCTTGGTAAAAGAAGATTTTCAACCAGTAGAAAAAAATGATATGATCAGTACAAAAGAAATCTTTGCCAAAATGGATCATTTATCCATTCTGATCGGATTATTTGTGACCACTTTGATCCTTCAAATTGGTATCACAACTATCAGTCCTATTTTGACCCTATATATTCGTGAGCTAAGCGGGAATTCAGGAAATATTTTATTTGTTAGTGGGTTAATCGTTTCGATTTCAGGTGTGTCTGCAGTTTTTTCATCTCCTAAACTAGGGAAATTAGGGGATAAAATAGGGAACCAAAAAGTACTGCTTGCAGGGCTAACCTTATCTTTTTGTTGCTACTTGCCCATGGCTATTGTAGCGACCCCTTTACAGTTGGGGATCTTACGGTTTATTCTTGGTTTTTCAACGGGAGCGTTAATGCCATCCATCAATACACTCATCAGTAAGATCACGCCGCCAGAAGGAGTGAGTCGAATCTATAGTTACAATCAAATGTGTAGTAATTTTGGACAAGTCTTTGGACCGATGGTGGGCTCGACGGTTGCGCATGCCTTTAACTATCGCGCAGTGTTCATTGCTACAAGCCTCTTTGTTTTATCTAATATCTTATTATCTTTATTTAACTTCAGAAAAGTTCTTCGACAACGCTTCTGATCAGATGATGAAAAGATCGTGTGTCGCTTTCGTTAAAACCTCGCAACTCCGATGACACTAGGGAAGAATTTGTTGAAATAACCGCTCATGTTTTGAGAAATTCAGGCTTATTTCAAGGAACAACAATTATTCATTTTTGTGCATGATAAAGAGCCCGGGACGACCTTTTGTCCCAGGCTTAACTTTTCCACTCCAAAAAGTTAATGGAAAGCGAAATGATTTTATCAAAATACATAAAAAGGATGAGACTGCGTCCCACCCTCATTTGGCTTTTATGAATGTGATGAGGCTTCTTTTCTAGGAGTTGCCAATGCACCAAGTAAAATGACAACAACGCCTGCAACCAATGAAATAATCGTTGTTAAAGTAAAATCATAGCCACCGCTTGTAAGAGCCCCACCAATGTAACCTACGACTTGACCTAAGACAAATGACCAAAATAATGTGACGATATATCGCATAAAGAACACCTCTTTTCTAAGCTTAGTTTACCAGAATTTTGCTGAATGTAAAGAAAGCTAGTTGTAAAAAAACAAGTTTTATGATTTAACCAGTCCATGTGATAAAATAATAAAAATGCAAATCAAAGAGAATGATTACAAATGCGTTGTCGTTTATCCTATATTCATAGTAGATAAATGAATGCATTGATTAATTGTCTAACTATACAAAAGGTGGAATGATCATGTTTTTCCCACAATTATATACAAAAACCTCCTATTCGCTGTTGCAAAGCACGATCAGGATCCAAGATTATGTCCAAAAGGCAAAAGCACTAGGTTATACAGTCCTAGGAATAACTGATCAAGATGTACTGTATGGGATACCTGAGTTTTATCAAACATGTATCAAAGAAGGAATAAAGCCAATTGTCGGCATGCTCCTTACTTATACTTATGAGTCCCAAGCTTTTGATTTATTGGTATATGCTAAAGATGGCGTTGGCTACCAGCAATTGATGAAGCTGTCGAGTAAAAAAATGATTCAAGAAAGTCTCGCCTTATCAGAATTTACGGAATCAGATCATTTGATTTTCGTCGTTCCTCCAAAACATTCTGTGGTAGCTGAATTTAATCAAACGGAGACCTTTACTGTCCATTGGCAAGCACTCAAAGAAAAAGTAGGTCGACAAGATTTTTATGTTGGAATCACTGAAAGTTTCTCAGAACTACCAAGTGGTTGGGTAACGTTCCTAGCAGAAAACAATTATTCCTTATGTGCATTACAACCTATTGCCAGCTTAAGACAAGAAGAACTGTTTGCGCTTGAGACGATGAAACATCTTCGAGCTGGGAGCCAACTTTCTATGGAAGCAATCAACCAACAAAAGATAGAAACGAAAACAGGTTTTTTACTTGCTGAAAATGAAATGATCCAACGGTTTAATGAAGCACAGTTGGTTGATGCGCTAGAGGGTGCGCAACGTTTAGTTCAATCGGTTTCCTTTGAATTTCAATTTCATCAAAAGCTGCTGCCTCATTACCCAGTACCAGATCAAAAAAGTGCTGGTCAGTACCTTGATGAATTGTGCCACGCAAAATTAGCAGAGCGAGTCGAAGAAATCACTCCTGAATATCAAGAGCGTCTAGCATATGAGTTGTCGATTATCCATCAAATGGGCTTTGATGATTATTTCTTGATCGTGTGGGACGTCATGGCGTTTGCTCATCGAGAAAAAATCGTGACTGGCGCTGGACGAGGATCAGCGGCTGGTTCATTAGTTGCATATATCTTGGAGATCACCGATGTCGATCCGTTGCAATATGATTTGCTTTTTGAGCGTTTCTTAAACCCAGAACGTTATACGATGCCAGATATCGATTTGGATATCCCTGATAATCGTAGAGAAGAAGTCTTGAATTATGTGAGAGAAAAATATGGACAATACCATATGGCGCAAATTGCAACGTTTGGGACGATGGCGGCTAAGATGGTGTTAAGGGACGTGGCTCGTGTCTTTGGTTTATCACAAAGCGAAGCCAATCGATGGTCAAAGGCGATCCCTAATCAGTTGAAAATTACCTTACCCGAAGCATATCGGACATCGAAACCCTTAGTGGAGTTAGTTCAGTTAAGTGAAAAAAATCAATTACTATTTAAAACAGCTTCGATTTTAGAAGGATTGCCTCGACATGTCTCGACTCACGCAGCGGGTGTTGTGATCAGTGATAAGAATCTATTAGATCTGGTTCCATTACAAAAAGGATCAGATGAAGCATTTTTAACTCAATATACGATGAATGACGTGGAAGCAATCGGACTACTCAAAATGGATTTTTTAGGATTGCGAAATCTTTCGATCATTGATTACGCATTGAAAGCTATTAAAAAAGTAGAAAAGAAAGAAATTCAATTGAAACAAATTCCTTTAAATGATCCTAAGACACTTTTTCTCTTTCAGCAAGGAGACACTACAGGGGTTTTCCAATTTGAATCGGCAGGTATTCGCAATGTTTTACGCCGATTAGGACCAGAAACAATTGAAGATATTGCGGCGGTCAATGCGTTATATCGTCCAGGACCAATGCAAAATATCGATACGTTTATTTCACGCAAAAAAGGAAAAGAAACGATCCATTATCCTGATGATTCCTTAATGCCTATTTTAAAAAACACATATGGTGTCATCGTGTATCAGGAACAGATTATGCAAATCGCTGCAAAGATGGCTGGTTTTTCTTTGGGCCAATCGGATATTTTGCGTCGAGCAATCAGTAAAAAGAAAAAAGAAGTGATTGACAAAGAGCGGGAACACTTTGTCAGTGGGGCAGTAAGTCAGGGCTATTCGAAAGAAAAAGCGGTCGAAGTCTATGACTATATCGAACGTTTTGCCAATTATGGTTTCAATCGCTCGCATGCGTTTGCGTATTCATTTGTTGGGTTTCAAATGGCGTACCTCAAAGCCCACCATCCAGGCGCATTTTTTGTTAGTTTACTAAATTCGGTTCGACACAATACGACCAAATTAAAAGAATACATCGCTGAGGCAAGAAAGAAAAAATTAAAACTAGCAGCACCTTCCATTAATCAGAGCTATTATGGCTTTGAGCTGATTAATCCAGAAGAGATTCGTTTTGGTCTAACTGCGATCAAAGGTGTCCGAAAAGACTTCATTGAGGATATCTTAAAAGATCGAAAAGAAAATGGCGCTTATCAATCAGTGGATCAATTCTTGATTCGTTTAGATAAACGCTGGCTAAAATTAGAGTTGATCCAGTCATTAGTAGCAGTAGGTGTGTTTGATGAATTGGCACCAAACCGAAAACAATTGATGCTCGATTTAGAAGGAAAAATACAAAACATCATTTATAGTGGTGGAAGCTTAGATCTCCTAGGGATCATGGCTTTAAAAGAAGAAGAAGTGGCTGACTATTCTTTAGAAGAAAAGCTGCAATTAGAAGAGGAATATTTAGGCGTTTATCTTTCAGGGCACCCAACAGAAGGCTATGAACGCTTGAAATTAGCTAAAAAAATCCGGTTAATTACTGAAGTTATTCCGAAACAAACAGTCAGTGTATTAGTGATGATTAAAAATATCCGTGAAATCAGAACTAAAAAAGGGGAGTTGATGGCTTTTGTTGAAGGAACAGATATCAGTGGAGAAATCACGATCACTGTATTCCCCAAATCCTATCGACAATTTCGTTCATTGTTTGAGTTGAATAAAGTGATCTTTGTTCAAGGACGAACAGAAACGAGTAAATACAACCAAGAGTTGCAATTGATTGGCGAAAATTTTGCTGATCCTGTAGAATTAGAAGAACAATATCAAGATCAGACTTGCTACTTACGAATCAAAGAAGAATTTGATGATCCGCAAACGATGAAACAATTGCAAACTATTTTTCAGAAACATTCTGGGTACATTCCAGTCGTGATGTATCATGAAAAGAATCAACGGAAAGTAGTGCTGGCAGAAGCTTATTGGGTCGATGGAAGTAAGAGCTTGAAGAGTCAATTAGCTTACTTGCTCCAACCAGAAAATGTTGTTTTCAAATAACTTACGGTAAAATATACTATTTGCTTTCATTTTTTTTCATTTTTTTATCAGTAAATCAAGACAATTGCTAAAAATAATGTTAGAATGTTAGTCGTGGTTAACGCAAAGAAGGTTATTAACCTAAGCATTGCTTAGGATAAAGTATTTTAATGAGGTGAATGATTATTATGAAACGCATTGGAATTTTGACCAGTGGCGGAGACGCACCTGGAATGAATGCTGCTATTCGTGCCGTTGTTCGTAAAGGGATTTATGAAGGGCTCGAAGTATATGGAATCAACTATGGATTTGCTGGATTAGTTGCAGGAGATATTCGTCGTCTAGATGTTGCAGATGTGGGTGATAAAATCCAACGTGGTGGGACATTCTTGTACTCTGCACGTTACCCTGAATTTGCGACTGAAGAAGGTCAATTAAAAGGGATCGAACAATTGAAAAAATTCGGTATCGAAGGTTTAGTTGTTATCGGTGGAGATGGCTCTTACCATGGAGCAATGGCATTGACAAGACGTGGATTTCCAGCTGTTGGTGTTCCAGGAACGATTGACAACGATATTCCAGGAACTGATTTCACAATCGGTTTTGATACAGCAATCAACACAGTTTTAGAATCAATCGACCGTATTCGTGATACAGCAACTTCACACGTTCGTACGTTTGTTATTGAAGTAATGGGACGTAACGCTGGCGATATCGCATTATGGTCAGGTGTTGCCGGTGGCGCAGATGAAATTATCATTCCTGAACATGATTTTGATATGGCATCTGTGGCTAAAAAAATCCAAGAAGGCCGCGATCGTGGTAAAAAACATTGCTTGATCATCTTAGCAGAAGGCGTAATGGGCGGAAATGAATTTGCCGAAAAACTTTCTG
Organism: Enterococcus sp. DIV1682a; assembly: GCF_051711005.1. NCBI lineage: Bacteria > Bacillati > Bacillota > Bacilli > Lactobacillales > Enterococcaceae > Enterococcus > Enterococcus sp. DIV1682a. Next base: position 979,361 of record NZ_JBIOLT010000001.1, read on the forward strand.
AATATGGTGATTACCATACACGTGTATCCATTTTAGGACACGTAGTACGTGGTGGCTCACCTAGCGCACGTGACCGTGTGTTAGCAAGCAAATTTGGTGCTTATGCTGTTGACTTGCTTCGTGCAGGTAAAGGTGGTCTATGTGTGGGTATCCGCGACAATGAAATGGTCGCTGCAGATATCATCGAAACACTAGAAAGCAACAAACACAAACCAGACTTATCACTTTATGACTTAAATAACTCACTTTCATTCTAAGATTGAAAGCCTGTTATTTGAAATTTAAGCTATAGTTAAAAATAGGTATAGCTTGTTATCTTTGTATTTAGGCTTTAACCAGCTTTAAATAAACAAAATTGAATGGGAGAGTTTTGTAAAATGAAAAAAACCAAAATCGTTAGTACATTAGGACCAGCAAGTAATTCAGTAGAAACTATTTCTAAATTGATTGAATCTGGGGCAAATGTCTTCCGCTTTAACTTTTCACATGGTGATCATGAAGAACAATTATCACGTATGACAATGGTCCGTGAAGCAGTTAAAAAAACAGGTAAAGATGTAGGTATCCTTTTAGATACAAAAGGTGCTGAAATTCGTACAACTGTTCAAGGCACAACTGAAGCTGATTTTGGTCGTGCAGGATACATCAAATTTGAAGTAGGAGATAAAACTCGTATCTCAATGGATCCTGAACATGTAGGTTCAAAAGAAAAAATCGCTGTTACTTACCCTGGACTATTTGAAGACGTTCATGTAGGTGGACACATTTTATTCGATGATGGCTTGATCGATATGGAAATCATTGAAAAAGACGAAGCAACTCGTGAATTAGTTGTAGAAGTGAAAAATGCTGGAATGCTAGGATCTCGTAAAGGGGTTAATGCACCAGGCGTTTCAATCAGCTTACCAGGGATTACTCCTAAAGATGCAGATGATATTCGTTTTGGTCTAGATAACGATATCGACTTTATCGCTGCAAGTTTTGTACGTAAAGCGCAAGACGTTTTAGATATTCGTGAAATTTTAGAAGAAAAAGATATGACACACGTTCAAATCTTCCCTAAAATTGAATCACAAGAAGGAATCGACAACATCGACGAAATCATCAAAGTTTCTGATGGTGTAATGATCGCTCGTGGTGACATGGGTGTTGAAATTCCTGCCGAATTAGTTCCAATGGTTCAAAAACGTATTATCAAAAAATGTAATGCAGCTGGTATCCCAGTAATCACAGCAACACAAATGTTGGAATCAATGCAAGAAAACCCACGTCCAACACGTGCAGAAGCTTCTGACGTTGCCAATGCCGTATTTGACGGAACTGATGCAACAATGTTATCAGGAGAATCAGCAAACGGTGACTACCCTGTAGAAGCTGTTGCAACAATGGCTCGTATTGACCAACAAGCTGAAAATGCATTATCAGAATTAGGTACTTTCCAATTAAACGAATTTGATAAAACTGATGTGACTGAAACAATCGGTCTATCTGTAGCACGCGCTGCTAAAAACTTAGGCGTTAAAACAATCGTAGCTGCAACTGAATCTGGTTATACAGCTAAAATGATCTCAAAATACCGTCCAGATGCTGACATCTTGGCTGTTACTTTTGACGAACGTACAAAACGTGGTTTGATGCTTAACTGGGGTGTTTACCCAACAGTTGCTGAAAAACCAACAACAACTGACGAAATGTTTGAATTAGCTGCTCAAAAAGCAGTTGACTTAGGCTTTGCTTCAGAAGGCGATTTGATCTTGATCACTGCTGGTGTACCAGTTGGTGAACGTGGAACAACTAACGTAATGAAAATTCAAATGATTGGTTCAAAATTATTAGAAGCTCAAGGCGTTGGTCAAAAATCAGTCGTTGCAAATGCAGTTGTTGCTTCATCAGCTGAAGAAGCAATCAAAAAAGCAAAAGACGGCATGGTTTTAGTTGTTCCAACAACTGATAAAGAATATATGCCTGCAATTGAAAAAGCAGCAGCAGTTATCGTTGAAGAAGGCGGATTGACTTCACACGCAGCAGTTGTAGGAATTGCACAAGACATTCCTGTAATCGTTGGTGCACAAGATGCAACTTCAACAATCACTGATGGCGAGTTAGTAACTGTAGACTCACGTCGTGGTATTGTATACCGTGGCGAAACAACAGCAATCTAATTGGCTTCGCTGATCATCAAAAAAGGATAAGACCTAGGTCTTATCCTTTTTTTGTTGATTTTTAGAGAAATCATGAGATAACATTCGTTGTGGCAGAATGATCGTCGTAGTGTTTAGTCTACGGATTTAAAACGAAATTTTTCTGATGTTCTTAAAGTGTCAATTAGAGGGGAACGAGCAGACTACCGTACAACCATTATTTATTGTTTATTCAAAAGTGTTAATTATTATTCATTTCTATTAATAGCCATTCAATTAAGATTTGTTCTTCTTTTGAGTTTTCATAAATTGTTGGATGACCTCAACCACATTTTCTTGTAAAGGAGTCGGGATTTGCTGAGTACGCTTAGCGAGTGAAATCAGAAAGTGCGGCTGGAGCTGATCGGAAAGTGGGATCGATACGAGATGATCTTCAGGGTGAATAGCAATTTCAGTTAAAAAACCAATCCCAATATTTTCTCGAATCATGCTTTTCAATATGGCTAAGTCATTGCTTTGGTAAACAACTTTAGGTTCAATATGTGCCTGTTTAGCTAACTTTTTAAAAGCTGCAGGATGAACGTAATGCTCGTTCAATAAAACGAATTGTTCAGCTGTTAGGTCGCTAAAAGAAATCGTTTGTCGGTCAGCGAAAGGATGAGTAGGAGCAACAACAATCATGAAACGCTTGTCTAAAAGTAATTCGATCTCTAATTTTTGATCGATAATTGGTTGGGTGGAGCCTAGGATCGCTAAATCGATTCTTCCTTGGTGGATCATGCCATACAAATCTCTAGAGCCACCATCTGTAATCTCAATTTGGTCCATTAGCTGAGATTTAATAAAATAACTGGATAATTTCGGAAAATATTCATTGCCAATGATTGGTGGCATTCCAAATCGTAATTTCTTTTTCTGTAATTGCGTAATCTCTGCTTTTGCCATCTTGATCTCTTGCAAGATAGATTGTGCATGGATAAATAACTGTTTGCCAGCAGGGGTAATCACTAATTCGTGATGTGAACGATCTCTCGTGATAAGAACTGCGTCAAGTTCTTTTTCCAGGCGCTTAAGTGCATAAGTGATCGTCGGTTGACTAACTTGAAAGTACTTGGCTACCTTGGTAAAATTCTTTTGCTTGACGATTTGAACATAATATTCGATATCTCGTGTGTTCATAACAAGCGTCTGCTCCTTTTTCTTATAAATATTGTTTATTGTAGTTCATCTTGAATACTTGAGCAAATAGAAACCATCAAGTATGTACGCCACAGAACAACTTGTAGAAGAATTTAGCCGGATAAACGATCAAAACTGCTGTTTTTATACCGTTAGTTATCATTCTTGGTTAGTAAAAATCGTTCTTCTGTAGGAATGATCGAATGTTATTCTAAAAATCATCAGTTAATTTTTGGGGTAAACATATAGTTTACGAAACAATAAGGAGAAAAAGTCAAAATTTACAGAGAGTCTTTCACGTAATAGAGAAAAAGTTCAGTTAAAAAAATGGCTTCTCTATTTGTTGCGAGTTGCCATGGAAATTTGTTCGTAAATAAAAATAAGACAACATAACGAATAAATAAAAAAAATGTTTTTTAATGAAGTGTAAGGTGTCAAGAAAATTTCATTGACAAGGACCTTTTTGCCCTGTATAATTGCTTTTGTTGCTTAGGAGTGATGAAAAATGAAATGGTCCTTACTCGAATTGAGAAAATACCAAGAGACACCGTTAACATTTCATGAGACCCTTGATCTTAAAGCGGAACTCATGGAGCGAGACAATTTAATACTAGATGTTGCGCCTGTTGCAGTCCAAGGGTTAGTCTCAGTTGATAAAAAAGGCTATCTGGTTCATTACACTGTGCAGACGACTCTGACTGTTCCATCTACGCGTTCTTTAGAACCGGTTGAATTACCGATGGACTTTACCGTTGACGAATTGTTTATGACAAAAGAACAATATCAACTCAGAGATGACCAATTGTCTGCAGAAGAGATTTTGTTAATCGAAGATGCAAAACTTGACCTGACAGAATCAATTGAAGACAACATTTTATTGGCAATTCCGATGCGCGTATTAACTGAGGAAGAAGAACTCGCAACTGACCTACCGAAAGGAACAGATTGGGAAGTCGTTTCCGAAGAAGAATATGAGCGTAGAAAATCAGAAGATGCCAAGACAAAAGTAGATCCTCGTCTTGCAAAATTATCGGAACTTTTTGATGAACCATCAAATGAAGATGATAAAGCGTAAGATTGGAATATATTGCATCAATTAAGGTGCAAGACTTTACAAGGAGGTGTAGCAAAATGGCAGTACCAGCTAGAAGAACATCAAAAGCTAAAAAAGCAAAACGTCGTACACACTACAAATTGACAATCAAAGGGTTAAACGAATGTGCAAACTGTGGTGAAATGAAAAAAAGCCATCACGTATGTGCAAATTGTGGTTACTACGATGGTAAGGACGTAATGTCTAAAGAAGCTTAATACATTTTAATTAGAAAATGTAAAAACCTCAAGGCTAACCATGGAGCCTTGAGGTTTATTTTTTTGTGATACTTTAAAACTTTCCTAGCTCGTCCATTAATATTGAAACAACGTCATAAAAATATATGCTTCTTTGGTTTGCAATAGCGCCATGTTAAGCTATAATGATAGAGATTAGGGAGAACATCCCATATGTAGGAGGAGTTCATATGTCAAAACAACAAATCGGCGTTGTCGGTATGGCCGTAATGGGTAAAAACTTAGCCCTTAATATTGAAAGTCGTGGGTATTCAGTTGCCCTCTTTAACCGTACTGGATCAAAGACAACTGCTGTGGTGGAAGAACACCCAGACAAAAAATTTAAAGCAACTTATTCAATCGAAGAATTTGTCGATTCGATCGAAAAACCACGTCGAATCCTTCTAATGGTAAAGGCTGGTCCGGCAACGGATGCAACCATCCAAGAATTACTTCCGCATTTAGATAAAGGAGATATTTTAATCGATGGAGGAAATACTTTCTTCAAAGACACGATTCGTCGGAATGAAGAACTAGCTAACTCTGGTATCAACTTTATCGGCACAGGTGTATCAGGTGGGGAAGAAGGAGCCTTAAAAGGACCTTCAATCATGCCTGGAGGGCAAAAAGAAGCCTATGAATTGGTTGCACCAATCTTAGAGCAAATCTCTGCTAAAGCAGAAGACGGGGCCCCTTGTGTGACTTACATCGGTCCTAATGGTGCTGGTCATTATGTCAAAATGGTTCATAACGGCATCGAATATGGCGATATGCAATTGATTGCAGAATCTTATGACTTGATGAAAAACATTTTAGGCTTATCAGTTGAAGAGATGGCTGACATCTTTAAAGAATGGAATCAAGGTGAGTTAGATAGTTACTTGATTGAGATCACTGCAGATATTCTAACAAGAAAAGATGATGAAGGAACTGGTAAACCAATCGTTGACGTCATCATGGACGCTGCTGGTAACAAAGGAACAGGAAAATGGACGAGCCAAAGTGCGTTAGACCTAGGTGTTCCTTTACCATTGATCACAGAATCAGTTTTTGCCCGCTACATTTCAGCGTACAAAGACGAACGTGTCCGAGCAAGCAAAGTGCTAACCCGCACGAATGAGTTTTCATTTACTGGAGATAAAAAAGAGTTAATCGAAAAAATCCGTGAAGCATTGTACTTCAGCAAAATTATGAGTTATGCACAAGGTTTTGCTCAATTACGTGTTGCTTCTAAAGAATATGGTTGGGATCTGCCATTTGGTGAAATTGCTAAGATCTGGCGCGCTGGGTGTATCATTCGTGCTCGTTTCTTACAAAAAATCACTGATGCGTATGACAAGGATTCTGATATCGAAAATCTTTTATTAGATGATTATTTTGTCGACATCACCAATAAATACCAACAAGCAGTAAGAGATGTAGTCGCACTAGCTGTCCAAGCAGGCGTTCCAGTACCAACTTTTTCTTCTGCGATTGCTTATTTCGATTCTTATAGAGCAGAACGCTTACCGGCAAATATTATCCAAGCGCAACGTGATTATTTTGGTGCGCACACCTATGAACGGGTAGATAAAGAAGGAATCTTCCATTATTCATGGTATCATGAAGAGTAATCTTTTCGCTTCTTGAAGATGAAGAAAAATAAAAGATGACATGAGAGCTGGAGTCAACTGAAAAGAGAAGACTTCAGCTCTTTTTAAAAATTGTTATCCATGATAAAATGGTTATAGATTTTTAAGTAGATTATCGGTATAATAATAGAGTTTTGAAAAGCCCGTAGAATAGAAAGGAAAAAAATTGATGAGTAATATTCTAATCATTGAAGATGAGAAAAACTTAGCTCGTTTTGTCGAGTTAGAATTAAAGCATGAAGGCTACAATGCAGAAGTACATTACAATGGCCGTACAGGATTAGATGCAGCGTTAAACAATGAATGGGATGCTATTTTATTAGACTTGATGTTACCAGAATTAAATGGACTAGAAGTATGCCGTCGTGTCCGTCAAGTAAAAAATACACCAATCATTATGATGACTGCTAGAGACTCAGTAATCGATCGTGTCTCAGGATTAGATCATGGTGCAGATGACTATATCGTTAAACCTTTTGCGATTGAAGAATTATTAGCTCGTTTACGTGCCTTATTACGTCGTATCGACATTGAAGGAGACAAAAATGTAGCGAAACAAACAACGATCACCTATCGTGACCTAACGATCGAAAAAGAAAATCGTGTCGTACGACGTGGCAGTGAAGTCATTGAGTTAACAAAACGTGAATATGAATTGTTACTTACTTTGATGGAAAATGTAAATGTTGTATTAGCCCGTGATGTTTTACTAAACAAAGTATGGGGATACGAAACAGAAGTCGAAACGAATGTTGTGGATGTCTATATTCGTTATCTTCGTAATAAAATTGATGTTCCAGGAGAAGAAAGTTATATCCAAACTGTCCGTGGAACAGGCTATGTGATGCGCTCGTGATAAAACCGAAAAATTCTGAAAAAAGAGAACTTAAAGGTCCCTCCTTGACAATCAAGTGGGCCTTTGCAAGTTCTTTCTTTATATTCGTTGTTTTTACCATTTTTGCGGTCATTACGTATAAGTCTTCAATCAATCTAATCGTGGCAAAAGAGCGAAACAATGACGAACGAACGATCTCAGAAGTCGCTTCACGATTAGCCAATGCAAATGAAGAGCTGACATTAGTCAACACCTACCGCAACTTAACAAATGCAGAAAATAATACGAGCATCAGTGACACATCAATCATTGAAGGGAATTTGATGAAAATCGATTCGTTCATTTCCGAATTAGGACAATCTTCAATGGATCTATATGTCTATAACTTAGATGAAAAATTAATTTTTAAAACGCATGAAAAAGATCGTTCATTGATCCAAACAACTAGAAAAGTGCCAACGATCGTCACGTTAGATGGCAAAACTGGTTTTCTTTCTGTCCAGCCGATCTATTCTAAAGAAACGAGAGAAAAGATTGGTTATGCTCAAAGTTTTTATGAACTTTCATCTTTTTATGATATTCGGAACAAGTTATTATTGACACTCATCGTATTAGAAGTTGTTTCCTTGATTTTAAGTAGTATACTCGGGTTTTTCTTATCCTCTTATTTCTTAAAACCATTAAAGGTCTTACGAGACACGATGGATACGATTCGTAAAGACCCACAATCAGATATTCATATGCCGGAAATCGATACGAATGATGAACTAGCTGATCTTGCTGAAATCTTCAATGAGATGCTTGATCGCATGCGTCTTTATATTGAACAGCAAGAACAATTTGTGGAAGACGTTTCTCATGAATTAAGAACTCCAGTAGCAATCATTGAGGGACACTTGAGTTTATTGAATCGTTGGGGGAAAGATGATCCTGAAATCTTAGAAGAATCACTAGCTGCAAGCATGCAGGAAATTAGCCGAATGAAGAGTTTGGTTCAGGAAATGCTTGATCTTTCCAGAGCAGAACAAGTGGATATGCATTATGCGAATGAAACGACATTAGCGAAAGAAGTCACTTACCAGGTTTACAATAACTTCAAAATACTATATCCAGATTATGTCATTACTTTAGATGACGATTTAGCAAAAGAAGTGACTCTGCAAATTTATCGTAACCACTTTGAACAGCTAATCATTATTATTTTGGATAATGCAGTGAAGTATTCAACCAATCGAAAAGAAGTGCATATTTCGATTTCTTCTACATTGAGCGAATTTGAAATTGCGATTCAAGACTTTGGAGAAGGCATACCACAAGAAGACCTTAATAAGATTTTCAATCGCTTTTATCGTGTCGACAAAGCCAGAGCACGAACAAAAGGTGGTAATGGGTTAGGCTTATCCATCGCTAAGCAATTGGTTGAAAATTATAAAGGGAGAATCAATGCAGAAAGTGTCGTTGGGCAGGGTACCATTTTTAGGATCTTTATTCCGATTGTAAAAGAAGAAAACAAGTAAAGGGGGTTAACTTTACTTGTTTTTTTATTCAAAAAACAAACAATATAGGGAAGTGCTCGAATTTATAAAAAACGTAAATACGCGGAACCGAACTTTTGTATCTGAATTGGTGTTAAACGCGCTGAAAAAACTATAAAAAAACGTCAAAATACTAATTATCGAGAGGAATATTCGCTTTTAAAAATTATAGTGAAAAATATGTTTTTTTCTATTGCATTTTTCGACAGTCCTTGATATATTATTATTTGTTCTGATAAAGCGTGATGAATTTCACTTTAAAATTTGTTGAAAAAACATATTGACGATGAAAAATCACCATGTTATAATAACGAAGTCGCTTGATTAAGAAGTGACGAAAAGATTGAAATATCAATGAAAAAAGTTGTTGACAAATAACAATTTAAATGATATGATAATCAAGTCGTTAAGAACACGGTAAACAACTCAGTCAAAAAAACTTGAAAAAAGTTGTTGACAAAACCTTAAGAAAATGTTAAGATATAAGAGTTGTTGAAAGAAAAATGTAGACCTTTGAAAACTGAACAAAGCAAAGACAAACCAAATGTGTAGGGCGTCTTGATTGATTCAAGACAACAAACATTTTTAACAAGCAAGCAATATGCTAGCAAACAATTGAGCTTAACAATCGTAAGGTTGTTCGAACTTTTTATGAGAGTTTGATCCTGGCTCAGGACGAACGCTGGCGGCGTGCCTAATACATGCAAGTCGAACGCTTCTTTTTCCACCGGAGCTTGCTCCACCGGAAAAAGAGGAGTGGCGAACGGGTGAGTAACACGTGGGTAACCTGCCCATCAGAAGGGGATAACACTTGGAAACAGGTGCTAATACCGTATAACAATCGAAACCGCATGGTTTTGATTTGAAAGGCGCTTTCGGGTGTCGCTGATGGATGGACCCGCGGTGCATTAGCTAGTTGGTGAGGTAACGGCTCACCAAGGCGACGATGCATAGCCGACCTGAGAGGGTGATCGGCCACATTGGGACTGAGACACGGCCCAAACTCCTACGGGAGGCAGCAGTAGGGAATCTTCGGCAATGGACGAAAGTCTGACCGAGCAACGCCGCGTGAGTGAAGAAGGTTTTCGGATCGTAAAACTCTGTTGTTAGAGAAGAACAAGGATGAGAGTAACTGTTCATCCCTTGACGGTATCTAACCAGAAAGCCACGGCTAACTACGTGCCAGCAGCCGCGGTAATACGTAGGTGGCAAGCGTTGTCCGGATTTATTGGGCGTAAAGCGAGCGCAGGCGGTTTCTTAAGTCTGATGTGAAAGCCCCCGGCTCAACCGGGGAGGGTCATTGGAAACTGGGAGACTTGAGTGCAGAAGAGGAGAGTGGAATTCCATGTGTAGCGGTGAAATGCGTAGATATATGGAGGAACACCAGTGGCGAAGGCGGCTCTCTGGTCTGTAACTGACGCTGAGGCTCGAAAGCGTGGGGAGCAAACAGGATTAGATACCCTGGTAGTCCACGCCGTAAACGATGAGTGCTAAGTGTTGGAGGGTTTCCGCCCTTCAGTGCTGCAGCTAACGCATTAAGCACTCCGCCTGGGGAGTACGACCGCAAGGTTGAAACTCAAAGGAATTGACGGGGGCCCGCACAAGCGGTGGAGCATGTGGTTTAATTCGAAGCAACGCGAAGAACCTTACCAGGTCTTGACATCCTTTGACCACTCTAGAGATAGAGCTTCCCCTTCGGGGGCAAAGTGACAGGTGGTGCATGGTTGTCGTCAGCTCGTGTCGTGAGATGTTGGGTTAAGTCCCGCAACGAGCGCAACCCTTATTGTTAGTTGCCATCATTTAGTTGGGCACTCTAGCAAGACTGCCGGTGACAAACCGGAGGAAGGTGGGGATGACGTCAAATCATCATGCCCCTTATGACCTGGGCTACACACGTGCTACAATGGGAAGTACAACGAGTCGCAAAGTCGCGAGGCTAAGCTAATCTCTTAAAGCTTCTCTCAGTTCGGATTGTAGGCTGCAACTCGCC
>NZ_JBIOLT010000001.1:995000-2305000 GCF_051711005.1 Enterococcus sp. DIV1682a
GGGACTTTGACTCCCTCATGCGTTGGTTCGAATCCAGCTACCCCAGTTTTTTTACGCCGGCGTGGCGGAATTGGCAGACGCGCTGGACTCAAAATCCAGTGCCCGTTAAGGGCGTGCCGGTTCGACCCCGGCCGCCGGTATCATAATGAACTCCTAATGTGTCTTACATTAGGGGTTTTCTTTTTGGTCTCTTTGTTAAATGATGTTGATAAAAAGGAATCTTAGAATCATTTGGACAGAAAGAAGAAAATTTCTTTCTGTTCTTTTTATTTAATTAAAATAGTTTTACCTTGACAGATAATGATCCGTCGTTTAAAAGGATAAAAATTTCGAAAACTCTAAGCAGAATAACTGTAGCAGAGAAGATTTTTAGTCTGAGTCAGAAACCTTTTAAACGTTTGTAAAGTTGTTGCACAGGTTTCCGGTAGATGGTTGATTTCTCTGCTTAAACAATATTCTTCGAAATAGATAGTTAGGTCTAGAATAATTAGGGTATCTTTAACAAGCTGTGTATAAGACATTGTGAACCCTCTTATGAATTGGTTCATTAAATTAATTCTAAAGGATTTCAAGGTGTCTTTTTTGTACTTTTAAATCATAAAAAGATGTTGGCAAATTTTACCAATATTAAAAAGTATAGAGCCGATTACTTTCAAAAGAATTAGATTTAAATTATAGAAGGAAGTATATCAGTATATTCTTTTTTTATAGAATGAAATCGAAAAATTAACGAAAATAATCGTAGAATATGATAAGAAAGTAAAGTTAATATGACATTGTGAACAATTTCTGAAAGCGTTATATTAGTGTTGTTCAAGACATACTAAATAAATAAGGGGGATAAAGTATGTGTCAAGAGATAAAGTCAGGTCAACCATGGTTTGACACAGATGGTAATCGGATTCAAGCGCATGGTGGTAGTGTAATTTACGTGAATGGACTTTATTATTTCTATGGTGAGAATAAAGAGAACACCAAAGTTGGCTCTGGTATTTGGCACAATGGAGTCAATTGTTATTCATCAGAGGATTTGGTTAATTGGAAATTTGAGGGGACTATTTTAAAGTCATCTAATGATTTAGGAAATCCGTTACATCCATCAAGAATCATGGATCGCCCACATATCATTTATAATAAAAAAAATGATGAATTTGTTATGTGGGTGAAACTTGTAGGAACTGACGAAAATCCAAGAGATTGGAACTACCAATATATGGGAGTAGCTACTTCCAAATCAATAACAGGAGAGTTCAAAATTGTTAATAAACTGATCCCATTGGACATGAGCAGTGGCGATTTTGACTTATTCGTAGATGACGATGAAAAAGCATACTTAGTCTTTGGTAAGGTTCATACAGAAATAGTAATAGCTGATTTAACTGACAATTATCTAGATTTAACAGGTAAATACACAACTCATTTACATTTTTATGGACCGCCGATTGCAAGAGAAGCACCTGCTGTATTTAAGAAGGATAATGAATATTTTATGATTACCTCTGGAACGACAGGTTACTATCCCAATTCATCGTTAGCAGCGAAAGCATCTAATATACATGGTCCATGGTATATAACAGGTGATCCGTGTATAAATGATAATGAGAAAAATTCTTTTAATTCACAAATAAGTAGTGTATTTAAAGTACCAAATAAGGAGTTGTACATCGCAATAGGCGATCGTTGGGTTGTTGACCTGACGAAAAAAATTGAGAAAAGTTCATGGAACATAGATACAAGCATTTCAGAATATGTCTGGCTACCTATTGACTTAAGTAGTGGAATACCACAAATAATTTGGCATCCACACTGGAATCCGAATAAATAGAGAAGGGGAGCCCAAAATGAGTTTGAAAGAAATGGCAAAACAAATTGTAGATGAAGTTGGTGGGAAAGACAATATTGTAAGTGTCACCCATTGTGTAACAAGATTAAGATTTGTATTAGCAGATGAATCTAAAGCAAACGATGATAAAGTAAAAAAAATAGATAAAGTTCTTGGAGTAATGAGAGCAGGTGGTCAATATCAAGTAGTTGTTGGAAATATTGTGAATGATGCCTATAAAGAAGTAGAGAACATTTTGAGCAATGAAGAAAGCAGTAAGGTAGTAACAGCTGATGGAGTTGAAATGTCTGAGGATGCTACTGGAATGAAGGATAAACTTGATTCAATTCGGGACAAAAATAAAGAAAAACTGATTAACAGAGTTTCAAGAATGCTAATGAATACAATTTATCCACTTGTACCAACAATGGCAGCAGTTGGGGTATTTAAAGGATTGCTGGCTCTGTTTGTTTTAGCTGGATTCTTAAAAGAGACTGATGGAACTTATATTATTTGGGCAGCAGCCAATGATGGTTTTTTATATTTAATGCCACTAATGATTGCGTTTTCTACAGCAAAATACATGAAGTCAAATCCATATATTGCGGCAGCAATTGCTTCGAGTATGGTATTTCCTGCAATTGTTACAGCTTTGGGTGTAGAAGCGGAGGCTATTAATTTTCTTGGTATTACTGTTCCACAAGTAGGGTATGGTAATTCTCTATTTCCAATGCTAATTGGTACAATGATTGCAGCAAAATTTGAACACTTTTTAGATAAGTATATTCCGCAATTTTTAGAATTTATCAAGATTATGATTGTTATTGTTGTTATGATTCCTTTAATGTTTCTTGCAATTGGACCGGTATTTACAGAAGTTGGGAAACTATTAGGTGGCGTTGTAACTGGAATGTATGGTTTAAGCCCAATTCTTGCAGGGTTATTTTTCGGAGCATTTTGGCAGGTATGTGTAATGTTTGGTATCCACTATGCTTTGATTCCTGTTTTGACGGATATTGTTTTACGAGAAGGTTCTAGTGCATTTAACCCAATTTTAGGTATGGGAGTTTGGGCATTAGCAGGTGCATCACTTGGTTTTGCTTTGAAAACAAAAGACAAAACGAAAAAAGCTCTTGGTTTTTCAACAATGACTTCTGCCTTATTTGGGATTACAGAGCCTGCTATCTTTGGAGTTGCTTTGACTTACAGAAAACCATTTATTGCGGCTATGATTTCTGGTGGTATCGCTGGCATGCTGTCTTCATTTCTTGGAGTTAACCAATATTCTCCAGCAACAGTTGGAGGCGTTTTAACATTTGGTGCTCACATGAATCCAAATGGTAATCCCAATTCTTTGATTGGCTGGATAATTTGTTTCTTCGTTGCATTTGGTATTAGTGCAGTCTTAACATTCTTTATGACAAAGCCAGATGAAAAACTGGATATAGCTTAGTATAGGTGTAGTAATCAAATTAAGAAAGGTTTGAGAAAAATTGAATTATCAAAATGCAAACTTATCAAATGTAGAAAGAGCTCATGATCTTCTAAAACGATTAACAACAGAAGAAAAAGTAGCTCAATTACAATGCTACAATCCGAAAGACAAAAATGGTCCTAACTTGGAAAATGATTTTTCTCATGGTGTAGGGGCAGTGGCTTTCCTTGCAGCTGCATGGGATGATTCAAAAGAAATGGTTGCAGAGAAGTTAAATACTTACCAGAAACAAGTGATGAAAAATAGTCGGTTTTCTATTCCAGCATTGTTTCATATAGAAGGATTAACTGGTGTATTGATGCCTGAAGCAACGAGTTTTCCTACTGGAATAGGAAGAGGTTCTGCTTGGAATCCATCTTTAGAAAAAGAAATGGGACAAGTAGTAGGAAAAGAGATGGACGCAGTGGGGATCAAACATGCTCTAGCCCCAGTTCTTGATGTTACAAGAGATGCTAGATTAGGAAGATATGGAGAAAGTTACAGTGAAGATCCTACATTAGTCTCAGCACTGGGTACCTCATATGTTTCAGGAATTCAGAACTCAGGTGAAAATTCAAATTACAAAATTATGGCAACTAGCAAACACTTTATTGGATATCATGCCGGGCAAGGAGGGATCCATGCAGCAGCAAGCAATATCCCTCCTAGAGAATTACAAGAAATATTTGGCAAACCATTCCAAGCAGCAATAGCTAAAGGTAATTTGAGATCTGTAATGAACCAGTATGGTACCGTTGACAGTGAACCTGTTACGGCTTCAAAAAAAATCTTAAAGGATTTGCTGAGAAAAGAAATGGGATTTAATGGATTACTAGTATCTGACTATGCTTCAATTGAAGAATTGTATACTCGTATGCATGTTTGTGAGAATGCCGATGATACGGCTGCTAAAGTATTAGATGTAGGATTTGATATGGAATTTCCAACACCTAAAGCCTATAGTGATAATTTAGTTAAATTGATTGATCAAGGAGAAATTAATCCCAAATTACTTGATGAGGCTGTTCTACGAATTCTAATCGAAAAATTTAAATTAGGACTTTTTGAAAGTCCATTTGCAAAATCTGAAGAAGAAATTTCGGAAATATTCAACCTTAAAAGTTCTAAAGAGGTTAGTCTGCAATATGCAAGAGAATCACTAGTTCTCTTAAAAAATGAGAATATTTTACCATTAAATACTGATAATAAAAAAATTGCAATTATTGGTCATTTAGGTAAATCAGTAAGAAGTTTGTTTGGCGGTTATTCATATATGAGTGTTGTTGAGTTAGCTATGGGTGCAAGAAATACAATGGCAGGTATAGAAGTTCAAGATTCTGACGTATTATGGAGAAATCAAAAGAAAGCAACTTATCCTGGTAGTATGATAGAGCTTGAAATTCCTAAATTGGAACAAGTTGCCAGGAAAGCCTACGAGCATTGCAACAATATTTTTGAAGAATTTAAAACAGCATGCCCCACAGCAGAAGTGAGTTATGAATATGGCTATCCATATGTTGGTGATGATATGAGCCAACATGAACCAGCATTAAAACTTGCTGAAGAATCTGACATAACGATTGTCACGGTAGGTGGAAAATATGGTTGGGGGACATCTTGTTCAACGGGTGAAGGTATTGATTCAAGCAGTATCAATCTTCCTGTCTGTCAAGAAGCATTTCTGGAAAAACTAGGAGAAAAGGGAATTCCTTTTATCGTTGTTCATTTAGATGGTAGACCTATTTCAAGTAATGCTGCTGATAAATACGCTCAAGCAATTATTGAAGCTTGGAATCCGGGGGAATACGGGAGCCAAGCAATTGTTGAGACAATTACTGGCAAAAATAATCCTAGTGGCAGATTACCAGTTTCTATTGCCTATAGCTCAGCTCAAGCACCACTTTACTATAATCATAGTCAAGGATCAAGCTACCATGTAGGAACAGATTCACCTTTTTCGACTTATATTGATTTACCTCATACGCCAAGATACTACTTTGGTTATGGATTGTCATACAGCACTTTTGAATACAGTGATTTGAATGTTGAGAATAAAGAGATTAAGCCATTTGAACAAGTATGTATTCAAATTACGGTGCAAAATATCAGTGATAGAACAGGTATAGAAACTGTGCAGGTCTATGTTCGAGATAAAGTTGCGTCAATGGTTAGACCAGAGCGCGAATTAGTAGGATTTTGTAAAGTGGTATTAGAACCAAATGAAAGTAAGCAAATTGAATTTTCTATTTCACCAAGTCAATTTGCATTTCTAGATGAAGATATGAAGTGGAAGATTGAAGCGGGCGAATTTGATTTGTTAGTAGGGAGTTCAGCAAACGATATTCATTTGGAAGAAAAATTCTCCATTAGTGAAAGCAAGTATATGGCAAGCAAAGATAGAAACTTCTATGCTTCTCACAAAATTTTAGACTAAATACTAATGATTAAGGCCGTGAACTTGTTCCCTTGTTTCTTTTAAGGTAATAAAACAAGTCATGGCTTTTCTTGACGATAAAGTATGTTAAAAATTTAGGAGGAAATACTATGTTCAAAATATTTAAAAAGAATAAAAGTAAAGATATTACTATTTTTAGTCCAGTAAAAGGAAAAGTTATCCCTATTGAATATATCAACGATGGGGTATTTTCTGAAAAAATGTTAGGTGATGGATTTGCAGTTATTCCTAATAGTAATGAAATATATTCTCCAGTCATCGGTAAAGTAGTAAATATTTTCCCAACAAAGCATGCGATAGGTATTCAAACAGATGCGGGATTGGAAATACTTATTCATATAGGTTTAGACACAGTTGAGCTGAATGGAGAACCTTTTGAGTTGCTGATAGATATAGGGGAAACGGTTGATGAAAATACCTTATTAATGAAGGTTGATTGGCCTTTAATAGAAGCCAAAGGGAAAGGAAACCCAGTGATAGTTGTGTTCACGGATACTGAAATAATAGACTTGATAGAAATGAAGACTGACTCTGATACGGTTGAAAAACAACCAATTGGATTAGTCCAGCTAAAGTGAAAGTTTAATACTATGAGAACTCGATACTTGCTATGGTTCAGGATATAGGGATGTGGAAAAAATTGAGTGTGCTGTCTTTAAAAAACGGTAAAGACATTAATATATCAGTCTTCAATTATAAAAAAATGAGTACATGGCTTCTTTTATGCCGAATCAACTAAGCAACTGGCCTTACAAAATATCTTATAAAAATATAGAATTGTCTGTCAAATTTGAATGTATAAAAACAAATAAAATATTTCATGGACTTGTAGAAACTAAAGGTTCAGTTTTTTCTTATACTGCAGGTAGAGGTCATAGATATTTAATCCATGACAAGAAGTATTGTGAGCAGCAAAGTAACTGGGTAAGTGAAAGTTTCTCTTCTCGAAAAAAGAGAGAAGAGAAATTCTTTTAACGCAAGAAGACAGTTGATTTATTATGACGACATTTCTTAAAAAGTAGCTAAACAATTTTAGTTACTTTTTAAGAAATTTAAAGTAATAGAAGTCTGTTACATTGCGTCTGCTATCTTTTATTATCTTTCCGAAGGTAGCTTATTGAATTTTTCTTTGTATTTATTATAGAAGAAAGTTGGGTTTGTAAAACCGGCTGCAATGGCTACATCATTAATTGTTAAGTCAGAATGTTGTAATAGCGCATGTGCACGGTCTAGTTTTTTCTCTAAAATAATTTCTGAATAACTTTTCCCAATTTTCTTTTTCAATAAGGTGCTTAGATAATTTGGTGTGTAATTAAATTTTTTGGCCAATAAAGATAAATCCAAACTTTCATAATTTGTTTCCAAATATTTTAGAATTTCCAATATTTCCTGTTCTTTGCGGCTTGTTTGACCGTTTGTTTCATAATCAAAGTCTCGAAGCAGCTTAATAAAAAAGATACTAAGATAATGACTAATGACTTGTTTATCTCCTATATTTGGAGAGTACGATTCAAGCAACATATCACAAATTGTAGAGTGAATTTTTTCAAAGTCCCTGTTTTTAAAAATAATGTATTGACGGTGATTGGCAGTTTCAGATATGACATTCATTATGAAATCTGTAATGATACCTTTATTTAAAGAATTTGAGAGCAGCTGGTTTTTAAAGTAGTTTTTATGAATCAATATATTGATTATAATATCTTGTTCTCCTGTTTCTTTAATTGAGTGAGGGACATCTGTATCAATTAGACAAATTTGTCCTTTGGTAAGGAGAACTTCTCTGCCATCAATGATTTGTGTGCATTGACCATTAAAAATATAATTGATCTCTATGAAATTGTGTATGTGTGTAGGAACTGGAGCAAATCGATTATGTTTTTGAATGGTAAAGTCGTCATTTTTAGGAATATAGCCATCAAATATATAGACTTTTTGTTGGTTAATCATCTTGAATTTCATGAATTCATAAGATTTTGAAAGAGTGTGGGTTTCTAAATAACGCAGTTCACTTTTATTTTTCTTATACAAGTTTTTTTCTAGTAATTGCAGCTCCATGAGAGTAGAAGCACTCCTTTCGTAGAAAATGATATAAAAATACATGTGTTTTGACATTGATGGATGAATGTAATCATAATACCATATTATAAGAAAATAAAAAATTTTCTTACATATGTATGAAAAATAGAAAGTGAGGAAATTAGATAATTGAAGAAAATTGTTAAGGCAATTAACCGAGAATATGATAATCATTTTTTACCTTTTTTATGGATGCATGGAGAAGATCATCAGATAATTGGTGAGTATTTAGAAAAAATCTCTGATGCAGGTATCCAATCAATTTGCATTGAATCAAGGCCGTATGAGAACTTTTTAGAGGAGCAATGGTGGTCTGATTTGTCATTTATTATTAAAGAATGTAAAAAGCTAAACATGACTGTCTGGGTACTAGACGATAAGCATTTTCCAACAGGCTATGCAGCGGGAGTAATCGAAGCACAGTATCCTCATTTACAAAAACAGTTCTTAGCAATGAAGTCATTGGATTTTGTTGGACCACGAGAAGATGCAGAAATTCTGCTAGATTGGTTGGTTTCAGAACGGCCAAATATAATGAATGTTGGGACAGAGGTAGAAAAGCTTTCGGCTCATTCAAATAACATAAAAAATGAGATCTTGGGTATTTTTGCAGCTAAGAAAACAGCCTACAGTGAAATTGATGAAGAAATAATTATTGATCTTAGTGAGTATATGAATGAACGTACGCTATTTTGGAGTGTACCTGAAGGTGAGTGGACCATTTTTGCTTTGTACACTACATTCGAAGGTGGGGAAGAAGCCACAAAAGGGTACTTAAACCCATTAGTTAAAGAATCCACACAAGTATTAATAGATACCGTTTATGAGCCTCATTATAAGCATTTTGGTAAAGAATTTGGAAAAACAATTGCTGGATTTTTTTCTGATGAACCACGTTTTGGTAATGTTAAAGGACCAAATGCATCAATTGGAAGACAAGAAATGCAACTATCATGGAGAAAAGGGTTAGAGGTTGAATTAGCAGAAAAAATGAGGATTCCTCAAGATAAAATATACCCCTATTTATTGCTATTGTTTACTGGTGAAAATAAAGAAGCGCACGAAGTTCGATACCAGTATATGAATTTAGTAAGTCAGTTGTATTCAGAGAATTTCTCCGAGGTCATTGGAGAATGGTGTAATAATCGAAATGTTGAATATATTGGTCATGTGATTGAAGATAATAACGCTCATGCTCGTTTAGGTTATGGTGCTGGTCATTTCTTTAGGTCAATGGCAGGACAGCAGATGTCAGGAATTGATGTTGTATTACATCAATTGATTCCTCGCCAAAACAATGGTTTATTTAAGTCGTATACAAGTACCGGTTGGGATGGAGAATTTTTCACATATGGATTAGCAAAATTAGGTTCCTCACTAGGTCAATTAGACCCACAAAAAAAAGGAAGAACGATGTGTGAAGTTTATGGAGCATATGGCTGGTCTGAAGGACTTCGTTTAATGAAATGGATAACAGATCACATGCTAGTAAATGGAGTAAATTATTTTGTTCCTCATGCATTTACAATGAAAAAATTTCCAGATCCTGATTGTCCACCACATTTTTATGCACATGGTCATAATATGCAATTTCCATATATGAATAAGTTGATTGAATATGTAAATCGAATCAGTTATTTGCTTTCAGAAGGGAAATTTACTAGTTCAGTTGGAGTGTTATATCATGCCGAAGCAGAGTGGTCTGGAGACTATATGTTATTTCAAAAGCCTGCTAGAACTTTAACTGAAAATCAAATTGGTTTTAATATCGTTTCTGCAGACATGCTAACCAACCAAGCACTTATTGTTGACTCAAAATTTGTGTTAAATGAAATGACATTCAATACATTGATCATACCGTATTCAGAAAGACTACCAATCAAATTGCTTAATCAGATAACCCGTCTAGCAGATAAAGGCGTATCAGTTATTTTTGTAGACGGCTATCCATTAGGGACTAGTGAAAACATAACGGATACAGAGTTATTTGAGAAGATCAAAGAAAAATGTAAAGTAAGTAATTTAAGCGATTTAAATAAGAATCTTAGAAATCAAGTGGATCAATTAGAAGTAGATAAAGTTTCTCCATATTTGAGGTATTATCACTATACTCAAAAAGATGGAGAGATATTCATGCTATTTAACGAAGATCTGTATGAACCACTAGAATTTGCTGCTTCATTTCCAACAAAAGAAGATTTATTAATCTATAATCCAATTGAAAATAGGATTGTTCGACCAACTAAAATACAAGGTAAGTACCAGGTCTATTTAGATCGCGGAGAAACACTTATTTTTTATACTGAAAATGAACTTAAACAACGTATTGAGGTGGATGAAGTTGGAATAAATGAATCATCTTTAAATCATTATCCTTGGTCTGTGGAAATTGTTAGAGGATATGGATTACCTGAAAGAAGAAATTGGAATTTTGATAAGCTACCGAATCTAACAAAGTTACCTGAATTTAGTGATTTTTCTGGTGAATTAATTTATAAAACTTACTTCGAATCTAAAAGCGAAAAGTTATCTCTGAATATTTCAGATCTATCTGAAATAGCAACAGTTCGATTAAATGGCGAGGAGATTGGAACTAAAATTTCATATCCGTATAATTTTGATTTATCCGAAAAACTTAGGGTAGGTAAAAATGAATTGGAGATAGCTGTTGTAAATAATTTAGGTCGTCATGTGAAGGACTACTTATCTCAATACTTATATTTAGACCCAGTAGGAATTTCAGGAAGTGTTACATTGATTGAATATTAAATGTCCGGTCTGCTAGTTAAAATAAAGATTAAGAAATTTATAGAGAATTGATTTCTTGATTTTTATACTATCACTGCTTGAGAAACTCGTTTAATCGCTTTGTTGGTAATTTTATGTAGGAGGGAAATGAGTGGGTAACGTGAATTTTTCAAAAGAAGTTGCTGTGACAAATAAAAGGAATGTATTTGATGCATTTTCAGCAACTGTTTCAGGTATTTTTTCTCCCGTTCTAGGGATATTAGCTGCTTCAGGTACAATTAAAGGTATATTGTCTATTCTGCAAGTAAGTCATATTCTTAAAGATGATTCAGGGACATATATTATTATATTTGCTATTTCAAATACATTTTTCTATTTTATGCCAGTTGTACTCGGTGCCTCAGCTGTAAAATATTTCAAAATAGATAGCTATTTGGGAATGATTATTGGTGCGTCAATGATTTATCCTTCACTTATTCCTTATATTTCAGAAGGAAATTTAACTTTTTTAGGTCTCTCGGTAAATATGACAGATTATACTTTTTCTGTCTTTCCAGTAATTATAGCAGTATGGTTTGCTTCAAAAATTGAAAGACAAATTCAGAAAATCCCATTAAGAGAGGTACGTTTTTTAATTCAACCAATGCTTATTTTGATAGTTATTATTCCTAGTTCTCTATTAGCTATCGGACCTTTTGTATCTTGGTTTAGTAAAATTATCGCTGTAATGATGGACTTAGTGTATAGCTTTAGCCCAATTATAGCTGGAATAGTATTAGGTGGAACATGGATTTTATTAATTATACTAGGACTACATTGGCTATTTATCCCTATTTTCATTAGCAATATAGCAGTGCAAGGGTATAATCCAATTTTAGGACTATTACTAGCAAGTCAATTTGCGATTGCAGGAGCATCTTTTGCTGCAGGACTGAAATCAGAAAAGGAAGATTTAACAGCGTTGTGTTATTCAGTAGGAGTCACTACTTTAATAGGTGTTGCTGAACCAGCTCTTTATGGAGTATTACTTCCGTTGAAAAGACCTCTTGTTGCAGCTGTAATTGGTGGCAGTGTAGGGGCAATAATTGCTGGTATGACAAATACAGTACAATATGCTTTTGGCGGATTTGGACTATTAGGAATCCCGTTAATTATCAATAGTAAAGGAATTGATGTCGGTTTTTATGGAGGAATAGCTTCTCAAATTATTGGTTTCACTGTTGCTTTCCTAATAACATTGGTTTGGGGATTAAAAAAAGAAGTAAATAAAAAGGAAATAAAAGCAGATCTATCGATGTATTAGTTAAATAATCACCCAGATGATGTAGGTAAAGAGAAATCTTAGAATCATTTGGACAGAAAGAAGAAAATTTCGGCTCTTTGTCAATAAGAACTGATGCGTGATGTTAAAAAAAATCTGAGACAGAATGAGGTTCATTCTGTCTCAGATTTTTTTGTTATAGAGCCATTTTCTTTTTGAAGCGGACTATTGTCCTACTCTCTATACAGAAAATCATTCCACATCATGAAAAGAACCGTACCTACTGCCGTATAAGAAGCTAAAATGAATAGAGGTAATGAAGATGAAGAAAACGTTTTTCTATCTGATGATTTTTATGAGTTGCTATCGCTACTGCAAAGAGCAGAAAATAGTCATTATCATGGGTGAGGGTTCTACAGGGATTCAAACGTTAGATAGCCTATGATTTTTCTGGCTTCTAGGTATAGTGAAAGTCGTTTTTACCCACTCATCTGTGTTTGAAATGATTCATCTAATCAAACTGAGTAAAGAAAATACAATAATGGTAATCATCTAATTAAAAAAATAGGGATCTATCTATTGTTTTTTTGAATACCTCAATAGTTTAAAATTGCTCCCACTCTATACAATTATGAATTAAATGAATTGGACTTTAGTCTAATGTTTTTTACATTAATCAATACTATAATTAATATAGTATTGTGGATTTAAGAAATTAAAGAGGAAAGAGAAAATATAGATGTTAGAGTTAATTATCTCCAATTTTTTTTTGTACATATTCTATTTTTATTTCTAGCCTATTAAAGTCAAATTTGCTTGTTGGAGGGATTATGGATAATAAGAATCAAAAACTATTTATTGCTCAGTTTATTGCAACAATTTGTGTTGTTGTTATTCATTGTGGAACCATTACTAATCACCCGATAGTGCATTTTTTTCTAAAAAGTATGGTTTGTCGTATTGCTGTTCCATTCTTTTTTGTAAATAATGCATATTTCTTTCGGATAAATAGTAAGAGGGAAGGATATTCGAAGATGTGGCTAAGAAGAATAGTACGTCTATATACTATAGTGTTTTTGTTGTACATTCCGTTTGGTGTTCAACTGTTACAAGTTACAGTTGATATTCAGTGGAATTTATGGTCAATATTATTGGCATTGGTAGTTAGTTTCCTATATACTGGAAGCTTCTATCACTTATGGTATTTTCCTGCTTTGATAAGTTCATTAGCTATAGTTAAATATATGTTTCAAAGATTTAGATATAAATGGATTTTTCTGGTTTGCTTTTTATTTTTTTCTGTTGGTTCCCTTGAAACGTATTCCTTATTTATATCAAATCCAATGGTCATATCAGTTATGGAAAAATACTTTAATATTTTTTTTACTACAAGAAATGGGTTATTCTTTAGTCCACTCTTTATTTCCATAGGATTTGTTTTGGCTGATAATGTACATAATTTAGAAAAGCATCGAAAGTTATTAATATATGGACTAGTCGCTGCGTGTTTTTTAGGAGGAGTCGAAGGGATAATCACATTTTATAATCAAGGAATCGATAAGAATTTTATGTATTTCACAATCCCTTTTATTTTTAGTTTGTATGGACTGCTGGTTATTTCTAAAAGTAAAATCAAAAGTTTTGAAAATTTAAACTCCTATAGTAAGAATATATTCTTGTTTCATATGATACCTATTCAAATCTTTAATATGAGACATGGCGAAATAACACCTATAAATGGATTATTCCGCTTGATGTTAGGGGTGTTTGTTCCAATAAGCATTGTTTTGTTTTACAATAAAATTGTGAAACAAATATCAATTTTTTACAAAATTAAAATGTGAGATGAATTGATGCAGCATATTTGTTTGATTATGCTGAATTAGGATTTAAGTCAGCAATCTTGTTTTGAAATAAATCATCTAGTTAAACTGAACTAAGAAAATACGAGATGGGTAATCATCTAATTAAAATAATCAGGGTTCTAGCTAAACCCCAGCCTTCGGGTATCATAGAACTTCTAATGGATCTTACATTAGGGGTTTTCTTTTTGATCTCTTTGTCAAATGATGTTGGTAAAGAGAAATCTTAGAATCATTTGGACAGAAAGAAGAAAATTTCTTTCTGTTCTTTTTATTTGGTTAAAATAGTATTACCAGGACAGATAATGATTCGTCGTTTGAAATGATAAAAATTTCGAAAACCATAAACTATGGTATGAAATAATGAGGAAGAAGTAAGAAGTAGTTAGTCTCTAAGGATAAACGATCGCCTGTGATAGCTGGGTTATTAATAGGTAGTATGATAAAGTATGAGTAACATATAAAGGATGGTGAATCATATGAAAGTTTTTAAGTTTCTCGTTAAAATGTTCTTAGCTGTAGTAATTCCTGCTTATGCCACTTATGGTTTGTTATCTGATAGGAATAAGTCAGACAGTAAGAAATCAAAACGCACTTAGATTGATTTGATGATTTTATTCGTTGTACCCTGATCCAGGGGAATCGAAAAGCTAAAAAGGAGCAAAACTATCAGAGGATGGAATGATTGTCGAACTTTATTTTTGACCTTATTAATATATAATAATGTAAAGGCATTCATTGGAAGGTGAGTTAAAATGAAGAATATTATTGAGTATAAGATACCCTTTAGTTCTAAAAATATTGAAATACAAGTCAGAGAATTTTTGAATTATTATGGGAAAGATAAAACCGTCTTTCACTCGTATGAAGTAGCCAACAAGGCGAAAGAACTTGCAGAAAAATTTAACGTACCAAAAGATAAAGCCTATCTTGCTGGTTTGTTACATGATATTAGCGTAGTCATTCCTGATGATGAAAGGATAGAACTACAAAAGAGTTTAGGGGAGGAAGTTCTAAAAGAAGAAGAGAAACTACCTATGATTCTCCACCAAAAACAATCAGTATGTATAGCAAAAGAACTATTCAATATCAAGGATAGAGAAATATTATCAGCTATTGAATGTCATACAACGCTTAAAAAAAATGCTTCTAGTTTAGATAAAGTTGTTTTCATTGCAGATAAGATTAAATGGGATAGAGACCATAGTGCTCCTTATTTAAAACAATTGAACAAAGCTTTAGACATCTCTTTAGATCAAGGGTGTAAAACCTATATTGAATGGGCTTTAACGGATATTTTCGTTTTACATCCTTGGTTAAAAGACGCAATGTGTGACTTAGGAATGTGAGTTTATGAGAAAATTCTATTTGGTTCAATAAAAGATTTTGTGCTTTTTTATGATTATATTTTCGTCAGTTAATTTTATAGAGAGATTACTATTTTTTATGTCGAATGAGTGCAATCACCGATGAGGACTAGACAAACGGTTATTCTCAAAGCAGTAAAAGTCATATACAATTTGATTTAGTAGTTTGGCGTGATCAAATAAGTTCTTTCAGATTGATGGGTTGAATAACTTCATCTTAGCGGTAGTGTAGTAGTTTTTTATAAAAAAATCAGGACCGATAGAATACTCTATCCGTCCTACAATGATTGAGTTTTCGTCTGGTATAGAGATTAAAAGG
This sequence comes from Enterococcus sp. DIV1682a, assembly GCF_051711005.1. Classification (NCBI taxonomy): domain Bacteria; kingdom Bacillati; phylum Bacillota; class Bacilli; order Lactobacillales; family Enterococcaceae; genus Enterococcus; species Enterococcus sp. DIV1682a. Next base: position 1,010,388 of record NZ_JBIOLT010000001.1, read on the forward strand.
TGAGTGTCCTAGACTTAACATGTTTTACTAGATCTGCTTTAAACGAAAGCAGAAGAAGTTGTCTACTGAGATCACTATACAATTTATTCTGATAATGGAATCAGATTCATTTCTTCATGATAAGACATTTCCCAAAAAAGATACTCAAATTCCAAACTGGATATAAAAATTTGTTTTATTTTTTGTTGGTCCTTCGCACTTTTCATTTCGACTAATTCATCCAACAGGTCAAACATCCACTCAAATGATTTTTCAAAACTAGGATCTGCATATAAATCAATCCAGGAGCGATAGGGGTTCTTTTCTAAACTCGATTGATATCGTTTTTTTAAACGACTCGCATAATCGTAATAGGTCCAAGCACAGGGAAGGATAGCTGCGATGATTTCAGCGACACCTCCACTATGGCCGATCGCTAGCATATTTGTTGTATAAGAGCGATTGTAAAAAGAAGGTTGTACGGTGTTAAATTCTTCTTTTTCAATAGCATAATCCAACATATATTGGCGATGTAAGTCAAGTTCTGTTGCTAGAATACTGTATTGTGCTTCAACAAAATGAAATAATTGATGTTCATTGTCTGATTTGGTGGCAGCTAATGCGAATACTTTAGCATATTCAAATAAATACAAGTAATCTTGTAGTAAATAAAATTGAAATGTCTTTTTAGCAAGAATACCTTTTCCTAATTCTTGAATAAATGGATGATTAAATCCTTTTTCCCAGCTGTCATAAGCTTCGATTTTTAAATTTTTTGAAAATGACATTGATTTACCTCCCAATCGTCTGATCAATCAATCCTAAAAGTTCCTGACTGGCTTTTTTGATATCTTTCTTTGACAAAATAGCAGATACGACAGCAAAACCTTGAATGGGAAGTGAGTGAAAAGCTGGGATTGTTTGCTGATTGATTCCACCGATCACAATGATTGGAAGCGAGATTTGCGCACAGATTTTTTCTAATTCTTCAGTTGTGACATGTATTGCATCTGGTTTGGTATCTGTAGGAAACATTGCACCGACTCCTAGATAATCCGCACCATTTTTTTCTGCTTCGATGGCTTCTTCAACCGTTTGTACTGAAACACCGATTAGTTTATCTGGTCCAAGATGCTTACGAGCTATATTTATAGGTAAGTCATTTTGACCTATATGGAGACCGTCTGCATCACATGCCAGAGCAATATCAAAGCGGTCATTGATGATCAGGGGAACGTTATATTTTTTGGTTAATCGCTTTATCTGTATGGCTTCTTCGTAAAACTTTCTAGAATCTAACTGTTTTTCTCGGAGTTGGACAGCAGTAACGCCTCCTTCAAGTGCTTGTGAGACAGCTTCCAACAGTGTATTGGTAGTGAACAAGAGTGGATCGGTTACTAGGTAGAGCCGATAATCAATCATCGTATGCAATAAAGTCACCTCGTTCTGATAAGGTTTGATCCGTTAGTTTACTTATTTCATCTATTAAATGAGTACGTAAACTACCTGTTCCGTTGGTTTTTGCCTTTTCAAAAGCTAATTCACCAGCAACACCCATTGCAATCACGCTACTTACGGCTGCTTCAAAAAAATCATCGGAATAACCACCACAAAAAGTAGCAATTAGAGAATCTAACATACAACCAGTACCAGTAACATGGCGCATTGCAGCACAACCATTTTTTACCTGCATCGTTCGAACACCATCTGAAACGATATCGATTGCGCCGGTTATGACGATGATACAGTGAAAAGAAGAAGCTAGTGTTCGTGCAATATTGATGACTTCAGTTTCTTTTTTTTGATTCACAAGCGAAGTGTCTACTCCTTTAGCTGAAGTTTGAATACCTGCTAGACAAAGGATTTCTGAATAATTTCCACGAATGACTGTAAATTGGATACTGTTTAATAACTTTTTAGTCACATCCATACGAAATTGAGAAATACCCACACCGACTGGATCGAATATGACCGGAATTCCATGCTTGTTCGCTTCTTTGCCAGCAAGAATCATCGAATCGACGGTTTGTTCATTCAAGGTTCCTATATTGAGAACGAGTGCATCCGTTTTAGCTGTTATTTCTGCTACTTCTTGAATCGCATCAGCCATTATCGGAGAACCACCAATAGCTAAAGTAATATTGGCACAATCATTGACTGTTACATAGTTCGTTAGATGGTGAACCAACGGATTGCATGCACGAATCTGTTGGATAATCGTTTTGAATGATGACATAAAATTACTCCTCTTCAACGGTATTTTGGTAAAGCGAGTAGAAATGATTCGTAGGACCATGTCCTTGACCGATCGCCAACGAATGTTGGATTGCAAGTGTAACGTATTTCTTTGCTTCACAGACAGCCTGCTCTAAGGATTTCCCTAGAGCTAATTCAGAAGCAATAGCAGAAGATAACGTACACCCTGTCCCATGAGTATTTTTGGTTTCGATTCGTTCTGCAGTAAAGTGATAGACTTTCTTTCCATCAAAGAGCACATCGGTAGCTTCACCAGATTTATGCCCACCTTTGATTAAAACAGCTGTTCCACTATTTTCGTAGATGGTTCGTCCGACTTGTTCCATATCTGCTATTGATGAGATCGTACATTGTGCAATTTTTTCTGCTTCTGGGATATTAGGTGTAATCAAGTTAGCTAAGGGAAGAACCGTCTGAATCAGTGTATCAATCGCAGTTGGCTCCATTAACGCATTGCCGTTTTTAGCGTACATCACTGGGTCTAAAACAATATTTTGTGGTTGCCATTTTTTTAAACTTTCAGTCACTGCAAGCATTGTTTCTTGGCTAGAAAGCATCCCAATTTTTACGGCATCGGGAAAAATATCTTCAAAAACCGCATCCATTTGATCCTTGATGATTCGAGGGGAAATATCTTGGTAGGTCAATACACGAACCGTATTTTCAGCTACGACTGAGGTGATAACCGACATTCCATACACTCGATGAGCAGAAAAAGTCTTTAAATCGGCTTGTATACCCGCGCCACCACTACAATCTGATCCTGCAATACTAAGCACTTTTTTCATCTGTAATCCTCCTTAAAATAGAAAAAGACATTCCCCTAGAAAGAAGAATGTCTTGTTTGTTTTGATTTCGCATCAACAAAAAGGACATTTGCTCCCTACGCTGGTATCAACCAAACAGGTTCAAAGGGTCAGGTTTTACCTTCTCAACGCAACAGCGTCCCCCTGCAAACAAAATCATATTTTATTACTTTTTAATCATAGCGGAAATAGTTAGGAGATTCAAGAGCAGATAAAGGAAACAGTGAGAAACGGAACCGCTCTTACGTAACTTCCGTTTTTGTCATTGCTAAATATCCATATGAATCAAGTGATCCGCAATGGTGTCGGTAGTAATGATGGAGTCAATCAGTTGATTTTTACAAGCATAATAGATTCCTTGCCATTTCGCATCATCATAAGCAATAGCGATGGTTTCAGGAATTGCTTTAAGCTCTTCAAGACTTAGGCCAACCACATGCTTATTGATTGGATGATTTACTTCTTGCCCATCTTTATCATAAAAACGGGAGTTGATGTCCCCAACTGCACCAATCCCTCTTAATTGTGCCATTTCTTTTTTATTAGTATACCCGATTTCTTCCATCGTGTTGAAATGATCAGGGGAGGAGATACCGACAAGTGCTAATTCGACTTTTTTGGCTTCAGAGAGAATTTTATCAATGTAGATATTACCTTCAAATTCTTGACGAATTATCTCATTAGAAACCAGTGCTGGAGTGTAAAGATATTTTGAAGAACCACGTGTCTTTCGAGCAAATTCATGGCAAAGTTGATTGGAGTGGATATCAAAATGATCATATCCCATGCCGCCGATTAATGGAATGAATGTTGTATCAGGATAATTCTCAAATGGAAATTGAGTAACTAAGCTTTTGATTGACTTTCCCCATGAAATCCCGATTGTTTTCGCAGCTGCAATCTTATCTTTTAAAGAAATTGATGCAATTTGTCCAACCATTTTCTCGATTTCTGGATAAGATAGATTAGTTGTGTCCACCACTTTAACAAAAGATAAGGCAAATTTTTTCTCTAGTTCGGTTTCTAATTCAATGGCATAGATATTTTCACTATTAATAAAAAATTCAATGAAACCTGCTTTTCGAGCATCAATTAACCATTTAGAAATGAGTGAACGAGAGACTCCCATTTTCTTAGCAATCTGTGCTTGTGTCAGACCTTCTTTATAATATAAAGTTGCTACTTTCACCATGTTTCTTTCTTCAGATTTACTCATTTTTTCCTCCAATTGATCGTTTCACTCCAGTTATTCACTTCACTTAAATAGATCAAGTCGATCGGGTAATCATAACTGTCATACATTTAATAAAAAACATTTCCATTTTTAGTGTACTTTATTTTTTCAAAAAAATCAATTGACATTAATTTTGTCAAATGATATATTCTTGGTGTGATATCATATGACAAATGAATTGTCTTTTGATATAAGCGCGCAATTTGATCTTAAAAGGAGGAATGGGATTTGAATTTTCTGGTGAAGTTGTCAGATGGCTTTATGGGAATGTTTCAAGCTGGAGCAGATACTTTTGTTGGATTTTTAACGACGATCGTTCCGCTGTTGATTTCTTTGATTCTTTTTGTAAACGCTCTAATAAAAATTATCGGAGAAAAAAGAGTATTTGGATTCATGCAACGATGTACGAAATTCACGTTATTACGCTATACATTGATTCCGTTTTTAGCGTGTTTCTTTTTAACAAATCCAATGTGTTATACATTTGGACGATTTTTAAAAGAAGAACACAAGGCAGCTTACTATGATGCAACGGTGTCAATGCTTCATCCCATCGTGGGATTATTTCCTCATGCAAATTCAGCTGAACTATTTGTTTATCTTGGTGTGGCAGCTGGCTTTGGTAAAGTGGGAAATCAAAGTGAATTAGGTCTAAGGTATTTACTAGCTGCTTTTATGATTATCTTAGTACGAGGAATCATTACAGAAAAAATTGCTCGTTTCTTAACACAAAGAGAAGCAAAAAAAACAACAGAAGCATAGACGAAACTGAGAATGGAGGTAGAGATGGAAGCGAAAAAACTAATTATCCATAAAGGAAATGGTGGCTGGGGAGGACCATTAACCATTCCGTTAAATGATGAACGTAAGAAGTACGTTATCAGCGTAACCGGTGGGGGCATTCATCCCGTCGCTGAAAAGATTGCGGAATTAGCTGGGGTAACAGCGGTTGATGCATTTAAAAATCCAGTGGAAAAAGAAGAAACCTTGTGTGCAGTCATTGATTGTGGCGGAACAGCACGCTGTGGAACGTATCCAAGAATGAAGATCCCAACAATCAACGTAAAATTGCAAGCGCCTTCTGGGCCGTTGGCGAAATTTATGACAGGAGATATTTTTGTTTCAGGAACAACGATTACAAACATAGAAATTATTAGTGAGAGCGAAGCTGCACAAGTACATAATAAAGAAGATAAGAATGAAAAAACATCAAATATCAACACAAATAAACCGGAAACAACTACAGAAATAACAAAAGAAACCACTGAAAAGAAAAATCATAGCAATAAAAAAGGTGGGATTTTTGGCTTGATCGATACCATCGGACGTGGTGCGGGGAGCTTTATCAATATCATGTATCAAGCAGGGCGTGAAACGATCGATACCGTGCTAACAAATATTATTCCATTTATGGCTTTTGTTGCAACTTTGATTGGTATTATCAACTATACAGGAATTGGGGATATTATTGCGAAGATTTTGTCACCTTTAGGCGGTAGCTTACTTGGCTTAGTTCTATTAGGTGCTATTACTAGTTTGCCGTTTTTATCTCCTTTATTAGCACCAGGGGCGGTGATTGCTTCGGTGATTGGTTTATTGATCGGAACAGAGATCGCTAATGGTACAATCCCGCCACATTACGCTCTACCAGCACTGTTTGCTATCAATTCACAAGTTGGCTGTGATTTTGCACCTGTAGGAATGACTTTGGGAGAAGCAAAACCAGAAACGATTTCTAATGGTGTGCCAGCTGTGTTGTTTTCGCGAATTTTAACTGGTCCGATCGCAGTTATCATTGCGTATGCTTTTTCAATTGGATTATAGAATAGGAGTGAAAAAATGCAACCTAAAAACATAACGTTTGGCTATTTAGCTGAGAAGAAGAATGCAAAGATCAAGGAAATACCGATGCCTGAATTGGCAGAAGATGAATTGTTAGTAAAACAAGAAGCTTGTAACATTTGTACAACTGACTATCAACAATGGTTAGGACTTAGAGAACATCAAGGCTATCCTATGGCTGGCGGACATGAATGTTCAGGAATTGTCATAGCAAAAGGCAAAGCTGTCGGCGATACCTACCAGATCGGCGATCGAGTCAGTGTACTTTATGATTATTGTGGTTACTGTGATGAGTGTAAATTTGGTGAAATTACGAATTGTGAAAACAAACGGCAATTTGGAAAGAATTATTCAAAAGAGTTTTATGGGATTTTTGGATTTGCGAATTATTTTGTTCGTAAAGCCAAGAGCTTCGTCAAGATGAGACCAACTTTATCTGCCTCAGAAGCTGCTTTTGTCGAACCCTTATCCTCCGTCGTTCAAAATATGAAAAAATTACGAATAGTGCCTGGGAAAGAAACGATCGTGATCATCGGTGGAGGAACAATGGGACTTCTTAATGGACTAACAGCACGAGCAATGGGCGCAAGGGTCATTATTTCTGAGGTCATGCCTAAAAAGTTAGCTCTAATCAAGGAATTAGGGTTTGAAGCGATTGATGCAAGTCAAACCGATCCAGTCCAAAAAGTCAAAGAACTCACAAATGGGAGAGGGGCTGACAGCGTTATTGTCGCAGTTGGATCAACTTTGGCGATGAATCAATCCCTTGAGATGGTGAAAGAAAAAGATGGGAAAATCTCGATTTATGCTGCGGGTTATCCTGCGCCTGAAATGGCTATCCAGCCAAATACGATTCATTATATGCGTCTCGAAGTGATCGGTACGTATGCTTCCACATTAGAAGATTTTTATGACGCAGCTACACTCCTGAATGAAGGACGAGTGGATGTATCAAAATTGATCGAAACCAAAGTTCCATTAATGGATATTCAAAAAGCATTCGAGATCGCTAGCACCCCAGGAAGCTACCGGGTATCAGTTGTATTAAATGAGGAGGGGAATAAAGAATGATCAAATGTTTAGCAATCGCAGATTTATTTATCAATCGAGAAATGATGGAAGAAGGCTTAAAAGATTTAGCTACAAAAGGAATTTCTGTAGACATCAAAGAATGGCGGCATTCTGATTTAGATAGTCTGCAAAAAGATAATATCAAGATTGAAAAACATGGGTGTGATGCAGTCGAATTACCAGAGTATCTCTTAGAAAATATTGAAGAGTATCAGTGGATCATTACTCAATTTGCACCGATTGGTAAAAAAGTGATCGAACGGGCGGAAAATTTGGAATTAGTTGGCGTACTGCGAGCAGGTACAGAAAATGTCGCTGTTAGCTATGCCGAAGAAAAAGGAATTGCTGTTTATAATACTCCTGGCAGAAGTAAGACTAGTGTGTCGGAATTTACTGTTGGTTTGATTTTGACAGAAATTCGAAATATCGCACGAGGAAATCAAAAATTAAGAGAGCATCAGTGGCAAAAGTACTATCCTAATGGGCTATTAGCACCTGAATTAAAAGAGTCAACGATTGGTTTAATTGGTTATGGCGAAATTGGCCAACGAGTTGCTCATTTGTTGCGACCTTTTGGATGTAACATTCTTTTCTTTGATGATTATTTTGATGGTACGTCCCCTGATACTCAAGTTAGCTTAGAGGAACTTGTGGAAAAAGCAGATATCTTTTCGATGCATTATCGATTGACTCCTCAAACAAAACATATGATCAATGAGTCGCATTTCAAGAAAATGAAACCTTCTGCTGTTTTCATCAATAGTGCCCGTGCTGGATTAGTCAATGAACAAGATTTGATTCAAGCATTAAGAAACAAAGAGATTACGGGAGCGGCAGTGGATGTTTTTGAACAGGAACCATTACCCGCAGACCATCCTTATCTAACATTAGATAATCTCACGATCACTCCTCATATTGCGGGCTCGACAATTGGTAATTTTGCCAATTCGCCTAAAATATTAGTGAACCGAATCTTTAGAGAATATTTATAAAAAAACATAAAAAATTGAATGAGTGGAGGAAATACATAAGATGACTTTATATGGTGAATTACAATTAAGAGAAAAAACAGGAAATCCAATCAAAGTGGGTGTAATTGGTGCAGGACAAATGGGCAGGGGAATGATTGCACAAATAGCGTCAATTCCAGGGATGATCGTAACAGGGATCAGCGACTTGTCCCTTGATTATGCACAAAAAGCGAAAGAAGCGTATCTAGCTTCGGCAAAAGTTAAAAATGATGTCCTTATTTCAACAGATGCTAAAGAAATTATTCACTCTGATTGGAATGAAGTAATCGTAGATGCTACTGGTGTACCTGAAGCAGGAGCAAAAATTGCGCTTGAAGCGTTATTAGCAAAAAAACATCTTGTCTTATTAAATGTTGAAATCGATATCACTATTGGACCTTTGATGCATAAACTCTATGATTCAGCAGGGTTGATCTATACTGGATCAGATGGCGATGAACCTGCAGCAACCACCGAATTATTTGAATTTGCTTCGTCTATGGGGATGGAAGTCTTAGTTGCGGGAAAAGGGAAGAATAATCAATTGAATATTTCCGCAAATCCGGCAACTGCTGAAAAAGAAGCTCAGAAAAAACAAATGGCTCCTCATATGCTAGCTGCTTTCCAAGATGGAACAAAAACAATGGCTGAAATGAATCTTTTATCAAATGCGATTGGCTATATCCCTGACAAGGTAGGTATGCATGGTTTGAAAGGGGATCTAGATTCTGTCATTACTTCGTTAGATTTAAAAGAAAATGGTGGGGTCTTATCTCAATTTGGTGTAGTGGAATATGTGGATGGTTTAGCGCCAGGCGTCTTTGTTATCGTTAAGGGGCAAAATAGCGAAGTAGCTGAAGAAATGAATTACTTGATGAAGAAAGGGGAACGGGATCATCATATCTTATATCGCCCGTATCATTTAGCAAGTTTAGAAACACCAATTACGATTGCAAAAGCTGTCTTACAACAAGATCATGCCATTGTTCCATTAGGCGCCCCAATTTCAGAAACCGTTGCGGTAGCGAAAAAAGATATTCAACCTGGGGATCATTTAGATGGAATCGGTGGTTTTTGTGTCCGAGGAGTACTTGAGACCCACGAAGAAATGAAGCGAGAGGGACATATCCCGATCGGACTGATCTCTGGAGAAGTAGTAGCAAAACGTTTTATACGGGCGGGTTCTTTCTTAACTGAAGATGACGTTGAACTAGATGCCAGTACCACTGTTTGGCAGTTACGTCATTTACAAGATACGACGTTATCATAGAAGGAGGAGAAAACCATGCACACAACAAAGATTGTTGAGGTTGGTTCTTTAGTGGAAGAATTTGCGGCAGAGTACTTAATGATTCTTTTCGGACAACAGGTACCACCTGAATTAAAAGACATCTGTGTGGTTCATAACAATCATGAAACGGCTAAAAATGTCATCAAAACAGGGGATATACTGACCATCGGCAACCAAGAATATCAAATCAAAGAAGTTGGCAGTGAAGCCAATCATAACTTTGAAACCCTTGGACATATCTCCATTTATTTCCGCACAGGAGAAAACGAAGTTTTGCCAGGAGCAATCGTTGTAGAGCCTCAAATCTTTCCAGAGTTTGCGATTGGAGATACCATTCGATTTGGAGAATCACAATAAGAAGCTGTTAGTTAGAAATAAATAGATGGAATCACTGTTGTTCGTGAAAAAGAACAAATGAGGTTGGTGGTATATCCTTCGATAAAAACTATACCAGAAATAAAAACTAACTCTGCCTCGTGAAAATTTAGGTAGAGTTAGTTTTTGTTTGATAACAGTTATCGTTTTTTCTTTTTTACAATATACAGTAAAAAGACAATAATGAGGACGAGAGCGAAAATAATACCTCCAGCTAGCCAAAGGAGCCAATTGTTTTGCGGCTCATCCTTTGTAGTAGATATATTTTGTTCATTATAAGTTGCAGCTGTTTTTTGCGAAATAGTAAAATTTATCTTTTGCTGCCAATTGATTTCCTTGTTTTTGACATTCGTCATTAGCTGATAGGTTCCTGGTTCGAATTCTTTTCCTTCTAAAAAAATCAAATAGTCCGTGCCGCTGTTAGGGGCGAACGAAATGGGCTGGGTCCCAGTTAGTACTGGGGTTTGTTGTTGTTCTTTTTTGATCTCATAGTGTATACGAGCACTAGATAGATAAGCAGCATTAGTATTTTCCAAAGTTGCTTTGATGGCATTTCTCTGGTTGATTTGGGTAGGTGCTGCTTTTTTTAGTTCTAAGTTCGGTTGGATTTTGTTTAGTTGTGTTTTAAGTAAGACAGCAATCTCCCGAGAAAAAACATGTTGAATATTTCCTTGTATATCTTTTTTTGGTTCTTCTTGGAGGTAGAGCCCACCCGCAATTACTCCATCAAAATCTTTTTCTGGCATTTTGATGGTTAAAGGAATCTTTTTTTGTTCATGTCCCGCAAGAGTAAACTTTTGCTTATCAACAGAAACAATTTTCTCGATATCAATGGGCAAATTATTAGGACGATCTTGATTTCTACCAGAATATTCAACAACACCTAGTTGATTAGTCTTTGCACGATTAAAGGACGGAATGATCGTGATCTCAGTTTCTTTTAGATTCGTGACTAAGACATTCAAAGTCGATTCCTGTCCAGGTTTTAGTTGTAGATCAAAATAATTGTCGTTTGTTGATGGTGTTGATTCATTGCCTTGCATTTGTGCATCAAAACTTTGTAAGGATTCGCCGTAGACGGTAAGATTTCCCATCAGTAGAAAGAAGAAGGGTAGTATCCAAAACCACTTTTTCACGATCATTCCTCCTTTCTTAGTTGGTTGGACTGGATGAGAAAGTCCAATTTAATGTAGTAGTATATTGTTCGGCTACTTTATTTGTATTCGCTGGAACAGATAAGCTGAATTGATTAATCGCTAGTGCAGTATCGCCCGAGTTTTGACCTGCGGTTGCATCTAAAATCGTAGCATCTTGATTGAATACTTGGATCGCTAATTCATCGTTTTCATAGGCACTGGTAGGGGCTAACCCTAAGTTATTTGTAAGTGCGCCAAAAGATAAATTGAGCTGTGCACCTGATAGCTCAACATCATCCGCTGTTTTGAACTGGTCAGTTTGAGATAACTTGACTGTCCATGTAGCTGCAGGATTTCCTCGGTTGTCTCGAACTGCTACGGTTCCAGTAGTAGGTGTAGAGCCGGTTTGTTCACCTGTAGCAGTAGCAATCCAGTTTTCAGCAGCTGCAGTTTGCAGGGGATGATCCCCAAAGTCTAAATTAGTTGGTATACCGCCAGCATAGTCAAATTCAAGTGCGCCTTCCACATAGGCCACTTCTCCTTGGGTTTGTGAATCAGCAAAAACGAGAGAACTTGAAAACAAGCTGATCCCCAAGACAAAAAAAGATAACGTTTTCTTTTTCATTTCTTCTTCCTCCTAAATAAATTACGGTGTATCCGATAAGAGCCATTCCACCATTGTTTGGTAGGTTCCCTTTGTTTTCAGACTTTCTTTGGGAACCGCTAATGAAAACTGATTGATTGCTAATTGGACTTGACCAGGATCAGTTACACCATTTAATTTGAGTAATGTTTGTTGCGTGCCTATAGATAGAGGGACCATTTGATTAGCAGTACTTGTGATCCCAGTGATAGGAAAGGTAGTTGTTAAATCTGCTGTTGAGATTTGTAATTGGGACGTTAATTGATTGGTTCCGTTTTGCCAAGGACTAAGTTGTTGGACTTTTATTTGCCAATTTTTTACAACTGTCCGTGTATCAGTAATCGAAATTGACCCGGTAGTTACTTGATTGTTATTGGTGGCTACTAAGTGCTCATCCTGTTGGGTCTGGATCAAGTGCTGACCAAAGTTCAAGTGAGTCGGCAAGCTTGTGCTCTGCCAGGTGAGTGCTCCAGCTGAAAAATAAACAGGTGTTGTACCAGTAGTAGTTCCTAACTGAATCGTCGACTGATCTGTTTGAATAAAACCGCCCTTAAAATTAGCTGTTAGATCTTGGGTCAATTTGGGCGAAGATAAAAGAAATGGTAGCGAAACACTCGTATTACCTAAAATCGAAGCAGCAACCAAATTTTTACTATTATCAGAAGTTGGTGAATTTAAACTCGTAATAAATTGAGACAAAGCTGTGACAAAGGGGGACAATAATGTTCCTAAAACAGTCCCAATCAGCGGTAAAGCTTGGACGATCGTTAATAAATTTTGAATCCGATTTTTTAATGTCGTTGTCAGGATGGGTAATAGCCCTTGACTAATCGCTACGCCATACTGAGTGCTCGACCGTGGGACGATAGCTAGAGTAAGATTCTGGGCACCAAAAGTTTCCGAACGTAATTCTGACAATGCCTGATTAACCGCTGTTTTATTTTGTGTGGAAACTAAAGGTGAGTTGACGATCAACGAAATCACAGAGGTTATGGTCGGCAAAATCAATTGTAAAGGGGACTGACTAAGTGGCACAGTAACAGTAGTTTGAACAGTCGCATTCCCATTAGGTTGGATATACCCGACCATTTCAGTCGGTGCTTCTAAAATGGCATATTTATCGCCAGTTGTGATAACCCCAGCGCTGATGCCATTTTTTCCTTCAATGAGAAAAGTGACAGGGACATTTACTCGGTTTAAAAAAGGCGCATTTGGACTGGTTTGACTGTTATTAGTTGCGGTAGTCGTACCAAATAAATTTAACGAAACTGCTTGAACAACATTTGTTTGTGCAAGCACTGACAGAAGTGTCAATAACAGAAAGATTACTTGTTGAATCTGTTTTCTTTTTTTGTGAAGCATCGTGCCCCCTCCCTAATGAGTGAACCATATTAACTCGACAAAAAAATGGCGAACGCTAAAATGATTGCAACTCTGATTAATTAAACTATAGCAATTTTTCGGAAATCTAGCTAATCAAAAACTCATTTTTTTCTAATTTTTATAATAGAAATCCATATTCTACAGTTTTTTAAAATGAGGAATGTTTCTATTTATCTTTAATATGATGCGTTTATAATGAGGGGGAGCCAAGAAGGATTTTCCAAAATGAAAATTAAAAGAGATGATTTGAGAAAAATGGATAGTTGGATCTAGCACTTACATTCATTTTTCTGTTTCGTGCGTAAAGGTCGAAACAAAAAAAAACGCCCTAAAAATTGTCGTTTTCACGTACAACTTTTGGAGCGTACCTCATTATAGAGTCTTTGAAAAAGAGACTTTGAAAAATAATCCGATGCATCACAACTTTCGTCCAATATTAGTTAACCGAAAGCGAAGAAAGCCAACTTTTCGCGGCAATTAATTCAGCCTTTGTTAATTGATGACCAGTAAACGTTTCTTGGAATGTGAGGTGAGCTTTTTGCATTTCAAAATCTTTGATCAAATTCGTAATCGCTATAGAGGAGACGATTGGATCGGTCTTGCTGTAAGAAAGCCAGATCTGAGTATCAGTCATTACTTTTGCTGGATAATTGACGTTTAAAGACATTGGATGAAATAGGATTCCTTTTCGCAGCTCAGTATTTCTCGATAATAGCAAGTGAGCAGCGATATTCGCTCCATTGGAATAGCCTACGATCACCCAGTCATGTAACGAGATGTTTTCTTTTTGGCTAACTGCTGAGATTTTATGATACAGAAGCGCTGTTTCTTCTGCTAAACTCTGGTAATCGAATTGATTCAACCCATTCCGTCGAAAGAAGCGATTCATTCCGTCTTCTTTGATTGAACCACGAAAAGAAAGAATCGTAGCATCCGGTTCAAGGAACTGGGCGGTTTCAAGTAAAGAATATTCATCGCCACCTGTACCATGAAGAAGGAGTAAATTTCTACTTGTTTGTTTTCCCGCTTGAAAAAAATATTCCATGATTTGACCTCTTTTTCTTGAAAGATATGCTTCTTGGAATCGAAAGTCTGGATAGAAAGAAAATTATTCTCGTTGTTGGTTGGCATCCTGAGTATCGAAGGGACGAATGTACGCTTCGATTTCTTCTCTTTTACTTTCGAGTTGTGGTGGGAGTGATAGTTTTTCGCCAGCTGTATCTGCTGATTCATCTCCAAAAAAACCAGGTCCATCTGTTGCTAATTCAAAGAGAACGTGGGTGGCAGCTAAGAAGTATTCTGATTGGAAGTAGAAGCGATCCACAAACCCTGAACTTGGTACGTTTATCTGATTGATCACATGGATCCAGTGACGTAAGGCTTCTTCATCAGCGACACGCAAGGCAAGGTGATGGATATTGCCGAATCCTTCGATTGCTTTTGGTAAATCTGCTCGCTGTTCAACAATGATGCTTGCTCCATTACCGCCTTGACCGACTTCAAAGAGCGAAAAAGCTCCTGTTTGATCAGTAAGTTTAAACTCTAAAGTCTGTTCTAATAGTAACTGTAATGGTTCCATTTGACTCACTCGGACAAAAACTGGTCCCAAGCCTGTAATTGCATATTCTGATGGAATATTGCTGTTCTTCCAAGGAGTACCACCAGCAACACCTGTATTGTTTTCATCAGAAATCAATTGATAGAATTGATGGTCAAAGTCTTCAAACTCCAGATATTTTTTTGAAAAACGTTCCTTGATCGCAGAGTGAAGAACATTCTTTTCTTCAAAGCGTTTGAACCAATAAGTCAATGCTTCATCAGTTGGTACTCGAAAAGACACTCTAGAAATCGTATCCGTTCCTTTACTTCCTTGAGGTTGATTAGGAAAAGCGAAAAAAGTCATGTCAGTTCCAGGGGAGCCGTATTCATCTGTAAAATAAAGGTGATACGTTTCGATATCATCTTGGTTGATCGTTTTTTTTACTAAGCGCATTCCTAAAATATCCGTAAAAAAACGATAAATTTTAGTGGGACTTGAAGTCATAGCGGTAACATGGTGGATGCCTTTGATTTGAGTATCCATGGGAGTTCCTCCTTTGAACTTACAAAAAGTAAGTATTGTGTTAGTTACAGTATAGTGAGTGGGAACGTTTCTGGCAATTATTCTGTTTGACTCTGCTCTTTTGTAAACACCAAAAAATCCGTTTCACAATAGTTTCCTATTTTTGAAACGGATTTTTTTAGTTTGAACGGACATCAAGTAAGGAATAGTTGCGGACATCAAACCGATTTCTACTAGATGAATATTCGATGGGCTGACCATCTTTTAGATAAACGACTTGTTGCACATCCAAAACAGGATCTATTTCCGAACAATTCAAGTATTCCTGATCAAAGTGCGTACTTTTATCTGCTGAAATTGCTCGATAGGCGCCTGCAAAATGAAGATTTAGATCTTGGTGCAAGTAATCATAGATAGAAGAAAGCAGATGTTCTTTTTTTAGCCCTGGAACTAAATGTACAGGCATAAATGTATGTTCCAAAATATAAGGTTCGTTGTCTAAAATTCGTAAACGGTGAATATTATAAACAGGTTGTTCGGCACCAATCATTAATTTTTCTTGAATAAATGGGTTCGGAAACTCGACATCAAATTGAATGATTTGACTCGTCAGTGAACGATGACGACGCTTCATTTGATGGCTGAGTCCCTCATACTCATTGGCAGGGGAGGTATCTTTCTCGATAAAAGGATGATCTAAAATTTTGGTTCCAGCCCCTCTTTGCGAATAAACTAATCCTTCCATAGCCAGAATATTGATGGCTTTTTTGATGGTCATTCGACTTGCGCCAAATTCTTCGACTAAAGTGATCTGATTAGGCAAAAAGCTGTTTGGTGGATATTCTTTTGAACGGATTCTTTCCCTTAAAACATTTGCGATTTCTTCATATTTTGGCACGTTATTCACCTCGTATTGAGTATAACGAAAGTTATTTCGTTCGACAAGAAAGAAATAACGAAGTTTAGTTGTTGAATCACTCATTTCAATGAAACAAGCATGAACAAATCAATTCACATCATTCCATGTTTTGACTGTTCATGCTAGATTATAAAATTTGCTTAATCTCTATTAGAAAGAAGATGATTTGCTTCACAGGTGAGTAGATAAGGCTTTACACAACGTCTAAATCAGGTTGTTTATCTAATACTTTTAAGAATGGGTACCAAATAAAAGCGACGATCACAAAATCGACTACTTGTAAGAGACCGCCTAGCCATGAATTGGTAGCTAAAACACCACTAGCAATGATCGGCACAGTCCACGGAACTGAAACACCTGTAGGCGGAGGAACGATGCCAGCTGCCATCATCAAGTAGTTGAACGTTGTCACGACCAAAGGAGCAACGACCCAAGGAATCAAAATGGTTGCGTTCAATACGATTGGTAGACCAAAAATTGCAGGTTCATTGACATTGAAGATTCCAGGTGCTAGCGCTAAACGACCAACATCACGGTATTGTTTTTTCTTCAAGACAAAAGCCATCAATAATACTACTGCTAACGTCATTCCAGAGCCACCGATACCAACGGTAAAGGTTTCCATAAATGGTTTTGTGATGATATGTGGTAGTTCTTTCCCATGCTGATAAGCTTCTAAATTATCAAGCATCAATGTATTCCAGATAGGGTCCATAACAGAATTAACAATAATTTGACCGTGAAGACCAAAGAACCACAAAAATTGAACAAAGAATAAGGCAATCAACGTGGCAGGTAAACTACTACCTAAACCAGTTAGAGGTTTTTGGATAACTTCATAGACTAAGTCATGAAGGTTCGCATTAAATACGCCAGTCATGACAGCGTTGATGATCAAGAAAACAGTCAATGTGACTACAGCTGGAATCAAAGCAGCAAAAGATTTCGTTACTGCAGGTGGTACGCCATCAGGCATTTTAATTTGCCAACCACGTTTGGTGATTCGACAGTAGATTTCCGCAGCTAAAAAGGCAGCAATCATTCCAATGAACATTCCTTTAGCACCTAGACGATCAAGTGATAGGACACCCGAAACTTCTTCACCACCAGCTGTTGTCATCACAAAAGGTGTGAGAATCAAAAAGCTTGCGAATGAAACAGCGCCACCAAAAATACCTTCTACATCATATGATTTTGATAAATAATAGCCGATACCAAATGTAACAAAAACGGACATGATACTCATCGTCGCATTTTGACCATTACCAAAAAGGGTGCTTAACGTGCCTTTGGTACCATCACTGAAGAACGGTAGATTATTCACAACGACCACAATTGATCCAAACATTGTTAGCGGAAATGACAACATAAATGCATCCCGTAACACAGTTAAGTAACGGTTTTGCCCTAAAAGATTGGCTAAGGGCATAATTTTTTGAGAAAGTTTATCCATAAAACCATTCATTTTTTTCACCTCAAATTTATTTTGCAATCGATTACAAACGTAGTATAACGTCTGTCTGTTTAAATGTCTAGTCATTATTATCAAAAGTATTGATTTATTTTCAGTGATTGTTTATGATTACGGTAATTACTAAAAGAATTGAGGGATTATGAAATGAAACACTACGATTTTCCAAAGAATTTTTGGTGGGGAACCGCCGCAAGTGGACCACAAACAGAAGGCAGAATCAAAGGAGATGGGAAAGGAGAAAACATTTGGGACTATTGGTATGATCTAGAGCCAGAAAAATTTTTCAATCAAGTTGGTCCTGAGAAAACCTCTCAAGTTTACACGAAATATCGAGAAGACGTTCAATTGATGAAAGAGACAGGTCATAATACTTTCCGAACATCCATTCAATGGAGTCGTCTATTCCCTAAAGGAAAAGGAGAAGTGAATCAACAGGCTGTATCATTTTACCGTTCATATTTTACAGAATTACTGGAGCAGGGAATTGAACCATTTGTCAATTTATATCATTTTGATATGCCTTTAGAATTACAACAAACAGGTGGCTGGTTGTCTCGTGATACGGTTGACGCCTATGTGGCCTATGCAAAAACCTGTTTTGAGTTATTTGGGGATTTAGTAAAGAAATGGTTTACCCATAATGAACCGATTGTTCCAGTAGAAGGCGGTTATCTCTATCAGTTTCATTATCCTAACCATATCAATCTAAAAGAGGCTATTCAAGTTGGTTTCCACGAAAATTTGGCAAGTGCCAAAGCAATTGAAGCCTATCATAAGATGGGACAAAAAGGAGAAATTGGAATCATTTTGAATTTAACTCCTAGCTACCCGCGAGACGAAACAAACCCTGAGGATGTCAAGGCTGCTAGAATCGCTGATGCTTTTTTCAATCGTTCTTTTCTTGATCCTGCAGTAAAAGGAGAGTTTCCATCAGAGTTGGTTGCTATTGTGAAAGAATTAGCGATAATGCCAGAGATGGGGCCCGATGATTTAACGATTATCAAAGAAAATACGATTGATCTATTAGGAATCAATTATTATCAACCTCGGAGAATCAAGGCAAAAGAAACACCGATTGATCATCAGAATGGACCAATGCCAGAAGATTATTTTGATTATTATGATATGCCTAATAAAAAAATGAATATCTATCGTGGTTGGGAAATTTATGAAAAAGGGATCTATGATATCTTGACGAATACGAGAGAGAACTATAGCAATATCAAATGTTATATCTCTGAAAATGGTATGGGTGTAGAAGGGGAAGAACGTTTCGTTAACTCGGAAGGCGTGATTGAAGATGATTATCGGATCACTTTTGTCACAGACCATCTGAAATATGTGCATCAGGCAATCCAAGAAGGAACGAATTGTGTGGGTTACCACATGTGGACTTGCATGGATAACTGGTCTTGGACGAACGCTTATAAAAACCGTTATGGACTGATTGCTGTCGATCTAAACAAAGACGGTAAACGGACGATTAAAAAGTCGGGCCATTGGTTTAAAACCGTAGCCATGAAAAATGGGTTTGAAGCCTAAAAATTTTTGTAAATAGTTTTTAGAATAAAAACGAATGAAACTGGGACAAAAAGTTGTGAAGTACAAAGGTCATAATCGCAATAAACGATTTTATTATTTTTACCAATCTTCAGAAATTTCAGCTTATCGGCTTATTTCTTGAGAATAAAAACTTTTTGTCTCAATTTCATTGGTTTATTACATAAAAAATGGTAGGAAACAATACTAAAAAGCAGTGTGAACCGACACAGTTATCCATACTAGTAAGAACAAGGATACGAGTGATTAAAATTTGTTGCAATTTACAAAAACGGACGATAAAGAAAAGGAGATCGAATGGAAAAAAACGAAGGTTTATTTAATGTATATTTTAAAGCAGATCGAGTGGACTATGGAAAAAATGGCTATGAATCTATCAATTTAAAAAATAACCCGAGTTTGATGTCAGATAGTATTTATTTATATAATCTTTTATTCATGAATAAGCCGGCATTTGTTCCAAGGGATTGGGAACAACACCAAGTTAACTTTGAAAGATATGTTATGCCGCGTTTAACTGTGAACGAACAAGCAATAGTTAGAGAATGGATAAATACTCTTCATAAAAATGAATTGTTACAGTACAGATCTTTAGAGGGAATGGCGAAAACTTACGTTACTTTTCATAAGCTGTTAAAAAAAATAACTAATGAAGCGGACCAAGCTTTTGAAGATCAGTTTAAAGATGTTCAGTCATTAGATCAGCAATCACGAAAGAAAACAATCGATATCTATAGTTTTTATCATAAGATTTCTAATGAAAAAACAGCAGAATCAACTAAAAGACTAGAAGCGCAGGTCAGTGATTTGTTGATCAAACCAGTGGTAAATAAAGGTGAAAATAGTCCTAATTGGTTTAATGATTTAGTGAGAGCAGTTATGGTTCTGGAGCGAGGGATAGAGTCAGAGAAACTAAAAACAAAAATATTTACTGAAATAAAAAAATCCGGTAATCAACCTGTTCTTGAAGAAAAATGGGATTCATTCATTAAAAACCATGCGATTCCACGCATGCAAAAAAATAATGGTTTGGATAAAGTCTATTATGAATTATCTCAAACAATCAATGTTTTGAACAAGAAAATTAAGGTATCTGTAGAAGAAGCACAGTCTGTTTCTTCTGTTTTTTATAATAAAATATTTCCCAATTTACTCCGTTTGCCTGACATGTCTCATCTGGAAAAAATAGCAATTTATGAAATTTATATCGATGAAAGTAACTTATTACCGAAAACCAAAAATAAAATAAAAAAAACTTTGGAGAAAAATTTATTAAAAAAAGAAAAAAAGAAACTTGAAGAAGTCAAGCTTTTAAAAAAACAAAATATTCAGATGATAGAAGAGGTAGGACCGCATGATTTATTAGCCCTTGAAGAAATACAGCGAGGAAAGCAAAAAGCAACAGTAGATTTTTTTACAGCTATTTATAAAAAGTATGGTGCATTAAATAGAACAACAATGACTAGAGAAAAATATTTAAGTGAAGAAGTACAGCGAGGAAAGCAAAAAGCAACGGGGGATCTTTTTACAGTTATTTATGAAAAGAATGGTGCATTGAATAGAACAGCAATTTCTAGAGAAGCGAAGAAATATTTAAGCAAAGTAGGCTATTTAGAATTTGAATTTATAGTACATAATAGTGAACAAAAAAATCATATAATAAAACAAGAATCCACTTCTTTAAGTGTACTTAAATCTATGCTTAAACGGAAAGATTTATCTCCTTATGCAGTGAAAGCTTATTGTTTAGCCTATTTAGAAGAGCGACAACTGGAAAGCAATATCAAAAAACTTTGGAGAAAACCTTTTTTGAAAGATTTAACACCAGAAGAGATTAAAGTAGTGGAGAATCTAGTTTCTGAAAAAAGATTATGTCTACAATTGGGGAAGGAAGTAGGACCAGAACTTGCAGTCAGATATGAAAGAAGCAATCAAGATAATCAAGTAGAACGACTGAAATTGTTCAATGAAATGGATCAAAAGGTTTTTTCAGTGACTTGTCGCCAATTCATCAAAGAGCAAGCTAAAAAAAGGTTAAGTGAAGAAAACTATGTTCGATATAAAGTAACTCGAATGGTACGAGCTGTAGAGAGAAAAAAAGCGTTACAGAGAGAGGATAAAACAGAATTTCTTGATCAATTTATTAGAAATGTAAATTTATCCCCTAACGAAATTAGAGCTTATTGTTTAGCTTATTTAGAAGAGCGACAAATAAACCGAAATAGCAAAGAAAAGTTTAAAAACACTTTTTTGAACGGTTTAACACCAGAAAATATTATAGAAGTGATGGATCTAGTTTCAGAAAAAAGATTATATTTACAATTAGGAAAAGAAGTAGGTCCAGAACTTGCAACTAATCTTGACAATATCAAGGAAAGCAACCAAGTAGTCCTATCTCAATTGTTCAAAGAGATGGATCAAAAAGCTTTTTCAGTGACTTGTCGCCAATTCATCAAAGAGCAAGCTAAAAAACATTTAAGTAAAGCAAACTATGTGAGATTTGAAATAGGTCACGTGATACGAGAGGGAGAGAGTAAAAAAAATTTACAGGAATGGGAAAAAACAGATTTTCTTAATTCATTTCTAAGTCGCGAAAATTTATCTCCTAACGAAATTAGAGCTTATGAGTTAGCTTATCTAGAAATGAAATACGAACCACTTAGCCGAATGAATAGTTGGAAAAAGAGTTTACAACAATATTTTGAGAAAAACTTAACAAGTGAAGAAAGAAATGAAGTGCAAGCCTTAGTTCCTCAAAAAATAGTTCTTATCCAATTGTCAAAAGAGCTAGATTTAAAAAACGTATTCCAGCTTGAAGAAATACAGCAAGGAAAACAAGAAGGAAGGCTTGGTTTTTTCACAGATATTTATGAAAAATCCTTTTCAACGACTAACCAAGAATACATCAAAACACAAGCAAAAATATGTTTAAGTCCTGCTAACCATGCTGAATTTGCAGTGAAAAGTCAGATGCAAGATGCATTGAGAGAAAAAGGATTAAAGCTAGCGAATATTAAGTTTAGCGAAGATAAAATTCGGGTGTTTCTTGACCAGAAAATGCAATCACCACTTGAAATTAGAGCGTATTACTTAGCCTGTATAGAAGAACAAGTGATACCAATGGATATCAAAAAAAGTTTGATACACGCTTTGAAAAAAGATTTAACTGTAGACGAAAATCTGAAATTGTCAGAACTCATTTCAGAACAACAAAGACTTATCCACTTGTCTGAAGAAATAGGCCCAGAACGTACATTGGAATTCTTAAAAATAAAAAAAGAAAACAAAGCAGCAACAATTGATTTCTTTACAGATTTATATAACAACGTATCTTCCTATACCCAACAATGGATAAAAGAACAGGCATCGTTACATTTAAATCAAAAAGAACATTTAGAGTTTACTAAAAAAATCAAACTAAAAGAAATAATCAAAGAAGGTGGGCCTGATTTAAAAGCATCTGCAGTCTATACCCAACGTAAACGAGCATTCGAAAAAGCAATGAGTCTTCCAGTCATTGAAGAGTTGCAAGTGAGAAACGGGCTGCAACAAGTCAATGCTAATCTTATAGATCCTCTTGAACTTAGGCGATTAAACAAGGAACAACTAATCGATTCTTTGGTCAAAGTCCAAGTGAGATTTCCACATTGGGAACAACGTTTAAAAGATCAAGCAATCGACCGCTCCATCTCGCATTTAAACGATTTAGAAAAAAAAGAGATCAAGACTTCTTTAAAAGTTGAAGAATTGAAAGGATTTTTAAATAAAGTTAAGTTTCATGATTCTGATGGATTTAGCTTAATTTGGGGTTATGCTAAATTTCACGTTGACAATGATCGTAGAATTATTAAACTCCAAAAAATTAAAGAACAACTAGATGAGATCGCGCCAGCCAATTTACTTCAGCCAGTTGTTGTAAAAATATTAACGAACAATAAGTGTGATTATCAAGATCTAAAACTAAGAGAAGCTATTGTGTCCTATGATAAAACAGCGATAGAAATCAATCATCAATTAAAAAGTGAATTTAAAGCAATGGGTGTAACGTTTAAAGAGGTAAGTAGAAATCAAATACTAAGAAGAATATTCAAAAATCTTGATAAGGGACTAAAGTCAGAAAAAGAACAAATTGCGGAGGTTCTGTCAGATTCCAACTTACACTATAATAATTTACTAAATACATTGCTCGTTCAGTTTGAAAAGAAGGTACATGAGTATATTCCATATTTAGATACGTTGATTCAAAAAGATTATGAGGATAAAGGTGACGTGTCATTAACGAATAAAAGGATTTTAGAACTTGTAGAAAACGAACCGGGCCTTAAAGATTTACTCGTTTGTTGCCAAAATATGCTTCCTTCT
The DNA here is from genome assembly GCF_051711005.1 of Enterococcus sp. DIV1682a. Lineage (NCBI taxonomy): Bacteria > Bacillati > Bacillota > Bacilli > Lactobacillales > Enterococcaceae > Enterococcus > Enterococcus sp. DIV1682a. The sequence goes on from NZ_JBIOLT010000001.1 coordinate 1,033,791, forward strand.
TATCCTTTAAAAAATTATGCTCAGACGATTCCAATGGTGTCTACCTATTTTGCCAATTTAGCGCATCAAATTGAGGAAACATATCAAAGTCCAGGAAAAAAATTAGCAAAGCAAATTTTCATGCTAGGGAAACTGGATCCATTATATTGTGCAAAAATGATTCAGTACTTGAGCGCACAATACACTAATAAGCAACCTAACCCTTTACCAATACATCCAAATATTTTAATACAACATAAAATGGAGAAGATAGTAGAAAGATATCATGACCTATACCCACTTCCGTCCATGCGTAGCGAATTGACTGGCAAAAAAGTAGTTAATAAAGTGGCTAATGAAGTAGTTGGAAATGTTGAAAGGCCAATCTCAACACCAATCATAGAGCAATCAAGTCAGCCGTTTGATTGGAGTCCTTCTGTCATTTTAAATCAGGAAGTAAGACCGACTGAAACAGCTAAGGCAATTGTTGCGTTTCACAATAAATACCATGATCTGGAGATGACTAAACAGTTTACATCTTTTGCAACGAAACCAAGGCTTGAGAGAGAAAAAGACAAAACCAATACAACTAAAGAAGAGAGTCTCAAAGAAGTTGCCTACCAAGAATTTCTTAAGAAAAAAAAGAGCTATAAAAAATCAAAAAATTCCTCTGGAAGAGAGATTGCTCATGAAGAAATGGAACTAGCATTAAAAAAATATCAGCATGTCGTGCAAAAAAAACAAGATCAAAAAGAATGTGCGAACAATATGGAGAATCAAGAATTAGTTCGAGCAGGTGTGTATTTGACTCAACAATTACAGTCAGATGAGCTGACGAATTATCTGGTGGATCGAATGATTGCTCCTGAAAATAGGAGACCCGCTAATGTTCAATTACAATATTTTATTAAAGAATTAGTACATGATTTAAATACAGCAACAGAAAGAGAAGCGGCAATTCAAACGATCATGCAACCCTATTTAAGTGTGGAAGAAAGACAAAAGTTTTATGCTTTTATGAAGCAGGATACGTATCTTCAACAGTTTCTTAAGCAAGAAAACCTATCGAAAATTGAATTAAAAGCATGTGTTAGTGCTTGCCTACATAAAAGTGATTTGCCATTTAAAGAACAAGTGGATCAGAAACTAGATGTTTTTTTAACAGACAAGGAACAACGTCAGTTGAAAGAAATGGTTAGTCAAAAAGAGATAGTACGTGTCTTAGCAGAACAACGGGATTATGAAACAGCAGTGAAATTTGAAAAGGTATTAAAGAAAGAAGAAGTAGGTGAGATAAATTGGCTAGTATCCATTTATAATGATACGCCATTCCTATTAATAAAAGAATCAATTACATCACTGATTGATTCTTCTTTTAATGAAGCAGATCGTATGCAATTTTATAATAAAATTAACTCTAACCATAAGCTGAAAGACCTTAGCAAACAAGTGTCTCTTACTACAGCAGAAGGAGAAAATTCTCGGTCAAACAAGGAAGACATGTTTTCGTTAGTTTCTGCAATCAGTCCAGAAGTTGCAGAGAGGATAGAAGCAACTAACTTAAAACGATTGCCATTAATTGCTGAAATAAAAGAAAATCTAGAAGAGAAAGGGATCAAGTATTATCTTCCTGAAATAATCAAAGAAATTGGAAAGATAGATTGGAACAACCATCAGGGAAATTCTGAAAATGAATTAATAAAAGAAAAATTGAGACAAGTAAGCATAACTTGTTCAGATGAGCAAATAGAAAATTGGAGAGATATATTTTTTGATAACTTTATAGAAGGCATAAGGATAGGGGATTTAAATGAACAAAAAGAAATATATCCTTTAAGTGGAATGGGAGTAACATTTAACACAACTATTGAAAAAATAAACGAACTTTTAAAGAAAAAATATGAGGAACAAATGAATCAAGTGGAAAGCCCATCAATGAAGAAATCTTTAGATGAGGCAAAAGAAAACTTAATCGAAGAAATTGAACAATCTGTGCGTATGATTAACCCAAACGATAAAAAAAGGACTATAGAAGATCAATTTGTTGAAAATTTTACTCGTTGCAGCATTCAAAAGTATGGAGGAAAAGGTCTCCCAGTCAAAAATATTTTAGAGGAATCACCTACATTGAAAAAGGTATTGTTAAAAAAATTACCCGCTATTAATCTTTCTTACCCTATTGAATTACGTAAGCTGATCAATGAATGGTATGAAAATACCCCATTCTCTCCATTTTTAAAAGAATATAATGAAACAGAACAAGAAATAATCCAAGTTGAGAAATCCATTTACAAATTATTTTATAATGATGACAATTATTGTGCAGAAAATATGCGTGTGATGCTTGTCGATTATGCGGGTATATCGGTAAGTTTAGACCCAAGAGATAGAGAAATGTATGGTTATCCCCTAAGAAAGAAGGCAGAATCAGTACTAGTGGGCTATAAAGAAGTAATGAAAAAACAAGGTATATCAAAGATACTTCCGAAAGAATTACAAGAATTGCAGAAAAACATTCCTGGGCAAACAAAAAGTACTATGATCTCATTTGATTTTATCACGCAAAATGATCAATCAGTGAAGGGCAATCAAAGAACGCAAGTTAGCATGCAACAAATAATGGAAAAAGCAGGAAATTGCTCTACTAATTCACCATTGGTACCAGAAAGAACACACGGCACGTCAATAAACAGAGGTGAAAGCACAAATGAGAGGAGCATCCCTAACGATAGACAATTATCAGAAAAACTTAGTTATAATCGATGAATTCGGAAATCATGTTTCTTGAGTTCAGTATTCTTCCTGATTGCCATCTAACTTGAAGAAAAAGCCAGTCAATCTATTGATTAATAGAAAATCAGATAGATAAAAACATAATGAGGGCAAATTCTGAATAAAAGGAGCAAAACAAATGGGAAGAGACTCTTATAAGAAAGACTATATGCAGATTAAAGGAAGTAAAGTAACTTGTAAAGAAAATGAAGAGTGGATCACAATTAACCTAGACAGTAATCCCAACTTATTGGCGGATAGTATTTATTTATTGAATAAATTATTAGATGAACAAGATGTACTACCTCGAAAGGATACGGAGGAGAAAAAAGAAATTTTAAAAACAAGTATATCAGAACGATTGGTAGGAGATCAGAAAAAAAATTTTTTAGATTGGCAAGAAGTCACCCAAGCAATCTCTGAAGGCAATCTTACAACACGACAAAAACTTATGGAGGTGTTCCATAAGAAAAGATTATTTTCTTTAGAAGAAAAGGCGAAAGTTTGTGTGCTGTTTCAAGAGTTGATAAACGATATCAAAGATAAAAAGGAAAAAAAGTTTAAAGAGCAATTTTATGCTAATTATTCATTAAATGATAACGAACTAAGTGAATCCATAGAAGTTTATCATTATCTATATCCATTCGAGAATGAGAAAATAGCCAAATCAATGAACAATATCGAACAACTATTTATTGATTTGGTGTCTCCTTCCAGTAGTACAGATAAAAGACGTAAAATGTATGATGTAGTCAGAGCCACTTTGATTTTAAAACGGAAATTATCCTCGACACAATTGAAAAATGATTTACTCAAAAAAATGGTGGAACCTCAGGTTTTTTCCCATGAACAACCCGAGTTTGATACGTTTATGAAGATAATCGTTAACCCCTATCTTAAGAAAAATCCTGCCACAGATCCTGACTATAGTCGTTTTCCAAGTGAAAACGAACAGGAACAAGTTGAATTATCCCTGACAAACGAGGTAGAACCATACTACTTATTTGCATTGAAAGAAGTTCGAAAAGGATTTAGAAAAGCATCAACAGAGCTATTCACACATATCTATTTACAGACAACAATTGAAGAGAAAAGAGATATTATTGATGAGTATGCAAAACAGTATTTAACTAAATTTGATTATTTGGATTTTATGTTCAGGATAAGACAACAACATATTCAGAAAAAATGGAATAAAAACAATTCTTTACAAGAAAATTTCCATCTATTCCTAGATGGGAAAAGCAGAACGGCTTGCGAGGAACGAGCGTATTATTTGGCTTATCTTGAAGAGACGACATTACCAAAGTCTCTAAAAGATACTTTGAAATACCTTTTATTGAACGAGCTAATTTCTGGTGAATACAGACAAGTGATAGAGCTTGCTCCTGAGAAAAGACAATTGTTGCTGTTGGCAAAAGAAATAGATATAGAGACTGTATATGAATTTGAAGCAATCCAACAAGGCAAAAAAAAGGTGACGTACGATTATTTCTTAGAGTTATATGAAAAAACCAATTCGAAAAAGGTTCAAGAAATTATCACGGAACAAGCCAAAAAACACTTAACTGAAAGTAAGTATGTTGAATTTGAAATTTATACCTATTTTCAAGAAGAATTTAGAAGAAAATCAGTTACACAACCGTATGTAGAAAAAGTATTCAGACGATTTATTGAGAGGGAAGACTTATCTGCTAATGACATTCGAGCTTTTTACTTGGCGTATATAGATGCACAAAAATTTCCGAATGATATCCAAGTAATTATTGAAGAACGCTTAACAAAAAATTTAACGGATAAAGAAAAAAAAGAAGTGATAACGCAATCTTTAGAAAAAAAACAATTGTTACTGTTGGGGAAATACTTAGGAAGCGACATTGTATTAGAACTTGAAGCAATCCAAAAAGGTAAAAAAAAGGGAACAGATGACTATTTTTTAGCGATATATAAAAAGAGTGACTCGATATTGGCTCGAGAAATGATTAAAGAGCAAGCTCAAAAATATTTGACTGAAAGTAATTATCTGGAATTTGACATAAAGATCCAACTCCAAGAGGAAAGTAGAAAAATGGATTTGACTTTACCGACAGTGGACTTTAAAGATGAAGCGCTACGGTATTTTGTTGACCATAAAGTATTATCCAAAAATGAAATGATCATTTATTGTCTAGCCTATCTTGAATTTAAAGAAATACCCAGTGATTTAGAAACAATAAGAAATTTAAAAAAAGCTGTCGTAACTCCAAGTCAAATCGATGTCGAGGATTTGGTTTTAGAAAAAAAACAACTTTTATCAATAGCTAACAAAATAGATCCAAGTGTATATGAAAAATTAAGAACTAACGCAGGAATATCAATCGGTGTCTTTACGGAGATGTATGAAAATGTGAAGTCTAATGAGCATCATCAGTTTATCAACAAACAAGCATCATTGTATTTAGATTCTGAAAAACATTTAGAATTTAAAAAACGCATTGCACTTTATGAATTAAGCAAGTCTGACGAACTAACCTCTGAAGTTGCTTTTTTTATTGGACTGCAACGTCATTATCAACAAAAAAATGGGGAGAACCATCGAACGAAAGTCAGTCTCCAAGACATAGAAGAATTGAGGAAGCAAAACCTGTCTTTTCTAGCTAAGACGATGGTTTTAGATCAGAAATCTACCGAAGGAATAGAAAGCAAAAAAAACGATGAACAAAAAACTGTCAAGGAAGAATTAAAAGATTTCATTACTTTAATTTCTCGTTTTGATAGTAATGATTCATATACATTTATAGATAGTAATTTGAAAGATATATTCAGGTACGTCAGACATTATGCTCATCTGAGGAACCAAGTTTATTCTATACCACAATCAGTTAGAACGTTTAATAAATTGAAACATCTGAGGGTACCATTTATTGAAGAAAATAGAAGCAACTGGCTGTTCGTGTTAGATCTGAATGACAAGAAACAATCGAAGTATATCAAAATAATTAAACAATTCATTTTATTGCCTGAATGGCAATTTGTAGCTGAAATTGATCCTTTATTTATCGCTGTAAAGAAGAGAATAGAGAAAAAATTAGAACGATTTAGCCAAGAGGTGGAAGCAAGTCAACTGAAAACGGATGAAGAAATTTTAGCGCTCGCAGAAAAAGACCCTAAAGTCAAAGAACTACTTACATACTATCAAAACATTGCTCCAGCAGTTCCGTTGAAAGATTTTGCAAAGGCGACGCCAACCGTCGTTGCTCATTTTAACAATTCAGCACATCAACTTGCAAGAGAATACTTTGGAAAAGATGCGGAATTATCTCAACAAATTTATGAATTGGGAAAGCGAGACCTACCGTTTTGTGTAGATGTAATTAGGTATCTGCTATTAACTGACAAAAATGAGAAAGCGAAAGGTATTCCGAAATCTTTTGATAAGGAAAGTCAAGAAAGAGCCGAGTATATAATAGAAAATTATCATCAAAAGTTCATAAAGCCACGGCAAACTAAGCAATCGAAAAAAGTTCTACAAAAGGAAAGGAAAGAAAAGCAGATTGCAAATGACACCCAACTGAAAGAATTAGTAAGACATGGCGTTTATAATTATCAAATGGGTGAGGGGAAAGAAATACATATAGGACAGGATAATATTGGTTCTGTTTCGGGCAACACTCGATTACAGCAATTTATAAAAGAACTAGCTGAAAAGTTAGATACAGATATGCAAAGAGAAGCAGCGATTCAAACAGTAATGAAACCAAATTTAAGCTTGGAAGAAAGGAAAGAGTTTTATGCTTACCTAAAAAACGACCCGTTTCTTTCAATATTTTTGCAGAAGGATAACTTATCAAAGCTTGAATTAAAAGCTTATGTAGACGTTTGTCTTAAAAAAACAGACTTATCTTTTAAAGGGAAAATCTCTGGCAATTTGAGGGCTTGTTTAACGATAACTGAAAAAAAAGAATTAAATAAATTGATTACTGAAAAAGAAGTTATCCGTGCAGTTGCAGAAGAAATCGATCATCAAACAGCTTTAGAATTGGAGCGAGTAGTAAACCAAAACAAACAAGAGATTGATCGACTCGTAACTGTTTATCGTCAAACAACCTTTACAGCGATTAAAGAGTTTGTCCTACAACAAGTTGATTCATCACTAACTGAAAAAAATCGCTCTGAATTTTATCAGAAAATTGGTTCTGCAGCTTCTATAAAGCATCTAGATCAGACTAATTTTGGGGCACACTTAACAAACAAAGAGGAATTAGGACAAGAAACTAAAATAGGCTTTCTTTCACTAATTAATGAAATGAAAGAAACATTAGAACAACAAAAAATCGCCTATTACTTTCCTGAAATAGTCGGAGAATTTAATTCTCATCAAGTAACGAGAGAAAGTTTGGAAAAATTAGGTATCAATTTTACAGACGATCAAATGAAAAATTGGGAAGCTACATATAAAAAAGGCCCGATAGTAACCGATAATATTCAAATATCCATACTTCAAACAATCGCAAAAGTAATTGAAAAACATATGGAACGAAAAGGAACTCTAATAGAAAATATCCCCACCGAAAAAGAAGAAAAAAATAGCATAAAAGAAAGACTGAAAAAAGAAATCGAACAATCAGTAGCTAAGATTAATAAGAATGACCCTAGGATCAGTATAGAAGAGCAGTTTATAAATCATCTTTCGACTCAGCCAATCTTCAAGCATTTGGTAAGGAAAGAACCCAAAATAGGGGAAAAATTATTGAAAAAATGTCAGAACAGACTTCCTTTTATTTCGCTACCTTCTTCAAAAGAATTTCTTCAGATGATGAATAGAGAGTTCCTCAAAAAACATACCGGGATTAGACGTTTTGCATTAGAATATGCGAGAGAAAAAAGAGCACGATTGTTTGAAGAAAGAAAAATTTATAAGTTGTATCAAGAAAATCCATTCTGGTGTTGTGAAAATTTACGAGTGATCCTCGTCAATTATGCTGGGTTCAAGAAGAAAAATTTAAACCCAATATATAGACCTGAATTATACTCTTTTCAAGTGGATAGGAGTTTTAGTCAGCAGAGATTACTAAATAAAGCCAAAAAAATAACCGATTTTTATATAGATATCTCTTTAGATTTAAAAAAAGTATTACCTAAGGAACTTCAAAAAAAAGAATCAACGAATAAGGAAAGCCAAACTGAAGTATCATTTGAGTCAATAGTAAGCGACCAAGAGAAGTTAAATAATGATATGGCTTTAACAGAGGCGAGAGAAAAGAAGAGGTTATTTCCTGCCACAAATCATTTTGAACCGAAAAGTAATTTAGGACAAATGGAGCCGTTAGACAAAAAACTGCGTTTGACTCAGATAAAAGAATCAGCGAATAAGGAAAGTCAAACTGAAATATCATTAGAATCAATAGTGAGCAAGCATGAGAAGTTAAATAATGATATGGATGTAACAGAGACGAACGAAAAGAAGAGACTATATCCTTTTCTTGGTCAATCCGAATCAGAAAGTAATGTAGGACAAATGAAGTCGCTAGAAAAAAAGCTGCGTATGACTCAGATAGAAAAAGCAAGCCAAGAAGGTTACAGCTCTAATGAGAGAAAAACGCATGAACAAGTTCAAAGACAAGCGAATCGCTAAGTTTGGTCAGTGCTAGTAAATTAGTTGTTCCCTAAAAAACTAAGTATATTAATGAAGAACGGAGAAATGCAAATGGAAAGAGACTTTTATGAGAAAGAATATATGGAGATTAGAGGAAATGAAGTATCTTGTAAAGAAAATGAAGAGTGGATCACAATTAACCTATACAACAATCCCAACTTATTGGCGGATAGTATTTATTTATTGAATAAATTATTAGATGAACAAGATGTACTATATGGACATGTTTTTCAGAATAAAAAGGAAATTTTAGAAAAAAGTATATTGAAACGATTGCCAGAAAATCAAAAAAAAATATTTTTAGACTGGCAAGAGGTTACACAGTTAATCGCTAAGGCTGACTATGGAACAAGACAAAATTTTAGGGAGTTGTTCCTTAAAAAAAAATTATTTTCTTTAGAAGAAAAGGCAAATTTTTGTGTGGCTTTTCAAGAGTTGATAAACGATATCAAAGATAAAAAGGAAAAAAAGTTTAAAGAGCAATTTTATGCTAGTTATTCATTAGATGATAGCGAACTAAGTGAATCCATGGAAATTTATCATTATTTACATCCATTCGAGAATGAAAAAATAGTTAAATCAATGAATAATATCGAACAAATATTTATTGATTTGGTGTCTCCTTCTAGTAGTACAAAAAGAAAATGGGGGAATCAAATGGATGATGTAGTCCGAGCCAGTTTGATTTTAAAACGGAAATTATCCTCGACACAATTGAAAAATGATTTATTTAAAAGAATGGTGGAGCCCTATGTTTTTTCTGATAACCACCCCAACTTTAATACGTTTATGGAGACAACCGTTAACTCCTATCTTAAGGAACATCCCACCACAGATCCTGACTATAGTTATTTGCCAATTAAAAAAGAACAGGAACAAGTTGAATTATCTCTGACAAACGAGGTAGAACCATACTACTTATTTGCATTGCAAGAAATCCGAAAAGGATTTAGAAAAGCATCAACAGATCTATTCACACATATCTACTTACATACAACGATTGAAGAAAAACGATATATCATTGATGACTATGTAAAACAGTATTTAACTACATTTGATTATTTGGATTTTATGCTCAGGACAAGACAACAACGATCTCAGGGAAAATGGAATGAAAATGATCGTTTACAAGAAAGTCTCCATCTACTCGTGGATGGAAAAAGCAGAAGGGCTTACGAGGAACGAGCGTATTATTTGGCTTATCTTGAAGAGACGACATTACCAAATTCTCTAAAAGATACTTTGAAATACCTCTTATTGAACGAGCTAACTTCTGCTGAAAAAGCACAAGCGTTAGAGCTTGTTCCTGAGAAAAGACAATTGTTACTACTGACAAAAGAATTAGATAGAAAGACTGTATATGAACTTGAAGCAATCCAACAAGGCAAAAAACAGGTAACAGATGATTATTTTTTAGTGGCCTTAGCGGCGTATAAAAAGACCGATTCGAAAAAGCATCAAGAAAGAATCAAAGAACAAGCCAAAAAATACCTAACGGAAAGTAAGTATGTTGAATTTGAAATTCATACACAATTTCAAGATGAATTTAGAAAAAAATCAGTCACACAACCAAATGTAGATTTTCAAGAAAATGGACTAAGTCGTTTTCTTAAGAGGGAATACTTATCTGCTAATGAAGTTCGGGCTTTTTACTTGGCGTATCTTGATGCACAAAAATTACCGAATAATATCCAAATAATTTTTGAAAAAGTTTTGATTAAAGATTTAACGGATAAAGAAAAAAAAGAAGTGATAACGCTATACTCAGAGAAAAGACAATTATTATTGCTGGCAAAATACTTAGAAAGCGATATTGTGTTCGAACTTGAAAAAATCCAACAAGGGAAAAAAAGGGGAACAGATGATTATTTCAGAGCGATATATAATAACAGTGATTCGATACTAGCTCGAGAAATGATTAAAGAACAAGCTCAAAAATATTTGACTGAAAGTAATTACCTAGCATTTGATATAAACAACCAACTCCAAGAGGAAAGTAGAAAAACGGACTTTACTTTACCGACTGTTGACTTTAAAGATGAAGTACTACGGTATTTTATTGACCATGAAGTATCATCAAAAAGTGAAATGATCATTTATTATCTAGCCTACCTTGAAGCTAAAGAAATACCAAGTGATTTAGAAACAATAAAAAACTTGAAAAAAAATGTCGCAACCCCAAACCAAATCGATATTGATGAATTGATTTTAGAAAAAAAACAACTTCTAACAATAGTTAACGAAATAGGCCCAAGCGCATATGAAAGATTAAGATATGACATAGGAGTATCAATCGGCTTCTTTACGGAGATGTATGAAAAAGTGAATTCAGTTGATACTCAGCAGTTCATCAAAAATCAAGCACAATTGTCTTTAGATGCTGAAAAAAATTTAGAATTTAAAAAACGTATTGCACTTTATGAACTAAGCAAATCTAGTAAATTAACCTTTGAAGTTGACTCTTTTATTCAAAGACAACGTCATTCTCAACAAAAAAATGGGGAGAACTATCGAACAAAAATCAGCCTTGAAGACATAGGAAGATTGAGAGAGCATAATCTGTCTTCTCTAGCTGAGAGGATGGTTTATGTCCAGAAGTCTACCGAAGAAATAGAAAGCAAAAAAAACGATGAACCAAAAAGTGTCAAGGAAGAATTACAAGTTTTTCTTGCTCTAATTTCTCGTTTTGATGATGATGATAAATATAGATATATGGACAGTCATTTTGAAAATATATATAGTTCAGTCAAAAAAAAATCTCATAATGGGAAACACATTTTATCTCTACCAAAAAAAAATAAGGCTTTAAATAAATTAAAGGATAAGTGGGTACTGTATGATAAAGAAAAGGGAAGAAACTGGCAGTCAGTATTAGAACTTAATAAACAGAAACAATCGAATATTACCGGTTTTATTAGCCGAATCATTTTATTACCTACATGGCAATCTGTAGCCGAAATTGAGCCTTTATTTATCGCTGTAAAGAAGAGAATAGAGAAAAGATTAAAACGTTTTAGCCAAGAGGTGGAAGCAAGTCAATCGAAAACGGATGAAGAAATTTTAGCGCTCGCAGAAAAAGACTATAGAGTCAAAAAACTATTTACATACTATCAAAAAATTGCTCCGGCAGTTCCGTTGAAAGATTTTGCAAAGACAACGCCAACCGTCGTTGCTCATTTTAAAAATTCAGCACATCAACTTGCAAGAGAAGATTTAGGGGAAGATACAGAGTTATCTGAACAAATTTATGAGCTAGGTAAGCAAGACCTCCCGTTTTGTGCAGATTTAATCCAATATTTGGCATCAACTGGTATCAATGAAAAAGCGAAAGATATTCTACTATCTCCTAATGAGGAAAGTCAAAGAAGAGCCAAACAAATAATAGAAATTTATAATCAAAAGCTCGACATGGCGCAGCAAAAAAATATTTTGGAAACTGAAAAGAAGCAGCAGCAGATTGAGAATGATAACCAACTGAAAGAATTAGTAAGGAATGGCGTTTATAACTATCAAAAGGATGGGAGTAAAGGAATACAGATAGGTCAGGCTAATGTTGATTCTGTTACGAAAAATAAACAATTACAGAAATTTATAAAAGAACTAGCTGAAAATTTAGATACAGATATGCAAAGAGAAGCAGCGATTCAAACAGTAATGAAACCAAATTTAAGTTTGGAGGAAAGGGAAAAGTTTTACGCTTACCTAAAAAACGACCCGTTTCTTCCATTATTCTTACAGAAGGATAACTTATCAAAACTTGAATTAAAAGCTTATGTAGATGTTTGTCTTAAAAAAACAGACTTATCTTTTAAAGGGAAAATTTCTAGCTGTTTGAGGGATTATTTAACAGTAACTGAAAAAGAAAAGCTAAACAAATTGATTACTGAAAAAGAAGTTATCCGTGCAGTTGCAGAAGAAATCAATCTTCAAATAGCTTTAGAATTGGAGCGAGTAGTAAACCAAAACAAACAAGAGATTGATCCACTCGTAGCAGTTTATCGTCAAACGTCCTTTACACCAATTAAAGAGTTTGTCCTACAACATGTTGATTCATCATTGACTGATGAAAATCGCTCTGAATTTTATCAGAAAATTGATTCTGTAGCTCCTATAAATCAACTAGATCAGACTAAATGGAAGGCCCCCTCAACAAATAAAAATGTAAAAAAAGAAAATGATAGATTCTTATTTTCATTGATGGATGAAATGAAAGAAACATTAGAGCAGCAAAAACTTGTCTATTACTTTCCAGAAATAGTTAAACAAATTTTGCCTCCTAAGATTAGGAATTTGGAGGACATAGATAAAGAATATCAAATAACAAGAGAAAGATTAGAGGAAATAGGTATCCATTTTACATACGGGCAAATGCAAAAGTGGATAGACACTTTTGATGAAGGTCCTATAGTAAACGATAATAATCATATATCCATACTTAAAACAATTGCAAAAGTAATTGAAAAACATATGGAACGAAAAGGAATTCTAATAGAGAATATTCCAACCGACAAAGCGGAAAATAATATAGTAAAAGAAGAATTAATAGCAGCAATCGAACAATCAGTAGTCAAGATTAACAAGGATGACTCCGATAAAAGTGTAGAAGAAAAGTTTAGGGATCATCTTTCGAATTATCCAATTATTCTAAATTTAATAAAGGAACAACCTGAAATAGGGAAAAAATTACTGAAAAAATGTCAGGACAGACTTCCTTTTGTTTCGCTAACTTCTTCAAAAGAATTTCGTGAAATTGTCGATAATGAGTTCGCTATAAGAAATACTAACATTAGGAAGTTTGCACGAAAACATGCCCCGCAAGTAAGAAGCCAAATGACAGTAGAAAAACAAATCTATGATTTGTATCAAGAAAATCCCGCTTGGTGCTGTGAAAATTTACGAGCGATCCTCGTCGATTATGTTGGGTTCAAGAATATAAATTTAAACCCAATTTATAGACCTAAATTATACTCTTTTCAAGTGTGTGGTAATTTTGATCAATGGAGATTACGGGGTAAAGCACAAAAAATAATCAATTTTTATACAGGTATCGCTTCAGATTTAGAAAGAGTATTACCTAAAGAACTTCAAGAAAAAGAACCAGTGAATAAGGAAAGACAGACTGAAATATTAACAGAATCAACAGTGAGCGAGCATAAGAAGTTAAATAATAATATGATGGATTTAACAGAGACAGACGGAAAGAAGAGGTTATTTCCTACCACGGATCATTTTGAACCGAAAAGTAATTTAGGACAAATGAAGCCGCTAGAAAAAAAACTGCGTATGACTCAGATAAAAGAAAAAGCAAGCCAAGAAGGTCACAGCTCTAATGAAAGAAAACCGCATGAACAAGTTCAAAGACAAGCGAATCGCTAAGTTTGGTCAGTGCTAGTAAATTAGTTGTTCCCTTAAAATAATCGTGCTACACTGATTGTAAAGGAGGCGGTTTCAATGGCAGACACCTATAAAAATATATTAGTAGCAATTGACGGTTCAGAAAAAGCAGAAAAAGCCTTTTCTGAAGCAGTTACAATTGCAAAAAGAAATCAGGCAAAGCTACACATTTTGTACGTAAACGAAGTAACGGGTAACTATTTCGGTGATTTTGCATTTGTTACAACGAACTTACAAGAGGAATTAGATGAAGTTGCAGAAAACCAAATGAAAGAGCATCGCAACTTAGCAATTGAAAAGGGACTAACAGATATCGAGACGTATATTTTGTATGGATATCCGAAAACATTGATTGCAAATTTCAATGAATCAAAGGAAAAAATTGATTTGATTGTTATGGGGGCTACAGGATTGAATGCCGTGGAACGTGTCTTAGTTGGGTCAACTACTTCTTATGTAGTCACACATGCACCGTGCAATGTGTTGGTAGTAAAATAACGTCACTCGCTAGTTAGTGAGATGATGCTAGAACTGAGTAGTACACTGAAGAAGCAAATAAAAAAGTAAGCCGAAGAAGCTGAGCATCATCTCGTTTATGTCAGTATTCTTCGGTTTTTTTATGCTGTATTTTGCTTATTTCATCTTTTTAACTAATTAGTAAGTGATTAGTTAAAAAGATCACTATTCTTAAGGAGATATCTTGAATATTACTAATTTGACAAAAGCTGCAATCAACAATTGTCCATCCACTACGATTTGATTCCTTAAAGTAAGAAGTGGTATAGTTGTGTAGAATAGGGAATGAGTTGGAAAAATAAAAAAGGGAATGAAGCGTATGAACGACCAATATGTACAAGTCATGACGATCGCGGGATCAGACAGTGATGGAAGTGCAGGAATGCAAGCAGATATGCATACTTTCTTTACCCGTGGCGTCTATGGTGTATCAGTTATGACGGCTTGTGTGGCAGGAAATTCTTATGGGATCGGAGCAAGTGTGACCTTACCAAGTGCGTTCATTGATAAAGAATTTTCTTTGATCGCTGAAGACTATCAAATAAGAGCGGCTAAAACAGGTATGCTAGCTGATGCAGAATTGATTGAAACAGTAGTTAAAAATTATCAACAGTATAACTTCGGTCCATTAGTGGTCGACCCGGTAATCGTGACGAAGCATGGGAATCTATTATTAGAAGAGGCTGCTTTAAGTAGTCTGAAAGAAAAACTAGTACCGTTAGCGACTGTCTTTACGCCGAATTTCTATGAAGCAGAGAAGTTAACTGGACGAACCTTAACGACAGATGAAGATTATGTTCAGGCCGCTGTTGACTTACAGGCAATGGGTGCCAAAAATGTGATGATCAAAGGATTTCATACGAAAGAAAGTAATCAAGAAGAAGTAAGAGATTATGTGTTGCTGGAATCCGGACGATCATTTTGGTTAAGTGCAGTCTTTTATCCGACAGATCGAATCAACGGTACAGGAGACACATTGTCAGCTTGCATCGCTGCAGAATTAGCGAAGGGAAAAACAGTAGAAGAAGCAATCCGAACGGCAAAAGACTATGTCAATATTGCAATTGGTGAAGAAATCATTGTCGGTCACAAGTATGGTCCCATCAATCACTGGGCAGCAGAAAAGCAACTCTCAGCAAAAAACTGTTCTTCAAAGAAGAATCAATAGCTATCTAAAAGAATCGTTTTTTTTTGCTTTTATAATTTTTCAAAAAAGTATAAGTGAATCATAATGTTTTTAATAGTAAAAATGAAAATGGGACTGAAAAAATCAATTCTGATTCTTCAGTCCCATAAATTATAGAGCCTTTTTTGTGGATCAAGCAAAAAACTCATTTTAAATTTGAATGTTTATGATTTATAAGATAGGTGAAAACAAACGAGAAATTTGTTGTTTGAATAACAACCAGCCAGACATTTCTTTGACTGTTTCCGTGGTCATCGGTGTACACTGTTTTTCATCTTGTAAAAATTGATCTGCTAACTGGGTTAAAAAGGCTGGATCATAAATGACAGCACTGGTTTCGAAGTTCAACCGATAACTTCGAACATCTTGATTGGCAGAGCCGACCATACAAATTTCATCATCCATGATCAATGTTTTCGCATGTAAAAAACCATTCTCATAAACCAAGATTTGAACGTTTTCTTTGATCAATTGACGTGCATAATATTGGGTTGCTCGGTAAATAAACGGATGATCAGGTTTATTAGGAATCATGATCTTGACTTCTACGCCAGAAGAAGCGGCAATTTTTAAGGCAGCGATCACACTTTCATCTGGAACCAGGTAAGGTGTTTGAATCCATACCCGTTTTTTAGCAGCTGTGATCAATTTAATAAAGGATAATTTAATTTGTTCACGTTCGTTGTTAGGACCACTTGATACTAGTTGAATCGAAGTATTTTCATGCTTGTCGTCTTTCCCAAGTTCTTTTTGAAAAAAGTAATCAAGATGATAGGCAACCTTCTTTTGTTCGGGTACTGAAACATTCCAATCCGTTAGAAAACGTAGCTGTAATAACGAAGCAGCAGCGCCATAGATTCGAATATGAGTATCACGCCAATAACCAAACTTTTTGGTTGGATTGACATATTGATTGGCGATGTTAAAGCCACCGGTATAGCCGATTTTACCATCGATCACGACGATTTTACGATGATCGTGATAATTCAATCGGAATCGAAGTAACGCTCTTTGTGACGTGACGAATGTGTGGACATGACCACCATTTTGGATCAAACGGTTAAAGTCTTTCGGTTTAGTACCGTGTGAGCCAAACGCATCATATAATAAGCGGACTTCAACCCCTTCAGCAGCTTTTTCTTCAAGTAATGTCAAGATTTGTTGTCCGATGTTGTCCGTGACGAATGCATAATATTCGATATGAATCGAATGCTTTGCCTGCCGAATATCACTTAATAGAGAAGTTAACTTTTGTTGACCATCTGTTAATAAAGTGACGGAATTACGTCGGGTTAATGGCATGCGATTCAAAGAAGAGAAGAAGTCAACAAATTGTTGATGCTCTTCATTATCCATGACGGGATCATAGTGATCGATCGTATCTCCTTTGAAATCTTGAAAATTTTCTAGTTCTTTCAAGTCGCTTTGTCTCAAATAAAATTTTTTCTTATCAGTCAATCCGCGACCGAAGAAGAGATATAGGATAAATCCAAGACCTGGAAGAGCAAATAGTACGAGCAACCACGCCCAGATTGCAGCTACGTCACGAGGTTTGATTAAAATAGTTACTAAAGCAATTAGTGCATTGATGAAATAAAGGATCGTGAGAATAGTGATAACCAAAATAGCTTCCTCCTTATTTAGAATAACAAACAGTATTATATCATGAGAATCCTTAGAATCCTAAATTTGAAGTTGCAGAGATTATAAAGTGGTTTGAAAAAATAAAGAACCACAAGGCAAAGTGGTTGCAATTTTCTATTCATTCATGTAGGATAAGAATATAGTTGAATATCTCCTTAGGGGAGTAACCGACAACGTTTGTTGTGATAATATCAACAGTAAGTTAACCATTTGGTTTTCTGGTATTGTATGAAATGGTGAGACCTAAGACAAATCCGCATTTGTCTTAGGTCTCTTTTTTTTCAGTCAGAAAACTTTTTGGTAACGAAAAACAAAATGGGGGATGGAATTTGGAAAACAAAGAACAGGCTCAGCAAGTTGTCTATAAAGAACCAATTGACTCGCTGATGCAAAAAACACAGAGCTCAATCGATGGTTTGAGTACATCACAAGCAAAAGAAAAGTTAGAAAGAGACGGATTGAATCAGTTAAAAGAAGCACCTAAGAAGCCAACGTGGAAATTGTTTTTAGAAACATTTAAAGATGCAATGGTTATTGTCTTGTTGATTGTCGCTTTGATTCAAATGGTCATGGGAGATTATATCGAATTTTTCGTTATTTTTGCCGTATTGATGTTGAACTCCGTGATTAGTGTGATCCAAACGAAGAAAGCAGAAGGTTCTTTAGAGGCATTGAAAAATCTTTCTGCACCTGATGCACGTGTGATTCGTGATGGAAAAGAAAAAACGATCCCTGCGAATGAACTGGTTGTAGGAGATATCGTTTTATTGGAAGCAGGAGATTATGTCCCTGCCGATGGTCGGTTGTTAGAAGCTGGATCATTGAAAGTGGATGAAGGGATGCTAACTGGTGAATCGACAGCATCGGAAAAAGAAGTAACTGATATTAGTCAGACAGTGCCGATTGGTGATCGTATCAACATGGTATTTAGTGGAACAATCATTACTTATGGTCGTGGGAAATTCTTAGTTACCGCTACTGGAAATAACACAGAAATCGGTGAGGTGGCAGGGTTACTTGAATCAACAACTGAACAAGTAACACCACTACAGCGTGGATTAGATAAATTTAGTAAGAAGTTAAGTTTAGCGATTTTAGCTTTATCGTTAGTTATTTTAGGTATCCAATTGTTCCGAATCTATCTTGGCGGCGGCACAGGTGATTTAACTGCTGATATCGTTAGTGCAGTAATGTTTGCAGTCGCTGTTGCGGTTGCTGCCATCCCAGAAGCATTACAATCAATCGTAACGATCGTTTTATCCTTGGGAACCAATAAAATGGCGAAACGACATGCTATTATCCGAAAATTACCAGCAGTGGAAACACTGGGTTCGACTAGTATTATTTGTACAGATAAAACTGGGACATTGACCCAAAATAAGATGACGGTAGTTGATTATTATCTAGCGAATGGTTCGACTGGAGATTTTACCGATGATCCAAAAAAATGGACAGACGATGAAAGACGCTTGATTGAAATCAGTGTATTAGCCAATGATGCTTCCATCAGTGAAGATGGTACGAAACTTGGAGATCCGACAGAGGTAGCGTTTATTGATTTTAGTGAAAAATTGAATCAACCGTATCAAGAAATCCGTAACAACTATCCAAGAAAAGCTGAATTACCATTTGATTCTGACCGAAAATTAATGTCGACTGCTCATAACATTGATCAGGGACACTATCTTTTTGTTAAAGGTGGACCAGATATCGTGTTTGCTCGCAGTAAAAAGGTCTTGCTAAATGGTGAAGTTGTACCAATGACAGAGGAATTGATGAAACAATTCAAAGAACAAAATGAAGCTTTCTCAAACAAGGCATTGCGTGTTTTAGCCTTTGCTTATCGCCCAATTGAAAGTCCAGAGTTGTCATTTGAAGATGAAAATGACTTGATTCTAGTTGGATTACTTGCCATGATTGATCCTCCAAGAGCAGAAGTCACACAAGCAGTTAAAGAAGCTCGAAGCGCTGGAATTAAAACGATTATGATCACTGGAGACCACAAAACGACTGCTGTTGCGATCGCGAAAGAAATTGGGATCTTTGCAGAAGGAGATCAAGCACTTACAGGGACAGAGTTAGATGAATTGACCGAAGATCAATTAAACGAAGTCTTGGAAAAAGTGACTGTGTACGCACGTGTATCTCCTGAAAACAAGATCCGAATCGTACGTGCATGGCAAACAAAAGGACACATTTCTGCGATGACAGGCGATGGTGTTAATGATGCTCCGGCCTTGAAACAAGCGGATATCGGTATTGCCATGGGTACGGGTACGGATGTATCGAAAGATGCGGCAGCGATGGTCTTGACTGATGATAACTTTGCTTCAATCGTTAGTGCCGTAGAAGTAGGACGTAATGTTTTTGATAATATCAAAAAGGCGATTGCCTATTTATTCTCTGGAAACTTAGGTGCGATCATTGCGATTGTCTTCGCTTTAGTTGCTGATTGGTCCAATCCATTTACAGCATTACAATTATTGTTTATCAACTTAGTCAACGACTCATTACCAGCGATTGCTTTAGGAACAGAAAAAGCCGAACCAGCTACAATGAAACGTCCACCAAGAGATCCAAATTCAGGAATCTTTACCGATAAAACATTGATCTCGGTTACTTATCGAGGCGTATTAATCGGTATCGCAGTCATTTTTGCGCAATGGTTAGGAATGCAACATTCGCCAGAATTTGGCGTAGCAATGTCGTTTTCTACATTGATCTGGTGTCGAACATTACAAACATTCCCTGCGCGTTCTAACACACAAACAGCGATCCAAGCAGGTTTCTTCGCAAATCGAAGCGTATTGTTAGCTGTTGTAGTATGTAGTGCATTGTATTGCTTGACGATGATCCCAGGCTTGAAAGAAGTCTTTTCAATTCCAGCAGCATTTGGTTTGACAGAAGTCTTTACGTCAATCGGGATTGCCTTAGTAACGATCATTTTAATGGAAATCACAAAACTGATCCTTGTACACGTACAAAAAGAGAAATAAAAAGGAATACCTGGGATAATTTTTTGATGTGCTATTCAAAAGTTAATAGCAGAGTATTTCACCAACTGGCTGGTATGGCTTCGGGATTCAACCGAATGTATACCAGCCAGTTTTTTGTTCAATGACATCTTTATTCTTTACTTGATGATAGCTGTCTAATATACATAGTGAAGAACTATATCGGCAATTTAAAAATTTGGCTCTGATGAGATAGAAAGAAAGGAAAACACATGTGAATCATGTATAATGAAAGGACAGAAATTTTAAAAATAATTATTTCGATAAGCCTAAGAGCAGGTTGGTTTTGGTTATGAATTAGTCAGTATATTATTTATTCCGAAAAGTGAAAAAGCGATATAAAAATAGAGAAATAGAGGAATGAAAATGAACGAAGAAGAATGGGACGCCTTTGCAAGCGATTACTACATGAATCAAAAAGAATCAGACAAAACAATTGTCCGTGATGTCATTGAGTATCTAAAAAAAGAAGCTGCATTACCAACTGAGAAAATAGTGGATGTAGCAGGTGGCGCTGGACGCTATCTAGCGATGTCAAAAGAAGCAACTACATATGAATTGATAGATTTTTCGGATGAAATGTTGAAGTTTGCTACTGAAGAAGCAGCTAGATTGGGGAGGGAAAACATTCATCTAACGAAACAGACTTTTTCTGAATTTCTGGAAAATGGAAAAACGTATGATTTTATTTTCTCTGCTTCTAATCCGGCTTTAGACGATTCCGTAAAGTTAAGTAGAATGTTAACAAAGATGAAAAAATATTGTGTCATCCTAAGAGTTGTCTCTTCTAAAGAAGATCTGTTTACATCGTTGGAAAAAAAATTAGGAATTTTCGAAGAAGATGCTGTGACTTCACCAGTAATAATGGATCAATTGGAAACTTATTTAAAAGATGAAGAATGGTCCTATAAAAGAAAAGAATTTACGTATACGTTTAAAGAAGAAATTACGGAAGATTTTATGAGAGCTTATTATCAAGAATATCTAGAAGAAACAATTTTTAAAGAGTATATTCAAAAATATTTTGACCCAAAAGAAAAAATTGTTAGTACAACGATGTTGACCTATCGGCTACTACTAATCAAGAAGGAGTGACCCAAAATGGGCATGACTAGTTTTGTTTACTCTAAGAATATAGAGAAAAACGATTTATCTCTTAGGACGGATTGACGAGGAATGACTTTTTGAACACCGTTTATCCGTCTTTAGAGATATGATGAGAAGAGACTGAGGCATGTTTTGATTGATTGGCTCAGTCTTTTTTTGTTGTGGCTAATGGAGTAATCGAAAATTAACGTAAAAGAAAAAACACTTATATTTGCTTGTGTCTTAACAATTCACTCTAAGAAATCGGCCTAAAACTATTTTTTGACTGTTGGTTATCTTTCTAAAATAATAAACGGAGAAAAATGAGTTGTCAGATATATTGGTCTTATGTTTTCTTAACTGTTTTAAATCATTTTTATTATTTTATAAAATAACAAATCATTGAAATGTTTGTTTTGGAAAATTATAGCTTGCATCTTAATTATTTCTTTAAAAAAATAGTTTAATTGAAGTGAAAGTATAATTTTTATTGTGGTTGTTGACTATTTTATTTATACTTAAATGTATACGATTGCTTTGTTTGATTAGATGACAATTTGTATAAAATTACATAACAGGAGGTTTTTTGTTTGAAAAAGATTTTTTTGATAGGGTTATCAGTGTTATTTTTTGGTTGTTTGTTTTCTACGAATGTTCAGGCGCAAGAGGTAATTAAAAAAGAGATTTTTAGTATTCCTGAACCAACTTGGATCTTCAATGCAGGGATGAATAAAGGAAAAAATCATGATCGCCAGGATTTAGGATTTATCTTGCCAGAAAATGTTGAATTGAGGATTAGACAAACAAATAAACAATTCAAAAATAAATTAAGATTGAGATTGTTAGGTAATGCCTCAAGTATCGAAAAAAGTATCTTAGTTGATTCAGAATGGGTAAGTATAAGTGCAGATAATCCTTTAGTTCCGTTTATTGATACGCCATATGGAGAAGAAGCTGCTCAGATTGAATATGAAATCGTCACTTCTGAACGTATTAAACCATTACCAGTTTATAGTTATCATGGAGATGATACTATGTTTCTTTCAATGTGGGACAAGTTCGATGCTGAATATGCTTTGATTAAAGGACCAGATTTTCAATTACTTATTCCTAAAAATGATAAAGAAAAAGTAAGAAACTTGAAAGATTACCGTTCCTTAGATGAATTGATCGAACACTACATCGAATTGTTTGGTTATTATAATCAAATCGCTGGTTTTGATAACTCATCTAAAGAAAATCAAAATGGAGTGAATCGCTTTTTCTTGAAAGCAGATAAAAACGGAGGTGTCGGTGCTTATTATTCTTCAGAATGGGCAGCAAATAGCTATAGCACAGTCGAGTGCTGGTTAACTGAAGACAGTTGGAAAGTGTTGCATGAAATTGCACATGGCTATCAAGCTGGCTTCGATAACATAGGGATGTATACAGGAGAAGTCTCGAATAACTTATTTGGTGTGCAGTATCAATATCTTATCTATGGAAAAGAAGCAGATGAAAAAGGTTGGCTATTTAATTATGGTAAAAAAGAAGAGGTAGAAAACGCACTATACGAAAAGCTAATCAATCAGAATGGAACTTATGCTGATGCTGATCTGCGCGAAAAATTAATTTTATTAACAATGTTAAAACAAAAAGCAAATGATGATTCGTTTACAAAGATGTATCAGGAATATCGTAAAATAGCTAATCAACCAGATTTTAATCGCAACGATTACCCATTACCTGATTTAATGAATCGTATCTATAGTGAAAATAGTCAACTAGATTTTTCAGGTGTTTTAGAGAAATGGGGATTGACGCTTGATCAAGTACAAGTTCAAAAAAATCGTGAGCATGGTTATCCGGCAGTCGCTTCTTTAGCTGATGTCGTACCAGAAAGTGAGTTGGCACGTGCGCGTGAATTAGTCGACCCATCTTATTTGATCAATTCTAATTTTGAGATGGTACAAAACAAGGAGATTGCTGCGCTAAATCTAAAAGGTGATCTTACGATTGAATTAAGTTTGAAAGATTTAAACCTATTAAAAGGTACCAAAATAACTTTAAAAGATGGAGCGAAAGAAATAGCTACTCAAGAAATCACTGGAGGAGTAGTCACTTTTAAAAACATTCCTAATGGCATCTATTGTGCAGAATTCTCTGGAAATCAAATGATGTATTTCATCCCACAGAATAGTTATGTTTACGTGAAAGAAGCAACAAATCATGCGGTTATTACGTTGGACGAAGTAAAAGATAGCCAAGTCATTGATTTTCATGGAGTGAATGACAGGAAGTTTGGCTCATTTACATTTAGAACAAACAAGAACAGTGATACTCAAGAAGCAATTGTTTCAGTTACGCACTCGAGACCTCATTATCGTTATGAGAATGAAACTTATGTAAAAGTAATGGTCAAAAGTAGTACAGGAGAACTGAAATACGAAAAAACGATCGAAGGCATAGAGTCTGTTACTGGTGAAGAAAATGTATCATTGAAAATAGGTGATATCGTTGAAATTTATCATGCAGAACCTAAAAACCGCTTCATTTCTTCTGAAGGGATCGTTGATACTACGCAATCGACCAATCGTTGGGTAGTAACCCAATTTGGATTAGAAAACCTAGCTTTGAAAAATGATGCCAAAGAGGATCTCAAAAAAAGAATTACGTCATTAGCCACTCAACTTTGGGATAAAGAGTTAGTCAATCCGGTTCCAAGTGACCGATCACCTGAAAAAAAATTGTTATGGGTGATGATTGATCAAACATCATTAATAGAAAAATCAGAATATCGAACTTTATATTATATACTATTCAAAAAATGGTTCTAAATATCAAGAAGCATCATATAGTTTATGAAATAGGATAGAAAATCAAATAGCGACTTACAGTTATTTATTGTCACAACAATGTTGACAAAAGTAATTGCAAGCCGCTATTTTTTGTTTTACTGCTTTTTGTAGCTATATGTTAAAAGTTGCTTTTTTGCAAACATTTTTGATTACCTATTAAATCAATCAGGCAGTTGTCTCATATGGTTACTTGTAGTAACGAATATCATTTTCAACTTTATAGATTGAAAATGGTACATCGGAAGAATATTCGGCTGTTTCCCCATGTTCAGGTAATTTTTCCTTGAAGATTGTTTCATATTGATCGACTGTGACAGCTTCTCTACCTTCTAACATTTCTTGATGTAGTTCAGTCAATAGGAAATCTTGATAGCCGTCTTGTAAGTAACCTGTGAAAAATTCACTGACAGCACCCGAACCATAGCTGAATAAGCCAATTCGATCACCTGATTTTAACACTTGTGAGTTCTCTAAAAGAGAAATCAATCCTAGATAAAGAGAACCAGTATAAAGGTTACCAATTCGCCGACTATAACGAATACTTTCTTCATAGCGAGTTAATAAGCGATTTTGTGTTTCTTCATCTGTCTGATCCAAGACACTTTGTAAGGCTTTTTTTCCCATTTTTGTGTAAGGAATGTGAAAACTTAGCGCATCATAGTCTTCTAAAGTAAATCCTGTTACCTCTTTATGTCGATTCCAAACTTTTTGAAAAGATTCGATATAAGTGGAGTTGGATAAAGGACCATCAACCACTGGGTATTGCGCATAATCAGGACGCCAAAAATCATAAATATCTTCGGTTAAGAAAGTACTATCGTCTTCGATAGTGATGATTTGTGGATCTTTGGTAACCATCATAGCGACAGCACCCACACCTTGTGTCACTTCTCCACCACTAGCTAGACCATAACGGGCGATGTCACTAGCGATCACTAAAACTTTTCGATCTGGATGATTTTTTACATATTCTTTTGCCATGTGGAGAGCAGCAGTTCCACCATAACAAGCTTCTTTTACTTCAAACGAACGAGCAAAAGGTTGGACTTTCAATAAATGATGGATAATTACAGCACTCGCCTTTGAATGATCGATGCCAGATTCCGTTCCTACGATAACCATATCGATCAGCTCGCGATCTTCATTTGTGACGATCCTAGTAGCTGCATTTGCTCCTAAAGTCACGATATCTTCTGACACTCGGTTGATGGCCATTTGATCTTGGCCAATACCGATATGGTATTTAGCAGGATCATCTCCCCGACGTTCAGCTAACTCTGTCATATCTAAATATAAATTTGGAATAAAAAAGGAAAGACGATCAATCCCTACTTTCATTTCAACACCTCTTTACTCATGATAAAAAAACTTACTTTACTAAAGTATCATAAAAAGATTAAAAGAAATATAAAAAAGCGAATATTTAAGGATTTGTAAAATTTATTCCTAGATTTTTTTGAAGCTATAGTGAGGTATTTGTTTTTAGCATAAACAATGGTATATTTTTCTAGGAGGTGACTGACTTGAAGGAAGTCGTTATTATAGATGCTGCGAGAACGCCAATTGGAAAGTATCGTGGCAGTTTAAGCAGTTTTTCTGCTGTAGAATTAGGAACAATCATTACAAAAGAACTGTTAGAAAAAACAGGTATCCATAAAGAAAACATCGATCAAGTAATATTTGGAAATGTATTACAGGCGGGGAATGGTCAGAATGTTGCCAGACAAATTTCTGTCAATAGTGGGATCCCTGTTCAGGTTCCTGCCATGACAGTCAACGAAGTATGTGGCTCAGGAATGAAGGCGGTTATTTTGGCTCGCCAATTGATTCAGTTAGGTGAAGCTGATCTAGTAGTCGCAGGAGGCACTGAAAGCATGTCACGTGCGCCACTGCTTCAGCAATATGAAGCAGAAAATGCAACTTATGAAGAGCCGATCTCAAGTATGGTCAATGATGGGCTGACAGATGCGTTCTCAAATGCACATATGGGCTTAACTGCTGAAAAAGTAGCGAACGAATTTTCCGTTACGAGAACAGAACAAGATCAATATGCGCTCAACTCACAAAAAAAAGCAGCTCAAGCTAGTGAAAACGGGGTATTTGAAGCAGAAATTATTCCCGTTACTTTACCTGATCAAAGAATCATGGATAAAGACGAAGCCATCCGAGGGAATAGTACACTGGAAAAATTAGGGACTTTGAAAACTGTTTTTTCCGAAAATGGGACTGTGACAGCAGGGAATGCTTCTCCGTTAAATGATGGAGCATCGGTATTGATTTTAGCTTCAAAAGAATATGCGATCAAACATGGGCTTCCTTATCTTGCAACGATCAAGGCTGTTTCTGAAATTGGGATTGATCCGAGCATCATGGGAATTGCACCTATCTCAGCAATCCAAACATTATTGAAAAAAGCAGAAATTTCTATTGATCAAATCGATCGTTTTGAGATCAACGAAGCATTTGCGGCTTCATCGATCGTGGTCAATCGCAACTTAAAACTAGCTGAAGAAAAAGTCAATGTAGATGGTGGTGCCATTGCACTCGGTCATCCGATTGGTGCAAGTGGTGCTCGTATTTTGACAACATTAAGTTATGGCTTGAAAAGAATGAACCAACAATATGGTGTGGCTTCTTTATGTATTGGTGGAGGCTTAGGACTAGCCATGTTACTTGAAGCAAATCTAGAAACGGAACAATCAAGTGACCAAAAAAAAAAGTTTTATCAACTGACGCCTGAGCAACGTCGGAGTCAGTTGGTTAGTGAAGGAATCATCAGTCAATCACAAGCTGATGAATTAAAAGTAGGAACACTCTCTGAAGAAGTAGCCAATCATTTGATTGAAAATCAAATCAGTCAAGTTGAGATTCCTCTAGGGATTGCACCTAATTTTCAAATCAATGGAATCAAAAGGCAAGTACCGATGGCGACAGAAGAACCGTCTGTAATTGCTGCAGCCAGTAACGGTGCAAAAATATGTGGAGACATTACAGCAATTACACCACAACGCCTGATGCGTGGTCAGATTGTACTATCAGGGGAACTGGATAATCGAGGCATAACTGATGCTGTCATCGCCAGACAAGATGAACTACTAGCATGTGCGAATGCAAGTTATCCCTCGATCGTGAGACGTGGTGGTGGAGTGCAGGAAATCGCAACAAGAAACTTTAAGGGCAATAATTTGGATTACTTATCGATCGATTTCTTGGTTGATGTAAAAGATGCGATGGGAGCTAATATCATCAACGCTATCTTAGAAGGTGTTGCCCAGAAAATACGTTCCTGGTTTCCTAAAGAAGAGATTTTATTTAGTATTTTAAGCAATTTCGCAACAGAATCATTAGTAACAGCTAGTTGTGAGATTCCCTTCGAGCGATTGGGAAAAACGATTGAAGCAGGAAAGAGAATTGCTGAAAAAATTCAACAAGCTTCCGAGTATGCTAAATTAGATGTTTATCGGGCAGCAACACATAATAAAGGGATCATGAATGGCATCGAAGCTGTCATTCTTGCTACTGGAAACGATACGAGAGCTTGTGCAGCTGCCGTTCATGCGTATGCTGCGAAAGATGGTGCTTACCAAGGCCTGTCAGACTGGCAAATGATTGGAGATAAGTTAGTTGGACAATTAACGGTACCTTTGGCAGTGGCAACAGTTGGAGGGGCTTCTAGGATTCTTCCAAAAGCAAAGATTGCACTAGACATGTTGAAGATTGAATCAGCAAAAGAATTAGCTCAAATCATTGCTGCCGTCGGTTTAGCACAAAATTTAGCTGCTTTGCGGGCATTAGTGACAGACGGTATCCAAAAGGGGCATATGTCGCTTCAAGCTAGAGCCTTAGCGATCACAGTCGGGGCACAAGGAACTGAAATTGAACAAGTCGCTGAATTTCTAAGAAAAGCCGAAGGAATGAATCAGGACGTAGCTAGAAAATTTTTGATGCAATTACGTAAAAAATAAGTATTTATAAAAAAGAGAGACTGATTGGGATAACAGCAGAATGGATAAAAAGCTACTATTGTTTATTTATATGTTTATTCATATTATTCCTAGTCAAAAGCACTCTTTTTTTGCTAATTGCCGGTAAAATTAAGGAAAAGGTTAAATATGACTAAATTTTTGCGAACTTTCTACGGGATGCTATTGTGAAATTGTTCGTTAAAGGATATACTTTTTTCAAATTTAATACTTGTTAGGCGAGGCTCCTAAACAAACATAGGCTATTGCGCAGAAACGTCGAAAGACGCCAATGTGTAAAACAGGAATTGTCGAATTAAGGCTCTTCATAAGATAGCTAAGAGAAATCTTTACGTTGTTTAGTGTCAAAACTCACACGATGAGATAGTTGTTGATGTACGCAACTTTAACAAATAAGCCGAAACTTCTAAAAATCTTTGCTGATTTTTGTGAATTTTCGGCTTATTTTTTGGAGTTGGATATTTACACCACTTACTTGAAAATAAATCACAGCACATTTTGATCACGCTACTTTTATTTTTCCTCATGTGAAAGTGACTCCTTTTGCCTAATAGAAAGGATGGCAAAATGGATACTAGTTGATAACGGATGTTTTGATAAGAAGATTAGAGAAATTCTGGTTACGAAAACTTTCGTTTAAGAGGTGTTGTGTGTGAAATCAAAATCATTTGAGTTTAATTATGCGTTATTTTTGCCGATTTTTCTCTTTTATTTATTAAGTATCGGTGTGCAATATGGAGCAGCAGTCTACGACCAAGTGCCTTATAAAACTATTGTTTTAAAACAAGTAATCTTTTGCATTGCTTCATTAGGACTTTTGTTACTGACACAAAAAATCAAGACAGCGTTATTGTTACGATTGTCTCCTTATTTTTATGCTATTTCATTAGCAATTATGAGTTTGCTCTACAAATTTTATGATCCGGTGATGTACCAATTAACCGATACGAAACGTTGGCTGAGGATTGGTAGTTTTACTTTTCAACCTTCTGAATTGGTTAAATTGACTTTTGCATTAGTTCTCGTTTATTTCACCTTGCTATATGAAAAGAAAGTCAGTGAACGTACCGTGAAAACGGATCTGATCTATGTCTTTCAAGTTCTGTTGATCAGTTTACCAACTTTCTTGTTGATGTATATGCAAAAAGATTTTGGGACAAGTTTGGTATTTATTATTTGTTTGGGGGCTCTGTTCATGATTGCAGGGGTCCATTGGAAGATCTTGGCCGTATGTGCTAGTTTTTTATTTATTATTGGGGTCATATTGATTTGTCTAGTTTTTACGAAATACGGTAATGAGATCCTTTATAGTCTGAACTTTAAGACGTATCAATTAGACCGGGTGAGAGCTTGGATCGATCCTTTTGCTTACAGTCAATCGATCGGATACCAACAATCACAAAGCTTATTGTCTGTTAGTGCAGGTGGATTTAGTGGACGACCAGCTGAAATACCACCAATCTATGTACCAGTACGTGAATCAGATATGGTATTTACTGTAATTGCCGAAACGTTTGGTTTTTTAGGTAGCGTGACCGTCGTTTTTCTATATTTCTATCTTTTCTACCAAGTTATTTACACTGCGATACAGACAAACAATAAAGGAAATCTATATCTAGCGGTAGTACTCGTATTTGGACTATTATTTCAAATCGTAGAAAATATCGGCGCTTCGATTGGTTTACTGCCTTTAACAGGAATTCCTTTGCCTTTTCTAAGTCAAGGAGGAACCTCCTTGTTGATCATGGGAGGCGGATTAGGTATGATTTTAGGTTTTAAAAAAGTAGAATAAGTCATTTGTTTAGTCAGATGAAGTTAGAAAGTAAGTGAAAGTTTTATGAGTGATTATCAACAAAAAGCACTGAAATTATCAATCGTTCCATTATGTCTTTTGATTGGATTGATTTTATGCGTAAAAATCAATCCTCCATGGTTCGAAACACTAGATTTAGCGGTTTATACAAAAATCGATTTACCTAATTTTCCACAACTAACAGCGATTGTTCGTTTGTTTGCTAAGTTAGCAACGATTGGTCCGACCTTATGTTTCGCCTTTCTTTTTGCTTTTTATATTTGGAAAAAGAATTACCATTTGTTAGCGATTTGGAATATCTGTAATATCTTTGCGGTTAGTTTTTTTGGGTATATTCTAAAAAAGCTCATTGCACGAATCAGACCTGCCGTTTCACAATTGGAAATACGTACGAGTTACTCGTTTCCTAGTGGACATTCTTTATTATCCTTTGCGCTTTTCCTAACAATTATCTTATCGTTAAGTATTATTTGGAGTCGTCAGGATACCAGAAGAGTTGCTTGGTATCTTATCAGCTATCCATTGCTGATTGCAGCAACTCGATTATATCTAAGAGTCCATTATCCAAGTGATATTTTAGCTGGATTTTCGTTAAGTGCAGTAGTAGTTTTATTGTCTTATGTTGTTTGTTTCTCTTTTATCTCCACAGATTCAATATTGAAAACAAGGCAATTAGAGAAGAAAAAAACGCTTTTTTCTAAAAAGCAAAAAGTAGTTTTAGGTCTTTTAGTCCTTTTACTAGCAGTAATTATTTCTGGTGTCGCTTATGAACTGAATGTCTTTTATCATGCACATGGGTAAGCTGGATAAACATAACCAATAAACTAAGGGGAAGAGACCGCTTGGTTTTTTGGTTCTATCTTTTTTAAGATTGGTGAAGATTATTGACAACTTTTGGTGATTAAAAGTAATAGAAAAAATATTTTACTATAAAAAAATGAGCAGAGGGCAATTGCCTTTCTGCTCATTTAACATTTTATGATTTCTCATTACCGGCATCATTTGACAAAAAGCCGTTTTTTGATGCGGTGGATAGATTTGTGAAACTGGTTATCTTTCTGAAATAGCTGTTGCAGCAAACTGTTCGATCAATGGGATCAATGTCAGTTTCACTTTGTATTTGCGTTCTAACGCTTTTTCAATTGTAAATTGGTTTTCTGCTGTCATTGAAATTTCAGCTAATTTACGTGGTTCATCTGAGGTTTTCTCATAGATGACTGCTGCATCAGCTTCTTTTTCTACATAAAATTTTGGATATTCCGCTACTGCGCTTGAAAAATCAGCGAAATTCAAAGCGGCAGTTTCAGTTGAGCGTTGTTTTTCAGTTGTTTCCGCTTTTGATACTTCAGCTGTTTTAGGTGATTCCACAGGTTTTGAGTCAGCAACTTTTGTTTCTGCAACAGGTGTAGAAACCTCTTGAGCAGTTGGTTCATCATTTTTAAGACGTTGATCATTCCAATAAGAAACGATTTCAATCAATAAGTTGTCACGGAAGCGTTCAAAAATGTCTTTTTCTCCTGAACGGATTCGTTTTAAGACAGTTGTGAAATTATCATCAATCGGTACATTGATGCGAGTATCTTCATTTGTTTTTCCTGCAAGTCCAATCGTTAAGATGTGGCGGTCTTTCGGATCAAGCATGACTTGTAAAGGTAAGCCGTAACGACGTAGACTTTCATCCTCTAAAGAATGAAATAATTGACTTCTGATTCCATCTAAAGAAGGACGGAATTGATTGAGTAATTTTTGTTTTTGTTTTTTCTTCATATGTTCTCTCCTTCGCTCATACCCTTTCGATTATAAGAAAAAAAAGATGAAATGAAAAGGATTATACGAAAAAAACTTAGATATGTATGTATTTATACGCATTTT
Organism: Enterococcus sp. DIV1682a; assembly: GCF_051711005.1. Classification (NCBI taxonomy): domain Bacteria; kingdom Bacillati; phylum Bacillota; class Bacilli; order Lactobacillales; family Enterococcaceae; genus Enterococcus; species Enterococcus sp. DIV1682a. Next base: position 1,065,522 of record NZ_JBIOLT010000001.1, read on the forward strand.
TTTAGGAAAATATTTGTTTTTATCAGAAATGTTTCCTCTTTTTAGGTGTATATCAAAAGATAAGCCGATACGACACCGGCAAGAAAAACTCAGTGTGTATCGGCTTATCACGATCATTGAAGTCAGCTACGTTGTTTTGGAACAAGGAATCAAAGCAAAGACAGACAGTTCAGGTGAATAGATCACTTCATGTCCTTGCCAAGTCGTAACCATTAGCGAATGATCGAAACGGTTGGTTAGCTCTTGAATTTTTTGATCATGGGACCAGTTACGTGCTGGGAAGTGTTGGATCTTGTCTGGTCCGATCAAAAAGATAAAATCAGGATGAAAAGTACGAGTGATTTCTTCTGAGAGCCTTTCTAAACGTTCAATCGGAGTCATTGTTATCAAACATCCTTAAATTAAAATTGGGTAGTATCTGGATCTTTTGCTTTACCAACTACGCCATCTAATTGATCGATTTGTTGCATTTCTTCTTCTGACAGTTCAAAATCAAAAAGTTCAGTATTTTCTTTGATCCGACTAGGAGTTACGGATTTTGGCAGAGGCAAGAAACCATGTTGTAAAGACCAGCGTAAAGCAACCTGAGCAATACTCTTTTGATGGGCTTTGGCAATTTTCTGCATCTCTGGTACATCGAAAATTTTCCCTGTGCCAAGCGGGCTGTAAGCTTCCAGGATCATTTCGTGTTTTTTGGCATAGTCAACGACTGCTGGTTGTAATTCACCAGGAGCTAAGAAAATTTGGTTGACCATTGGCATGATCTTGGCTGTTTTTTGTAACGCATCTAGATGGTGGGGCAAGAAGTTGCTGACGCCAATGGCTTTGATTTTTCCAGCTTCATACAGCTCTTCAAAAGCTCGCCAAGTTTGGGCGTTTGCTTCTTCCCAATTGTCACGGAAAGCCACAGGATTAGGCCAGTGGATCAAGAAAAGATCAATATAATCTGTTTGTAATTTTTGTAGTGATTCTTCAAACGAAGACATCACTAAGTCATAACTGTGATTGGCATTCCAAAGTTTTGTTGTTAGAAAAATCTCTTCTCTGGGAATCCCACTTTCTTTGATCGCTTGACCGACGCTTTCCTCATTTTTGTAACCTTGTGCTGTATCAATGTGGCGATAACCAGCAGCTAGCGCTTCTTTGACTGAAGAAACTGCGACATCGCCATCCGGTGTTTGCCAAGTACCAAAACCAACAATCGGAATTTCATAACCATTTGATAAACGATACGTATTTGTTAATGAATCCATATTCTCAACTCCTTAATTTTTAGTTCACTTTTAAGTGTAGCGCATTTTCTCAAAAAAGGAATCCATTTTGTTTAGGAGACAATTATTTTTTTCAAAAAAAGGAAAATAATGATTTTCGTTCTGGTATTTTGTATTGATTTTCCGTAAACTAAACCAGAAGGGAATGAGAACATGGATATTTATTTAAAAAAAGCAATTATGCATATTATTGATCGTGAAACGGGATCACCCGTATTTTCTCAACAAGAATTGGATCTGACTAAAGAGTTTATTCGAGATTTTTTACAAAAGAAAATCCAAAAAATTTCTTCTGCACAAACTAAAACAGGACAGCTGTCACCTGAAAGTATGATGGCGAAACAAGTCCAGGACTGTCAAGAAAACTTTGTAGCAGCAAGTGAAGGGATCGTTCAACGCTGGTTCGAGATCTATCAAGAAAGCGAAGAAGCACCAAGCGCTGATGTCTTTGTTGTTTTGTATGAAGTAGATACGGTGATGTATGTGGCTTTGTTAAAAGTCAATTACCGAGAATCCTATACACATTTTGTAGAGGCAGACGAAACAGGAATCGCCAATCAATTGATTTTGAATCGAGCGATATTGGGGGCAAAATCCCAAAAGGCAGATGAAGCGTTTGCGGTGGCGTTAACTGATTTAACCTATGAATTGATTGAAAAAAAATATGAGTTTTCTGGAAAAAAAGAACTCTATTTTTCGGGGAGAGTCATCGAAAGTGTTCCTGCGCCTTCATTAGAAGAGAATGTCAAAGTGATCCAAAAAGTAGCTAAAAGTTTAGGGAAAAAATTTGAAACTGAAGAATTTGATCTAGTGGCTGATTTAAAAGAGGCTGTTTATGATACGATCGAGGAAAAGGGCAGACTAGACCATGAAATGATTGCGGAAAAAGTCTTCAAAGAAAATATCACAGCGAAATTAGCTTTTCAAGAAGAAGTCCAAGAACAGGGATTTGTTGCTGAAGCTTTGCCAGTCAGAGAAGTCCAAGAAATTTCTGAGAAAAAATTTGGTAAACAAAAATTCAAGTTATCCAATGGAATCGAATTGATCGTCCCTGTAGACGTCTACCGAAATCCAGATTTGATCGAATTTGTTAATAACCCAGATGGAACAATCTCAGTCATGATCAAAAATGTAGACGAAGTATTAAATCGTTTATAATTATTAAAAGAATGCTTATTCAGAGAATACAATAAAATGTAGCAGACAAGAAAAGAGCCAAGAGAAACTATAGTGAACGTTAAAAGTTGGATTAAAAAGTTAACTTTTTTCGGTCAGTATAAAGTTTTCCTTGGTTTTTTTGCAGGTGTAAACTATATAAGTAGTGCATATCTTTAGATGTTTCAGAATGACAGCTTTCTTTTTACCAGATAACACCATTTCTTTTGTGAACTGATCACTAAGAGCAAAAGCCAAAATAATCACATCATTCTTTATCAAATAAAGAGAAAATGGTATAAAGGATAGGAAGAGATAACGAAAATATAAAGGAGTGTTACAAAATGAAAGTTGAACATATTGCTATTTGGGTTAATGATTTAGAAAAAATGAGAGCGTTTTATGAGAACTATTTTGCTGCAGAAAGTTCAGAGAAATACACGAATCCTAAAACCCGGTTTCAATCTTACTTCCTGAATTTTACCTCAGGAAGTAAGATTGAATTGATTACAAAGCCTTTTTTATCAGATCGTGCAGTCGATACTTTTGGTTATGCTCATTTAGCAATTTCAGTGGAAACAAAAACAGAGGTGGATTCATTTGCTGAAACATTTGTAAAAGATGGCTTTCCACTGATCAGTGGACCAAGAACTACGGGCGACGGTTATTATGAAGCAGTTATCCAAGATCCTGAAGGAAATCTGATTGAGTTAACGACAGATTGAGACGGATTACATCATACAAAAATATAGCAAAGGATAGAAAGCACATGGAATTCAGCGAAGAGAAAAAAATTGACCTTGATGCATTGTTCGCGCTCTATACAGCTGTAGGATGGTCAGCCTATACGAAGGACATCCAACAATTAGCTCTGGGAATCCAACAATCTCTCAAAGTGATAACGGTATGGGACGAACAACAATTGATCGGATTGATCCGTAGTGTCGGGGATGGCGAAACAATTCTTTACATTCAAGATTTGCTTGTTCATCCAGATTATCAAAACATGGGGATTGGGACACAATTAATCGAAAAAATGGTACAAGCTTATCCAAAAGTCAGACAAAAAGTTTTATTGACAGAAAATGAACAACAAACCCGCCGATTTTATGAAAAATGCCAATTTCAGTCGGTAGCGACACAAGAAATGATTTGTTTTTATCGCGAATATTGATAGTTACGAAAGAGCCCATTGTAGTGAAAACAAGGAGATAGTCACAACAATTACGCATGGTTGGCTGATGAAAAATTAGTCATTAATCAGCATAAGTGTTCTTGGTTGACTTTGACCAAGTTTGACGTATAATACAAATTGTTCGATACTTACAAAAAGTAAGGCGGACAGATTCTTTTTGGATTTTTCCAAAGAAGTCTATAATGGACAACAGATGAGAGCAAAACTTTAAAGCTCTAAATTAATTAGGAGGTTTGTTAATTATGGCAAAAGAACATTATGATAGAAGTAAACCACACGTAAATATTGGAACCATTGGACACGTCGACCATGGGAAAACTACTTTAACTGCTGCGATCACTACAGTACTAGGTAAAAAAGGCTTAGCAAATCCTCAAGACTATGCTAGTATCGACGCAGCGCCAGAAGAACGTGAACGTGGAATCACGATCAATACTGCTCATGTGGAATACGAAACAGACAAACGCCACTATGCACATATCGATGCACCAGGGCATGCGGATTACGTGAAAAACATGATCACGGGGGCAGCTCAAATGGACGGAGCAATCTTGGTTGTTTCTGCTACGGATGGACCAATGCCTCAAACTCGTGAACACATTTTACTTTCTCGCCAAGTAGGCGTGAAATATTTGATTGTTTTCTTGAACAAAACAGATTTAGTCGATGATGAAGAATTAATTGATCTAGTAGAAATGGAAGTTCGTGAACTATTAAGCGAATATGGATTTCCAGGTGATGATACACCTGTAATCAAAGGATCAGCATTAAAAGCATTACAAGGTGATCCTGATGCAGAAGCAGCTATCATGGAATTGATGGACACAGTCGATGAATACATCCCAACACCAGAACGTGATACGGACAAACCATTATTGTTACCCGTCGAAGATGTATTTTCAATTACTGGACGTGGAACAGTAGCATCTGGTCGGATTGACCGTGGGGCTGTTCGAGTCGGTGATGAAATCGAAATCGTAGGGATCAAACCAGAAACGCAAAAAGCCGTAGTAACAGGAGTTGAAATGTTCCGCAAAACGCTTGATTACGGTGAAGCAGGGGATAACGTAGGTGTGTTATTACGTGGGATTCAAAGAGAAGACATCGAACGTGGCCAAGTGATTGCCAAACCTGGTTCAATTACACCTCATACTAAATTCAAAGCAGAAGTTTATGTTTTGACTAAAGAAGAAGGCGGACGTCATACACCATTCTTCAATAATTATCGACCACAATTTTATTTCCGCACAACTGACGTAACAGGAACAATTGTTTTGCCAGAAGGAACGGAAATGGTCATGCCTGGCGACAACGTAACGATCGATGTAGAATTGATTCATCCTGTTGCTATTGAAAACGGGACGACTTTCTCCATTCGTGAAGGTGGTCGTACAGTAGGTTCAGGTATCGTAACAGAAATCGAAGCCTAAGAACAAAGGATAGATAAATAAAAAAGACGCACGATTCAACAAGTCAGATGACTTTTAGAATCATGCGTCTTTTTTTCTTCCATCATTAGATATAAGTTGTCATATTCAGCGTTTTTGTAACCATTTCTTTAAACCTACTAATCGCTTTTTATGGTCAACTGGTGCATTATCAATGATCAATAATGCGATCATGACATAGGCAATCCAACTGTCACGTGAATAGGAAGTATAGCGGGAAGTCCAATGAGTCGCATATTTATCTTTATACTCACGCAAGCCGTGGAAAGAGTAAAAATGTGAACCAAATTCATAAACTAAGTAAGCGATTCGTTCTTGAATAAAACTTTTTCTTGAGGTTCCAACGTTGGATAATGGCGCCATCCCCAAGTTGAAAAACTCAATCTGTTCCTCTTTCATATACTCAAATAAATGAAGGAAAAGATAATCCATACTTCCAGCTGGTGCTTTCTCAGGATCATAACGCATCAAATCAATCGTGCCGATTTTGTTATCTGTGTAGGTTGGCATGATCGAAGCAAATGCTACTAAGTCTTGTTGTGGGTCTTTTAAAACAGCGATCGGTGCCCGCTGTAGATAATCTTCTGAGAAGAACCCCAGTGAAAAACCTTTTTCTTTTCGGCTTCCTAACCATTGATCAGAAATTTGTTTGAGTTCAGTCATCTGTGTCGCAGAAAAAGGTGGCTGAATAATCTCAAAAGTAAAACCTTCTCGGTCAATCCGATTCAAGATCGCACGTGACCCTTTCATTTTCTTTCCAGAAGTAGTGAAATTGGCTAATTCAACATGTGCTTCTTCGCCCATTTTGATGAAATCATAGCCAAATTCATGTAAAATCATCACGATTTCTTCACTCGTTTCATAAAAGACGGGTAGGTAACACAAACGATCAGTTTCTTCAATAAACGCTTCGATAGCAGCAGGAAAATCTTCTTTTTTACCCGAAGGATCGCCCATCACGATACATTTATTATTGTAACAAGCAAACTGTAATAAAACCGTTCCAACTTGGTCTTTTTCGTAAATAAACATGCGCTTGTCTTTTAAGAAAATCAATTGACTGTCAGAATTTCCGCCAAAGGTATGGAGGATATTTAACGCTTTTTCTTCATCCAACGGTTCGCCGACTTGCTGTTTCTTTCCTTGTAGGAAGTGGACGAAAAGAATGATGATAAAGCTTACTGCAATAATAGCAAATAATCCAGATAACCAAATCTTTTCTGACGGGAACAAAAAGAACGAAATAAAATGATGCTTACGATGAGGAAATGTTGGCAGATTATAAACACCAATAATGATGTAAAGCAACGCTAAAGCACCAATAATCACACCATCAATCGTCAACCATTCCCATGAATAAATGATTTGTTCTCTAAATAATTCATTTTTCGAAGCAATTACGATCAACAACAGTAACAATAGGAAAATAGCTGCAGTAAAGCTAAAGTCAATAATCGTCACATAAGATGCTGCTAAAAAGATCAGTGCAATAGTTGGCCAATAGGCTCTTTTGACTCTTGCAGCAATCCCACGCCCCATGATGACAAAGAGAAATCCTAACAACATACTTGGGAATTGAATAATAAAATGCAACCTTAACGGATTAATACTATGCAGCCAACGAAACTCGGTAAAAGCTTGTGGGATCGTTGCTGAAAGAACCATCATGATACCAGAAAAATATAAAAGGACGACGACGGCTTTATGAGCAATCTCTGTTGCCAGCTGCTTAGGAATACCAGAATAACGTTGATCAAAGGTTGAGCCAATATTCTTAAAGAAAAAGACGATCCCGATCAAAAAAGGAATAATGTAATAAAAAATTCGGTACAGTAAGATCCAAACGACTACAGTTGCCTTTGGCACACCTATGGCAGAAAGACCGATAATCATCATGATATCAAAACTACCGATTTCACCAGGAATCATCGAGACGATTCCGATAACTGAAGCTGCGATAAAGAGCGGTATTGTTTGCCACAAATCGACTTTGATATCCATAAGTGCCCCAACTGCTAGAAAGGTGAACAAGACACCAGACCACTCTAAGATCGAGACAAGCAGCAATTGTCCTTGTGTTTTTAATGAAAGTCCTCCGAGGTATCCCTCTTTTTTTAAGGTAGTGACTAAAAAAACAAGTGGGAAGTATAACCCACCACCGATCAACCAAATCCAATACTGCTTAATAAAAGGCGCAACCGGTGCAAAAAAGACCATAAAAAAAGAAATCAAACTATAAATAGACAGTCCAGCCATTAGAAATAAAAAGATCTTCGACAAAGCTTGCATCAACTGCTTACTGTCTTTTTTATGACCGTATAATTCGGAGCGTAATCCGATGCTGACAAAGCCGCCAAAACCGGCAACATTGTTGATGGTATTGATCAACCAACTTGTTTCAAATAAATAACTCTTTTTTAATTTTTGTCCCAACAAGCGGTTAAGGATGATGTCATACCCAATCATCGGTGCAACAGATAGTAATCCAACAATGAGCATCAACCCCGTCTTCCAAAGTGGGATTGTTGCAAATGTTTCGGCTAATTGAGCGATCGATAGTGTTTTGCCAATATTGATCAATTCACTAACGATAATGACAACCACAGAAATTAAAAAGATTGTTTTAAAGAGACCTAAATGGTTTTTGAACCATTGTAAGGCTTGTTTTAACAAAAAAATCACCTACTATTCTTATTATTCAGACAAAAAATCTAATACTTCTTGATTGAAACGTTGAGGATCTTTTCTAGCTAACTGATGTCCTTGTTCGTTCACTAAAACAAAAGAAGCATTTGGGATCGTTTTTGCTAGGTAAAGGGAGTGTTGCAGTTTGATCACATCTTTTTTTCCAACAATAATCAATGTTTTACATTTAATTTTCTCTAAATCTGCTGTTGAAAGACCGATATCTTTTAACAACAATTTGATCACCAACAAATTTTTTCTAAGCGATGGGCAAACTAAAGAAAGCAACCACATACCAATATAATGACAGTAGCTAAGCAGTCTCGCTGAGAATAAAACCCCTTTAACTAAAGTATTTCCTGAATTTAATATTAATCGATGTACTTTCTCTGGATAATAACTTGAAAAGACCAATCCAAGATTAGCTCCATCACTAAAACCTAGTATATTTGCTTTTGTAATTCCTTCAAGTAGCATGATGGTATAAAGATCTTCTGCCATCAAACGAAAAGACAAGGTATTTGCTTGATTCGTTGAACGTCCGTGACCTCGACTATCGATGAGATAAACGGTATAAAACTGACTAAAGACAGGAACTTGTTCTGAGAAGAAACGACCACTGCCATCATTACCATGGAGTAAAAACAGAGGCATGCCATTTCCGCTTTTCTCATAATAGATCTCTGTTCCATCAGTCATTTTTGCATATTTCTTTTCTTTTTTCACATAATCACCTACTGGTTAAAGTATAACGACAATTCTCCTATAAGAGCAATTGTTTTCCTAAAAAAACAACGATCATTTTCGTAAGATAGTAAAAAATTCCGAAAATTTCAGTTTTTATTAAGGAAAGGAACAAATGATTAGTAAGAAATAGCCAAGAACGATAATAAATAGTAAGATAAAAAAAGATGTCAAAATAACTAGGTGAATGTTTATGAAAAAAAAGAAAAAATCAATCTTTCGAAGAATCGTCTCTTTTTTAGTGATTGTCTTGGTCATAGGAGTATTGATCATCTTAGGAAAAACCTATCAATCGATTAAAAGAGTAGAAAAGTACGAACCAGAAATAACAACAGCAATCAAAAAGTACCATATGGAAGAGTACGAGTCTTTGGTCAAGGGGATCATTTTAACAGAATCAAAAGGCAAGGGGATTGATTTGATGCAAAGTTCGGAAAGCGCCTATGGTAAAGCCAATGTGATCGATAATCAAAAAGAAAGTATCGATCAAGGAGTCAGCTACTTAGCAGAAATGATCAATGAGGCAAAAAAACAAGGATGTGATCTTGATACAGCTATACAAGCCTATAACTTCGGTAAGGATTATATTGTCTACGTAAAAAACCGAGGTGGGGAAAATACTATGGAGATAGCAGAAGAATATTCCAAAAATGTCTTGAGTCCACTTTTAGGTAATGAGAAAAAAACCAAGTATCGCTATTGGCGAGTCCCCTCATTGCTTTACAATGGCGGTTATCTTTATCATAATGGAGGGAACATGTTTTACACAAAAGTTGTCAAGATGAATGAAAACCTCATTGAGTTATATGACAAAGTTTTTAACTAATTGAGTGTAATGCTGAGATTTTTTGCTAGATCTTTATCTTATCAGAAAGAAGGAGTGCTCAAAAAAGTGGAAAAAGAACAAATCATAACAGAAAAGGTAGCGAAAGATTCAGGGAAAGACTGGCTATTGCGCTTTGTAAAGGGAATGTTTATCGGTTCGGGTTTTATTTTACCGGGGGTAAGCGGAGGCGCTTTAGCAGCTGTTTTTGGGATGTACGAACGATTGATCTCTTTTTTAGCTCATCTAACCAGAAATTTTAAAGAAAACGTGCTTTTCTTTTTGCCTGTCGGATTAGGAGGCATCAGCGGAGTCTTTTTGCTTTCCTTTTTGGTGAGTTTCTTATTAGGGACATATGAAACGACGATTTTATGGTTTTTTGTTGGGTGTATTGTAGGTACTGTTCCAGCGTTGTGGAAAGAAGCTGGAAAGAAAGGGCGGCAATCAGGTGATATCATCCTGATGATCGTCACATTGATCGTGGCTTATTTCTTTTTACTTTACGGATCACAACTATTTGATGGTCAAGTTGAACAAAACACAGTAACTTGGATCATCGCTGGCGGTCTAATCGGCTTAGGGATGATTGTTCCTGGACTGAGTCCCTCGAATTTTTTAGTCTATATGGGGTTATACAAGGCGATGGCTGATGGTTTCAAAGAAGCTCGCTTAGACGTGATCTTACCGATCGGTTTAGGCGCGGTAGTCTGCGTGTTGACGTTATCAAAGTTATTTGATTTTATCTTTTCTAAGGCATATAGTAAATTGTTCCATTTTATTTTAGGAGTTGTTTTTGCTTCGACGGTAATGATTGTTCCTACAGATTACACAAATTTAAGTTTACTAGGAATCATCTTTTGTCCCATTTTATTTTTTGCTGGTATCGCATTAGGTTGGTGGATGAGTCGTTTAGAAGAACAATATAAATAAAGGTTGAATGGCACATGATTTTTGCTGGGATTTCTCAGCGGCATAGAATCATGTGTTATTATTTTGTATAAATTTGTAAAAAATAAGTTGTTTTTAATAATAGAACAAGCTAGACTTAAATATATTGATTATTTTTTGAAAGTTGGCGAAAAATGGAAGCGAAAGAAATGAATGGTCTTACTCAGGAAGAAGTGAGACAAAAAATTTCCTCTGGGCAGCAAAATGATTACCAAGAGGATGCATCAAAAAGTACTAAGCAGATTCTTAGTGACAATATACTAACGCTGTTCAATTTTTTAAATTTTGGTATTGGGATTTGCTTACTATTGGTCGGTGCCTATTCCAATATGGCTTACCTGGCAATCATTGTGGTGAATATCATTATTGGTATCTATCAAGAAATCCATGCTAGAAATCTAGTAAGAAAGTTATCGATTGTTTCGCAATCAGAGGTACGAGTTGTCCGCGAAGGAAAAGAGCAGTCGATTTCAACGAAAGAATTAGTTTTAGGAGATGTCGTAAAGATTGGTGCAGGGGAACAGATTCCTTCTGATTTAAGAGTGATCTCAGGACGCGCAGAAGCCAATGAGGCACTATTGACAGGGGAGTCAGACCTGATTGTCAAAACCGCAGGAGATGAATTGCTTTCAGGTAGTTTCTTAACCAGTGGTTCTGTTTTAGCTCAAACGATTCGTGTTGGCGCAGACAACTATGCAGTTCGCCTAACGAGTGAGGCAAAAACCCATAAAGCGATTCATTCTGAACTTGTCGATTCTATTCGAAAAGTATCAAAATTTACTAGCTTCATTATCATTCCATTAGGTATTATTTTATTTTTAGAAGCGTTATTTATCCGTGATGCTTCCATTAAGATTTCTGTTATTGCTTCGGCAGCAGCATTACTAGGGATGTTGCCTAAAGGCTTAGTCCTTTTGATTAGTATTGCACTGACTACTGGTGTAACGAAATTAGCAAAGAAAAGAATCTTAGTCCAAGATATGTATTCGATTGAAACACTTGCTCATGTAGATACGCTTTGCTTGGATAAAACAGGGACGATCACTGAAGGAAAAATGAGTATCCAACGGGTCGAAGCCCTAAATCCTAAGTACGAAAAAGCGATTCCTGAAATCATGGGAACCTATCTAGCTGAAAGCAGTGACAATAATCTTACCATGCGGGCACTTAGAGATTACTTTCAAGTAGCTAATCGCTATACTGTGACTGAAAAGTTAGCTTTCTCTTCTGACCGAAAATGGGGAGCGATGGAGTTTCCTGAATTAGGTGTGATCTATGTAGGAGCTCCTGAACGTTTGGTTGAAAAATCACAACTGCCAGAAAGTTTGGTGGATGCTCAAGCAAATGGCTACCGTGTATTGATGCTGGGGATCGCTCCTGAACAACATTTGACTGAAGGAGAGCCAAAAGGTGTTGAACCAATCGCGCTGTTTGAGATTGACGATCCAATACGTAAAAATGCAGAAGAAACATTAGCTTATTTACATGCTGAAGGTGTGAATCTAAAGGTTATTTCAGGTGATAATCCGTTCACAGTTTCAAATATTGCCCGCCGTGCAGGCTTACCAAATTATGATTCGTATGTTGATCTTTCTACGATGACAGAAGAAAAAGCTGTCCGGGAAGCCGCTCATGAGTACACGGTCTTTGGTCGTGTGAGTCCACAACAAAAGAAAACATTAGTGAATGAATTAAAACAAAGTGGTGGAACTGTGGCTATGACTGGGGATGGAGTCAATGACGTATTGGCACTGCGTGAAGCAGACTGCAGTATCGCCATGGCTGAAGGAGACGGTGCAACAAGACAAATTGCTAATCTCGTTTTACTTGATTCTGATTTTACGACTTTACCAGAAGTCTTATTCGAAGGGCGTCGTGTCGTAAACAATGTGACCAAAGTTTCAGGTATTTTCTTTATCAAGACGATCTATTCGTTTATTCTTTCTATCTTATGCGCAATTACTGCAATCGGGTTTCCATTCATCCCAATCCAGATCACATTGATTGACTTAGCTATTGAAGGTTATCCTTCTTTCTTCTTATCGTTTGAACAAGATAAACGAAAGATTACCTATCGTTATTTACCAACAGCATTGATCAATGCATTGCCAAATGCATTGCTAGTCGTATTGAATATTATTGTGGTTTATATTTTAGGAAAAGTTTTGCCATTTACCCAGTTGCAAACGACCACTTTAATGTATTATCTATTGATCGGAATCAGCTGTATGGCAGTAGTCAAAGCGTGTTATCCATTTAATCCGTTGCGAATTTTCTTAGCGGTAACAACTGTTGTAGGGATTTATGTAGCAGCGATGCTTTTCCATCATCTGTTAGAAGTTGATCTTGGGCTAGGAACGGCTTGGCCATATTTCATTGGTTTTATGATCGTTAATATCATTTTGAGACTGATTTATGGAAAGACCAATATCCGTGACTACTTATTGAATAAATTAGCAACAACGAAATAAACCGTTGCTTGTTCTTAGAATGACAAGTATTATACTTGAAAAAGTTTAGAATTGTGATAGAATGAAACATGTATAATTGTGTCCTTTAAAATCGCACTGATTTTCGTTAGTGCGATTTTTTACCGGTTATTCTCCTGAGGTATCTCTTTGACAGATGCCAATTAGCTATTTACAGGGGGTGAAAGCATGGCTCAACGGATTCCTCAAGAAGTCATTGAAACGATTCGTGGACAAACGAATATTGTTGAGGTGATTGGTCAATACGTCCAATTAAAAAAATCTGGAAAGAATTATTTAGGTTTGTGTCCTTTTCATGAAGAACGAACACCATCTTTCTCGGTGGCTGAAGATAAACAGATTTTTCATTGCTTTGGTTGCGGAAAAGGAGGAAACGTCTTTACTTTTCTTCAAGAACTAGAAGGACTTAGTTTCCCAGAAGCAGTCGTCAAAGTTGCTGATTTTGAACAAATTCAGTTAGAAGATCAATGGCGCAAACAAACACTTCCCTTCGAAAATAGCGATTCAATTACAGGAAAATTGATTTTAGCGCATGAAAAAGCCGCAGAAGTATATCATCATATGTTGCTACACACGAAAGTAGGCGAGCAAGCTTTAGATTACTTACTACAACGTGGTTTGACACTAGAATTGATTGAAGAATTTGCGATCGGATTTGCACCGAATGAACGTTCATTTTTGAAACAAGTATTTAAAACTGAAGCATACGATCAAGAAGTGTTGGAACGTTCTGGTTTGTTTATCTCTCATGAGGATGGAGGAATATCTGATCGGTTTTACCAACGTATCATGTTTCCTATCAGAAACCCTCAAGGGCGCACGATTGGTTTTTCTGGACGCTGGCTTGCACCAGAAAAAGGACATGAAAAAGATCAACCCAAATATTTGAATAGTCCAGAAACAGAATTATTCAATAAAAGACAAGTGTTGTTCAACTTGGATAAAGCACGTAGTGATATCCGAAAAAGCGGAGAAGTTCTTTTATTTGAAGGTTTCATGGATGTCATTGCTTCTTGGCAAGCAGGTGTAAAAAATGGGATAGCTTCCATGGGAACGAGTTTAACGAATCAACAGATCCAGCAGATCGAACGAGTAACCAAAGAACTAGTTTTTTGTTACGATGGAGATAAGGCAGGATTCGAGGCAACGAATCGAGGGATCGAATTGTTACGACAAAATAGTCGATTGCAATTATCAATCGTTGTGATTCCGGAAAAACTTGATCCCGATGAATATTTACGTAAATATGGAAATGACTCCTTTAATGAACTGATCTTTCATGGTCGTGAAACGGTCTTTACTTTCAAGTCACGTTATTTGAAGCAAGACAAGAACCTGGAGAATGAAAAAGATAAAATCCAGTACTTAGAAGAGGTATCGAGAGAACTTAGTCAAGTTGTCTCGCCAATCGAACAAGATATGTATTTGTCGCAACTAGCGACCGAATTTCAACTTAGTCGTGAAACCCTGCAAAAGCAAATACGGGATTTTCGCAGGGAAAATCAAACGAATCGAACCAACCAACCAACGACATTGCCAGAACCAGCTATTTCACGGACGGCAATAACGAAAAAGAGACCGCTGACTCAAGTAGAAAAAGCGGAACAAATGCTCTTGTACAGAGTGTTCAAAGAGATATCTGTCCGTAATCTTTTGAAAGAACAGCAATTTCAGTTTATTCATGACATTTATGCAGAAGTATATTTTTTATTCGATGCATTTGTGTCACAACATGATGAATTCAACCTTGCGGAGTTTTTGGACTTTTTGCAAGATGAAAATTTAAGGCGTTTAGTGGTGGAAATCGAGTATTTGCGTGTAGCCGAAGAAAGCACACCAAGAGAAATCCAAGACTTATTGCGTGTAATCAGAAAGTCTAGTTTAGCTGATGAAATAACTTTAAAAAAACAAATGCAGCAAGAGGCTAGAAGAACTGGAAACAAGCAATTAGAATTGGAATTAACGATTGAGATCATTAATTTAACAAAACAGTTAAAACAAGCCGAATAGCTACTCAAGGGGGGCCTTCTTTTATGGCAAATGTAACAGAGAATAAAAAGTATGAAGCAGCAGTAGCAGCTTTTATCAAAGAAAACAAACCAAAAAGACAAGTCGTGTATGATGATCTTTCAAATAAACTTGCAACGCCATTCACATTGAATGCGGATGAGATGGATAAATTGATCCAAAAAGTCGAGGATGCTGGAATCAGCGTTGTTGATGAAAATGGAGATCCATCGATCCATAGCTTGAAGAGTGCAGAGAAAAAAGCGGAACAAGCAAAAACAGAAGATCTGTCAGCACCTACTGGTGTAAAAATCAACGATCCAGTTCGTATGTATTTAAAAGAGATTGGTCGTGTTTCCCTATTAACTGCGGAAGAAGAAGTAGCTCTTGCTTTAAAAATCGAAGAAGGTGATCAAGAAGCAAAACAGCGTTTAGCTGAAGCAAACCTTCGTTTGGTCGTAAGTATTGCTAAGAGATATGTTGGACGTGGCATGCAATTTCTTGATTTGATCCAAGAAGGAAATATGGGCTTGATGAAAGCTGTTGAAAAATTTGACTATCGTAAAGGATTCAAATTTTCAACTTATGCTACATGGTGGATCAGACAAGCAATCACTCGTGCCATCGCTGACCAAGCACGTACGATCCGTATCCCAGTGCATATGGTAGAAACCATCAATAAATTGATCCGTATCCAACGTCAATTACTTCAAGATTTAGGAAGAGAACCGACGCCAGAAGAAATTGGGGCAGAAATGGACCTTCCTACAGAAAAAGTACGTGAAATATTGAAAATCGCGCAAGAGCCGGTTTCTTTAGAGACACCAATTGGTGAAGAAGATGATTCTCATTTAGGAGACTTCATTGAAGACCAAGAAGCTACTAGTCCTGCAGAACATGCGGCTTATGAATTGTTAAAAGAACAATTAGAAGATGTTTTAGATACATTGACTGACCGCGAAGAAAATGTTCTCCGCCTACGTTTTGGTTTAGACGATGGTCGTACCAGAACACTCGAAGAAGTTGGGAAAGTATTCGGAGTAACACGTGAACGTATTCGACAAATCGAAGCGAAAGCGTTACGCAAATTACGCCATCCATCACGCTCAAAACAATTGAAAGATTTCTTAGAGTAAAAATAGGATTCAAATTTTGAATCTTATAGACAATGACTGTCTTTTAAAATAGCGAGTAGCCTTTAGTGAAAACAAAGTAGCACGGGATCAGAATAGATGATGCCGTGCTATTTTTTTTAGTCAATAGCTGAGTCAAAAGCTTGAATCTGATCATAATAAACAAATAATTGATGCGCTATTAAGATTATGATGATGAAAACATAAATAAATGCGTATCTATGCGTAATTATAAGAAACTTTTTGTAAATTATTTGTTTTATTTTACGAGTTATACTATTTGACATCCGTTTGATCAAAATAGGCTCTTGGCGAAACTTTCAGAATATGGTAGATTAAATGGTAGCGTAAACCTAACAAAAGGAGCCGATCGCTCAGTGATAAAAAAATGCCCAACGTGTGGATCAAAGAAAATCAAAGGAAAGTTGATTTGTCCTGATTGTGGTTACCAAATAAAAGAGCAAGACCAACACACGAATGAAGAAAAGAACAACAGTCAATTACCAATAGATTCTTCAGAAGAACATTTTCCTGACACGGAATTAAATGATCCAATCGAATGGTCAGAATTAACAGAGTTACCATTAGAATCGGTCATGGCCTTGTTTAAAGAAGAATCATCTGAAGAAACGAATCTAGCAGAAACTAATGATGCTGAAGAAGAAGTCACTAAAAAGCTAAATACAAAGCCGTCAACAAGTGAAGAAGGAACTAATTCGAAAAAACAAGCTAACGGCGATGAAATGACGGATGAACTCGAAGCAGAACAACAAAAAAGAGTAGCTGAATTAAAAGAATTTGTTGATCATGAAAAAGAAAATTCGATTTTATCTGCTTATATCAAAGCTCATAGAGAAGATACAACAGAAGAACATGCAGAAGAATTGATGCGAATGATCCAAGAGGAACTCGCAGCTAAAAATGCCAAAGAGACTGATTCAAAACAAGAAAGTACAGTGCCAGGAACTAACGAACGTGAAACGAAAGAAAAGGAAACAGTTGATACGAAGGATAGCGTTGTTCAGCCAACTGACCATCAAGCGATTGATCAAGAAGAAACGTTCGAAACGGAAACAGAAAAAAATCATGAACGCTTAACGGCACCCCAAACTTCAGAAGAAAATCAACTGCTTTCTTCTAAGGAACAAACTGAAGAACCAGTGCCCGCTTCAAAAACGACTCACGTCCAATCATCGTCAGAAAAACTTTTGATAGGAAAAAAAGAAGTCGAGGAAAAAACGAGTGCGGAAGATGTCGATAAAAACTCAACCCAAGAGGACGAAGCGTTAAACGAAAATTTGAAACCTGAAGTTTCAGAAAAAGATATTCCGAAAGCAGCTCCATCACAAGAGAATCAATCAAACGGAGAAGTTCTAAAAGAAGAAATATCGAAAGAAGAAACAGCAAAAGAAGAAATACCGAAAGAAGAATCGGTAAAAGAAGAAGAACCAAAAGAAGAAATTCGTAAGAAAGATTCTTCAAAACCAGAAGCTATAGAAAAAACAGAATTATCAAATGAAATCGATCAAAGGACAGAAACGGAACAAAAAGAACCAGTTACATCAGCTAAGACTGATGAGGGGAAACGAAAAAGATCGAAAAAAGGACCGTATCTGGCTTTAGCAGCAATCGTCTTGCTTGGAGTCGGTGGTTGGGCTTATTATGACCATCAGCAAGATGTTCAGGCACAAATCGCTGCACAAGAAGAAAGACAAAAACAAAAGGTGGCAGATCTACAAACAGCCTTGAATGCTTTTTATACAGATCCGTCTCACCAGTTTATCCGTACTTCAATGATCAATCAAGACTTAGCTAAACTAAAGACTGATCTGAATGACGTAAAAAAAGAGAAAGAATACCCTGAATTAGAAAAAACATTTCAGGATATCCAAACCAAAATCAAAGATATTCAACGTGTCAACCAGTTATTTACTTCGGTAGTGATTGACGATGATCATTTAGCAGCTGATCCCAAACTGAAAGAGGATCAAGCCATTCAACCAATGACTACAAATGAAACTGCTTTTGGACGTCTGATCAAGCAAGCGCAAACCGAAGCAGAGGACCAATACAAACAATTGCAGACGGCTAAAGATAAAGTGAACGTTGTCTATCATGATAATCAAGTCGTAGACAGTGCGAACAGAGAGCAGTATGACGAAGCAAAAAATGCTGTAGAGCAAATCAAAAATGAAGAGCTAGCTGTCGCTTTAAAAGATCAACTAAAAAAAGTAGATGAAACCTTGACTGCGAAAGAGCAGAAAGAAGCACAAGCAAAAGAAGAAGCAAAAAAAGCTGAAGAAGCAAAAAAAGCAGCTGAAGCAGCCAAACAAGCTGCAGCTCTGGCTGCACAACAAGCAAAATCTAGTTCCACTACCAATAAGACTAATTCAGCCAATCAACCCATCATGTCAACTCGACAAAGTGATGTGGCTGATGCATCTAATCCAGCATGGAATTGGGCACCAGGAGTCCAACAAAGTGTTATTGCTACTTGTATTCAACGAGGCTACATTGTGGCAGGTGGATATAAACTAGAAAAAGCGAGAATCGAAAATGGTGAAGGTTACTATAATCTTTATGCTACTTCAACCCAATCTAATTTGATGCGTGGAATCGGTGAAAGTGCATTGCCATTTTATATTGTGACGATCAATTGTAAAACAGGCTGGTTTGGCGGAAATGGCAGCCATTAATCTGCTAGATAGACAATGATCAAATACTACTCAGATATCGTAGATCGTATGGAACTAAGTGGATGACCATATAGGATCAGATACACGATGTCTGAGTTTTTTTGCGACGACTAAGACCAAACCAACTACTAATCATGGAAACATTATGTTATGATAGCTAAGAAAAGATGGCTGAATCTTTTATAAATAAGGAGAAATAAGATGAATGAATTACTGGCAACAATATTTACCGGAATGGTAATTGATGAAAATGAAAAAAATTACTTTGTCCAGAAAAATGGACAAACTTTTGGGTTAAGTAAAACCGAAGGGACCTATCGTATCGGTGAAGCAGTCGAAGGGTTTGGTTATCAAAATCAAAAACATGAAAATCGTTTTACTACGTTGATTCCTAAAAGTCGAATTGGTCACTATGCTTTTGGTACAGTGACTGCTTCACGAAAAGATCTAGGAGTATTCGTCGATATTGGATTACCCGACAAAGATTTTGTAGTCTCATTAGATGAACTACCAACGATGACAGAACTTTGGCCTAAAAAAGGCGATCGTTTAATGGTTGCTTTAAGAGTCGATAGCAAAGACCGAATTTGGGGTAGTTTAGCCGATGAAAAGATTTTTAAATCATTGAGTAAACGTGGAACAGAAGAAATCAAAAATAAAGACATTACAGGCGTTGCTTACCGCTTGAAACTGACCGGAACGTACGTCTTAACAGATGATTATTATATCGGATTTATCCACCCATCTGAACGCTATAATGAGCCGCGCTTAGGTGAACAAGTCAAAGGACGAGTAATTGGCGTGAGACCTGATGGAGTATTGAATCTTTCATTAAAACCAAGAGCATATGAAGCAATCTCTGATGATGCACAAATGATTTTAACGATCATCGAACGATCAGCAGATGAGCAAATCCATTTTACTGACAAATCTGATCCGGAAGATATCATGAAAACTTTTGGTATAAGCAAGGGAGCTTTTAAACGAGCAATCGGCAATCTATTAAAACAAGGATTAGTCAAACAAGAAGCAGGCGTAACGAAACGAATTAGAAAATCTAATTGAGAATACCTTGCATGTTTTTCTTAACTAGCTTATAATTATTTTAATTTAGAAAGAGATTCTTTTTGTTTGATTATAATTATTATAAATTGTCGGGGTTGAATACATGGTTATGAATGCGATGTCAGTAATGAAAAAAACGAAACAACAATTGCACGAGTCGGGGTTCAAATTAACCCCACAAAGAGAAGCAACTTTACAAGTACTTTTAGAAAATGAGAAAGAACATTTATCGGCAGAAGAAGTCTTTTTTCTAGTGAAAAAAAAGAGTCCAGAAATTGGGTTAGCTACTGTCTATCGGACGTTAGAGATTTTGACCGATTTGAAAGTCATTGATAAAGTCAGCTTCAATGATGGTGTTGCTCGCTATGACTTGAGAAAAGAAGGAGCAAAACATTTCCATCATCATTTATTGTGTTTACGATGTGGCACGATTGAAGAGGTCGAAGAAGATTTATTGTGTGAAGTGGAAGAAATTGTGGAGCAACGGTATCACTTTTTGGTAAAAGATCATCGCTTAACATTTCATGGTATTTGTCAAAAATGTTACACTAAAGAAAAAGAAAGCAAAACCGTCTGATTGCTAGACGGCTTTTTCTTTGCCTAGCTGTAAAATAGACTATCGAAAATGAAGGGTATCTGATATGATAGAAGAGCACGAGGTGGATTATTATGAATGAAGAAATTAATGATTATCTCCACTATTTGACGATTGAACGTGGCTTGTCATTAAATACGAGAAAAAGTTATGAACGAGATTTGTTACAGTATCTTCACTATTTAGAAGATGAGCAAATCACTTCCTGGCAAGATGTCGATCGCTACGTCGTGATCAATTATCTGGAAAAGATGCATGATGAAAAGAAAGCTCCAGCAACCGTGACCAGAATGATTACTAGCTTGAGAAGATTTCATCAATTCTTACGTCAAGAACGATTGACTGATCATGACCCGATGCAACACATTGATACGCCTAAAAAGGTTCAAAAGTTACCTAGTACCTTATCCTTGACTGAGGTTGAACGATTGATCGAAACACCTGATACAACCAAAAATCTAGGGATCAGAGATCGAGCAATTCTAGAAGTCATGTATGCAACAGGTATGCGTGTCAGTGAACTCGTTGGTTTAAAGCTAAGTGATCTTCACTTGTCGCTCGGCTTGGTCCAAACACTTGGTAAAGGGGACAAAGAACGGATCATACCTCTAGGTGATTATGCGATCCAATGGTTGGAGCGGTATCTAGACGAAGCACGCCCCCTCCTTGTAGCGAATCCTTCTGAAACGCATGTATTTGTCAATCATCATGGTACAGGGTTATCACGGCAAGGTATCTGGAAAAACCTTAAACAATTAGTGCGTGAAGCAGGAATCAATAAAGAGGTGACCCCTCATACTTTAAGGCATAGTTTTGCGACACATTTGCTGGAAAATGGTGCAGATCTTCGAACGGTACAGGAATTATTAGGACATGCTGATATCTCAACAACACAAATTTATACACATATCACAAAGAAAAGAATGACGGATGTTTATAAGCAGCATTTTCCAAGGGCTTAGTCATAGGAAGGTGAAAAAATGTTAACACATTACCGAAAAGAAAATCGTAAAATTGCTATGGGACTGTTAAGTTTTCATAAGAAACTAACGGATAAATCGAATTTACTCAAAGAAATCAATACCTATGAAACAGAAGAAGGATATGAACTTTTTTTCTTCACACCAGAAGGTTCAACGAATATTCAAGGGATTATTGGTGTTTATTGGGGTGAAAATCAGGAATTGATTATTCACGATGTTTCATTGAATCCATCTTATCGGGGAGATCAGATGGGCTTTCAAATGCTTGATGAACTTCAAGAAAAATACCCAGACTTTTCCATACGACCAACAGAGATTACCCGTCCATATCTCGCAAAATGGGTCGATCGAAACAAGAAGAAAGAGTGAATATGGTGACAGAAATCAATATCAAATTAGATATATTTGAAGGACCCTTAGATTTACTCCTTCATTTGATCCAGCAAATGGAGATCGATATTTATGATATCCCGATTGCAACGATCACTGAGCAATACATGAGTTATATCCATACGATGAAAACTTTTGAACTTGCTGTTGCTGGAGAATATCTAGTGATGGCTGCCACGTTGATGGCGATCAAAAGCAAAACTTTGTTACCTGTTCAAGAAGCAATCATTGAAGATGAGTATTGGGAAGAGGACCCGCGTGACGAATTAGTCAATCAATTATTGGAATATCGAAAGTATAAGTATGCTGCAGAGCAGTTAACCGAAAAAGCCCAAGAGAGAAGCTTATATTATACGAAAGAACCAGTTGCAGTAGACGATCTCATTGGACAAGAGAAACCATTGAAACGTGGACAAGTCAAAAAGATTGATTTGTTTCATGCGATGGAAAAAATCTTAGAGCGAAAGAAATTCTCAGAGAAAGTTGAAAAAACGATTACTCCTGATGATACAACAATTGAAGAACGTATCATCTTTATTGAAGAGCGTCTTAAGCAACATCATAAGGGATGCTCTTTTGAGTCTTTTTTTGAAACGCCTTCGAAAACAGAAGTAGTCACTACATTTATGGCTTTATTAGAAATGATGAAAAATGG
This sequence comes from Enterococcus sp. DIV1682a, assembly GCF_051711005.1. Taxonomy (NCBI): domain Bacteria; kingdom Bacillati; phylum Bacillota; class Bacilli; order Lactobacillales; family Enterococcaceae; genus Enterococcus; species Enterococcus sp. DIV1682a. Next base: position 1,087,804 of record NZ_JBIOLT010000001.1, read on the forward strand.
TCAGATCGTTGCGCAACAAGAAGGAAATTATGAAACAATTATGCTTTATCTAGCAGTAGGAGATACCAAAGATGACAAAATTAAGTGAACTTGAAGCCATTTTATTTATTGTTGGCGAGGAAGGAATCGGGTTAGAAGAAATCAGCTATCTGTTAACTATTACGAAAGAAGAGACAGTGGCTTTATTAACGGAATTAAAAACAAGATATGAAAATGATCCAGCTAGTGCTTTGCATATTTTGGAAACAGAGGCACATGTCGTTTTAACAACCAAAAAAGAGTTAGCGCCATTGTTGAAACGCTATGCCCAAGGGACGTCTAATACTCTCTCACAAGCAGCTGTCGAAACGTTGGCGATCATTGCATATAAACAACCGATTACCAGAGTAGAAATCGAACAAATTCGTGGGGTTCAAGTCTCAGGTGCCATTCAACGGCTAGCTGCTCATCAGTTGATTGAAGAAAAAGGACGCGTGGAAGGACCTGGACGACCTATTTTGTATGGGACGACTCCTTATTTTTTAGATTATTTTGGTCTCAACTCATTAAAAGACTTACCAGATATACAAGCAATGGAGCATTCATTAAACGAAGAGTCTTCACTCGACTTATTCTTTGATGAAATGGATGAAGGAGAACAGATATAATGGAAAGACTACAAAAAGTAATTGCGCATGCAGGGATCACTTCCAGACGTAAAGCGGAAGAATATATTTTGGCTGGACGAGTAAAAGTCAACGGCAAAGTAGTAAAAGAACTCGGAGTAAAAGTTAGTAAACGTGATTTGATCGAAGTAGATGAAGTGCCGATTTATCAAGAAGAATACGGGTACTATTTACTATATAAACCAAAAGGCGTGATTTCCGCTGTTGCTGATGACAAGGGGCGAAAAGTCGTAACTGATTTGCTGCCAATGGTGAAAGAACGAATTTATCCAGTAGGACGATTAGATTATGATACTTCGGGTATACTGCTCTTGACTAATGACGGTGATTTTGCGCAACGTTTGACCCACCCGAAACATGAAGTAGACAAAGTATATGTGGCGAAAGTCAAAGGGATTGCTACTAAAACAATGTTATCTCCCTTGACGAAAGGGATAAAAATCGAAGGGAAACGAACTTCACCAGCACGTTACCAAATATTATCTGTGGATCCTAAGACAAATCATAGTATCGTTGAATTGACTATCCATGAAGGTCGAAATCATCAGGTAAAAAATATGCTTCAAGCAGTTGGCTTACCTGTTCAAAAATTAAAACGAGAAAAATACGGCGATTTGACGCTTCAAGGCTTACGCCCTGGCGACTATCGTGAGTTGAACAAAAAAGAAGTCAGCAGTTTATTGAATCAATCAAAATGATTACTTACTTATTATAAGAATAAATGATTGCATTTTTTCTCAAGCGATGTATAATGTAAAGGTAAACAAAATTATAAATGGTTCGTCTTCAGGGGCAGGGTGAAATTCCCGACCGGTGGTTATAGTCCACGACCTACTTTACCTAAGTAGCTGAATCGGTGAAATTCCGATACCGACAGTATAGTCTGGATAAAGAAGATAGAGCTTATTTGACGTAGTTTTTTGCCAAATAACTCTAACTCTCCCTGTTATTGGAGAGTTTTTTTATTTGCAAAAAGTTCGTCGAAAAGTTCGCTGAAGAGGAGTCCTAACAGGAGGATTTCAAATGAAGAACACCCGTGTACAAAAAATGGTCGCTGTGGCATTATTTGCTGCGATCGGATTGGTTTTGCAATATATCGCATTTCCGATCATGCCAGCCTTTAGTTTTTTAAAGATCGATTTTAGTGATATCCCAGTACTGATCAGTATGTTTTTATTTGGTCCAGTTGCTGGACTGGTTACAGCTTTCTTACGATCGATCTTACACTTGATCACTACTGGCTTTTCACCAGATAATTTGGTAGGAGATACAGCCAGCTTTTTAGCAACAGCTATCTTTACCTTACCTATTTTCTACTTCTTCCGTAAGAAGACTCAAGTAGGGAAAAATAAGTTTTTAGGTGTGATTTCTGGTACGATCGCAATGACGATCTTCATGAGTGTCGCAAACTATTTTGTGATTACCCCATTATACCTTATGTTTTTAGGTTTAAATGCTAATCAAATGTTAGGGATGCCGTTAGCTAATTATGTCCTGATCGGAATCGTCCCATTTAATATCATTAAAGGATTTATCGTCAGTGCTGCCTTTTTGGTTTTACACGCAAAATTATTGCCATGGTTAAGTCGGAAACAACACCAGTTGGCACAAAGACATACAGTGACGAACAACAAATAAATAGTACAGCAGCTCATGCTCGTTTATCCATTTTTAGAGGGAAGCATGAATTGATGCCACTTTCTTAATTATTTTATCATTAAAAAAATCAGTCAAGGCTCCTTAACTTTTACAATATAAAAAGTTAAGGAGCCGTTTTTGTCAGTACTAGTATTTCTGAAAAAGTAGTCCAACTATTAGAAAAAAGGGGATGAGAAAATAAACATTGTTTTTTCTAAAAAGAATTCAAGGAAATAAAAAAATATCGGAAATTTTAATGAAAAAAAATTCATTAACCCACGTTGTGTAAGCGTTTTATAAACGGTGTTTGAGTATTTCTTTTGTTTATGCATAAAAATGTATTTTATGATTCAAAATGTGAAATTAATCACTTTTTGAATGATAAATAGTTTTGTTATAATGGAAGAGGAAAACGCTACAATTGTATTGAAAAAGCTTTACCTTAAATTTTATAGAGAAAGGAGTGAAAGCAGGATTTTTGAATAAAATTTGCCAAATCAATAGGTTATTGTTTTGGTTATCGTATTCTTTTTGATAAAATAACTGATGGAATCACTCTTATAAGATTCTAATGTTACAAGAAAGGGAGAAGAACATGGAACAAACAAAGAAGAAACAATTTCAAATGCCTTCAGCGTATACGGTCTTATTTATTATTATTGCGATTATCGCTGTACTAACTTGGTTCATACCAGCTGGACATTATAGTGTCAATGATGCAGGCAACATCATTGCTGGATCATATGAACGAGTAGAGCAAAATCCTCAGGGGCTATGGGATATCTTTATGGCACCGATTAATGGGATGCTAGGTGTACCTGCTGGGGAATTAACGAAAGAAACACCGGCTGCTATTCCAATTTCATTCTTTATTTTAGTTGTGGGTGGTTTCTTAGGTATTATCAATAAAACTGGGGCTTTGGATGCAGGGATTGCTTCCGTTGTAAAACGCTTTAAAGGGAAAGAAAAAATGTTGATCCCTGTGTTGATGATCTTATTTGCATTAGGTGGTTCAACTTATGGTATGGCGGAAGAAACTATTCCGTTCTATGCTTTATTGATTCCTGTTATGATGGCTGTTGGGTTTGATACAGTTGTTGCAGTAGCTATCGTTTTAGTAGGATCACAAGTTGGTTGTTTAGCTTCAACCGTTAATCCATTTGCTACTGGGGTCGCTTCTCAAGCAGTTGGTATCTCAATGGGTGAAGGAATCGGGTTACGTTTCTTGATGTTCGTGGTACTATTGGCTATCTCAATTGCTTATGTCTACCGTTACGCATCTAAAGTGGAAAAAGACCCAACGAAATCACTTGTATATAAACAACGTGAAGAAGACATCAAACATTTTGATATCGATTCAATTGGTCGTCAAGAATCAATTACTAAAAGACAAAAACATGTAAATATCCTATTTTTCATTACCTTTGGTATTATGATCATTAGTTTGATTCCTTGGACAACATTGAATAAAAACTTTACGATTTTTGAATCATTAACTAACTGGTTAACAGGGTTACCTGTAGTCGGAACTGTTTTAGGTAAAAACATGCTTCCTTTAGGAGAATGGTATTTCCCAGAAATTACCATGTTGTTCTTAGTGATGGCTATTGTAGTGGCAATCACTTACGGAATGAAAGAATCAGTCTTTATTTCTGAATTCTTAGCAGGAGCTTCAGATTTGATCGGTGTTGCGATCGTGGTAGCTGTTGCACGTGGTATCCAAGTTGTGATGAATAATGGTTTAATCACTGATACGATCTTACATTGGGGTGAACAAGGATTAAGTTCATTGTCATCTAGTGTCTTCTTGATCTTAACGTTTATCTTCTATATCCCTATGTCATTCTTGATCCCATCAACTTCTGGACTAGCAGCAGCTACTATGGGAATCATGGGACCAATGGGTGAATTTGCAGGCGTTGGTAAAGATTTAGTTATCACTGCTTATCAATCAGCATCTGGTTTGGTCAACTTGATCACACCAACATCAGCAATCGTTATGGGGGCTGTTGCGATCGCTCGTTTTGATATTTCCGTTTGGTGGAAATTCACAGGAAAATTGATTGCTATCCTATTTGTAGCCATTTGTGTTATCTTAGGTGTAGCGGCAATGTTATAACAAAGTAGACAAAACCGTTGACTTAGAGTGTACATGGTTTTCTACTTGATGTGAATGGACAAGATCCAAGCTCAACTATTTATTGTTTGAAAAAAGAGGTTGTGTCTGTTGTTTTGACATAACCTTTTTATTATATTAGGAGGCTAGTAACATGAAACAATTTGTAACAAAACAACATCATGAACAAGCATTAGAATCTTTAAATGAATTGATTCGAATCCCTTCAGTTCTGGACGAATCAGATACTGGTGAAGGGCATCCTTTTGGGACAAAAGTGATCGAAGCATTGGATAAAGTGTTAGAAATCAGTGAAAATCTAGGATTTAAGACATTTAAAGATCCAGAAGGATATTATGGTTATGCGGAAGTCGGATCTGGCGATGAGCTATTTGGTATCTTGTGTCATATGGATGTCGTTCCAGCTGGCGATGAAAACAATTGGGATTCTAAACCATTTGAACCAACTGTCAAAGATGGTTGGTTGATTGGACGAGGATCACAAGATGACAAGGGACCTTCCATCGCTGCAATGTATGCTGTCAAAGCTTTGATGGATGCAGGTGTTGAATTTAATACACGTATCCGATTTATTTTTGGAACCGATGAAGAAAACTTGTGGCGTTGTTTAGATAAATACAACGAAAAAGAAGAAGGTATTACGCAAGGATTCGCACCAGATGCAGAGTTTCCATTGATTTATGCTGAAAAAGGATTACTACAAGCTTACCTAACTGGACCGGGAACATCTGAATTTTCAGTTAAAGCTGGTGGCGCACTGAATGTCGTTCCAGATGCAGCTCCTTATGCTGGTGAAAAATTAGCTGAAGTCAAAGAAGCATTGAAAAAACATGGATTTGACTTTGAAGATCAAGGAGAATCAATTGTCGTTCTTGGAAAAAGTATCCATGCCAAAGATGCAGCAGAAGGTGTCAATGCAATCTCTCGTTTAGCGATTGCTCTTTCTGAAGTATTTGATTTTGCTCCAATCAACTTCTTAGGTCAATTAGTTCAAGAAAATGCTACTGGTGAAAACGTGGTAGGAAAAACGGTGGATGAACAATCTGGCGAATTGACAATGAACTTTGCTAGTCTGGAAATCACTCCTGAACAAACTAAAATCGGGGTCGACATGCGTATCCCAGTAACTTTCAAAAAAGATGAACTCGTAGAAAAACTAACAGAAACTGCTAAAAAGTATGACTTGACTTATGAAGAATTTGACTTCTTAGATTCCCTTTATGTTCCATTAGACAGTGAATTGATCAAAAATCTTTTAGGAACTTACCGTGATATTACTGGTGATATGACTGAACCATTTGTATCTGGCGGTGCAACTTTTGCGCGGACGATGAACCAATGTGTAGCATTTGGTGCAATGTTCCCAGATACCCCTGATTTTATGCATCAGGCAAATGAACGTTGGGAACTAAGCAGCATGTACAAAGCAATGGAAATCTATGCAGAAGCTGTTTACCGTTTGTGTGGAAAATAATCATTTGAAATGCTCAACTAAATACACTTTAGTTCAATAGAGAACGAAACTGCTCTCTTACTGTTAAAGGCTGATGAAGGTCAATGTACATTCATCAGCCTTTTTTTGTTATAGTGGGTCTTGTTGAGGGGAAGAGTCAGGTCTAAGAAAGATCGCATTTAGTGCCACTGGCTAAACAAATTTATTCTTTTTCAAGAAAAAAGAGTTGCAATTTATTCGTATTTTATTTAGTGTGAATTTATAATCGATCAATAGGTACGATAAAAGGAGAATAGGTGAGAGATGTGAAGATATTTAAGCGAGTATTAATTGGTATAATTATTTTTTTGGGGCTAGCAGGAGGCGCTGGGTACTACTATTTACAACAAAATACCTATGAACCATCTAGTCAAGCAAGTCAAATAGCCCAAAATGGAAAGGATAAAAAAGATTATTTATTTTTTGAGACGAAAGAAAAAAGTCAAAAACCACTGGTTATTTTTTATCCAGGTGCTTTGGTTGAACCAGCTAGTTATAGTGTCTGGGCTGAACAATTAGCAAAAAGTGGGTACTCCGTAGCAATCGCTAAGATGCCTCTTGACTTAGCCATACTTAGTGGGAATAAGGCAGATAAGATCAAAGAAGACTTTTCAAATCGAAATTATGTGATTGGTGGACACTCATTGGGGGGCGTCATGGCGAGTCGTTATGCTAATCAGCATTCTTCTGACAAACACTTAAAAGGAATCTTTTTCTTAGCAAGCTATCCTGATGAAAAAGGTACATTGGCGAAAACGACATTACCTGTATTAAGCCTGACTGCTTCTAATGATAAAGTCTTGAATCAAAAAGCCTATGAATCAGCTAAAGAATATTTACCTGAGCAAACAGAATATGTTTCGATTAATGGAGGAAATCATGGCGGATTTGGCAGCTATGGGGAACAAAAGGGAGACGGTAAAGCTAAGATTACAAACGAAGACCAACAAACAGCGATTATTAATACGTTAATCAATTGGTTAGGAGAATAGAGTTCGAGACCTAAATCTTACAGCTCACTTTAAAAATGAGTAAAAAGTGTGCATCAGCTCTTTGAAAAAAGCTTGAATTTTTTTAAACATGAGAAACTGTTAAAAAAAATTCAAGCTTATTGTTATCGTAGCTTCCCGCTTCTTTCATGACTCTATCTAACGCAGTTCAGAAGTCCATTTATCAGAAACTTTACCGAAGAGCTACATAAGTCACAATCTTTATATAAATAGACTAGAGATAAATCAACTCAAACTTTCACTTGAACATAGAAAGAAATTTGTTCAGACACCATTTCCAGGTCAACTGCCTACTTTTCAAATCATCATTGTTAGAAACACTTACATTGAACTATATTCATTTGGTTAACTAGTTTTCATGATTTCTCTAATAAAATAGCTCTTACTGGACATTTTTGATAAGCTTTTCTGACGGCTTCCTCGTCAGTTTGAGAAACAAATTGCTGATGAGCTTCTGGTTCTTGCGCAAATAAAACGATTCCTTCTTCATCATAATCAAAGATATCTGGGGCTTCGATTTGACAAAGACCACAAGCGATACAGCGCTCAGGTACTAATTTACATAGTAATGACATTTTGACCATCCTATTCTTAAGGGGAGTAATATGACTTCATTTATTTTAGCTTTATTTTCAACAAGAAACAAGTTAAGGATCAGCTCCTTATACCAAGTTATCACAGGAAAACGAACGAGTTCGGTATTGATTTATAGTTTTTTAAACCATTTATTATTTATACATGGTAGTTTTCCTAAAATGAATCAAGAAGAATTTACACGTATCATTGACCAATTAGTTGACCAAAAGTTCCTTATTCAGCTAGAAGATGGCGTGATGATCACTCATTTAGGTGAAAAAACTTTAGCAGAAGAAATAATTGATCTAGAAGGGCTCCATTATGATCGTTATGGCAGAACCGCTGAGAATTGTTGGCGGTTGATCAAGTTTGCTGTTCAAGTTGTCTCTCATCTGGTAAATAATAAAAAGGAATACTTACCGATTGAAACTAGTCCCTATTATACTATCCAAGTAAAAAAATGGTTAGCTGACACACAACTAGAACGACAAACCCTAGCAAAAAAATTAAGCCAAGAACTGAGTGAAATCTTTTCAACGATGGCATCTGAATCGGCTAACTTTCTGGCCAATCAATTTTCAGGTATCCAGTCACCTGGTCTATTAACTTATCAATTAACAGAAATAACCAATGAAGTGCAACGTGAATTGTATGAAGCAAAGCAAGTACACCTGCTGCTAAAAACAATCGAAGAAAAAAAAGATTCGTTGCTTTTTCAATTGGTTTCACCACTACTTATGCAAAACTTCAATCAAAGTATGTTAACGACGAGAAAATTGATTTTATCTGGATGCTCAATTGATGAAGTAATGAAGATACGTCATTTAAAAAGAGGAACAGTAATCGATCATTTGATCGAATGGCAACTTTATTTAACTGATTTTCCTTATCAAAAAATGATCACCAAGCAGACATTTAAGCGACTAAGTCAACTATCGAACATCAAAGAATGGAGTTATCGAGAATTAAATGAAGTCGCACCACTAGATTACGGAGAGTTTCGTTTTTATCAAATTGGTGTATTGAAAGGGGAACTGAAGAATGTCGCTGAAGGATGAACTACAAAAACGTTTTGGATTTACTTCGTTTCGTTCAGGACAAGAAGAAATCATCCAGTCTTTATTGAATGACCAAGATGTCCTCGCAGTGTTACCGACAGGAAATGGAAAAAGCCTATGCTACCAACTGACCGGTTATCTGCGTGAAGGAATAGTTATCATTGTTTCACCTTTGCTTTCATTGATGGAGGATCAGGTGATGCAACTACAGAAACAAGGAGAAAAGCGAGTTGTTGCTTTCAATAGTTTACTATCTAGAACGGAACGATATTATGTGTTAAATCATTTGTCCAATTATAAATTTTTATTTTTAAGTCCAGAAATGTTGACGCAAAAAGATGTGATAGAACAATTACAAAAACAAAAAATTGGGTTATATGTGATCGATGAGGCGCATTGCGTTTCTCAGTGGGGGGTAGATTTCCGTCCGGAATACCAACAACTAGGAGAAATTGCTCAGAAATTAGGCTCTCCAGTAACGCTTGCCTTGACAGCAACCGCTACTACAGCCGTGCAACATGATATTGAAACTGTCTTGTTTCAAGAAGTGCCAGTTCGAATTATCCATTCGGTTAATCGACAAAATATTGCTTTATATGTCAAAAAGACTTCCCAAAAAGAAGCTGATCTAGAGGACCTGATGAAACAAGCAAAAGGCTCGATGATTATTTATTGTGCGACAAAGAAAGAGGTAGAGCGTTTGTATCAGCTATTTCGCTCACGTTTTACTATCGGCTATTATCATGGTGGATTAGAAGCATCACAAAGGCGACAGTTGCAACAACAATTTAGTCAAAATAAACTTCAATTTTTGATTGCGACGAATGCTTTTGGTATGGGCATCGATAAGCCAGATATCCGTTATGTTGTCCATTACGATTTACCAGATAGTTTAGAAAATTATGTTCAAGAAATCGGGCGTGCGGGAAGAGACCAACAGGCGAGTGAAGCGATTCTTTTATACAAAGAAAATGACGAACGCATTCATTATTTTTTTAATCAACTTTCTAGAGAACAACGACAAAGTTTTGAAATTTATCTGCAATATCATAGCAATGAACAAGAACAATTCGATGAGATTCAACAAAAATGGTTAGAAATAATTGCACAAACGAGTAATCCGCAAGAGTGGTTAAATCGGCTAAAACGTCAAGAAAAAGAAAAGGAATATCGACTACAACAAATGCTTCATTATGTCAATGCAAAGACTTGTCGAAGAGCGCTGATTCTTGAATACTTTGGGGAGAAACTGATAAAAAAACCAGAAAAATGTTGTGATATTGATGGAGCGGTCCTTACGAGTCAGGAAAATAGAGAAGTCAGCCCATCTGTAGAGCTAAAACAGTGGCAAGATATTTTACTAAATTTATTTTAAAAAAACATTGGATAGAAAATTTATAAGACAATCGCGTTCTGGCTATGGTATAATATTCACGATAGAAATTAGGAGGTTAATAAGGTGAGCAGAAAAGATAGACATCATTCATCAGAAAATAATGAAACACAAGAGCCATGGGAACAACCGATTTATGACACTGAAGACGAAGTTTCTTCAAGAAGTTCTCAACGACAACAAAAGAAAGGCAACACGCTGTTTTTGTCTCTCTTCTTAGTATTATTAGTATTGTGTATTGCAATTCCAGCGGGAGCTTACTTCTGGATTAGAAATGGGTCTTCCAATGCTTCAAGTGCATCATCAACTACAACAACGTCTTCTGTAGTGGAAAGTACGACCTCATCAGAAGTATCATCAACAAAAGAATCAAGTACGGAGCCTGAAAGCACTACTCAGACAGAATCAGTAGTAGCAAGTACACCACAAAGTACTACTGTACCAGAGGAAACAACGCCTTCGACAACGTCTACTTACCAACAAGAAACACAACCAACTAGCACGGTAGAAGAAGCGACAACACCATCCTCTTCGGCTGCTGCAGATGGATCAACAGTGACTGTTCAACCAGGTGACGGACCTAAACAAGTAGCTGAACGTGCCGGGATCACTATTGATCAATTATTTGCATTAAATGGTTTAGATCCAAATAATTATATGATTTATCCTGGACAACAATTAAAAGTTAAATAATCTTAGCCGCGATCTGCGGCTTTTTTTTTGAAAAGGGAGTTATAGCATGACACAAATCAGTATTGCAATAGATGGACCTGCTTCGTCAGGTAAAAGTACTGTTGCAAAAATTTTGGCAAAAGAATACAACTATATTTATACCGATACAGGCGCCATGTATCGTGCCATTACGTATCTAGCGATAAAACATCAAGTACCTTTTGGAGATGAAGAGCAACTCGTAAAGCTGATCCAAGCCTATCCAATCTCTTTTATCCAAGAGACAGACGGTCAACACGTTTTGGTGGCAGACCAAGATGTAACTACAGAAATTCGTCAGCCAGATGTGACCAAGGCAGTTTCTGAAGTTTCTGCTCATCAAAAAGTACGTGAAGCACTGGTTTCGATCCAACGTAAAATTGGTGAACATGGTGGGGTTGTAATGGACGGCCGAGATATTGGTACTTCTGTTTTACCTCAGGCAGAAGTGAAAATATTTTTAGTAGCAAGTGTAACAGAACGGGCACAAAGACGCTATAAAGAAAATATTGAAAAAGGGATACCAACAGAGTTGGAAACTCTTACGAAGGAAATCCAAGAGAGAGATCATTATGATTCTACAAGAAAAGTATCCCCTTTAAGACAAGCGGATGATGCCATTCGAATCGACACTACTGGAAAATCGATTACGGAAGTTGTCCAATCCATCAAAAAAGTGGTCACAGAAAAAGGCTATCTTTTGTAAAAAGGGAAAAACTCAGGATTTTTAGGGTAAACCAAACGAAATCGCTTTATTTTTTTTTAATAATCAATTAAACTAAAATTAGTACCGTTGTTACGGCAGAATGTTGGTTAGGAGGACAAATGTTATGACAGAATTTGAACAAAATCAAACAGAAAACAGTCAATCAATGGAAGATGCAATGAATAGCGTCCAAGAAGTAAACGTTGGAGACGTTGTATCCGGCGAAGTTTTAGTAATCGAAGATAAACAAGTTGTGGTAGGAATCGAAGGTGCCGGAGTTGAAGGCGTCGTTCCTGCTAAAGAATTGTCTACTTCACCTGTTGAAGATATCAACGAGGTAGTAAAAGTAGGGGATACTCTAGAACTTGTAGTTATCAGTACTATCGGAAAAGATAAAGAAAACGGTAGCTATTTGCTTTCAAAACGCCGTTTGGATGCCAAAAAAGTTTGGGAAGATATCGAAAAAGATTTCCAAGCAGGTAATATCATCGAAGCACCTGTGACGAATGTCGTAAAAGGCGGCTTAGTCGTTGATGTAGGTGTTCGTGGTTTTGTACCAGCTTCAATGGTGGAAGATCATTTTGTTGCTGATTTTTCAGAATACAAAGGTCAAACATTGGCGTTCAAGATCGTTGAGATCGAACCTTCAGAAAACCGTTTAATTCTTTCACACAAAGCAGTTGTGGAAACGGAAAAAGAAGAAAAGAAAAAAGAAATTCTAGCCAATATTCACGAGGGAGACGTTATCGACGGACGAGTAGCTCGTATTACTGATTTTGGTGCTTTCGTTGATTTAGGTGGAATTGATGGATTGGTCCATGTTTCTGAGATCTCACATAGCCATGTGGCGAAGCCTAGTGATGCTTTAGCAGTTGGGGATGAAGTAAAAGTAAAAGTTCTTTCGATTAATCCTGAACAAGAACGTGTTTCTCTTTCAATTAAAGACACGTTGCCTGGGCCTTGGACTGATATTGAAGAAAAAGCCACTGTTGGTTCAGTTTTAGATGGAAAAGTGAAACGTTTGACAAGCTTTGGTGCATTTGTAGAAGTATTCCCAGGGGTAGAAGGTCTGGTTCATATTTCTCAAATCTCTCACAAGCACATCGCTACACCTCATGAAGTACTTCATGAAGGGGATGAAGTGCAAGTAAAAGTTTTAGAAGTACATCCTGAAGAACATCGTATTGCCCTTAGTATCAAGGCTTTAGAAGAAAAACCAGCATCGGAAGTAGAACCAAAAGATGTTGAAACCTATGAATTACCAGAAGAAAATACTGGTTTCACAATGGGTGATCTTTTAGGTGATGCTTTGAAAGAAGAAGTCGAAGAAACGACTACTGATGATTCAGAAAAATAAAATTTTGAGTGTTCATTTTAAAAAGACTGAAATGAGACAAAAAGATCAATCAATGTTTACAACATTGATTGATCTTTTTCTGTTATTATCATTAGAACTAGTTAAACTCACAAATTGAGTGAAAGATAAAACCAACTGCTGTGAGAAGGGCTAAGGAATACCTAATAAAGTACATCGTTTAGACCATACCCAATGGCTGTGCAAATGCCATATTGTATTCACAATTGGAGATATTAGATAGATGATTTGCTTAAACTATTTATCAGAGCTGGAGATTTCTGTCAAACTACTATCAAAACTCTATCATTGTTTAATTAGAAGCTATTTTTTGGGCTAGCCCTAAACAACCGATAATTCCAGCTTGATCTCCTAATTTTGGAAAAACAATATATTCTTCTATTTTCGGATGAGCAACATAATTCTGATTAAGTTTTGAAAATTCACGATGAATTTTCTCTTGTAAGTGTACTTGTTTCATTACACCGCCACCTAGAATGATAATATCCGGTGAAAACATCATTGTAGTATTATGAATGCATTGGGCAATGTAAAAAGCTTCCATGTCCCAAAAAGGATGATCTTCCTTTAAATCTTGGCCTTTAATTCCTATTCTCTTTTCGATAGCAGGTCCTGCTGCCATACCTTCTAAACAATTTTGATGATAAGGGCAGTTACCCTTAAAGTGATCGTCAGGGTGATTACGTACAATCATATGTCCCATTTCCGGATGACTGAATCCCTCGATAAATCTTCCATTTTGCAGTGCACCACCACCTATACCTGTGCCAACTGTATAATAAACAACTAATGAATGGTCTTGACCATGTCCAGCTATATATTCTCCATAAGCTGCAGCATTGACATCAGTTGTCCAATAAAAAGGAATTTTCTCAAAATTTCTTTTTAGATAACCAATAAAATCAAAATTTCTCCACGGTATTTTAGGTGTTGAGGTTATATATCCATATGTTTTCGATTCAGGATGGATATCAATAGGTCCGAAAGAACCAACAGCAATGCTGGACAATTCTGTTTCATATTTTTTGAAAAAAGAAACAACTTGTGGCATTGTTTCTCCTGGATTCAAAGTTTCAAAACTCACTCTCTCAATAACCTCTAATTGTGCATTACCAACTGCACAGACAAATTTTGTTCCTCCTGCTTCAATTGCACCGTATAGCATAAAACATTTCTCCTTATAGTTAAAGATGATTTCATGGGCAGTTATGCATTTAACCAATTTATTGTTCAGATTTTTAAAGAATTTCACTCGTTTATTTGTTATTTTCTTTTGAAAAATCGCTATTATTCCAGTTAATACATACATCAGATCGCGCATTGCCCTTTAAATTATCCGTTTATTGATGTTTTGGTTAGAAAGAATAATCAGTACTATTGACTATTACATTATTCAACTTCAAGTAACTCAGTAGTAGCGGTAACTGTTCCTTTAATAAGTGGTGTCACTTTTGAATAATCTGCGGTATTTGTCACAATAACCATTGTTGTATCATCAAGTCCTGCTTCTTTAATTAGCGTACGATCAAACGTTCCAAGGATATCTCCTTTTTTTACTTTTTGATTAGCAGTAACTTTTTGTATAAATCCTTTACCGCCCATCGATACGGTGTCAATACCAATATGAATCAGTATTTCAGCGCCGTCATTCGATTTAAGACCGTAAGCATGTCCAGTCTCAAATGTAACTTGAATAGTACCATCTACTGGAGAATAAACAGTGTCCCCAGTTGGTTTAATCGCAATACCTTTTCCCATAGTCTCTGAAGAAAATACTGGATCATTTACTGAATCAAGTCCAATCACTTCACCAGCAAGGGGACTAACGATTGTTTCTGAAGAATGATTTGTTTTAGTAGGTTCTCCAGAAGTAACTGTGGATTGTTGGGTGTTTTCTGAATGATTCATTACTGTTTGATCCGTAAGAGCTTCTGCTGCAAAGATGCCTGAAGCTTTTGTTTTTCCATAAAAGTAAGTAATTGCAAAAGCAATCGCAAAGCTAATTAATTCACATAGTAAATAAAATGGGATAGAGGTTGCATTAATTGAAAGAAATCCAAGAAAACCTGCTGAACCAAGTGATACAGCAACTACTTTCAGTAGACCTGCTACTGCAGCGGCAACTCCGGAACCAATTAAAGCACAGAAAAATGGGAAACGATATTTTAAATTGACACCAAACAGAGCTGGTTCAGTAATTCCAAGAAGAGCTGATACCCCTGCAGAGGAAGCAAGACTTTTTGTTTTAGCATTTTTAGTCAAGAACCAGATAGCAAATGTTGCAGCACCTTGGGCAACGTTCGCCATAGAAGCAACTACAAATATAAAGTCTCCATGTCCAATACCATTAGTCCATGCTGAAAGTAACTGCGTTTCAATTGCAGGAAATGATTGATGAAGACCTGTCATAACGATTAACGAGTAAGTTCCACCAAAAATACCCATTCCAATAAATCCGGTTGCATTATATAGCCAAACGATCGCATCTGTAATCCCGTTAGAAAGTAATAACATGACAGGGCCGATGACTGTGAAGGTTAGAAAGCCGGTAATGATTACAGATAATAAGGGGGTAAATGTAAAGTCAACGGATGATGGAAGTTTTTTGTGAAAAAACTTTTCCAGTATTGATAATAGCCAAACAGCTGCTAACACAGGAATGACTTGATAAGCATAGTTAGTTTGTGAGACATGATAACCAAAAATATTCCAATATTCCATAGAACCACCAAGTTGTGGTGTTGTCATAATCATTCCAATTGCAGCACCAAGGAACTGGTTGGCTCCAAAACGTTTAGCAGCGGAAATACCAACTAGAATAGGCAAAAACATAAATGGTGCAGCGGACATCAGTTGGATCATTGAGGAAATACCTTCAATCGCAGGATACATTTCTTCAATTGATTTTGGTCCAAAAAGTCCAGCAGCTGTTAAAAAGTTTTGTAATGCCATTAATAAACCACCTGCAACAAGGGCAGGTATAATTGGAACAAAAATATCTGATAATAATTTAATTAATGCCATAATGGGGTTGAATTTTTTATCTTTACTAGCAATTTGTTTTAAATCATCTGTTGAAATTTCTGAAAGTCCAGTTTTTTTGATAAGTTCGTCATAAACGAAATTAACATCACCTGCACCGATAATCACTTGATATTGCCCATCAATTTTAAATGTGCCTTTCACATCTGGATTTTCGTCTAAAGCTTTTTGATTCACTTTCGTGTCATCTTTTAGTACGAGACGAAGACGTGTAGCGCAGTGTGCAGCTGCAATAAGGTTATCTTTTCCGACCGCTTGTATGACGTCGGAAGCTACTTTACTGTAATTCATTCGAATCACTCCTTTTTTATTTTTACGTGAAAACGGTTCACTGAAATGCAAATTTATTTTAGCATATCTTAAAAATATGTCAAACGTTTGTCATATAATTTATTTTTTTAAATGAAATGATTGATTTTTCAACGGAAAACGTTTACCATACTAGTTGTAAAAAGATAAATTGAAGGAGTAAAATATGAACTTACCTCGAGAAATACGATATCGTGCTTATTCTGATTGGACTAAAGATGAGATGGATAAAATTAAGGATAATGTAAAACGATCACCTTGGCGTGCTAGCTATCATATCGAACCTAAAACAGGATTGTTAAACGATCCTAATGGTTTTTCTTTTTTTAACGGAAAATATACGCTTTTTTATCAAAATTGGCCATTTGGAGCTGCTCATGGTTTGAAAGAATGGGTACACACTGAATCAGATGACTTAGTTCATTTTCATGTAACAGGAGCAGAACTTCTTCCAGACACAAAACGAGATAGCCACGGCGCTTATTCCGGTTCTGCATATGAAATAGAGGGGAATCTATTCTTACTCTATACAGGAAACGTTCGAAATGAAAATTGGGAACGTGATACACTTCAAATCGGAGCATGGATGGATAAAGACTACAACATTACGAAAGGTGAGAATGTTCTTATTCATCCACCTGCTGATGTAACTGATCATTTTCGTGATCCACAAATGTTTAATTATGAAGGACAATTGTATGCGATTGTTGGAGCACAAAATTTAGAAAAATCAGGCTTTATCAAACTTTACAAAGCGACTGACAATAACGTGGAAACATGGGAAGAAGTTGGCAACCTTGATTTTGGCGGCACTGGTTCAGAATACATGATTGAGTGTCCAAATCTGGTATTTGTAGACAAAAGACCTGTTCTTATTTATTGTCCTCAAGGGTTGGATAAATCTGAGCTAAATTATGGGAATATCTATCCGAATACTTTTAAGATCTGTCAATCGCTTGACATAGAAAAAGTAAAACTTGTGGGTGCTTCAGAAATTCAAAATCTTGATTATGGATTTGAAGCGTATGCGACTCAAGGATTCAATACTCCTGATGGTCGTGCTCTGATTGTCAGTTGGATTGGACTACCTGATATCGATTATCCAACTGATAAGTATGATTATCAGGGAGCAATGAGTCTTGTAAAAGAACTTTCAATAAAAGATGGTAAACTTTACCAATATCCAGTAGAAGCTATTACATCATTACGTGCTAGTTCTGAACAATTTACAGCAAAAGCAGAAACAAATAATACTTATGAGCTTGAACTAACGTTTCCTCCAAATCAGAAATCGGAGTTACTTCTTTTCTCTGATAGTAAAGGAAATGGACTTAGCTTGATTGTAGATACCAAAGAAGGAAAAATTATTTTAGATCGCAGCAAAGCAGGCATTCAATATGCCACTGACTTTGGTACGATTCGTGAATGCTCAATTGATACTAAAGAAACAATTGCTAACATTTTTGTAGATAATTCAATCATTGAGATTTTTATTAATAAAGGAGAAAAAGTATTTACTAGTCGCGTATTCCCTGAGAAACACCAAAATGGTATTCAACTTAAATCAGGTGAACCGACTGGAAAATACTTTGAATTAAAATATTAATATGGTAGCAAAATTATCTGATGTCGCTGAACTAGCTGGAGTTAGCCCAACTACCGTTTCACGTGTCATTAACAATAAGGGATATCTATCGGAAAAAACAAAACAAAAAGTTCATGAAGCTATGAAAACTCTTGGTTACAAACCTAATAATCTAGCACGTGGACTTCAAGGAAAGTCACCCCAACTTATTGGGCTTATTTTTCCTAATATCAGTAATATCTTTTACTCTGAACTGATTGAGTATCTGGAAATCGAATTATTCAAACATGGCTATAAAACAATTATTTGCAATAGTCAGAACGATCCTGCTAAAGAGCGGGAATATATTGAAATGCTTGAAGCGAATCAAGTTGATGGGATTATCTCATCTAGTCATAATCTTGGAATTGCTGATTATGAGCGTGTGGGAGCACCTATTGTCGCTTTTGATAGAAACTTAGCTCCCAATGTTTCCATTGTTTCTTCAGACAACTTTGAAGGTGGAAAACTGGCTGCTAAAACGTTACAAAAAAATGGTTGTCAAAATAGTATTATGATTACAGGAAATGACAATACGGATTCTCCAACAGGGTTACGTGCGCTTGGTTTTTCTTTTCAAAATCCAAATGGCAAAGTTTTCAAAATTCCTAATAATCTCTCTACGATTCGTCGAGAAATGGAAATCAAGTCGACGATCCTAAGTCACAAACCAGATGGTATTTTTGTTTCTGATGATCTAACAGCCATTCTTACTATGAAAATTGCTCATCAGCTTAAACTTAATATCCCAGAAGATCTAAAAATTATTGGCTATGATGGAACATCTTTTGTTGAGAAATTTTTCCCACAATTGACCACAATCAGACAACCAATTGATGAAATCGCAAGTCTAATTGTTGATGTTCTTCTGAAAAAAATGAAGAATGAAAAGACAAGCAAGGATTACATTTTGCCAATCTCATTACTTCCTGGAGGGAGCATTTAACGTCAAATTCTTTTCTTGATGTTTATCACATTCGTTCAAAAAAATTTGGAGCTGATCGCTTCTTTCATGACCTTATCCACATGGTTCAAGAAGTTGCTTTGACAAAAAATTGCCGAAGAATACCAAAAATAGGAGGAACTATTTTTGGATTCTTTGGCTTATTTCTCATAGCTAGATATGGCACAACCTTTCCGACTGTAGATTAATGAAATATGCATGTCCAGTTTTACAAGCTATTTAAAAGAAAAAGGGCGTTAATAATTTCTAATAAGCATGGAAATGTTAATTTGAGTTTGAAAATCAACATTTTTGGGCATCAGGCTATATTGTAGGCACAGTGGGACTAATGAAGTGACCATAAGAAAATACAGGCTAGAATAAGGAATTAGGATATTGCGCTAGATAAACTGAGAGTTTGAGAATATGAAGATCGTGGAAAGAATGAGAGTGAAGAAAAGAGCTTTCACATATCATGAAACAATAAAAAGAGTAGAAAATGAAAACGAGAGAAACAAATTATGCTATAATCAAATGTCACTGATCGATTTTAAGTTCAGTAGTGTGTGAATATTTAGGCTAACGCTCATCTAGCGGTTCTGAATATGGTTTTTAGGGTTATTCGAACAATGTAGTTCTTTAACCAAAGAAACAAGAATAAAAGATGGTTTCCTAGGGTTCAATATTCACTTTGATGTTTTATGAAAAAAAGTTGTCCAATGAATAAATACTTGCGTAATTTTAGCGAACAATGCTTGAAAGTTCGCAAAGCTTTCGTTACACTAAGTAAGATTGGAAACTTGTGAGGAGGAAAAAATATGGCAAATCCAACAATTGCAATCGTTGGCCGCCCGAACGTCGGTAAGTCTACGATTTTTAACCGCATCGCTGGCGAGCGTATCTCGATTGTCGAAGATACTCCAGGAGTAACTCGCGATCGTATTTATGCTAAAGGCGAATGGTTAGGTCGAGAATTCAGTGTGATCGATACAGGTGGGATTGATTTAGGTGACGAACCATTCATGGATCAAATCAAGCATCAAGCAGAAATCGCGATTGAAGAAGCAGATGTCATCATCTGTGTTGTCAGCGGACGTGAAGGAGTCACCGATGCAGATGAAGTAGTAGCAAAAATTTTATACCGCAGTAATAAACCTGTGATTTTAGCAGTTAACAAAGTGGATAATCCCGAAATGCGAAACGATATTTACGAATTTTATTCATTAGGATTGGGTGATCCATATCCAGTGTCAGGGAGTCACGGTTTAGGGATCGGCGACGTATTAGATGAAGCAATTAAACACTTTTCAAATGATGGGGAAGAAGAAGAGGATGATACGATCAAATTTAGTTTGATCGGCCGCCCAAATGTTGGGAAATCTTCATTGATTAATGCGATTCTAGGAGAAGAACGAGTGATCGTTTCGGATATAGAAGGAACGACTAGAGATGCTATCGATACTCACTTTGTATCTGATAACGGTCAGAAATTTTTAATGATCGATACTGCAGGAATGCGTAAGCGTGGAAAAGTATATGAAAATACCGAAAAATACAGTGTGATGCGTGCGATGCGTGCCATTGACCGTTCCGACATCGTTTTGATGGTTTTGAATGCTGAAGAAGGAATCCGTGAGCAAGACAAACGGGTAGCTGGATACGCACATGAAGCAGGACGTGGTGTGATCATCGTGGTAAACAAGTGGGATCTTGTCAAAAAAGAAACCAATACGATGCGTGATTTTGAGCAAGAAATTCGTGAAGAATTTCGTTATTTAGATTACGCGCCAATCGTCTTCGTATCAGCAGTCACAAAACAACGTTTAGAACGTTTACCTGAAATGATCGAAGAAGTAAGCATGAATCAAAACTTGCGTGTGCCGTCTGCTGTCTTGAATGATATCATCATGGATGCAGTAGCGATCAACCCGACTCCAACAGATAAAGGGAAGCGTTTGAAGATTTTCTATGCTACGCAAGTGGCTGTAAAACCACCAACCTTCGTCGTTTTTGTTAACGAAGAAGAGTTGATGCATTTTTCTTATGAACGTTTCTTAGAAAATCAAATTCGTAAAGCATTTACTTTCGAAGGAACTTCGATCCGAATCATTCCAAGAAGACGAAAATAGGCATTTTACCACATCGGCAGATTTTTTTCAAAAAAAATAGGTGGTTTTGTTTATTACGTTTTTATGACTAAAAAAAGCACGTGAAAAATGGTAAAAACCTTGCTATTAAGCGGTTTATATGATATCGTGATAACAGAATATTGAACTAGATCAATATTTCTTTTAAACTTCTGGACCACTCAGAATGTTTTTAACTAAACTGATGTTTTACATCATATCTCTTGTGGAGGAGGTGAATCTATCCATGGCAAACAAAGCAGAATTAATCGAAAAAGTTGCTTCAGCTACTGACTTAACTAAAAAAGATGCAACTGCAGCAGTCGATGCTGTATTTTCAACTATTCAAGATGCTTTAGCTAACGGCGAAAAAGTTCAATTAATCGGTTTTGGTAACTTTGAAGTTCGCGAACGTGCTGCACGTAAAGGACGTAATCCACAAACTGGTGAAGAAATCGAAATCCCAGCTAGCAAAGTACCTGCATTCAAACCAGGTAAAGCATTAAAAGACGCTGTTAAATAATACGGCTCATAAAAAAGCGCTTGTGGCTTTAAGCTGCAAGTGCTTTTTTATATTTCCTATTGTTTTGAGTTTTAGAGTGAAGAAATTAGGAGACGAAGGGTACTTTGCGTCTCCGTTATTTATGAATCTGAGATATAAATCTTATTTTTTAGTTTAAAATGAGTAATGGTCTACAAGAAGCAACTTCTCAGCAATAAGCGATGATTTTCTAAAATAGGAGAAGCTATTTCAAAAAATCTTTTCTCATTGTCATCGAAGCTCCCGATGCTTGCAAAACCTCTGATTTACGCTCTTTTCACAACCTTACTTTAAACAATAATAAAAAAATCTGAGGCAGAATACGGTTCATTCTGTCCCAGATTTTTTAATACAAAACTTATCAGTCATTATTGACGAAAAGCTATTTTTTCAAGTTATCCTAATGAATAAGATAGTCGTTATTTTTACAACCTCTTATTTATTCAAAGTTGCTTGCTTCGCTCATTGTCTCATTTTTCTATCTGGCTGTTTAGAAAAAATCTTTTGCTCATCGGTTATTGCGTGCGTTTGTTTTTACTGAAAAATTTGCATCGTTTGCTCATATAGTAAGCAATGATGATACCCACTGTTAATATTCGGATATAAATAGCTGATCTGAATAGTTTACTTGGTTTATATCCTACAATAATTTCATTTGTACCAATCTTTGGAGAAATTCTTAGAGCGCCTATTGAAGTCAGTGAATATTGTGCTTCACTTCTAGATTTTCCATTGATTATGAGGGAACTATTGTGGTAAATGATTACTGGTAAAGTTATTTTATTTGTATCTTTAGCAGTGAAAGTTAGATGTATATTCCCTTGTTTGTCAATTGATCTTTTAAGAGGGATAGAATTGTGTAAAACGTCCTCTTTATATGCTTTGTAAGGATCTTCCAATTGTCCACCACTAGCAGGTAAATAGTCAGCCATCGGTTTTCTGTGTATTTGTAAAGCAGCAGATAGATCAACATTGCCTCCAAATAGGTGACGAATATTACTTGCATTACTTTCTAAGGTTTCAGCAGCACTGGTGTCTTTAGAAAGTGGGGCATCACTATTCCAGATAGCTGCTGTATCCGAAATTAAAGCATAGCCACCTGTTAAATTTAACAATGAAAAAGTCAGTAATAGTGGCACACTGATTTTTAAAACCGATTGTTTCTCTAAAGTTACAAAGGCTTTTTGAATGGTAAAACCGAACCCTAGTATTAATAAGATACATGCGATGCAACCCAGTCTTTGTGGAAATTGCATTTTGCGAACAAATGTAAAATAATTGCCGATATCATTCCAAGGAATGTATTTAGAAGAGACAAGTAAAAAGAATGCTCCGACTAAGTTGATTGTTTTTTCCAACACATTGAGTTTATTAAAGTGGACGATAGTAAACACAAGTTGAAAAACAAATATCATAGAAAGGATTAGTCCAAAGTTTGTCCAGCCAATTGAACCAAACGAAAGTGAAGTACTATTCGATAATAGATCAGTTACTGCGTATGGTGGAATCAAGGTATCATTGGACAAATCCAGAAAAGCAGTAAACGTATTGAAAGAAAGACCGATAGCGATCACCACTGCTAGCAGAGCCTGTTTGATTATTACTAGTTTTTTGTTCGAGTGAAGAAAACCCACAAGGAAAAAGGGAATCAAAGCGGCTACGGCTAGTAAGGTTGAAAACATATGGACAGATAGCAATAATGAAATGGTTCCTCCTAGCACCACAGGTTGGATTGGGTTTTCCCGATTTCTTATCATTCTAACAGCTGGAATAAAAATAAGAGGTAAAAAGGCAGCACCCCAACCAGAAAAATTTTGGGCAAGAGTATAGTAAAAAATGGTAGGTGTACCCATGTATAAAATAGCCATCCCAGTAGCGATTTTTTGCTCTAAATGGCAGTACCGTCCAAGGAAATACATCGATGTACCGGCAGTGAAGTAACACAGAAAAGTAGATACAAGTTGGAATCTGAACCAAGTTTTAAAAATTAAAAGTAACAGTCCATGTAAATAGGCAAAGTCGGTTCCATAAAGGGCATTGATGACTCTTCCCGATTGGCTAAAACCGTAGATGGATTGGAAATAATTAAACGTGCCATTTTTTAATTGCATAGCCGTGTCATAGAAACGGTTCATATGAAATACCCAGTCATTTGAAACAATGAGTGCATGTTTATAAATTTGAGGTGAAACCATAAAAAAAGCACATAGGGAGATAATTAAAATTGCTGTAACTGATTTTTTATTTATTTTTGACAAAACTTATCCCTCATTTTTGATGAAATTTAGTTGAATAAAATTGCTTAATCCATTTCTCCGTTTTATAAAATGAAAAGCAAAGTCCTATATAATCTTTTACTTCGTATTACAGTATACCATGCCCGATTTATTACACAAGAATTCTTTAAATAGGTGCTCTTAAATGTAGGTGAATTACGAAGTTTTTCTATATTCTCCCAAGAATTTACCCTATTCTTTTCCGATTTTACTTACTAATGGTAAAATAAAGAAAAGGAGGGGTGCTTATGGAAATCGACTATCAAGGACAAGAAGAACAAACAAAAATCTATTATGGGGAAACGTTGGTCAGCCAGCTGAAAACAATAACGATTGATCAGCCTGTTTTATTTTTGACGAACCAACGGTATTACGATTTGTTTGTTGAGAAAATCAACCAACAGTTTCCTAACCCAAGTGAGATTGATTGGTATATCTGTGCCAATACTCAATGTAATCACTTAACAGAACTAAGTAATCTTGTGACATTTGCAAAACGATATCCTGAAAACCAATCCTTACTTATCATTGGGTTTGGGAATGAGGGAATCATGGATTTAGCAGGTTTTTTCCAGAAGCATACCTCACTTGCATCAACATTATGGCTAATTCCAGTATCGATTCGTTCAATGGCCCGGGCATTAACTCCTCAACGAAATATTTTACAATTGCCAAATCAAGTCGTCTTGCGAACGACCAACCTTCCAGAACGAATCGTTTACGATCAAACAATCAGTGAAAAACAAGGAGAAGGGAAACAAATAGATTTTTTGACTTTGATAACATGTGGTTTAGTTTGTGATTATCATTTTTTACAAAATCTCTATAAAAACTATCCGCAACCAAGGCAGTTATCTCAGCGGGCTTTTACGGGGATGCTGGAAGAAATGATTAGTTTTTACCAAGTAGATGCGGAAAATCTCTCAAATTATGGTAAACTATTTGAACAAGCTTTTTACCTAACAGAAAATGGTCATTTGTTATCAGCTAGTATGAAAAAACTATTAGGAATGCTTTTTCATCTTACTTGGAATGTAGGACTAGCGGATATGTCCTTTCAATTGAAAAATTTTTTTATCTGGTTGAAACATCTGGGTTATCCTATCGATTGGCCAGAACAATTATCAAAAATTGATTATTTAGAAAATGTCTTGCTTCTAGCGGAAAAAAGCAAAAAAATTCTTGTTTTGAAAAAAATTGGTATAATAGAGAAATATCAATCGCCAAAGGAACAAGAATTAATACAAACAATGAAATCTTATGACGAGATTATTAGTGAGATTAGAGGGATTTAAATGAATACAAATAGTGAAAAAATGTTACAAGCATTGTCAGAGGAAGATTTGGCGCAAGCTCAGTTATATCTGACACAAGCTTTGAAAGAAGATCCGGCCGATGTTTTGGCTGAATTAGGGGAAGAACTCTTAGCGATTGGTTTTTTAGAAGAAGCAAAGCAAATTTTTGAACAGTTAGTGAAACAGTACCCCGAAAATGATGAGTTGTTCATTCCATTGGCGGAAATTGCGATTGAAGATAATGAAATCGATCAAGCATTTGAATATCTGGAAAACATTTCAAAAGAAAGTGACTACTATCCTCAAGCTTTATTAGCAATTGCTGATTTATATCAAGTAATCGGTATTCCTGAAGTCAGTGAAGCGAAATTGAAGGAAGCAGCTGCGTTGTTGCCTGATGAACCATTGATCCAATTTGCTTTAGCCGAACTTTACTTTTCAGTCGATCGTTTTGCCGAAGCTGCAACGATCTATCAACTATTATTATCAAGTAATATTGATGAGATTTCTGGTATCTCTATGCAGGAACGTTTAGGACAATCTCTAAGCATGCAAGGAGAGTTTGAAGCAGCAATCGAACCATTGGAACAAGCATTGCAAGAAGAACGGACAGATGATCGCTTATTCCAGTTAGCTTTTACCAATCTGCAGCTAAAAGAAAATGAAAAAGCGATCAATTATTTACAAGAATTGAGAGAAGTAAATCCCCAATATCAATCTCTTTATCTTTATTTAGGTCAAGCATTGCAAGAAGAAGAATTGATTGAAGAAGCGCAGAAAGTTCTTGAAGATGGGATCAAAGAAAATCCTTATCAAGTAGAACTCTATCACTTAGCTTCTGAAAATGCGTATCGCCTACATGACAAAGAAAAAGCAGAAAAACTATTATTAAATGCGTTGGAATTAGGTGAAAAACAAGACGAAACATTATTAACATTAAGTAATTTGTATTTAGATGAAGAACGTTACGAAGATGTAATCAAGAGTATCGATCAAATGGAAGAAACTGCAAATCCATATGCGGAATGGAATTTAGCCCATGCCTATAATGAATTAGAGGACTTCACGCTAGCAGCTGTTCATTATGAACAAGCGTATCACGAATTGGAGCATGAACCTGATTTTCTAAAAGAATACGCCTTATTCTTACGAGAAGAAGGACAATTGACAAAAACAAAAGATCTACTTACTCATTATTTAGAATTGGAACCTGGAGATTTGGAGGCATTGTCAGTATTAGACGACCTAGCAGAGAGGTGAGTAAAATGCTAATAGATGTAAAGGAAAAAAAGAATTTCTTAACTTGGATGGTCAATCATGTTTCATTTAGTCGCAGAGAGGTTTTTTGGATTTTGAATTACTTGGCTAATCATGAAGCAATCTTAAGTAATGTTCATTTTGTTGAAGGAGCGAATCAAGCAAATCGGGGATTACAAATCAGTGACCTTTCTTTCGATGGAGAACCAATGAAATTATTTCTCGAGGGGAAAGAGTTTACCGATACTGATCAAATTTTTCATGAAATTCGATTAAATTGGAAAAGACCGCTATATGTAGAATGCCTTTTTGAAAATGCTTGGCAGACGAAAGAGTATTTAATGGTTTTAGAAGAGAACCCCTTTGCATCTTGGAACGACTCTATTAGTGAAGAAGATCTTGAACTAGTCGAGCAATATCTCAAAGAGAAAGAACAAGCAGCCCATCTCAAAATGCTTTACTTACAGATTGATCAAGCGCTTGAAAAAGGGGATAAAGATGCTTTCCTGGAATTGTCCGATGAAGTTAATCGTGAAATATTAAGCAAGAACCAAGTAAAAGGCGAACATGCAGGAAAGAATCCTAACTAAGGATACTTTTATCTAACCGTTTATTCGTTTTTAAAGATACTAAAAGAGACTGAGGCAAGTTGATATGCTCCCCCTATATAGGACACTGAAATATAAAAGTCCTGTATAGGGGGATTTTGTATGCCAAAAAGAAAGATGAAACTCACTCCAGAAAAACGAGTAGAACTAGGAGAGAGCTATATTCGCTTAAATAACTTAGACTGTGGTTTAAGATAAGTGAATCCTTCTCCTTCGACCTCATGGACATTGATGATCGATAGAAAGGCTTTTTCATCGATTTCATGGACGATTCGTTTCACTTCATTCAATTCACTCGAACTAACCACCATATAGATAATTTTTTTAGAATGACCAGAAAACCCACCTTCACCACTTAAAAAAGTAACGCCACGTTCTAATCCAGTCATCAGCAGTGGGGCAATTTCTTCATTTTTGTTTGAGACGACTAAAATCCCTTTAGCTGAGTAACCGCCATCTAAGATTGAATCAATGACACGGCTGAAAACATAAGAAACAATTAACGTATACATCATGCGTTTCAAGTCAATGTAAGTCAATGAAGCCAACAAAACGATAACATCTAATACCAGTAAAGATCGACCCATTGAGATCCCATAATTCTTTTCTAATATACGAGCAATGATATCACTTCCACCGGTAGTTCCACCCATCCGATAGACCAGACCACTTCCAGTTCCGGCAATTAAGCCAGCCAATAATGAAACGATCAGTAAGTCATGTTGAAGATTGATTTGTAAAGGAACACGTTGCCAAATCCATAAAAAGGCAGACAACGAAACTGTTCCTAAGACGGTATAAGCGAGTGAACGTTTTCCTAAAATTTTTCCCCCAATCAAAATCAAAGGTATATTGATCAAAAGTGTAGAGTAGGCAGGATCAATCCCAAAAAGTGCGCGTAAGATCAAAGTGATCCCTGAAACGCCACCTTCTGCTAAATGATTCGCAATATTTAAATAAACGAGTCCAAACGCATAAATACTTGTACCAACCATAATCATTACGACTTCTTTAACTGTTTTCATTGAGATCATCAAACCACTCCTTCGATAAACCGACTAATATTTTCGCAATATTTCATTCTTTTTACATCACATTACTCAATGTAGCACGTAATCTTTATTTTCTCAATCGCTCTTGCCTAGGATTTGGACGTAGTTTTTGGTAAGATAAATAGGAAAGGTGGAGAAGAAATGACAAAAGAACGTTCTTTAAGAAGTATGCAACAGGAAGTAGATGACTATATCCAACAGTTTAAAGTAGGCTATTTTTCTCCATTAGCTCAAATGGCACGCTTAACAGAAGAAGTCGGGGAGCTGGCTCGAGAAGTCAATCATACATACGGTGAAAAAGCGAAGAAAGAAACGGAGCCCAACAATTCTGTAGCAGAAGAATTAGGTGATGTTTTATTTGTCACTATGATCATGGCAAATTCCCTGGAAATCGATTTAACGGATGTATTTGAAAAAAATATGGAAAAATTTAATCGCAGAGATCACAATCGCTTTGAAAGAAAAGAAGCAAATAAGGATGATAAAAAAGCGTAAGCCATCAAGTTGGAAGAGGGAAAACAATGAAACTAAAACAATTACCAAGAGAATACCAAAAAGCGATTCCTGTCTTGAATAAATTGGAGCAAGCGGGTTTTGAAGCTTATTTTGTCGGGGGAAGCGTCAGAGATATCTTGTTGGATCAACCCATCCATGATGTAGATATCGCAACAAGTGCATTCCCAGAAGAAATCAAACAACTTTTTCCGAAAACCATTGATATCGGCATTGAACATGGCACCGTTTTGGTCTTGGCTGAAGAGGAACAATATGAAATCACGACCTTTCGGACAGAATCGACCTATCAAGATTATCGTCGTCCAGATCATGTCGAATTTGTCCGTTCACTTGAAGAGGATCTAAAAAGACGTGATTTTACGATCAATGCATTTGCATTAAAAGAAGATGGTCAAATCATTGATTTATTTGACGGGTTAGCTGATTTAGAAAACCAGATCCTTCGAGCAGTAGGCGATCCACAGGAACGGTTTCATGAGGATGCTTTGCGTATGATGCGTGGGATTCGATTTGTTAGTCAAATTGGGTTTACACTCGAGCAAGAAACAGCTGCGGCCATTCAGGCCAACCATTCAT
The DNA here is from genome assembly GCF_051711005.1 of Enterococcus sp. DIV1682a. Classification (NCBI taxonomy): domain Bacteria; kingdom Bacillati; phylum Bacillota; class Bacilli; order Lactobacillales; family Enterococcaceae; genus Enterococcus; species Enterococcus sp. DIV1682a. The sequence continues at coordinate 1,116,730 of NZ_JBIOLT010000001.1, forward strand.
TATTAGGAAAAATTTCTGTCGAACGGATTAATGTGGAATTTATCAAAATGTTATTAGGGAAAGAGCGTTCTACAGGATTGAGAACATTCGTTGAGACGCAATGTTATATTTATTGTCCAGGTTTAAGAGACTATGGTGAAGCCTTGTTACGTTTTGCCGATTTACCAGATGAACCATTGCAAACTGAAAGTCAGGCGTGGGTATTGCTGATCGATCAGTTAGGGCTTCAAGAAAGTGAGATCCGACCTTTCTTAAAGGAATGGAAATGTTCCAACCAAATGATTCGAGAAGTTCAAATGATCGTTCATGGATTGATTCAACGTAAAAGACAGATGTTGGAACCAATGGTACTCTATTGTTTGGGAAAAGAGAACGCTTTGAAGACAGAAGAACTCATGATTTATTTTGGTGAAACACCTCAACTAGAACAAGTAGCAAAGCGCTATGATCAATTACCGATTACATCCATGCGAGAGTTAGCAATTGATGGGAAGAAACTTCTTAGTGTGAGTGACAAGAAACCAGGGAAATGGGTCAGTGATGCACTTCAAGCTGCAGAAAGAGCAGTGGTAGAGGGAAATTTAGCAAATGAAGCAAGTGCCCTTGTTGATTATCTCCAGCAAAATAACCATTTATAGATTTCGATGAATGTCGGAGTCGCGCTTTAATAGAGATTCTGAAAGAAGCAATCAGCTCTGAGTAATAAGTGAGGAATTTAAAAACTTCTCCTATTTAGAAAATCCTCGCTTATTGCTGGGGAGTTGCTTCCGGATTTTTTTGTCAATAGTGGAACGCTTCTAAAGTTTCACATCTTTGAAAAAACTTTAGATGTGACCTTCACGTGGGATGTGTGCTAAACTAAAAGGGAACCAGAATAAATGACGTCAAAAGGGGATTTTTTTATGAGTAAAGAAATGACAGCGCTAAAATTTTATTTCCGAAACGGCGAAACGTGGACGATCAATCGTCGCCATATTGGTGATTTGTGGATCAAACAAATAACAACGAGTTTTGGACGAATCAATGGTAGTGAATTTATGGAAATCCATCCTTGTGCTGGATTTAAGATCGAAATTTTTCACGAAGGTGATTCCGTAGCAACTCACGACATCAACTTAGGTGGATTAGAGATGGGTATGTTCAACCGTGCATTAAAATATGAAGATATTGAACGGATGGAGATCCTTTATCGCAATGGTACACCTGACCTAGTTTATTTCCCTTATCTTGATAAAGGAACAGAAGGATTGGATAATCAATACCAATCAACTAAAATCAGTGAAAAAACAGGTAATTTATACATCGTGATCAATCCGGATCAACGTGTTGAAGATATCTATGGCGAGTTTTTTGAATAAAACCAAAGTTTAATGGATAGCTGAGAAAGGAGCGGAAATGGTTTCCCAGCTCCTTTTTTGGTGTGTTTTCCGCACTTGATATTTTCTTCCATTTGGAATAGAATGAGTTTCTGAAATTCAAGCAAACTTATTCTTCGAATCCAGCTGAACTTGTCTAATAAAGGGGAATCCTTTTCCTTTTAACGTTCAGTGTTTCATGAAGATCAAGTTTGCATTTAGGAGATCTTAAAAATGAGGAAGAGCTTTGAAGAACAAAAGAAACTGTTGCATGATCGTTATGGTGCGTTTTCAATGGAAGATCGTCGGCAAATCCTTTGTAAGCTGCGGAAGAAAAATATCATCATGTACCGTCAGCTTGAGCGATTGAAACATGATTTGCTACGTTTAGAATCAAAGCGAGTACAGTGTGAATTAGAAGGTAACAATGTACAAGCAGAAGTGGTAGAAAACAAAATATTGAAGAAAAAAGAACAATTTCTAAAGGTACTCGCTCAAAATAAAAAATAAAGGGGACGGACCATGGAATTTGCTGAGTTAGTGATCGTATTTGCTGTAACGATCACCTTATCTAATATAGCTAGCCGCATTTTACCTATGATCCCAGCTCCACTGATCCAAATATTTCTTGGTATCATCTTAGGCTTAACAGAATGGGGCCAATCGATCAACTTTGAACCAGAACTCTTTCTAGTGATGATCATTGCGCCGTTGCTTTTTCGTGAAGGAGAAAAAGCTGATGTATCCTCGATCCTGAAAAACTTTGATACGATTTTATTTCTGGCTTTTGGAGGGGTAATCCTGACATTAGTCGGGGTTGGTTTCACGCTGTCGTTTTTATTACCCAGCGTGCCATTAGCTGCTTGTTTTGCTTTTGGAGCGGCTCTTGGACCAACCGATGCTGTCGCTGTCAGCTCGCTCTCTGGACGGGTGAATATCCCAAATAAAGCGATGCATATTTTAGAAGGCGAAGGATTATTGAATGATGCTTCAGGTGTTACCGCCTTTCAATTTGCATTAGCTGCATTGATCACGGGTTCTTTTTCTGCAGTCAACGCAGGATTTACACTTGTGTTTTCTAGTATAGGAGGAGCCGTCGTTGGCTTTTTACTTGTCTGGGTCAAACGAAAAGTGATTAATTTGATTGAGAAGGCTTCTGCCAGAGATGTGACAGGTTACTTGTTAATTGAATTGCTATTACCGTTTTTAGCGTATGTTTTAGCAGAAGTATTTGATGTTTCAGGGATTATTGCCGCAGTAGTAGCTGGGGTATTGCAAGCTTCGGGATTTAGAAAAATCTCGGTGTTTGATGCGGAGTTATCAAGTTTGTCCGATAGTACATGGACAACAATCACATTTACGCTGAATGCGTTAGTTTTTATCTTTTTAGGAATCGAATTAACCCAAGTATTTTCTCCAGTTTGGGGAGATGGGCTTTATTCAAATTGGTTGCTGTTAATCACGATTTTGTTGATCTCAATGATCTTATTTATGATTCGCTTTGTTTCGATCAGTCTTTTTTATTTATTTAAATATAAAGGAAAAGAATTCAAGGAACAATTGAATGAGATTTTGATTTTAACTTTTGGTGGTGTGAAAGGAACGGTTAGTTTAGCAACGATTTTCATCTTACCTTTTACGATTAACCAAATGATTTTTTATCAGCGCTCTTTATTATTATTTTTGACGGCAGGAGTTATTTTGGTAACGCTGATCGTAGGCATCGTGGTTTTACCTCTGTTGACAGAAACGGAAGAGGTAGTGAAAACAGATTTGAATGCTTTAATGATCCTAGAAGAAGTCATTGAAGTATTGAAATCTGAAATCAAAACGTTAGATAAAGATTCAAAAGAATATTTAGCAACTGAAGCAGTGATCGAAAACTATCAAGAGCGTATCCGTGATCTTTATTTAAAAGATCTTTCTGATGATGAAAAGCAAGAAGTACAAGAAATTCAAGCATTGATTTTATCCATCGAACGTGATGGATTAGATAAAAGTTATCGTTCTGGTAAGCTTTCCTCAAATGGCTATCGTTTTTATTCACGATTTCTTGCTAATTTTGAACACTCTATTACTAGTCAGGTACTGTCGTTTGTCGGCTTCTGGTTTATTTTTGTTCGACGGTTGATTCGGATCATCTTACATCCTAAAATGTTCTGGCAACGACAAAAATCAGATCGAAAGACACTGATTTCCGAAAAAGATATTCAAGAAATTCGGGAAACCTATCAAAAAAACACACAATTGATCATTGAGAGTTTAGAAAACCTAACCGATGTTTATGATGAAACAATGGTCAACTTTTTCATCCAACAACGAAAAATGGAAGGCATCAAAATGGCTTCAGGAAATTTGATCTCCTCTTGGATGATCCAACAAGACAGTCTTTATTCCAAAAAAATGTTACGTGGCTATTACTTAGAGCGCAAAATCGTTGATGAGTATGAAGAAGCTGAGAAGATCACAACTTTTTCTGCTAATAGTTATCGGAAAAATATTAATTTACTGGAATCCTATACTATGAATAAGCCAGTTGATGATTTTTCATTTAAATTCGCATTGCGGGCAAGAAAACGTTCGCTTCCGGCTAAAAAAGTTGAGTAAGTGTTCAGCGTGATTATTCATGCACTTAATGCATTGCTTTGTCTAGCTTGAGCCGTATCATACACAAAAATGGTTTGAGGTGGACAAACAGAAAACTGAGAATCGCTAACGAATGGATAATATGAATCATCAAAGAAGAAGAGACTGAGATAAAACGGCTCTTTGTCAATAAAGAGTGATGAGTGTCGTAAAATCAAATCTGGGTCAGAATGAACCTCATTCTGTCTCAGATTTTTTGTTATTTCACGTTGATTCATTGATGGTATGAATGATAACTCATGGTATAGTTTACTCTTGCAGCAAAAAGGCATACCAGTAAGTTTGTCCTTAGGTAGAGTCCAAACCCCAACAACATCTGTGATCTATCAATTGCAAGAAAAGATCAGGAACGTAAAAAAAAACCTTACTTTGAAGGAAAAGCCCAGATAATCGCTTAAAACGGAGAGTTTTGTGCCAAGCTTGATCCGAATGAAACTCAAACCACACAAGAAGCATTTGAAGCGTATTTAAAAGAAAATGGCTTTCAATTAGCAAACAGCTTTAGTGATAGTAGAAGAGACTGAGGCAAGTTTTGTCCCAGTCTCACAAATGACAATAGATTCTTCAATTTAATTAGCTAACTAGTTTTAGGCCAATCACAGAAAATAAAATAATAATCATGGAAGCAAATTGTAGCCAGTTCATTTTTTCTTTAAATAAAAATACTCCAAGGATCATTGAACCAATGGAACCAAAAGCTACCCAAATACTATAGCTAACCCCAGCTTCTAATGTATTCATTGAATGCGATAAAAGGAGTAAACTAGAGGCTGCAGAAATAATAGTTATAATACTCCAATTTATTTTTTTAAATCCGTGTGAATTTTTAAGAGAAAAGACCATTATGATCTCTGCTATTCCTGCTAGTATAAGATAAAGTATATCCACAGATTATTCCTCCTTTGTTGTGATTTTTAGACCCAAAATTCCTATAACTAATAATGCAGAAAACAATATTTTTTGCACAGATACACTTTCTTTCAGAAATAAAATACCAAAAATGATTGTTCCGACTGCACCTATTCCAGTAAACACTGTATATGCTGCTCCAGTAGGTAAGCTTTCCATACCTTTAGCAAATAAATAAAAGCTAATAACAACGAGCAAAATCGTCAAAATGGAATAGAAAAAATGATGGAAATTCTCTGATTTTTTTAAACAAAGTACCCAAAAAATTTCTAAAAAACCTCCGAAGATAACGTAAAACCAGTTCTTCTCCATTTCGTACCTCCTTAAGAAAAATTAGATATCAGAAGACAAAAAAGGGATTGGATAAGAGTAATCTTATCCAATCCCTTAGGATCCTCCGATATTCGAAAAAATTGTAATATATTTTTCTATTAATGTAAAGAAGATATTTCTTCTAGTCTCGAAAAATCAAGTAAAGTATACTATGTTGGACTTCCACATTATAAAATCAATAGGATAAATGACAGTTATTTTTCAAGATTTTCTTCACCTTTCTAATCGTTGTAAACTGATAGAAGCATCGTTCTTAACGTTTATCCTTTATTTAATGACATAATTCATTGATTGTCCATCAGACTATCACTATAAAAAATAAATTCAAAAATCATCAAAAAAAAGTAAAATAGAAAATTTTTTTTAGTTAATATTAAAACTTAGATAATCATTCAAGGAGTTGTTAGACATTGAAATTAGTTGACTTAAGTATAACTATAGAAAATGATTTGCCCAGTGATCCAGAGGAAATGATACCTAAAATTTCATACATTGATCATGAACAAAGCGTCAACGATATGCTTCGTTTCTTTGGAACAGCAAAAAAAGAACACTTGCCTGCTGGTTTAGCATGGGCGATCGAAAAAATTCACTTGACTACGCATTCAGGTACTCATTTAGATGCTCCTTATCACTACCATCCAACAATGGATAAAGGTAAGCCAGCTTGGACAATTGAGCAAATTCCTCTTGATTGGTGTTACGGTAATGGTGTTGTATTTGATTTTTCAAACAAACCAGACGGATATCGATTAGAAATCGAGGATTTTAAAGAAGCTTTAGATGCGATGGACTATCGATTAAAAGAAAAGGACATTGTTTTAATTCGGACTGGAGCAGATCAATATTGGGGAACATCAAATTACTTAATCAGTGGGTGCGGTGTAGGAAGAGAAGCAACTTTATGGCTACTCGAACAAGGAATAAAAGTGGTAGGTACCGATGCTTGGTCATGGGACAGACCTTTACCATTCATTGCAAAAGAATTTGATAAGACCGGAGACCCTTCACTTATTTGGGAAGGGCATTTTGCAGGAATCGAGAAATCTTATTGTCAGCTTGAAAAATTAACCAGTCTTGATCAATTACCTTCCACGGGGTTTAAAATCAGTTGTTATCCGATAAAAATTAAAAATGCTAGTGCTGGTTGGGTTAGAGCAGTAGCTATAATCGAATAATTAACATCTTTCTAATTATTTTTTATAATAGGAACGTTATAGATAGTCAAAACATAAAATTTTTTTTATTTTATAGATACAAAAAAAGCACACTCCTTTGATTTTTGTTTAGGCACTTTAATCATACAAGGTTGTGTGCTTTTTGTGTACCTTAAAAAAATGAGGCAATAATCAGATTTTTTCTAACTATTATCCCACTCTAATGAAAAAATCAACACTATCTTATTTTCTCCCTTTATTTTGTCTAAGATGACAATAGAAAAATATCCGTAATTAAATTATTTTATGATACAATAACCAAGATGAGGAGGGAATGGATTGAAAGAATTAAAAGTAACTGACCTCAATAAAACGTATGGTGAAAAAGAACTATTTAACCAGATTTCTTTTTTGATCCACGAAAAAGACCGAATCGGTTTGATTGGAACTAATGGAACTGGAAAAACAAGTTTATTAAATATTTTAGCAGGTATCGACAGTGGGGATGGAGATCGACCAACAGTTTTTTATCCGAATGATTATCGAATTGGATATTTGTCACAGACAACCGAATTTTCTGATGAATTGACTGTACTTCAAGCGGTTTTTCAAGGAAATAGTCCATTAATCCGTACCGTGAGAGAATATGAGGAAGCTTTGCTTGTATTAGCTGAGAATGGCGAGGACGAGAGCGTTCAGAGACGTTATGCCAAGGCAGAAGAACAAATGAACAAAGAAGATGCTTGGACCACAGATACAAATGCTAAGATTATCTTACAAAAATTAGGCATCAGTGAATTAGACAAAAAGATTGGCGCACTGTCAGGTGGACAAAAAAAACGTGTAAGTTTAGCACAAGTCCTAATCGATGAGCCTGATTTATTATTATTAGATGAACCCACGAACCACTTGGATTATGAAGCGATTGAATGGTTAGAAAATTACTTAAAACAGTATCGTGGATCGTTATTAATGGTCACCCATGATCGTTATTTCTTGGATCGAGTGACGAATCGCATTTTTGAACTATCATTTGGACAACTACACGAGTATCGAGGGAATTATGAAGCTTATATTTTAGAAAAAGCTGAAAGAGATCGCGTGGAAGTGGAACAAGAAGAAAAACGAAAGCGCCTGTACAAACAAGAATTAGCCTGGATGAGAGCTGGAGTTCAAGCACGCGGAACGAAGCAACAAGCACGCATCAATCGTTTTGAGGATCTTAAAGAAAACTTGTATCAAGTCAATCATGAAGCAGACCTCGAATTGAATATCGCAACGAAACGTTTAGGAAAAAAAGTATTAGAGATCAAAGATGGAACATATGCTATTGAAGGGAAACTGCTGATCAACCATTTAGATTTGTTGATTCAATCACGAGAACGTTTAGGGATCACTGGGAAAAATGGTGCCGGTAAATCAACCTTACTGAACATTTTAGCGGGACGTATTCCTTTAGATAATGGTACGTTTACGGTTGGTGAGACTGTTCGTATCGCCTACTATACACAAGAAAATGAAGAGATGAATCCCGAAAAACGCATGATTGCTTATTTGCAAGAAGCAGCTGAAGAAGCTCAAACGGCAGAAGGTATGCAAATTGGTGTGGCTGAATTATTGGAAAGATTTTTATTTCCTCGATTTATGCATGGCACATTGATCAAAAAATTATCTGGTGGCGAAAAACGTCGACTATATCTATTGAAATTGCTGATCCAACAACCTAATGTTTTACTCTTGGATGAACCAACGAATGATTTAGATATCGCCACACTGACCATTTTAGAAGATTATTTCAAGAGTTTCCCAGGTGCCGTGATTACTGTATCACATGACCGTTATTTCTTAGACAAAGTAGCAGAAAAATTATTAGTTTTTCAAGGAAATGCTAAGCAAGAATTATATTATGGGGATATGTCGAGTTATTTATTGACACAAAAAGATACAGCGCCTTTAGGTAAAGAAAAAATGAATGAACCAACGAAGCCGGCTGCTGACGGTAAAAAGGAAACAAAAAAGAAACTTTCTTATTTAGAGCAAAAAGAATGGGAAACGATCGAAGATGAAATCGCTGAATTAGAAGAACAGATTTCAGAGCTGCAAGAAGAAATGAATCATCAAGGAGATAACTTTACTCGTTTACAAGAATTACAAGCAAACGTTTCACAAGCAGAAAGCAAATTAGATGAGAAAATGGCTCGTTGGGAATACTTAAGCGAATGGGTAGAAGACTAGGAGGAAAAAAATGGAGCAAGCATATCTTGATTTAGGCAGGAAACTACTAGAAGAAGGACATGAAAAAGGCGACCGAACAGGCACCGGTACACGCAGCATTTTTGGCTATCAAATGCGGTTCGACCTACAAAAAGGATTTCCATTATTAACAACGAAACGGGTTCCTTTTGGGTTGATTAAGAGTGAATTGTTATGGTTTTTAAAAGGGGATACGAATATCCGTTATCTTTTACAAAATAACAATCATATCTGGGATGAATGGGCGTTTGAACGATATATCAAAAGTGATGAATACCATGGGCCAGATATGACTGATTTTGGCCATCGAAGCATCTCTGATCCTGAGTTTAATAAACAATATCAAGAACAAAGTCAGCTATTTTGTGAAAGAATTTTAACTGATGACGCATTTGCTGAAAAATATGGCGATTTAGGTCACATCTATGGGTACCAGTGGCGCCATTGGGAAACGAAAGATGGTGGGTTTATCGATCAAATCAAGGAAGTGGTCGAAGCAATCAAAAAAACACCTGATTCAAGACGCTTGATCGTGTCTGCTTGGAATCCAGAAGATGTTCCTAGTATGGCGTTACCGCCTTGCCACACGATGTTTCAATTTTATGTTCATGATGGGCGTTTAAGTTGTCAATTGTATCAACGGAGTGGTGATGTATTTCTAGGTGTGCCTTTCAATATTGCCAGTTATGCTTTGTTAACCCATTTGATTGCGCATGAAACTGGATTAGAAGTTGGTGAATTTATCCATACTTTAGGTGATGCTCATCTCTATTCAAATCATGTGGAACAAATGAAAGAACAACTTTCAAGAGAAATGCGTGCGTTTCCTAAATTAGTTTTAAATACAGAAAAAAAATCTGTGTTTGACTTTGAAATGGATGATATCAAGGTTGAAGGCTATGAACCTCATCCAGCAATCAAAGCGCCAATCGCAGTATGAACACAGAAAGGATGATGAAATGTTAGCTGCTATCTGGGCACAAGATGAAAATGGGTTGATCGGTAAAGAAGACCAACTGCCTTGGAGATTACCCAATGATCTGAAGTTTTTTAAACAAATGACTGAAGCGAATACTTTAGTTATGGGAAGAAAAACATTTGAAGGTATGGGAAGTCGTCCGTTGCCTAACCGTCAAACAATCGTGATGACAAGAGATCGTGATTACCAAGCTGACAATGTCATGGTTATGCACGAGATTGAAGAAGTATTGGATTACGCAAAGGAAAACGATGGTATTTTGTTCGTTGCGGGAGGATCAGCTATTTATAAAGAATTTCTTCCTTTTTGTTCGGTGCTGTATCGCACAGTCATCCATCATTCTTTTACAGGGGATACTTATTTTCCAGAAGTTGATTGGGATCAATGGTCATTAATCAATATCAGCCAAGGGGAGATGGACGAAAAAAATCCTTATGCCCATCAATTTGAAACATATCAACGAAAAAGAAAATAAATAACCGATGAAAAAAGGTATTTCCTGAAAGCTTGTTTAGCACATTTTGGGAAATATCTTTTTTAATAAAGTTGAAAGGATCAATACCACATCTTTGGATGAAAACGGAATCGTTCGTAGAGGTATTTAATGAAAAAACGTCTGTTGTCTGTTATACTTAAAAAAGAAATTGCCTTTATTAGTACTTGTTGTAAACCAAAAGGCATCTTGTTAAAGGAAGAGTGAGATAGTATGACAAATGTAAAAATCGTAACAGATTCTTCTTGTACAATGGAAAAAAGTGTGCGAGATAACTTAAATATCCAGGTGATGCCGCTAGCTATCATGATCGATGGCGTGGTCTATCCTGATGACGATCAATTAGGTGGAGAAAAATTCATGGATATGATGGCTCAAGCTAAATCATTACCAAAAACGAGTCAACCGCCAATCGGTGAATTTATTTCAACCTATGATCAACTTGGCGAAGATGGCAGTGAAGTTATCTCGATCCATATGACTAAAGGTTTGAGTGGAACGGTTGAAGCGGCCCGTCAGGCAAGCAATCTGACTAAAACGAAAGTGACTGTCATCGATAGTGATACAACCGATCAGGGGCTGTCCTTCCAAGTAATCCGTGCTGCTGAACTTGCACAAGCAGGAAAAAGTGCTGATGAGATTCTTGAAGAAATCAAAAAAGTACAAGAAAATACAAAATTATATATTGGGATCTCTACATTAGATAACTTAGTCAAAGGTGGGCGCATTAGCCGAGCAACTGGTTTATTGTCAAGTGTATTGAACATACGTGCTGTGATGAATTTCACTCATGGAGAGTTGATCCCAGTTGCTAAGGGTCGAGGAAAGAAAACTTTTGACAAATGGTTCAATAATTTGAAGAAAGAATTAAAAGAACTACCAAATGTTCGTCAAATTGGGATCTCTCATGCAGATGCTCAAGAGCTTGCTCAAGAATTTAAAGAAGGACTACAAGAATTATTTCCTGATATGACGATTCCTGTTCTACACACGAATCCAGTTATTGCAACACATACGGGGAAAAACGCCTTTGCAATCATGTATTACGTTGACTAAATCAAGAGGATAAATCATTGGTCAGTTAGCCATTGATTTTATCCTTTTTTTCTTTATAATAATTCTTATTTTTTTCAGAAACACTACCTTTTTATTTTAATTTTTGATAACATAAGAAACAATCGAATAATATGAGGTGAATGATATGAAATTAACAAAACGACAACTATTGCTCGTTTTGTTCCCATTACTTATCGCTATATTTGTATATTTAGGACTATCTTTATCGATTCCAAAAGCTAAACCGCTATTAAAACCAGCAGCGACAGTTAGTCAAAAGACGGATCAAAAAGAAAAAATCCATTATGTAGCTATCGGCGATTCGTTAACTGAAGGAATAGGAGATCAAACGAAGCAAGGTGGTTTTGTTCCATTAGTAGCCAACGATTTAAAAGATCGCTATGATCTGACTGCTGTTGAAATTGAAAACTATGGGGTAAACGGTGAACGGAGCGATCAAATTTTAAAACGGCTCAAGAAAAATTCAGAGATTCAAACAAACATTAAATCAGCTGACTTTATCACTTTGACAGTGGGCGGAAATGACTTAATGAAAGTGATTCAAAACGATCTATTTGGGATCAGTATCCAATCATTTAAGCGACCATTACAAAAGTATCAGAAAAATGTTGAACAATTGATCGTAGAAATTAGGAAGTTAAATGGTCACGCACCGGTTTACATCTTAGGTATTTATAATCCATTCTATTTGAACTTCCCTGAGATTAAAGACATGCAGACGATTGTGAACAACTGGAATGCTGGGACTGAGTCTGTTGTCAAAAATGCGGACAACTGCTATTTTATCCCAATCAATGATTTGCTATATCAAGGGTTAAACCAAAAAGTTGGCGTAACTGAAGAAGGAACGAATCAGTCAAGTACTAGCGAAAGTACGTCAAATAGCAAAAATAATGTATTGTATGAAGAAGATCATTTTCATCCTAATAACTTAGGCTATCAATTGATGGCAAATGCTGTACGAGATGAATTAATTGAAACGCAAGACCAATGGTTGCCAAGGGAGGATCAGAAATAATGGAAAAACGCTCAAAAAAGGTTTCGACACAAACGAATACTGAAATTCAAAAGAAAAATTATTGGAAATGGGCTTTTTTGATCCTTTTAGGAGTTGTTCTTGGATCAAGCATCTTTTTAGGCACTCGGATTTTTGCGAATCGAGAACCGGATTTTGCTAAGGTGCCAGCGATCACCCAAAGACAAGGAGATCCAGTCTTGACCATCAACACCAATAAAGAAAAGGTCAATCAAATGATCAGTTTTTTCTTGACAGATTATCAAAAAGACCAAGGTATTCAATATAAATTTTATCTTGAAAATGAAGCGATGTTGAATGGTACGTTTGAAGTATTAGGATTTCCAATCAACTTTTATCTGTACTTTGATCCATATGTGATGGAAAATGGAAATGTCCAGTTAAAAGCGAAGAGTCTTTCGATCGGCACATTGAGTTTACCGATCAAAGATATCATGAATATGATCAAGCGAAATTATAAGTTGCCTGATTGGATTGAAATCAATACGGATGATTTGACGATCATGCTACGTTTAGATCGCTTCCGTATGCAAAATGGTATGTACATCAAAGCAGATAAAATTGATTTAGTGAATGATGACATTCGTTTTAGTCTATATCTACCTAAAGAAACTGGTGAAAAGACAACGAGCAATAAAACGACAAAGAATACTGATACCACCGACACGAGTGTAACGAAGTAAACAGTGGGTCATTGATGGGAGAGAGAAGGATGGAAAGAGCAATTTTTGCTGGAGGATGCTTTTGGTGTATGATTCAGCCCTTTGATACGCTACCAGGGATTCATACGATCATGTCTGGCTATACAGGTGGACATGTGCCATCTCCAACCTATGAACAAGTCAAATCTAAAACGACTGGTCATACAGAAGCGGTAGAGATCATCTATGATCCAGAGAAAATATCATATCAAGAATTAGTGGAAATCTATTGGCAGCAAACCGATCCAACGGATGCATTTGGGCAATTTGAAGATCGTGGCGAGAATTATCGGCCGGTTATTTACTTTACGACAAATGAACAGAAGAGAATCGCGGAAGAAAGTAAAAATCGATTAGCGGCTAGTGGTCGGTTTACAAAACCGATCGTGACCACGATTGAAAAAGCACAACCATTTTATTTGGCTGAGCCAGAGCATCAAGATTATTATAAAAAAAATCCTGAAAATTTTGAGCGAAACCATGCAAGAAGAGCGGCTTTCGTCAAAGAAAACTGGGAGGAAAGAATGTGAATCAAAGCTTCTATCATTATTTAATGACTCTTCGTGGCGGTAAACAAGCAGATCAACAATCTGTTTTCGCCACAGAAGCAGGGAAAGATATCCAGTTTCCTAAACATAGTACGAGTTATGAAGAAATTTCCGATTATCTAGAATTGAATGTGGATTATTTGTCATCTATGGATATATTTGATGAGGTGTGGGAAAAATATTTAGAAAACAGCCATTGATTCTGCGTTTGTTTTCTTCATTTTTTAGAAAAGATCAAAAAGGAAACATCTAGTCGCATTTTTTGTTTTTTTTTTCTATAATAGAGAAAGAACGATAACCTTGAGAGTGGAATGATGGATATTGACAAAAAAACAACGCTATATCGACCGTTTTTGGCTTATAATCAAATATGTACTTTGCTCCATCTTGATCGCTTTTATTTTAAGAGGATTTCTTCTTATTCCAGTGCCAGTGGAAGGTAATTCGATGGAAAACGTCTTGAAACAAGGTGACATGGTTGTAATGGAAAAATTTTCTGAAATCAGACGGTTTGACGTAGTTGTTTTTCAATTGGCTGATGGAACGATTTATATCAAACGAGTGATCGGGTTGCCAGGAGAGACAATTAGCTATGAGAATGATCAGCTGAAAGTGAATGGAAAAGTGGTCGAAGAACCTTTTCTAACGAAAAATAGAAAGTCAGATCATGAAAGTAGTCCTTATACAACGGACTTTACTCTGGAAGAATTAACGAATAAGACAAAGCTGCCAGCCGACAGTTACTTTGTTTTAGGGGACAATCGACGTGTTTCGAAAGACAGTCGCTCCTTTGGTATGATTACAGGAAGCGAAATATTGGGTAAGGCTCGCTTTGTTTACTATCCTTTGAACGAGATAAAATGGATTGGGTAAAGAAAAGAGATCATTCAGGATGATTTCAAGGCGCTAATGCCACCGCTTATTTGTTTTAGAGTGAAGAGGGAAGCGACCTCCAAAAGTTAGATTTTCTGTTCTAACTTTTGGAGGTCGCTTTTTTACTTGATTAAAAGAGTACAATTAAGATATAAAATGATCTAATTTCTTGCCATTTTATGTTCTAAAAGAGATGATAGGAGAAAAAGTAAGAAGGGATAAAAGTGCGCTATCATATCATGGAAAGTTTAGATATTCGGAGAAATCTAGCAACAGAGGAATATCTTATGAACAGTTTTGACAGTGATGAACCTTTGTTTTTACTATATATTCAAAAACCTTGTGTGATTATTGGACGAAACCAAAATAGTTATGAAGAAATCGATCTCAAGTATTTAAGGGAAAAAAACGTGACACTCACTCGGCGAACCTCAGGTGGAGGAGCTGTATATGATGACTTAGGAAATCTAAGCTTTAGCTTTGTGACCAGCAAAAATGCAATGAAATTTGGTGAATATGAATCCATTACCTCGCCTATTATCACAGCATTAAGAAAAATGGGCGCAACCAAAGCAGAAGTTGGTGGACGTAATGATATGTATATCGAAGGAATGAAATTTTCTGGTAATGCCATGTATACGAAAAAAAATCGGTTATACTCACATGGTACATTAATGTATGATGTTGATTTGTCCGTTCTTGATAAAATTTTGACGGTTTCCAAAGAGAAAATTGAGTCTAAAGCAACGAAATCAGTAAAAAAAAGTGTGACGAATCTGAAACCATTTTTAAAAGAAAAATATCAATTTGAAAAAACCGCTGACTTTAGAGATGCACTGATTTGTGAAGTCTATCAGGTCGATGATCTGCAAAAAATTGAAGATAAAAGGATAGATTTGACGAAGAAAGATGAACAAAACATTGAACAAATCGTCCAGAATCGTTATGCTAATGATGATTGGGTCTATGGTGAAACACCAAGGTTTTCGGTGAAACGCAGAATCAGGCTCCCAAAAGTTGGAATTGTGGATGTCCGTTTGTCGACACTGCATGGGAGAATCAATGAGATTCGTTTTTATGGTGATTTTTTTGGACAAAAAGATGTAAGTATTCTTGAACAACAATTACTTGGTCAAAAATTTATTTATGAAGAAATAAAAAACGCATTAAATGATATGACTGTTTCAGATTATATCTTTCATTTTAATAACGAAGATCTACTAGCACTACTATTTTAGTTAAACAAGCCAAAATAAGTGCATAGGAGACCAAGATAATTTATCTAAAAAAGCCTTCCATCTGTTTTTCTAATGGAGGGCTTTAAAAAATTTACATTTTCATCCAGACAGGTTCTAATGTATTTCCATCTAAATCTTGGACTTCAAGTGAAAACATTTCTTCTTCAGACATGCCCATATCGACTTCATGGTAGCTTCCGCCATTTTCTTTCGCCGTATTCGCAAACTTTTTAACTTCATCCGCATTTGCTACGCTAAAAGAAATCAAAGCACCACTCGTTTTTTTATTGTCTGCAATTTCTTTGTCTTTTAAGAATTTTTTGTAAAAACCGTGAGAGAGTAACATGATCCAAAATGTGTCGTCCCAAACCACAGCGCTTGCTTCGTCAGTTGAAAATTCTTCATTTTTCTTAAAGCCCAATTTTTCATAAAAAGCAACAGACTTGTCTACATCTTCAACGGGGAAATTAACAAAAACCATACTGTTCATTTGTACCTCTCCTTTCTTTTATCCTATCATCTATTAAAATGTAAACGTTGTTAAAAGATGCGTGCTGAAAGAATTCTTCTTTACAGTTTTATAAACGTTCATTGAATATATTTATCGGCAGAATACTAGAAAAAACGATTAAACCCAATCGAATGTCGTTCATCATTAAAGACAGGAACATTCTTCATTTGAAGAAGCAGGGTACACCTGGATAGGGAGGAAGTATTGAAATGTTTCCTATCTCTTGCAATCTTCTTGCGAAAAAGTGCAACCTCATGGAAAGGAATTGAATATGATATGCGTACGGCTTAAACTGAGAGTATCAAAGCAAGGAGGAGAAAATTTGAGAATAAAATTTGGAATTGATAATCACATTGCACAGGATACAGTGAAGGTAACTACCCATTCTTCTTGCGAAAAAACGTGGGGGAGAATAAAAGAAGCTATTCTGACTACGGAGCAAACAATCGTAGTAATTGATGCAAAAACAAATAAGAAAGTTTCCAGGCTATTAAGTGATGTCTCCTCAATCGAGTCAAAAGAACAGATGTGTCATGTCGTTTTTACATCAAATGAGAGGTATCTATTAGCTGTACGGTTAAAAATAGTTGAGAAGCAATTTACAAGTTACGGATTTGTGCGGATCAACATTAGTACGCTGGTTAATCGATCTTTTATTAAAGCTTTTCGTTCTACGGATAATGCACGGGTTGAAATTGAAATGAAAAATGGTTCTAAATTTATTGTGAATCGTCACTATGTAAAAAAATTTAAGGAGATGTGGGTATGAGTAAACAGATAAAACATAATTTTTTTCAAACGTTCTCGTTAAGCAGCATCTGGTTGATATTTATAATAACAAGCTTCTTTGCGAAAGGACAGATGATCCATGTTTATTTTCTTTGGCACGTAATGGGTGCTAGTCTAGTTTGTGCATTAGTCTTTGGTGTGATGTATGATGTGCTTTGGAATCATCTTACGCTGAAACCAGTCAGTAATATTTTGATTGCGACTATTGGAAATACAGTTGCGGGTTTAGCGATTTTCAATTTGCTTTCATTCAAACTGCCTTTGGCAATTTCACCAATTAATCTTTTGACAATTTATCTTATTTTAAATTTGATCTTACACACCATTGCTTTTTATCTATACGCAAAAAATGAGAGCAAAAAGCAAGCAAGAGTGTTAAATAAAAAAATAAATAACTCAATCGATTAAACGTTAGAAAGCAAGTTGGAAGTTTTCCACTCATTTTTAACTGAAAAAGGATAATCGATAGTTGATGATTCCAAAACTCAGAATCGATAATAAAATGAAAAAATATCTAAAATTATATTGAGTAATGGATCACGAAGAAGTCTTAAAGGATGTGTTATCTCACCAATTTGTAGCATGGAGGAATCAAGAACCCAGAGAACGGAAAATGCCAAAATGAGAGTGCGATTAGTAGGGAAATATGATAAAATACGGAACAGACACCTTTTTGTTATTTATAATGATGTATTTTCTTTTTATTAATAGTAATAAAAGTACAAAACATGTTTGATAAAGAAAAATACCCTAAGGCGTTGAGATTTAGTATCATGATAGAAGGATTATTCTGCCGAACCACTGATGAATAAAAAGCGGTATCCACTTTAAAAAATTGTAAAGTCAGGATAAATGCATAAAAATAATCGCTGATCTTAGGTTCATGGTAGTATGGATAGTTGCAGAGCTGCTTTTGAAAGAGTCTACCCAATAGTTGTTTTGAATAATATAAGGAAAATGAGCCTAATCAACTTACTTGATGGTAGTAGACTTGTATGCATAGATTTACTAAGGTTAAATATGATAATGTAAGAATAAGGTTTGAAATCCTTATATGAAAGGAATGAATTTATTCTATGACGATCCAATGGTTCCCAGGGCACATGGCAAAAGCCCGTCGTGAAGTTTCTGAGAAAATGAAATATGTCGATATCGTCTTTGAATTAGTCGATGCACGATTACCTTTGTCTTCACGTAATCCAATGCTTGATCAGATCATCCAACAAAAGCCAAGGTTGGTATTATTAAATAAAGCTGATCTAGCAGACCCCCAACAAACGAAGTTATGGCAAACGTATTTTCAACAACAAGGTCATCAAGCATTAGCGATTACCGCTCAAGAAAGTAAAGGGATCAAAGCGTTGATTCCAGCAGCCAAAGAAGCACTGAAAGAAAAAAGAGCACGTGATGCCGCTCGAGGGATCAAACCACGAGCAATCAGAGCCATGGTTTTAGGTATTCCAAATGTCGGGAAGTCAACATTGATGAACCGCTTAGTGGGAAAAAAAATTGCGCAAACAGGTAATAAACCTGGTGTGACAAAAGGACAACAATGGTTGCGCCTAGGTAGCGAATTAGAGTTATTAGATACGCCAGGAATCTTATGGCCTAAATTTGAAGATGAAGAGATCGGTAAAAAACTAGCACTAACCGGAGCCATTAAAGACCAGTTAGTTCATTTAGATGATCTCGCTATTTATGGCTTAGATTTTTTCGCTCGTTACTATCCAGGAAGAATCGCAGAGCGCTATCAGTTGCCAGAAGAAGCAGAACAACAATTAGCACCTGAATTATTGATGACGATTACTGCAAAGCGTGGCTATAAAGATGATTATGATCGTGGTAGTGAAGTGGTAGTCTTCGATATCCGTCAAGGAAAACTTGGGCGCTACACGTTAGATCGATGTGAAGAAATGGGGAAAACAAGCGATGAGTGAATCGATCCAAAGTATCAAGGAACGATTAAAAACAGTGACGTCGTTAACTGATCCCTTCATTGCCGAACTAAAGCAAGATCAGCGAAAAGGGGTACAACAAGCGCTTCGATCCTTTGAGAAACAAGTAAAAAAAACGGCATTGATCCAAGAAAAATATTTGGAAATGTCATTATTTGAGAAGCAGGCATATGAACAAGGATATGAATGGATTGCGGGGATTGATGAAGTAGGGCGTGGGCCTTTAGCAGGGCCAGTAGTAGCGGCCGCTGTCATCCTACCTAAAGACGAACCGATCCTTGGATTAAATGACTCGAAACAATTATCAGAAAAAAAACGAGAACTGCTTTATGACCAAATCCAACAAAAAGCACTTGCTATCGGTATCGGCATCATTGATGAAAAAAAGATTGATGAGGTCAATATTTATGAGGCAAGCAAACTAGCAATGATCCAAGCTGTAGAAAAGCTGGCGATACGTCCAAATTATCTCTTAATTGATGCCATGACACTGGATTTGCCAATCCAGCAAGAAAAATTGATCAAGGGAGATGCTCGTTCAGTTTCTATTGCGGCAGCAAGTATCATTGCAAAAGTTTATCGTGATGATTTAATGAAAAAATATGATGAACTATATCCAGGTTATGGGTTTGGCCATAATGCTGGTTATGGAACGAAAGAACATCTACAAGGCTTAGCAACACAAGGAATTACCCCTATTCATCGGCGCTCTTTTGCACCGATAAAAAATTATTTATCTTAAGATGTTTGACCGTCTCTTGCGTATTTTATTTAAAAGTAACTTCGAGAGGCGGTTTTCGTTCATGGATCAGATTGAAGGATTTTTACTTAAATTAGCTTATGCGAAAGGAATTAGCAGTCAAGGAAAATGGGCGGTTGTCCAGGCTTTATTGGAAGCTCAAACAAGCGAGTTGTCTTCTTATGAAATCATTGAAATCGCAAAAATTGTTCGTCATCGAGAAAAATTTCAAGAAAGTTGGCGGCAAATCAATCAAAATTTTGCGAAATTGAAAACAGCTCAGTCATTCATTACTTGTCTTGACCCGTGCTATCCCCCGCAACTTTTTCATCTTGCGACACCACCGATTCTTTTATTTTATTCTGGTGATCTTTCTCTACTAAAACAAAAGATGCTCAGTGTGGTTGGGGGCAGGAAGACCTCGGTCTTGGCAAAAAAAGTTGTACATGAACTTTTAACTCCGGTCATAGATGCTAACTATGTCATCGTTAGTGGCTGTGCCAAAGGAATCGATACATACGCACATTTGGCTGCGATTAAAAATACTGGAAAGACGATTGCGGTAATCGGTACAGGAATTAAAAAAGCCTACCCAAAGGAAAACCAATTTCTTCAAGCAGAAATTGGAAAGAATCATCTTTTACTTAGTGAATATCCACCATATGAAGGACCAAAACAATACCGCTTTCCCATGAGAAATCGAATCATTGCTGCTTTGTCACAAGGCACTTGTGTCATTGAAGCAAAGCAAAAGAGTGGTTCTTTGATAACAGCACAACAAGCGTTAGAAATCGGTCGAACTGTTTTTTCTGTACCTGGAAATATTTTGACACAATACTCAACTGGCTCCCATCAACTAATTCAAGATGGTGCTGTTTGTGTGATTTCTGGTGAAGATTTATTGTTCGAGTTGAAAGAATAACAGGAACTTCTCATTTGATTTTCTTGACAAACGTTTTCTGAATGGATATGATAAGCTACGATTTGTATGAGTCCGCTTAATATAGTAGGAACATGTCAATGGAAAGGAGTCCATTCAGTAATGGCATATAAATATTTAGTGATTGTGGAATCACCTGCAAAGGCCAAAACCATTGAAAAATATCTTGGTCGTAATTATAAAGTAATGGCCAGTGTCGGTCATATACGTGATTTACCTAAAAGTAAAATGGGAATTGATGTCGAAAACAACTATGAACCCCATTATATTTCAATTCGCGGAAAAGGCGATGTGATCAAAAGTTTAAAATCAGCAGCAAAAAAAGCGCAAAAAGTTTATCTTGCAAGTGACCCGGATAGAGAAGGGGAAGCAATTGCTTGGCATTTAGCCTATTTACTAGGTTTAGATTTATCAGAAAAAAATCGTGTGGTTTTTAACGAAATTACTAAGGAAGCGGTAAAAGCAGCCTTCAAGGAACCAAGAACGATCGACGTGGATTTAGTGGATGCCCAACAAGCAAGACGGGCGTTAGACCGCTTGGTGGGCTACTCCATCAGTCCAATCCTATGGCGCAAAGTCAAAAAAGGATTAAGTGCTGGAAGAGTACAGTCTATTGCATTAAAAATTATCATTGATCGTGAAAAAGAAATCCGTGATTTCATTCCAGAAGAATACTGGAGCATTGACGGTAATTTCAAAAAAGCACGTAAAAAATTTAAAGCAAACTTTTGGGGAATTGATGGCAAGAAAAAGAAATTGCCTGATGCCCAATCCGTAAAAGAAGTTACTGATCGTATTGATGGACCAGATTTCACCGTTCAAAAAGTTGAAAAGAAAGAACGGAAACGAAATCCAGCAAACCCATTTACTACGAGTAGCCTACAACAAGAAGCTGCTAGAAAATTGAACTTTAGAACACGGAAAACGATGATGGTTGCACAACAATTATATGAAGGAATCTCCTTAGGTAAGCAAGGGACTGTAGGTTTGATCACTTATATGCGTACCGATTCAACACGGATCGCTGAGACTGCGAAAGCAGAAGCGGCTACCTTCATCGAAGAAACTTACGGGAAAGAATTTTCTAGTCATGCACAACGTAAAATCAAAAATGCGCAAGGTGCGCAAGACGCCCATGAAGCAGTTCGCCCGACAAGTGTCCTACGTACTCCTGAGGAAATCAAACAATATTTAGACAAGGACCAATTAAAACTCTACACCCTTATTTGGTCACGATTTGTTGCTAGTCAAATGACACCAGCGATATTAGATACCATGAAAGTTACCTTAGAACAAAATGGCGTACTTTTTATTGCTAATGGCTCTAAAGTTAAATTTAAAGGGTTCATGCAAGTCTATGTTGAAGGCAGAGATGATGGGAAAGAAGATAAAGAAAATATCTTACCAGAACTAGCACAAGGGGACATTGTTCAATCAGTGGACATTGAACCGAAGCAACATTTTACGCAACCGCCAGCAAGATTCAGTGAAGCAACTTTAATCCGTGCTTTGGAAGAAAATGGTGTGGGACGCCCTTCCACTTATGCGCCAACGCTGGATACGATCCAACGACGTTACTATGTTAAATTGACACAAAAACGCTTCGAACCAACTGAATTGGGTGAAATCGTCAATTCTTTGATTTGTGATTTCTTCCCCCAAATCGTCGATATCCATTTTACCGCTGAAATGGAAGGTGATTTGGATAAAATTGAAGAAGGAAAAGAAGCATGGATCGAAGTGGTGGATCGTTTCTACAAACCATTTGAAAAAGAATTGACCAATGCAGAAGAAAAAATCGAAAAAATTCAAATCAAAGATGAACCGGCTGGATTTGACTGTGATATTTGTGGGCATCCGATGGTTATAAAATTAGGAAAGTATGGTAAATTTTATGCATGTAGTAATTTTCCTGATTGTCGAAATACGAAACCAATTGTTAAAGAGATCGGTGTGACTTGTCCAGTTTGTCATGAGGGTCAGGTGATTGAACGCAAGTCTAAGAAAAACCGAATCTTTTACGGGTGTTCACGTTTTCCAGACTGTGACTTTACTTCTTGGGACAAACCAGTAGGTCGAAATTGTCCGAAATGTGACCAGTATTTAGTTGAAAAGAAAGTCAAAGGCGGAAAACAAGTCGTATGTATCAATGGCGACTATGAAGAAGACATTCAAAAATAAAATGAGAAGAGGTCTTTATTTGAAAACTGTTAATGTAATAGGTGCAGGATTAGCTGGAAGTGAAGCAGCTTGGCAAGTCGCTCAAGCAGGTGTTCCTGTTCGTTTATACGAGATGCGCCCAGTGAAATCAACAGAAGCACACCATACAAGTAATTTTGCAGAGTTAGTCTGTTCCAACTCCTTGAGAGGGAATAGTTTAGCAAATGCAGTAGGTTTATTAAAAGAAGAAATGCGACGGTTAAATTCAGTCGTGATCACTTCAGCTGATGAAACAGCTGTTCCAGCTGGCGGTGCCTTAGCAGTGGATCGGGATTCTTTTTCTGAGACGATCACACGTAAAGTCAAAGAACACCCGCTAGTAACAGTCATCAATGAAGAAATCACTGAAATTCCAGAAGGCATCACGATCATTGCTACTGGTCCCTTAACCTCTCACCCGTTAGCTGAAAGTATTAAAGCATTCAATGGTTCTGACGGATTCTATTTTTATGATGCAGCAGCACCGATCGTAGACAAAGCAACGATCGATATGGATAAAGTCTATTTAAAATCACGCTATGATAAAGGGGAAGCAGCTTATCTAAACTGTCCAATGACTGAAGAAGAGTTTAAAGCATTCCACGAAGCTTTAACAACAGCTGAAGTAGCCGAACTTAAATCATTTGAAAAAGAAAAATACTTTGAAGGCTGTATGCCGATCGAAGTGATGGCTCAGCGTGGCTTTAAAACAATGCTGTTTGGTCCAATGAAACCAGTTGGATTAGAAGATCCAAAAACCGGTAAACGCCCTTATGCGGTGATCCAGTTACGTCAGGACAATGCCGCTGCCTCATTGTATAACATCGTTGGTTTCCAAACGCACTTAAAATGGGGAGAACAAAAACGGGTTTTCCGTATGATCCCAGGTTTAGAAAACGCAGAATTTGTCCGTTATGGTGTAATGCACCGCAACAGTTTTATGAATTCACCAGAATTATTGAAACCAACTTATCAATCAACGAAGCGTGAAGACTTGTTCTTTGCAGGACAAATGACTGGTGTGGAAGGTTATGTTGAAAGTGCAGCTAGTGGTTTGCTTGCAGGGATCAATGCTGCTCGTTTAGCTAAAGAAAGTGAGCCGATTGAGTTTCCACGAGAAACAGCGATTGGGAGTATGGCGTATTATATTACACATGCTGAAGGAAAACATTTCCAACCAATGAATGCGAATTATGGTTTGTTCCCTGAATTACCCGAGCGCATTCGTGACAAAAAAACACGTTATGAAGCGATTGCTCAAAGAGCACTTCAGGCAAATGAACAAATAAAAAAAGAATTAATTGATGAAGTAACAGCTCAGTAACATGAAGTGAGCCCGGGACAAAGGTGTTCCGGGCTCTTTACTAGGCATAAAATAAATATGCGACACATCTTTTATTTGTAGTGTTCCAAAAGGAATTTTTTCTTTTGGTAAAAAATGAGTAAATATCAGATTAAAAAAAAGGTCGTAATCTAAGAAATTTGTCAAATTAATTGTTTCAATTGTGAACAAACTTAGAAATATTGATTAAATTCTGACAATTTATTTGTTTTTTTAATTTTGCTATGCTAAATTTATCTCTGGGATTAAAAGGAAGGTGATAAAATGCTAGAACAAACGTGGAAAGATAAGTTTTTGCGTTATTTAATCGTGGAACGTGGTTACTCTGAAAAAACACGAGAAGCATACGAGGAAGACCTCACTAATTTTGAAAGATTTCTTACAGAATCAGGAGAGGATGATTTATTAAAAATCAATCACTTAGATGTTCGAGTGTATTTAAGTTACCTAACTGATGAAAGATATAGCAGAAATTCGATCAGTCGTAAGATTGCAAGTCTGCGCTCTTTTTATCAATACCTTTTAAAAGAAGAAGTGATCAAAGAAAATCCTTTTTCTTATGTCCACCTAAAAAAGAAAAATTTGAAACTACCTCGCTTTTTTTATGAGAATGAAATGCAAGCATTATTTGACAGTGTCAAAGGAGAAAAACCTTTAGATTTGAGGAACCAAGCGCTATTAGAAGTTCTTTACGGTTCGGGGATTCGATTAAGCGAGTGCAGTAATTTGAAACTAGCAGAAATCGATTTCGACTCCGAAGTCATGTTGATTCATGGTAAAGGGAATAAAGAACGGTATGCACCACTTGGTTCATTCGCACAAGATGCCTTACAAGAGTATTTTGAAAAAGGGCGAAAGGTGCTGATGGATAAATACCACAAGAGTCATGACTATGTTTTTGTGAACCATCATGGTGAACCAATTACGCCAACAGGGATCGAGTATGTATTGAATCAAGTGATTAAAAAGAGTAGTTTAGATAGTTCGATCCATCCACATATGCTGCGGCATACCTTTGCTACACACTTGCTGAATAATGGTGCAGATATGCGGACAGTTCAAGAGCTGTTGGGTCATGCTAATCTATCTACTACACAGATCTATGCTCACGTGACAAAAGAAAGTTTACAAAAAAATTATCGCTCGTTTCATCCAAGAGCGTAATAGAAAAGGATCAGTAATCTTAATTGGGAGGAAATAACTATGGTAGAATCACAATTTCATTCAACGACGATTTGTGCCGTTGAAAAAGATGGAAAATTTGCAATGGCAGGTGACGGTCAAGTTACAATGGGCGAATCCGTGGTGATGAAAGGAAGCGCAAGAAAAGTCCGTCGAATCTATAATGATGAAGTCATCGTAGGATTTGCTGGAAGTGTCGCAGACGCATTTACATTGGAAGAAAAATTTGAAGGCAAATTAAATGAATACAATGGTAATTTACAGCGAGCTGCAGTGGAATTAGCGCAAGAATGGCGGACACAACAGTCCATGCAAAAACTAGAAGCAATGTTGATCGTAATGAATGAAAAAGAAATGTTATTAGTTTCAGGTACTGGGGAAGTGATTGCACCAGATGATGGAATTTTGGCAATTGGTTCAGGAGGGAATTTTGCATTAGCTGCTGCTCGAGCAATGAAGAACTACGCACAAAACGACATGAGTGCCAAAGAAATCGCAGAGAATGCATTGAATATTGCAGCAGACATTTGTATCTTTACAAATCATAATATTATTGTGGAAGAATTATAGAGGTGAAGAAGAATGTATGAATTAAAACAAACACCAAGACAAATCGTTAATGAATTAGATCAATATATCATTGGACAACAAGCAGCTAAAAAATCAGTTGCGGTCGCTTTGCGCAATCGCTATCGCCGTTTACAATTAGATGAAAAAATGCAACAAGATATCACACCTAAAAATATGCTGATGATCGGACCAACAGGGGTAGGGAAAACAGAGATCGCTCGCCGATTGGCAAAAATCGTCAACGCTCCTTTCGTGAAAGTAGAAGCAACGAAATTTACAGAAGTAGGTTATGTTGGTCGAGATGTGGAGTCGATGGTTCGTGATCTAGTAGAAAATGCGATCCAGATCGTTGAAAAAGAACAATATAGTCGTGTATATACTGAAGCTAAGAAAAGAGCAGAAAAACGATTAGTAAAAGTGCTGGTTCCTGGAATTAAAAAAGAACAAAAACAAACAGGAAATCAATTTGAACAAATGATGAACATGTTCAATGTTGCGCAACAAAATACAGCAGAACCGCAAGAAGAAGTGACTGAAGAAATCCGTGTCAATCGGAAAACGGTTCTAGAACAATTACAAAAAGGTTTACTTGATAACCGTCAAGTAACAATCGAAATAGAAGAACAAAAGAAACCAGCTCCAATGATGAACAATGGTTTGGAACAGATGGGCATTGATTTAAATGAAACATTAGGGGCGCTAACACCGAAGAAAAAGGTTGAGCGCACGTTAGCAGTAAAAGATGCACTTGAACTGTTGATCAAAGAAGAATCAAGTAAACTAGTCAAAGATGCTGACATCCATAGTGAAGCCATTCAATTAGCACAATCAAGCGGGATCATTTTTATTGATGAAATCGATAAAATCACTTCAAAATCACAACAATCTGGTGAAGTATCACGTGAAGGCGTCCAAAGAGATATCCTGCCAATCGTTGAAGGTTCACAAGTGAACACGAAGTATGGAGTTATCCAAACGGATCACGTCTTATTTATTGCTTCTGGTGCCTTCCATTTATCAAAACCAAGTGATTTGATTCCAGAATTGCAAGGACGGTTTCCAATACGTGTAGAATTAGATGATTTAACTGCAGATGACTTTATTAAGATCTTGACTGAACCAAACAATGCACTAATCAAACAATACGTAGCATTAATTGGTACAGAAAATGTTTCAGTGGTCTTTACGAAAGAAGCAATTGAGAAAATCGCTCAAATCGCTTATGATGTAAATCGCGATACAGACAATATCGGAGCTAGACGTTTGCACACGATCTTAGAAAAATTGTTAGAAGACTTATTGTTTGAAGCACCTGACATGCAAATGGGAGAAATCACGATTACGGAAGCTTATGTAGAAGAAAAATTAGGTTCGATTGTAGCAAATGAAGATTTAAGTCGTTTTATTTTATAAAATCGGAGGAAGAAAATGACGGATTTATTAACAAAAACCCGCAATATCAACAAATTATTACAACAAAAAAATACTTTCGATCTGCGAGCTGATTTACCTTATGATAAAATGGCTGTGACATTAGGTGCTATTTTAGATAGTAACGTCTATATCATCAGCAGTGAAGGAGTCTTATTAGGCTATGATGAACGTCATGATGTCAACAATGAACGGATAAAAATGATGTTTGTTGAAAAGCAATTTCCCGATTCTTATACTGACACAGTTGATCAATTGAACAAAACGGAAGCCAATATTCCGATCAGTAGTGAAATGACTGCTTTTCCTTTTGAAGCAAGAGAAAAATACCCATTTGGTTTGACGACAGTAGTCCCTATTTTTGGTGCTGGCGAGCGGTTAGGAACCATTATTTTATCAAGGATGGAACAAGCCTTTACCGATGAAGACCTAGTGTTAGCTGAATATGGTGCGACGGTAGTCGGTATGCAGATCCTTTATCAAAAATCACGTAGTATTGAAGCGGATGTCAGAAGTGCAACAGCTGTCCAAATGGCAATCAATACTTTGTCTTACAGCGAATTGAAGGCAGTTCAAGCGATTTTCGATGCCTTAGAAGGCGATGAAGGACGTTTAACAGCATCCAATATTGCGGATAAAATTGGGATCACTCGCTCAGTGATCGTCAATGCATTACGTAAATTAGAGTCAGCTGGGATCATTGAATCACGCTCCCTTGGGATGAAAGGGACGTATTTAAAAGTTCTAAATTCCAGATTCAAAGAAGAATTAACAAAACACAGTTACTAAAAATCTATGACCGATTGATTAGATAAATCTATTCAGTAGGAACGAAGTAAACAAAAAGAGTCTCCTTTGGGTTTTCTTTTCGCTGAAACACACGAGTAATGCCAAGGATGATTCGGATACTTCTTGTTGGAAAAAATAAGAATAGCTTAGGACCTGAGACTAGCTATCTCAGGTCCTAAGATTTAACGGTGGAGGAATTATAATGACTGTAATCATTCAAAATGATCAATTGATTGCTGAAATTGCTGAACATGGAGCAGAATTGGTCAGTTTAAAATCAAAGGATAATAATCTTGAGTATATTTGGCAAGCTGATCCAGCGTATTGGGGAAGACATGCGCCCGTTTTATTTCCATTTGTTGGAAGATTAAAGGATGACCAATACACGTACCAAGGAAAGACTTATTCAATGGGGCAACATGGCTTTGCGAGAGATATGGATTTTGAAGTAATCGAACATGGTCAAGAATTAGCCAGCTTTTTGTTAAGAAGCACACCCGAGACCAAAAAAAATTATCCTTTTGATTTTGAATTAGTGATTTCTTATGAATTAGGTGGAGATGGGATCACCGTTCATTATCAAGTGGCTAATACTGGAGAAGAAGAAATGTTCTTTTCGATTGGGGGTCACCCAGCCTTTAATGTTCCTCTGGAAGAAGGATTGACTTTTGATGATTTTTATCTTGCGTTTTCACCTAAAAAATCACGTTTGCGTTTACCTTTAAGTGGGCCATATATCGATATGGAACAAAAAACACTTGGACAAACAAATACCAACCTTGCATTAGTACACGATCTTTTTGAAAATGATGCACTAGTATTTGAAACGAAAGGATTGAACGCTTATGCCATTCGTAGTGAAAAATCTAGCCACAGTGTGACATTGAGTTATAAAGATATGCCATATGTTGGGATTTGGTCACCTTATCCAAAAGAAGCGCCTTTTGTTTGTATCGAACCTTGGTGTGGTATTGCAGATACAGTAAACAGCTCGGGAGAATTGATGGAAAAAGCTGGAATCAATCAACTAGGCGCACATGAAATTTTTCAAACAAAATATTCGATTACGGTAAAATAGTGGTTATCCTAAAGTTGTTTGATTTCAATTAATCAGAGGAAATCAGGTATAATGATTCATGTTCCCTTTATTTTGCTAATCGTTTCTTTTCGCTTCTTAACGAATCAATCATTTAAAAGCAAAAAAACAGTTGGCTGATTAGTCAACTGTTTTTCTCTCAGGTCAATTTTTTTTCTTACTACTATTCAATCCGAAGGGGATACGACTTTCTGTATGGTTTTTGATTCGTAGGATATTCTCTTTATGGCGATAGAAAATAAAGGCAGAAACCAAAAATGCAATGATCGTCAATAGCCAGTTTTGCTTAGGCAAGATACCAGGTGCGATGTAAGGAAGGATAATCGTTGATAAAGTGATCAAAGTTGCACTGATCATACTTGTTAAACTTACCATACTAGTACAAAAGAGCGTAACAACGAAGATGATACTGGAATAGATAAAAAATAGAGGATTGAATCCAAGTAACATTCCAGCACTTGTTGCAACTGCTTTGCCTCCTTTGAAGCCAGCGAAAATAGGGAACGTATGACCTAAGATCGCACAAACACCAAACCATAGGGGATTAATGGTTGTAACATGGAAAATAACTGGTAAGCAAGTTGCCAAGGTTCCTTTCAAGATATCCATGAACAACACAATTGTACCTGCTGTTTTTCCTAAAACTCTAAAAGTATTGGTGGTGCCAGTATTTCCGCTACCATGTTGGCGGATGTCTTTTTTGAAAAATAATTTACCTATCCAAACCCCCGAAGGAATCGAGCCTAGAAGATAGGCAAGTACCAATAATAAAATTAATTTCATTGTTCTACCTCTTTCAATTTGAAACTAATATTTATTTTATCATGAATAAAGTACGTGAACAATTGGAAATACTTGAAAGAGTGAACGAAAGGGAGTATTATTTATGTCATTTGAAAATCCAACACAAGAAAAAATCTTCGATTATTTAAAAACAGCAAAAACGATTGCAATTGTTGGTTTGAGTAATAAGGAAGAACGAACAAGTTACCAAATTGCTCGATTTCTGCAAGAACGGGGATATCGTATCATTCCGGTGAACCCATTATTAGCAGGAGAGATCATTTTAGGCGAAAAGGTCTATGCGTCGCTACAGGAAATCCAAGAACCGATCGATATCGTGGATATTTTTCGGCGTAGTGAATTTTTGCCAGAGGTAGCTGCTGACTTTTTACAGACTCAAGCAAAAGTATTTTGGGCGCAATTAGGTATCGCAAATGAAGAAGCAGCAAACAAGCTTCAATCAGCAAATCGCAAAGACATCGTCATGGATCGTTGTATAAAAATCGAGTGGAACAATATGAACGAAAAAGATAACTAAATGTTTGCATTTTAAATAACGTGAAATATTTAATCGACAAGACAAAAGCGAACAATAGGATAAAAAAGATGGTATTCTCAAAGGTTAGTTAGTAATTAAGTTTTAATTCTTTCCTAACCTCTTTTTTTTCATGCGTATTTCTAGTATGATTATCGTGATGCGGTTTTAACCGTAAAGTATTATTGAAGGAGCGTTTGCCTTGGCAAAAAAAGTAAAGAACGAATATAATGATGCATCGATCCAGGTTCTTGAAGGATTAGAGGCAGTTAGAAAACGACCAGGAATGTATATCGGGTCAACGGATAGCCGGGGCTTACATCATTTAGTCTATGAGATCGTTGACAATGCGGTTGATGAAGCTTTATCTGGATTTGGAAATGAAATTGATGTAACCATTCATGAAGACAATAGTATCACTGTGACAGATAGCGGTCGTGGTATGCCAGTTGGGATGCATGCTTCTGGTATCCCCACAGTTGAAGTGATTTTTACTGTACTACATGCCGGCGGAAAGTTCGGTCAAGGAGGATACAAGACCTCAGGGGGACTACACGGTGTCGGAGCAAGTGTGGTCAATGCTTTATCAAAATGGTTGGTTGTTACAATCGTCCGTGATGGGATTGAATACCAACAAAAATTCAGCAATGGTGGTAAGCCTGATGGTACACTGAAAAAAATCGGGAAAACCAAGAAATCCAATGGAACGACAGTTCATTTCTTACCAGATGACACGATCTTTTCCACTACTAAATTTTCTTATGATATTTTATCTGAACGTTTGCGAGAATCAGCTTTTCTTTTAAGAGGAGTAAAAATCACACTTTCTGATCTGCGTGGTGAAGAGCCAGTCAAGGAAGTTTTTCACTATGAAGAAGGAATCAAAGAATTTGTTGATTACCTAAACGAAGAAAAAGATACGTTGACACCAGTTGTTTATTTTTCTGGTGAAAAAGACGGTATCGAAGTTGAAGTTTCGTATCAGTACAATGATGGATATTCAGAAAACGTGTTGTCATTTGTGAATAATGTCCGAACGAAAGATGGAGGCACCCATGAAGTCGGCATGAAGTCAGCGATGACGAAAGCCTACAATGAATATGCCCGAAAAGTGGGATTACTGAAGGAACGAGATAAGAATCTCGAAGGTAGTGATTTTAGAGAAGGTTTGGCAGCCGTCCTCTCCATTCGGGTACCTGAGAATCTCTTACAATTTGAAGGACAGACAAAAGAAAAATTGGGTACACCAATTGCCCGTACAGTAGTAGATAATGTCATTGGAGAACAAATGGGCTTTTATTTACAGGAAAACAGTGAAATGAGCCAAATGCTGGTGCGAAAAGCAATCAAAGCCCGAGAAGCTCGTGAAGCTGCCCGAAAAGCCCGAGAAGAAAGCCGTAATGGGAAAAAACGTAAAAAAGGCGAATCATTACTTTCAGGGAAACTGACACCTGCCCAATCGCGAAATCCGAAGAAGAATGAGTTATACCTCGTGGAGGGAGACTCTGCTGGTGGTTCAGCAAAACAAGGAAGAGACCGTAAATTCCAAGCCATCTTGCCTCTTCGTGGGAAAGTGATCAACACTGAAAAAGCAAAAATGCAAGACATCTTGAAAAACGAAGAAATCAATACGATGATCTATACGATCGGTTCAGGTGTTGGACCTGAGTTTTCAATTGAAGATTGCAATTATGACAAAATTATTATCATGACCGATGCGGATACCGATGGTGCACATATTCAAGTGCTATTACTGACGTTCTTTTATCGTTACATGAAACCATTGATCGAAGCAGGAAAAGTGTATATCGCATTACCACCGCTTTATAAGGTTTCTAAAGGTCAAGGAAAAAAACAAGTGGTCGAATATGCTTGGACAGATGATGAATTAGCAGCGACCATCAAAAAAATTGGTAAAGGCTATATGTTGCAACGCTATAAAGGTCTTGGAGAAATGAATGCAGAACAATTGTGGGAAACTACCATGGACCCAGCCTCTCGAACGTTGATTCGTGTGAGGATAGATGATGCTGCTCAAGCGGAACGTCGCGTGACGACATTAATGGGGGACAAAGTTGAACCTCGCCGAAAATGGATCGAAAATCATGTGCAATTCACGTTAGAAGAAGATGGTAGTATCTTAGATAAAAAAGAAGATATTGAAAATACAGCTACGTCCAATGAATTGTTCGATGAAGAGAAACAATCTGAATTAGTAGAAGAATAGGAGGTCACCTAATGGAAGAACGTCAAGAAGTCCAAGAACTAACCCTAGAAGAAGTGATGGGTGACCGCTTTGGACGTTACTCAAAATATATTATTCAAGAAAGAGCATTGCCAGACATCCGAGATGGATTGAAACCCGTTCAAAGACGAATTTTATTTGCGATGAATAAAGATGGCAATACTTTTGATAAAGGATTCCGTAAATCTGCCAAATCTGTCGGAAATATCATGGGGAATTATCATCCTCATGGGGACAGTAGTATTTATGAAGCCATGGTTCGGATGAGTCAGGATTGGAAGCTAAGAGAAGTACTTATAGAGATGCACGGAAATAACGGTAGTATGGATGGTGACCCACCAGCTGCTATGCGTTATACAGAAGCACGGCTCTCCCAATTAAGTGGTGAAATGTTGGCAGATATTGAAAAAAATACGGTTGATCTTGTATGGAACTTTGATGATACTGAAAAAGAACCAACTGTGTTGCCAGCGAGATATCCAAACCTATTAGTCAATGGTTCAACGGGAATTTCCGCTGGTTATGCTACGGAGATCCCTACCCATAACTTAGCAGAAGTCATTGATGGTACGATTTACCTCATTGATCATCCCCAAGCGAGTTTAGAGAAACTAATGGATTATATCCCTGGTCCTGATTTTCCTACTGGGGGAATCTTACAAGGAAAAGCAGAGATCAAAAAAGCTTATGAAACTGGACGTGGAAAAGTCATTCTGCGATCAAAGACTAAAATTGAAGCGATTAAAGGGAACAAGCAGCAAATCGTGATTTCCGAGATCCCTTATGAAGTAAATAAAGCCACATTAGTGAAGAAAATGGATGAAATCCGTTTAAATAAAAAAATCGATGGCATTGCAGAAGTTAGAGATGAAAGTGACCGCACTGGATTACAGATCGTGGTTGAATTGAAAAAAGATGCTAACGCACAAGGTATCCTCAATTATCTGTTTAAAAATACTGAACTACAAATCAATTACAACTTCAATATGGTAGCTATTGATCACATGACACCGCATCAAGTGGGGTTAAAAGATATTTTAAGTAGTTATATTGATCATCGAAAACAAGTGATCACGAAACGAAGTCAATTTGATTTAGAAAAAGCACAAAAGCGCCAGCATATCGTAGAAGGTTTAATGAAAGCTTTGTCGATCTTGGATGAAGTCATTGCTACGATTCGAGAAAGTAAAGATAAGAAAAACGCGAAGCAAAATTTAGTCGAAGTTTTTCAGTTTACGGAAGAACAAGCTGAAGCAATCGTGACGTTGCAACTATATCGTCTAACAAATACGGATATTACAGAATTACGTAAAGAATCAGAAAGCTTAATAGCACAAATCACTGAATTGAACAAAATTCTATCTAATGATAAAGAATTATTCTCGGTCATGAAGAAAGAACTTCGTGAGGTCAAGAAAAAGTATGCTAATGTACGTTTAACGACAATTGAAGACGAAATCGAAGAAATCAAAATTGATACAAAAGTGTTAGTAGCACAAGAAGATGTGATTGTCAGCGTAACGAAGGAAGGTTATGTGAAACGGACTAGTCTACGTTCATATAGTGCTTCTAAACCAGAGGAAATCGGCATGAGAGAAGGGGACTATCTCTTGTATTCTGGTGAACTAAATACCTTGGATCATGTGTTGTTGATCACCAATAAGGCAAATGTCATTTATCGTCCTGTCCATGAATTGCCAGATTTAAAATGGAAAGATGCTGGAGAACATATTTCACAAACGATTGTCAATCTTTCGGTTGATGAATCGATTCTAGCTGTTTTTCCATACAAAAAAATCGAAGCAGAAAAAACATTGGTCTTCATCAGTAAAAATGGCTGGGTAAAACAAACTCGAATGACTGAATTTGAACCATGGCGTACTTATAAGAGTCGTCCGTTAAGTGGCATGAAACTCAAAAGTGACGATGATGAATTAGTTGCGTCTTACTTGGTAGAAGGTCAAACGGATTTAGATCTCTTTTTAGTCACCTACCAAGGGATGGGGTTACGATATCCATTAGAAGAAGTACCTGTGGTAGGAGCAAAAGCTGCTGGCGTTCGTTCAATCAACCTCAAAGACGAAGATACTGTCGTTAACGGGTTACTCGTTTTGACAGAAGGAGATACGCCAATCATCATCGTCACTCAACGTGGTGCGGTAAAACGGATGCTTGCGCAAGAAATTAGTCAAACCTCTCGAGCAAAACGTGGTGTTACGGTTCTACGTGAACTAAAGAAAAACCCACATCGAGTTATTCATATGTCTGAAGGAAACGCTAAAGAAATAATAATCATCAATCAAAAAGGTCAAGAGCTAATGATTGACCCAACGGATTATCCGATTGGCGATCGAACGTCTAATGGCTCATTTGCAGTTGACGAGAAAAAAGGCGGCGAAGTGATTAAAGTCATTGAGCCACCTGAAGTAGCCATTACCGATTAACTGTTATAGTTTTTTGAAAGAAGGTAGATCTGTTTTAATACAGAACTACCTTCTTTTTTCTGATTATTAAAAAATTATAAATATTAAGATAAAAAAATATGAAAGTGTTCACAATTGCTAAAGCTTGGTATATTAGCGTTTGTTGATATAAGTGAATAAAAACGCCATCTTTTGTTAAATAAAAAACAAGAAAACCCTTGCAAAGATGCTCGTCTGTGTTATACTAATCACGTAAAAACTGTTACATAAAACAGATAACGGGAGGTCCATACAATGGAGCAATGGAATGGATTTAAAGGAACGAAATGGAAAGAAGGCGTAGATACAAGAGACTTCATCCAAAATAACTACACTGAATACCGTGGAGACGACAGCTTTTTAGAAAAACCAACTGAAGCAACAGAAAAGCTTTGGGCAGAATTACAAAAATTAAATGATATTCAATTTGAACGCAATGGCGTTTATGACATGGACACAGAAATCGTTTCAACGATTACCTCACATGATGCAGGTTATTTAGACAAAGATCTTGAAAAAATCGTTGGTTTACAAACAGATAAACCATTGAAACAAGCATTTATGCCATTTGGTGGTATCAATATGGCTAACAATGCATTAACAAGTAATGGTTACACACCTAATGATGAGTTGACACATATCTTTAGCGATTGGCGTAAAACACATAACCAAGGTGTATTTGATGCCTATACAGCTGAAATGCGTGCAGCACGTAAAAACAAAATCATTACAGGCCTTCCAGATGCTTATGGACGTGGACGAATCATCGGAGACTACCGTCGTATCGCATTGTATGGTATTGACTATTTGATGGAACAAAAGAAAAAAGACCATGATATGACAGGTTTCCATACAATGGATGAAGAAGTCATTCGTCTTCGTGAAGAAATCACAGAACAATATCGTGCTTTAGCACAAATGAAAGAAATGGCTGCAAAATATGGCTATGATATCTCTAAACCAGCTGCTAATGCAAAAGAAGCAGTACAATGGTTATACTTCGGTTATTTAGCAGCAATCAAATCACAAAATGGTGCAGCAATGTCAATCGGACGTATCTCTGCTTTCTTAGATATCTATATCCAACGTGACTTAGATAATGGCGTGATTACCGAACAAGAAGCACAAGAATTGATCGATCACTTAGTCATGAAATTGCGTATGGTGAAATTTGCCCGTACACCAGAATACAATCAATTATTCTCAGGATTCCCAATCTGGGCGACTCTTTCAATCGCTGGAATGGGCTTAGATGGACGCTCATTAGTAACTAAGAATGATTTCCGTCTATTGCACACATTGACTAACATGGGTCCTTCTCCTGAACCAAACTTAACAGTTTTATATTCAGAACATTTACCAGAAGGCTTCAGAACTTATGCAAGTAAAATTGCAATCGAAAGCTCATCTATCCAATTTGAAAATGACAATCTTCTTCGTGAACAATGGGGTTCAGATGATTGCGCTATTGCATGTTGTGTATCTGGAACAGTTGTTGGAAAAGACATGCAGTTCTTCGGTGCTCGTGCGAACTTAGCAAAAGCATTATTATACGCAATCAACGGTGGGGTTGATGAAGTAACTGGTGCTCAAGTTGCTCCTGAATATCGTCCAATCACAGCTGATGTATTAGACTTTGAAGAAGTAAAACACAAATTTATGAATGTGATGGACTGGTTAGCTGAATTATATGTGAATACATTAAACATCATCCATTATATGCATGATAAATATTCTTATGAAGCAGCTCAACTGGCATTGATGGATTCAGATTTGAAACGTACATTTGCAACAGGGATTGCTGGAATCTCTCATGCAGCGGATAGCTTGTCAGCAATCAAATATGCAGATGTGAAACCAATCCGTAACGAAAAAGGAATTGCCGTTGATTTCGAAGTAACTGGCGACTTCCCTAAATACGGAAATGACGATGATGCAGCAGATGAGTTAGCAGAATGGATCTTAGAATACTTTATGACACAAATCAAACGTCATAAAACATACCGTAACTCCACACCAACAACGTCATTATTAACAATCACATCAAACGTGGTTTATGGTAAAAACACTGGTAACACACCTGATGGACGTGAAGCAGGTAAACCTCTTGCTCCTGGGGCAAACCCAAGTTACAATGCAGAACAAAATGGATTGTTGGCAAGTCTTAACTCAACTGCTAAAATCAATTATGGTTATGCACGTGACGGGATCTCTAATACGCAAACGATCAATCCTTCCGGTCTTGGAAAAGATGAAGAAACACGTATCGGCAACTTGCGTAATGTATTAGATGGTTACTTCTCTAAGGGAGCGTACCATTTGAACGTCAATGTATTTAGTAATGATCTATTACGTGACGCTATGGAAAATCCAATGAAATACCCTAACTTGACGATCCGTGTCTCAGGTTATGCTGTTAAATTCCGTGATCTAACGAGAGAACAACAATTAGACGTATTGATGAGAACATCACACGATAGAATGTAAAGCGGAATAAATAATACGATCTATCATTAAAAAGAACGATTGAAAAAGGTTGAGGGCAAGGCGGAGGTCTTTGCCCTCGTCTTTTCCTAGCAATCGGTTGATTCAAGTGTCTTTTGAAATAAAATGAAATCAAAGAAAAGAAGTGATCCTTATGGAAGAAAAAACAATTGGCTATGTTCATTCGATCGAAACGTTTGGTTCTGTAGATGGACCAGGCGTTAGATTCGTCGTTTTTATGCAAGGTTGTCGCATGCGTTGTGAATTTTGTCATAATCCTGATACATGGAATATAGGCGGAGGAAAAGAATATACGGCGGATGAACTATTAGACCAAGCAGAGCGCTATCGTTCCTATTGGGGTTCAGAAGGCGGTATCACTGTTAGTGGAGGCGAACCTTTATTACAGATCGATTTTTTGATCGAACTGTTCAAGAAAGCGAAAGAGCGTGGTATGCATACTACGCTAGATACTTGTGGGAAGCCTTTCACGCGTGACGAACCATTCTTTTCTCGTTTTCAAGAATTGATGAAGTATACTGAATTGTTACTGTTTGATATCAAACACATCGACAACGAAGAGCATAAAAAGTTAACACGTTGGGATAATGAAAATATTCTGGAGATGGCGCAATATCTTTCTGAAATCAATAAGCCAGTGTGGATCAGACACGTATTAGTTCCTGAACGCAGTGACTATGATGAATACTTGATTCGGCTAGATGACTTTATCAAGACATTGAACAATGTAGCTAAAGTAGAGATTCTACCTTACCATACGATGGGGAAATATAAGTGGGAAACACTTGGCTTAGATTATCCACTAGAAGGTATTGAACCGCCAACAAAAGAAAGAGTCGAGAATGCCAAACGACTACTTCACACAGAAGACTATCGAGGATATCTCAGCAATAAGAACTGAGTAGCTGTGTAAAATCAAATCTGGGTCAGAATGAATCTCATTCTGTCTCAGATTTTTTGTTTCGCACAAAGCGCACGAAAATGTGACTGAAGAATCCTCCAGTCACATAAATGATAGAGCCAATTAAGCAATGACCTAAATGCTATATGTTCATTTTTTAGCGATACTAAAACACTTTTGATAGCGGATTGTCTTGTTCGATGATCTGTGAATGTAGGGTAATCCATAATAGTTTGATGTAGGTGTGCTGTTTCTTTTGATGAAGCAAATAAGTGCTGTTTGAGTCACCTGCTTTTTGAGAAGAAAAAGGGTGAGTAACAAGGGCGTTTATTTGGCTGGTTGCAAAAGTTCTATCAACAAGTTGAACAATGAGAAATATTGGATGCTCCAATCGTTTTTTGTCCATTTATATTTCTCATTCAGTGGGATACACCAAGTGAATGTCATTTTTTTCAATGATTTTATGATAAATCTTAGGCGGTTTTTTATTGGTAACAATCGCATCATAATCATAATAATCACCTATCTTGAAAAAATGAGTAGAGTCAAATTTCGTTTCGTCAGCCAATAAAACAATCTCTTGTGCTTTATTCATCATTTCTTTTTTGATTTGTGCTTGATTGAAGTTTGCTTCATAAATCCCTTCATGGTCGAGCCCCCGGCAAGATAAAAAGGCAGCATTGAAACGAAAGGAACTGGTAATGGGATCAAGTGTATTTGAAATAACTGTACTAGCATTAAGTTTGACTTCACCGCCAGTCAAATAAATTTTTAAAGATTCGTTCTGACATTCACTTAACTTTAAAGCTGTACGCAAACCATTGGTAATGATAATTAAGTTAGGTATCTTAACAAGTAGTGGAATAAGGTGTAGAACAGTACTGCTGGAATCTAAAAAAATACACATACCTGGTGCAATAAAATCTCGTGCTAATTCACTGATGATCTTTTTTTCCGGGATATTACTGGCTTCTCTTTGAAGATAAGTATATTCCATGTTTGTCGTTTCGTTCAAGATCGCTCCGCCCCAAGTTCTGCGGATCAATTTTCGTTTTTCTAGCTCAAGTAATTCTCTGCGAAGTGTACTTATACTACAGTGAAGGTGAGTACAAAGTTCTTTGGAAGTTGCTTGTTTCTTTTTTACCAAATAGCTTAAAAGATCGCTTGTACGTCTAGTCTCCATTTTTTTCTCCAAGTTTTTCTTTTATTATAGCGCTTTCTTTTTGCGAATAAAATGCTTTTGAATAAAAATGAATGAGTTGAACAAAAATCTTGCTAATTTTTGAACAATGATCAAAATTTTAAGCAAGGATTTCCTTTGGTTAGAAAGCGCTTTATAATCGAGGCATACATACGTTGGAATAAAAGGAAACGATGGAAGAATAACAGATAAAAATTAGATTTGTGATATATGTAAATAAAATGTGGCGGCAAAAAGCTGGGTTGTCAGGATAAAGAAAATGGTTCTATGAAGTTGATGGATCAGTTTTTTTAGGTATCTTCATCGGGATCAGCAGCCTGTAGATTATTCATTGACCAGTGCGGATGGAATTGTGAGGAGTAATTATAGAAATGAAAAGTTGCTATTTATAACTAAAGCCCTAGATAACACGACAGGATTAGCTAAAGAATCAAGGAGGGACATATGGTACGAGAAGTTGCTACTAACGGGAA
Organism: Enterococcus sp. DIV1682a; assembly: GCF_051711005.1. Lineage (NCBI taxonomy): Bacteria > Bacillati > Bacillota > Bacilli > Lactobacillales > Enterococcaceae > Enterococcus > Enterococcus sp. DIV1682a. The sequence continues at coordinate 1,156,976 of NZ_JBIOLT010000001.1, forward strand.
AAATAAACAGCACAGACAGCTTTCTAAGTCGATTTTATCTTATCTTTTTGTCTTTCTAGTGCCATTTTTTATGGTATCGTTAATTTGGTTTCATACGGCTAAAGAAAGCATTAATCAGCAAGTTGTTTTGACAGCCAAGAACCAGTTACTCCAATTGAAGTACTCATCTGAAAATAAGTTTTTGCAATTGGATAATATCACTCAACATATTCCTTATAACACCAATCTTTCACCTGGAAGGCTTTCCCATAGTTATTATGCTCGTGAAGGACAACTTAGCTTGCAACAATATAAGCTAAGTAATGATTTTGTTGAGGAAATTTATCTTTACTACAAAGAAAACCCAAATACATTGTTTTCATCTGCCGGTAGCTTGACAGTGGACAATTTTTTGCAACGAAAAATCAATAATCATTCGCTTGATAAAAAAGAGCTGCTTTCACATCTAGATAACGATATTCCAACTGGGCTAACCCTGAAAAAAGAACCCAATTCCACACAACTTTTTTACATTGTTCCAATTAAAGATGCAGAAATGCATTTTTATGGCGTAGCAATCTATTCAATCAATCTTTCGATTTTGAATAAGCTGTTGAATCTTTCCAATAGTGATGGTATCAGTACCAACTATCTGATTGATGACTCGTATCGTATTCTAGCAGCAGATACCAGTAATAACAAACTAACGGCGCATTTGCATCAGCCGAAGCAAATACAAATGATCTTGCAACAGGATAATTTTTACTACAACCATCGAAACTATCTTGTCCAGTCTTTGAATAGCAGGGATTTGAATATGTCATTTGTTTCTGTAATGGATCCATCACAAGCTTTGACAAAGATCAATACCATCCACCAAAAGTTTTTAAAACTTTTTTTTGTGATATTTGTGTTTGGTCTAGTGTTTGTAGTGATTATAGGTACTCGTTTTTCACAGCCAATCCGCAACATTGAAAAATTGATTGATCAATATTATCGAAATAAAATCGGTGTAGCTGTTTCCAACGGGAATGTCTATGAAACGTTGGCGCAATTTTTGAACGAACATGAAGAGCTACATAAAGAAATTAAACGACAGACTCCCCATGCGAGAGAACAGGTCCTTAGAAAAATTTTAGGAGGGAAATTTAAGTCTCCAGAAGATTCATTAGTTCTACTGAACTCTGTCCAAGTACATTTTACCGGTACTTGCTATTTTGTCGTCGTAGTTGATTATCCTATCCAGAGCATTGACGACACAGCTAATGAGTTACCGCTGAAAGTAAGCGGAAAGAACTTTTCGGGATATGGTACAGAGATCCTATCTGCAGGAGTGACCGCCTATATTTTTAGTACCTATGAAAAAACTAGTCACAAGAAAGTTGTAATAGAGATGATTCAGCAACTAAAAAAAACGTGTTACGGTACTTTTAGGATAGGAGTAGGAAATAGTACTGAAAACCTTACGAAGATCAATGCTTCTTATATTGAAGGTTTGGCCGCATTAGACTATTCAACAGTAGAAAATAACTTTGTTTTCTATAATGAAATTCCAAGTGAAGAGTCTTCAACTAGCATTAATTACCCAGATGGAGAAAAACTGAAATTGATTCAAAGTCTGCGTCAAGGAGACTTAACGATTGCTGCGGAAACGATTGAATCGTTGATTGAGCGGGGGATTAAAGAACATTTTTCTTATAGTGGACAAAAAATGTATGGTTTTTATCTGTTAAATGCAGTTGCTAAAGTAAGTAGTAATTTGCAAAATAAAACAATTTTGAAAAAAGCAGAAAGAAGTGCCAAGTTTAGTAATTTACTCGAATTGAAGCAACAACTATTAATGCTCGCAAAAATGATCTGTGAGGTTATGCAAGTTAAGCCACAAAATCAAGAGTCTGTGCTGAAAAAAGAATTGTTCGAATATCTTCACAAAAACTATGCTTCTTCCCAATTATCTATGGAAAAGTTGGCAGATGAATTTCAACTTTCAGTTTCGTATCTTAGCCGTTTTATCAAAAAAGAAACAGGTACTACTTTCTCAAAATATCTGCAAGAATTGCGGCTAGAAAAAATCAAGCAAGACTTAATAGAAACTGATTTGCCAATAAAAACGATTATTCAAAAGAATGGTTATTATGATGTTTCAAACTATACGAGAAAATTCAGGACGAACGTTGGTGTGACTCCAGGTCAATACCGAACAATGAATAGAGAAGGAACTTTATAAGCAATAAATAGGAGTAAACTAAGGGGGGCATCGAACTGGAGCAGGACGAAGAAGTCATTTTATTTCCAGTTTTGAGCTTCTAACTAAAAAAACAAAAGCAAATAATTGTAAAAGACTGAAATAACTACCCAAATTGTTGCTTTTTCAGCATACAACTTGGGTAGTTATTCAAATGTTTTACGATATTTCTCACTAAAAGTATGTTTTTACAAGCTTTCGATGCCAGTATTGTTTGTGAATCGACGAAGGAAGTATCATCTGCTTTATATTTGCTCTTTATTCGTCTTTCAAGGTAATTTCAATTACTGGGATCAGCACATCAGGCTTGATGATTGGCAAGGTGATGACAAGATCTTCTGGAGCAATGACTGCTTCTGTAGAAGTAATCACTTCGTCCGGATCAAATCCTCGATAAAAAATTTCCGAGCCATCATTGAGCAGACGAATAAACTCAACTTTACCTGCTAATCCTTTAAGATGAAGGTTGCGGTAAGGATAAGAAAAGAGATGCAGATAAAGCTTGTTTCCATTTTGTGTATATCGGCAATCGTCAGGAGCTTCAAAGGCGCTATATGAACAGCCAATGACAGATGCTTTGTGAAGGGTCATCCAATCCCCGATAGCATGAAGCCGCTCCAACGTTTTCGTATCAATCATTCCTCGTGGATTAGGACCAATATTCATCAAGAAATTCCCATTTTTTGAAACGGTATCAATCAGCATTTTCAAAAGCATCTCACTACTTTTCCATTCCATATTGTCACGGTCATACCCCCAAGTGCCATACATTGTCTGACAGGCTTCCCAGATAACAGGCATGCCGTTTTTCTCTAATGGTTTATCAGGTTGAAACTGTTCTGGAGTAGTGATGCCATGTCCTAAATCAAGCCGATCATTCAATAGGAGATGGGGTTGCAGTTCTAAGCAGAGCTTTTCTAGTGCTTCGCTATCCCAATCAATGTGCCCTTTTCCTTTTGACCAACCCCAATCGCGGTGGCTGTAAGAAAAATCGAACCATAAATAATCGATTTTTCCATATTCTGTCAGTAGTTCTTTGACTTGTTCGCGAAGATAGCGTTGATAAATCTTGATATCTCTTTCGGAATTTTTTTCTCGCAGTTTCTGGTTCTCTCTTTCAGGATGCAGTCCGTCTAGTGGGAAATGTTCATGGCGCCAATCGATCAGTGAGTGGTATAACCCGATTTTGATCCCGACTTTGCGAAAAGCCGGGAGTAGCTCTGCCAGAAGATCTCGTCCAAAAGCAGTATTGGTGATTTTGTAATCAGTTTGTTTCGTATCCCATAAGGCAAAGCCTTCATGATGTTTTGTCGTGAATACCATGTATTTTACCCCACAGCGAGCGGCTTCTTTTGCCCAAGCATCTGCATCAAACAAATCAGGGTTAAAATGCTGAAAATATTTTTTTGAATATTCCTCTAAAGAGACTTGTTCTGTGGTCATAAACCATTCGTGTCTAGCTCCCACACTGAACAAGCCAAAATGGATAAACAAACCAAAACGATCATGGATAAACCAGTTAGGATCAGGATAGTCGGTGGGCCAATTATTGAATTTTTTCATATGAACACTCCTAATTTAAAAATTGTGTATTTGTCATTGTTGTTTCTTTGATTTTCCATTTATTCTCTTCAAAAATAAAGGTGTGATATGCCGTTGTGATATGATCTCGATATGCCTTCTTCCCATGATTCACTGTTTTTTGTTCTGCCACTACTAACATCGATTGAGGCGCTTGTTTGATTACTTCGAAAGAAAGCAGTTCATGACTGACATCATAGTCTTTAAAAAATTGCTGCATTTCTTTTGTGGTCGCTTTATGTGCATCTTTGACTAGTGTTGCTAAATAGTCGTTCAGATTTTTATCCGTTGCAGCCTTTAAATTTTGTTGCAAAAGCTGATGGCAGATGTTCGCAGTTCTTTGATTATTGATTTTCCCAGTGATTTTAGTAGATGTCTGTTTTGCTTCGACACGAGGCACGTTTCTGACAAGCTGAGAAGCAGCAGTGACCAACAAAAAAATACTCAGAATGACCAAAAAAAGAGTTCTCTTTTTCATTTTTTATTCCTGCCTTTAGATATCTGATAGTTTACTAGCACTATAAATTCCATGGAACAAGTTTCGCCCGACACCGCTTGCTGTTTTGAAAGGAGCATCGAAGGGTAAAGGCGTTTGCTCAAGCTCAGGCAATTGCTTGATTTCTCCTGTTAAAAATTTATTCAGTCGCCAAATGGTTGTTTCTATCCGACTTTTTAAGGCACCGTAACGAAGATCGATAATTTCATAGCCAAAGGGTTTATTCCATTCAAACCATAGCTGGCGATGGAGGTGTTGCAACTCATTGATCTTTTTGGTGAGAACTTCCAGTTCGTGAAGGATTAGTTGTAACTGGTCATTCCTTTTTGATTGGTAGGCTCGATAAGAGCGACCGATCAAATTTGTTTTTATAAAAAGGACTTGTGCTAATTTCTGATAAAAAGTAAACATCGTTTGTGTGTCCTCATTAGCTGTTACGCTAGATAGTTTCTCACTTAAGTCCTTATAATGCGAAGGAAGTTCTAAATTTTGCAGATCAACATCGTAAAGACCGTATAATAGATCTTGATAAAGTGCCAACTTACTACTATTTGATCCATCAGGGTTATTTTTTGCTACACCTTTCGTCTGATCAAAAGCATCTAGCAGTAAAAAATCATCAGCTTCAAGATGGTGGAAGAGACGGAAACGCTCCTTAATCAGTTCCATGCTTACTTCAGGAGCAAATTGTTCCTCGCTGAATTGTTGTAATCCTAACAAACTTGCGATGATCGGTGTTTCAGCACTATCATCGCCCCATAAAGTAGCATAAACTTCGTTGATTTTTTCCTCTTTTGCGACAGAAAGACTAGCACTGGTCGTTTCAAACGATTTTCCATAATTTGGTGCAAGACCATTCCACGTCCAGATACCGCCCGCAAAAACGATCGGTCGTTGCAATTTTTTATGATTTGAAAAATGCAATTGGTATTCTTCTTTTGAATGATGGTAATAATCCCAATAAACCATACTAATTTCAGGAATCTTTGCAATCAAATCTTCTGGGAAATGTACGTCTTTATCGTAATAGTCTCCTGACTTTGAACCGATTCTAAAAAACATATCGCTCCACATCATGGGCTGTAACTGATAGTTCCTGCAGATTTCCATTACTTTTTTCAGATGCTTTTCCATAATATCAAAGCGATCGATCAAACCATGCTGGGTTAAATAATGACCACGTCCCAGATCATGAGCTTCGTCCATCCCGATATGAATTTTTGAGGTTTTAAAAGCGGCTGCGATCACAGAAATTGCACGATCTAAAAATTGATATGTTTTTTCCTCTTCCACAAGGAGAATATCACTTGTATCTCTCATGCCATTGGCAAATCCCCATTTTAGCGGATTAGTTAAATGAGCCAGCGTTTGAATACAAGGAATCAGCTCGATCCCTACCGTCTCTGCAAAAGCATCCAACGCCTTTAATTCCTCAAGAGAATAGGCACCACGACAATAACCAAAATAAGGATAATCAGGGATTTGATACGTATCTTCCATATAAAGCATGCAGCTATTTAATCCCATCTTGCTACAAAGAACAAAAAAGTGTTTCAGCTGATCAACAGTCATCACAGCATTTCTAGAAAGATCTACCATGGGACCAATTTTTTCAAATTGCGGAAACTCTTCATAAACAAATTCTTCTTCACAGCGATCTAACCAGAGTGACAGCGCTCGAAAAAGATGGGCTTTTTCCTGAAAATAGATAAACGTTTCGTTTTCTTTATTTTCAATTTTTAATGAACCGTTGCGCTGAATCAGTTGGAGTGGTTTTCCATTATCTGAAATAGTTAACGCTAATTCGTTTGTCGCAATTTCAAAAAAATCACGCATGACATCTGTAAGTTCGATTGAAACTTGCATAATAACCTCCTTGAAGTAATCGTTTTCATTTTCAGTATATAGCACTTGTAAAAAAAGAAAATAACTAGCTTGAAAGTACATAATCTGTTTATTTGACATAGTGAAAGTTGATGAATATACATAGCCAATCAGCTTCTGGAAAATAATCAATGAAAGAAAAAACGAAAGGGATAAGTAACAGGTAGTAGCCTTAGCAAAAATTGAAAAAAGGCTTGAGTCAACGATTGGCAGAAGGTTCCCTTTGATGGCGACAATTATGAATAAGGAGTGAAACAGACATTTGACTTTTACCTAAAGGGCTGACGAATCGCATTGTAGATTGTAAGTTAAAAAAAGAGCTATTATTGAGGTTTCCTTGTAAAATCTCCTCGCAGTTCTGTTACAGCTTTTAGCTGTTTGTTTGATTTAAGGTTTGTTTTTTGTTATTGCGTTAACGTACGATTTTTTTCTTCAATTTTAATCATTGATTGCAAAGAGAACCAACTTAATGGCAAACAGAATAAAGGCACAAAAGCCACGATTGTCAAAATTGGGAAAAAGGTAGAGACAGCCGTCACGACAAAGATCCCCAGAATAATCGCTACGGTCTCAATCAAGCTACACAAAGATAGAAATAATGCTTGTTTGAAATATTGTGTGAATGACAAATCATAACGTAAAAATACTGGGAATAAATAAAGAATGACTATGACAGTTGCGATAAATAATAATAAGATCCCCATATGAATGAAAGGGTTTTGTAAATACACAGCTGCAATTCTCAGATCCATCCATAGAAATCCTAGTAACATGCCAGCAGCATAGCCTAGTTGATTTGTTGAAATAAACAGATTATTGAAGCTTGTTTGAAAATCTGAATATAAGACTTGAGGAATTTGTTTTTCTTCAAATAAATGATAGAAAAATTTGAGAACGGTAACACTTGCGGGAAAAGTTCCTAGTAGAATACAACCTTTTAATACCGATAAAAACCAAAATACTTGGAGCTTGATGAGAAAAAGCAAGAATTTTCCTAAAGAATAGGTGAAATCAAAAATAGAATGTGGTGATCGTTTATGTTGATTCATAGCTAAAACCTCCTTGTATTAGTCATACAGCTCTTTTTATTATAGTAAGGTTTATTTATGTTTTCTATCAGTATGCGATTATTACATAGCTTTTTCTACTTTTACATAGTTACTTTCCGACTAAGAGATAAGATATAGATATCCTCTAAATAAGTTACGCTTTATGCTGTTTTTACATAGCTTATGCTTTTTACATATTGCTGTTGCCTTGCTTTTTTTGTAAATTTAAAGCACAAACATGAAAGGGGTTTCATAAATGGCGATACGCGGAGATATCGAAGTACCTAAAGAGGTTGAATTAGATCATAGGACTTATCCAGAAACAGAAATGCTAAAAGAACGATTAGAATGGTTTCAAGATTTAAAACTTGGCGTGATTTTTCACTACGGACTTTATGCTCAAGCAGGAATCGTAGAATCTTGGCAACTTTCTGAAAAAGACCTTTGGGCAAGAGAAGGGCGTGAGTTTCGGAAAGATTTTAAACAACTGCAACTAGACTACTGGAATTTGATTAAAGAGTTTAACCCAGAAAAATTACAGGCAAAGAAATGGGCAAGTATATGTAAAGAAGCAGGCTTTAAGTATTGTATTTTTACAACGAAACATCACGATGGGTTTAATATGTACAATACTCTTGAAACAGAATATAAGGTTGGCGGTAAACAAAGCCCGTTTAAAAGAGATATTTTAAAAGAAGTTTTTGAGGCTTTTCGTAAGGAAGAAATAGCAACAGGAGCCTACTATTCAAAAGCCGATTGGTATTCGCCGTTTTATTGGTTGGATGACGATACGATCAAGGGGCGTCATGCGAGCTATGATACGGAACGTTACCCAGAAATTTGGCAACGTTACGTATGTTTTGTTCATAATCAGATTAAAGAAATCACGCATAACTATGGTCATGTGGATCTTTTATGGTTAGATGCTGGTTGGTGTGGACAGAAAAAAGAAGACCTGGAAATGGATCGATTAGCAGAAATCGCTCGTGAGAAGCAACCGGAATTAATTATTGTGGATCGTATGATGGGGGGCAGACATGAGAACTATGTGACCCCTGAACGAAAGGTGCCAGAACTAGCTGAAATTCCCAAGAAAGTTTGGGAAAGTAATATCCCGATTGGTGATGATTGGGGCTATGTACCAAATGATCGCTTTAAGAGTTCCCAAGAACTATTGGAAACTTTTGTCGATGTGGTCAGCAAAGGTGGGAATTTGATCTTAGGAGTTGGGCCAAAACCAGATGGTACCTTTACTGATGAAGAAACCAAAATCTTACAGGAAATTGGGAATTGGCTAAATATCTATGGAGAAGGAATCTATGAAATTCGCTCACAACCTAAAGAATGGCAAAATCAGTGGAAATTAACATACAGCAAAGATCAAACCATACACTATGCCTTTCAAAGTATTCGCTTTACACAAGAAAAAATATTTTTAGCTGACATTGAGGCCGATAAACATCATGTGATTAAAGATTTATCTACAAAAAAAGAATTAGAAGTATATACGGAAGAAGATCAAATATATATCCTCAGCAGTGAATTAGAGAAACCAGCAATTGGGCTGATTGGTCTTGAAATTTCAAAAAAGCCACAAGGATAGAGATGAGTGAACTTCATAAAAGGAGGTTAAAAAATGGCTGATGCATTACTTGATGTCAATAAAGAGAAAGAGAAAACAAAATGGTCAGAGATCAAAAAAAAATTATATAAAAGCCGACAGCTGTATGTTTTTGTCATTCCAGCATTGGTGGTGGTTGCTGTTTTTTCTTACGGTCCCATGTACGGCGTGATTATAGCATTCAAGGATTATATCCCATCATTAGGGATTTTTGGAAGTCCTTGGGTAGGATTTAAGCATTTCCAACGTTTTTTTGATTCCTACTATTTCTGGGATCTAATTAAAAACACGTTAGGTATCAGTATATATTCTTTGGTCGTAGGATTTCCGCTACCGATTATATTAGCACTAGCACTAAATGAGTTGAAAGATGGAAAATTTAAAAAATTTACGCAGACAGTGACTTATGCACCTAATTTTATTTCAGTCGTTGTCGTTTGCGGTATGTTAATTGCTTTTTTGACGCCTTCCACCGGTATTATTAACCATCTACTGGTTTTTCTAGGTTTTGAGCGAATTAGTTTCATGACAGATCCTCGTTGGTTTAAAACGATCTACGTATTATCTGGGGTTTGGCAAGGAACAGGATGGGGCTCAGTGATTTATTTAGCTGCATTATCTGGTGTTGATACGCAGCTTCATGAAGCTGCAACTGTCGATGGTGCAACGAGATGGCAAAGAATCTGGTATATCAACTTACCGACTATCATTCCTACTATGGTTATTTTACTGATCATGAATGTAGGGAGTTTGATGTCATTAGGTTATGAAAAAATCCTGTTGATGCAAAATGCGTTGAATATGGATTCTTCAAATGTGATTGCCACGTTTGTTTACAAACAAGGGTTGCTTGACGCACAGTACAGCTATGCATCAGCTGTCGGACTGTTCAATGCAGCAATCAACGCATTTTTATTAATCACAGTAAATAAAATTTCGCGTAAAGTCAGCGAAACAAGCTTATGGTAATGGAGGGAAAATAATGTATTCAAAAGCGATCCGATCATCGAAAGGCGACAAATTTTTTATGTTTCTCATCTACTTGTTTATTGCCATTGCACTTTTGTTGGTTATTTATCCGTTGATTTATGTTATAAGCGCATCTATATCTAGTCCGACCTCCGTCAATTCTGGAGAAATGTGGCTATTGCCAAAAAAGATCACTTGGGATGGTTACAAAACAATTTTTACGTATAAAAGTATCTGGCAAGGTTACCGGAACACGATTTATTACACATTACTAGGTACATTTATCAATTTATTATGTACACTTCCTTGTGCATATGCTCTAGGAAGAGCAGAATTTTATGGGAAAAATCTATTTATGAAGTTTTTGATGGTTCCTATGTTTATCAGTGGCGGTTTGGTACCTACTTATTTATTGATTAAAAATCTAGGGATGAATGATTCGATTTGGGCGTTAGTTATTCCAGGGGCCGTTTCAGTTTATAATATTGCAATTACACGTACTTTCTTTCAATCCACCATCCCTAGAGAAATGGAGGAAGCGGCATTGATTGATGGATGTTCTGACTTTCAGATATTTATGAAGATTGTTTTACCTTTATCAATGCCAATTATTGCAGTAATGGGACTATTTTGCGGAGTGGCCCATTGGAATAGTTATTTTAGTGCGTTAATCTATTTAACAAACAAATCAATGTATCCGCTTCAATTAATCCTGCGAGAGATTTTAGTGAATCAAGATTTAACAAAAGGAACAACAGAGATGACAGCAGCGGCAGCAGAAGTAGCTTATAGTAAACAACAGCTTGCACAAGTCATTAAATATGGAGTAATGATCGTTTCGACATTACCAATCATTATGATCTATCCGTTTTTACAAAAGTACTTTGTTAAAGGTGTCATGGTTGGTTCTTTGAAAGGCTAACTAAAAATAAATAAGAGAGTGAGTGAAATGAATGAAAAAATGTTATTTAGTAATTGCATCATTAGTGTTGACAACAACTCTTTTGGGTGCTTGTGGCAACAAGGGAAATACTGCTGGAAAAGAAGAAACTATTGCCGTTGAAAAAACCGGAATGCCAATCGTTAAAGAAAAAATCAACATGACGATGATGGCGCCTGGTGGAGAAGCAGAATGGGATGAGTTAGCTTCGGCTAAAGCGTTAGCGGAATTAACTGGAATCAATTTTGATTATATTACTCCGCCAAGTACAGATTTTGAAGCAAAATTGAATTTGGCTTTTGCTTCTGGTGAGTTACCAGATGTTATTTTTGGTGCAGGAAGTGGTCTTTCAAATGCCAAACAATCAGATTATGGATCACAAGGAATTTTAATTGCCTTGGAGGATTTGATTGATGACTATGCGCCAAATTTAAAGAAAATCCTTGATGAGAACCCAGAGTTCAAAAAATCAATTACTGCACCAGATGGTCATATCTATTCTTTACCACGATTATATCCAGAAGATACCTCTAGCCCTCTTTATATCTCACCTTTATGGTATAACGGCGAGTGGCTAGAAAAATTAGGGGTAACCGAATTGCCAAAAAACACGGATGAGTTATATAAATTGTTGAAGCGATTCAAAGAAGAAGACCCCAACGGTAATGGCAAACAAGATGAGATTCCGTTATCAGACGGCAACAAGTTGGCAATTATTCGTACGTGGTTGCTACCTGCTTTTGGTATGAAATCTCTAGGAATCGAAGAAGTTAACGGAAAAGTGCGTTATGCTGCTGCATCGGCTAACTATAAGGAATATTTAACGTATATGAATAAACTTTATTCTGAAGGATTGCTGGACCCAGAAGTCTTCTCGCAGTCAGAAGAAAAGTATCAAGGAAACACACAAACAGATAAAGTCGGTTTATTTGGCGCGTATGCTTCATACATGGCTACTGGTAAAATGCCTGAGGATTCTTTATCAGATCCAATGTTTTCACCAGTTACTTCAAGTATTCAAAATACACCTTTAGCACCGGGTCATCCTCGTGTAACAACTGGAACTTTTGCGATTACCAATAAATGTAAAAGTCCAGAGGCAGCAATGCGATGGGCGGACTATCTTTACACAGAAGAAGGGCAAGATTTAATGACAAAAGGTCCAGAAGGGGCATTTTGGAAATATGAAACAAACGATTCTGGAGAAAAAGTTCGGGTATATACAGGTGAAAATAAACAAAAGATGGAAGAAGACCGTGGGAAAATTGCAATGGATTATGGCTTAGTCGTACCGGGTTTAGAAGACGATTATGCCCAAAGTGTTTTAGCTAATGTCAACGATCCTGATCCTAGTGTATGGACGGAATTTCGCATGAAAGAAATCAACGAGAAAATCATGCCCAATACCGAGGTACCTTTCCCAATTGTTTATATGACGAAAGATGAAGCAGATCAAATTGCGATCAACGCGACGGACATTCGGACTTATGTAGAGCAAATGGAAGCTAAATTTATTACAGGTGTGGAAAGTTTGGCTAAATGGGATGAATATGTCAGTACATTAAAATCAATGGGATTAAATGATTTTGTCAGCACTTATCAAAAAGCATATGATCGTTGGGCTAAAACCGAATAATCATCTTTAACATCAAAGTGGACGTTTGGGATGTTCCTAGCGTCCAGCTTTGTTTGAACAAAACATCAAGAGTTTGGAGAAACCAAAATGAGATTATTAGCAACTAGCATAGCGATGATGGTCAAACAAATGGTTTCATGATAAAGATCAAAGAGAACGAGTATCACACTGACTAAATAATTTTGCCAAATCATGGTAAATATAAATGAGAAAAAGAATGAACCAACATAAACGATGATCATTGGGTTCACTGACTGAAGGGAATCAGTGGATAAAACGATAGAAAAGGAAGGAAATTTTAAATGGATACATTTCCACAAAACTTTCTGTGGGGAGCAGCGGCTTCTGCCCCTCAGACAGAAGGAGCTGCTTTGGTTGATGGCAAGAGCCCATCAACTTGGGATAAGTGGTTTGAAATAGAACCAGAATTGTTTTATAACGGAACAGGACCAGAAAATACCTCTAATACGTATTATCAATACAAAGAAGATGTTGCCTGTATGAAGGCAATGAATTTAAATTCCTATCGGACCTCGATTGCTTGGACGCGTCTTTTACCGGATGGCAAGACATTAAATCCGCAAGCTGTTGATTTTTACCGAGCCTATTTTCAGGAAATGCTGGATAATGGCATTGAGCCGATCATCAATTTGTTCCATTTTGATATGCCTTGGTGGCTGATGGAAAAAGGTGGCTGGGAAGTTCGTGAGTCAGCGGATCATTTTGCATTTTACGCAAAGACTGCGTTTGAAGTTTTTGGTGATTTAGTAAAAAAATGGGCGACGTTCAATGAGCCTCTTGTACACATCGAATGTGGGTATATGGGAGATGCACATTGGCCCAAGGTGCATGATTTTAAACGAGCTATACAAGTTGCCTATCACACACTACTAGCGCATGCGAAAGCTGTAAAGGAGTACCGGTGCTCTTCTTTTAATGACGGACAAATTTCTATCATTCTCAATTTAGCACCCGTTTACTCTAAAAGCGAAGAAGTTGAAGACGTGGCTGCTGCAAAGTGGGCAGACCTGTTTTATATTCGCAGCTTTCTGGACTGTGCGGTACGAGGTACTTTCCCAGAAGAGCTGGTAGAGGTATTACGAGAAAGTGATTTGCTTCCTAAAACAGAAACAGGTGATAAAGAAATTTTTGCGGAGAATACAGTAGACTTTATTGGTTGTAATTATTACCAGCCATTACGTGTTCAAGCACCTCAAGAAAAGAAACGACCAATCACAGGACTAAGAGATTTATTCCGAGGTTATGATTGGCCGGAGAAACGAATTAACCCACATCGTGGCTGGGAGATTTATCCGCGGGGAATCTATGATATTGCGATGCGGTTAAAAAACAGTTATAGCAATATCCCTTGGTATATTTCAGAAAACGGGATGGGTGTGTCGCAAGAAGAACGGTTCAACAATAAAGAGAATATGATTGACGACAACTACCGAATTGATTTTTTATTTGAACATTTGACGCAACTGCAGCAGGCAATTTCAGAAGGTTCTCCTTGCTTTGGGTATCATATGTGGACATTTGCTGACTGTTGGAGTTGGTTGAATGCCTATAAAAATAGATATGGTTTTTATCGTGTCGATCTGGACAATGGCTATAAACGGTTACCGAAACAATCAAGTTTATGGATGGCACAGGTAATCGCTGAAAACCGCTTAGTTGAACCGTTTGCTCAAAACTCAAGTAGTCATTAAAGGCTAGTAAAGAAAAAAAACGATAAATGATTTACTTTTCCTAACTTTTTCTTTCAGTACAAAGAGTTCTGCAATGAAATGAGTAATGGCATGGCCAACTTTTTAAATGACTGTTCCATGGTACTTCGCGCTATCAAAAATTTTGTTTACGATTGTTTGTTATAAAAGTAAGATGGATCGGAATTTCTTCCATCCTAGAAATTATAGCGTCAGTATTGCTTCTTTCGGTTTTTTTGCTATTATTAAGTAGGAGAAACCATAAAGGAGCGAGACAAATGTCAAAAATTTTAGTTTTTGGTCACCAAAATCCAGATACAGATGCAATTGGAGCGGCAATCGCCTTTTCACACTTGCAAAATCAACTAGGAAAAGAAACTGAAGCTGTAGCTTTAGGTACACCTAACGAAGAAACACAATATGCATTAGATTACTTTAAGTTATCTGCCCCACGTGTCGTTCAATCAGCAAAAGAAGAAACAACACAAGTGATGCTAGTGGACCATAATGAATTTCAACAAAGTATTTCTGATATTGCAGAAGTAGAAATTTTAGCGGTCGTTGATCATCATCGGATTGCAAATTTTGAAACAGCCAATCCACTTTATTACCGAGCTGAACCAGTAGGTTGTACAAGTACAATCATTTTGAAGTTATATAAAGAAAACCAAGTAGAACTTCCTAAAGAAATTGCTGGCATTATGCTTTCTGCAATTTTATCTGATACATTGCTATTCAAATCACCAACATGCACATCAGAAGATGAGGCAGCTGCAAAAGAACTTGCAACAATTGCAGGCGTTGATTTGACAAGCTATGGGTTAGAAATGTTAAAGGCCGGTACAAATCTTAGCGATAAATCAGCTGCAACTTTACTTGACCTTGATGCCAAAAGCTTCCCAATGGGAGAAGCTAATGTTCGTATTGCACAAGTGAATACAGTCGATTTAAGCGAAGTAATGGCTCGTCAAACGGAACTGGAAGAAGCGATGACTGAAGAAATGGCTAAAAATGGATATGACCTCTTTGTCCTAGTGGTAACGAATATCCTAGATAGCGATTCGGAATTATTAGTTGCTGGTCAGGGATTAGATAAAGTCGAAGAAGCTTTCCAAGTTAAATTAACGAACAATCGTGCCTTATTAAAAGGAGTTGTTTCTCGTAAGAAACAAGTCGTTCCTCAGCTAACAGCAGTTTTTAACTAAGCTAGCTAAGGGGTTGCTAACACCTTTTATTCGATTTATTAAAGAGCCTGACAGCTATTTGTTCCAGGCTCACAATGCCAGCCTAGCTTGTTCGATCAAAATGAGGTTGGAACAGAAGTGATCCAGCTTTAAAAAATAAGCCGAAGAATCCGAAAATAGTTGCTCGTATTTTTGGGATTCTTCGGCCTATTTCCGATTGAGCTAGGGAAAACGAGAAGGGGAAAAAATGAACTATTTTTATTCACAAAATCACCAGCAGTTGCTTAGCAAACTAGTAAACAATGCTGTTTTTCCAACTTTGATTGAGTATTTGCATCATCATCAAGAAGAAGACATTATTTTGAGAGAGTTGAAAAAAAATTTTGATCATCCAAAATTTGAAGCTTTTCTTGATCAGCTGATTGATGAAAATCTAATCAAGCGGGAAAATCGTCGTTATAAGTTGAATTTTCCAATATTTGAGGAAGAAACTTATCAAAAAGAAATTGAAGAAGCTGCAGCCCAGATTTTACAAGCTATTAGTCATTTGTCGCAAACGGAAAAACAGTTGGTTATGGGAAATGAATGTTGGCAAGAATGTTTCGTGTCTAATTCAACCTATTTTTATGCAACCGTAGAAGATCTTATTCCTGTGACGAGACAGGTTGCCGGCAATGAGAATTATCGATTTGTTTCTTTAAATTATCATAACAAGTTATCTTATTCTCTTGCCAATTATTTTTATTTACAAAAGAAACAATTACCTGTGCCATCAGAATTTTTAAAAATTGTAGAACTGATCGGTGACGTCAACGAAACTTATTATTTTGATCAAGTTGAAGTAATCATTGAGCGTATCCAAGCTCAAAAATATAAGAATCGTCGTTCCAGTATCTTCTTTGATTCACTGATCTTGTCGAATACTGTTAAAGTTGTGAAAACTGATGATCAGCTCAACTATCAATTAGCATTGCCGTTGGTTAAAACGGCAAACAGCAGAAGACAACTACCCAAAATCGCTGCTGGAAGAACCGTGGAAGAGCATGCTTATATTGCTAGAAAAGTCTATGATCGTCTTATCAAGGAACTAAATTTAGCAGATTTTTCTTATATAGAAAAAATCAACTGAAAAATTTTTAGACTCAACTGTTAATAATCCTCAGACATCAAAGTTATCAGAAATGACTAGCTTTGATGTTTTTTATGTAAAGTTCAATCATTTATGTCTATTGTAAAGGATTCTTTATTAGCAATATCATCCGAAAAATAAAAAAACAGTTCAAGGCACTTAGACTTACTTGTCCTGAACTGTTTTTCTTATTTGCCACATCATCATTCCTAAACACGAAATGAAGAGTAATTCAAGAAAATTACTAGTGATTTGAATATTTGCTGGATCAAAAGTTGGCGCTAACGCTAATACAAGAAAAGAAAAGACACTATAGACAAAGCAGAATAGTGGGATTAGTTGCATTAAAAGTGGCAAGCGTAACTTTTTGAATATTAGTGAAAAAATAAAGTAAGTAAAGATGGATAAAATGATAACCAGTCCATTCAGTATAAAAAAGAACAATGAATTTTGGTTAAAGGAATAGAATAAAACGGTCAGCAATGCGAGCAACCTAGATGCAACAAAAATTGTAGCAGCTTCATCCATCTTTTTGGGAATTTGTTTTTTCACATATGTTCGAAAAGCCAATGAAAAAATAAAACCACACAAAGATGAAAGAATTAGCAAGAAGAGGCTCTCATCTACCTGACTTAAACCGGGGTGATCTAACAATAACCAGCCAAAGGCATTACATGGTATATCGGAAGATCTGAAATAGGAATAGCATAAGAACAAAAAAAGTGTCAATAGGGCGAAAAGCGTCCCTATGTGCAAAAATGTACTTGTCTGTCGTTTCGTTTTCATATATTCTCCTGATAAAAATAGTGTTAATCAGATATATGATAACAAAATGATGAGTATATGTCGATGCTTTTTAATGGAAATAAAAAATAAAGGCTTTTTTTATATGGTAAATTTCATTTTAACTTCAATTACAAGTTTTCAAACTAATTTAATTAAAGGTTTTACTAATGATGTGCCTCACTTAAATGTTTTTATTCACAAAGAAATTTAGTGACAACATTGATTATTACTTATGAGTTAATAATAGATCAGTTTGATGTAGATTTTCCCAAAAGTATATTTATTCTCTATTTTAAAAAGGAGAAGTTTGAACATGAAATGCCTGAAAAAAGAATTAAGTTTTTTCAGAACTAGACAGTCAAAATGAGGAGCATGACAAAAAATCAAGAGGTACTCATAGGTTGTTAGGTCATTTTGATTGTGAACGATTATTTGAAAAAAAGAAAAAATTAAAATTTAAGCCTTTTTTGTTCTAAATGATGATAAAACGATTATAATAGAATTATAAAGAGAGTTGGTGATACGAATGAAAATAATAAACCGAGCCATAGGAGTCACTCATGTTCTCAGTGTTGCCTCTTGTGGGTATTTAGATTTATATTCACTTCAGCAGCCCATCGTAGCCAATAATAATATCTTTCAGATATCATTGACCGATAGCTTGCTTTTAAGTATTTTTTTATTTTCCGTGATTTTTATCGGAAATATTTTTGGCAGCTTTGCTAGTTTTTTTAATTTCACAATTTATCCACTGCTTACCTTAGGATTAGGACTAGCTGGTCTTTTAGCATTATTGCTCTTTTCAAGAACGATGAGCTTATTTTTGATTTTGTTTGGTACGATTTGTTTATTTCAAATTGTGGTTAGTGGATGGGAAATATTTCGTTCGACTATTTTGATGAAGATCGGAGACTAAAGAAGTGAATCCAATTATATTAAAACGTAAAGTAAATAATATTCCATTATTAGAAGTTGTCCTAACCGAATTAAGAGCTGAAAAAATTCCGATAATTATTTATTATCATGGTTGGCAAACGAGTAAAGAATTAGTTTTGACACAAGGAAGAAAGTTTGCTAAACAAGGATTTCGTGTCTTACTACCAGATGCAATGAACCATGGTGAAAGAAAGCAAGTAGTTTCTGCTATTCCTTCCTTTACCTTTTGGAATAGTATTTATGGAAACTTATTTGAATTTGAGACTTTATTGAAGCACTTAGAAAAACGAGATGTTCTTCATGAAAAAGTAGCTGTAGGTGGCGTTTCAATGGGGGGGATGACGACTTGTGCGTTGTTAACAAAACATCCGCATTTGGTTGGTGGTATTTGTCTGATGGGTTCCCCTGCGCCTGAACAGTATGCTAAAGAAATTTACAAAAGAGCTCATCAGTACCAATACATACTGCCGAACGATTATTTTGATTTAATTTCTTGGGTCGAAAAATATGATTTATCTTTGCAGCCAGAAAAACTAGCTGGGCGACCTTTATATTTTTGGCACGGTGAAAAAGACGAGAAAATTCCCTTTCAACAAACCAATGATTTTGTGAAAAATAATCAAAAAGAGTGTTATGGTCAAGGAATTGTTTTTGATTATTCGCAAACCGAAAAGCATATGGTAAAAGTCCCATTGATGGATACAGCAACCAAATTTTTGGTGCAAATGATGAATGGATCCAAAGAATAGAAAAGACAGGTGTATTTTGATTTTTTATAACAAATTAAATAGATAGAGAAGTAAACAATGCTATGAAATAAGCAAAGTTGAGGTTGAGAAATAAGCGTTTAGCATCAAGAAATACGAAAGAATATCCAAAAATTGACAAGAAACACAAACACTGGTTTTTGCTATTGATGGATACTTACTAGGTGTTTCTCAAATTTTTAGTCAATTTCGGCAAATTTTTTGATGTTGTTGCTTCTTAAACATCGTTTATTCGTTTTAGAGATACTAGAAGAGGAGGCTATTTTTGGCTTAGTCTCATTCTTTGCTATTTTTCTAGTTCATATCTGAAACTAGAAAATAGATGGAGATAACGTACATTTTTCTAATAAAATGGAGTAACTGGCTTTCGATTCTAGTGAACTTTTATTAAAAAGATGCTGGCGTGCAGATGATTTTTACGATATTTCTACATTTTATCGCTTTCAAGTTTGCTATAATGATAGAAAACAGAAAAAAGTTTTCTATTGTGAAAGGAGCAACCTATGCCAACATTAGCTGATGTTGCTAAAAAAGCAAATGTATCCAAAATGACGGTGTCTCGTGTCATCAATCACCCGGAACAAGTAACGGATGAGTTAAAAGAATTAGTTTTTTCTGCGATGGCAGAATTAGATTATCGCCCCAATATTGCAGCAAAAGCACTCGTTTCTAATCGGTCACAAATCATCAAACTTTTCATCCTTGAAGAGATTGATACAACAGAACCGTATTATATGAATTTATTGATGGGAATCGCAAAATGTATTGGAAAAGCGCACTATTCTTTGCAGTTGGTAACCAATGATGCATTTGACGTAGGGTCTTGCGACGGCTACATCATTACAGGGGTGAGAGAAAAAGATTTTGACTGGATCGACCGATTGGAAAAACCAGTCGTCCTTTTTGGTGAAAATCGTTTTGGCTATGATTATGTAGATAGCGATAATCATTATGGCACAGCAAAGGCTTCACAATATGCTATGGAATGCGGTTACGAGACCATTATTTATATTGGGATTGACGAGGATGAGCCATTTGAGTTATCAAGAGAAGCAGGCTACCTTTCAGTTATGGAAACAGCCAACATGAAGCCGCAAATATTACGTTTCCCAAATCATTCGACAATGGCAGAGAAATATCTTGCCGATCATTGGTCAACTATTAAACCAAAGACTTGTTTTATTTGCAGCTCTGACCGATTAGCTTTAGGGATTGTAAGAGGTATTGCTAAAGAAAAGGGGAAAATTCCTGAAGATTTTGGAGTCATTGGCTTTGATGGCGTATTTTTAGACCAAATCAGTTCACCCAAATTAACTACGGTAAAACAAGATATCGTACGAATGGGTGAAGTTTGTGGTGAAATGTTGTTAAAAAAAATTACCGAAAAAGGAGAAAGTCAAGGATACCGTCGATTTTTCCCTGAATTGGTCATTCGAGAAACGACCAGATGACCGTCGAAAGAGGTTAAATTTAGTTATGGTTACTATGGAAAATGAAAAAATTATGCTATGATTGAGAAAAGTTCCATTTATGAGAAGGATGGTTTAAAATGAATGAAATTAGACGGAAACATTTTCGTTTTCCTGCCTATGATGACGAAATTGGCGTCAAACTAGCAAAAAACCAAAGGCGTGTTTTATTTGATGGACAGGATGATCTATTAACCGAAAACAATAATCAACCAATGTTTGAGCAAATGCAAGAATTTCACTTTGCTCAAGGCGATGCTAGAGAACAACGCAAACGTCGAAATTTGAGCAATTCAAAAAAATCAACAATTCCAAAAGAAAATTTAGTCAGACACAAAGAACAGCTTCCTGATTATCATACGCATCAAGCAAGTAATCGCCCATTGACTAATCAGCGGACGAGAAAAGCGGCTGATTCAATGAATAGTCAGAAGAGTCAAGAGCAGCACACAAGTACCAAAGCCTATACATCGAACCAACAAAAAAATGGTCGTGGGCGTTCTTACTTTGTACCTAAGTATGTGCCAGCATCAATTATTCCTGATCCAAAAGTATCTAGTATTTCTGACGCAGAACTAGTTGATTCAATGAAAAAAATGAAAGATTCATATTTGTTATTTGATAATGAACCGGTACCTTACCAAACAAAAAAAGCCGGCTCTCCTTCTGTACAACCTTTTAACAAAGCTGAGAAAGAACCACTCAGTGCGACATCAAAAAGAAAAGATAAAAATCATGGTGTTTTAGAAAGATCATTAAAAGGATTGATAGAAGAACAAGGGAATTCTTTGGGAGAAAATAGCTATTTTAAATAATGGAAAGCCTGGATAACTCCTTTCGTGGATTGATCCAGGTCTTTTTGTATAAAGAAAGAAGGAAAGGTTTCTATGAAAAAACAAATGAAGCAAATAGGGTTTTATGAGGGATTACCATTGACTGACAAAAATAGTTTTTTAGAAAAGTTGGCAGAAACTCCGGTTCCTAAAAACAGGGAGTTATTGGTGGAGATTTCAGCGGTTTCAGTGAATCCAGTGGATGTAAAATTTAGAATGCAGACGCCAAAACAAGAGTCTTTTACTGTTTTGGGATTTGATGCGGTAGGGAGAATAGTTGCAAAAGGTCCCCAATCTGAAAATTTTGAGATAGGAGACCGTATTTATTATGCTGGTTCAGCAAAACAACCAGGTAGTAACCAAGAATATCAGTTGGTAGATGAACGAATTGTGGCAAAAGCACCAGAAAATCTCACGGACGAAGCTAGTGCAGCATTACCGTTAACTGCGATCACCGCCTATGAACTCTTATTTGAGAAATTTCAATTGATTCCTAAAGAATCAGCGAATAAAGGTAAAAAAATATTGGTCATCAACGGTGCTGGAGGTGTCGGTTCGATTCTCACACAATTAGCAAAATGGAGTGGGTTAGAGGTGGTTGCGACAGCCAGCCCCAAAAACTTTCAATGGTTAAAAGAAAATGGGGTCGATCATCCAATTGATTACCATCAAGAGTTAAAGCCTCAACTAGAAAAGGTTGGGATAAGCACCGTCGATGTCGTAGCAGTTTTACATGATATCCGTCCCTATCTAACTGAGCTGGCAGAAATGATTCAACCTATGGGGAAAATTGGGATGATCGTAGGACTTGATGGACCAATCGATATTGCAAGTTTTAAAAATTTATCTGTTTCATTTGAATGGGAGTATATGTTTACTAAAACGGATTATGGTCAACTAATCGAGACACAAGGGGAAATATTAAAACATTTGACAGCATTAGTAGAAGAAGAAAAAATCCATACTACTTTAGGAAAAGTATACAGAGAAGGCATCAGTAAAGAGACTTTAAAGCAGGCAACGAAAGAAGTAGAGACTGGAAAAGTACATGGTAAAGTAGTGATTACTGGAGGTTTTGCTAGTAACGAAATAGCGACTGAAAAGTAGAAATATACTTTTCAGTCGCTAACCAATCATTTAAGAATGTTATTCAAATTGTTCTGCAGAATCAAGAGTATCAAAAGGTTCTTTTGAACGATTTGCAGAAAAAGGATTGAGAGAACCTTTTACTTCGAGATATTTCACTTTGTTTAACGTATAAGATAAGATGGAGCAACTGAGTAAGGTATAAACAAAATGTGTTACATCCAGATATAATAAAGAAACAACCAAGATACCAAATGTAATCAAGAATAGACTTTTACCGATCTTGATATGGAAATATTTTTCGAAGGCTTGGTAAATAATGTCTGTTCCGCCAGTGCTTCCACCAAAGCGAAAGACCAGACCACAACCGATACCAGATAATACACCAGTCATCAGACTATTGAGTAAAAGATTGTGGACAGCAAAATGGACGTTTAGTCCTTCCCACAAATGTAAAAAGAACACTAAGGCAAAGGTTCCGACAATCGTTCGCAGAAAAGCCTGCTTACCAAAAATGAATAATGAAACCAATAGCAATGGTAAATTGATAATAAGTGATGTAATGGAAGGAGCAAAACCGAATAAATTATTAAGTAAAAGGGCAATTCCTGTTACACCACCATCTGCTAATTTAGCAGGAATATTGATCCCGGTCACAGCTAAACCATAAAGTGCAGCGCCAAAACTGATACCAACCAGATCAATTAATAGATTTATTTTTTTCATTCTCAAACCTCTTTTCTTTTGAAAATTTTCAGCAACTTCTTTATTATACTTATTAGTTAAGAATCTTCAATAGATAATTTGAAAAATTTTTTCAACATTTAAAGGATGTCCAAGGAAAGGAGTAACTATGCGAGCAGCTGATCTATTAACACTCATCACAACTTCTCCAACGAAAAGAGAATATAAAGGCATCTATTGTGATCTTCATGATAATCTGCAGGCTTTGACGAGTATTCAAAAAAAAGGTGAGGCTCAATGTGTGTTTTTATTTGAACCAAATAAACCCAATCTGCCGATGAAAGAGTTGCTTGTTTTCTTGATGAAAAATCGTGAAAAAGAAATTTTGTATCAAAAAGGTCAAGAATTTTATCCATTATACGGAGTGAAAGAAAGAGCAAACCAGCTAGTCATTTGAGAAAAAATAGGAATTTCGAGAAAAATTGAACGTTTATGACTCTAAAACGATCATTTATTACTTTTTTTTATCTTTGGACAAAACTTACAGTATAATAATTTATGAACAAGCCAGTAAAAATTATCTCCCCCACGAGGTTTCTGCTTTACTGGCTGTTTTTTTATATTCAAATAAATTAGACACATTTCTCGTTCAAATTCGTGAGATGTGTCTTTTTTTATATAAAAGAAATACATAGAGTTTGAAGAAATAAATTTCCTCTTTCTTTCCATTTATTGATTAAGGACTTTATTGCTAGTTTGAAGCATACTCTAAGAATTGCCGGGATGTTGGGTTTACAAATGATGAAGTACGCATCTTTTTTGTTCTTTTCAGACAACTTAGTTGGGGATTTTTTCGTCTATGTTTATACTTAAATTAGAATGGAAAGGAAGATCCTATGAATAATTTTTTTCAAACGCTTGTTGAGCGAAAAGGAGAATTGATCTCCGCAACATTTCAGCACTTATCAATTTCATTAATTGCCTTATTGATTGCGATTGTTATTGCAATCCCATTAGCTATTTGGGCAGTGAACCATAAAAAAATGGCAGAAGTATTGTTGCAGATAACCAGTGTTTTACAGACGATCCCATCTTTAGCTTTATTAGGATTGTTGATCCCCTTCGTTGGAATCGGAACAGTGCCAGCGTTGATTGCATTAGTGATCTATGCGTTATTACCAATTTTTCAAAATACGTATATCGGACTTAGTGAAATTGATCCATCCATTGAAGAAGCAGCAGTTGCTTTTGGTATGTCACGCATGAGACGGTTGATCAAAGTGGAATTGCCAATCGCATTACCAGTGATTATTTCAGGTATTCGGACAGCCCTTGTCTTGATCATTGGAACAGCGACGTTAGCAGCATTGATCGGTGCCGGTGGATTAGGAACGTTTATTTTATTAGGAATCGATCGCAATACGCCAGTTTTGACTCTGATCGGTGCAATCAGTTCAGCTTTGTTAGCGATTATTTTCAGTAGTTTAATCAGACTTCTTCAACATTTGAAACCTCGATATACAGTTATCACTTTATTGCTTATCTTTTTGGGAATCGGTGGAATATCTTTGTATCAAAGCGGACTCTTTAAAGAAGATAAGGTGACAATTGCTGGGAAATTAGGTTCAGAACCAGATATTTTGATTCAAATGTATAAAGAATTAATTGAAGATAATTCAGATGTTGAAGTTGAATTAAAACCGAACTTCGGCAAAACCAGTTTTCTTTTTAGTGCATTGGAGAATCAACAGATCGATATTTATCCGGAATTTACAGGAACTGTTTTAGAAAGCTTAGTTAAAGTACCTGATGACTTAAAAAATAAAGAATTGAATGAAAAAGAAACCTATAATCAAGCGAATCGCTTATTAGGTGGACAATTTGAAATGACACTTCTTCAACCAATGGCGTATCAAAATACCTATGCTTTAGCGGTGAAGCGATCATTTGCCAAAGAAAATGGGCTAAAAACCATTTCTGATTTGGGAAAGATTGAAGATCAGATAAAAGCCGGTTTCACATTAGAATTTATTGATCGTTCGGATGGCTATAAAGGAATCCAAGAACTTTACAAGCTTAATTTTCCAAGTGTACAAAGTATGGAACCAAGTTTACGCTATCAAGCCATCGATAACGGAGATGTCAATGTAGTAGATGCTTATTCGACTGATAGTGATCTAAAACAATATGACCTTGTCACCTTAGAAGATGATCAGGGATTATTTCCAGATTATCAAGGAGCTCCTTTGATGACCAAAGCCTTTGCGAAGGAACATCCAGAAATCGTTGCAGCTCTAAACAAGCTCGCTGGCAAAGTAACAGAATCTCAAATGATTGAAATGAATTATCAAGTGAATGTAGAAAAACAACAACCTGCGGAAGTAGCGCATGCATTCTTGGAAAAAGAAGGACTACTGAAGGAGGGGAATAAATGAATAATCTGATAGAATTCAAGCAAGTCCAAAAGAAATTTGGCGAAAAATATGCAATTAAAGAACTAAACTTATCGATTGAACAAGGGGAAATCTTTGTTTTGGTGGGTCCCTCTGGTAGCGGGAAGACGACCTCGCTTAAAATGATCAATGGTCTATCTCAGCCGAGCGCAGGGGAGATCTTCTTCAAGGGTAAATCGTTAAAAGACTATGATTTACAAAAAATGCGGTGGAAAATGGGCTATGTTTTACAACAAATTGCGTTGTTTCCAACTATGACTGTCCAACAAAATATCGAAGTTATTCCAGAAATGCTAGGATGGGAAAGAAGAAAAAGAGAAAAAATAGCTGACCAATTACTTGAGAAAGTCGGACTTGATCCTACAATCTATCGAAATAGAATGCCACAGGAATTATCCGGTGGAGAGCAACAACGGATCGGTATCGTCCGTGCTTTGGCAGCTAGCCCAGAAGTTATTTTGATGGACGAACCATTTAGTGCTTTAGATCCTTTGTCTCGAGCTTCTTTACAAGACCTTGTACTTTCCTTACATCGAGAATTAGGCACAACGATCGTCTTTGTGACGCATAATATGGATGAAGCCATAAAATTAGGAGATCGGATCGCTGTCATGAAAGAGGGCGAATTAATTCAATGTGACCAACCCGACCAGTTGTTGACTCAGCCTAAAAATGAATTTGTACGGAGCTTTTTTGATGAGACGATTCAACAAAAACAACAAACAGTAAAAGAGCTGATCGTAGCTGACGATTACAGCAAAGGACTTCATCAAGCGGATTTTCCAGATGTTTACTTAAGTACACCGCTGACTGAAGTATTCGAATTATTGATCCAACATGAAGCAGTAAATATTCGAGAAAATGAGGAAAATCTAGGGGAGATTACAAGAAAAGATATCTTCACTTATTTATCTAGAAAGGAAAGGGAAAATGAAAGAATATGATGAAGTTGTGATTGGTTCTGGCGTAGCTGGTATGAGCGTGGCTTATGGGTTAAAAAAAGCAGGGAAGAACGTCTTGATCATCGAAGAAAATCTTTGGGGTGGTACTTGTCCTAATCGAGGATGTGACCCTAAAAAAATTCTACTAAATAGTGTGGAAGCAAGAAAACGGATTGAACAGTTGTTGGGTAAAGGATTCAGCGAAGTACCAACTGTTGATTGGCAAGAACTACAAGCATTTAAGCGCAGTTTTACAGATCCAGTTTCAAAGAATCGTCAAAAAGAATTAGCAGCAGCTGACATTGATTATCTAGCTGGAACAGCACGCTTTATCAATGAAAATACGATCATGGTAGGAGAAGAAAAAATTTCAGCTGAACATTTCATTCTTGCTACTGGTCAACGACCATCGATTTTACCTATTGATGGGAATGAATTTTTACAAACAAGTACTGACTTTTTATCATTAAGTGAATTGCCTCAGGACATTATTTTTATTGGTGCAGGCTATATTGCATTTGAATTAGCGATGATCGCTCATGCTTCAGGAAGCAATGTCACGATCGTTCACCATAATCAACGACCATTAAAAGCATTTGACGAACAATTGGTCAAACAATTAGTTAAACAAATGGAAGCAGCCGGGATTCGATTTGTTTTTGATTTTGAGTCACAGCGAATCATTCAAGAAGGAACGCACTATTCCTTGCAGTCAAACGATCAAGAACTACAAGCAGATGCGATTTTTTGTGCCACTGGAAGACAGCCAAATGTTGAGCGACTAGACCTGGAAAAGGCGAAGGTAGAAACAACGAAACATGGTGTTGTTGTTAATGACTATCTTCAAACGAGTAATCCAATGATTTTTGCTTGCGGGGATATCATCTCACGGACAGAGCCAAAATTAACGCCAGTTGCTACCTTTGAAGGAAATTATGTTGCAAACTATGTATTAGGAAATACTAAAGAAAAAATTAGTTACCCTTCCATCCCTACGATCGTTTTTACTAGTCCGAAATTGGCTCAGGTCGGGGTAACAAAAAAACAACTCACTGGACAAGAAGAAGTAGTAGAAATTGATATGACCAATTGGTTTACCTATCATCGTGTGAATGAACCACTTGCTAAATCCCAAATGATCTATGACAAAGCTGGGTATTTGATTGGTGCCAGTGTCCTTAGTGAACAGGCAGATGATTTAATCAATGATTTGAATTTATTGATCAGTCAACATACAAAAAAAGAAGAATTAGAGCAATGGATCATGGGTTATCCAACGGTAGCGAGTGATTTATCCTATTTATTGAAATAAAAAATATAGTGTATTGATTATGTAAAAAAACGATTAAATATAAAAAAATAAACGCTTAAATCTGTGGCTGAAAATGTCCTCGAATTTAGGCGTTTTTTCTATTGTAGTGAAAATGATAAAAAGATTATTTTAGTGAAAGGCTCTTTATGGAGTTCTCTAAAAGATCCGGTAGTAAATATTTTAATAATAGATATCTTGAGTGTTATTTTTATTAAAATATTACCTCGCAGAAAAGCACGAATCTTATAGGTTGATCACTACTTTTTTAATATTATTATACTTATATTTTAATGAAATGGTAGACATACTTATTTTCGTACATTAAAATTAATAATAGAGGAGAATAGAGAAAACAAAGCGTTTGTAAATTTTGAGGGATTAGGAGGGGAAAATGAAGCAATTACTAACGAAACAAAGTTTAAGACAGCTAGCACTCTTAGAATTACTCTGGAGCAACGAATGGCTGACGATTGCAGAGATCGTCAAAAAAATAGGTGGGGTTGAAAAAACGATCCGAACAGACATCAAACAACTGAATGAAATAATTGAACCTTTAAAAATAGAGACTTCGGTAAAATATGGCGTTTTTTTAAGTAAAGACTTAGGTGTTTCAAAATCATATGTTTATTCGCTTTTTTTACAAAAAAGTGTCGAATGTCAAATGTTGGAAATGATATTCATCAATCCCATGATGAAAAGAGGGGAACTATGCGATCAACTCTTTATTTCAGAAACACAACTCAATCGATTACATAATAAAATGAATATTTTAATGAAAAAATACGAAATAAAAATCACAAATGATTTGAAATTGATCGGTCACGAAAAAAATATCCGTAAACTTTTCTCTAGTTTGTTCTATGAAAAATACCTTTCACCCGATTTACTTTTTAAAACAGAAGAATTTCAACTGATTGATACAGTACTTGATATTTTTTATAAACAAAATAAAGAGAAGATGGTTATGGATGATCAACATCATTTTTTATTGAATAAAATGCGAATGAGATTATGGGTGGCTGCCTATCGTTGTAAATCTAGCTCATTCTTTAAACAAGAGGAAGATTATTTTAATTATTCTATGATTACTGGAGATCGAGAATTAAACAAAAGGTGGCAAGCTGTGTTTGGTATCGAACTATCAGAAGAAGTTTTGTTTAACCTGTTTGAGTATTTTCATGCTCCATTCAAATTAAATGAAAGATGCTTACAACTAGGGACTAGTCAATCGATCTTACAAACAAGACTGGAAAATCTGATTTTGGAAGTTAGCTATGAATTTAAGATTAAATGCCAGAACAAAACAGCTCTACTTCAGGCCGTTATGTGGCGGATATTTCGTACGATCGGTCCAACGCATATTTTAAATAACGTTGAAGAAGATTTTGTCTGCGAATTAATGAATGATCGACAAGATATCGTTTTAAATTTGAAAGCTAAATTCAGTGAAATTTATGACGATCTAACCGTTCATTCTCTAGATAAAAAAAATATGATTTATCAATCCATTTATACTTTAGTTTCACAATGGTCTGAATTTCGTTCGGAAATACGTAAGCCAACGATTAAAATCCACGCTGCATTGCTATTAGATGCACCAGCCGGGCATTTAAAAATGCTAAAAGAAGAAATTGAATATCATTTTAGAAATACATATGAAGTTGATATTTTATTGCCAATAGCACAAAATTCTGTGAATCAGCTAAAACACTATGATTGTGTCCTAACCAATGGCTTTAATACTGGCGATCTAGGAGATGTGAAAATTATTGGTGTCCCTAATTATTTTGGAGAAGAATTTGTCAAAAAACTACATCATTTTTTGATCAACAAAAAGGAAGAATTACACGTTTTTAGAAAGAATATACTCATCTAAAAGCAAAACAAGTTGAATATACATATTGAGAAAGAGGCTGAACGATACAGTAACAATCATAGTAGTATTTCCGAATGAACATCCAAAGAGCGGTTATCGTTACATTAACTATAAAAAAAGTGAGCGTGCTATTTAGTGAAAACGATTCTGTTTGTTGCATAGATCTACCTAGTAAAGGGACCCGAGATGAATGATTGTCTTTGGTCTCCTATTTTTTTACTTTGCATCACGAACAACTCAATGGATCGTTGGAAAAAATAAAAGATTATGAAAGATATTTTACCAAGGGCTCGGTATATTAAGGTTATTTTTAAAGATTGGGATATGCTAAAAATAAAACAAGGAGTATTTATCTGTTAGGAGAGGAGAGATGTAATAGAAATGAGAGAAATATTAGACGGGCGTTTGAGACGCCAATTGAATATTTTAGAAATCCTTTGGAATACGGAATGGATTACGACTGCGGAATTAGCTGAAAAAATTGATAGTTCAGAAAAAACCATTCGAAATGATCTATCTCAAGTCAACGAAATGATTGAGCCTCTATCAATTGAAACTTCTTTTAGAGCAGGAATCATTTTAAAGAAAGATATCACAACGCCTAAGTCATTTATCTATTCAAAAATTCTTGAAAAGAGTCTAGAATACACATTACTGGAAACGATTTTCCTAGGAAAAGTTACTTCTAAAGAAGAGCTTAGTGATTTGCTTTATATTTCAGAAACTCAGGTATCAAGGGTAATTAATCGAATCAATCAAGAAATCCGGTTTTTCGATTTTCAAATTACCAATCAAATCAAAATTATCGGAAACGAAGGGAATATCAGAGACTTCTTTTCAGTATATTTTTCTGAGAAATATCATTTGCCCGAAAAATTGATACAAAAAGAAGAAAGAAATTTGATTTCAGAGATCATTGATATATTCATCAAAGAAAATACGATATGGGCAATTGTGAACAATGACCATCATTTATTTTTGGGAAATTTAAAATTTCAATTGTATGTCTGTTTTACACGATTGAAGCAAGGCTATCAATTAGAAGTTAACGAGATACCTTTTCATTTTACACATCTAATGAACGAAAAAAAACTAGTAGAAAAAATACATAATGTCTTTGGCATCAAAAGTGTAAAAGAAAATCTTCAGCAATTATTTTATGAATTCCATCAGCCAATTAATCCAATCGCTCGTTTTCATTCAGAAGGAGTTGAAATCGATTCGGTCTCAATAAAGAAACAGATCGGCTATGTGATTACTTTGCTGGAAGAACGTTTTGGATTACTTTGCGAGAATCGAGATAAATTGATTCATGATATTTATTGGACGACCATGAGTTCGGTGCGACCTACTTATATTTTATACAATAAAAAAACGGATTTTTTTGAAAATACGTTGAAGGTAAGTCCTGAGTTAGTTACCGCATTAAGAGATGAATTTTTTGATATTTACTTTTCTCTTGGTAATCCATTTTTATCTTACTTAGATGAAATGATCCAGCAATCCATCTTCAAATTGTTAACTTCTTGGTCTGAACTATGGGTACGCGTGAGAGAAAGTAAAGCAAGCATCAATGTAGCACTTTTATTGGATAGCTCTTACGATCATATGCGGATGCTCAAAGAGGAAATTCAATTTTATTTTAGACATAATATGAAAATTGAGATACTCGATCCTACTACTCAAATACAAAAGGGCTATTTACAAAAGTTCGATTGCCTTTTAACAGATGTATATTCACCTGACCATTTCGGTATTCCAACGATTGGGATGTCTAGTTATTTTGATGAAGATATCATTAATAAATTAGTTGATTATTACCATATAAAAGTTAATTCCAGTATGGATAGTTAGTTTGCACTATGACTATAAATTTCGGAAAAGTTTCCGCTTATCAACTGATATGGCTAAAAATTAAGTATTATTTTTTAGATGTTCTAAGCTAATCATCTTTTTGTTACATAACAATTACTAATGGAAAAGGTATTTACCAATCTATCGGTAAAACTTGGTTTTCATTCTATTTTATTTTTACGGATAATATTATTGTGGAGGTTGCGTCGTTAAAGTATTGGAGGTGAAGAGCGAAATAAAAAGAGTGATGTATTATTTGATAGGTGTTTTAATGGTTAGTCTTTTCATTACAACAAACTGTCATGCACAAACCACAAATGAACAAACGATTCAAGTTGAAGCAATAATAGGAGTATGGGATGCGGACGCAGATGCCAGTACAATTGATAACGTAAGTGACGCAGGAACCAAAGAAAAAGCAACTATAACGATCACACCATCTGATTCAGGTTCTTCAAAAAAAGTGAGACTTCCACAAACTGGTGAACAATTGAGCGTTTATATGATGTTACTTGGAACAATTGTATCCCTTTTCTCAACGGTTATGTTGATTGAGCTCAATCGAGAAAAAAACTATATCATGTAATTTTATTTTTATGGAAATGTTGTGAGACGTTTTCAGCGAGGAGAGAGACAGAATAATGAAGAAGTTGACAAATGTGTTACTAGTATCATCTATTTTATTAGGTGGATTTGGGATTGGAACAATGAATGCAAGTGCAGAAACAGTTAAAGATAATGAATTAGGTTGGATTCCTGGATTAAGTGACCCTGAGGATGACAGCGCAACTATTCAAGGAAAAGATAATGCACAAATTGGAGTGGATGGCTGGATTGGTCCATGGGATCCGGTCGGACCGGAAGATGTATCTTATGTTGACATCACTGTACCTACAAAAGTACGTTATGCAAATGCGGTAACAGATGATGGCCAGCCACTTCCTAATATCTTATCACCTATTTATACCGTAACAAATAATTCTAGTGCACGTAGAGTCAA
The DNA here is from genome assembly GCF_051711005.1 of Enterococcus sp. DIV1682a. Lineage (NCBI taxonomy): Bacteria > Bacillati > Bacillota > Bacilli > Lactobacillales > Enterococcaceae > Enterococcus > Enterococcus sp. DIV1682a. Next base: position 1,189,395 of record NZ_JBIOLT010000001.1, read on the forward strand.
GATTGAAATATCAAAATTTGAAGAAAAAAGTCAATCGGGTGTAAGACAAGATTTATACTTTACGCCAACAAATGAAGCGGGCGTCCGTTTACAAAGTGTTGCGGGTCAATTTCTTAATAGCCCTACTTATTTAACAGAATTAGATAAATCTTCATCTAAAACGTTAAAATTCGAAGGAAAAATCGCTGAAGGATTTAAAGAAAATCAAGTGGTTAGACCAAGTTACGAAATAACGTTTAATTTCACTGCTTTAAAAGATACTGAATCATAAAAAAGCGTGATTTGTTTCATTTATATCATATATTATTGGAATCCCCAGCAGAATAAACAGGGAATTTCGCACATAGTAACAATGACATGATTGTCTTAAAATACCATTTAGCAGGATTCCAAATAGTTGGAGTTCTGCTAATCATTGAAAGTATAAACTGTTGGAACGAAAGAAACTAGTTGATCAACAAAAAAACTTGTGGATTGTTTGAAAAAAAATAAAAGTAAATGCTTAACGAATGATTTTTTTATCCATCTGGTTGAGACGATTTGTTTTTGATTTTATCAGAAAGGGAGATTTTTAAATGGCACATAAAGCAAAACAAAGAAAAAAAAGCACATATATCCTGATAACCTTCTCTGTAGTACTTTTGATATTGGGGATCAGTGGATACTTCTATTTTAATCAATCTCCCCCTCAAGTCGTTACAGGATTGCCAGATTTTGATGAGAACATCACTCAGTTGAATAATGGCGAATTATTAAAAAAGATGCAGGAAGAAGTCGATAAAGACAATGTTCGGATTGTATTGAAGCATGAAATCGAATTAAATAAAGAGGGAAAAGCCCACGTGGATGTACGTAATGTGGGTGTCAACTCCTATAATATACAAGTAGAATACTATTTAGCATCTAATCAAAAAAAATTATATGTTTCAGGATTGATTCCACCCAACAATGGGATTGAATCGGTTGCTTTCAAGAATATGCCTTCCTCGGGTACGCATGGCATAAAGATATATTATAAAGTATATGATGAAAAAGAACTAATCAATACAACAACCATTGATGGAACACTCCGTATTGATTAACGAATCATAGCTAGCATAATAAAAAATAGTTATTTAGAGGCGGGCCAAAGCTTGCTTTATTATCTTAGTTCACTCGAAAATTCACGAAGTAGGTTTTGTTTTAACTGGTTTACTTGGGATCCTTTAAAGAGGGTCCTTTTTTATTTCACTAAAAGTACATAATTACCAAGAAATAGGAATTTTTCGGTTTGTTTTTTCGGATAGAATTAACTAAACTTTAGATGAAAACGTTGTTTATTTACTTGTTTGAAAGATTCACATAGTAAGAAGAAAGTAAGGAGGCAGAACTATTAAATCAATCAAATTAGAAAAAACGGATTATCGATTTTATGAATTAGAACAAGTCCAAAGACATAATCAAAGAGAAATAGTTGAATCAAGTATTGTACAACCAGATAAAACATCTTTAAATTATGATGTTTTAAATAAGAAATTTATTGACTATAAAAAGATCATTAGAAAATATTTGACCCATTTATCTTCAACAAAATCGATTCATTCTAATTGGACGATATTAATTGAATGGCGAATCATCTTTAAAGAATCGGCATTAAAAAAATTATCAGTAAGAGAAACAAAACTATTTTTTTTACAAATTGTTCAAACCTTTCAAAAACTATACGGTCTATCGAATATCATTTATGCACATGTTCATTTTGATGAAGAGAAACCACACTTACATATTGGCCTAATACCCATGAAAGAAGGACGTCTCAATTCTGCTTATATTATGTCCAAATATAAAAACTGTGAAATAGAAACAGAATTACTCAAAAAGTTAGAAGCAGTTCTTCAACAAAATAAGACATCCATCTATCGAAAAAAATCGACAAATGATCATATGAAAGAACAATTGAATGCTGAGTATCAGGAATACAAAGAACTGTATACTAAATTGCTTCACCACTCGTTGTTGCCTTCTGAGGTGGGGATGAAGAAACCAGGAAGAGAAACAGACAACTACTCAAATCATATGACAGACGAAAAGAGTAAAACAATAGACGAATTACATAAAGAAAACAATTATTTGAATTCATTAGTGAAACGATTGAAAGCAGAGAACAACTATTTATTGAACGTCATGAAAGAAACAAAAAATAATTTTGAGCAGTTAGACAAACACAACTGTTCAAAAAACACGATGAACGAACCACCATTTGCCAAACTGGAATTAGAAAATCGAAATTATCAAAAAAATTGACAGAAAGGATACTATTTCTGCCAATTTTTTTCATTTACGCTTTGCTTAGTAAAAAAAAACGAAGATCCTAAAGAGGGACCTTCGCTTTTTAAACAAGCTATTTTATATTAGTACCAACCGTTTGCTTCCCAGAAAGATTTAGCCGCTTCCCATGAGCCGTAACGAGAAGATACGTATTGTTCAGCAACTCGTTCTTGGTTTGCTGCTGAATAGTCACCATTTAAGTAAGAAGAATCTAATTGGTAACGTCCGATGTAACGACCGTTTGTTGCTGTATAAGAACCGCTAGATTCTTTTTGAGCGATCCATTCTTTCGCTGAGCTTGTATTCGTTGTCGCTGGTGTTGCTTGTGCCGCTGTTTGCGTTGCTTGTTGTACTGGTTGAGCAGGTGCTGCTTGTTGTACTGGTTCTTGCTTCACTGGTTGTTCAGCCACTGTTTTTGTTTGAGCAGGCGCTTGATAAGCTGTTTGTGTTGTTGCTGCTTGTTCGCCTGTTGGGATTGTTAATTGTTGACCTGAATAAATCAAGTTGATGTTTGAGATTGAATTTTTTTCTGCAATAGTTTGGATCAAGGAGTTATCACCAACGTATTTTTGAGAAATCGTTGATAGCGTATCACCTGATTGAACGGTATAAGCTTCGTCCGCATGTGCAGATGTTCCCATAAAGAATAGTGCGCTGGCAGTCAAAGTTGTTCCTAATAGTAATGTTTTAAGTGATTTCATGTAAAAGCTCCTTCGTAAATTTAAAAATAGTTTTGTTGTGACCAACGAGGAATACTTTACCACGGGGATATATTTCATAGGTAATAGCTTTATGACAAATCTACCTTTTTTGTAATATTTGAAGTAACATATGTAATCGAAATCGATTTCTTTGTCGTAAAATCAAGCATAATGTCTCTGAAAAGAGTAGCTGTCTAGTTATTAAGAAAAGGTTAATCTCACGTTTTTCTGTAGAAAAAATCTCTCTTTTGTCTCGAATAACGCTTACATGAATATAAATAAAAACAGTCATGAGCATACAAACTAACGCTCATGACTGCTTTATTTATATTAGGAACAGAGGATAATTAAAAAATTATCGTTCTACTCTATTTGTAATAAGTGGAAAGAATTTCAAACAATAAATAGCACAAATTCCTACAATAATATAGATCGCTTTAGCTAGAATTGTCGTAGATCCACCTGCAATAGTAGCAACTAAATCAAATTCTAATAAACCAACCAATAACCAATTTAATCCACCAACGATCAACAATGTTAAAGCAATAATGTCTAAAGTTTTCATTTGTTATTTCTCCTCTCCATATTTGACATACTCTAATTATAAACTAATTTTTATATTAGTACTAAAATACTGCTTAAGCTTATAAAATAAGGTTATAAGCTGGTAATGTCATCTTTATTTATAAGAATACGAGTTTGATGATGAGAAAAAAATGAAATATATAAGTTAAGAAAGAGAAATGTCCAATGGAAAGCAAAAGGATTCAAGAACTGTAAACAAGCGTTACACTATTTAAAAGAATCGATTGAATAAGAGTTCAATTATGGTTCCTAATATTCATCGTTCTCATAATTCTTTTACAGTATAGGTCATAGGTTGTAAGTATAAAAAATGATCAAGATGGGCAAAATAGAAGGCATGCAGATAAAACAATACTGATTTCATTGCTTAATCGTAATAAGGAGAAATAATCAAAAAAGCTATCTTATGAAACATAAGAAGGAACTGTCCATAGTAATCATTAGCAGTAAATTAACAGGAAGAGTAAAATAGAAAGAAGAATTTATGCGTAAAATTATCAGAAGTCAGGTCGTTTAGTATAACGAACAGTAAGTTTATTAATAAGACGTGAATAAGAAAACAAAAAAACGTAGAGCACGGAATGCTCTACGACTAGTCATTGATGCAGACGATGGGATTTGAACCCACACGAGCGTACGCTCACAAGACCCTCAATCTTGCATGTCTGCCGTTCCATCACGTCTGCGTATAATAACAATAAATTAATGATAGCGAGTATTTCCGCAGATGTCAAGATGAAAAGGGAGAGAAAAAGTGGAAAAATATGATGGGGAGTTTTCTATCTTAGGAATGAGTGTTGGGCTAATTCTTGGTATTGTATTGAAAGATTTGTCTGCCGGAATTTTTTTGGGTGTTATTTGCGGAATTGCTATGGACTGGGGCGCGAATTTATTCAATGAATATCGACGGAAATGAGTTTGAAAACTAACTAAAATTTCTTATGGTTTTACTTAAAATTGTGGTAAATTTTAGAGGGATAGAGTATGATATTGAAAATAAGTAAAAAATAAAAAATCAGAAATTTCTGTTTATTTGAAATGAGGGATTGGATAGCGTTATGAGAGAATTTGAAAAATCCAATAAACTAGAAGGCGTAAGCTACGACGTACGTGGACCTGTGTTAGAAGAAGCCGAACGTATGCAAGAAGAAGGGATCAGTATTTTAAAGTTAAATACTGGAAATCCTGCCCCCTTTGGATTTGAAGCGCCAAATGAAGTGATACGTGATTTGATTATGAATGCACGAGATTCAGAAGGCTATTCTGATTCTAAAGGCATTTTTTCAGCAAGAAAAGCGATTGAACAATATTGTCAAATCAAAAAGTTCCCCAATGTGACGATCAACGACATTTATACAGGGAATGGAGTCAGCGAACTGATCACAATGTGTATGCAAGGTCTACTTGATAATGGGGATGAGGTTTTAGTACCGATGCCTGATTATCCATTATGGACGGCTTCAGTATCACTGGCTGGTGGAAAACCTGTTCATTATATATGTGACGAACAAGCAGAATGGTATCCTGATATTGATGACATTAAATCAAAAATAACGAGTAGAACAAAAGCAATCGTGATCATCAACCCTAATAATCCAACTGGAGCATTGTATCCAAAAGAGATTTTAGAGCAAATCGTGGAGATTGCTCGTCAAAATCAATTGATTATTTATTCTGATGAAATTTATGATCGTTTAGTCATGGATGGTTTAGAACATATTCCAATCGCTACTTTGGCACCAGATTTATTTGTCGTGACGTTGAACGGTTTATCTAAATCCCATCGTGTTGCAGGATTTCGTGTTGGCTGGATGGTGTTGAGTGGAGATAAATCACATGTTAAAGGCTATATTGAAGGATTGAACATGCTTTCTTCGATGCGTCTTTGTTCCAATGTATTGTCTCAGCAAATCATTCAGACGGCATTAGGTGGTTATCAAAGTGTGGATGAATTATTATTACCTGGTGGGCGTATTTATGAGCAACGAGAATTTATTTACAATGCCATTAATGACATTCCCGGCCTTTCTGCAGTAAAACCTAAAGCAGCGTTTTACATTTTTCCTAAGATTGATACGAAGCGTTTCAATATTTTAGATGACGAAAAGTTTGTTTTAGATTTCCTACATGAACATCATATCTTGCTGGTTCATGGTGGGGGATTTAATTGGCATCAACCGGATCATTTTAGAATCGTTTATTTACCAAAGATGGATGATCTGAAAACGACTGCTGTCAAAATGCGTGAATTTTTATCGACTTACCGACAAAAATAGCCTGTCATGGATGTTTTTACTCAAAAGAGCCGAACTCAAGTTTTGGCTCTTTTTGGTGTGAGAGATGAAATAATCACTAGCTAAATCAAAAATAAGGAAGGAAAAAAGTCGGATAAGTTTTTGATAGGACTTTTCTTGATGTTTCTTCTTCCGTAAAGTAAAATATTGGTATAATGCGAATACGCATATTTTGAAGGAGGATGCTTATGGAAACGTTGGTCGCTTCCTTTGGTACAATCATAAAAGAAATTCGAAAAGAACAGAAGATGACACAAAAAATGCTTTCGCAAGATATTTGTTCACAGAGTGTTTTAAGCAGAATTGAAAATAATGAAGAGCTACCAAATGTTGTTGTAATGGCACAAATTTGCCAACGTTTAGGCGTAACGATCGATCATGTCATGCGTTTATCTCATGGGAAAATTCGAGCGGTCTTAAAGAATTTTGAATTAACAGACTTGTATTTTCAGCAACGAGATTATCGCAAGCTGGAGCAAGTGTTAAAATCGCCAGAAGTTACAGAAAATTTGTACGAAGCTTCGGATTTTCAAAAATATTATTATTATTTAGGCGTCTGTGAATTTACATTACGAAAAAATATTACTCAAGCACTTAGTTATTTAAAAGAAGCGCTCTCCTATTCGACATTAAAAGATCGAACACAAGTGACAGATGTTGAGATCCAGCTAGTCAGTTGCATTGGCAAAATCTATGGCGTAGCTGGCAAAACTGCGGAAGCTAGGTACTATTTAAGTCGTAGTATCCAACTCTTCCAAGAGACGATCCAAGATCGAACCAAAAGTGAGTTTACTCAAATTTTTTATAACTATGGAAGCTTTTTATTGCACCAAGGAGAAATTGAACTATCTTTAGAACAAGTAAATCAAGGAATACGGTGGGCGCAAGATAAAAATAGTTATTATTATCTTAATGATTTATTTATTTTAAAGAGTTTGATTTATAAAAAGAAAGGTGAAATCAATAAAGCTCTCTTTTATGAAGAATTGGCACAATCAGTTAAAAAAATAGCAAAAAGTCTCTAAATGGTGTAGACCATTCTTGACTTATCTCCAAAATAAGAGTACCTTTAGGATAGAAAATCAAAGGAGAGAGAAGAATGAGAACTTTTATCTACGCAGACAAATTCTTTTTGTCATCCGGTGTCAAAAATGCAGGTTATCTTGAAATCACTGATGGTCTTTTTGGGGAGTATACCCAAAACACACCTGAAGGAGAAGTCAATATCATTGATCAAAGCGGAAAATGGATCGCTCCTGGTCTAGTTGATACGCATATTCATGGCTATATGAACCATGATGTGATGGATAATGATGCAGAAGGTGTGAAAGCAATGTCAGAAGGATTGCTTTCTTGTGGAGTAACATCGTTTTTACCAACTACTTTAACATCAAGTAAAGAACGTTTAAAAGATGTAGCTGAAACAATTGGAAAAATGTACCAAGAAGCTCCTGGAGCAAAAATTAAAGGAATCTATTTTGAAGGACCATTCTTTACGGAAGAACATAAAGGGGCGCAAAATCCAAGTTATTTTGGAGACCCTGATCTTGATACTTTCCATGAATGGCAAGAAGCTTCTGGCGGACTGATCAAAAAAATTGCCCTAGCCCCAGAACGAAAAGGCGTTGAAGAGTTTGTCAAACAAGTGACAGATGAAGGCGTGGTTGTTTCATTGGGTCATAGTAATGCGACGATCGATGAAGCACAAAAGGCAGTAGAAGCAGGTGCCAGTGTCTTTGTCCATGCGTATAATGGCATGCGTGGATTAAATCATCGTGAACCTGGAATGGTTGGTGCGCTACTATCGCTAGAACATGTTTTTTCAGAATTGATTTGTGATGGGCATCATGTTCATCCAAATGCTGCTCAAATTTTAATGGAAAAAGCAGGTCATGACCATGTGGCATTGATCACTGATTGCATGATGGCTGGTGGAATGCCTGATGGCAATTATAATTTAGGAGAATTTCCAGTGGTCGTGAAAGATGGAACTGCTCGCTTAGAATCAGGTAATTTAGCAGGAAGTATCTTGAAATTAAAAGAAGCAATCAAAAATGTAGTAGACTGGGGATTAGCTACACCTGAACAAGCTGTGATGATGGGAAGCTTAGTACCAGCAATCAGCTGCAAGATCGATGATACTTGTGGCAAGATCGCAAAAGGACGGGACGCTGATTTTATCGTATTGAATCCAGATATGACTTTAGAAGCAACATACCTAGATGGTGTAGAACGTTATCACGCTTAATAAAAAGACTGTTATTAAGTAAGTAAGAGCGAACCATCGCTGAAAGGCTGATTTGAAGAGCTTTGACTTAATGGATCAGGTCATTTTATTTGAACATCATTCGTAAATAAGCAAAAGCCGATGTGGTAGGGACAGAACCTTGTTCCATTCACACCGGCTTTTTTTTAACTGATTTGGATGACTTTCACCCCAACATTTTTGATTTCAGCAATTACTTTTTCAGAACAAAACTTGTCAGTAATCAAATAATCAAAAACAGAAATATCTGCAATTTTAAATTTTGATGTTAAACCAATTTTACGATGATCAGCAACTAGAATTTTACATTTAAACGTTTGACGAATCATCATTTCATTGATCGTTGATTCATTGAGAATTTTAGTTGTTACGCCATTATCGATCGACACACCACTGCAACCAATGATACAGACATCAGCATTCATTGAAGAAATGGTATTTAATGCGATATCACCCACTAATGCTTCTTTTGGAAAGCGCATCTCACCTCCAGTCAAGATATAATTGCAGTTTTCTTTATGAGGGGAGTAAGTGATTTTTACGTTATTTGTGACAATTGTCAGGTGATTGGCACGTACATGTTCAACCACTTTAAGTGCAGTAGAACTAGAATTTATGAATACGGTATCATAATCATTGATGTATTTACAAGCTTCACGAGCGATTGCTTGTTTCAGCCGTTCTGGACCAGATTGATCAAAGTCTGTACGATTATCATAATTATAAGAACAATACCCGTAATTGCGAATGATCTCATTTTTTTCTTCTAATAAGTTTAGATCTCTGCGTATTGTACTAATAGAGACTTTTAAAGATTCAGCTAACTCATATGTTGTCATTTGCTCTTTTTGCTGTAATCGTTCCAAAATATCCTTTTGCCGCTTCTCAATATTGACAATTGAATTTTTCATTATTTACCCTCCTATATGTCGTTTGTATATATGATTTTTATTACTTCAAAAATTCATATAAAGTTTATTAACTACATCTATCATACTAAAAAAATCAATTAACTAACAAAAACGATCATATAAATAACAAACACTCATATAAAAGGGTTTTCATGTTTGACGCCGCATATTATGATTTAGATGTCAACAAAAGAAAGTTCTTGAGAGGAGCATTACAATGAGCAAACATGTCAATGATGTCACAAAAGAAAATTGGGTTTTAGAAACATTTCCTGAATGGGGTACCTACTTGAATGAAGAGATCGAAGCAGAGGAAGTAAAAGAAGGAACGGTTGCGATGTGGTGGTTAGGTTGTACCGGGATTTGGTTAAAGACGCATAAAGGGACAAATATTTTGTGTGATTTATGGTGTGGGACAGGTAAACGTAGTCATGGAAATGGGATGATGAAAAAAGGGCATCAGATGATGCGAATGAGTGGTGTTCAAAAAATGCAACCGAACTTGCGGACGCAACCTTTTGTGATTGACCCTTTTGAAATGAAAAGTGTAAACGCTTTAGTTGTCACGCATATCCATTCGGATCATTTGGATATCAATACAGCAGCTGCTGTTCATCAAAATTGTCCGAATGCAAAATTCATTGGTCCTCAAGAAGTAGTAAATACTTGGTTGAACTGGGGAATTCCAAAAGAGAAAACGATAATCGTCAAACCAGGAGATGAAGTCAAAATTGAGGATGTAACTATCGTTGCTTTAGAAGCATTTGACCGTACAGCATTAGTCACTTGTGAAGATCCAGAGGAAACTTTAAAAGGGAAAATACCTCAAGAAATGGATGAGATCGCTGTGAATTATCTATTTGAAACATCGGGTGGAAATATTTATCATGCTGGAGACTCTCATTATTCTAATATGTTTGCGAAACATGGGAACGAACATACTATTGATGTTTGCCTAGGTGCATATGGTGAAAATCCACGAGGTATCACGGATAAAGTGACTTCTGTCGATATGTTGCGAATGGCTGAGTCATTAAAGGCTAAAGTAGTCATCCCTGTTCATTATGATATCTGGGCAAATTTTATGGCTGATCCAAAAGAAATTACCGAAATATGGAAGTTTAAAAAGGATCGCTTGAAGTACGATTTTAAACCATATATCTGGCAGGTAGGAGGCAAGTTTACCTATCCAACGAATAAAGACGACCTGGAATTTAATTTCTACCGTGGTTTTGAGGATGTATTTTCTGTAGAAAACGATACACCATTCCCGTCATTCTTATAGAAAAGAGGTTAACAACATGTTGAAATATTTTTTGGATCAAGGCTTGGTGAAATATTCCGATAAAGAAATTACTGATTGGAAGGAAGCTGTTACTGAAAGCTGTCAACTATTATTAGATAAAAAGGTGATTGATCAAAGTTACGTAGATGAAATCATCCAATGTGTAGAAGAACATGGTCCTTATATCGTGATTGTTCCCAAAGTGGCAATGCCACATTCTTCAGCAGATAGTGAAGGAGTTTATGGAACAGCTATATCATTCACTAAAATGAAAAGACCCATTCAATTCGACCAAGAAGAAAAATCAGCAAGTTTATTCTTTACTTTAGCAGCCAAAAATGTAGATCAGCATATGGAAAATATTCAAAAATTGTCTGAGTTGTTGATGATAGATGGGCTAATTGATCGTTTGGCAGATACCGATTCGATTGAAGACTATCGAGTGGTGATGCAAGAATATAACTTATAGGAGGAAAAAAGAATGGCTGATTTTTTATTGAGCATTTGGACTTATTTCGCTACAAACATCTTAACTCAACCAGCTTATCTGATTGGTTTTATTGTACTGCTAGGGTACATTCTCTTGAAACGTCCATTTTATGAGTGTATTGCTGGTTTCTTGAAAGCAACAGTCGGTTACTTCATTTTGACGGTTGGTTCAGGAGGATTAGTAAACAACTTCCGCCCCATTTTAGTAGGTTTAAAAGAACGGTTTAATCTGGATGCGATGGTCACCGATCCATATTTTGGACAAAATGCCGTTGACTCTGGATTAGAGGAAACATTTGGTCGTACATTTGGGGATGTCATGATTTTACTTTTGATTGCTTTTGTTATGAATATCTTACTCGTTCGTTTTCAAAAATATACAAAATTACGTTCGGTTTTTACAACTGGAAATGTTCAGATTCAACAATCTGCAACTGCTTTTTGGATATTATTATTTTGTTTTCCCTCTTTAGGAAGAATTCAAGTTCTGATTTTTATGGGACTGATTTTAGGCTGTTATTGGGCAGTAGCTTCTAATTTAACAGTTGGTATCACCCAGGAGTTAACCGAGGGCGCTGGTTTTTCTGTGGCACATCAGCAAATGTTTGGTATCTATATATTTGCGAAGTTAGCCGAGTTTTTAAAGAAACGTGATCAAAAAAAAGAACACTCTAAAAAAGTGGATAAAAAATTGGAAGATATTGAATTACCAGGTTTTTTATCTATATTTAATGAAAATATGGTAGCAACTTCTTTATTAATGCTTTTATTTTTTGGAATTATTTTGTTAGTGCTAGGAAAAGATTATTTGATTCAAGCACAGTTTATGAAAGAAGGACAAAGTTTCTTGTTCTATATTATGACAACATCATTGAATTTTGCTGTCTACCTAGCCATTTTACAATTAGGAGTCCGTACTTTCGTGGATGAGCTAACACAATCTTTTCAAGGGATCTCAAATACAATCCTACCAGGTGCGGTTCCTGGGATTGACGTAGCTGCTACTTTTGGTTTTGGTTCACCTAACGCCGTAACCATTGGCTTCTTGTTTGGTGCCTTAGGTCAATTTTTGATGATTGCCTTACTCATTTTGTTCAAATCACCAACCATCGTGATTGCTGGTTTTATTCCACTGTTCTTTGACAATGCAGTTATCGCAGTTTTTGCCAACAATCGAGGTGGTTTCAAAGCCGCCTGTCTGTTCCCATTTCTTTCTGGAATCATTCAAGTTGGTGGATCGGCCGTTTTTGCAACTTGGATCGGCATGTCAAAATATGGTGGCTATCTCGGTATGTTTGACTGGGCCACTGCTTGGCCATTATTTACTGTAATGATGAAGTTTTTGGGGTATGTTGGTATCGCATTAGTCGTGGTTGGGCTATTGATTATTCCACAATTACAATACCGTAAAAATCCAGACGGGTACTTTTTGATCGTCGATGATTATGAGCAATATGCAGAAAAATATCACAACGAGAATTAAATACAACAATAAAATTAAAATGAACACATAGGAGGAAAACATAATGAGAATTTTAGTATCTTGCGCAAACGGGTCGGGAACAAGTTTGATGATGATGAGAAGCGTCGAAAAGGCAATGAAAGAACTAGGTGTGTCAATTACCAAAATCCATCATTGTGCAATTTCTGAAGGAAAAAGTTCTGCGACTCAGTATGATGTCGTTTTTACACCAGTCAATTTTTTGAATATGTTTACCCAAGCAGAGAAAAAAGGAATTACAGTGATTGGCATTAAAAATGTCATGTCAGCCAAAGAAATTGGTGAAAAATTTGCTGAATCAGCGTTGTATCAAAAATCTAAATAAAAGAGGAAGACAAAATGAGCAGACCAAAATTACAGATTGCTTTGGATCATAATGATTTAGAACAAGCATTAGCAGATGTATTTCAAGTAGGGGATATTGTCGATATTATTGAAATTGGAACCATTTTATGTCTGCAAGAGGGGCGCAAAGCCATCAGCTGTATTCGTAGCATGTTTCCAAGGAAAACAATTGTTGCTGATACAAAATGTGCGGATGCCGGGGGCACGGTAGCCAAAAATGTAACTGATGCCGGTGCGGATTTTATGACTGTTATCTGCTGTGCTACTCTGCCAACCATGGAAGCAGCTCAAAAAGAAGTGAAGGCATTGCAAGTCGAACTGTATGGGGATTGGACCTATGAACAAGCAGCTGAATGGCGGAGGATCGGTATCCAACAGGTGATCTATCATCAAAGTCGAGATGCATTACTTTCTGGTGAAACTTGGGGAGAACGGGATCTGACAAAAGTAAAGAAATTGATAGAAATGGGCTTTGCAGTTTCTGTGACAGGTGGATTAAACGTGGAAACATTGAAATTATTCGCAGGGATTGAAGTGGAAACTTTTATAGCTGGAAGAGGGATTTCTAGTGCGGACGATCCTGCAAAAGCAGCCAATGATTTTAAACAAGAAATGATTCGCATTTGGGGGGAATAGACTTGGCTCAAATCGGAATTTATGAGAAGGCACTACCAAAAGATATCTCTTGGAAAGAGCGCTTTTTATTAGCAAAGGAACTTGGTTTTTCCTTTATTGAGATGTCGATTGACGAGACAGATGAACGCCTAGCTCGACTCAATTGGTCTGACGAGATGATCAATCAAATACGCAAAGACATGAAAGAGACGGGCATACGGATCAATTCCATTTGTCTGAGTGGTCATCGCAGGTTTCCTTTTGGCTCTTCAAATGAAGCGTATCGGATAAAAGCCAAAGAATTGATGGTCAAAGCGATCCGACTTGCTCAGCGCTTAAGTATCAAAATTATCCAAGTAGCCGGATACGATGTCTATTATGAAAAAAAAACAAGGCTATCACGAAAATTATTTATTGAAGGACTTGAAGAAAGCGTCAAAATAGCTTCTGAATATGGAATAATCTTGTCAATTGAAATTATGGATGATCCATTTATGAATTCAATCACTAAATTTTTAGAAATCAAACGCCAGATTGATTCACCATATCTTCAAGTTTATCCAGATCTTGGTAACCTTTCGGCTTGGCAAGAAAACGATCCAGAACGTGAACTAGAAAAAGGGATCAATTGGATTTCTTCCATCCACTTAAAGGATACCTATCCAGTAACAACTGAATCATCAGGTCAATTTCGTGATGTTCCTTTTGGCGCAGGCTGTGTTGACTTTGAGGGTTTGTTAAAGAAACTCAAACAGATGAATTATAATGGGTCATTTTTAATTGAAATGTGGAGTGAAAAAAATCCGGATTTTAAAAAAGAAATCGCAGCAGCAAAAAGCTATCTTTATCCGAAGCTAAAGGAGGCAGGTTATGAGTTTGCGTAATCCGATCATTAAAGAAATGAAACAACGTGTTTATGAAGCAAATTTGGCACTACCTCAATATGGACTAGTTAAGTTGACTTGGGGCAATGTCAGTGAGATTGATCGAGCGCTTGGGGTGATCGTGATCAAGCCAAGTGGTGTAAAGTATGAACAGATGGCTCCCGAACAAATGGTAGTGACTGATCTAGCTGGAAATCCGCTAGAAGAAGATGGGATGAAGCCCTCTTCTGATTTATCGACTCATGTGATTTTGTATCAAGCTTTTGAAAAAATCAATGCTATCGTCCACACGCACTCCACACATTCAGTCATGTGGGCGCAGGCTGGTCGAGACTTGCCTGCCTATGGAACAACTCATGCGGATGCTTTTTATGGAACGATTCCATGCACACGGCAATTAACCGAAGAAGAAGTTAAAAGTGCTTATGAAAGAAACACTGGTCATGTGATTGTTGAAACGTTTCAAGAGAGACAATTAGCTCCCACTGAAGTTCCTGGTGTATTCGTTTATGGACATGGCCCATTTACTTGGGGTGAAACCCCTGCAAAGGCGGTAGAGAATAGCTTGATCTTAGACGAAATATGCTTAATGGCTAAAGAAAATGAAAAAATTAATCCTGCTATGCAATCTATTCCACAATATCTTTTAGATAAGCACTACTATCGAAAACATGGGATGCATGCATATTACGGTCAAAAATGACGAAGCTTGCGGGGGCTTACTTGAAGTCTTCACATTTATTGATTCGTAGCACTTAGTAGCAAATTTTTATTCTTGATTTATAAAAGAGTTACTACGTCTGAGTTTGATATTTGATGTCAAATGAGACGTAGTTTTTTTGTATAAATATTTAGTTATCCCAAGCTACGATTCAACTAAAATTTCTAAACGCGTCACATATTCTTCTGGCTTATTCGTTTCGTGAAAATCAATCAGATAAGATTCATAAAATGGACTGGCTCTATGAAGTGAATGGGTAGTCAGGTAGTTCATGATGGTAGCAATTCCTTTCTTCCTTTGTTCATAGTCACCTTTAAAACTATAACTAAGATAATTTCCAGCAGGGAGTATCTCAGCATCCTCATTTTTAATCGTAAGGTCAGGACAAAAATAAAATACTTGATAGGTAAAAGGATCTTCCTCTAAATGGATGATACTACCAAAAAGATTTTGATTATTAGTGCTTAATAAAGGTTCGTATTTTTTATGAAGTTCTTTTAACGAAAAGTCGATTTGTTCATCCGTTGCAACCGTAGAAGCTTTAAGAATCAGTCTTTTCGGTTGTTGCACTAATAGCACTTCTTGATAGTCTATGCTTTCTGCTTCTTCAATTAACTGGACACGTTCGATTAATAGTTCGATTTTTTTTTGTGAGTCACTGATGAGTTGATGAAGTGCCTCGATTTCAAAAGCTAATAATTCTTTTGTCTTGCTGATTTCTTTTTGCTTCAAATAATCGGCGATCTCAGTAATGGAGACGTCAAAATAACGTAGGTCACGGATGGTATTCAGTTGTTCAATGTGTTCGTAAGAATAATTTCGATAGCCATTTTCATCATAATCCGGTGTAATCAAACCTAATTTTTCATAATAGCGTAAAGTATGGGCTGTAATATCATAGAGCTTTGCTAATTCATTGATTTTCAAATCATCACTTCCATTGATCAGTCATTTTAAGTAAGGTTATTTTACTACGAAACGTGGGGGAAATGTGAATGGAATTGATTTTTTTATTCTACATAGATAGATTTGCTTAAATTTTTCTTGACCTTAGAGTCACTCTAACCTTTATGATTTGATCAGTAAGAATTATTGGAGGAAAAAAATGAAAGAATGGTACACCTTATCAATCATAGAAATCAAAGAAAAATTAATGGTAAAAAAAGCAATGAACGAACAAGAAAGGAACGAACGACAACTTAAGTATGGAAGAAACGTCTTAGAAAATGGTATTAAAGTTCCAGAATGGAAAAAATTTCTTTCTTACTTTCATGATGCACTGATGTACATTTTACTAGGAGCTGCGATCGTTAAGCTTTTTACAGGCGCATATATTGAAGGCAGTATGATTTTTTTAGTTGTTTTCTTAAATGCGCTGATCGGCTATTTACAAGAACGAAAGGCAGCTTCATCTTTAGACAGCATTGCGGAATTACTTAGTGAAAAAGCAGTCATCATCGAAAAGGGACAGCAAAAAGAGATTGCACCAGCTGATTTAGTGGTGGGGGATCAACTCGTATTGGCTGCTGGAGATATCGTTTCTGCAGATGTTCGTTTGAGTGAAACGTTCAATTTACAAATCGATGAAGCAATTCTTACTGGAGAAACCCATGCGATCCAAAAGACGACCGACCCGTTACCGCTAGAGACTCCTTTAGCGGAACAAACGAATATGGCTTTTTCTGGGACTAAAGTGGAATCAGGTAGAGGAATAGGGATCGTAGTCGCGGTTGGAACTGCTACAGAAATTGGAAAAATCAGCACTTCATTAGGGTCGATCTCTGAACAAGAAACGCCTTTATTGAAGAAGATCAAGGAAATGAATACTAGTATATTTAAAGGAATCGCTGCGTTGATTTTATTGCTAGCTACCGTATCCTACTTTTATTATGGCATGACTTGGGGCTATATAGCGACAGCTGTCATTGCCTTGATCGTGTCTTCTATCCCAGAAGGACTTCCTTCGATCTTAACGATTATTTTATCTTCGGGTGTCAATCGGATGGCAAAGAAACAAGCAATCGTCAAAAATCTACCTACAGTTGAAACGTTAGGGGCAATGACAGTAATTTGTTCAGATAAAACAGGAACACTGACTAAAAATGAAATGACATTGGTTAGCTTAGCGACTAGAGAAGCGAACCATGGGGTGGAAATGCTTGAAGAAAAAAACTGGACCAAAAATGAGACTTGGCTTGTTGAAGCGATGCATAATTGTCAAGAAACCCAACTAACTCAAGGAGTATGTCCAACTTCAGGTAATGCCACGGAATTAGCTTTATTAAAATGGACCAATCAACAACCGATCGAACTTTATCCAGTCGTTGATAAAATCCCTTTCGACTCAGCTTACAAATATATGGCGACCGTCCATGAGATTGCAGGAAAAAGGATCTTATTTGTGAAAGGTGCGCCAGATGTTTTACTGAATAAAGTGCAATATGAACTGGGATCAGATGGAAGACAACAACAGATAGATCATGCTATGTGGTTACAAAAAAACGAACAATTAGCGCAAACAGGCCAACGTGTCTTAGCGTTTGCAATGAAAGAGTTAAAGGATCGTGAATTGTCACATGAAGAATTAACGAATGAGCTAGTGATGATTGGACTTAGTGGCATCATTGATCCGCCAAAGGAATCAGCTATTGCTTCAGTCAAGGAAATGCAACAAGCAGGGATCAGAGTAAAAATGATCACTGGCGATCATCAAGCAACAGCAAAAGCGATCGCTGAGGAATTAGGTTTAAAAAATGCTAAATCGGCGATTACGGGAACGGAACTAGATCAATTGACAGAAGAAGAATGGAAGATCGCTGTCCGTGAGAATGATGTTTTTGCCAGGACGACACCTGAACATAAATTGGCTATTGTGACCTATCTCCAAGAACAAGATGAAATTGTTGGAATGACTGGGGACGGCGTTAATGATGCGCCAGCTTTGAAAAAAGCCGATGTCGGGATCGCTATGGGAATCAAAGGGAGCGATGTTAGCAAACAGGCAGCAGACATGGTGTTGGTAGATGATAATTTTGAGACCATTGCAAAAGCCGTGAAAGAAGGACGACGTATTTTTGATAATTTGAAAAAGACGATTCTCTTTTATTTGCCAACTTGTTTAGCCCAAGGATTACTGTTGCTCTTTTCATTGGTAGGAAATTTCCCATTACCTTTAACTACTGTACAAATCTTGTGGTTAAATCTAGTCGCTTCGATCACCCTTTCATACGCATTGGGTTTTGAAAAAGCAGATCAAGATGTTATGAATCGTCCACCGAGACCAATTAACGAAAAAATCCTATCAAAATATGCACTTTTGCGTATTTTATATGTTGGGATCATCATGACTATTTTAGGGTTCGTTGCAATGGATTTTGTTCCTGCTGAAGCGAAACAAACCGTTCTGATCAATGCGATGGTTTTTGGACAAGCCTTCTACATGGTTAATTGTCGAAGAGTGACTGAATTTAGTCTGACAAAAGATCTTTTTGAAAATCGGGCATTACTCTATTCGATTGGAGCGATGATCCTCTTACAAGGATTGATGTTAGTGTTCCCACCATTAAAAATTGCGATTGGGACAGTTTCGTTGACTGTCCAAGAAGTAAGCATCAGTTTACTACCTGGATTGGTTTTATTCCTTCTTGTTGAATTAGAGAAAGCTTTTGTAGGGATGACGGTAAAATCAACTCACAAACTAGATGCATGAGCCATTTTCTTTTTAAAGAAAAGAAGCGAACAAAAATAATAAACGATCGCATTAAAGTGCTTTTGTTGCCGGTGGGGTGTCCGCCCCACTGGCTAAATCGTCATTGGGAAATTGGTAAAACAAAATTATCGATCAAACTATACAGAAAGTTATTCTATTGGTATGATAGAACAAAACAGAGGAGGAGGCGATTACATGATTGGAGGGATGGCGTTAGAGACGATTTATTGGTATACACTTTTAACTTGTGCGGGGATTGCAGTTTTTCTGCTAGTCTTTGGAGATATTTTTGATTTCGATGGTCCAATTGACCCGATACTCATTGTCCCTTGGCTAACTTTTACCAGCCTGTTTGGGTATTTAGGAGAGCGCTTAACAGAATTAGATTCGCTGTTTCTATTGATTTCAAGTGGGGCGATTGCAACTGTTTTAGTGTTTTTGCTCAATTTTTATGTCCGAATGCCGATGAAAAATGCTGAAAGTACGTTGTCTGCATCAGAAAAAACTCTTGAAGGACAGATGGCGATCGTAGTTACACCCATACCATTAAAAGGGATGGGAGAGATCCAATTAAAAAGTGTGACTGGTTCGATTACGCGACCTGCATGCTTTTATGCCCCACAAAGTTCACCAGCTAAGCAAGGGGAACAGGTCTTGATCATTGAAGTAAAAGAAAGAGTTTGTTATGTAACGCCTTATGAAGGCATGCTAAAAATATGAAGGAGTGTATAAGAAATGGAAATATCAGGAGTTTATATCGCAATTGCTATTGCAGTCTTGATCATTTTAATGTTACTGATCGTCTTTGTAGCAAAATATCAAACTGCCAAACCAGATGAAGCATTAATTATTAGCGGGAGTTATTTAGGCAGTAAAAATGTCCACGCAGATGAAAGTAATAATAAAATCAAAATCGTTCGTGGTGGCGGGGCATTTGTTTTACCAGTTTTCCAACGCTCGAATCGGATCAGTCTCTTGTCAAGCAAGTTAGATGTTTCGACGCCAGAAGTCTATACTGAACAAGGGGTACCAGTGATGTGTGATGGCACCTCGATCATCAAGATTGGTTCTTCAGTGGAAGAAATTGCGACTGCTGCAGAACAGTTTCTAGGTAAAACACGTGAGGAACTTGAAAATGAAGCAAGAGAAGTTTTGGAAGGGCATCTTCGTTCCATTTTGGGTTCGATGACTGTAGAAGAAATTTATCAAAACCGCGACAAATTTAGTCAAAGCGTTCAAGAAGTAGCATCTGTTGATTTAGCGAAAATGGGATTGATCATTGTTTCGTTTACGATCAAAGAAGTCCGTGATAAAAACGGTTACTTAGATTCTTTAGGGAAACCACGGATCGCCCAAGTGAAACGTGACGCAGATATTGCGGAAGCAGAAGCGTTAAAAGAAACACGTATTAAAAAAGCAGAAGCTGAAAAAGATTCTCAAGCAGCGGAACTACAAAGACAGACGGAAATTGCAGAATCAATCAAAGAAAAAGAATTAAAACTAGCTTCTTACAAGCAAGAACAAGATATTGCAAAAGCCAAAGCAGACCAAGCCTATAACTTGGAAAGCGCTCGGGCGCAACAACATGTTGTTGAACAAGAAATGGAAGTAAAAGTCATTGAACGACAAAAACAAATTGAATTAGAAGAAAAAGAAATCATTCGTCGTGAGAAACAATACGATTCAGAAGTGAAGAAAAAAGCCGATGCGGATCGTTATGCCAAAGAACAAGAAGCACAAGCTCAAAAGGTAAAAGAAGTAACTGAAGCCGAAGCTGAACAATTCCGCGTTGAAGCACTGGCACAAGCCGAAGCCAATAAAACCCGGTTAGCTGGTCAAGCGGAAGCGGAAGCGACTTTAGCCAAAGGAGCGGCCGAAGCTGAAGCCAAAGCCAAAATCGCAGATGCGTTCAAAGAATATGGGGAAGCAGCGGTCTTGAGTATGGTAATCGAGATGTTACCACAATTAATGAAAGAAGCAGCACAACCATTAGGAAACATTGAGAAAATCTCAGTGGTTGATACCAGTAACGGGTCAAGCGAAAATGGCGGAGCAAACCGGGTGACTAACTATGCTACCAATCTCTTAGCTTCCACTCAAGAAACGTTGAAAGAAACAACAGGATTAGATATCAAAGACATTATCGAAAATCTCTCTAATCGTGGAACGATGAAACAAGTTAATCTCTATGAAAACGGGGAACAACCCGATCAAGCAGAATAATTATCGCTAAAATTAGTTAGAAAAATAAACAAACCAGTTTCTTTCATGTTGAAGAGACTGGTTTGTTTATTTATGTATTAGCTATTTTTGTGTTTTTTGATCTGTTCTTCGACTTCTGCCAAATTTTCTCTAAGCAACGCTTCTTTTTTTTGCAGCTCAACTAAGTCTTCTACAAGCTCTTCTTTCTTTTCTGTCTCAGGTGGACGGAGAAAGAAATTGATTCCGATGGCGATAAAGGTTCCAATGAATGTGTCTAAGACTCGTTGGATCGCATATAAAGAGGATTCGCCTTGAGGAACGCTAAGGGCAATCAACAACAAAGTGGCGATTGCTGAGATGATCCCAGAATTATTATTGATTCCGTCAGATACCACGATGACGATGACCACTAGAACCGGCAGCAGAAATAATTCCACTAAAAAATCATTGTGAAAATAGTTCTTTACTAAAAAATAGATGATTCCGAGAAAGCCGCCGATTGAATTGCCAATGATTCTTGAACGACCAAAGGAAACAGTAGTGGTTAAATCTTGGCGCAAGGAAAAAACAGCTGACAATGCAGCAATCATCGGTAGTCCTCGATCAGTGACGTGGAAAAATAAAATACATAAAAAAACTGCTAATGCGCTTTTTATTGTTCGCATTCCTAAACGAAAACGGCCAAATTCCATCGCTTATTCTCCTTTTAGTCCTTTTTAATAGGATAACGAACTTTTAAAGAGATTGCTAGTTTTTAGCTAAGTCTTTTAGTATAATTCTAAGAAAAGAGAGGGGTTGCTTATGCGTATCGGAATGAGGACCGTGAAAACAGTGGTTAGTAGTATGTTGTCCATGGTTACCGCCCAAATGTTTTCATTATTGTTTTGGCCTTCAGCAGGAATCATTGCTTTGTTAAGTGTGGGCAACACGAAACGTTCAACTTTAAGAACTGGGATGTTAAGGATTGCGGCATTTATTTTAGCGACTGTGATTGCTTTTATTAGTTTTTTTATTTTTGATTATACGATCTTGGGGTTTGGCTTGTTCCTACTACTGTTTATTCCTCTGACTGTTGGGTTAAAATTGACGGATGGAATTGTCGTAAATTCTGTGCTAGTCACACACTATTTAAGTGAAAAAAATATGAGTTGGTCGTTGATCGGTAATGCAGCAAGTTTAATGGCTATCGGTGTTTTTTTTGCGCTAGTAGCGAATATCTATATGCCGGATATCAAAAAACAGCTACAAAAAAATCAACAATTGATCGAAGAAGAGTTTCGTATCATTTTAAACAACATGGCTGATTTCCTACTGACTGGAAGAAATACTAGCAATCAACTGCTTTGTGATAAATTGTTGGCTTTCGTAAGAGAAAGTCAGAGCGATGCTAGGAAGTACCAAGAGAATTACTGGGTGAAACAAACGCAATACTATGAAACGTATTTTTCTATGCGTCGAACCCAAATCAACGTGATCAAAGATATGCAGGGAAATCTGGATCGAATCCAAGACCCGGTTCCTTATGGCAAGCATATTTACGGCTTGTTGGTTTATACTGCAGAAACTTTTTCTGAAAAGAATGATGGAAAAGAATTATTGAAGCGGATTGAAGAAGTCTACGAACTATATCGGGACATGGCTATGCCCAAAGAACGTTTAGAATTTGAAGATCGAGCAGAATTGTTTCAATTTTTGCAATCCTTTAAGAGCTTTATTGAAATCAAAGCGGAATTTTCGCAACAATCGATTGGTTAAATTATTCAGTTCAATGAATGAAATAAAGAGAAGCTGTTTAAGCATTGGGGATGTCTCCGTTGCTTAAACAGCTTTTCATGTTTTTGAAAAATTCCAGCTTATTTCAAGGAGCTTATTTTTGCCAAAGTTTTTGCATCCCATCGAGGATCTCGATGACATCGTGGGTCAGAAACAACGAACGGTTAGGGAGTTCGCCTTTAATAGTTTTGACCATATTTTCGATTTCATAATTCATGGCTTGCGCGGTGCTGCCGCTTTCGATCCATTCTTTTGTCCCGTCATTGAAGATGATCTCCGCACGATCCGCACGAGGGTAATCGGTGATGGTGATATAGCCTTCTTCAAAGGCAACGATTCCCACTTTAGGCATTTTGGCTTGGAAAGTCAGACTGATCGTTGCTAACTCATTTTCTTTATTCCTTAAAATAGTCACTGACTGTTCATCCACACCTGTTTCAAATGGTACCATTGTTGATGCAATAACTTCTGGTTGAGAGCTCAAAAAGAAACGAGCAAACGAGACGGCATATGTCCCAATATCTAATAAAGCACCACCAGCTAATTCAGGATTGAAAAAGCGATTGGTTGGGTCGGGATCTTTATAGCTGCCAAATGGTGCTTGAATCATTTTTAATGCCCCAAGCTTGTTTGTGTCGATCAAAGAACGTAACTGTTGATACAATGGCATATTGAAAATCGTCATCGCTTCTGCTAACACTAGATTCTTTTCTTCTGCTAATTTCATTGCTTCGGTCAGTTCTTTTTTATTCATGGTGATCGCTTTTTCACATAAAACATGCTTATTCGCTGCTAATGCTTCCATGATATGTTGACTATGTTGACGATTGGGAACGGCAATATAAATAATATCGATTTCTTGGTCATTAAGCATTTCTTGATAACTACCATATGCTTTAGGAATATGATAGCGTTGTGCAAATGCTTCTGCTTTATCTATTGTTCGTGAAGCAACTGCTGCCAACTCGCTTGTTTCTTGGTCAAAATGTTCCGCAAACTCATGTGCAATATTTCCTAAGCCAATGATTCCCCATTGATACTTTTTCATACTTCAAAACTCCTTCTCGTGTTATATTTAATATAGTGAATGAAATGAAAAAATGCCATTGTCCTTGTTTAATTATACCAAATGAATCGTTAAAATTTGTGTTAGAGTACTTTAATAAGAAAAAGTAAAGTCGTAGTGAATTTTTTTGAAATTTAAGTAAAATGAGTAGAGGGGGAAACTTTTATGCATCAAGTTTATGTTGATTTGATTCTTAGTGTATTACTGGAACAGTACGCAACAGAAAAGAATTTTTTAGAGGACTATTTAGTAATTGACGAAGCGCAGTGGGAAGGCTGGAAACGAGGAGAGAAGAACCTTCCATCTGAAACCATGCAGAAAATCAAAAACCTGTTTACTGATTATGAATGGATGCTTACGCAAAAGATTTTACGACAAACGATCATTTTCCCTGAAAAAAGGACGACTGCAGTGGCAGAGTATAAACAAATCAAAACGAGAATCGCTCAAAAATGGTTAACGGATGGTCCTGCCAAAGTCGAATTGATTCCATTAAAAAACGATCAATATCTTACAGGGTTCCTTGACTTGAAGGTAAGTATTAATTATGATGAATGGGGTTATGACGACATCTTGAACTTTCGATTACCTGCAGACGTTCAAAGACAGATCGAAGGCGAGAAATTGGAACTGTTGGATTGGGTAAACGAGAATTTAGAAGAAACCTATGTTCATGAAAAAAATGAACATAAAAAGGAATGAGAGGATTTTTAAGAGTGAATAAAGTTTTAGGGTTTGGAGCAGTTGTGATCATGGTTGCCGCAATGGGGTACATCTTTGTAAGCGAGCAACACATGAAATCTGACGTCCAAGCAGAAAATCAAACAACTGAACAAGTAACCAAACAGACAACAAAGAGTTCCAAAGAAACTAAAGTGAAGGATTCTACCAAAAAAAGTGAAGATTTACCAAAGGTTCAACCGACCGATTGGGATCTTGTCTTGGTAGGACCTGATCATAAAATCGAAAAAGAAATCAATGAAGACACGCAGCTGGCATCACTGCCCAATGGTTATTTGATCGATAAACGTATCGAATCCCATTATGAAGATTTTGCGAAAGCAGCACAATCTGCAGGTTTTCCTTTAGTGATGGTCTCCGCATATCGTTCGGTTGCAGCACAGCAACAGGTGTTTACACAAAATGTCCAAGAAGTGATGAGTAGTCAACATGTTTCAGAGGAAGAGGCGACAGCAATCACGAAACAAACAATCACCGTCCCTGGACATAGCGAACATCATACAGGCTTAGCGGTCGATGTAGTGGATGAAAATTGGTATAATAATTATCCTTCACAGCTTTTAGAGGCAAGTTATGGAGATCAACCAGGGGCAAAATGGATTGCTGAAAATGCGCCTAAATATGGATTTATCATACGTTATCCTAAAGATCGCCAAGATATCACAAAAATTACGTATGAACCATGGCACCTACGTTATGTTGGAGAAGAAAGTGCGGCCTATATTTCGAAACATGATATCACATTAGAAGAATACTTAGAACAATTACAAAAGAAATAGGAGTAGTGAATGGCCAAAAAAAAATGGAAGAAACAAAAACGTAATTCATTACGCTTGATTGCTGTGATTTTTGGTGGAATATTGTTGATGATAGCTTTTGTTCTCTCTTTACGAGGCTTGTCAGCGCCTCTTGTTGGGCAAGAACAGAATAACAATGAGGCACAAACGCATCAACAATTTATTGATCGATTAGCTCCTCATGCGAAAGAATTACAAACCGGCTATGGCGTTCTCCCAAGTATCATTTTAGGTCAGGCAATTCTTGAATCAAACTGGGGCGAGAGTACGTTAGCCAGTCAATACAATAATCTTTTTGGAATTAAAGCATATGGTGATCAAAAAAAGGTCAATTTAGAAACAAAGGAATTTGTGAATGAAGAATGGGTCACGATCCAAGGAGATTTTCGTGTGTATGATTCATGGGAACAATCGATGGACTCTCACACACAACTTTTTGTGAATGGGGTAGATTGGAATCCAGCATTATATGAAAAAGTGATCACGGCTACGAACTATCGTGAAGCTGCCCAAGCACTGCAAGACGCAGGCTACGCAACTGACCCTTCCTACGCACAAAAAATTATCCAAGTCATTGAAACCTATCACTTGGATCAATATGATCAATAACTATGAAAAAGGGAGTGGCAAGATGGCAGAGCAATTTACCCCTGAAATTATGACCGAGCTACGAAAAGATATCGTTAGAGTACCTGAGGTCATTATGGAGGCAAGTGGTATTAAGATTTTTGGAAAACTGATCCGATCGATTATTTTTACTACTGATATAGCAATTGTCCGGAATACAAATGCAAATGCCGTGATTGCTGTGTACCCATTTACTCCGCATCCTGCAATCACTAAAAGTATTATCGAAGCAGCAGACATTCCAGTCTTTTCAGGTGTTGGCGGAGGTCTAACGCAAGGCACGCGCTCTTCTTACATGAGCTTATTTGCTGAAGCGCAAGGATCGTTAGGAGTCGTTTTAAATGCACCCACACCACTTGAAACAGTTCAAGAAGTTTGTCGTGCAGTGGATATCCCAGTGATTAGTACAGTGACATCGAAATATACAGAAATCGATGAAAAATTGGCAGCAGGTATTACGATCATCAATATCAGTGCAGGGAAAGAAACAACTGAAACGGTAAAATTTTTCCGAGAAAAGTATCCGGAACTACCGATTATTGCTACTGGTGGTCCAACAGATCAAAGCATCTTGGATACGATCAAAGCTGGAGCGAACGCTATTACCTATACTCCTCCAAGTAACGGGGAATTATTTAGTCGTAAAATGGAAAAGTATCGACAACTTGAAAAGCAAGAGGAATCATAAAAATCAAAAACAAGTCAAAAAAGAGAAAAAATCGTGGCACTCACGTAAATTCTCTTTTTTCTCTTTATTTCTGTCAGAAATACCGAACAACCTTGCTGAATGAGATCAAAAATATTAGATTTTAGAAAAAAATAGTGAAAGTTGGTTGTCACTTTCTGAAACAGATGTTAAACTGTTTTCATCGTTTGGAACAAAAGCTAACATTAAAAGTGCCAACCAACGATTATGAATGCTTGAACCAATCAACATATTTTATTAAAGCTACTTCTAGACTACTTGAGCAAAATAGATCACTATTTTGTTTCTTAAGAGGATCGAAGGAACGTAGTGATATAGCCCACTTATATATCGTCATGATAAGGATGACAGTTTCTAGCCAGCACCGTAAATGCTGGACTATAAGTGAAAGAGTGTCTTGCACCCTTTTTACTTATTTAGTAAAAGGGTTTTTTTGTTTAAAAAGCAGGCATTTCTGCGTATTTCGCACGAGCTTGAAACCTTGAAAGGGTGATCCATGAGGTCGAATAGTGGTTAGCTTTGATATCAATAAATGAAAAAGGGGCAAATAAAGTGAAAGAATTAGTGGAACGTATTCAAAAAGATGGCCGTGTGCTAGGTGAAGGCGTCTTAAAAGTAGATAGCTTTGTGACACATCAAGTGGATCCGGTATTAATGGAACAAATAGGGCAACGATTTGCGGAAGTTTTCAAAGATCAAGGAATCACTAAAGTGGTAACGATTGAAGCTTCTGGAATTGCACCAGCTTTATTTGTGGCGCAGACATTAAATGTACCAATGATTTTTGCCAGAAAAGCCAAAAGCTTGACGATGGATGAAGAATTGTTGACTACTTCTGTTTATTCCTTTACAAAACAAGTGACTAGTACGATTTCTATCTCTCGTAAATTTTTATCTGCAGAGGACAAGGTTTTAATCATTGATGATTTCTTAGCGAACGGTCAAGCGGCGAAAGGGTTGGTTGAATTGTGCCGCCAAGCAGGTGCAGGAGTCGAAGGGATCGGCATCCTGATTGAAAAATCGTTCCAAGATGGCCGTCAGCTATTAGAAGAAATGGGCTTGAAAGTTGTTTCATTGGCACGAATTGCGGCATTATCCAACGGACAAGTTGAATTTCTTGAGGAGGATGCATAAAGGTGGAGAAAGAAACAAAAAATGGCCAAGCCGCAGTATTAGGTTTACAACATCTCTTAGCAATGTATGCTGGGGCAGTTGCTGTTCCTTTGCTGATCGGTACGGGACTAGGGTTTAATCAAGAGCAAATGACGTACTTGATCTCGATTGATATTTTTATGTGTGGCTTAGCAACATTATTACAATTGACGGTTAATCGTTTTTTTGGTATTGGGTTGCCAGTTGTTTTAGGTTGTGCTATTCAAGCAGTTGCACCACTGATCCTTATTGGGAGCGACCAAGGTGTTGGAGCAATTTATGGTTCGATTATCGCTTCTGGTATTTTTGTTGTTTTAGTGTCTGGATTTTTCTCAAAGATCAAACGATTATTTCCGCCGATCGTTACTGGGACAGTCATTACCGTGATTGGGTTGACGTTGATTCCAGTTGCAATCGAAAAAATGGGCGGTGGCGATTCATCTGCGACTAATTTTGGAAATCAAACCAATTTATTGCTAGCTTTCGTTACAATTGCACTGATCGTCGGAGTACAAATGTTAGCTAAAGGGTTTGTTCGCTCGATTGCTGTACTGATCGGTTTAGTTGGCGGGAGTATTTTAGCTGCTGTACTGGGAATGGTGGATTTAAGTGCGATTGGTCAAGCACCTGTTTTTCACGTGCCTCAACCTTTTTATTTTGGAAAACCAACTTTTGATGTCTGGTCGATCTTGTTGATGATCATTATTTCTATTGTGAGTATGGTAGAGTCAACAGGTGTTTACTTTGCGCTAGGGGATATCACTGGACAAAAAGTGGGCGAAGAAGAATTGAAAAAAGGTTATCGTGCCGAAGGTCTGGCGGTTATTTTAGGTGGGATTTTCAATACATTCCCTTACACTGGTTTTTCTCAAAATGTTGGGCTAGTCCAACTTTCAGGTATAAAGACAAGAAAACCAATTTATTTCTCTGCAATTTTTTTGATTATTCTTGGATTATTTCCTAAAATAGGTGCTTTAGCACAAATCATTCCAGAGCCAGTTCTAGGTGGCGGCATGTTAGTCATGTTTGGGATGGTTGCTGTTCAAGGTATTCGGATGTTGATGGAAGTTGATTTTACGAATGACAAAAATCTCTTGATTACTGCTGTTTCGATTGGTTTTGGCTTAGGATTCAATATTATGCCGACTTTATTTAGCCAATTACCCCCAACAGTTCAAATGTTTACGGGGAATGGGATCGTCATGAGTAGCGTGACAGCGATCGTTTTGAATCTTATTTTTAACGGGTTGAAAAAAGATGAAGAGATTATTGAAGAAGCATTAGCAAAAAAATAACTTGAATCGTCCTAAAAATGAGACTGAGTCAAAAGTAACATCTTCGAAAAATAAGCCGAAATTGACCAAAAAGTAGAAAAGCAAATTTTGGAAATTTCGGCTTATTTCTTGACGCTAAATACCTTTGTCTCAACCTCGTTCTAGTTTATATCTTTATGTATACGCTAAAATCAATATTCTATACTTATTATATGCTATTTATGCTATGCAAAAGAGGAACCCCGCTCTGATTTATCTGGTTGTTTACTTTTTTCAGTTTGTTTCCCTTGACTTAAAATTTCACTTTGTTTTTCCTTCGCATTATCTTTTAGATCAATAAATGTACTTTGCCCCCTCATTGTTGCAAATTCCTTTTTTTGGTCAGCTAAATTTTGAACTATTTTTATTGAAGTATTAATTTTTTCCGAAAGTATTTTATTCGAATTTTCTAAGTTTGTCAAATCATCCTTGAATTTGGGATCAATTTGTTGGGTTACTTGTGTATTCTTAGATAAATGATTCACCTCATTCATCAAAGTTTTGAGATTCGTTTTTAAAGCATTAAGCTCAGCCTGTTTTTCTTGACTTATGGGTAACATTTTATCTATTGCTGCTTCACTCTCCATTATATATGCTGCTTTATCTTCAGATATCGTACGCAATTGACCCTTATACATTGCTATATTTTGATCTTTTGTGTCTAACTTTTTCGTTAAATCTCTCTTTTCTCCTGTAAAATACACTATAATTTTATTGAAAAATGACGAATTATCTATTTCATTTATTTGATTTTTTATGTTCTTTCGGCTCTTTTCTTCTTTACTTAATTTATTTTGGATGTCAGGCACTTCTTTATCTAGCAGGGACATTTTATGTTTATTATCTTTAACATACTGCACAGTGTTTGTGATTTCCTCAAATTGGTTTTCTTTGAGTTTTCCATTTTTATCAGGGCTGTTAGTCGTTAAGTTATTGTATTCTACTTCTAACTGGTTGTTTGACTCTTTAAAATTGTCCATATACACCTTAATTTTTTTATCATCAGGTTCTCCTCTTTGTTCTCTCTTTGCTTGTAACATGCCCAAATTAGCCGTTGCTTGTTCTGCCTCTTTCGCTTGTTGCTGTCGTTGTACTTTGGGTTTATTTATGTTTTCCATATGATTGCATCTGTTTTTGGCATATTTAAGTTTTTCTGATATTTTTAATGCTTCATTGCCAAAAGGATCGGATATCCGAGCATGCTGCATTTCCAATTTATACACTTGTACTTTTGCTTCATCTATTTCTTTTGTGCTAAATGCTGGTTGATCCTTTTCTTCTTGATGATGACTTTTCATATATTCCAAGCATTTATTTTCTTTTTCGTAGTTTTCTTTCGCCACTTTGCTCGCTGATGAATATTCATGTTTCACATTAAGGGCTTGTTTTGCTTTTTCAGTTATTTTTCTTTGACTGTTAATCTCATCTTTTGTAAAGTAAAACCCTTCATACCATTCTTTCATCTCTTCACTCCTCTATTTTTATTCATAGTTCAATCTTAACACGTCAAGATTATTGTTATATTCTAATAATTTCTTTTGTTAGGAAAAGATGAAAAACTACTCTTTTCTTCTACTTGTATAATGGATAATTACATAAATCTATACAAAGGATATGATAGTTCCCACGAAATTTATTGTTTCCATTTACAAAAACATACTAAGATTAGAGAGTGGGACAATAGTCAGAAAAAATCTGATTATTGTCCCATTGTATTTTGATTTTAAGGCACACAAAAAGCACACAACCTTGTATGATTCAAGTGCTTAAACAAAAATCAAAGGAGTGTGCTTTATGTTTAAAAATAATACCATCAACCAAACAACTTTACCACTAGATGTAGAACATTTACTGATGCCGCCTTTATGCGGATGAAAGACGATTATATGCGAAATGGACAGCTCAAACCAGGTTATCATTTACAAATCACCACCGAAAATCAGTATGTTTTGAGCTATGAATTATTTCCGAATCCCACAGACACCAAAACATTGAAGCCATTTTTAGATAGTTTTTTAGACCAACATAAGGAGTTGCCGGAGTACATTGTGGCAGATGCAGGGTATGGTAGCGAAGAAATTGACATGTATATCAACGATGTTTTACATAAAACCCCCTTGATTACCTATGGAAGTTACCACAAAGAAAATAAAAAGAAGGACAAGGAGAATCCGTTTAACGTGGAGAATTGGCGTTATTTTGAAGAACAAGACACCTATATTTGCCCAGCGAATCGTCCGGTACCGTTCAAAAATTATAGTCGCAGAATAGATAAAGGTGGCTTTATTCGAGAGTTCAAAATCTATGAATGTGAGGAGTGTCGGAACTGTCCAGTCCGTCGTCAATGTACGCGTGCGAAAAGTGAACAAAAGCAAAAAATTCAAGTAAATAATAATTGGCGCTATTTCAAAGCAGAATGCAGAAAAAAGCTTTTAGATGAGAAAAATGGTTCGATTTATCGGAAACGAAAAACGGATGCCGAACCTGTGTTCGGGCATCTAAAGGCTCACTTGGCGTTTTATCGTTTCCATTTGCGTGGGAAACAAGGAGCAACGATAGATATTGGTTTGGCACTGATGGCATTAAATTTAAGAAAATTTGGAAAATATATGGAGAGGAAAGTGCGCATAACAGAAAAATAAGTTCGATTTTGACAATAAACATCAAAATTGAACTTATTTTCTTTTTGAGAAAGAACTATTGTCTCACTCTCGTTTTTTCGCTGATATAAATACCGAACATTAAAGCTGAAAATCTTTATAATATTCGAAAATTCTTTGACATCAAAAAAACCGATTGCTAAAATATGAATGTGAAAGTAGAGAAAGGAGAAATGTATGACAATCAAGGTTGCGGTAATTATGGGGAGTACATCTGATTGGGAAACGATGAAAAATACTTGCGAGATTCTAGAAGAGTTTGAGGTGGCTTATGAAAAGAAAGTCGTCTCTGCGCATCGTACACCTGATTTGATGTTTCAGTATGCCAAAGAAGCACGAGCAAGGGGAATCAAAGTGATCATTGCTGGAGCAGGTGGAGCCGCTCATCTGCCAGGAATGGTGGCTTCTCAAACAACCTTACCAGTAATTGGCGTTCCGGTACAAACACGAACATTGAACGGATTAGATTCGCTATTATCTATTGTCCAGATGCCTGGTGGTGTTCCTGTGGCAACGACGGCGATTGGAAAAGCGGGGGCAATTAACGCTGGACTACTTGCGGTTGAGATGCTTTCAATGTATGATTTAAAGTTGGAGGCTAAGTTAGCGAAAAGACGGTTAATGTTAGCTGAAACTGTGATAGAAAGTAGTGATCAACTTGGTTAAACCTTTGTTGCCTGGATCAACGATCGGAATTGTCGGTGGCGGACAATTAGGACGGATGATGGCGATCAGTGCAAAAGAAATGGGCTTTAAAGTCGGGGTTCTTGATCCTGTAACGAATTGTCCAGCAGCTCAAGTAGCTGATTGGTATATTCAAGGAACATACGATGATACTTTTGCATTGGAAGAACTTGCTAGACGAACAGATGTTATCACGTATGAATTTGAAAACGTCAGTGTGGAAGCATTAAATGCCATTTCCTCTATGTCGTTTATTCCTCAAGGAACTGATTTATTAGCGATCACCCAAGATCGTCTTTTAGAAAAATCTTTTTTAGAAAC
The DNA here is from genome assembly GCF_051711005.1 of Enterococcus sp. DIV1682a. NCBI lineage: Bacteria > Bacillati > Bacillota > Bacilli > Lactobacillales > Enterococcaceae > Enterococcus > Enterococcus sp. DIV1682a. The sequence continues at coordinate 1,222,050 of NZ_JBIOLT010000001.1, forward strand.
GAATAATATCGTTATTGCCCCTTATGCGACAATTGTAAGTCCAACCGATATTCAAGATGCCATTGATGGTATTGGTTATCCTTGTGTGTTGAAAACGACACGAGGTGGATATGACGGCAAGGGACAATACGTCTTGAAAAGTCGGGCAGACCTTGCGCCAGCAATGGATTTACTAAGGGAAGGGACCTGTGTATTGGAAGCATGGATCCCCTTTGAAAAAGAAATCTCGATCTTAGTTGCTGGAAACGGACAAGGGGATTATAGTACATTTCCAGTGGTCGAAAATATCCACCGTAACAACATTTTACATGAAACGATTGCACCAGCAGCAATCGCTGATGAGGTTGTTGAAGAAGCAGAGCGGATCGCTCGAGTCATCGCTGAAGGAATGAGCTTATCTGGCGTACTTTGTATTGAAATGTTTTTAACAAAAACTGGTGGTTTATATGTGAATGAATTAGCACCACGACCTCACAACTCGGGACATTACTCCATTGAAGCATGCTCGATGAGTCAATTTGATGCCCATATTCGGGGAATATGTGGTTGGCCATTAAGTAAAAAAGTCCGTTTATTGAGTGAGGCAGTGATGGTCAATGTATTGGGCGAGCAGTTATTAGAAAGCTATCATTTGATCGATAAAAAACCAGATTGGCAATTTCATTTTTATGGGAAAGCACAAGCGAAAAAGGGTCGTAAAATGGGGCATATTACTATCGTAACTGAAGACATTCAACAAACTTTGGATGAAATAAAGAAAACCAATATTTGGGATTAAAGGAGAAAAATTGATGTTAGAACGTTATACACGACCTGAAATGGGCAATATCTGGACAGAACAAAACAAATACCAAGCTTGGCTGGAGGTAGAAATTTTAGCTGACGAAGCATGGGCAGAATTAGGAGAAATTCCTAAAGAAGATGTCAAAAAAATTCGTGAACATGCATCTTTTGATATTGAACGTATTTTGGAAATTGAAAAGGAAACACGTCACGACGTTGTTGCCTTTACTCGAGCAGTTTCTGAAACATTAGGCGAAGAACGTAAGTGGGTCCACTACGGCTTAACGAGTACTGATGTCGTTGATACAGCTTATGGCTATCAAATCAAACAAGCAAATGATCTTTTACGAGATGATTTGAAACGTTTTACGGCAATTATTGGTGAAAAAGCTAAAGAACATAAGTACACAGTGATGATGGGAAGAACGCATGGCGTTCATGCTGAACCAACGACATTTGGCTTGAAATTAGCTACTTGGTATTCAGAAATGAAACGAAATATTGAACGTTTTGAGCATGCAGCCAAAGGTGTTGAAGCAGGTAAGATATCAGGAGCGGTAGGAACATTTGCGAACATTCCGCCATTTATTGAAGAATATGTGTGTGAAAAATTAGGGATTCGTCCGCAAGAGATCTCTACGCAAGTGCTCCCACGTGATCTCCACGCAGAGTACTTTGCGACTATGGCATTGATTGCTACCAGCATCGAACGTTTTGCAACAGAAATCCGTGGTTTGCAAAAATCAGAAACGAGAGAAGTAGAAGAGTTCTTCGCTAAAGGACAAAAAGGGTCTTCAGCAATGCCTCATAAACGAAACCCAATCGGTTCAGAAAACATGGCTGGACTTGCTCGAGTGATTCGTGGTCATATGGTCACAGCCTATGAAAATGTTTCGTTGTGGCATGAAAGAGATATCTCTCATTCGTCAGCAGAACGAATCATTTTACCTGATACAACGATTTTATTGGACTATATGTTGAATCGTTTTGGAAATATCGTAAAAAATCTGACGGTCTTTCCTGAGAATATGAAACGTAACATGGAAGCTACTTTTGGCTTGATCTATAGTCAACGTGTGATGTTGAAACTGATTGACAAAGGTATGACAAGAGAAGAAGCTTACGACTTGGTTCAACCTAAAACAGCTTATGCATGGGATCATCAAGTTCAATTTAGACCTTTACTTGAAGAGGATCCAACGGTTACTTCTGTTTTAACAAAAGAAGAGATCGATGACGCATTTGACTACCATCATCACTTGAAAAATGTGGATGTGATCTTTGACCGTGTTGGTTTAGGAGAAAAAGACAAATAATCAAAATGAGTGGCTTGCTTCGGAATGCTAGAAGCAGCCACTCTTTTACTGAAATGTAATAAAAAAGAACCTTGACACAGATAACTCAACTGGTCGGGGTTCTTTTTAGCTATTTTGATTCATTTCAGGATGTTGCTTGATAATAGCATGAGAAAACTATCCGTAAAGGGCTTGAGCGGAATAGTTAAAATGTTTAGTATGAAGCAAATTCAATAATTCTTCGATAAAAGTATAATCAAATTCTTGCTGATCATAAGTGACTTGGATACGATAATGATTTTTGAATAATTTTTGTTCGTGTATCTGACTGATCACGAGTTGATGTTCAGAAAATGTTTGATATTCAAATGTGCGCTTTCGACACTCAGTATGGCGCTTTGCCGCACGACGGATTTTTCTGAAGGTATAAAAACTCGTATCTTTATTACATAAGTAGACATCTTTGATAGACAACAGGTCATTATATAAACGTGACGTTTCCTCGGGCGATAAATCCATTAAAAAACATTGGGCACAAACTGCGGCCTCTTCCATTTCGCTACCTCCTTGAATTCCTTGAATAAATATCCAGAATCATTCTAATCCTACTATAGCATCAATTATTATAGGTGTAAACGCTTATTATTTTGCCAGGGAAGAATTTTTGGATTAAACACGAACATTAGACATTTTTAATGCTATAAATGTACATGTTTTTGTTGAATAGGATAAAAACACTTGTTAAAATTTAAAGTGAAAAGACGAACAAAAAAATAATGTTTGTTGTGATCGTCAAGAATTTAAGGAGATGTCGAAATGGAACAGAAAGATTTGCTGTATGAAGGAAAAGCTAAAAAAATGTACCATACTTCAGATGAACAGGTGATTTGGGTGGAATACTTGGACCAAGCTACGGCTTTAAATGGCTTGATGAAAGACCAAGTAAATGGAAAAGGGGAACTGAACAATCAAATCACAAGTAAAGTCTTCCATTATTTATCCGAACAAGGGATTGCCAATCACTTTATCCAACAAATCGGAAAAGACGAACAATTAGTGAAAAAATTAAATATTCTTCCCTTAGAAGTGGTAGTCAGAAATAGTGCAGCTGGTAGTTTTTCAAAACGGTTGGCAATTCCTGAAGGACAAAAATTACCCACACCAATTGTCGAATTTTATTACAAAGACGATCAATTAGATGATCCATTTATCAATGATGAACATGTGCTGTTTTTACAAATTGCAGATGAAGATGAAATTACTGAATTAAAGACACAGGCTAGAAAAATCAATCATTTGTTAATCCAACTATTTGAGAAAATCGATTTACAGTTAATTGATTTCAAACTGGAATTTGGGAAAACAGCTACGGGCGAAATCGTATTAGGAGATGAAATTTCGCCTGACACTTGTCGGTTATGGGATTTGAAAACAAACGAACACATGGACAAAGATGTTTATCGACGAAAAATTGGGGAAATTGTCCCAGTATATCAAGAAGTTTTGACACGTTTAACACAAGTTGGTTTATGAGAGGAGAAAATGAAATGTATTTTGTAAAAGTTTATGTCACCTATAAAGATTCTGTATTAGATCCTCAAGGAGAAGCAGTGAAAAATGCGGTCCATCGTTTGGGATATGAAACTGTTGAAGATATCCGAATCGGTAAATATTTTGAGATCCAAGTTTCAGCAGAAGCTAGCGCAGTAGAGGAAACGATTGAAGGGATTTGTGACAAACTATTAGCTAACGTCAACATGGAAACCTATCGTTATGAAATTGAACAATTGGAGGAAATCTAGCATGAAATTTGCAGTGATTGTCTTTCCTGGTTCGAACTGTGATGTGGATATGCTGTGGGCAATTCGTGACATTATGGGAGTAGAAGCTGAGTATGTTCGTTACGATGAAACCTCTCTACAAGGCTATGACGGCGTATTGCTTCCTGGTGGTTTTTCCTATGGCGATTACTTGCGGTGTGGAGCTATTGCGCGTTTTTCAGCTATCATGAATGAAGTCGTTCGTTTTGCTGAGGAAGGAAAACCAGTCTTTGGTACATGTAATGGGTTTCAGATCCTTACAGAAGCGGGTCTTCTTCCAGGCGTGTTAAGAAAAAATGATTCTTTGCGCTTCATTTGTAAAACTGTTCCTTTGAAAGTTAACAACCAGACAGCCTTTACTTCGGAGTATGAAACCGATGAGATCATTCAGCTGCCTGTCGCTCATGGCGAAGGAAATTATTTTTGCGATGATCAAACGTTGCAAGAATTAAAAGCCAATAATCAAATCGTTTTTACTTACGCTGAGAATATCAATGGTAGTGTCGCAAATATTGCAGGGATCACCAATAAAGCAGGAAATGTGTTGGGAATGATGCCTCATCCAGAACGGGCAATGGAGGCGTTACTAGGATCAGAAGACGGAAAACGATTTTTTGCCTCAATGTTAAAAAATTTTGGAAAGGTGACTGCCTAAGATGAAAACACGGAACGAACCAAGTCCCTTAGAGATCAAAGAAAAGAAAGTTTATGCTGAATGGGGATTGACAGATGAAGAATATCGAATGATCGAAGAAGATATTTTGGGGAGAATGCCCAATTACACCGAAACAGGTTTGTTTTCAGTCATGTGGAGCGAGCATTGTTCTTACAAAAATTCTAAACCGATTTTACGAAAGTTCCCAACAAGTGGACCGCATGTTCTTCAAGGTCCAGGAGAAGGCGCTGGTATCGTGGATATCGGTGATGGTCAAGCAGTTGTGTTTAAAGCGGAAAGTCATAATCACCCTTCAGCAGTAGAACCTTATGAAGGAGCGGCAACCGGTGTTGGTGGGATCATCCGTGATATTTTCAGTATGGGCGCACGTCCGATTGCTTTACTTGACTCCTTACGTTTTGGCGAGTTAGACCAATCACGAACCAAGTACTTATTGGAAGAAGTAGTCGCAGGGATTTCTGGGTATGGTAATTGTATCGGAATACCGACAGTTGGAGGAGAAGTAGCGTTTGATCCTTGTTATGAAGGGAACCCATTAGTTAATGCCATGTGCGTAGGGTTGATCGATCACAAAGACATTCAAAAAGGGCAAGCTTCTGGTGTGGGTAATTCGATCATGTATGTCGGTGCGAAAACAGGACGCGACGGCATTCACGGTGCGACTTTTGCTTCAGAAGAGTTCAGTCAAGAAGAAGAGCAGCAACGTTCCGCAGTCCAAGTAGGCGATCCTTTTATGGAAAAACTATTACTTGAAGCTTGCTTAGAATTGATCTTGGAACATGCGGACATTTTAGTAGGAATCCAAGACATGGGCGCTGCTGGATTGGTTTCTTCAAGTTCGGAAATGGCATCAAAAGCTGGATCTGGTTTGATTTTGACATTAGACGATGTGCCACAACGAGAAACAAATATGACTCCTTACGAAATGATGCTTTCAGAATCACAGGAACGAATGTTGATTTGTGTAAAAGCTGGGGCAGAGGAAAGAGTCAAAGAATTGTTTAAAAAATATGATTTGGATGCTGTTACGATTGGAGAAGTCACCGATGATGGCTTGTATCGCTTGTACCATCATGGGGAAGAAGTAGCTAACTTACCAGTTGATGCCTTAGCCGAAGATGCACCTGTTTATGAAAAGGCAGTGCAAGAACCCGCTCGAATCGAAAAATTTAAACAGTTAGGGCAATATCAACCAATCATTGAAGATGCGAATCAATTATTGCTAGATTTATTGAAACAACCGACAATAGCTTCAAAACATGCGATTTATGAAACCTATGATTCTCAAGTACAAACCAATACAGTAGTTTCCCCTGGAAGTGATGCTGCCGTATTGCGTATTCGTGGAACTGAAAAAGCAATTGCTATGACGACTGACTGTAATGCCCGCTACCTTTACTTGAATCCTGAGATAGGTGGGCAAATCGCTGTTGCAGAGGCTGCCAGAAACATTGTTGCTAGCGGCGGACGCCCATTAGCAATCACAGACTGTTTGAATTATGGTTCTCCTGATAAACCAGAAGTATTTTGGGAATTGGTTAAATCAGCAGACGGGATTGCCAAAGCATGTGAAGTCTTTGCGACACCTGTGATCTCCGGGAATGTTTCTTTATACAATGAAACGGATGGCAAAGCGATTTATCCTACCCCGATGATCGGCATGGTCGGATTGATCGAAGACCACCAACACATCACCACTCAATCTTTCAAAATGGCGGATGATTTGATTTATCTTGTTGGTGAAACTTATGACGATTTCAATGGTAGTGAATTGCAAAAAATGCAATTAGGAAAAATTGAAGGGGACATCGAGCATTTTGATCTATTGACGGAACAACAAAACCAAGAAAGTCTACTGGCGGCTATTCAAGCAGGAGTGGTAACCAGTGCGCATGATTGTTCGGAAGGCGGTTTGGCTGTGGCGTTGGCTGAAGCAGCTTTTGGTACCCAATTGGGATTAGATGTCACAGTAAATCTGACGACAGCACAACTTTTTTCAGAGACACAATCAAGATTTGTGGTCACCATCCTTCCAGAAGATCGTGAGGAATTTGAACGTTTGATGGGCGAAAAAGCAAGTTGTATCGGTAAAGTGACTGAGTCAAGTAATATCGTGATCCAAGCAAGTGATGGGGAAATCCATCTAGCTGTTACAACAGCTAAAAAATGCTGGGAGGACGCAATCGAATGTCTTATGAAGTAAAAAGTTTAAATGAAGAATGCGGGGTGTTCGGTGTCTGGGGACATCAAGAAGCATCGAGTGTAACGTATTTCGGGCTTCATAGTCTTCAGCATCGTGGTCAAGAAGGTGCCGGGATCGTTTCAAATGATCAAGGGAAACTATTAGGACACCGTGATCTAGGTTTACTCTCAGAAGTTTTCAAAGATCAAAGAAAGCTAGCTGCACTCTCTGGACAAGCAGCGATTGGACATGTGCGTTATGCTACAGCAGGTAATGGTAGTGTGGACAATATCCAACCCTTTTTATTTAAATTTTATGATCAGTCAATCGGTCTAGCTCACAATGGTAATCTTACGAATGCCCGTTCATTGAGAACGTCGTTAGAAAAAGACGGTGCGATTTTCCATTCCAATTCAGATACAGAGATTTTGATGCATTTGATTCGTCGAAGTAAAAAAACAACATTACTCGATCGTTTAAAAGAAGCATTAAATGAAGTGAAAGGCGGTTTTGCCTATTTGCTTTTAACAGAAGATGCCATGATCGCCGCTCTTGATCCGAATGGTTTTCGACCTTTGGCAATCGGTCAAATGAAAAATGGTGCATATGTGATTGCTTCTGAAACTTGTGCACTGGAAGTCATAGGTGCGCGGTTTATTCGAGATGTTCGTCCAGGGGAAGTAGTGATCATTGATGACTCGGGCTATACGATCGATACTTATACAACCGAAACCCAGTTAGCGATTTGTTCCATGGAATATATCTACTTTGCACGACCAGATTCAAATATCGCTGGTGTCAATGTACACACTGCTCGTAAAAATATGGGGAGAAATTTAGCACAGGAAGCGCCAATTGATGCTGACATGGTTGTAGGTGTTCCAAATTCTTCGCTATCAGCAGCCAGTGGCTATGCCGAAGCTAGTGGCATCCCTTATGAGATTGGACTAGTAAAAAATCAATACATTGCCAGAACCTTTATTCAACCTACACCAGCATTAAGGGAACAGGGTGTCAGGATGAAACTTTCGGCTGTCAGAGGAGTTGTTGAAGGCAAACGAATCGTGATGGTGGATGATTCAATCGTTAGAGGAACAACGAGCCGGCGAATCGTACGTCTATTAAAAGAGGCAGGAGCAAAAGAGGTACATGTACGAATTGCTTCACCACCGTTAAAATATCCTTGTTTTTACGGCATCGATATTCAAACGAGAAAAGAACTAATTGCAGCGAATCATAGTATCGAAGAAATCAGACAATGTATTGAAGCAGATTCATTGGAATTTTTAAGTGAGGAAGGGTTGATCCAAGCAATCGGATTAAAAGAAGCAGCTCCTTATTCTGGGTTATGTATGGCTTATTTTAATGGTGATTATCCGACGCCTTTATACGACTATGAAGAAAAATACCGTGAATCATTGAAAGAAAAAGTATCTTTTTTTCAATAAAGGAGGAAGTAACATGAGCAATGCCTATGCGAATGCTGGTGTGGATGTAGAAGCTGGCTATGAAGTAGTAGAACGAATCAAGAAACACGTGAAAAAAACAGAGCGACTAGGGGTAATGGGTGCTTTAGGCGGTTTTGGTGGCTGTTTTGATTTAAGTTCTTACCAATTAAAAGAACCAGTTTTGGTATCAGGGACAGATGGGGTAGGAACAAAATTGTTAGTAGCCATCGAAGCGGATCAACATGAAACAATCGGAATCGATTGTGTGGCGATGTGTGTCAATGATATTTTAGCTCAAGGTGCGGAACCTTTATATTTCTTAGACTATTTAGCTACTGGAAAAAATGATCCACAAAAATTAGAAAAAGTCGTCGCTGGCGTGGCGGATGGTTGTGTAGCAGGTAATCTTGCGTTGATCGGTGGCGAAACCGCAGAGATGCCAGGAATGTACGCGGAAAATGAGTATGATCTTGCTGGTTTTGCAGTTGGGGTTGCAGAAAAGTCGCAATTGATCACAGGAAGTGAAATCGAAGTTGGTGATGTTCTGTTAGGTTTACCTTCTAGCGGGATTCATTCAAACGGCTATTCATTGGTTCGGAAAGTGTTTTTTGAACAAAATAGTTACACATTAACCGATCAGATAGAGGGTCTGTCTGAAACACTGGACCGAGAATTGTTAAAGCCGACAAAAATCTATGTATCAGCTTTGCTGCCAATCATAAAAGAACAAAAGATCAAAGGTGCGGCACATATCACTGGTGGTGGATTCGTAGAAAATATTCCTCGGATGTTGCCGGAAGGAACGGCCGCGCAAATTCAATTAGGTTCATGGCCTAGCTTGCCGATTTTTGATTGTCTCCAACGTTTAGGTGAAATCCCTGAACAAGAGATGTTTGAGATTTTTAATATGGGTATTGGAATGGTTGTAGCAGTAGCAGCTTCTCAAGTCGATGAAGTCATTGAAAAAATCAATGAGCAAGGAGAAGCGGTTTATCGAATCGGTGAAGTAGTTCCCTTAAAAAATAAAACAGTGTTGTTTGATGAGGAAGAAAAATGAAGATTGCCGTATTTGCTTCAGGAAATGGCAGCAACTTTCAAGCTTTAGTTGACTATTTTCGGGAAAATAAGTTGCCAGATACCTTTGAATGGCTTTTTTGTGACCAGCCGAATGCTTTTGTCTTAGAACGGGCAGAAAAGTTACATGTACCATTTCATTTTTTTTCACCAAAAGAATTTTCATCTAAAAGAGAATATGAAGAAAAAATTTTAGAGATCCTAGTGGAAAAAGAAATTGAACTCATTGTATTAGCAGGATACATGCGGATTATTGGTCCGACTTTATTGAATGCTTATGAGTCAAGGATCATTAATATCCACCCCTCTCTTTTACCTGATTTTCCTGGCTTACATGGGATTCGTGATGCGTTTGCTGCGAAAGTCAAAGAAACAGGTATAACGATTCATTACATTGATAAAGGGATAGATACAGGACCAATCATTCACCAAGAAACCATAGAGATCACGAAAGAAGACACATTGGATAGCTTAGAAGCAAAGATTCATCAAATCGAACATCAGACCTATCCTAAAATAATCGAAGCAGTCATCAAAGAAATGCAAAAAGTGGAGGAAGAAAAAAATGACTAGAGCATTGTTAAGTGTATCGGATAAAAAAGGAATTGTTGAATTTGCCAAGGGATTACAAGCTTTGGAAATTGAGATTATTTCAACTGGGGGAACCAAAAAAGCACTTGATGAAGCGGGAATCTTAACCATCGCAATCGAAGATGTCACTGGCTTTCCTGAGATGATGGACGGACGTGTCAAAACTTTGCATCCTAAGATTCATGGGGGATTATTAGCACGTCGTGATCTTGCTAGTCACAGAGATGCAATGGCAGCTTCTGAGATTTTGCCGATTGATTTTGTTTGCGTCAATTTGTATCCTTTCAAAGAAACAATCATGAAACCGGATGTTAGTGAAAAAGAAGCCATTGAAAATATTGATATTGGTGGACCAAGTATGTTGCGTAGTGCTGCCAAAAACCATGAATTTGTCACGGCGATCGTTGATCCGAACGATTATCCAATTGTTTTAGATGAACTGAGAAATCAAGGGACTACTTCTCTAGCGACACGTCAGAAACTGGCAGCGAAAGTATTTCGTCACACAGCAGCCTATGATGCATTGATTGCTCAATATTTAACGGAGCAAGTGAAGGAAGAAAAGACGGAAAAATTGACTCTTGCTTTTGAACGCAAGCAAGACCTCCGCTATGGCGAGAATAGTCATCAGCAAGCTGTCTTTTATCAATCTGCTCTACCAGAACGTTATTCGATTGCTCAAGCAAAACAGCTTCATGGAAAAGAACTATCTTTTAATAATATTCGTGATGCAGATGCTGCTTTGCGGATCATGAGTGAATACCAAGAACCAACAGTCGTAGCACTCAAACACATGAATCCTTGTGGTATTGGCTCAGCTCACACGATTTTCGATGCTTGGCTAGCAGCTTATGAAGCAGATCCTGTTTCGATTTTTGGTGGGATTGTGGTATTGAATCGGGAAGTCGATTTAGCAACAGCTCAAGAAATGCATAAACTCTTTTTAGAAATTATCATTGCACCGTCTTATACACCAGAAAGTCTAGAAGTTTTAAAAGCCAAGAAGAATTTACGATTATTAACGGTTGACTTTAACTCGCAATTAACAAAAGCATCTAATGAAATTGTTTCAGTTCTTGGAGGTTTACTCGTCCAAGAAAAAGATACAGCAATGGAAGAACCAACTACATGGCAAGTAGTAACCGATCGTCAGCCAACATCTGATGAAATGGCTGCATTAGCATTTGCTTGGAAAGCTGTTAAGCACGTCAAATCAAATGCGATCGTTGTAAGTAATCGGTATCAGACGCTAGGGATTGGTGCAGGACAAATGAATCGTGTCGGTTCTGTCAAACTTGCGATTGAACAAGCTGGAGAAAAAGCACAAGCAGCTGTTTTGGCAAGCGATGCTTATTTCCCAATGGATGATTCGGTGGAATATGCAGCTAAACACGGAATCAAGGCGATCATTCAGCCTGGTGGAAGTATCAAGGACCAAGCGTCGATTGATATGGCTAATAAACATGGAATTGCCATGGTCTTTACGAACGTCCGTCATTTTAGACATTAAGATAGAAGGAGTAAGAAATGAATATATTGATCATAGGATCTGGTGGGCGTGAACATGCGATTGCGAGTAAAATCTTACAAAGTCCGCTAGTCGAAAACGTTTATTGTGCACCGGGGAATCCTGGCATGACACGTGATGGGGTCAAAATCGTTGATATTAAAGAAACTGATCATCAAGGATTGATTGAGTTTGCTAAGAAAGCGTCGATTACTTGGAGTTTTGTTGGCCCAGAAATTCCATTACTAAATGGGATCGTAGATGATTTTAAAAAAGCAGAGTTAAAAATATTTGGTCCGACGAAAGCTGCCGCATTGATTGAAGGATCTAAGAGTTTCGCCAAAGAATTGATGGAGCGTTGTCAGATTCCAACTGCTGAATCTAAAACTTTTACCAACTATCTTGAAGCCAAATGGTACATCGAAGAGAAGGGTGCCCCAATTGTGATCAAAGCGGACGGTTTAGCTGCTGGCAAAGGCGTGGTCGTAGCGATGACAAAAGCCGAAGCGTTACAGGCAGCCAGCGATATGCTGGAAAAACATCGTTTTGGACAAAGTGGACATCAAATCGTTGTGGAAGAATTTTTAGAAGGAGAAGAGTTCTCTTTGTTAGCGTTTGTGGATGGCGAAGCAGTTTATCCAATGGAAATCTCACAAGATCATAAACGAGCGTATGATGGAGATCAAGGACCGAATACTGGAGGGATGGGCGCCTATTCTCCAGTACCTCACATTTCTGAAGCAATCATTGAAGCGGGGATCGAAAAAGTAATAAAACCTGCAGCTAAGGGGATGAGCGAAATTGGTCGTCCGTTTATCGGTGTATTGTATGCAGGATTGATCGCCACTTCAGATGGACCGAAAGTGATTGAATTTAATGCGAGATTTGGCGATCCTGAGACACAAGTCATTTTACCTCGATTGAAGAGTGACTTGGCGCAAGTGATCACCGATTTGTTAGACCATAAGCCGGTTCATTTAATTTGGGAGGAAACTGGATATCGTTTAGGGGTTGTAGTTGCAGCAGAAGGTTATCCTAATCAGTATTTAACTGCTATGGATTTGCCCGATTTTCCTGAAGAGGAGGCAACTGTCTATTATGCGGGTGTTCAAGAGGAAAAAGGAATTTTAAAAGGTTCAGGTGGTCGAATCTACTTAGTGGAGTCCTATGGGGAAACAATTGAAGAAGCGAGGGAAAAAATATACAACGTGTTAGAATCAAAAGATACAAAGGGGACATTTTATCGGAAAGATATTGGAATGAAAGCAATCAACGTTTTTTCTAAGAATCACTAGCGCAACAAAAAGGGGGATAACATTTTTTTCTTTTTTGAGAAAAAAGTGGCATGCCTCTTTTTGCCCCCTTTTTGAAGTAAATGTGTTAAAATCTAATGGGAAAGAAAGGAATGATTTTAATGAAACAGATTCAATTGGGAACTTCAAATCAAAAGGTGTCGTCGGTCATTCTCGGATGTATGAGGATTAATGGCGCTGAACATCCAGAACGTATTATTGAAACTGCTTTTGATAACGGTATCAATTTTTTTGACCATGCGGATATCTATGGTGGTGGAGAATGTGAAACCATCTTTGCTAGTGCGTTAGCAAAAACTTCAATAAAGAGAGAAGATCTATTTGTTCAAACAAAATGTGGGATTGTTCCTGGTGTGATGTTTGACTTTTCCAAAAAGCACATCATTGAATCAGTGGAAGGTAGTTTAAAACGGTTAAAAATGGATTATGTTGATGCGTTGCTATTACATCGTCCAGATACTTTAGTTGAACCTGAGGAAGTGGCAGAGGCATTCGATGAATTAGAAAAGGCAGGTAAAGTACGTTATTTCGGTGTAAGTAATCAGAAACCAATGCAAGTCGAATTGCTAAAGAAATACGTCAAACAACCTTTGTTGATCAACCAATTGCAATTTGGATTGAAACATTCTGGAATGATTGATCAAGGGATCCATGTGAATATGACAGATGAAGCTAGCGTTGACCACGATGGTAGTGTCTTGGATTATTCACGTTTGAATGAAATGACGATCCAAGCATGGTCGCCTTATCAATATGGTTTTTTTGAAGGGGTATTTATCGGTAACGAAAAGTTTCCTAAATTGAATCAAAAATTAGCAGAACTTGCTGACAAATATCATACAACACCAACAGGTTTAGCTTCAGCTTGGATTTTACGCCATCCTGCGAATATCCAAGTGATTGCAGGAACGATGAATGTAGGGCGAATCAAGGAAATTGCACAAGCATCAGACGTTGAACTGAGTCGTGAAGACTGGTATGCGCTGTATCGCGAAGCTGGCAATATCCTACCATAGACATGAAAAAACATTGAATGAAACAGTCATTAGTTGCTTGTTCGCTAATGACTTCTACATATATTGATGCGAGGAACGTCACTAAGAATCTACGAAAAGGGGAGTAAAATGGGATATCTAAATAAATGGGACAATAATTCGTCAGTGCCAGAAAGTGAGCTAAACGCTCATAGAGCAGCGTATGAAAATGTCAGTGATGGTAAAGAAGCGAAAGGCAATCTAAAACTAGACCCCCAACGCTATAGTCTTGGAGTAATGACACACGCAATAAATAAAACGAAATCTGCAAAATCAAATAAACCTAATAGAGCTCTACTTGGAATGATCCAAGAAATAGCGCAAAGCTATTTTAGCCCTAAAGTACTTGCTGGTATGGAGAAATTCAAAAAGGATAGAGAAAAAGAGCTAGAAAAAAGTTCGAACATTTCGCAAACAAAGTTATCTAAAGATAAAGAAAACCCTGATAATCAAAATCAAGTTTATAAAAGGTTGAATGCCATTATCACTGGCGCTAAACAGACACTCGTTCAAACCGGAACTCTGAATAAAAACGATCAAGAGAAAACAAACCAATCAAAAGAAGCTGGAAATCAACAAAAGAATGAACCACCTGGTAGAGATTGAGTAGCTATAAGCGACAAACAGCTGATTGTTTATTTGTCGAAAAGTTTGATGGCTAGACAGTGTTATTTCAGATTAAGGAGTTTTTATTTTTTTGTTTATATTCCCCTTGATTTTTTAGTTTAAATACGGTAAATTACATAAGGTGCTAAAAATAAACACCCAAAAAGCAAATAATGTTCGTGTTTTACTGAATTCGAACATCAGGAGGATCATGTCCATGAAAGTGTTTGATTACGAAGATATCCAACTCATTCCTAATAAATGTATTGTAAGTAGCCGTTCAGAATGTAACACGACAGTGACACTAGGAAAGCATACTTTTAAAATGCCTGTTGTCCCTGCGAATATGCAAACGATCATCGATGAGTCAATTGCACAATTTTTAGCAGAAAATGGTTACTTCTATATTATGCATCGATTTGATGAAGCAGCAAGAATCCCCTTTGTGCAAAAAATGAAGGAGCAACAATTGATTACTTCAATCAGTGTTGGCGTAAAACAAGAAGAATATTCATTTGTTGAAGAATTAGCACAGTTAAATTTAGTTCCTGATTATATCACGATTGATATTGCGCACGGTCATTCAAATGCGGTGATTGAAATGATCCAACATATCAAAAAACATTTACCAGAAACGTTCGTTATTGCAGGAAACGTTGGGACACCAGAAGCTGTTCGGGAATTAGAAAATGCCGGAGCTGATGCAACAAAGGTTGGAATTGGACCTGGTAAAGTTTGTATCACAAAAATCAAAACCGGTTTTGGTACCGGTGGTTGGCAACTTGCTGCCTTAAGATGGTGTGCGAAAGCTGCCAGAAAACCGATTATTGCTGATGGGGGTATTCGTACCCATGGTGATATTGCAAAATCCGTTCGTTTTGGCGCAACAATGGTTATGATCGGTTCGCTATTTGCCGGACATGAAGAATCGCCTGGTGAGACAATGGTGGAAAATGGCGTAGTGTACAAAGAATACTTCGGCTCTGCCTCCGAGTTTCAAAAAGGTGAAAAGAAAAATGTAGAAGGTAAGAAAATTTGGATCCAACATAAAGGGTCTTTGAAAGACACGTTGGTTGAAATGCAACAAGATTTACAATCTTCTATTTCTTATGCGGGTGGGAAAGATATTGAAGCTATTCGCAAAGTAGATTATGTGATTGTTAAAAACTCCATTTTTAACGGAGATACCATTTAATAGCTATTAAAAAGCAAAGTAGATGCTCTCGCATCATGCTTTGCTTTTTCTTTGCTTTTCGATCCCTTTTTTATAAGATAAAATAGGCAGTAGAAGAAAGAGGAATGGAGAAGAACATGTGGGAAGTCATAGATAAGAAACAAAGACCAATTTATCGACAAATTATGGATCAGGTGATGAAAAATATTGAAAATGGGAATTTAGATCCCAACGTACCCTTGCCCTCTGAAAGAAAATTGGCAGTTATTTTTCAAACAAATCGCACCACTGTGGTTCGAGCGTTGGATGAATTACGAGATCTTGGCGTTCTTATCAGTCGCCGAGGCAGTGGACGTTTTGTGAATCAAACCGAATGGGGGCGGTATTCTGTCCCGAGAGTGAATTGGCGCGAATTATTTTCTCAACGCTATGAACAAATCGATGATAGTTATGAAAAAATGATCGAAGTAGGAAAACTGAACCCTTATTTTCTCGATTTATTTTCGAGCGAGATGCCTACAGACTTATTACCAAACGTACAATTTCCAGCATACTCAATGAATGAGATTATTGAAAAAGAGCAACAAATCACCTGTCTAGGTTATCTTCCATTAGTAGCAAAAATAAAAAATTACTTGAGCGAAGAGTTTTATTTTGATTTTACTAAAACGCAATTATTAGTTACGAGTGGGGGCCAACAGGCTATTTTTCTAATTTTACAGACGATTTTATCTAGTGGTGATGCTATTGCGGTAGAAGCGCCTTCGTTTTTATATCGTTTGTCCTTATTTAAAGCGACAGGGATTCGTCTATTTGGTGTACCCATGGATAGCGAAGGTATTGAGCTGGATAAGCTAGAAGTGTTGATCAAGAAAAATAAATTGAAAGCTGTCTTAGTCAATCCAAACTTTCAAAATCCAACAGGGAAAGTGATGTCCCAAAAACGTCGCGAAGCATTAGTGACCCTTTGTCGCAACTATCAATTACCGATCATTGAAGACGACGTTTTTAGTGACTTATCCTTTCATGATAGTGAAAAGCATAAACCAACTGCGATTCATTCGATTGATCCGGAAAACGTCTTATATGTCGGATCATTATCTAGGGTATTAGGACAAACGACCAAGATAGGTTGGATCGTTGGGCTGCGTTCCTTTATCGACCGCTTAGCGAAAGCGCAGGAAATGATGGAATTTTCGATGAGCATCTTTCCCCAAAATGTGGCGATGACTGTATTTGAAGAAAGTTATAGCACAAAGATCGCCATTGTGAGGGAAGAATTATACAAAAGAAGTCTGACGCTGGTTGAATGGGAAAAAACGCAAAACTTTTTTGAAGTCTGGCCCATTTATGGTGGGTACTATGCGTGGGTTACGTGGAAAGGACAGCGATTGACAAGAGATATTGCGGAAGAATTGATCCGCTCAGGGTTAGGCATTGCACCAAGTTTTTTGTTTGGAGAAGAGACCAACGGGTTGCGTATCAATTTTAGTCGTTTAACTGAAGAAAGGCTGCCATTTTTTCAAGCGGAAATGGCAAAATTAGCAAAACGTTTATCCGTTTAATTCATGATCAAAAGAGCAGGTTCATGTGCAACAGTTAAGGAGATTCCTTGCTGTTGCTTTTTAATTGAAAAAAATACACATATAGTAGAAAATTAAAAGAGGGATGATTGTAAAGAAAATCACTAATTAATAAAAAATTTTTTCTGTTTGTTGGAATAAGGTATAACAATGTGCGGATTCAATGATAACAGTAGAGAGGAGTAGATAGAAAATCAGGACTAATTTTGTACAAAAGATGTAAACCGCTTTCTTGATTGTGAGGTTGTTCACTATTTGCGTGGTTAAGCGGATTATTACAAATTTTTAAAAACGTGAATTTTTTTGCTTTTAGCTTGTATTTCTTAATGATCCATGATAATTTATAAAAGAAGACGGTTGGATATTGATACAGTTTATATATCTGTTTCAATCGCAGAAAGATGAGATTTTCTTATATGATGAGAGAGGAATGTGTACAAATGGCAAAAAAGAAATTACCACTAGACTTTAATGCGTTATTAGATGAAGTCAATTCAGATTTTCCAGTATACCAAGCGCTTGACCAAAATGGTAAAGTAGTAAACCCTGATCTTGTTCCTGATTTATCAGATGAACAATTAGTAGAATTAATGACTAGCATGGTTTGGTCTCGTGTATTAGACCAACGCTCAACAGCTTTAAACCGTCAAGGACGTCTAGGATTCTTTGCACCAACAGCTGGTCAAGAAGCTAGCCAACTTGCAAGTGCATTTGCTTTTGAAAAAGAAGACGTATTACTTCCTGGTTACCGTGATGTTCCCCAATTAGTAAAACACGGATTGCCTTTAGCACAAGCTTTCTTATGGTCACGAGGACATGCGGCAGGGAATTTTTATCCAGAAGAATTGAAAGCTCTACCACCACAAATCATTATTGGTGCGCAGTACATCCAAGCAGCTGGTGTGGCTTTAGGATTGAAAAAACGAAACAAAAAAAATGTGGTCTTCACTTATACAGGTGACGGCGGCTCTTCTCAAGGTGATTTCTATGAAGCAATCAACTTTGCTGGAGCTTATCATGCAAATGCTGTATTTTATATCCAAAACAATGGCTTTGCGATCTCAACACCTCGTGAAAAACAAACAGCTGCTAAAACATTAGCGCAAAAAGCTGTGGCAGCCGGGATTCCAGGGATCCAAGTAGATGGTATGGATCCATTAGCAGTTTATACAGTATCTAAAATGGCACGTGATTGGGCAATCAACGGGAATGGTCCAGTCTTGATTGAGACATTGACTTACCGTTATGGTCCGCATACTTTATCAGGAGATGACCCAACTCGTTACCGTTCAAAAGAAACAGATGACGAATGGCAGAAAAAAGATCCATTGATCCGTTTCCGTAACTACCTAACAGAAAAAGGTCTATGGTCAGAAGAAAAAGAAGAACAAGTAATTGAACAAACAAAAGAGGAAATCAAAGCAGCGATTGCTGAAGCAGATAAGATTCCAAAACAAAAAGTTTCTGATTTCTTAAAAAATATGTTTGAAGTGGCACCACAATCAATTAAAGAACAAATTGCAATCTATGAAGCGAAGGAGTCGAAATAATCATGGCACAAAAAACAATGATTCAAGCAATCACAGATGCCCTAGCACTTGAACTTGAAAATGATGAGAACGTAATCGTTTTTGGTGAAGATGTTGGGAAAAACGGTGGAGTTTTCCGTGCAACGGAAGGATTGCAAGAAAAATTTGGCGAAGAACGCGTTTTCGATACCCCATTAGCTGAATCAGGGATTGCTGGTATGAGTTTTGGGTTAGCTTTAGAAGGTTTTCGTCCAGTACCTGAAATTCAGTTCTTTGGATTTATTTTTGAAGCCATGGATGAAGTAGTCGCACAAATGGCACGTACAAGATATCGAATGGGTGGGACTAGAAATCTACCGATTACGATTCGTTCACCATTTGGTGGTGGGGTTCACACACCAGAACTTCATTCAGATAACTTAGAAGGATTGATTGCTCAATCTCCAGGAATTCGCGTAGTCATTCCATCAAATCCTTATGATGCAAAAGGATTATTGATCTCTTCTATCCGCAGCAATGACCCAGTTGTATTTTTGGAACATATGAAACTTTATCGTTCATTCCGTGAAGAAGTTCCAGATGAAGCTTATGAAGTACCATTGGACAAAGCGGCAATTACTCGTGAAGGAACAGACGTTTCAATCATTACCTATGGCGCAATGGTTCGTGAAGCGATCAAAGCAGCTGACAATCTTGCGAAAGAGGATATTTCAGTAGAAGTCGTTGACCTAAGAACAGTCGCACCGCTAGATATTGACACAATCATTCAATCAGTTGAGAAAACTGGTCGTGTGGTAGTCGTTCAAGAAGCGCAACGACAAGCAGGTGTAAGTGCCCAAGTGATTGCTGAAATCTCAGAACGTGCGATCCTTTCATTAGAAGCACCAATTGGACGTGTAGCAGCACCAGATACTGTTTTTCCATTTGGACAAGCTGAAAACATCTGGTTACCAAATGCGGCTGATATTGAAGCAAAAGTCAAAGAAATTGCAGAATTCTAAGAAATAAGAAGGGACGTAAGTAAATCATGGCATACCAATTTAAATTACCTGACATTGGTGAAGGAATCGCAGAAGGCGAAATCGTCAAATGGTTTGTCAAGCCAGGCGATACCATCAATGAGGATGATACGTTATTAGAAGTTCAAAATGATAAATCAGTAGAAGAAATTCCATCCCCAGTTACTGGGACAGTGAAAAACGTCATCGTACCTGAAGGAACAGTCGCGAATGTTGGCGATGTACTGGTAGAAATCGATGCACCAGGACATGAAGACAATGAAACAAGTGGCGATGCTGGAGTAGCAGCGAAAGAGCAAACACCTGAACATCCAGCTGCTGAACCAACTGAAGCTAGTGCCGATGGTGGGGTCTTTGAATTTAAATTACCCGATATTGGTGAAGGAATCGCAGAAGGTGAAATCGTTAAATGGTTTGTGAAACCAGGCGATACCATCAATGAAGATGACACATTGTTAGAAGTACAAAACGATAAATCGGTAGAAGAAATCCCGTCACCAGTGACTGGAACTGTTAAAAACATCTTGGTATCAGAAGGAACAGTTGCAACTGTTGGTGATGTATTAGTAGAAATCGATGCACCAGGACATAATAGTGCGCCTTCTACTACATCAGAAAAAACAGCTGAATCAACTGATGCTAAAGTAGAAACTTCTGGTTCAGCATCAGTAGCTGAGGCAGCTGATCCTAACAAACGTGTTTTGGCTATGCCATCAGTTCGACAATTTGCTCGTGAAAAAGACGTGGATATCACACAAGTCACTGCAACTGGTAAAGGTGGACGTGTGACAAAAGAAGATATTGAAAGCTATCTATCAGGTGGGCATGCGAGTCAAACAGCATCAGCTGAATCAGCTGCACCTGCGTCAGAAAAAGCGGTTGAAGCGAAAGCTGAAAGCAAGCCAGCAGCACCAGCAAAAGCGTTCAAATCTAATTTAGGTGAATTGGAAGAACGTGTAGCAATGACACCGACACGTAAAGCGATTGCTAAAGCAATGGTTAATAGTAAGCAAACAGCGCCACATGTTACTTTACATGACGAAGTAGAGGTTTCTAAACTTTGGGATAATCGTAAGAGATTTAAAGAAGTGGCAGCTGCGAATGGGACAAAATTGACTTTCTTGCCATACGTAGTAAAAGCATTAACTGCTACTGTAAAGAAATTCCCTATTTTGAATGCGTCAATTGATGATGCGAACCAAGAAATCGTTTATAAAAATTACTATAACATCGGAATCGCAACTGATACAGATCATGGCTTGTATGTACCAAATGTAAAAGATGCAGACCGTAAAGGGATGTTTGCGATTGCGGATGAAATCAATGAAAAAGCAAAACTAGCTCATGAAGGTAAATTAGCAGCTGAAGATATGCGAAATGGCACTATTACGATCAGTAATATTGGTTCTGTAGGTGGTGGTTGGTTTACACCAGTAATCAACTACCCTGAAGTAGCAATTTTAGGTGTGGGAACAATTGCACAACAACCGATTGTTAATGGTGAAGGTGAAATCGTTGTTGGACGAGTGATGAAACTTTCCTTAAGCTTTGATCACCGTATCGTAGACGGAGCAACAGCTCAACAAGCAATGAACAATATCAAACGACTTTTAGCTGATCCTGAGTTATTGATGATGGAAGGATGATAAACAAATGGTAGTTGGAGATTTTGCTGTAGAATTAGACACAGTTGTAATCGGTGCGGGACCTGGTGGCTATGTTGCTGCCATCCGTGCTGCTGAAATGGGACAAAAAGTGGCAATCATTGAAAGAGAATACATCGGTGGTGTTTGTTTAAACGTTGGTTGTATTCCTTCAAAAGCGCTGATTGCTGCAGGACATCATTATCAAGAATCTCTTGATTCAACTTTATTCGGTGTCACAAGTGAAAATGTCACACTTGATTTTGCAAAAACACAAGACTGGAAAGAAAATAAAGTAGTGAAAACACTGACTTCTGGTGTTGGCTTCTTATTGAAAAAACACAAGGTAGAAACAATCGAAGGCGAAGCATTCTTCGTCGATGATCATACATTGCGTGTGATCCATCCCGATTCTGCTCAAACGTATTCTTTCAATAACGCAATCATTGCCACTGGCTCCCGTCCGATCGAAATCCCAGGATTCAAGTTTGGCGGACGTGTACTTGACTCAACAGGCGGCTTAGCTCTAAAAGAAGTACCAAAAAAATTCGTCATTATTGGTGGCGGAGTTATTGGAGCAGAATTAGGTGGAGCCTATGCTAACTTAGGTGCTGAGGTAACGATTCTTGAAGGTTCTCCTCAAATTTTACCTACCTATGAAAAAGATATGGTGAAATTAGTGGAAGACGACTTCAAGAAAAAAGGTGTGACAATCGTAACCAATGCAATGGCGAAAGAAGCTGTTGATAATGGGGACAGTGTGACAGTCAAATATACTGTTGACGGTAAAGAAGAAACAGTGACAGCAGATTATGTTATGGTAACAGTTGGCCGTCGTCCAAATACTGACGATATGGGATTAGAACAAGCGGGTGTCGAAGTCGGTGAACGTGGATTGATTCCAGTGGATCAACAAGGGCGTACGAACGTGCCAAACATTTTTGCAATTGGGGATATCGTACCAGGTGCTGCTTTAGCGCATAAAGCAAGTTATGAAGCAAAAATTGCTGCAGAAGCTATCTCAGGTAAGAAAGTAGCAGTTGACTATAAAGCAATGCCTGCGGTTGCCTTTACAGATCCAGAATTAGCTTCTGTTGGGATGACGATCAAAGAAGCAAAAGAAGCTGGTATTGAAGCTACTGCATATAAATTTCCGTTTTCAGGAAATGGACGGGCGTTATCGCTTGCAAAAACAGAAGGTTTTATCCGTTTAGTGACGACCAATGAAGACAACGTCATCATTGGAGCGCAAATCGGTGGTGTAGGTGCTAGTGATATGGTTTCTGAGCTTGCTTTAGCCATTGAATCAGGAATGAATGCCGAAGATATTGCGTTAACGATCCATCCACATCCATCGCTAGGTGAAATTACGATGGATGCTGCTGAACTCGCTTTAGGTTTACCAATCCATATTTAATTTAGCAATTGGGATATTTTATCCGAACTGTTTCAAAAAAAGTATGGATGTTGGCGATAGTTGCCAGGTTAAAAACATCTTTTTGACAAATTGAATTGATACATGATCGATGAAACATCAAAGTTAGCAAAAACTGCTAGCTTTGATGTTTTTTTGTGGTCTTTTCAAAACCTCTTTTTCTGAAAAAAGAAAAAAGAAAGTCAAGCTTTTTGAAAGAGGGTGTTAGAATAAATGTGGTAAAAGCAATCAGGTCAGCATATTTCTATATCAATGATTTAACAAGCGGAACTAGTTGTTTACTAACTAATTTTTAATCACTTTAAAGGAGATTGACTTTGTGAGAAAAGAAACGATTAAAACACTTCAAGGAGACTGTCATGAGAATGAAAAGAATAATGAAATTGGCGGTCCTAATAATTCAATTAAAAAGAGAAATGAAAGGATTATAGAAGCATACCAAACAGAAAATACATCGATAGCAGGACTTGCTGAGCGATTTGGAGTATCAAAGAGAACCATTGGAAATGTAACACATAGTCTAAAAGAGCAAAATCTGCAACAGCAAAGCTTAACGAATGAGACAACTAAAGAAAAGGAAGAGAGCAATAATCAAAATATCGAAGCATATTTAGCAGGAGACTTGTGGGTAAGTAAACTTGTTAATAAATTTAACGGATCAGCGAGAACCATTTTGATGAAAATAAAGAAAGCAAGAGAACAGAAGGAAGAGATGCAATATAAAACATCGTCAGAAAATGAAATTTTACAGTTAGATAGAAATAGTTTTGAGCAAAGGGAAGAGTTAGTGAAGCAACAAGAGCTGATTTCAGAAGTTCTTCTAAAAGATGAGCTGGAACAGGTACATCCTGCTCAGCCAAGGTCTTTAGAGGACAAAGTCATTTCATTAAGAAAACAAAAAAGTGTTGATCATGACAGCCAGTCAAAAAAATACAATCTCAATGACAGTTCAAGCAGAAAAAGAAAGATGCAAGAAAATAAGGACCCAGAAAAGTTTTCACTATCGGCGTTCCCAATTGATAAAAATAGTTTGAAAACATCGAGTGTGAAACCTAAGAAGCCAAAGAAATCTCATGTACTTCATGAAGTAGAAGAATATTCACCCAAACTATCACAAATAAGCAAACAAATACATACAACAGAGAATGAGCATTTAATTGATGAGAACCAACAGGATAAACTTCAAGGGATCGGTCCTCAACAAAATAAAAACTTTTCTTCATCACTTCCTTTACCAAATAAATTAGAGGAAGCAACAAGTAGTGAGAATCATATCTTCAATAGCAAACAAGTGCAAGTAACTGGAAGTCATCTAAGAGAAAATCAAGAGGAACACCCAATTTTATCAGAGACAGAAGGTGAATTTGGAAATAGCTTGTTCGATAGTTTATCTGATTTTGACTATTCAAATGAGTCCAATGAAGAACGTTCGTTTTTTCAAAAGTCAGCAAATTTATCCGATGAATTGTCAAATCATAATCTCACGACAGACGAAATAGTGGAAGCATTAATGGAATTTGACGAGACGTTAGACTCAGCAAAAAATCTAGTGGACTATGTGAACGGATCGAATGAACTTCCAAAACAATCTAATAATGATTTATTCGAAGATTTATCAAATGATAGTCTCACGACAGACGAAATAGTGGAAGCGTTAATGGAAATTGACGAGACGTTAGACTCAGCAAAAAATCTAGTGGACTATGTGAACGGATCGAATGAACTTCCAAAACAATCTAATAATGATTTATTCGAAGATTTATCAAATGATAGTCTCACGACAGACGAAATAGTGGAAGCATTAATGGAATTTGACGAGACGTTAGACTCAGCAAAAAATCTAGTGGACTATGTGAACGGATCGAATGAACTTCCAAAACAATCTAATAATGATTTATTCGAAGATTTATCAAATGATAGTCTCACGACAGACGAAATAGTGGAAGCGTTAATGGAAATTGATGAGACGTTAGACTCAGGAAAAAATCTAGTGGTCTATGTGAACGGATCGAATGAACTCCCAAAACAATCTAATAACGATTTATTCGATGATTCATCAAATGATAGTCTCACGACAGACGAAATAGTGGAAGCGTTAACGGAAGTTGATGAGACGTTAGACTCAGGAAAAAATCTAGTGGACTATGTGAACGGATCGAATGAACTCCCAAAACAATCTAATAATGATTTATTCGAAGATTCACCAAATGATAATCTCACGACAGAGGAAAAAGTGGAAGCGTTAATGGAAGTTGATGAGACGTTAGATTCAGCAAAAAATCTAGTGGACTATGTGAACGGATCGAATGAACTTCCAAAACAATCTAATAATGATTTATTCGAAGATTCATCAAATGATAGTCTCACGACAGACGAAATAGTGGAAGCGTTAGTGGAAGTTGATGAGACGTTAGACTCAGCAAAAAATCTAGTGGACTATGTGAACGGATCGAATGAACTTCCAAAACAATCTAATAATGATTTATTCGAAGATTTATCAAATGATAGTCTCACGACAGACGAAATAGTGGAAGCGTTAATGGAAATTGATGAGACGTTAGACCCAGCAAAAAATCTAGTGGATTATGTGAACGGATCGAATGAACTTCCAAAACAATCTAATAATGATTTATTCGATGATTCATCAAATGATAGTCTCATGACAGAAGAAATAACGGAAATATTAATGAGATTTGATGAGACATTAAACTCAGGAAAAAAACCAATGAAGTATGTAATGGAATTAAGTGAACGTCAAGAATCGAACAAATTATTCGATGAATCGTCAAATAGTCAACAGGTAGAATATCCTATAATGGAACAAACAATGGCAGGAAAAGCAGTTAATCAGCCTGGTTCGGAAAATAATCAAGTAAACTTTATAGAGGATCAGAATCAGGAATA
Organism: Enterococcus sp. DIV1682a; assembly: GCF_051711005.1. NCBI lineage: Bacteria > Bacillati > Bacillota > Bacilli > Lactobacillales > Enterococcaceae > Enterococcus > Enterococcus sp. DIV1682a. The sequence goes on from NZ_JBIOLT010000001.1 coordinate 1,247,666, forward strand.
TCTGATTGATGAAGAAAAACATCCCCAGAATCCGCATAACATACATAATGATAGGGGCACAGGTGAGTTTATACAAAAGAAACAGGATAAGAGTATAAAAAATTCAGAAAACACCCCAGTGAATCAGAATCAGGAAACGGCGCTTGATGAAGAAAGACATCCAAAAAGAGCTGCTGCTCATTTATCTGAGAATCTACATAGTATACAAAACTTAGAAAGTAACCTAGGGCATCAAACAACAAAACAAACCGATAAGCAGACTATTCCTCAAACGGGGTATATTCTTGATCCTGTTCTTCCACAAAATGTCACTAAGAATAATTATTTAGAATATATTCAACTATATCAATCTATTCAGTCGACCATCAAAATAGAGACATTTTGTGACATAATGGAATTGTCACAAGATACATTTCAAGAGTTGCTTAAAGAAGCTGTTCCAGCTGAGTCAACTAATAGTGAATTAGGATATATAGAGAATAAAAGGGAAATTATACCGAGAGAATATAAATTAGAAAAGATCAATTTATATCTCAATTCTCAACATTCTTACGAATCTAAACGGCAGTTTTGTGATAAGAACAATTTAGACTATGATTCCTTTAGATCTTGGATAAGGGAACATAAAAAGGGGGAATTACCTCGTCAATCAATATCGACTATTGAAGAATTGATCAGTAGGGAACAAGATGGGAGAAATCTGTATTGTACTGCTAAGGTTAAGAAAGCCTGTGTACTTTTATGGAGAAGTAAGCGAATAGCACACAAGGTATTGTGTAAAAAATTGAACATTTCTGATGCGACTTTAAGAACTTGGAATAATAGATACGACCAGGCACGTGGTAAGAAGCAGGAGTTAATAACAACTCTCACAGAATTAAAAGAAAGGAAGTTAAAGCTAGGAAAGGTGTGTTGTACGGAGGAAGTTAAAAGAGAATGTGTTCTTTTATATAAGAATCAAGAAATGTCCATAAAGCAATTATGTAAGATTTATCATTTGACTCCGAATATGGTTAATGCTTGGATCGAAGAATATGACCGATTACTCCAAAATTCAGAAAGAACATCCCAAGCACGCCAAACTTTTTCAACTAATGTCGGGAATGCTAAATTTACAACAGCAGACAATAATGCGAGGTTAGCTCATGAACAAGGTAAGGGTCAAGGCAATCAAAGGATGCAACATAGTATACAAAACTTAGAAAGTAACCTAGGGGATCAAACAACCAAACAAACGGATAAGCAGCTTAATCCTCCAGCGAGGCACTCTCTTGACCCTGTTCTTCCAAAAAAAGTCAATCAATCATACACTAAAAATGATTATTTAAAATATATTCAACTATACCAATCCATTCAAACGACCATCAAAATAGAGACATTTTGTGACATAATGGAATTGTCACAAGATACATTTCAAGAGTTGCTTAAAGAAGCTGTTCCAGCTGAGTCAACTAATAGTGAATTAGGATATATAGAGAATAAAAGGGAAATTATAACGAGAGAATATAAATTAGAAAAGATCAATTTATATCTCAATTCTCAACATTCTTACGAATCTAAACGGCAGTTTTGTGCTAAGAACAATTTAGACTATGGTTCCTTTAGTTCTTGGATAAAGGAACATAAAAAGGGGAATTTAACTCGTAAATCAATCTCTACTATCGAAGAAGTGATCAGTAGGGAACGAAATGGGAGAAATCTGGATTGTACCGCTAAGGTTAAGGAAGCCTGTGTACTTTTATGGAGAGGTTGCTCAATGACTAAGACTGAATTAAGTAACAAATTGAACATCAATGATATGGTTGTAAGATCTTGGGAAGATAGGTACAACCGGGCACATGGAAATGAGCAGAAGAAAATAATAACAACTCTCTCAGAATTAGAAAATAGGGATTTAAAGTTCAGGTATTTGAGTTGTACGGAGAAAGTCAAAAAAGAATGTATTCTTTTATTAAATGATACAAAAAATACCAAGGGACGAATATGTCAAAAGTATCATTTGAACGTTAAAACATTTTATAATTGGTACAATAAATATAAACCACTACTTAATGGTGCAGAAAAAGATTCAAAAGAACGCCAAACTTTTTCAACGAATGTCGAAAATGCTAAAATTACAGCAGCAGACAATAATGCGAGGTTAGCCAATGAGCAAAATAAGAGTCCAAATTTATTCTTGGGTAATCAAAAGATCCAATAAAATTCTAATAAGTTAATTATAGGTAAAGTGGAATGAACGTTAAATATAATTGAAATAAATTAAACAATTACTTTGAAAAAAAACAATAGTTGGATCTTGATCGAACATTTTTTTCTAAAAAGGAGAAAGAATAAACTATTTGCTAGAAAATTTGATATTAAAATAGATAAATAAATAGAAAAGGAGATTACTATGGAAAATGAATGGACGGAACAACGATACATAACAAAGAATGTAATAGGTTCCAATGGAAATGGGCAACAGTCATATGGTGAGCTAGGACAAGATAATCATCTGGTTAATGAGTCCAGTCCGGAGGAGGAGCTAGTAAGTCACATAATCAACCAAGGTCCTCCAACTATTCAAGAATTAGAAGCGGCGTATACTCTTTTTTCTAATCTTGAACCAAAGGAGCAAAGGATAGGGCAAATAGAGGAACAAGGAATAAAAGATGTCAATATGTTTGATTCAGGAAATAAGCGAGTGCACCCTAGATCAGACGAAAACGTGGGATATCCAAAAAGGCTAAAAGGCGCAAATAACCATTTATTTAATGAGCTAGACACCATAAATGATTCACAATTCCCACCTCAAACGACAAGAGAATCGGTCAATAAGCCCAGTCCAGAAGAAGACCTAGTACGCTACGTGTTCGAACTGGGTCCTCTGACTCGTCAAGAATTAGAATTAGCCGATACTCTTTTTTCTAATCATGAAACAAAAGAGCAAAGGATAGCCGAGGAGAGGAAAGGACAAACAGAGGGACAAGAAATAGAAACTGGAAATATGTTTGATCTGGAAAATAATCGAATGAACTCTGTAGTGGGTCAAAATTCGGAATCTTCGATTGATGAAGAAAAACATCTCCAGAATCCGCATAGCGTACATAATGACAGGGACACAAGTGACTTTACACAAAAGAACATACAAGACAAGAGTACGAAAAATTCAGAAAGCACCCCAGTGAATCAGAATCAGGAAACGGTGCTTGACAAAGAAAGACATCCAAAAAGAGCTACTGCTCATTTATCTGAGGGTCTACATAGTATACAGCACTTAGAAAGTCAAACAACCAAACAAACCGATAAGCAGCCTATTCCTCAAACGGGGCATACTCTTTCTATTCTTCCACAAAATGTCACTAAGAATGATTATTTAAAATATATTCAACTATATCGATCCATTCAATCAGTTATCACAAGAGAGACATTTTGTAACCTATTGAAATTGTCAAATGATAAATTTCAAAAGTTGCTTAAAGATGAAGATGTTGTTCCCGATCAGTCAACAAATGGTGAATCAGAATATCTAGAGAATAATAGGAATACGTACTCGAAAGACTATAAATTAGAAATGGTCCTGTTGTATCTCAATTCTCAACATCCTTATGAATCTCTAGCGCAATTTTGTGGGGAGAAAGAAATATACCCTGCTCTCTTTAAATCATGGCTAAGAGATTATAAAAATGAGAAGTTAACTCGCAAAACAATATCGACTATCGAAGAGTTGATGGGTAGAGAACAAACTGGAGAAAATCTGGATTGTACTGATGAAGTGAAGGTAGCCTGTGTACTTTTAAGTAGAGTTTGCTCAATGAAGAAGAGAGAATTATGTAACAAATTGAATATCAGTGATGGGGGGTTAAGACATTGGGAATCTAAATACAACCGGACACATAGAAATGAGCAGAGGAAAAAAATAACAACTCTCCAAGAATTAGAAAATAGGGATCTAAATTTAGGGAAACTGAATTGTACTGAGGAAGTCAAAAGAAAATGTGTTCTTTTATTAAATAAAAAAAACAGGAATGAAATATGTGAAAAGTATCATTTGAACATTAAAACATTTTATGGTTGGTGCATTAAATATAAACAACTACTTAATGGTACAGAAAAAGATTCAAAAGAACGCCAAACTTTTTCAACGAATGTCGAAAATGCTAAAATTACAGCAAAAGAAAATAATGAGTCAATAGTACATCAACAAGATACGAGTCAACATTTATTTTTTGTCGGAAGGACGTAATCAAATTCTAGCAAGTTAAACATAAGTAAAAGCGTATAAACCTTGGTAATAAGTAAAACAAATAAAAAATTATTCGGAAAAAGACCAAGGATTTGATTTTGGTCGAACATTTTTTTCTAAAAAGAAGAAAAAGTAAACTATTTGTTAGAACATTCGATGTTAAAATAGATAAATAATAAATGAATAAAATAGGAACTGATTATGGAAAAGAAGTCAAGTTCCTTAGATTGCATTATATGAACGTTTGTAAGTCCCTGATAGTATTTTAGCGGCTGGAAAAAAGCTATGGTTAAGTTGTTATTAAACAGAATCTCACAAAAACGGTAAACTTGTTTTATAAATATTGAATATAACAAAGATTTAGCAGCAAAAATAATAAATGGAGCTCTATTGTCAACGGGAATGACTTAATTTTATTTTTTGGAAAAAATCTATATACAATGAATCAAGTCAGATACGTTAGAAAGAAAGGTCGGGAATGATGAGTAAAAGAGAAGAAGGGGTTTATGTTGACCCTCATACAAAAGATGTCAGGTGCCATTCTCAATGGGACGATATTAGAAAAATCATCAACAAGAATCAAATGAACTATTTCAATCATCTATCAAAACTCTTTGAAAAAAAGCCGTTAATTTATTTTGAAATTGAAAAAAAAATGATGGATAAACAGGATATTAAAGGTATCTCTTTATTGGTTTTGTTAAAAAGGGAAGGAAAAGGTCTGGCATCCAGCGAATTATTTTATCCACCATTGAAAAATATTCGAGAGATTATGATAAAAGGATTGATGAAGGAATGTAGACAACAGGCATTCATTCAATTGAATGAAAAATACCAACAAAATGGGCATAGAATTGTTGAAATCACAGACCCATACTTTATATCATCTGACAATAAAGAAGAAAAACGTGATCTAGTGGGGATAAGAGAACATCTGAAGAAGGAGTTCGCAAAATATCCTAAAGAAGAACAAAGTGTAAAAATAGAGGAGAATCGAGATAATCGCTTTTAGCTCTTTGTCCAGCCGGATAAGGTTAGTTAATAAATATCAAAATTAGGCTTTTTACAACTAATGTTGGTAAAGAGAAATCTTAGAATAATTAGGACAGAAAGAAGAAAAATTCCTTTTTGTCCTTTTTATTAGCTATAGATTGTTAGGTCTAGTGTATTTAAGGTATCTTTGATAAGTTGAGTATAAGACAGCTTGAATCCTTTTATGACTTGGTCAGTCAAATTCATTCTAAATGGTTTCGAGGTGTCTTTTCTTATTTTTACCTTTTTTTCTGAAAAATAAAAAAGCAATTGGATCGACACATTTCGATATCAATTATTTGATTTTTTAGCGGAAGTAGTTATTTACTAACTTAATGTTAAATTACTCTAAAGGAGAGTGCCCCTATGAAAAATGAAACGATTAAAATTCCTCAAGAGGGCTGTCATGTAGGTGATGAGAATGAGGAAATAAAAGGTTCGAATGATTTAAACGAGGCAGTGGAAGTGTCAGACAATACAGTTCACACAAAAAGAAAACAAATGTTTGATGAGCAGGAATCAGTTAATCTTCAAGGATGGGACGAATTATATAATCCGCTGTTAAATGGCAATTATACGATAGAGCAAGCAGTGAAAGTGTTAGGTGATATATATGAACCAAAAAGAATACGAATATCTGATGAGGCGAAATCAAATGAACATCAAGAACAATCTGATCCTCATAATCGAAATATAAGTGACTTTACAGAAAAGGAAATACAAGATAAGCGTACGAAAAGTTCCAAAAACATCCCAGTGGCTCAGGCAATCAAACAAATTGATAAGCAGCCTATTTCTCAAACGGCGCACTCTCTTGAGCTTGCTCTACCAAAAAAAGTCAATAAAACATATCCTAAAGTGGATTACGTTCAACTATATCAATCCATTCAATCAGTTATCACAAGAGAGACATTTTGTGACATATTGGAATTATCAATTGATACATTTCAAAAGTTGCTTGAATATGAAGAGGTTGTCCCCGATCAGTCAGCCAATAGTGAATCAGAACATATAGATAAAAAAGAGAAGTTAACTCATAAAATAATATCGACTATCGAAGAGTTGAGGAGTAGGGAAAAAACTGAGGAGAATCTGAATTGTACTAATAAGGTTAAGGAAGCTTGTGTACTCTTATGGAGAAGTGAACGATTAACACAGAAAGAATTGTGTGACAAATTGAACATTTCTGATGGGAATTTAAGAAGATGGAATTATAGATACGATCAGGCGCTTGGAAATAAAAACACAATAACAACTCTCGAAGATTTAAAAAATAGGGAGCTAGGGCCAGGGAATTTGTCTTGTCCAGCTGAAGTTAAAGCAGCGTGCGTTCGTTTACTTAAGAATAAAGAAATGACTAAAAAGCAAATATGTGAATATTATCGTTTGGTTCCGAAAACGTTGCATAATTGGAATAAAAATTATGATCTATTACTAAAAGAAATAGAAAGAAAATCACACGGACTTCAAACTTTTTCAACGAGTGTTGGAAATGCTAAAATTACGGCTACAGAAAGTAATATAAGGATAGAACATAAACAAGATACGAGTCCAAATTTAATTTTTGGCGGAAGGACGTAATAAAATTCTAACAGGATAATCATTAGTAAAATCGAATAAACCTTAGAAAAAAATAAAACAAAAAATTATTCAGAAAAAGACCAAGAATTTGATTTTGATCGAACATTTTTTTCTAAAAAGAAAAAAAGTGAATTATTTGTTAGAACATTCGATGTTAAAATAGAGAAACAATAAATGTATTAAAAAGGAATTGATTATGGAAAATAAGTGAAATGCCTGAGAGTGGATGTATAGACGTTTGTACATAAGTGGTAGTGTTTCTGATAATTGAATAAAATGATCTGAGCAAGTGCTGTTGAACAGAATCTTACAAAAACAGTAAACTTATTTATTAACGGAACATACTAAAGATACAGCAGCCAAAATAATGAATGGAGATTTATTGCCAATAATAATGACTTGAATTTATTCGTTAGAAAAAGATTCAATAAAAATGAATCAAGTCAAATATAATAAAAAGAAAGGTCGGAAATGATGAGTCAAAGAGAAGATGGCACTCAGGTACCTCCTAATATAGACGATATCAATCGTCTTCCACAACGGAACGATATTATGAAAATTATCAAAAAGAATCAAATGAACTATTTCAACCATCTATCAGATCTCTTTTAAAAAAATCCGTTAGCGTATTTTGAAATTGAAAAGACCATTATGGATAAATACGAAATTAAAGGTATTTCTTTATTGCTTTTGTTAAAGCGAGAAGGAAAAGGGCTTGCTTTCAGCGAATTATTTTATCCGCCATTGAAAAATATTCGAGATTTTATGATAGCAAGATTAATGAAGGAATGTAGACAACAGGCGTTCATTCAATTGAATGAGAAATACCATCAAAATGGGCATAAAAATGCTGAAATTACTGGTCAATATATTAGTCAAACACTTTGTGATAAAGAAGAAAAACAAGATTTAATGGCAATAAGAGAACGTTTGCAGAAGGGTTTCGTAGCATCTCATACAGAAGAACAACGTGTAAAAACAGAAGAGAAATCGAGATAATTATAGCTCTTAGTTCTTTATCAAATCTAATAAGATTTCTAATAAACATCAAAATTAGTAACTTCAACTAGTTTTGATGTTTTTTGCTTCACATTAAAGTATGTTCTTTCATCATTTCTTGTAGTAACTAGGAAAAAGTAGCGTTTTCTCAATCATAGTTAGTTGGTATCTCTTTGTGGTAACAATAAGCTGAAATTCATGGGGAAAGTAAATGATCCACGACTTCATTTGCTGTTGAATAGTGCTATAAAAAATTCCGCATAATAACCTACAACACTCCATTATACTAAAAATTTTTCATATACAGTGTTGTAATATGAACATAATTTTCAAAAAAAAAAATAAAAGGGTCCTCCTTGTAATCGATTTCATGATAAGCTTTTTTTATAAAAAAGTTAATGAACTTATCTAGCTTAATTGGCAATAATTTTAGACTACGGTGATAGAATATGAAAATTAGAGAAAAAAGAGAAAATATCAAAACAATTTGTACACGCACTTATCTAGTTTGAATGATAAGATCTCGGTTACAACACAGAAAATTCAAATCAATCAGATGAGCGATGCTCTACAAACCACAAATAAAAAATGATATAAAAGTAAAAAGTATTGAGAGGGACGTTAGAGAGTTATGTAAAAAAAGAAATGGGGTAAAAAGATGAAGTTTACTCAAATACAAAAAATTCATGTAAATCCAAATGTTGGCAATGTGAATCGACATAATGACTATCGAACAATCCAACGTATATTTGAGAAAAGTGCATACAATTATTATGTTCATTTAACAGATTTATTTGAGAGAGAACCATTGAGGTATGCTGAAATTGAAAATATTATATATGAAAAATATAAAATCGAAGGTCCTTCTTTATTAGATGCGCTAAAAAGAGAAGGAAAAGGGTTCCAACGCAGTGAATTATTATGTGCAAATGAAGGTTTTAGAAAAAGTGTCATCAGTGCGTTGTTTATAGAATGCCAAAAAGAATCTAGAATGGAAATTATTGCCAATTATTATAAAAATGGGAATGATATTGTAGAAACGACATTCCCTGATTTTAGTCGTCTAATAGGCGAAAATAATCGCAGAGAAAAAGAAGCATTCGAACAAAGAGAAAAAAAAAGAATAGAAGTAAAGCGATTGAACGCGATACATAAAGGTTTATCTCATAATAAGAAAATAAATGTAATTGATACTCGGAGCATCTCTCAGTCTATACTTAATGTAGAACTAAATAGATAGCAATTATTAATATTTTGTAGGAGGTAGTCAACAGATGAATAAAGAAGATAATAAACTAACAAAATCTTTTTTACTTAGGCCAGACAAAGATCTTCAAACTTTTGCACATTCAAATAAGATTAGTACCAAAAGTATGAAACAAATATTAGAAGAAAAGCTAAAATTTCCATGGGAAAAATTAAACGATTATTTACCAGAGCTATTAGAAAAATCAAGCTATCATTGTATCGTTGAAAAAATTTTGAGTGAACATTCAGAGTTTGGTAAAGTTGTTCCTCTCAGTGAAGAGGCCAATAGGGAAATAAGCATTATTATGAATAAAATAGGAATTTCTGAACAATCTCAGTTCAGTGAAATTTTACCCAAAGCAATTTTAGAAAATCCAATAAGTTTGGAGAGTTTTTCTGAAAATTTAGAAAAATATGTTTCTTCGTCTGAATTTACGATGTATATTAATGCAGCAGAGATTCCAAGTACTATATCATCAGAAGAGATACTTAGCGATAATATAATAAATTTTGAACTAAACAAAACGATTCAAAAATACAATGAACTAGCTGTTAATGGAGGAAATATCATTACTAAACGAGATGTTAAAAGCACCTTACTTCATTATTTAAGTAGAAAGGATAATGAATCATATAGGCCTAAGGTCGATACAGAAGTACTTATTGAAGTTGTTGTCAAAGCATTGCCACATTGTCATTATATTAAAAATTCGTCTTTATCCTCTCAAAATTGGTTCTATAAGATTTTTTTAGAAAATGAAGGGAATTCTAAATTTGCTGAGCTACAGAAGGGGATGTTTAAATTAATTTCAAAAGATGAAACATACACTGCCACTAAAATAAATGAACAATATCGGATAAATCATAGTTTTGCTAATGAAGCGTCTATGAGCTCGTTAAACATACCTGAACATGAAGGACGTTAGTTTCATATGAAATCCCTTAGGAAAAGTAAAAATGTTAGATCTTTTCCTCTTATCTTAATAAATAAACCTACGTCACCGACAGAATTTATTTTCTCTATTTTGTTAGTGACGGTTCTTTGTATGAACGTGTGAATTTTTATAGACTATTACTTATTTTTCTTAGCTAGCGATATAAAATAGTTATTCAACTATAAATTAATTATGTAAACTAGAAAATCGAAACTATTTGGTTATGTACTTATTCTTATGATACACTGATTTTGACTATAGGAAATAGGAGAATGAAGTATGCAAGATTATCAATACCCGCTTGATTTAGACTGGACCACCGAGGAAATGGTCATTGTGATGAAGATGTGGGAGGATTTAGAGTTAGCGAATGAAAAGGGCATCGATAATGCTCGGTTTCTAAAATCATACCAACAATTCAAAACGGTTATTCCATCTATTGGAGAAGAAAAAAAATTAGGAAAAGAATTTGAAAAAGTATCAGGTTATTCATTGTATCGAACAGTTCAAGCAGCAAAAAAGAATCAGAAAAAAATCCTAAAAATGAATGGGTGAGAACATGAATAAACAAGAACTGATCCCTCAGATCAAAATCTGGCTTGAAGAAGCAGCTGAGAAAATTCGTGCGGTACAAATCAAGACGCTTAAAGTTGATCAAAAAACCAATCGAAAAGATCTGGTTACCAATATGGATCGTGAAGTCCAAGCTTTTTTGATTGAAAAGATTCAGGCGTATAATCCAGAAGCAAAGATTCTCGCAGAAGAAGAAGGTTACAGTGAGTTAGAAAGCTTTGAAGGGCAAGTATTTGTTATTGATCCAATTGATGGAACCATGAACTTCGTACTTGAACAAGAGAATTTTTGTATTATGTTAGGCGTTTATCAAGATGGTGTTGGACAACTTGGTTTTATTTATGACGTGATGAAAGAAGCGCTGTATTGGGGTGGAAAAGATTTAGGTGTTTATATGAATGACCATCCGTTAACTAAGCCAGAAGACCTTCGTTTAAAAGATGGACTTATTGGTTTGAACGGTTATCTTTTTAGTCATAATCGGTGGAATGTCCGAACAATTGGTGAACAAAGTATGGGTGTTCGTATTTATGGATGTGCAGGACTAGAAATGATTGCACTTTTAAAAGGGAAACATATTGGTTATATTGCAAATTTGAGCCCGTGGGACTATGGCGCAGGGAATGTTTTACTCGCTGAATTTGGAATGAAATATAGCGGTATCTCAGGAGAAAAGCTAAAATTTCGAGGAAGAGAATATTATATTGCGGCTACACCTCAAGCCTATGATGAAATTCGGGCACTTATTGCTGCGGCTGATTCGCTAAATAAGTAAAAAAAACCGCATAATTAAGAAAAATATGGCTAAAATATTAATTTTCTCGAAAAAATGAAAACATTTCACTATATTTCATGAAAAAAGTTTGCTATAATAAACAGTCGAGTAAAATTGCACTGTCATAAAGAACCGAGAAGGAGTTAGTTACATTGAACTATAGAAATGATATCCGTAACGTAGCGATCATCGCCCACGTTGACCACGGAAAAACCACATTGGTTGATGAATTATTGAAACAATCAGATACATTAGACGCACACACACAATTACAAGAACGTGCGATGGATTCAAATGCTTTAGAAAAAGAACGTGGAATCACGATTTTAGCAAAAAATACCGCAGTTGATTATAAAGGGATTCGTGTCAATATCATGGATACACCTGGGCATGCGGACTTTGGTGGCGAAGTTGAACGAATCATGAAAATGGTTGACGGCGTTGTCTTAGTAGTTGATGCTTATGAAGGAACGATGCCACAAACTCGTTTTGTTTTGAAAAAAGCGCTAGAACAACATATTACACCGATCGTAGTTGTGAATAAAATTGATAAACCTTCTGCACGACCTGAGTTTGTTGTTGATGAAGTATTAGAATTATTTATTGAACTAGGTGCAGATGATGATCAATTAGATTTCCCAGTTATCTATGCTTCAGCATTAAACGGAACATCTAGCTTGTCTGATGATCCAGCTGATCAAGAACCAACAATGGCACCGATCTTTGATACAATTGTTGAAAAAATCCCTGCGCCAGTAGACAATAGCGATGAACCATTACAATTCCAAGTATCATTGCTTGATTATAACGACTATGTTGGACGTATCGGGATTGGTCGTGTCTTCCGTGGAACGATCAAAGTAGGGGACCAAGTTGCCTTACTAAAATTAGACGGTTCAGTTAAAAAATTCCGTGTAACTAAATTATTTGGGTTCTTCGGCTTGAAACGTTTAGAAATTGACGAAGCAAAAGCTGGAGATCTAATTGCCGTATCAGGAATGGAAGATATTTTCGTTGGGGAAACAGTGACACCTGTGGACCACCAAGATGCTCTGCCAATTCTACACATTGACGAACCAACACTGCAAATGACTTTCTTAGTGAATAATTCACCATTTGCCGGCCGTGAAGGAAAATATGTCACTGCTCGTAAAATTGAAGAACGCTTGATGGCTGAGTTGCAAACGGATGTTTCATTGCGTGTTGAACCAACAAATTCTCCAGATGCTTGGACTGTTTCTGGTCGTGGAGAACTTCATTTGTCAATCTTGATCGAAAACATGCGTCGTGAAGGTTATGAACTACAAGTATCTCGTCCTGAAGTTATCGAAAAAGAAATTGATGGCGTGAAATGTGAACCTTTTGAACGTGTTCAAATCGACACACCTGAAGAATACATGGGTAGCGTAATCGAATCATTAAGCTTACGTAAAGGCGAAATGCAAGACATGGTCCATACTGGTAATGGTCAAATCCGTTTGACATTTTTAACACCAGCTCGTGGCTTGATCGGTTATTCAACTGAATTTCTTTCAATGACTCGTGGCTACGGAATCATGAACCACACATTTGATCAATACCTACCAATGTTACCAGGTCAAATCGGTGGACGACACCAAGGTGCGTTAGTATCGATTGATACTGGAAAAGCAACAACTTATTCCATCATGAGTATCGAAGAACGTGGAACTGTTTTTGTTGAACCAGGTACAGAAGTTTATGAAGGCATGATCATTGGTGAAAATAGTCGTGACAATGACTTGACTGTTAACATTACGAAAGCAAAACAAATGACTAACGTTCGTTCTGCTACCAAGGACCAAACATCTGTTATCAAAAAACCAAAACAATTGACGTTAGAAGAATCGTTAGAATTCTTGAATGACGATGAATATTGTGAAGTAACACCGGAAAGTATCCGTTTAAGAAAACAAATCTTAAACAAAAATGCACGTGAAAAAGCTTCTAAAAAGAAAAAATAATCATTTGTTCACCTTGTTGATACAGTGATGTTTAGCTTTGAGAAATAAACCGAAGAAGACCAAAAATAGGAGTAACTATTTTCGGGCATCTTCGGTTTATTTTTTGTTCAGATGACTGGTAAATCAGCATTAAAGTGGATGAAAAGAAAAATACTGTCGGCAAATTTTGCTTCTCAATTTTTTAGAACGTATTCAATTGTTTGAAATTAAAAGGAGAGAATTGTTTTTCCTTTTTCTAAAATTGTTATCTGTGGAGAAGTTAATAAAAATTAAAAGAAAAATTCAATAAGTACGCTAAAAGTTTATTAAAAGTCTTTTTAAAATCTTTGATTACCTCGTTTTTTGTTTCACGAAAAGTGAAAGTTTCACAAAAAAGCATGTTGTACTTGATTGCTTGGAGAAGTAAAATATAATTGACGTATTATAGTTATAGAGGGGCGATAGAAGGGTCAATAATAAAAGGTTGCTCTAGGCTTTTTATAAATAAAAAACAACTAAACCGTGGACGAGCGGCATTTTTTTGACATAAAGCTGAGTTTCGTAAAACATGGGGAGCTGTTTCGAGATTATCATCCTTAATGCTCCTGCGATTACTCGGCGCAGTTTTTACTTGGTGAGCGCTCAGGTCAAAGCGCCCTTTTCACAACCTCTTATTCACGGTGTTCAAGCATCAGCTTCTTGAAATAAGCCTGAATTTTTCAAAACATGAGAAGCTGTTTTAAAAAATTCTTTCTTATTGTCATCGGAGCTTCCCGATGCTTTCACAACCTCTTATTCACGGTGTTCAAGAAGCAACTCCTCAGCAATAAGCGATGATTTTCTAAAATATGAGAAGCTATTTTAAAAAATCCTCTCTTATTCGCTCGGAGCTGATCGCTTCTTTCACAACCTCTTAAATCAACTAAAAAGTAGGGATAAAATGAATGATATATTAAAACAATACTTTGGTTATGAAGTATTTCGCCCTGGACAAAAAGAAATTATCCAAAAGGTCCTTGATCATGAAGACGTCCTAGGGATCATGCCTACAGGAAGTGGGAAGTCCATTTGTTATCAATTGCCAGCATTGATGTTGGATGGCTTGACTGTAGTCATTTCTCCTTTGATCTCTCTGATGAAAGATCAAGTAGATGCTGCCAATCAGTTAGGCATTTCAGCGACATTTATCAATAGTTCATTGGATAGTTATGAGACTGCTTCTCGGTTTCGATTACTCGAACAGCAACAAATCCAATTATTATATGTTGCGCCAGAACGGTTTATCATGCCAGATTTTATCCAATCAATGAAACGTTGGCACGTGCAACTGATAGCGATTGATGAAGCGCATTGTATCTCACAATGGGGACATGATTTTCGTCCAAGCTATCTTCATATGGCAGAAACATTAAACACGTTTGATCAACGACCGGTCATTGTGGCATTGACTGCTACTGCAACAAAGCAAGTAGCAGAAGATATTAAAAGACTTTTAAAGGTACCAATGGATAATCATATTCAAACGGGTTTTGCACGAGAAAATCTACGTTTACAAGTAGTAAAAGATCAAAAAAAAGAGCAGTACTTAATTGAGTATCTACGTATCAATAAAAAGCAATCAGGGATCATTTATGCCGCTACCCGCAAAGAAGTTGATCGAATCTATCATTTGTTAAAGAAATTTGATTTCAGTGTTGGCAGATATCATGGTGGGATGAGTGAAAGCCAACGAACAGAAATCCAAGAAGACTTTTTATATGACCGTACAGAATTATTAGTTGCAACGAATGCTTTTGGCATGGGGATCAATAAGAGTAACATCCGCTTCGTCATTCACTATCAGATTCCTGGTTCTTTAGAAGCTTACTATCAGGAGGCGGGACGAGCAGGTCGTGATGGGCTCTTAAGTGAGGCTGTCTTGTTGTTTGCTCCCCAAGATATACAGGTCCAAAAATTTTTTATCCAACAATCCCAACGAGAAGAGTCACAAAAACAAAAAGAATACGAAAAATTAAAAGTAATGACGGAATACGTCTACATCGAATCCTGTCTGCAACAATATATTCTTACTTATTTTGGCGAAAAAAGTATCCCATGTGGAAGATGTGGTAACTGTTTAGATGAACGTGAACTAGTCGATGTAACGACTGAAACACAGATGGTGTTGTCTTGCTTGAAACGCATGGGTGAAAATTATGGGAAACAATTGTTGATGAAGGTATTAGCTGGTTCGAAAGAACAAAAAGTCAAGATGCTAGGTTTTCAAGCGTTATCAACTTACGGCTTATTAAAAAAATGGGCACAAAAAGATATTCTTCAGTTGATCGAGTATCTTATTTCTGGTGGTTATCTGTATTCAATGAACGGTGAATACCCCACGTTGAAAGTAACGGAACTAGGAATCGAAGTGTTAAAAGGGAAACAAAAAGTATTTAAAAAAGAAGCTGAAAAAGTCCAACAACTTTCTGATGAAGAAGCTGACACTTTATTTGAAACGCTAAGAGAGTTACGAACTGACTTAGCTTCTGAAGCAGGCGTGCCGCCTTATGTGGTTTTTTCAGATGCGACTTTAAAAGAAATGAGTCGACAACGTCCAAAAGATCGACTTTCTTTATTGCAGATAAAAGGGGTAGGACAAAGCAAGTTAGACAAATACGGGGACGCTTTTTTAGCACTGATACTTTCTAGTTAAGTAGTATATCGTTTGTAAAATTAGTACATCTATTGTTTTTGCTCATGATAGGCTAGCAAATAGTAAAAAAAGAAGAAAATCCCTGAGCGAAAACTGGGATTTTTCCCCGTTAGAATTTTAAGTATGTTATAATAAATAAACTTAGAATGGGGGTAGGCTTAGATGGATTCTCTATCAAATGAATTTGCAGTTCAAGTGCTTAAAGATGAATCAGAACGAATCAAACGCTTGATCAAAAATCAAAAAAATAGCCTGTGTATCTCACAATGTAAGGCATTTGAAGAAGTAGTAGATACGCAAATGTATGGCTTCTCACAACAAGTCGGATTTGCCGTTCGTGTGGGCATCATCGATAAAACAGAAGGACAATTGTTGCTGAGTGAGCTAGAGCGTGAACTGAACCGATTATATAGTGAGGTTTACCAAGAAAATTACGATAAAAAAGAAATTGGCAAGGAGGAGTAAACTTGCCTAAGAAAGTAAAAAAAAGGCATTTATTAAACTATAGTATTTTGATTCCTTACTTGATTCTATGTATTTTAGGTTTAATCATGGTCTATAGTTCATCATCTTATTTATTGCTAGAAAATGGAAGCAGTCCTTCCGCCTCTTTTTTTAACCAAAGTTTGTTTTGGGGCGTTAGCTTAGTAGCTATTGGACTTTTATATAAAATGAAAACATCCGTATTAAAAAATCAACGACTGATTATGGCAGCTATTGCTGTACTGACAATCTTGCTATTGATCGTTTTATTCTTCGGGAAAGAAATCAATGGAGCGAAAGGATGGCTTCAAATCGCTGGATTCTCTCTCCAGCCAGCTGAATACTTAAAGATCATTGTGATTTGGTACTTAGCATTAACGTTATCTAAAAGACAAAGAAGCGTTCAAAAAGATTTTGTTTCTACTGTTAAAAGACCGTTACTGTTAGTGTTGGCACTAACAGCGCTAGTTGCTATTTTACCCGATTTTGGTAATGCAACTGTCATTTTTTTAATTATCTTAGTCTTACTTTTGGCTAGTGGTATCAACTACGTTTATACGTTGATCGTTGGGGTCGGTGGGGTTGGCTTGAGTGCTTTAGCAATCTGGTTGATCAATATCACCCACGGGAAAATATTTCCCGGACGTTTACAATATATCTATAACCGATTTGCCATTTATCAAAATCCTTTTTCTGACGAGTTGAACAAAGGTCATCAATTAGCTAATGGTTATTATGCGATGTTCAATGGAGGGCTTTTTGGTCGAGGTCTTGGAAATAGTATCCAGAAAAAAGGTTTTTTAAATGAAGCGCAGACGGACTTTATTTATGCCATTGTGGTAGAAGAGTTAGGCGTGATCATGGGGATCTTGATTCTTGCTTTACTGTTTTTCATGATTGTTCGGATCTTTTTGGTGGGGATTCGCTCAAAAGATCCATTTAATTCTCTATTATGTATTGGGATTGGTGCCATGTTCATGATCCAAATATTTATCAATTTGGGAGGGATAACCGGCGTTATTCCGTTAACTGGGATCACTTTCCCATTTTTGAGTCAGGGAGGATCTAGTTTATTGATGTTATCCATTTGTGTTGGCTTCGTCTTGAATATCAGTGCAGATGAAAAACGAAAAAGTTTAGGTTTATACTAAAAAGATGTAGGAGTGGTTTGATGGAAAAAGTTTTAGTTGCTAACAGAGGAGAAATTGCTGTACGAGTGTTTCGAGCATGTACAGAATTAGGAATTAAAACTGTAGGTATCTACGCAAAAGAAGATGAGTATTCCGTGCACCGGTTTAAAGCAGATGAAGCATATCTAGTTGGCGAAGGGAAAAAACCGATTGACGCTTACTTAGATATTGAAGGGATTATTGCCATTGCGAAAGCCTGTGGAGCGGATGCGATCCATCCAGGCTATGGGTTGTTATCTGAAAATCTAAGTTTTGCAAAACGATGCAAGGAAGAAGGCATCACTTTTGTAGGACCAGACTTACATCATTTGGATATCTTTGGTGACAAGATCAAAGCAAAAGCAGCAGCTATCGCAGCTGGAATTGCTTCGATTCCTGGGACTGATGGACCGATTGAAAAGGTCGAAGATGCTTTGTCTTTTGCTGAAACGTACGGTTATCCGATCATGATTAAAGCCGCTCTAGGTGGTGGGGGACGAGGAATGCGTGTCGCCCATGATGAAAAAAGCGCTCGAGAAGGCTATGATCGTGCGAAAAGTGAAGCAAAAGCGGCTTTTGGCAGCGATGAAGTGTATGTTGAAAAATATATTGCAAATCCTAAACACATCGAAGTCCAAATTTTGGGCGATAAACATGGAAATGTGATCCATTTATTTGAAAGAGACTGCTCTGTACAACGACGTCACCAAAAGGTAGTAGAGGTAGCCCCTTGTGTCTCCATGTCCACTGAACAACGCGAACGCATCTGTCAAGCAGCCGTTCAATTAATGAAACACGTTGGTTATGTCAATGCTGGGACGGTTGAATTTTTAGTTGAAGGAAATGACTTTTATTTTATCGAAGTCAACCCTCGAGTCCAAGTGGAACATACGATTACAGAGATGATTACCGATGTGGACATCGTGACTACTCAATTATCGATTGCCCAAGGGAAAGATTTACACAGTGAAATTGGTCTGCCGCAACAAGCAGATATCAAACTAAATGGTTCTGCGATTCAATGTCGGATCACTACAGAAGACCCGTTGAATCATTTTCTTCCTGATACAGGGAAAATCGATACTTACCGTTCACCTGGTGGTTTCGGAGTGCGTTTAGATGTCGGTAATGCTTATGCAGGATATGTGGTTACCCCATACTTTGATTCACTTTTAGTCAAAGTTTGTACACATGCAGCAGATTTTGATACGGTAATCCAAAAAATGGAACGTTGCTTAAAAGAATTTCGGATTCGTGGAGTCAAAACCAATATTCCATTTATGTTGAATGTGATTTCCCATCCTGAATTTCAATCAGGAAACGCTAAAACGACATTTATCGATAATACAAAAGAATTGTTTGAGTTCCCTCGTTTACGCGACCGTGGAAATAAAACAATGAAATACATCGGTGAAATTACCGTGAATGGCTTCCCAGGAATCAAAAATGGTGAAAAACCATTTTATGAATCTCCTCGGGTACCGAAAGATTTGATTAAACGCCCAGATTATCTGACAGCAAAAAATGTTTTAGATTCTGATGGTTCGGATGCGTTAGTCCAATGGATCAAATCGCAAGAAAACTTGTTATTGACTGATACGACATTTAGAGATGCTCATCAAAGTTTATTAGCAACTCGTGTTCGTACGAAAGACTTTAAAGAAATTGCTCAATTGACCGGTGAAGGATTACCTGAACTATTCTCAAGTGAGATGTGGGGAGGAGCAACCTTTGACGTCGCTTATCGCTTTTTGAATGAAGATCCTTGGCAAAGATTAAGAAAGATCCGAGCATTGATGCCAAATACGCTGTTACAAATGTTGTTCAGAGGTTCAAATGCAGTCGGTTATTCCAATTATCCAGATAACGTCTTAGTAGAATTTGTGAAAGAAGCAGCGGCTCAAGGAATTGATGTGTTTCGAATCTTTGACAGTTTGAACTGGGTACCGCAAATGGAAAAAAGTATCCAAGCGGTTCGAGACACAGGTAAGATTGCAGAAGCTGCGATCTGCTATACCGGAGATATCAATGATCCTAGTCGTGCAAAATATAATGTCCAATATTACAAGGACATGGCGAAAGAACTAGAACAACTTGGGGCGCATATCATTGCGATCAAAGATATGGCTGGCTTGCTGAAACCACAAGCTGCTTATCGCTTGATTAGTGAATTAAAAGAGACTACTGATTTGCCAATCCACCTTCATACACATGATACGAGTGGAAATGGAATCATTACCTATTCTGCAGCTTCAAAGGCTGGGGTAGATATCGTCGATGTGGCGATGAGTGCGATGAGTGGGAATACAAGTCAACCAAGTATGAGCAGTTTGTATTATGCTTTAGTCAATGGTCCACGATTGCCAGAAATCAATATTCAAAATGCACAACAATTGAATCATTACTGGGAAGATGTCCGTATGTATTACAAACCATTTGAGAACGGTTTGAATGCACCAGAAACAGAAGTATATATGCATGAAATGCCTGGTGGACAATACTCTAATCTCCAACAACAAGCCAAAGCAGTTGGTTTAGGAAATAAATGGGATGACATCAAACAGATGTACCATACAGTGAACCTGATGTTTGGTGATATCGTGAAAGTTACCCCTTCATCAAAAGTTGTAGGAGACATGGCTTTGTTCATGGTTCAAAATGATTTAACGGAGGAAGATATCTATGAAAAAGGTGAAACATTGAGTTTCCCAGAGTCTGTGATTACTTTCTTCCAAGGAGAGCTAGGACAACCGGTTGGAGGATTCCCGGAAAAATTACAAAAGATCATCCTTAAAGGACGAGAAGCGATTACTGAACGTCCTGGAGCTTTAGCTAAACCAGTTGATTTCCAACAAGTCAAAGCAGAATTAGCTGAAAAAATCGGCTATGAACCTAAACAAGAAGAAGTGCTGAGCTATTTGATGTATCCGCAAGTCTTTCTAGATTATCAAGCAGCCTATAATCAATTTGGTGATGTGACATTACTTGATACACCAACATTCTTCCAAGGGATTCGCTTAGGAGAAACGGTGAATGTTCAAATTGAAAAAGGCAAGATTTTGATTATTCGCTTGGATGAAATCGGCGAACCAGATATTGAAGGAAATCGTGTCTTATTCTTTAACTTGAATGGCCAACGTCGTGAAATCACAGTGAACGACCATTCGATCATCAGTACTGTACAAACACGTGTGAAAGCTGAACCAACAAATCGTGAACATATCGGTGCAACGATGTCTGGTTCTGTATTAGATGTATTAGTCAAAAAAGGAGATCATGTCAAAAAAGGCGATACATTGATGATCACGGAAGCAATGAAAATGGAAACGGCAATTGAAGCTCGTTTTGATGGTGAAATTGCGCATGTCTATGTAACAGATGGCGATGCGATCGCTTCTGGTGACTTATTGATTGAAGTAACTGAAAAATAAAGGTGGGAAAAAGATGAAACGGCTAGGGTTATTTGGTGCGATATTGTTATCAGTGATCATTGCATTTTACATGCAGCCGGTGTTGTTTCCTCCTAAACTTGAAGTAAAAAAAAGCTCAGAGCAAATCACTCAAAATCAAATGACTACGTGGAAATACCAGAAGTTGGAAACATCTGGCTTTTCCACGTATGTTGGTCAATCAGTTGATGAATTAGAGCAACGTTTTGGTGATCCCTATGAACGCTTGACGAGTGGGTTTGGTTTTGAAACAAGATATTACCATGATCAAATCAATCACTTATCCTTTGAAGCGAATATCACAAAAGATAAAGTTTCCACGATTAAAGTATTAAATACGGACAACTCAACGATTGCTCCTTTTTACTTAGGGATGACAATGCAAGATCTAACTGAGATTACCACGATTTATACGAATTTTAATTTTCAATACAATGGAACAGATGTCGGGATCGAATTGATGGAAGAAGATATGAATTATCGACCGTTGATTGCGTTTGATAATGATACGTTTGCTATTTTATTCTTCGACCAAAGTAGTAATGGACTGTTTTCGATCGTTTATTTGGATAAAGCTAGTTTGTTGAAACTTCATCCCTATCAAGTATTTGGTTCAGACTTACCGCAATATAAAATAGACGATCAAGTAGATTGGGCTGAAATCAATCAAGCAAAAGAAGGTCATAGTGTTCGATTGTTGAATCAGTTAAGGCAATTGGATCGCTTACCACTTTATAAGCAGACGACCGGTTTTTCTACTCAAACGAAACTGCTTTTAAGTGATTACCTTAATAGACCAGAAGATATTTTGACGAAAGAACGATTAGCAGAATGGCAACAAATAGCGGGTAGTACAAACGCAACTGCTAAGTTTTCATTGACTACTGATGAAATTGATTCGTTAGTCGCAAAAAGAAAGCTTCCCCAATCGACCGGTGTCTTTACCCATCCAGTGATTGATCCAACGTTTACATTTTTATTTTTGTATAGTGATCCGTATTATCACGACCGCTTTTTAGTTAACACTTCCGATCTATTAGGAATTGCTTTTTCAAAAGAAAATATGTTAGTCTTAATGCAAGAAGAAGTTAAGGAGAGTACCGATAGCAGTGATAATCAATGAGGAATTATTTGCCTTAGAAGATCAATGTCAGAGCTTATCCGATTGTATCAAAAAAAGCGAGACGATGAAAAAATATTTAAAAGCTAAAAAAGTGATGGAACAATCAGCGGATGTCAATTTATTGATTAATGATTTCTCAATAAAAAAAGAACAGTTTGAAAAAGTTGTTCCTTATCAAAAATATGCACCAGAGTTTCGAGAGAAGCAAAGAGCTGTTCGGTTAGCCAAACGCCAACTTGATTTGCATGAAAAAGTAGCGGATTTTCGTTGTATGGAAACACAATTGCAAGATCTATTGGATAAAATTAGCCAACAGTTAGCAGAAACGGTATCGTTGACGATTAAAATTGATGCGGGAAATCCTTTTTTTGAACAAAAAGGGCGTAGTGGATGTGGAGGTAACTGTCATGAATGATGAAAAAAATGAATTTCAACTAACGAAACGACGTGGGTTGATTGTCTGGGTATACAGTTTGAAACAATTAAAAAATTTGAAGAAATTTGGATTGCTTCATTACGTTTCACGTAAAATGAAATATGTCGTATTGTATTTGAATGAAGACACATTTGAGCAAACTGCAGAACGAATCAACAAACTTCATTTTGTTCGCAAAGTTGAACGCTCTTATCGTCCAGACGTCGAAATGAACTTTGCTGATAAGATTGGTACGAAGCAACCAGTCAAAGAAGAAGGTTTTGAGATTGAGGAGATCAACACTAAAATCCGTTTAGCAGACCACGTCTTTTAAACCTGTTTTGTGTAAATCATTCATCTCTTAAATAAAAAAGATAAAAATAACTTGAGAAAGCATGAAATTAATGGCGATCCAAGTTTTTTTATCTTTTTTTTTGGTATACTAGTAACAGCACGATTTTTAAAAGGAGTGAGTCAATGCGAGTCATATCAGGAACATATGGTGGACGACGCTTAAAGAGTTTAGCAGGGGCTAATACACGTCCCACCACAGATAAAGTGAAAGAATCGATCTTCAATATGATCGGTCCTTACTTCGACGGAGAAACAGTCTTAGACCTATTTTCTGGTAGTGGCGGGTTAGCTATCGAAGCAGTTTCTCGTGGCTGTGGGCATGCCTTTTGTGTAGACAAAAATTACCAAGCGCTAAAAATAATCCAAGAAAACATTAAAGTAACGAAAGAGCCAGAAAAATTCACCACGTTAAAACTTGATGCGGACAAAGCCATCGAAAAGCTGGCAAATGATCAGCAAAAATTTGATTATTTATTTCTTGACCCACCATATGCCAAACAAAAAATTCTTGACCAAATAATCAAAATGACGGAGCTGGACCTTTTTAATGATTCGGCAGTTATTGTATGTGAAACTGATAAAACAGTGGAATTACCAGAAAAGATTGCTGATTTTACGCAAATCAGAAAACAAACGTATGGTATTTCAACTGTGACTATCTACAGAAAAGAGGAAGACCTATGAAAAAAGCCTTGTTTCCAGGCAGCTTTGATCCGTTCACGAATGGGCATTTAGATATGGTCGAACGAGCAGCAAAAATGTTTGATGAGGTCATCATTGGGGTATTTGTGAATACGTCAAAAAAACATCTATTTACCGTTGATGAAAAAGTTACATTGATTACTCAAGCTGTTCGTCATCTTCCGAATGTTAAAGTGTACCACCAAGAAAATCAATTAACAGTCGAGATTGCGAATGAATTAGCTGTTCAAACCATCATTCGTGGTATCCGTAGTGTAAAGGATTTTGAATATGAACGGGATATTGCTCAAATGAATCATCATTTAAATCAAGAAATCGAGACGGTCTTTTTATTGGCTAAACAAGAATATAGTCACGTTAGTTCTAGTTTATTAAAAGAAGTCTTACACTTTGGGGGAGATGTCAGTGACTATCTTCCACCAGTAATCAACGAAGCGTTAGCTGGAAAGCGTGAAAATGATGGACTTTAAAAGATGGTTAAAGACGATTCTTGTCATTTTTTTAGGGATATTTATTATTGGGTTCGTGGTAATTCCACTTCCTTTTTATGTGGAAGCACCAGGAGCAACCATCAATTTGAAAGAGCTGATTACCGTCAATGGGAAAAAGGACAAAGATTCAGGTTCCTTTTCATTAACTTCAGTGGGCATCCGTCGAGCAACTGGTTTTACAGCAGTCAAAGCCAAGCTAGCACCGTTTGAAGATTTGATTAGCGCTGAGGAGTTGACTGGCGGGGCGACTAGCGAAGAATACAATCAAATCCAACAATATTATATGGAGTCTTCCCAAAATGCAGCGATTGAGCAAGCACTAAAATTGGCAGGGCGCTCTTACCAGATGGAATTTAAAGGTGTCTATGTCATGAGTGTCGAGAAGAATTCCAATTTCTATGGAAAATTAGCAGTTGGTGATACAGTCACAAAAGTTGATGGACAAACCTTTAAAAGTGCAGAAGCATTTATGAAGTATGTCAAAAGTAAAAAAGTCGGCGATACGGTCACGATCACCTATCTCCGAGATGGCAAAGAAAACGAAACTTCAGGTAAATTGATCGAACTGCCAACGGATAATAAAGCAGGGATTGGGATTACTTTAACCGATCATACGAGTATCAAGTCGGATACAGATGTAATGATTAATTCAGGATCAATCGGAGGGCCGTCTGCTGGTTTGATGTTTACCCTGGAAATCTATGAACAATTGACCGGTAAAAATCTTCGTCAAGGGAAAGAAATTGCTGGTACTGGAACGATCAATAGCGACGGTGAAGTTGGGCGAATTGGTGGTATTGATAAAAAAGTGGCTAGTGCAGACAAAGCTGGCGTTGAAATATTCTTTGCACCGGATGATCCAATCTCAGATGAAATCAAGAAGAAACATCCAGAAATCAAAACCAATTACGAAGAAGCCAAAGCTGCTGCGAAAGAATTGAACTCTTCAATGAAAATTGTACCAGTGAAAACCGTACAAGATGCCCTTGATTATTTAGAAAAGATGAACTAAAGATTCATTATAAATCGTTTTGTTTCAACAACATTTTTTTATCGTTGTTCATGAAACGGTTTTTGAACGAATAAATAGACAGACAAAATTTCCTTTAAGATTGATGTTTTCAATGACTCAGCCTTAACGGAAAGCTTGTCTGTCTCTTTTTTATAGAGAAACTAAAATGAATAGAAACTAGCCATGAAGGGATCTATGTGTATGAGGTAAGCTTTTTTATTCGTTTGATCAGTAAAATAAAAGTTATTTTTAACTGCGTCAGTTGATAAAGAGTTTAAACTTATTATGGAAAAATTTTCGGTAAAATGAAAAAATAGGAAATAAAGTGAAGATGTATGATATAATCGAAGGACAGAAAAATGAATACAGTAAGATGATCAGATCGTTCTAAGTCAGTGTTTTTTTACTGATTCCCTAGTAAAAACTACGTTGGCACACAGCTTTTAATTTTTACATTTATCCGATTCATTGGGTATTCTGAAAATAGAGGAAAGAGCTGGAGAATTTTATTCTTGAAATCTATTTAAAACCAACTACCACTTTTATTTTGTGATCAAGTCCTGTTTGTTTTTCTAAATTTACTTGGAGGGGATTAATGATGAGAAAAAAAGCGATTGTAATTATAATGATTCAATTAGTGATTTATGTTAGCTCAATCATAGGTGCGTTTATGAATAGAGGAGTTATTACAAATTGGCCTTTTTTACTTTTGTTATTCGGAATATGTATCGGTAATTTTGTGCCAATCGAGTATCGGACTAGTTACCTATCTGGATATGGTATAACGACTAGTTTAGACAATGGAATATTCTGTCCGTAAAAAAATATCTTATAAAATCTATGTAAACTAGCTCACGATTGTTCATGAGGAGAAGCGAGTCTTTGACTTATTTAGGATAGTTGAACACTGGGAAAGTTGATATAATCGAGGCGTTGCGTTTTAGTATAGTGAGAATAATTGTACATAGCCGCTAGAGAGACAGTGGCAAAGATATCGTATTTAGGATTGCTTAGGTAAGTCGGGTACATGCTCAAAAAAATCAAGGAAGAGCTTCGCTAAGAGTGTGAACTTGAAACTATTTTTCAAAAACGGATAGAAAAATAGATAAACATCAAAGTCAGTAAAAGTGATTTTGATGTTTTTTGCTAGTTAATGAAAAGAGGAATATAGACCCTATGTCAACGCCTATTCCTGAAATGTTTAAAGGTATGAAAGATTCATTCTTCATAAAAATAATTGTCCCAAAAGTAGGTTTATTCTCATGCAGAAAAATGGTTTGACGTATTTAATCATGAAGAGAAAAACTTCTTCAGAATTTAAAGAAAGGAAACCAATCGGAAAATTGTCTCAATGAGCGAAGAATGGAAGAACAAACGAAAGCGTTTCTATACTACCAACTTTTCTTCACCAAAATTTGTGATCGGAGGGATCTTTGGCATCATAGGGGTCATCATCCTTGGTGGAATGATGGTTCATTTTTTCAGTCAATCAAGTAAAAAGGATCAACTATTTTTGACAAACCAATCGATTGAGGCTCCGGAAAAGAACAGTTCTGAAACGAAGCCAATTGATGAAACGGTGAGTACATCGACTAGGTCAGTGATTTATGTCGATGTGAAAGGAGCGGTAAAACGACCTGGAATGTACGCTTTTGTGGCAGAAGATCGGGTCTTTGATGTCATTCAAAAAGCAGGTGGGCTGACGGAATCAGCTGACGAGAAACAGATCAACTTTGCAGCAAAAATAACGGATCAACAAATGCTGTACGTTCCTGAAGTAGGCGAAGAAATTCCAGAAAGCTCAAATGCTAGTCTAGCGACGGTAGATTCAGCGGACACAAACCCAGATCGAGTGCATCTTAATACCGCTGATCTTTCGCAATTGCAACAAATACCGGGGATCGGTGAAAAAAAAGCCCGAGAAATTATTCAGTATAGACAAGACAACGGGGCGTTCAAAAGTATTGACGAGCTTCAAGAAATAGACGGAATTGGTCAGAAGACAGTTGAAAAAATCAAAAACTTCGTTACAATTACTATAGAATAAACGATAGAGGTGGCTAATATGAGCAATGAACGGATTCCTTGGGACCAATATTTTATGGCTCAAGCAGTATTATTATCATTGAGAAGTACTTGTACACGATTAGAAGTCGGCGCAACTTTAGTAAGAGAAAAACGGATCATTGCTGGAGGCTACAATGGCGCTGTTAGTGGGGATGTTCATTGCATTGATGAAGGGTGTTATATCGTCGATGGTCATTGCTTGCGAACGATCCATGCGGAAATGAATGCTTTATTACAATGTGCAAAACTAGGCATACCTACGGAGGGCGCAGAGATTTACGTGACTCATTTCCCTTGTTTAGCTTGTACAAAAGCCTTATTACAAGCAGGAATCAAAAAGATCAACTATTTACATGATTATCGAAATGATCCGTATGCACAATCATTGATCGAACAATTAGGTGCAACTGTTCATCAAGTATCATTGGATTCTACTCACTTTTCTAAACTCCAAAAAGAATTATCAGGAGAACATGTTTAGTAGATTTTGTGATCAAACACAGAATCGATTCATTTTTCCAGCGATTTCTTCGATTTTTATTTGTTTGTTTTATTATACAGACAGATGGCATTATCGTTTGATTTTCGCTGGATTTTTTTTGTTTTTTTTACGGAAAGAAAATAAACAAATTATTGGTTTAAGTCTCATTTGTAGTACGCTGGTTTTATTTTCTTGCTGGCTTAAAGAAACAAAACCAATCGATGATCAAAGGACGTTGGAACGTATCATGGTCGCCTCAGACACAGTGAAAATGAATGGAGATTTAGTGACTTTTATTGGGCACACAACGGACAAGCAAAAGATTTCTTGCAGCTATTATGCCAAATCTGAACAAGAAAGAAATTCTTTTCTTGTTCTTAGACATGAAGCGATTGAATTAATTGTAGTCGGGGATTACCAAGAAACTTCCAAACAAAGGAATCCTTATGGGTTTGATCAAAAAAAGTATGACCAAATACATCGGATCAAAGGACGCTTTCAGATACGCCAGATCAAAGAACATTTAAATCGTAATGCTTGGCAGAATATGCTGAGCAGAACACGAGGAAGGTCTATTACGTTTATTCAAGAACACTTTAGTCACAAGGTGAGTGTCTATATGAATGCTTTGATCTTTGGCTATAAAGATAGTCAGTTTTTAGCGTCAGAAGACACATATAAAGAAACTGGCTTACTTCATTTATTCAGTTTGTCAGGCATGCACATCCAAACTTATTTAGGTTGGCTCTATTATCTGTTTCGTAGAGGAGGGATGACATTAACTGCTAGTTATCTCCCACTAGTTGGTGGAACTTTGGGGTATTTTAGCTTATCTGGGGGCTCTGTGTCAGTGAAAAGAGCGGGGCTGTCATTCTTATTGAAATTAGGGCTAAAACTTCTCAATGTCAAATTATCTTCTTTCGATCATTATTCGATTATTTTATGGATACTTTTGCTGATCGAGCCGCTTTGTCTTTTCCAAGTAGAGGGCCAGCTAAGTTTAGGAATGAGCTTCTTCTTTCTTTTGTTGTCTCACCCAACCACTAAGTTTCAAAAGTTCACTACTATCGTGTTATTTAGTATCGGCATCATGCCACTGACAGCTTGGCATTTTTATGAGTGGCCACTATTAGGGAGTATGTTGACTCTTCTTTTTGCTCCTGTTTTTAAGAAAGTATTTCTTCCTTGTTTGACGTTTTTATTTGTTTTTGGCAGGGTATTACCTCCAAGTGTTAGCGAGTTGCTTGATTCTTTTTTAGTCCATTTCGAGAGATTACTAGATTCGTTGAGATTTGCCAATCTAGTGATTGGGCGACCGAATGGCTGGTTGTTAATATTTAGTTTAGGCTTTCTTTTATGGCTTATAGAGAAAAAGCAACATGAACCATTTCAATGCGTGACCGCTGCACTCCTTGTACCCATTATTCTCATTTTTGGTCGTTTTCTTCAATTCGGAAGTAGTATCACTTTCATCGACGTAGGGCAAGGAGACAGTATTTTTTTTAAAGCGCCGTTTTTAAAAGAAATCGTTATGATTGATACTGGTGGAAAATTGAGTTTTCAAAAAGAAGCTTGGCAAGAGCGAAGGGTTAGACCACCTGCAGAGTTCAATCTTGTCCCATTTTTAAAAGGAAATGGCATCCGACACATCAATAAACTGATATTAACGCATGACGATATCGATCATGTGGGAGAAATCACGACATTAGCAAAACATTTCAAGATCGATACGATTTATATTGGGTGGGGAGCTGGCAGGAGTGCTTGGCTTTATGCGCAGTTGCAGAAACTGGAAAAAGCAGGAACCACTATTTGTGAAGTCAGGCAGGCTGATTGGATCAAAGGTTATTTTGATTTTTTTGTGTTGTCTCCGATTACTCAGGGGAAGGGGGAGAATGAAGATTCGATTGGCTTGTCAGTGACTCATCAGTTTTGTCGTTTTCTCTTTTTAGGTGATTTAGATCAGCATACAGAAGAAAAGATTGGAAACACGTATCCAAATTTAAAAGCGGATGTGATCAAATTAGGACATCATGGCAGCCGCACATCTAGTCATCCACAGTTCATTTCGCAATTAGAAGCAACCTATGGTGTTTTATCCTGTGGCGTGAATAATTTATTTGGTCATCCTCATGAAGACGTACTAGCAACGTTAAAGCAGAATAAAGTCACTCCTTTGCGTACCGACCGTCAAGGCGCAATTACTTTTAAATGGCATCCCTTTTGGTATCCAGAGGGGAAGATCCACACAATGATAGACTAGCAATTCCCAGCTACTCATGGTAGGATAAATTTGAAAGTGGTGAACGAAATGAGTATTCAAGCAGATTTACAAAAAATCCGTAAAGAAAAGCTTGCGCCTTGTTATTTGATTCTAGGTACTGAAAAATATTTACAGGATCAGGTAAGAGCAGAAATCCAGAAAAAAATTCAAATCGATAGTCAAGATGACTTGAATTTCTTAAGTTTTGATATGGGGAATGCTAGTATTGATGAGGTGGTTGCTGAGGCAGAGACTTTGCCATTTTTTGGTGATCAACGCCTAGTATTTGTAGAAAATCCCTACTTTTTAACAGCTGAAAAAGTGAATAATGGGATTGAACAAAATACGGATCTACTGATTGATTATTTAAAAGAACCTTTAGAATCAACAGTTTTAGTGTTTTTTGCTCCCTATGAGAAATTAGATGAGCGAAAAAAAGTAACGAAACAATTAAAAAAAGCTGCTGTGACCATCAATGTACAGCAATTGAATGAAAAAGAAGTACGTCAGTATTTATTGAATACACTGGAAAATGCGCCGTTTCAAATGGACCGTAAAGCGATTGATCTGTTTTTAAGGTTAACGGATCTCGATCTATCAAAAATGATGAGGGAATTGAATAAATTACTATTGTATGGGCAACAACAAGAACTGATCACTGTTAAAGAAGTGGAACAGTTAGTCCCTAAAACCTTGGAACATAATCTTTTTGATATGACACAATATATTCTTTCCGGGAAAACAGAACAAGCGCTGCGGTTGTTTGAAGACTTAATTACCCAAGGAGAAGAAACCATTAAGATCAATGCCATCTTGCTTTCACAAATACGTTTGTTTTTACAGACCAAGTTTTTGATGAAAATCGGTTATCAGCAGGCTAATATTGCTGAGACTTTAAAGATACATCCTTACCGTGTA
This sequence comes from Enterococcus sp. DIV1682a, assembly GCF_051711005.1. NCBI lineage: Bacteria > Bacillati > Bacillota > Bacilli > Lactobacillales > Enterococcaceae > Enterococcus > Enterococcus sp. DIV1682a. The sequence continues at coordinate 1,278,614 of NZ_JBIOLT010000001.1, forward strand.
AAATTGGCGATGCAAGAGGTACGTAAATTTGATGAAAAGATCCTAAGGCGTTTATTTGACGATCTGGTTGAAATGGATTACCAAATCAAAAGTGGTAAAATCGAAAAAGAATTAAGCTTTCAATTATTTGTCTTACGAACAGGTCAGCTTTTGAAGAGTTAAAAAGAAGAGAAAAACAATCGAGATAAATCCAAAAAGAACGCTTGAAACGATGATGTTTTGAGCGTTTTTTAGACATCAATTGTTTTAGAGTAGGAAGTGCTGAGTCAGCCGCAGCTGGTTTACTAATAAAAAGAATGGAAAGAAACCCAACAGAAGGGTGATCGAATAGACTGTTTGAGACAAAATAAAAAAACCGGCCGTAGCCGATTTCCTTATTTAGCGATTTTTTTGCTTAAACGAGATTTGTCGCGGTTAGCTTTGTTTTTATGAATTAGACCTTTTGTTTCAGCCATATCAATAGCTTTAACAGCTTCTTTATATAACGCATCTACGTTTTCAGCACCTGAAGCTACAGCATCTTCAAATTTTTTGATTGCAGTACGCATAGCGCTTGTTTGAGATGAATTTTTAACGTTCGCATTTTCGCTTGTACGAACACGTTTGATTGCAGATTCAATGTTTGGCATTAGTTTCACCTCCGATAAATTAAGTTCTTACGCGTGTTACCGCATAATTCAACATTCATTATTATACCTAAATGAAGTAATCTTTGCAATATGAACATGACAAGTTTTTTTCCTTAACACTAAAAGAAACTTAATTCTAGGCTCTACTAGCATTGAAAGAGAAGGAAAATGGGCAAATAAAAAACGCTATTGTGGGAGACAATAGCGTTCAACCAAAGCAGATAAATTTATCTTTTTAAACAAAATTTGAATGGGACTGTTTGGTACTCGAATATTATATAACAAAGCGAACCGTTTGCAAAGCTTTTTTTGAAAAGGGATACGTTCCTTGTAGACAAAGCAATCGTAACGATACCATTCATTAGTTATTTTATAACCGTTAACCGTTGGTGTGGCTAAATTTATTCCGGAGTCCCAATAATTTTAATGTATTCATCAATATTTTTGATCATCATTTTTTTGATGACTAATTGATTGCGGCGGTTCCATTTTCCACTGACTTCTAATACATATTTATTTAAAGGGAGCCGAAGAATATATTTTGCCAAGTAACGATCTTTCAACAGACCGTTGATGACACGATCTTCCAGTTGAAGATTTAAGCCAGTCAACATCATAGGTTGTTCTTGTAAGACATACGTATCAATTAAAAGACCTTCAAAGGTTTCCATGAGCGTTTTCCTTTCTATATATAAAGCATAATAGCGAATGATTAAAAATATAAGTGATGCTATCTTGTGTTCTAGTATAACAAAAAATGAAAGGAGGAGCCAAAAAGAAATGAGGATTATTTAATAATATTTTAGGAAACATAAAAGGGGGTAAGTGGTGTAGGGGTAAGAGGAAGAGGTAGGAACATTAAAAACATACTTGATGAAACTCACGCAACTTTTATCAAGTAGATTCCATAAGTAAAGATAAATGAAAAAACAATAAACCCGATAGATAAAGTTTGTTTACTCCATCTATCGGGTTTACTTTTTTCACGATCAATTAAAGTAGGTATTGAACACATTTTGGATCAGATCTGGAAATAAAAGATAAGCTAGTCCTAAAATCAATACGATCGCTAATAAAAACCAACCAACCGTGCCGATAAAGTATTTTAATTTTTCTAACATGTGATCACCTCGGAATAAGTATATCACGAACGATTCGATTCAGAGGACTCAAAACACTTTATCTGTGATCGATTTTTTCATTTACTTAAAGAAAATAATTGCAAGAGACAATAGGTAATACCAGAAGCAATGACTGGACCAGCCGCGATCCCTTTTAAGAAAACGACTCCGAGAATTGTTCCAAAAACCAATGCAACAGTAATCTGCGGGTCTGAAGCAATCAAACCGACTCCTTTGGAAGAAAGGACGGCTACTAGACCACCACAAAACACAGCAATCCAACCGATGGGTGATTTAAAGGCATCTAGTAAATCTTTTAAGCCAATCTCGCCAGTAGCGATTGGAACTAAAATAGCAGCTGTGATGATGGTGACTCCTAGATTTATTCCTTTGCCTTGAAGCCAAGTAAGAAACACTTTCGATGTCGGTATCAATTTGACTAGTAATATAAAACCTGTAGCGATGATCAAGCTTTGATTTTTAGCAAGCAGGGCAACAAGCATGATCAATCCAAGAAAAATCCAACTTTCCATAAAAAAAGAACCTCACTTTCCTGCCATCAATCATATCATTTTTTCAACGGTTACAAAAGTGAGGTTCATCAGAGTGGAAAAACTAGATAGAGTGGTGATTCGGCTGTAAGGGACAGCCAGTGCAACGTGATTTTTTGGAAGTATCTTCAGGTAAGGGTTTCAATAAACGTAAACCATTTAAGATAACCAAGATCGTGCTTCCTTCATGACCAATTACGCCAAGAGGTAAATTTAAAAATTGCAGAAAGTTAGAAAGGATCAGTAAACAAATCACTGTAAGAGAAAAAATAATATTTTGCTTAATGATTTTCTTCATTCTTAGTGAAAGACGGTGGGCATAACTTAATTTTTGCAAGTCATTTTTTACCAAGACGATATCAGCGATTTCCATAGCGACATCCGTTCCTTGTCCCATGGCAACTCCTAGTGAAGCAGTTGCAAGAGCTGGGGCATCATTGACACCATCACCAACCATTGCTGTGACAGCATACTTTTCTTTTTGCTGTTGTGCATAGTGTGTTTTATCCGATGGCGTGCAGTCAGCCAGTAAGTGTTGAACACCAATTTTCTCAGCAATAGCTGCAGCAGTCCCTTGGTTATCTCCAGTGATCATGCTGGTATCAATTTGCTGGTTATTGAAATAGTCAATGACTTGTTGGGCATTTTCTTTCGGCACATCTAATAAGCCGATGAGTGCTATCAATTGATTGTCTTTGGTTAAAACAATCACTGTCTTTCCCTGTTGTTCGAGTAAATGAATTTTATCAAGAAGTTCTTTTTCAGCTATCGACGTTTTTTCTGGTTCCCATTTACCTACAATCCACTGAGCTTCTTGGTAAACTGTTCGTAAACCAAACCCCGTGATTTCTTCGATTGGTAATTTTTGGATGTCTTTTGGTATAGCAATGTCAAAATGTGTTACGATTGCTTGAGCTAAGGGGTGCGTTGTTTTTTGTTCCATTGAAACTAAGATTTGTTGCGCCAGATTCTGATCTTTTACAAAATAGCTATCAGTTACTATCGGTTTACCTTTCGTTAAAGTTCCGGTTTTATCAAAGGCAATTGCTTTTAAATCAGCTAATTGTTCTAAATGGAGTCCACCTTTAATCAGCACACCGTTGCGGGCAGCGTTAGAAAGGGCTGCTAGTGTTGCAGGTGTCGCAGAGGCAACCAACGCACAAGGAGAGGCGACAACCAGTAAAACCATTCCCCGATAAAAACTTTCTTGAAAACTCCAGCCAAAAATGAAATATGAAACAAGAATCATTAATGGAACAACGACTAACACACATTTAACGTAGGTATTTTCAATACGAGAGATAAAAGAAGCGGTCTTTGTAGGGGTGCTTTGTGCTTTTTCAACCAGCTGGATGATTTTAGCAAAAACGGTCTCATCACTTTTTTTAGTCACCTGTAGGATCAAAGGATTCCCTCGATTGATCGTTCCTGCAAATAACTCATCATGAGGAACTTTTTCAACTGGTACAGATTCACCACTCAATGTTGCTTCATCAACCGTTGCTTGTTGACTTTCTAAATAGCCGTCAATTGGGATCGTTCCACCTTTTGGGACAAATACCCGATCATTGATCTTAAGATCAGTTACAGCTATTTCTTCTAATTCTTCGTTTGCAGTTAAACGTTGTGCTTTTCGTGGCTGTAGATTCATTAAAGCGGTAATTTCTTGCTGACTTTTACTGGTCGTATATTCTTCGAGAGCGCCACTTAAACAGAAAATAAACGTAAGCATCGCACCTTCTAAAAAATCACCGATCAAACAAGCGCCAATTGCTGCCAAGGCCATCAATAAGTCAACATTCAATGTGTTTTCCTGCCAAAGTTCGGTCAACCCTTCACGAGTCTGCTTGAAACCGCCGAATGAGATGGCGCCTAAATAAAAGATGATACTTAGAAAAGGCACAAAAGATTGAGTAGCCAAACCTAAGATTATAAGTAATAAACAACCGATTGTTGGGATAAATGTCTGTATTAAACGAGTCATATTTGTTTCCTCCTTTACAAAATCAATATACCACACCAAATTTCTAATTGATAATGAAAATCGCTAAATGAGAACGATAATAGTTATCATTTAGAATAATGCTTTTTTGGAAAGGGGATAATTAGAATAAATATAAAAAGCACCGTAATCATACGGTGCTTTGACTTCGTTTTATTCAGTTACATTGCGATAAACCAGTAACCAATCAAAATGATCCCTAAAATGATCCGGTACCAACCAAAAATTGTAAAGTCGTTTTTCTTCAAATAACTTAACAAGAATTTGATGGCTAAAACGGAGACAATAAATGATACGAGGGTTCCAACGAGTAAAATAATCGTTTCTTCCATTTTAAAGGAGTTTCCTTCAGCTAGATACTTCACGATTTTTAAACCACTGGCACCAAACATCACTGGGATACCAAGGAAAAATGAAAATTCTGTTGCTACAAATCGAGAAGCACCAATCAAAATGGCTCCGAGGATCGTGGCTCCTGAACGAGAAGTTCCAGGAACTAACGCTAATACTTGGAATAATCCAACCAGTAACGCCGCTTGATAAGTAAAATCGTTTAAGGTTGTCCAACGTGGTGTTTTCGTCTTGTTTCTTTTTTCCACAACAATGAATGCAATCCCATAAACGATTAAGACGATCGCAACTGGTAGAAATTTATGAAAATGTTCTTCTAACCAATCATCTAAAGGTAATCCAATAATAATTGCTGGAATACAAGCGACTACGACTTTGAACCATAATGTCCAAGTATCTTTTTTCTCAATAGTGGTTTTGCTTGGAGAAAAGGGATTTAATTTATGAAAATATAAAACGACGACTGCTAAAATAGCACCTAATTGAATAACGACGTTGAACATCGACATAAACTGTGTGCTAGCATCTAGCTTGATGAACTGATCTGCTAGGATCAAGTGACCAGTACTACTGATCGGCAACCACTCGGTAATCCCTTCGATAATTCCTAAGATAGCTGCTTTGATGATATTTGCAAAAAACATACGGACCTTCCTTCCCAAATAAAATACAGTATTAAGTATACCGTTCTTTCTAATGAAAACCAAATGCTTTCTTGATGTTAAGAAAAACTTGATAAATAGCAAGAGGGTATAAGAAAGCGAGTACTCAAGTGAGTACTCGCAAACCAGTGTTTGATAACAGAACGATTATAAGAAAGAATCCCGCGAGTGTTTTTTTCCCTGCTCAATGTAACTAGTATCGTTGATTCCTTCAATTGAAAAATTGCCTTTTTCATACGTCACTTTTGTCACGCTGCCATTTAATAAGCCTGCTCGAACAGGTTGATGTACGTCAATTAGGCTGAGTAAAAAGCCAATCGTCAACCCATGAGAAACAACTAGGACGTTGCCACCACCATTTTTTTCGCAATGGTGCGCAATGTCTTCAAATCCTGACCATACACGATTTTTTAAAGTATCGTAGGTCTCAGCCCAGCCAGCGGTATCCAGGTTATAAATAGCATTAGCAATTTGTTCAAAAGTTACGTCCGTCGTGAACATCTCATCATAAGTTTTGAAGTTTAATACTCGGGGGATAACTCCCCACATTTCCATGTCATAGCCACCTTCTAAGGAGCCAAAACACCATTCACGAATCCTTTGATCGATAAAGTAAGGGATATCTTTTCCTTTGGCATGTTCACTGAGGATGATACGTGCCGTTTCAATAGCACGACCACTATCGCTAGAATAAGCAAAAGAAAAATCAACGTCTTTCAATCCTTTTCCAAGATAGTGGATTCCTTCTTGGCCTTGTTTGGTGAGTGGTGTGTCACACCAACCTTGGACACGTTCAATCGTATTGAACATCGTTTTTCCGTGTCTGACGATGTAAAGAGTGGTTTTAGTCATAGTTACAGCCTCCAATCGATTTGTTAGTTAAGCATTAAAGAAAGGGTTGGTTCTTTTTTCATGTTCAATGGTCGTAGCATCTCCATGCCCAGGATAAACGGCAAATTCATCTGGCAACACAAACAACTGGGTTTGAATACTGTGTAGCAGCTGTTCCAGATTCCCAGTATATAGATCGGTTCGACCGATACTGCCTTTAAATAGTGCATCACCTGATACGACAAAATCATCAAAGATAAAGCTGACACTTCCAATCGAATGGCCAGGTGTAGGGACGACCCGAAATGTCATATTCCCTAGACGATAGGTTTTCATTTCAAATTCATATTCAGCAGGTGAAACAATGATATTCGCAATGTCATCATGTCTTCCCAAACCAGAAAGATTCAATATCGGATCGCCTAACCAACTTTGTTCTAATGGACTAACATATACAGGGATCTGATAAAACTGACGAAGTTCTTCGACGGCTCCGATATGGTCATAGTGGGTATGTGTTAGTAAAATCGCTACGGGTTGTTGTTGCGTTTTTTCGATTTGCGTTTTGATTTTTGCTGCATCTTCACCAGGATCAATAATCAATAAAGCTTCATCGTTATAAACCAAATAACAATTTTCTTCGATCATCCCAGTTTTGATTTGTTCAATATGCATAAAGAGTTCCTCCTGATCGCTTACTTAATTCTAGTATAACTCAATTGATAAGATGAAACAAAAGACCCTACTTGAGGAATGGTCCACGGTGAATCTAAATCGAATTGTATGAATAATAAATGAATTAATTGAATTAATTGAATATAGTAGAGCTGAGTCATGTTTTTTTGTAGCCGAGTTTTCTTGCTTCCTAAATGAACCACTTATTTCAATGACAAGATGTAAAATAAAAGTATTGAGAGATTTTAAACAAGAGGACAGAAAATTCTCACTTCTTTTTAATAAATTGGTGTTAGAGTGAGCTCATCCAAAAATCCTAATTCTATATCCTATTCGAGCTTGCGACAGTGATGTCCAACTCTGAAAAACAAAGGGAAGCATCCGAAAATGCAAGAAGCTATTTTCGGATGTTTTACTTTACTTTCAAGTGAACGATGATGAGTGTAAAGGGAGAGAGATATCTGAATAATGTAAACAAATCTATAGCTTTGTGATCCTACTTGTGAAAGGAAGAAGTGACTAAATAGCTGTAATACTTTCATCTGTTGAGGCGTATAAATCGACAAATTGATAAGCTTGATTTTAGTATTTTGCGATTCTTTTCTTTTTCAGGTAAGCTTATAGTCAAAGGAGTGGGAGTGGTGAAGCAATCAAAAATATCGGTACGTAACCTTGTTGAATTTATCTTAAGGCGTGGCAGTATCGACAATCGTAAAAAAAGTAACCATACCGCACTGGAAGGTGCCAAGATCCATCGGAAGCTTCAAAAAGATGCTGGAGAAGACTATGAAAAAGAAGTCTTTTTAAAGACGACTGTCCACTTCGAGGAATACCAGCTAATCATAGAAGGGCGAGCAGATGGCGTGTTCCAAAAAGAAGGCATCTATTATATTGATGAAATAAAAACTTCGGAACCGAGGTATGAAGACTTAGAAAAAGAACAAATTGAATTATTTTTCCATCAAGCAAGAACCTATGCTTATATTTATTGTCATGAACATGATTTAAAAGAAATCAATTTGCAACTAACTTATTATCAAACTACTGAAGGAATCATTACCCGAAAAGTTGAGCATCAAACCATCGAACAATTAAATGAGTTTTTTAAAAAACTTACAGATGACTATAAAGAATGGCTGATTTTTCAAGAGAATTGGCGTACCGTTCGAAATGCTTCTTTGATGGCTTTGAAATTCCCCTATGACAACTACCGTAAAGGTCAAAGAGAGTTAGCAGTCGCTGCCTATAAAACGATTCGTACAAAACAAAAATTATTCGTCGAAGCACCGACAGGAACTGGAAAAACAGTTTCTACACTGTTCCCCGCTTTGAAAGCAATAGGGGAAGAAGAGGGAGAACGCATTTTTTATTTAACGGCTAAAACAATCACGAGACAAGTCGCTGAAGATGCTTTGGAGGCGTTAAAAGATGTGGGTGCTGAGACCAAAAGTGTGACTTTGACAGCCAAAGATAAGATTTGTTTTTTAGACGAAACAACATGTAATCCAGATCAATGTCCGTATGCCAACGGTTATTACAATCGAATCAATGAAGGATTATGGGATTTATTGAATCATGAAAATCAAATCACCAGAGAAGTTATTGAAACCTATGCGAAGAAACATACGTTATGTCCTTTTGAGTTGTCGCTAGATGTGAGTTTATGGTGTGATGTGATTATTGGGGATTATAATTATTTGTTTGATCCGACTGTTTATTTACGACGTTTTTTTGAAGGCGAAAAAAATGAGGATCATCTTTTTCTGATTGATGAAGCCCATAATTTGGTCAGTCGTTCCCGAGAGATGTACTCCGCAAAACTTTCATATCGAAGCGCTAGAAACGTCTATGCACTCATTCCAAAAGAATTTAAAAAGTTAAGACGACGTTTTAATAAGTTACTTAAAGCGTTCGATCAGATTCAGGAAATTTCAAATGAAGATGGGTGGACCTACCACCACCAAAAAGCACCCGCGGACACATTGGTTAATGCTGGTTATCAATTGAGTGAGCACATCCAAGAGTGGTTGGCAGAGTATCCTGAACATGCCATTCAAGAGACGTTACTCCCCTTTTATTTTGACCTACTTCACTTTTTGAAAATCAGTGAATTTTACGATGATCATTATGAAACAACTGTAGAGAAAACTTATCAAGATTTCATCATCAAAGCATTTTGCATCGATCCTAGTGATTTTTTAGAACAATCGTTAGCCAAGGGGAGAAGTAGTATCTTATTTTCCGCTAGTTTTTCGCCATTGTCTTATTACCAAGAAACGCTAGGAGGAAAAGAGAGCTTAGCTTATCGCTTGCCAAGTCCTTTTCCAGAAAAAAACCAAAAAGTGCTGATCACAAATTATTTAGAAACAACTTATCGTAAACGAGAAGAGAACATGCCTCGATTGATTGAAACGATCCAACATTTTACAAAAGAAAAAATCGGGAATTACTTGATATTTTTCCCCTCTTACCAATATTTGGATCAGGCAGTAACAGCCTTTCAGGAAAAATATCCAGATGTTAAGGTGCTGATTCAAGATACCATGATGAGTGAAACTGAGAGAGAAACATTTTTGAAGCAATTTCAAATTGATCCAGACGAAACCTTACTAGCTTTTTGTGTGTTAGGCGGAATCTTTTCAGAAGGGATCGATTTAAAAGGAACCCGATTAATTGGCAGTATGATCGTTGGCGTTGGGTTACCACAAATGAACCATGAGCAGGAGTTGATCAAAGAATATTATGACGAAAAAGATCAGCTGGGATTTGCTTATGCGTACCAATTACCTGGTATGAATAAAGTCTTACAAGCAGCGGGGCGTGTCATTAGAGATGCCAGTGATCAGGGAATCGTTTTGTTAGCAGATCAGCGTTTTACTCGGTTGGATTATCGCCAATTATTTCCAAGACATTGGCAGTCAGCGACCACTGTCAGAAACCTTTCTGAACTCACAAAAGAAATCACCGATTTTTGGCACAAAAGTAAATAATTGGAGATGCGAAAAAACTCTAGCGCTAGTAGTTTAAAATTAAAAACACCTGAATCAACCACAAACGACTGGTAGATTCAGGTGTCTTATCTGTTCAAGCGCGTATTGGATCAATTGTTTCATTGTCTGACAAGTAAAGCTATCTGTTAACGATAGTTAGTAAACTGAAGTTCGATTGGCAGATCTAATTTTCGCAATAAAGCAATCACCGCTTGAAGGTCATCACGGTTTTTTCCAGTTACACGAATTTGATCTTCTTGAATCTGGGTTTTTACTTTAATCTTTGAATTTTTGATCTCAGTTGTGATTTTCTTGGCATTTTCCCGATCAATGCCATTGATAAGTTCAGCGGATTGGCGTGCTTTTCCTCCAAGGGCATGCTCTGATTCAGAGAAATGGATATTTTTGATTGGAACATTTCGTTTGTTTAATTTACTGAACAAGACATCTTTGATTTGTTCGATCTTGAAATCATCGTCACTGAGAATGGTTAATTTATTGTTATCAAATTTGATATCAATAGTCGAATCTTTAAAATCAAAACGGTTGGTTAATTCTTTTATTGTTTGCTGGATCGCATTTCTGACTTCTTCGATTGTGACCTCTGAAACAATGTCAAAACTTGCATCTTTTGCCATAGTGATCCTCCTGATTTGTTTTTATTTTATTGTATCATAGTCAAATGATTGTGTTGAAGCTTTACTAAAATTATTCTCATTTATGATTCAAGTATTTTAATTTAATTCATAACCTGTTATTCTTACAATTGGAATAACTTTGAAAGGAAGAGGTGCTTGTGAGTAAGATTATGACAGTGTATCAAAGAAATGAAATATTAAAAAAGATTGTGGTTATCTTAGTCACCGGATTGACCGCAGCGGTTGCCTTAAATTATTTTTTGATTCCAGCAAACGTCTTTTCCGCAGGGATGAATGGGATTGCCCAAATCATTGCCTCGTTATTATCTGACTGGCTCCACGTAAAAGTGGACACAGGTGCCTTTATCTTTATTTTGAATATCCCTGTCTTTATTCTAGGGTTCTTGAAAGTAGGCAGACGAGCAACGATTTTAAGTTTTGTCAATGTAGTAGCCGTATCGGTAGCAACTACCTTACTTCCCACTGGGCAGGTGACGGACAATATTTTAATGAATGCCTTAGTCGGCGGTGTTTTGTTAGGTGTTGGTGTAGGGATCTCACTTAAAATGGGGTTTACAACTGGAGGAATGGATATTATTTCTTTAGTCCTTTCACAAACTACGGGGAAAACCGTTGGAAATTATATGCTGATGTTAAATGGTTTGATCGTGGTGATTGCGGGCTTTCTTTTTAACTGGGAGAGTGCGCTCTATACGATTATCTCTATCTATGCCATGACCCAAGTGATTGATGCGATTCATACGAGTCATCAAAAAGTGACCGCCATGATTGTGACGGTCAAACCAGATGAAGTGACCGCAGCGATCGCTCAAAATATGGTTCGAGGAATGACCCTCTTACCATCAATCGGTGGCTATTCTAAAAAAGAAGGTAAAACGATCATGATGGTGATCACTCGTTATGAAATGTATGATTTAGATCAAATCGTCCATGAAATCGACGAAGATGCTTTTATCAATATTTTACCAACGCATTCGGTATTTGGCCGTTTTGCTAATGAAAGCGAACAAAATCTTTACCGTTCTACGGGTGTCTTTCCCGAAATAAAGAAAACTCCTTCAAAAACTAAAAAACAATAATTGATTTAAATAAGTCAGAAGAATTTTCTGTTTTCAACCTGCTAAATGAGAATAGAACCTCTCGATTCTCATTTACAAATGAGCAAAAAAAGAGTATGATAAATGAAAATTGCATGAAGGAGTGCTGCAAGATGAGCGAAGCAAACCAAAAATGGTCTGCAGAAGAAGTCAATGAAATCAAGGAACGAATCTTAGCTGCCTTAGAAATGGTCATCGACCCTGAACTAGGGATCGATATCGTCAACCTAGGCTTGATCTATGAAATCGAGTTTGATCCAGAAAACGGAGAAACAGTCATTAAAATGACCTTAACAACCATGGGTTGCCCGTTAGCTGATATCCTAACTGAATCAATCCACGACGCCTTAAAAGAAGTGCCAGAAGTAACTAAGGCAGAAGTCAAACTAGTTTGGTATCCAGCCTGGACGACGGATAAGATGAGTCGCTATGCACGGATTGCACTTGGTATCAGATAATTTTGACACGGGTTTCATATTCAACGAGTAAACAACTTTTAAACTCCTTTATCAACTTTTAGAAAAAGTTGATAAAGGAGTTTTTTTGCAAAATTTTAAGTTAAATTAACTGCTACATGAAATGTTATTCAATGAAAAAGCCAGAGGAAAATCACAAAAAACGATTAAGAAGTATCATGACGTATTTTAAGTATTGTGTAGATAAAGACACACACAAGATTGCAAAGGTAACTACAAAATTGAAAAATAAGATAAAGATAAAAAATTACCCCAAATAGCTCGTATATTAATATACTATTAGATACAATTGTAGCGAAATGATGATGGCATACTAAACAATGAATAAGTAAACATGTAGAATAATTAAAGATAAGAAGAATACGCGGATTCAATCGAAATCTTCGTATTCTTCTTTTACTTTTATGAACAAAACTATAATTATATATTTAGGAAGTAACGTTTTCAAAGCTTGTTATTTAGTTCTTCTAATAATTTATCTCGAATAAATGTGAGTTTCGAATCATAAAAGTCTTTTTTCTTTGTAAAGTATTTATAGTAACCATGTTCGTATAAAATATTTAGAATTTTTTTTCTAGGTGTATTATTATCAACACCAATTTTTTTTAGTTTAGGATATTTTTTATTAAAGTCATCCTTTTTTTTAAGTTCTTCAAGTCTAAGTCTTTCTTTTTCTTTTCTTTCTTCTTGTATCAAGTATTCTTCATACTGGGGGATTGTCATTCCTAGTCTATTCGCCTTTTCTTGCTTGATTCTTTGTTTAGACTCTGCTTGTAATTTAGCAAAATAAGCTTCTCTAACTGGTTTTGTAAAATCCTCGATTTTATTTAATAAATCTTTAGCATCGGTTGGTGTTATATAGGCACGTTGTTTACACTTTTTCATCCATTCTGGCTTAGGATTAAGTTTTTTTTGAAACCATTGTGTTGCTGTCGGATAGAGAAAAATTTCATAACCTGATAAACCATACTGAGCTTTGGTTTCTTTAATGATTAATGCGTGTAGAATTAAATGCTCAAATAAATCGCAATAGACTAATCTTTCTTTCTTTTGATATATAAACGGATATTTGAAGTTTTTAATATAGTTAAGGCTAGACAGGTTTTCATACTTATTTTCATCGATATGGTGACAGTATAATCCTTCTGAAGTCTTACTGTATTTTCCCTTAGTAATATTCTTTATATCTCCCTGTAAAAATCTGGTATATGATTGTTCTCTAAAAAAATCATCAACAACACGCCCATATTTATTTAAAAGACAATGAATAGCTCCTTCATAAGTCATAGATAATAAAGATTCATAATACAACCTTTTGGAATGGCTATTTTCAAATTTAATCATAAATTAACTCCTCCTATCACTATACAAGTATATTATAATAAATTTATCTTGGCATTCTAGCTTTGATTTTTTCTGATAGTATACCTGAAACTCTTTAATTAAATTATGATTATGAATAAAATCATGTAGAAGACGTATTTTTCACATTTGATATAACTAAATACTACTCAGGAACAACTTCTTTATTACTATATATACTTAAACTAAAAAGCTACTATAAATAGTAACCATGAATGGGTTTATATTTAAAAAAATTGGACACGTAGTCACTTATACTCATCAAATTTTATACTCTTTAGCGAAATTTAAGATTAATGTTGAATAAATGGTATTATTGACTTTTCTATATATACTGAATTAACTATGTTTTTTGAAAATTTAACTGAACTACAGACAATAGGTATAAAAAACACATTGAGCATATAGTGCAAACTATTTTCAAGGATAATTTAAGTATTTAAACAAATTAGTAAAAAGAACTCAAAATTTGATTTCTATTTTTGCACAAGAGTCAGGGATAAACTATCACTTTAACGTAGTAAAAAGTGATAGAAAAGCTGGTATAAAAGCACTTGACCTTAATAATAATGAGTTATTGGCTGATACACTAACTTAAACTCTTTTAACAGCTTTTAGTAAATGCTGATAGAAGAGTTTTTTTTCTATGTAAAATATTCGGATAGCTGATGTACTGAAAGATTGTACAGTATAGGAAAATAATTGCGAAAGAGGTTGTTGAAAATCAAAAAATTTATAGCTTCCAAATTATCTAACAATCTAAGCAAACGCACAAAACAGTTTTTTAGTAAGCGTTTTCTGTTTCTGATTTTCATGATATACTGTTTTTAAGTCAATCAAAAGGAGAATGAACATGAGAAAGCAACGAGGTAGCTACTCGATATAGTGGAATGGATAGACCTATATCGAGTATGCTTTATCCAATCGACTATATCGCCGTCAACGATTATAAAATCATAATGACTGGAGCGATAAAAGATGATGGACCAATTAAAAAAAGAGTGGCTTAAAAGTGAGGAACAACAGAAAAATTTTACTGGCTGGGATTTTTCCTATTTAGATGGGAAATGGTCGTGTGAAGAGCCTCCGTGGGATTACCGAGAGCTTGTTTTAAATTATTTAACTCCAACTATGTCTCTATTAGATATGGGAACAGGTGGAGGTGAATTGTTACAAACATTTAACCATCCTTATGAACAGACAGCAGTAACGGAAGGGTATCCGCCTAATTATCAGCTATTATTACAAACACTTGACCCTCAAGGTGTAACAGTAAAATTTGTGGGGGAAGAGGACGTATTGGATTTTCCAGATGATTCATTTGATCTAGTGATCAATTCTCATGAATCTTTTGCAGTAGCTGAAGTGAAGCGTGTCTTGAAACCAGATGGGTTATTTATTTCTCAACAAGTAGGAGATTTCAACGGGTTGAATTTGGCTTCTCGTTTGATGCCAGAAGTAAGGAAAGAATGTTTTGATTTTCATCTTTCCTTAGTGAAAGCAGAACTAGAACAGCACCATTTTGATCTTTTGTTTTGTGACGAAGCCTATTTGAATCAACAATTCTTTGATATGGATAGTTTGATCTTTTATGTACGGACGATTGAATGGGAGTACCCAGGATTTACAGTTGAGAAAAATTTCAAAGAGTTATTGGGACTTTATGAAGAGTTGAAACGACATGGTACGATTTATAATTTGCAACATCGTTTTGCTTTTGTTGCTCGTAATACAAAATAATGAGTTACTACAAATCATTTTGAAATCCCTTGTGGTGAGCAAGTGATTTAGCAAAAAAGAGTGGGGTGTCATATGCGACCAAAATCAAAAGATGAATTGCTTGAAAAAGCAAACAGCCAATTCGATGATTTATGGAAATTAATTAACGGTATGAGTGAGGAAGATCTCAAGCAATCCTTTCAATTTAGTGAAGAGTTTTTGGCGAAAAAAAAGGAAGCACATTGGCGACGAGACAAAGACTTAAAAGATGTATTGATCCATTTGTACGAATGGCATCAACTATTGTTACGATGGCTTGAAAGCAACTTTAACGGAGAAGAAAGAAATTTCTTGCCTGAACCGTATAATTGGCGAACCTACGGGAAGATGAATGAAGAGTTTGTAGAAAAGCATCAAACAACTTCTTTAGTGGAAGCTGAAAACTATTTGAAAAAAAGCCATGAGCAAGTAATGAAAAAATTAGACGCCTTGAGTAATGAAGAGTTATTCCAGAAAAAGCAATTTGCATGGGTGGGGAATACCACATTAGGTAGTTATTTCATTTCTGCAACTTCCAGTCACTACGAATGGGCAATCAAGAAGTTAAAACAATCTCAAAAAAATAAATGAATAGAATCAATAAAAAAGCGAAGATCCTAAAGAGGGACCTTCGCTTTTTAAACAAGCTATTTTATATTAGTACCAACCGTTTGCTTCCCAGAAAGATTTAGCTGCTTCCCATGAGCCGTAACGAGAAGATACGTATTGTTCAGCAACTCGTTCTTGGTTTGCTGCTGAATAGTCACCATTTAAGTAAGAAGAATCTAATTGGTAACGTCCGATGTAACGACCGTTTGTTGCTGTATAAGAACCGCTAGATTCTTTTTGAGCGATCCATTCTTTCGCTGAGCTTGTGTTTGTTGTCGCTGGTGTTGCTTGTGCCGCTGTTTGCGTTGCTTGAGCAACTGGTTGAGCAGGTGCTGCTTGTTGAACTGGTTCTTGCTTCACTGGTTGTTCAGCCACTGTTTTTGTTTGAGCAGGCGCTTGGTAAGCTGTTTGTGTTGTTGCTGCTTGTTCGCCTGTTGGGATTGTTAATTGTTGACCTGAATAAATCAAGTTGATGTTTGAGATTGAATTTTTTTCTGCAATAGTTTGGATCAAGGAGTTATCACCAACGTATTTTTGAGAAATCGTTGATAGCGTATCACCTGATTGAACGGTATAAGCTTCGTCCGCATGTGCAGATGTTCCCATAAAGAATAGTGCGCCGGCAGTCAAAGTTGTTCCTAATAGTAATGTTTTAAGTGATTTCATGTAAGATCTCCTTCATAAATTTAAAAATAGTTTTGTTGTGTCCAACGAGGAATACTTTACCATGGGAAAATATTTCATAGGTAAAAGCTCTATGACACTTTGTAACAAAGATACGTTTTTTGTAACAAACAGATTATCATAAAATGTGAAAAACAATGAGAAATCCGTCATAAACGTTTAAAATAAACCACTAACAAGGACAATTGATGAGAAAAATAAACACTAGAAACAAGTAAAAAAAAGCTACATTTTTTGAAAATAAATACGAAATAATTGAAAACAGCGTAATTTTTTTTAAATTTAGCATGAGATGTTACAATAATAGAAACAAGGAGGCGATAACATGAGTAAGAGATATCAAAAAATAATGGTAGCTGTCGATGGGTCTAAGCAATCAGAACAAGCTTTTTTAGAAGCGCTAGATTTAGCGAAAGATAATGAAGCCGAATTATTTATCGTTTCGATCATTAATAAAGTAGAGTTGACACATAGCGCCTACGCATTTTCAAAAATCTATGCAGAAGAAAAACAGAAGATAGAAGTCGAAATGTTAAAAAAAATCCATGATGCGAAAGAATATGGGATCAATGACATCCATGCTATTGTTGAAACGGGTGACCCACGTAACTTGATTGGGACGGTGTTTCCACAACAAGAAGCGATCGATTTGATTGTCATGGGGGCTACTGGTAAAGGAGCAATCCAACAAGCTTTAGTCGGCTCTACAGCCTCTTATGTTGTTACTCATGCGCCCTGCAGTGTGTTAGTGGTCAAATAAGGAGGGGAAAGAATGGTACGTCCACAAGAGGTTACAGCTCCTAAAGAAAAAATAGAAATCCTCAAAATTTTAGAAGATGGTACGCAGACGAAAAAAGGTTATTCTGTTGCTTTAGTGAAATGGTCAGGCAAAACAGCGATTGCCTTACGCTGGGATGGTGATAGTCTGCAAGAGAAAGGATTTCCTGTCACTGTAAATGGGTACCATCCAGCTTGGTTCGTTTTGCCAGATCGATTAACAGATCTTTATAGTAGAGACTATCGGGAGTACCAAGAGTCGATCCGATTTATCACGTCAAGTGATCAAAAAGAATAGCTTTTGTGCTGCGGAAGAAAGTTCATTGTGTGAAAGAATCGTAAACATTCAACATTGAGACAACCTTTTATATCAACAGGTTCCTAATAACTGAAGTAGGTGAAAAGATGTGTGCTGGTGATGTATTGAATGAAGTCAAACAACTATGTAAAGAAAAGAAGTACGAAGAAGCAAAAATTTTGATTGAATCAAATAAAGAATTGCTAGAGGACAAATTTTCTGTTGCCCAACAGTTTATTGATTTAAAACAAGCATCAATCCTTGAACGGTTCAAATCTTTCTTTGGTGTAAATGAATGATCAAAAATGAGTGTGAAAAAGTGGTTGCTCACTTTTTTCACACTCATTTTTTGTTCGATTGTTCACAATCTATACACACACTAATCTTGTTTATTTAATAAATAAAATATCCAAAGTATCAGTATAATGACTGAAATAACTAAACTAATGACATGTCTAATTAAGACAGAAGGGATTTCCCAATGGCGGAAAGAAAAGATTTGATAAGTAAAATAGATGCTTGGAAGAGAAATAAGTAAAACAGATAGTTTCTTTTTTGTCCAATTTATGTAATAGAAAAGAATACTTAGCATGATGAAAAATGGAATATAAAAAACAAGCTGACCAATCGCAATCACGAGAGTGCCTCCCAGAATAATAATGATATCTGATACAAAATAACATTTTGTATCAAATGATGCAAGTATTTCTATGATGGATAACCAAGAAGGGGATGAAGAGGTTCTTTGATTAAGATGTGGTTTCTTGCTATAATTGATCCGAAAGAAAGGATGAAATTTTCATGGATCAAGTAATGTTAGAAGTCGATTTACATTTAGTAAACAATATACGTGTGATTTACTATGTGGTCAGTAATAGCGTAGAAAAAAGAGTACTGATGAATAAAATCAATGGTATTCTGACGAAAAAAGGTGTACACCAATTCAGCAGTAGCGAAGACAATTATTATAGTATACCTGTTGAAAAAGTTTTATATACAACGGTAAATGTCAGAACAGACCTAGATACAAAAGTAGATCATGAACCAATTTTTACTACGTATTGATTGTGACGGAGGAGAACAATGAATCCATACGAAGCACTTATCCAAGAATTGATTGACGGAAAAATTGAAAAAATTGAGGTCAAAAGAGAAGAGGTCATGCTTTTTCGTGAAGCGTGGCTAAAATTAGAGAATCGTAAATATGTCGTAGGTAAGGCATTATTGAACGGGAATGTAGTTTATCATTATGATCCAACTAGGCTGTATTAATTACAAGAAATTAATCATATGGCAAAATTGTTGCTCATGATTTTATTATTAAAAAAAACGCTTGAAATGGTTTTAGCCGTTTTGAGCGTTTTTTAATATTGAGCATTATTTAGAACAAGGGTGAGCAAAAGCTTTTGTGCCAAAGTAGGAGAAAAATCTCCAACTAGAGGCGGATGAAGCCGTTTATTTTTATGGATATAATGAAATAAAAATAGGAGGTAGAAAAATGAAAGTAGTAAAAGTAGTTATTGGAACGGTATTATTTGCAGGAGTCGCATTAGTGGGCTTGAAGTTTTATACGCAAAATTCCCACGATGAGATGGCAGGTGTTGTAGACCAATTAAATCCGTTGGTAACAAAAGGAGAGGTATACGTCAAGACGAAAAAACCAGATGAAGTCAATTCATATGGAACAGCGACTTATATCCAAAAAGCTGCCGATCAAAAGGGACATGAACGAACGATTGAATTTACAGGTTTATCTATTTTAAAAGAAGGACATTATTTAAAGATCATTAATAAGGGCGCTCACGTCGAGTCATATGAAGAAGTTGACAAAAAAGAAGTACCTAAAAAAGCATTAGCTATCATTGGATAAATATAATTTTATTATGTAAACTTAAAGAGAATATAAAAAAACCAATCAGAAAACTGAGTTTCTGATTGGTTTTTTTATTGGGATGGTAGGGTTCGAACCTGCAATTGCTTGATTCAGAGTCAAGTGCCTTACCAGTTTGGCTACATCCCAATCGAACAATTTGATCATAGCACGACACAAAGAAAATGCAAGAGATTACTCTTTATCCAGCTTTTTTTTGACAGTGATCATTCGTCTTTCTAACTTCTTGATTAAACCAGATGGAAGTGGGATCAAATTGGCAATTGATAATGTATTAGAAAGTAACTGAAATTCTTTTAGTGGAGCATCGATGATTCGATAGATCGTTGCCAAACGTTCGATGTATTCAAAATGTGTATAGTTTGTTTGTGAGATTAAAAATTTCAATAAATCAATCGCTTTTGCATAATCTTTCTCAGAATAATAGGCTAATGCTTGACGATAAAGTTTGATCTGTAACTCATTGAGTGAAACTGGGCTATAGCGATCCGTCCATTCCTTGACGGAAACTTTGGTTGGTGTATGACCATTTACATCACGAACGAAAATAATCGGAATTTCATTAGGATCTATTTTTTTATGAATTTTTTCCATTTCCCTCAATCCTTTCCATCATATTTAGCTAGAGTATAATGTATTTTTTATAAAAATACTAGCTTTTCTCTAAAGTCAACATTTGACCACCCATTGAGGTGAAAATTGCCTCAAAATCTTTGATTGCTACGGGTCTATTTTTTTCTCCATAAGGATCATTTACATAAATATTGTCATTGTCATAACCAGTAACTACACAGGCATGGTTTAATGGTGTCACTTTTACTTGCCCATTGTTTGTTTGCCAAGTAACGAAATCAGTATCAGTAGGCACTTGGAAATCTAAAGTAACGGAGGCCCACACAGGCTTTCCTTGTTGTAAAGCTTTCTTAATGTCATTGATTGTTGCATCGGTTTTTGGAAGAGTATGATAATCTGTTTTTACGATTGTCTGCGCCAACGACGCGATAGGCGGGACATAGACGCCCATTGCCCAATCTCCACCGCTGATGTCCCCAACAAATCCTTCATTAGGATCGCCATGTGTACCATCAGCATTAAAAACAGGAACGTAATTCAATTGTTGAGCTAACTGATTTTTAGAAGTCTCGTAACCATAATAAGAAAGCAGCATGGACAGTGAAGTAACTTCACAGCCATTTCCTAACGCTGGCTCGGTGAATTGGCTTTCCAAGGGGACATCAAGTAAAACTTGTTTTTTAGCATAACTACTCACTTTTTCAGTATCCTTTCCAACATTGTGTGAATGGTGAAAATAAGTGGTGGCAGAAAAAATAACGAATAATAGGACTGCCAAGAATAATATTTTTTTACCAATGAATCTTTTCATAATAATTCCCCTTTTTTCTGATATTTACATATTATAATGCTTTTTTTTAAAAATAAAATAAAAAATTTGACATGTTGTTTTCCAAATTTAAAATAAGAAGACAAAAGTCCTGAAAAATCACAGGATCAATAGCCGAATAATTTTTTTTAAATTGAAAAAAATGTTTCGATTTATTGATAGTTTTTAATTGTGAAAACGAAAACAGTACGCTATAATGCCAGTAAGGTCGAAATAAATCGCAGGTCAAATAACAAATGTTTTTAGATGATGTTTATTTGAAAGAGCAATTACTGTTTGAAAAAAACAGTTACCTTATAAAAGAGCTTGGTAGTTTAGGAGGATTTTGATGACGGAAGAAATGATTAATTTAGGAGAGCAATATTCATGTAAACCGATTGGGTTTACAAAAGCAGTTATCGGAGAAGTTGTTTCAAAAATGACGAATTGTGCCGTAGTCAAAGTTGCTCAATGCGCAATGGAAGATCAAGAGTTATTAGAAGAAAAAGCAAGTATGGTTGTTGCAAAATACGAAACATTTGAATAAGAAGAAATGATTTTGGACGTACAGTAACGAAATCGGTACTGTATGTCCTTTTGCTTGTAATTTTTATTTCTTTTTCGAGTATTTGGAAAGAGAAAAGAGGTGTAGTTAGATGATTAGTATATTTACTTTACTATTATTTTTATTTGTCTTTGTTATGTGTTTGTTTTTATGGTTGGTACGTCGAGAAATCGTCTATCGAACGGTTAGAAATCGCTGGGTTTACTTAGTCGTGCCTTTTCTGGCTATCTTAGTTCTTTGGTTTACGCTGATTAGTCAACCAACTGCAGATGAATTGGCAAAAGGGGTCTTGTCAGCGTTAATTTTCATCAGCTTTTTGCTAGATAGTCGTGGTATAACAGAAGATGGGCTTGTTCTAAATAGCTTTGATAAAAAAGGTGTTCCTTTTTCTGAGATCAATAAAATCGTTTTGTATCAACCGGAAGGATCTTCCATCATAAAAATGAATTTCTTTCGTAACGGTTGGCGTGGACCCATGCTGAAATTTTCTGTATCAATGGAAGAGTTGGTCACTTTTTTAGCACAGCATTTAAATGATGATGCCGAAATTGATATTATGATCGATTCTGATCAAGAGTAAGTTACTTTAGAATAAGAACAAAGAACGATAGTGAGCGATATATGGGATGAACCTATTTCGGAGTCGCATATATAATAAGAGACTGAGGCAAGTATTAGCTCGGTCTCTTTTTTCTTTGCCTTGCAGACGCTAGATTACACAGCATTTCAAAATGATTCTTCGTATGAGAAAGAGTTTGTTTATTTATTTTTGAATCGTTGCGATCACTTTTATAATAACATTAAAAAAATTGTTTCACTAATTTGATATATATTAGCTCTATTATAATGAAAGGACTTTTAATTTTAATGAAGAGGATGAAACTCAATTTTTTCAAAATTATATTCTCACTATTCATTTTTTCGATCTCTGTTTTAAAAATAAATAGTGAACTTTCTACCATTAGGTTAAGCAAAGTGTTACAAACAATTAGTAATGAATCTATCTTAAAAATTTTCAGTTTGTTTTTAGTAGGTGCTTTAGGCATTTTCATTCTTTGTCTCTACGACTTTGCATTGATCCGAAAACTGAAGACGATGAAAATTTCTAAAATAAAACTATTAAAAATCAGCTGGATTGCCAATTCATTCAATGCAGTTTTGGGATTTGGTGGAATTTTTGGTGCCAGCGTACGTTATAATTTCTATAAAAACTATATTGACCAAAGCAGAGTAAACCAACTAAAAAAAGCGATTTCGCTATTATTGATCTCATCTATTTCTGGTGTGGGCGTATTATCTGCAATGGTGCTGCTAAATGTTTTTCCAGAAAGTCATTTATTAGAGGGAAATGATACGATCAAGATTGGTTTAATTGTCAGTGCTTGTTTGTTGCCTCTATATATCGGCTACATTAGTATCAAACCGCCACTTCCAGCTGCGAGATGGTTAGGTTTACAATTCACGATCGTATCAACGATTGATTATCTCACTTCTGGTATTGTGATGTACGTCGCGTTTCGTTTTCTTAACTTGCAGGTTCAATTCGTTGATATGGAAAGTATTTTTATTTTAGCAACGATTGCTGGAATTATTAGTATGGTACCAGGTGGTTTTGGTGCGTTTGATGTCATTTTCCTTTTAGGCGCTACACAGGAGCTGCAGATAGATAAAGAAGCAGTATTGATGGCGCTGATTCTGTATCGTTTAGCGTATTACTTCATTCCACTATTGTTTGGTTTATTGTTCAGTGTGAGTGAAGTTCAAATGCTGATTAGTCAAAAAATCAGCAATAATCAATTTACGATTCTTACGAAGGAATTTACGACAGTAGTATTTTCGATTACGCAAGCACAGATGAAGCAAATTGGAAGAACGCTCAGCACAGCCATTTTTCTATTTTGTTCATTAACATTTTTATTTGATTCATGCATTTTATTTTTTGAATATGCATATATGGGAATGAAGTCGGCTTTTTTTATTGCGCCAATTTACGTATGTCTGAGCATTTTATTACTGACAGATGTCGTAGGGATTTATAAAGGGGCGATCGATACTTGGAAAATGTTGCGTTTCAAACTGATGTTATTAGCACTTTGTCAGTTTTATCTTTTTTGGGAAGACCAAAGTTTGACAGCCCTCTTATTAACAACGGTATTATTTGTAGATACTCTATTTTATAGGAGATGGTTAGAGGTCGAAGTCATCAAACAAAGTGTTTTAGAAAAATTGATTTGGACTTTAGCGTGTCTCTATGTATTTGATAGTCTAACTGAAATTTTTCCGATATTGCCTAGACAATCATTCTTTATTCTGAGTGGAACGACACTATTATTGCTTTTACTTTCTGGGCTTTGGTCAGTTATACACCGAAGAAGAAAAAGGAAATCATTAAAGCTTGATTTAAAGCTATTAGATGATGCTGAATATCGAAATTTCTTAGAACAAAATGGTGGAAATCACTTAGCTCATTTAGGTTTTTTAAAGGAAAACCGAGTTGCGTGGTGGGAAGATGTTGCAGTGATTTATCAAGAAAATAACCATTATCTCTTTATTTTAGGTGATCCAGTTGGTAAACAAGAAGCCATTTTTCCTTTTTTGAAAACTTTGGTGTCTAAAGCGAATCAATTAGGCAAACGAATTGTTTTTTATCAAGCTTCCACACAGTACCTTAGTTTTTATAATGATCTAAATTGCGAATTTTTCAAGTTAGGAGAAGAAGCAGTCATTGATTTATCTGAGTTTTCACTATCAGGGAAGAAGAAGAGAGGGTTTAGAGCAACATTAAACCAAATGGAAAAACTAGGGTATACGTTTGAAATCATCGAACCGACAATTGTTTCAGAGTCATCAGAAAGCGTGGGCTCAATTTCTTCGGAATTTTCACCAACATCACAGTTATCCCATGATCGTGAACTGTTGTCAGAATTGAAAGAAGTATCTGATCAATGGTTAAGGTCAAAAAATGAGATGACTTTTTCTGTCGGACGATTTGAGAAGGAATATTTAAATTGTGCAGCAGTTGGTATTATAAGAAATCAAGAACAAAAAATTGTTGGCTTTGTTTCCATGATGCCAACTTATACTAATGAGACCATTTCAGTCGACTTGATCCGTTGGTCTATCAGTGAAGAAGTGGCAATGATGGATGCTCTTTATTTATATTCCATCCTATGGGCTAAGGAACAAGGTTATCAAAAATTCAATTTAGGAATGGCTCCGTTCTCTTCTACTTATAAAAACACAATTAATTTAGAGAATACGTTTATTTACAGCGTCTATAATAATACTCAGTATTTGTATTCATTCAAAGGGTTAAGGAAATACAAAGAAAAATACAAGCCTCAGTGGGCTGCAAAATATCTCGTTTACGAAAATAAAACCTGGGTGTTGAAAAACTTATATGCTTGTTATAAATTAATTCATTCAAAATAATAGAAAAAGATGATAGTCGTAACAAAGCCATCAGGAAGAGGTTGAGACAAAAGTGTTTAGTATCAAGAAATAAGAAGGAATTTCCGAAAATTGACAAGGAACACAAAAACTCATTTTATTCGTTTTAGAGATACTAGAAGAGACTGAGACAACTTTTGTCCCAGTCTCTTCTAGTATCTAATTTTTTAAGATCATTAAAGGTATCTCTAAATTTTTTAGTGAAATTTGATAGAATTTATTAATAGGCAAGTCTAATAGAACGCATGAATAGACTATTTTAAGATTTTTATGTAATTAATGTAACAAATCCTTCTGGTTAAAGGTAGGATAAAAGAAAATTGATAAAGAGCTCAGGGCGACCTTCGCCCCGAGCTCTTTATCTTTAGTAGTTTAATATAGACAGAAATGGTATCACAGAGTGAACATTAAACCATAAGCAGACACTTTTAAGGAGTTGAAAAGCTATTTTAAAAATGTGCACTTATTGTTCAAGTTAAAGCACGCTATTCACAACCATTAAAGTATTGGGCTAAAAGTTGGTTATTACATAGAGGTTTTAGTTAAATACACGGAAACGATCTTCGTCGTTCATATATTCTTTTTCTCCAGCTGGTGTTTCTGGTGAGCCAAACACTAATTGAGAACGTAGTTTCCAATTAGATGGGATGTTCCATTCTTTAGCGACAGCTTCGTCAATTACTGGATTATAATGTTGCAAGTTAGCTCCTAAACCTTGTTCTGTTAAGGCTACCCATGTATTTGCTGTAGCAATCCCATTTGATTGTTCTGACCAATCTGGGAAGTTGTCAGCATATAATGTAAATTGTTCTTGGAGATTTTTGATGATATCTGTATCTTTAAAGAACAAGACTGTTCCATAGCCTTTTTTGAAGCCAGCTAATTTATTTTGCGTATTTGGAAAAGCTTCAGCAGGTGTCAATGGGCGAAGAGCTTCTTCGGTCATTTCCCATAATTTTTCGTGAGCATCTCCAAAAAGAATGACTGCTCGTGTTGATTGTGCATTAAATGCAGTTGGACTTTCTTTGATTGCTTCTTTGATCAAAGCTGTTAATTCTTCATTTGATAGTGTTACGTTACGTCCTAAATCATAGATAGAACGACGGTTTTGCAAAGTTGTTGTAAATGTTGTCATGGTGAAATCTCCTTTAGTTGCGATCTGCATATTTTATGAGTACAAACGAAGTATATCACCTTACAAAAAGTAAGTGAAATAATATGCTCACAAAAAATAAGTAAATTTTTTAATGAATATTAAAATAATAGGGGTTATTTTAGTTAACGTTTCCATTGTTGTTAAACTAAGTAAAACTCGATCATTTTAAAATAGCAATATATAATTATTAAATATCTGTTTATTTTTTATTATCATTTTCCCATTAAATTTTATTCGTTTTTATAGAAAATAAGTATATATTTCTTAAATAAGTTTTTTAGTTAAATTTTTCAGTGAATATTTATAGTATTTTCTGAAAATTTAAAGAATTGGGGTATGGATTATGGAAAATCAACAAGACAAGGGCTTCTTCGGTCAGCCGAAGGGGTTGTCAACATTGTTCTTCACAGAGATGTGGGAACGATTTAGTTATTATGGTATGCGTGCGCTGTTGCTTTACTACATGTACGATACTGTAGCAAACGGTGGACTTGGATTACCTACCGCAACAGCATTAGCAATTATGTCAATTTATGGTTCACTGATTTATATGTCTAGTATCATCGGTGGTTGGGTTTCAGACCGGGTACTAGGTGCAAAAAGAACTGTTTTCTTCGGTGGAATATTTATTATGCTTGGACATATCGTCTTAGCATTGCCATTTGGTGTTTCCACTTTATTCGTCTCAATGGCTTTGATTATCTTTGGGACAGCCTTTTTGAAACCAAATGTTTCCGGAATGGTTGGACATCTTTATTCAAAAACTGATTTAAGACGAGATGCCGGCTTCTCTATTTTTTATATGGGAATCAACTTAGGTGCGATGTTAGCACCGATCATCGTAGGAACGATCGGACAAGAATACAACTACCATCTTGGCTTCTCATTAGCTGCAATCGGAATGTTCTTTGGACTGTTACAATACGTGATCCAAGGACGTAAAACGTTGGATGGTATAGGAACAGTTGCTCCTAACCCATTAACAGCAGCAGAGCGTAAAAAATTCATTCGTAACTTAGTCATTGCTTTAGTTGTGATTGTAGCAATCTTTGGTGGTGCACAAGTCACTGGACATTTAACCATTGATTTCTTTGTCAATTCAATTAGTGTTTTAGGTATTCTTTTACCGTTATACTATTTTGTTAAAATGTTAACAGCTAAAAATGTTACAGCAGAGGAAAAACCAAAAGTATGGGCGTATATCCCATTATTTTTAGCAGCGATCATTTTCTGGTCGTTACAAGAACAAGGATCCTCCATCTTGGCTCTGTTTGCACAAGAACGGACACAATCAACATTGTTTGGTATGAATATTCCAGCTAGTTGGTACCAATCATTGAATCCGATTTTCATCTTCGTCTTGACACCAGTATTTGTTACATTGTGGACGAGATTAGGAAAACGACAACCATCAACCGTAGTGAAATTCTCACTAGGATTATTATTTGCTGGGTTATCTTTCTTATTAATGATGTTACCAGGCATGCTTTATGGCACAGATAGTAAAGTAAGTCCAATGTGGTTGATCGGCAGCTTCTTCATTGTCGTAATCGCTGAATTATGCTTATCACCAGTTGGTTTGTCTGCGACAACAAAATTAGCACCTAAAGCTTTTGAATCACAAACCATTGCTATCTGGTTCTTGGCAGATGCTTCTTCACAAGCGATCAATGCACAAATCGCGCGTTTCTATACACCAGGTACTGAATCTGCTTATTTCGGGATTGTCGGTGTCGTAGCAATCGTCGGAGCAGTTGTATTGTTTATGATCAAAGAACCAATCAAAAAATTGATGGGTTCCATTCATTAAACCAAATGAAGTTATAAAAGAAAGCACCAAAGTTAGTGGAAATAACTAGCTTTGGTGCTTTTTTTATATGTATAAGTATAAGAAATAAGTAAAGGATAGCGATTGATGGATGTGAATCACAAGAAGTAGTCCTAAACTTTTTTTGAGAGGATTTGGTAAAATAATCTCTATAAGCGCAAACAATTAATTTCTAAAAAAAATAGGAAAAAGAACAAATGTTCAGTTGTTTTTGGTATAATGAATGAGGAATGAATCTAAGGAATAAGGAGAGGGAAAATGTCTTTACAATTTATTCTCGGGACAGCCCGAAAAGACCACCGTACAGCGTTGATTGATGAATCAGTCGAATGGTTAGCAAAAGATAGTACGCACCAGGTATTTTTCCTTGTACCTAACTATAATAAATTTGAACAAGAACAAGAAATCTTGACAGAGCTGCGTCAAAGAAGTGGCAAAACGTCATTTAGTACAACGAATGTCCAAGTCTTTAGTTTTTATCGTTTAGCGTGGTATTTGTTGCAGCAAACAATGTTATTGTCTGGTAATGAACTTTCAGAATCTGGTTCGGCAATGATCTTGCGACAGATCCTAGAAAAAAATGAAGAAAATTTAACGATTTTTCGGGGAGAAATCAATAAAAAAGGGTTTATTCGCCAGTTGCAAGAATTGCACAATGAATTACGTATTGGAAATATTTCACCTGAAGATCTTGTCTTTTCAGAACTAGCGGATACGGTAAAAGCTGAAAATCAACAATTGAAAATGAAAGATCTTCAATTGATTTTTACAGCTTTTGAAGAAGAATTAGTCCAACGTGCGCTGCAATCTGAAGATGCTTTGACCATTTTGGCAAATTATTTACAAACGCAAGACATGTCTAAGGTGAAATTTATCGTTAGTGGTTTCACTCGAGTCAATGCGCAAGAATATCAATTGTTACAGGTCATGATGGAAAAGGGACAGCTAGTGATTGATTTGCTTCTTGATCGTCCTTATATCACGGATATGCCTGAAGTGTTGACATTGTTTCATGAAACAGGAAAGCTCTATTTCCAACTGATCAACAGTGCCAAAGAACGAAGAGTGCCGGTTTTAGTGGAAAAATTTGCCCCAGAACATGAAAGACCGCTTGCACTCATGCACTTGCAAAAAATGTGGGAAGAAACTTCTAGCAACAAAAAAAGCCAGCCGCTGAAGGTTGGGCAACAAGAGGCGTTGAGAATTTGGGAAGCAGAGAACGCCACCGAAGAAGTCAGACAACTAGCTGTGGAGATCCGTCGTTTGGTCAGCGAGGAAAATTATCGCTATCGTGACATTCAAGTGTTAACGAAAGATATGGCGTTTTATGGTAACTTGCTACAACCTGTTTTCAAAGAAATGGCGATTCCTTTTTATATTGATGAAGAGCAGTTGATGGAGAATCATCCATTGATCGAATGGATCAATAGTTTATTCGCTTTAGATCGATATGCCTATCGTTTGAATGATATCATGCGTTTTTTCAAAACTGAATTATTCATTTGTGAAGCGGATGATACACTAGACTTAGCCAGTTGGCGTGAACAAAGAAATCAGTTCCGAGCAAAATTAGATGTCACAGAAAATGTAGCACTTGCTTATAACTATCAAGGTTCATACTGGACGAGAGAAAAAGATTGGCAGTTCGTGTCTTACGATTTTGAAGCAGAACAACTGGAAGATGTTCAAGAATTAGAAAAACGCTCGAATGATATTCGGCACTTCTTCAAAGAGAAAGTCCCAACATTTTTTGACAAGATAAAAAAATGTAAAAATGGACAAGAAGGCGCGACGGTCTTTTATCGTTTTTTGGTGAACAGTGGCGTACAACAACAATTAGTTTTCTGGCGAAATCAAGAAATTGAACGAGGCAATTTAGCAGCAGCCCGAAACCATGAGCAAACATGGGGGGCGTTGATTGATTTACTGGACGAGTATTCGCTCATTTATGGGGAATCTGAATTTGACTGGCATTTGTTTCAGGAAATCATTACCAGCGGGTTAGAAAATTTAAGTTATGGGAAGATTCCTACAGCAATCGACCAAGTACGCATCAACCGCTTGGAACTGGTACGATCAAACCAGGCGAAAGTCACGTTTGCCATTGGCTTGAATGATCAAGTATTTCCTGATCGGCACGAAACGAAAGGCTTGCTTTCTAGTGAGGAAAGGGAAACGTTGAATGCTCGTTTAGCGGAAGAGAAATTTTTATTTGATCCCGCAAAAGAGAACTTGTCTTTTGAACCATTGCAAGCTTACTTGGTGTTTGCTTCAGCCACTCAGCGTCTATACCTCAGTTACGCTCAAAGTTATGATACAAACACGTTGAAAATCTCTCCTTATTTGAAACGAATCATGGAATACTTGATGATCCCAGCTGAAAGAAAAGAGCATTTGGTTTTAGACAGCGATCCGAGTTGTTATATCGGTACGTATCGTAGTGGGATCAATACAATCAATCATATCTATCGTTTAGCAAAGGAAGAGAAGAAAAAAGTTCCGGTGTATTGGCGCCAACTAAGAGAGCAGATCTTGCAATCACAATGGCGAAATTTTGCATTGCGCATTTTTGAAAGTCAAGAACATCTGAATGTCCCGGTGTCATTACCTAAAAAGATGGCAGAGGAACTCTATGGTAAAGATATTTATACCTCTATTTCCAGATTAGAAAATTTCTATAATTGTGAATATAAATATTTTGTCCAATTTGGTTTGAAACTGAAAGAACGAATGGTCTATGGTTTAACGCCGGCTGCTACAGGTGATTTTTATCATGAATCATTAGATCGTTTCTTTAAATTACTATTTTCAAATCAGATATCGCTAGTAGAAATGACCGATACACAACGTAAAGAGTTTACTGAAAAAGTCTTGCAAGACGTCTTTGGCGAGTTACGCTTTGAAATTTTAGATAGTTCAGCTCGAATGAACTATATTCGTTATCAGTTAGGACAAACGATCCAAAAAGTAGCTTGGGCATTACAAAAGCAAAGTAAAAATACAGGGATGAAGCCCCTTCAAACAGAAATATTGTTTGGCCAAATTGCGGGCGCTCAAGGTATCCCAGGGTTGGAATTACCACTGAATAATGGAGGGAAACTACATGTTCGTGGGAAGATTGATCGTGTGGATGTTGCTGTTGAACAAGCGGATACCTGGCTTAGTGTTGTCGATTATAAATCAAGTGGACGTTCCTTTGATGTCACTGAAGCTTACTACGGGATGGCTATGCAACTGTTGACCTATCTAGACGTGGCGTTGATGGATGCTGTCAAATTGACTGGAAAAGCATTGGTTCGACCAGCTGGTTCCTATTATTTACATGTCCATAATCCGATTTTGTCTGAAGCAAATGAAATTGAAAAAGAGACATTGAAAAAATTCAGTTATGACGGCATCTTTGTCGATGAACCTGAGTTATTGGAAGTATTAGATCATTCACTGGAAGCAAAAGAGAACTCTTTGATTTATCCGATCAAGAAAAATGCGAAAGATGTCTATCAAAAGGGAAGTTTTAGTAAAGAAAAATTCTATACAGAACAGGAACTCCAACTTTTTATGGCGCATAATCGTGCGAATATGCGTTTAGCAGGGGATAAAATCACGTCAGGGGAGATCAAACTTAATCCAGCTTACAAAGACAAGGAGCGGCTTGCTTGCCAAATGTGTCCTTTTAGAAGTGTTTGTACGTTTGATGTGATGTTGCAAGAAAACAATTATCACCGTTTAGAAAAATTAAACAAGGAAGAAGCCCTGCGAAGAATAGAAAAAAGGAGTGAGGAAGAATGACCAAAATTCCTTTGAGACCAGAAAACGAACGATTCACTGACGAACAATGGCAAGCCATTTTTGATCAGGGAGATAACTTGCTGGTATCAGCTTCCGCTGGTTCTGGAAAAACCACAGTGCTTGTCCGTCGAGTAATCGAAAAACTAAAAATGGGGTTCAATATTGATGAACTTTTGATCGTGACGTTTACAGAAGCGGCAGCGAAAGAAATGAAAGAACGGATCCAAGAAGCTTTACAAGAGGCAGTCAATAGTGAAAGCGATCCGGCACGCCAACAACATTTCACGAAACAGCTGATTTTATTGCCAAGTGCTAATATTTCTACTTTACATGCTTTTTGTTTAACGGTTATCCGCCGATTCTACTACTTGATCGATATTGATCCAGTCTTTCGGATGTTAACGGATGAGACAGAAACGATCTTAATGAAAGAAGATGTTTGGGATGAATTACGCGAGGCTTGTTATAGTGAAGATCGGGAAGAGTTTTTCCAATTAACAATGAATTTTTCAAATGATCGTTCAGATGATGGATTGACCAATTTGGTTTTCTCTCTTTATGAATTTGCGCGAGCGAATCCTGATCCCAAACGTTGGTTAGATCAATTAGTGGATAACTATCGTTTAGATGATGGATTAGCTCATTCACCATTGTACCAAGAACAATTGCGACCACTTCTACTTACAGATATGGCACAAAGTGTGCAACTTTATGAAGAAATGGTTGGATTAGCGCAAGAAGAAGGTCTGGAAAAAATGTTGGAACAAGTTGCAGGAGAAAAAGAACAAGTCCAACGCATTTATGATCACTTATTACAAGATCAATTGCCGGAAGCCTATACGGGTTTAGAAACATTGACTTTTACTACTTTTAAAAGCAGTCGCAAAGCAGAGCTGAAAGAACGTTCAGCCGAAGTTAAAAATTTAAGAAATCAGGCGAAAAAAATCATTCAGAAAATTGGAAAAACTTATTTTCCGATTTCTCCTGAACAATTGACCGAACGGACGAAAAAAGCTGCTGTCCTAGTGGAAGAGTTGACAAATGTCACCAAACGTTTCATGGATGGCTTTAGCCAACGAAAAAGAGAAAAGGGAGTAGTAGATTTCAATGATTTAGAACATCTTGCCTTGCGAATCTTGACGACTCAAACAGAAGAGTCATGGCTTCCAAGTGAAGCATCAAAGCTTTATCGTAAGCAATTCAAAGAAGTAATGGTCGATGAATACCAAGATATCAATCAGTTGCAAGAAGCTATCCTTTATTGGCTTAGACAGCCTGATCCGACAAACGGCAATTTATTCATGGTTGGGGATGTCAAACAGTCGATTTATTCTTTTCGACTAGCTGATCCTAGTTTGTTTATTGAAAAGTATGAAGCATTTTCAACAGCTGAGGGTGGAAGACGGATCATTTTGGCAGAAAACTTTCGTTCCCGAAAGGAAGTCCTGTCATTTACCAATCTGGTGTTCCAACAATTGATGGACCCTGTTGTGGGACAAATCGCTTATGATGATGCTGCACAATTACGATTAGGATTTCCCGATTTCCCCGAAGTCGATCGCTTTGAACCAGAACTATTGATTTACGAAAAAGAAGAAGAGCCAAACAGCGACCTTCCAATTGATGAGAATCTAGAGGACAAAACAGAAGGTGAACTCTTTATGACGGGCTTAAAAATCCGCGAACTGATTGATGAAAAATTCCTGATCTATGATAAAAAAATGAAACAGAATCGTCCTGTCGAATATAAAGATATCGTACTTTTAACACCTACAAAGAAGAATAATCTGACGATATTAGAGATCTTTAAAACATTGGATATTCCTTTAGAAATGAATGATGCCCAAAATTATTTTCAATCTACTGAACTACGTACGATGATTTCTTTACTACAATTGATTGATAATCCGTATCAAGATATTCCCTTGGCAGCCGTTTTACGTTCACCGATCGTAGGACTGATTGAACCAGAACTGGCACAGATCCGTTTAGCTGATCGTACCCATACCTATTATGATGCGGTGCTGGCTTACCAAACAGCAAATCAGAATGAATTAGCTGATAAATTGCGCCATTTCAATGACCAACTCGAATTGTGGCGGGAACTGGCTCGGCGGTCTTCAATCACTGACTTGCTGTGGGAGATCTATTTAGAAACCGGTTATTTAGAATATGTAGCAGGTTTACCAGCTGGTGCCCAAAGACAAGCAAACCTTTATGCCTTGGCTGATCGTGCGAAAGCGTATGAACAAAGTTCGTTTAGAGGGTTGTATCAATTCGTTCGCTTCATCGAAAAGATGCAGGAAAAAGACAAAGATTTAGCGGAGCCGGTGATTTCCTCCAGCGATAATGCTGTTCGAGTCATGACGATCCATGCAAGTAAAGGGTTAGAATTTCCTATTGTCTTTTTATTAGATATGACCAAACAATTCAATTTGCAAGATTTAAAAAAGCGATATGCTTTTGAAGAAAAACTAGGTGCGGGGATTCGTTATATGGACCCTGATACTCGGGTGTTGTATGATACCTTGCCTTACCAAGCAATCAAATTAGCCAAACAAAATAAGTTATTGTCAGAGGAGATGCGTAAACTCTACGTTGGTTTGACCCGTGCGGAACAAAAATTATTTATTATCGGCTCGTATAAAAATAAAGAAGATACCTTGAAGAATTGGTCAGAAGCTTCTGAACAAACCGAATTAGTCTTAGAATCAACGACTCG
Organism: Enterococcus sp. DIV1682a; assembly: GCF_051711005.1. Taxonomy (NCBI): domain Bacteria; kingdom Bacillati; phylum Bacillota; class Bacilli; order Lactobacillales; family Enterococcaceae; genus Enterococcus; species Enterococcus sp. DIV1682a. The sequence goes on from NZ_JBIOLT010000001.1 coordinate 1,312,928, forward strand.
ATTAAAAGGGAATAGCAGCTTGATGAGCTGGATCGGTCTTAGTTTGATGCGTCACCCATTGATGCAAAACTATTTTACCGAAGCAACCATTCTTTCAGAATTAAAAAACTCTGATAGCCAATTTGCGATTACTTGGATGAATCAACAATCTCTGCTTGAAAAAAGGCAACGTTTAATAGCGCAAGAAAACGATGCTGCCGAAAATAATGACGTGGATCAAACACCACTATCACCTGCTTTGAAAGCACGACTCGATTATCGTTATCCTTTCAAAGAGTCAACGCAAACCACAAGTTATCAATCGGTCTCTGAAATTAAACGTTTGTTTGAAGATCCAGATGATACGCTTGATGCTAAACTTGTCTGGGAAAGTAATGAAACAAGAGGGTTAAACCGCCAATTCCGTTATACGCAAGATACATTGGCTGAACCACGTTTCTTACAAAAAACGCAACAGGTTTCAGCTGCGGCAATCGGAACTGCAACACACTATTTATTGCAATTGCTGCCATTAGAAATGCCGACTACTGAGTCGATCCAAGCATTGCTAGATGAATTAGTCAAAAAGCGTTTAGTGGATCAAAAGGTAGCCAAAAAAATTGATTTTTCTGCTATTCTTTGGTTTTTTGAAACCGAGCTAGGAAAAGAATTGATCAAGCAAAAAGAGCATGTCAAACGGGAACAACCGTTTTCGATGTTATTACCTGCAGAACGGGTCTTTGAACAATACCCAAATGAAGAAGATGAATTGCTGATCCATGGGATTGTTGATGGTTATATCGAATTATCCACGACGATTCAATTATATGACTTTAAGACGGATTTCATTTTAGATCGCAACGATGAAACAGCGATTGATGCTGTCATTCAAAAATATCGTGGGCAATTGAATCTCTATCAACAGGCGTTGACAGAATCTTTAGAAAAGCCTGTCACAGATGTCTTTCTTGTCTTATTAAGCGCAAAGAAAATAATAAATATTAATAAATAATAATAATTGAGCAACTAGGACTTACACTTTGTAAGTAATATGCTATACTCTTAGCAAAGAGGTGAGTAAAATGGAGCTAACACAGACAGAGTTCACTTTATGTCCTAAATTTGAAAAGACCTTTTCGATTTTAGGTAAAAAATGGAATGGGCTGATTATTGATGTATTGCTTGAAAATGGTCCGCAACGCTTTGTTGATCTCGCAGCTAAAATACCTATGGTGAGTGATCGGGTTTTAGTTGAACGATTAAAAGAACTTGAAAAAGAAAAAATCATCGCCAGAAACTTCTCATGTAAAGAGTCCAGCCGTTCAGAATATATGTTAACTGAAAAAGGAGCGGATCTTCAAAAGGCCATTGTTCAGTTACAGGTTTGGAGTGAAAAATGGGTGACAGAAGAAGAATGCAGTTGATTTTGGAAGTGAAATCTTGTAAACTGGCATTAGATGAATAGCTAAAGAACGTTGACGAAAAAGAGTAGTTTGGCTAAACCAGTCCAGGGAGATCTGTCATAGACTGTAAGCAGATCCTGAGTTTGAAAAATGAAGTTCACTTTCTGAGTTCGTCTGATTTATTCAGACCGGCAAATGTCGTTAAAAAAGTAAGTGTACGGTTTTGACCGTAAATTAGGATGGTAACGCGAAGACCTCGTTCCTTTGTAGGAATGAGGTCTTTTTTGTATTTGAATTTGAAGGAGGAAATAGGGAATGTCTCTACAAGCCCAATTAGAAAGCTTGAAAGAAGCCACAATCGTTAAAATAGCGACAGCACGCGATTTAAAAGAATTAAATCAAATTCGTGTAGAAACTTTAGGAAAAAAAGGACCAATCACCGAAGTTTTACGGGGAATGAAGGATCTAAGTCCTGAAGAACGTCCGAAAGTTGGTAGTTTTGCCAATGAGATTCGTGATCTGTTGACAGCAGAAATTGAACGTAAAAAGCAAGCGTTAGAAGAAGCGGCACTTGCAACAGCTTTAAGCAAAGAAACAATTGATGTGACCTTGCCAGGACGTCAAGTCAAACAAGGAAACCGCCACATCTTGACACAAATCATGGAAGAAATCGAAGACATCTTTGTCGGAATGGGCTACCAAATTGTTGAAGGGTATGAGGTGGAGTCTGATCATTATAATTTTGAGCGAATGAACTTACCAAAAGACCACCCAGCTCGTGATATGCAAGATACTTTTTATATTTCAGAAGAGATCTTGATTCGTACGCATACCTCACCAGTACAAGCACGTACGATGGAAAAACATGACTTTTCAAAAGGTGCACTTCGAATGATCTCACCTGGGAAAGTATTCCGTCGTGATACAGATGATGCTACTCATAGTCACCAATTCCATCAAATCGAAGGATTAGTGATCGATGAAAATATTACGATGGGTGACTTAAAAGGCACGTTAGAAGTCGTAATGAAAAAGATGTTTGGTGAAGAACGTGAGATTCGACTACGTCCTAGTTATTTCCCATTTACTGAACCTTCTGTTGAAGTGGATGTCAGCTGTTTCAAATGTGGTGGCGCTGGCTGTAATGTCTGCAAGCACACCGGTTGGATTGAAATCTTAGGAGCTGGGATGGTTCATCCAAATGTATTGAAAATGTCAGGTATCGATCCGGAAAAATACTCTGGTTTTGCTTTTGGCCTTGGCCCAGATCGAGTAGCAATGCTACGTTACGGTGTCAATGATATTCGTAATTTCTATCAAAATGACTTGCGTTTCTTAAGTCAGTTCAAAGGGGAGTAAAAAGCATGTTAGTTTCTTATAAATGGTTAAATAAATATCTTGATTTGTCAGCAGTTACGCCAAAAGAACTATCTGATAAAATGTCAGTGACTGGGATCGAAGTGGAAGGAATCACGGTTCCTGAAGAAGGCTTAAAAAAAATCGTAGTCGGCGAAGTCAAGGAATGCGTACCACATCCTGATTCCGATCATTTATCGATTTGCCAAGTGGATATCGGTGAAGAAGAACTTTCACAGATCGTTTGTGGCGCACCTAACGTGAAGGCAGGGATCAAAGTCATCGTTGCTTTACCTAATTCACGGATCGCAGGGAATGTAAAAATCAAAAAAGGGAAAATGCGTGGTCAAGTTTCTAATGGGATGATTTGTGCCTTACAAGAAATTGGCTATCCAGATAGTGTTGTTCCCAAAGAATATGCTGAAGGAATCTACTATCTTCCACAAGAGGCAGTCAACGGAGAGCCCGTCTTTTCTTATTTAGACATGGACGATTCAATTATCGAGTTATCGATTACACCGAATCGCGCAGATGCTTTATCTATGCGAGGAGTAGCATATGAAGTGGGGGCGATTTATCGTCAAACACCTCATTTTGCAGAGGAAGAATTAGTAGAAGCAGCACGTCCGGCAAAAGACAAAATCAAGGTGACAGTCGAAGATCCAGAAGCTGTGCCTGCTTATCAAATTCGAATCATTGAGGGCGTAAAAATCCAATCTAGTCCACAATGGTTACAAAATATCTTGATGAATGAAGGGATTCGACCAATCAACAACGTAGTAGATATCACAAACTACATCTTACTGTTGTTTGGACAACCATTACATGCGTTTGATTATGATCGGCTAGGATCACAAGAAATCGTCGTCCGTCAGGCAAAAGCAACAGAAAAAATCGTTACGTTAGATGGCGAAACACGTGAGTTAACACCCGAAAATCTCGTGATCACTAATGGAGAACAACCAGTCGCTTTAGCTGGTGTGATGGGCGGCTTGGATTCTGAAATCACTGAGACAACGACTACGGTTGCTCTAGAAGCAGCTTTGTTTGATCCGATTTCGATCCGTCGAACAGCGAAACAATTCAATTTAAGAAGTGAATCTTCTGCTCGTTTTGAAAAAGGAATCAATCAAGCAACAGTTGCTGAAGCATGTGACGTTGCTGCTGCAATGATCGTTTCGTTAGCAGGCGGTGAGGTTCTTCAAGGTGCGGTTGCTGGTTCGACTTATCAAGTAGAAGACGTAACAGTAACGATCACTCTCTCACGAATCAATCATTATCTAGGAACTGACTTAACAGTTAAGGAAGTAAATGAGATTTTTGAAGCACTTGGCTTTGGCTATCAAAGTGAAGGGGAAACGTTCACCGTTACTGTTCCTCCTCGTCGCTGGGATATCAAGATTGAAGCGGATATTATTGAAGAAGTCGCTCGTATCTATGGTTATGATCGCTTGCCTTCCACATTACCAAGTGGAGAGACTGTTGCAGGAAGTTTGACCCAAGAGCAAGCAACAACACGCAAGATCCGTACATTACTTGAAGATAGTGGTTTACATGAAGCCATCAGCTATGCTTTGACAACGGAAGAAAAATCTCGTCAATTTACAATCAAAGATTCCTTAGTTACACGTCTTGATTGGCCAATGAGCGAAGACCGTTCTGTCTTACGAATGAACTTGATCAGTGGGTTACTGGATAATGTGAACTATAACGTAGCTAGAAAAAATAGTGATGTCGCTTTTTATGAAGTTGGAAGAGTCTTCTATCAAGAAAACGATCCATTGACTCATTTGCCGCAGGAAGTGAAACATGTTGCTCTTGCATTGACAGGTACTTGGCAAGATAAAAGTTGGCAAACTCAAGCAGAAGTAGTTGACTTCTATACGATCAAAGGTCTTTTAGAAAACTTGTTTGAACAATTAGGAATAGCAACAGAAATTTCTTATCAAGCAACTGATAGTTTGAAAGACATGCATCCAGGAAGAACAGCGGAAATCTATTTAGGTGAAACAGTGATTGGATTTGTTGGACAGGTTCATCCGAATACAGCTAAAGAATACGATGTTCCAGAAACCTATGTTGCAGAATTTGACTTGAGCTCAGTGATCGAAGCTGCTCAAAAAGGGATGACTTTCCATGCGGTGACAAAATTCCCTTCCGTTTCTCGGGACATTGCGATGTTAGTTGCAGAAACAGTAACCAATCAAGAAATCGTAACGGTTATCCAGTCTGCTGCAGGTAAGTTCTTAACAGACATCCAACTGTTTGATGTGTATCAAGGAAAAAATATCGAGGAAGGACATAAGTCAATGGCTTACAGTCTGACATTCGAGAATCCTGAAGCAACAATGACAGATGAAGAAATTAACCGATCAATGACTAAGATCGAAAAAGCACTAAGTGAAACAGTTGGTGCAAATATTCGTTAAACTGTAAAAAAAGACGCCCTCACAAAGAATGAGGACGTCTTTTTTATTCATTAACAAGCCAATCAGTTAAAATAATTGATTCCCATTGCAGTTTTGACTTCTGCTAGAGTTTGAGCAGCGACTTTCGCAGCAGCGTCACTACCGTCTCTTAGGATCGCCATCACAGCGGCTGGATCTTTCGCTAATTCTTCTCTTCTAGCACGAATTGGAGCAAACTCTTCTTCCAAAACATCAATCAAATAGCGTTTGATTTTTACATCACCTAGACCACCACGACGATAATGAGCTTTCATTTCTTCAATCGCGTTTTTGTCTTTTCCAAACACATCAAGATAAGTGAATACCATATTGCCTTCGACTTGACCTGGATCTTCCACGTGGATGTGATTTGGGTCTGTGTACATACTCATTACTTTTTTCTTGACCACATCAGCAGGATCAGAAATATAGATGCCATTACCCAATGACTTGCTCATTTTTCCATTCCCATCGATGCCAGGCAAACGGCCCATTCCTTTTGGCGGGAAAACGCCTTTTGGTTCCACTAAGACGTCGCCATACGTGTGGTTGAAACTTTGAACTATTTCTTGCGTTTGTTCAAGCATTGGTTTTTGATCTTCACCAACAGGAACTAAATTCGCTTTGAAAGCTGTGATATCAGCAGCTTGCGATACAGGGTAAATAAAGAATCCAGTTGGGACACCTTCACCAAATTTTTTCTGTTCGATTTCTGTTTTAACTGTAGGATTACGACGGACACGCCCAACGCTGACTAGGTTTAAATAGTACATAGTCAATTCAGCTAATTCTGGGATTTGCGATTGGATAAAAAGCGTTGATTTCGTAGGATCTAATCCAACAGCTAAATAGTCTAAAGCAACTTCAAGTACATTTGAAGAAACCTTCTCAGGATTTTTAGCGTTATCGGTTAGGGCTTGCATATCTGCAATCATTACAAAAAGTTGATTGTTTTCATCTTTTTGCATTTCTACCCGTGTTTTGAGTGATCCTACATAATGCCCTAAATGTAACTTGCCAGTCGGGCGATCACCTGTTAGAATAATATTTTTCAAAAAAAACACCTCTTTACGATTTGTAAGACTAAGCACTTAATATCTTACCGTTTTTTGGAGGAAGAAACAACCGTTCTAAATCAAAAGACGAACAAAATGCAGAAAAATAGCAGATGTAAGAAGCAAAGGAGAAAAATAACGAAAGAAAGTTTCAAAGAAACTTTACAAAATACGTAAGTTTCAGATATAATATGTTCTATTATATATCTTTAAATGTTTTCTTACTAAATAATAATGGGAGTGTAATGATATGGCAATGATTAAATTTGATAACGTGGAAAAATACTACGGCAAATTCCATGCTTTGAAAAACATAAACCTCGAGTTTGAGAAAGGGGAAGTCGTCGTTGTCATTGGTCCTTCAGGTTCAGGTAAAAGTACAATGTTACGATGTATCAATGGATTAGAAACGATCTCTTCTGGAAGATTGTTAATCAATGATATCGACCTTCAGGACAAAAAAACAAAATTGACCGAAGTCAGAAAAAATGTTGGAATGGTTTTTCAGCATTTTAATCTATATCCTAATAAAACCGTTTTAGAAAACATTACACTTGCACCGATTAAAGTATTAAAGCAAGATCAAGCAAGTGCAGTGAAAAACGCGGAAAAATTCTTAGAAAAAGTCAACATGCTCGACAAAAAAGATTCTTATCCATCTATGTTATCTGGAGGACAACAACAGCGTGTGGCAATTGCCAGAGGTTTGGCGATGAATCCGGAAATGCTGTTATTTGACGAGCCTACATCTGCTTTAGATCCGGAAATGATCGGGGATGTACTTGATGTGATGAAAAAATTAGCTCGTGATGGGATGTCAATGATCGTCGTGACCCATGAAATGGGATTTGCAAAAGAAGTAGCAGATCGGGTTATTTTCATGGCGGATGGCCAAGTATTAGAAGATAGCCGCAATGTAAAAGACTTCTTTGAGAACCCTAAAGAACCTCGGGCACAACAATTTATTAGTAAAGTAATCAATCATTGATAGGAGGAATAAAATGCGTAAGAAAACAATGATTCGTTTGCTTTTCCTTTTGGGTCTGGTCTTTTTGATATTAGCAGGCTGCAAAGGAAAAAGTGTCGCTGAAGAAAATATTCTGGAACGAAGTAAGCAAAACAACACCATAACGTGGGGTGTAAAATACGATACTCGCTTATTTGGGATGATGGATATCAAAAGTAGTACGGTTCAAGGATTTGATATCGATATCGCTAAAGCGATTACGCAAGAGATTCTTGGAAAAGATGGGAAAGCAGAATTTGTGGAAGTTACCTCTAAAACACGGATTCCTCTATTAAAAAATGGAAATATTGATGCGATTATTGCGACAATGACCATTACAGATGAACGAAAAAAGCAAGTTGATTTTTCTGATGTTTATTTTGATGCCGGACAATCTTTATTAGTCAAAAAAGGAAGCCCGATTAAAAGCGTAGATGACTTAAATGCTGAAACAACTGTGCTCGCAGTCAAAGGATCAACTTCTGCAGTAAATATCCGAGAACATGCTCCAGACGCAAAAATTCTTGAACTAGAAAACTATGCCGAAGCGTTTACTGCTTTACAATCAGGACAAGGAGATGCTATGACGACCGATAATGCCATTTTGTTGGGAATGGCTGACGAGAACCCTGACTATACTTTAGCAGGTGGGACGTTTACCAATGAACCTTATGGAATTGCGATCAATAAAGGACAAACAGAATTTTTGGATGCCGTAAATCAAGCGTTAAAAGAACTCATTGCTAACGGCATATATGATCAGATTTACCAAAAATGGTTCCCAGATACCACCCAAGGAAAAGTGAATTAAGGAGGGGAAAGAATGGCTGAGTTGCTGCAAACATATGGATCAACCTTCTTAGAAGGGTTTAAAATCACTATCTATTCAAGTGTGTTAGCTTTATTATTTAGTTTGATTATTGGAACACTGATGGCAATTTTTCAATTGTCAACGAACAAAGTGATCAGTGGACTAGCTAAAGCGTACGTGGAATTTTTTCGAAATATCCCGTTGTTGATTATTGTGATGTTCTTTTATGTCGTCCTTCCGATCTATTGGATTAGTTTTGACGGCTTTCAAGCAGGGACGATCGGTTTGACGATCTATACTTCGGCATTTATTGCAGAAACCGTTCGTTCAGGGATTCAAACAGTGCCAAAAGGGCAAACAGAAGCGGGTTTATCAGCTGGTTTGACCTATGCGCAAACGATGCGGTTTATTATTTTGCCGCAGGCTTTCAAGATTGTCGTACCACCATTAGGAAACCAATTCATTAATCTAGTCAAAAATTCATCGATTTTAGCTATCGTTGCTGGGTTAGATTTAATGTACCAAGGGGACTTAATTGCCAGTGAAACTTTCAACACTTTTGATACCTATATCATCGTGGGTCTTTTTTACTTAGTAATTACATTACCTTTGTCTTACTTGATGACATATTTAGAGAAAAAATGGGCAGTTCGTTCATAGGAAGGGGAGAACAAAATGGATTTTAGTGGTGCTTTTTCATGGATGAATATCCGCTTCTTATTAGAAGGATTAAAAGTGACTGTGGAGGTTTCATTATTTTCAATCATCTTTAGTTTTTTGATTGGCGGGATTTGTGGTGTGGTTCGTTTTGCTAATATACCTTATTTTTCAAAAATACTAGGAATACTAATTGATATTATCAGAAATCTTCCATTGCTATTGATCATTTTCTTTACGTATTTTGCCTTACCACAAATCGGTATCCAAATGAATATTTTTTGGTCAGCCGTAGCAGCATTGACGATTTTTGAATCGGCTATGTTATCAGAAATTTTTCGAGCAGGGTTGAATGCCGTTCCTAAAGGACAAATGGAGGCTGGTCTTTCCACAGGATTGTCTTATGTAGAAACGATGAGAATCGTCGTTTTACCCCAAGCATTTAAATCAATGATCCCAGCAATCGTGAGTCAGCTGATTTCATTGATCAAGGATACATCATTAGCAGTGATCATTTCCTTACCTGAATTGACTCACCAAGCACGAATTGTTTACGGACAAAATACCAATTATGTATTGCCAATGTTTGTGGCAATGACATTGATGTATTTTGCTGTCTGCTATGCTTTATCCTTACTTTCTTCCTATTTAGAAAAAAGAAAGTACAGCTATTAGTCAAAAACTTAGCATGCTCGTTGTTCAATGAAAATTGTTCAGCGAGTATTTTTATTTGATTCGTCAATGTAAAACTTAGATCGTTTTTCTCTTCAACGATATTGTGAGAGAAAGTAGTCGTAGACAAAGATCAGCTTAAAAACATAGCTTACAGTTTTGTTCGTTCAGGTCATTTAAAAATATGGACTGTCTTGACAGTAGGAAGTATACTAAGTGTCGTTAGGTAAACGTATTGAAATGAGAGGATGCCTAACAGAGTTTGTGGTAACTATAATGGATAGAGAAAGAGATGTTGTTAGATGGAAGAGATTATAAATGCTTTTCAAGCAAACCCGATATTTTCTACGGGATGTATTATTTTTATCATAGGTGTGTTAATTTTTTGTTTTGGAAGAAAATTATTTTTCGTTCGTTGGCTATTGGGAGATACCAGTATGTTCGGACAACTATTTTGGGGACTGATTTTATCAGGTATCGGACTAGCAATCATTGTCTATTATCGAATGTAATTGACTAATTGTATACGAATGATCCATTGCTTGCGACAAACAGGAAATGGTAAAAAGAAAGAAGTTTCTGTAAGATTTTCTAGAAATATAGTACATTTTTTGTGTAAGGGTTCGTTTATTTAGGAAAATGTCAAAAATGAATGAACAAATTGGTCGGTTAGAAAACCAGCTGTTCTGAACGACTGCTAAAGCAAAAAAGGGGAGCTTGCGTGAAGTAGAAGTACGATGTTCTAGTGGTCGATAGATCATTCAATCAACAATTTGTGACAAACAGAAGTGGATAAATTAAGAATCTTCAATTTTAATCTAGTATAGGCAGTCATCATCCATTCTCTATAAGTGGGTGATGACTGCTTTTTGACAGAATGGTTATCGGATAGTAACTCGAAAAACAACATGTTTAGTGATATCAGATGCCAAAAAATTCTTTCTGCAGAAATAAAAGTTACTTAGATACTCCTTTTTTCTGATAGTTTAACAAGGTAGTATATAACTTTTAAAGGAGAGAATAACATGCCAAATGATAAACAAAAAATAGCAGTAATACGGACAGGAAGTCAATATGCTATTGCTCTTCAACTAATCAAGGATCATAAGCTTGTGAGGGGAGAAGCTAATAGTTCGGAAAAGTTAGCAACTTTAGGTAAAATTCTTTCTAACTATAAGAGAGAGTCTGCAGAAGGGATTATCTTTTATCTTCCGCTTCTTCCAGAAGAGAAAAAACTGTTACGACAAAGGAACATCCAAATGAACATCCAAATGAATAGTGATGATAGAATAGTAGTGGATGATAAAAATAAAACCTTTTATATTAACTACCTTAATCAAAGGTATGATTTAAGCAAAGAAGCAGTTTTGTCGAAAGAAACAAAACATGCACTAATTCAAGACCTTGATAAATTCTATTTCGATTCTTTGGACCTTAATAGGTTTACTTCCTTTATTTATGATTTAGATGTGATCGCTAGAAGAGATGTTCAGACACTCTTAAAGAAGCAAACGCCCAAGATAGAAAAATCAATAAAAAAGGCTAGAGAAGATATGGCGGTTGATCAAGTGAAAGAAAGATTTAAGATGAACAGACACTATACTGAAATTCCTCCAACACTAATGGTGAAATTTCAAGACGAGTTGAAAAAATCTGAATACATAAGTAAAAAGAGGCAAAAAATAGAAATTGAGAAATTAAAAAGTGAATATAAGTCTCCAAGTAAACCAAATGAAAGACAAGAATATTTCAAGATGAGTGTAAGAGAATTTTTTGAAAAAGGAAGCTCAGAACAAAGAAGTCTTACGAAAAAAAGAATTGAGCAATTAAAAACATCTGTACTACCAAAGTCACAGGCATATCTAAACAAAAAGGATCAATTTCAAAGATAGTGATCAATAAACTCTAAAAATAATTACATAATAAATGAGTGTGGGATATTGATCTGATTAATATCCCACTTTTTATGGCTAAATTAAAACTGGGATTAAAAAATCAATGAAATATTATGAAAGGAATTGTTATGTATAGGAATACTCAAATATAATTTCATGATGCATAATTCTTTGAAAATACTATTCTTGACCTTGTATTCTCAGAAATTAAAAGTAATAACCTAGAATTTTAATCAATTAAATGGTATTAAATTGCATAATTTTCTTTTCTTGGAAATAAAAGTTTTCTTATGTATTCTTTTTTCTGATAAATTGATGAAGCAGTACATAAAATTTTAAAGGAGAGAATAACATGCCAAACATGGAACAGAAAAAAGAAACAAATCAAAAAATTGCAAATAATGAAAGCGGACGACCTCGAAATACTTTGTATAATCATGCTACTATAGCTTTTCAACTAATCGAAGAGTGTAAACTTGAGGAGGGTGAACCTGTTAGTTCGGAAACATTAGCAGCAATAGGTGAATTTCTTTCTGAACTTAAAGATGATGTAGCAGAAGGGGTCATCCAACGACTTCCACTTCATCCAGATGAGAGCAAACTCATACAACCAAACAACCGAATAGAGACCCAAAATACAATAGAAGTAACTAGCCAAAATAAAAATTTTTATATTGACTACCTTAAGACAAGGCATAAGATTCACTCAGATACACGTTTGCCGAAGGAAACAAAAGATGCACTAATTGGAGACCTTAATAAATTTAAGTTTAATCCCTTGACTCCTGATACGTGTATAGCATTTATTCATGATCTAAAAATAATCGCTGAACAGGACGCTAAGGAACTTATAGGAAATCAAACGTCAAGAGTGGAAAAATTAATTGAAGAAAGAAAAGAAAATGAAGCGGTTAAGCAAGCGATAGCACGTTTTATGAAGGATAGACACTTTACTAAACTTAACCCCACCATATTGGAGCTATTCATAGATGAGTTGGAGAATAGACCAAGAATAAGCCGAGAGAGACGAGAAAAAGAAATTGAGAAGTTTAAGAGTGAATATAACTATGATGAAAAAGAATATTTTAAGGTAAAAGCAACAGATCAAGTTTCATTAAGTGAAAGACTAAATAATTCAGATTTAAAACCAGAAACTCTACTAAACCAAAATGTACAACAAAATAATCATTTACCTAAAAAGTCAGATGGATTTAGTCGATGAACAATAATTGCTGGCTCTTTGTCAAATGATGTTGGTAAAGAGAAATCTTAGAATAATTTGGACGAGATTGGGACAATAATACTTTTCAAAAAAAAAATCAGGCTGATTTTTCTTATTTTAGACACTTTTTCCTTCATATATTTCCCCAATTTTCTCAAATTAAGTGCCATGAGTGCCAAGCCAATATCAATCGTTGCTCCTTGTTTCCCATGTAAGTGAAAACGGCCAAGTGAGCCTTTAGATGCTCGAACACTGGTTCGACATCAATTTTTCGTTTCCGATAAATTGAACCGATTTTCTCCTCTAAAAGCTTTTTCCTGCATTCTGCTTTGAAATAGCACCAATTATTATTTAAAGGCAACATCCGTTTCTGGAATATATTATTGTTCTACATCTAGTGGTAAAGTTGTTTGATTGATGGTATAATTTTTAAACATAAAAGCATGCTCCTTTTTGATTGGGTTGGGTTACTTTAATCTCACAAGGTTGCGTGCTTTTTGTGTACCTTAAAATCAAAAAAATGGGGCAATAATCAGATTTTTTTCTGACTATTGTCCCAGTTCAGTTCTTTTTATTTGGTTAAAATAGTTTTATCGTGTCGAATTGTGATCCGTCGTTTGAAATTATAAAAATTTCGAAAACAATAAGTATTGTGTTTTAATACTTTAATATGGTTGTTTAAACATTCTAGTGGTCCGTTTGAATAACTGTAGCGGAGGACATTTTGGATCTGTGGCAGAAACTTTCTAAATGTTCGCAAAGTTATCGCATAAGTTTCAGGTAACTGGCTGACTTCTCTGGATAAACAGTCCTCAAATAGTGAATGATCTCTTTTCTTTACTCATAAAGAACATCTTGGTATAACTGATAGCCTTGTCGTAGATCGGCACAAGTAGCTAACAATCGGTCGACAATCTCACTTTCAGTTAAGTAATCTTTGAAACTGGAACACCAAACCCGTTTTTCATAGTTCAACTTTGCTTCTTCTTTTTGTAGGAGTTTCCAATAACGTTTCATTTTTCTACCAAGCCCACGTTGGTATTGAGAAGTACTTTTAAGTCGTGCATTGGTATCCTTCACTCGGTGGTTTAAAAAAGTTCTTCCTATATGTTGAATAATGTGGACACTCTTCGGGCGTGTATTGAAGAGTACCTTTGTAAATCAAGCAAAATTTCTCTTTATATCTTTCTTTGGTTTAACAATTTACCTCAAAATAGATAGTTAGGTCTAGAATATTTAGGGGATCTTTGATAAGCTGAGTACAAGACATCTTGAATTATCCTATGAATTGGTTCGTCAAATTAATTCTAAAGGATTTCAGGGTGTCTTTTCTATGTTTTTACATCATGAAAAAGATGTTGGTAAATTTCACCAACATCAAAAAATATAGAGCCCAAATTACATAGTATATGAGCTCGGGTCGTTAATCAGAAAAAATTGGATGAACGACCCGATTTTTATAGCTAAATCAAAAATAGGATTAAAGAATCAATGAAATATTATGAAAGAAACTGTTATGTATAGGACTTCTCAAATACAATTTTTTGATGCATAATTCTTTGAAAATACTATTCTTGACCTTGTATTCTCAGAAACTAAATGTAGTAACCTAGAATTTTAATCAATTAAATGGTATTAAATTACAAAAATTTCTTTTCCCGGAAATAAAAGTTTTTTATGTATTCTTTTTTTTTGATAAATTGATGAAGTAGTATATAAAATTTTAAAGGAGAAGATAATATGCCAAACAAGGAACAGGAAAAGACAAAAACTATTCAACAGGAACCAACTGAATTAAATTCGAATACAACTAAAGAAAAAGAGAATAGTCCATTCATAAGTAAAAAGAGAGCAGAAGAAAAATTGAAGAATAAACTTAGCAAAAAAGAGGATAAAGCGGTTAAACAAGAGATAAAAACAGTTATGAAGGATGCAGACAGGACTCAAGATCCTTCCCAAATATTTAAGTATCTCACATATGGATTAGAGCATAATCCATTCATAAGTAAAGAGAGAGCAGAAGAAGAATTGAAGAAGTTTAAGGGTAAATATAGAAAAAAAGAGGATAAAGCGGTTGAGCAAGTAATAGCAAAAGTTATGAAGAATAGAGCCATCCCTCGAAGTAGTGTATTGAGGTATCTTAAAAATGAGTTGAAAAAAAGTCCACACATAAGCCGACAGAGAGTAGTAGAAGAAATGGGGAAGTATGAGGGAGGTAATAATGTTAGAAATAGTTCTGAAGTTCCAGTGAACAAAGATAGAAGAGAAAATCTTAAAGAAAAACTAAATAGAGTATCTAAAGAAGAAAACTCATCCCCAAAAAGAGCAGCTGTATCTCAAGACCTACAGCATAAGCAGGATAACCCGTTACATAGATAATAATCAATAAACTCTAAAAATGATTACATAATAAATGAGTGTGGGATATTAATCAGAAAAAATTTGATTAATATCCCACTTTTTATGGCTAAATGAAAACTGGGACAGAAGAATCACTTCTGATTCTATACCCCAAAAAAAAGTTAGACAAAAATAATCAGAGGGCTGATAAAATAAGGATTCTCACGTCATTTATTTTTTATATCTGTCATCAAGCGTCTTACTGTATAGCGGAAATAGTATCCGTTGAAATACGGGAAAGAGAATCAAATAAAAAAAGAAATTACCTATACCATGGGCGAGATCAAAAGGAAGTCCTTGAAAATAGTAAGCCCAAAAAGAGGGAAGTTGATAGATGAAAGTTTCAATTCGTGAAACAATCAAACCGTAAATTAATCCACAAATAAAGCTCAAAATTGCTTGAATAGTCACATGCTTAGCGACTATAGGTAACTGATTCATCCAATGGAAAAACAAAACAATCCCGCTGAAGGCGAGCATTTGACTGATTGTCCAAGTCCCTAATCCTAAATATAGATTAGTGATGAATAAGCTCAATATGGAGACGATTAAAGCATCTGTTAAAGAACCAAATGCCGCAAGTAGTAAAAAAATTGCTGTCATAGGTTGAATATTTGGTAACCAAGCAAAAAAAATTCTGCCTACGACACAGGCAGCAATTAATAATGACAAATAAGCAAATTTGTGAATCGTAAAGTAAGGTTTTTGTTTAAATGTGTTCATCTTTTGAGGCTGCTCCTTCACTGATAATAGTTCTCATTATATCATAAATTTTTTTTATTACAAGATTGAAAAACACATGATGTAGTGTAATAATAATTAACAAACACTATATATAGTGTTTTTTTATGATAAGGTGGCGATGGAATGGGAATTTATTCAAAAAAATATATAGAAAAACTTAATCAGGATATACGGAATTATCCAGAGGTCAAACCTATTGATCCACAAATGAAACTGACATTTGAAGGGATTTCACGCTTGATCATGTTGGATCGATATACTTACAAAGATCCACATAATCAGACGTTAACCATAGGTGATCTAGTCGTCTTGACGGTACATGCGGATCCACAATACCCGGCTCGTGGAATTGGAACGATCATTCAGCACTCTGGAGACGATTTAACGATCGAAGTGGAAGAGGAATTTCGCTCCTCTTTGACTGATCCTGAAGAAATAGCTCGTGGATTCGTTAAAAGAAACAAAAGTGAAGTTGAAAAACCTTTAGAGCTGTATTATGAACAAATTGCTGCTCGGGTTGCTTCCGGAATTAGTCAAGTCGAGGGCGATAGAAAAGCAGAATTTTTTGAAGATTTTTACAAACAATTGACTGAACAAAATTTGATTCCTGCCGGAAGGGTGTTATATGGCGCTGGTACGCAATCAGAAGTCACATACTTTAATTGTTTTGTCATGCCATTTATTCAAGATTCTCGCTCTGGTTTAGCAAAACACCGAGAAGAAGTCATGGAAATCATGAGTCGTGGTGGTGGAGTAGGAACGAATGGCTCAACCTTGAGACCAAAATCAGCTGTCGTACATGGCGTAAATGGAAAATCTTCTGGTGCTGTTTCTTGGCTCAATGATTTAGCTAATCTCACCCATTTAGTCGAGCAAGGAGGAAGTCGCAGAGGGGCGCAAATGATCATGCTAAATGATTGGCACCCAGATATTTTTGAATTTATTATTTCAAAAATCCAGAATCCATTGATCTTGCAACAGTTGATAACTACAAGTAAAAATCCGCTAATCAAACAGTTGGCAAGTGAGAAACTAGCTTTTTCTCCTTTAACTCAAGAAGAAAGGGAGCTATTTGAAGTCTTGCTTAAGGAAGAGGGGCTTTTGCAATTTGCAGAATATACTTTCATCAAAGAGGCTAAGCAAAAATTAAAAATGGGTGGAAGTTATAGTGTCAAAGATCCTGACTTCTTAACAGGGGCGAATATTTCAATCTGTCTGACAAAGGAATTCATGGCAGCTGTCGCACAAGATAAGACCTATGATTTGCGTTTTCCTGCTATTGACGAGTATACAGAAGTAGAAATGGCTGATTATGATCAACATTGGGCTGAAATCGGTGATGTTCGTGAGTGGGAAGCGACAGGACGTAAAGTGAAAGTTCATCAAACAATTCGAGCCAGAGAGCTTTGGGAATTGATCACTTACTGTGCTACTTATTCTGCGGAACCAGGGATCTTTTTTATTGATAACGCCAATGAGATGACTAATGCTGCTGCCTATGGTCAAAAAGTCGTTGCAACAAATCCTTGTGGAGAACAGCCATTGACACCGTATGCGGTATGTAATCTTGCGGCTATCAATTTAGCGAATATGGTAGATGAGCACCAAGAAATCGATTTTCAAAAAGTTGCAGAAGTGGTTAGAACCAGTGTACGTTTCCAAGATAATGTTATTGATGCGACCCCTTATTTTTTTGACAAGAATGAGCAACAAGCAAAAGGGGAACGTCGTATTGGTTTAGGGGTGATGGGCTTAGCCGACTTATTGATCTATTGCGGCAAAACGTATGGCTCTAAAGAAGGAAATGCGTTAGTCGATCAATTGTTTGAAACGATTGCCGTTACAGCTTATCAAACGTCGATCGAATTGGCAAAAGAAAAAGGAAGTTTTCCTTATTTAGTTGGTAAGAACGAAGAAGAAACACGACAATTACGTGAGCGTTTTATCCATTCTGGGTATATGAAAAAGATGCCAGAACATATTAGGCAAGGTGTCTTAACTTATGGAATCCGTAATTCACACTTATTAACCGTTGCACCAACTGGCTCGACAGGTACGATGACTGGTGTTTCCACGGGATTGGAACCTTATTTCTCTTTTTCCTACTTTAGAAGCGGTCGCTTAGGAAAATTCATTGAAGTACACGCTGAAATCGTTGACGAATATCTAGCGAAACATCCAGAGGCAGATGCCTCAGAGTTACCGGAATACTTTGTCTCAGCAATGGAGCTTTCACCAGAAGCTCACGTGGATGTCCAATGTACGATCCAACGATGGGTTGATAGCTCCATTTCCAAAACAGTCAACGCACCTAAGGGATATCGTGTTAAAGAAGTAGCTGATATTTACGAACGACTTTATCAAGGTGGGGCAAAAGGCGGTACGGTATATGTTGACGGTAGCCGAGATTCACAAGTCCTGACTTTATCAGCGGAAGAAAATAGTTTTACCGATGAGCTAGTAACATCAGAGGTACACCCAGATGTTTTGCTAACAGAAGCTTCAAACGACTCAGCAACGAGTGAAGAGCGCTGTCCGATTTGTCATGAAGGTACAATTGAAGAAATCGGAGGTTGCAGTACTTGCACCCATTGTAAAGTACAACTAAAGTGTGGATTATAAGGTTAAAAAGGAGCATGGTACCATGAAAATCTATACTAAAAGTGGTGATGCTGGGATGACTAGTATTATCGGAGGGCAACGGCTAGCTAAGTCAGCTTCTCGTGTTAGAGCTTATGGAAGTGTGGATGAAATCAATTCTTGGGTAGGAACGATCGTTGCAGAATTAGATCCTGATAAATTTGCGCTTTTGATCGAACAATTAATCCAACTTCAACGATTACTATTTGATATCGGAACAGATTTTGCCACACCAACGGAAGTCAAAGAACGGATCGTGACTAAAAAAGATTTGGAGAAAATGGAAGAAATGATTGATTTTTATCAAGAAAAACTACCGGTGATCGACAAATTTATCTTACCTGGTGGACATCCAGTAGCAGGGCATTTCCATCTTGCCCGAACAGTGACCCGAAGAGCGGAACGTGAAATCACTTAATTGATTTTGGAAGAAACAGAAACGAATCAAATGAGTTATAAACTGATTAATCGGTTATCGGATCTCTTTTTTGTCTTGGCACGTTATGTCAATGTGGTTTATCATATTAAAGAACCATTCTATGAGCGAGCTGGGAAAGTATTCCATTAATTATTTATCAGACCTTACTGTTTGGATTAAAATCTAACTGTCTAAGAATCATATCTATAATGTTTAAAGTGATAACTTAAGTAAATTCTTTTTACAAATTAATAAATAGGAGTGTTTTTTTTGAAGAAATTCATAGTATTATTAGCTGTTTTATCAAGTATGATCGTTATGACTGGTTGTCAATCACCTACCACGACAGAACAATCAAGCGCTCAATCACAAGCCACTACAAAAAAAGTGACCATCACTTTGCAAGAAGAGGGAAAAGAACTATCGGCAAAAAACGTTACTTACCAACCAAATCAGACCTTGTTGGAATTACTAAAAAAACAGTTTTCAGTGAAAGAAGACAATGGTTTTGTGACGGCAATTGATGGGCACGCACAAGACAAAGATAAAGGATTATATTGGACGTTCACAATCAACGGCAAAATGGCGGAAAAAGGAGCAAATGATATTAAATTATCACCTAACGATCAGATAGTGTTCAATTTAGCAACATTCAAGTAAGAGTGTAACAGTTCAAAAATTAACTTGAGCGTGCGATCAAATCTTTCGGATGAACAAGCCTAAAAAGACGAAAATCAGGAGAACTGATTTTCGTCTTTTTATCTAGCTTTAATAAATATTGTGGTAGAAAATAGGCTCCATGTCATTAAGAGTCGATGAATAGTACAAAAACCAGTCAGGGTCATAAATTTCCTCTTTTTAACCAACACATGTAGTTAAGCAAATATTCAGAAAAATAGTTTAAAGGAATAGTTATGTACAGAGGTACTTAAATAAAATTCTTCTGTAGCATAATCCTTTAATAACACTAATCTTAGCCAAATATTCCCAGAGATTAAAAACAATAATCTAGATTCTGAATAAATACAATGGTATAAAATGCCAATAATTTCTTTCTGTGGAAATAAAAGTTCGTGATGTACTTTTTTTTCTGATAAATTTATAAAGCGTATATAAAATCTCAAAGGAGAAAACAGCATGCCAAACAAGGAACAGAATATAAATAAAGACAACGAAGAGAAAGTTATAATACAGTCTCAAGATCAGCATGGTATTTTTAATAGAATAATTAATAAGCTTGAACTTAAAAAAAAGCAACTGAATATAGAAATAAAGAAAAAAAACGGAGAGACAGTAACAGAAACACCTAAAGATCTAGCAAATAGACTAACCAAAAAGTATAAAATTAAGAAACAGAAACATACTAATCTAGAAACTTTAGCAACATTGGGTGAAGATCTTTCTGAATATGATCCAGCTTCAATCGAAGGAATCCTCTCCTATCTTAAACTTTCTCCAGCAGAGAAAAAGCTGTTACAACAAAGAACTATTGAAATGAATAGCAAAGATAGAATAATAATAAATAGTCAAAATAGACTCCTGTTTATTAGCTTTCTTAATGAAAAACATAGACTTAAATCAAACACGCCTTTATCAGAAAAAAAAAAGCTGCACTAATTGAAGACCTTGATAAATTCTATCATACTCCTTTGAAACTTAGTACGTATCATAACTTTATTCTCGATCTGGATATAGTAGCTAGAAGGGATGTAGGTAGGCTTATAAATGATCAACTTCCAAAGGTGAATGAATTAATAACGCAGGTAATAGATGATGTTGCTATAGATATTACAAATAAATACCAACTTTTAGAGAACCACACAGTCTCCGAAGAAAAACTAGAGGCAACAGCAAATGAGATCATGGATTTAAATCTTGATGAGGAAGTGAAAAGGGAGGTTATTGGTAAACTTGAACTATCAAAAGAAGATCGAGCCACTCTCCGGAAAATATATAGAAAAAAACAAGACTCGTTGCAAAAACAGGAAAGTAAGACAAACGCTAATTTAAAAGAGCTTACAAAAGATGACGATGAAATATCATTGTATCAGCAAGTAGATGATGCAGCTATAGCTATCATAAATAAATATCAGCTATCTATCCCCGAAAATAAACTAAAGGCAATAGCAGATGAGATAATGGATTTAAATCTTAGTGGGGAACAAAAAGAGGAGGTTATTTTCCAACTTGGACTACAAACAGAAGATAGTGCCACTCTTTGGAAAATATACAAAATAAATTTGATGAAAGCAGAACAGTTATTTTATCAGCAAGCAAACAATGCTGCTATTCATGCTACTATAGCTATTATCAATAAATATCAGCTTTCAGAGAACCAATCTGTCCCTGAAGAGAAACTAAAGGCAATAGTAAATGAAATTATGGATTTAAATCTTAGTGAAGAATACAAAAGAGAGGTTGTTTTCGAGCTTAAAATATCAGAAGAAGATCGAGCCACTCTTCAAACAATATATAGAGAAAGACAAGAATTTTTTAAAGCGCAAGAAAGTAGGACAGATGCTAAAATAGATGAGAACACAAAAGGTGAAGATAAAGTATCATTTAATCAGCAAGTAGATGATGCAGTTATAGGCATTATAAATAAATATGAACTATCTATCCACGAAAGGAAACTAAAGGCAATAGCAAAGGAGATTTTTAATTTAAAACTTAGTGAGGAACAGAAAGAAGAGGTTATTATCCGTCTTGGAATACAAAAGGGATATAAAGATACTCTTCTCGAAACATTTAAAGAACTACAGAAATGGCCAACACCAGCCCAAAGTAATACAGAAGTTATAATAAGAGGAGCTAAAGCATTACAGTTATTTAATCAGCTAGTACATGATTCAGTTACTTATATTGAAAATAAATATCAACTTTCAGAAGATCAAGCTACTCACCATAGGAAACTAACGGCAATAGCAAAAGAGATTATAGATTTAAACCTTAGTGATGAACAAAAGAGAGAGGTTATTAATGGTCTTGAAATACCAGAAGCTGATAGAGAATCTTTTTGGAAAATATACAGAAAACTTGAGGTATTGCCAAAAATAAAAGAAAGTAAGACAGACTCTAGAGTAAATGATCGGACACAAAATGGACATGGTGGCGATGGGGCACAATTAGTTAATAAAAATAACAATAAGAAACGAATTATCCGAAGAAATTTTGCCGAAGCAGCACCATTTTTTTTTAAGGGAATAAATGATGCTACTATAGCTATTACAAATAAATATCAACTTTCGAATGACCAACCTATCTTCCGAGATAAACTAGAGAAAATGGTAAAAGAGATTATAGATTTAAATCTTAGTGAGCAACAGAAAAGGGTGGTTATTAGAGTACTTGAAATATCAAAAGAGGATAGAGTCGCTCTTAAGACAATGTACAGAGAAAGACAAGACTTGTTAAAAACACAAGAAAGCAAGATAGACGATGAAGTATTCTTTTATCATGGAGTAGATGATGCAACTCTAACTATTATAACTAAATATCAACTTTCAGAGGACCAACCTAATCCCCCAAAAAAACTAGATGCAATAGCAAATGAGATTTTGAATTTAAATCTTAATAAGCAACAGAAAAGAGAGGTTATTTTCGAACTTGAAATACCAGAAATAGATAGAGATAAACTTAATGAATTAATAAATAAAAAAACAACGTTGCTAAACCAGGCAGAAACTTTACAAGAATCAGCTAAAACGAACCTAAGCTCAATATTAAGTCAGGGACTAAATAATTTTTACTCAAAACCAAATACACCACTACAGACATCATTAAAATCAAATTTAAGATCTCTACTAAAGAAAAGTGGGAATAATCTAGGATCGGAACCGCCGATATCGCCAAAACCAAATCCATCAAAAGGTAACCCATTAAAAAGAGTAAACAATCTAGGCTCGAAACCACAGACTCCACTAAACCAAACGATTCACGTATCTAAAGATTTAGATGAATTTAGTCGATGAACCATAATTGCTCAAGACGAATCATTTTCTGAAAAGGGATTGTTCGGCTCTTGCTGTTTTAGGGATGATTAATATTTTTCATCTCTTCGTCAATAAGTACTGATGAGTGATGCAAAATCAAATCTGGGCAAGAAGGTACCCCATTCTTTCTCAGATTTTTTTGTTTTCTCACATTTGTTCGTTAATTAATCAAAAAGTTTCTATTTTTCATGATGTCATTGAATTAAATCCGTAAATTACGTATTTCTATATTTTTATACAGGAATACTATTTTTTTCAAATCACTACACGTGGTTACGCAAATATATTCAGAAAAAAATTATGAAAGAAATAGTTATGTATAAGTGGACTCAAATAAAACTTTATTCATGCATAATCTTTTTGAAAACACTATTCTTGACTAATTATTTTCAGAAATTAAAAATAATATTCTAAAATTTGAACAAATACCATGGTATTAAACTCCAAGAATTTCTTTATTTAGGAATAAAAGTTTTTGATGTCCTTTTTTTTCTGATAAATTTATAAAGCAGTATATAAAAGTGCAAAGGAGAAAACAACATGGAAAAACTAAATAAAAAAAATGGAGAGAAAGTAAGCGTACAGTCCAAAAATCAGCGTGGTATTTTTTATAGACTAAAAGATAGGTTGAAACTAAATAAAAAAAACGGAAAAAAAGTAATTGTACAACCCGAAGATCAGTCTTCACTTGCTTATGAACTAACTAATAAGTATAAACTTGAGAAAAATAAATCTGATGATATGAAAGCACTAGTAGCATTAGGAAAAGATCTTTCTAAATATGCCCCAGCTACAATCGAAGGAATCCTCTTCTATCTTCCATTGACTCCAGAAAAGAAAAACCTGTTTCAACCAAGAAATAGAATAGTACAGCCTGAAGATCAGCAAAGTCATGCTTATAGACTAACCAATAAGTACGAACTAAAAATGGAACGTACTAATCCGGAGAAATTCGCAAAATTAGGTAGAGAACTTTCTAGATATGATCCAGCTACAATCGAAGGAATCCTGTTACATCTTCCACTGATTCCAGAAGAGAAAGACCTGTTACAACCAAGAAATAGAATAGTACAGCCCGAAGATCAGCTTGAACTTGCTGATAGATTAATCGATAAGTATAAACTAAAAAATAAACATACTAATCTGAAAACAATGGCAGCATTAGGAAAAGATCTTTCTAGATATGATCCAGATTCAACCGAAGGAATCCTCTTACATCTTCCATTGATTCCAGAAGAGAAAAAACAGTTAAAACCAAGAAATAGAATAGTACAGCCCGAAGATCAGCTTGAACTTGCTTATAGAATAACCAAAAAGTATAAACTAAAACATCAACATACTAATCTAAAAACATTCGTAGCATTAGGAAAAGATCTTTCTAGATATGATCCAGATTCAACCGAAGGAATCCTCTTACATCTTCCGCTGATCCCAGAAGAGAAAAACCTGTTACAACCAAGAAATAGAATAGTAAAACCCGAAGATCGACTTGAAATTGCTGATAGGTTAACCGATAAGTATAACCTAAAAATGGAACGTACTGATCCGGTGACATTCGCAAAATTAGATAGAGAACTTTCTAAATATGATTCAGATTCAACCGAAGGAATCCTCTTACATCTTCCGCTGATTCCAGAAGAGAAAAAACTGTTACAACCAAGAAATAGAATAGTAAACCCCGAAAATCAGCCTAATCTTGCTTATAGATTAACCAAAAAGTATAAACTAAAAAATCAACATACTAATGTGAAAACATTAGTAGCATTAGGTAAAGAACTTTCTAAATATGATCCAAATTCAACCGAAGGAATCCTTTTACTTCTTCCATTGAATCCAGAAGAGAAAAAACTGTTACAACCAAGAAATAGAATAGCACAGCCCAAAGATCAGCCTGCTCTTGCTTATGAACTAACTGAAGAGAAAAAGCAATCTACTAATGTGGAAACACTAGTAGCATTAGATAAAGATCTTTCTAAAGATGATCCAACTTTAAGCGAAGGAAACATCTCCAATCTTCCATTGAATCCAGAAGAGAAAAACCTGTTACAACCAAGCAATAGAATAGCACAGCCCAAAGATCAGCCTGCTCTTGCTTATGAACTAACTGAAGAGAAAAAGCAATCTACTAATACGGAAACACTAGTAATAGATAAAGATCTTTCTAAAGGCGATCCAACTTCAAGCGAAGGAAACATCTCCAATCTTCCATTGAATTCAGAAGAGAAAAACCTGTTACAACAAAGAACTATTGAAATGGATAGCGAAGATAGAACCTTTTTTATTGACCATTTTAATGAAAAACATAGTCTTAATTCAAACACGCCTTTATCGGAAAAAACAAAAGCTGCACTAATTGAAGACCTTGATAAATTCCATTATCTTCCTTTGAAACCTAGTACGTGTTATAACTTTATTTCCGATCTACATATTACAAATAGAGATGATGTACGTGAGCTTCTAAATGATCAAATTCCCAAGGTGAATAAATTAATAACACAGGTAATAAATAATGCTACTCTAGCTATTACAAGTAAATATCAACTTGTAGAGAACCAATCTGTCCCTAAAGAGAAACTAGAGGCAATAGCAACTGAGATTATGAATTTAAATCTTGTTGAAGAACAGAAAAGGGAGGTTATTGCTAAACTTGAAATCTCAAAAGAAGATCGAGCTACTCTTGGAGAAATATACAGAGAAAAACAAGACTTGTTGCAAACACAAGAAAGTCAGAAAGACGCCGAAATAAAAGCTGCTACTATAGCTATTACAACTAAATATGAACTTTCAGAGGATCAATCTAACTCCTCAGAAAAACTAAATAAAACAGCAAAAAAGATTGCGAAATTAGATCTTAGTGATGAACAGAAAAGAGAGGTTATTCTCGAACTTAAAATACCAGAAAAAGATCAAGACACTCTTCTATCTATATACGAAGAACAAAAGAAAGCTGCTACTATAGCTATTATAAAAAAATACAAACCTAACGCCCAACATGATCTAAAGGAAATAGCAAAACATATTGCGAATGAAAGACGTAATAATGTCAAAAAAAAATCAACAGAATCAGAACAATTATTTCAGCAGAATGTACATGCTGTTGCTACTACTATTACAAATAAGCATCAGCTTTCAGAGAAACGACCTGCAAACCCGAATAAACTACATAGAATAGCAAATGAGGTTGTGAATTTAAACCTAAATATAGACCAGAAACTGGAGCTCATGCGTACGCTTGCCTTGACACAAGCAGACAAAGACAAGCTTCGGAATATATTCTCAAATAGTGTAATAAATGATAAGATCGTACCCCTATTGGCTGAAGAAATAAAAGTAGCTTACCAACTTTCAGAGAATAAAACTATCTCTCCAAAGGATTTACATAATATAGCAATTACCATTGAGAATAGTTCTCTTGATAAAAAGTATATAGATGCGGTTCCAAACGCTCTTGTCATGACAAGAGAAGATAAAGAGACACTTCGGGATATGATCAGAGAAAGAGCGAAACAACAAACAGAAATAAAACAAGAAAATGAAGCAGACATTAAAATAAATGGGAAGACCATAGCTGAAGTACTAGATGACAACGCACTATTGCTATCTCGAGCAATGAACACTGCATTAGAACTTAAAGAGAACAAAAAGGTAGAACCAGAAATACTATCTATGATGGCAGAATTTATTGGTAGCAGAAAACTTAATGAAATAAATAGACGCAATATGCCTTATATGCTTACTCTGACTAAAGAAGATAAAAAAGAGCTTAATGAAATAACAAATGAAAAAACAACATTGCTAAATAAGGAACTCGAAATTTCACAAGAACCAGCTAAAATGAACCTAAGTTCAACATTAAGTCAAGGACTAAACAATTTAGATTCAAAACCAAAGAATCCACTACAGACATCACCAAAACCAAATTTAAGAACTCTACTAAATCAAAGTGAGAATACTCCAGGCTTGGAACCAAATACGTCGCCAAAACCAGGAACTTTACCAAAAGCACCAGCCCGAATTAATCTATTAAATGTTGTGGTACAGAATAAGATAGTCTCCCTATTGGCTGAAACAATAAAAGTAAATTATCAACTTTCAGAGAATAAAACTATCTCTCCAAAGGATTTACATGAAATAGCAATTACCATTGAGAATAGTTATCTTGATGAAAAGTATATGGATACACTTTCTGATAATCTTGTCATGAGAATAGAAGAAAAAGAAGCACTTCGGGATATAATCAGAGAGAGAGCGAAACAACAAACAGATAAAAAACAAGAAAATGAAGCAGACATTAAAATAAATGGGAAGACTATAGCTGAAGTAGTGGATGACAACGCGCTTTTGTTATCTCGAGCAATGAACACTGCATTAGCACTTAACGAGAACCAAAAGGTAGAACCCAAAATGCTATCTACGATGGCGGAATTTATTGGTAGCAGAAAACTTAATGAAATAAATAGACGCAATATACCTTATATGCTTACTCTGACTAAAGAAGATAAAAAAGAGCTTAACGAAATAATCAATGGAAAAACAACTTTGCTAAGTAAGCTTCCCGAACTAGATAGAACAAACCCAAATCCAATAGATCAAGTTCCATTACCATTGAATCAAAGACTAAGTAATCTAGGATCGGAACAAAATACTCCACCAAAACCAAACAAAAATATAAAACAAATGAATTCTTTATCTCAAGGATCAGCTGAAGTTAGTCGATAAACCATAATTGCTCAGAGACTGGGACAAAACTTGTCTCAGTCTCTTCTAGTATCTCTAAAACGAATCGCAATCATTCATGATAAGTGTAGATAAAGAGCAATCTTCATCTGCTAAAAACAACTAACTTAAGATCATTAAGTCAAACTAGTGATTCTTTAGATCGACTGTGTGAGCTATTCAAGCTTTATGGATAGAAGTACAAAGGTAGTACTTGAAAAATCACCTTAAAAAGTCCACAATAAGGAAGATAGAATTTATTGAGAAAAAGGATGATACTATTGACTGATAATCGCCCGATTGGTTTTATTGATTCAGGTGTTGGTGGATTGACGGTGGTCAAAGAAGCATTGAAACAATTACCAAATGAAAATATCTTATATGTTGGAGATACTGCCCGTTGCCCCTATGGTCCTAGACCGGCAGAACAAGTGATCGAATTTACTTGGGAAATGACGAATCATTTGGTGGAACAAAACATCAAAATGTTAGTGATTGCCTGTAATACTGCTACTGCGGTTGCTTTAGAAGAAATCAAGGCGGCACTTCCTATTCCAGTCATTGGTGTGATCTTACCTGGGACAAGAGCAGCTGTTAAACAAACAAGAAATAAACAAGTAGGGATTATCGGAACCCTCGGAACGATCAAAAGTCGTGCTTATGAAACAGCGCTGAAAACGAAGGTACCTGAACTTGCCGTGACTAGTTTGGCTTGTCCAAAATTCGTTTCGGTAGTGGAAAGTAATGAATATCATTCGTCAGTTGCAAAAAAAATCGTTGCCCAGACACTAGCGCCATTGGTTACTAAGAAAATCGATACATTAATATTGGGTTGTACCCATTACCCTTTGTTACGTCCGATTATCCAAAACGTTATGGGAGAAAGTGTAACATTAATCGATTCAGGTGCAGAGACTGTCGGGGAAGTTTCGATGTTGCTGGACTATTTTGAAATCAGCAATTCAGTCAGTGAGGGTCGGACGTTATGTCAATTCTATACGACTGGTTCAGCTAAGCTTTTTAAAGAGATTGCACAAGATTGGCTGATGCTCGATCAGTTGAATGTTGAGCATATTGAATTAGGAGGGAAATAACAGATGCGTCACGATGGAAGACAACCTCAGCAGTTAAGAAAAATAAAGATTGAAACAAATGTTTTTAAACATCCAGAAGGTTCTGTTATGATTCACTTTGGTGATACGATCGTCAATTGTTCTGCTACGATTGAAGAAAACGTTCCGCCATTTTTAAGAGAAACAGGAACTGGTTGGGTAACAGCAGAATATAGCATGTTGCCACGTGCGACTCATACTAGAAATCGAAGAGAAAGCAGCAAAGGAAAACTTTCAGGACGCACAATGGAAATCCAACGGTTGATTGGTCGTTCGTTAAGAGCGGTCGTTGATCTGAAAAAGTTAGGCGAACGTAGTATTATCATTGATTGCGATGTTTTGCAAGCAGATGGTGGGACAAGAACGGCTAGCATCACAGGAGCTTTTATTGCGTTAAAATTAGCAGTCGAAAAGTTACTTCAAACAAAAGTTTTACGTGAAGACCCAGTTATTGAACATTTAGCTGCTATCAGTGTTGGGATTTTACCCGATCAGACATGTGTGGCAGATTTAGATTATGAAGAAGATGCTGCAGCGCTAGTCGATATGAATCTAGTCATGACTGAATCTGGCAAATTTGTCGAGATTCAAGGAACTGGGGAAGAAGCAACCTTTGATGGAGAACAATTAAACGATCTGCTCTTTTATGGGAAAACGGCGATTGAGCAATTGATTCTTGAACAAAAAAATGTCTTGTTCGAGCAACGAGCAGAAAGAGAGGACGATTTGAAGACGATCGTTATTGCTACCAAAAATGCTGGGAAAGCAGAAGAATTTAAAGCGATGTTTGGCAAAGCAGGTTATGAAGTCAAAACATTGTTTGACTATCCTGAATTACCTGATGTAGAAGAAACTGGTTCAACGTTTGAGGAAAATGCTCGTCTGAAGGCGGAAACGATTGCTTATTTGTTGAATCAACCTGTATTAGCTGATGACTCTGGTTTGAAAGTAGATGCTTTAGGCGGCATGCCAGGGATCTACTCTGCACGATTTGCCGGCGAACACAAAAGTGACGCAGGAAACAATGCGAAATTACTTTATGAGATGACGGAGATTCCAGATGAGAAAAGAACGGCGCAATTTCATTGCACCTTGGTTTTTGCTGCACCGGATAAAGAAAGTCTAGTGGTGGAAGCGCAATGGCCAGGAAAAGTAGGAAGAATCCCAAGAGGAGACAACGGCTTTGGGTATGATCCACTATTTATTCCTGACGGTTCAACTGAAACTGCAGCCGAAATGTCAAGTGAAGAAAAAAACCAAGTCAGCCACCGGGCACAAGCAATGAAAAAATTGAGCCAAGTATGGCAAAGCTGGTTGGAAGGTGAAAACAAATGAAATATTTAGTTGTCAGTGATAACCATGGTGATCGGGAAATCTTAGCTGATCTAGTTGCTCGTTATCAAACGAAAGTGGATTTCTTCTTTCACTGTGGCGATTCAGAATTATCGCCAGAAGATCAATTGTGGACGCACTTCCATGTAGTCAAGGGAAATTGTGATTTCGGACCGGGATTTGTTGAAAAAGAGTGGGTTGATACTGGGAAAGATAAAATATTTATCACTCATGGACATTTGGCAAATGTTCGTTTTGGTCTTACTCAATTAGCGCTTGAAGCGCAAGCCAACCAAGCAACGATGGTCTTTTTTGGTCATACGCATCAAATTGGTTGTGAGGTAGTAGAAGGGGTCTTGTATTTGAATCCTGGAAGCATTTCGCAACCACGAGGACCGATCCAAATCCCTTCTTATGCCTTGATTGAACACAGTGGAGAACAAGTCAATGTTCAATATTATAATCGAGCGCATCAACCTGTCGAGGAACTGGCTTTCACTTTTTCCTTGTAAGCAAAAAATCTCTAATTTTTACTAAAATCTCGATTTTTTATATGAATTTTGCATCCGTTTTCGGTAAAATAATTATGTTGAAATGAAATTGAAATGGAGGCCCTCCAATGATTGGACCGATTGTAAGAGAGTTATTGCTACAAAATCGAGAGACTTTTTTGATCTCGGCTGAAAATGTAGCGAATGTCATGTATCAACATCCATTATCACATGGTTTGCTTGTTTTATCGAAAGTAGGTTATACGAAGATCCCTGTACTAGGAAAAGATGACCGTTTCGTGGGATTAGTTAGCTTATCTGATGTCGTCAATAAAATGATCGATCTACAAACGATCAGCATGGACCCATTAGAAGGACTAACCGTTGCAGATGTAATGGAAACGAATGTTGCAACGATCGATGAAAATTGGGAACTAGAAGAAGTTCTCCATTTATTAGTTGATTCACCTTTTCTACCGGTTGTTACAGAAGACAAAGTTTTTAAAGGGATCATTACTCGAAAAGAACTACTAAAGGCAGTCAACTATATGGTGCATGAATTGGAACGACGAAACATTGTTTCGCCTAAAGTCGAAGAATTAAAAGAAAAGTTAGACATCGTTAGTTAACGATTAAAGCAAAAAAGATTGAGACTGATTACACTTATTTCTCCATTAAGGTCATTTAATGGAAAGCGTAAGGAATCGTCTCAATCTTTTTTATTTCAAGCTGATCGGGCTGTTAGGAATGGTAAATCCTGCTGTTGTCAATTCTTTTACATAAGAACTCAAAAATTCTTCTTTCAAAACAAATTGTTTCCCATTCAAGGCATAACAAATGGTTCGAATCGCAAAATTACTGTTCCCTAAATCGACTAATCCAAAAATTGTTGGTTCAGTTTGTAAGTCGTCTTGGTATTTTTCAGCTA
Organism: Enterococcus sp. DIV1682a; assembly: GCF_051711005.1. Taxonomy (NCBI): domain Bacteria; kingdom Bacillati; phylum Bacillota; class Bacilli; order Lactobacillales; family Enterococcaceae; genus Enterococcus; species Enterococcus sp. DIV1682a. Next base: position 1,344,204 of record NZ_JBIOLT010000001.1, read on the forward strand.
ATCGTTGATTTACACGATCGATGATTTCGTAGATAGAATCATAGCCTTCTTCCGGCACGATGCGAATATCAAGTAGAACTTGCATATTCGCTCTGGATAGATTGCTGATAGTCGTGATGTTTCGATTGGGAATAAAGTGGACCGTACCGTCTACGGCTTTTAACTGTAACGTCCGAATACCGACAGAAGCCACTGTTCCTTCAATTGACAGATTCGCTAATTTTACATAATCTCCGACATCCATTTGTTGTTCCATAATAATGAAAAAGCCAGTAATCACATCACTCATAAAGCCTTGTGCGCCCAATCCAATTGCTACCCCAGCAATTCCCGCTCCTGCCAACAATGAACCAATCGGAACACCAATGACGGATAAAATCGCATAAATAAAGAAAAAACCCATCGTGTATTGGAAAATCGTATTTAACAGACTGTGTAACGTTTTTAAACGACTTTCATTCAAAACCGATTTCTTAGAATATTGTTTAAAAGATTTATCAATTAAATATTTTCCGACACGGTTGAGTATGGCAAATAAAAGAATTAAAAAAACTAAATAAAGTCCTTTTTGGATGAAGGTTGCAAAAATTGCATCCCAATCGATCGTATTCCAGAAACGTTGAAAAGCATTCACTTGGTGGACTGCTTGGTCAGTTAATGTTTCACCAGTGGAAGTGGTTGCTGTTGTCGCTAGTTGTAAAAACATAAGATCCCCTTTTCTAAAATATATACTCACTACTGTATTGTAACAAGAACGAGGGAAAAAGAAAATCAGCAAAACTGTTTCAAATTTCAGAAATTTTCCAAAAAATAAAATGACAAACCTCAAGGATAGTGCTAAAATATTCACAAAACAAAGATAGGTGGAATGAATATGCAATTGGATTGGAATAATTTAGGTTTCTCATATATCAAAACTCCTTGGCGTTACGTTGCAAAGTGGAAAGATGGTCAATGGGAAAAAGGAGAATTGACGGAAGACAACTATTTAACAATCCATGAAGGTTCTCCAGCGCTTCATTATGGACAACAATGCTTTGAAGGATTAAAAGCTTACCGAAGAAAAGATGGCAAGATCAATCTTTTTCGACCAGATCAAAACAGCCGTCGTTTGAATCAAAGTGCTAGACGGTTATTGATGCCGATGGTACCAGAAAAAATGTTCATTGAAGCTGTGAAAGACGTAGTCAAAGCGAACGAAGCATTTGTACCACCTTATGGAACAGGCGCAACATTATACTTACGTCCTTTTCTGATTGGTGTCGGTGAAAACATTGGTGTACACCCAGCGCCAGAGTACTTATTTGTCGTTTTCTGTACACCAGTTGGTGCTTACTTTAAAGGTGGTTTGAAACCAACGAACTTTATCGTATCAGAGTACGACCGGGCAGCACCTAATGGAACAGGGGCAGCAAAAGTAGGAGGGAACTATGCAGCTAGTCTGTTGCCAGGTACACAAGCGAAGGAATTAGATTATTCAGACTGCGTGTATTTAGATCCTGCTACTCACACGAAAATTGAAGAAGTCGGTGCAGCGAATTTCTTTGGTATTACTAAAGATGGGCAATTTATCACACCGCAATCGCCATCGATTTTACCGAGTATCACGAAATATTCACTCTTACAATTGGCTGAAGAGCGTTTAGGCTTAACTGCTGTCGAAGGGGATATCTTTATTGATCAATTAGATCAGTTTGCCGAAGCAGGAGCGTGTGGCACAGCAGCGGTCATCTCACCGATCGGAGGGATCTATTATCAAAATAACTTACATGTTTTCCATAGCGAAACAGAAGTTGGTCCTGTAACTAAACGATTGTATGATGAATTGACAGGGATCCAGTTTGGCGATGTAGAAGCGCCTGAGGGTTGGATCGAAGTAGTCGAATAAACAACAGTATAATCTAATAAAAAAGAGATGCTACGATTTCTAGGACAGATATAGATGATCTGTCCTAGTTTTTTTATAAATTAGTTTTACAAGCTTTCTTGCCACATACTACTTTAGAAGAGTTTATCCATCACCAAATAGAAGATACAATTTCACTCATATTAAAATATAAACTGTTTATATTTTAACAATCAATTGGCTTGTAATCTGCCGCATTAATCTAGATAGGCATATTTCATGCGTATCATTGTCTGGGTCTCATATTTTTTTAGGGATCAATAAAAATAAGACGACCCAATATTGATAAGCCTATCAATATTGGGTCGTCGTTTAAAATTTATTTGAAACCGGTGAGTTCGTTAGTGTTAAACGAATTTTCCGTTATCTTACTTAAATAAAAAGCGATTCGCGTTGTTTTAATGGGATGACTAAAGTAAATAGGGTTCTCTTAAGATAAGTGGACGCCTTTATCTACATAAACAATGTCGCCAATCATTCCGCTTGATAATGGGCTAATTAAAAAGGCACAGGCATTTCCGACTTCTTCGATCGTCACACCTTGTTGATCTGGTGTACGTGATTCAGATAATTGGATCAATTTTTGGTAATCTTTCACGCCAGTAACCGCTAATGTTTTGATCGCCCCAGCTGAAATACCGTTGACACGAATGCCTTTAGGAGATAGTTCTGCAGCTAAGTAACGGATGGCTGCTTCTAAAGATGCTTTTGCAATTCCCATCATGTTGTAGTTAGGAATAGCGCGTTCTGATCCTAAATAAGACATGCTTACAATTCCGCTGTTATGTGCTAGATACTTTTGTGCATATTTTGTTACAGCGATTAATGAATAGCTACTGATATCTTGCGCTAATTGATAGCCATCACGTGAGATATCGGATACGTTTCCTGATAATTCTTCTTTGTTTGCGTATGCGATCGCGTGTACTAGGCCGTGGATTTCTCCAGCATATTCGCCGATTGCATCCATTGCTTTTTCAATACTTTCATCACTTGATACATCACATTCCACCGTAAAGGCATCTTCGCCGACTAATTTAAGCAATGATTTTTTCATGCGTTCATTTTGATAAGTATAGATGATCTCAGCACCTTGTTTCATCATTGCTTCGGCACAACCCCAAGCAATACTTCGCTTATTTGCGACGCCCATAATGACGATTTTCTTTCCTTCTAAAAAAGACATATTGACACTCCTTTGATCTTAAAAAGATTTAATAGGTTGTATAATAAACAATAATTGCAAAATAATAACCTCTTGATTTTCTATTATTAGTCAAAATGCTTTGATTGTCAAACTATTTTTTTTAATAATAAAAAAAGATTGCTAAAAATTTAAGAATATGATACTTTGATAATCAAAGTAATAATCAAGGCAATTAGCCAAAAGAAGGAGTATATTATGTCTTACGTATTATCAGCTACTGAAGTAATGGATTTGATTCCCAATCGTTATCCAATATGCTATATCGATTATGTCGATACCTTAGAACCAGGAAAGAAAATCGTCGCAACGAAAAATGTAACAATCAATGAAGATTTCTTCCAAGGACACTTTCCTGATAATCCAGTAATGCCTGGTGCATTGATTCTAGAAACCTTAGCGCAAGCTGGATCGATTCTGATTTTAAAATCAGAAGAATTTTTAGGCAAAAGAGCGTATATCGGTGGGATTAACAAAGCGAAATTTCGCCAGAAAGTGGTTCCTGGTGACGTGATGAAATGTCATTTTGAAATCACAAAAATGAAGGGTGCAGTAGGGACCGCTTTATCTGCGGCTTATGTCGAGGATAAAAAAGTTTGTGAGTGTGAGTTTACTTTTATTGTGAACAAAGATGCTTAATTGGGTAAAGCGGCTTTTTTTATAAAAGCAGAATTTACAAGGACCCAGTTATCAGTAAAAGCCGAAGAACAGCGAAGGGCAATGGAGTACCTTTCGTTATTCTTCGGCTTTTACTTAATGATTCGTCTTATGATTCTTTCGCTTCTTGTAAGATATTGATTTTTTCAATTTTAACCGCTTCTTTTGGTTTATCTGAGGCATCTGTTTCAACCTCTGCGATTTTATCTACAACGTCCATTCCTTCGATGACTTGTCCAAAGACCGTATATTCACCATCTAAACTAGGATAGCCACCATTTTTATACGCATTGATGATTGCTTGAGGGTAATCATCTTTTAATAGTCCGTCATGCATATCATCTGAGTTTTGGACGATAAAAAATTGGCTCCCATTACTGTTAGGATCTTGGGCACGTGCCATGGATAAAGCTCCGCGGATGTTGTAAAGCTGGTTAGATATTTCAGTTTCAAATCCTTTGCCCCAAATACTTTCACCGCCAGTACCATCCCCTTTAGGATCGCCTCCTTGGATCATGAAATCTTTGATCACTCGGTGGAAAGTCAAGCCATCGTAATAGCCATCTTTAGCATGTGTCATAAAATTCTCAACTGCTTTAGGGGCCAATTCAGGGAATAATTTCATTTTGATTGTCCCTTTTGATGTGACCATCTCAACCAGATCTTCATTGGCAGCGACCTCATTGCTCAATTGAGGAAGAGGGAGTGCGTTTAAATCGACACTTTCTTTTGTACTGCTTTCCGTTGTTTTTTCTGTTGAACTTGTTGTTTCAGAAGTGTTTGTTTTTGGTTCACTTTGATTACACCCTGCTGCAAATAGTAGGGTTGCAACCAATCCCATACTTAAAAGAAGTTTTTTTGTTTTCATTTTTGGTTCCTTTCAAAGATAATCAGTTTGTTATCTATAATGATAACAAATAATGTTCAATTTACCTATTCTTTTTCTCATAATTTCTTCGTTTATGATCACTTTTCTCAAAGGTGTAGACCATTTAAAGCGCTTTTGTTATAATGTAAGTGGATACAAAAAAGATTTTGGGAGGATTCAACTGATGGGAAAATTAGGTATTTCGATTTATCCGGAACGTTCAACGTTCAAAAAGGACAAAGCATATTTGGATTTAGCACATAAATATGGATTCAAACGTGTATTTACTAGCTTATTACAAATAGAAGATGACAAAGAGAAGGTTTTAGCTGATTTTTCTAAAGTTGTGGAATATGCAAACCAATTAGGAATGGAAGTTATGGTAGATATCAACCCAGCATTATTTGAACAATTAGGGATATCCTACGATGATCTTTCCTTTTTCCATAAGATGGGAGCGTACGGCATCCGTTTAGATATCGGGTTTACGGGAGCTGAAGAAGCAAAAATGACACGTAATCCATACGGTATTAAGATTGAGATCAATATGAGTTCTGGAACTAGTTATGTTGACAACATCATGAGTTATTCTCCGAATACTAATAATTTGTTAGGGTCTCATAATTTTTACCCTCATCGCTATTCTGGTTTGAGTTATGATCATTTTGTGTATTGCTCAGAAAAATTTAGAAATTATAATTTGAATACAATGGCATTCGTCAATTCTCAAACCGCTGATTTCGGACCATGGCCAACGCAAGACGGGTTGTGTTCGCTTGAAGATCATCGAAACTTAGAGATTTCTACACAAGTCAAGCACTTGATGCTTACGGGTTTGATCGATGATATTTCTATCGGCAATGCTTATGCGAGCGAGGAAGAACTAAAAGCGATGGCAGAAGCATTTAATGCAGATTATCCAACGTTGAAAGTAGATGTTGAAGAAGATATCACCGAAGATGAACGGATTTGTTTGTTTGATAATCTCCACAGCTATCGTGGTGATCGTTCAGAATATATCCTTCGATCAACAATGACACGAATCTACTATAAAGATAAACCATTCCCACCACATAATACCCGGGACATGTCTCGCGGGGATGTCTTGATTGATAATGTGGGGTATGACCAATACAAAGGTGAAACTCAAATTGCGCTAAAAGAGATGAAAAATGACGGTCGTGTGAATGTAGTCGGACGTATTTCAGAAGATGAATTGTTCTTATTAGACTTCTTAAAACCGTGGTCAAGTTTTAAAATGATCGAAAATAAAAAATAATGGTTCCTAACTTTTAAATTTTTTGTTTAAAAGCTAAGAACATCGGGGAAACTTCAAAGCCGGTTAATTCAACTGGTTTTGAAGTTTTTTTTGTAAAAATGATTGAAAAATTGATTAGTCTAAATAATTTGTCAAGATGTTATGTCTCTGAGATAACAAGACTGATCTTGATAGATTAGTTGTGTGAAGATGGTTTTTTTACAACCATTTATAAATGAAATTTGAAGAGAAATGGGTGATGTGGAGCTTTATATTTACTCTTGGAAGGATTGCATCGAATAACTTCTTTGTTTATACTTAATCAAGAATTAGTATTAATAATGGAATAAGGAAGGAAAGCGATGAAACTTTTGACAAAAATAGTAATCGGAATTGCTATTGTCGTGATAGTGGTTCTATTATTTGCAGGCAACTATTTTTATAATTATGCAGTTGTCCCATCAGAAAAGGATTTTTTAGAAAACGATACGCCGGGAACTTCTCAAACAACAAAAGAAAACGAGGCGACAAAGTGGTTCAATCAGAAAGAGAATCGCACTTACTGGCATCTAACATCAACAGATCATTTGAAATTGTCTGCGATCTATCTGCCAGCAGAAAAGAAAAGTGATAAAACAGTTATTGTTGCCCATGGTTATATGGGGAATGCAGAAACAATGGCAAATTATGCAAAAATGTTTCATGATTTAGGCTACAATGTGTTAGTTCCAGATGCTCGAGGCCACGGGCGTAGTGAAGGGGATTATATCGGATTCGGCTGGCCAGAGCGAAAAGATTACGTCCAATGGATCGATAAAATCTTAGCAGAAACAGGGCAGTCGCAACAAATCGTGCTTTATGGAGTAAGTATGGGTGCAGCAACTGTGATGATGACGAGCGGTGAGAAGCTACCAAATAACGTGAAAGCGATCATCGAAGACTGTGGGTATTCGTCAGTTGATGAAGAACTTGCATATCAACTAAAAGATATGTTCAACTTACCTTCTTTTCCATTGATCCAAGTGACTAGCTTGATTACAAAAATTCGAGCAGGGTATTTTTTTGGGGAAGCAAGTGCCGTTGATCAATTAACTAAAAATACGAAACCGATGTTATTTATCCATGGTGATGCGGATACATTCGTTCCCTATAATATGTTAGCAAAAGTATATGCTGCAACTAAGGGACCAAAAGAAAAATACGTGGTCAAGGGAGCCGAACACGCAAAAGCGTATCAGGCAGACCCAGAAAAGTATCAGCAAACCGTCAAAGAGTTTTTAGCAAAATATGTCCAATGAGTTGTTTGCTAATAGCTAATACAAAAATAATTTTAGGATTCTAATAGAGAGAACTCATTCTTTTTATTTACCGGCAGTCATCCGTTCACAATAGAAATATGGGTGACTGCTTACATATATAGTTGAGAATTTTACATAAATCAGACAAAAAAACGAACGAAAATCAAGAATAGGCAAAGAGGAACCTTTCTGTCATTATCGAAAAATACATTGTGAAGAATGAAAATAGAGAAAATGAATTTAGGAGCCTTTTTGACATAAAAACAGATATAAAATCGTTTCATGAAAAAAAGCGAATCAATCGCACGAAACGATTTTTATTATAAAAAATGATCTCAAGAAAGGGAGCGAAAAAATGCCACTGGCAAATAAACTAGAACTAGAACAAGCTTTGCGCGCACGATTATTAGTCAATTCAATATCCTCTAAAGATACTAAAAATTCAGTTGTGAACCGCACAAAACGTTTGTTCAAAAAAAAACCTTCGATTGAAGTAAATAAGCAAGACAAATTTGGGAATTTCAAAATGTATGAACAATTTTTTGATCTTCCAGTTGGAGATATTCGGCATATTCCTGATTTGAATGAGACGAAAGCGATGTTTAAAGAGTATTTGAAAATTTGGGGTCATATGATCAACGTGAGTGCCGATCCTAACATAACAAGTTTAGTTGAAGAAAAAGGTCAGTTTACAATGTACGATTCATTCGAACGGAGTAGCGATGCTATCCAAGATACACAAAAAATAGAACAGGAACTCTTACACTTAAGTGGAGATGAAGCTCGTTTTCTCGTATTACCACTCCTAAGTGGGAGACCGTTACATAAAGAGGAAAAAGAGTTGATTAAGGACACCACTGAAAACGAGCCTGTATACACTAGTTTAACAGGAGCAATTATCCAAAATCAAAACAATAAATATCTCGTTACACTGGTAACTTCGAATGACCAAGAGCTCACGATTCGCAAATGCGCAATCGATCAAGACAAAACCAAAGAGTTAGCCAATCTATTGGGCACGCCATTACACTCTAGCCATGAGAATGAGACTACACTAGTGGATAAATTTGAGAATCTTAGGAATAAACAAGAAATAAAAGAAACGGCAAAGAATATATCACATTCAAAAAAATTTCATTTCTTACTTCCGCAACTATATTACACTGTTGACTACATTTTTTATGGGAATGCTATTGATCAAATTCATGAGGATGTTCAAAAGAGCGGTCAAATACAAGGTCAGAAGGTTAAGGCCATTGATGAACAAACGAAGCCCCAAATGGATTACTTCAATCTTACACCAGCAACTCAACAAAATAATCATAAACGTTTGATGAATGAGTTTCATTACGCAGCACTTAAGAGGATGAACCAATTACAATATTCGGAAAATCTTCTTCATTCGATGGTTATTGTACATAATAAAACTGAACAAGTGGAAAATATGGATAAGAATTGGAAAACAAAAATTGAAGATACAATACTCACAACTTCTCAACAAAGAAAATCGCCGTATAGACAAGATTCAGTAGAAGTAGAAGACAGAGGGATTTACCTAGCTGAGCTGCGGGAACCAAAAGAAATATTTGAGAAAGCAGAAGAACAATTAAAACAGTCAAGAGGGATTGTTCTGCCAAATGAAGTGGCAGCAATTAGCCGTTCACTTCAATATAGTAAGTATTATCAGTTAGAAAAAAATTCGATTGTACAAGAACTCTCTCGATTAATGCCAGGCGATCCAACTTCTTTTCTAGTTACTTCTCATGATATTCAGATCAAGTTGAAGGACAGGGGACCTCATGAAAAACAGAATCTTGGTTGTGTAATACGGAAAAATACTTTCGGGAACTTTATCGTTTCAGTGGTTGATCCCACAGGTTACTATCAAAAAAGAACGCAAGTAAATGGTCTGTTACCTTGTGTACATGAATTTGAAATTTCTAAATCTAACCTATCAGAACTAGCACAAGCACTCAATAAGAGCAACGATAAGAACAAAAGTGACTTTATCCTTCAAAGGGATTTATCTTTAATTAGCAATGGAGGAAAAGTTACAGATTATATCATTGATCAAAGTGCTTATTTAAAATCAAAACAGGGATTTCATCATTTTTCTGCCGCAGTAGATTTTGCTATTTTTTCAAGTACAATGCAGCTAGGGCGTTATGTTTATATTAATGATCTTGAGAAATTGAGTGGAAAAAATACAGAGTTAGCGAATAATTTAGGAGAAGAAAGAGCATTGAAAATAGCTTATCCAGAACACTTTGCTCAAAAGAAAGTGAAAAAAACACGAGCTAGTAATTCGCAAATAAGGGATGTTTATAAAAATTCTATCTTTGATCAAGAGAGATGATAAGGTTTACCATCACTCGTTCTTTTTGAACCAGTTTAGAAGAACTAGACAAAGAGACCGTTTGAACCACTCAACGAGTCGTTCAAACGGTCTCTATTTTCTATCTTTGAAAACATGTGATTTTTTGGTGATTAAAGATTAGCAAATTTTTCCAACAAACGGATCATTTGGCAAGTGAAACCATATTCATTGTCATACCAAGCAACGGTTTTTACGAGTTGGTAATCGCCAGCCGTTGTGACTTCTGTTTGAGTTGGATCGAAAATCGAACCTTGTGTGGTACCGATTACGTCACCAGAGACGATTTGACGATCATCGTAACCAAATGATGGATTGTCTTCGGTATGTTTCTTGATCGCTTCGTTCACTTGTTCAGCGGTCACTTTTGTTTTTAAAATGGAAACTAGTTCTGTTAATGAACCATCCACTACAGGTACTCGTTGTGCGTGACCTTGCAATTTCCCTTGAAGCTCTGGAATAACTAAGCCAATTGCTTTTGCCGCACCTGTTGAGTGAGGGATCGTGTTGTCAGCTGCTGATCGAGCTGCCCGTAAATTTCCACCTTTTACTGGTCCGTCTAATAACATTTGTGTAGAAGTATAAGCATGAACGGTAGTCATAGTCCCCACTTCGATACCAAATTCATTATTTAAGAAATAAGCCATCGGTGCTAAACAGTTTGTCGTACAAGAGCCTGCCGAAATGATTTTATCATTAGCATCTAACGTATCATCATTTACATTGTATACGATAGTTTTCATTGCACCAGCAGGAGCAGAGATCACTACACGTTTTACCCCAGCGTTTAAATGGGCTTGTGCTTTTTCTTCCGAAGTATAAAAACCAGTACATTCCAGTACGATATCGACCCCGTTTTCTTTAACCCAAGGGATTTTACTTGCATCTGGTTCAGCATAGACACGCGTTTCTTCACCATCTACTACGATTGAGTCTTCTGTTGCAGTAACTGTACCGGGATAGGTTCCATGAGTTGAATCAAATTGTAGCAACTGTGCCAACATTGTTGGGCTAGTTAAGTCATTGATTGCTACGACTTCAATATCATCAGATACTTCTTTGATTCGGCGGAAAGCTAAACGTCCAATACGTCCAAATCCGTTAATACCTACTTTTACTGTCATAATCAAAAGTTCCTCCTTTAGTGATATTGAGGGTGCAAACTTCGCATCCTTGATTAATACACTGTCATTTTCCTCCTGTTCACAAAATTTGTCAAAAAAAGATACTTACAAAAGTAAAGTGATAAAATGGTCTGAGAGATGTCAAGCACTAGGATATCTTTGAAACAATTTACTTAAGTAAAATAGAAAAAATGAACAAAACCTGGAAAGTTTAATTGAAACGATAGACAAAATAGCTTTTGACCGATAAAATAAATAAGACTTTTGTTTATTGTGGAAATTCAGGCAGTCAAATGAATAATAGATAATTAAAATAGGAGGACTTAAAGATGTCCATGTTTTTAGATCAAGTAACCATCGATGTGAAGGCCGGTAAAGGCGGCGACGGAATGGTCGCTTTTCGCAGAGAAAAATATGTACCTGATGGAGGACCTGCTGGTGGTGACGGCGGTCGTGGCGGTGACGTCATTTTGATCGTTGATGAAGGTTTACGTACATTAATGGATTTTCGTTTCAATCGCCATTTTAAAGCACAGCCAGGAGAAAACGGAATGAGTAAAGGGATGCACGGTCGGGGTTCAGAAGATACTTATGTAAAAGTCCCTCAAGGAACGACTGTCCGTGATGCTGAAACAGGCGCTTTGTTAGGCGATTTGATTGAAAATGGTCAAACTTTAATCGTTGCTAAAGGCGGTCGAGGGGGACGAGGAAACATCCGCTTTGCTTCTCCACGAAACCCAGCACCAGAAATTGCAGAAAACGGCGAACCAGGTCAGGAACGCAGAATCGAATTAGAGCTAAAAGTCTTGGCTGATGTTGGGCTAGTAGGCTTTCCATCTGTAGGTAAATCAACGCTGCTTTCAGTTATTTCTTCTGCTCGTCCTAAAATCGGCGCGTACCATTTCACGACATTAGTACCAAATCTTGGTATGGTAACAACTAGCGATGGACGCAGTTTTGCAGCAGCGGACCTTCCTGGATTGATTGAAGGAGCTTCTCAAGGTGTTGGCTTAGGAACGCAGTTTTTACGTCATATCGAACGTACTCGTGTTATTTTACATGTGATTGATATGAGTGGGATGGAAGGCAGAGATCCTTACGAAGACTATTTGGCGATCAACCATGAATTGTCTACTTATAATCTTCGTTTATTGGAACGACCTCAAATAATTGTAGCCAATAAAATGGACATGCCAAACGCAGAAGAAAATTTGAAAAAATTCAAAGAGCAGCTTAATAAAGAAAAAACAGATGAATTTGCAGACGATATGCCGATTTTTCCAGTTTCAGGGGTAACAAGAAAAGGCATTGATCCATTGCTGAATGCGACAGCGGATCTTCTAGAAGTAACACCAGAGTTTCCGTTATATGATGAAGAAATCGAAGAAGAAACAGTTCAATATGGATTCAATCCAGAAGGGCCAGAATTTAAAATCGATCGAGATCCTGATGCTACTTGGATCTTATCAGGAGAAAAAATTGAGAAACTATTCCAAATGACGAATTTCGATCACGATGAAACTGTTATGCGTTTTGCTCGTCAGTTGAGAGGAATGGGCGTTGACGAAGCTTTACGTGCCCGTGGAGCAAAAGATGGCGATCTAGTGAGAATCGGTGAATTTGAATTTGAGTTTGTCGAATAAGATTACGTATGCTCATGAAAAGAGCCCATGTTAACACTCAATATCAACAAAGCGTCAAACCAGAAAAATGGTTTGGCGCTTTTTTGGTTTAAGCATTGGTAGGATTTGTCTTTTGGTAAAAATTTTTAAGCTATCATCAATAGTGCTCAGAAAGATTTTTTAATAGGAAAAATTTATATTTCTTATATGTTATTTATTAAAGGGTTTTTCCTTTTGTTTTTTTAAAATAAAAGTTAGAATAAAGAAAATGAATAGAGGAGTGTTTTTATGAGCAAACGAGTGATTATTTTGAATTTCCCTGTAGAGAGTCAAGCTTACCAAGCATTTTCTGAAATCAAACGATTACACGCTTCTCGTGCCATCAAGGGTGAACAAATGGCAGTGATTAGTCATGATCCTAATGGAACGCATCAATTCAAAATAGAGGATTTTTTGGATTTTACTGGAAACAATAAATCTTCAAAAGGTGGTTTAATCGGAATGTTAGTCGGTGTCTTGGGAGGCCCACTAGGGATTCTTTTAGGCTGGTTTGCTGGCGGGATGATCGGTGCTACGCAGGATGCCAAGGAAATCCAAGATGCTCAGACAGTTTTTGATTTTGTGGGCAATAAAATTGGCGAAGGAGCAACCGGTTTGATTTTGATTGCTGAAGAAGAAGATAATCGTCCTTTGAACCAATTAGTCACGATGGATTTAGGTGGCGAAATTACTCGCTTAGATTATGAAGAGGTCGAAGAAGACGTCCACGCTGCTAAAGAAGTCGAAAAACAAACACAAGAAACGGCACGGAAATCGTGGAAAGACAAACATCCTCAATAAAGAGACGAACAGAATAAAGAAAGAGAAACGCGTGAAAAAGGCGTTTTTCTTTTTTTAGTACCAATAAAAATGCAATTATTTAGGAAGCAATACGGACTTTCGGTTGATTATCCGACACATTTCCCATAAAATTAATAGTGAGTTTAAAGAAAGTCAGGTAGATTATGGAATTACAATTTTTAGGAACTGGTGCAGGGGTACCTGCCAAACATCGAAACGTTACCAGTATTGCATTAAAACTTTTGGATGAAAGAAATGAAGTCTGGTTATTTGACTGTGGTGAAGGAACGCAAATGCAAATCTTACGTACCAACATTCGTCCAAGAAAGATTGAAAAGATATTTATTACTCACTTACATGGTGACCATATCTTTGGGTTGCCAGGCTTGTTAAGCAGTCGTTCATTCCAAGGGGGAGATACGCCCCTGGAAATCTACGGACCAAAAGGAATCGAAACATTTGTCAAAACTTCGTTAGCTGTTTCGCAAACACGTTTAGGCTATCCGTTGAAATTCATCGAGTTAGTTGAAGATCAGCCGATTTTTCAAGATCAGCATTTTTCTGTCTATACTAAAAAATTAGATCATGGAATTGCCAGCTATGGCTTTCGGGTTGTGGAACATGACCATAAAGGAGAGCTTCAAGTTGAAAAATTACAAGAACTGAATATTCCGGCTGGACCAATATATGCAAAGTTGAAAAAAGGAGAATCTGTTCAATTACCTGATGGAAGGGTTGTGGACGGGAAGCAGTTTGTGGGACCAGACAAAAAAGGGCGGATCGTTACGATTTTAGGTGATACGAGGAAGACAGCAAATTCAATCGTATTGGCCCAAGACTGTGATGTTTTGGTTCATGAAAGTACGTTTAACAAAAATGAAGCCAAGTTGGCAAAGAACTACTTCCATTCGACGACTTATCAAGCGGCTGAAGTAGCTAAAGAAGCAGCAGCGAAAAGTTTGTTATTAACCCATATTAGTGCGCGCTATTTAGGAAAAGCTGCGCAAGAACTAGAAGAAGAGGCACGTGAGGTCTTTGCAAATACAAGGATCATGAAAGATTTTGATACTGTCGATATTCCATTTCGTGAGGAGGAAAAGAATGAATTTAGAAAATAAAGTTGTCTTAGTTACCGGTAGTTCTGGTGGATTGGGCGCTCAAATCTGTTATGAAGCTGCAAAAAAAGGTGCTATCGTCATTGCTTGTGCTCGACGAAGCCAATTGATTGATGAGGTTAAAGCAGAATGTCAGAGATTAAGCGGAAAGGAAGCCTATGCTTTTCCAGTAGATGTGAGTGATCCTGACAGCGTCGATCGGCTCTATGAACAAGTGATGCAAACAGTCGGGCGTGTAGATGTGTTAGTCAATAATGCCGGCTTTGGCATTTTTGAAGATTTTTTAACTTTCGATTTAGGAAAAGCTTACGATATGTTTGAAGTAAATGTACTAGGAATGATGGTCTTAACCCAAAAATTTGCGATTGATATGGCTGAAAGAAGGCAAGGACATATCATCAATATCGCTTCAATGGCTGGGAAAATGGCGACGGCGAAATCAACGATCTATTCAGCAACAAAATTTGCTGTCTTAGGCTTTTCTAATGCCTTACGATTAGAATTAAGACCACTTGGAGTGGCAGTCACTACGGTGAATCCAGGACCGGTTGCTACTGAATTTTTTGATAAAGCTGATCCTACCGGCAGTTATTTAGAAAAAGTTAGTCAACTTGTTTTAGAACCGGAGAAACTAGCAAAAACAATTGTACGAACAATGGAACATCCAAAGCGTGAAGTGAATCGTCCTGTCCTTCTTGAAATAGCGGCTAAATTTTACACTCTCTTTCCGACTATTGGCGACTACCTCGCAAGTGGGATTTTTAATAAAAAGTAGGTGAAAGAGTATGAAAAAACAAAGTAGTGTGATTATTGGATTTTTGCTTGTCTTGATTATTGTCGTATTTGCTGTATTAAACAACAGAAATGTTCCTGTTAACTTTGGGATTGCTTCATTTTCTGCACCATTGATTTTAGTTATCATTGGTTCGGCGATTATTGGTGCATTGATTGTTTTTGTTACTGCATCAACCACTTTATGGCAACAGAAAAAACAAATCAAACAATTAAAGCAGGAACTATCAGATTATCAAGAAAATCTTGATAAAAAAATTGCTGAAGCAAAGGAAGAACAACAACGAACATTCCGAAATGAACGAGCAGAATTAGAAGCTGCTTATCAGGCAGAATTACAAGCAACGAAAAAACAACTACAACAAGCACAGTCGTCAACATCTGATACGCAGAAAATTTCAGCAAAGCAAAGCTATAATTATTTTGACTAAAGTTTTATGAACGAGATCAAAATAAAAGATGGCAGGAACCATTGTTATATTTGGCTGAGAGGAAAAAGCTGAGTTTCGGGTTTGTTAAATGGTCTTCAAAAAGTGAGTAACGACTTTTTGAAGACCATTTTAATGTGTTTGTGGCTATCTTTCTTCTTTTTTTTAAACTTTTCGTTTGCTATAATAACTAGGTTAGGGGTGAGCAAGTGAGACAAGCAAATTATGATTGGCAATTAAGTGAATCAGAACCGACTGAAATGTTTCTTCAAAGTATAAAGCAAGAGAATCTATCGCCTTTTATTGGCAAATTACTTTGGCAACGAGGCTATCGTGATGTAGAGAAAGTAAAAGAATTTTTGAATCCCAAACATCAAGAATTGCATGATCCTTACTTAATGCATGACATGGATAAAGCCATCAGTCGAATCCAAGAAGCGGTGATCAATGGTGAAAAAATAGTCGTTTATGGTGACTACGATGCAGATGGGATTACAAGTACGACAGTGATGAAAGAAACATTGGAGCTACTCGGTGCCAATGTCGAAACATTTTTACCCAATCGTTTTATCCATGGCTATGGACCAAACAAAGCCGTTTATCAAGAAAAAATCGATGCAGGTGCGCAATTGATCATTACAGTGGACAATGGTGTGGCTGGTCACGATGCCGTAGCTTATGCGCAACAAGCAGGTGTTGATGTAATCATCACAGATCACCATGAAATGCCCAGTGAATTACCTGAAGCCTACGCTATCGTACATCCACGACATCCACAAGGGAATTATCCGTTTCCTGATCTAGCAGGTGTCGGAGTAGCTTTTAAAGTGGCAACAGCATTATTAGAAGAACCTCCTGCTGAATTTTTAGATCTAGTGGCGATTGGAACGATTGCAGACTTGGTATCAATGACAGGCGAAAATCGCACACTTGTTGCTTTAGGGTTAGATACGATCAAAGAAACCGAACGGATCGGTTTACAAGCTTTATTTAATGAAAGTGGCGTCTCTATGAAAGAAGCAGATGAAACGACCATCGGCTTTTCAATTGCCCCTCGGCTCAACGCGATTGGCCGAATGGGTGATCCTAATCCAGCTGTCGAGATGCTAGCTACCTTTGATGAGGAAGCGGCACTCACGTATGCCAAAAAACTCAACACGATCAATGAAGAAAGAAAAGCAGTCGTTGAAAAAATTACCCAAGAAGCATTGGAAATGATTGATGAAACGAATCAGATCCACCTTCTTGCCCATCCTGGGTGGCATGAGGGAGTGTTGGGGATCGTAGCTGGTAAGCTGATGAATGCCACTGGTAAACCGACGATCGTCTTAACGATCAAAGAAGATGGTACAGCGAAAGGATCTGGCCGAAGTGTCGAAGCCCTGAATCTATATGAAATGTTAGATGCGATGCGTGACTTATTTACTTTCTTTGGAGGACACCATGCTGCTGTAGGGTTAACGATGCCTAGTGATAATCTTCAAGAATTACAAAAACGAATGAATCAGTATGTTTCCGAACAAAAAATAGATTTGACAAAAGGTGCAGCTTTACCGATCGACGAAGTCCTTACACCCAAAGATGTAACCATTGAATTGCTTAATGAATTAAAGTTACTTGCACCATATGGTACAGACAATGCGGTACCTCACTTTCTGTTTCGCCAAATCTTGGCTGAAAATGTGAAAAGAATTGGTACGAGTCAGCAACATTTGAAGTTAACATTGATGGAAGAAGCTAGTCCGTTAGATGCGGTAGCATTTGGTTTTGGCGACCAAGAAGCTGAGCTGTTAAATAATCCAGTGGATATCGTTGGGAAATTAGCTATCAATGAATGGAACGGTCGGAAAAAACCGCAATTGCTGGTATCAGACTTTGTTGTTGATGGATTTCAAATTTTTGATTGGCGTTCAAAGAGATACCGTCAGTTAACGAAGGTTGATCCACAAACATTGTATCTTGCGTTTGATCGCTCTTCTTTAAAAGAAATCTCTGGACTGGCTACAGACAATGTCCACGTGTTCGAAAGTGTGGAACATATCAAGCAGTTGATCCACGATAATTCATATCATTCCTTGTTGGTAGTTGATTGTCCAAATGATTTAGAAATATTAAAAGAAATCCTTGCCTTTGGTTCTTTCGATCGAATGTACTTATTAGGGATTTCTTATGAAGAAGCTTATTTGAATGGAGTTGGGTCAAGAGAACAATATGCCAAATTGTTCAAACTTATCCATACACAAGAAAAAATAGATATTCGCTATAAATTAGGCTCAATTGCTCAATATCTAAAAATACCACAAAAATTATTAATTTTTATGATTCAGGTGTTTTTTGAATTGAAATTTGTTACAATAGAAGATGGCGTTTTGCAAAAGATCGCTAATCCCAAAAGTCATCCGTTGACTGATAGCGTGCGTTATCAGCAACGAATAAAAAAAATCAAAGTAGAGGAATTCTTATTGTTAAGTGATATTCCCTCTATTAAAAAAAGGTTAACAACCTAGGAGGAGACAAATAGTGGATTTAAAAAAATATATTGCAAGTATTCCTGATTATCCAGCAAAAGGAATTATTTTTCGTGACATCTCGCCCCTTATGGCTGATGGAGATGCCTACAGAGAAGCAACGAAACAGATCGTAGATTATGCGAAAGAAAAAAGAATCGATATGGTTGTAGGACCAGAAGCGCGAGGATTCATCGTTGGCTGTCCTGTAGCTTACGAATTAGGAGTTGGATTTGCACCTGTACGTAAAAAAGGGAAGTTGCCTCGTGAAACGATCGAAGTAACTTACGGACTGGAATACGGTACAGATACATTGACACTCCATAAAGACGCGATCCAACCTGGACAAAGAGTCTTGATTTGTGATGACTTATTGGCTACAGGGGGAACGATCAAAGCAACGATCGAATTAGTAGAAAAATTGGGCGGTGTCGTTGTTGGTTGTGCTTTCTTGATCGAACTAATGGACTTAGATGGTCGTGAAAAAATCGAAGGATATGATATGATCACCTTGATGGAATATTAAACGATTTTTTGCTTAATAAACATTAAAAATAAATGTAAAAAGAAGTGGGACATTAATCAGATTTTTTCTGACTAATTGTCCCACTCTCTTTTTTGTCAAGCAATCCCAAGTACGCTTGCTCACTATTTTTAGTTTGTGCAGGTGTATTTGTAAAAGTAGTCAATTGTTTTTTGATGGGGGGAACAATCGACTACTTTTTTGTGCATGAGCCGTTTTCTGACTCTTACATATGTGTTTTTTTTTATTTCGTTATTCAGGATTCTTTATGGGTCAAGATCAAGAGTGTCTCGATCGATAATAGGAGTCTGGATAAAAAGTGTCATCATGAATCCGACGCCGTTCAGACTGACGGTATTTCTTTTCATCCCACAACATAAACCATAAAGCAAACAACGGAACAAAGATCAACAATGCTGTACGCATACCAAAATTACCAATAATAATGCCTAAAAATAATACCATTAATACTAAGCCAAGACGTCTCATTGATTTCATGATTTCTCACCTCATTATTTTATGCGAACAAAAGTTCGTATAATTAGTATACGAACTTTTGTTCGTTTTGTAAAGAGGGAAGAACAAAAAAGATCGAAATCTATGTGTGTAATACTCAGAATTTTTTTAAACCAGCACAGGTCATTTGCTTATTCACCGTATTCAAAGCAGTTAGCGGTATTTGATCTAAATCATGCCACAGATCATGGTAGGTAAATGACGATTGTAGTTGTACCAAATGAAAAAAATCGAAATGGAAATACGACAAAGATCGACAAAAAAGTAGGAAATCGGTGCATTTTATTTAAGGAGTGAGGAAAGCACAAGAGAAAAAAATCAGGCCGTTTATGGACACTTAATCATCGTTTATCCATCTTAATGCCCATTAAAGAACCCGAGACACTTTGCCCCGGGTTTTTCAGTCTTTATTGATAGATATAGCAGTTACTGCAAATAAATGAGTATGCGAGTAAGACCTTCACTTAAGTCTAGTCAAAAAAATCGTCTTTAATAGATATGACTGCGGTAGAGCCCAACGACTCGACCTAAAATAGAGACTTGATCTAAAATGATCGGTTCAAGAAGATCGTTTTCCGGTTGTAAACGAAAATGATTTTTTTCTTTATAGAATCGTTTACAAGTCGCTTCATCTTCTGCGGTCATTGCAATCACGATATCCCCGTTTTGGGCAGTTTCTTGTTTACGGACAATTACATTATCTCCGTCTAAAATTCCTGCATTGATCATACTTTCTCCGCGGATCGTCAACATGAACAAGCTTCCATCTTCAGAAGAAAGGTTAGGAGGGATCGGAAAGAAATCGGACGCATCTTCAACTGCTAAAATCGGTTCACCTGCAGTGACCACACCAAGCACTGGAATCGTGGAAGGTTTTACCCCTATTTTGGCTAATCCTTGTTTTGTTAATTCGATTGCACGTGGTTTCGTAGGGTCACGTTGAATAAATCCTTTTTTTTCCAATCGTGCAAGATGACCGTGAACTGTGGAGGTAGAAGAAAGCTGAACCGCTTCTCCAATCTCCCGAACAGTTGGTGGGTAGCCTTTTTGGGAAACTTGCTCGTGGATATATCGTAAGACTTCGATTTGTCTGGTTTCGGTTTGTCGGGCCACAGAGTACACCTTCTTTCAATTAATAATTAAATAGTACCACATAAAACTACTTCTTTCAAACAAATGTTCGTATTTAAAATATTTTATACTAGTTGTTTTTTTCGTGATTTTTATATAATATGAAGTAGAGTAAAAAGGAGGACTTGCTATGTTATCACCGGAAAAAATTACCCGCATCAACGAACTGGCCCAAAAAAAGAAAACAGAAGGCTTAACAGCTGACGAAGAAAAAGAACAATTGGCGTTAAGAGAAGAGTATCTGTCTGCTTTTCGTTCTGGGATGCGACACCATATCGAAGGGATGAAAATCGTTGATCCAGAAGGTAACGATGTCACTCCAGAAAAATTGAAAGAAATCCAACGTGAAAAAGGCTTACATCGTCGAGGAAATAAGTTTCAGTAATAATTACTAAAAAACATTGCTTTTTCTAGACGTATCTAATAAAATTAGTAAGTAAGAAATAAAGGTAAAAAAAACCTAAATTAATAGGAGGGGTTATTTTGTTCGACAAAATCGACCAACTTGGCGTTAACACGATCCGTACATTAAGTATTGAAGCAGTTCAAAAGGCAAATTCTGGACACCCAGGGTTACCAATGGGGGCAGCCCCAATGGCATATGCACTCTGGACGAAACATTTGAAAGTGAACCCAACGACTTCAAAAAATTGGGTTGACCGTGACCGTTTTGTCTTATCCGCAGGACATGGTTCGGCAATGTTATACAGCTTACTACATTTATCAGGTTATCAAGTCACAATCGATGACTTAAAACAATTCCGTCAATGGGATTCAAAAACACCTGGACATCCAGAGGTCAATCATACTGACGGAGTAGAAGCAACAACTGGACCGTTAGGACAAGGAATCGCTATGGCTGTAGGTATGGCAATGGCAGAAGCTCACTTGGCAGCAACATATAACAGAGAAAACTTCAAAGTGGTAGATCACTATACTTATTCTCTTTGTGGCGACGGCGACTTGATGGAAGGCGTTTCGCAAGAAGCAAGTTCAATGGCTGCTCACATGAAATTAGGTAAATTGATCGTATTGTATGATTCAAATGATATTTCATTAGATGGTCCTACTTCAAAAGCTTTCACTGAAAATGTAGGAGCTCGTTATGAAGCTTATGGCTGGCAACATATTTTGGTTAAAGATGGAAATGATTTAGAAGCCATCAATCAAGCGATCGAAGAAGCAAAAGCTGAAACTGAAAAACCAACATTGATCGAAGTCAAAACAGTGATCGGCTACGGAGCTCCTAAAGAAGGAACTTCTGCTGTCCATGGGGCACCAATTGGCGATGATGGAATTAAAATGGCTAAAGGAGTGTATGGTTGGGAGTATCCTGATTTCACAGTACCAGAAGAAGTAGCTGAAAGATTCCACCAAACAATGGTTGAAGAAGGGCAAAAAGCTGAAAATGAATGGAAAGAAATGTTTGAAAACTATAAACATGCTTATCCAGAATTAGCTCAACAATTTGAAGATGCGTTTGCTGGAAAACTTCCAGCTGACTGGGATGCTGAATTACCTTCTTATGAAGTAGGCGAAAGTCAAGCTAGCCGGGTTTCAAGCAAAGAAGTGATTCAAGAGTTATCAAAAGCAATCCCAAGTTTCTGGGGCGGATCAGCGGACTTATCAGGTTCGAATAATACGATGGTCACTGCGGACAAAGACTTTACTCCAGAACATTATGAAGGTCGTAATATTTGGTTTGGCGTTCGTGAGTTTGCGATGGCAGCTGCGATGAACGGTATCCAGCTTCATGGCGGAACTCGTATCTATGGCGGCACATTCTTTGTTTTCGTTGATTACTTACGTCCAGCAGTCCGTTTAGCAGCTATTCAAAATACACCGGTCATCTACGTGTTGACACATGATTCAGTGGCGGTTGGTGAAGATGGACCAACACATGAGCCAATCGAACAATTAGCGTCTGTAAGATGTATGCCAGGTGTTCACGTGATTCGTCCAGCCGATGGGAATGAAACACGCGCTGCTTGGAAAGTAGCAATGGAATCGACTGATACACCAACGATCTTGGTTTTAAGTCGTCAAAATCTTCCAGTTCTGCCATCAACGAAAGAAGTGGCAGACGAAATGGTGAAAAAAGGAGCTTATGTACTATCACCAGCTCAAGGGGAAACACCAGAAGGTATCTTGATCGCGACTGGTTCTGAAGTGGATCTAGCAGTCAAAGCACAAAAAGAATTGGCAGCAGCTGGAAAAGATGTTTCAGTCGTTTCAATGCCAAGTTTCGATTTATTTGAAAAACAATCTGCAGAATACAAAGAAAGCGTCTTACCAAAAGCCGTAACAAAACGAGTAGCTATTGAAGCAGCAGCTTCATTTGGTTGGGAACGCTATGTTGGGACAGAAGGAACAACTATCACGATCGATCATTTTGGTGCTTCTGCTCCAGGAAATAAAATTCTTGAAGAATTTGGTTTCACTGTGGAAAATGTTGTAGCAACTTTCAACCAATTATAAAATGAGTTAAAGAAGTTTTACGACAAACGTTTAAGAACATCTGAAAAAGGAAACTATTTTCAGATGTTCTTTTTTTGTAGTAGAAAATTAGAATAATGATTCGTGTTTAATATTACTTAATATTTCTTTAACATTACGTTCGTGTTACAAAAAGAAAAATAGTAAAGATTGATTTGAGTTTCCCATAAATTAAAAGTATAATTTAATTAATTAAGATTGTTTAAAGATGGAAACTTTATCAAGAGTTTTTTATTTTTTTGAGGAGGAATTCGAATGCAAGAGCTGAAAACCCGCAGTGCCCGACACCAAAAGAATAAAAGAACCATGGTGATCAATAAAAAAGCGATTGCTCCTTTGATGGGGACAACTCTTTTAGTGGGGCCAATGATGGTTACAGCAGCACCGCAAAATGTACGAGCAGATGAGCAGGTTACTCAAACGACTGCAGATCCACAAGCTTTCATCAATCAAATCGGTTGGGCAGCTTCTGAAGTGGCTGCAAACAATGATTTATATGCATCGGTCATGATTGCCCAAGCTTTATTAGAAAGTGCTTATGGCACATCTAGCCTGGCAAGTGCGCCAAACTATAATTTATTCGGAGTTAAAAGTTATAGTGGTCAAGTCGTTTATATGGCTACAAAGGAATATCTTAATGGACAATGGGTCACGATGAATGAACCTTTCCGTAAATATTCTTCTTATTGGGAATCTCTGCAAGATCATGCCAACGTTTTGCGTTCAACTAGTTTTTCAACTGGAGACTATCATTATGCTGGTGTCTGGAAAAGTAATACCACGAGTTTTTACGATGCGACAGCATATCTAACTGGTCGTTATGCAACAGATCCGGGTTACGGAGCAAAATTGAACTCATTGATTAATACGTATAATTTAACCCGATTTGATACGCCTTCTTCTGGTACCACAACGACGACAAGTACTACCACAACGACTACTACGTCAACTACCTCTTCAACAAGTGGTAGCCAGACCTATAAAGTGGTTTCAGGCGATACTTTATGGGATATCGCACAGAAATTTGGTTTGTCAGTTGATGACTTAATGGCTAAAAATGGGATGACGATGTCTAACTATTCCTTATTAGTCGGACAAGAAATAAACGTTTAGTTAAATTAAGAGATAAAAACGGGAAAGGCTCTTCGCAGCTTTCCTGTTTTTTTACGTTGAAAAGGCGAATTATTCGCCAGAAGTTTCTTAGTTGTATTATCATTGAATAGAAGAAAATATTAAGGAGGAACTTAAAATGACACAAATTTATCATTCGATTACAGAATTGATTGGTCAGACACCGATCGTTAAGCTTAATCATTTGGTTCCAGAAGATTCAGCGGAAGTTTATGTGAAATTGGAATTTTTTAATCCTGGTGGTAGCGTAAAAGACCGGATTGCATTAAGTATGATTGAAAAAGCAGAACGGGATGGTCTTCTTAAGCCAGGAGACACAATCATCGAGCCGACTTCAGGAAATACAGGGATCGGATTAGCCATGGTTGGGGTAGCTAAAGGGTATAAAGTGATCATCGTGATGCCAGAAACGATGAGTATCGAACGACGCTTATTGATGAAAGGTTATGGTGCTGAATTACTGCTCACGCCAGGTAAGGATGGAATCAGTGGCTCAATCAAAGAAGCGAAACGTTTAGCAGCGGAAAATGACTACTTCTTGCCACTTCAGTTTGAAAATCCAGCCAATCCTTCTATCCATGAGAAAACAACTGGACATGAGATTCAAGAGGCGTTTGGTGTGAATGGGTTAGATGCTTTTGTAGCAGGGATTGGCACTGGAGGAACGATTTCTGGTGCTGGTAAAGAGTTGAAGCGAGTCTATCCAGCAATTGAAATCATTGGAGTTGAACCAGCCGAATCAGCGATTTTAGAAGGGAAAGAAGCAGGACCACATAAAATTCAAGGAATTGGGACAGGGTTTGTGCCAGATACTTTGGATACGAGCGTCTATGATCGGGTAGTTTCTGTAACAGGGGATCAAGCGTTAGCCACTGCTAGAGAAGTTGGAAAAAAAGAAGGAATCTTAGTAGGCATTTCATCAGGCGCAGCGATTGCTGCTGCTTTGGCAGAAGCAAAAGTGTTAGGTAAAGGGAAAAAAGTCTTAGCGGTTGTCCCAGATAACGGAGAACGTTATTTGTCAACAGCGCTTTATCAAGAAATGTAAAGAATTCTTACCACAACATTTAGACGTAATTAAGGAGATTTTTTCCTTGATTGCGTCTTTTTTCGCAATATTATGATTAATTTGAAATTTCTTTTCATGAAAAGTAGATTTTAAAAAGTAAAAATAGTATGATAGGACGAGAATAACAACGCGGGGTGTTAAAAATGGAGAATAAACTATTAGTTGAAGAAACAATCGAAAAATTGAAAAAGGAAAATATACGGATCACACCTCAGAGGTATGCAGTTTTAGAGTATCTGATTGAACATCATTCACATCCAACTGCTGACGAAATTTATCGTGCTCTGGAAGATCGTTTTCCGAATATGAGTGTGGCAACAGTTTATAACAATTTAAGATTGTTTACTTCAATTGGCTTTGTACAAGAGATGAAATTTGGGGATTCATCTAGTCGATTCGATTTTAGTTCAAAACGTCACTATCATGTGATATGCGAAAATTGTGGAAAGATCGTCGATTTTCATTATCCTGATTTAGCGGATATCGAAATGGCAGCTGGTCGATTGACGAACTTTGAGATCAATGAGCATCGTTTGGAATTATATGGTCGCTGTCCTGAGTGTCAAAAAGAACAAGCGATTTAGTTTGCTGAAAGTATTGATAAAAATATGAAAAAATAAAAAATTAGTCAGTTTGATAAACAAATCACTGACTTTTTTTTATTTTTTTCTCTTTCTTTCACAAAGGTTATAGTATATGTTTTTGTTTTCACAAGTAAATCGTGGATTAATCAGCAATTGCGCAGGAGAATGAACAGAAAACAACAAGGTTGAATTTGTGAATTCACAAGCATTAAACTGTTGTATCCGTTTTATTTTTGCTATATTTAAACTTGTCGAAGGACAAATCGTTAATCGGAGGGATTCACATATGAAAGTTGTAGTAATTGGCTGCACGCATGCGGGTACAGCAGCTGTTAAAAGTATCTTAAAAAATCACCCAGAAGCGGATGTTACTGTGTACGAGCGAAATGATAATATTTCCTTTTTATCATGTGGGATCGCATTATACGTGGGTGGTGTAGTAAAAGACCCAGCCGGTTTATTCTATTCTAATCCTGAAGAACTACATTCTTTAGGTGCAACTGTAAAAATGGAACATGATGTAACTGACGTGGATACTGAAAAGAAAACTGTGACAGCCAAAGATCTAAAAACTGGTGAAGTTGAAACAGTTTCTTATGATAAATTGGTAATGACTACTGGCTCTTGGCCAATCATTCCGCCAATCAAAGGAATTGAATCAAAAAATATTTTGTTATGTAAAAACTATAACCAAGCAAATGAAATTATTGCACAAGCAGAAGATGCAAAACGGGTGGTCATCGTAGGTGGCGGTTATATCGGTATCGAATTAGTCGAAGCTTTTGTTGAATCTGGTAAACAAGTTACATTGATTGATGGTTTAGATCGTATTTTAAATAAATATCTTGATAAACCATTCACAGATGTATTAGAAAAAGAACTTGTCGACCGTGGAGTTACTCTAGCATTAGGTGAAAATGTTTCTGAGTTTATTGCGGATGAAGAGGGTAAAGTGAAACAAGTAGCAACTGCTAAAGAAACTTTTGACGCGGACATGGTCATCTTATGTGTTGGTTTTAGACCAAATACGACATTAGTTGATGGAAAAGTTGATACGTTACCTAATGGAGCCATCAAAGTTAATGAATACATGCAAACAAGTGATCCAGATATCTTTGCTGCAGGGGATTCTGCTGTAGTAAGTTATAACCCAAGTGGTACCCAAAATTATATTCCTTTGGCAACTAACGCAGTTCGTCAAGGATTGTTAGTAGGAAATAACTTGACTGAACATAAAATGGCGTATCGTGGAACGCAAGGAACGTCTGGACTTTACCTATTTGGTTGGACGATTGGTTCAACAGGGGTGACAAAAGAGAGCGCACCTATGAATAATTTAGAAGTCCAAGCAACGGTCTTTGAAGACAATTATCGTCCAGAATTCATGCCAACAAATGAAAAAGTGATGATGGAATTGGTTTATGAAAAAGGGACAAACCGCATTGTCGGTGCCCAATTCATGTCGAAATATGATATCACTCAATCAGCAAATACGATGTCACTGGCTGTTCAAAATAAAATGACCGTTGAAGATCTAGCGCTATCTGATTTCTTCTTCCAACCTCATTTTGACCGTCCATGGAACTACTTGAACCTATTGGCACAAGCTGCATTGGGCGAAATCGAAACTGCGCAATAAGCAATCAGCGAATGGTTGAACATTGTTTATTCGCTTTATAGCTATCAACGAGAGGTTGAGACAAAAGTGTTCAGCATCAAGAAATAAGAAGGAATTTCCGAAAATTGACAAGAAACACAAAAACTAGTTTTTGATGTTGATTGTTACCTACTTGGTGCTTCTCAAATTTTTGGTAAATTTCGGTTTATTTCCGAAGATGCTACTTTTGTCTCACCGTTTATTCGTTTTTTAGAGATACTAGAAGAGACTGAGACAACTTTTGTCCCAGTCTCTCTTTTTTTACGTAAAGGTATCAACGGGTATTATCGAAACAAAAGAATCTTTTTTTCTAAAGATAAGAAAAAGAGATTCTTTTGTTTCTTTTTTATATGATAAAATTCAACTATTCTAATCAGGAGTGATGGCATGAATAAGTATGAACGGTCATATTCCCTGCTTAGCCTTGCATTAGGGTTAGCAGAAGCAAATGATTTCAAAGTTGTCGGTGAAGAAGGAAAAAAGAATTATCAATTGTTATTCTCTAAATTTATCAGAATGATTGAAGATGATAAAAATGATTTTTTTCTTAAACATGAAAAAAAACTACCAGTGATTTCTTCATTGAAAAGGACGATTGCCTTTTATGATGCGAGTGATCCAAGAGAATTACAACAAATCATTATGAATATGAAAAAAAATGATTCAACAGAATTTATGGTACTCCCAGCATATGTTACTAGAAAAAGTATGGATCACGTATTTGGATTGATCCTCTATCGAAAAGAAGATCAGTTTATGGTAATAATGGTTGATAAACTAAAACATATGAATGACCACCATTTTACAGGAACGGTTACAATGATCCCCCTTAAAAACCTAGTTCCACTGAGTAAAATACTTTTTGAAAGTAAACTTGACCATCATAAAGAGAGTCGATGCAATATAGCAAAATTTATTTATCAGTTAGGAGAAGGAGAAAATGGCTATGAAGGACTCCATCTTAATATGGGTGGATATGATGGAGCGTTAGCCAATTGTCCAATAAAAGAAATTTTTGGCACTTTAAGGGTAGCATTATATAACTGTCGTGAACCTATTTTACAAAATACTAAAGATCATTTTCATCCCAAGTTGGGAAGCACCAAAAAAAGCCGTGAGTTGTTCGTTAGAGCACTTATAAAAGACAAACAGGAATTTAGTAGAGAACAGGTTAGTGAGTTAACTTATCTGTTTAAAGTTTATCTTGAACTAAAAGCGGAGAGAAAGAACAAGGCTAAAAAGAACCCGATTCGTGGTACTACATATTCAAAAGGAAAAATAGCATTAGAATTTATCCAAAAAAGTCTGATAAACGCTTCTAATTCACCAGATACATTTAAAAAAAGTTTCAAAAATCCTAAAGCCTTTAGAGTGTTTTCGACAGATAATAAGAATTTAGAAAAATTAGAAAACGCATTAAATGATATAATAATGGCGGTGAAATCTGAAAAAGCCTTAGATAATAAAAGGAAACTCAGTTGCTTGACAGAGAGTGCGTGCAAATATGTCAATGAAGAAAACAATTCAAAAAAAATAAAAAAAGAATCTACAACTAAAGAAGTACTTCGATAATCTAATAGACCAAATTGCTCTTTCTTTAGGCTAAAGTATTTTTTTCTATGGTACATAAAAGCTATAAGTTGTCTTTCAATTCGTTTTCTGACAAAATAAATAGAGGATGATGCAGATCATGTCAAACTATAACGAGGGAGCAATCAAATGATGGAAAAAGAATACTTTGTACAACAAGCAGCATTTCTGGATGATTATAAAAAAGAAGCAAAAGATGAAACAATCAATGTCGATCAATTAGCAGATCAAGTAATCAACCAATTGAATGAAACACAAGAGGATTATTATCTAATGAGTGGGGAAGTAGCAAAAGATGGCAATTCCCATCGTTTCCCATTCAGTCGTCGCGTTTATTCAGATGAAAACGACGGAACAATCAATACGGAGTATACTTATGAAGGAGAACCTTACGTCTTGCAAACGGAAGAAGATAAATAAGCAGTTCTCTAATCATTTAAAAAAAGTTCAGGTTTTTCAATCGAATGATGATTGGGAGACCTGGCTTTTTTTGCGACGGCAGATGCTCTTTGATAGAGCGAATATTATATTTATTCCGAAAAGTGAAAAAGTGAAACAAAAAATAAAAAACATATAGAAGTAAAGGAAAGCTACCTTGCCTCGAACAAGCTTTTTCCGTATACTGGATTTGAAGTGAGGGAAAAATCATGTTGAACTTAGAAAATTATTTAAAAGCGGGTCAAACAACGATATCGAACTTGTTGTTAAAAAATTATCATCGTATCGGATTACAAGCAGAAGAGTTTTTATTTATTTTGCAATTGCAAAGGGCGCAACTCGAAGGAGACTTTTTCCCAGATTTACACTCGATTGCGTTGGATATGGGTGTCAAACAAGAGCGTATCTATCAAATTTTAAATCACTTGATCAGTAATGGGTTTATTAAAATTGAAACAGCAACAATTGATGGTAAGCAAGCTGATCGTTACAATCTATATCCTATATATGAAATTTTAGGGAATTTTTTGGAAAGTCAAAATCAAAAACAAGCTGATTTAAGTCAAGAAAAAATGGTGCAGTCTGTTTATCAGTTATTTGAACAGGAATTTGGTCGCCCATTGTCAGCCATCGAATTTCAACGGATCGGTCAATGGTTAGAAGAAGATCATTATCAACCGGAAATTCTGAAACTTGCTTTACGTGAGGCTGTTTTGAATCAAGCGTATAGTTTTAACTATGTGGATCGAATCTTGTTGTCTTGGGAACGTAAAAATTTAAAGACGAAGCAACAAGTAGAAGAAGATCAAAAAAGACGAAAACAACAAATGTTACAAAAAGAAGTGGAAACCACTAACGCACAACCAGAAGCCTTGCCAAAAGTTACGTTGAAAAATTGGCTGGAGGAATAATATGTTAAGTAAACAAAAAACAATGGAAGCCTTGACAAAAATGTACGACATGTTCCCAGAAGCACATGGTGAATTAAAACATCGAAACCCTTATGAACTGTTGATTGCTGTCATACTCAGTGCTCAAGCAACCGATGTCTCAGTTAATAAAGCGACCCCAGCTCTTTTTGAAGCTTTTCCAACTCCTGAAAAGCTGGCTGCGGCTCCGATTGATGACATTATCCCTAAGATCAAAACGATTGGTCTTTACCGCAATAAAGCAAAAAATATCAAAGCATGTGCCCAACAATTGATGGATCGCTTTTCAGGTCAAGTTCCTCAAACTAGAAAAGAATTGATTTCTCTTCCAGGAGTTGGACGAAAGACAGCGAATGTCGTTTTAGGTGATGCTTTTGGTATACCAGCAATTGCTGTGGATACTCATGTCGAGAGAGTAACAAAACGTTTAAGGATTTGTAAGTTGAATGCCTCGGTGTTGGAAGTAGAAGAAACGCTGATGCGCAAAGTACCAAAAGAATTATGGGTCAAGACTCACCACACTTTAATATTTTTTGGTCGTTATCATTGCACGGCAAGAAGTCCACGGTGTGAAGTTTGCCCCTTGTTAGACATGTGTCAAGATGGAAAAAACAGAATGAAAGAAAAAACATTGAACGTAAAACAAAAGATAAAAAAAGGAAGTTGAGGTTTTTCTCAACTTCCTTTTTTGTTATGTGCCAGAAGACGTTGAACGACTAGAGGACTGTCCGGACTGTGCATTGTTCTCCGGAGGTGTTTGCGCTGGTGGTGTCGTGGATGACTCAGGAGTTGCCGAAGATGAAGAGCTTTGACTACTGCTGCTATTTTCTGGCGTTTCAGCTGAACTACTTGAATCATTTTTTTCACTTGAACTATCTACCGATGTCGAAGATTCGGCAGATGACTCAGTTGTTGAAGTTTCTGTCGATTCCGAAGAAGAAGATACCGGTGTCGAACTTTCAGGTACCAGTGTCACTGATGAAGATGGCACCGTTGTTGAAGGGATCGTCGTACTTGGTGTTTTCTTGAGTTGATCGGTAAAGTATAATTCACCGCCAGATCTTACCAGTCCGCTAGGCATTTGCCAATCGCTATTTGTGACGCTGGATGATACATATTTCATTAATTCTCGATAAACATCAGAAGCAACATGAGACGAAGCGGAGGTGACAGGTGTCATTTTGTTGTTATAACCGGTCCATACTGAGATGGCGTAGTTTGGTGTATAACCAGCAAATAAAATATCAGGATACACACCGCTAGAAGTTCCTAATTTTGCGTACTCATCATCCGTATAGTTGGAAGTCCCGGTTTTCCCAGCTTGGTATAATCCAGGAATCAACGCATTCGTCCCAGTTCCTTTTGTTAATGTATCTTTTAAAATATCTGTGACCATATAGGCTGTTTCTGGAGACATAGCTGTATTACCATCGGGATCGAACGTTTCTTCTGTGCCGTCTTGGAAGACGATCTTATTGACATATTGTGGTTTATAATACGTTCCTCCATTAGCGAAAGCAGCATAGGCAGCCGCCATTTTTAAGGAAGAAGCGCCATATTTTGTGCCGTCTTGTTTTTCTGTGTTACTTGAAATCGCATTTGATTGATGGATCGTACTATATTCAATTCCAAGATCTTTTAAAAAGGTGCTGACTTTATCTGCGCCGACTTCATTGAACAATTTGACAGCTGGAACGTTCCTGGAAAGATACAAGGCTTGTCTTAAGGTGATCGTCCCCATAAAGCGGTTATCCCAGTTGCCTACTGGTGTTGAGGTTCCTTCATAGTTATAAGGAGCATCACTGATCGTTTTTCCTGTAGAGTATTTTAGATATTCAAAAGCTGGGCCATAATCTGTGACTGGTTTCATCGTCGAACCGAAGTCACGAGAAGTATTAACAGCTAAGTTCATACCTAGTGTGACATCTTCTGCAATATGGCGACCGCCAATTTGCGCTTTTACTTGACCAGTATTGACATCGATCAACGTAGAAGCAACTTGCATTTCATCATCAGGATAGTTGACATAGTCATCAGTGTTGACAATATCATAAAGATGTTTTTGTGCATCTAGATCTAAGTTAGTATAGATATCCAATCCATCAGTAAATACATTTTTATCCGTTTTTTCTTGAACTTCATTGATGACTTCTTTGACATAATTATCAACGATTTTTGAATTATCATCTTCTTTTTTCATCTCTTGAAGACCATCATCGATTGGTGTATTCACTGCAGCATCATATTCTGATTGAGAGATTTTCTTGTTTTGTAACATGGTATATAAAACAGTATCTCGCCGTTTTTTGGCTTGTTCTGGATATTGGTATGGGTCATAGGCAGAAGGCGCTTGTGGCATTCCAGCTAACAAAGCAGTCTGTGGTAATGAAAGTTCTGGTAATCTTTTACCAAAATAATTTTCTGCTGCCGTTTCCATTCCGTATAATCCGTTGGACATATAGACTTTGTTCACATAGTAAGTCAATATTTCTTGTTTTGATTTTTGTTGTTCTAATTTTACAGCTAACCAAGCTTCTTGTGCTTTTCGTTTCAAGGTTTGATCTGAAGCGTTGGTAGAGAAGTAGGAGAGCTTAATCAACTGTTGGGTCAATGTACTACCACCTTGAAGTCCGCCAGAAGTAAAGTTAGAAAGTGCAGAGCCGACGATCCGAACTGGGTCGATCCCGATATGTTTATAGAAACGACGATCTTCAACAGAAACGATGGCGTTTTCTAACGTTTTCGGCAATTCGTTTGCGGTAATCTTTTCTCTTTTTTCTGCTCCTAAATCTTCAAATAATTCGCCATTTTGTGTGTAAAGTTTAGAAGAAACAGTCGCATCTAATGCAGTGTCCGTTAATTTTGGAGCATCTTTTGCATAAAACCAAAATAATCCGACACCGGCTAGGAAAGCGATACAAATCAAAGAAAATAAAATCAAGATGATACGGATGAAAAGCCCACGCTTCTTATGCCCGGAACCTTTGCCAGAAGTTTTATTTCTTGTTTGACTCGTCTTTTTAGAAGAAGAGGGACTGTTTCGTCTGGAAGTTCTTGTTTGCTCATTTGCCATTCTTGCGATCTCCTTCGATAGTTAATGTTGATAAGTATTGATCTACCGCTTTTAGATAAGGGATACGTGGCGAAAAACCTGTTTGGATCTCGATCCCTATTTTTTCGATCAATGAAAGCGGAAGCGACTTTTTCCCCTGATCCTTTTGCGCATGCCAATAATCGATCAGATAAGTACTATCTAAATAAAAGCAACGCTTCAACGTAGAAAACCATAATAGGACAAAACAAATTCCTTGTTGCTTTAGACAAGCTTCCATATGGTCAATTTGATGCGCATGGAAATTTTTGAAGGGAAAAGATGTCTTATTCTTTGTTTCTTTCGCTTCAAAATCCAAATAGAAACCTCGATATACACCGTTATAATCTGTTGTGGAGGCCTGTGAGAAATAAGCTTCCTTAATAACAGCGGCGCTACGTCGAGGATAATCTACTTTAACAATTTGAATGGGGGTTGGTTTTTTATGGATAACAGCTACTTGGTGCGCTAAGTAATACTGGTTACTTTCGTTAATTGCTTCTTCAAAACGCATCCCTCGATTGCCAAATTCAATGGCTGATTCTCTTTTTTCTTGAACTTTTTCCTTTAAAGAGGCATTCTTATGATAGGGTTGGCCGTTTGGATAGCGTAAAACCATTTTAATCACACTCCTAGCCAACATTATAGCAAAAAAGAATCAAGAAAGAAAAGGAAACTCAAATGGACCGATTAAAAGTGATGTATATTTCCGGTTATCGAAGTTTTGAACTTGGGGTTTTTAAGGAAAATGACCCTAAAATAACGGTTATTAAAAAAGTCTTAAAAAAAGAGATACAGCAATTAGTCGAAGAAGGACTTGAATGGGTTCTTACTAGTGGAAACTTGGGTATAGAAACATGGGTCACGGAAGTAGTTGCTGAATTAAAGCAGGAATACCCTGAGTTAAAGTTGGGGATCATCTATCCATTCAAAGAGTTTGGAAATAATTGGAATGAGAATAATCAAGAAAAGTTAAGAATGGCAGAACAGTTAGCAGACTACGTTGAAGCAGTTAGCCATCAAGCCTATCAGTCGCCTAGCCAATTAAGAAACCACACGCGTTTTTTACTTGACCATACCGATGGCTGTCTATTAATTTATGATCCTGAGTTTCCAGGGAAAACCCTGTATTTTCTGAAAGAGGCGCAAACCTATCAACAGGATCATTCTTATGAAATTCGGCTAGTCAGTATGGATGATTTACAAAATTTCAGTGAATAATTCAGATAGTGTTTGATTTATCAAGTTATTTCCGATACAATGATATAGGTAGAAACTGTTATTATGTAAATGAAAACTAGAGGTGTAAATATGGCGGAATTGGTTTATAGTCCTAAAGACATTTTACAACAAGAATTCAAAACAAAGATGCGTGGCTATGATCCCATCGAAGTGGATGAATTCTTAGACAATATCATCAAAGATTATGAAACTTACAGCAAAAAACTCCTTGCTTTACAAGAAGAAAATGATAAATTAAGTGCCAAAGTAGCACAATTATCAAAAACACAAGGAGCAGCACAAACGCGTGTTCAACAAGTTGAAACACCGAAAAGTGCAGCAGTCACAAATTTCGATATCTTGAAACGTTTGTCAAATCTTGAACGTGAAGTATTTGGAAAAAAATTGGATCAACAATCATCAACAGTGAATGTTTCCCAACCTAACCCAAACAACTACACAAATGCAAGTGACGATGATAACGAAAAGACACGTCAATTCTAAGATTGATGATACATTGCGGTTTTTGGGTAATCGCGGTCTGACATGATCAGGCTGAGGAAAGTCCATGCTCGCACAGGCTGTGATGCCTGTAGTGTTCGTGCTTAGCGAAACAATAAGCTAAGGTACTCTATTAGAGTAACGGCAGGAAAACAAGCTAAGGTTTTTAACTATGCTTAAGTATCCTTGAAAGTGCCACAGTGACGAAGCGAATAGGGAAACTTATTCGGTGGAACGCGGTAAACCCCTCGAGCGAGCAACCCAAACAATGGTAGGGGCGC
Organism: Enterococcus sp. DIV1682a; assembly: GCF_051711005.1. Lineage (NCBI taxonomy): Bacteria > Bacillati > Bacillota > Bacilli > Lactobacillales > Enterococcaceae > Enterococcus > Enterococcus sp. DIV1682a. The sequence goes on from NZ_JBIOLT010000001.1 coordinate 1,379,352, forward strand.
TTTTTGTTGGGAATTAAGAACGAGACAAAAAGGCAGGTTAACTGCAGATAGATGGTTACCACATTGCTTTTTCTCCCTGGAAAAGTAGTGTACAGAACATGGCTTACAGAAAACCGCAATATAACAGGGAATACCTTCCAACCATGTTGTGAAGGTTTTTTTTAACATTAGAGTGTCACCACTGATTTATACCATTCAATAAATGGCTTGTTTGTTCAGGAACACAAAAATGAACGAGTGAAGAATGGCAATTTAGAGACAAGTATGAAAAAAATACTGATTCATTTTTCGGTTTGATTTTACAAAAAGCTGGACGACCACGTTCAGCTTTTCTTATAAGGAGATAAGTATGGATACGACTAGAGAATTTAATCTTGTGGCAACGGCTGCAAGTGGGTTAGAAGCCCTTGTTGGAAAAGAACTACGTGACTTAGGCATTGATTGTCAAGTTGAAAATGGACGGGCACGTTTCAAAGGAACGATGGAAACGATCGCTACAGCAAATTTATGGTTACGAACAGCTGACAGGGTAAAGATCGTTGTTGGGGAATTTGATGCGTTTACCTTTGATGAACTATTTGAGAAAGTTAAAGCATTACCTTGGGAAGACTTTCTGCCTTTAGATGCTGAATTTCCGGTTGCAGGAAAATCAATCAAGTCTAAGCTTTATAGTACACCTGATTGTCAGGCGATCACTAAAAAAGCGATCGTTGAACGATTGCGTAAGTATTATCACCGTCCGGCATCTGTTCCATTAACGGAGACAGGCGCACATTTTCAATTAGAAGTCGCTTTACTAAAAGATCATGTCATGATCACACTAGACACAACTGGTCCTAGTTTGTTCAAACGGGGATATCGTTTGGAAAAAGGTGGCGCACCGTTGAAAGAAAACATGGCAGCCGCTTTAGTGATGTTGACAAATTGGCGAAAAGATCGTCCGTTTTATGATCCAGTGTGTGGTTCTGGTACGATCTGCATCGAAGCTGCCTTGATTGGACACAACATTGCACCAGGATTTAATCGTGAATTTGCTTGTGAATCATGGGATTGGTTTAGTAAAGATGTTATGGAAAATGTTCGAGCATTGGCAGAAGAGCAAGCAGATTATGATATTGAACTCGATATCACAGGTTCTGATATCAATGGGCGGATGATCGAAATTGCTAAAGCGAATGCGGAAGAAATTGGCTTAGGCTCTTCAATCACGTTTAAACAACAAGCAGTCAAAGATTTCAAAACGGATAAAGAATACGGCGTAATCGTCGCGAATCCGCCTTATGGAGAGCGTTTAGGTGAAGAAGAAACGGTTCGTCGCTTGTATGAAGAAATGGGCGATGTTTTCCGTCCATTAAAGACATGGAGTAAATACATTTTGACAAGTGATCTTACTTTTGAAGAGTATTATGGGCAAAAAGCTACTAAAAAACGTAAACTGTATAACGGAGCTTTACGGACTGATCTCTTCCAATACTGGGGAACGCGGCCACCAAGAAAAGACAAAACGATTTAAAATTATATGGGATGGATGGAGGAATAAATGATGAATGAAAAAGAATTTATGAAAGAACTAAAAGAAATCAATCTCTTGCAACAAACTTTGGGCATTTTAGATTGGGATATCCAAACGGGTATGCCAGAAAAAGCGAGTGAGGATCGTAGTGAAGTCAATAGTTATCTTTATAGTCTTTATTTCTCAAAGAAAATTGGACCTAAGATCAAAGAAGCCATCCAATATTTTTCTGAACATCCCAATGAATTATCTGAAACGGGAAAAATCGTGTTTGAGAAGGTCAAAGAAGACTATGAACTTGAATATAAAGTTCCTGAAGAATTGATGACTGCATTGACAGCAGCAACTTCTACCGCACAGGTGCAATGGCAGCAATCTCGTGAAACGAAAAATTTTGCGGATTTTCAAGAAGCATTGACTAAAAATATTGAGTTAACAAAACAGTTGATACCCTATTGGAAAAAAGACGAAGCAACTGATTATGATGTGTTACTCAACCAATATGAACCAGGGATGTCTGTTGAAATCTTAGATCGTGTTTTCCAACAAGTAAAAGAAGGGATCATGGAAATTAGAAAAACCTTAGCAGAAAAAGGGCATGAACCAGATACCTCTTTTCTTTCTCGAAAAATGACTAAAGCCCAACAAAAAAGGTTTGTCACAGGCGTGATTGAACAGTTAGGTTATGATTTCTCAAGAGGACGTTTAGATGACACAATCCATCCTTTTATGATCGGGATCAATCATAATGATGCACGTATTACGACTCGTTGGAATGAACATGACTTTAAAATGGCAGTCTTTGGCGTGATCCATGAAGCTGGTCATGGAATGTATGAGCAAGATATTGACGAAAAATTTGCTTATACTCCGATTTACCAAGGTACTTCGATGGGAATCCACGAATCTCAATCACTGTTCAATGAGATCATTATTGGTAGCAATCGAAGTTTCTGGGAAAAACAATATCCATTTTTCCAACAATGTGCAGAAGGAACATTCGATGATATTTCATTTACTGACTTTTATCGCTCGCTGAAACAAACCCAAGCAAGCTTGATTCGAATTGAAGCAGATAGTTTAACCTATCCATTGCATATCATTATTCGTTATGAAATTGAGAAAATGATTTTCAATGAAGGCGTGGACGTGGCTCAGTTACCAACTATTTGGAATCAAAAGTATGAAGAATATCTAGGAGTACGACCTGCGAATGATTTAGAAGGAATCTTGCAAGATGTCCACTGGTCAGGAGCTAGTTTTGGTTACTTCCCATCTTATGCTTTAGGATATATGTATGCTGCGCAACTGCTTCACGCATTAGAAAAAGAGCTTTCGATCGATGAAGTGTTAGCATCCGATGATTATCGACCAATCAAAGAATGGATGAAAGAAAAGATCCATCAATATGGTGCATCTAGAAAACCAACGCAATTGATTCAGGATGCAACCGGTGAGGTGCTAAATCCGCAGTATTTGATCGATTACATGAAAAAAATCTATTTTTCGGTCTATCAAGTAGCTGAATTCAGTAGCGAGAAAGAAGGAAAATAAATGGAGAAACTGCAGGAAATTGCTGATTACAGTTTCAAGCAATTAGCAATGGATCAAACTGGACACGGGATTGATCATACGGTAAGAGTCGTTAAATTAGCAGAGAAAATTTTAGCAACTGAACCGCAAGCTGATCCATTGATTACCCTTGCTTCTGCTTATTTGCATGATACGATCGATGATAAAGTAGTAGCCGATGAAACGAAAGCCAAAGCAGAGTTACATCAATTTTTGCAACGTTTAGAGCTATCAGATGCAACCATTGAATCAATCTTTTTGATTATTGAAAACCTGTCTTTTTCAAAAGGGTTGTCAGGTGAAGAAATGGCATTACCTATTGAAGGAAAAATTGTTCAAGATGCAGATCGTCTTGAAGCCTTAGGAGCAATTGGTATTTTGCGTACGGCTTATTTTGGTGGTGGACATGGCCATCCCATTTTTGATGAAAGTAGGCACCCAATCAATTATCAAAATAAAAAAGATTATCGCAAAGGGTCTACTGTGATCAATCATTTTTACGAAAAATTGTTCTTATTACCAGATAGGATGAACACCCCATATGGTATAAAGGAAGCAAAACGACGAGAAGCCTTTATGCGGGAATTTATTGATGAATTCTTCAATGAATGGTCAGTAGGAGACCCTGATTTTACTCCCGAAAGCTGGTTGGCAACAGGAGGTTGAGACAAAAGTGTTTAGCATCAAGAAATAAGAAGGAATTTCCGAAAATTGACAAGAAACACAAAAACTCGTTTTTGATGTTGATTGTTACCTACTTGGTGCTTCTCAAATTTTTGGTAAATTTCGGCAAATTTTCCGAAGATGCTACTTTTGTCTCACCGTGAACAAGAGGTCGTGAAAAGAGTGTTTTGACCTGAGCGCTCACCAAGTAAAAACTGCGACGAGTAATCGCAGGAGCATTAAGGATGGAAATCTCGAAACAGCTTCCCATGTTTTGAGATTTTTTGACTTATCGCCGAAGGTCAGCTCTTTGAACACCGTTTATTCGATTTTAGATAGACCAGAAGAGACTGAGGCAAGGTTTGTCTCAGTCTCTTCTTGTGGTCATGAGTAGTAACTGATGACCATAAGGAACGTTTTTTGTGTTGGGAGAAAGACTTCTTAAAATAGCTACAGGTAAGCGCCTTGGACCAAGTAATATATAGCTAGAGAAGCAAACATTAAAAGAATCTAATATACAAATAGAATATTCGTTTTTTTATTTCATAACAAAAAACAAGGCTAACTAATGGCGGAAAATTCAGAATATATGGAATATTTATTGGAAAGTTGATTAAGTTAAGGGTTGATATCATCTAGATGTGATCCTCTTAAAAATAATGCTAGTTACTAAAATAAGTAAAAAAATATTTCGTTAGTGGAGTACCGATTGTTTTGTTATGTAAGAAAATACTCAGTTAAATAACTCTCATAATTTGTGTAAGCGCTATCAGAAAAGGTATACTTATAAACAGGAATGAAAGGCTGCATATTCGTTCCTCAACCTTGAAGGTTAGAAAAATGGGGGTGGAGACATGTCTTCTGAAGTATTGTCAACTTATTTAGAACAGGAACTGGCTTTATTGAAGGAAAAGGGACTATACAACACGATTGATATCCTTGAAGGTGCAAATGGTGCGATCATTGAGGTAGCAGGGAAAAATTTGATCAATCTAGCATCGAATAATTATTTGGGGTTTGCTGATCGAGTGGAGCTGAAACAAGCGTGTATCGACGCAACGAATCGCTATGGTGTCGGCGCAGGTGCTGTCCGAACAATTAATGGCACATTACGTATCCATCAAGAATTAGAGAATAAAATTGCAGAATTTAAAGGTACAGAAGCAGCGATTGCTTTTCAATCAGGCTTCAATTGTAATATGGGAGCTATTTCAGCCATTATGACTAAGGAGGATGCGATCTTATCAGATGAATTGAATCATGCTTCGATCATCGATGGATGTCGCCTCTCTGGTGCCAAAATCATTCGTGTTAAGCATCAAGATATGAACGATCTAGAAGAAAAAGCAAAAGAAGCGGTAAATAGTGGGAAATATAACAAAATCATGTATATCACAGACGGTGTTTTTTCAATGGATGGCGATGTAGCTAATTTACCCGATATGATCCCAATTGCCGAAAAATACGGGTTGATTACTTATGTGGATGATGCCCATGGTTCTGGAGTGATGGAAAAAGGAGCCGGCACAGTGAAGCATTTTGGTCTCCAACAGAAAATTGACATGCAAATGGGTACATTGTCTAAAGCAATCGGTGTCGTTGGTGGCTATGTCGCAGGATCTAAATCGTTGATCGACTGGTTAAAATCACGAGGACGTCCTTTCTTGTTTTCAACATCACTTACACCAGGTGCTGCTGGCGCTGCTCTAGCATCGATTCAACTGATGCAAGATCATCCAGAATTAGTCGAAAAAGTTTGGGAAAATGCCATTTATTTCAAAGAAGAACTGAAAAAAATCGGGTATGACATCGGCGTGTCGGAAACACCAATCACTCCAGTGATACTTGGCGATGAGAGTCTAACACAACAATTTTCTAAAAAGTTGATTGAAAATGGACTATATGTGAAACCAATCGTTTATCCAACCGTACCATTGGGAACAGGTCGTGTTCGTAATATGCCAACTGCAGCTCATACCAAAGAAATGCTCGATCATGCTGTAGCGATTTACCAAAAAGTCGGAAATGAAATGGGCATCATTTGATTTAAGAGAAACGATCTCGCCTGAAATCTAAGTGAAAGAAGATCATAGGATAGGGCATTTCGGTTGTGTTTCTGTGAAAATCGAAGAATCACCTTTTTTATATTTTGCTCGTTAATGGAATGTAGGTAGCATTTATTTTTAATAGATAGTGAAAATGAACTAAAAAGGAGTGTTTGTATGAAAAAAGTATTAGTTACTGGCTGCCTTGGGCAAATCGGATCGGAATTAGTTTTACGTTTAAGGGAAGATTTGGGTAATGAAAATGTTGTCGCAACGGATATTCGTATGCCTGAAAAGCTAGAAGATGGTGAACTATTTGAAATTTTAGACGTCATGGATTACGAAAAAATGCGAGCGTTAGTCGAAAAATATCAAGTAGATACTTTGATTCATTTAGCAGCGCTTTTATCAGCTGTCGCTGAAGCAAAACCAAAGTTCGCTTGGGACCTCAATATGGTTGGGTTAGTCAATGCGCTGGAAGTCGCAAGAGAATTTAAGTTAAAATTCTTCACGCCAAGTTCAATCGGCGCTTTTGGACCTAATACACCAAAAGATGAGACTCCTCAAGATACACTCCAACGACCAACAACAATGTATGGCGTGACAAAAGTCGCAGGCGAGCTTTTGTGTGATTACTATTATACAAAGTATGGCGTAGATACACGAGGTGTACGCTTCCCAGGATTGATTTCTTATAAAACTTTACCTGGTGGTGGGACAACGGACTATGCAGTGGATATTTATTATTCAGCTATCAAAGAAGGGAAATACACGTGCTTTATTGATCGTGGTACAGCTATGGACATGATGTACATGCCAGATGCCATTGAGGCGATTGTTCAGTTGATGAATGCTGATCCTAAAAATTTAGTTCATCGCAATGCATTCAATATCTCTGCGATGTCTTTTGAACCAGAAGAAATCAAAGCGTCAATCAAAAAAGTGTTTCCTGATTTTGAAATGGACTATGCAGTTGATCCAGTGCGACAATCGATCGCAGACTCTTGGCCAAATTCATTAGATATTAGTTGTGCGCAAAAAGAGTGGGGCTTTCAACCACGTTACGACCTAGATAAAATGACTCAAGATATGTTGACCAAGTTGCAAGAGAAATTGACAGCAACAGTCTAATTACTATAGTTTATCGTAAACTTCCGATCGAGTGGTGGGGAGTTTACGATAAAGGGAGGATAAGCGATGGAACGTAACCAAGTATCGGCTGAAAAAAACAAAGTCGAACTAAAGCGAACGATGGGCTTTTTTACTGCTTTATCGACTGTGATGGGAACAGTGATTGGAGCGGGAGTATTCTTTAAAGCAGCGAGTGTCGCAGAAGTTACAGGATCAGTTAGTTTACATATGCTTTCTTGGTTTTTGGGAGGGATCATCTCCGTCTGTGCAGGTTTAACTGGTGCAGAACTTGCCGCAGCGATCCCCGAAACAGGTGGTATGGTCAAATATATCGAACGAACCTATGGTCAGACTGCTGCTTTTTTGTTAGGTTGGGCACAAGTTGTGATTTACTTTCCTGCAAATGTAGCGGCACTATCAATCATCTTTGGGACACAATTTGTGAACTTATTTGCCTTAGAACAGCAATGGATTGTCCCCATCGCTATTATAGCCGCTGTGACGATCATGCTGATCAATTTTTTAGGATCAAAAGTTGGTGGAACTTTTCAATCCATTACCTTAATCTGTAAATTGATCCCACTGGCAGTCATCGTCTTGTTTGGCTTATTTCGCAGCGGTGGAGTAGAGTTTCAGCTGTTTCCCATAGAATCAGGAAAAGATCTGCCATTGTTTTCAGCATTAGGTGCGGGCTTGTTAGCGACAATGTTTGCTTATGATGGTTGGATTCACGTTGGAAACATTGCAGGAGAATTAAAAAAACCGGCAAAAGATTTACCGAAAGCCATTTCTATAGGAATCATCGGGATTATGGTTGTTTATTTATTCGTTAATACTGTCTTTTTAAAAACAGCTTCGATTGGAGGAATCAGTGGCAACAGTAATGCTGCTAGCGAAGTGGCTACCATGATTTTTGGTGGCGTAGGTGGGAAACTTGTAACTGTCGGGATTTTGATTTCAGTCTATGGAACAATCAATGGCTATACACTTACTGGGATGCGCCTGCCCTATGTGATGGCCCAAGAAAAACGGTTACCTTTCAGTCACCACTTAGGAAAATTGAACGATCGAACGAAGATTCCAGTGGTTGCTGGTGTTTTGGAACTAGTGATTGCGATCGGTATGATGATGGTCGGTGGATTTGATATGCTGACGGATATGCTTGTTTTTGTGATTTGGATTTTTTATACGATGGTATTTGTAGGTGTAATTATATTGAGAAAAACAGCTCCAAAACTTGAAAGGCCTTATAAAGTTCCGCTATACCCAATCATTCCGCTAATCGCCATTCTTGGTGGTGCTTTTATCGTGGTTAGTACGTTACTGACACAAACACTTTTAGCATTTAGCGGAATCGCTTTGACATTAGTCGGAATCCCTGTTTATTTATATTTGAAAAATAAATATCCTGTAGTTTAACATATAAATGATAGTTAAACGTGCATTCTGTTGTAGCGTGTCAAGTTAAGCAATGCTAACTTTACCAACCAGCTACAAGAGAATGCACGTTTTTATCCTGTTTTTTTTCTTAACTGTTTTAGTCGGCGCCAAGCACGAAAAAGGTTTAATAAGACGAGAAAACCAGCAACAGTAATGGGAATCCAAATCAAGTAGATCGGATAACCTAATTGATCTGATAAAGATCGAGAGGAAGCTTGCTCCATTTCAAGTAGTGCTTGTTGCCATGTCTGTAAGTTAAACACGAGCATGAAACTAGCAATAATTAACAAGATAAATCCAAGATAGCGGATGGTCGTTTTTTTACGTATATACGCAAAAATGAGATAGAGAATCAATAAAAAAGCGGGTACGCCAAACACAAAATAAATATTAAGCACGCTAATCGCCTCCTTTTGTTAATGATACTTCAATTAATATAAATTTAAAAATAATTACCCCATAAATTGCATAGTTTACAAGAGTACTGATAAGATGAAACCGTTAGTTAAGATGAAAAAGGGGGATGTTTATGGCTAGTTATATTGAACCGATTCGCTTTGCACTTATTGTTTTTCCATTTTTGGCATTAGCGATTTCTTCGGTTTTTTTCATTTATGAATATCGAAAGTATGGAACGTTTATTTTTTCGAGAGCGGTTATCTTATATTCGTTTGTTTTTTATTTGTTATGTGCTTATTTTTTGATCATTTTACCGTTACCTTCAAAGGAAGCCGTTGCTCAAATGACCGGACCTAAAATGGAATTACATTTATTTGCATCATGGGTCCATTTCCGAGAGAATACCGTCTTGGTTTTATCTGATCCAAGTACGTATTTACCAGCGATGCGACAAAGCGTTTTTTTAGAACCGGTATTTAATGTTTTGCTTTTATTACCTTTTGGGATCTATTTAAGATATTATTTTCGATTATCTTTTGTGAAAACCATCATTGCAAGTTTTTGTCTTTCCTTATTTTTTGAATTGACACAGTTAAGTGGGTTGTATTTTATTTATCCTCGACCTTATCGGCTATTTGATGTCAATGACTTATTGACGAATACGATCGGAGGAACGTTAGGGTACATTATGACACCAATCTTTACCTTCATGTTGCCTACGAGAGCAAGAATGGATGAAGTGTCATACGAAAAAGGGAAAACAGTTTCTCTAACGAGACGATTAGTTGCCTATCTCATTGATTGGGCTTTCTTATCGGTTTTATCCGTACTGATTGCTGTGACTCTTCAATTGTCTTTGAAAATAGGTGATATCACTTCAAGTAGTTGGTGGGTATTTTTAGAAGTCTTGCTTTATTTCATGGTCATACCATATGTAACAAACGGTCTCACTTTAGGTAAAAAAATCGTACGCATTCGTGTGGTTTCAGATAACGGAAAACGACTTTCTTTTAAAGCACTGTTTATCCGTTATGGGTATCTTTACTTTTTATTTTATGGGTTAGCTTGGCTTAGTCAGACGATCCAACATATCACTGACCATACGACAGGTGTATTACAGGTAAGCGGGATTTTTATTGTGTTGGGTGTTGCATTTGCACAGTTTATCTTCATGCTGAATCTTTTCTTGTCATTCCTTCGTAAGAAAAGAGTGCTGTTCTATGAAAAAGCCAGTCAAACACATACGATTAGTACCATTCAACCAAAAGGGAACTAGTGGATCGTGAGCGACTTTGAAAAGGATCAAGCAAATTGCTTGAGGATGTGGTATAATGCGAAAGTCGTGTAAAAAAGAAAGAGAAGAGGTGCTTACTTAAATGAGTAATTTTGAACAATTTCATTTTAAACCATATATAAATGAGGCGTTAGCAGAAAAAGGTTTTGCTCAACCAACTGAAGTACAAGAGCGTTTGATTCCTTTGATCGCTAAAGGAAAAAATATCATTGGTCAATCACAAACTGGTTCGGGCAAAACGCATACATTTTTATTGCCTTTATTTCAAAAAATCAATGCGGAAAAAGCCGAAGTACAAGTAGTAATCACTGCACCAAGTCGTGAACTAGCTACTCAAATTTATGATGCTGCTAGTCAGATCGCTAAATTTTCCGATCCAGAGATCCGAGTGACGAATTTTGTAGGTGGAACGGATAAGCAACGCCAATTGAGCCGCTTGAAACATCAACAACCACAGATCGTAGTGGGAACGCCAGGTAGAATCTTGGATATGATGAATGAACAAGCATTAAAAAACCATACAGCATTTGCATTTGTTGTAGATGAAGCAGATATGACACTGGACATGGGCTTCTTGAATGAAGTGGATCAAATTGCTAGTCGCTTGCCTGAAAAACTGCAATTTTTAGTTTTCTCAGCGACGATTCCTGAAAAATTACGACCATTTTTACGTAAATACATGGAAAATCCAATCATTGAAGAAATCAAACCGAAAGCAGTTATTTCAGAAGATATCGAGAATTGGCTGATCTCTACTAAAGGGAAAGATAAAAATCGAATGATCTACCAATTGTTAACAATTGGTCATCCTTACCTTGCAATTGTCTTTGCAAATACGAAACAACACGTGGATGAAATTGCTGATTATTTGAAAAATCAAGGCTTAAAAGTAGCCAAAATCCATGGAGATATCACTCCAAGAGAACGAAAACGAGTGATGCGCCAAGTTCAAAACTTAGAATATCAATACGTGGTTGCGACAGATCTAGCGGCACGTGGCATCGATATTGAAGGGGTTTCTCATGTGATCAATGCAGAAATTCCTGAAGACCTTGACTTCTTTATCCATCGAGTAGGTCGGACTGGACGTAATGGTTTAAAAGGAACTGCGATCACTTTGTACTCACCAAGTGATGAACAAACGATTGACAGTATTGAAAAAATTGGTGTCACATTTGAACCGATGGAAATCAAAAATGATGAAATCATCAAGACTTATGACCGCAATCGTCGGACGAAACGGGAAAAATCCAAAGATACACTGGATCCTACATTGATCGGCTTAGTGAAAAAGAAAAAGAAAAAAATCAAACCTGGATATAAAAAGAAAATCGATTGGGCAATTGCTGAAAAGAACAAAAAAGACCGTAAAATCGAACGCAGACAACAAACTAGAACTGCAAGAAAAAATAAGAAAAACTCCAATAAGTAAGTCAATGACCAGACCCTTTAAAAGAGACGTCATGACTTCACGCTCAAAGACCAAAGGATTGCATGTCTTCTGCATTCCTTTGGTATGTTTTTAAGTGTTCATTTAGCAGATAATCTAGTGATAATAGATCTTAAATCAATTCTTTTTGCATCCCTACGCAGGTAATCCCATCCTCGATAAAAGGATCTGTACAAGTCTCGTAACCTTGTTGCTGATAGAAACTAAGGGCAGTCATTTCTGCTACTAGGTAACTTGACAGCAAGCCTTCTTTTTTTGCTTTCTGTTCAGCTAAGGACAACAGCTGACGACCGAAACCTTGTTGGCGATAATTTTTGGCGACGCAAAAACGATCGGGGTTAAGACAAGTGGACGATTTTTTTTGATAACGTAATGTTGCAATTGGAACATTGTTTTCCATTAACAGAAAGTAGTTATCAGAATTGTCCGTTTCGTCAAATTCTAATTCTGGCAAAATGCCTTGTTCCAGAACAAATACCTGATAACGAAGATAAAAACTCGCCCCTCTGATCCAGGACTTGTTTCCAAAATAAACTTGCATCATCGATTCTCCTTTTGATTAATAGGCGTAATTCAAGCTTAACAAAAAATATTCTAGAAAGAAATAAGAGTTGAAGGAAAAGAGCGGTTGACAGAATAAAATAGAATACGTATACTTGTAAAGTACGAAAAGGACATGGTTTGTTTAAGTCTGACTTACAGAAAATTCTTTCCAGGCTGAAAAAAGAATAGTCAAAAAAACAAATTGCTCCCTTTTTTATTGATAGAAATATCAACGCTACTCAGCGTTATCGAGTTCAAGAGGTAATGATCGAACATCATTGCAACCAAGGTGGTACCGCGAGTTTTCGTCCTTGGCTGTGAGGGTGTTTTTTTGTCGTTTAAAATAAAGAAAGAAGGTAATAAAATGAAACAATTAAGTAGTGCACAAGTTCGACAAATGTTTTTAGATTTCTTCCAATCAAAAGGACACACAATTGAACCTAGCGCATCATTAATTCCGGTCAACGATCCAACGCTTTTATGGATCAACTCAGGGGTTGCTACGTTAAAAAAATATTTTGACGGCTCTGTCGTACCAGAAAATCCACGCATCACAAACGCTCAAAAATCAATTCGTACGAATGACATTGAAAATGTAGGGAAGACAGCACGGCACCACACAATGTTTGAAATGCTTGGGAATTTTTCTATTGGTGATTATTTCAAAAATGAAGCAATCCATTGGGCATGGGAATTTTTAACAAGTCCTGAATGGATGGCATTTGATCCGGAAAAATTATATGTTACCGTTTATCCAAAAGACACAGAAGCAAAACGAATCTGGCATGAAGAAGTCGGCTTACCACTTGATCACATTGTAGATGTTGAAGATAATTTCTGGGATATTGGTGCGGGTCCTTGTGGTCCTGATACAGAAATCTTCTATGATCGAGGCGAAGCATACAATGATGTCGCAGAAGATGATCCAGAAAACTACCCTGGTGGAGAAAACGAACGCTATTTAGAAATTTGGAATCTAGTATTTTCTGAGTTCAACCATAAACCAGATCATACATTTGAACCTTTACCACATAAAAACATTGATACGGGCATGGGGCTGGAACGGATGGTTTCGATCGTTCAAGACGCACCAACAAACTTTGAAACAGACTTGTTCTTACCGATCATTCATGCGGTAGAAAAACTAAGTAACCAAGTAAAATATGGTGAAAACCCGACAACCGACATTTCTTATAAAGTAATTGCGGATCATATCCGAGCATTATCTTTTGCGATTGGAGATGGGGCGCTTCCTTCAAATGAAGGTCGTGGCTATGTTCTTCGTCGTTTATTACGCCGAGCAGTGATGCACGGGAAAAAATTAGGGATCGAAAAAGCTTTCTTATATGATCTTGTTCCAGTAGTTGGCGAAATCATGGTTAGCTATTATCCGGAAGTCCTTCAACAAAAAGAATTTATTGAAAAAGTAGTTCGTACCGAAGAAGAACGTTTCAATGAAACGATCAACGAAGGTCTTGAAATCTTGAATCAAGTGATCGCTGAAGTCAAAAAAGCAAATGGAACAACACTTGCTGGAAAAGATATCTTCAAATTATATGATACTTACGGTTTCCCAGTGGAGTTGACCGAAGAAGTGGCAGAAGATGAAGGCTTGAAAGTCGATCATGAAGGCTTTGAAAAAGAAATGGAAGCACAAAGACAACGTGCGCGTGCTGCTCGTAGTACAGAAAAATCAATGGGAGTCCAATCTGCCCTATTAACAGATATCAAAGTGGATAGTAAATTTATTGGCTATGATCAAGTTGAATCAGACAGCAAACTATTGGTGATTATCAAAGATGAAGAACTAGTGAGTGAATTGTCTGCTGGACAAGGTCAATTGATTTTTGATCAAACACCGTTTTATGCAGAAATGGGTGGACAAGTGGCTGATCAAGGTTGGATCATCAATGCCTCTGGAGAAACGGTTGCGACAGTTGTTGACGTTCAAAAAGCACCGAATGGACAATTTATGCATACCGTAGAAGTGCTATCAACATTGACTGAAGGCGAAGTTTACCACTTATTGATCGATGTACCGATGAGAAATCGCATCATTAAGAACCATACAGCGACTCACTTATTGCATAAAGCTTTAAAAGAAGTTTTAGGGGAACATGCAAACCAAGCTGGTTCTTTAGTTGCTCCTGGACATTTACGCTTTGACTTTACTCATTTTGGACAAATCACAGCAGATGAATTAGTAAAAATGGAACGAATCGTTAATGAGAAGATATGGGAAGCAATCCCAGTAGAAACCATTGAAACAGATATAGATACCGCTAAGAATATGGGGGCTATGGCTTTATTTGGTGAAAAATATGGTCAAGAAGTCCGTGTAGTGAACATTGGTGGATGGTCTATCGAACTTTGTGGTGGAACCCATGTAACAAATACTGAAAATATTGGGATCTTTAAAATCGTTTCTGAATCAGGAATCGGTGCCGGTGTTCGTCGGATCGAAGCTGTAACAAGTAAAGAAGCTTATGAGTTATTGGAAGCGGAAGAAAAACAATTAAAAGAAGTTGCCACAATTGTCAAATCACCTCAATTAAAAGAGGTTGTATCAAAAACGGAACAATTACAACAACAATTAAAAGAACTACAAAAAGAAAATGAACAATTAGCAAGTAAACTAGCGAACCAACAAGCAGGCGATGTCTTTAAAAATGTGGAAACAGTTAGTGGTCATTCAATGATTACTGCACAAGTAAAAGTAAAAGATATGAACCAATTACGTCAATTAGCAGACCAATGGAAACAAAAAAACATTTCCGATATTCTTGTTTTGGCAAATGAACAAGACGGAAAAGTTAGTTTGTTAGTCGCTATGACGAAAGAAGCAAATGATGCTGGGCTAAAAGCTGGTGACTTGATCAAAGCAATCGCACCAAAAGTTGGTGGTGGCGGTGGTGGTCGCCCTGATATGGCGCAAGCAGGTGGGAAAAACCCTGCTGGTATCCCAGATGCTTTATCAGAAGCTAAAACATGGTTGTCTAATCAATAATCAACTTTAAATACTTTTCCAAATAAAATGGGAAAGCGTCGAATAGCTCAGATGATAATAACCTCCTTTTGAAACGGTATTTTATGTTTGGGAGAGAAAAAACTTATTTCAAGGAGCGAATGCTTGACCTTGTTTTAGCAAATAATGGGGAATAGGATGCTTTCATTGAAGCGAGTAAGCGGTCATTTTTTAAACAGCTTTTCATAGTTTAAACACTGATCGCTTATCGCTTAAGGAAGCACCGATAATACTATGTATTTTCATACATGCTAAAGGGCTCAAGAACGACCTTTTTTGTTCAAGGAGTATTGAATCCTCCTATTTGTTAAAGAAAAGTTCTACCGAATTTGTTTGAAACGGAAATCCCGTTGACAAATTCGGTTTATTTTATGAGAACTGAATGCAACCAATCAGCATTTTCTTTGAGAGTAATTAATTGACAAAAAAGCAAAACCTTTTACGATTAGAATAAAAAGGAGGGGGTAAAATTGAATAGTAAAAATAAAACTTTTCGTCTAGTTTTACGAGCGATTTTATTAGCAATCATTATCGTTCAAGCAATGGTTCCATGGTTAGGGTTTATTCCTTTAGGATTTATTAGTTTGACGATTATTCACATAACAGTTATCGTTGCTGCGGTTGTATTAGGACCGAAAGACGGCATGGTCATTGGTTTGTTTTGGGGGATCGCCACGATCATTCGTGCTTACGCCATGCCTACGACCCCATTTGATACCCTCGTCTTTACCAATCCGATCATTTCAGTTGTTCCTAGAGTGTTAGTTGGCTTAGTTGCAGGAATCATTTTTCACTGGATTTATCAACGTTATCATTCTGTAGTCGTTGGTTCGGTTTTAGCAGGAGTATTTGGCTCACTCGTGAATACACTTTTAGTTCTAGGGTTTATGGGACTGTTTTATACTGGGGCAACTGCTGATGCGTATGGCGTAGATGCGGATCTATTATTTAAAACTTTGGCAGGAGTTGCCGCAATCAATGGGATTCCGGAAGCGATAGGTGCCGGAATCATTACGCCACTGATTGCTAAAGCGCTGTTTGCTGCAACGCCACTTAAACCAGAATAAAGAATAAAGGAAGCGAAAAAGTGTCAAAAGAACAAAAAATGATTAGTGGGCAAGAACGTACCAAAAAAGGTATTATAGCTGGAATCTTAGGTCTTATCTCAAATATGTTATTGTTTGTTGCGAAGTTTATGATCGGCCTTTTTTCTGGCAGTGTTTCGATCATGGCGGATGCTATCAATAGTTTATCCGATACAGCTTCATCCATTTTGACGCTTGTTGGGTTTAAGATTGCTGCAAAACCCGCAGACCAAGAACATCCATTTGGACATGAACGATTTGAATATATCAGTGGCTTATTTGTTTCAATCATCATTACGTATGTAGGGTTTCAATTTTCGGACGCTTCTATACGGAAAATTTTTCGGCCGGAACATTTAGTCCTGACACCGATCGTGTTTCTTGTCCTGATATTTTCGATTCTGTTAAAACTTTTACAAGGACGAATGTACACTAGATTTTCAAAAACAATTCAGTCAGAAGCACTAAAAGCGACAGCCAAAGATAGTTACAATGATGTATTCACGACGTTAGCTGTTTTAGTATCTGCAGGTATCGAAAGATTCACTGGCTGGCGTATTGATGGCTATGTTGGTTTTGTCTTAGCCGGGTACATTATTTTTAGTGGGATCATGATGTTACGTGATTTTGTCTATGAATTACTAGGTAGCCGTCCAACAGCTGAAGAAATCAAAACAATGGAAAAACAATTAAGTTCTTATAAATCGATTTTAGGTTTTCATGATCTGTTGGTTCATAATTATGGACCAAATAAAAAGTTTGCTTCTGTTCATATTGAAGTTGATGACAGTTTAAACTTGAATGAAGCACATAAAATCATTGATATTATCGAAAAAGACTTTAAAAAGACTTTGGATGTAGATTTAGTTTGTCATCTAGATCCGGTAGCAATCCATAATGAACAATACCGTGAAATATTGAAACAATTGAGACAAATTATCAAAGAGTTGGGGGAAGAGTTGAGGGTGCACGATTTACGGATCATACGTAAAGGGAAAGAGTTGCAATTCGATATTGTAGTTCCTCAGAATTTCAAGTTACCAGATGATGTTTTAGAAGAAAAGATTCGTCAAGC
Source organism: Enterococcus sp. DIV1682a (assembly GCF_051711005.1). Classification (NCBI taxonomy): domain Bacteria; kingdom Bacillati; phylum Bacillota; class Bacilli; order Lactobacillales; family Enterococcaceae; genus Enterococcus; species Enterococcus sp. DIV1682a. The sequence goes on from NZ_JBIOLT010000001.1 coordinate 1,396,587, forward strand.
TATTGAGAAAAAGGTTGGTTCTTTTGAACTCGATATTACTTTTGATCACAATTATCTTCTCTATTAAATCAGAAACTTTAAAAAGACTTTTTAGTAAGTAGCTAAAAAGTCTTTTTTTTATGGATTTAATTGTTTTTGAAGCGCTTGGCGTGCCAGATTATCCGCCCCTTTATTCTTACTCTCGGGAATCCATTGTAAGATGAGTAAATGGAACTGAGCGAGTAATTGTTGGATCTCATATAGAAGGGAAGAGAAACTTTCGTTGTTCGTGTGGTTTTTGTCGATTGTAGAAACAAGTACTTTGCTATCGGAATAACAGAGAATTGTTTCATTGACCCAGCCTTTTTCCTTTAAAATTTCTAAAGTTTTTAAAAAGACTTCGAATTCAGCTTGATGATTGGAGCCATCCGAAAGTGGGACGGTAAGCTGTTCTTGTTTATTTTCATGGATAATTAAAATGCCTCCACCACTAGGTCCTGGATTGCCTTTTGTGGAAGCATCAATGTATACTTTGATCATAATAAGGAAGCTCTCCTTTTTATAAAAATAGTGTTATGCTATAATTATACCATTACAAATAGATGCGAGGTTAAAGAATGAAAAAAATAATTCGCTGGCAGCCGGAATGGGCGCAGACGATCATCTATTGGTCTTTATCTTTGATCATTTTATTTTTTAGTTTGATTTTATCACTTGAAAACACTAGACCCTATTGGAAAAGTAACTTAGTGATGGGGCTATTTTTAATTTTTCTTTTTCTTGGGTATCGTCGGTCATTTATTTTGAAAAACCATGCAATCAAAATTAAATATGCTGCTTTTTGGAAGGACCAAAATATCCCGCTACAAGATATTGACTCTGTAACACCGGTCAAAAGAGGTGTAAAGATTAAATATGTAGGGAAGGCTGAGCCAACCTTCTATCTGATGCGCAAAAAAAGTCAGACAGCTTTTTTGTCCTACTATTCTGAAGGTAAAGAGCAACAAAGCACTAACAACCAAGTAAATACAACTAGCTGATTGATTTTACTTGTTTAAACCAATTGATTCAGCAGATATAAAATAGCTGCGAGAAAAACATAACTATATGTAACCTCTGAGAAAACAAGCCGAAGAATCCGAAGATCATTTTATGATCAGGGTGAGATTCTTCGGCTTGATTGTGTCTTGCTGACGTTTGTATGAACTTGACCCTAGAAAAATGGATGATATGATGTTCAACCAGTAACTTTCGATAAAGTAATGGACACCTGACCATTCAACCAAGGGATATATAACTTAATAACATAAAGGATATTATAAAAAATTTGCACTAAATATTTTTTAAAGGAAAAAAAGAAGTAAGATAACATTTTTTCTTATTTATAATAAAACTTACAGAAAAAGTATAAGGAGAAAAACGGACGTGGAAATAAAAAAAATGTTTGAAGATCTCTACCGAATTTGGAAGAAAACAGGCATTCTCAAGAGAAGAGGTGCGAAGCTATCGAGACTATGGCGGAGAAACGGTAGGAATATAGTGAGACTATGGCGGAGGAACGGTAGGAAGATAAAAGGAATATGGAAAACGAGAGGTACAAAACTACGGAGAATGCACTTGGAAAAGCTAAATAAAAGAAAGGAAAATGGCAAAAGAACACAGATGAAAAAAGCACAGACATCAAGAGTGAAACAAGGTAGTTCGAATAATAAACAAGAAATACGTTCGCTATCTGTCCGTGCAACAAATCAAGCGAGTTGGAAAAATGCGCAAATTTCAAGAAATTTAGCGAATCAGCAGAAGGGCTACTCCAGGAGTCAACAGACATCTATCACCTCAACGAGATGAATCTTTCTATGGGTTCACATAGTTTTGATGTCAATCGTTGGAATCAGTGTTTTGATCGACTTGGAGTGATAAATGGTTGGCAATTTTTAAAAGAAAACAGCAAAACACAGGGTTATAACCTTCAGGACTTAAAAAATATCATGGCTGGATTTGATTCGCAGGAAATAACTTCAGGAACCAGTTCAAGAAGATACATAAATGAACGAATCATAAATAGTGAAAGTGATCGTTGAAACTAGTTATTAGAAAAGCTCGGTAAAAAAATGGTATAAAAGCAATCAAAAAAGATTATCAACCAAGGCTATATAACAATCAAGCCCTTGCTCGGATTGTCGATTCTTTAAATCCGTTGTCTCGATTTAGAAAGATTCTTTTAAAATGGCAATTAATGTTGAAAAGAAAACAATCTGATGCGAAAGACATCATTCACTCGGAAATAAGTGAGAAGGATGCATAGGTACAACGAGAAGAAATAATAGCGAAGAAAAAAGAAAAGAAATTTGTAAAAAATATTAAAGCAAACGCTAGAAATCAAGTTTTCAATACAGTCGAGCAGTCTTTTTCAAATCATCTGATAAATTCGAGATAACCTTCTTTCGATAGGATTAGAAAACAAACAGAAATATGTATCTTTTTATTTAAAAGTGAGATTTTGTAATATTAGTGAACGTTGTACTGTATGGAAGAGACGCAGCATAAGTTGATTTTCTATCGTTCAAGCAATTATAAAATTATAAAAAAGCCGATACTTTGCAAAGAACATTTTGCGGAGTATCGGTCTTTCTTTAAATTGAATATTTTTGATGCAATCTCTTCTGTTTTGAAGAGAAGTTACTTATTGTTGAAACTTTCTTATAAGATCATTTTTTTGACATGAGCGGCTTGTGCCCCACGGTTTCCTTCGATTATTTCAAATTCTACAGATTGATTTTCTTCAAGGGTTTTGAAACCTTCTTCTTCAATTGCAGTAAAATGGACGAATATTTCTTCTGTTTCATCATAACTAATAAATCCATATCCTTTTTTGTTGTCAAACCATTTCACAGTTCCTGTGGTCAAAGCTCTCACGACCTTTCTAAAGTCTGATCATAACTAACATTATAAAGAGTATTTATATATACGTCAATTAAATTAAAAAAGCAATCTTGCCTATTTTGTTTTAAAATAAAAAAAGGTATAATAGATATAACTGAACAAATTCTTTTGTTTTGGGTATAAAGTTCGTGTAAAGGGGTAATTTGATGAAGAGCGATCTACAAATATCACAAGAAACAGAGTTAAAACCGATTATTGAAATTGCGGAAAAATTGGATATCCAACAAGATGACCTGGAGCTTTACGGAAAATATAAAGCGAAAATCGATTTTTCCACCATCAAGAAATTAAAGAAAAAACCAGATGGTCACTTGATTTTAGTTACATCCATCAATCCTACACCAGCTGGAGAAGGTAAATCGACCATCACGGTAGGTCTTGGGGACGCATTGAATCAAATTGGTAAAAAAGCAGTGATTGCGTTAAGAGAACCTTCCCTTGGTCCAGTCATGGGAATCAAGGGTGGTGCTGCCGGCGGAGGCTATGCACAAGTATTACCAATGGAAGATATCAATTTACACTTTACTGGCGATATGCATGCGATTACGTCTGCTAATAATGCATTGTCTGCACTTTTGGACAATCATATCCATCAAGGGAATGAACTGAGAATCGATTCACGTCGTGTGATCTGGAAACGTGTCGTCGATTTGAATGATCGCGAACTGCGAAAAGTGATTGTTGGCTTGGGCGGTCCGATTCAAGGTGTGCCGAGAGAAGATGGCTTTGACATCACCGTAGCAAGTGAAATCATGGCGATTTTATGCTTAGCAACAGACATCGATGATTTAAAAGCGCGTTTAGCTCGAATTGTTGTCGGTTATACCTTTGATCAAAAGCCAGTGACAGCTGGTGATCTCAAAGCAGAAGGTGCATTGGCACTGCTATTAAAAGAAGCGATCAAACCAAACTTAGTACAAACGATTTATGGCACGCCAGCATTTGTCCATGGCGGTCCTTTTGCCAATATTGCTCACGGGTGTAATAGTGTTTTAGCTACCCAAACAGCTCTTAAATTAGGGGAGTATGTGGTGACTGAAGCTGGATTTGGTGCAGATCTAGGTGGAGAAAAATTCCTAGATATCAAAGTTCCGAATTTGAAAAAGGCACCTGATGCGATCGTGATCGTAGCAACAGTTCGTGCATTGAAAATGCATGGCGGTGCAACTAAAGAAGAGTTGAAAACGGAAAATTTAGCAGCATTGGAAAAAGGATTCAGTAATTTAAAACGTCATATCCACAATATGGAGAAATACCATATCCCCGTAATTGTTGCGATCAACGAATTCGTGACAGATACGGAAGCTGAATTTACTTTGTTAGAACGTCTTTGCGAAAATCAAGGGGTGATCGTACAACGAGCAAGTGTTTGGGAGCATGGCGCAGATGGTGGAATTGAACTTGCCAAAGCGGTCGTTCGTGCGATTGATAGTCAGCAAGCAGATTATCAGCCCTTGTATCAACCGACAGCGACTATTGAAGAAAAAGTGGCAACGATCGTCCAAGAGATTTATGGTGGAAAAGGTGTCAGTTTTAGTAAAAAAGCAAAAAAACAAATCGATGAGTTTGTCCTTAATGGTTGGGATAAACTGCCAATTTGTATGGCGAAAACCCAATATTCATTTTCTGACGATCCGACACTTCTAGGCGCTCCTGAAGGATTTACGATTACCATCAGAGAGTTCGTTCCCAAATTAGGGGCTGGGTTTATCGTTGCGCTAACAGGTGATGTCATGACTATGCCGGGACTTCCCAAAAAACCAGCTGCATTGAATATGGATGTTACCAGTGATGGGGAAGTACTGGGATTATTCTAAAAAAGAAAGAGGATAGGGTGCTTCATAAAAAAGCCATCTATCAAAAATGTTTAGTGAGAATACACAAAAAACGAGTAAATACCTAAAATTAGGTAAAGGCTCCATTTCGATCAAAAAAAAGTATAAAGTCAGCTCTTGTATATGTTCATACAAGGGCTGACTTGTTTTTATACATATTGTGTTAGTCAACAAGTAAATAATGGCGGTTTCACGGATGATTTTGAGTTCAAAACAGCTTTTTATGATAGCAATCATATGTCTAAAATAAAATGATTTATAATCATTGTGAAGAAAACGTTCTCTTTAATACTAAAATAGGAGTGCAAATTTTTGAAAAAGTATTTATTTAGAACAATTTTGGTGTCTACGTCACTTTTGACTTTAGGAACTGCTGTAACTCCGTGTGTTACAGTATTAGCCGATGAAACGAATAGTTCTGGCATAGCAATTTGTAGTGATGATGAGTACTATGTATTAGACGAACCATCGATTCAGACAAAAACTTGGTCACAACCTCAAAGTTGGCGTATTTCTAAAGGAAATCGTACATATTCGGGTACAGAAACCCACAATAGAAAAACCACATTAGCAATTGGTGCAACGATCTTCGGAATGAATATTAAAATCGGGAACGAATACTCAGTAAACGGAAAATTCAAGAAGTATTGTCAAAATGCAAGGATAACGGTCACTTACCGAGTTTATCGTAAAGTAGACAATAAATATATTCGTACTCAAACTGCTACAGCAAATACACAATATATTGATTATGTAGCAATATGATACATAGGAATACTAAGAAACATTGGAAATTCATTCTTTGCTTGAGTTACTTTATTATTTATTTTATGATCCCAAATATAGGGATCCCAATCAAATATGATTTCATATTTGATTGGATTTCTTGGTTTCCGTTGATCCTAAGTTTTATGTTTTTGGTGTTGTTCCACCAGCTTCTCTATCAATCATTAGTAGAAATACAATGGCTGAAACTCATATTTATTGCAGTCTTTTGTATCGTTAGTATTATTGTCATTAATACTGCTTTGCCTGATACAAATAGCTTACCCCTAAATTCTTTAGCTAATAGTGAATTGAAAAAATATATAATAAGTGCTACAACGTACGGTGTATTTTTAGAAGAAATGATTTTTAGATTTAGTCTAATCAGCTTACATTCTGACAGGAAAACAAAGGCTTCTCTCCTCATAATCTCTTCATTCTTGTTTTCAATCGTACACGGAGGAAATTTCAACCTTTTTTTCTGCGGCGTTCTATTTGGATTCGTTTATATAAAAACTTCTAATGTGTGGTACGCCATATTGACCCATGTTTTTTATAATGGTGTGGGTATATTTCTTTTTTTATTCTTTACTTAGTTGTTGCAAAGCAATGAACGATAAAGTAGTTAAAGCAAGTGGAGATTTACAAAAAGTGAGGTTGAAAAAAATACTTCTAAACAGTAAAAAAGGATGACACAATTATTCATTACGGATAGTTGTGTCATCCTTTTATTTTCGATCGAACATCTTTAATGGATATATAAGGAGTGAAAACGATGTTACAACAGATTTCTAATAGATTTGCTGGTTGGCTACTTTTGCTGTACTCGCTGCATTTGAGCAAAAAATGTCTATAAATTAGTTAAATATAGGGAACTCAAACACTTTGAGACATCTACTTTCTTGTTCGGGTGTTTTACGGTATACTAAGAAAGCATCAGGAGGAGGGGCGTTATGGACGTACGAGTGACAAGACGAACAGGTTTTTATGGCATGGGTAGTCCGATCCAACTGCGGATCAATGGAAAGAAAAAAGGACAATTGAATCATAATCAATCGGTTTTACTTAAGTTAGAAGCACCTTTTACAATGCAAGTTTCGTTTTATTGGTTAAAAAGTCCAGTGTATACAATAACGCATCCGTCCAAAGGATACGTCATTACAATGAATCTCTTATTGTTACAGATTTATCCCTTTTTATTTTTAGGAAGTGGATTAAGCGCATTGTGGTTACACAATCTAATTTATAGTATGTTCGTGGTACTTGTAATGATTGGCTTCTTTTTTTTCATCAAAAACCAAGCCTATGTGATCAAGGAGGAGAAAGATGGCAAACTCTGATATTTTTTTAAGTAGTTTTAATCGGATCGAAAAATGGATGAGAGATGAAATGGGTAACGCCCGCAATATGGGATTTACTGAGTTAGTTCGACGACTTGCCCAACGCAAAAAAGCAGTGATTCGTCAATATGAAGAAGATTTGCTTCAGCTGGCGCAGTTACGAAATGCCATTGTTCACGATCGGATTGCTGTGGACTTTGTGATTGCTGAACCCAATGATTGGGCAGTCAATAAGATCCAGCAGATTGAAGAAGACTTGATTCGTCCAGCAAAGGTTTTACCTCGCTTTGCGAAACATGTCACAGGTTTTGAACGAGATCTTCCTTTACTTGATTTGTTAGGAACGGTTGCCAAAAAACGATACTCACAGTTTCCTTTGTATAATAAAGGGAAATTCGTAGCGCTTGTGACATTGCGGGTCATTGGTTTTTGGCTAGCAAAGGAAAGTCAAAAAGGGACCATTGATTTAACAGATAAAAAAGCGGCTGATTTGATTTTTAGTGATGGCAAATATACGAATTATCGTTTTGTAGCTGAACATACTTATGTTTATGAAGTGGAAACAATGTTTCGGGAACAAGGAACTCTAGAAGCAGTCCTGATTACCAAAGATGGTCATCCTGACGGCAACTTACTGGGGATCATTAGACCTAGAGATATTTATCAACAAATAGAAAAGGAATGATTTTTTGTTAGCAATTTATTTTATGATCAGTGGATTATTAGTGGCTCTTGATCAGTGGGTCAAATGGTGGATCGTCAATGATTTATCTTTAGGCGAAACGAAGACATTGATTCCAGGCGTCTTATCGTTGAATCATATACGCAATACTGGGGCAGCTTGGAGTATGCTTGAAGGGAAGATGTGGTTTTTCGTCATAATCACAGTGGTTGCTGTCATTGTTGTCGTGACATTGATGGTCAAGAATCGCAAACAGGGCAATCGATGGTTGCTGACAGGGTTAAGTTTTATTTTAGCAGGAGCTATTGGGAATTTTATTGATCGTTTAAGACTGGGATATGTCGTCGATATGTTCCAAACAGATTTTATGAATTTTCCGATCTTCAATGTAGCTGATATGACACTTGTTTGTGGTGTGATTCTTATTTTGATATACATTATTTTAGATGAAAAGGAACAAGGGAAAAAATGACAGAATTAAACGCAACGATTCAAACAGAAACAGGACGGATCGATAAAGTACTCACAGGTTTATTCAACGATTATAGTCGTTCACAAATCCAGCTTTGGCTCAAAGATGGTGCCGTTTCGGTCAACGGACAAGTGGTGAAAGCAAATTATAAAGTGAAGAAAAATGATGAAATCGTGATCGCTGTGCCAGAACCAGAGACCCTTTCAATTGAAGCAGAAGACATTCCATTAGAAATCGTTTATGAAGACGAAGCGGTTGCTGTTGTCAACAAACCACAAGGCATGGTCGTCCATCCTTCAGCAGGTCATCCGAATGGTACGATGGTCAATGCTTTAATGTATCATGTAAAAGATCTTTCGTCGATCAATGGTGTAGTCCGTCCAGGAATCGTCCATCGAATCGATAAAGATACTTCAGGTTTATTGATGGTAGCGAAAAATGATTTAGCACATGAATCTTTGGCCAAGCAATTAAAAGATAAAACTTCTTTACGTAAATACGTAGCGTTAGTTCATGGAGTGATTCCTCATGAAAAAGGAACGATCAACGCACCGATCGGTCGATCAAAAGTGAATCGTAAAATGCAGGCAGTCAGAGAAGATGGCAAACCAGCCGTGACCCATTTTAATGTCTTGGAACGATTCAATGATTTTACGTTGGTGGAGTTGACGTTAGAAACAGGTAGGACCCATCAGATCCGTGTGCATATGAAATATATAGGCTATCCTTTAGCTGGAGACCCAGTTTACGGACCAAGTAAGACATTGAAAGGAAATGGGCAATTTCTTCATGCGAAGCTCTTAGGTTTTACCCATCCAATCACAGGTCAGAAAATGGTCTTTGAAGCACCGCTTCCAACAATCTTTGAAAAAACTTTAGAAAAACTAAGGAAAAGTGTTGCATTTTGATTTAGATAACGGTATAGTATTTAACAACGAAAGCATAAAAACTTCATATCAGTTCCTTTAAGTTTAGTCCCGTGAGGCTAAGAAGGGTGTGGGTAAGAGAGCTATGGTGCGCCATAACATCGATTACTCAATGACGTAGTATAACTATCAGTGTATCTAAATGTACACTCAGTCTAGACATTCCTCCTGTCCTCTTAGGGCAGGAGTTTTTTTGTGTATAAAAAAGGAGGAAACAAACATGCAAGCAAAAGAAGTTGTGGATCAAGTAACCATGAAGCGGGCATTGACACGTATCACTTATGAAATCATTGAAAGAAATCAGACGATTCAAGATGTTGTCTTAATTGGGATAAAAACAAGAGGCATTTACATCGCATCAAGAGTTGCCGATCGTTTGAAGCAACTAGAAGGCATCGAAGTTCCGGTCGGAGAGCTGGATATCACATTGTATCGTGATGATAAAAAAGAAACACCAGCTGAAGCAGAACTTCATTCTTCAGATATTCCCGTTTCACTAGAAGGAAAAGAAGTGATTTTGATCGATGACGTCCTTTACACTGGACGAACGATTCGAGCAGCGATGGACGCAGTAATGGACTATGGTCGTCCTAGAAAAATTTCTCTGGCTGTCTTAGTAGACAGGGGACATCGGGAGTTACCGATTCGAGCAGACTATGTTGGGAAAAACATTCCCACAGCAAAAACAGAAGAAATCTTAGTCGAAATGCAAGAACTTGACGGCAAAGATCGAATCATGATTTTGAAAGAGGAAGAATAGAGGAGCAATTGATATGTCAGAACAGAAAAAATTCCATAATCACGATGCGGTTTTAGATATCCACGATCGCCCAAAAACAGGACATTGGATCGGCTTAAGTTTACAACATCTCTTTACGATGTTTGGTGCTACTGTACTTGTGCCGATTTTAGTGGGGATCGATCCAGGGATTGCCTTAGTCAGCTCAGGATTAGGAACATTAGTTTATCTTTTTACTACTAAAGGAAAGATTCCAGCATACTTGGGTAGTAGCTTTGCCTTTATCGCAGCTATGCAAATGCTGATGAAGACTGACGGTTACCCAGCGATCGCCCAAGGAGCCGTAACGACTGGTCTGGTTTACTTGATCGTCGCATGGATCATCAAAAAGATCGGTTCAGCATGGTTGGACAAAATTTTACCACCGATTGTCGTTGGTCCCGTGATCATGGTAATCGGTTTGGGGTTAGCAGCGAATGCTGCAACGAACGCAATGTATAACCAAGGCAACTATGATTTTAAATATATTGCCGTGGCACTGATCACTTTAGCATTGACGATTTTCTTCAACATGTGGCTAAAAGGATTTTTAGGACTTATTCCAATTTTGTTAGGGATCATTTGCGGCTACCTCGTTGCTTTACTCTTCGGAATCGTCGATACAAAGCCGATCGCTGATGCTGCTTGGTTCGCTTTACCAAACTTCGAGATTCCATTTGTTCAATATGAACCGAAGATTTACTTAGGGGCAATTACGACAATGGCACCTATTGCTTTCGTTACGATGACGGAACACATTGGACACTTGATGGTCTTGAATAAATTAACAAAACGTAATTTCTTTGAAGAGCCAGGTTTACACAAAACATTGATGGGAGATGGCTTAGCACAGATCGTCGCAGCTTTCGTCGGTGGTCCTCCAGTTACAAGTTATGGGGAAAATATCGGTGTGTTAGCAATCACTCGTGTACACAGCGTATTCGTCATCGGTGGTGCAGCAGTCTTCGCTGTGATTTTAGGATTTGTGGGCAAATTAAGCGCTTTGATCTTAAGTATCCCCGGACCCGTAATTTCCGGAATCAGCTTTATCTTGTTCGGAGTGATCGCAGCGAGTGGAATGAAGATTTTGATCGAAAATAAAATCGATTTTGATAAAAAGAAAAATCTGTTGATTGCTTCAGTGATCTTAGTGGTCGGAATCGGCGGCTTGGTTTTTGAAGTAGGCACCTTCACGTTATCAGCAATGGCTTTAGCAACTGTACTTGGTATCATTCTGAATCTTATCTTACCCGAAACTTCACGTAGCGAAGAAAACTAAGGAGGAACTATCATGATCATCAAATCAGAACGCATTAGTTTAAAACATTTATTGACAGTGGAAGCTTTAACGGATCAAGAAGTCATGGGCTTGATCCGACGAGGTCAAGAGTTTAAACAAGGAGCAAACTGGACACCACAAAAACCGCAATACTTTGCGACGAATCTGTTTTTTGAAAATAGTACTCGTACGCATAAGAGCTTTGATGTAGCCGAAAAGAAACTAGGCTTAGAAGTGATTGAATTTGAAGCGAGTACGAGTTCTGTACAAAAAGGGGAAACCCTTTATGATACGGTCTTGACGATGTCCGCGCTCGGTGTGGATGTTGCAGTAATCCGCCATGGAGATGAAAATTACTATGATGAATTGATCCAAAGTAAAACGATCCAATGCTCGATTATCAATGGTGGTGACGGAAGTGGCCAACATCCAACACAATGCTTACTTGATTTGATGACGATCTACGAAGAATTTGGTTACTTTGAGGGATTGAAAGTAGCGATCGTTGGGGATATCACACACTCACGAGTAGCAAAATCAAACATGCAAATGCTGAAACGATTAGGAGCACAAGTTTTCTTTTCAGGTCCACGTGAATGGTACGATGAAGAATTTGAAGTCTATGGGCACTACCTGCCATTAGATGAATTATTAGAACAAGTGGATGTCATGATGATGCTTCGAGTACAACATGAACGGCATGATGGGAAAGAAAGTTTTTCGAAAGAAGCCTATCACCAAGAGTATGGATTAACAGTCGAACGTGCGAAGAAATTACAAAAGCATGCGATCATCATGCACCCAGCGCCAGTCAATCGTGATGTCGAATTAGCTGATTCCCTTGTGGAAGGACTACAATCACGAATCGTACAGCAAATGAGCAATGGCGTCTTTGTTAGAATGGCGATCTTAGAAGCAGTACTAAACGGAAAAGCGTAAAGCTAGGAGGAAGAAAAGATGAAAACACTCATTAAAAACGGTCAAATCAATACACGAAAGAATGAAACAACACCTGCAGAAATTTGGATCGAAAACGGAAAAATCAAAGCAATCGGCGAAGGATTTTCCGAGGCTGAATTTGATGAAGTGTTTGATGCCAAAGGACAACTGATCACACCTGGTTTAGTGGACGTCCATGTCCATTTAAGAGAGCCAGGATTTACATACAAGGAGACGATTGCAGCTGGTACTAAAGCAGCGGCAAGAGGCGGCTTTACAACTGTTTGTGCCATGCCTAATCTGAACCCTGTACCTGATACCCCGGAAAAATTAGAACAGGTCTATGACTTGATCAAACGAGATGCTGTGGTCAAAGTCTTGCAATATGCACCGATCACTGAAAATCTTCGAAGTGAAGTCTTAGTGGATCAAGAAGCGATGATTAAAGCAGGAGCATTTGCATTTACGAATGATGGCGTGGGTGTTCAGACCGCAGGAACGATGTATCAAGCCATGAAAGAAGCAGCAAAAAATAACAAAGCACTGGTAGCACATACGGAAGATGAATCATTACTATTCGGTGGAGTGATGCATGCTGGTGATAAAGCAAAAGAACTAGGTTTACCAGGTATTTTAAGTGTAACTGAATCCTCACAAATCGCACGGGATCTCCTTTTAGCTGAAGCAACAGGTGTGCACTATCACGTCTGTCACGTTTCTACCAAGGAAAGCGTGCGGGTCATTCGTGATGCCAAAAAAGCGGGTATCCACGTTACAGCAGAGGTTTCTCCCCATCATTTGATCTTGATTGATGAAGATATCCCCGAAGACTTCGGCTTTTGGAAAATGAATCCCCCATTAAGAGGAAAGGAAGATCGAGAAGCGTTGATCGAAGGACTTCTTGATGGAACGATTGATTGTATTGCGACTGACCACGCGCCACACGGATTAGAAGAAAAAAGCAAAAGTTTCTTAGAATCACCATTTGGGATCGTAGGAAGTGAGACAGCTTTCCAACTGATTTATACGCACTTTGTTGAAACCAATCGTTTCACACTCGAACAAGTGATCAACTGGATGGCTACCAAGCCAGCGGAAATCTTCCAGTTAGAGGCTGGGACATTGACAGTTGGGGCACCAGCTGACGTAGCTATTTTCGATATTGAACACTCAAGTACAATCGATAAGAAAGATTTCTTATCGAAAGGCGAAAACACACCTTTTGTTGGATGGAACGTCAAGGGCGAAACATTAGGAACATTCGTTGATGGAAAATTGGCGTGGCACAAAGGGGAGTGAAGCAAATGGAACGATTATTGATTTTAGAAGATGGGACAGTTTTTAAAGGAAAAGCATTCGGAGCGAATAATAATGTGTTTGGCGAGATCGTGTTTACTACTAGCATGACAGGCTATCAAGAAACGATCACAGACCAAAGTTTCAATGGGCAAATCATTACCTTTACGTATCCGATGGTGGGAAATTACGGTGTCAACCGTGATGATTATGAATCTATCGCACCAACTTGCAAGGGCGTAGTCGTCAAAGAACATGCGAGAGTGGCTTCTAATTGGCGGAGTCAAATGACATTGGACGAGTTTTTGAAACGAAAAGGTATCCCTGGAATTTCAGGGATCGATACTCGGGCATTGACACGAAAAATTCGTCAAGTTGGAACGATGAAAGCGAGTATCGTGGATGCTGGTGATTCCTTTGAACATGCTTTTGATCAATTGAAAGCGACCGTTTTAGCTACAAACCAAGTGCAACAAGTATCAACGAGTAAACCATATCCAAGTCCTGGAACTGGAAAAAATGTGGCTGTCATTGATTTTGGTTTGAAACATAGTATTTTGCGTGAACTAAGTAAAAGAAACTGCAATTTAACCGTATTACCTTATAATACGGATGCAAAAACAATTCTTTCCCTAGCACCAGATGGCGTCATGCTGACGAATGGACCAGGAGATCCAAAAGACGTACCAGAAGCTATTGAAATGATTCGAGAAATCCAAGGGAAAATACCAATTTTCGGGATCTGTTTAGGGCATCAATTGTTTGCCTTAGCTAATGGTGCGGATACCTATAAAATGAAATTTGGTCATCGTGGCTTGAATCATCCTGTCCGAGAAATTGCGACTGGAAGGATCGATTTTACTTCTCAAAATCACGGCTATGCTGTGGATGAAAAAACAGTTGATCCAGATCAGTTGCTGATCACCCATGTAGAAGTAAATGATGGGACTGTGGAAGGAATTAGACATCGCCATTATCCAGCGTTTAGCGTCCAATTCCATCCTGATGCAGCTCCCGGTCCACATGATGCGCTTCATTTATTTGATGAATTTATGGCAATGATGGATGCAGGAGAGGAGAAATAACCATGCCAAAACGTACAGATATCAAAAAAATTATGGTGATTGGATCAGGTCCGATCATCATTGGTCAAGCGGCGGAATTTGACTATGCCGGAACCCAAGCTTGCCTTGCTTTGAAAGAAGAAGGATATGAGGTCGTTTTAGTAAATTCCAATCCCGCAACGATCATGACTGATCAAGAAATTGCCGATCAAGTGTATATCGAACCGATCACACTAGAATTTGTTTCAAGGATCTTGCGAAAAGAACGTCCTGATGCTTTGTTACCGACTTTAGGCGGACAAACGGGCTTGAACATGGCAATGGAACTAGCAGAATCTGGTATTTTAGATGAACTAGGCATTGAGCTGTTAGGGACAAAATTATCTGCTATCGATCAGGCAGAGGATCGTGATTTATTTAAAAAGTTGATGGAAGAACTGAATCAACCAATCCCCGAATCTGAAATCGTCACAACTGTTGAAGAAGCAGTCGAATTTGCTAATAAAATTGGCTATCCAATCATCGTTCGTCCCGCTTTCACATTAGGTGGAACGGGTGGTGGAATGTGTAAAAATGAAGAAGAACTTCGAGTGATCGCAGAAAATGGTCTGAGCCTTTCTCCAGTGACCCAATGTTTGATCGAACGCAGTATTGCAGGATTCAAAGAAATTGAATACGAAGTTATGCGTGACTCGGCTGATAATGCCATTGTTGTTTGTAACATGGAAAATTTTGACCCAGTGGGTATCCACACAGGCGATTCGATCGTCTTCGCCCCAAGTCAGACTCTTTCAGATCATGAATACCAACTGTTGCGCGATGCATCATTAGCGATTATTCGTGCATTGAAAATCGAAGGCGGCTGCAATGTCCAACTTGCACTTGATCCACATAGCTTCAATTATTATGTGATCGAAGTTAACCCACGTGTTTCACGCTCTTCTGCTTTAGCAAGTAAAGCAACTGGTTACCCGATTGCAAAATTAGCGGCTAAGATCGCTTTAGGTTTAACACTTGATGAAATGAAGAATCCGGTAACTGGAACGACTTATGCAGAATTTGAACCAGCTTTGGACTACGTCGTTGCTAAGATTCCTCGTTGGCCATTCGATAAATTTGAGAATGGGGAACGAGTTTTAGGAACTCAAATGAAAGCAACTGGCGAAGTAATGGCGATTGGTCGTAACATTGAAGAATCCCTATTAAAAGCTGTCCGCTCTTTAGAGATCGGGACACACCATTTGGAACTACCAGAACTAAACATGATCGATGATAGTGAATTGATCGAAAAAGTTGTCCGTGCCCAAGATGATCGCTTATTCTATGTCGCAGAGGCGATTCGCCGCGGCTATCCAATTGAAGAATTGGCGGAGTTGACAAAGATCGATTTGTTCTTTTTAGACAAGTTGCTCCATATCGTTGAACTAGAAACTGAACTGTTGGAACACCCGCAGGATGAAAACGTCTTACGTACTGTGAAACAAAACGGGTTTACGGATCAAAAGATTGCTGAACTGTGGAAAACTGAAGCAAAGCAGATCAGAGAGCTTCGTGAAAAATCCGACATCAAACCCGTATACAAAATGGTCGATACGTGTGCGGCTGAATTTGCTTCACAGACGCCTTATTTTTACAGCTCATACGAAGTTGAAAATGAAAGTGAACGATCCGAAAAAGATTCTGTTCTTGTCTTAGGCTCTGGACCCATTCGAATCGGTCAAGGGGTCGAGTTTGACTATGCAACGGTCCATTCAGTTAAAGCGATCCAACAAGCAGGTTATGAAGCGATTATCATGAATAGCAATCCAGAAACAGTTTCAACCGATTTCTCGATCTCTGATAAACTGTACTTTGAACCATTGACTTTTGAAGATGTGATGAATGTCATTGAACTTGAACAACCGATTGGGGTAATCGTCCAGTTTGGTGGTCAGACAGCTATCAATTTAGCGGAGCCGTTAGTTCAAGCGGGGGTCAAAATTTTAGGTACTACAATTGAAGATCTAGATCGAGCTGAAAACCGTGATTTATTTGAACAAGCGTTAAGAAGCCTGGAAGTACCTCAGCCACTAGGTGATACTGCAACTAGTAAAGAAGAAGCAGTAGGGATCGCTTCAAAAATCGGTTATCCTGTTCTTGTCAGACCAAGTTATGTCTTGGGCGGTCGAGCAATGGAAATCGTTGAAAATCAACAAGATTTGGAAGATTATATGGAACATGCAGTGAAAGCTTCCCCAGAACATCCTGTTTTGATTGACCGTTATTTGCTTGGAAGTGAATGTGAAGTAGATGCCATTTGTGATGGGGAAACAGTTCTAATCCCTGGAATCATGGAACACATTGAACGTGCAGGGGTCCATTCGGGGGATTCCATGGCTGTTTATCCGCCACAAGCACTCTCAGCAGAAATCAAACAAACGATCGAAGACTATACGATTCGCTTAGCTCGTGGATTAAACTGCATCGGTATGATGAATATCCAATTCGTGATCCACGACAATCAAGTTTACGTGATCGAAGTCAATCCTCGTGCAAGTCGAACGGTTCCGTTTTTAAGTAAAGTTACAGGAATACCGATGGCTCAAATCGCCACAAAAGCGATCTTAGGTGAAAAGTTAAGTGACTTAGGCTTTACGAATGGCTTATATCCAGAATCAAACGCTGTCCATGTGAAAGCTCCTGTATTCTCGTTTACTAAATTGCAACAAGTGGATACCTACTTAGGTCCTGAAATGAAATCTACTGGAGAAGTCATGGGCTCTGATCAAAACTTAGATAAAGCACTATATAAAGCGTTTGAAGCATCAGGTCTACGCCTGCCAGATTATGGTGCCGTCTTGTTCACGATCGCTGATGAAACTAAAGAAGAAGCGTTAGCGCTAGCTAAACGTTTTTCAGAAATTGGTTACAGCCTATTAGCTACCAAGCATACGGCAGCTTATTTTGAAAAAAATGGGCTGATCGTCACGCCTGTTGCTAAAATCTCTGAAAAAGCAACGGAGAAAAATGTTGTTGAGTTGATTCGAGAAGGAAAAGCACAGGTCGTTGTTAATACCATCGATAAAGATCGAGGAAATGCCTCGAAAGACGGATTTATCATTCGCCGAGAAGCAGTTGAACATGGTATTCCTTTATTTACTTCATTAGATACAGCGGATGCGATCATTCGGGTAATGGAGTCTCGAGCTTTTTCAACACAAGCGATTTGATCAGCATGTTCTAAAATGACAGTTCCTATAATGATTAAGTAATAGTTAAAATAGCTTGTAGGCACCTAAACAGAGATAAAAGTGATCATTTTCGTTCGCCTTGTTACTGACATTGGTTGAAAGGATCACTTTTGTCGAGATGTTTGGCAATGAAAAAATCCCAAAGAGGAGAGCAGATATGAAGCAAGAAGTCATGACAATCATTCAACAAACACAACTAGCACCACGTATTTATGAATTGACTTTAAAAGGAGAATTGGTCAAAGAAATGTTAATACCTGGGCAGTTTTTGCATATTCGAGTACCTAGAGCAGATTTGCTTTTACGCCGCCCCATCAGTATCCATTCGATTGATCAACAAAACTACACTTGCCAGATCATCTATCGAATCGAAGGTGAAGGAACGAAAGAATTTTCTACGTTGAAAGCTGGCGATTCTTTAGACGTTTTAGGGCCATTAGGCAATGGCTTTGATCTATCTGGGTTGTCCGCAGGAGATGAAGTGTTCATCGTAGGGGGAGGAATTGGTATCCCACCTTTATATGAATTAGCCAAACAACTGAATATGCGGGACGTAAAAGTCACCAATTTTTTAGGATTTGCATCAAAAGAAGTCATGTACCATGAAGCAAAGTTTCATGAATTAGGTGAAACCAGAGTAGCGACGGATGATGGTACTTATGGGATCCATGGAAACGTCGGGAATCTGCTAATGAGTACTCATAAGCAACCAAAAGCTGTCTTTGCTTGTGGTGCAAATGGTCTCTTAAAAACAGTCGAACAACTTTTTGTGGATCACCCAAATGTCCAATTGTCCTTAGAATCACGAATGGCTTGCGGTATCGGTGCTTGTTATGCGTGCGTTTGTCATCGACCGGATGATGAAACTGGAACAAAAAGTGTCAAGGTGTGTGACGAAGGGCCAATTTTTAAAGTAGGAGAGGTTGTCTTATGAGTAATCTCTTAGCAGTTAAGCTCCCGGGTTTGGAATTGAAAAATCCGATCATGCCAGCCAGTGGATGCTTTGGATTTGGAAAAGAATATGGGAAATATTACGATTTGAATCAATTGGGGTCGATTATGGTCAAGGCGACAACACCGCATGCAAGGTTTGGTAATCCCACCCCACGTGTGGCGGAAACACCCTCCGGTATGTTGAATGCGATCGGATTGCAAAATCCCGGTCTGGAAGTTGTCATGAATGAACTGTTACCAGAATTAGCTGTCTATCCAGATTTACCTATCATTGCGAATGTCGCTGGTGCCTGTGAAGAAGACTATGTCGAGGTTTGTCGTAAAATTGGTGAAGCGCCGAATGTCAAAGCAATCGAGTTGAATATTTCTTGCCCGAATGTCAAACATGGCGGCATTGCCTTTGGGACAGACCCAGACGTTGCCTTTCAATTGACACAAGCTGTCAAAAAGGTTGCAAGTGTACCAGTTTATGTGAAACTTTCCCCTAATGTGACGGATATCGTACCTATCGCACAAGCAATCGAAAGCGGTGGGGCAGATGGCTTTACGATGATCAATACGCTACTTGGTATGCGAATTGATCTGAAAACACGTCAACCTATTTTAGCCAACCAGACAGGCGGTCTTTCTGGTCCTGCGATCAAACCAGTGGCGATTCGTTTGATCCATCAAGTCGCCGCTGTTTCCGAGTTGCCGATCATTGGTATGGGTGGTGTCCAAACTGTTGACGATGTCTTAGAGATGTTCATGGCAGGAGCCAGTGCCGTGGCAGTAGGAACAGCTAATTTTACGGATCCGTACATTTGTCCGAAACTGATCGAAGAACTACCCATACGAATGGCAGAATTAGGGATCGAATCCCTCCAACAACTAATCAAAGAAGTAAGAGAGGAACGAATGAAATGAACCAACGACCAATTATTGCTTTAGACTTTTCGACGTGGCAAGAAGTGGAACAATTTATGCAACTATTCCCTGAAGAGGAAAAATTATTTGTAAAAATCGGAATGGAATTATTTTATCAGGAAGGACCGATTATTGTTCGTTGGTTGAAAGATGCTGGACATGAAGTATTTTTAGACTTGAAACTTCATGATATCCCTAACACGGTGGAAAAAGCCATGCGTGGGTTAGCAAAACTAGGCGTGGATATCACTTGTGTCCATGCAGCTGGCGGAATCAAAATGATGCAAGCGGCACTACGTGGGCTAGAAGAAGGAACGCCTGCTGGCAAAAAACGCCCATTGTTGTTAGCAATCACTCAGCTTACTTCAACGAGTGAAGCGGATATGCATCATGATCAATTGATCCAAGTTCCCTTAGAAGAAAGTGTGATCCATTATGCGAAATGTGCCGAAGCTGCCGGACTAGATGGCGTTGTTTCTTCTGCCTTAGAAGTGAGTGGCATCAAAGCAGCCACCCGCCAAGATTTCATTTGTCTTTCTCCAGGTATCAGACCAGAAGGAAGCGTTGCAGGTGATCAAACGAGGATCGTCACGCCTGCCCAAGCTCGGGGAATTGGTTCAACTTTCATCGTGGTTGGACGACCAATCACTCAAGCGAAAGATCCCTACCAAGCCTATCAAACAATCAAAGAAGAATGGAGTCGATCAATTTGAATACGATTGAAAAGAACATTGCCAAAGATTTGTTAGCTATTGAAGCGGTTTTCTTAAGTCCAAATGAACCATTCACGTGGGCAAGTGGACTAAAAAGCCCGATTTATTGTGACAACCGCATCACGATGAGTTATCCAAAAGTCAGAAAAGCAATTGCTCAAGGGTTAGCAGAAAAAATCAAGCAAGCATTCCCTGACGTGGAAGTCATTGCTGGTACAGCAACAGCAGGCATCCCTCACGCTGCATGGGTGGCAGAAATCTTGGACTTGCCTATGATTTATATCCGTAGTAAAGCGAAAGATCACGGTAAAGGCAATCAAATCGAAGGACGGATTTTTGAAGGTCAAAAAATGGTTGTGATCGAAGACTTGATCTCGACAGGCCAAAGCGTTTTAGAAGCAACGGAAGCAGCCAAAAGAGAAGGCGCTAATGTATTAGGCGTAGCAGCGATCTTTACGTATGAACTACCAGCAGGTGAAGAAAATTTTGCCAAAGCAGAGTTACCACTATTTACTCTCACGAATTATTCTGTCTTGATCGAAACAGCGTTAGCCGAAAAATATATTGATGAAGCGGAATTAGCCTTGTTAAAAGAATGGAAAAAGAATCCAGCGGACTGGTTAAAACAGTAACGAAGGATACGAAGATGGAACAAAAACAAAGGACTCATGAAAAAGGGCTTTCGTTGAACAAAATCCATGGTATACTAGGATCAAACAAAACAACTGAATGAAACAAAGGAAGCATCCAAGACGAAAGTTTTGCTATGGACGAGTAGCGCGATTACGAAATTTCGTAAGAAAAAAATTTCTGCGAGGTTTTAGAGCTATGTTGTTTTGAATGCTTCCAAAACTTCGATAACTCTGAGCGCATCTTCTTTATCGTTTTAGAGCTATGTTGTTTTGAATGCTTCCAAAACAATTACGGTTGGACTTATGAAGGACCTGCAGTTTTAGAGCTATGTTGTTTTGAATGCTTCCAAAACATCTACACTAAGTTTAATGGAATTAAAGGAGTTTTAGAGCTATGTTGTTTTGAATGCTTCCAAAACGCTCAATATCAAGCATAGCGCGCGCGTCATGTTTTAGAGCTATGTTGTTTTGAATGCTTCCAAAACTTTGGAATCTACGTGGGAAGACTAGTCCAAGTTTTAGAGCTATGTTGTTTTGAATGCTTCCAAAACCAACGATTGAATCAGCTGATGAAAGGTACTGTTTTAGAGCTATGTTGTTTTGAATGTTTCTGAACTAATAGTTGCTGTACTTCGCTTGTCGTTTTTAAGGCGAAGAGCTTGCATTGAGCTGGTTTTGAATTTTATGATTATGTTTAATGGAAACTAGAGTTGTTTTTCTGGTTTCTATTTTTTTATAGTAAAATTGCGTGATTCTCAGTAAAAAGATTAATTTTTCGTTGATTTACAAACGGGATGTTTGCGAAAGATAGTTATTTAATGATAAAATCATCGGAAAAGTAAAGGGGAGGCTATTTTATGGGATTGAATGAATTTATTTTAGGTTTGAATAATTTGGAAAAAATTACACGAGCGCCAGGGTTCTTTAAATTTACTGAACATACGGTAGCCGCTCATTCTTATCGAGTGGCTTCGATTGCTCAAGTCTTAGGTGACATTGAAGAGGTTCATGGTCAAGCGATCGATTGGAAATTACTTTATGAAAAAGCGTTAAATCATGATTATACAGAACGTTTTATCGGGGATATCAAAACACCGGTCAAGTATGCAAATAAAGAGTTACGGGGAATGTTACAAACAGTTGAAGAAAAGATGACGGATGAGTTCATCAACCAAGAGATTCCGGAAGAGTTTCAAGAAGTATACCGCCGGCGATTGTTTGAAGGAAAAGATGACACAGTGGAAGGTGAGTTATTAGCAATCTCTGATAAAGTCGATCTATTGTATGAATCATTTGAAGAGATCATCAAGAACAATCCAGAAAAAGTATATAAAGAGATGTTTATTGAAGCGGTAACTACGATAAAAGGGTTTGAGCATCGTCCTTCTGTCAAGTATTTCTTCAACGAGATTTTCCCTGAATTACTGAATCAAGAATTTTATGGGAAAGAAGACTTTTTAGCGACTGTTTCCACGATCGTTAAAAATAGTCAACAATAGAAAATTTTGCAAAGATGCAGGAGGAATAAAAGTGAAAAAGAATATGGATGTTGAATGGGGATATACGGGAGAAAGAGGACCGGAACATTGGGCTGAATTATGCGACTGGTTTGCTAAAGGTGCGGCGTTTGAATTGCAGTCGCCCATTCCATTGACCACTTGTGAACCAGCGAAGGATCAATCAGATACCATTGCTTTTCATTATCAGAAGCAACGGTTTACAGATAAAGAATTTAAAAATACGATCCACTTGGTTCCTTATGATCAGCTTAGTTATGTCGAATTTAAAGGTCAGAAATATTATCTCACAGATATCCATTTTCATATGCCTTCTGAACATCTGATCAATGGGAATCAAGAAGATATCGAGTTCCACTTTGTTCATATGAATGCTAAAAAAGAAAATTTAGTTGTCGGTGTGATGTTTCAGCTAACGACGGATGAAGGTTGGTTGTATGATCGAGACAATGGCGATAGTTGGGATGTAGAAAAACATGAACATTGGACCAATCCATTGGTTCTTTTTCCTGAACAAAAAAGCCATTACCATTATGTCGGCTCTTTAACTACGCCACCAACGAGTGGACCAATCCAATGGTTTGTCATGGATCAAGTGCAAAAACTAAATAAAGATTTCTTGATTCCTTTTAAAGGACAGTATGCACAACCAAACAACCGTCCGCTCCAACCGTTGAAAAATCGTCCAATCAGTTATTTTGTGAGGGATCATCAGTGAACTTCCAACAATTAAAATATGTAATTGCTGTAGCGAACAATGGGAGTTTCAGAGAAGCAGCTAAAAAACTCTATGTCGCACAACCAAGTCTTTCCGCAGGAATCAAAGAATTAGAAACCGAGTTAGGGATCACGCTGTTCACTCGAACGAATCGAGGGGCGTATCTGACCGAGGAAGGACAAGAGTTTATAAAAAGAGCGGAACGGATTCTCTTACAGTTAGAGTCTTTAGAAAATTATTATTTGACGAATGAGAAGCGTGAAAGCTTTTCAATTGCTTCGCAACATTATGATTTCTTAGGTCCTTTAACAGCAAAGTTGATCTCTTCTTTCAAAAGTGAGATCAAACAGTTTCGTATCATTGAAACAACGACTGCTAATGTGATTGAAGAAGTGAAGGATCAGCATAGTGAGATTGGGATTCTTTATATGAATGAACACAATCAAGCAGGGATCAAGCGCTACTTAGAGCAAGGGGAGCTAGTTGCCCATTCATTAGGAGAATTTCAAACGCACATTTTTTTACGTCAGGGACATCCGCTCAGTGAGAAGAAAGAAATTTTTAAAGAAGAATTACTTCCTTATCCCCAAGTGAGATTTACACAAGATGGCAATAATTTTCCTTATTTTTATGAAGACTTGATTGAAAGTCCTGATCAAGAAACGGTTATCTATACGAGTGATCGGGGAACATTGATGAATATCGTGTTAGAAACAGATGCTTATGCTTCAGGTTCTGGGCTGGTCATTGGTGAGATCAAAGAGTATTTACGTTTGATTCCATTGGCAAATAGTCCCCAAAATGAATTGTACGTGATTTATTCAGCTAAGCGCCAATTAAGCGAAATTGCACAAAAATTCATGGAAAGTCTAACCGTTTTACTAAGTCAGATCAAAACAAATTGAAAAAGCTCTTTGTCAATAAGGGCTGATGAGTGGTGTAAAATCAAATCTGGGTCAGAATGAACCTCATTCTGCCTCAGATATTTTTTGTGTTTTGAAAGACAATGAGACAAAATAAATACCAAGTAATATTTTTTTCTTCACATTATTTAAGTCTCCTTAAAAGGTGTTAGATAGCACTTTCAACAAAAAAACGCTTTCTTATTCTGATATATTATATACTTTAAGTTATGTAAAAAAATTTCATAAAATATGTGTTTTACGTCATAATCGCTAATATTTACTCCTCCGTAATTGTTTAACTAAACCAATTTTTCATGGTATTTTTTTAGATATCTATCACTAAATTATCTCTCGCTACTCCTTATAGTAATTTATCTAGTTGATTGATTTGTAAAATACGATCAACCTGTACAAATGAACAATGAATAAATTTATAAATTACCTTTATAAAATATAATAACAATTGTAAATTATTTGTATGCAAAAAATTTCGAATTTTTATATCAAAACCTTAATCTATATCCTAAAATGAATTGAATTTCGTTGCTCTTATTGACTGTGGATGTGGAAATAATTTTTTATAAATAAAGGACAATACAGAAAAAATGAACGATTATGACATGAAAACTATTTTTTATGACTTTTATATATATAATTTGATTTCTCTGTTATGATTTATTCAGAAAGCGCTTTCTGTTTTTGGGTTTCGAGGTAATAGAAAATGAAAAATAAGTTTATCTTATCTTTAGATATTTTAACTATTGGAATTTGCGTATCTGAAAGCAAAATCTCTGGATATGCTTCTACAATAAATGAACCATCTACTGTGGCAGATAGTAGCCAAGAATTAACTCTTTTAGATAAAAATGTAGTAGCTAAGGTAAATATCTATTAAAAGTGAAGCGTCTCTATGTGCACTCTATCGTTGGGTACAAAAATAGGAACGTGAAGGACTAGTTGGTTTGATTAGAAAGACTCGAACAGACTTTGGGCAAATTAAAGTTTCAGACGTTAGATTTTTGGTCTAACTTTTGATGATCGGTGCATTATGGCTTTTGAAACAGAATTTTTTCTGTATAAGTTTTTATTTTCCGTAGGATAAGTGAAAATCATTAAATGAAAAGGAGATTGATGGCATATGAGATTAGACAAAATGATAGTTACTTTTATTAATGCTTTAAGCATAGCAAGTGGAATAGGCGGAGCAAGGGCACTGCCTAGTTTAGACAACCAAAATCAAGGGAGGGGATTAGGAAAAGTACTAGATTTAGAAAACAGGAATGAAACCACCCGTTTATCTGATAAAACTTATCCACACAAAAAACTACACTCAAAACACAGAAATAAGGGGGACTTAAAACATTTAGATGAAATACAAGATGATGTTTCAAGACAGCCATATTCTGCTAAAAAATTTTTACATAAAAAAATAAAGAATCTTATTAAGCAAGAAGAGACAAATTTTAAAAAATTAAAAGAGGGAATTTCTACTGAAAGTTCTATAGAAGTTAATCAATTACAAACGAATCTCCGGCGGGTTCAAAATTTTTGCTCGAAATTCCGTAAACTAAGAAATGATATAGTAATTGAATATGGTAAAATGACACAGCAAAAGGTAAATTTAAGAAAGCATAAAATAAAGAACAAAAAAATGCTTAAAGAATGCTATAAAGAAATAAAAGTTTTAAGTACAAATAAAAAGCATATCGACTATCTTATATCCAATTGTAAAGACATGGTAAGTCAATTACAAGAGTCTATAGAATCAAAGAAAACCCATTCTGTGAGCACAAGTAAATCAACTATGACAACATCACACACAGAGCAACCTACGACAACATCACACACAGAGCAACCTACGACAACATCACACACAGAGCAACCTACGACAACATCACGCACAGAGCAACCTACTATTTCTCTACAAGAAACAGAACGTATTCTAATAAGAAGTAAAAAACTTATATCCCAGTTCAACGAGGGAACTCAACAAATCAATGCTTTCCGTAGGCAAGAAAAAGAGTTACTTTTACTATTACAGAATCAGAATAGGACTCAATTTGAAAATCCTCGTAATATTAGTGACGTAAAAGCAGACCTTAATGAGATAAATCGTAACATAATTCCAAAATTAGAGTCGGAAAAATTTCATATTCAAGCTGAAATAATTAAGGAGGTAAATCATATAAATTCGCTTGAAGGCCAAGGTAAAATAAGTCCTTTTGAAGCAAAAAAGTTTCTTAATGAGTATAATAAACTCAATATTAACTTTGCTAAAGAAAGAAACAAAAGAGACATATCATTGAAACAGAACCTTTCAAAAAAACTAGAAAGTATAGTTTTAAATAATTCAGAGAAACCTATTGCACAAAATACAACTATATCTATGACAAGATAGTCTACAAAAAGTGTGTAAACCTTGGCTCTTTGTCAATAAGGACTGATGAGTGGTGTAAAATCAAATCTGGGTCAGAATGAACCTCATTCTGTCTCAGATTTTTTTGTTATTTCATGTTGATTAATTGATTAATCAAAAAAATCCTAAGTTATCACAAAGAAAACAAAAAGAAATACAAGGAGAATCCATTTAACGTGGAAAACTGGCACTACCTTGAAGAACAAGATGAATACATTTGCCCAGCGAATCGTCCGATACCGTTCAAAAATGATAGTCGAAAGATAAAGGTGGCTTTATTCAAGATTTCAAAATCTATGAATGTGAGGATTGTCGGAACTGTCCAGTCCGTCGTTAATGTACGCGTGCGAAAAGTGAACAAAAGCGAAAAATTCAAGTAAATAATAATGGGCGCTATTTCAAAGCAGAATGCAGAAAAAAGCTTTTAGAGGAGAAAATCGAGGTCGAACCAGTGTTCGGGCATCTAAAGACTCACTTGGCGTTCCATCGTTTCCATTTACGTGGGAAACAAGGAGCAACGATTGATATTGGTTTGGCACTGATGGCATTAAATTTAAGAAAATTAGGAAAATATATGGAGAGGAAAGTGTACATAATAGAAAAAATAAGTTCGATTTTGACACTAGCCATCAAAGTCGAACTTATTTTCTTTTTGAGAAAGAACTATTGTCCCGCTCTCAAATTATAGAGCCATTGAAAAAGTGGTTGAATGATCGGCAACAGCGATCGTTTGACCGCTTTTTCTTTTCCTCCTATTTTTCGTTTTTATGAAAAAGAAACTGAATTTGTTGAAAAAAGAAATAACAACGTTGTTAGCTTATGGTGATTAATGGCAATAGATAGAATACATGCTTGTTACAGTGAGGGTTCTTAAAAGATACAGATAAGTCGGTTTATAAATCACTATTATTAATACAGTTAAAAAACAGATAGAAGATGAGTAAAAAAGTTGCTTTTTTACGAATACTCCGCCATTATAGAAACAGTTAGTGTTTAGGAAGCGTTTTTTATTCAAATAGAAAACCAATATGCTGATTTATCTATTTTTATTAAACAGTTTGATAAGGTGTACTATTTTTTATTGGAGGAACAGATGATTGAATTGATCAATGTAACTAAAAGCTATGAAGGCACGCAAGCGGTAAAGAATATTCATTTGACAATCGAACCAGGTGAGATCATTGGAATCGTTGGGAAAAGCGGTTCTGGTAAATCCACGTTACTTCGTTTGTTGAACTTAATGGAAGAACCTAGTAGTGGGGAAATCCTAATCGATGGTGTGGCCGTTCAAAAGTTGAACAAAAAAGAAAAAAGGCAGCAAAAACAAAAAATGGGGATGATTTTCCAAAACCATAATCTATTAGATAACTTAAAGGTGTATGAAAATGTGGCATTACCATTGAAGCTGCAAAAGAAAAAGAATCGTGAAAAAATTGATTATTTATTAAATTTTGTTGGGATGGCTCATAAAGCTGCTGTATATCCAGTAAAACTATCTGGCGGTGAAAAGCAACGAGTGTCGATTGCTCGGGCGTTGACACGTGACCCAGAAATTTTATTGTGTGACGAAGCTACAAGCTCACTAGATGAAGAAAATACGGAAAGTGTGATTCGTTTATTGCATAAAGTCCATGAAGAATTTCAGCCGACAATTTTCTTTGTTAGCCACGAATTAGAAACCGTGAAAAGCTTATGCCAAAGAATTTTGGTCATGGAAAATGGCGAGTTGATTGGCGAGTTAAGAAATCACCCACAACGTTATACGGAAGAAAACTTGACGTATTTTGAAAAAATAAAAAGGAGCTTAGCGCAATGATTCGTTCACAAAGCATGATGGAGTATTGGCCAGCGCTACTGACCAGTCTCGAAGAAACGGGCATCATGATGGCTATTTCGATGGGCGTGTGTGTGGTTGGCGGATTGCCACTAGGTTTAGGGTTGTTTTTGACGAATCCTAAAGTTCGAGGTCGTTATCCTTGGATTTATTGGACCTTGAATTTTTTAGTCACAGTGATCCGCTCTTTTCCCTATCTATTATTTGTGATTGCGTTGATCCCAGTAACTCGCGCGGTATTAGGCAAAGCCTTTGGTCCTATACCAGCTTCTGTACCACTTAGTATCATTGCGATCACCATCTTTGCTAGGCTAGTTGAACAGGTCTTGCTGGATGTCTCTGACGAAACCTATGCATTGGCTAATTCATTAGGGACGACTCGCTTCCAATATATCTGGCATTTTTTACTAGTAGAAGCTAGAAGTGGTTTAGTCTTGGCGTACACGACGACGACTGTCAGTATGGTTTCCTATTCGACAGTCATGGGAGTCATTGGTGGTGGCGGAATCGGTGATTTTGCTGTTCGTGTCGGTTATCAACGCTATGAATATGGGGTCATGTATGTCGCCATTGTGATCATGATCGCTTTAGTCTTTATTTTACAAATGCTGGGAAACTTTGTTGCTCAGACACTGGATAAACGAAAATAGGAGGAAGAAGAATGAAGAAGTTTTATTTAATTGGTTTTGCAATGATTGCGATCTTAACTTTAGCAGCTTGTGGAGGTCATTCAGCGGATAAAGACAAAAAGGAAATCAAAGTGGCTGTTCAGTTAGAGTCATCAAAAGATATTTTGGAGATTGCCAAAAAAGAAGCGGAGAAACAGGGTTACACCATTGATATTATGGAAGTAAGTGACAATGTAGCTTATAATGATGCCGTTCAACATGATGAAGCAGATGCCAATTTTGCACAGCATGAACCGTTTATGGAAATGTTCAATCAAGAAAAAAAAGCAGATTTAGTCGCCGTTCAACCCATTTATTATTTTGCGGGGGGCTTTTATTCCAAAAATTATAAGAATGCAGATCAATTGCCCAAAAATGCTAAAGTCGGTATTCCAAGCGATCCAACAAATGAAGGTCGGGCATTAGCGATCTTAAATAAAAATGGTGTCATCAAATTAAAGGACAACATCGGGTTCAACGGCACAGTGGCGGATATTGTTGACAATCCTAAAAATCTTCAATTTGAACGAATCGATTTATTGAATCTAGTAAAAGCCTACGATGAAAAGGACATTGCGATGGTCTTTTGTTACCCTGCTTACTTAGAACCAGCGGGCTTATCGACCAAAGATGCGATTTTACTGGAAGATGAAGCTGCCAGCAAACATTACGCTTTGCAATTGGTAACGAGAGAAGGGGAAAAAGACAGCGAGAAAATCAACGTATTGAAAAAAGCAATGACGACGAAAGAAGTCGCTGAGTATATTAAGAAAAATTCTAAAGGCGCAAATATTCCAGCTTTTTAAAAGAACAAAGAAAGTGAGAAGAAATCAACAAAACGCCTGTTTTTAACAAACGAGTAAGGGTGGCATTCGACATCTTACTCGTTTTTTTGCTGTCATGAAAGACAAGAGTGAAGTTTCTTGGATGAACCCGTTCAAAGATAGCAACAGATAAACCAAACGCTAACGATTAACTTTTTTGCTATTATTTGACACTAAGTACTATTCATTGTATATTAGTGGTGCAACACAGAAATACTTACATATATCAGAAAGAAGGAATACATATGAAAATGAAAAAATTGACAGGTTTATTATTAGCGGGAATCATTCTATCCACTGGAGCCACTACTTTGGCAAGCTCGCCAGATGTTTGTGCTGCAACAGTAATTTCAGAAAACCAGTATGAGAAGATCATGAGTTTTACCAAAGCAGACTTAGCAGCTGTAACGGGAATAGCGTTAGAACCAACAGAAGCGTCCATTCAACGCATGTATGATTCATTGAAAAAAGAACGTGTTTGGTTGGCTCTTGGCTATTCTTCGACTGAAGCACAACGAATTACTAAAAGAATGGCGCAAAGTACATATCAAGCAATAGGTATTTTGACAAGTATGGCAAATAACCAAAATATCCAATTGAAAGTCGTTGTCATCGACAAACCTAATTACAGCACAATAAACATTGGGACAATTGGATCTGTCGACAAGCCAACCGTCCCAAAAGATGAACCTGAAAAAGAAGACACCAACAAACCAGGCGATTCAGCGCTACGTTCTTTGGTAAAAGAAATTGAAATTGAAATCGAGTATCAGAAAGAGAAAATCAAACTAGATTATGAAGTCAAGTCAAATGGCAAAATCAAAGCAGAAGTCAAAAATGAACAAACAGGTCTTAAGTTACAGGATGCAAAAGCGCAGACCTATGTCGAAACACTGTTTGTAGGACTAGATGCAAAAACAAGCAGTCAAGAAGAAATCAAAACGCATATTATGGAACAGTTAGATGCGAATCAAAAAGGGTTGAAAAAATTTGCTTTTAAAGTGAAATATGCAGATAAAACAAAAGTAGATTTCAAAATCAAGTACAAGTAGATCAGGAAAAAAGGTGTACGGGGAATAAATGGGAATGCGTTAGAGAATCAGTCTAACACAAGGTTCTCAAGACTTCCTGTCCACCTTTTTCTTTTCTAGGGGGGAAAAATAAGGTAGACTCAAAATAGAGAAAAAGAAAACATGGCAGCATGGATTATGGAAGGTGAAGTTATTGGGAAAATCAAATCAATTTAAAAAAGGTGTATTGGAATTATGCGTTCTTTATTTACTGAAAAATAAGGATCGATATGGTTATGAAATTACCCAATTGGTCAATAAAAATATTCCGCTTACAGAAGGAGCGCTTTATCCAATATTGAGACGATTTGTCAAAGAAGGGTATTGTGTGACCTACCTTAAAGAATCAAAAGGAGGACCTGCACGCAAATACTACCAAATCACTTCACTGGGAAAAGAATATCTGGCTGAGTTAAATAAGGAATGGATGGTGTTTGTAGAAAATGTGGCGTTGTTAAAACAGGAGGAAGATGAGAGAGCAAATGAATGATTTTTTTGAAGTGTTAGAAGGATTATTTTTAGAAAAAGATAAAGAAGCTTTTCTTGAAATAAAAGCAGATCTTTCAAGAGAAATCAAAGTAAGGATGGCAGAAGGAGAATCTTGTGAAGCAATTTTAAAAGCTCTGGGAAGTCCGCAAGAAATTGCTGAAGCTTATTATGAAGACCAGCGCTTAGAAAAAGCGATGAAAGCAAAGCAAGATATAATTGCTGGCGAAGACCTGGTACGTGAATATAAATTGAAGCGTAATTCTTGCTTAAAACGTTGGATGATCAAACTAGGTAAGTTATTCTTGTTTTTGTTCCAAATTTTATTGCTAGTGACTAGTTTCTATTTTTTGATGATGGTGCTATATTATCTGATTTATGAACAGGTTATGATGTGGGGAGCCGTGGCTTCGTCGTTATTTTCGTTATGCTTCGTTATTGTATTAAAGAAACCTGAGCAGGTAAGGAAGAGATTGTTTCTAGTTTATTTTGTGGGAATAGTTAGTTTTTTATGTAACCTATTACTTGTGTTCAATCACAGCTGGGTTTATCAAGGGCAATTTTTGACAAGAGACATAGAACTTAAAGCAAATGCGATTGAGTCGTTGAATGTGTCTTCCACATATCCAGTAGATATTAGTGTAATCCAACTATCCGAAAATGAAACAGCGAAAGTAGAAGTCAAGGGTCATATCAGAAAGCAAGATCAAAAACAGCTATTCAGCATGAGTAGCAGCAAAATGAACATGACCATTGGACACCCAAGATTTTTTGACTGGTCACAAAGTATGGGAAAAGTCGAGGTCGTTTTTTATCTTCCGGAAAATACCAAACATAAATCCCTTCGTTTTAACTTAGAACAAGGAGAAGTAACGTTAAATCATACATATGCAGAAAAGATCAACTTGAAGATGAAAAAAGGACGAATAAGCATAACAGATGTTTATAGTAAAGCAATCCAAATAAACAGCCACTATTCCGATGTTAGTGTCCATCAATTTTTCTCTGAGCTGGCTATAAAAAATAAAGTTGGAAAAACAATTCTTTCTGATGGTCAAGGAAAAATCCGGGTAGTGACTGACAGTGGGGTAATAAAAGTTCTCTCAACGATGAGTGAAAAAATGGAATTGAATAATATCGAAGGAAAAAATATTGTTTCATCAGGAGCGATTCAACGATTGACTGCCCGTAATATGAAAGGGACTACGATTATTGAAAAACAAGCAGGAGACACATCGATAAAAAATGGCTCTGGGAAATTGGTGTTGACGGATTTAACTGGTGGTTTATCGGTAGGAAATGATTCAGGGACGGTTATCGTCAGTCAGCAAGTCCCTTTAGAAGCAACAGTGAAAAGTGCTAGTGGTCATGTGAAGTGGGTGCAGTCACAAGACGTTGTTAGTCGTTTTGATTTAAGTAGTACGTTCGGGGAAATAACTAATCAGTTTAAAGAGCAGACAAAAGACGAGGCGAACACTATAAACATCTCCACTGAAAAAGGCAATATCATGGTCTTAAAAAAGGAACTTGAGGGGAAAAGCTAGATAATAGAAACAAGTGCCTGTTCCAGAAAAATCATCCGATATTTTCTGGAACAGGCACTTGTCATGTTAGCGAATAAAAAGGGGAGTGCTTACTCATCGATGATGGCCAGATGCGATACTGTTGACTAGATTAAATTGCATTACATCAGTTAGTCATCTGTTTCATCTTGTTGATCTTTTCTTCTTCCGGAGTAACAATGATCGTTTTTTGATTTTCATAAATCACATAGCCTGGTTTTGCGCCATTCGGTTTGCGCAAATGCTTGACTTGAACCAAGTCCACTGGTACTTGGGCGGAATGACGGTATTTTGAGAAATAAGCAGCTAATTCAGCGGCTTCAGTTATCGTTTCATCAGATGGCTGGTCACTTTTGATAATGACATGAGAGCCAGGGATATTTTTGGCATGGAGCCAATAGTCTGTTTTCTTCGCCGTTTTTAAGGAAAGTTGATCATTTTGAAGATTGTTTTTCCCTACCAAGATCAACGTACCATCAGTAGAAAGATATTGATCTGGCTGTGAAGGTTTCTTGCGTTTTTGTTTTTTCGAAGATTTCTTTTTTAAATAACCTTCTGCTGTCAATTCTTCTTTGATCACTTCGATATCCATAGGACCAGCAATCTCTAATTGGGACAAGACAGATTCTAAATAATCGATCTCATTTTTGGCTTCTTCGATCTGTTTACCAATCAATTTGACGGCATTTTTTAGTTTTTGGTAGCGATGGAAATATTTTTGGGCATTTTGATTGGGCGTTAATGCTGGATCAAGCTTGATTGTGATCGGCCGATCTTCTTCATAATAATTAGGCAATGTTACTTCATTTGCGCCCCGAGGTACTTGAGCCATAAAAGTAGTTAATAGTTCGCCATCTCGACGATAATCTTCGGCATTTTCCGAATCTTTTAAGGTCTGCTCCCGTTTTTTCAGTTTATTTCTGTTTCGTTTAAGCTCGTTTTCAATCTTGCGGATGAGCTCGCCACCTTGTTGTTTGGCACGGTCTTTTTCTGCTTTTTCTTGATAAAACGCATCTAATAACGCACTGAGAGTCGGGTACATCTTTTTTTGTTGCGTATTTGAGTCAAAGAAACGATAGTTGATCGGCGTAAAATATTCTTTCTCCGCTACTTCATAAAGGCTAGGGGAGAGTTGGGTGTCGATTGCTGTGAAGAATTCTTGCCATACCAACATTTTTTCATTGGGACGTTCTGTTAAGCGAGCCACCAATTCTTGCGCAGTATCAAAACCGATTCCTTGAAATTGTTGTTGGATTCCTTTTGGTGTCAAGTCCATTTGAGAAAGCCGATGGAAGACTTTTTCTTTTTCCTGACTAAAGGGATTCAGCTGGTTTTGTTCAGGTGGAGCAATATAGTCTACACCAGGCAGAAGGGAACGATAAGTATTTTGTGAACTACCAATATGCTTGATCGCATCTAAGATTTTTCCTGATTCTTTATTCACTAAGATGATCGTGCTATGACGTCCCATGAGTTCCACAATTAAAATGATATTTTGGAGATCTCCTAGTTCGTCTCGTTTCGTGAAATGAAAGTGGATCACTCGGTCGTTTTCGATTTGTTCGATCGACTCCAAAATTGCCCCATCAAGATGCTTGCGTAACATCATCACAAAGTTCGGTGGTGTGTCTGGATTTTGATAGTCGATCTGAGTGATCTGGATTCGAGCATAACTAGGATGTGCAGATAAGAGCAAACGCTGATTTTTACCACGTGAGCGAATCACTAATACGACTTCATTTTCGTAAGGTTGGTGGATTTTAGAAATCCGACCAGATAATAGAGTCTCACGCAATTCATTGATCATTGCATGAGTAAAGACACCATCAAAGGACATGGTTCATTCCTCATTTCTTTTCATAAGTAGTTCCATTATAACGAAAAAAACGTAGAAAGACCAATTTACTAAGTAGTTATCAACTGATTTGATCGTAAAAAGGTACTGGATTGAAAAATAATTGATATTCTTTAAATGTATTTTTTTCTATCTACCTCAAACTTAGGTATAATAAAAGAAAACGAAAAAGAAGGTGATCGCTATGTGGAAAGAGATAAGTGAGACCATCAAAGTCAAATACCATCATTTTTTGGCTGATTTCGATACGCATCCACAACGCTATTTTATGCGTTTATTGTTCGTATTCCTTGTTTCACTGGTCATTACGATCACGATGTTTGTCTTTCCTAAAAATATTAGAGAAGCACAGGTGGAGAGCTTAGTCTATGCAGAAATCAATTCTCCTAAGCTTAAACCTTTGAATATCAATGAAGCATCGCAAACAATTGAAGAAAGTAAAGCTATTTCAGTTTTGTTCAGTGTGCCAAGTGGAGAAATGTATCAAGCATTAATGGACATTTTTCATAATCCAAAAAAAATGGCGGAATTGAATCGCCCAATTTATTTTTACCCATTGGTTTATCAGGTCAATGAATTAGAGCAACGCTACGATTTAAAGCAAGAGCATTTGACGGTAATCTTTTTCCAAAATGGCAAAGAAACCAATCGCTTAGTCTATAACGCAAATCAGTTAACTGATTTCCCTACGCAGCTGATTCCCGAATTAAATCGTTTACCATTAGCGAATATCAAGAAATTAGAAGAAGAACTTGGGAAAGAAACGCAAACGACTTCGACTAATACTCAACTGGGAACAGATCTTAATGCTGGAAATAAGACGGAATAAAAAAACAGTTGACGAACATGCTAAATTCGATTAGACTTAGATTAATTATTAAGGAAAGGGTGATCCACAATGAACTTATCAAACCAATTTTTAGCAGGAACAACTCAAGCTTGGCGTAACTGGCGTAGATAAGTTGTATTGATGGCGAACTTTGACCGTAGATACAACTTTTTAGAGTACAAATCTAAAATTTGTATCTATGCTGGACAAGAAATTTGACTACCGCATAGATTCGATCTATGCGGTTTTTTGTATGTAAGAAGACAATTACCGTTGGGGTGATTGTCTTTTTTTGTCAGTTCGTGTCAGAAACCAGACTTGAATAATGATGATTAAAGGAATGAGGGGGAAGAAAAATGAAAAATAAACGTTTGATCACAGTTGTTGCACTTATTATGCTTTACTTAGTAGGAACCTTTATTTATGAAAAAATAACGCCTGCTTCTACTGAATCGAAACCAAAAGAAACGGATCAAACTGTTTCCGTTGGGGTTTTGCAATATGTGAGCCATCCGGCATTAGATGAAATTTACCGTGGGATCAAAGACGGTCTCGAACAATCAGGGCTTGAGGAAGGAAAAAATTTAACAATCTCCTTTCAAAACGGGCAAGCAGATCAAAGTAAATTAGCTACTATGAGTCAACAATTAGTACAAGCTGACCCAGATGTCCTAGTAGGGATCGCTACTCCGGCTGCTCAATCTTTAGCTAATGTAACCAATACGATCCCATTAGTCTTAGGCGCGGTCACAGATCCAGTTGGTGCCGGCTTAGTGAACTCTTTAAAAGAACCAGGTGGAAACATCACAGGCGTATCTGATCAGCCTCCTGTTGAAGCGCAAATCAAGTTAGGCGCTGAATTGTTGCCGAATGCGAAGAAAGTCGGGATTTTATACGCTTCTTCAGAAGATAATTCAAAATACCAAGTAAGCCAAGCAGAAAAAGCGATTCAAAAAGCAGGTTTGACTTCAGTAAAATATGCTGTACCTTCTACGAATGAAATCGCCCAAACTGTCCAAGTGATGAGTCAACAAGTGGATTTCATTTATGTTCCTTTAGACAATACAATTGCTAATGCTATGCAGACAGTGGTAAAAGAAGCCGATAAAGCGAAGATCCCAGTGATCCCTTCAGTTGATTCAATGGTCGAACAAGGTGGCTTGGCAACTATTGGGATCAATCAATATGATTTAGGTGTTCAAAGTGGGAAAATGGCTGCGATGCTTGCACTAGGAAAAGAAAAACCAGCAACGACACCTGTTTACGTCTTTGATAAAGGAGATGTCATCATCAATGAAAAACAGGCGGAAAAATTAGGGATCACGATTCCTGATTCTATAAAGCAAGAAGCTAAAAATGTTTCAGAAGAACCGAAAGACGAGGGGGATGAACAATGATCGTATCAGCAATTTCACAAGGGATGTTATGGGCAATCTTAGGATTAGGAATCTTTATGACTTATCGGATTTTGGATTTTCCTGATATGACGACTGAAGGATCATTTCCATTAGGTGGAGCAGTTTGTGTGACAGCTATCACTCATGGGATCTCACCGGTTTTAGCAACACTGCTTGGCGTTGGTGCAGGCATGCTTGCCGGACTAGTTACGGGGCTGTTGTATACCAAAGGAAAGATCCCAGTGATCCTTGCCGGAATCTTAGTCATGTCTGGATTAAACTCGGTGATTTTATTCGTGATGCGCACACCAAATCTTTCTTTATTGAATCATTCGATTTTACAAGATACGTTCAATGGTCTTCATTTACCTGACTATTTTGATACCGTGTTACTTGGCTTGCTTGCATTAAGTCTCTTGATTGGTGTCTTACTGTTCTTTTTCAATACCGATTTAGGTCAAGGGTATATCGCGACAGGAGACAACGAAACGATGGCTCGTTCCTTAGGGATCAAAACAGATCGAATGAAAATCTTAGGATTGACTCTTTCAAATGGTGTTATTGCTTTATCAGGTGCATTGATTGCACAAAATGATGGGTATGCCGATGTCAATAAAGGAATTGGTGTCATCGTGATCGGGCTAGCTTCTATCATTATTGGAGAAGTGATTTTCCACGAATTAACGTTAGCAGAACGCTTGATTGCCATTGTCGTGGGAAGCATCATCTATCAATTATTGATCCTGATCGTCATTAAACTTGGGTTTGACACAACATATCTCAAACTCTTCTCCGCTATTATTTTAGCCATTTGTTTGATGATTCCTCAGTTAAAACAAGCATTGAAACTTAAAACCGGTTTTGAGAAGGAGGTTTGACCATGACAGCGATCATCACAATTAAAAATGGAAAAAAAGTCGTTAGCAATGGCATGAATGAAGAAAAAGTATTATTAGATGGAATTGATTTGACAATCAATAAAGGCGATTTTATTACGGTCCTTGGTGGAAATGGTGCGGGAAAAAGTACGCTGTTCAACACGATCGCAGGAACATTACAATTAAGTCAAGGGTCGATCGCTTTTAAAGAGCGGAATATCACGAAAGAAACAGAAGAAAAACGGGCTTCTTTTCTTTCTCGGGTGTTCCAGGATCCTAAGATGGGCACAGCTCCAAGGATGACAGTAGCAGAGAACTTGCTTTTGGCTCAAAAAAGAGGAAAGAAAAGACCCCTTCGTCTCCGTAACCTAAAGAACCAAAGAGAAACATTTTATCAATTGTGTCAAGTAGTTGGAAATGGGTTGGAGCAACATTTAGATACGCCAGCTGGGGAATTATCAGGAGGGCAACGCCAAGCATTGAGTTTATTGATGGCGACCATTGAAGCGCCTGAGTTGCTGCTATTAGATGAACATACAGCAGCGCTCGACCCTAAAACTGCCAAAGCATTGATGCAATTAACCAATCGCAGGATTACTGAGCAACACTTGACGTGCTTGATGATCACCCATCGGATGGAAGATGCCTTGAATTATGGGAATCGTCTGATCGTTTTACAAAAAGGACGGATCGTGAAAGATTTGTCTAAAGAAGAAAAAGAGCAATTGTCACTAGCGGATCTATTACAATTTTTTGAAGAAGTGTTAGATTAGTTTTTGATTACTGACTGCTTTTCCTTCTACTTATGCCTATAGTAGATTGATTTGTTTTAAATGAATGAGAAAGAGGCCCCGCTTGTTTGACAATCATGTTGACAAGTTTCTCATACCTCCTTTAAACTTAGAAAGACTCGTCAATCATAGACATAAGAAAAAGCACAAGAAACAGAACTAAACAATCGACCATCTGATGTCTCGTGTCATGTTTACGAGGATTGGATGGTTGTTTTATTTTATAAGGAGGAAAAAGATGATCTCTGGTAAAACAAAACTCACAGGCTTTTTTGCAAATCCTGCTTCTCATAGTCTTTCACCGCTCATGCACAATCTGGCATTTTCACATTGGGGTATTGATGCCGTTTATCTAGCTTTTGAGGTAGATCAAACGAACCTAAGACAAGCCGTTGAGAGTATCCGCACATTAGATATGTTGGGCGTAAATGTTTCAATGCCGAATAAAACGGCTGTCTTGGCATACCTTGATCAGTTAAGCCCTGAAGCGGAATTGATAGGAGCGGTCAACACGATCGTTCACCAGGAGCAACGTTTGGTTGGCTACAATACAGATGGTATGGGATTTGTACGTTCCGTCAACGAAACGGGGCATCCAATCAAAAATCAAAAAATCGTTGTTCTAGGAGCAGGTGGTGCAGCAAAAGCAATTGTCGTACAAATGGCACTAGAAGGCGCACAAGAAATCACGATCTACAAACGTTTGAATGCCACTTTTTTACCACTAAAAGAGTATTTTGCGAAAGTCTCTGAGAAAACAGGTTGTCCCATCCGATTACATGATTATGCGGACGAAAGTCAACTGGCATTAGATTTGAGTCAGGCGAATCTATTGATCAACGCAACTGATATCGGAATGGGAAGCAAGAAAGACCAATTACCGATTGCTGATGTAAAGTTGTTGCATTCGCAATTAGCCGTCTTTGACTTGATCTACTCCCCTAGTGAGACACGTTTGATCCAAGAAGCCAAAAAAATGGGAATCAAAGCCTATAATGGTTTAGGTATGTTGATTCATCAAGGAGCAATTGCTTTTGAACTGTGGACACATCGAGAAATGCCAGTCCAGAACATACGAGAACGATTAGAACAAGAAGTGTGATGCGCTTTACGTGTAATGGCTTGTCTCATTTCGTTATTTTTTATTAAATTGTGGTTCAAATAGCTGTTTTTATCAAGAAGATAGCGTATCCTTTATTTACTTGTACAGATAGCAGGGAGGAAACAAAATGAGTCGGATGGATCGTTATAAGAACATCCATAAAAAAGCAAAACCACTAAAAAAAGAATCAACCGGTTTTTTTAGACGTGAACGTCAAAAGGACAAAGCGTTGAATAATCCAAGAGATGAAGCTACTCGGATCTATCAACCTGATCAGGAATCTTCTTATTCTTCCAGAGAAGGACAAGCTAATGACTATCAAACCCCTTATTCCTATGCAAAAGCAGGAAACAAAAAAGGATTTAATCAAACGAAGAAAAGCTTTTTTAAGAGGAAGAAAGAGCCAAAAGAAGTTCGTCCAAAAAAGAAACGTTCGTGGGGGAAAATCATTCTAGGCATTATTCTATTTTTATTCTTATTTTCAGTCATTTCCTTTTTTGTCGGGAAATCCATGGCAGAACATGATACCAGTTTGCCGAGTGTTACAACGGAATCATTTGATGGTGTACAGTCTTCGAGTGGCGCACATAATATTCTGATATTAGGTAGTGACACTAGAGGTGAGGATGCTGGTCGTGCAGATACGATCATGGTGTTACAGTTAGATGGACCTGCTCATAAACCAAAATTGATCTCATTTATGCGTGATAGTTTTGTAACAATTCCAGGAGTTGGTCAAAATAAGATCAATGCAGCTTATGCTTATGGCGGTGCTGATCTGGTCCGTCAAACCATCAAAGAAAATTTTGGACTTGATTGCCAGTATTACGCAAAAGTCGATTTTAAATCGTTTGAAAAAGTGGTCGATGCATTGTTTATGAATGGTATCAAGATCGATGCAGAGAAAGATTTGAATCTGGATGGTGTCGATATCAAAAAAGGTGTCCAAAAAATGGATGGTCATACACTTTTACAGTATGCACGTTTTAGAAAAGACGAAGAAGGCGATTTTGGTCGAGTAAGACGGCAACAACAAGTCATGAATACGATTTTTAGTCAGCTAAAAAATCCCCTAAACTTGATTCGTGCCCCTTACGCTGCCGGAAAAGCCATTGGTTATACCTCAACGGATGTTTCATCATTCTTTATTATCAAAAATCTCTTGTCGATTGCTCGAGGTGTCGGTGGTGTGGATCGTTTAAGCGTGCCTGTTGAAGGTTCATGGAACTTCGGAAACAGTAGTTATGCCGGAAGTATTTTGGTGATCGACAATGACGCCAATCGTGCAGCAATCAGTGATTTTTTAAGTAAATAAATGGAAGAAAAGAAATAGGAAGTTACTCTCTGTAATCATCTATTTCACTTCGTTTAGGTAAAAGTCCTCCATTTTTAATAGGTGGACGATGCAACACTTTGGATTTTCACCAATTGTAAAAGCTAAGTTCATAAAACGACTGTTAGACAAGGGTCTTCAGTCGTTTTTTTCTTTTGAAAAAATAGTTTTTGGGTTGTCATATGCGAATGTTTGTTCCATAATAAAGAAGTCTGTTCTAAGACTGAGAATCATGGAGGGGATAAAATGAAAACTGTTATACTGGCTGAAAAACCTTCCCAAGCAAAAGCTTATGCTGAAACATTTAAGAAACGAATACGTCACGAAGGGTATTATGAGATCGTTGATCCGTTGTTTAGTGGGGAAGTAACGATTACTTATGGATTCGGTCACTTAGTGGACATGGTCCCTCCTGGTGCATATGAAGAACGCTGGAGTAAATGGTCCTTGGCTAACTTACCAATTTTCCCAGAAACCTTCCGCTATGAAGTGCCGAAAGAAAAACAAGCACAATTTTCAATCGTCAAAAAGGAATTACAATCAGCAGATACGATCATTATCGCCACAGACGGAGACCGTGAAGGAGAAGCCATTGCTTGGTCGATTATCATTCAAGCACAAGCCTTCTCCAAAAGCAAAAAGTATCAGCGTTTGTGGATCAATTCGCTGGAAAAAGAGGCGATTTATGAAGGCTTTAAAAACCTTCGTCCAGGCGAGAGCTATTTTCCTAAATATAAAGAAGCGAAAGCTAGACAGAATGCGGATTGGTTGATCGGGATGAACGGGAGCCCCTTATACAGTCTCTTACTGCAACAAAAAGGGATCGATGGCAGCTTTTCTTTAGGACGTGTCCAAACGCCAACCTTATATATGATCTATCAGTTACAAGAAACGATTAAAAACTTCAAAAAAGAACCATACTATGAAATAGAAGCGACGATCAGTTGTGATGATGGTCGGTTTACAGGGAAAATCGATCCCAAGCAGAATTTTAAAACCCTCGAAGCACTACATCAAGCAATTGAAAAATCAGGCGCGCATCTAGGGAAGCAATCAGGACAGATCTTGTCGGTGATTAAAAAAGAAAAACAACTAAGTAGTCCACGTTTATTTTCTTTATCTAGCCTCCAGACAAAAATGAACCAATTGATGAAGGTGAGTGCCAAAGCGACATTAGATGCTGCCCAAGGGCTCTACGAAAAGAAATTTTTAAGCTATCCTCGGACAGATTCTACTTACATTACTGAAAATGAACATCACTACTTGGTGAAAAACCTAGTACGTTATAAAGATTTTTTAGGGATCAGCAGCGTAGAGACTCCTGAAACATGGTCGAAAAAAAGATATGTTGATGCGACAAAAGTCCAAGAACACCATGCAATTATTCCAACAAAAACGATACCTTCCAAGGAACGTTTTGCGCAATTATCACGTCTGCAACAAGCCATCTATTTACAAGTAGCGAAAACGACTATGGCAATGTTTGCCGAAAATTATGTATATGAAGAAACAACGATTTATACTGGTGTCCAAGAACTTCGCTTAAAAAGTACAGGGAAAATCCCAATCAAAAAAGGGTGGCAAATGATCTTGGCAACCAAAAGCAAGCAGAAAGAAGTCCAAGTATTACCAGATGTGGTAAAAGGTCAGGTGGTCGGCGTTGATCTGAAAAGTATTCAAAAAGAAACACAACCACCAAAACCATACAATGAGGGAACACTGATCACTGCGATGAAAACGGCAGGGAAAACATTGGATGATGAAGAAGCACAAGAAATCTTAAAAGAAGTTGAGGGAATCGGAACAGAAGCGACTCGGGCCAATATTATTGAAAATCTAAAGCAACGTCACTATATCGAGGTCACTAAAAATGAAATCACTGTTACGGCTAAAGGAATCACTCTTTGTAAAGCGGTCGCTCAAGAACCTTTGTTGACTAGTGCGGAAATGACTGCTCAGTGGGAAGGATACCTCAAAAAGATCGGTAACAATGAGGGCACACCCGAAGTCTTTTTAGCAAATATCAAAAAATTCATCCTTCATTTACTCGAATCCGTGCCAAAACAACTGACTTCAGTCGATTTATCTGAAGAAATCACTGGAACGCGCCAAATCAAAGCGCTGGAGAAGAAAAATGATCAACTAGGCAGATGTCCAAAGTGTAAACAAGGGATCGTCATGTTGTATCCAAAAGTAGCAACTTGTACCAATGCTTCTTGTGATTTTAAACTTTGGCCAACGATTGCAAAGAAGAAGCTGACGAAAACGATGATGCGGGAATTATTGTCTAAAGGTAAGACTAGTAAAGTAGTTAAAGGGTTGACTGGCAAAAAAGGGAAGTTTGATGCGGTACTAGAACTAAAAGCAGATTATTCGATCGGTTTTTCTTTTCCGTGGATGGAAAAATCAGGAGAAAAAAATAAAGAAGAAAAATAATTATTCCGAAAAGTGTTGGTTTATTTATCCAAAAATAACATACGATTTATAAATAAGGAGTTTAAACGTTTGAAAAAAGTTCATTCATTGTTAAATTATTTGATGGGAACGATCACGATCGTTGCTGTTTATCAAGCATTATTGAAATATCCAGAATATGGTACGAAATTATTGTCTATCACGAAA
This sequence comes from Enterococcus sp. DIV1682a, assembly GCF_051711005.1. Taxonomy (NCBI): domain Bacteria; kingdom Bacillati; phylum Bacillota; class Bacilli; order Lactobacillales; family Enterococcaceae; genus Enterococcus; species Enterococcus sp. DIV1682a. Next base: position 1,440,127 of record NZ_JBIOLT010000001.1, read on the forward strand.
GACCCTACGGCTTACTCACCTACACTGCTACTATCAACACTAACAGCTGGAGCGAAAAGTGCCACATACTTTTTACACAAAACAAGTAGTCTATTGAAACGAAAGAAACAACGTAAGCAATTACTGATGGTCATCGCAGCACTAGTAATCATTTACTTTCTACCCGTATTGACACAATTATGGCATCAGTATTTTGGTTGATTACCGGAAATAAACCACATTCACAGCTATAATAGAGCTTGATGATTCACTTTTAAATTTCTTTATCATAAAAGTATCATGATAAATTAGTAAAATATATAACTAAAGATCTTAGAACACATTTGTGTTTTAAGATCTTTTTTTATTGGAAATGCTAGGTTAAGTCCGTTTATTATCAAGGAATTAAGCTCACTTACTTATAACAATAGTGAATATGTCGGTTATTGATTTGTTAGTGATTATAAGATTTGAACATTAGATGTTTAAGAATGAAAATTGTCGTTTTAGACAAGTTAACAGCTAAAGCTCGAAGAAGTGGGTACGACAATTCAAAAATATTAGAGAATAACAAGTTATTTCTTGTGGTGCTTTTTATTTCTATTTATGGAAATTAATGGATTATTTCTCACTAATAATAATTATAAAATAAAAGCGCATTAAAAAATCTTTTGTTTCGACAAAATCTTATATGCCAGATATTTAATAAGGTTAAGAACTAAACAAATGATTATTTTTTTATGCAAAAAATAACATAAATAGGAAGGTGCAATCATTATGCCGGAAACAAATAATCAAATCGAGGGTTCAACGTTAACGAATGATCAGGAGCTGTATGAACATCTGAATTTTTCTGAAGAAGAAATCGAAACAGATCAACAACAAAAAATAGGTGAACGTATTGATGTGAATGATCATATATTGTTGGATGGTATGATTTCAAACCATCAAAATGAGTTCTCTAAATTGCCCGATGATATAAAAATACCAAGCGAAAAAATACGTAATATTCATGATGATAATCCAATGAATAAACTACTATGCTTACACAAAGGCAAACTCTATTATATTGAAAATTTGGACCCACAAAAAGGAGAAAAAAAAGCTTATGTAATTGCTGAGGAAGTATGGTATGGAGATAAACGATTGTTCCAAGCGAGCATTCAGCATAACATCAACCAAACCTTAATTAATTTTACTAAGATGACAAAAAATAAGAAAAATGGTACTCGCACGTTACTTGCTAGTCCAAGTTTAGTGTACAATATTATCAAGAATAATGAAATTTTCGAAAATGCAAAAGAAACTCAGGGGATAGCTCGTACAGTAGCACAACCAGATCCAACATATATTGGTGAGCGTCTTAAGATAGGGACCCCTGAATATGGCACTAGGGATCCGGAAATGAAAGTTCAATTAATGTTGCATGAAGATAAGCTCTATCAAATTGACCGCCAAAATAAACAGTCAAAACTACTCGCAGATAACGTAAAATTTCAAGATGGAACAATCTATAAGAGAAATGAGCAAGGGCTAAGAATGGTGCTATTCAGACCTAATACTCTTAAAGAGTCTCACAATATAGGTTTGATAAAATCATTTTTTACTAAAGAAAAAAGAGAAAAAACTCAAACGAAGTATGTAAGAGCTGATACCCTAGAGAACATCAATCAGCGATTACAATATTTTAAAAATATGGAGAAGAAGGAACAGATAGAAAGTAAACCTTGGCCTGAGGTGGATGTTGATAGCATATCATCGTTAAAGAAGTTAACAATAGTAAAAGATCCAAACCTTCACAACGATAAAGACCTAATCTATTATGATTACGACAAAAGTGCTCTTTATAAGTTAGAGATTAACGATCGTGGGAAAGTCCAAAAAGCTTATTTGCTTACTAATAAACACCTTGATAAACAACTTCATAAAAGCGAACTTGCATTAAACGATATCAATAAAAGTATAAAATTGAATTTATTTCCTGTACCAAAGTTGTTTTCCGGATTGGTGTGGACACAAAAAGGGGAAATAGAAAAGAAAGTGGCGCATTTTATTGAATTCCAAAAAATGATTACTCATGAAAATAGAAACAAAGATGTATATACACTTTTGTTGAAAGATACCAATTTGTATTTAGTTGATCATAGATCAAAGGTGGCTATGAATGTTGCCGCTAATGTCAATTTTGAAGATGGTAAGATCAAATCAGATAATAAAATACTCTTATCCAACTTATCGCATAATGAAAATATGAAATGGCCAATATCTTCATACAAAGCTTCTAAAATTTTTGAAATAGCAAAAATAAACCAATCGAGGAACATCGTTCAAACAAGAAACTCTTTAGAAGGTTTAACAATGCACGCACAAAACTTCACTAAAACTGAAAAAAATGTTCAAAACCAAACTCAATCCCTTACTAAAAATAGTCCAAAAAAGACACGTATGGCTCCGACTCTTTCCGACAGACCTGTGGGAACGTCTAGATAAAATGATTATAGTATTCGGATTTATTGCATTATAAAGAAGAACGAGAGTTTCTTATTAAAAATGCATTAAATAAAGTATATTTTTAGATAGGAAGGTGTAATCACTATGGATAATATAAATATTCGAAGTGAAGACCCCACGTCAACAGGTGAGAATCAACTGTATAACCGGCTAAATTTTTCTGAGGAGCAAATCAAAGAAGACCAACAACAAGCAACGCATGAATGGATTAAGGGAAACGATCATATATTTTTGGATGATCTTATTTCAAAACATAAAAATGTTTTCTCCGAATTACCCAATAATATAAAAATACCAAGCGAAAAAATCTATGGGATTCATCATCGTGAGCCAGGGGATAAACTATTATACTTACACCAAGGCAAACTCTATTACATAGAAAATTTGAACCAATTTAAAGAAAAAGGAAAAGCTTATGTAATTGCTGAGGATGTAAGTTATCGAAAAAACCGCTTGTTCCAAGCAAACAAAAAGTTTAATATCTACCAAAATTTAGTTACTAATGCAAAGATGACAAAAAATAAGACAAATGGTGCTCACACGATGTTTGTTCATCCGGATTTAGTGTGTAGTATCATCAGAAATAATGAAATTTTCCAAGAAGCAAAAAATAGCAAAGGGGTAGATCGTAGAATAGCGCAACCAGATCAAACTTACATTGGTAAAGGACTTAAGATCGGGATCCCGAAGTATACATCAAGTAATCCCAAAATGACTGTTCAATTAATGTTGTATAAAGGCAGTCTTTATCAAATTGACCCTAAAAATAAACAGTCAAAATTTCTCGCAGATAAAGTAGAACGTCGAGGTGTTCATTTTTTCAAGAGAAATGAGCAAGGTCTGAGAGTGGAGCTATTTCAAGGTTATGTTGAAAAGGCTCAAAAAAATAATATTTTAAAAAAATATTTTAAGAATAAAAAAAGAAATAAAACTGAAACAATCCATATGGAATCGCATACTCTAGGGAAGATTAATCAGAATTTGCAAGATTTTGAAACTATGGGAAAGAAAGACCAGATAGCAGGTCAACCATGGTTGGAGGTGAATCCTGAAGACTTTTCATCGTTAAAAATACCAGAGAGTCCGACTCCTCAGAATGATAAAGACCTAATCTATTACGATCGAAATAAAAGAGCTCTTTATAAATTAGAAACCAACGTTCATGGGAAAGTTAAAAAAGCTCACTTGCTTATTAATAAACACATCTATGATCTGCAAGATGCAAAGCGTCTTGCATTGAAGGATTCTGGAAAAGATTTAAAATTAGATTTATTCGCTAAAGCAGAGTTGTCACACGGAATGATGTGGGCGCCAAAAGGGGTAATAGAAGAGAAAGTGGCGTATTTTGTTGAAGCCCAGAAAACTTTTACTCATGAAAACAGACATACGGATAAACATACACTTTTGATGAAAGATGCCACTTTGTATTTAGTTAATCATAGACTAAAGGAGGCTATAATCGTTGCTGATAATGTGTATTATGAAAATGAAAAGCTCAAATCAGGAAGTCAAGTACTCGTATACAGCTTACCATTTAATGAAAACATGAAATGGAGAATCCCGCCCTATGTCGCCTCTGAGATCAGGGAAATAGCGGAGATAATCCAAGCGAAGAACATTACTCGGTCTAATACTATAGTTGCTTTGCAAGAGCACGCAAAAAAAGAAATCAAAAACCACGCTCATGGTGTACAAGAGCAGGACATGCCAACTCGTTCATGCGTTTCAATCGGAGCAAGACCTGGAACATCTAGGTAATTATTGAAATTTATTGAAGGATTATTTCTTGCAGATATTAAACAAATGATCTTTTTAGAAAAACAATAAATAGAAAGGTGTGCTCTCTATGATAGAAAATAACATGAGCAAAGAGGAACTATATAATCATCTGAATTTTTCTAAGGACCAAATCGCAGAAGACCAAAACAAAGAGCCTTATAAAAATATTGTGGTGAACGAGCATGTATTTTTGGTTGATATAATTTCAACCTATAGAAATAAGTTTTCCCAATTGCCCAATAAGGTAAAATTACCAAGCAAAACAATAGATAATATTCACCAAGGTGATCCAATAGATAAACTATTATGTTTATACCAAGGGAAACTTTATTTCATAGAAAATTTGGACCCACAAAAAGGAGAAAAAAAAGCTTATGTAATTGCTGAAGATGTAGAGTATATAAATGGTGAATTGACGCAAGGAAGTAAAGAAAAGAATAGCTACCAAAATTTAATTGGACCTGTAGAAATGGAGAATAATCCCTCAAAGGACGCTCAATCGTTATTTGTTCATTCACGCGTAGTATACGATATTATCAAAAAGGATAACGAATACAAAAAAGCAAAAAAAGCCGAGAGAACAGCACGTACAATAACAGAACCAAATGCAACTTACATTGGTGAAAATCTCAAGATAGGAATCCCGCAGCGTACGTCATCCGATCTTAGTGTAAATGTTCAATTAATGGTACATAAAGGCAAACTTTATCAATTGGACACTGAGAGCAGCAAGTCGAAACTCCTCGCAGATAACATAGAAGAGAAAGAAGGGATATATTATAAAAGAAATAGTCAAGGGTTGAGAGTTGATCTGTTCTCGCCTTCCAATGTGACAACGGTTGATACAAATAATTTCATTCAAAGACGTTGGACTCGGGAGGGTAAAAATAGAGATAGAACGGCAACGATGTACGTCGATTCGCTTACTTTAGAAGAGATTAATCAGCGGCTAAATGGGTTTAAAATGATGGAAGATAGACAACAGATAAAGAGTAAACCATGGATTAAGGTGGATGTTAGAGCATTGTCATCATTATCAATACCAAAAAATCAAAGTCACAATAAACAAAAAGATCTATTTTATTATAAAGAAGGGACCATGAGGGATAAACTATATAAATTAGAGATTGAATCTCAAGATGGTAAGAATGTGAAAATCAAAAATGCTTATTTGCTTGCTGATAAGGATCTCTATAATTCACCAAATGCAAAACATATTGCAGTCCAAGACTGGGATACAAATGTAAAAATAAATTTATTCCTTAAATCAAAGATGTCAAACGGATTTATATGGATAGATAAAGGAGAAGTTGAAAAGAACATCAATTATTTGAATGAGGCCAAGAAACATTTTCCTAAAAAGCGTTCTCCTAGAGATTTACATAAACCCCGAGAGCATGAAAACAGAAATGTAAATTCGTGTACACTTTTGTTGAATAAGAACAATTTATATTTAGTTAGTCATAAAGGAAAAAAAGCTATCCTGATTACTGATAATGCACATTTTCAAGACGGCAAGCTCAAATTAGGGGATAAAGTAATTGCAGACAAATTACCAAAGACGTCTAATAAAGATGCCATGATATGGAGTCTCTCTGCTGAGAATGCCACGAAATTCTTAGACATAGCGAATATAAACAACTTCGTTCAAGGTAGAAATTTGATTGATTTGACAACACCCGCAAAAGCATCACACGAACTTGGCACTAGTAACATCATTCAAGATAGTAAGTCGTTAGAAGATTTGACAGGGTACACACAACCATTACCCGAACGACGTACTAGTAACATTGCTCAAGGTAGAAATTCATTAAGCAATTTGATTGATTTGACAACACACGCAAAAGCATCACACGAACTTAGTAGCAATACTCAAAGCAACACTGTTGGACACACTCAAAAGCGTTCTGCACCGCAACCTCCTCAAAAAGGTAGTAATGAAGCCCCATCTAGATAAAATGATTGTAGCATTCGGATTTATTGAATAAGAAGAACGAGTGATTTTTATTTGCTTTACTAGTTATGTGGTAGCCTTAAAATGGGGAACATCAGTGCAAAGAATTTTATTTCCAGTATTATTTATTTAATTTTTGCTATTTTTATGCTGAGCTATTTACTAGAAAATAGAATATTCTAACCGTGTTTAAGGACATCAAAGGCAGTAGTAACTACTATCTTTGATGTTTTTTTATTAGTTTTTGGATAGAATGATTCAACGAATGATCGTTCAAAAATATGTGATTACGTCTTGTATGTAGGTGAATAGACTATCTTCAGATAACAAAATTAGAATCACTGACCTTTTTGTTTTGTCATTTTGAAATAAAAGTTTCATTTAAGCTGAAGTGTAGATATAGAATGGAAAGCGGATAAAAGCTGTTTGTTTCAGTAATTACTTGAAAAACGCAAAGAAAACTAGTACGACTGTAAATAAACGAACTTTTATACAAGGCCATAAAAGGAGAGGGAATATGACGATGAGGAAAAGCGACAAATTATCACCAGAGGAACGATATTTATCTCTGGCATTTTCTGCTGATCAAATCCAAGAACATAAACATTTAACACAGGAGAATGGGTTAAGGTTTCATCAGCAATTTAAGCAGAGAGACGAGAACGACTTTCATGAACAACTACACATGAAACTGCCCAAAAAATCAAAAAATACCGAGAAAAATCAGTTATTATATTATGATCATAAAGAGGAGAAGCTTTATATGATCATTTCAAGCCAGGAAATTGTTAATAAAAAGAAGTCCTACTTAAATTGTCATGGAAAATTGATTACGAGTAACGTTAAATTTAGTGACGGTTCAACAAAACTAGTCATAGACAATAAACAGCAGAATCAAGAAACAACCTTAATTAAATTTGGTCTGGACGAACTGTTTAATAGAAAAAAATCACGGTTTATATGGGTGACAACAGAAAAAGAAAATGAACTAATAAATATAGTTGGTTCTTTAAACGATAAAGACCAGGAACATCACCAAAATGATGGAGAGGTACAACATACTGATCACTCAAAACGTAAACTTCAGGAATGGCTGAGTAAAAATGAACCGGTAGTATATTATCCATTAGATGCTAAAAACAAGAGCGGTTATGACAAAGACGAGCCATTACTATATTTTGGGAACAATAACCTATATAAGGTTGACCATGAAAAGGGGCGGGCGACCTTAATTGCTGAAGGAGTGCAGGAAATTAATCGAAGTTTTGTATGGAACGATGTGGCACTTCTAAAAAATTTACCGAAAGAATGTGGGGAAAATCAAGCCGTAAGAGTCGATGAAAAATGTTTAGAATCGATTCGAAAAGTAGTTGATATAGTTAAAAGAAAACAAGTTTTGGAAAATAAACCAGAAAACAATCTTACACAAGGATCTTTAGCTGCTAAAGCTACTAAGGCAAGAAATGCACAAACATCTTCTAGTATGACTTTGACATCAGCAAATTATACTAATATAGACAGATAAAAAACTAATTTTCCTCAATTATGGTATCTCTTTAAAGATTAAGTTGAATTGTTGCGTAATAATGATGTAATTGGATTCTTAAAACAACGTGAATTATTATCATAAATCAAAGGCATATTTAACAGTCTATAACCCCATATAATCGTTCTTACACTTTAAAGGTATATTAATCAACTGATAAAACACTACTTTCTAGGATACATCTATCAATCATTGCTCTAACAAAATATGGATAGATAAATTCACATCAAAATCTATTTTTGGTGTGAATGATTTCTAGATAGCTTTAATTCTAAATGGTTTATGCATGCGTATATATATATAACTGATTAGTTGAACAAGAAAAGAATCGTTTTTATACTATCTGGTAAAAAGAAATAGAATAAATAGCAAGAAGAGAGGGTTTGCGGATTTTTAAAGGAAGGAGATAAAAATTTTATATTTTAGTTTACATAATATATATTATACAAAGTAGATTCAAAGTGAATTAAACCCCCATCAAATCGAAATCAAACTAAAAAGATAAAAAAATGACTCTTTCGAACCATTGCAAAATTTTAAAATTATTTTGTATTATAAAATATCAATTAAATCGTGTTTGACAAGATTTAAACACGATTTAATTTTTTATCTGTCTATAAAGTCCATATCCATAATTTACAAAATTAGAAACAAAAACTCCACAATATTCACATGTGACATTCTCTACAATAAAACAATCATAATCTGGACAACACTTTTTTGATCTTTCCACAAAGAGATACATTTTTCCATACTACAATCACAATCTTTACATTTCAATTTCATACAAGTCACTCCTTACTAAAGATCATATCAACAGCGTTCTTATAATTCTCGATCATTTGTTTGTGTTGTTTTGTCATACGTTTACGTCCGTTAGCAATCAAACCAGCGACATAACAACCTGAATCATTCCAACACTCGTCTAAGACCGCTAATGATACCGATACTTGTTTTTCTACCCACTTTTTAGTTCTATAAAGCGACATTAGGAATTTCAATGAGAGATTTCTTTGATTTTGAACTGTACAATGAAGAATTATTAAACAAAATCCATCTGACAACTTTAATTTAGAGAATAAATCTAATTTGACAGTTTTACCGAAGAAATAATAAAAAGAGTAAAAGAAAAAATAAAGAAAGAGCAACTAGACATACAGATTAGTCGCTCTTTCTTTATTTTTTATTGTTTATGTATGAATTCTATCTTTCTACGAAAGAACCTTCTGATTTTTCTTTGGAAGGGTTTTTATTGATTGCTTTATTTTGTTCGTTTTCGGAAAGTTTCTCGACTTTCCTCATAGCTCTGATTTCGTCAAATTTTTTTGATTGATTTTGTAATTTTTTAATGTTGTCGTCATGATCAGGTTGTATTGGAGCAGGTCCATTTATCCAAACACGTTGCGTTTCATTGAATAGAGAAAAAAATTTTACCCATGCTTTATTTTCTTTAGACAATTCTTCTTTTGGGCTTGAGTTATCTTGGGCAGACAGTCCGGCTAGTGCTATTTTAAGAGCGTCATTATATCGAAATTTTTTTTGAGAGGATAATATTTCTGAAACATCTGATCCTGCTTCTTTAATAAAGTTTTCGTAAATTTCTTTTCGATCTCTAAGGTACAGGCCTTTAAAGTCATTTTTGTTTAAATTTTTGTTAACTTCGTTCATTTCTTCAAGCAACATTATTAAACGTTGACTGTGTGGGTCATCTCCAAGCGATTCTATCTTGTTTAAGAAATCTAAGTATGTTTTTTTACTTCTAGAAAAAATATTTCTTGATACTATTGGACGATTCCCACCATTTTGTTGCAAAACTTGATTTATACGATCTTCGATATCTTGTTCGTTAACAGGATTTGTAGTTTGTGATTCTTGTTCGCTAACAGGATTTGTAGGTTGTAATTCTTTCATTTTTTTCTTCCTTTATTTTTATTTGTAATTATAAATAAGAAAAACCAATAATGGTGTTTCTTGTTTTCCCCTGAATTAGAAAAATTAACATAAAATTAAATCCCTGCCGATCTAAATGAAACAAAAAATGTATCGTATTTCTGATATAGCATTTCTCTATTATACACTGTAGGGATCAGTGCACCACTATTATACAAGTAGCGAGTCACTAAAAATTGATTACATTGTATACATTATGCCAAGTAGATCCTTAACATAATAAAAATTCACTCTGTTGTTCGTCCACGTTCTGTCTTTTTTGAGAATCATTTTCATCTATAATTTTTTCATACTCGTGTTTTCCAGAAACATGCCTATCGCAGCTCTATGTAATATCCCCTCATATAAAATCAAATATACATGATCAACGTGATACAGATCCGGCCTACGCCCTTCAAGTGCGTTTAGTTGATTCATACGGCGCTGATGACGTTTAAATTTAAATCATCTCCTTAAATTTTTACATTATTTTTTCAATTGTTTATCTCATCAACCGACCATGCAGGTTACCTATTGATATTATAAGAAGTCTGTGAAACGGGAGAAGCTATATTGGTGTCAGATCCAGTAGTTTTATCAATATTGTGTCTTGTCTCGGGCGTGACATTTGTAATAATGCCTGCTCGTCCATTCAAATGATACAGAGATTTATTTATCATAACGGACTGAGAATTCCCACTGCTCAAGATATTGTCAGTCTCTACCCCATTTGCTGAATTTTGTACACTCTTTCTTTCCGCTGATTTGCGGATAAGTTCATTTAAAAAAGACTTGTAATGGCTGTTAGTTTGCGGATTAGGTTGTGTTTTTTCAGAGTATCTCTCTGTGGTGCCCCATCCCGTATTTTCATCCATGTCTAACTTATTCTTTTTAAGGGACTCCCCTATATTATTTATCGGTTTCTGTTTAACTCTTCCTTCAGGCAAGCCTACTAGCTCTGCATCTATCATCTTCGATTGATCTTTGTCTAAAGTATTTTTCTGCCCATCAGATACGCTTCTTAACTCCTGAGTATTCTGCTTTTCCATATACTATCGCCTTTCATTTATTTAGTAATTTTACCAGTCATCTTTTATTCTTTTTAAGCTGATCACGCTCTAAATCAATCACCTCCTTCATTTTTTTTGTTGTTTCAAATGCATTTCCCGAAAACTTTACCTAATATGCTACCATTTTATTACAATTCACTTTCTACTAGAGAATTATTTTTTCTAAAACAAAAATAAAAAGGACAACGAGCAAAACACTCATTCTCCTTTTTTTCATTCAATTATCTCACGGTGTTTAATACGTTTCTTAAATCATTGACAGACTGTTTAAACATTTCTTCTTCTGGTGTAATTGATAATTCAATGACTTCTCTTCTATATATTATGCTAAGTAGTTTCTTTTTTTCTTATTTATGTATGAAGTCTATCTTTCAGCTCTAGGTGGCAAAACAGGTGGTCTATCCATATTAGGGGTAGAACGCGGCGATGGAACAGGTGGTTTTGAGCCTCCCATAGTGCTATCTTTTATTTGTTCAAACGCCCGAGGTGGTAAAGTTGGAGCTGGCTCCATATCCTGATGTAGTGAAGCAGGTACTCCTTGTTTAGACTGTGCATTTTTCTTTTTTATTGTTGGATCTTCTGTATAGATATTTTCTCTTGGCATTAAATTTCTTCCTTTCCTCTTTATGTCTTAAATTATAAACAAACTATATATTATCCAACTCACCTCTTTTCATCTTCAATCTAATTTTTAAGAAGCTCTCACCTATTACCTATAGTACTTATTACCTCATTTACTTGATTTTTCACCCTTTTCATAATCTGTGCGTTCTTTTCTCCCATAGTTCCTCCTAATTGCATTTCAGGCCTCTCTCTACCCTGTCTGGATGTTACTTCCCGGGAATGCTCAGCAGATTGTCCTTTAGCCATAGGTAATAGGTCACTCATGGAATTCTGACTGCGAAAATGCTCATTTTTTACTATCTCGGACGTGATATTTTTAAAAATTCCTGCTTGTCCATTCATTTTATTTGTGGCTACATTTTTACTTCTATCTATTTTTTTATTGAATTTCTGAGCTGGCTTCTTACTTCGAAGCGATAAAGGTGGAGCTGGATCCATATCCTGATGTAGCGAAGCAGGTGCTCCTTGTGTTGGAAGCAGATGTTCATAAGAATGTGACGATGTTGTTGATGGCTTTATAAGCTCACTCAAAAAAGCTTTAAACTGCTCTGGAGTTTTGTACACAGGCTGAACTCTTTTTCCTGGAGTTACTGAAATCTGGTTGACATCCGCTTTAGGCAAACCTACTAATTTTACATACATCATCTCTGATTGATCTTTTTGTTGTCTATCAGATACGGTTTGCTCTGTATGTATAGAGTGAATATCTTGTTGAACTGCAGATTCTTCTAATCCGCTTTTTGACTCCTGAGTATTCTGCTTTTCCATATACTATCTCCTTTCGTTTATTTAGTAATTTTACCAGTCGTCTTTTATTCTTTTTAAGCTGATCACGCTTTTAATCAATTACCTCCTTCATTTTTTTCTTGTTGTTTCAAATGCATTTCCCAAAAAATTTACCTAATATGCTACCATTTTATTACAATTCACTTTCTCCTAGAGAACTATTTTTTCTAAAACAAAAATAAAAAGGAGAATGAGCATTTTGCTCGTTCTCCTTTTTTTCATTCAATTATCTCACGGTGTTTAATACGTTTCTTAATTCATTGACAGATTGTTTAAACATTTGTTCTTCTTCCGGTGTAATTGATAATTCAATAACTTCTCTTACACCCTTTTCATCAACGATGGATGGAACACCTGTAAAGATATCTTTCACTCCATATTGACCAGATAAATAAGCAGAAACTGGTAATACAGCTTGTTCATTGTTTAATACAGCCTTGACAATTCGTGCTGTACTCATACCAATTCCATAATAAGTCGCTTTTTTTCGATCGATGATTTCATAGGCAGCATTTTTAACTTTATCAGCAATGATATCTAAGTCTTTTTCTTCGATTCGATGATCTTTTTCGACAAATTCCATGATTGGTTTTCCGCCAACTGTTGTATGGGACCAAGCTGCTACTTCAGAATCGCCGTGTTCACCTAAAATATAGCCGTGAACGCTACGAGGATCGACAGAAAGTTTCAAGGCAATTTCTTTTCTGAAACGAGTTGTATCTAATGTTGTTCCTGTTCCGATTACTCGAGAAGAAGGTAACCCTGATTCTTTCCACGCAATGCAAGTCAAAATATCTACTGGATTAGAAGCAACAACTAATATTCCGTTGAATCCTGCTCCCATGATTTGTCGAACAATATCCTTCATGATTCCAGCATTTGTTTTCACTAAATCTAAACGAGTTTGTCCTGGTTTTTGGTTGATACCTGCTGTGATTACTACTAGATCGGCATCGCTGCATTCGCTATAATCACCTGACCAAACAGCAACATTCTCTTCGCCCCATGCCATACCATCTAAAAGGTCTAAAGCTTCCCCTTCCGCTTTTTCTTGGTTGACATCGATCAAGACTAATTCATTCGCAATTCCTTGATTGATCATGGCATAAGCAATACTTGTTCCCACAAAGCCTGTTCCAACGATCACTACTTTTCTACTGGTTTTTCTCATGTTGATACACGCTCCTTTTCATCTCATATGTTATTTTCATGAAAATTATAGTTCTGATAGAGACATTTTTCAATATAATGATATTTATAGTTACTATAATATTTTTTTATAGTTATAACAAAAAAACAGATTATTAGTAAACTAACAATCTGTTCAAAGTAAAATAAGATCTATTTCATTCGTTTATATTGGCTTTGCTTAGAAGCACCTTTTGAAGATCCGCTTTTATTTGCAGGCTTATCGGACATTTTTTTACTTAATAACAACATCAAAATAACAAATAGAACGGCTCCACCTAAGAACAAATACATATAATCTGATAAATAAGTCGTGAATAGACTTATGAAATCGGTTTGTCCAAGCACACTCGAATTGATTAACTGTAACCCAAAATTTTCCATATATTACCTCCTAATGTTTAGCTGAGAAAAAATTATTCTCATAAATAAAGCATAATACAAAGAAGGTAAGCGCAGACACCATTTTTTTCTAAAATCGGAAAAATAGTTTTTGGATAAAAAAAGACAGCGTAAAAGCTGTCTTTTTCATAGGATCACTAGCAACTGACAAATCTATTTTTTAGTATCTTTTTTAGATGTCAATTCTTCAAATTTTTCTTTTACTTCTTCCGCTAATTTTTCCACTTCTTTTTCAAAAGCATTCGGTTTCTTTGGTTCTTCCTCTTCAACCGAATTAGAACCAGATAAAGCGACATCTTTGGCTTCGCCAGAGTTTGTGCCAGATAACGATTCTTGTTTGTTTTCTGTTTCACCAGAATTTGTCCCTGCTAATGCTACTTCATCATCGGTTTTAGGCGCCATCGAACCTCTTAAACGTTTGCCTTTTTCGCCGTTATAATTTGTCATGAGAATTCCTCCTTACAGTTATTTATTTTATAGTACATAAGAACAAAATAACTGTCAAAACATGAGATGTCCTCCCCATCATATTTTAATGGTTTTGTTTTTTTGTTTCTCATCAATCTTTGCTTAATCCTTCAGAATGATCATAAACAGTGAATGGTTTATTTGTTTGCTTGCGCTTCTTTTTCCTGGATCTCTTTGATCCCTGTTTCTAAAATGTTCATTTGTAGAAGTGTTTCTTCGTCTTTCACTACTTTTTCGGCTCCGTTTATGAGCGTTTCATAGACGCCCTCATAGACCCGACTATAGTCCCCTACTTCAGAAATCACTTTTTCCTCATGATAGTATCCGTTTTGGTCCATATAGGTAAGTGTGCCGTAGTGTTCTGGTAAATCAATACCAAAATCTTGATGGTCTGGGAAATAAAATAGTTTAAGATGCTCTTCTTGTCGATCTTTTGTCTGTTTTACAAACATCCCTTTCTTCCCATAAACCACAAAGCTTGGGCGTTCTTTAATACGAAAATAGCTTGATTTGACAGAGATTTTCATTGTTCCATAGTAAAAATCTAAATCGAAATAATCATTCATTCGTCCCGTTCCTAATAATTGGCGCACATCATAGTGGATGTCATCTGGCTCGCCAAAGTAAGAAATTACTTGATCTACTGTGTGACAAGCATGACCATAGAGATAACTATTGACTGTTGAAAATTCCGTTGCCGATTCAGGAACTTCAGGTCTGAAATAATCATAATGCATCTCAATTTCTAAAATATCGCCTAATTTTCCACTTTCCAACACTTTTTGTACGGTCAAGAAATCAGAATCAAAACGACGATTTTGATAACACTGGATAAATAAATCTTTTTGCTTCGCTAGCTCAAATAACTCTTTCGCTTCTGCAGAAGTTTCAGCAAACGGTTTTTCAACCAGGACATTTTTTCCATGCTCTAAGGCTAATTTAGCATATTCATAATGAAATTGGCTCGGAGTCGTAATGACAACTAGTTGGATTTCTGGATCGTTCCATAGATCTTCCAATTGATTGGTGTAATGGATATCCTCAAATGTTTCCCAAGTGGGTTCTGAACGTGAAAAGATCGTTTTGATTTTGATCTTATCTTTTAGTTTTCGTGAAAAAGGTAAATGATAGCGGTTGGTACTTTTTCCATTTCCTAGATAGGCAATTGTTAACATACGTTTTCCTCCAATTTTTGTTTTTAACTACTATCAGTATAAATGACTGGTCCCTTTAAAAGTTAATTTGAGCGCAGTTAGAAAAAAATGTTCAAGAAAGTGATCTTTTTAAGTGAATAATCGACAGGTATGTTTAACCTACACAAAAAATAGTAGTCAAAAAGAGGGATATTCAGTAAGATGGATGAGGAAGGTGAGCATATGTTAATCGAAGACCAATTGATACGACAAGAAGCATTTACAACAACAGAAAAAAGAATTGCTGATTATCTCAAAGCAAACAGAGAAACAGCTGTTTATATGACGATCGAGGAATTGGCAAAAGCGACGTATACTTCGCATTCAGCCATAATTCGCTTATGTAAAAAATTGAGTTTTTCTGGTTTTAGAGAATTTCGTTTTGAATTCGGTCGTGAAGTCCATCAGATGAAAGCCCAGTTCAATCAAATCATTGATCCAAACTTTCCTTTTACTGATAAAGATGATAGTCAATCGATCGCTAAAAAAATGGCCGATTTGTCGATCCAATCTATCAAAAAAGCACAGCTTCAATTGGAGAAACAGTCAATTGATGCGATTGCCACAGCATTGAATCAAGCGAATCGCATGTTTATTTTTGCCAAAGGGGATTCTCAAATCACAGCACGCAAATTTCAAAATAAACTAATCAAGATCAATAAATTTTTGATATTAGCTGAAGAGTATAGTGATTCTTCTTGGAATGCAGCTAATTTAACGGAAAAGGATTGTGCCATCTTTCTAACTTATAGTGGAAGGATTCACCATTATGAAAAAATTATGATGCATTTAAACCATGTGGGTGCTAAAACTGTATTGATCACTGGAAATGAACATTCAGAAATGGCAAAACAAGCAACGATGAAACTCATCGTTACGCAAGATGAATTAGATTTTGCTAAAGTGGCAACATTTTCCTCACAAATTGCCTTCGACTATGTTTTAAACACTCTTTATTCCGTGATGTATGCACAAAACTATCAAGAAAACATCCAGAATCTCAAACAAAAACAAGACTTGATCCAAAAAGGTTTGTTGAAGGAATATCGCCATTAGAAAACAGTTGTTTATTACCGTATGTCAAAGCCAATAGAGCGCGCTTCATTCTTTTTGTCATGATAAAACTTGAAACTAAAAATCTACAGACCGAGTACTGCAAAGATTGAGGTACTCGGTCTGTAGATTATTTTTGTTCTTTTTGCTGGATACATTGTGCAATCAAAGCACCTAGCAAGTGATAGCCTAACCTCGAAGGATGTAACCCATCGTCTTGCAAGTAAAGTGTTGGGTCCTCAAAAGATTTTTCATAATGATAAAAATCAATAAAACTTACTTTGTTCTCATCTGCTACTTCTTTTGCGATCTGAGTATACTCTACTAAGATCTCAGGAATTGTTTGGGTTTTGATCTTTTCATCAACGTAACTAGGCCCTATCAAAATCACTTGGCTATGTTTAAAAAAGTTGATCAATTGTTCCAAGTTTTTTCGATAGGTTTCTTGGTTATCTCTTTGATTGATTGCATCATTAACGCCAACATTAAGAACGACGTAGTCAGATGTACGTTCATCTTGGGGAAGTTGAGACAATCGTTCAAGGCTGCTTGTCGTTGAATCGCCTCTTTTTCCTAAGTTAATGATCTTAAAATCAGCTTGTCCTAAAGCATTTAAGGTCGTTGATAACGCATGGTCCAATGCATGGACGACCTCCCCCTGGTACAATCCAGCAGCAATGCTATCACCAAATAGTATAATTTTCTTCATCTGTGTCATCCCTTTTCTTTTCTTACAATAAAAATTCTATCACGGAGAATCAAAAAGGAAAAATCGTTGCTCTCAACTATAAGAACTTTCTATCGAAGGTTTTTATTTGGTTATCGATGATGACACAAAGAAGTATCGAAGTTTTTTTCTGAATACGGACACTACTTACCAGTTAAAAAGAAACGGCTAACAAATGAATCGAGTGGATTCAAGATTCACTTCGTTCGGTTTTCAAACCTCTTTGCAGCCATTTTACCTTGTAACGATAATCTTGCAACAACTCATCAGTAGTCCAATCATTCGCAATGTAATCCGTCAATGAATTGATCACAAGATCCATGACGAAATATAAAAAGCTAATTGCTTCTTCTTGCGAAGTAATGTGAAAACCATTTGCCTTCAGTAACTTAAACCATTCCTTTAATCTTCCTGATTCAGCAGAAGGCTTGGTTCTTTGGTGATTGGTAAAATCATCACTTCTCGTTAAAAAGCGGATGGCCTGCCAATAACTACTTTTTTGTTCCAGTTCACTACACCACGCAAGGTAATTTTCAATTCCTTGAAAAAAGTCTTGCTTGTTTTGACTGATATATTTCAAAATATCTCGATGGATTTGAATCGAATAATACTGGATCGTGTAGGTATAGGCATCTTCCAAGTCTTCGAAGTACTTATAAAAGGCCCCTCTTGACATAGCCATATCTTCGACAATATCTGCAACTTTTACTTGGCTAATATGTCGAGCTGAAAAATTTTCAAGTAAAATTTCAATAAGCCGTTGTTTCTTCTCATTCGGCAGATTAAGAAATGTCGATTTAGGCATCCCATCCCTCCGTTTCTTCGATCAAATCACCATCTTTCATTCGGTAGACACGATCGCTCCATTTGATCATCCGAGCATCATGTGTAACCATGACTGTTGCTTTTTGTTTTTCATGTGCTTCTTTGACAAGTAACTTGACTACTTCAAAGGCATGATCTGTATCTAAGCTAGCGGTAGGCTCATCTGCTAAGATCAAACTAGGGTCATTGAACAACGCACGAGCAATCGCTACACGTTGTCTTTCTCCACCAGATAAATCTCGAGGATAGCTTTCTTTTAGATCATAAATATCTAATGATTTCAATAAGTCATCAATCACTGTTTCGTTTTGTTTCTGATGGCTGACTCGATCAACTAAATAAAATTGTTCTTTGACCTTTAAAAATGGAATCAAATTAGAACTTTGTAAAATAAACCCAATTTCTTTAAAACGTAAATCGGCTCTTTTTTTCTCAGATAAATCGGAAAAAGACTGACCATTAATGGCGATTTCTCCAGAAGTAGGTGTTTGTAGCCCACCGGAAATGGTTAAGAAAGTACTCTTTCCTGAACCAGAGGGACCGATGATGCTGACAAATTCTCCTTGTTTGACATTAAAATTAATTCCTTTTAGTGCAGTCACTTCGGTATGTCCACTACCAAAAGTCTTGACGATATTTTTCATCGTTAAAATATTCTTCATTTTTTACCCTCCTATGGCGGTGATTGGGTCCACTTTTGTGATCGTGCGTATTGAGAAGACGCCGCCTACAACTGCTACAACGAGTAAGACCCCACTATATAGCAACCATTGTGTCCAAAAAATAGCGAATGGCATCGCACTTGGTAGAAACAAGCTAGTTAGATAAGCAGCTAGAACTGCTAAGGCGACACCCATGACTCCAATAACAAATGACTGTGCAATCAACGATTTAGCAATAAATGAATTGCGAATCCCTTGAGCTTTCATTACGCCAAAGATCGCCGTTTTTTGTAAAGTGATGACATACATAAAAATGCCAACTACTGCTGCTACGACAAGAAACAAGAAGTAAACCATTGCATTTAGTGTCATATTTTGTGCAGAATAACCTGGAAGACTTTCAATAAAATCAGGAATCGTCAGTTTTTGTAAATCTTTTGATGCGCCATCTTTATCAATTACAGCTGATTGTTTGGTCACGATCGCATTGATCGGCTTTTTGTCATCTGAAGCAAACGGTTGGGCTCCATATTTTAATTGTGTCCAAGTTTCTAGATCTGTATAGATGACTGGTGAGACCGTATAATAAGTGGCAGGAAAAATTCCAACGATCGTAAATGCTTGGTCATCGCTACCGATTTTGATTTGATCTCCCAACTTATATTGATCTTGTGCCAGATTTTGGGAGATAATTATTTCATTTTTCTTATCAAACATCCGACCATCTGTGATTTTAGGTAATAAAAAGGCATCGTTAGTCGTACCAAAGACTGTCACATTTTCTTTGTTTTTGCCCTTAATTGCTCCACTGAATAAGCCAATCGGTGCTTTTTCTTTCGCATTTACTTGATCAAGGTCACCTCTTGTCAATTGAGATGCTGCAAACACTTGATTAGCATCTTCGGACAAAACGATTTCTTGAGCACCCCAATCATCAATCGCTTTTTTAAATTCTTCTGCTAATCCACTTGCTAGACCTGATAGCATGAAAACGACATAAGCAATCAAAAACATGATACCGATAATGAGTCCGTATCGTAGTTTTGCGTATTTCATTTCTTTCATTGCTAAAAACATTACTTTCCCTCCTACATTTTCCTTTTTCGATAGTGACATTTTGTCACTGTAGAAAAGTATAGCTCAACAGTGACAAAATGTCACTCAACAAAACTCATGAAACAATTCGTTCATACTACAAGATCATTGTCTTTCTGTTTATTGGTTACAGTTTTTCTTATAGATGGCGATGTTACTATATATATGAATCATGAGCAAATAAACATTGGTATAAATAGATATCAGTAAAAGGAAATAGAAGAAAAACGAAAAATAAGCTACAATAATAAAATAGAACACCAGTTTGAACAAAAAGGAGGTTCTTTTATGGATCAAAAAACACGAAAACACATTCAAGAAAAATTAAAACAACGCATCGCACAGCTTCCTCCTATTTTCCAAGAATTTTTAAAAGAAAATCAAAAAAAGCTTTCATTAAGCAGTCGTTATGAATATGCAAAAGATTTTCATTTATTCACGGATTATCTTCACGAAGCTTTAGATCAAGAGATCACGGATGAAGTTATTCTTCGTCTTGAAAAACAAGACTATTTAAATTTTTTAGATAAAGTCTATCAGCATACTCGTTCGTTTCAGACCACAGCTGATCAACAAACAAACCAGTTATTTAAAAATAGCTATTATGGTCTTTCGCGAAAACAATATTCGTTAAATCATTTTCTACGGTTTTTGTATCAAAAAGGGTTATTGACTGAAGAAATATCTCTATTAGGAAAAACGCTCCCTGAAACTACTGCTGCAGCGCCTCGATTCATAGACGCCTCTTTGTTTCAAGACTTTGAGCATCTGTTTATTCCTATGAATGGCTTTAACTCTTCACGAGAAGCACGCTTTGAAAAAAGGAACCGACCAAGAAATTTAGCGATCGCAGCTATTCTTTTATATTGCGGGTTAAAGATCCATGAAGTCGTTGAATTAAAAAGAAAAGATATTGACTTAAATAAACAAATCATTCATCTTAGCCGTAAAAAAAATCGTCTTAATCAGTCGCCAATTCCCAATGAAGCACTGCCATTCATTAAAAACTATTTAGCAATAACTGATACTGGGACAGGACCTGATTCTTTTGCTTTTCGTTCATCTCATGACCAGCAAATCTCTCCACGGACGATTCGCCAAATACTAAGTAAAATCACTGTATATAAAAATATTTCGCCAGAATTATGTCGTAAAACTTACGGGTACTACGTTTCCCTTTATTTTGATGATCTGGATATCGTCAATTTCCTTTATGGTAATCGTTATATCAATGAACATTCATTTGAAGAAGTCCATCAAAAGATGTTAGAGTTCTCTTACAAGGAAATAACAAGTAACAAAAAATGAAATAACGAAATATAATTCATTTTTTCACAAAGAAAGCTGTTTTTTATTCAAGGTTTGTGCTAAGATTATAGCTGAATTTGCAAAGTAAATGATTTAATTCACAAGTTTTTCTTACTTTGCTTACCAACTTGTTTATTAAATGAAATCGGAGTGTGACTTATGGAAACAATCGCTTATTCCCCACTAAATCTTTTTTCTAATTTTCAAGAAGCAGCGAATGCTACACCAGATGTACCAATCATCTTTGACCAACCCTTAGCAGCTTTTCCGGAACTTGGTTTTAAAAGCACTTACAAAGATACCTGTCAACTCGTTTTGACTCGTGCCTATCAATTAGCTCATTTGGGTGTCGGACTTGGTGATAAGGTCATGATCTACAAAAGTTCAGCTTTTGATACTTATTTATTAGCTGTAGCAACAGCTTATCTTGGGGCGGTACCAGCAATGATCTCTTATCACTTCCCTACCCCCACTTTAGAAGTCTTTGTCGACCGTTTAGAAGATCCATTTATCCTTTTTGATGATGAAACGGCTGAACGAGTGGCTGGCATTTCAAATGGATCAAAAGAAAAACAAATTGCTGTTTCTAAACTATTGACTCAACCAGCAGAACCAGTGGCACAAAATCAATTGGGGAACGATGAAATTTCTTATATGACCCATACTTCAGGAACAACAGGTATTCCTAAATTGATTTGTCATTCTGCTCATTCAATGGGCTGGCGCACCAAATGGCAAAAAACTGTCTTTACTAAGATCGCAGAGAAAAAACTTGTGGCTTTCCATATCTCTCCTGTTCATTCTCGCTTAAATATTGGTATTTCTTCGTTAATGGCGATGGGCTTTCCAATGATGCCGTTAGCGGATGCTCAAGGGGAAAACGTTGTGGCCATGTTAAAAGAAAATCCACCGATTGCACTTGAAACACATCCAAACAACTTTGTTCAGTGGAGCTTTACAGCGAAAGAATATCCAGAAGCTTTTGCTGGTATTCGTTATTACCATTCCACTTTTGATGCGATCAACAACTCTACTATGGAAACATTCTTACGGACTTCTCCTAATCAAGAAGCTGTTTTCTTACAAGTTTATGGCCAAAGCGAATGCGGACCGATGATTTTAAAAGCTCATACATTAGAGAGTTTAAAAACGAGTAATGCGAGAGACATGGGTGTGGGACTTGGCGACTTAACCAAAGCGCGGATCGCAGATGAAAATGGGAACGTCTTACCTGCTAATACAGATGGACACATCCATTTATTATCAAAAGGTCGTGCATTAACTTATTATAAAGAAGATGCTCGTTTCCAAGAAAATGTTTATGGTGCTTGGTGGGACAGCGGTGATTACGGCAGCATGGATGAACAGGGGCATTTGTTCTTAAAGGATCGTCAAGTGGATTTGATCGATACAATCAATAGCAATTTAGCGATCGAAGATTTCTTGTTAGACTCATTAGAA
This sequence comes from Enterococcus sp. DIV1682a, assembly GCF_051711005.1. Classification (NCBI taxonomy): domain Bacteria; kingdom Bacillati; phylum Bacillota; class Bacilli; order Lactobacillales; family Enterococcaceae; genus Enterococcus; species Enterococcus sp. DIV1682a. The sequence continues at coordinate 1,462,687 of NZ_JBIOLT010000001.1, forward strand.
TTTCTATCGGAGGTGGTCATCGTTCGTGATAAAAACAATGCACCACAACCATTGATTGCTCTTGCTCCTAATCACGAAATGGACTGGGATCGTTGGTGGAAACAAGTGCATGAGTTACCTCGATTGAATACGCCGATTATCAGAGATTATGAAGATATCCCACGGACTGCGACAATGAAAGTCCGTCGACTACAAATCGAAAAAGAATTAAAAGCATAATAAACAGAACACTGACGTTATCCCCTTACCTAGCAGGTATAACGTCAGTGTTCTCTTTTGTTTAACCATTTTTCAGTTGTTAAAATTGTAGGAATGACAAAAAAAGATTCAATTTATTGATAATAATATCTAATGAAGTTGTTCATTTGAGTATGCATAGCTTATGTTTTCTTCTAGCTGTTAAGTTGCCAACAATACAGTGTACTCGTTTCATTCAGATGATAGATAAATTTTGGTGATCTAAATACTACGCAAAATTGGATGACATAAAAATATGCCAATTGGCTGTTTTCTTTTCTAACAACTTTCGTTATACTCTTTTCGTGGAGGGAAAACAATGAGAAAAATACTTACAATTGGTGGTTCTGACCCTTTTGCCGGTGGAGGAATTCAATCTGATTTGAAAACTTTTGAGAATTTTCAACTTTTTGGAATGAGCGCGCTCACCTGTGTAGGCATGTTAGACGAAAACAACGCATTCCTCTTAGAAAATCTACCTGCTAAGTGGTTGGAACAGCAACTTGCTTCGATCCAGAAGATGACAGACTTAGCGGGTATCAAAATTGGCTTATTGCATTCTCTTGAAGCAATCATGATCGTCCGAGATTTTTTAAAAAAGCACCCTCAAATCCCAATCGTTCTTGATCCGGTTTTAGCTTTTAAAGAAACTACTTCATTAGCGAATCAACAGTATATTGAGCGCTTAGTGAAAGAACTCTTCCCCCTTGTTGATCTTGTCACGCCCAATCTTAAAGAAGCGGCTCTCATTTCTGGAAAGAAAAAAATTTCAAGCATCAATGAAGTGATAGAGACAACCAAATTTATTCATACTTTAGGAAGCAAAGCGGTCGTTGTTAAAGGTGGCTCTGGGATCCATGGCGATGAAGCAATCGATGTTTTGTATAGTCATGATGGGCTAACCACTTTTACAATGGAAAAATTAACACGATCAACGGTGAATGGCGCAGGATGTACCTTTTCTTCTGCTATTACAGCGAATCTCGTCCATGGCTATACGCTCCCACAAGCCATTCAACGAAGTAAAACTTACGTTTATCAATGTATTTTAAACGGTGTTGAAATGAATGATCAAACGGGCAGTGTCTGGTCTGGCGGTAACATCAAAGGAGGGATTTAATCGTTGAATACGAAACGAATGACAATATATGCCATGCTGATCGCTTTAACAGTAGCATTATCTTTAACAATTTTGGTTCCAATACCAGCAACTAACGGCTTTGTCACGCTCTGCGAAGCTGGCATCTACACCACTGCTTTATTATTTGGTCCATTTGGTGGGTTCGTTGTCGGTGCCTCAAGTGGTTTATTCATCGATTTACTGTCAGGTTATCCGCAATGGGCCCTTTTTTCCTTATTGATCCATGGTTTGCAAGGATTGGTCAGTGGCTATTTTGCCGAAAAAACAAGCAAAGGTCGATTTGTCGGTCTTTTTATCGGTAGTTGTCTGATGATTAGTGGCTATTTTTTAGCTGGTTGGTTTTTATATGATTGGCCTGCGGGGGTAGCTTCTATTCCTGGAAATATTTTTCAAAATATTGTAGGGGTTGGATTGGCTTTACCACTCACTCAAGCTCTAAAACGAACGAGAGTACAAAAAGAAAGTAAGTAATGAAAGGAAGAATAAAATGAGCATCACAGAAGAATCTTTAAAACAAGAATTAACCAAAATGGTCAACGAGGTATTAGCAGAAGCAAATTTAAAATCTGGCGATTTATTTGTATTAGGATGTAGTACCAGTGAAGTGGTCGGTGGACAAATTGGTAAAAACTCAAGTGCTCCAGTTGGACAGTGGATTATCCAAACGATTAGAGAAATATTACAACCTTTAGGAGTCGCTTTAGCTGTTCAAGGATGTGAACACATTAATCGAGCCCTTGTCGTCGAACGCTCCGTAGCAGAGCAAAAACAATTTGAAATTGTTTCTGTTGTACCAGCCTTACACGCTGGTGGCGCTTGTTCAGTAGCAGCGTTTGACCAATTCGATGATCCAGTAGAAGTGGAACATGTGGTAGCGCAAGCTGGGATCGATATCGGTGATACTTCCATCGGTATGCATGTCAAACACGTTCAAGTACCTGTTCGACCAAGCAGTCAAACATTAGGAGCCGCGCATGTTACAGCTCTGCGTTCACGTCCAAAATACATTGGTGGTCCGCGAGCTGAGTATGAAGTGATTTAAAAGAATCAATTAACTGATAACCTACCTAATATTTATGTAAATGTTATTCTTTATTATAAAATATTCACTTATTATCTAATTTCTATAAAGGTACAGTCACCCAACTTCATACAGTATGTCAAAAAAGTTTGCCTTGGACTTCATTAGAAAGCTCAAGACAAACTTTTTTTAGTTTCTTTTTTTACTGTTTACAAATAATTTCGCTTCATAAGGATCAAGCTTACCCACTCGTTCAAATACACATTCTTCTTGATTCGTGAGAAGTAATTCCCAAGGAACATCAACTTCATTCGGTAATGAATATTCCGCTACTTCACTCGTAAGATTGACCATAATCAGATAGTTTTTATCGGTAAATGATCGTTCATAAACATAGAGTTGGTCGTGTTCAGCGAGATATTCTTTGAATGAACCATAGATCAATCCTTGATTTTCACGACGGATGCGGATCATTTGTTTGTAGAAAGATAAGATCGACGAAGGATCGTTTTCTTGTTCTTCTACGTTAAGTGTATGATAGTTGGGATTTACCATCAGCCAAGGTTCGTTTGTTGAGAATCCGGCATATTTTTCTGATCCCCACTGCATAGGTGTTCGGCTATTGTCTCTTGTTGTATCAGCAACGATATCTATAGCTTCCTCAGGAGATTTTCCTTCTTCTAGCAATTGGTTATAAAGACGTCTTGAATCGACGGCATCGATTTGTTCGATGGCAGTAAACGGCATATTCGTCATACCGATTTCTTGTCCTTGATAAATAAATGGCGTGCCTTGCAGGAAAAAGTACATCATTGCGACTGCTTTTGCTGATTTTTGCCAATAATGTTCAGGATCACCAAAAACAGAAACTGAACGAGGTGTATCATGATTTTCCATATAAAGTGCATTCCAACCCTTACCGTCTAAAGCGGTTTGCCAGGCACTTAACGCTCTTTTTAAATTGATAACATCAAGTTTCCCTTCTTTTTCGTGCTTCCAAATCGAGATATGGTCAAATTCAAAGATCATGTCAAAATACCCATCAGCGCCGACCCATTCTGGACCTTCTTCAGCCGACACCCCACTAGCTTCGCCAACAGTCATAATGTCGTAGTCATCAAAAACATCTTTTAATTCATTTAAATGTTCATCGATCCCGGAAACATTTTGAAAAGGAGAAAAGGGGTTTTCAGTTGCTTTAACAGAATATTCATCTTTTTTCACATGGGAAATCGCATCTAAACGAAACCCATCGATTCCTTTATCTAACCACCAGCGAATCATAGAAAAAAGTTCATTTTTTAATTTCTCGCTTTCCCAATTCAAATCAGGCTGCTCTTTAGCAAAGACATGCAGATAATATTGTTTTGTTTGTTCATCATATGCCCAAGCTGAGCCACCAAAAATCGATTGCCAGTCATTCGGAGCGTTTTCAGGTGTTCCATCTACCCAGATATAGTAATCTCGGTAAGGATTATCCAGTGACTTCCTTGATTCAATAAACCACTCGTGTTGATCAGATGTATGATTGATGACTAGATCCATAATGATTTTGATTCCTTGTAGATGTGCTTCTGCCAGTAATTGATCAAATTCGGCCATTGTTCCAAATTTTTCTAGAATATTTTGGTAGTCACTAATATCGTAACCGTTATCAATAAAAGGTGAAGAATAAACTGGATTGATCCAAATAAAATCAATCCCTAATTTTTTTAAATAAGGAAGCTTTTCACGAATCCCATTGAGATCCCCAATGCCGTCCCCATTACTATCCATAAAACTGGCAGGATAAATCTGGTATCCGACCGCTTCTTTCCACCAAGCTTTTGTTTGAGTCATTGTTTTCTTCCCTTCTCTTTTTCTCTATTATAAAACAATGCCACTATTTTTTGTTGATGTTAGCGATAACATCGTTTTCTCTTTAACAGTTTCCTTTTTTGTTTCGTTATCTGGTTTGCAGAATGTCAGGATTTAACAGTCGATTAACGATCAAAAAGAGTCTGACAGATAAACTAAATGGTGTTTAACTATTCGCTACAATGCGTTCATGCCCTCTTCCCGTTGTTCCAGCAGTCGCTCTAACAAAAAACAAGCCGGAAAATCCAAAAATAGGAACTATTTTCGAATTCTTCGGCTTGTTCTTAGAGCTAAGAACTTCTGTCACAATCTCTTTTAGTCGATGAATGGACTTATACGTGACTCCAGCTATTTTCAGCTATTTACAAATAGCGAGCAATCAATTGGATCAATTGCTGTGGTAACTCGTTGATGTCTGTCATATCAATGAAACGATTTTCCCCATATATCTCTTTGATTTCTTTTTGATCCTGTCCAATCGCAGCAGCCACAAAGATGACTCCTTGACGGTCATATTCAGACAGAACGCTTTGGATATCTTCCCTTGCCTTCTTCCCAGTATAGTCTGGCAAAGCTTTAGGCTGGCCATCACTAATCGAGATCAGCAATTTAGTCGTGGCAGCTTCTTGGCTTAGTTTGTTAGCAATTAGTCTCAAACTGGCACCATCACGATTGTTTTGTCGTGGTTTCATCGTCACTAACTTCTCATCTAACCATTGGAAATCATCACTAAATTCTTTATAAGAAAAAATCGAGGTCTTTTCTCTCGTTGAGACATCTGCTGTATCTCCATAAATCATTAAAGGAATATTTACACGTTTAGCAAATTCTGCGATGGCGATCGCTGCTTTTTTTGCTGCTTCGATTCGTTCATCTCGAATCATTGAACCAGATTCATCAATCCTTAAAGCCACTGCCAATGAAGGTTGTTCGTGGGGTGGATTTTTCTTATCAAAATAACCTAGGTCATTATAGGCCACACGACTCGCATTGAACCGTTGTCCTTCATATTTTCCTTTTTGATAAGTCGTTGATTCATCATTTTCCAACAAATCTAAAATTTGACGGCTTAATGTTTCAACGATCGGTAAAACTTGTTGTCTGATTTGTTCTGCTTCTTGTGCTTTGAGTTCAAATTTTGGTCGATGAACGATCAGTCCTTCTTTTTCGTGCATCGTCCCCTTCATTATTTGTCGTGCTTCTTTCGTTAACTCACGTTTGATTTCTTTGTCGTAAGCCTCCATATCAGAGGCAGACATTTTTTCTGAATTATCTTCTGCTTGTTGCTCCTGTTGCCCCTGACCTGAAACTTCTTGACTTCGTTCTTGTTCAAATGAAAAAGACTCTGCCTTTTTTTCCTCTTCAATCTCAGCATTCTCCACTGGTGGAGTTTCTACTTCGATCTCAGGCGACTCATTTTCCATTAAAGACAACGTTTCTTCTGCTAGTTGATCGATATTACGTTCATCAGCTTCTTCATCGTTAAGGATTCTGCCTCGATTTCTTGGAGCTTCTTCTGAAAGACGTCCCCACTTTATTTGCCGTAATAATTCACGAAGTTCTTCAAGAAGCCCACTTTGTTCTAATGCTTGGGTTAATATCTCCAATTCTTCTGGAACAGTGGTCAATTTATAGAGAACTTTAGGATAAATCGATTGGAAAAGATCGTGCCCTTGTTTCCAAGTATTTGCCCAATAAAAGTAAGAACGCATACCAGCCACTCCCTTGATGGCATTCGCTTTGGCAGTATCATCTAATAAACGAATGATCTCCGCTAATTTCAAGAGCAGTTCAGGTTGTTGAATCTTTGTCTTACCTAAGGCTCGCTCAGCCATCACTTCAAGTGAAGGTAAATCCATCTTCTCAGCATGTTGCATCCGATCTCTCAAAGATTCATTCAACGGACGATTACCTTGGTAGTTCCGATTGGTTGTGATGATGATGACGCAATCTGGATGACGGACGACGACACCCGTGGGTAAATTCAATAATCCATTTGGCTCAAGAGCGGAATTTAAAGCAACTAATACGGAAGCATCACGGATCACCGTTGGCTCTTGGATTTCTAACAAATACCCTTTTTCGATCGCTCGAACAATTTCAGAGGGATAATATTTATAGCGAACGTTACTATTTTCATTATGTTCCATCCGCTTGATGAAATCAGCCAGTTTGGATTTAGCCATTTCTGTACTAAGATTATAGTGATGTTTGATTAACCGTAAGACAGCATCTAATGTCTCTGTTTGGTTGATTGCATCAATCAATTCTTGATCTTCATCTACGTCAGACTCAACAATAGGCAATAGCGCACCAAAGACATCTGATTTATCCATATCCGCAAAACAAGTTATTTTCGTATAAGGAAGTTGTAAATCAGCCGAAAGAGCTTTAGCCAGTTGCGTTTTTCCTGACCCAGCATCCCCTTCAAGCAAGATGTTACTGATCTTCATTTCAGGATCATTCCAGTTTTCAAAGATTTCAGCTGCGATTCTTTGTTCTTCTTGACTGGTTCGATGACTCGTTGGCTTTTGCCAAATCATTTGTTTTTCAACACTTGAAAATTGACGGTCTTTTGTCAGTGAGAAATCTTCCAATGTACCTCACTCCTTTTTTCCTTAATACCCTAAATCATCTAATAGACGTTTCAAAATTCGGAAACGTTCTCCGATCAATTCGCCATCTTTTTGTAACGTGTCATAATAGAGCATAATATCTTCATCGATCTTAGGATTTTTGGTATCCACTTCAACCGTCATTCGATTTCCTTGAAGTCCAATAATATCGACAACTGGATTTTCAGGATCATAAAATTTTTCATAGCGATACGCATCTTGAAAATACAAACTCCCTTGCGCAGCTAAAATTGCTAGATCTAAGATCCGAGTGATTGGTAGTTCTTCCGATTGGCGTGACCATTTTTCACCCGTATGGCGCCATACCTTGCCTGAAATATCAACTTTTCCACGATCATTCCATTGTGCTAACCCTAAAGATAGTCCTTTAGCATCCGTATGCAAAGCATTTCTTCCATCAACTTGATCATAGTCTTCAACGACAATAACAGGTTTGTGTTTTAAATTTGTTGGGATTTCCATCTAAATCCATCCTTTCTCTTTTAGTAAATTACTAACCTAGTGATTTACTCATTTACTAAACTTTTAAGGATTATACGCCTTATATAGAAAAAATGCAAAAAAAGCATCGTATCCCAATGAATGAGAGACGATGCTTGCATTGAATTGAATAATCTAAATTATTGCGCAGAGATGGCAAGCCCGATTGCTTTTTCTCCTAAGTGACTACCAATCACTGGACCAAAATGACCAATCTCAATGTCAGCATGCGGGTATTGCTTTTGTAATTTTTCTTTTTCTTGTATGGCAACTTCCAAATTATTTGCATGAATCACATAAAGTTTAACAGGTGGTGCAATTTCCTCATTTCGCATGCCGATGACTTTTTCGGCACGAGCGAAAGCTTTTTTACTTGAACGGATTTTTTCAAATAAAACGATTTTTCCTTCTGAAAAAGTCAAAATCGGTTTGATTTTAAGTAATCCACCTATCAATGCAGCCCCATTAGTCAAGCGTCCACCGCGTACTAAGTTGTTCAAGTCATCCACGATGAGATAAGCATACGTATTATCTCGGATACGATCGATATGTGCGATAATTTCTTCAAGAGATTGACCTTTTTGATTTAAATCTAGAGCAGCTTCTACCATGTGACCCATTGGCATACTCGTGATCTTAGAATCATAAGGAACGATTTTTACACCATCAATGTCGTTTTTCATAGCATGTAATGTGTTGACAAAGCCGGAGATCCCAGAGGATAAATGGATACTTAAGATGGTATCGTATCCTTTTCTTTTCAGTTCTTCGTAAAGCGCCAGTACTTCTCCAACTGCAGGTTGTGAAGTGGTCGGGAAGTCTTTGCTTTTATTTAGAAGCCCATAGTATTCGTCAGCTTCTATGTCTATTCCTTCATTGTAGATTTTCCCATCCAAAATGACAGGGATCGGAATAACGAACAAATCAGGATGATTTTGGATTCGTTCAGGCAGATAAGCCGTACTGTCAGTAACTACTGCAAGTTTCATTTATTTAATTTCCTCATTTCAAAGAATTTTACCAGTCTATTTAACTATATCATAAGAAAGATGACATTTGAACCTCTCACTCAAAAAGTGAGAGAAACAATCACGTCCCTCTCACTTTCTGTAGCTTTAAAAAATTATCATGAACTGGATGTTGTTCCTAATTTTTGGTTGAGTGATGCCGATGCTGGAAGTTTTTAAGTAATTGGAGCCCATTTCTGCCAAATTGAGCAAAGAGAAATGTCAGCCCACCTATTCCACCAAGGCCAACACAATAAACAACAGCATGGGCTTTCGACGTCATCGTCAATTGGAGGTTCAATAGGATAAATACAATCGAACAAAGAACCAGCATCAACAAGGTTGAACGGAATGTTTTAAGAAAGAAAAATCTGATTTTAGCTAGAGGTGCGATTCGATACTCTTTACACATATAGAAATAACCTCTGATAAACACGATCGCAAAAGCCATTGTGTTTGAAAAACTCATACCATAACCGCCAAATAGTGCTAATCCGATCACTTGAAAGACAATTTTCAAAATAATCGCTTCAACGGTCAGCCGAATCGCAATCATATGATGGCTAAGTGATTGTAACATCGTCGAAAGAATCGTGAACAATGAAAAGAATAATGAAGCGAGTAAGGCAAATTGGAAATAGCCGACACTATCAGGATCATATCCAAAAAATAAGGTATACAATGGACCCGCCAATAATGACATCCCCGCAAGAGAAGGAAGTAAAATCAAGACAGCAATTGAAAAACTATCTCCTACTGTCTTTTCAATTTGCAAACGATCTTTTTTTCTCAAAGTACTTAAAATCGGCAAACTACTGATTGCGACTGTACCAACCATAGAAATCAAGATCAATGTCAACTTGTTGGGATTAACTGACGCTCGACTAAATAAAAATTCCAATTGTTGATTCGTGATTTCAGGTCTGAAAAAATGCAACAACGGCTTCATCGTCACTTGGTCAATCATTTGCACGATGGTAATAACAGATCCCACAAAGATGAAAGGTAAAGTTTCACGAATGATCGATACCGACTCTGCCCGATTTTCATGCTTGAAATAGCGACTAGAGATCAAGAAATCTTTTAATTTGAAATAATCATTTTTTATTCCAACGAAATACATATGGATAATTGCTGCTAACCCACCAAAGAAGGATGCCACTGTACTGATCAGAACAGCTTCTAAAATCGTTCCATCGGTCAAGACGCGTAAGTAAAACGTTCCTGCTAAAATGACCAGGACACGAACCGCTTGTTCAATGATTAGTGAGGTCCCATAAGGTCTCAGATTGTTTTTCCCTTGAAAATAACCTCTCATTGCACTAAGAACTGGAATGGCGATCAATGACGGACACAAACTACGAATTGCTAAGATCCCATTATTTACATTTGCAATTGGGCTGATTCCTGCAAGCATCGGGGCAAAAAGATACATCAGCACAGCAGAAATGATTCCAATGACAAACATGATATTGATGGTACTGCGAAAAATCGTTCGACAGCCCTGTTCATCATTTTCTTTCGTTGCTACAGCGACTTTTTTAGCAATCGCATTAGGAAACCCAACTGTTCCCAGCATCAGGAACAAGCCATAAGGTAAATAACCTACATTGTATAAAGTGGTCGCTAACATTCCTTCTTGATTGTTCCCCATCATACTTAGCCATGGGATCAAGTAAACAACACCTAATACCTTACAAAGCAAATTAGCAAAGGTTAACCAAAATGTTCCTTGCATCAATTTTTTATTCATTAAATTTTCCTCAACTATCTATATTTAAATCAATACCTTTCCCATTATAGCAAAAATTCAAAGAAGGACAAATCATCCTTAAAATTTTAATAAAAAAGGCAAAAAAAAAAAGCCATTCTCTAAAACTAAGAGAAGGCAAAATTTTGGAACTGTTTAAAACATCGACAGCAAAAATACCGAAGCAAGTCCAGTTACTACTGATAATGCCATAGAATGAGTTTTATACGCCACGCCAACTACGAGAACCATAGCTAAGATTTTTATGTTCCAAGCAATGGCTAAATGTTCATGGGTAATAAAGACATCCTTGAATGCTAAAGCTGCGAATAGCGCCACTGGCACATATTTCATCCATTCACTAAACCATGAAGGGACTTTCCGATGGGTAAAATAGAGCATCGGGAATAGTCGTGGCACATAAGCTACCACGAATAAACTAAGTACTAAAAGAATAAGATACGTCTTAGTCATGATGTTGACTCTCCTGTTCTGGGAAGTTGAATAGTGGTTCATTGACATGTTTGCCACGGTTTTTTAATCGTTTTAATTTTTTTGCCTTCTCTTTTTTGAAAGCTTTCTCTAAAGCAAACCCTGCAAAAGAGGCGATCACCGTCGCAGCAATTAAACCTAATGTATTTTGGAACATGACCATGAAAGTAACGCCTAATACACCAGAAAACAATCCTGTAAAAATGAGCAGCTTATTTTTCATTTGCATGACAAACATGAAGATAAACATCGCAGTCAGTGCAAAGTGAACGAGATCAGCATCTACATGGATAACAGAACCAAACATGTTTCCAATCATGTTACTACCTGTCCAAGAAGCCATCGAAAACCAATTTACATATAAAGCTTTACGCTTATTCCATGTAGGATCAGTTGAATATTTAAGATAATTAACCGCATAATTTTCATCATTTAACGATTGTGAAAATACCGCCAAGAATAGTCTCTTTTCTTTCTTCATAAAACCTGAAAGACTCGACCCTAACAATGTGTAACGTAATTCCAAGAAAAATACCATCAAAAGTGTCGTTGCAAAAGATGCTTGAGTTGTTAGCATCGAAGCAACTAAAAATTGCGCTCCACCAGAAAATACTAATATGGACAACAGACCGGTTAAGATTGGATCAAAACCCACTTTTTGCAATAAGACACCACAAGCTAACCCAACTGGTATATAACTTAAGCAAAGTGGCATTACTGCGTGCAAAGCCTGAAGCCATGGCGCACTTTTCTTTTTATTCATCAAAATGTCTCCTTCAATTACAACAAATAAACAGCGGACTCATTGTAACATAAAAAAACGAAATTGTAGCCGTTTTATCTAAAAACAATATTATATTTTTCTCATTTTAAGCTTGAATATTGAAATTTTAAATCATAAACAAGTTATTTTTATGCAACATAAAAGCATTGTTTTGCTGAAGAATCAGCATGGTCATCTTCGATAATTAGGGTCATATTTATCAGTTTCAATATAAATATAAACTTTTTTATCATTTAAAGACTGACGAATCGTTTCTTCAATGTTATTGATGATTGCATACGATTCATTCTCTGGGTGATCAAAGATATCGATTTTAGCAGCTACCAATACCTCAGTTGGGCTCAGATGAACGGTCTTTACATCGATCAAACGAGAGACTTCCGGACGCTCAAAGGCTTGCTTGATTTTAATCAAGTCACTCGTTGTCACACTTTCACCAACAATCAAACTATAAAATTCTTTTGCTAAGAAAATGGCAGCTCCCATCAACAATAATCCGATCAATAGGCCGCTAATCGCATCAAACGCCGCAATTCCTGTTACCATCGTCAAGACTGTTCCTAATAAAGCAAGAATGAGTCCGATCACAGCACAAAAATCTTCAGTAAAGATGATCAAAATTTCACTGTGACGACTTTCTCTCAAAAATTTCATCAATGATAATTTTTCGGTATTCAACTCATGGATTTCTTTCATAGCGATACGTAATGACGTTCCTTCAATGGCTAATCCAAAAATTAAAATAATGATAACGATCAATGAGTTATCAACTTCATGCGCAGGATGGGTCAATTTTTCAAAAGCTTCCATGACTCCCAAAGCTCCCCCACCAAAAAAGAGCATGGTTGCCACAATTGTGCTAAAAAAATATTTTGCTCTTCCTTCGCCAAATTGGTGTAATTCGCTTTGCCCTCTATTCGCTCGTTTATCCCCAAAAAGCAAAAGGATTTGATTGCTGCAATCGACGATACTATGAATACTTTCATTCAGCATTGCCGCACTTCCACTAATGGCATAACCGACAAATTTACTGATTGCAACTAAAATATTCGCACCTAATGCAGCAATCACAGAGAACATCCCGCTCTTTTTAAAATTTTCCATCTTATTTCCTTCTTTCTTTTCTTCTCAACAGTTTCTCAGTTAACTATCTCTCGGAAGAACCGTGTGATCTATTGCCTGCAGACGGAACAAAAAACATGCGACAATCTCTCTAAGGATTGCCACACGTTTATATCCTGTCTAAGCCTTTCGAACCATCAAAGGAACCAAAAATTCGTAATTGATAAAGAAATCAATCACTGATCGATGGTACTCCCCAGAAGAAACTTCAAGCATTGTTTGGTTTTTCTGATTTTTGGAAATGATCATGGATTGTCCTTTATCTAATAGAACTTGGTATTTTTCTTCTCCAATTTTTTCAAAATCATATTGAGGATTTTTCATCGCTACGATAAAGATGTCATCTAGTACTTGGTCAGTCAATTCAAATTGACTTTGAAGATTCAGATGTAACGGTTGGGTGTTATCTAGTAAGGTTTGCTTGACTAAGAAACCTAAGTGACGTGCATGAGCTAATATTTGGTTGAACTTATGATTGAAAATAGTCAGTTGACCAGCAGAGAATACCCGTTCAACAGACCAATAACGAATCAAAGATAACACACGGTCATCCTGAACCGTGATTTCCATCGTTTCTGGTGACACTTCCAATAAGTTGAGTGATTCCACTTGGTATCGTTGATCAATCGTCGGAAGAACAAAAGAAAATACTAATTGATTGGAATCATTCAAACGATAGTTGATCGAAAAATGTCGTGTTTCCCAAGTATCATAAGTGGTATTAGAGAATTTCAAACCAATATCATTTAAAGGTTTTAGCAACTCATAAGTAAAGTATTCGATCAAACTTGTCTTACCAATCGGGGAAATAGGTTCTGCTTTTAAGATATAGCGTTCAAAAGCATCTAATAATTGTGAAAAGTCCGATTCAAGTAGATATTTCCGTAAGCGTAAATCCGCTAATTCTGCCTCTGCTGTTTCAATCAAAAGAACAATGTCTTGATGGTCTTTTTCTTTTGTTTCTAAATAGACTTGATTTTCCCTCGCTTCATGTGGATGGCTGGATTCAATTGCCTCTAATTGTTCAGAAGTGACCTGTTCATTTTCATCAAGCAAATCATCTTCAGAAGCAGAGTGATTGCTGGAGTTTTCAGGATCTGTTTCTATTGCTTCTTCCGTCACAGTCGTTTCTGCTAACGATTGTGCTTCCAGCTCTTCATTTTTTTCTAACTCTTCATGCTCATTCATTACTCTACCCCTCCCTCTTGCATCGATACTTCTGGGTTTTCATGTGGATCAACATTACCTAAGTAATTCATTAGGAAATGATGGATGGATTGACTGAACCCTTCTATCCCACCGAAGTAGCGATTGATTTGTCGTTGTTCTTTTTCAACGATCGCTGCACGTAATTGATTCGCTTTTGCTTCGTTAAGTAAAGCAGCTTTTTGATTTTGGATTTTTTCAGGTGCTTCAAGATAAGGCATCCAGCCTAATTTTTCATTCGATAATGCTTGTTTTTGTTTTTTTAGTTCTTGGATTTCTTCATCAATTTTTTTCCGATTTAAGAATCCTTTAGTGTCATCCAGATCAGAGATTTGGCGATCCACTTCTTTTAATTCTTCATCCAGACGATCGATCTCGGCTTTTGCAGTGATGACTTTAGCATCAAGTTCGTTAATTTGTTGACTGTAGTCATCCGGTTCTTGGTTTGCATAGGTGCCCCACTCTTCGTCAATTTGGGGCAAAACGAAAATTTCCGGTAGACTAGCATCGATGCCAATTGTTGGCCTTTCGTGATAATACGTACCGATCTTGTAATAACTCATCGTAGGAGAAATCTTTTCGACTAGCTCCATAAATGGAAATTCTTGAATAAAGCGATCATGGATTTTCCGCATTAATAGCTGATCGATTTCATGGTTTTCATTCGAACTTTTTTTCAATTCCTCATTTAAATGACCATTATACAGTTGATAGATTTCTGGAATGTTTTCTTCACGAACAGCTCTTTCAAATGCTTGTAAATCCTCTAACAGTTGAGATAGATTCGTGCTAGCTTTTTCTTTGATATCAAAAAAAGTAGTGTCATCTTCTTGCTGAATGATGATTTCTTCGTTATTTTCTTGTGGTGTTTCTTTCATTTTGATTACCTCCTCACAGTTATCCACTTTCTTGGACAGAAGCACAATAGGTTGAGTTTACTTACTATTGAATTGATAATTTAATAGTACCATTTTATAGAAAAAAATGTTACAAAGGGCTTCCTCCTCTATGTATCTTTTAATCAATATTCATTGATTATCCACCGTTTTGATAAGGTCTGGTTATTGTACTTTCACTATTGAATAATCTTACGTATCGAGAGTAAAACAAAAGAGTGGAAAGAGGATTGAAGCGACCTCCAAAAGTTAGATTCTAACTTTTGGGGGTTACTACAGATCCCCCCACTCTTTTTCACTCAGTAATTTTTTTATTTTTGAGGCAGATCTCTGGTTGTGAAGTGAATGCGCTGATTTTCATCACGAGATAATAGTGTTTCTTCATTCAAATAAGTAAACTTCATCTCTTCTAAATCAGTATTTTCGAGCATTTTTTCATAACCGGTAAAAATCGAACGGATATATTGTTTATATGCGTTTTTCTTTTTCTGTCTTTTTTTCATGTGACACCTTCCTTATCAAAACTATCATACCAATGAATTTAAGATGAAACAAGCCAGATTTGAGATTTTATCTGTTGTTTTAATCCGGTGTTAGTTACTAGTTGACGAAAATCAAAAAAAATGAAAAAATGCTTTAGTACTTAAGGAGGGAATCTCGTGAAAAAAATCGGTTTTGATTCAGAGAAATATATCGAAGAACAATCAGCATATATCCTTGAACGAGTGAATCACTATGACAAATTATATTTAGAATTTGGAGGCAAATTGGTCGATGACAAGCATGCCAAACGTGTTTTGCCTGGCTTTGAAGAAGATGCAAAAATCAAATTGTTACAAAAATTAAAAGACCAAGCAGAAATCTTGATTTGCGTCTACGCTGGAGACATTGAACGTAATAAAATTCGTGGGGATTATGGTATCACTTATGACATGGATATTTTACGCTTGATCGACGAAATGCGTGGCTACGGATTATCTATCAATAGTGTCGTCATTACTCGTTACAATGGTCAGCCAGCTACGAATGTCTTCGTCAATAAATTAGAAAGACGTGATATCAAAGTCTACAAACATTCAGAAATTGAAGATTATCCAATTAATGTTGAAAAAATCGTTTCTGAAAACGGCTTTGGCAAAAATGAATATATTGAGACCAGTAAGCCAATCGTTGTTGTTACTGCTCCTGGACCTGGTAGTGGCAAACTAGCAACATGTTTGAATCAGCTTTATCATGAAAGCCAAAAAGGACAATCAGCAGGTTATTCAAAATTTGAGACCTTCCCTGTTTGGAATGTCCCATTGAAACATCCACTAAACATTGCCTATGAAGCTGCCACTGTGGATTTAAAAGATGTCAATATGATCGATTCCTTCCATTATGATGCCTATGGCAAGGTTGCTGTAAACTATAATCGAGATGTTGAAACCTTTCCAGTAATCAAACGGATCATTGAAAAAATCACTGGTAAAGAATCAATCTATCAATCCCCTACCGATATGGGTGTGAATCGTGTGGGATTCGGAATCGTTGATGATGCAGTTGTGCAAGAAGCTTCTCGACAAGAAATCATCCGCCGCTATTTCCAAACAGAGTGTGATTTCAAAAAAGGATTGATCGATGAGGAAGCAGTAAATCGAATTAAATTGATCATGGAAGAAGTAGGTCTTCAACCTGAAGACCGTCAAGTGGTATTGCCTGCTCATGAGTATGCAAAAACTGTTCAAAATGACAGCAACGATCCTTCTGCGGTGATCGCGATCCAGTTACCTGATGAAGTGATCATTACAGGACGAACCAGTTCTTTAATGAATGCTTCTGCTGCCGTCATTTTAAATGCGATCAAACATTTGGCACATATCTCAGATAATATTCCATTGTTGTCGCCACTTGTTCTAGAACGGATTCAAGGGATGAAGTCTGCTGCACTGCATTCTTCCGTTGATACACTGAGCTTAAATGAAGTGCTGATTGCTCTTTCAATCAGTGCGGTAACCAACCCTATCGCTCAAGTAGCTTATGACAAACTTGCTGAATTAGATGGTGCTCAAGCTCACTCGACAGTCATCGTCAATAAAAATGATGAACAAACGTTGAAACAATTAGGTATTGATATCACAAGTGCTCCCTTCTATCCATCGGAAAATTTATTTTATCAATAAGCATTGTTTCTTTATAAACAAATAGCTGAATAAACTATTAAAAGATTTTATTTAAATTGCACCTGAAAAAGTGCAACTGATAATCTTTTAAGAGTTTTATTTTGTTGTATCCGTTTCAATTGAAATGTATGCGTTTCAGTCTAAAAAAGCGATGATAATCTTAGCAAAAAATTAGTATTTTAACGATAAAACGTGTAAAATTAAACGGAATTTTGATTAGGAGTGATAGTTTGAGTCAGATTTTAGGAATTATTGGATTACTTTTTATTTTTAGCCTTGCTTTTTTGATTAGTACCAACAAGAAAGCCATCAAAGTAAAACCTTTACTATTGATGATCGTGTTGCAATTTATTTTTGGTTTTATTTTGTTACGAACGACTTTTGGTACAGCAGTCGTTTCCATGTTAGCGAAAGTATTCGATCATTTACTGGCGTTTGCAGGTGAAGGAGTCAATTTCGTTTTTGCTGGGGTAGCTAATAAAGGCAGTGCGCCGTTTTTCTTAAATGTTTTGATGCCGATTGTTTTTATTTCTGCCATCATCGGGATTTTGCGTTATATCAAGATCTTGCCATTATTCATGAAGGCAGTTGGATTGGGGTTAAGTAAAATCAATGGTATGGGGAAATTAGAATCTTACAACGGTGTTGCTTCAGCAATACTAGGTCAATCTGAAGTTTTTATTTCAATAAAAAAAGAATTGCCTTTCTTATCTGAAAAACGTTTATTTACCATGAGCGTTTCTGCCATGTCGACTGTTTCGATGTCGATCGTAGGTTCTTATATGGCGTTGATCGATTCTAAATATGTAATTACTGCGCTGGTATTGAACTTATTCGGTGGGTATATCTTGGCCTCCATCGTTAATCCCTATGAATTAGAAGAAAAAGAAGATGAGTTGATCATTGAAGAAAACAAAGAACAAACTTTCTTCCAAATGCTTGGAGAATATATTCTTGACGGCTTTCATGTAGCGATTACAGTTGCTGCTATGTTGATTGGATTCGTTGCTCTTATTGCTATGATCAATGCCATTTTTAGTGGAATCTTTGGGATCTCTTTCCAAGAAATTCTTGGTTACATCTTTGCTCCACTAGCATTTATCAGCGGGATTCCTTGGAAAGAAGCTGTGGATGCGGGTAGTATCATGGCGACGAAACTTGTGACAAATGAATTTGTTGCGATGACAGAACTAGCTATTGGGAACCTGCATTTTACTGAACGTACAACAGCTATTCTATCTGTCTTTTTAGTATCTTTTGCTAACTTCTCTTCCATTGGAATCATTTCGGGTGCTATGAAAGGTCTAAATGAAGAAAAAGGAAACTTAGTTGCGAAACATGGATTAAAAATCTTGTTGACTGCCACATTAGTCAGCTTTTTA
Organism: Enterococcus sp. DIV1682a; assembly: GCF_051711005.1. NCBI lineage: Bacteria > Bacillati > Bacillota > Bacilli > Lactobacillales > Enterococcaceae > Enterococcus > Enterococcus sp. DIV1682a. The sequence continues at coordinate 1,480,860 of NZ_JBIOLT010000001.1, forward strand.
AGTGCGATCGTCACTGGTTTACTAGTCTAAATGATTAAATTTAATTGAACTGTATATTTAAAACACTCTCTTTGCTCTTTAGACGATTTTCTAAAGACTCAAGAGAGTGTTTTTTATAAGACAAAATTTATTGTCGTCCACCTGGAATATCTATGCGAAAAGAACAATTGCTAAAAGAAACTTTCTCGTGTATCGTTTAATAAAAGAAATAAAGGGTTAAAGGAGATTCATGATGAACAAATGTTATGTATTTATTGGTCCTTCTGGTTCAGGAAAAACTTCCATTGCTAATGCTCTTTTTGAACCAAAAGAAAAAATTGTCACTTCGACGACTCGTCCTCCTCGAAAAGGTGAAACCGATCAAAAAGATTACTATTTTCTCTCTGAAGACAAATTTGAACAGTTGATCACTGAACAGGCATTTGTGGAATGGGATGAATATGCGGGACATAAATATGGTTCAACTAAGAGGAAGATTGCTCAAAAGTTGAAAAATGGTGATTGTTATACGATTTTAACAGCTGCTGGTTTTTGGGCACTCTTCCATGCATTTGGGGAACAGATCCAACCAGTATTTGTGACTATCGCTAAAAACAAATTGAAGCAGCGTTTAGAACAACGTGGAGATGCTCCGGATCAAATCAAAAAAAGGCTCGCTCTTTTTGAGCAAGACACGAAGGAATTAGATGAGTTAAAAAAACTACCAAACCTCATTGTTTTAGCAAATAATGAAGGGTTAGAAGCCACCAAAAACCAATTTAAGCGACAAATAAAAATGCTCAAAGAATGATCTTATTTTGATAAACAGGATTGATTAGCAAAAAAATCTCTCACTAGCTTCAAAACATAAACTAGTGAGGGGAATCAAACCAATTTTTGTCGTTCTGTATGTCCAATACCACAAATCAGCGAATGTAATTCTTCTACTTTAGAATACATGCGTAACCAATTAGTCGGCTGGTCTAATAATAAACTGAGCAGTTCTAAATGATGGACCAATGTCCATTTTTTCAATACACCTAAACCAGGAAATTTTTTTTGTTGTTTCAAAGAAAGCAGGGCTAATATACCCGTTGTAATCAACAGTTGATCTTGGTTCCTCAATACCCACTGTTGCATTTTTTCAACAGCTTCAAAAAACTTTAGTGCTTGATCCTTAGCTGAATCGTTCGTATCAGAAATAAAATGTTTTACTCTGAGATTACCATATGCATCAACATAGGTAAGATGAAGTGCCAATGCCCGACTAGGAAAACCTTTATCAAAATAGCGCCTTCCTTCAATCGTAAAATCTGAAAAGCCATGATTCCCCTCTTCTTTAAAAAACAAATAGTCGTCGCTAAAAAAATCATCTATTTTTTCGCTATAATCTTCTACGTGTTTTCTTGGTTTAAAGGCTTCTTTTATGATGATTTTGTTTTCTGGTAACCAGATATGGAACCGACTATGGTCTGGTAACAAAAAATAAGTATCCATTTTTGAAAGTTCTTTCCATATTTTTGGATCACGAGGCTGATGTTGTCCATCAAAAATGATCAATTTAGGTGGTTGCTCCATGATCTGTTGGTAATTATCGGACGTGATGATCATTGCATGTTGAATGGAACTATTTTCTTTTTCTTCCCATAAATGTAAATGTTCATCAAAAAGTTTGAACTGACCCACTTGGGGATTATCGATGATGATCAGCGGGTGATTTACTTTTTGGAATAACTCGACAACGTTTTTAAAGGTAGCTGAATCACGAACTGGTTCGATGATGGGAACCACCTTTTTAGATAATAGATTCTGTTGAATCATTTCTTTTAATGCTAAAAGATCAAACTGTTTCCCTCTCAAATAAGGATAGTACATACTTATTCACTCCAATGGCTCTGTTGGCAAGCGTCTAACTTGCTGCTTTTGTCGCAGATTCTCATAGTCTTGCTGTAAAGCGCTGATTTCTGCTTGTAAATCTTGGATCGCTTGATTTTCTGTTTCTTCAATAAAGCGTTCGTAGTAACGCTCTTTGGCAAATGGATCTTGAGAATCTGAACGTTTTTTTAATTCTTTATACAACTGATCAGTTGGAAAATATTTGACGCCTCGTTCCATCTGTTTGGCTTTTCTTACTTCTCTAAATAATGAAGCCATAAAACGGTTGAGCAGCGCCTCTTCTGCCACTGCTAACGGTTGCTTCATTGCTTTTTTAGCAATAATGAATGTACCAGAAGCTGGCATCTCTTCTGCTATCCCGTAAGGTCGATAAACTAAAACACCGATACCAGTGGGGATTTCAGCTTTGACTTCATCAAAAAGTGTTTGAGGTAATACAAAATAATTGTAATTCCCAACAAACGATAATTTTGCAGTGGAACGAAAGTCCGCTTTTGATACTTTCAACTCATAGCAACGCCACTCTCTTGTACCATCAAACTTTGTAAGACAACTTAATGTATCCACGATACCATGGTCGTCAGGCATGGTCACCTCTTCTACGACAATGCCCCCTTGTTCGATACAGTATTGATAAAGAGAAGTTTCCATCTCGATCGTTAAAGGAGTTTTCAATCTCTCCACCTCCGAACATATTTTCGCCTTCCCATTCTACCTTAGATCGAATAAAAAATCTATCGTTAATTATTATTTGAATCGTTTACTTAAAAAAATTTAGAATTGGTTTTTGTTCCCTTTGATTCGGTTGAAAGAGTGTGACAAAACATAGTCACGAGATAGCTAACAAACAGATAAAAAAGCAGTTGGGTCTAAAGTTTTCTTAGACCCAGCTGCTTATCTTTAACTTGCTGTTTTTTATTGATAACTTGGAGGCAAATAGAATTTTTGATGATTTTCAAAGATTTCACCAATTTGAAAGAGCAAGTCTTCTCGTCCTCTGGCAGCCATGAATTGGATACCCAAAGGCAGACCTTCCTCACTAATATGTGTGGGCAAACTGATTGCTGGTTGTCCCGTCAAATTTGCCAGTTGGGTGTAAGGCGTGATCTTTAAACTTTCCTCAAACATTTCAGAGATAACTGCTAAACTTTCTTGTTCGTTGTATTCGTTGATTCCAGCCATTTTTGCCCGAACTTCATCGCTTTGAAGATCAGTGGAAATTTCTGGAGCAGTAAATGCTGTTGTCGGCGAAAGAAATAGATCAACAGTTTGAAATAGGTCTTCCATTGTGATTGCTGCATGATCCCAAACATGAAGTGACTGGATATAGTTCGCTGCAGAAACCTTCTTCCCATACTCTAGCAGGACCCAGGAAATCGGTTCAAGTTCATTTTGAGCAACCGGTCGTCCTAACCCAGATTCAATCGAGTGAATCATACTAGCTGTTTCTGCTCCATTCATTTGGTAATAAGACTGGATCAAGTCTCTTCCATCAAGAGGGTATTTGATTTCAATGATTTCATGGCCTTCTTGTGCTAAAAATGTCACCGCATTGGTCACTGCTTGTCGTGCTTCATCGCTGATTTTTGTGTGGATCGGTGATTCTGTGCAAACAGCGATTTTCAACCGTTTTTTTGGTGGATGCTCTTGCCATTCCGCTGGCGAAACTTGATAAGGCGATCCTGAATGGATACTTCGCAGTCCTGCAAATAAAGCTTTGGTGTCTCTCATAGAAATGGTCAAACCAAAATCAATCGCTGCTCCTTGCCAACCTCGCCAAGCATGAGGACCAACTGGCATCGTTCCTCGTGAAGGTTTTAACCCAATCAGACCACAAAAGGAAGCAGGTATGCGAATTGATCCTCCACCGTCACTAGCACCAGCGATCGGTAAAATACCAGAAGCAACAACGGCTGCTGCCCCACCACTTGAACCACCTGGCGAATGCGCAAGATTCCAAGGATTTTTAGCTGGACCATAAAGTTGTGGGTCGGTGATATTCTTAAAACCAAACTCTGGTGCATTCGTCTGCCCTAGTGGGATAAGACCAATTTTTTCAACTTGCGAAACAAAATTTGAATTTCTAGATGAGCGATGAGTTTGAAAAAGCTTTGAGCCTGATGTAGCTAACCAACCTTGCTTTTCCTGTCCTAACATTTTCAACGGGAAAGGTAAGCCGCTTAAAGGCTGTTCATCCTTTAGAATTGGTGCCTCATCTTTAATCGGTTGATCTGTTTCAAAAGTAACGAACGCATTTAATTCTGGATTTAATTTTGCTACTTTTTGGCTAACCTCTTTGACTAATTCCTTGTAACTGAACTGCTTCTTTTTTAGACCCTTCACGATCTCCATGCCATCTTTCAAGTAAATCCCTCCTTTTATTTGTCATACCTTTGTGCCATTTTCTCATATTTCTATTCAACAAACAAAAAGAATGATTACGCTTCATGTTAGAAACGGTGGTGCTATTATCAGTAATTATATACACCTATTGAATCCTAATAGCTAAGGTACTATTCATGGCAAACCAACGAATAGACTAAAAGCTAATCACCAGTTATTATTCTAAAACCACCGGATCGCATAAAAATAAGCCAAAGATTTCCAAAATAAGAGAAACTATGTTTGGATTCTTTGGCTTATTTTTTATTGTTGTCTTTTATTTTATCACTTAGAGAATTGTTAACGATTAGATCGTTTTTAGTTTCCCTCTAAATTCATCGATGGTTCGATACCCTTTTTCTGTCATGATCTGTTCGAGTTCTTTCGTGATCCGATCAAAAATTTTCGGTCCTTCTTTGTGAAGTTCGGTACCGATTTGTAGCATAGTTGCTCCACACAATAAATGTTCAAAAGCATCCTGTCCATTCCGAATGCCTCCAGTACCAATAATTTTGATCTCTGGTTTCAAGCGAGTATAAAAAGCACGGACGTTCGCTAAAGCGGTTGGTTTCACATATTCTCCACCAAGTCCACCGAAACCCTCTTTAGGTTTAATCACGACTGCTTCTTTTTGAGGATCGATATACAAACCATTGCCGATACTATTAATAGAATTTACATAAGTTAAAGGAAATTGATTCAAAATTTCAGCCATTTGATCAAAATGCGCCAAATCAAAATATGGGGGCAATTTGATTCCTAATGGTTTGGTGAAACGGGCAAAAACTTGTTGCAATAAATCTTCCGTCGCCTCAAAATCATAGGCTAACTGTGGTTTGCCAGGAACATTGGGACAAGAAAGATTCAATTCAGTGATTCCTTGAAAGTCACTCTTTTCAATCATTGTCAACATTTCCAAATTTTCTGCTGCACTCATGCCTGCAATAGAGAAAAAGAGCGGTTGTGACTGCTGTTTTTCATAGTTCAATGCATAATCTAAGTAATAATCAAATCCACGATTAGGTAATCCCATTGAATTAATACTTCCAAGAGGTACATCGAAATAACGAGGTTCTGGATTTCCAGCACGTTCATTCAGTGTACAACTCTTTGTGATAAAAGCGCCAGCATTGGATTGTTCCAATTCAACTAGTTCTGTCGTTGTCATGCAATGAACACCGGAGGCATTCATAAAAGGGTTAGCAAAAGTATGATTAAAAAAAGTCGTTTCTAAGGTCAAGTCATTCTCTCCTTTGATGAATCATTTTTTCTAGTTTATCATCAAGTCAAGCAAAAGCAAATAGGATCAAGACAATTAATCATCATTTTCAGTTGCTAAAACTTCTCCCGTTTGACTATTAAGTTTCACTTGAGTACTCTTATTGCCGTTTTTCACTTTCACTTCCCAGTAGGTGGTACCAAGTTCCTTACTAAGATCCCAGTCAGTGGCTGTTCCCCCACCCGCTTGTTTTTCAGCGATTTTCGCTGCTTCTTCAATACTTAGAAGTTTACTTGTGTCCAAAGCATCTTCTTGTTTCTTCTGTCCATTTTGTTCATCTTGATCTAAACGCTCAGGATTTTGTTTTTGGATTTCTTCGTTTGCTGCATTGATCTTCATTTCGTATTCATTTTGGTCATCAACACCATCGATTTTATAAAAGAAACTTCCCCAACTACTATCTAATTCTAAACTGGTAATCGCTGCATTTGGATATTCTTTTTGAAACAACTCAATCGCTTTTTGTGCAGATACTTTGATCTCTTTTGTTGCATTCGTCCCAGAATTCATTGTTTGATTTGATGCTTCGGTTGAAGAAGTTGTTTGTTGACCAGTACTTGTTGACGTAGTCGCTGGAGCTGGCGTTGATTCTGGCGTGGACTGATTCGATTGACAACCTGCTAATAATAGTAATGAGAATAGACCACAAAAAATAACATTAGTTTTCATAAAATTTATTTCCTTTCTTGAATAAAAATCACTTTAGTTTAAGTATACACAAGTAAAGTTGTTCTGTCATTTTTGAACAAATCAATCATTAAATAGCAAAAAAAGACAAGACTAAAAAAGTAATCAGTCTTGTCTAAAAAATCAAAATAAGAAAAAAATTGTCTCCGCTTCTACGAACAAGCAAAACGTGTTTTAAGTAAAAACGCAGTGCTTCCTTTCAATTGCTAATATGTAATACCTTTATTGGCTGCTATTCTCAGTTTCAGAAATGTCAGGTATGATCCAGTAATTATCTTTATTATGACTATTGATATATGTACGGAATTTTTCTGATTGGTAGGCTTTCTTAATTGCTTTTGCCCAATCCGTTTTTTCATTTTCTTTTGTCACAGCAGCTACGATTTGTAATTCAGGCACCATTTTTTCTAGCTCGATCAAATGAAGTTGTTCTCGAATTCCTGCATCTTCAACTGTGCTTCCAGGTATGACTTCAAAATCAAGGTCATCCAACACGTGTGGTAAAGTGTTCGTGTCCATCTCTTTGATATTTAACTGATGGGGGTTATTTGTGATTGATTTTGCAGTCAAGTCAGTACTTTTCACTTGTTTATCAACTTGAATAAAACCAGCTTTAGCAAGAACTGCATAGGCTCGTGCTGCATTACTCGGATCTTGGGGAATCCCAATCATCATTCCTTTTTTCACCTCTTCTTTACTTGTATATTTGGAAGAGTACAAATTACACGGAACAGAGGGTGTAGCAACTAAAGGAACTAAATCAGTCCCATTCTCCTTATTGAAAACATTCATATAAGCGGAGTGTTGAGCAACGTTTACATCAATCTTTCCTTCACCTAAGGCAGTATTTGATTGGATAAATTGAGAAAATTCAATTCGTTTAATCGTATATCCTTCCGATTCTAATATAGGTGCAATCGCATCATCAAATAAATCGTTATACGGTCCTCCAGTTACCCCCATGATAATTTCATGTTTTTTCTGAGCGTGTGATGATTGATCTTTTGAATGACAACCACCCCCAATGAGAACCAATACGAACAGACAGACTATAGTTACTATTTTTTTCATGAAGTTTACTCCTTAATATTTAATTTTATGATAAAGATAATTTCCCAGAAATTGGATACTGTTTATTAAAACAATTAAGATAACTACCGTTACAACAATCATCCCACTATTAAATCGTTGATAGCCTTGGGAAATAGCTAAATCCCCGATTCCTCCTCCACCAACAGTTCCCGCCATAGAAGAGGCATTAATTAGTCCAATCATTGAATTAGTAATAGCTAATATAATCGCCGTTCGAGCTTCAGGTAGAATAAAGTAAAGAATGATTTCCAATCGGTTTGCCCCTAAAGTTTTGGCACATTCGATAATTGTAGGAGGGATTTCTAGAATGGCTTGCTCGATTAAACGGCCCATAAAAGGAACAATATATAACGTTAACGGGACAATAGCAGCAGTTGTTCCAATGGAAGTTCCAACAACTAAGCGAGTAAAAGGCAAAATAGCCACCAATAAAATGATAAATGGCACTGAACGCAAGATGTTGATAAGCGTCTGTAACACCGTGTACATAAGAGAATTAGCTAAAACACCTTGTTTTCTGGTCTCTGCTAATAGTATGCCTAAAGGAACTCCTAAGCCGATAGCGAACACCAAAGAAATACTGACCATATAAATCGATTCATAAGTTGCTTTGAGAATGATCTCTGATGAAAGTATTTCAAACATCAACGGTCACCTTCTCATAACTAATTAGTTGGTCAATAAATTCATTATCAGGAATTTTATTCGTTAGAAAATACATCGCAAAAAAACGTTCTCCGCTAATATGTATGGTTTTGATATCATAGACCGTCCCCTCCATTTTACTTTCTTGAAAACGAGCATAATTTGTGGCATTCATCAGGAAGTAAAGGACATAATTAAAGGAAATCGATTCTTTTTTTGGATACTTAGGATAAATCATATCGGCTAAAAATTCACGAACTAAATTGCTTTGAGGGCTTAAAAACATTTTTTTGGTTGTTGCCTGTTCAATAACTTTTCCTGAATCAATGACAGCCACTTCATCACAAATTTCTTTTATCGCCTCCATTTCATGGGTGACCAAAATGATGGTGGTTCCTAGTTCCTCATTCACTTTTTTTAACAAATTTAGAATACTTTTTTTAGCGGTTGGATCAAGAGCGCTAGTAATTTCGTCGCATAATAAAAGCGAAGGCTCCGTTACTAGCGCTCTAGCAATCCCCACTCGTTGTTTCTGCCCACCAGATAAATGGGAGGGATATGTACTTTTTTTCTCTATCATCGATACATAACGTAAAACGTTTTCAATTCTTTTGTCGTATTCCTGCTTATTGACTTTGCTAAATCTCAGAGCAAGTCGAATGTTATCAGCGACAGTTTTTGACTGCAATAAGGCATAATGTTGAAATATTGTGCTGCTTTTCACATCTTGTGATAGAGATATCTTACCTTTTGTTGGTTGATCTAATCCGTTTATTAAACGAATCATTGTACTTTTTCCTGCACCACTTCGTCCAATGATACCAAAGATTTTACCTTTTGGTATAAATAAATTGAGATCATTTAGGATCATGGCACCTCCAAAAGACTTTGAAACGTGTTCAAATGAAATCAAGCTCTCATTCCTTTCCGGCGCATTCATATAAAAACTTTAACTATGTGGGAATTAATAGAAAGACGATAAAAATCCTTAATAATTAAGTCTTTTTATGTAGTAGATGCGCACATCTATATTTTAATTTCTTCTTTTCGAATTAAATATAGCATGGAAAAATAGCCATGTCGAGACTAATATGTGATTTTAATCACATGGGCATTGATAAAAAGCGAGAAGCAGAATGTTCCTTTCTTACACTTGATGAAAACAGTGATCAAGCAATGAACTACCTTGAAAATAATCAAATGCAGTGGAAATGCAGTGGCGACAAAAAAATAAAGCTAAAAACATCAACAGAACGGCTCTGTATCAATGTTTTTAGCTTTTTATGTATTCAATTGGCGGGAATGTGTAGGAATCGAACCTACCCAAGAAGCTCTTAACTCCTCATACTGGTTTTGAAGACCAGAGGGAACACCAGAACCCATCCACTCCCCTAATAAAAACATTCTAACATTTTTCGTTTGTTCAATCAATATCAAATGCTAGAATGTTTGTAGTTATAAAAGACTGGACTAGCTTTAATATCTGTTAGTTGTTCTCTTTTTATTTTACTAGGATACGTTGCGGTAAACGTTTCATAAACCAAGCAACGAGTAAACAAGAAAGCATCTTATCCACAATATTTCCTGCAACAGTTGCCCAATAAGTTGCAGTGATCATTTCTTTACCGGAAGCCTTGAAAGCAAAAATGAGGATGTCCGTTCCTGAACCGGTAAAACCACCAAATAAAGCTAAACGGATCGGCGCACCGATCATTGGACAAACAACGGCTAATAGTCCCCCTGCTATTAGCGCTTTTTTGTAAGAAAATCCATTCATCGCTAGTAAAGAACAGATAATTGCTACAACAATATTTACGAATACAAAAGGAACAGCCAACGGCCCACTGATGATCCCCATTAATAAATTAGTGGCAATCCCAGTCATTACCCCATAACTCATACCAAAATTGGTGGAAATATAAATCGTTCCCATCGTATCTAAAAATAATAAGGGGATTTTCATTAGTGAAACAGCCTCACCTAAAACAACATTTAAAACAACGGCCATTGCACATAAAGTCAATATTTTCATTTTATTATTCATCGTTTACTTTTCCTTCTAAAAATAGTTTTAATTTCTGATATAAATCGCCTTGTGATTCTTCTGTATACCAAGTTGGAACTTCAAAATAAGGATTAACAATCCCATGATTCTTACATAATTCAAAATACTCTTCCATTAGTACGCCTCGCTGTGCTGAGATGGAACAATTAGGACTTTCATTGATCCCGATGATCCCCAAATAGCGATAATCATTCGCTTGATACTCTTTGATTTGTTGAATGACTGGTTGCAACATACTTTGACATTTTTGACGATAGCTTGGTATAGCAACATATTCTTGATAAGTCATTGGTGCTCTCTCTTTTCCTAAGGTCAAAAATTCAGGACAAGGCAATTGTAGCAACGCAACGCCTTGATTTAATAAAGAAATGGCCAAAGGAAAAGCACCACGAGCCCGTTCCCATCCAGGTATCACCGCATGTTGATTCAAGATGCAGTGTGAAACAACCACAAATTCTCTCTTTAATTTCATGTTATTTCCTCACAAAAAATCTTTTCTAAACTGACGAACACCTGATGAAGTTCTTCTTCAAAAATTGTGCGCATATCTAAATAGTTTCGCTCATTTTTTACCCGACTAATCACTGGAACAATTCCTTTTCTTAGTCTTCGTTGCAGCTCTTCCGCATGGCATTGCTTACTTTTTACTGTTACTGCATAGGTAGGTAATAAGCTTTCTGGATACGTTCCACCACCAACCGTACTATAATCTTTTTCGATAGAGACTTCGAGTTGCTCGATTTTTTTTAACTTTTCAGCTAATATTTGTGCGCGATTCAAACAATTTTCGATCTTATCCGATAGCATTTGCAAAGTAGGCAAGGCTCGAATGGCTTCTTCTTCATCAAGATAAAGTTCTAAAGTTGCTTCTAATGCACTTAGAGTCATTTTATCGACTCTTAATGCACGCAGTAGTTGATTTTCTTTCATCCTCTGAATATACGTTTTTTTACCTACAATAATTCCGGCTTGTGGTCCTCCTAATAATTTATCTCCACTAAAGGAGACCACATCACACCCTTGCTCGATTACTTCTCGAACAGTCGGTTCATACGGTAAGCCAAAGCGGCGCATGTCAATGAGTAGACCGCTACCCAGATCATTGATTAACGGGACTTGATGTTTTTGTGCTAAGAGAGTTAACTCTGATAAGTGAGGAGTTTCTGTAAATCCAATGATTCGATAATTACTGGTGTGGACTTTTAAAATCGCTCCAGTTTCAGAAGTCAAAGCCTGTTGGTAATCTCTAATATGCGTTTTATTGGTTGTTCCAACTTCTCTAATTTTTCCACCTGTTGCGGTAATTACCTCTGGAATACGAAAAGACCCTCCTATTTCAACAAGTTCCCCTCGAGAAACCAATACTTCTTTATCAGTAGCCAAAGTATCAAGAATTAACATAACAGCTGCTGCGTTATTATTCACCACTAAGACGTCTTCTGCTCCAGTAAGTTTTTTTAGAATATGCGTTAAATGATTGTATCTGGTACCTCTCTTGCCACTAGTTAAATCCATTTCTAAATTTGAATAGGAAAAACTTATTGTCTTTAATTGTTCCTCAATTTTCTTACTAAGTAAGGAACGCCCTAGATTTGTATGCAGAATCGTACCTGTCCCATTAATTACTTTTTGTAACGAATATGTTCGTTGTTTCACTTTTTCAATCACTTGAATACAGAGTTCTTCAATCGTTGGGGGTAACACTTCTTCTTTTAAAACAGTTTTTCTAGTTTGCTCTAAAACACTTTGTACCTGTTGTTTGACTAATCCGTAAGAATACTTTTTTTCTAACATTTGCAATTCAGGAGTTTTTAATAAACGATCCACTGAAGGCAAATCTGCTAATCGTCGTTGTATTTCTCTATCCATCGTTTACCTGCTTTCTATCGTTTTGCAATTATTTTCAACGCCTTTATGGTTTTTTCTATTTCTTCTTCTGTTGTAAAACGGGATAAGGATACTCGAACAGTTCCAGTATTTTTAGTTCCTAAATCTTGATGTATTAGCGGTGAACAATGGTAGCCTGAACGTGTGGCAATGCCAAACTCTTCCCACAGAATGTCACTGATTAAAGCTGATTCTGCAGATCTGATATTCAACGAAAAAACGTCTATATGCTCTTTCGTGAAATCTCCATAAAACGTTAATTCTGAAATCTTCGTCGCTTCTTGGTAGAAGTAGTTTCCCAATGATGGTGTCTCTTGGGACATTAGCCAACCTACACTGGCTGCTAATCCAGCAATTCCTGGCACATTTGCTGTCCCAGCTTCCAACATTGCTGGCAATTCATCCGGCTGCTCCTTAGAGAAGGACTTCATACCATCACCACCAGTTATTATCGGTGTAAGTTTCAGTTTTTTGTGAATACAGATGCCACCAATTCCTTGTGGTCCATGTAACGCTTTGTGTCCAGTGAAACAAGCCGCTGCGACCTTCCCATCACTTAAGTCAATTGGTAGATGTCCAGCTGTTTGAGAAATATCTAAGATTAAATAAAGCTGATGTTTGTGGCAAAAACGTTTTATCCATTCAATATCTAAAAGATTCCCTGTCACATTACTCGCATGATTGCAGACCACTACTTTGGTTTTTGCGTTTAATTTCTCAGTAAATTCTTCATAATTCAACTGTCCAGTGATCGGATGACTACTGATAATGTCGCAGGAAACGCCTAGTTTTTCTAATTGATAGAGTGGTCGCAACACGGAATTGTGTTCCCAACTTGTGGTCAATACATGATCACCAGCTTGAATGAACCCTTTTAATACTGCATTAAGAGCAATGGTCGCGCTTCCAGAAAAAATAATTTCATATAAATCCCCGGTATGAAAAAAATTTTTTAATGTATCTCTTGCCATTTCTATTAATTGATAAGCACGAATGGAATAGCTATGAGCGCCACGAGCTGGGTTGCCATACCTCTCACTTTCAAGCACATCCAGGATTGTTTGTTTCATACAAACCGGCTTTTGGACTGTCGTAGCTGCATTATCTAAATAAATAGTCATACTAGTCTCCTTCTTGTTTCCCTAAAATCCGATAATTTTCTACTCGTTTTGTGATGCCGAGTTTATCGATTGATTCTAAAATAAGCATGGAAGCTTTTCGGCTCGAGTTTGTCATATCACGAAAATCAGCCAGTGTCATTTTCTTGTTTTTCTTAATATAAGTCCGGATTTGTTGAATAGCTTGTTGGTAAATCTTTCCTGACAGAACATATTCGTGGGTTAAAAAAACAGCGCTGGTGGCATCTAAAGCTTCCAATACTTCTTCAGCATTTTTGTCTAAAAGGGCTAACTCTTCTTTTTTTATCGGCATATAACCACTGTTTTTTAGATAACGTTCAATTTTTTGTTTGGCGACTTGTTGATAGCTATTAAATTGTACTTGAAAATCATAAACAGATAATCGTTTCTGTTGTTCTTTGATTACGTTGAATTTTTTTAATAATTGAATCAAGACGAAAACTTCTTTTTCGGTCAAGCCATTTCGTATTTTAGAACGAAATTCTTCTAAAGGCATACCATCCCGTAGACGATATTTTTTGTGATACTCTTCTAAGATCTTTTGTGCTTTTCCTGCTAATTGTTGGTATCTTTCATAAAGTAAAAACCCACAAGAGGTAAAGAAGATTTGACTTTTATCCTGTAGTTCTTCTAATGAATGGCTTAGTTGATCAAGGGGAACACCCAGATAGGTCAACAATTCTTTTTCTACTGTAAATGGCTGTTTCTTATTTAACATAAAATCAATTATCATACTGTTTAGATTGCCATTTTCTTTCGCTTTTAAGCTTTCTAAAATCGCCTGCTTGAATCGTCGATGTTTTTTTGGAACGGCGTTTAAGACTTCGCCTCCAGCAATCGTATGCATGGGTGAATAAGAGCGTAGAATAAAACGATCTTTTTCTTTTACAGAAACTTTTTCTTCTAATCGTAACTGCAAAAAGCCTTCTTCGTTTGGTCCAATCCAATCTAATCCTAATGGAACAGTACGAGCCATTACTTCTTTTGTTCCGATCAACACTCTTACCCGATCCCATAGATTAATTCCCCCATTCGTCCCTGCCAAGCAAGATACCTTAACATCCAACATCCAGCTTTCCTCTAAAGAATCCGCGGTTGATAGAACATCCCCGCGCGTGACTTCTTCACGGGTAATGTTTGCTAAATTGATGGCAGTTCGTTGTCCAGCATATGCTTTTTGAACATTATTTTCATGTACCTGAAGATTTCTTATCCGAACTTTTCGCTTATTTGGATAGAGATAGCAGTTTTCTCCAACGGTTAGTTTCCCTTCCAGCAAAGTGCCTGTAACTACTGTACCGAAGCCTTTTACACTGAAAACCCGATCGATATTTAACCTTGGTGTTCCACTACTTACTTGTTCTGATGTTTGCTCCGTGTAGGCTTCGATTTTTTTTAGTAATTGTTTGATCCCTTTTCCGCTAATGGCATCGGTTTCAATTATTTCCGCTTTTTCTAAAGGCGTGTGAAGTAATTGATCACGTATATCTTCGATGACTAGTTCTTTCAATTCAGCATCAATCGTATCAATTTTTGTTAATACAATTAAAAAATGGTGGATTCCTAATAAATTCAAAATATCAATATGCTCTTTTGTTTGAGGCATGATTCCTTCACTAGCATCAATGACTAATAAAATAAGATTAAGACCAGGTAGTCCAGCAACCATATTTTTAATAAATTTTTCATGGCCAGGAACATCTACGAAACCCACACGTTGTTGATTTGGTAAATTTAAGTAAGCAAATCCTAGATTAATCGACATGCCCCTTTTTTTTTCTTCTTTTGTTGTGTCAGTATCTATTCCAGTCAGCGCTTTGATCAATGTTGTTTTTCCATGATCAATATGCCCAGCTGTTCCAATTACAATATTTGCCATTTCTTTTACCCCTTATAATAAGTAATACGTTACATCCAATCCAACTTGAAGCGCTTTATAAAAACCTTCTGATGACACATTATTTTTAGCTAAAATATGACGTATCTGATTTTCAGCTTCTAGCGGAAATTTTAAAGAAAAACCACAGCTAAGATATATTTTTTCGGGTGTAGGAATGATTCTTACAGATAGTTTAGCTGATTGGCACATCAGCTCAGCTCTCATTGCTTCACGTGTCGAATGAAATAATACCACTCCATATGACTTCATTGTTTACTCCTTAAGGTTTGATGATTTTTTTAGATTGTCGCATCATTTCAACAATATGATACATATTGGTCACTTCACCGACTTTACATTTTTCACTGAGATTATAATAGTTAAGACAGGCTCCACAAGCATAAATTTCTATCCCATTTTCCGAAAGAATCTGTAAATCCTCCAAGGAATCCGAGTTGTCGCTTACTAAATGGACCCCACCATTGTAGAAAATGATTTTTTCGGGCAAATCAGGTTGTTCGGTTAAAGAATAAATAAACATTTTTAATAATTGTTTCCCTAATTCTTTCGACCCTTGCCCCATCGTATTCGTGTCGACAACAACTATATAATTGTCTTCAATATCATTTTCTCTTGTAAGTTCTTGTTCATAAATAGAAGCTACCTCTCCTTTTTTCTTGGAGATACGTACAGTAAACGATTGTGCATCATTTTGCTCTACTTGATAATCATAACCTAGTTGTCCCGCCATTTTTTTTAGGTTTTGTGCAGCAATCTCATTATCGACAGTTGTTTCTACTGTATCGTTTTCTTCCAAAGCTTTCTTTGTTTCAATTACTGGAAGGGGACATACTTTTCCCAATGCGTTAATTTTAACCATTTTGATTCTCCTTTCCATGTGTAGTTAATCATGGGATCAGTTTATTAGACTAATCGAACAATTTTTTTCTTAATAAACCATGATTTCTGCTGTCTTTTTTTTCGTAACAACGCCAAAATCTTTGGCTAAGATATTGGCTGATTTCAGCTCTTCTTCTAATTTTTTTGCTTCTTTAGCTGGGATACTTATCAATAATCCTCCAGATGTCTGTGGATCATATAGCAACTCTTCGATCCCTAAGTCATCGACATAAAAGGCCATCTTTTTTTCCATAAAATTTCGGTTTCGTTGTCCTCCAGCAGTAAAAAGAAAGGCTTTTGCTCCTTCATAAGCTTCTTCAAAATATGGCAGTTTTTCTGAATAGATTTCAGCTGAAAAATTGTCATGTAACATTTCATGAAGATGTCCTGCTAACCCAAATCCTGTTACGTCGGTACAACTAGTGATTGGATATTTTCTGATGATAGCCATCGCATATTTATTTAAGGTTTCCATACTTTTTGTTGCTTTGGCAAACCCTTCTTTGGTTATTGCCCCGGCGCTATAACCAATGGTAATAATGCTTACACCTAGAGGTTTTGTTAAGATTAAGTGATCTCCTTCTTGACAAGTATTATTTTTGTAAATATTGTTTGGATGAATTGTGCCAGTTACAGAAAGTCCATATTTGACTGAACGGTCATGGATTGAGTGCCCACCTGCTAAGATTCCACCTGCTTCTTGTACTTTTTCAGCCCCACCTCTTAAAATCTCTTTTAAAACCTGTAGTTCATTTTCTTCAGGAAAAGCAACAATATTTAAGGCAGATAATACATCCCCTCCCATCGCATAAACATCACTCATCGCATTGGCAGCAGCAATTTTGCCAAATAAATAAGGATCTGTCACCATAGTAGGAAAAAAGTCTAACGTCTGAATAATTGCTAATTCATCGGTCAATTTGATAACGGCTGCGTCATCTGCTGCATCAAAGCCCACTAACAATTTTTCATCTTGGGATTTAGGGAGGTCTGCTAAAATATTCCCTAGATTTCCAGGACCAATCTTAGCGTTACATCCACCACAAATAATTAATTGTTCGATTTCTTTTTTCATTGGCATCCACTTCCTTTTCATATAGTGTAATAATTGATGACTTTTCCTCTGCTGCTTACTGTTTCATTTTCTATAGTTACACCAACAATCAGAAAATAGCGGGCAAATCATTAAAATAACTATGCTAGTTTGATGTACTAAAAATGAAGAAGTGGCTGTACAGTTCTTTCCACTCCTTCACATTTTGCTACTAGATTAAGCTTTTCTATTTTTTAGAAAACATTCCTTTTCGCATATATGTAATTCCTGAGTAAATAATTACAGCAATGATTACCCAAGTCAGCATATTCAAATCTAAACTTGTGACGAATTTAACAGCAATAATTACCCCAATCACTCCACCAATCGTAATTGCCAAACTAACTTTACGCGCATAATCACCAGATTTAATAAAGTTACCTGAAGCAACGGGCATCAATCCTGCACAAGAAGCCATCATAATAGGAAAAGCAACAAGCGGACTTAACCCCAACATGTATACTAATGCCATACATGGTGCATATAAACCTACGCCAATCGTCATTAATGCACCTAAGAGGAAATTACCGATGACGCCGATGATTAGCTTAAGACCTGTTAAAGCAGTCGCTTCATTTCCAGAGCCTAAGAGATCTAGCATTCCAGCTTGTTTTAGCCCCATTAAAATTGCTGTCACAATCAAAGCAAGTCCCATAAAAAACTGCACCTTTTTTTCAGGTAGCTTACTGACTGTTTTTGAACCCACAAACGAACCCACAATTGCTGCTGCAACTAATGAAAACAGAGTAATAGGTGATACTTTAACAACAGTAATGAAAATAAAAGCTTCAATGATTACCGGAATAGAGTGTGCCACATTGAGCGTTCCTGGTAATTGTCGATCGTTATCTAATTGCTTGGTAAATTCTAGTAACATGGTTGTTGGCGCAAAACTACCAATGCCTAATGTATCTAAAAAATCGGTAATTAACCCAATCGTTCCAGAAATAAGATAATTTCCTCCACCCCAATTTCCTTTATTTGCAAGTAAGTCGCGAACAAAAAAGAATAAGAAATAGAGTAATAAAACGCTTAATAAACCCAACAGTAGTTGTACCATGATACCTCCTTAATAGTAAGCAGAGTTTTACTAACCCATCATTTTTTGTGTAACCATCTGTAAATGGCTAGGACTAGAGAATTTAATTCACATTTTGGATGGTTATACCGTGTATTTTAATCAAGTAAAAATCCATTTTTTAATGAGTCTTTAGGATCGACAAGGAATTGATTAAATCCTGTAATATAAGCAGATCCCGTCACTTTGGGAATAATCGCTTGATAATTTCCTACACGTGTTTCCTTTGTAATTTCTCCCTTAAACATCGTTCCTAAAATACTTTCATAGACAAAACTTTCACCAATTTTCAACTCGTTTTTTGCATACAAAGTTGCTAATTTAGCACTCGTTCCCGTTCCGCAAGGTGAACGATCAACTTGCCCATCCCCGAATACCACGACATTTTGATAAGTAGCTTCAGGACTTTTAGCAGGACCATAAAATTCGACTAAGTCAACGGTTTTAATATGTTTTAATCGGGGATGTTGGATCTCGATATTTTGATTAATCGCTTCGCGGATTTTTAGACCTGCTTCAGTAAATCTTGACGCATTCTTCGGCTCAATTGTTAAACCAACTTCTTCGGCTTTTAATATGGCAAAAAAACTTCCGCCAAAAGAAATATCCACATGAACTGTCCCAATATCGGGCACACTCACTGCCACATTTTCTTTATATAGAAAGGATTCCACGTTTTCAAAAGAGACCGATTCCGCAGAGTAATCTTCATCCAGATGAACCTCTCCGCAAACAATCCCCGCAGGTGTATCTTGCGTTACTTTAACCACACGGGTGCCTTCTCCTACATCTACCCAGCCCAATTCTACAGCTGCTGTCATTGCCGCAATGGTGTTGTGACCGCACATATTTAAATAGCCACCAGAATCCATGAAAATAATCCCGTAGTCTGCCTCATCATGAACCGGTTCACAAATAAAAGCCCCGAACATATTTTTATGCCCTCGTGGTTCATGCATTAGCATTTTACGTAAATCATCTGCTTGTGTTTCCAGGTATATTTTTTTATCCGCCATCGTTTTTCCATGAAATTTAGGAATGCCTCCTACAATTAACCGAGCGGCTTCACCAGCTGTATGGGTATCTACTACTGATATCATTTTTGATACTTTCATACTAACCTCCACGTTACTTCAATTTTTGATTATCTTTACGCATCTTTAGTTTTATAAAAGCAAGCGCTTTAACTGCATCATAGAAAGTGATCGTATTTTCTCCAACCACTTCCGTTTCAATCCCTGCTTGTGATTTATTAAAATCCAGCACATATTTTGTATAATCATTTTCTACGACAAACTTGGCTTGTTTCCCAATAAATTTGAGCCCAATAACACTGATGCCACGACAACCTATTTCTTCTAGGGTATTGGCAAAATCGATGTCTGAATTTCCCCAACCATCTGTTGATAAAACAACGCCATCTGTAGCCATCGCTTCTAGCCAAGTAGCTGTTCGTTGTCCGACTAGATGCTTCATTTCATTGCTTTGAGGCGTGCCAATAATAATAACACCTTGGAAATCAATGTCAGGATCTTTGCTTAAAACATCCAGTAAAGGATCTTTAAAAAGGTGCATCGAAGTTTCTTTAGTTGATGGTCCTATTCCCATAAAAATCCCCTTTTCTAACAATTAGACCATTGAACGAATGGCACCATCACGATACTCATTGGCAGATAAAAAGATGGGCATATTATTCATATTGATAATCGAATGACCACCCTTAAACCCACTAGGTTCATCTGGAAATAATAACATATCGTACATCGCACCTTGGCCAGCTACCTGCTTGACCAACGTCACTTTTGGCTTTCCCGGATTTCTTTTTTCTTCATAGATATGTGTTTCCGTTGCTTCCTTACCATCTAGCAACTTTAATTGTTCTCGGATTTCCTGCAGATAATTGTCAACTATCCGAAACAATTTTAAACATAACTCACGATCGAAAGGTGTTCCTTTCTTGACAAGTAAGTCAATCAAAATAATGTAATCCTCTGCGTTAGGTGTGCCCGGTCGATTTAAAAATAAATGATCACGCAATACACCATCAGAAGAACCAAACTCATGGAGCTGTTCACCCTCATCGATTGTGCCGGTCATTATGACCGACACTCCTGTTAATGTATGGGTGATACCCGTCCCCAAAACGCCTAATACTTTAGCAGAAATTGGTAAAATATCCATGATAGTATTTGTTTTTAGGTCTAACTGATCTGGCTCTAACAATCGGATCGTCAAGGATTTGACATCCTCACACAGACAATCAAATTCAGTTTTTATCTGTAGTTGATTGTGATCAAGCTTAAATTGATTTCCTATGGAAACTTTTTCCATATGGAAAACTTTCATTTTTAATGTTTCTCCTTGCATGCTGATCCCTCTTTACACATGAGCGATATATTCATAAGGTAATGGCACAATTTTCCCTGGTGTTTCGATTGAAACTAGGCTTTCTAAAGTATCTTTTAAAATACCCGTTTGCATGTCAATATTATGTGGTTCTCCGGCATTAGCGCCCATCGGTACACGTGGTGCTACAGCTCTAGGTGAACCATTTTGCCGTACTACTGGTGGTAATGCGGCGATTAAAATAGTAGGAATCCCTGCTTCCTCAATTGCTCTCTGCACGATCACGGCAGTTCTATGACAGGTCCCTCAACCAGCAGTTAAAACAACCGCGTCAACTTCTTCTTCTACGAGTTTTTGTGCGATTTCTGGTCCCGTCTGTTCATTAAAGGCATCTTGGTCACCGCCGCCTCCCATAAAGCCATAATGTACAGGGGCAGCTTCTTTAATAAAGCCGTCTTTTACTAATTCATGTAATCGGTCAATCGGAAACATTGCATTGACATCCCGATTAACGTCTGCGTTGTCATATCCACCATGTGAGACCATTAAATCTTCACTTGGTACTCCATCTGGAATCTCACGATACGTTGTGTCTCCTGCCAAATTAAAACGTGTATCACTTTTTAAGTGGACACCAGCTGCCGTTGCTAAAGCAATCCGCATCTCTTTCAGCTCTTTTTTAACGGGCGTAAAGACGGATTTGGGTGTGATTGGTACAAAAATTTCTGACTGTAATCCTTCGAATACTGTTAAACTCATCTACTCATTTTCCTCTCTCATTTTTATTTTCTTCTGTTGATTTTTTAAACGTCGACGTTCATGTTCTGTGATTGCTTCAACGTAATGAGTATTGGCTGCTTCTTCCAAAACCTCTGGATAACTCATCAAAAATCCAACTTCTTGTCCTATTTTTAAATCGTACTCTGAAATAATCATACGCCGCGGTATTTTTAATTGACCTAGTCGTCCTTTGATATCAATAGTTACGCTCGCATCTCGAACTTCAACAAGTATCCCTTCAAACATTTGTTCAGTAGAGACATACTTTAATTTTTCGATTCTATCCATTTTGCACCTTATTTTATTCTTTTTCATAAATTTCTTGACGTTTTTTACTTTTCGGCAAAGATTGCTCATTTTCTTCCAGGTCTATTTTTCTTCCTGTTGTTTTTTCGATAATCTCAATGTTGTTTTGTTTGACATTCGGATTCCATTTACGTTCAGCTGGTTTAATTGTTCCTCCACCCATTAACGTTTTTAACATAGCTAAATCACGAATAGCGTCTTCTCTACACAAGGTATTATTTGATAAAATTTCATTTTCAATCCCTTGTTTTGATTTATTATTATCAACCATTGCGCCCATTTCAGAATTACCAACAACTAAGGCTCCTTGAACAGCACTATAAGAGTCGCCAACCACTTTGATTCCACGTTTTCCAATTTCTTCCATGTGAGAAGCGAAATCAATATGATTATTTCCGAAACCTTCAGTGGTTACAATGGCACCATCAATGTCCATGGCTTCGACAGTCATTCCTAAACGTTTTGAAACATAATATTTTTCAGTATTCGCTTGTGGAGAGCCGACGAACATAACACCGACTAAATCAATTTCTTCATCTGCCATTGCTTCTTTAACAAGCGGTTCCCGCCAATAATGGCGTGAAGTTTCTTTCGAAGCCGGTCCAATACAAGTTAACGCATGGATTCCTCCATCTAATACTTCTGTTGGTGCCAATAGGATTGGCAAATTGCCAAGGTCAACATTTGGTTTTGCGCCAAATGTTCCAACTGGCTCGATGGGCATAATCAAATTATCATGCATCGCACCTTGCCCCATTATTTCTTTGATGATCAAAACTTTCTTATTGCCAATTCGACGTTTCTGTATAATTTCTTCTGAATGTATCACCAATGATTCATCCGCTTTTTTGAGGGCTTCACGAATTTCTTGAGTGATGTAATCAGAAGCTTTGTGAGCGGCTAGCGGACCCGGACGTTCCATATTCGCGTGTTCTTTGATTGTCACTTGGGTTTTAATAAAGATTTCTCCTTTATCTGGTGCCCCAGGTCGTCCCCACATAATGTTACGATCTAATTCTCCTTCAGAAGAACCAAATTCACCGATTTGAACTCCATTAGCATCCGTCCCTGTAACAACCATGACGACACCATCCAGTACTCGGGTAATTCCATGCCCAAGATCGCCTTCAACTTTTGCGGCAATTGGCTGAACGTCCATAATCGTTTCACTATATTCAGTGTATTTATCTGGTGTAATGATTTCTAAAGTCATATCTTCAACGAGCTGTTCCAGTTCAACTGCTTCAGCACAAATTTCTGTCATTTTTCGTAAAATTAAAGTTGTTCCTTCGATTTTTGTTTCTTCCCCAAAAATCACCTGATCAATTTTTAG
Source organism: Enterococcus sp. DIV1682a (assembly GCF_051711005.1). Classification (NCBI taxonomy): domain Bacteria; kingdom Bacillati; phylum Bacillota; class Bacilli; order Lactobacillales; family Enterococcaceae; genus Enterococcus; species Enterococcus sp. DIV1682a. The sequence continues at coordinate 1,503,626 of NZ_JBIOLT010000001.1, forward strand.
ATGATCATGTCGTACAGAACGAATCACTTTTTCTTTCACCTGATTTGAGTTTTCCAAAACCGGTGCTGGTATTACTGGCGTTACTTGCTCAGGAATCATTGATTCCGGTGCAGGATTTACCGTTTCGGTTAACTGAGCAGCCATCATTAAAGGAAGCTCTAAATCAATTCCTTTTCCTTCAGCAATATGAATTTTAATAGTCTGACCACTTGTTACAGAAGATGAAGCAGTTTGAATTGGCGTCGCAATTGTTTCAGAAGTCTCAACTTCTTTTTTTTCATTTAAATGAACTTCTTTCATTCCTTCAGATACACCTTCCAGTAATTCTTTTGTCAATGGAATCAACGCATCCGTTGTTTCTTTTAATGTTGTACCAAGTACTTGTTCAATTGTTAACACATCTTCAGAAAATTCAAGTAACCCTGATTCTTCCAGATCAAGAAAAATTGCGGGGTCCTCTAGATTTTCTGGCGTAATCACTGTGCCTGCTTCCGCACGACAACAGAGTACAGCTAGATCTTTTGCATGTTCTTGGGCAGTTTCAGCCGTAATAGACATTCGTTAAATCCTCCTAAAATTTAAATTTATTTCGTTGTAGGTAATTTACGATATAGTCTGTGCCCATCTGCCCGAAGTACATGATCTGTATGATGATAAACCGGAACTCCTAACCTAGGAGCTACACCAATAACGGTGTTCGTTCAATCAGAACAAGTTCCAGTCATCACAACTTCAGCACCTGCTTTTTTCAAAGCAAAGACTGTTTGTGCTTGTCCTGGACATATACCTGGCAAGGTACATCTATATCTTCCATTCACTTTTACCATTCGCTTACAGCGTTGTGTAGCAACAACTTCAGCACCCATGTTTTCAGCTATTTCAGTCATTCTTTCTTCTGAACCGCCGCATTCACAAAGTAATAGTCCTATTTTTCGATGTTCTTGAGGAAATGGCATAGCAACCAATACCCCTCCGCTGGTTTTCGTAATGGGGGTTTCTTCCGTGCCGCTATGACCAGTCATTGGTCCACCGATCACAATTTCTCCATGGGGCTCAATAAAACCTCCAACTTGATCAATTAATTGCTTGACAGGTGTTCCAATTGGGACATCTTTAAAGACTGTTTTCTTTTGTTTTACACGACCAGATACCGTAAGATCTTTATCAATAAATGGCTTTCGCTGTTCAATCGCTTCGACAATGCGTTTAATTGTTTCAACATTATCCACTACTGCTCCGATTTCGATTGGCAGTTGACCAGGGTCTAAAGTGATGTTCAACACTTCACGAATCACTACACGTTCATCGCCTGCAGGATAGATGTCAGGTAATTGGTAAACATCTATTGTCGGTTCATTGTTGGTAAACTTTAACAATTGTATGACTAACTCTCGATGTTTTCCTTTAACAGCAATGATTCCTTTGGGTGCTTTCGTAATGCTCATGCAATACTTTATTCCACGAATCAATTGTTTGATTTGACTTTTCATTTGCTTTACATTGTGAAGTAATAAAGCTTCACATTCTGCACCATTTGCGATAAAGATGCCTTCTGGTATTTCACAAGATAATTTTATATCTGTCGGAAACCCAGCTCCACCAGCTCCGACAATTCCGGCTTCTTTGATTGCTTGAATATAAGAGGATGTTTCTGGAATAGGAAGATAACTTGAAAAATTTTGCTTTTCATCAATCTTTAGCACAATCTGATCGTTGGTTACTTCTGATACAACGCCTGAAAAGCTAGAATGAATGTTTGCTCCTAATCCATCTGGTTTAGCAATTTTTTGTCCACGTTGCACATATTCGCCTATTTTTACCATACTCTTTGATGAAGCGCCTACATGTTGTTTTAATGGTATAAGAATTTTTTCCACTCTTTTCACCTCCCTCGTTTTACTTGAACTTGAGTAAACTAGCCACCCACAGCTCATGTTTATAATATCACAATATAGAGGTTTGATGAACGCTTTATTTATAAACAATTGTTATTTATAGTTCTATAAATGCTTTTATAACAACGAAAATATATGTATTGTTTTTTATTTAAATATAGATAAAAAATAACAATATGTACTTAATGATTATATACATAGAGTGAGAACTGATGGAAAATCTTTTTTCACTTTATTGAACGACACATAAAGTCTATGCAATTTTGATTATCATAATTTTTTCATTTTCATTCATCAAAAAATACAGTTTAGCACGGTTGCTCTTTCAATATCTGTTCTATTCTATTGGCAAAATCAGCTCGATAATCATCTCCTTTTTAGCTAATAAAAAATCAAAAAAATATGTTAGAGAGCAATAGACATTTTCACAATAAAAAAGGGACTGGGACAAAATTTGTCTCAGTCTCTTCTAGTATCTCTAAAAACGAATAAACGGTGTTCAAACATCAGCCCCTTGAAATAAGCCTGAATTTTTCAAAACATGAGAAGCTGTTTCAAAAAATTCTTTCTTATTGTCATCAGAGCTACCCGATGTTTTTACGACCTCTGATTCACGGCGTTCAAGAAGCAACTCCTCAATAATAAGGGGGGAGTTGCTTCTTTCAAAGCCTCTTTTCATGCGAATCTTAATTCATATTTTTTATTAGGTTTCTCCCCTTATGCACGATGCATTGGAAGATCATTATTACTTGGTTGAACAAGTAAGTATTGGATAACATCAATGTTACTTGATTCAAAAGATGCTGCACAAGCTTGAAGGTAAAGATCCCACATTCGATAGAAGGAATCGCCCATAGTTTCTGTTACCTTGTCTTGTACTTTATGGAAATTATTTGTCCAATGTTCTAAAGTAAGCTGATAGTCCCGGCGCAAACTTTCTAAATCAATTAACTGTAAATCATTATCCGTAATATCTGTTACGATTTCTGCTAATCCTGGAATGTATCCACCCGGGAAAATATATTTGTTGATCCAAGCATTAACTGCCCCACCTTGCTGACGAGTAATACCGTGAATCAACGCTGTTCCTTTAGGAGCTAGTAATTTTTGGATGACACCAAAATACTCTTTTAAGTTGTCTGCTCCCACATGTTCAAACATCCCGACACTTGTAATATGATCAAACGTTTCATCTTTAAGATCACGATAATCCATTAATAAGACCCGACATTTATCTTCCAGATGTTCTTCTTTGATCCGATTAGTAATATGGTTATATTGTTCTTCACTCAAGGTAATACCAGTTGCTTTTACATTGTATTCTTTGATAGCTGTAAACATCAAGGTTCCCCAACCACAACCGATATCTAATAACGTATCATTATCCTTGATGAAAAGTTTATCTAAGATGTGGTGGACTTTATTGATTTGGGCTTGTTCCAATGTATCTTCAGGTGTCTCAAAATAAGCACAAGAATAGGTTAATGTTGGATCTAGCCACATTTCATAAAAATCATTTCCTAGATCATAATGTGCATGAATATCTGCTTGATTTTGTTTTTTTGTGTGTTTTTGCTTTTTAGGAAGCCATTTTAAATAGTCGCTCCCTCTTAAAAAGCTGTTTGCTTGTTGGTAAGCATCGTTGATCAACGCTTGAATACTTCCCTCAATCTCAATACGATGATCCATGTAAGCTTCACCTAGAGCTAGAGAGGCGTTATTTGTGATTTCTTTCATTGGTATTTCTTCATGGATCTTAATTTTGATTTGGGGAGGATTGTCAGTATCTCCATAGCGTTTTGTCGTACCATCCCAGTAAGTAACTTCGACTGGAAGGGAGAAAGAACGTGAAAATAATTGATTATATACTGTTTTTTCTAACATGATTTTCCTCCTTAGAATTGCTACTATTTAACGTTAATACTAAAAATTAAAAGAATCAACTCAGAAGGGTATTTTTCAGAAAAAAATCTTTGTTACCTATCAAATTTTCATTATTTTCACATTTATTTTCTCATAATTAGTTGATGATCTTAGGCCTTGACTTCATCTTTAAAGCCAGTTTTAGCAAAAATCCATAGCAATAAAAGAACTGAAACAGTTGATTGAATACCTAACATCAAAACAAAATCAAAATAAAAGAATCCAACAATCGTGGCAATAATGGAGCCAACTCCAATCACATTCAACATTAAATTGGCACTTTCTTTGAATGTTTGGATGGAAGAAAAACGACTCTTTCTAGTTAGCCATAAAAAGAAAGAAGCACCAAATAAAATGAAGCTAGTCATTATAAATAAGATGATTCCTAAACTCATACTATAAGATAAAATAATCATTGGACGATTACTGGCGTAAAATTCCTGTTCTAAAAATGCTTGAAACTCTTGTGGCGTTCGGACTGATTCGGGATTGAAAGACGCTTGGTAATTCATTTGATAGGTTCTTATACGCCCCTGTTCTTTTTGCTGGATTGTCCAATGATTTTTTGCGAAATCAATAAAGGCGTTTTTTTCGTTTTTTTGTTCTTTCGTCAATCCTGACCCAATCAGTAATTCGTTATTCTGATAAATCGTTATTGGTGAGTGATTTATTTGCCCATTCTCCATGGGTAATTCTGAAAATTTATTTACTCCATCTTGATCAATTAGTTGGTGAACTGTTAAAAATTGCTCCATAGGGATTGCTTTTACCTGATTGGTATAATACATGGTAATCGGCATAACCATCAACGCGACCAAGAAAAGAAAGATCAGACTCAATTTAGGCCATGACAACTGTCTTCTACCAGCAAATAGACGTCTAGGACTATTTAAATGAGAAAAGTAATTCAAAGGAAATGTTTGCATCAAAACCTGCTCCTAACCTTTTGTGCCACCAGAAGTCAAACCAGTGACAAAGTTTTTTTGTAAAAAGAAGAACAATAAACAAATCGGTAATGCAATGAGGATCGCTCCTGCGGCAAATAATGAAACCCGTTGATTTGTCACATCAGAAATGAATGTTTGCAAACCAACTGCCACTGTTTGATTTTCTGGTGTGCGTAGTAAAAATTTAGCGAGCATGAAGTCTCCAAACGGTCCCATAAAGGCCCATAATGCTTGAACGGCAATCATTGGTTTAACTAACGGTAAAACGATTTGTAGAAAAATCCGGAAATGACCAGCTCCATCTAATTTAGCAGATTCATCTAAATCAAGTGGAACAGTATCAAAATAACCTTTCATTAGCCAAGTATTCATCGGAATTCCCCCACCAATATAGATCATTGTTAAGAACCAGTATCGATCTAAGGCGTTAAGTAGAAAAGCCATGACGTAAAAAGCGGTCAATGCAGCCATCGTTGGAACCATTTGAATCACCAGGAAAAACATCAAGCTTGATTTGCGCCCAATGAAACGGTAACGACTATAAGTGTAACCAGCCAAAGTTACAACAGTCACTTGGATAACCATTGTTAAAATGGAAATAATCAAGGTATTTTTATACCAAGTACCATATAACGTTTCTGAGAATAGCCGTCTAAAATTTTCTAGTGTCCAGTCACTGGATAAATCCAGACTAAAAGCAGCGATATTACCTGATTTAAATGCTGTACTGGCTGTAATCAACAATGGATAGATAATGATGATCGACAAAAGAATCAAAAAAACATAGGTCAAGAATTGTGACAATCTTCGTTGGAATTTAGCACTTGAATTAAATTGTTTCATCGCTTAGTCCTCCATATTAAATGCATTAGTCTTTTTAAACACAAGTAAAGAAACACAAATGACAATTGCAGAAATAATTAGTGTAATGGCTGAAGCCATGGAGTATTGTGGCGAGGTTCCCGTCGTTAGTTTATAGATCCAAGAAATCAAGATGTCTGTTGAACCTGCGCCCCCTCCTACACTTCCAGGACCACCGTTGTTAAATAAATAAATCATCGAGAAATTGTTGAAATTACCAGTATACTGAGTAATAAACGTTGGCGCTGCTACTAGAAAAATAGCCGGTAACGTGATATTAGAGAAACGTTTCCAAGCATTTGCACCATCGATTTTTGCTGCTTCATATAAATCTTCAGAAATGGATTGTAAAATACCTGTTACCATGACATAGATATAAGGGAAACCTAACCACCCTTGAACCATAATGATCGCAACTTTCGTCCAAAATGGATCTGTTTTCCATGAAATCGCGCTAATGTCTACGAATGGCAGATGATTGATAAAAGGAATCACTTGGGTGTTGATCGCCCCCACACTATCATTGAAGATATTAGAGAAACTCATAATTGTTATAAATGCTGGTACCGCCCATGGTAAAAGGAAAATAATACCAAAAAAACGTCTAAATTTAATAAATTTTTGGTGAGCAATAACGGCTGTAAAAATACCTAATGTGATTTGAAGTGTCGTTGCACATAGTGTCCAAATAACAGTCCAAGAAAACACAGAGAAAAAGGTATTACGGTAAGAACTTAAGAAGAAGATACTAAAAAAGTTTTTTACTCCGATCCAATCAATCAAACTAGCAGGTGGGATATGTTTGAAATCATAGTTGGTAAATGCTGTAAATAATGTGACTAGAACTGGAAAAATAATCGTAAAAATCATCAAAAGATAGGCTGGAAGTGTAAGCAAATAAGGAAAACCCTCATCACCAATATTATGTATAACTTCCTTCATCGTTCGGTTGATTTTCTTACCTTCTTTGCGTAAAACTGCGACACGTTTGGCATCTAACAGATTCAGTCCATAGAAAATAAAAAAAATAACCGTAATGATTAGTTGCAGCGTTCCTTGAATCAAAATAAATAAGGAGTGATCCTCCATCGGAACCGTTCCCAGTGTGACTAAGCCAATCAAAGAGTGGAAGCCACCAACTATCAGTTGTAGAATAAATGCTACGAAAATACCTAGAAATACGATTCCTTTGAACGCTTGACCATTAGCAAATTGCCCTAAGCCAGGTATGAGAGACATAAGTGTAATTTTTCTTACATTGATATTATTTTGTTCGTCTTGCATAACGATACCCCCAGTACTACTATTTTATTCTTTGCGCAAGGAAATGAATCAGTCGGCTATCCATAATAGCCATCTATAAGTAACTATTCATAGCAGTTATACATAGTAACTATAAATAGTAGCTATCCATGACAGTCATCAATAATTGCTATCAAAAACCATTTTCCATTCATTTGTAGTCCTCACTCAGTTGCTATAAAAAACTCCGCTCGTGGATGTTATTCACACGAATCAATGTGAAACAGTTAAAGAAAATACACCGTTCAACTGTTTCACCTATTGATCCATGACTTGTTTTATGATTTGGTTGACCAAATGAGATTTAGTGGTCTACTATCACCACATCTAGTAAAAATATCCATTTGATCGTGAATAGAGATCGCTTTGTTACTTTTAATATTTTTGCTCAATCGCTTCTTTTATGGTTTTCACTGCTTGGTTAGCAGATTCTTTTGGCGATTTAGAACCTGAAGCTGCATCAAACATTAAGTTTTCAGCACCAGTCCAAACTTCAGCCATTTCTGGAATATTTGGCATTGCTTGCGCAGTTTCATACTGATCAATCACCGCAGTTGTCAATTCATCATTTTTTGATTTAGCTGTTTCACGTGCTGCTTGATTGGCTGGAATCTCATTGACCATTTCAAAGAATTTTTCTTGATTTTTTGTGTTTGTCACATAGTCTAACCATTTTTGTGATAATTCTTTGTTTTTAGAATAGTTACTTGCTACCCAACCTTTTCCTCCACCAAACGGTTGATAAGATTCGCCGTTGTTCAATGTTGGAATTTTTGCTACCCCATAATTGATTTTGTTGTCTTTATAAGTTTGTGCTTGCCAAGGACCATCAATGATTGCTGCTGCTTTGTTAGACATGAATTGTTGGCTAACGAAATCGCCTGCACTCTTGATATCTTGCATCCCTTTTGGCCAAACATTTTGGAACCAGTTTGTAGCATAAGTGATTCCTTCGATTGATCCTGCATTATTTAGACCAATATCTGATGGATTAGTTCCGTTGTCACCAAAAACATACCCGCCATAGCCTGCTAGTAAACCATAAGAATAATAGAAATCAGTCCATTTTGCTAAGAATCCAGTATTTTTTCCTGCTTCTGATTCAAAGGCAAAGCGTTTGTCTTTGGCTAGATTTTCTAATTCTTTGAAAGTGGTTGGTGCTGCATCTACTAGATCCTTGTTGTAGTACAAGACTAATGTTTCGATCACCGCTGGTTCGCCGTAAATTTTTCCGTCATAGGTCACTTGTGCTTTATCAGTTTCATCATAGTCGGCTTCATTTCCTAATTTGACTTCCGCTAAATGGCCTTGTTGTCCTAACGCACCAATTCGATCATAGGCTGCCATCATCACATCTGGTCCTTTACCGGCAGGTCCATCTAAAGAAAGCGCTTCTAATTGATCGAACATATCTTTTTCAACTAGCTTGATTTTGACATCATTCTCTTTTTCAAAATCACCCTTGATCTCATTGATGTAATCTTTATAACCAGAATCTACCGATACAGTTAATGTTTTTTCATCATTTCCACCGCTAGCTGTATCAGCTTTTCCATTACCACAAGCTGCTAATCCACCTAAAATACCAAGTGACAATAAACCCAACCCTAATTTTTTAACATAGTTTTTCTTCACCTTTTGTTCCTCCACTTCCATAAATGTTGTTTGTATAAAGAGTATACTGTTATAAAACGACAACTTGCAAACGCTTTCTGAATGTTACCGGTAACAAGTTATTCACACATCAAAATGAATCCGAATTGTTGAATTTCAGCTTTCCCATCATTTAATAATTCACTATTTTGGCTTAAGATAATTTCATTTTTCTGATCAACCAAATAACTTGTGGAAGATTGATTAAAAATAGCATGGATCATTTGGCCGTTCAATTCACGAGAAAAATGAATCACGTCTTGACTATCATCAATTAGCTCCCAGCAAATCGTACCTGTGATTAAAATTTCAGATAATCGTTTCCGAAGATAAATCAATTCTTTAATAAAACCGTATAATTCCGTATCTTGTTGCTCTTTCTCCCAGATCATACATTTGCGACAATCAGGATCATCTTCTCCAGTCAATCCGATTTCCGTTCCGTAATAAATACAAGGTGCGCCTTTTTGTAAAAACATGAAAGTAAGTACAGCTTTCATCAACTCTTTATTTCCATTACACAGGGTTAGGATTCTCGCGGTATCGTGGGAATCTAATAGATTAAATGTTCCTTCGTTTACTTGATCTTGGTACAGCATCTGCTGATGGTTCATGCCACTTGCCATTTGTGAAGCAGTGATTTTTCGTTTGACAAAATAGTCTTTGATTGAGTCTGTAAACGCATAGTTCATTACAGCATGGAACTCATCTCCTTGTAACCAAGCTTGGGATGAATGCCAGATTTCGCCTAAAATATAAATATCTGGTTTGATTGCAGTGACTTTTTCATGGAACAATTTCCAGAAATGATGATCGACTTCATTAGCGACATCTAAACGCCACCCATCAATATCAAATTCTTTCACCCAATAAGCAGCAATATCTAGTAAGTACGATTGAACCTCAGGATTTGCTGTGTTGAGTTTAGGCATGAAAGGTGTAAAAGCAAACGTATCATAAGATAAATTTGCTGCTGTTTCGGGTAAATTCGTCATTTGATAGGCATCCACAGGAAAAGAATGAATATGGAACCAATCTTTATAAATTGATTTTTCGCCATTTTTGATCACATCTTGCCATTGGGGCGAGTCACTACCAATATGATTGAAAACAGCATCTAACATAATGCGGATACCCTTTTTATGCGCTTTTTCGATTAATTCTTTTAACAGACGTTCGTCACCAAAGGCTGGATCAACCTTCAAATAGTCGATCGTATCGTATTTATGATTAGACATAGCTTGGAAAATCGGGCAAAAATAAATACCATTGATTCCCAAATCGACTAAGTAATCGAGGTGATCAATCACACCCTGTAAATCACCACCAAAGAAATCATCTCGGTCAGGTGCTTTACTTCCCCATGGTAGCGTATGAGCTGGATCGTTAGTTGGGTCGCCATTCGCAAATCGTTCAGGAAATATTTGGTACCAAATCGTTTCTTTTGCCCATTGCGGTACTTTGAAACGATCAATTTCATGAAAATAGGGTATCCGGAAATAGTAATTTGCTTCTGCTAAGTTTGCTGGTTCATACGCAAAAATCCCTTGATCCCCATAAAAACATTCTGTGCCATCAATCCCTACGATATGAAACCCATATTGTAACCTTCTAGTCGAGCTTGTTTGTTCCACTTCCCAGTAATCATGAACTAAAGTACTCAGACTTTTTTTCATTGATATTTCTTCCAGATACCATTTTTGTGAATCAATCGTATAAGGATCGCCACTAATAAGATAAACTTTTTTTACATCGTCTTTACAGGTACGTAAACGAATTCTGAAAGTATCAGCTGTATATAAAAAAGCATATTCACTTTCCGGTCGATGATAAATTGCTGCGGTGTTCATGTATTTCCTCCTTCATATTTAAGATTACGTGTTCACTATAAAAGAGTGAACAACAAAAGACAACGCTTTCATTTATGTTATCGGTAACAGAATTCTGTTTCCCTTGATTATCTCATCAAAAGGAGAAGTTAGGTCAATGGCGACATTAGCTGAATTATCGGTATTGTAGAAAGTGTAATTTTATACTCGCTACTTGCTGATTCATATAAAAAAAGTTCAACAAAAAGAAAGAATCCAAAAGAGAAAGAGCTGCTTTTGGATTCTTTATGATTACTTGGTGTATCTCTACAACGACCACAGTGATCATATTATTTGTCAAACGTTTATTATTAAGAAAAAAGGAGTTCCTTTTTGTAGCAATAACGTTCTATTTTTTCTTGATCAAGGACTGCCCCATTGCCTTTTCCTAAGGGAACTGCAAGTTTCCCATCAGTGAGGCAAGCTTTATTTTTGATGATATCATCGTAGTAATAGCGATCTGATGCCGATATATCGCCAGGGAAAGTAAAGTCATTTTGGCTGGCAAATTGTATATTTAAGCAACGTCCTACTCCTGATTCAAACATTCCACCTAGCCACACCGTCAAGTTATGTTCACGACAAAATGTTACGATGGATAATGCCTCAGCGATCCCACCCACTCTGGGGATTTTTAGATTAATCCCACGACAACTTCCCAAGGTATGAGCGGTTTTAACATCATTTAGTGTACGAATATTCTCATCTAAACAAATTGGTGTTTTTAATTGTTTCTGTAAATACGCATGCTCGATAAAATCCCGTTGATTAAAAGGCTGTTCAATCATCGCTAGGTTTAATCGATCCAATTCTAACAATATCGGTAGATCCTTTAATGTATAAGCAGAATTGGCATCTGCCATCAAAAGCAAGTGAGGAAATTCATTTCGTAATAAGGTTAATGGTTCGATATCGTAATCTGGTTTGATTTTTAACTTCAACCGCGTATAGCCTTGAGAAACATACATTCGAGCTTGTTTTAACAATTTTGCAGAATCTGTGTGGATACCTAAACTAATCCCAACTGCTAATTCTGTTTTCGTACTTTTGAAAATTTCTCGGAAACTGACATTCTTTCGTCTGGCATATAAATCCCAAATAGCTGTTTCCATGGCTGCTTTTGCCATAAAATTCCCTTGCACTTTCGTCAATCGTCGCTGAACTTCGTAAGGCTCTTTGATTGGAGACATAGTAAGTAAAGGAATCAATTCATTTTTGATGATCAAGCGACTCATGTCGATCGTTTCTTCAATATAGTCCGCTTGTTGGAAAGAAACCAACTCTCCTACTCCTTGATTGCCTAATTCATCCTCGATTATCAATAAATCAAATGCTTTTTCAGTTAGAATTCCATAACTCGTTTCAAAAGGGGTAGTCAAAGGTAATTTAAGTTGTAATTGCTCGATTTTTCTAATTTGTATCAATTTTTTCTTTCTCCATTATCCATTGATTTACTAGGGAAACAAATTTCGTTGGCTGTTCTAGATGAATACAGTGTCCACTTTTGGGAACCAACGCCATGGAAAACAGACTATTTTCTTCAACCAATTTTTTTCCGATTTTTTGAAACTTATCATCATATTCTCCTGCTAAATAAAGGATCGGTCTTTGGATATTTCTAAGCGATGGCCAGTAATTCGTCTGTTGCCCAGTTCCCATGTACATCAAACTAAGCGCCAAACCAATTGGTTGTTGCATAAGTCTTCCTTGGCGAATCTTTCTTCTTGTCGAATCAGGTAGTTCTTTTTGACTTTCAAATAATGGAATCGATTCCCAATAATCCACAAAACCAGACAATGGTTCAGTCATGATCTTTTGCGCTAATAGAAGATCTTTTTTTTGACGTATGAGTCTTTCGCTTACAGAACTGATGCCTGGTGTACCACTTTCCATAATGATGCCTAAAATTCCTTTTGGTTGTTCAATCAGCCAAGTTAACGCGGTACGGGCCCCCATGGAATACCCCAACAAATAAAAGGCATCGATCTTTAATTGCAAAACCAATTGTGCTAAATCTTGAACAAGTAATGGAAGCTTATAGCGATAAGGATGAACATAAACATCCGTCTTACCATGCCCGATCAAATCGATTGCTAAAATATTTAAATCTTGAAAAGGCAAAGAAAAGCTCATGGAAGTTCCGGTAAATCCGTGTAAACAAATGATAGTAGGTCTCATTGGAGATGTTCGCTGTAACCAACGATAAGCATAATTAACACCATTGATTTTTATTTTTCCCTCACTCATTTCGATTACCGTATCCCTCAATCATGTGTTGCCAAAGATCTGCTGGTGCTTTTTGTTCGCCAACGACTTCAATCAACGTCCAAGTTGAATTTTTTTTCTCTTCTCTGTTGTCTTTACTGTCTATTCTTTCTCGACTTTCACAAACTATTTGTTCAAATTCAGTCAGCGATTTGGGCTTTTTATAAGCGCCGCAATACAGATCTGCCACTTTCTCCAAGTCTAGATGTAAGGGTGTTGAAAACAAAGGATCAAAAAAGGAGTTATCTAGTTCCCTTTGAGGAAGGAAAGAAAAGATACCTCCCCCGTTATTATTCAAAACGATCACAGTCACCGGCAGCTCAAGTTCTTTGATTATTTGTAACCCATTCATATCATGAAACAAAGCTAAGTCACCAATCAACAAAAACATCTGCTGTTTCTTAGCCGCACAAATACCTGCAGCTGTTGAAATAATCCCGTCAATACCATTTACTCCCCGATTCCCATAGACTGAAAATCGTTGTTTTGAAAAACCAGCGTAGCGATCAATAAAACGAATAGCATTACTATTGGACAAGAAGAGTGTTTCGTCAAACTTTAACAATTGAAAAAGACGCTTACTGGCATTGCTTTCGTTATAGGCATCTAAGGGTAAGGTTGTTTCTATCGTTTGTCGGGCAAGCTTTGCTCTTTCTTGCCAATAGGATAACCAGTTTCTATCTGCATGAGTATGAAATGCTTCATCGCTCATGTTCTTAACCATGCTACAAAACGTCAGTGGATCAATTGGTAAAACATAATTACTTTGATGTAACCAGTCTTTCCAAGATTCGCTTTCATCAATGATGACATAAGTCAGGTCTTTTGACTGCTTTAAATAAAGCATGAGGTTTTTGGCCAATGGCAAGTTACCAAACTGCCAAACGATTTCGGGTGTTTCTAAGCGTTGATCGGCAAAGATCAAATCAACATGAGAAATATAATTGTCGCTTTCTTTCCCGCAATTTCCTAAATTTGTAAGTGGATCACCAAGAATAGGCCATCCTACGATTTCAGCTAGTTCAATCATTTTCGTTGCCTGTTGTGTGGTCAATTCTCTTCCAACAATAATCAACCCTTTTTTGGTCAACCAAGAATCAAGTTCTGGTAACGAAAAGGAAGTTACTTTATTGATCGTTTCCCCTTTTCTTGAATAATGACGTGTAAATGATTGTGATAAATCCGGCAGTAAAGGTTCTCGAAAAGGTAGATTCACATGTACAGGTCCTTTAGGAATTTTTATTGCAGCAGCCGCACTCTCCCAACCCTGAAAAAACGCATATCTTTCAAAAGATTCTCCTTCTTCTGGCAAAGCCATTCCGATATACTTTTTGACATGGCTTCCATACAAATGTTGCTGATCCATCGTTTGTGGTGCTCCTACGCCTTGCGCCTCTGGTGGACGGTCAGCGGTCAACACAACGAGTGGAACATTTGACGCCTCAGCTTCACAAATGGCTGGATAATAATTTGCTGCAGCAGTTCCTGATGTGCAAATCAGACCCACAGGTTCCTTTTGTGCTTTTGCTAAACCAAGCGCAAAAAAAGCAGCCGAACGCTCGTCCACGTTGATATAGCAATTGATTTCCGGGTCACGATAAGCCAATAAGGCCAGTGGTGTCGAGCGTGATCCTGGGCTAATGACCATTTCTTTTAATCCACTTCCTTTCAATCCATGGATAAATGCTAATAAATAAGCAGTCAGCTCTTTTGTGTTCGTCATTCTTTTACACCTCGAATCATCGGTTGAAATTTTAGAGCAGTTTCTAAGTATTCCGTTTCAGGCGTTGAATCTGGCACAATTCCACAGCCAGCATACAACTGGACCTCAGTATCACTCACTACTCCAGAACGAATACCAACTGCAAATTCACCAACATCCTCAGTTAAACTACACCAGCCAATTGGACCACCGTATAACCCTCGCCCAATAGGTTCTTTTTCCGCTATCCAATCAATGGCTGCCTGTTTAGGAACACCGCCTAAAGCTGGTGAAGGATGTAGTTGTCGTATGACTTCTAAAAATGAGAAACCGTCCTGACGGCTCCCTTTCAACGTCAAACAAAGATGTTGAATATCTCGGTTTTTTAAAAGACTTTTGTCTGATACTGTTAGTTTCCCCTTAATAAATGAGTGCATCTGTTCTGTTAAACGTTCGACGACTACTTGGTGTTCTCCAATATTTTTAGAGTCTTTTAAAAGTTTTTCTCCCAATGTAACGTCTTCTCTTTCGTTTGAACTTCTAGCGATAGAGCCAGCAATGCTAGCGGTCAAGAAATGGGTATCAGTCGCCTGAAGCAAACGTTCAGGTGTTGCGCCAATAAACGCTTGACCTTTTGCTTCTAAAACAAAGAGATAGGTGTTTGGTTGTTGACTAATCAGATGAAGTAAGATTTTTTCAACAGAAAATTCTTTGCCAACTAATTGCATCTGTCTTGCTAAAACCACTTTTTTAAGTGCTGATTTTTTATTTGCTGTGACTTCGATCGTCTCTTCAACAGCTTTTAAGAAATGAGGAACAGCTACTTCAGTTTCTTTTAATATTTGACTTGGCGAAAAATCTGGGACACATCGCTCTTTCATTTCATTAATGAGTCTCATTTTTTCTTTAATAAACTCATCGAGTTTTTTTAAAGTTTTAAAATGATTCCTTGCGGTTATTACAACGGTTAGTTGCTGATGATTTTGCTTGATTAATAGTTCGGGTAGAATAAAACAGCCCTCTGCCAATTCTCCCCAAATAGGCGCTTGTTTTTTGTTTTCAGCATCAAAAGGTAATCCTCCAAAAAGAATCGGAGTCTCTTTTTCAGGAACAAGAAACGAAAGTTTTTTAAAAAACTCTTGTTTAGCATTTATCAGGTCTTCGGTGGACCAGTTTCCACGCTTCTTTAAAAGATTACGCCCAAACCCCAAGAAACCGACATTTTTGTCTGGCGTTTGCCAAAAGAAACGTGTGCCTTTAAAGTCACTCGCTTTTGCAAAGAGATTTGCTAACGGTTCATAAGGAATCTTAAAGCTATAACATACATAGTCAGCTTCAGGTACTTCTTGTAGATTTAGATTAAATAAGTTGGTAGTCAATATAGTTCACTCTTTCTTCTGTTAAAAAAAGTCGTTTTAATGGTTTTCCTGAGGCTGTTTTTGGTAGATCATGGATGACAAAAATTTCGTCAGGATGTTTATAGGAAGCAAGTGGCTCCATGAGATTGCAAATTTCATTAACGCTGACCTTATCTATTAATTTCAAATAAGCTACTGGGCGTTGCCCCCAGTTAGGATCGGCTCTACCAATAACAATAGCCTCTGTAATTTTCTGACTTTTTAAAAAAATTGCTTCAATCTCAGCAGGGTAAATATTTTCTCCGCCAGAGATGATTCGCTCACTCATTCGACTAAGAATTTTTAGTTCACCAGTATCTGTTAAATAGCCCCAATCACCAGTACAAAACCAGCCCTCTTTCGTCCACGAATGTCGATCTCGTCCGTTGAGATATCCTTTAACGATCGACGGACCTTTCAAAAGAATTTCTCCAGATTCATTCGCTTGATCTGTCCCATTGATTTTAATTTGCACACCCATTAGCGGACGACCAACCGTGTCTTTAAACTTTGAATGCAAATTGATTTTACCTGCGACAACTTGGGAACATGTTTCTGTCATGCCATAAGACAACATAACGGGTAGCTTCAACTCGCAACAGTCTTCAAGTAAGGTAGATTCAATCGGACCGCCACCTAATAAAACTTGCTTCAAAGAAGAAGGATAACCGTCTTCTGGTACAAACGGCAACAGATCTTTTAACATTTTCGTGACTAACGACAAATAAGCGGTTTTTTCGCTTAACATCAGTTGGTTGACTTCTGATGGGTGAAATTTTTCACATAAATGAACGCTAATTCCTAAAACAAGGGAACGTAAAAGAATCGATAAACCACTGATATGGTACAAGGGGACGCAACAAAGCCAATTCTCGCCAGACTCGATAGCCATACTTTTTTGTGTAGCTAGGCTACTTGCTTGATGGTTTGAAAAAGTTTGAGGTACTCCTTTTGGCTTTCCAGTAGTCCCAGATGTATACATGATCGAGGCTATTTGCTCCAATTGATAGCCGAAATCAATTGGTGGTTCATTAATTCTCCCGATTAGTTCCTTTTTTTTCGGGAAAGAAATGATGGTTACATTTTCAAAGGAAAAATGTTCAGGATGTTCAGTGATTAATAGTCGTGTATTGGCATCTTTTAACTGATAAGCTAGTTCTTCACTGGTTAACCTTGTATTTAGAAATTGGATCTCCATTCCTAATTCCCATAGAGCTAAGATCGACTGATACATCATTGTCTGATTGTCGCTCAAAATGGCTACTCTTTTAATAGTTTTTTGTTGATTGCTTATAAAACGTTTGAAATAATAAGCAAGTTGCTGTACATAGTGATTCAATTCACTAAACGTTAGACAAACATCTTTCGTATAAAAGGCTAGCTGATCTGGCTGTTCTAATGCTTGTCGTTGCAACCAACTATTTGGTTTTTGTTTAGGGAAATTTAGGAAATTGGTCAAAGTCAGGCTCTCTCTTTTCTTTGAATGCATCTCGTCCTTCTTGAGCTTCAGCCATCGTGTAGTAAAGTAAAGTGGCATCCCCTGCTAATTGTTGGATCCCCGCTAGTCCGTCTGTATCTGCGTTCATTGCAGCCTTGATCATTCTTAATGCTAAAGGACTTTTCTTCAACATTTCTTCTGCCCACTCTATCGTTACGTCTTCAATTTCGGCTAAAGGTACCACTGTGTTGATCCAATTCATTGCTAAAGCTTCTGTTGCGGAATACTGTTTCGTCATAAACCAGACTTCTTTTGCTTTTTTATGACCGATCACTCGAGCTAGATAGCCTGATCCATAACCGCCGTCAAAACTTCCTACATTCGGGCCTGTTTGTCCAAATTTCGCATTTTCAGCGGCAATTGTGATGTCACAAACAAGTTGTAAGACATTGCCTCCACCGATCGACCAACCTTTGACCATAGCAATCACAGGCTTTGGAATGACCCGAATCAAGCGTTGGAGATCTAGCACATTCAAGCGAGGGATTTGATCATCACCTACATACCCGCCATTTCCTCGAACTTTTTGATCTCCACCAGAACAAAATGCTTGATCTCCTGCTCCGGTTAAAATAATCACACCAATATCTTGCCGCTCTCGACAAATAGTAAAAGCTTCAATCATTTCAAACACTGTCTTTGGAGTGAATGCATTGTGTACTTGAGGCCGATTAATTGTTATTTTTGCTATTTTACCATGTTTTTCAAAAAGTATTTCTTCATAGTCTTTAATTGTTTGCCATTCTCTCATTTTATTCCTCCTCTAAGTTGAACATTCTTATTATACACAAAAGCCAAAGAAAACGTTTGTAATTTTATATTTTTTAAGAATTTCTGTTATACTATTCAAAAAACAAAAAAAGGAATGAAACCTAAAAATGAATTTAATCGAATATTTACAGATTGAGACAATGTCTATCTCAAAAGAACAGGTTGAATTGTTACTACCGATTTCTGACATCCATCTCCAACCTTTTGGCTTCCTTCATGGCGGAATCAACGGTATCTTGATTGAAACAGCTTGTAGTATTGGTGCTAACCAACATTTAAGCTCGCCACAATATGCGGTAGGTGTAGATTTACACGTCAACCACCTTAACAGCGCTCAAAATGGACAATTACGAGTGATCGCACGTCCGACTAAAATTGGACGCTCTATCCAATTTTGGGCAGCTGAAATTTATTTAGAAAAAGAAAACAAACTAACCCCTGCTCATCTTATTGCCAATGGTTCTTGCACACTAACTGTTCGTAACGAATCGACATGACGTTGCATTTATGTCCAACCTTTCATTCATTAAATTTCCATCTTTATTTGCTCTTTATCGAAATAAGGAAAAGTAAAAGACATCTTTCATTTTTATTTCAATCGATAAAAAATATTAATATTCACTATCTATAGCAACATAGTGAACTCATAGCTCCTCTATTTCTCGACCCGAAATGTTAGACTAACCTAACATTTTTTTAAAATATTAGTTAACTTTAGGTGAATATTACGTTATAATGAAAAAAGCACCAAAAAATTAAAATACAATAATGAATGGATGTGAATGGATGAAGCAAATGAAAATGATGATTTGGACATACATAAAAATAATGTTTGCCTTAACCATTTTAGGCATAGGTATCAATATGTTTTTAGGGCCTCACCATATCGCAGCAGGCGGTGTGAGTGGTTTAGGTATTCTCTTAGAATCGGCTTTAGGTTTTGATCGTGCAATGGTCATTTTAGTATTAAATATCATCATGTTGGTATTAGCTCTTGTATTTCTTGGAAAAAAACCTTTTTTCAAAGTGCTTTTTGGAAGTCTTGTCTTTCCGCTGATTATTGCGGTCGTCCCTGAAATGATGGTAACGTCGGATCGTTTACTTTCAGTGATCTTTGGTAGTGCGATCTTTGCTCTGGGTGTCGCTATTTTATACAAAAATAATTCTTCAAGTGGCGGAACAACTATTCCACCACTGATCTTCAAAAAGTACTTTCATTTGAATACTTCGATTGGTTTATTGGTAACAGATGCGTTTGTTGTATCACTTAATTTATTTATTTTTGGGTTTGAAGAATTTTTATATGCCATTCTTTCGATCGTCATTACCTCGATTGTAATGTCATATATTGAAACAGGAATGAATCGTAAAAAATCGATAATGGTGATGAGCGAAACCTCTATCGAAGAAATCCGCCAACGTTTAAGTGCGGAAATTGGTCGTGGCTTAACTTTATTAGAAGCAAAAGGTGGCTACAACCGCAAATCTAAAGAAGTTTTATTGATCGTCGTAACAGACCAGGAGTTTTCAAGAGTCAAACCATTGATCGAAGAAATCGACCCTACTGCTTTTGTGATTGTCAGCAGTGTAGCTGAAGTAACTGGTAGTGGCTTCACTTACCATCCAATTGAGTAATAAGAAGCTTATTCATAAATACTTCCTCTTCTATTTTTGTATTTCTTCTAAAAATTGATTCTGCTTAAATAATTTATCTAAAACGAGTGATGCCATAACGTGTAGTCGCTCGTTTTTTTATGCCCATGCTGAAACGAATTAGTTGCCTTTCTCAATTAAGTTGTATACAATTTAATTGTACAAAATCAAATTTAAAGGAGTGTTTTTTATGAAAAAAATGTATTCTACAAAAATGATCAATACTGGTGGTCGTTCAGGTGAAGTTCATAGTCCAGATCATTCATTTGAACTTGCAATTGCGGCTCCTGGACGTCGTGTAGCCGATGCAACGAATCCTGAGCAATTATTTGCAGCAGGTTTCAGTGCTTGTTTCAATAGTGCGTTAGAATTGATCAAAAATCAAAAAAATATCTCTGGTGCTTCTACCATCAGTGCTCAAGTATCTTTGTATGCTGAAAATGAAATGAGTTTTGTTTTAGGCGTTGAAATTGAAGGTCATGTTGAAGGTCTTTCTTTAGAAGAAACACAAGAATTATTGGAAGCAGCTCATAAGGTTTGCCCATATTCTAAAGCAACTGCAGGTAATATTGAAGTGACATTGACTGCCGTTAACAGCTAGACATTTATTACAAAATCAGCTATGCTAACAAGGAACTACGAGAATCGAGGTGGAGAAAATGGAAGATTTATATAAAGAAAACCAGTTGTGCTTTCCTTTATATGCCACCTCTAAAGAAATCATTCGCTCGTACAACCCTTTGCTGAAGCCTTTAGATTTAACTTACACGCAATACCTGGTAATGCTTGTTTTATGGGAAAACCAACAAGTCACAATGAAAGAACTTGGTAGCTTACTTTGTTTAGATTCTGGAACCTTGACGCCCGTCATAAAAAAAATGGCTGACAAAGGCCTACTTCAAAGAAGAAGAGCAGATAAAGACGAGCGTATTACGATTCTATCACTGACTTCTAATGGAAAAGCTTTAGAAGAAAAAGCAAAAGATATTCCTGCTAAAATATTAGCGAGTCTTCCACTTGAACCGGACGAGCTTGTTCTTTTGCAAAAACTCAGTAAGAAAATGCTAACTAATTTTCGGGAAAAACACTAGGAAATAAACAGTCAAACTGCAGACATTGCTCATCAATGTCTGCAGTTTTTATTTTTTTCTTCCTAATTCCCTATTTCCGCTTTATAATCAAATATGTACGCTATGACTTAAATTACTTGGAGGTTGTTGATTTGTCTGTTTACCAACGCTTTTTGGCGAATGAAAAAATTCGTCGTATGACTGTTCTATTAATCATTATTGTAGTCCTTTTTCTTGTAAGAAGCATGATTACAACAATTTTACTAACTTTTATTTTTACGTATTTAATGATTCACTTAGTGCAAATTATCCAACGATTCATTAAGGTTCCAACCGGAGTATTAACCATTATTGTTTATGCTCTTGTGGTTTACCTAATCTATTTAGCATTTACAATTTATATCCCCGTCTTGGTACACCAAACATTTGACATGGTCAAATCAGTCATCAATTTCTATGAACATCAACCCAAAGACGCTGATCCGGTTTTACTTTATATCCATAATTACATTGAAAGAAATGATTTCTTTGAACAATTACAAAATGGTGCATCAATTGCTTTAGGCTATTTGCAAGACTTTGGTAAGATGGCTGTCGCCTTTACTATGTCTTTTATCTTAAGTTTCTTTTTTATGATCGAAAAGAAAAAAACAATCCTATTTTCCCGCTTATTCTTAAAAGGCGAATTTTCTTGGTTCTTCCAAGACATTTATTACTTTGCTGATAAATTTGTCAATACCTTTGGATTAGTATTAGAGGCACAGTTCATTATTGCTTTATTAAACACGATCCTCACAACGATTGCTTTAGCTGCTTTTGGTTTCCATCAGTTGCTTAGTTTAGCAATTATGATCTTTATTTTAAGTTTGATCCCAGTTGCTGGTGTCATTATCTCTTGTGTGCCCTTATCCTTTATTGCGTATTCTCAAGGTGGCATAAAAGATGTGGTTTACATCTTATTAACGATTTTAATCGTCCATTTACTTGAATCTTATGTTTTGAATCCAAAATTGATGTCTAGTAAAACAGAATTACCGATTTTCTATACCTTTATTGTATTATTGATCAGCGAACGCTTTTTAGGAGTATGGGGTTTGATTGTTGGTATTCCAATTTTTACATTCTTATTAGATATATTAAAAGTGAAAGAAATTCCCAACCATCCCCTCAAAGAGTGACTTTCTTTGAATCAGAACCTGTAAGATTTACTTCAGTTTAATTATCATAAAAATTTTGTGACGTCTCTAGCTCTGAGAAATAAGTCGAAGAATCCCTTCTAGTTAGGGCATTCTTCGGCTTATTTTCCACTAAAATTTTCTAGAACACCGCACACTTGTCTTGTTAATCCTTACAAAGTAAATCCATCTTAGAAAAGATCTTTTTTTATAATAGGAGTTTTTTTAATCAAAAATCAGTTTTTCTGGTAAAAAACTAAAATTGGTATTATCATTAATTTATATTAATAAAAGGAGGAGATGTATCATGTGTACATCCATTGTTTATGCAACTAAAGATCATTATTTTGGACGAAACTTAGATTTAGAGCTTTCTTATGGACAAGTAGTGACAATTACGCCTAGAAACTATCCTTTTAAATTCCGTCGAACGGATCCTCTACCCTCTCACTATGCGTTAATTGGTATGGCTGCAGTTGTTGATAATTATCCGTTATATTTTGAAGCAACAAATGAAAAAGGACTTAGCATGGCAGGTTTGAATTTCCCTGAAAATGCTCATTACTTTGAAGAAGACTCTGGTAAAACCAATATCTCACCATTCGAATTTATCCCTTGGTTATTAGGAAAATGCGCAACAATCGATGAGGCAAAAAAATTACTTGCTGAGATCAACTTAGTAAATATCAATTTTAGTGAAGAACTTCCACTTTCTCCTCTTCACTGGATGCTTGCTGACCAAAATGAAGCTCTCGTGATCGAATCAACCATTGATGGTTTGAAAATTTACAATAATCCAGTCGGTGTGTTAACAAATAATCCACCTTTTGATTATCAATTGTTTAATTTAAATAACTACCGTCATGTTTCTCCTACTGTATCTTCCAATCATTTTGCGAAAAATCTAGAGTTGGATGTGTATAGTCGTGGAATGGGTGGATTAGGCTTACCAGGCGACTTATCATCTGCTTCTCGTTTCGTAAAAGCTGCCTTTACAAAATGGCAATCAGTCTCAGGAGATTCAGAGATGGAGAGCGTGAACCAATTTTTCCATATATTAACATCCGTGGAGCAACAAAAAGGATTGTGCGATGTAGGAAATGGGAAGTTTGAATATACGATCTATTCGTCTTGTTGTAACATGGACAAAGGGATCTATTACTATACTACTTACAACAATCACCAAATCACCGCAGTTGAAATGCATAAAGAAAATCTCGAAGGCACTGAATTGATTACTTATCCAGTGGTTGATCAAGAACAAATACATTATTTAAACAAATAAAAAATAAGTGATTTAATACTTATGGTTCATCACTTATTTTTCTAGTAATTTTCTATTTTTAATTTTCTATTTTATAAAGAAGAGAATGAGGATGTGCTCCTCATTCTCTTCTTTTAATAATAATGTTATTTGTTTGCTTTAACTTTGTTTTTCACTATTTCGTAACTTTCTCACTCCGAAAATAGAGAAAATGATAAGTGTAAACCCAAGATACATAAAACTTGGTGTTGCTTTATCTGCTGTTTTTGGTAATTGACCACTTATGCCATTACCAAGAGATTTTTCATTATCTGAGAAATTATCATTGTTTATTTCATAATTGTTTTCATTTTTAGGCGTTAAACTACCTGATAAAGACATCTGATGCGATTTTTCTTTGATCATATCTGGCAAAATTACTTGATTTTTCGTATTAACGTCAATTAAAGATTCCCCCACAGTTGGAAATTCTTCTTTCTTAGGTATCTCGATTTCCACTTGAGGTTTTTTCATTTCATCTAGCGTTGGATCAGTTGGTTCAACTGGATCTGGCTTTTCTTCCGGTGTTGGATCAATCGGTTCAACTGGATCTGGTTTTTCTTCTGGCGTTGGATCAGTCGGTTCAACTGGATCTGGCTTTTCTTCTGGCGTTGGATCAGTCGGTTCAACTGGATCTGGCTTTTCTTCTGGCGTTGGATCAGTCGGTTCAACTGGATCTGGTTTTTCCTCCGGTGTTGGATCAGTCGGTTCAACTGGATCTGGCTTTTCTTCTGGCGTTGGATCTGGCTTTTCTTCTGGCGTTGGATCAGTCGGTTCAACTGGATCTGGTTTTTCCTCCGGTGTTGGATCAGTCGGTTCAACTGGATCTGGCTTTTCTTCCGGTGTTGGATCAGTTGGTTCAATTTCTGGTAATTCGGTAAAATTATCCTCATCAACATTAAGCATTTCTTCAACTGTCTGACGTTGACTATAAGGCGTAAGATGCTGATTATCTGTCGGACTGCCATCAGCTACTTTGATCGTAAATAATGCTGGCTTTGTTAAATGTTGATTTAATGTTACAGTAAAGGTAAAACTAGCCTTATGTCCATTAATCTGAAGCGTAGTTGGATCGTACCCAATCGTCAATGCTGGATCAACATTCTCAAATACTACATTGGATTGTGAGATTGGTTGTCTATCGCCTGAATAGCTGACAGTGGCTTTGACTGGTACCGTTTTTCCCACCGGAAATTTCATGATTCCTGAATTTGTTGTGGAAAATTCATCCTGTAGTGTGATACAATTCACGTTTGCCCACCCAGGCTCTTTCGTTTTAGTAACGATTGGGTGGTGCTCTTCAATCTTTACTTGTTGCGTTGCTTCGGCAGTTACCGATAGGCCTGTCAAAGCAACAGTAGCCATTATAAGTTTTAAGTGATTCATTTTTACATCTCCCCCGTTTCAAACACTTTTGGCTTGCAATACATAAGATAATACAAACGGCTAAAATATTATTACTGTTTTTTTGTTCAAAATAGCTAATTTTTTAGTAAAATGCTGGATGGAAAATCAAATGGAGGAATAACATGCAAACACAAGAAGCAATCAAAAAGTATCTTTTAAATAAAAAAAGTGTTACCAAGCTCAATATTTTTCTTTTTCTTGCAGAACACCCATTCTTCATTACTACTCACTACCTCGCTGATTATTTTGAGATGTCTGATTCTAATTTTTTGCTTTATCTCCAAGAATTAGAACAGGATTTTATGAAACTTGATTTAGAAGATGTTTCTTTGATCAGGCAAAAGAAATTTGTCCAGTTAGATTTAAAGAATACAGATAGTGCAAAATGTTATTATGAATTATTTGGTAAATACTGTTTAGAATCGACAAATTTTAAAATTTTAACAGCCCTGTTAGAACCAACTGGTCATTCAATTGTTAGCATTAGTCAAACAACAAATTACAGCTCCTCTTATCTTTATTCCAAAATGAAAGCTGTCAATCAGTTCCTGAAATTGTATGGGATTGCATTTAAATTTACAGCTAAAGGAAAAAAAATCGTAGCAGGAACGGAAGTACAGATCCAGTATTGTTTTTTAGATGTTTATTGGAATATTTTTTCAAATACTTCTGTCCCCTATGGTATGGAAACCCCACAATCTATTACGTATGAACTAACAACTTATTTTAAACAAGAATTACTTGATGCCCTAAGTGGAGGGATGAAAGAGAAATTATTTTTACTATTAAAAATCTGTGTAGAGAACTTTCCAGTTACATCGTTGAAGAATGTCCAAAGAGAGTTTAAAGAATATGACTATATTGAATACTTGGTTACTCCAGAATTTGATTTGCTTAACGATCATTTATCTATTTGTCATGAACAGCGGGTTTTAATCAACCTGTTAGCAAGATTAGCGATTTCAAAACTAGAAAGTGACGAGCTTAGCTTTCAACATTACCAAATGTTACTAGAAGCTAATGTTCCTTACATCGTCTACTCTAAAAAGCTAGTGGAGTCTTTTAGCCGACACTTTCATTTAAAAGTACCAGTAAACCAACAAAAACTTTATGCCTTGAACTTTGCTCGAAATAAACTTTTCAGTACTTTTTTGAATCCTGATCAACCCAATACTCCTTTACCTACCTATACTTTATATGAAGGGAAAGAAAATTTTGAGAACTTACAAAATGAGATCAAACAATTCTACGTCACTTTTAGACAAAAAATCAGTAAAGAGCTGCCAGATCTATTGATCAAAGAAAATATGCAATGGATCGTTGAAGACTTACTTCATTTGTATGATCGCTTTAAACCTCAACACTCGATCGTCATAGGTATCAATTACACCAAGGATTTTTATGTGAGTAAAGATTTGATGGTCAAAATCGAGCAGATCTTTTCTTCCGAGTCGATCATCATCCAAAAAAATTATATGGAAGAATGTGATATCATCGTCAGTGACTGTCCCTTAGAGCATCTGCCATCACACATCAAAAAAATCTATTTATTGGACAATTATGTGACACCGCAAGAATGGAAAAAAGTAATTACTCAAATTGCTGGATATATCTTTGAATTAAAACAAGAAAATGATTATACATCTTGCACACCATTTTCTAATAAATGATCCAATGCAGCCGTTCATGGAAAAATAGTCAACGAATCCTACTAGACAAAGGAAGCAGCCACTATTCCCATGTACGGCTTTTTCTATTCTACCTATAAATAACCTCCTATTTTTACGAGACATTCTTAAAATAACCAAAAAACCTTTGACTTTGCAACCGTTATTAAATTATATTAATTATAAATAAAGTAAAATAAATTGGAGGTTTTCATATGTCATTGATTGGAAAAAAAGTTGGAGAATTTACCGCACAAGCTTATAAAAACGGAGAATTTATCGATATCAGCGATGCTAATCTTACTGGTAATTGGAGTATTATTTGCTTTTATCCAGCAGATTTCACTTTCGTATGTCCGACAGAATTAGAGGATTTACAGGAACAATACGATGAATTAAAATCACTAGGTGTCCAAGTCTTTTCTTGTTCAACGGATACCCACTTTACACATAAAGCATGGCATGACTCATCTGAAGCTATCGGAAAAATAGAATATGCCATGATTGGCGACCCTTCTCACCATATTTCTCGTCTATTTGATGTATTGAATGAAGAAAGTGGACTTGCACAAAGAGGAACTTTTATCATAGATCCAGATGGTATCGTACAAGCAATGGAAATCAATGCTGATGGTATTGGACGTGACGCAAGTGCCTTGATTGACAAAATCAAAGCCGCACAATACGTACGTACGCATCCTGGTGAAGTTTGTCCGGCGAAATGGAAAGAAAGTGGTGAAACACTAAAACCTAGTTTCGATCTTGTTGGAAAGATTTAGAGGATGAGCCGATGTTAGATAAGGAAACGAAACAAAATTTAGCTCAGTATCTTGATTTAATGGAAGCACCAGTCGTTTTTTCGGTTAGTACAGATGACACTGCCAATTCCCAACAACTATTCGAGTTTGTGAACGAAGTGGCAGATATGACTGATAAAATTACGGTTGAACAAAAGACGTTGCCACGTACCCCTAGCTTTGAAATCAATTCTTTACAAAAGACTAGCGGGATCACTTTCGCAGGTATTCCTTTAGGCCACGAGTTTGCATCTTTCCTCCTTGCTTTATTACAAGTAAGTGGACGACCACCTAAAATAGCTGATTCTTTGATTCAATCCATTTTAGAAATTAATCAACCTCTACATTTTGAGAGCTATGTCAGTTTAACTTGTCACAACTGCCCTGATGTTGTTCAAGCGTTAAACATTTTAGCGGTTTTAAATCCGTTGATCACCCATACGATGATCGAAGGTGGGATGTATCAGCATGAAATCACTGAAAAACAAATCATGGCCGTGCCAACCGTTTATTTAAACGAAAAAGAATTTGCTAGTGGACGAATGACGATTGAACAAATTTTAGGAAAAATAGCTGGCCCTAATCTAATGGAACAAAAGGAAATCAATACAAAAGAATTATTTGACGTTCTAGTTATCGGTGGTGGTCCAGCAGCAAGCAGCGCAGCGATTTACGCAGTTAGAAAAGGCCTCCGTACTGGACTCGTAACTGATACACTTGGCGGTCAAGTCGTAGAAACGTTAGGCATCGAAAATCTAATCGGTACACCTTACACAGAAGGTCCACGATTGATGAAACAAGTCGAAGAACATTTACGGTCTTATCCTGTTGATGTTATGACAAATCAACAAGTTGTGTCACTAAATAAAGGAGCAGATCTCTTTGAAATCAATTTAAAAAGCGGCAATCAGCTGAAATCAAAAACAACGATTGTTGCAACAGGAGCTCATTGGCGTTCCATCAATGTTCCTGGTGAAAAAGAATTTAAAAACAAAGGAATTGCCTATTGTCCTCATTGCGATGGTCCCCTCTTTGCCGGAAAAGAAATCGCAGTGATTGGTGGCGGAAATTCAGGGATTGAAGCTGCCATTGATTTAGCTGGGTTGGCGAAACATGTATATATTTTAGAGTTTCTTCCGACACTTAAAGCAGACCAAGTATTACAAGATAAACTAGCTACTTTAACAAATGTCACTGTCATTCTAAATGCCCAGACGAAAGAAATCAGTGGTCAGACAAAGGTTGATTCGTTGAGTTATATCGACCGTTCCACCCAGGAAGAACACACAATAGCTGTTTCAGGTGTGTTTATTCTGATTGGTTTGGTTCCTAATACGGATTGGTTAGTTGGAACACTTGAGTTAAATGATCGAGGAGAAATCATCACTGATGCCCATGGTGCTACCAGTGAAGCAGGACTTTACGCTGCTGGTGATTGCACAGATAGTGCTTATAAACAGATCATTATTGCTATGGGATCAGGAGCTACAGCAGCCCTTGGTGCATTTGACTATTTGATGAGAAAAGAATAACTTTGCTACAAATCTCAAAAGGTTAAGACAAGTTTATTCATCAACTTGCCTTAGCCTTTTATTTATTCTTTTTTTACAATTGCGATAAGTACACATTTATTGAACAAACGAATATAATAAAAGAAAACTTATCGCAGGAGGTGCTATCATGAATCAACGAATTTTCACCATGAGTTTCTCAAGTGTCTACCCTCTCTATGTAAAAAAAGCTGAGAAAAAAGGACACTCTCGGTCAGAAGTGGATGAAATCATCCGCTGGTTGACTGGTTATACCAAAGAAGAATTACAAAAACAACTGAAAAATGAAGTAACGTTCCAAGTCTTCTTTGAACAAGCACCCAAACTGAATCCAAACAGACAGTTGATAACTGGGGTGATTTGTGGTGTGCGAGTGGAAACGATCAAAGACCCACTGATGCAGGAAATACGTTATTTAGATAAGCTAATTGATGAACTTGCAAAAGGCAAGAAAATGGATAAAATATTAAGAAGCTAAATAAAAAAACAGGTTTTTGTTTGGTAGAATAACCGTTTACCGTTACAATAGAATAAAAGGAGGTTATGTTATGTTTGAAATGATACGTACTAATTTTCAGCGTTACGCATTGCTAAGGTCAGCCATTTACATCATTGCCGGACTTGCAATTGTGATCAATCCGACAGCTGTATTCCATTTTATTGGCTACCTCATTACAGCGTATTTTGTTTTATTGGGGATTTTGAATCTTTTAGAAGCAAATAAAAACCGAAAACAAACGGGTGCATGGGGATTTGGTTTAATTAGCGGGATTGCCTTTTTTATTCTCGCACTAATCGTGTGGGTCTTTGTAGCAGCAATCGTCTCGCTCTTACCAGTTATCTTAGGTTTAGTTATTATCCTAAAAAGTCTCTTTCAATTATTCGTCGGACTTAACACTCGATCGAAAGGTTGGAGTGCTTATAGTATTCTCTTATTGATTGGTGGTTTGATTTTATTATTCAATCCATTCAAAAGCGTCATGATACTCTTCCAATTATTTGGTGGGCTATTAATTTTCATGGGTATCTCAGAAATCATTACCTATTTCAAAGTGAACAAGAGATATTCATAAGGAAAAAAGAGGTTGCATGTGTATTAGTTTGCTTAACTAGAAGATAGAAAAAGCTAATTTTCTAAAAGCTTTTCATTTCTAAGAGTAAAACTTTCTGAATGCTGCCTCTTTTTATTTGCTCTTAAAAATTTTTCATTTTCGAGTCTCTTTTTGCAGTTTTCTAGATAATCTCTTTTCACCACAAATAAAATAATTAATGTTATTATATATTTGAGACTATTGAATAAAGAAAGGTTTGACTATCTTATGGAGTTTATTGGTATTTTATGTTTAATCCTTGTTGCAACTACAATTGGTTCGCATATTTCGAGAAGATTTGGAATTCCGGCTGTTATTGGACAATTGTTAGTTGGTGTATTACTAGGACAAGCAGGACTTGGCTGGGTTCATCCTAATATTTTAGTTCATGATTTTTCTGAAATTGGTGTCATTTTGCTGATGTTCTTAGCAGGTTTGGAAAGTGATTTATCCTTATTGAAAAAATATTTTAAACCAGGAATGTTTGTAGCACTTTTAGGAATCCTCTTCCCTGTCTTTTTCGGTTGGCTTACCGGTGAGGTGTTTCAGGTAGCGAACAATGAAGCAATCTTTTTTGGAATTATTTTAGCTGCGACTTCTGTTAGTATCTCTGTCGAAGTATTAAAAGAATTGAATGTTGTGAATACGAAGGAAGGATCAACGATTCTAGGTGCCTCTGTTGTTGATGATATTCTGGTTGTTCTAGTGCTAAGCTTCAGTTTATCTTTTTTAACAGGTAAGTCTACGAGCAACCTACCCCTTCCTTTACTCTTGTTGGAACAACTATTCTATTTCTTATTTATCTTTTTATTAGTGAAATGGATCGCTCCATTTTTAATGTCTCTAGCAGAAAAAATCTATGCGAATTCAGCCATTATCATTATGTCATTAGTCATTTGCCTAGGAATGTCTTATTTAGCAGACCTGATTGGGTTAAGTTCAGTAATTGGGGCATTTTTTGCTGGGATTGCAGTGAGTCAAACAAAAGTAAAACATGAAGTTTACAATAATGTTGAAGCTTTAGGATATGCAGTATTCATCCCCGTCTTTTTTGTGAGTGTTGGTTTAGAAGTAGATTTTTCTAACTTTAGTGAACAGATACTATTTATTTTGATTTTGACACTCGTAGCGATTCTGACTAAACTTATTGGCGGATATATTGGAGCAAAATTCTCTGGTTTTTCTTCCAACAGTGCACTCATGGTAGGAGCTGGTATGATTTCTCGTGGTGAAATGGCACTGATTATTTTACAGATCGGACAACAAAGCAACTTGATTGAAAATCACTACTACTCTCCTTTAGTGATCGTTGTTTTGTTAAGTACTCTGATCTCACCTCTGATTCTTAAATATTTCACTAAAAAAGTATACGCCAATTAACTTACTATCTATCAATGAATGTTGTGATGATAATGTCCATTCGTTATACTAGAGAAAAAGGACGGTGAAAAATGGACTCAAGACTTAAATTGATTAGTGAGATGGTCGATCTGACTAACGAGATCACTTGGCGTAATAAACCAAAATTAGAACAAGTACTCGAAGGCTATTCTTTAAATGAGATCGACTTAATCGAAAAAGTAGCATCAATTCCAAATCCAAATGTAACCAAATTAGCAAATGCTAGTTACATGACTCGTGGAGCGATTAGTAAGCTAACTAAAAAAATGATCACTAACGGCTTACTTGAAAGCTATCAGAAACCTGAAAATAAAAAAGAGCGTTACTTTCGCCTGACAGCTGAAGGTCAGCGTATTAACAAAATGCATCAAAAGCTCCATGAAGAATTTCTTAAAGAAAATGAGGTCGTTTTTCAACAAATGACTAAGGAAGAGTTTGATACTGTTTTTCGTTTTATCGGTCGCTTTAGAGAAAATTTAAAAAGAACAAAATTAGAAAAATAAAGTGCATGTGTAATCATCCGTGATCTTAAGATCACGGTTTTTTTTGCTCTCTGCTTCGTTAGATTTCATTCTTCTATCGTAGTATCTCTCTATTTATTGTTGACAAGGAAACAATAAACATATACTATATAAAATGTTTCCTAGGAAACATTTTATAGCTAAGGAGTTTTGATATGAATACAACAATCAACAAACATGCACTCGTTTTTGGTTTCACTTCGGTCTTTTTGATTGGATTAGGGTTAACAATCGTTAATCCGGTCATCCCATTTATGGTAGAGCAATACACAAAAAACACACAGCAACAAGCAACCACGGTGACACTACTCAGTGCGATCTATGCTTTTTCCATGTTTTTAGCCGCCCCTATGTTAGGCGCACTCAGTGATCGGTTTGGTCGGAAAATTATTTTGATCAGTAGTTTGTTTGGCTCTACGATTGGGTACTATTTATTTGGCTTTGGTGGATCTTTATGGATACTTTTTCTTGGTAGAATAATTGAGGGGCTGACCGGCGGCGAAATCTCAGCTATTCTTGCCTATTTTGCTGATTTGACGCCAATTGAAAGTCGAACAAAATATTTTGGATGGATTAGCGCGACTGTTGGGATTGGAACTGCAGCAGGTCCTTTGATTGGTGGGTTCTTGGCACAGTACGGACCAGCAATTCCCTTATACGTTGCCTCCTTTTTGTCTTTGAGTAATGCGGTTTACGGTTATTTTTTCATGCCTGAAAGTTTGACTAAACGTGAACGTACAAGAAATCTTTCTCTTCAGCAAATCAATCCCTTCAAGCAACTCCAATTGGTTTTCACTTTTCGATCAGTCAAATGGTTATTGATCACAGGTTTTTTGATTTGGCTACCCAACGGTTCATTCCAAGCGATTTTTGCTCAATTTTCAATTGATACTTTCCATTTATCGCCAATCATCATCGGTTTTACTTTCTCGTTAATTGGCATTATGGACATTTTTGCTCAACTGTTGATTATGCCGATTTTATTAAAATTTTGGCTAGAAAACCAGATCATCACTATGGGTATTACCAGTGAAATGATTGGTTATTCTGTCATCATCCTTTCCGCTTTTTATAGATCGATCCCCTGCTTTATCATCGGCATGGTCTTTTTCGGGCTAGGTGATGCGATTTTTAGTCCTTCCTATAATGGTTTGATTTCAACGTATGCTAGCAAAGAGGACCAAGGGAAAATCCAAGGGGCTTCACAAAGCATCCAAGCATTAGCTAGAGTGATCGGTCCGATGATTGGTGGTCAACTATATGCTACTTTCCATCATACGATGCCATTCATTATTGGATTCATTTTATTAGGCTTAGCTACTTTTATCGTTAAACCAAAAGTAAAAAGATCATTCTAAAGCATCCCTATATAAAAAAACTAATCGAGTGACTGTAGTATTCTAAATAATTTAGGTTTCCTAGCCCAAATGTAAGTAGTGACTACAGTCATTGATTAGTTTTATTCATTCGTCTATTGATAGTTTTGATTCAAGTATTGGAGCAACTCAGGTGCACGTTTCGTTGCAGAATCATCTTCTGCTTTATCTTCTAACATGCTGATCATGAGATAACCATTTGTATCAGGATTCACAGCAAATAGGAAGCTATTTTCTTGTCCTTTTTCATCTTGTTTTTCTTTGATTTCCGCTGTACCAGTTTTTGCTGCTATTGGTATGCCTAAAGCAGCTAAAGAATGAGCGGTACCATTCGTATCTTGAACAACATCTTTCAAATCTGGCAGAATCGTCTGTACAGCTGTTGAAGCAATGACATTTTGTTTAACTTTCGTTTCTTTATCCATCTCTAATTTTGGATAAACGAGATTTCCATTATTAGCAAAAACAGAATACATCGTTGCTTGTTGGATCGGATTGATCAATAGTTCTCCCTGCCCATAACCAGTATCTGCTAATAAGATTTCTGACTTGAAACTATCCTTATTTGAGATTTGTGCGGGATTCATGCTGATCGGCAAATCTAAGTCTTCCCCAAAAATGAATTTATTTAATCCTTCGCGGAATTTCTTCTCACCCATTTTCAAGGTTTCTTGAGCCATATAGATATTATCTGAATAAATCATTGCGTTTCTCAGATTGACTTGAGGCACATCGCTGACACGAGTAACTTGATACGATCCCCATGATTGGTCTTTTTGCCATTTCAATCCATTGATCGTCAATACTTCTTCTGGATTCAGCGTTTGATTATCTAATCCGATTGCGGCAGTAATCATTTTAAATGTAGATCCGGGAGCGTAACCGGTAGCAAAACGACTAATAAATGGTTGGTCTTTATTTTCAGTATAGGCTTGATAATCTTCTTGGGAGATTCCATTTGTCATTTTGTTTGGATCATAACTTGGAGAGCTCGCTAATACTAACAATTCACCCGTTTTTGGCGAAGTCGCTACTGTTGAACCCGCTTTTCCACCTAAACTATCAAATGCGATTTTTTGAGCATCGGCATCAAGAGTTAATTTGATATCCTGACCATTTTTCACTTCTTGATCGATCAATACTTCTTTTTCTGCCCCATCAGCATCCGTAATACTCAATTTTCCCCCATTGGTGCCACGTAGTTCTTTGTCATAAGTCATTTCCAGACCAGAACGACCAATTTTACCATTACTACTTAATTCAGCATTCTTTTTGATATCTTCTGCTGAGATATCACCAACATAACCAATCAATTGCGCTGCTGCTTCGCCTAACGGATAGGTGCGACCATCAACTTCTTGGATCGCTGCTCCGCTTGGTAATTCGGGGGTTTGTCCATCAATGATTTTTAGAGGAACAAAATAGTCCGGTTGTACCCAACTTTGAGAGATAGCTTGATTGATTTCATCTTCTGAAAGATCGAAAGCTGCAGCAATTGCTTTAATGTTTGCTGTTTTCTCTTCTTTTTCTCCCAGCTTTCTAGGAACGATCCCTAACTGTTTCAATTTGCCCGTCGTTGCTAATTTCTTTCCATTTCGATCAAGGATATCGCCTCTTTTAGCTTCCTCACTAGTCAGACTTACTTTGTCTGTATCTTCCATTTGAGGAAAAATCAAGTTCGGCTGCCAGTTGATTTTGATCTGATCATTTTTATTTGTCAAAGTTCCTTTATATGATAGGTCTTTTAATTCGCCTAAGCTTGTATTCATTTTAGCTTTATAAGAAAAAGAATAGGTTTCACTATCTTTTTTCATCACTTTTAAATTAGAGATTTCCAAGCCTTTTATGGCCACAGCTCCGTAAATGTTTTGGTATTTTTCAAGAGCTTCTTTTTCAGAAATTGTCTTCTTAGTCTGTGAATCAATTTGTGTGTATGACATCGCCTTTTTGTAATCGCCAGTACTCAAACGTTCCGTAAACTGTTGGATCGTTTTTTCTCCTGCTGAAACCACTTGCTCTTCTTGCGTTTTTTGATAGTAAAAATACCCGCCACCAGCCGCAAGAACTAAAACAAGGGCGCTTGTTAGATACACACCAGTCTTGTTCCTACGATGATTGTCACTTCGTTTCATTTTGTCCCTCCGCTCACATTTTCTTATCTTAACTTCTATCCATTTTACCATAAGAAAAGAAGCTAGAACACAACGACAATCGCTTGTTTCTAACTTCTTACACTTTAAATAAAATGTAAATCTATTGGTCTAAAAACTGATTGATTGCTAATTGATTTTTTTCTAAATCAAGTTCTAGTACACTACCAGAAGGTGTGTAATCATTAAAATTCCAACTACCTTCAACTGGTACAGATAACGTATCAATTGGTTTGTCATCTTTTAAGAAATCAATACCACAATCAATTAATACACTTTCAGGTAAATTCGTTTTAATACTTCCCAAGAGTTGACCGATTGCTTTTGGTAATTTAAGGATGGAAGTCACATCTTTTAATTGCTTAGAAATTGCTTTGATCACTTGTTGTTGTCTTCTGATCCGTCCAAAATCTCCTTCAGCATCTTCTCTAAAACGCGCATATTGCAATAAGGTATTCCCATCCATCGTTTGTTCACCTTTTTTGATGTATACACCATCCAAGTCTAAATCTTTCTCAGCATTGATATCTACACCGTTAGGGAATAGCTCATTGACACAATCAATGAAATCTTGGAAGGTGATACTTGCATAATAAGGTGTTTCAAATTTGAAATTTTCTTTCAATGTTTGGTTCAAAAGATCAATCCCGCCATATGAATAAGCTGCGTTGATCTTATCTTGACCATGCCCAGGTATATCTACATAAGAATCACGCATAATCGAAACCAATTTTGCTTTTTTAGTTTTTTGATTATACTGAGCAATCATCAAAGAATCTGAACGTCCATTTTCTTCTTTCGACCGGGCATCAGAGCCAATCAATGCCACATTGATAATCTTAGGAACACTTTTGGCTTCTACTTTTGGTACATCGTCTGCTCGACTCGTTGAAGAATAACCATGAACAAACTCAAAAGAAAAATAGCCGATGACAATGACGACTGCCGTCAATAGACCTAAAATCACTTTTTGAAATGTTTTCATTTTCGATTCCTCTTTCTAACCGAACCTCTTACTTGAAATATAGCCATTTTTTTATTATGATAGTCCAATTGAGAGATTCTTAATTGTTCTTGTTTAACAGTTCAGGTTTCTTGAGTTGTAACCTCTCAACCTGCTTATTTTTCTCTTTCACTTGTCGAGACGAGATATTCAAAGCTAATCCAATAGCAAAAGACAAGATTAAATAGCTTGTTCCTCCGTAGCTGACAAATGGCAATGGTACACCTGTCATTGGAATTAAACCAAGGATGCTTCCAATATTGATACTTGTCTGAACGAGTATCCATGTCCCTACACCAATTAAGATCAAAGTTGCCTGTTGGTTCTTTTGTTTCGTACTCTTTTGGAAGATTCGCATACATAATAAGAAAAGCAAAAACAAAACAAGTAATGCGCCTATCAACCCAAACTCCTCAGCAATGACTGAGAAAATAAAATCTGTTTCGGATTCAGGGAGATAACCTTTTTTAGTAATACTATTCCCCATTCCTCGACCAAATAGGCCACCGTTGTATAGTGCATAGTAAGAGTTACTCATCTGGTATCCTGCACCATGTTCATCTAAAAAAGGATTATGAACCATTGCGATTCGGTCATAAGCGTGTTCAAAAAATGAAGGTAACAAATGATGCTTTTCAAGTAGTAAAACTAAGCCAGCTACTAAGATCAAGCTAGCAATCGCTGCTCCGATAATTATCAGCCCTTTTTTAATGGGAATAGCTGCAGCCCAAAAGATAGCTCCAGCAATAGCTAAAATCATCAGTGCTCCCGCAATTTTAGGTTGAAACAAAACAAGCACGGCGATTCCGCCCACGATCAACACTGGTATATGAAGTTTCTCAGGAACACTGCGGTCATTTCTAAAAAAACGACTTAAATATAAAATCAAAAAAATGGTTGCGATTTCTGACGGTTGAAACTGGATTCCAGCGATTGAAACCCACCGCTGGGCACCATTAACTGTTACAGCAAAAATCCCGAGTTTCATCATCGCTAATAATAAGCCCGATACAATCAATCCAGCTTTTATTATTCTTGGTTTCAGTAGAACTTGTAATCTGATGGAATAGGTCAATACAATTACGCCCCAACTAAGAATAATAAACAAAAATTGCCGAATAAATAAGCTTTTAGGATCACTTCCTGCTACCAATAAACGATAGGAACTAGCACTATATATCTCTAAAAGACCGACAATTGACAAAGCCAAATAAGGGCCTAAAATCAACCAGTCGATCTTTCTGTTTTTCCACATCGCATATCCCCCTCCTCTTACACAAGTTAGGCGAACACGAGCAGTTAAATATAGAATCAGTTATAGAATATAAGAAAAGGTCAGAAACCTTTTCGAACAAGAATTCTGACCTAGCATCATCTCATCGTCCGAGTTTTAGCACTATACAACGTAAAGAAACACTCTTAGCTATTTGAAAAAGCCTTAATCCGACAATTCCTGTTTGACTCATTGGCGTCTTTCGACGTTTCTGAGCAATAGCATATGTTTGTATAGGAGCCTCACCTAACAAGGTTATTACTATTTTTATTTTTTACAGAGTTAATAGTAAGCTTCTTTAACTATTTTAGCAATCATTTATTTGATAAAAAAACAAAATTAATCAATCTTTAATATATTTCCCCTTTTTAGGAAGTCGTTTAGTATGAAAATACCTTGCTGACTTGATTGATTTTTCTGTTTTATTTTTCTCTTTTTCACTTTTCGGAATAAATTTTCAAGTTATCTTAACATTTACATACCAGTTTATTCATGCATTAAAAAGTCTCATATTTGCCTTTTTACTTGCCTATTTTAAATAAAATTTTAAATCATTCGGTTTACCTAAAAAAACTTTATTGTTTTTTATAACTAAAAAATGTTTTAGCTAAATTTTATTTCTTACTCCATTCATGAAAGAAATGAACTTACGCCAATATTATAATAATATTTTTAGGATTATACATCCTCTAAAAATAACATATTTATCGTCATGTGGTTCACTTTGGCCTAGGAATGGTAAAGATTTTCCCTAAGGTTGCATAATCATTCCCTGCTAATCGACTAACTGGTTGTAGTTTCTTGGGATCGATCTTCCCAGATACTGGATCATATACCTCTTCATTTAATTGATACGTATGGATTTTTAATAAAAAAAGATCGGCAGTAACTTCTTGCTCATTTTTAATTTCGAGATGGTCATATAAATCCGTTTCAAAAACAATTTTTGACTCATTGATTGGTGGA
The DNA here is from genome assembly GCF_051711005.1 of Enterococcus sp. DIV1682a. Classification (NCBI taxonomy): domain Bacteria; kingdom Bacillati; phylum Bacillota; class Bacilli; order Lactobacillales; family Enterococcaceae; genus Enterococcus; species Enterococcus sp. DIV1682a. Next base: position 1,542,111 of record NZ_JBIOLT010000001.1, read on the forward strand.
ATTGAACCATTCCTATTTGTTTTCGTAGTCAAGTTAGTCAAGGTTAGTTCACTTTCTTCTTGCGGAAGAGTCGCTGCTGTTTTATTGACCTCCACCACATTTTGCTCATCTAAAACTTGGATAATTGCTTCTTTCCTTGTTAAGATATTTTTAGCAGTATCTTTCATCTGCTCATTCTTTCTTTGGACAGCTAATGAAACGATGGGTGGATTTGAACTAACGATATTAAAATAGCTGAATGGCGCAATGTTTAAGTTCCCTTTCTCAGTTAATGTTGAAACAACAGCTACTGGTCTGGGAATAATTGAACCAATCAGTAATTTATAATTTTCTCTTTCTGTTAATTGAGATGACAAACGTGTAAACATCTACTCCCCTACTTTCATTTGACAGAATCAAAAGCTGTTCTCCTGTCTAGATTTAGTCAGACACTATTTTTTACTATCTATCATTGTTCTTTTTTTGTCAAGAATCCGTCTTGGAAGCGTTGCTTATTACGTTTTTGCCTCTATATAAAGAGTTGTGCATTGTTTAGCAAGTATTTATTTTGCTGTTTATGGCTATTTCAACTAAAATAATATGGAGGAGGCGTTTTCATGAAACCTTATTCAATCCTATGGTTATTCCCTACGTTATTGGTATTTGCAGGATGTGCCGATCATTCCTCTCAATCAAATGGTACTAATACTAGCACGAATTCGATTGTTTTGGATTCTACAACTTCTGCGCCTTTACCAACTAATCCCAACCATCCATCAAAGGAGGAAACACCAATGACAATTGCTCCAGGTCGCTTGTTACAAGCTGTTAGTGCAGAGGATTTAAATCTAGTTCAAACGCTGTTAGACCAATCAACTGCGATGATTGATGAACAAAATGAAAAAGGAGAATCCCCATTATTGATTGCTGTCCACCATAATATGATCGATATTGCAAAAATCCTCGTTGATCACGGTGCGAACATCAACTTACAAGATCATATTCAAGATAGCCCTTACTTATATGCTGGCGCACAAGGAAAAACTGAGATTCTTGCTTATATGCTTGAAAATAGTGAACCTGATCAGTCGATCGTTAACCGTTTTGGTGGTAATGCATTGATACCAGCTGCCGAAAAAGGACATTTAGCCAACGTCAAACTTTTGCTAACTGATGGTCGTGTTGATATTGACCATCAAAATCATTATGGCTATACTGCCTTGATTGAAGCTGTGGCTTTGCGAGATGGTTCAAAGATCTACCAAGACATCGTCCGAGAATTATTGGCTCATGGTGCAAATAAAGAATTGCGTGATAATCAAGGAAAAACTGCCGAAGATTATGCCAGAGAATTAGGATATGATCAACTATTATCTCAATTAACTTGATTACAGGCTAAAAAATAATTTCCAAATAAAAAAGCTGATGATCGATGTTTTATAACAAAATGACACTTTTGTTTATAGCTTAGACATTTGCTTTTTTGTTTTACTTTCACGATCGTCTCATCGTTTTTGTCTGAACCATGTTCGGTTTACTTTCTGATCAGCTAAGCTTTTTGGTATGGAACGTCACATCTGCGCCTTTACTCATACGCAGTTTTTCTATCACGAAACCTTCGTTAAACAAAAGATTTCACTTAAGATGAACCTGTTTCATTATGGTTACAGGTCACTCCACTGCTGGTAATACATACGTTTTTATTTCTAATACTTGAATGATATTATCTAAATCTGCCACTTTGACTACCATGGTTTGATCAGGTCTACCAGGTGCAAATACTAATTTTTCCTGAGCGAATATTTCTTCATCAATAATGACAGGAACAGATGATTCATAACCAAATGGTGAAACAGCACCTGGCTTTTGTCCCGTTTCCGCTTCCATTTCTTCAGCCGTAACAACTGACACTCTTTTACCAATCAGTTTGCTTAATTTTTTAAAGTCGCTTCTTTTAGTCGTGAAGGTTAAAAAAATATAGCAATTGTTTTGTTTATCTTTTAGATACAAGCTCTTCGTCTCAGTACCACTAAACCCTTGTTCCTCTTTTACAACTAACGCATCCTCATTGGTAAAAATTGGGCGATGGCGATAAAGTTCAAACGCAATCTGGTTTTGTGTAAATATTTCTTGCAAATCAATCAAATAAAAAACCTCCTTAACAATAGATTATTTCTTTACTTTTCTATTTTATGGGATTTTTATCGATAAAAGCAATGTTTATTTCATTACTCGTTCGGTTTATCCCTAACTTTGTTTACATAATATAAATATGGTTTATTTAAGTCGGATTTCTTAAAAAAACAGAGTAAATTCGTTTGATATCACGAATTTACTCTATTTTTTTCTATTGATTTAAACTGCTAAGACTATCTGCTACGATTTGTTTTGGTGTCAAATGATAACGTTCATACAATGTTTGAACAGGTACACTATCAGTAAACTCTTTTTGAGAACCAAAGTTTAGAACTTGGATTGCTGAATCTCCATAATAACGACTGATTTTTTCACCAAATCCGCCCGAAAGACTACCATCTTCTAAAGTGATAATCAATTGGTGATTTTCTTTTAATTCTTCTAAAGTTTCATGATCAAGTTCGGTGATCGTTCCAGGGTTAATCAATGTGCCTGAAATCCCCTGATTCGCAAATTCTTCTAAAGCTTGTTTACCTAATTCAAGGAAGCCACCTAGTGCTAAGATCGCAACTTTATCTCCAGCAACCAGACGTTGGTATCTTGGAATAGCGTAGTCTTCTGCGATCGCTTCACCAGATGTCACACCATGAGCAGGGATTCTAATAGCAACCGGTGAATCGGTTTGTGATAAACTCCAATCCAACATCGATAGTAAGTCTTCCTTCGTAGCTGGCGCTAGATATTTAATATTAGGAATACTTGAAAGATAAGGAATATCAAAAGTCCCTTGGTGAGTACGATCACTTCCTGAGATGCTTGCTCCTCCAATTAGAATGACTACTGGATTTTCGTTGATCGCTAAATCATGAGATAATTGATCATATGCTCGTTGTAAAAACACACTTGAATGGAATACCACAGGTCGAATCCCTTGAGATGCTAAAGCAGAAGCAAATGTGATCGAATGTTGTTCTGCAATCCCCACATCAAAGTAGTGTTCTGGATGTTTTTTTTGAAATTCCTTTAAGCCAAACATTCCTGGAATCGCAGCATTCACAGCCACGATAGGCGTTGCACTTGTTTTCGTTTTTTCATCAAGATAGTTCATAATTATTTGATTAAAACTTTCACTAGTAGGAGCATTTTTCGCTTCGCCTGTTTCTAAATCAAACGGTACATGCCAATGATATTTCATTTTGTTTTCGACGGCTGGCTCATAGCCATGACCTTTTTCGGTGTGAACATGTAAAACGATTGGATGGTCAATGTCTTTAATTTCTCTGAAAACCTCAATTACTGTTTCTAAATCATTACCATCCGCAATGTAGCGATAATCATACCCCATCGCTTTAAATAAATTATCATTACTTGTCCCATTGCTTTCACGAAGCTCTGCTAAATGACGATATAAACTTCCCTGATTCTCATCAATGGACATTTCATTGTCATTCACTAAAACGATCAAATTAGAATTGATTGTTCCACCATTATTCAAACCTTCAAAAGCTAAGCCTCCACTTAAGGAACCATCCCCGATAAAAGCAATGATATTTCCTTTCTCCTGTTTCAAATCACGGGCTTTTGCAAGACCGACCGCTAAACTGATCGAAGTTGAAGTATGCCCCACAGTAAAATAATCATGTTCACTTTCATGTTGATTGGAATAGCCACTAATTTCGTGGTAGCTTCCCTCCTCAAATCCATTTTTACGACCAGTTAATAACTTATGTCCATAAGATTGATGGGAAACGTCCCAAACAATTTTATCCTTGGGCGAGTCAAACACATGGTGGAAAGCAATTGTTAATTCCACGACACCCAAATTTGGGCCGACATGTCCTCCGATCGCACTATTTTTTTGTAAAATCTTTTCTCTCATTTCTGTAGCTAATTCAGACATTTCGTCTATCGTTAGTTTTTTTACCTCTGTTGGACCATTGATTTGGTCTAAGATGTTTGTCTTTATACTCACTATTCTCTCTCCTTTTGCAATAACATGTCCGAAAAGAATAACTCATTTCGGTCTTACTAATTGTTACCACAAAAGATATTGTACTACTTGGAGTCAACTCTAAGTCAAGAGGATTTTGAGTAAAACTTCACAATAACAATGATATTTTTATTCTAAACAGCTTACCACGAATAAACTTTACTAACTGGACCGAATTTTTTTAATGTAGATAAAAAAAGCTGAGACAATAATTGTCTCAGCTTCTGATTTTATTTATGATCGATCAAATGATCCGATCAATTTCTTATAGTTTACGAGCAAAGAATGATACGACCAATACAAGAATGATTGCACCAATCAATGATGGAACGATTGCCATGCCCCCGATACTTGGTCCCCAAGTGCCAAGTAAAGCTTGTCCGATCGCTGATCCAACTAGACCTGCGACTACGTTAGCAATGATTCCCATTGAAGAACCTTTATTTGTAATAGCCCCTGCAATTGCTCCGATAATACCACCGACGATTAATGACCAAATAAATCCCATTTTAATTTCCTCCTAATTTCTTTTACTAACAATCAATTACTGAACACGTGGTTCAGTGTTTTCTTTCACTTTTTGTGTTCCTTTATTCATAGCTGCTTTTGCTTTATCTGTTTGTTTTGAAGCAAATTGACCAGTTGATTTAGCAGCATCTGTCACTTTGTCTTGGACAGTTTCTTGATCTTTTGCATATTCTTCTTGTGTTTTGATATCAACTACATTCACATTCACTTCGATTACATCTAAATGTGTCATATCATTCACTTCACGGCTGATCAAGTCTTTAATTTGATCATAGATATTTTCAATATCTTTTCCGTATTCTACAACTACATCTAAGTCAACAGCTACTTGTTTTTTACCAACTTCTGCATTGATTCCTGCTGTGACATTATCCGTGTTCACTAATTTTTCAGCAATGTTTGAGAAGAAACCGCCATCTAATGTTAATAAACCATCAACATCTTTCAAAGCATAACCGATGATTTTTTGAATTACTTTATCTTCGTAAGTTAATTCTCCACGTGAAATATGGTTATTCTCAGATGTCATTGTATTTGTGTTTTTGATTTCTTTGTTTTCCATGTCCAGTTCCTCCTAAGATTTAAAAAATTGATCAAATATTTTTGTTTCTTTCAAATAAAAACCAATGCCTGCACCTATAGCAGTCATGATTAATATTAGAAGTGTTTTAAAAAATCCAACTGTTATCCATAAAACAGCTAACAGTAAGCCAAGTCCCCCGAAGATAATAGGGAGCTTGTACGCTGAAAATATCTCTTTCATGATGGGCCCCTCCTATTCTACTCGAGCGTGCTTGTGTGCATTACTGTCGTAATCTTCAAATCCACTATAAGTAACAGCTACAGCGATGTTTTGTTCAGTACCAAGTACTCGTGCCACTTGTTGTTCAATGTCACGCATCAATTCTCCTGTTTTACCAATTAAAGAGGATGTTCGTTTTAAATCCCCTTTTACATGGACATTGATTTTATTTTTTGTTGAGCGTACTCGAACTTTTGGTGAACCAACAAATTCTTCTTCATGTAATTGTGATCGCACAAGCCCTTCGATTGCTTTCTTGTCTAAAGTCAGTTTTCCATCTTTTTGTTTTAAAACAAACGTTCCTTTGGATTTTGGATAGAAAAGAACAACTAATAACAAAATAAGCACAAGTATAGCAAAAACGACAGCTGTCCAAAATAGATATTGTTGCACGTAGTAGTTCGTTATGACAAAAAATCGAAAACGTTCCAACTGTTCTGGCATCATATACGGTGCGTTGATCAACGCAATCCCTAAAAGCACCGTCAGCAAGAATAAACTTGCAAGAATACCAACGATCTTCCACCCTTTATTCATTCTCCACCTCCTACTTCTAATTGACCGTGATCACACATGTTATTTACAAGATTTAATAGAAAGCGCTACCATGACATGCTAATACTAATAGCCTTTTTTCACTTTCTATGACAATCATTCATAAATAACGTTTCCCTCCAATAGACTGTGTTGCCTTTTTTCTATTGGGTATATTTAAAGGATAGTAGTCTACATTAAAAAATGCAAAGATAATGCTCAGTTATTATTACAAAAAACTATCAGTTGCTATGAAAATTTTCTAATATTTATCGTTTCCTACTCTCTTTCTTCTTTCTTATCTGTAAAAAACAGATAAAATTTCTTTCCAAATATCTTTTAAATGAATTATACTTAAGTAAAGATCATTTGAAGAAATGGAACGCTTTAGCCATGTTTTTGAAAAAAGGGGTGTTGTGAGATTATGGTAAAGAAAATAATTTATGCTCTAATAACTACCTTAATTTATTTAATCGTTTCTAATGCAGGGAATTTATTTTTTGGAGTTTCAAAAGAATTTAGTTGGACAACGACATTATGGGAATCTTTTTTCTTTTTTATATTTGTTTTGCTCTTACAAAATTATCGAAAAAAATAAGTCTTAGGGTCAAAATAGCAACTACTATTTTTGATCCTAAGACTTATTTCGTATGATGAATTCTTTTTATTCCACTAGTATTTCGATTTCCAAGTTTATTTTTCGATTTGTTTCAATGCCTCAGGTACTTTTGGTTCATAAATAATTCCTGTACACATTGTTCCTTTACCTATAGCTTCTGTAGCAACGGCAATAGCAACGGTTGCTAAAATTTGCATATATTTTAATTTTCTTGAGCTAATTTTTTTTAACATTTTCTTCATCCTTTCTTTTTTGAACAAACATTAAAAGGGTTGAGATCATCATGCCTAACAACAGTAAGGTACGAATACGGTTACTTGATTGAATCCCACCAAAAATAGTTAGGAACAAACTGACCACTATCATCTGGCTCTTTCCATTTAGCAATGAACTTTTCGCCGATTTTTGTGCGATCACTATCCCTTTGAACCACAAGATCAAGCAAATCATGAGACTGCAGATCACAAAGCTGGCTCTTGTGACATCTACAGCAAAAGTAGTAACTAGATATGGTAATAAGACAAAGAAAAATAGACTTAAGACCGTACATACATTACTATCTCTTGCATGAAAACTTTTTGTTGTTCTTCTCATTAGTGTAAATGCCAAATGGGTAGTCAAAACCGGCAGAATAATATGAAGACACCCAGCTAAACAGTAGATAAAAAATATCTTTGAACTAATTACCAGAAGAACAGCTAATCCATATTCCATTTTTGCCAAGTCAATTTCTGACAATTGTAATTGTCTTCCTATCCGCTTACTAATTGTTTTTGAAACTTTTTCTTCTAAAGATATAGATTCTTCCGACATTTGATCCGCTCCTTTTCATCTATATTATATTTGTTTTTTTATAAGATAGTTGGTTTTATCAAAAGTGAACGTTATTTGATCAAAAGTGCGGAATACCTGGAGATGTAATCAACAACTGGTTAATTTCTTGAACTGATTTACTACTTTTTTTAAATGACGAGTAGAAACTAAACATTTTGCTCCATTGGACATAGTGATCACTCGTTCTTTTTTATTGATTTCTTTCACATTCATCAGATTAACTACGTAAGATTGATGGCAACGACAAAATACCTCATACATACTTTCTACTTCTTTGATCTTCCCTATATACTCAATTCTGCGGTTATCTAAATAGACGATCAATTTATGGGGTGTTGGACTAGATTCAAAATAAAATATTTCATCGACATATAACTTTACATCAACTGGACCATTCTTAATCCAAATTTGGGGTCTAGTTTCCAGATTTGTATTCAAATAGCGTTCAATTGCGACGTCAATACATTCCGTCACTCTCTTTTGAAAAGTATCCATATTATCTTTGACAATGTAATCTAATGCTTCTACTTTGTATAAAAAAGTTAAATAGACTAAATCTGTATAAGTTGTCACAAAAATGATTTTTGCTGTTGGGTCGTAATCTCTGATTTTTTTTGCTAACTCGATCCCATTTAAATCCGTTTTTAGATCAATATCCAAAAAATAGATTCCTTCTGTTTTATGTTTTGAAATAAACGACAAGATCATCATTGGATCATCCGTAGCAAATTGGAATTGAACATCATAGTCTTTCATCAATAAATAATTTGTAATCATTCGAGTAAGCTTATTACGATGAGCAATTTCATCATCACAAACAAATATTTTTAACATTACTAGCCCCTCATTCCACTAATCGTTATGATTTGTATAAAGCGATTGTTTTCAATTTTTGTTTCTAAAAAAACATTCTCATTCAAATGAACAAGCTCGTCCAGATTCGTTAGTCCTAGTCCTTGATTTCCTTTTTTAGTAGTAAAATTTACTTTTTTCAATTCATGTAATTTAGGAATACTCGAACGACATTGATTCATTAAGACAAAAAAACAATTTTTGTCTTCCTCCATAATAGTCAATTCAATTTTTCCCTTTTCTAAAAAGGCTGATTCTTCAATTGCATTATCCAGTATAATCCCTAGCATACGAACAAGTGTGACTGTTGAGATAGCGATATCCGTAATGGGTGTTGGAATCATTACGTTTACTTCGACACCCTTTTGGCTAGCCACGTATAATTTACTCAAAATAATGCTTTTTATCTCTCTAATTTTAAGATTTGAAATCGAAGCAATTGGGAGATTGTTTTCTTCAAAAATCGTTTCAGTAGCTTTGATACTTTGATAAAAATACTTTTGCAGCCCTTCAATATCCTTTGTTTGAATATAGTCCTCTATTGAAAACAAAATATTCTTATAATCGTGTTTGAATTTTCGTAACGCAAGATAGTTATTTTCGATCTGTTCACTATATTCAATCAGGTGACGCATTTCTTTTTGCTGTTCTCGTGTTTCAAATTCTTTTTTCTTGATAAAAAGCAGTACACAATAAATTATGGTAGACATTACACCATAAAGAACCGTAAATAATTCATTACTGATAACTAGGAATCTTGCTAAAACAGAAAAACGATCACTACAAATGTTAATAAAATAAACAATAATCGTAAAAAAAACAACGATGGCCGCTATTTTTAGAGTCGTTTTATCCCTAATAATCTTTGGTATGACCATTTTTTTTAGAAAAACAGTAACGATCCACAAACAACCTGTTCCTAAAACAGCTGTAAAAAAATCGCTGATATCCCAACCTAAAATTTTATATAGATATTTGGCTGTTCCATCAATGAATATGTAGAAAAATAAAATAATCGAAGGATAAAATATCGCTATATCAATGTTTCGATCAATGATATAGATACTTAGACATAACCCAGCCCATAAGATAACTGTCGCTATGATATTGATCCATTGATATAAAGCAATATAAGCGATTACACTAACAAACGAAAACAACTGAAACTTTTTATTTGATAAAAGATTCCTTAGATAACCAAGAGCCATAAAAACAGTGTAAAGCTGACCAATCAAAATTAGGATAAATAAACTTTCTTCATTTAATTTCATTTAAACTTCCCCTAACAACTTAATAATTTTATCTGAAATTTTTATCCATACTTATATAACAATTTATACTAGCGTATTTTGTTTCTCCACTCCCCACAACCAAACAAAATAAAACAATTAGTTATTTGTACACCTAATTTTAATAACGAAAAATAGGAATAAATTTTCCCAACCAATCATGATCTTCGTTGTTATTTGTGATTTTAGCATATTTACTTTAGATTTGGGAGGGTATAAACATGATAATGATACGTTTTTCTACTTAAAAGTTCTGTTATTTAAAACTATCGCAAATGTAATCTAAATTAAATATCTTTTTTGCAAATGATATGTTATAATTAATCTATTGCGATAAATATTTTATGCGAGATTTTGATTTGTTTTGATGAAATTTAATCCCACTGGCGTAACTTCAGGGTTACAAGGATGTATTAGTGGTTAGGGAATACATTGTTTAAATGAGAAATAGTCCATTTTTAGTAATAGTTTTACAGCTTTAAAATATAATATGATTCGTTAGAACGCCTTTTCTTTATTGAAAAAGGCGTTTGTCCACCCTTCTATTTATCGTCTATCGATAAATAATTATTGATAATGAACAAACCTCATGCTATACTAATAAAAATTTAGGAGGCATTTTATGAAATCCAAACTGTTCTTTATCCAATTAATCGTTTCTGTTTTTTGTTTTGTTCCCCTTCTCTTGGGAACGCTATTAACTATTCAATTGAGTACAAATCCTACAAATCCATTTAGCAACTGGCAAACTACACTATTTATTCTAGTTCTTTACCTGATCCTTCTAGTGACTTTGTTGCTCAATTTCTTCCTGCTCCGCTTAGTCAAAACCTTCCCTTCAAAGGAAACTTTTACTAAAAAGAGTCTAAAGCTTAGCAGTAAAATCCGATCTTGCCTTTTATGTATCACGATCCTTGCATTTGGTATTTTGCCAAAATTTTACCAAATAGCTGATATGAGCGATAGTCCAGGAATCCTACTCATCGCTTTCGTCTTACTCTTTATCCCTTTTTTTATCTACATCCTTTCAAGCATTTTGATTGATTTACTCAAACAAGCCATTTATTTAAAAAATGACTATGATTTAACAGTGTGAGGTGTCGAATGTCTATTATTATCAATTTAGATGTCATGTTAGCCAAGCGAAAAATGAGCGTGACCGAACTGAGTGAAAAAGTAGGTCTTACGATGGCTAATATCTCTATTTTAAAAAATGGTAAAGCAAAAGCGATTCGGTTTTCTACGCTCGATAAGATTTGCGAAGTTTTAAACTGCCAACCAGGTGATATCCTCGAATATCAAGATACAAGCCAAATGAGAGAGTAGCTCATTTCTTTAGTTGAGTGACACCAATGAAAGCTAACTACTTTCTAATCAATCTGAAGACCGACAAAAAAGCCCACGTCAGCTGTAGTCTAGCTAACGTGGGCTTTTTAATAACTGATTATCTTATTTTTTAGAATTTTTATTTGCTTTTCTTTTTCTCCAAAACAGGATGATTCCCGCTAAACTAACAATCAAGACACCTGATACAGTAAAAACCGTATTTTTTGTTTCATTGGTTTTTGGTAAATTACCATTTTTTGCGCCACTTGTATTGTCTCCATTTGAGTTCTTTTTTTCTGAATCTGTTCCTGTAATCTCTTTATCTTCAGTCATGCTATCTTCTGTACCATCTTCTAAAGCACCATCCGTCCCTTTTTCCACCACTTCATAAGCCGCTTCAGTTTCAGTAGAAAAACCACCATAGGAACGGTCAGCTTTCACGACTAGTTTAGCAACACGATACCCCAAAGAGGAAGTATCGATTTCTGTTTCAGGATCTAATGCAACCGTATAAGCAGTTTTCGGCAGCTCTTTGCCATTGACTTTAACTTCTTTCAAAAGATTTTTAAGGTCCACACGTTTCGTATCGATAACTATTTTCGCTTCTGCTGGTGTCACGGTAAAATCTCCTGTTGGTTCAAACCCATATTCAGTCACATTGTAATACGCATAATTGGAACCATAAGTGTAATTTCGCTCTTTTTCTTCTGCCATCAAGACATTCCCACTTGGATCGGCATGATACACTTTAATTTGATCTCCCACCGAAACTTTTAATGGTTCCCCACTATTGAACCGATTAATCGATTGTTCAATTGTTTGCGTACCGCGAACTTCGTATTTATATTTACTGCTGTTATTTGTAAAAACTTCAATCCCATAGTAAATTTCCATGTCATCATATTCTGTGATACGGTTCGATAAGTCACTTCCGTCTTCTCCCTGTAATGATTGGAGTTTGATTTGTTTGTTTTCTTTTATCAAACTGTAGGCACCTACAGTATCGCCATCTTGATTTTTTAGTTGGATCGTACTTCCCCACTTCACTTCGTAAGGCACTTCCACTTCTGTAGAAGTCACCTCATCTGCGGTAGACAATTTCACTTTTAACATTTTCTGTCCAGTGGTATTTGTATCAAAGTCAGAAACTTGTTCGACATCATATAATGTCGTCTCTAATTTTTGACCATTGAAAGTGACATTTTTAATCAAATCCATTCCATCAATGTCACTGGTATCTTCGCCCAAGGTAAATTCATGCGAAACTGTTTCAGCCTCCATCTCAGTGATGGGAACAAATTCTTGACTGGCCACTTGATAATAGGCGTAGTTGGAACCCGCTGTATAATTTTTCGTCAAGTCATCTCGCATCAATAAATTATTCTTCGCCTCTGCATGATAAACTTTAACGATGTCCCCTTCCTCAATCGGTAATGGTTGGCCATTATTAAACCCATTGATCGCCTGCCACACTGTCATATTGCCCGTCACATCATACTGGTATTTTATTTGTTCCGATAATCGAGTAGTCGGATCTAAGCCCATAATATTTTCGACAGTGACACCTGTTTTTTCTTCGGGCTGATTTTCTGGATTTCCTACTATTTCAATTCGGTAGTAAGTATCGCGACCAAAGGCACTATTCACATGATCCGATAAAACGGTGGAATCATCCCCTTTGCCAACTTGGATCGTCCACTCTCCGTCTTGTTCCACAATACTATAAGCGCCCACATTCTGGTCATCAAACCCTTTAAGTAAGAAAGTACTTCCCCAAGCCACTTCATAAGGAACATCCAGTTCAATATCTGCTGAGCCATCTTCTGGCTTAAGATTTAATTTGACTTCTCTTTTACCAACAGTAGAGGTGTCCATTTTAGAAAGTTGCGTAATCTTATAATTTTTGCTTTCCACCCGTTCACCATTGATCGTTATATTCGCTAATAGCTGACTCAAGTCTATATTTTGAGTGTTTTCCATTAAAGAAAAAACTTTATTTGGTCCTACAGCTTCAATTACCGGCATGGGCTCAAAACCATAAGAAGTTATGCGGTAATTAGCATATGGAGAACCATAGGTATAGTCCTTTTCTGTTTCATTTACCAGTAAGACAGAACTACCGTCTGAACGTTGGGGATGATATAGTTTTATGATATCCCCTGCTTGGACATTCAATTTTTGTTTCGAGCCAAAATTAGCCATTACCTCTTCTAACGTCGCATAACCCGGTATCTCTTGCGAGTAAACAGATCGCCCTTCACGCACTATTTCAATGGAATAGTAAAGTGAAGAATCGGTACTAATTGGTGCATTAAGATCGGTTTTTAGTCCTTGGTTAAAGACTAATACCCGATTCGTACTGGAAGTTCCCGCATATAATGAAAAGGCCCCGGCTGATTGTCCATTCTGAGCTTTTATCAAAATAGTTTTCCCCCATTTGACTTCATAGGGAACGTCAAGCTCTTTTGACACCAGCCCATCTTTCGTATCAATACGTACCTTGATCGTTTGTGAACCAGCTACCGAAGTATCGAAATCACTCATCTGTTTGACTGTATATAGATTACTAGCCACTATCGTTCCATTGACCGTAATACTATTGATCAACTTCGATCCATCAACGTTACTGCTGTCTTCACCCAAGATAAATTCTTGAGGCATCGAATCAGCCGCAACCGCTAAAATTGGTTCCAAGCCATATTCAGTGACTTTATAATACGCATAATCGGAACCCATCGTGTAATCCTTGACTAATTCGTCTTTCATTAATAGATTTTTCCCAACAGAATCGGCATGGTACACTTTGATCACGTCACCTTCATTGACATTCAGCGGTTTCCCCTCGTTGAAACCGTAAATGGATTCGCGAATCGACTGATTGCCTATCACTTCATAACGGAACTTGTTAGTTGTCCCCTGTAAAATTTCAATGGAGTAAAAGGTATCTCTGCCAAAATAGTTATTGACTGGGTCATCTAATTCTGTACCTTCTACGCCCTGGCTAGCTTTAATCTGCCATTGATCATTACTTTTTAGTAAACTGAATGCACCGACGGTGGATTCTTTCAACCCCTTTAGAACGAAAGTATCACCCCATTTCACTTGATAAGCGACTTCAACTTCTTCAGAGACTAAACCATCTTTCGTGGTAATCTTGACACGCATCGTTCGCTTGCCAACTGTTTGAGTATCCCCTCCATCGATAAGGTTGATTTTATACTGTTCATTTGAAGTTAATTGACCGTTAAGACGTATATTTTTGATGAACTCTTGTGGATTCAACTGGTTGATATCTTCACCTAAAAAAAATACTCTTGCGCTTTCAGCTGTTATCACTGGTGCAGGGTCTAAACCATAAGGTGTTACACGGTAGCGAACATTCTCTGTCCCGTACGTAAAATCCTTTTCTTCTTCATTGATCATCACGACCGAGCTATTAGCTGTTTTCCCTGGGTGTGTGATTTGGATGATATCATCCATTTTAACGTCTATTTTATTCTCTTTATCTCCATAAGCATTCATAATTTCTTGTAAAGTCGCCCGATTCGTTACCTCCTGCGTATAGATTATTCTCTCATTACGTAAAATATCTAACTTATAATACAGTTTAAATGGATCTTGTAATTTTCCTACCGCAACATTTAACGGTGATTCTAATCCTTGGTGAATCGAAAGAACTGCGGAGTCATTATTTAAATTACCGACATCTAAAGTGAAAGCCCCTGCAGAATGACCATCAATTGAACGCATTAAGATGGTATTGCCCCATAATACGTTGACTGTAGTGGTTCCTGTTCCTTTAACCCAGGCATTTGCCTCAGTAATTTTTTTCTTAACTGTAATACTTACTTCTTTTTGTCCAGCCGTTTGAGTATTTATATCGGTTGTTTCATTTGCAACTAATTCTAACTCATTAATATCTACTTTCTCACCTAATAATGTTACTTCTTCTATGTAATTTTTAAAATCTGAACTTAAAGAAGGATAGGACCTACCTAATATTCGATCTTCTAACGGCTTTAGCTTCACTTCTAAACCTGGATGGGGGATAACTTCTATTTGTACTGAACTGTCTGCAGTACGCCCATCTGAGGTAATCACTTTCGCTTGACAAGTTTGAACACCCACTTGATTCATATCAGGGGCTTTGACCCATTCAATTTTGTATGTGGACTCTTCATAACGATTGACCACATTAAAATAATCGGCTGCTTTTGGAACATCACCATATTGCATGACTTTATGTTCTCCTAATTTTGGCGACATCTCTAACGGTAAAGGAATAATCGTAATCGGCACAGTAACTTCATCCGTTCGGCCAGAATCATCACTAACTACTATTTTTGTTTGTTGACTTCCTGACTGACTCGTATCAGGAGCTGTTTTCCATTCGTATTTTACATTTCCTCGAGTATTCTCTACTGACTTAATATATTCTACAGCTTTAGGTATCTCATCACCTTGTTTAAGCGCATGTTCGCCACTTTTTTTTAAAGCTCTCAAATTCCCAATACATGTTTCCGCATCAGGGAAATCCACTGAAAAATCAATTGTATCATATTCTAGAATTAGCTTCTCAGCAAGTATAGTAGGATAATAACCAATATCCATAGAAAAAATCTCGGGTTGGTTTGGCGCAATCTTTAAACGAGTAAATTTGATTGAGTAACGACCACTATTGTCATCAGGCCTTATCATTGTCATTCGCCAATTTCCACTTTTTGAATCTACACTATATGCTTTGTCAAATATGACAGCTCCGCTATTAGAAGTTCCGTAAGGGTAGAAATATATACAGTCACCTAATATTAGAGCGCCATCTTTTGGGACATCTGGTTTATAATCTTGAACCTCATGATTATCATCATTAAAAAAAAATAATTTAAGAAAAGATCTATCGAAATACATTTGATCGTTTACTCTATAATATATGCTATGGTTAGTCATATCCATAAAATGTTTGATATATTTTGGCACATACCCAGTAGCTGCCTTCTTAAGTTCTCCACGTTGATAACTGGTTAGCACAGAGTCTCTAGAAGAAATTGTTGTATTTTTTTGATCATCTTCTGAATCTACTAGGTTATTATTATCTGCTTTTTCACTTGTTTTTTTTTCTTTTCCCTGATTTGTTTTTTCAGTTCTTTTTGATTTTTGACTTATAGATCTGCTTTCATTTGTAGGCAACATCGAACCTGCTCCCACGATAGTCCCACTATTCGTTTGACCGAGTATCAATGCAAAAATCAACGCACTTTTCAATAATCGTTTTTTATCTTTCAACATAATCCTCCCTTGATTACTCTATTAAGAAAAAAATTTTTCTTTCATCAAGAAGCATATAAGGAATTATTTTATCGTACAATGTCATATTTTACCAACAAACCAGGAAAAATAGACTTACTTCAAATCGTTATTTTTTAAATTGTACTATAAATGTAAAAGGAAATGAAAAAAACTGATATTTATGGAATTGATGAATCATCATTGATTTTTCAGTTTCATTTCAGATAGTAAAAACGCTGATTAATACTGATATTACAATAAAATTTACTTTAGATAGAATTGATCCACCCTCTAGATGTGGTTAATGAATAAATTTCAACAGGACGATTATCGTAGTAACTTGAAACCGACATGTACGTTTAGTTAAGCAGACATCATTTTTAATTTTGTTATAATAACTATAATTTTCGTTATACATACAGTAAAATCGTTGAAAAGCTATTTTCCAAAGCTTACCAAAGAATTTTTTTCGGATATTGATAGACGATAGCTGTTACCCTCAGACTTGTATAGAGCTTTATTTGTGCAAATGGTAAGCCCAGTGCCAAAAAAGCACTCATCAGAAGTTTTACGACAACTAATGAGTGCTTTATTTATTTCAATGGGATTATACTACTTTTTTGGTTCTTCTTTTGGGTTCTTCTTTTGGTTTTTTCTTTTTCCAAAACAGAAACATTCCTACCAAACTAATTAGTACGGTGCCTAATAGAGGGAACATTGCATTTTTGGTTTCATTGGTTTTCGGTAAATTACCACCGTTTGCTTCTTCTGTTCCTTCACCTTCCACGTTGGTCTCTTCTTCTGTATTTCCTTCGCCTGAACTTTCTCCTAACGCTCCTGGTGTTCCTTCTTTCACTACTTCATAAGTCGCTTCAGTTTCAGTAGAAAATCCACCGTAAGAGCGGTCAACTTTGACCACTAATTTAGCGACACGATTTCCTAAACTTGAAGTATCGATTTCGGTTTCAGGATCTAATTTCACTGTATAGGCGTTTTTCGGTACTTCTTTCCCGTTGACTTTCACTTCTTTCAAGAGATCTTTAAGATCCACTTGTTTGGTATTGATGATTATTTTTGCTTCTGCCGGTGTCACGGTAAAGTCCCCAGTCGGTTCAAAGCCGTATTCGGTCACATTATAATACGCATAATTGGAACCATAGGTATAATTTTGCTCCGTTTCTTCTGCCATCAAGACATTCCCGCTTGGATCCGTATGATACACTTTGATTTGATCCCCTGCAGAAACTTTTAATGGCTCCCCACTATTGAATCGTTCGATTGCTTGGGCAATCGTTTGTGTGCCTCGCACTTCGTATTTATATTTACTACTGTTGTTTGTAAAGACTTCGATCCCATAATACACATCTGCATCGTTGACTTCAGTGACTCGACTAGCTAAGTTCGTTCCTTCTTTTCCTTGTAACGCCTGGAGTTTCAATTGTTTTTTGTCTTTTGTTAAGCCGAAAGTACCAACGGTTTCACCTTTTTTATTTTTGAGCTGGATCGTACTTCCCCATTTCACTTCGTAAGGTACTTCCACATCCGTAGAAGTGACACCGTCTGCGGTAGATAATTTCACCGTTAACATCTTCGCTCCAGCAGTATTCGTATCAAATTCAGAAACTTGTTCGACATCATATAATGTCGTATCTAATTTTTGACCATTGAAAGTAACATTTTTGATCAAATCCATTCCATCAATATCACTAGCATCTTCGCCTAATGTCAATTCTTGCGAAACTGTTTCAGCTTTCATCTCAGTGATCGGTTCAAATTCTTGATTGGCTACTTGATAATAGGCATAATTTGAACCCGCTGTATAATTTTTCGTCAAGTCATCTCGCATCAATAAATTATTTTTCGCCTCTGCATGATAAACTTTTACGATGTCCCCTTCTTCAATTGACAACGGCTGCCCATTATTAAACCCATTGATAGCCTGACCCACAGTCATGTTTCCAGTCACATCATACTGGTATTTTATTTGTTCCGATAATCGAGTCGTCGGATCTAAGCCCATAATATTTTCAACGGTTACACCAGATCCTTCCTTCGGTTGATTTTCTGAATTTGCTACTACTTCGATCCGATAGTAAGTATCGCGACCAAAAACGTTATTCACGTGATTGGTTAAAACGGTGGAATCCTCTCCTTTGCCAGCTTGGATCGTCCACTCTCCGTCCTGTTCCACAATACTATAAGCGCCCACATTCTGGTCATCTAATCCTTTAAGCAAGAAGGTACTTCCCCAAACCACTTCGTAAGGAACATCCAGTTCGATATCTGCGGTCTCATCGGCTGTCTTCAGTTTTAATCTGACTTCCTTTTTGCCCACAGTTGCGGTATCTAATCCAGAAAGTTTCTCCACTGTATAGTCTTCACTCGTAACAATTTCGCCATTGATCGATACTTGTGCTAACAATTGACTCAAGTCCGTCGTTTTCGTATTCTCCTTTAATGAAAATGCTTTGTTGGAGCCAACAGCTTCAATCACTGACATCGGTTCAAAACCATAGGATGTTACTCGATAGTAGGCATATTGCGAGCCATAGGTATAATCTTCTTCCATTTCATCTACCATTAACACCGAACTACCTTCTGAACGTTGTGGATGATACATTTTAACGACATCACCAGCTTGGACATTTAACGTTTGTTTCGTCCCGAAATTGTCCATTACCTGTTGGAGAGAAGCACGTCCAGGCACCTCTTGTAGATAGACAGAACGCCCGTCTCGCAATACTTCAATGGAATAATAAAGCGAAGAATCGGTACTAATCGGCGCATTGAGATCGGTTTTTAATCCTTGGTTTAAGACTAATACACGATTCGTACTGGAAGCCCCCGAATGTAATGAAAAGGCTCCGCCTGATTGTCCATTTTGAGCTTTCATCAAAATCGTATCGTTCCATTTAACTTCATAAGGAACCTCGATTTCTTTTGAAACGAGTCCATCTTTCGTATCAATACGTACTTTGATCGTTTGTGATCCCGCCACCGAAGTATCAAAATCACTCATTTGTTTGACTGTGTACTGATTATTTCCCACTGTCGTTCCATTAATCGTAATGCTATTAATCAACTTCGCACCATCAACGTTACTACTATCTTCACCTAAGATAAATTCTTGAGCCATCGAATCAGCCGCAACCGCTAAAATTGGTTCCAAGCCATGGTCAGTGACTTCATAATAGGCATAATTGGAACCAATCGTATAATCCTTGACTAATTCATCTTTCATTAAAAGATTTTTCCCAAGAGGATCGGCATGATACACTTTGATCACGTCGCCATTACTGACCGTCAACGGTTGCCCATTATTGAATCCCTGGATGGATTCACGAATCGACTGATTACCTGCCACTTCATAACGGAACTTGCTTGTAGCTCCTTGTAAAACTTCGATAGAATAGTAGGTATCACGCCCAAAATAATTATCCACCGGATCATTTAAGTTTGTGCCGTCCACTCCTTGAGAAGCTTGGATTTGCCATTGATTTTGATTCTTCAATAAACTAAACGCACCAACTGTCGCCTCTTTCAATCCTTTAATAACAAAAGTGTCTCCCCACTTCACTTGGTAAGAAATCTCAATTTCTTCGGACGCAAGTTTATCCTTTGTCATGATTTTGACCCGCATATTGCGTTTTCCGATCGTGCTGGTATCAAATTCACCAAGGGGCTCCACTGAATAAAAATCATCATCAGCCAATCCACCATTGATCCGCACATTTTTTACTAGCTCACGGAAATTTGTCTGACCCACGTCTTCGCCTAGGACGAACGCTTTTTCCGCACTTTCTGCCGTCATGACAGGTGCTGGATCAAACCCATAAGGAGTCACACGGTAACGGGCGATTTCCGTACCATACGTAAAATCATTTTCTTTTTCTTTAATCATCACCACCGAAGCATTTGGTGTTTTGCTTGGATGTGTGATTTGGATGATATCATTCATTTGAACCGTAAGATTATTATCAGTATCTCCAAACGCATTCATGACTTCTTGTAAGGTCGCACGATTCGTCACGTCTTGGTTATAGACGGAACGACCATCACGTAAAACCTCGAAATTATAATAAAGTTCAAAGGGATTAGTGGAATCGCCCACCCATTCATCTAAAGGTGATGCAAGCCCTTGCCTAATAGATAATGTTGCTGGGGCGTTACTAGAATTACCAACATCTAAAGCAAAAGCACCAGCGGAATGACCATCAACCGAACGCATCAAAATGGTATTGCCCCATTTATAATTTACAGTGGTTGTCGCTGCCCCCTTTATCATCACATCTGAATCTGGATGCCTCATTTTAACAGTAATAAGTACTTCATGTTGCCCTACCGACGAAAATACTGCTTCCGTTGATTCTGAGACTACTAATTGAAGTTGATTAATATCTACCGGTTTTCCTAACATCGTAACTTCTTCAATGTAATCTTTAAAATTGTTACTTAAAGAAGGATAAGTACTCGCTAATACCCGATCTTCTATAGGTTTTAATTTAACTTGTAACCCTGTATTTTCTAAGATAGTTATTTTTACCGTGCCTTCAACTGTACGTCCATCAGAAGAAGTTGCTCTTGCTTTACAAATTTGTTCTCCTACTTGGTACATATCAGGCGCGTTCACCCATTCGACTTGATAAGTTGTTCCTTCATAATGATTCACTACGTCAAAGTAATCACCAGCTTTTGGAACTTTCTCATATTGGTTTAACTGATATTCGCCTGGTTTTGTTGACATTTCTAAAGGTAGCGGAATGATGGTTATAGGGATAGTCACATCCAACGATCGCCCAGACTCATCACTGACATTCACTACAACTTGTTGATTACCCGGTTTTTCAACATTTGGCGCTTTTTTCCATGAGTATGTTATATTACCTCGTGAGTTTTTCACGGAATCAATATAAGTTGAAGGTTTTGGTACTGATCCTCCTTGATTCAAACTAAAGTCATCTGGTTTTCTGGTAGCTACTAGTTTTCCTATTGTCTCTTCTGCAGTTGGAAACTTCACTGTATATTTTCCAAAACTAAAATCAGGCTTCCCTATATTTGTCCGACCAAACCATATAGTATTAATATCAAATACTTCTTTTTCTAAACTACTTATTTTTAGACGAGTAAAGTAGAAGTCAAAATAGGCGGCAGCATTATTACCAGATTGTTTACCTTTCACCCTTAATTTCCAATTACCACTCTCAGAGATATATTCTTCATCAACTTTATTTATTTGAGTCACATTGTCCGGAAGTGGAGCAATGTTTATATTTACTCTATTAAGTAGTAGCGCATCATTAAAATCTACTTGATCTCCTACCTCATATGAATATCTTGTTAATGTCATATTACTCCTATTATTTAGCATATCTTGAGTAATTTTTCTAATTTCTTCTTTAGTTGTAGATAAGTTAATTTCGTCTCCTACATTTCTCGTTTGGTACTCTTTATTTTCTGCTGTATTGCTTTGCTGATTTATTTTTTTTATATCCTTAACTACTTCAGTTGTAACGCTTTTTGTCTTACTTGTTGTTTCTTTTTCTTCTTCTGGAATTTTCTTCGTATTGCTACTTCCATCTGCATTTAACGCAGAAACAGCTTCAACGATGGTGCCACTAGTTTGTCCAAATGCGAGTGCTAATATCAATGTACTATGTAATAATTTTTTTCTGGTTTTCAATGTACTCCTCCTTTTAAGACTGTATCTTTAAACGGCAATAGAAAAGTAATGTTAGTTTTCTCATAAGAAAAACTCCTATTTATACCATACTGCTGTTTAATTTCTTCCTTTATTTCTGACGATTTAGTTAAGTTCAAACGTTATGTTTCTTAAGTTTTTTGTTTTTGCTCAGTTCCACCCTTTTACGTCTTTTTTTATAAAAATCTTCAGTAAAATATACTTCTTTAAGTTTAATGGGAATCACAAGAATATGTAATGTCACTTTTTCACAATGGACAAACACTAAAAGACAGAAGATGTTTTTGTTATGTAAAACATTTTACTTACCATTAAAAAAGGAGCCTTAGCCAAAAATAGAAGAGATCGAGACAAAAACTTGTCTCGATCTCTTCTATTGACTCTATAAATAAACTAATTTTTAGTTGCTTCGCTTTCAACTACTTAGCGACTGAACGAACAGCTAATTCGTGCTTGAATCAGTTGATTATTGGTTATTTTCTTTTTGTTGCTCAATTGCTGATTTGGCTTTTTCCGTTTGTTCAGATGCAAATTCTCCTGTGGCTTTTGCCGCATTTGTCAATTTATCTTGAACTGTTTCACTGTTTGCTTCATATTCTTCTTTTGTCTTAATGTCGACCACATCGACATTGACTTCAATGACATCTAGATGTGTCATTTCATGAACTTCTTTGGCAATGATTTTTTTGATTTGTTGGTAAATTTCTTCGATGTCTTTGCCGTATTCAACAACGATCTTAAGATCAACAGCGACTTGTTTTTTCCCAACTTCCGTGTCAATACCGGCTGTTACATTATCAGTGTTGACTAATTTTTCTGCCACGTTAGAGAAGAAGCCACCATCAGCTGTTAATAATCCATCCACTTTTTCTAAGGAGATGCCTATGATTTTTTGAATGACCTTATCTTCATATGTCACATCACCATTCATAGATTCACTGTTTTCCGTTGTGTTTTTTGGATCTTTTGCTGGGGCTTCTGGCTTAGGTGGTGTATGCCCTGGCATTGGAGGTTTTGGCTGATCTCCATGATGTTCTTTTGGATTACTAAAATTTTCATGTTTTCCTTGTTGTTCTGATTGTCCTTCGTTTTCTTTTTTATCATGAGCCACTTTGTTTTCAACGTTGGGTACAACCGGATCTGGATGTGCTGAAACGGGTGCTGTTTTATCTTTGGCATCATGAACACCATTTGCATTGTTCGGTGTCGTTGGATCTGGATGTGCAGATACTGGTTTGTTTTGGTTATTTGTTTTGTTGTTATCCATAATAGAATTTCCTCCTAAGATTTATGATCAAAAATTTTCGTTTGTTTTAAATACATTCCGACCGCCACGCCAATGATCGCCATAAGGATCAGCAACAAGGTTTTAAAGAATCCCACTGTAATCAATAGTACGGCGAGAATCAACCCAATTGCCCCGCAAATGATCGGAAGCTTATAAGCAGCAAAAAGTTCATTCATTTGTGCCCCTCCTTATTCCACACGAGCGTGTTCGTTTGTTTGATATTTATTGGTAGGTGCTTGGTAACCTGTATACTTCACCGACACTTTTACTTGCTCATCTGTTCCGAGTAACTGTTTCACTTCTTTTTCGATTTCATCCATCAATATTCTTGTTTTCCCGATCAATGAAGAAGTCCGTTTTAATTCACCTTTAACTGTAACTGCGATCTTATTTTTTGTGGCTTTGATATTGACCTTTGGTGAGTGAATGAATTCATCTTCATGTAAATGTGAACGAACCATACCTTCAATCGCTTTTTTGTCTAACGTTAATTCGCCGTCCCCTTTTTTCAATAAGAAGGTTCCGATCGTTTTCGGATAAAAAATGACGATCAATAATGCAATAATTAGTAGAATCGCTAAGCCGACTGCTACCCAAAAAATATATTGCTGCATATAGTAATTCGTTATTGTAAAGAAACGGAATCGTTCAAGCATCAATGGTAAAGGATAGACCGCACTAATCAAGACGACAAATAGTAGAATAGACAAAAGTAGCAGAGAAAAAATGACACCAATTGTTTTAGTCCCTTTATTCATCCTGGCACCTCCCATTTTTTATAAGTTGATAGCTTCCCCACCAGTTACACCATAAATTTGTGCAGTAACGTAGCTCGCTTTATTTGAAGCTAAGAAAACGTAAACTGGAGCTAATTCTACTGGTTGGCCGGCACGTTCAAGCAAGCTTTGTTGGCCAAATTCAGGAATAGAATCTTCCGGTTGTCCTTCGTCTAACTGTAGTGGTGTCCAAATAGGACCAGGAGCTACTCCATTAACACGAATGCCTTTTGGTGCTAATTGTTTTGCTAAGCCAATCGTAAAGTTGGCAATCGCAGCTTTCGTAGAAGCGTAATCTAAAAGATGTTCACTTGGATTGAACGCTTGAACAGAAGTAGTGTTGATGATTGCTCCTCCTGCTGGAATATGTGGAACTGCTTCTTTAACAATCGCAAACATTGCTAAAATATTCACCATGAATGTGTCTTTCACTTGTTCTAATGGAATTTCTTCAATAGCCGGACAAGAGATTTGTTGTCCCGCATTTAATACTAATGTATCTAAGCCACCTAATTCACTGACAACTTTTTCAACGATTTCTTTAGGCGCTGTTTCGTCTCTAAGATCATATGGTAGTAAAACAACTTTTCGTCCTGCTTTTTCAATATAGGAAGCTACTTGTTTGGCATCTTCTTCTTCTCCTGGGAAAAAGTGCAAGCCGATATCTGCCCCTTCTCTTGCAAAAGCAATAGCTGCCGCGCGCCCGATCCCTGAGTCTCCGCCAGTAATCAGAACACGGCGATTTTCTAGTTGATTTGATCCTTCATAAGATTCTTCTCCACAGTCAGGAACTGGTTGCATTTCTTTTTGTAATGCTGGTGTATCCTGGTCTTGTTTAGGAAATTCCTCAGTATGGTAAAGTTTACGTGGATCAATTAATTTTGGTTCTGTCATGTGTATCCTCCTCATAGTTTGGTACTTTTTTATTTTGTATAATCTTTTCGGTAAAGATGGTAGCCTACAGCTCCTGCAACAACGATCGAGCCAAAGATAACTAATAAAAAGGCTAAGCCAGAGCTTTTACCAGGTAATCCGCCAGTATTCATCCCCCAAATCCCTGCAATCAATGCTGGAACAGAGATCACTAGTGCCGCCGAATCAAGATATTTCATTAGATGATTCAAATGATTGTCCATCATTCCATTAAAAAGATCCCCAATACTTTCTAACAAGTCACGATAGATCAAAATCATTTTTTCTGTTTGTCTTTGTCTCAATTGGATGTCATAAAGTAGACGAGCATCAGCTAATTTCTCAACAAAATCTTCTGATTGCCATAAGGTATCTAAAGTCTCTTTTTGATCTCTCAACGTATGATCAATATAAACAATATCCCGTTCTAAATCCGCTTGCTTATATAGTTCTTCGTTTTCCGTCGTTTTACGCGCTTCTTGATCGAGGGAATCAATCCTCTTTTTCATTTCTGTTAGTTCTTTCACGTAATGGGTATAGATGTTCAAGACAGAGTATGCAATAAGTGTTTCAAAAGAATTGATCTTATTCCCATGTTTTGCTAATACTCGATCAAAAAAGTCCGTTTTTTTATCGATACAACTAATCAATAACTCATCCGAATAAATAAACGAAATAGGCATTAATCGATTCTCGATTTTCTGCTCCTGGTTGGACAAATTCAGTAGCACTAAGGAAATCGGATGGTTCAAATTCGTCCCCACAAGCTCTTCGATTCTTGAAACTTCTTCTGGTAGAGAAGTTCCAACAAAGATATCTTTTGGTAAACGATACTTTTCAATCACCTGTTCAATTTCCTTAGTGTCACTACTGTCGATCACGAGCCAATTATAGTTGTTTTTGTCTGTCGTTATTACTTTCTCTTTTCCAATAAAGTAATAGTCCAGCATGATCAATCTCCCTTTCTACAAAGGATGTTAGCTAAAGAAACAGTTGCTTAATTTAATGTTACGATCCAAGACAACAATCTCATTTTCTAAAGAGAAACTGTTTAATTGGTGGTCATATGCAAGATTCAAATGTCTACCTAAATAAGATTGCTCTAATTTAGATGTGTAGATTTCCAGAGTGGGATGTTCGATTTTATTGACGTATTTCCCAAATTCTACAAAGAAAGGAATAATCTGGAAAAAACTACCTTTTGCACAAGCCCCTTTATCTCTTAAAAATGGATCTGAAGAATCAATCAATGCCAAAGCAATTTTTGAATCTTTTCCTACTTTTTTTGTCAATGCCTCCATCGCATGTTTTGTCATCGTGATTTCCATCATCATCATCTCCTTCAGATTATATATAAGTTACGACATTTTTCCTCAGCGGCTCACTTCTGTGTTACGATTGATTCTGGCATAAAGTGGATATTTAGGAAATTTTGCGACACAACGGAAAGCTGTCATGTTTGCATATTTATCGTAGTATTTTTTAGTTGGCCCTTCAAAATCTTTACTCCATGGTTTAACATGACCAGAGAAGTGGATGATCGATGGATCTTTACGTGTTTCTTCGTATTCCTTTTCTCCTTGTGGTGTTGGATGTTTTTTCGCTTTTGCCATGATATATCCTTGAGCATTCCATTTTGGATGTAATGGAATCCAACGATCATGTAAGATTGCATTTAACGCATCTTGATCGTGGAAACGTAATTTTTCAGGATTTTCTTCAATGAATGTTAGAACTTTTTTAGTAATGTCTTGTTCTAACCATTTTTCAACATTGATGAGCATCAATCCAGAATTAAAGTAGCGTGTTGATTTTGCTGGGATCTCCATTTTTTCTAATCGTTGGTGGAAACCAGCATCCTCTACGGCGGCCAAGATCGCACCGTTAAATTCAAGATCCCATAATGGTGTAACATCTTTTACGGTAATCATGTCACAGTCCATATATAAAAGACGTTCGACATTTTTTCCTCTAAATAACTCAGGAATAGCAATACGATAGTAAGCAGTTTCCGGAATACGATCACTTGTTACTACATTTTCAAAGAATTTTTTGTTGATCTTCAAGAATTCAACCTCTGTATTCATACGAGAATTCTTAACAGAGAAACGTAATAATTGTTTGCTTTCATTATCAATGTTGTCATCAATGACATAAAATCGTACAAAAACTTTTGGATCACTATTTTCTAATACTGAAACGAACAGCGCCGCTAGATGAGGCACAAATTTGGTATTACAACTTGATACGATTGCGATTTCTTTTCTTCTATTCATTTACCTCTCCCACTTTCTTTAAAACGCTATGCGCTAATTTTTTTAAATAGACATTTGTATATGGATGATCTTTTAACGTATTCCATGGTTTGTCATGCCCTGTGAAATGAACGATCGACGGCGATTCATTTCCTGCTTTGTATAATTTTTCATACGCAGCATCTGGAGCAGGATGACGTTCAAAGATCAAGGAAGTCTGCATATTCCATTTTGGTTCTAATTGCTCCCAGTCTTCATACAGAACTGCATTTAACGCATCTTGATCATGGTAAATAATTCGATCACCATTTTCTTTTAAATAATTGATTGTTTTTTCAGTGATCATTTTTTCATTCCAACGATCAATGTCGATAACCATCACACCAGAATTAAAATAATAAGCATCTGATTCAATTCCTAACCGTTTCAAAGCTTTCGTTTGACCTGGATCGATGACAGCTCCAATCGTTTTACCATTTAATGGTTGATCATATAAATGAACGATGTCATCTAGTACTAAAATATCTGAATCTAAATAAAGCACTTTTTTATAGTCGTATTTAGCTAAGATCTTAGGTAAAGATATTCTTAAGTATGCTGTAGTAGTAATATGGTCACTTACTAGGAAATCTTCGTAGACATCTTTATCAACTGTTAAAAATTGAATTGTTGCATTGTCTGAATGTTTTTTAACCGTTTGTCTAAGTCCTTCTTTGCTATATTCAGAAATACCGTCGTCAATGACATAAAAATAAATGTGTCTTGTTTTAGTGGAGTTTTCCAGTACAGTGGCAATCATCACGCTTAAGTAAGGAGCGTAATTTTCATCTGAAGCAGTTACTACCGGAACGATACCTTGTTTCATCTCCATTAAAATCACTCCTTTTTCTAATCTTTTTCTAACCTTTTCTATATCCAGAATATGCCTCAATAAACTTTAAAGCAAAAGATATGCTTCATTTTCATTGAATAATTCATAAAAATAAACCTTTTTTATCGAATTGAAAACGTTAACTTAATCGTTTTTCTGCCTATTTATTCAATTATAGGATGTGGAATACTACCTATATATGTCGAATGAAAACTAAGAATATTTTTTGAAAAAATTCAAAAACACAAAGCATTTTATTTTTATTTTAGGAAATTCTCATTTAACCTTAGAGTAAGCAATAGATAAAGGGAGCGAATAATATGAAATTAGCAGCAATTGATTTAGATGGTACTTTACTCGATCGGAATGGAAAGATACCAAAAGAAAACATCGAGGCACTTCAAAACTTTGATCGACATGGTGGGATCGTCACGATTGCGACTGGTAGAAATAGCATCTCTGCTAAAGATGTATTTGAAGAACTTGGGATCGGCGGCTATTTGATTTCATCTAATGGTTCTTTCGTGGCAAAGATGATGAAAGGCGAGATCCTTCACGTATTGAAACGTTCTAAAATTGAGCTTGCTACCCTTAAACGGGCCTTCTTCTTAGCACAAGAGGCAAAAATATCAATTATTGCTAGTCGAGAAACTCAAGATGATCAATTAACCTTTGATGAGTCAAATTTGGTGAAAGATGATCCCTACTACCAACATTTCAATTTACAAAATCAGACATTTGCTGAAATCACCAAGTTATTAGAAGATCCATCTGTCAGCTATTTAAAATTGGCATTAACAGATAAAGATGAATCAAAATTGCAAAAACTGCAACAAGATTTAAAAAGTGAAGGGATTGATTCCGTCTTTTCAGACCCCCATTTTTTGGAAATCACACCTAAAAATGTAACAAAGGCTCACTCATTAATCTTTTTAGCTGAGACCTTGGAAATCGATCCTCATGAGATCGTTGCCTTTGGTGATCAGGAAAATGATATTGCGATGCTAAAAGTCAGTGGAACAAGTATTGCGATGGGAAATGCACAGAAACAGGTAAAAAATATTGCGGATGAAGTAACCAAAACAAATGAAGAAGCTGGTGTAGCGTATATTATCAACAATTATTATTAAGGTTTAAGGAGGGAGAAAAAATTGTTAGTAATCGTCGATATGCAAAATCATATTCTAGATCCTGAGAGTAAATATTATGTTCAGCACGCAGATAAGTTAATCAAACAAATCCACTCACGTTTAGAAGCTGCACGTAAAAAAAACGAATATATTCTTTTTACCAGAGATATACCAGTCGAGCGAAAAGAGCAGGATGAAGAAGGCGAAGATTTGCAAATCATTCCTACACTTGCTCCTAAAGAAAATGAAAAAGTCGTCAAGAAATACTACTTCACGATGCCACCGGAAAGCTTACTTGAGATTAAACAAGAAGCTTTTGACCAAGATGAAAAAGAAAAGCACATTGAAGTCGTTGGTACAGAAACGAATCTCTGTGTCTTATCGAATACCATTGCTTTACAAAGCGTATTTCCAGAAGCTGATTTTTTAGTGGATACAGCTTTTGTTTCTGAAAACAAGCATGGCGATCAAGCGCTAAAACTACTCAAAGATTTTAATGTTGAGTTGAAGTAACCGAAAATAAAACGCCCACAACATTTAACTTTGTGGGCGTTTTATTTCGTTATTTACTAAAGGCTTTTCTTTGTTCGTACTATCTATTTCCTAAAATTTGTATTGATCGTTCCCTCACTTTGTGGAAAGTAACGGTTAGGATTTTCTTACTAATAAACTTCCTATAGCGTTTATAAAAAATATCAAATGAGGTTCCCCATCTCCAATAAACAATAGTTGAAACATCAGTTATTAGTCATTTCTAAAAGCATGCAACTTTTCAAAATAAAAAAACAATGATTATCTAATCATTGTTTAAAGAAACGAGCGCTTTAATATGTACCCTGTAGGACTCGAACCTACGACCGGACGGTTATGAGCCGTCAGCTCTAACCAACTGAGCTAAGGGTACAGTAAAAATTTTAAGATACAAAAATAACTTATATCTACTATAGCATGAATAAAAATCCGAAACAAGCTTATTTAATAAAAATCCAAAAGCATCCCATTAAATAACAAATATTCTATTTGGATCAGACGATTTCCAGCTCTTCCCTCCCTCTTCACCACAAATGCTCTATCACTTGGTATATGAATTGTTTGAATCATTTGTTTTTTCAAACACGTAGCATATTATTTGTTCTGTTACTCGGAACGTGCTATCTTGTATTTGGGTTGTTTTTTTATTCTTATGATTATTTAAGTCGTAATCACTTTTCGAAGTGTTTTCCACCTCTTAGTATAAGTGGTTGTTCGTTGTTAACCTACGACTGAAAATCAATGATTATTTAAATACGAAATCTATAGGAGTTAGTACTATGATAACATTGAGTCGACTTATTTTTTTTATTCCTACCTTAATTCTTATCCCTATTATTTGTTACTTAATCAACTGGAACAAGGAACGCCTAATTTTAGCGTTTTTTACGTTACCAGCAATCTTTTTTTCATATAAAATCTTAAATTATCAGTATTTTGAACCAGATCAATTATTAGTAGCAGAACTGATTGGTTTGATTCTAGCTTTGTTATTACCAATTGCTTATTTGGTTTATTTAAATAGAAAGCATTGATCGATGAATTTATTTGAATGACAAAAGGAGCGAATTTATGAGTATTGAAGAAGCGATTTTATTAGATACACTACGCTGTCGGCTGGATTATCTCCGAAAAAAAAAGAATTTAACCGTTAAGGAAGTGGCTGAACAAACCTCACTCCCGTTGGAAACTTATCTACAATTAGAGCAGGGAAAACGTTGTCCGAGCGCTATCGATCTAATTTTTATTGCGGATTTTTATAATGTATCTGTTGACTATTTGATCGGACGATCAGAAAAACCAGACCGCGTAAATTAAACCATCTAATCTAAATGAAAGAGAGTGAGTAAATGCGCTTATGGCATGAAGAATTAATCCCTTTGCTTCCTAGAAAACAATTATTAGGTCAACATAGAGAATGTTGTGCATTAAGAGGTAATGGTTGGGGAAGAAAGCATGCAACAGTTGATTATGTCTTCCAACATTCCCCTTACAAGCTTTATCAGTATCACCAACTTATTCTTACTGAAATGAAAAAGCGCCATTATCTTCCTTCTCCAGAATGGTCTGTCCCGGAGTACCGTGGGAAAGCCTGTGATCCTTATACTTATCTTTCTCCTCAAAAACAAACTTCACCTATTTATCCTGAGCATGACGAAGACTACCTGATGATCTGTTTAACAAACCTTAAACAAAAAGGAATTGATTTAATCCATATAAAAGCTACGGATTCTTAAAAGTTCATCAGATTTTCCTCATTTATTGATTCAAATAAACGCAATGAATATGAGAGTATGAACCTTTTCTCACTCTCATATTCATTATATTAGGATTCATTTAAACTGTCTGACTGACACATTCATTCGTCGATCACGATTCTTCGCTATTGAATAGGGAGAGGTCCGTATCCCTTCCTCAATAGTCTTCACTTGAGCGGCAGAGCAGCATTTTTCTTTACTAAGAAAAAACAAAAAAACTACTCTAATGAAAGAGTAGTTTTTATTATGACAGTATTAACCTTTTACGATGTTTACTGCTTGAGGGCCACGTTGACCGTCTTCAATATCAAAAGTCACTGCTTGACCTTCGTCTAATGTTTTGAAACCGTCACCTTGGATAGCTGAGAAATGTGCAAAAACATCATTTCCATCTTCAGCAGTGATAAATCCAAAACCTTTGTCTGCGTTAAACCATTTTACTGTACCGTTATTCATATATATTTCCTCCTAATACGTATCAACGTACGATTTTATTGCAATAAATTATTGATAGGCAAAAGGAGTCATAAACTAAAATAGTTAGCTCAAATTACGTTTCAAAATAGATTACTTACTTAATATAGCATAGATAAATGAGAAACACAAGAATAAACCTCTACTTTTTTTATAGTTTTTTAATTAAAGCGAATAGGCTATTTCTATCCTGTTTATCTTATCTTCTATATAAAGTTAAACAATCCTTAATTAGCAAAGTTTTCTTCTTTATGCTATAATAATAAATGGAATTTCGTTATCAACGTTTCGTTGCCTTTCGCAAGAATTTAAGAAAGGAGAATGATTATGACATTCTATAACAAAGACTTACAATATCGTGTAACTCTAAATACTGATTTGAATCTATTTGTGGTATTTGATAAAACAAATGAAAATCGAGTAGCCACTGGAGTGACGATTGAACAAGCAGTGCAAGAATTGAAAAAATCCGCATAGGAGTGAAAACCCCAAATGAACGATTACAGTTCTAGTTCACTTTAAAAGCACCTATTCATTCAATGGTAGGTGCTTTTTTGTCGTCTATTTACCTCACTTTATTCAGTTCTCTCCTTAACTTATTCCGCCATTAATGAGTATACAATTAAAAATTGGACAAGGTAATACAAAACTCTTTGTCGGTTATATACTACGTGCTATTATCTAAATTATGCAAAGGCTGTATAAGGATGGGTCATATGATTACGATGAGTAAATTACTGTTTTGGATCCCTTTTATTGGTATTATTCTTTTTTTGTCTCTTTATACAAAATGGAACAAATATGACATACTAATGCTTCTCTCCTCTTTTCCGTCTATCTATTTTATGATCCAAATTTTAGAATATTCCTATAGTCAACCTGTTCAATTATTCGATTTCTATCTTAAAGGACTCGCTTTTTCCACCATCTTCTATTCCATTCTTGTTTTCATTATTATCAAAAAGAAGAAATAGCTCACTTGTTTTAATGACAAGAATATTATTTTTCACTTTTTAAAATCTGTAACTACTGGCATTCTAACAGAGAAAACTATGCAAGGTGTCCAGCGATATTCAATCGATGTAATAAAAATAATCTTACAGCCTAAAAAACTAACCTAAACAAAATTAGTAAAAAAATTTTTGGAACACCTGCTGCAAAATAACAAATAAACGGCGCTCCAGCATCTGCTCTTCAGACAGGATAAATGTTGAACGTCTACCAACGTTTCATTTTTTTATCCTGTCTGAAGAACTGATTGATGCTTTTGCTACCGTTTTCGTTTGACTTACGTCACGTTTGAGCTTTGGCACTATGCAACGTAAAGTTTGCACTTAGCTACCTTAAGAAAAGCCTTGCTATCGACAATCCCTGTTCTACCCATTGGCGTCTCTCGACATTTTTGGGCAGTAGCTTATGTTTACATAGAAGCCTCACCTAACTATTTGAAGATATTTAAATGAAAATCATCAACGACACTAAAAGTCCAAAAAAGCCGACTACCGGAATCATTCCCCAAGTTACAAAGGTTTTATCCTTAGCAAGCTTAGAGTACCTCTGGTCATTATCCATTTCATTCACCTCATCTTTCTATTCTTAATAAACCATATTAATGATTTTTTGTCAAAATTTCATTCGTGAATCCTAGAATGCGTATTTGGACAATCCCCTGCTAATCTATTTCTCCATCAAATTGCGTCAATGCTCCATCACATGGAATAACTGACCAACAAAAAAATCTAACCAGTACATGCTCCGGCTAGATTTAATAGTTGATTTTGAATCAGACTTTTTATCGTCTCTTTCATTTTTTTGAAAACTAATTTAATTCGTCTACTTTATTTTTGATTTCTTTAGGAATCTTTTCTTCTGCAATTACTCTAGGAGAACTTGTTCTTTTGTCACTGATGTCAGCTTGCACGTAACTACCTGGTTTCAATGGTTGTGGTGCTTCTCCACTCACACTAAATGTTCGTTTAGTTGCTTTGCCATCAGCTTTTACAAAAGTCACGTCATAATGGTAACTATATTCACCCGCAATGATTTTCCCATCGCTGTTCTTTGATTTCGTTTTTTCTGGCACTTCTGTTGGAATCTTAGTGTATGCAGTAGTTGTTTTATACGTTTCGCTATAATATTTGTAACCGAAAAAT
The DNA here is from genome assembly GCF_051711005.1 of Enterococcus sp. DIV1682a. Lineage (NCBI taxonomy): Bacteria > Bacillati > Bacillota > Bacilli > Lactobacillales > Enterococcaceae > Enterococcus > Enterococcus sp. DIV1682a. The sequence goes on from NZ_JBIOLT010000001.1 coordinate 1,576,131, forward strand.
CCTCCAACTCCTAATAAAATTAATACAATAACCCCGAATATTCCCTTTTTCATAAACTCACCTCATCAATAAATTTAACTTATTTTATCTTTTTTGAGCTTTTTTTTCCATTTATTTATCTTTCAAATTTGTCACATAAATGACATTAACCACTTATCAATAGATGCTTATCATCTCCTACATTTTTTTGATAATCCTACTTCTCTATTACTTTCTCGATACCTAACATGATCTTTCGAATAATAAAAAATAACAAATTTTATAATTACATATTTCCAAATCAAACACATCATGTTACTATATGTAAGTAAAAAATGAATATTCTTATTTGATGCGAACTGTTAGGTGTTTTTTTGAAGCTTTTCATTTGTGAAAAACTGAATATTTGGTAGTAAAGATGTCTTAATAAATGAAACACAAGATATCTATATTTTGGCGACTATCACTACCTGCCATTAAGTGGGAGTAAATTAGATAATTATTATGGAGGAAACAATGGTTAAAAAAAGTGTTGTAGGGGAAGATGGCAAACGTTACGTAGTAAAGGAGAAAAAGCCATTTTATAAAAAAGTTTGGTTTTGGGTACTAGCAATCATTCTTGTAGCAATAATTGGATCTGCACTGGGTGGCTCAGATGACAATAAAGCAAGCGATAACGGCGGAGAAAAAGTGACAAAAACAAGTTCTACTAAAGAAGCTACATCAAGCTCTTCTTCAAAAGAAGCGCAAGAAAGTTTTTACCAAGTTGGGGATACTGTAAAAGTTGGCGATGCTGAGTACACATTAAACAGTGTGGAACTTACTGACGAAAGAAATCAATTTGCAGATGAACAACCTGCTCAAGTAGTCAAGATTACTTACACAATTAAAAACAATGGTCAAAATGACCTTCCTGTAGGAATGGATGTAGAAGTTTATGGCTCAGACGATAAAAAAGCTTCTTCTTATCCAAATGATAATACAATGGGATCAGTTGCTCCTGATAAAGTAATGGATTGTACTGCTCATTTTTGTCTGAATCAAACTGGAGACATCGAAATTCAGTTTAGCCCATTAGTTTCTATCGAAAAAGCGGCTAAATTTAAAGCAACAGTCTAGTTTATAGATTCATATCAGGCCATTTTAGGAAAAAAGTTAAACGACGGTTAGCTATTGATATGGTTAACCGTCGTTTTTTGGTGAAAAACAAGTTCAGAAATAGCGAGTATCTACTGTCCTTCTTTTAAATAGTCACTATCTGTTATCGCTTTGAACAGTTTGTGTATTTTGCGTTCATTTAGTTTTGTTTAGTTTTTTTCATCTCATCCTTCCTAATACTAACTTCTATATATTACATAAAATTTATATTACATAAGTGAACTAATTTTTCGATCGTATTTCATAGTTCCCGCATATCATTTTATAAACCTCGGTTGTATTCTTCTAGTTGGAGTAATCGAACGACAAAGTCTTTGATAAGTCTCTTGATAACCAAAGCTTAGGACACGAATCAACTATTTTCTGACTCGTGTCCTTTGCGTTTATCCTTTTTCTTATGAGGGACTATAAAAAAAAAATCGTTTGGTCAAAACCATCTTATCCTGGCGCATCTTCTAGTGTCCAAATTAGGCTTCCTTGATATGCCCCAGTTTTGTAAAAAGGATGTAATTTTAACTGGATCTTATGATGGTCAGTGAAGCTTGCACTACTCTCTCCTTGCCAAACCAATTGGTCTTCTGCATTAATCGTTTGATCCACTCCACTCCTCTGCAGATGAAGAGCATTATGCAACTGGTCATTCTCTTGGTTAGTTAAAGGTCGTTCTTCTTTTAACTTAACATGCCAATGACTCTTCTCCAACACACTTTCATCGATAAGCTGAATTTCTTTTTGATTCGTTGCTTGTACCGATTGATCTTGACCCGGAATCTGTTGTTCCCCAAACGTCAACTGTTCCGGTAATCTAAGCTTAACCCCGTGATCAATTAAAACCTGACGGCTCTCTTCCTTTGATTTTTGTCCTTTTTCGTTTTCCATATAAAAAGCAACTTCCTTGTTCAACCAATTTTCAGGAAGCTGAACATTCACTTTATCTTGGATCTCGTTTTCGGAACTTGGATAGTCCTTTAACCTTAAGACTTCATCTCCACATTTCGCCATAAATGATAAATTCTGTTTCTCTTCATAAGAAATATGAATCGTCACCTCTCTTGTTTTTGAGAAACGAGAAAACAGTAAAGGATTTTCTTTAGGCATCAAAGTAAATTCAATTGGCGAACCTTTCTTATAATGATGAACGAATTGCTGTTCTTCTGGAGTAAAGATTCCTTGATCCCTTTCCACTATTTCCTTGACTGGATAATATCCGTTCAATTCTGGATATTCTTGTGATAGATCAAAAGAATCTGTTATGATTCCTGAAATGATTTTAGGATCAGAAAGTTGTTGGTTATTTTCATCCAAGTAATTCAGTATGACCTTCCCCACGTAGTATACAGAAGAATAGGCAGAACTCGTTCCTTTCTGTTTGTGATTAATCTGTGTAGTAACAGTGAAAGGAATGTTTAAATAGTCTTCTTTCAAATTCGTTTTATCTATCGGATTTTGCTTACTCCCAATCCACTCAAGATTAAGTTGATAATTCAAAACTGTATCATAAAGATTTTCATTATTAGGGTCTTTTAACGTTAGTTGATAGGAATGATCATCTTTTTGATTCCCCACAAAAAGATCACTAATGTCCGTCCCATCAAACTTCACTACGTTAAAATCTTTAATTTTATATTGTGAGTGAGCTGTCACATCATCCAATGAAAAAGTCACAGATAAATCTTTCATTTTATTCCCATGCCCCACATTCGGTATGGTTTGCATCGCATTTAAAGTAACCTTTTGTTGTTCCTTATCAAAACGCTTATCCACTGCTTCAGCAGCAGGAAACTCTGGACTAGCCAAAAAATCTGTTTCATACATGAGAGAGGATGCGTATTATCTAAGTTTTTAACAACCGTTTCTATTTTAGTTACTGGTTTAGTGATAATCTGGAACTCTTGTGTAGGATGCCCCCATGGTTTCGAAAAATTATTTTCAAAATACGTCCAGAAAGAATGATCATCACTCCACGTATGGTAACTGATATCTGTTGGATTATTCGCAACAAGATATTTTGCCACCTTACCGATATGATTATAGCCGATATACTTGTTTCGATTGATCCCAAAATAATTAAAAGAAGTTTCAATTGGAAAGGCATTCCCCGCTTGATCGAAAAATTCATAAGTAAGAAAGACTTCGCCAGAGATATCGATATCTAAAAAACTCTTTGGATTGCCAATACCGATCTCTCCTCCTGCTTGTCCATCCTTTTTTTTCATTATTATTTTAACATCTACTGGTTTCCCATTGAAAAAGCCAACATTTTTGATCAACGCACTACTTTCTGGATTCTCCTGATTGACAACCAGCCAATTCCCAGAATACTGACCTTTAACTTGTTCCACAGTTGTAAAACTACCATAATGCATCATAAATGTGTTATTGGCGGGAGTTTCTATCGTATTTGCATATCTGAAATACGGAAGATTTGTAATACTTCCAGCTGCTCGAACTTCTTTTGGAAATATGCCAATCAACCCTAACAAAAAAGGAAGTAACCAAATTTTATTAAACTTACGAACAAATTTCTTTCTCTTTTTACACCAATACAGGATGATTAAAGTCAATAGAGCTACACCAATAAAGAGATATAAATGATGGTTAGATTGGTTTGTTTTGGGATACATTTTTATTTTTCCAACTTCTTCAGACTTCGCTTGTCCATCAGTAACTGGTCTATTTCTCTCATTTGGATTAAGAACTTTTTCCATCGGGACAATTTGGTGCGCACTCGTTGGTTGGTAAAAACGAATCCCTACCTGACTATTGACCTGGCTATCAGCTAAACCAATTCGTGGGAAAACAACTAAGAAAGCCAGTAAGAGTATATTGAGCCATCGTTTTTTCATCAATGTGCCACTTCCTTTAATTTCCTTTATTCCTTCGCAATTTTGTAATATGCCACAGTAACAAGCCAATAATGAGTAAGCAAACAATTAGCCCCCCATATAAGTATTGGTAGTTATTGTTCTTCGATTTTTTAAGCTTAACCGTTTTGTCGTTAAGACTTTCATCTTTTCCTTTTACCGTAAAGTCTTTTTTCAACGTCCAAACTTTCCCCGACTTTTCTTTCAAAACGGTAGTTAACGTATACTCTCCTTTTTTTAAAGGTTCATTTTCCCAACTAATCGGTAATTTGAAGGTACTTCGTGGTGCTAAAGAAACCAGCTTACTAACATCGTGTAGTACTTCTTTCTGTTTCTTTTTTGTGATGAAAGCATGAAGATCCAATTGACTCATAATCATTGGTTGTGGATTTGCCAATTTTGCATAGACTGTTAAATAACCATTATCAAGTCCTGGCTTCGCCTCCAAGAGTTTTAGTTCAGGAGCAATTTTTTTGTCTGAACATTGGAGTTGGATACCAATTGTATACGCAAATTTATTTGCTAAGCTAAATCCAGCTGGTTGATCCTCTGCCTTATTCTTTTCTTCATAGCAATAAAAACCACCCAGAATCGTCCCCTCAAATCCAGTTGACGGAATCTTTAATTGAAACACGACATCTTTTTCTTCATTCGGATTCAGTTCAACTGTTTGAGGACCTGAAACCAGTTCTTCTAAAGAAGGACCACCTAATAATTTTTGATCATGTTGTGAATAATCTAGCACCCCATTTTTATTGGTAGTCGCATTATTGGCTGCTACTTTGACTTTTATCTTTTCAGAGCTGGTATTTTTAAGCTTTATCGTCAACTTTTGGGACTGGTTAGGCTCAACTTTAAGATCATAATAGCTTACTTCTGAACGTTGATTCTCTGGCAAGACAGCCTTAGCTTCAAAGTTCACTTCTGTTTTTTCAGCAAAAACTGAGGCAGGGTGGCAAGCAAACAGTAAACTTGTCATAAAAAGGATGGAGACTATCCAGCCCCATCCCGGCCTAAATTTATACTGGAGCATCGCTTAACGTCCAAGTAATCTCAGCTGTATAATTTTTTGCTTCCACACCTGCCCGGGGAACATGTAATTTCACATTTTCGTTCTTGCCATCTGTTCCTTCGAATACTGCAGCAAAAGCCCCTGCACCTTCGCCTGGTTGAGCCAACATAACGGTTTGATTGACTTCGTTTAGAACAAATGTATGAGCTTTTGACTCTACCAAATGAGGTGCTTTGGATGAGTTGTTTTTCGTTACTACTTGACCATTGCTTAAAGATAGCTGTGCGCCTGTCAACTCCGAGTGATCTTTATCTGTTGAAGTAAATGGTGAGATAGATACACCTAATGTCCAGCCTTTCGCTCCCCCACGAGTATCATTCACTTGGACAAATGGCTTTTTATTCAATGCAAAATAATCCGCATCTCCTTGTTGGATTTCTTGTTCACCAAAAGTAATGTTTGATGCGAAAGGAATAGACAATGAGCCTTTCGCTCCTGTGCTTGGATCGTCATCATGGGTATCATCTGGTACCACTGGCTGAACATCACTACCCGAACCTTCCTTCAAAGTTACATTTGTTTTATTTGTGACTTGACTTGTTAGTCCTTCATTTTCAGCTGCACAAACCACGGAACTAGATGTCCCTAATGCCAATAAGGCAAGTCCAGCTATACTAACAACTTGTTTCTTCATAATTCTCTTCCTCCTAATAAAAATTAGTCTGCAATTGCGACTACAACTATTCTTCCATTTCTTGATGAGGAAAAAAACAGTAAAAAAATTCCGGAATCTGGAAAAAAATTAGAAGTACTTTTTTGAAAAACGTTTCGTCTCTCATTTGATTTCCTATTGATACTGCAATAATTGATTGAAAACAGGTGCCAATTCGACTTATTCTCAGCTAAGCCATTTACGATCAAATCCAAAAGTGCTGATTGACTCAATCTATTTTTCAATTAAAAAGAGGTCGTGATATGTCCAGATTTGAGAAAAAGCCGGAGAATCCAAAGACAGTTTTCCTATTTTTGGAATTCTTCGGCTTATTTCAAGGAGCTGATGCTTAAACATCGTTTAGAGTAAAGTGTGAGTTTTATGTCTCAGACTCTGACAAATAAACCCTTGAAAATTTTGATTGTTGATAAGTTTAAAAAAAATAGTTATTTGTTTGTAGCTCTTTCTCTATGCAACTCATATAAGATTTTTTCAAGATTTCGCCAGTTACGTTCTGTCGGAATGTTTTTCATTAACAGTAACGGTGTATTTTTCGTATCCAAGAAATAATTTGAGATTACTAAATCAACCTCTTCAAATTTGGTTTCAGAATCAAAAAAAAGAAAGAGCATAAACATTACTAAACAATGTTTTGATTTTATTCATTAACCATAATCGATGAGGACGATGTAGATCATCCGTGAGCAAAATTTTTATTGGTTGAATACTTTTGAGTAACAATCCATAATAATCCAGCAAATAGTAATAATTTAAAAACAGCTGGTGCGTGTTCTTTAAATGGGGTAATAACTCTGCGGGAGCTATCTGTATCATAGAGTCATGAAACTTCTGAACCATTCGGCAAATTTGAGGATCAAGCTTTTCTACTTCAGATATATATGATTTATTGAAAAAAACATCGGGATTCCCCCAGAAAAAACAGCTTCTTTCATAAAACGCAATCAAGCTAAACAAATGGTTCTGGTTCCTTCGATCAAAGTCGTAATCAAAGACTTCTTTTAGCGAACAACTGAGCAATTCAACTAAACGATAGGCTAAACTTTGACTTTTTGTATGAGCACGCACCGCTTGTTGCTCATAGTACTCCTTTCCCTCAACAATACCGAAAGCATAGATTACCCGATATAGAAAATATCGTTCATTGTCTGGCAATAGTAACTGGCTTTCTTTCAACCACATCGAGACCAATTCAAAGTTTGGATCACTCTCGATTGTTGATTTCACCTCTTCATCTAGTGAAATAATCTGCTTCTTAGTTCTTTCAAGTATAATCGCTAACCAAAAACTCAGCGTTTTCGTTTGTAAAGCATCTAATTTAAATCCATAGGTTTTTTCAAAACATTGAACATACTTCATGATCCTGTCACAATCAATCAAAAAGGGCCAGTGACCATCTCGTGTTGATTCCCAATAAAAATAGTAATAAAAACTTCTGATATTGATCTCTTCGGCTTCTATTTCCAGTTTAAACGAGTGAAAACCGATCTTGTATCTTTTAAAGTAAGGAACTAATAATTTAGCATATCTAAAAACGGTAGATGTACTCGTATATTGTTTTTCTGCAAAGTCTTCGATTCTTTTTTCGGGATATTTGAACATAAAATCAATTAATTGGTAATTATATGATTCTTTATAATAGGGAAGATAAATACTATATATGGGAAAGTCTTCTTCCTTTTGGATACAAAAGCGCTGATTATTCTCATTTTGTAAAACAATTTTCCCATTAAACTGTTCAAACAGCTCTGATAATTCCTTCATATAAAGAGAAATTGATTTAACAGATCCTCCTATATATTGCTGTATCTCATCCATCGTATACCCATTGTCCGCTTCAAGTAAAAAGTGAATTAGTTTCACTTTTTTTTGGGAGGCTTTCGTCAAAAAAGTTTGCATTCAATCACCACCAATTTAAATATTTTTAACTTTCTTAACATTCAAAAGACATTGTTCGTTAACGTTTTGGATTATAGCATACACTGGTTTACGATCAATTCATATGAAATTAACGAGTCATTTTTCAAGTCACAAAGCTAAATCCATTCTCCCATGACAATCAGAAAAATCTACCATTCGGGTAACATTATTTATAATATTTTGTCCAAAATAAAAAGCCCTAGATAAGAGCCATTTTTTTCTTTCTTTCTATAAAACTACGATTTATTAACTAAAACAAAACTATGAATAGTCAACAAAAGTTCAAACATGCTTTTAGCTCTAATTCCATTTATAATCTGATCAATTACTTTTAGACTAGATGGACAACTCGAACTACTCCAGCTGCCAATTTTTGATTTTCTAACTCTCTTATCTTTTATTCGTTTCACACAAACAAAATAAATATCCGAATAGCAAGACGTGTTTCGCTTACAGTGAAGAAGCTCTGACATCTCTCTATTCGGATATATTGAGTATGAAAAAATATTACTTGTGAACGATAGACGATTTTTTACTTAGCTTTTTTGATCATAAAATTGTACACAGCACCAACTAAATTGGCATTATTTCCAAATTTTGAAGGTAGAATCTCAGTTTCCACTCGCTGTGCTCCTGTCCGCGTCCGTAAACATTCTATTTCTTCTTTCATCTTCGTGATAAATAATGAGTTACTGGAAATGGCTCCCCCAATAATTATTTTATCTGGGTCAAAACTGATCATCAAATTATAAATACCTCTAGCACTATACCGACAAAATTGTGTGATTAAATATTTTGCTAATTCATCCCCATTTGTTGCACGTACGAACAATTCTTGCCCATCAATCGACTGGTTTTGACGTTGATTGTATAAGGCAGTTGTACGAACAATACTTGCTAATTCACTAAATGAACCCTCTTCATTTAGCATCATATAGCCAAATTCTCCCCCAAATTGATGTTTTCCTGCCTGAATTTGTCTATTTTGGATAATAGCACCACCTACACCTGTACCAAAAACAAAATATAAAATACTTTGAGCATCATCTGCATGCCCTTTCCATATTTCTGACAAAGCAGCACAATTCGCATCATTTTCCATAGTAACAGGTAATTGAAAATAATCAGATAGCTCCTGAGTGAAACTTCTGTGATGAATGTAATCAATTGCCGTTAATCCGTAAATTTTGTCTTCTTCTTGACTCACAGCTCCAGGTACACTAGTTGCTATCCCATCAATCAGATACCCATCGTTTCGATAACGTTCCAAAATTTTTTCGATTGCTTTTAAAGCTTCCTCCCAAGTTTTGGGCAGTGGCGTCACACCTTGTTCAATCAATTCCTCTTTCCAAAGTCCGTATTTGATTGATGTTCCCCCAAAATCTAAAGCTAAAATGACCATGGTTATACCCCTTCCAAATTGCTGCCATTACTTGCAATGACCTTTTGATACCAAAAATAACTGTCTTTTTTGTAACGCTTAAGGCTTCCTTTTTGCCACTCATCTTGATCAACATATACAAATCCATAGCGCTTTTGATAGCCATTTAACCAACTAAGTAAATCAGTATATGACCAAGTACAATAACCTAAAACTTCGACACCGTCTGTTAAAGCTTCCTGAATCGCTTGAATATGATTTTTGAGATACGTGATTCGATAGCTGTCATGAATCTGGTTATTTTCAGTTAGTTTATCGTATTCCCCCAGCCCGTTTTCAGTAATCATGATGGGTGTTTGATAACGACTAGCAATTCTTCTTAAAGCAATTCTCAGCCCACTTGGATCAATCTCCCAATCCCAATTTGTTCGTTCAACAAAAGGATTTGGGACTTTTTTGTAGACTCCTGGAAGACCACTTTCTCCAGAAGTTCCTTTTTTACCAGTCGTATTCATTTCACCAAAACCAACTCCTGTTAGCGGATTAAATCCATTGGTTGTTGACTGATAATAATTGATCCCTAAAAAGTCTGGTTTGGCACTTGCTAACAACGCCATATCTCCTGGTTCAATTTCAGGTGCCCAGCCCTTTTCTTCTAAATAGCGCAAAGCAGCTAGCGGATAACGCCCCTGCATGTAAATATCCATCCAAAAATTTGCAAGTAGATCCTCCGCATTTTCTGCAGCAAGAACGTTTTGGGGATTACTATCAATGGCATAGTTTGGAGAATAAGCAAAACTTGGTCCAATCTTACCTGGCATCTCTAATTCATGAAATTTATTGATTACTGCTGCATTTGCAAGATTTGCCATATGATTTGCATGATACATACGCTTAGGATCACTAACTCCTGGTGGATGAGCAGCTAACAAATACCCATGGGAAATAAATATGTTCTGCTCATTCAAGCTTATCCAATAATGAACTTTTCCACGAAATGCTTCAAACAATACTTGGGCATAGTTGGTAAAATCTTCGATAATTTTTCGAGATTCCCATCCTTGATACTCTTCTTGTAATGCTTGAGGAAGATCCCAATGATATAACGTCAACATAGGTTCAATGTCATTGTCGATCAATTCATCCACTAAACGTTGATAAAAGGCTAAACCAGCTTGATTGATTGCTCCTCTGCCGTTAGGGAAAATCCGAGTCCATGACACGGAAAATCGATAAGTTTTCAAGCCTTGTTCTTTCATTAATGCAATATCTTGTTTAAAACGGTGATAATGATCAACAGCAATTTCTCCTGTTGTTCCTTTAAATGTTTTACCAGGAATTTTTACGAATTTATCCCAAACAGATTCTCCTTTGCCATCTTCATCATAAGCACCTTCTACTTGATAGGCAGCTGAAGCAGAGCCCCACAAGAAGTCTTTTGGGAAGTCATTTATTTTTTGATGTTCCATTTTCTACACCCTTTTCATTTTCTTCATACCATTCTAGTACCTTAAAAATTTGTTTATCCCAATAGCCCCATTCGTGACTTCCATTAGAATAATCGGTTGTCAATTGGTACTTTTTCTTGTGACATTCTTTTTCAAAAGCTTTTGTATGGTCATATAAAAAATCTTGATAGCCACAGCAAGCAAAATAGTTCGTTGCTTCTTTACCGAGACCCGCTTCCAACATTGTAAAAAGATTTTCTGATTCCGCTTGTGCAAAATTTCCGAAAATCCCTTGCCAATAGAGTTTTTCCTGGTCAGACAATGGTTGCCCAGTCAAAGACTGCTGCTTATTGTTCTTTAACCCGTTAACCACATCTAATGCGCCAGACAATGAAGCTCCATAGGCAAAATAATCACTACGTTTCATCGCTAGTTTGATCGCGCCATAGCCCCCCATTGATAGTCCAGCAACGAGATGATCAGTTCTTTTTGAGGAAATATATGGGAAAAATTCATGACAAATCTGTAGTAATTCTTCCGAAATGAATTTCCAGTAATTCAGCCCGTATTTTGTATCTGTATACCATGACAAGTGTACATTTGGCATTACTACAATCATATTTTTATCTGAGACATAACGCTCGATATTAGAGCGCCTTAACCAAATTGTATGATCATCAGTCATTCCATGAAGCAAATATAAAATTTTATAAGTTTCAGATTCGGGAGCTTGTGACACACCGATTGAATGGTTCTGTCTTTGAGGGACGATCACCTTCATTGTCGTGTTCATATTCAATGTTTTGGAAAAAAAATTAATATCAAAAAGAGCTGTCATTGATTATCACCTATCTGTTGCATATCTATGATTTGTTTTACTGAACCAATTACACCGGCATCATTTGCCAATTTGCAAGGAATGACTTGGGGCATTTGAACGCTGGATAATACTCGGTACTCATGAATAATTCTTGTATAAGCTGCTTGTATCTCCGCCATAATCTGAGAATTTCCACTAACCCCTCCTCCTATCAAAATAGCTTCGGGTGCTATATACACACTAATGTTGGTTAGAAGTCGGGCAACATCATCTAAAAATTCATCTACATATTTTTTAGCTAATGCATCTTTTTGTGCGGCCAAATCAAAGATATACTTGGCATCCTTCACTTCTTTCCCAATCGCTAAGCTGTATTTGCGACATAAACCGCCGACAACACCCGCATGTAATGAAGTAGAATCCAGTTTATATTCCTGATTTTCTCTACCCATTAAAGAAACACCGAACTCACCAGCTAAACCACCTTGCCCCCAATAAAGCTTACGATCAATCACGATCGCCCCTCCAATAGCGGAGCCTAAAGTCACGCAGACATAATTACTATAGTTCGCCCCATTTCCAAGCCAACCTTCAGCTAAGGCAACCGCTTTACTATCAGTAATGATTTCCACTGGTAGTTGTAAATGGTCTTGAGCAATTTCTTTAACGTTCAAGCCAATCAATTTTTTTAAGGAGCCTGCTGTTTGCATCGTTCCATCATGATTTATAACTCCTGGTAAACTAATTCCTACACCAGAAATATCTAAATACTGTTGTTGCTCGTTTAAATAATTTTTCAAATCGGTCAAAATTTGTGTCATATCATTTGTACTAGTGATTTTTTCTTTTTTTATTATCTGTCCTGTAGAATCAACTATCCCTAATTTAATAAAGGTCCCCCCGATATCGACACCTAAGTAATAGCTAGTCATACTGTTTGTTCACCTCACAAAATCTAAAATCTTCAAAGCGTTGTATGTTTTTCATCTCAAATAACCGATCTTCCGGAATATGCCCCACAAGATTGATTTTTTTATCACCAGGGCGATCTTTCAAAGCAATTTGAACTTCACCTTTATATTGCCCATAAGCCTCATTTAAAATGAGAATATCCCCTTTTTTGATCATCTGAACTGGGTGATTGCTAGGCAATGGTTTATCTACAATCTTAGCGCGAAGCCTAGTTGAACGAATCATATAATCCGAAGAGTCTCCTCGATAGTTATGCGTGTAGTCAAATAAGAGCTGTCGTTCGAATGCAGTAATATCTTCCACTAAGGTGATATCTATTTTTTTCATTGAATCTTTGGCAGCTTCACTGACTTGACGTAATTCTTCTTCTGAGGCAAACATCGTACCAATCAGGACATCATCTATTAGACCACTTTGTAAAAGATCCCTCACTTGTATTCCTATTGGTAGGTGACGATGTTCCTCTAAGGTACAAAGCCCCTCTTGTAATGGCCAAGGGCCATGTTCCCCGGACTGAGAAGTAACAAATGCTGCTGTCGTTAAATAACTTTGACAGAATTTTATTGAATACTGCTTAAACTGCTCTCTGGATAGCCCTGTATATTGCTGTGGGAAAAAATTATGGCAACCAGTAAGCTGCTTTCGATTCGGACCATAATCCAAAATTTGATCAAGATAATGAGAATAATTGCTCATATTTAATTCAATCTTGATACCATGGGGATTTTTAGTCATTTCAGCTTCTTCTTTCCCTGTCATACCAGCATCTAAGCGAATACAATTAATTCCCCAATCAGCTAAAAATGTTAAGTCTTTATAGGACTCTCCTAAAAGATCAAATATTGGTGGGATAAAATCAATGGCTACTTCAAATTCTTGCTCTCTTGCTTCTTTGATTATTTTTAAATATTTTTCCATGGACTCACTGACATTGTTCCGATCAATTTGAAGCAAGCTCAAGAATACACGTTGAAAGCCATACGATTTTGCTAAAGCTAAATAGTTTTTCATTTCATTAAATGAAGCTTTTTCTGGATATAAGGAAATTCCTAACACTGGATTTACTCCTAACAATTATTTATTTTTCATTTCTTCCTGTAGCTCTTTCATATCAGCGACTTTAACGAATGGGAACCAAATCAATGCCACAATTGCCGTGATAATAATGTAAATCAACAGGAATTGCCAGTTACCAATCAATGAAAACTTAACAAATCCTGGTGTTGTCCAAGGAATCGCTTCTGCCGTAGGATTATAGGGAATTGGCAAAATCGTACTCATTAATCCCCAAGAAACAAAACCTGCAACAAGTGGGCTTAAAACTAATGGTAAGAAAAAGATTGGATTCATTACTGTCGGAATCCCAAAGTTTAGCGGCTCGGTAATATTAAAAATCGTTGGCAACGCACCTAACTTAAACATTTCTTTATAGCGAGCTGACTTAGAGAAGAATAAACAAATAACCAGACCAAGCGCATTTCCTGCAGCTCCACAAACACCATACACGAGAGAAGCCATGGCGAAAGGCAACGTGCTGCCATTGGTATAAGCATCGATATTAGCAGTCATCATTGTTAAGGTTACAGCTGAAAGTGGTCCAGATAACACAGCATTATGGATACCAAAGAACCACAAGAAAGCAATCAATACTTGAATAAAAATCATTGATACTGGATTAGCCATCAAACTATTCAACGGTGCACTAATCATTTCTGTAATAAAAGTAAAGATATCTCCAAAATCAGTAAACGAAAAAGCAATCCGAATGGCACATACAAATAAGAAAATCGTGGTCACAATAAACGTCGGTGCTAAGGAATCAGAAACCATTGGTGGCACTGATGCTGGTAATTTGATCGTAAAATTTTTCTTTGACAAGATAGAATACAATTTGGTAATTCCAATTGCAACGATCATTCCTACGAAAATACCTTGTCCTCCTAAATAATCAAATTTCACCGCGTTGACTGTTGATTCCACCCATTTTCCCCCATCGTTGACATGCGTAACAACTTGTTGAGGGATTAAAATAAAATATGAAGCGAGAGAAATTAGACCTGCATTTTGTGAATGGACACCTAAGCGATTCGCATATGCATACGCAATATTATAAACTGCAAATAAACCCATTAGACCAATAGAGGCATTACTAACAGCGGCTAGACCAGGTGCTAAGTTCATATCCTGTAACCATTTAAGCCAAGCAGGAATCGGGAAATTTGCCAAAATTAAAATGAACGCAGAGCCAATCGTCGCTGGACTTGTTCGAATAAATCCTTCAGATAGTGCTCCTAAGATATTATTGTTTTGCATCTTTGCTGAAAGCGGCAACAAATTATTGTTTAAAAACGCTTCGAATTTTTTCATTACTCAATACTCCATTCTAATATGTTTAAATAAATGTTTTTTTGATCAAGTACTTTAATCATCCATAGTATAAACAATGATTATGAATAGATATACCAAAAAAGTGTTTCTTTTATTAAGAAAGTGTTTTATATTTTGAATGGAGGTGTTAGTATGTCGCCAATCCTTATTTCATTAATATCCATAACAGAAAAACTAGGCATTCCCGTCAGTGTGGTTGAAAAAACACTAAAAACAGAAGAAAATCAGCTTTCTGCTATTCAAATGTATAATATAAAACGAGAAATCTATGGAACTTTTTTATATAGTGACAGTTCATCAGAGACAGGTTATATGCAGATTACCTGTGGCCCATTACTCATGGCAGAGGTAAATTTTGTTTTAAAAGAGGCCGAGGATACCACACAAGAATTCAGACAAATCCTTACAAATCTATTTATATTAGCAAATCATCATTCACCAAAAAAAATCGACGATAAGCAATTAAATCTAGAAGACTTTTACCAATCACAAACATTCTCTTATAATACTTTTTACGATATTGAAGAATACTATAAGTTAGAGTTGCTGCTCTTTTCTCATGTAAAAGATCGCAATAAATTAGCTGCAATAAAAACACTTGAATTATTTATCAAATATTACTATAAGAGCCTTACAAGCGATCAACTTAAATGTTTTTATTGTGCGCTCATTACATTACTTACACGAGTGGAAGTTGAAAAAGGTGTACCGGTAAGCAAAGTTTTTAATAGACAGTTTCAGTACTATCAGTATTTACAGGAAATTCGTGATATCAATAAGTTTGAAACATTAGCTAAGCAAGCCATTCATGACTTTTTGGCTCATCCAACCAATATTCCTAAAAAAACCTATAGCCCTGTTACTGTATGTGTTCTTAACTATGTAGAAAATCATCTGTATGAAGCTATTTCTTTAAAAGATATCTGCGATGTTTTAAATCGGGATTCAAAATACGTGGGAAGGTTATTTTATAAAGAAGTTGGGATGCATTTTAAAGATTTCATGCATTTGAAGAAAATTGAAAAGGCCAAGTACTTTTTATTATTTTCTAACAAATCCATCAATCAAATTGCCGAAGAACTATCATTTAGCACCCAGAGCCATTTCTCAACCGTATTCAAAAAGATCGTAGGCATAACCCCATATAAATATCAGCGCAATCGTGTCTATTATTCTTATTGAGTAGTGATAATAGTAGTAATCGCTCAGTTCAAGGATTAGGGGAAGCATGAAACTGATCATTCAAAGTGTAGTGAAATGAAATACTAAATCTAGAATGCACTCCCCCTCTCATTCAACTTTCATTCTTTGCGGCATACTCACGCTACTCTTCTTGAAAATGGTGCTAAGATGAAGGAAATTCCTGAACGACTAGGGCATAGCAGAATTTCTATTACGATGGACACCTACTATCAAGTGACGAATAAAAAGGTCGACATTATGGAGAAGCTTAGAAAGAACTCTTGAGGTTTGCCACCCAAAAAACCACCGGTGGCAAATCCATGTAAACATGGTCTAATTTTTACACTATTTTCAAGCAAGCGCTGCTATTTCTTCGCATGTGGGAAAAACAGATAAAAAAGGTCTAGCCATTGAGCTAGACCTTTTGCTATTTCTTCGGTTCGTCCTCATCCATTTTCAGAACAGCCATGAAGGCTTCCTATAAGATTGTGTTATTCACAAAGTTTTTCTAATATCTATACATCATTATAAATCCTATTATACCAACTTTCATATTAAGCAAGAGCCTATTATTTAATACTTGCTGATACTCATATAATAATAATGGATATTTTATAAAGGGGCGAAAAAACGGCGAAATTATTTCTTTAATAGAATATTTTTTCCCCAGTAGGGCTCGAAGATACGACCGGACGGTTATGAGCCATTATATAAAAAAACCACCTCAATCGAGGTGGTTAAAGTTCAACATTATTTTACGATATTTACCGCTTGAGGACCACGTTGTCCTTCTTCAATGTCATAAGAAACAGCTTGACCTTCATCTAATGTTTTAAATCCATCGCCTTGAATAGCTGAGAAGTGTGCAAATACGTCATTTCCATCTTCACCAGTGATAAATCCAAAACCTTTATCTGAGTTAAACCATTTTACTGTACCGTTATTCATATATATTTCCTCCTAATACGTATATAATACGTGTTTTGTTGCAATTAATATTACTTGGTAAAAGGAGTTTTTATAGTGTGAATATATCGCTCAGATTACGTTTCAAATTAGATTACTTAATTACTATAACACGGATGCAATGGTAACACAAGGATAACTGCTTGATACACTTTTTAATACAAAATTTGGAGTAAATATTTAGAATGATTAATTAAAGGATGAAAAATTTGAAAATAAACGACTAACGCCACTAATTACAATATTACATCATTTACTTAAAACTTTAATAAATTTTACTTTTCTACTATATTGACTATTGCTTTTCCACAAATTAGTTCTTGTTCTAAAACTGATTTTATTTGCAATGCACATTCTTTTGAAAATGGTTCAGCCTCTTTCCATGATCCTAATAGTGGATAATTATTGATTACACTTTTGACATATTGTTTGTTTTTTACTCCTCGTGTTTGTACTTCTACATAATACATAGTGATACCTTCTTTATTAGTTTTTTATGTAAAGACTACTCTTATGAGTAGTCTCATAGATAATAAATCGCAGTAAAATACAGGAGATCTTTGTGAGGTTGATCGTAGTTACTACGAAATTTATTTTGTGCTACATAGTTTAACCTGAATAATGCGAATACAACATGAAATATCTTGTAGCACATTATAATTATAATCTATTAAATTAAGTTTTTTTATTTGTTTTTGTTATATCTAATATAAAAAATATTACCTGATAATAAAAAACATTATATTTAACCAAAAATGGCAGAATAGAAATACAATCTATTTTTATAAAATAGATTAATCAAAAGCAACTAAAAAGAGCTACTCTTTCAAGTAGCTCTGAATAGATGTCATCAATCTTAAAAAGAAAAGAGATCATTCACTATTTGAGGACTGTTTATCCAGAGAAGTCAGCCGGCTACCTGAAACTTAGGCGACAACTTTGCGAACATTTAAAAAGTTTCTGCCACAGATCCAAAACGCCCTCCGCTACAGTTATTCAAACGGACCACTCGAATGTTTAAACAACCATATTAAAATATTAAAACGACGGATCATGATTCGACACGGTAAAACTATTTTAACCAAATAAAAAGAACAGAAAGAAGTTTTTCTTCTTTCTGCCCCAAATTATTCTAAGATTTCTCTTTACCAACATCATTTGACAAAGAGCCTGAGAAAACCGTGGGAAAAACAGATAAAAAAGGTCTAGCTCAATGGCTAGACCCTTTGCTATTTCTTCGGTTCATCCTCATCCATTTTCAGAACAGCCATGAAGGCTTCTTGTGGGACTTCGACGCTACCGATTTGTTTCATTCGTTTCTTTCCTTCTTTTTGTTTTTCAAGAAGTTTACGTTTACGTGAGACATCTCCACCATAACATTTTGCTAAGACGTTTTTACGTAATGCTTTGATATCTGAACGAGCAACGATTTTTTGTCCGATAGCTGCTTGGATCGGCACTTCAAATTGTTGACGTGGAATTAGTTTTTTCAGTTTTTCAACGATTGCTTTTCCTCGTTCGTAAGCAAAGTCTCGGTGAACGATGAAACTTAACGCATCGACTTTTTCTCCATTTAATAAAATATCCATTTTTACTAACTTGCTCTTTTGATAACCGGACATTTCATAATCCAAGGAAGCATAACCTTTCGTACTGGATTTTAGTTTATCGAAAAAGTCAAAAACGATTTCAGAAAGCGGAATATTATAAACGACATTCACTCGATAATCATCTAAATAATCCATTGTGATGAATTCTCCACGTTTTCTTTGGGATAATTCCATCACTGCACCAACGAAATCATTTGGAACCATGATTTGTGCCTTCACAAAAGGTTCTTCAACATCTTGAATCGTTACTGGTTCTGGAAAATCTGCTGGATTATCGACGACTGTCATAGACCCATCTGTTTTATTCACATGATAGATTACAGAAGGTGCCGTTGTGATCAACTCTAAGTTGAACTCACGTTCCAAACGTTCTTGGACTACATCCATGTGTAATAAACCTAAGAATCCACAACGGAAGCCAAAGCCAAGGGCTTGTGAGGTTTCAGGTTCAAACTGTAGTGCTGCGTCGTTTAGTTGTAATTTTTCAAGTGCTTCACGCAGATCATTGTAGCGGGAAGTATCAATTGGATATAATCCACAGTATACCATTGGATTCATTTTACGGTATCCAGGTAGCGCTTCTTCTGCTGGATTATCTGCCAACGTAACTGTGTCCCCTACTCGTGTGTCTTGGACCGTTTTGATGCTTGCCGTGATATACCCTACATCACCGACCATCAAGAAGTCTCTAGCAACAGCTTTGGGTGAAAAGACTCCCACTTCTGTCACATCAAATGTTTTGCCGTTACTCATCAATTTGATTTTATCCCCTGGTTTGACCATACCGTCTGTAATTCGAACATTCAGAACGACTCCTCGATAACTATCGTACACGGAATCAAAGATCAATGCTTTCAAAGGGGCATCCAGCTCGCCAGATGGTGCTGGTACATATTCAACGATTTGTTCAAGTATTTCTTCAATCCCAATTCCTGCTTTGGCACTAGCCAAGACTGCCTCACTGGCATCGATTCCGATAACATCTTCGATTTCTTGACGTACACGTTCTGGATCAGCAGCTGGAAGATCGATTTTATTGATGACTGGCAAAATTTCCAGATCATTATCCAAAGCTAAGTAAACATTTGCTAATGTTTGAGCCTCGATTCCCTGTGCCGCATCAACTACTAATACCGCACCTTCACAGGCTGCTAAACTCCTTGATACTTCATAAGTGAAATCGACGTGCCCAGGGGTGTCGATTAGATGGAAGATATAGGTTTCGCCATTTTTGGCTGTATAATTCAATTCGACAGCATTTAATTTAATCGTGATTCCACGTTCACGCTCTAGATCCATTGAGTCTAATAGCTGATCCTGCATTTCACGAGACGTCACAGTGTTCGTCTTTTCCAGAATACGATCGGCCAGCGTTGATTTTCCATGGTCGATATGAGCAATGATCGAAAAATTTCGAATTTGCTCTTGTCGTTGTTTCATTTTTTTTATATCCATAGCGTCTCCTCTTTTCGTTTAATCAGCACCTCTCATTATATCAATGAAAAGCATGAATTTAAAGACTTTTTACCTAGTCAGCTTTAGAAGTTTTTTTTATGAAAATTTGCTATACTAATAACAAGTAAATAATTGGAGATGAAAGAATGGATGAAAAAGATTTCAGAGAAAATCTTGAATTAAAACCTGTTACTGAAAAAGATGTTGATCAATTCAATGAGTTATTGTCTTATGTCTTTCAAGTAACAGAAGCAGACATCGAAGAAAGTGGTTTTGAAAGCAAAGGGGCATTTATTCGCTCCAAGCGCCCAATTTTGGAACTATCGGAAGTATTTGGCTGGTTCCACCATAACAAATTGATTTCTCAAATTGCGATCTATCCATGTGAAGTCAACATCCACGGTAAACCATACAAAATGGGTGGCGTTACCGGTGTCGGAACGTATCCTGAATATGCAAATCATGGATTGATGCAAGATTTGATCTTGGTTGCGTTAGATAATATGCGTAAAAACAAACAATGGATCTCTTATCTTTATCCCTATAGCGTGCCTTATTATCGACGCAAGGGTTGGGAAATCATGTCTGATAAGTTGACATTTAAAATTCGTGATACCCAATTACCGAAGAATGTTCCTGTGGATGGAATGGTTGAACGATTACCAGTAGATCATCCAGATGTTTACCGAGTGTATCAGAAATTTGCGGCTCAAAATCACGGTGCTTTGTTTCGTAGCCAATTTCATTGGGAAGAATATTGGCGCTTTGAAAATAAAGAGGAACGGACAGCTGCGATCTACTATACGAAAGAGCATGAACCAATTGGTGTTTTATTTTATTGGGTCGCTGAAGAAATTTTTCATGTTAAAGAAATGTTTTACTTGAACCAAGAAGCTCGGAATGGTCTATGGAATTTTATTTCAGCACACTTTTCAATGGTTTACTGGGTTCACGGTGATATCTATAAAAATGAACCACTGGCTTTCTTGATCGAAGATAGTCAAATAAAAGAACAGATCGAGCCTTATTACATGGCGAGAATCGTAGATGTCAAAGAGTTTCTGAAGCAATTCCCCTTCGTTTCTACTGCGAAACCTTTCCACTTTGTTGTCGAGGACCCTATTGCCTCATGGAACAATGGTGTTTTTGGGTTGGTCTGGAACGAAGACGGACAATTGGATGTCGTGGACGAACCTGTCGGACAATCGGTCCAATTGTCCATTCAAACATTAAGTTGTTTGATGATGAATTATCGTCGCCCTTCTTATCTTGCAAGGATCGAACGAATCAAAACAGATGATGAAACACTTAAAACACTTGAATTGATTCTTCCAAATATGGAAGCTTATTTCAGTGACTATTTCTAAGAAAAGGACGATGAAAATGAATATTTATTTTGCTGCCCCACTTTTTGCGAAAAGTGACTTATTTTATAATGCGAAACTTGTAGAAGAAATCAGGAGTCTTTCCAATGAATTAACCATTTATCTTCCGCAAGAAAACGAAGCGATCAATGATAAAACAGCCTATGCTGATAGTCAGATGATTGCTTTAGCCGATACAGAAAAGGTGTTGGAAAGTGATTTGATGATTGCACTATTAGATGGTTTGACGATCGATCCTGGTGTTGCATCCGAAATTGGTGTTGCCTATGCTAAAGGGATTCCTGTCATTGGATTGTATACAGATAGTCGGCAACAAGGCGGTACCCACCCGCAAAAAATTGCTGCTTTACAAGAAGTAGCTGAAAACCAATTCCATTATTTAAATCTTTATACGATTGGGTTAATCAAGCTAAATGGCGCTCTCGTAACTAGTGAAGAAGCGTTACTCAGTCAAGTAAAGACTTACTTAGATGGAGGTTTGAGCCATGAATAAGACAATGAAAAAAATCCAACTTGCACTTGTTGCTTTTGGTGTGTTTGTGGTTTGTTATAACCTTTATGAATTTATTACTAAAAAATATTCAACTACTCAGGGAGTTACTTTCATCATCGAATCTTTAGCTGGGATTCTATTGATTTTTCTCCCTCAGATCGTTAGAAAGATCGCAAAATTATACGTTCCAGATGCCATTGTTTTATTTTATTGGTTTTTCTTGTTTATTTCCGTGTTCTTAGGTACCGGTATGCATTTGATCAGTATCATTTCATTCTGGGATAAAATTTTACACGCCGTTAGTCCTATGGTATTGACTGCCCTAGGTTACGGATTGATCGGCTTATTATTGAAAGATGCACCAATTGCGAAGACTAGTCCATGGTTGTTTTTACTGTTTGGTTTTGCCTTTGCTGGCCTCTGTGGCGTGTTCTGGGAATTTTGGGAATTTCTCTGTGATCAATTCTTAGGAATGAATCTCCAACGGTTTGCCGCTTCAGATGGCACCTTATTTGTCGGACGAGCTGCTTTGATGGACACGATGGGTGATTTATTCACAAATACGATTGGTGCATTGGTCATGGGAATCTTTGCTTGGACCCAAGGAAGAAACAATCGTGATTATTTTGAAAATTATCGGTTGAAAATTTTGAAATAGAGCAAAAAAAATATCACATTAAAGAATTGTGACAAAAGTGAGATGCTTCCTAAAAATTGTGCGTGAAAACGTCAATGGTTAGGTGGCATCTCATTTTGTCTCACCCACTTATTTCTTATCATCAACCCTTACGGTGATTTTGTTACCATTCCCAATGAAAATTGTACTTAGTGACAAGGGTTGAAATGATGGGAACCAAAGAAGATATTTACCTGCCCACTCCTATTTATATGGGGAATAAAAACATTACCTTAGTAGATGAACTTGGAGATAACGATTGAGATCAACTTATTTTATGAATGATTTATTCAGACTTATGACCAAATTACAAAAAAACAATAAAGCTAGGTTGTTGACCTAACTTTATTGTTTTATTTTTTTGAGAGCTGAGATGGTGTGTGGCTCAACTAAAAAATTTGATCGATTCTACTTACTGTTCGCCAACACCCGTTTTCTTGCGAATGTTAACCGTTTCTTTACTCTTCCGTGTCTTCAAGTTCTTCCGTTTGGAAATGAAGTTTCTCTGCTAGCAAGGTAATCGTTACTTTAGATTTTGGTAAGATGTGTCCTGCTACGATTTCTTTGGCTAATGGTGTTTCTACTTCTTTCGTAATAAAGCGTTTCAATGGTCGAGCCCCGTATGCTGGTTCGTAGGCATTTTCAGCGATCCATGTTTTGGCTTCGTCGCTGATTGTTAGATGAATTTCTTGATAATCCAATCGTTTTGCCAATTGTGCCACCATTTTATCAACGATTCCTTTCACATTTTCAAGACTTAATGGTGTGAATAAAATCGTATCATCGATTCGATTTAAGAATTCTGGTTTGAAATGACCTCGAAGGATCGTTCTTACTTGTTCTTCCACTTCTTCAGGGATAGTGCCATCTGCTGACACTCCTTCTAATAACAGTTGAGAACCAATGTTGCTGGTCATGATAAGAACGGTATTTTTGAAGTCAACCACACGTCCTTTAGAATCAGTTAAACGTCCATCATCTAATACTTGTAACAAGATATTGAAGACATCTGGATGGGCTTTTTCGATTTCATCGAGTAAAACGATCGTATAAGGATTTCTGCGAACGGCTTCCGTCAATTGTCCGCCTTCTTCATAGCCAACATAGCCTGGAGGAGCCCCCACCAAACGAGATACGGCATGTTTCTCCATATACTCACTCATATCGATCCGCACCATGTGTTCTTCAGAATCAAATAAGTTTTCTGCTAAAGCTTTCGCTAATTCTGTTTTCCCAACTCCGGTTGGTCCTAAGAATAAGAAAGAACCTAGTGGGCGGTTTGGATCTTGCAATCCTGCTCGAGAGCGAATGACCGCATCACTGACAGCATCTACTGCTTCATCTTGTCCAATCACACGTTTATGCAATGTTTCGTTGAGCTTGATTAGTTTTTCTCGTTCTCCTTCCACTAATTTCGTGACTGGGATACCAGTTAAACGTCCAACCACTTGCGCAATTTCATTTTCAGTGACTGATTCTTGAACCATTTTGATTTCACTGTCTTTAGCTTTTGCTTCCAATTCCTTTAATTCTTTTTCTAATTGAGGAATCGTTCCATGTCTTAGGACGGCAGCCCGTTCTAAATCATAGTTGTTTTCTGCGTCTTCTAATTCATGTTTGGCTTTATCGATTTCCGCACGTTTAGAAGAAACGCTATTGACTTCTTGTTTTTCTGTTTCCCATTGCATTTTCATCGAGTTTGCTTCTTCTCGAAGATCAGCTAACTCTTCTTGTAGATTTTTCAAACGTTTTTTACTTGCATCGTCTGATTCTTTTTTCAATGCTGCTTCTTCGATCTCTAATTGCATCAAGCGACGAGTCACTTGGTCTAGCTCAGTCGGCATAGAGTTCATTTCTACTCGGATCGTTGCACTTGCTTCATCGATCAAATCAATTGCTTTATCTGGTAAAAAGCGGTCTGTGATATAACGGTCAGATAAAGTTGCAGCAGCGACTAATGCATTATCATGAATGTTGACTCCATGATGAATCTCAAAACGTTCTTTCAATCCTCGTAAGATACTGATTGTATCTTCTACTGTCGGTTCTTTGACTAAGACTTTTTGGAAACGTCGTTCTAATGCTTTATCTTTTTCCATATATTGACGATATTCATCTAATGTAGTAGCACCGATTAAATGCAATTCACCACGAGCAAGCATTGGTTTCAATAAATTTCCAGCATCCATGCTGCCTTCAGTTTTCCCTGCACCAACGATATTATGGATTTCATCAATAAATAAGATGATTCGTCCATCACTTTTCTTGACTTCTTTCAGCACAGCTTTTAATCGTTCCTCAAATTCACCACGGAATTTAGCACCAGCAATCAATGCCCCCATGTCTAATGAAAAGATCGTTTTATCTTTCAAGTTTTCTGGCACGTCTTTTCGTACGATACGTTGTGCTAACCCTTCTACAATTGCTGTTTTACCGACACCAGGTTCACCAATCAATACTGGATTATTCTTGGTTTTACGAGATAAGATACGGATAACATCCCGAATTTCTTCATCACGTCCAATGATTGGATCCATTTTCCCGCTTCTGACTTGTTGCACAAGATCAACGCCGTATTTTTCTAATGCTTTGTATTGTTCTTCTTGATTTTTAGATGTCACCTTTTCTCCTCCTCTCATGTCTTCGATATTTTTACGTAACTCTTTTTCTGATAAACCATTTTTGGTCAAATAAACCGTCAATGGATAATTTTTTAATTTCATCAAGGCTAAAATTACGATCTCTGTTGAAAGAAATTCATCGCCAAAACTTTCTCTTAACTGGTCTGCTTCATTTAATAAACGGAATAGATTTTGGCTTAGATTCTGACCATATTGGACGTTTCCCCCTGAAACCGTGGGATATTCATCTAATACACGATCTACTTCCTTTTCAAACGTATCAACATCCATTCCCGCATCAGTGTATAGATTGCGCCCAAAATGGTTTGGTTGTAAAAAAAAATTCCACAAATGCGCAATATCAATTTCTTGATGTTTTCTTGTGACAGCGATTTGTTGCGCTTCAGCAATCGCTTCTTGAAGCGTGGTTGTCATTTTTTCAATGTTCATTTTACTTACCTCCTGAATATAAAATTTCAATATTCAATATGATACATCTCGTTCCAATAAACATTATACCTCTTTGGTCAGTCTTGGTCAAAAGATAACCTCGCTTATTTTATCGGAAATAAGTGATCAAAAAAAAACACAACAGAACCAACTTGGATGGACTTACTGTTGTGTTTTAGATCTAATAAAATGACTCTATACAATCGCTGTAATAATCAATTTGATTCTTTTTTGTTGTTTTTTACATCTTGGATTTCTTGTTTTATTACCCTTCGACGATCAGCAATCACGTAACATAACCCATAAATAAAAGGTAAGATAAATGAGCTAAACCGATACAGTAATAAAGAAGAAACAGCATCTACGGTTCCCACAAGTGGTCTGAATAACAACAGATAGACAAATTCAAATGAGCCGATTCCAGCTGGTGTAGGGATGACACCAGATAATACTACCGCAAAACTGATAAATGAAAAGGTCAAGAGAAAGTCGATCGTGGGATGGTTTTCAACCAAAAAGAGATAGGGCATGATATACCAAAAAATAAGTTTGACCATATTCCAAAAATAGATGCGTAATAGAGCTGTTCGATCTTTGACAATTGTCTGGACAGTTTCTCTCAACGAATAGATTTGTGTATTACATGTATCTACCCAACTTCTGATGCGTTCACTTCGAAACAGTTTGTTTGAG
Organism: Enterococcus sp. DIV1682a; assembly: GCF_051711005.1. NCBI lineage: Bacteria > Bacillati > Bacillota > Bacilli > Lactobacillales > Enterococcaceae > Enterococcus > Enterococcus sp. DIV1682a. The sequence continues at coordinate 1,602,334 of NZ_JBIOLT010000001.1, forward strand.
ATACTCACAAAGAAAATTTGTAGATTCAGACTCATTGAGACCATCAATAAAAAGGCAATAATCAGCCCAGTTAAAATAATGCCAGCAATAATGAACCAAATCATGTTTGGTCCTTTGGAATAAAATAAAGAGAACTGGATGATCAAACCAATGATCGCATAGGTAATCACGGCTAATTTATACATAATCATATGCAACGCAGTGACACCTGCACCTTGTGAGTATTTCATTCCTTTTTTATTATAAAAATAAATTTCTGAAATCAAAGTTCCCGTTCCAAATGAAACGATTCGATAAAATGCAATATAGCAAGACGTCCAAAAACCATCCCAAGTGGAAAATGTTGGTTCGAACGGCTGGGCAATCTCTTTGATTGAACGACCTTCTGCCACCTGATAGATCGTTCCTAACAAGAATGCCGCTACCAGAACGATAAAGCTTGTAGACAGCAATTCAGCGAAAATATCTGCAAAAGATTGGTTGATCAAATAATAAATAATGGCAAAAATTCCAATCAATAAGAATAGATTTAACGCTATTTTCGTTTTTGCACCTTTTGTCGCCATCAATTACTCCTTAATGAAAAAAATAAATCAACAGTAAATCCACCAATACACCCAGTACAAATCCTACTGTAAATTTCTTTTTTCTCGTTTTATGATGGAATACTTTACGAGAAATCAATCCGCCAATTCCACCGCCTAATAAACTAACAAAAATCAAATTATTTTCTGGAACGCGCCAACCGCCTTTTTTTGCTTGATACTTATCATACCCCATCAAACAAAATAAATATAAATTGACGATCACTAAATAAAACCACAAAGGATTGTGTAGTAAAGCTTTCATACGTGTTTTCCTCCACCTCTAGCACATCATTTTTGCTCTTCTTTAGGAGCAAAGACCGACAACCCTTTTTTGACTACGACTAATTCGATAGGCAGATTATCTGTCGTATCACCATCTGTACGAGTGCCAACTGATTTTTCCCGTGCTTGGATATTGATCTGACTAGCAGTCAAATAATTGATACCTGGGACAGAGTAAATTTTTCCTTTGATTAAACGAGGCAAATAAAAAACAAATCGAAAAATATCTAAAGATGGGATGATTGTGACATGAAACATACCATCATCGGGTGAAGCTGAATCATCAAAATTCGTATAACCACCTACTGAGTTAGACATTGTGACTGTCAATAATTGTGTTTTTCCTCGCCAATGTTCTTTTTCTGTTTTGATATCTAAATGATACTTTCTCTTTTTTAATAATAACTTGATGAACCGTTTGATAAAAATCCAAGAACCATATTTTTGCTTTTCTTTTTGACTGATCCAAACAGCTGTATCTGCCAGTATACCGATCGTTAAAGTTGAGATAATGACTTCATCATTGACTTTTCCATAATCGATTTGACGGATTTGTCCCTCTAAGATAATGTCTGCAGCTTTTTCCTTTTCTAATGGAATACCGAGAACACGGGCTAAATTATTGACTGTTCCTCCTGGTAGTAGTCCTACTTGATAATGCTCAAGTTTATCTTGAAAAGCCTGTACAATATGATGGATCGTACCATCGCCTCCGATTACGATTAAGGTATCTGCGTGCGTTTCTTCAGCTTTTTTGACTAATGTCTCATGCTTGATCGAAGGACCTGTTTCCGTTAGATTGATGATTAGTTCTGGTCGTTTCTTTAAGGCATATTCTTTAAACCAGCTTGCTAATTTTTCACCTTCATCTTGTCCTGAGCTTTGATTATAAAAAACTAGCAATTTTTCCATTTCTTTCTTCCTCCCATTTTTACACAAAAACCAAGGGGTCAGACGTTCCATTGTTGGAATACGCCCACCCCCAGCTAAAAGGATAGATCTACTTCGTTCACTTACTTGATCCATCCACGTTCCTATTTGATTTTATACGTTTGTATTCAATTCTGCAATTTTTACAATCACATCTGTTGCTTTTTCCATCACTTGCAGAGAAACAAACTCAAATCGGCCGTGCATATTTTCGCCACCTGCGAACAAATTAGGCGTTGGAATGCCTAGATAAGAAATTTTCGATCCATCTGTTCCACCTCGTACTGGTTCAATCACAGGCTCGATTTCTAAATCGATCATCGCTTGTTTTGCTAATTCAACAATGCTCATATCTTTTTCAATAATTTCTCGCATATTATAGTACTGATCATACATATCAACTTTCACACGTGTCTGATCGAAGCGACTATTTAGTTTTTCTTGGATTTCAGTAATTTTCGCTTTCCGTGCTTCAAATTTTTCTCGATCGTGGTCACGGATAATATAACTCATAGTTGCTTCTTCGACATTTCCATTTAATCCCATCAAATGGAAGAACCCTTCATAACCTGTCGTTTTTTCTGGGACTTCATCTGCTGGTAGTTGATTATGGAAGTCTATCGCTAATTGTAATGCATTGATCATCGTATCTTTGGCTGTACCAGGATGGACATTTTTTCCTTGAATTGAAATATTAGCCTGAGCTGCGCTGAATGTTTCATATTGTAATTCGCCTAAAGGTCCACCATCAACGGTATAGGCAAAATCAACATCAAACTGCTGGACATCAAATTTATCTGCTCCTACCCCAATCTCTTCATCTGGTCCAAAAGCTACTTTGATCTCACCATGAGGGATAGTTGGGTTTTTCACCAGAATTTCCATTGCGGTCATAATTTCAGCGATCCCAGCTTTATCGTCCGCACCTAACAACGTACTGCCATCAGTTGTGATCAATGTGTGTCCTTCGTAGTTTTTCAAATTAGGGAAGTCTTTGGTATTTAATGTATAATGTTCTTCACTATCTAGAACAATCGTTGATTCCCCATCGTAGTTCTCAATGATTTGTGGATTAACATTTACTGCATTGAAATCTGCGGTATCCATGTGGGCAATGAAACCGATCGAGCGAACTTTCTTTTCAATGTTACTTGGCAATGTTCCTATAACAAATCCATTTTCTTCATTGTAAAATACATTGGTTAGTCCTAAATCTTCTAATTCCTTTTTTAAGACTTGCGCAAAAGCGACTTGTGTTTGTGTCGAAGGAGTCGTTTGACTACTTTCATCAGATCTGGTTTCAGTCTTAACATAGCGTAAAAAACGTGGTAAAAGATTTTCGTACATACAACAGCTCTCCTTTAGTTAAATTGAAATGGGTTCGTATCCGTTTCTGAAACAAAGAAATCAACGGTCCAATTTTCTTCTTGTTTCCATTTCTCAAATTTTTCGACAAACTTTTCTTTACATAAAGATTCAATATAATGACCTGGATCAATCGCAATCAAGCCTGCACTTTGCATATCTTGAGCTGTGTGGTAATAGATATCTCCAGTAATATAAACATCCGCTTTTTGAGCTAATGCATAAGGATAGAACTTTTCGCCACTACCACCACAAATGGCGATTCTTTTAACAGTGCTCTTTGTATGAGTTGGACGAACAACTCGTAGCCCTTCTAATTGGAAGGCTTCTTTTACTTTAGATACAAAGGTATCTAAATCAAGCGCTTCTGGTAATTCTCCGATTCGACCGATCCCCCATGTTTGAGTCGGTTCGTCAATTGAAAACAAATCAAATGCTACTTCTTCATAAGGATGGACACGATACATAGCTGATAACACTTTTTCCTCACGGTCTTCAGGAAAAATCACTTCCACTTTAGCTTCTTCTACCTTTTCTAGTTGGCCATTTTTACCAATTGCGGGATGCGCCTGTTCATTCGGTCGAAAACGACCTTCGCCAATACTGGTAAAACTTGTATGATCGTAATGACCTTGTTCACCCGCACCAGCCTCAGCTAAAGCCTTACGTAATTTGTCAGCGTCTTCGATCGGTACATAAACAGCTAGTTTTTTGTAATGCCTTGTATGTGTCTTTAACAAATAATTTTCGACATTGATTCCTAATGCTTCACAAAACCAATCATTCAATCCATCCTCGATAATATCCATATTGGTATGTGCTGCATAGACAGAAATATCATGTTTTAATAAATCAGCATACATTTTTTCTTGTGGATGATCCGTTGTTAATCGTTTAATTGGTCGAAAAATGGGAGGATGTTTGGCAATTAACAAATCAACCTTTTTTTCGATAGCTTCTTGCACAACTTCTGGACGAACATCTAATGTCATCATTATGCGTTGAATCGGTTTATTTAACGTTCCAAGGTGTAGCCCTACAGGATCTCCTTCTTCAGCCAACCATTGAGGACAATATTCTTCAAATTTGCGAATAAATTCATTACCGTTGATCGCCATTAAGCTAAAACCTCCTCGATCATCTGAATTTCTTTTTTTATCGCTTCAACACGTTCTTCTTGGTTCTGTGCTTGTGCCAATTGTTTTAAAATCGCTTGTCTTTGTTTTAATTCTCTTTGCCATTTCTTTTGGAAGACCACTGTTTTTCCTTGCAATAAAAATGGACCAAACAGAATCTCTTCCTCATTATAGATATGCTTCGTCGATGTTTTTTCAGCTACAATGATTTCATAGATTTTTTTGTTTTCCTCTAAAATCTCTTCTGCAATGATTTGATAGTGATTGTCTTGCAACCATTTTCTCACTGCTTGCTCGCCAATATTTGGTTGGAGAATCAAACGCTCCTTCCCTGTTAAACGATGTTGTTTGGCGCCTGCTTCTAAAATATCTCGAATCAAAGCCCCACCCATACCAGCAATCGTGATCGCATTGATCTGATCTGTTGGCTCAATCGCATCTAATCCGTTAGCTAAACGAACAACGATCCGCTTTTCTAAACCATTTTTCTGTACTTGTTTTTTTGCTGACTCATAAGGGCCTTTCACCACTTCGCCAGCTACAGCAAATTCAATTTTATCCTTTAACATTAATGCAACTGGCAAGTAAGCGTGGTCAGAGCCAATATCTGCTAAAAACGCTCCTGTTGGGACATGTTCTCCCACTAATGCTAAGCGTTTCGATAAATCTAAGTGGTTCATACCTTCACTCCTTCCCCCTCATTATAACATTTTCCCTATAAATGAAGGAGATTTGAAAAAGAAAAATTTCAAATCTCCTGATGAGCTATTTGCTTTTACGAAACGTTTAACACTGACTATTCAATAACTCTTACCTCAACGATCGAATTACCAGGAATTTGTGGAGGGATTGACATTGTCATAATTGGTTTTTCTTTTAAAGTAAACTTGATCTCGTCACCTTTTTGAAAAGATTCCTTACCTCCGACTAATTGATCATTCGAAACATTTAGTGTTACACCATCATTATCAAAAGAGGTTCCAATATTCTCGGGGTCTTCGATTTCATCTACATTGACCACTTTGATTTGAATGGTATCATCGACTGAGTCATCAATACTTTCAATTTCACCCTTAAAAATACTTTGTCCTTCGTTAGAAGAATCCTTCGCTTTAGTCGTTGTTTCCGCACTAATCGAATCGATCGATGCCTCATTTTTATCTCCATTACCACAACCTGTTAGCGAAAAAAGTAACCCTGTCGCCAACAAACAAGAAAAAATCACTTTCATATCTTTATCCTCCGGCTAATTATTTACATTACTTCAATTGATGATCGTTCTTTGACTTTTTATTTAGTTGACGATAATCAATATATTCTGTGTTTAGTCGTTCAATTTTGTTTTTGATACTTGTTCATCAGAAATCTATGGTTGTCTTTTTTCGTTACCATGATGACTATTGATCAGGCATAAGCTTCTCAGTAATCATCACTCTATCCAGTATGACACCACTTTTGTAGCTTGTTACGATCAAAAAAGTGGCGTTAAGTATGAATTCAGATACACTTTTATCTCAAATTATGAGTATCTTGAATAACTAAGTGAACATCGAGAGTCATTGAAAAGAGAATTATTTGCAGACTTCTCTCAATTAATTGTTTGCATTGCTTATTTTCCTACCCATCAAAGCAATAGGCAGGAAATAGGGCAATAACTAATTCAGCAAAAGGCTTTCTCGATCACATCTTCTATGCCTACAATTAAGACTTCTATGCTTTCTCTTTTCGCTAGCCATTTCTCCGATTGCGTCCAGTCATTTCAATTTCTTTCGTCAAGTAACGGATTCGTTCCATGATTCGTTTGGCTTTCAATGGTTCTTCATCTCCACGCTGCGTCACAGCAAGATGTTGCTCCAATTCATTCATTGTAAAATTGGAAGAGAAAAAGGTTGGCAGTTGCTCTTGCATTCGATATTGCAAGATCACACCAAAGACTTCATCTCTGATCCAACTACTCATTGCATCAGCGCCAATGTCATCCATCATTAAAATCGGTGAACGTTTGACCGCATCTAGTTTTTCTGCGACTTGATCTTTTCCAATCGCTTGTTTCATTTCAACAGCAAAAGTCGGAAAATGGACAAGTGTAGTTGTAAAGCCTTTAATGGCTAGTTCTCTGGCAGTCGCTCCTAAAAGATAGGTCTTTCCTATTCCAAAGCTACCAACTAAATAAAGTCCTTTGTGATATTCTTTGGGACTTGCACTATAATTTTCCACAAAGTCTAGTGCTTCAAAACTTGCATAGCTCCGTCCATCGGTACGCTCAAAATTATTGAAAGAAGCATCTTGGATATCTTTTGGCATATCGACAGCTTTGATCCGGTTCCTGATTTCTTCTTGTCTTTTCTTCGCCAATAAGGCTTCTGTTGGAACATAAGTCACATCGACATAATGAAAATTCAAGGTTAGCTTGGGCTCATAGCCAGGAGCGATCATCGTAGGATCATTTTTTTGGTATTTTCGTTTTTCTTGGACAAATTCATATAGTTTTGCATAACTTTTTTCGATATCTGCTTGTGTTAATTCATCTTTGTGATCCGCCAAAAAGGCTTGCACATCTGGATCGTTGAGGACTTCTTCGATCATTTCAGCAAATTTTTGTTGATAATTTCGCTGGCTGATGATCCGCTTCAATTCTTTCCCTACATCTTCCATTAGCTATCTCCCTCCTTCTTGGCAAAATATTCTTTGAATCGTCGTTCGATCTCCGCTTTTTTCTCACTACTGATTTTTTTCTCTTCTTTTGGCTGGTTGACCCAATCTGGTAGTTTCTCACGACGAACGTTTCGACGATTAGTTGAATAATTCTGGTTCGTATTTTTAGTATTTTGTTTGCCTTTGCTATTGGTTTTCCGAATATGTTCAATGGCTTCTTCTGGGGTCATGATCTTTTTTTGTGCCCATTCGTTAGCGATCGTGTTGACAAAGCTTGCGGTTAAGCTAGGACGATCTTTGATTACTAAGACATAATTGATCAGGATATTGATCAAACTATTCGACAATCCCGATTGTGAAACTAAATCCTGTAAAAGCCAAGTTTCTTGTTTTGAGACATAGCCGCCTTTTGCTTGTTTCAGTGCCTCTAAGTATTTCATTGGCGGAATGCTTTTGGCTTCGTTCACTAATTGTAGTGTCGCATTTGTCAGAGCAGTTGCTTCCTTAGGTGTCTCATTCTGATTGGCAGAGGTTGCTTCTTCATTTTGATTAGCCAATGTATTTGTTTGCTTCGTCTGTTGGTTCATCAATACGATGCGTTGAAGCTCTTTGACAGATACTGTCTGCTCAGAAAAATCATACGCTTGTACGACCCATTCACCTAACGTCAACTCATCTACGCCATAAAGCAAATGATACATTGTTAACTGTTCCTTCAGTGATTCATCTAGATTCATGATATGTTTTTTTGCCAACCAATCTGTCAAAAAGCGCCAATCAAGAGTGGATTGTTCCATGGACTTCCCCAGATCAGTTGATTTGGTTGTAAATGACTGTTTGTTTTCCTCAAGTTTCTCTTGATCTGCAGCATAAGTTTTTTCATTAAAGCGATATACTTCTAAAAATTTCTTCGTGATCTTTTGATAATCATTCGTCGAAAAATGTTCCGGCTGAAATAGTTGGATCAACTGATCGAAACGCCGTTGACCGACTTTTTCTAATAGCAGAAAAGACAATAATGTATCTTTAAAAAATGCTAACGGTTCAATTGGCTCAAGTAACTCATAAATAAAACATCCCCCTAAGCTAGGGTCTTCTTTGAAAAAAACTTCTAAAAGTCCGATCCCTTCTAGTTTTTTTCGTGCTTCATAAAGCTGAGGAATACCACAATTCAAGCTACTTAACAGATCAGCATGTAATCCTTCCGGTCCAACGCCTTTTTGTAAAGGAATTTCTGATAGTAAGGTAAAATACAAACTCAAAGCTTCACTGCCGATTAATGGCTGGTAGAGATAAAGTAATGAGGATTTCCCTTCTTCTCTTAGCGGATAGCTTTTTCTTCCTTGGTAGATATTTTTAGGTTGAAGCTCTTTCCATGCGTTATCCAAGGAATTTGGCCTCCTTTTATGACTTGATTTTATTTCTGATTTATTCGTTGTTTTCTTTATGATTCTCTTTATTATTCTCTTTTGCTTTATCAACGATGTCTTGTAATTCTTTTAAAAACACCGACATATCTTTAAATTGACGATAAACACTGGCAAAACGGATATAAGCAATCTCATCTAAATTGACCAGATCTTCCATCACGTATTCTCCGATCAACGTCGTCGATACTTCATTTTCACCAAGACTTCGCACCCGATTTTCAACATGATTTACGATTTGCTCCATTTGTTCCATCGCAACTGGTCTTTTTTCTGCTGAACGGATTAATCCTCTTAAAATCTTGTCACGATTAAATTCTTCCCGTTCCCCATTTTTTTTGATCACTAATAAAGGTGCTGCTTCAATTCTTTCAAATGTTGTAAAACGAAAAGAACAGTTTTCGCACTCTCGTCTTCGACGAATTGCTCGACCATCATCCGCTTGTCGACTATCAATCACTCGGGAATTGTTATGTTGACATCTAGGACATCTCATTATTTTCACCTCTTAATCTGAAATTTTTCTGATATACATTCATTTAATATATTGAATCAATTTATATAGTATTGATTCAACGAACATTCAAAGGATAAATTTTCACTCGATAATAGTTACGTAAATAATTACGTATGAAACAATATTTTTATGATTCACTCCTGCTTTTCATAAAAAAAGTTTCACACATGTAACTAGTTGTATTATAACATGAAACAATTCTTACAGGCGACTCTCCTGTATAAAAAACCTCGTTAGAAGAACCTTTTTTTCAATCGATTGATCGAAATTGTTCCAAAGCAAAACAATTAGGCTTGACTTTCGAGAAAACTGCATGTAAAACAGTGCTTCTTAAAAACTTCTTTCAGGTGAATACTTCAAAAAAAACAGAGAGTGAGACAAAACTTGTCTCACTCTCTGTTTCAACAGTCTAAGTTATACCCATTAAAGTTTTTCTTCAATCCCTGTATAATGTTTCATTCGTTGTTCATCGATTTTTTGTTGTTCAGGAATATGATCGGCTTCTGGTAAAGGTGTTTTTTTGTGTGTTGGATCATCTTTTTTTCGTTCTTGTGTCAGATCTTGCTCCTTGGCTTCTTTTTCTGCTTGTTGGTCTTCTAATTCATCGACTCTGGCTTTGTAGCGTTCATCATTTTCTTTTGCAGCTTCTGATTGTGCCCGTCCTTCATCTACCAGTTCATCTTTATTCAAGATCTCTCCTAGTTTTTCTTTTGCAGAACCGACTACTTTATCTTTTTGATTTTTAAAAGTCCCCATACCAATCCCCCTCTTTTCTTTATATTCAGCATAGCAAACTATCTAAATATACTCAAAGAAATCGATTGTTGAAGTCCGAGAGCCAACGTTCGATTTGACAAGTCAGTTCATCCTTACTACCGGAATTGTCAAAAACGATATCTGCTAATTTTTTCTTCTCTTCAATCGGCATCTGACTTTGTATTCTTTTCTTTGCTTCGTCCAGTGTCAATTGATTTCTTTTCATCAAACGTTGCAATTGAATTTCTTCTGGAAGGTAAACGACTGCTACAGCATCCATTTCCTGTTCATAATGACCTTCAAATAATAAAGGGATATCAACGACAACTAAAGAATATTTTGCTTTTTGTTGCTTAATCTGTTCCGTAATCGCTTGACGGATAAATGGGTCTAATAAACGATCAAGTTTTTGTCTTTGTTCTGTCGAATCGAAAATAATCTTGGCTAAAGCTACTCGATCAAGCGAGCCATCTTCTTGAAGGATTTCTTCCCCAAATTCTTGAACGATTGCCGCCAATCCAGGAGTCTGAGGTTGGACGACTTCACGGGCGATGATATCTCCATCGATCATCGGGATTTGGTGACGGCTAAAAACAGCTGCTGCAGTGCTTTTCCCAGTAGCAATCCCACCAGTTAAGCCTAAGACATAGCCTACTTGCTGATTTTTAGTCTTTGGCAATTTGGACAATAGTGCGTCCCCCTTTGCGCTACTTTTGTTTTGACGATCGGTGTATGACAACGAACACATGGTTGACCAGTCTGACCATAGACATGTAAAGCTACTTGAAAGTTGCCTGACTCGCCTAACGCATTGAGATAACTCCTGATCGTCGTTCCGCCAGCCTCGATTGCCCGAGACAACACGTCAATAATTGCTTTTCGTAACAACTCTGCTTCTTTGGGCTTCAATGTATCCGCTGGCTGTTCTGGATGGATCTTCGCTTCCCAAAGCGCTTCATCCACATAGATATTCCCTAAACCTGTTACTAATTTTTGATCTAATAATAATGGTTTAATCGCTTTATGAGATTTTTGTAAGCCTAAACGAAAGCCGTCTAATAAAAATGTATCTGGCAACGGCTCTGGACCTAATTTCATGATGCCTTTGTAAGCATCACTCGCTCCTTTTTCAACTAATGTCATTCGTCCAAATTTACGTACATCATGGTATCGGAGTTGGCTACCATCTTCAAAGAAAAAAATGACATGCGTGTGTTTATCGATCGGTTCATTTTTTTCAACAAATTGGTATTTTCCTTCCATACGTAAATGCGAGATCAATTCATAATGACTCAAACGAAAAATTAAAAACTTGCCTCTTCGATCAATAGCCAGAATCTCTTCGCCAACTAACGAAGCTTCAAAGATTGCTGTTTCTGGTTGTTCAATGATTCTTGGCCATAAGACTTGGATTTTTTGGATTTTCTTTCCAACGACTAAACGAGACAAGCCTTTTCGTACAGTTTCTACTTCTGGTAATTCTGGCATGTTTTCACCTTCGACTTATTTGCTTTTTTATCTATTTATTGAACAGATCGGTTCAATAGTGGCAATCAGCTATTTCGCTTCATACCACGTCTTCCCCCAACTACTATCTGTAATCAATGGTACGTGTAAGGACACGGCATGTTCCATGACTTCACTTACTAATTTGTCTAATCGTTCTAATTCTGTTTCTGGCACTTCAAAAACCAATTCATCGTGTACTTGTAACAACATGGTTGCTGATAGTTTTTCTTCTTTTAAGCGTTTATCCAACTCGATCATTGCGATTTTAAGAATATCAGCGGCACTTCCTTGGATTGGGGTATTGATTGCGGTTCTTTCAGCAAAAGAACGTATATTATAATTTCGTGAATTGATATCTGGTAAATAACGTCTGCGATGGTAAAGGGTTTCGACAAATCCTTGTTCCTTCGCTTCACGAACGATACGTTCCATATATTCTTTGACTCCAGGATATTTCTCAAAATACGTATCAATGTACTGTTGTGCTGCTTTTCTTGTAATCCCAAGGTTTTGAGATAAACCATAGTCAGAAATGCCATAAACGATCCCAAAATTGACTGCTTTTGCTTGACGACGCATATTTGGTGTGACATCTTCTGCTTTTTCAATCCCAAAAACACGCATAGCAGTACTTGCATGGATGTCTTGTCCTTCAAGAAAGGCTGCTTTTAAATGTTCATCATTTGAGATATGAGCTAAAACTCGCAATTCGATTTGTGAATAGTCAGATGAATAGATCAACCAGTCTTTTTCTCTAGGCACAAATGCTTGGCGAATCTTTCGCCCTTCATCTAAGCGAATAGGAATATTCTGTAAATTAGGATCTACTGAACTTAAACGCCCTGTTTGAGTCAATGTTTGAACATATCTGGTATGGACTTTTCCATCGGATTGAATGACTTTTAACAAACCTTCTACATAAGTTGACTGGATCTTGGCGATTTGGCGATACGTCAAGATGTCATCCACGATTGGGGCTTGTTCTCTTAATTGTTCTAAAACATCGACCGCAGTGGAATAGCCTGTCTTCGTTTTCTTGATCACCGGTAACCCCATTTTTTCAAATAAAATGACCCCTAATTGTTTTGGTGAGTTTAAATTGAAGGATTCACCAGCCTCTTGATAGATTGTTTCCTCGATCTCTTTCAATCGATTGGAGAATTCGATTTTCATTTCTTGTAAACGAGAAGCATCAACTTTGATACCAGTGATTTCCATTTCAGCTAAGATGATTGAAAGGGGTAGTTCCATCTCACGGAACAAGGCCATTTGGTTTTTTTCTGTTAATTCTTGACTTAACTTAGGTGTTAAAACATTAATGGCAGATACTTTTCTGGCAAGGTGGGCAAAAAATACTTCTTCCTCTTCCGGTAATCCTTTTTTTGCCCCTTTTCCATAAATTGCTTCATCTGACTGCACTTCATGATAGCCATAATGGGCAGCGATTCCTTCAATATCCGTACTTTTCTCATTTGTATCAAGCAAGTAGGCACCAAGCAATACATCAAAATCGATCCCTTTTGTTTTCATGGCATACCGATTTAAAGCCACATAGGTCCGTTTGGCATCATAGACTTTTTTCAACCGTGTTGGATCAGCTAACCAAGCACAAAAAGCTTCGTTCTCAAATAACGCTAGATCATTCGTAACATAAATTTTTTGTTTCGTCCCCCAAGCTACACCCACGATATCTTCTGTATGGTAATTGTCTCCCATCATCTCCACATATAAAGCCATGTCAGTCGTGAACATGTCCTCATGGTATTCATGGACTACTTCAAATAGGATATCTTCAAGTTCGACTTCTTCCTCAACAAGGTCCAGCTTTGCCAGAAATTGTTTAAATTCCATTTCTTTATAAAATGGCACCAATTTCTCTAAGTTTTTCCCTTCATATTTCAATGAATCAATTGAGACTTCAACTGGTGCATCTGTATTGATCGTCGCTAATTGTTTGGATAAGAAAGCTTGTTCTTTATCATTGATCAAATTTTCTTTCATTTTGCTTTGTTTCATTTCATCAATATGCTCATAGATCCCTTCAACGGATCCATATTGTTTTAACAATTTGATTGCTGTTTTTTCGCCGATTTTCGTCACACCAGGAATATTGTCTGAAGCGTCTCCTGCCAAACCTTTCATATCAATGATTTGATTTGGCGTCAACCCATCATATTTTTCAGCCACATGTTCAGGTGTGTAACTTTCGATATCACTCACACCTTTCACCGTAATGTCTACTTTGATTTCATTACTAGCTAATTGAGTCAGATCTCGATCACCAGATAAAACAACGACATCAAATTCTTCTTTATTGACTTTTTCGGCTAATGTCCCAATGATGTCATCCGCTTCATAATTAGGTAATTCATAGTATTGGACACCTAGTCCTGTGAGTAATTCACGAATGTAAGGCATCTGTTCTTTAAATTCTCCAGGAGTTTTTGAACGGCCACCTTTGTATTCTGCATACATCTCGGTTCTAAACGTCGTCTTTCCTGCATCGAATGCAACTAATACATGAGTAGGTTGCTCTTTTTGCATCACATTTTCAAACATCGTGTTAAAAGCATAGATCGCATTTGTATGCAACCCATTTCTATTTTTAAACCGTTCTAATGAATTGTGTAAAGCAAAAAATGCGCGAAAAGCAACACTATTTCCATCTACAAGTAATAATTTATTTTTTGTCATCTGCCTAACTCCTTACTGTAAAGTTCTTATTTATTCTAACAAAGAATACTGAGGAAAGCGAAAAGAAAAACGCAAATTAACCACTTTACTGGACAAAAAAGAGTGAAAAGACTCAATGCTTTTCACTCTCATAATTATTGTTCAACTGAACGATCCATTCAATCGCTTAATTGTTACGTCCGAAAATTCTTAAGAATGCTAAGAACAAGTTGATAAAATCAAGGTATAGTTGCAATGCCAAGAAAACGGCAATTCCACTGTGTGCTGTCCCATTTGATTCTATATAGATTGACCGGATCTTTTGGTTGTCATATGCGGTAATTCCTGCGAAGATCACGACTAAAAGAAGAGAAATAAACAACTCTACTGCGCTACTTCGTAAGATAAAGACATTTAAGACCATGGCAATAATGACACCGATCAATGCGGCCATTCCGGCACGGCCGACACCTGTCAAATCTTTTTTAGTAACCAAGCCTACAACGGACATCCCTAAAAACATTCCAGTTGCTGTAATAAACGCTCTGGTAATGCTACCGATATCATACATCGCTAATGTGACAGCTAACGTCAGTCCATTCAAGAGCGAATACGCAATAAAACCACCAATAGCTAAACTTGGGTTTTTAGCTGCTTTAACGCCCAATACAACTACTAAAATCAACTCTACGATCCAGAGACCCATAAAGCCTAATGGGAAATTGTTGATGAACGAGAAAACTTGTTGAGGATATACTTGTAATGCGAGATAAGAGATAATCGCACTTAATGCTAGACCTCCTCCTAGATAACCATAGACCTTAGCATAGAAGCGATTCAGTCCTGTTGAAATAGTACCTTGATTATTCATATGTTTCACCTTCACTTTCAAGAGTAATCTCTAATTCTGGTTCGACCGGTGGCTGAACCATCACTACTGCATCCAATACCCGATTTTCTTCGCTATTGTTTGCTTCGACAGAGATTGTCACGACATTTTTCATTTTGTCTACTTTGATAATATCAAACTGAAAAGTCAATGTTTGATAATGGAAAACTGGCTCAATAAAATTGACAGAAAAATTGACTACATGAGACCCAGGACCTGGTAAATGTTTTGAAATTGCACTGGTGATGATGCCCATCAACATGACAGAAGGCACAATCGGTTGTTGGTACTCCGTTTGTTTCGCAAAATCATGTTGGATGTAGAGTGGATTCGCATCATTTGTTAGTCCTAAATACAATAACAGCTGATTGTCTTCAATCGATTCAGTTAAAGACAACGAGTCCCCTTCCTCCAGTTCATTGATGGTTTTTCCTAATTTACGTGGTTTACTTATGTTCAAGTTAGTAACCCTCCAGTTTATATATTGATCACTTCTTATTGTATCAAAACAGTCCAAAAAGGCAAGTTACACTGATTAAAACAAGAAATTATTAACGAAACTGAAAGAAGACAGCGATGTTGATTCCTCTTTTGAAAACCAGAAAGAACAAAAAGTCTCTACCTGTTAAGTTTCATTCTTTAACAGATAGAGACTGCTTTACAATCGACTACTTAAAAAATAGATTACAATACATTCTTTGTCGTACTACTTAATAATTTTTCATACGCTTGTTCAAATTTTTGAACGTCCCCTGCACCCATAAAGATAATGACAGCATCGTGGAAATCAAGTAAAGGAGAAACATTGTCTTCTTTGATCACTTGACCACCTTTTTTGATTTTATTGCCAAGATCTTCAATTTTGACATCGCCCTGTTCTTCACGAGCAGAGCCAAATATATCACATAGATAAACTTTATCTGCAAGATCTAGTGCTTCTGCAAACTCATCCATCAAAGCAATTGTGCGGGTAAATGTATGAGGTTGGAAAACTGCAATGATTTCTTTATCAGGGTACTTTTGTCGAGCCCCATCGATTGTTGCTTTGATTTCAGCTGGATGATGGGCATAATCATCTACAACTGTCATATCAGCTACGATTTTTTCGCTGAAGCGACGTTTTACACCTGGGAATGTTAACAATTCTTTCGCTACTTCTTCTTGGTCTAGTTTTTCAAAATAAGCAACTGCGATCACGCCTAATGCGTTTAATATATTATGTTTGCCAAAAGCAGGAACAGTGAAATGTCCCACAAATTCATCTTTGTGGTACACATCGAAAGCTGACCCCGTCGTTGTGCGTTCGATATTCCGAGCTTGGATATCATCATCTTCAGAAACACCATAATAATAGATCGGAACATCTGCTTCTAATTTTCTTAAGTAAGCATCGTCTCCATAGGCAAAGATCGCTTTTTTCACTTGATTTGCCATTGATTGAAATGCGGTAAACACATCATCAATACTTGTATAATAATCTGGATGATCAAAATCAATATTTGTCATGATAACATAATCAGGCGAATATGCTAAGAAATGGCGACGATATTCACAAGCTTCAAATGCAAAAAATTCTGCTTGAGGATCGCCATGTCCTGTGCCATCACCAATTAAATAACTTGTTGGACGAATGCCAGTCAACATATGTGAAAGTAATCCTGTCGTACTCGTTTTACCATGTGAACCAGTCACTGCAATACTCGTGTAGTTTTGGATAAAGTCGCCGATAAAGTCATGATAACGAACAACTTCTAATCCCAACTCTTTCGCTCTTTGAATCTCCTCATGCGTATCTGGGAAAGCATTACCAGCAATGATCGTCATTCCAGGTTGAACATTCTCTGCATCAAAAGGCAAAATTTTGATATTTGCTTTTTCTAAATCCCTTTGTGTAAAGAAATATTTTTCGATATCTGATCCTTGTACTGGTAGCCCTTGCTCGTGTAGGACAAGTGCCAATGAGCTCATTCCTGATCCTTTAATACCAACAAAATGGTATAATTTGTTTTGATTTTCCATTTGAATCCTCTTCTCTTAAATATCATCCATTATTTTGTTTTCTATTACAACACGTTCCTCATTATCATATAAACCTAAAAAAATTTCAACCAAATATATTTGAAGAGGTTACTTACTTGAAAAATCGTTCAAATTTAAAAACTGGCTAACGCTCTCGTTTGGTCTACTAGGGATGATTTTCTCATGAACGCAAGAAAGTTCCTAAAACAGAAGAACGGATCCGTTGATAGGCTGACCAAACTTTTTGAGGGATGTCCACATGATTCATATAATTTTTCCCATTTGGTCCATAGCCCTGTTCATCATCCTTCAAACGAACCATTTCTCCTAAAACTAACGCATAGAAATAATCTTTCGACCATTGATCGTTCAACTCTGGCTGAGAAAAATGTAACTCTTCCGCTAGTTCAATTAATTGGGGAACAAATGGGACATAGTTACACCATTCTACTCCTGTGCCTTTCCAGACCTTCTCAAAAGTTGCTCTGGTACGTCGCTGTAATGTTGGATCATTCATAAGAAAAATCCGTTCAGGTAAAGCGCCCTTTTTTTGAAGGATCGTCAAGGCATGTTGTGCATTTTCCCCAGAGTTCGTCGAGGTTGTTTCTAAAATGAATCTTTCAGTTGGAATGTGGTATTTTTCTGTTAAGTAACGAAAACACATCTCACTTTCACTGAGTCCATCCTCAAATAAAACCCCTTGCTTTGCAAAATTTTGGCGAAGCACCTTAGTAGCATGTCCGATTCCTCCGACTAGAAAGATTTGCTGCACTTGTCCTTGCAAATACAGTTCAGCTGCCTTATCAGCAAGAATCGGTAAGCCATTGCCTGCTAGAATCACTATTGGTGCCGAATCATTTGTTCTTTGATCACTTGCATCAGCCAAAAAGGATAGCAAACAATTCCAATCTTTCAATTGTTCCCCTTGATTCGTCATGAGCTTTTTTCTCCTTTTTAAGATTTTTTACTTACTAGAAATCTGTTCATTTGGCACTTTATCCAGTGTTTCCTTCCAAATCAAATGCCCTCGACATTTCCCGCAAACATAGCGTTTTGTATCGATTTTTCGCTTGCGGTAAATATCGGTTGTACAACTAGCACACTGATACCATTCAATTTTAGTCGTTTTCTTAGCAGAAAGAGCAGGAGCGTATCTTAAACCACCCGTTTTTTTTAGTAAAGCCTTAAAATCAGCATCTCGATGACGATAACCTTTATTAGCTAAATGCAAATGATAATGACATAATTCATGTTTAATGATTGCAACTTTTGTCGCTTCATCCACTTCTTGAAACATCTTCCAATTAAAATCTAAATGATGGTCGTTTAAGTGATAACGTCCCCCTGTAGATCGCAAACGAGAATTGAATTTTGCTTGATGCTTAAAGGGCAATGAAAAACTATCTAGCGAGATTTTTTCAACGAGTTGCTGCAATTCGATTTCTGTCACTTTATTTCGCCTCATAAGGGGAAAGCATCGTTAAACTGATTCTTCCTTTATTGACATCAACAGCTTCAATCCAAACTGTTACAACATCGCCTACAGAAACGACATCAGTAGGATGTTTAACAAATTTTTTACTTAATTTAGAAAGATGAACTAATCCGTCTTGCTTTACACCGATATCAACAAACGCGCCAAAGTCGATTACATTCCGTACAGTCCCTTTCAACTCCATCCCTGGTTTCAAATCTTCCATACTTAAAACATCTGAACGCAAGAGTGGGGCTGGCATTTCATCCCGCATATCTCTACCAGGTCGGGTTAACCCTTCAAGAATATCAGCTAACGTTTCTTCTCCTACAGATAATGTTTTGGATAAATGAGTGGAAGAAAGTTGAGATAGGGTTTCGATTGCTTCTTTTTTACCTAATGTTTTCTCTGATAACCCATTGCTTTTTAGAATTTCTTTTGCAATTGGATAGCTTTCTGGGTGAATGCCTGTATTATCAAGAATGTTTTTCCCACCTGGTACACGGATAAACCCGATCGCTTGCTCATAAGCCTTTGGTCCTAAGCGAGGAACTTTTTTCAATTGCGCTCGCGTCTCAAACGCACCATTTTCTTCTCGATAAGTCACAATATTTTGAGCAGTTGTTTTATTCAAACCAGAGATGTGTTGCAATAATTGAGGGCTTGCAGTATTAACATCCACACCCACTTGATTGACCACAGTTTCTACTACAAAATCTAATTGTTCCGCTAAACGTTTTTGAGAAACATCATGTTGGTATTGTCCAACTCCTACAGCTTTAGGGTCAATCTTCACTAATTCAGCTAATGGATCTTGCAAACGTCGAGCGATCGACACTGCACTTCGCTCTTCCACTTGGAGGTCAGGAAATTCTTTGCGGGCAATATCACTTGCAGAATAAACAGAAGCTCCCGCCTCATTCACGATCGCATAGTACGCTTTATGATCAGCTGATTTTAATTGTTCAGCAACAAATTGTTCTGATTCACGGCTAGCAGTACCATTTCCTATTGCGACCATATCTACTTGGTATTGGTTGATCAATTGAACAAAAGCAGGTCCTGCAGCTTCACGTTTCGCTTGAGAAGCAGGTTTATGCGGATAGATGACTTCAATTGCCAAAACTTTACCTGTCGCATCTACTACAGCTAACTTACATCCTGTACGATAGGCTGGATCGAATCCTAAAACGACTTTTCCTTTTAAAGGAGGTTGTAACAATAGATTACGGAGGTTTTCTCCAAAGATCGCAATTGCTTGCTCATCAGCTTTTTCAGTTAATTCATTGCGCACTTCCCGCTCAATCGCAGGTTGGATAAATCGTTTGTAACTATCTTGATATGCATTCCTAACAAACATAGTTGCGGGAGAAGCTGGGTTGTTGATCAATTGCCGCTCCAGATAAGACAAAATAGGTTCCTCTTCCACTTGGAGTCCGACTTTCAAAATGCCTTCTTTTTCACCACGATTCGTCGCTAAAATACGATGAGAGACGATTTTATGAATGGGTTCGGCATAATCATAATACATTTCATATACCGCTTTTTCATCTAGCTCCTTCTTTTTAACGACACTGACATAAGAACCTTTATTGTAGGTATAGGAGCGTACCCACGTTCTGTAAGTTGCATTATCACTGACTTCTTCAGCAATGATTTCGTGAGCGCCTTGCAATACTTCCTCGACCGTATGAACTTCTTTTTCATCATTGAGGTATTTTTTTGCTTCTGCATAGACATCTTCATTGAGCAATTGACGAAGCCACTGGGCAAAAGGCTCTAATCCTTTTTCTTTTGCGATTGTCGCTTTCGTTCTGCGTTTTTGTTTATAAGGACGATACAAGTCTTCTACTTGTTGCATTTTAACTGCTAAAGTAATGTCTTTTTTCAATTCTGGCGTTAGCTTACCTTGTTCATCGATTAAACGAATCACTTCTTGTTTTCGTTTCTCTAAGTTTTCTAAATAAGCATAGCGCTCTTCAATTTCTCGAATTTGTACCTCATCTAAGCTACCGGTCATTTCTTTTCGGTAACGTGCAATAAATGGGACAGTATTTCCTTCGTTCAATAAATTCAATACGGTGGTAAGTTGTTTTGAATGATACATCGTTAGTTCTTTTTGAACTAACTGGACAATTGTTTGATTTAAATTCTCTGCCATCAATATACTCCCTTTTTAAGTTAAAGCCATTTTCATTATTCCCTGTTTCTAAATAAAAATGGTGGATTTTCTCACATACTTATTTATTTTATCATATTTGATAACAGTACTTATAGCAGCTCTCAGCAAAACAAATCAATCACACTAAAAATCCCCTATAATAGTTGAGGAATTTGAGTTTCCTCAATACTTTTATAAAGAATCATGTACTGTTATCCTGATCCATTAATTTCCTTGCCACGGTCCTTCAGTGTTTTGATACTCAATGTCTTGAACGATACCAGTTTCATCAAAAACCACACCATGCATCGATCCACCGAAGACTGCTCCACCGTCAATTCCGATTTTCTTATCGTGAATCCATAAATCTGTCGTTTCCATATCTCCGTGTAGCATAGGAGTAATGGTATGACCAAAAACGATTGTTTTTCCTGTATTATTTTTACCTTCATGGAAAGGTTCGCGGATCCAGATGAAATCATGAGGGTTTGTATCATGCCAATCTTTTTTAGTTAAGTCAACCCCTGCATGGACAAAGAGATAATTATGCCATTCATAATAAAGCGGCCGCTCACATAAAAAATCAATCAGTTCGCCATATCGTGAGCGAATCATCAACGCAATCTCTGTGGGCGAATACTCTTCAGTTGACCCAGGGTGTAAAAGACTGTCAAATGTTTCTTTGCCACCATTCCGTAAATAGGGCTCATACCAGTCTTCAGGACTTTGGAGGAACTGCAAAAAGTACTCTTCGTGGTTTCCTCGAAGATAAATCGCGTTATTTTCTTTGACTAGTTGCATACCTAGTAAAAAACATTCTTTCGTGTTAGGGCCTCTATCATTCAAATCCCCCATCAATACTAATTGATGATTTAATGGATCAAATTCGTTGACCAATTTTTTAAAGAGATCGTATTTTCCATGAACATCGCCAATCGCATACACCCACTTTTTCATGATGAAACTCTCCCTTTCCATTGTAGTATAACGTATCTTTCGCATAGATTTACACTTATCGAAAAGGTTTTTCCCTTTCCTATACTGATTTTCTCAATAAAAAGAAAAAAAGACAAGCCAAAAATAAAGATAGCAAAGGAAATCCCTTGTTCACTCAGCGCTCAACTAGAGCTAGCTGATTGGAGAACAGCTTCTCCTGCTATGTTTATTTTTCAGCTTGTCACTAAATGCTAGTTAAAAAAAGCAGCTAATTTTTCTTCTACTTCTTTTTCAGACAGTTGATGCTCTTTGATGTAGCGGTTTTGTGGATGTTTTGCGCATTCGATCGAACAAGAACCTAAATGTTTTTCTTCATTTTCAACAGAAGTCAACATCTGACGATTGCATTCAGGATTGCCACAATTGATGTAGCGTTCGCAAGGCGTACCGTCGAACCAATCTTTGCCTACGATTCGTTTATCCACTTGATTGATATCAACTGCAATACGTTCATCAAACACATACATCTTACCGTCCCACAATTCTCCTTGAACTTCAGGGTCTTTTCCATAAGTTGCGATCCCGCCGTGTAGTTGACCAACATCTTTGAAGCCTTCACGGACTAACCAACCAGAAAATTTTTCGCAACGAATCCCGCCAGTACAATAAGTAACCACTCGTTTTTCCATAAATTCTTCTTTATGATCACGGATCCATTTAGGGAGTTCCCTAAAGCTTCTAATATCAGGACGAACAGCCCCACGAAAATGTCCTAGATCATACTCATAATCATTTCTGGCATCAATGACAACAGTATCTTCATCTAAAATTGCCTCTTTGAATTCTTTTGGTGAGAGATAATCTCCTGTCAATTCGCGAGGATCGATATCGTCTTCTAATTTCAAAGAAACAAGTTCTGGTCGTGCACGAACAAACATTTTCTTAAATGCGTGGCCTTCACTTGGATCAATTTTAAAAAATGTATCAGCAAAACGCTCGTCTTGATGCATCATCGCCATATATTTTTCAGTTTCTTCGATCGTTCCAGACAATGTGCCGTTGATTCCCTCTTTGGCAACTAAGATTCTTCCTTTTAAATTCAACGATTTACAAAAGGCTAAATGTTCCTTCGCAAATTGCTCTGGGTCTTCAATGGTTGTGTAGTTGTAATAAAGTAATACTTGGTAATCCATGTTTTCTTTCCTTCCTTCTCTTCTCTCCAGAATAGTATAAAAAAAGTAAGGTTCGTTTGACGATATTTATGCTTGTGTATTTATGTTCAAACTCTTCAGTTAACATAATATAATTATCGTTTTTTTATTTAGGCAAACTTTACTACATAAAAGATGGAATAAGATGACCTCAACGATGGAATGACCATTTACATAAACTAGGTTCTACCAAGTGAAAAACACCCACTCTACTAGTCTCTAAACATGACCTGTTTAACTACTAGTAGAATGAGTGTCTGAAGACTACCTTCAAATCATTCCTTTATTTCCCTGTTACTGCAAAATAATTACCATCAGGATCGGCAAAATTAAATACGTATTCTTCACCTAACTGGACTAATTCGCCTAATACCGTACCTTGTGCTTGCATTTTCTTATATAAATCAAAAATATCATCGCTATAAAACATCAAGGATGGGGAACTTCCAGCAACTTCTGGGGAATGTTGTTCAATGAATTCCCGATCGTATAAGACAAGTGAAGTAGTCGCCTTCTCTGATTGGGCGATTTCTACAACCAATGTGCCATCCATTTCTTGACGATCTAATTCTTTGAATCCAACCGCAGTCCAAAAATCAACGTTTTTTTTCACATCATCAACATATAACATGATTTTCATTTCATTGGTAAACATGTAAATCCTCCTACATTTCTTCGTTTTAGAAGTCATAAGCTTAACTATTTTAGCATACGAAGATCGGAAAAGCTATCTTCACTCCATCTTTATACTCTTATACTTGCCCTTATTGTCATAGTTTTTGGAGTGGATGGAATTTCGTTTTCACTTTTCGGAATAAAATAGATTCCCTGTATCAATCGCTTATAAAAAAAACAGATCCCGTCTCAAAGACGAAATCTGTTTTTGGCTTATAACTAAGCATTGACATCAATGACTTTTGAATCATCTTTGATTGCTTCACGATCCAAGTCCTTAATTCTAGCACTTGTGACAATCCCGGCAACCATACTGCCACTGACGTTCGTTGCTGTTCGAGCCATATCAATCAATGGTTCTACTGAGATAACTAAGCCAACGATGGCAACTGGCAAATTCATCGCCCCTAAGACGATCAATGAAGCAAACGTTGCGCCGCCACCAACACCGGCTACACCAAATGAGCTGATCGTGACGATTGCAACTAACATCAAGATAAAGCCAATACTAAAAACATCAATTCCAGCAGCTGGAGCAACGATCGTGGCTAGCATCGCTGGATACACACCTGCACAGCCGTTTTGCCCAATTGATAAACCAAAGCTGGCTGAAAAATTCGCTGTTGCTTCATCCACACCTAACGCTTTGGTCTGTGTTTCGATATTCAATGGCAATGCCCCTGCACTTGAACGTGAAGTAAAAGCAAAGCTCAATACTGGAAAAGCTTTTTTAAAGTAGTCAAACGGATTGACTTTCACTGAAAGCAAGATCAATGAATGAACAATCAAGACTGCTAGTAAAGCAACATACGAAGCAAGTACGAATTTTCCTAAATTGATAATGGCAACAAAATCACTAGTAGCCATCACATTCGTCATCAACGCAAAGACGCCATATGGAGTCAAACGTAAAACTAAGGTAACGATACGCATAACGATTTTATATAAACTATCAATCAAATTGGCAAAAAATTCTGCTTCTTTCGGTGCTTTTCTTTTGACTCCTAGATAAGCAATCCCGACAAATGCAGCAAAAATCACAACACCGATCGTACTTGTTGCACGTGTACCAGCTAGATCAGCAAAAACATTTTTAGGGATGAATGATAATATTTGTTGCGGAATCGTTAATCCTTGGATACTCTCTTGGCGAGTGGCTAATTCCGAGATTCGAGCTGTTTCTGCTGCGCCCTCGGTAAACTTCGCTCCTTGAAGACCGAATAATATGGTTGTACCAATTCCAATCAATGCAGCAATTGCTGTTGTTGCAAGCAGTGAGGTTAATACTGTTGCACTGATTTTACCTAATTTTTCAGAAACTTTCATTTTTGTAAATGCGCCAACGATCGAGACGAATACTAATGGCATAATCAGCATTTGTAAGAAGCCGACATAGCCTTCACCTACGATATTGATCCATTCCATTGATTGACTGATGACTTGGTTATCTACTCCAAAAATCAATTGTAATAAGCCACCAAATACGATTCCGATAGCTAGAGCTGTATAAACCCTTGTTGAAAATTTTGCATGGCGCTTTTGCATGCGATAGAAAACATATAATAATACCGCAAAAACTAGAACCACTAAAACTGTGATGAGTGTTGTCATTTTACTCCTCCTCTAATTTTTAATGACAAGTCCATCTAAGGAAGTAAAGGTTCCCGAAAATGATTCTTCAATCATTTTCCTGAAAATATTTTTTTCAGCGACTCGTTCATTCTAGACTATTTATGTAAAAAATACATTCGTTTTGCTTACAATTAGTAATAGAAAAAAACCAGTAGTGATAGCCTTTGACTATCACTACTGGTTTTAAGCACGTTTTATGCTTCATTTTCTTCTTTTTCAGATTGAAAATTTAGTTTCACGCCTGGTTGATCCAATGCAATCTCAGTTATTTCATAGGCCATTCGTTTGACGATGTCAAATAATGGCGCAACTAGCTCATCCACTTCTTCTTGTGTGACATCATTTTGTCCTTCAATCTTTCGATTAAGGATATGGTTAATTTGACTCACGCTTCCTGATAAAACATATGTATCAAAGACTAAGCGAAATTCTAAACGTGCCCCTACGATACTGTGTTCTTTCGGATAGTTCTCAATCGTCTCTTTCAGAGGAGAAAATCCTACTTTTAAATCTGTTTCAACTTCTTGATCAGGCCTTTTAAAATCATAGTGAAATGCCTCTACTACTTCTTTTTGTCTTTTGATTTCCATTTGATCACTCCTTATTCAAATTATAACATACCTCACTTTGAAAGAGGATACTATTTTATTGCTTTCTCCTTGATATCAAGGATTTTTAAGAGATCATCTACAACATAATCGGCAGGAATATCTTGTAAAAAATGATCAATATCATACAAACAAGTCAAGACTCCTGCGTTCTTACCAGCTTCTATATCTAAACGACGATCACCAATCATGATCGTTTCCGACTTTTTCAATTGATGTCTTTGGATCAAATCATTTAATGAGTCGGGCGCTGGCTTACGAGGAAAATTCCGATCAATTCCGATGACTTCTTCAATTAAATCAGCTAGATCAAACTGCTCAAGTAATCCCCAAGTTGAGGATGAGAGTCGATGGGTCAAAATAAAATGCTTTGCACCTTGGCTTTTCAATGATCGTAACACTTCTTGGGTGCCTACAAAAGGCTTGGAAATTTTCTGACTCGCTGCTTCATAACGATGAAACAAGGGTGTAAATTGTTCTTCTGGTAATTGGTATTCTTTGATTAGTTGACGAGTGGAAAATTTCTTCATGATCGGATAAATCGTTTCTTGATCCGCTAAGATGCCTAACGCAGCCATTGCTTGAAGCGCTCCATCGACCATGGCTGGATAAGTATCAAATAATGTTCCATCAAAATCCCAAACATAATTTTTTATCATCGTAACTTCTTTCCTTTAAATCTATTCATATTCCCACAAAACATGTCCCTCTTATAACAATTCTTTTCTGAGGATTTCTAACTCTTTATTTAAAGTGTATTGGATCGGTTGCGCATTCGGGATATCAATCGTATCCAACTGATTTTCTGGTACATCTTCTAAGTATTTCGTTAACGCACGTAAGCTATTCCCATGTCCAACCACTAAGACATTTTTACCAGCTAATAAGTGTGGTGCAAGTTCATCTTGCCATAAAGGAACCACGCGCTCAACTGTCATCTCTAAGCTTTCACCATGGGAGAGCAAACGTGGATCTAAAGAATCATAGCGTCGATCAAAATGGTTTTCTGATACGAGTGGCGGAACTTCTCGATAGCCACGACGCCATTTTTTGACTTGTTCTTCGCCATATTCTTTTTTCATCTCCGTTTTATTTTTACCAACTAATGCCCCATAATGTCGTTCATTTAACCGCCAAGTTTTTTGGACGGGAAGATACAATTGATTCATTTCTTCTAAAGCTAACTGTGACGTTTTGATTGCTCTTTTTAGTACAGATGTATAAACGATATCAAAAACCAATCCTTGCTCATTCATTTTTCGTCCAGCTTCCGTTGCTTGTTGCATCCCCTTTTCAGTTAGCGCAACATCTAACCAGCCAGTCCAATAATTTTGAAAATTGGCTTCACTTTCACCATGTCGTAATAAGACTAACTTCATCCTCTTCACCTAGACTTTCGTTTCAAATTGGGTACCGCATTTTTTACAAGTCACTCGAATTCGTCCTTTACCTCGTGGCGCTCTTTGCTTTTGGTGACAAGTAGGACAAGAAAAAAACGTGTACTCCATCACTTTCTTTGAATTTTTTGGCTTTCTCAACTGAGAAAACCATAATTTTATTTGATTCGATTTTTCGATGAATTTACGATTTTCATTTATTCTTACATAGATTTTCTTCGATAACAATCGAAATACGATTAGACCGAGTAATCCCCAAAATAAGAAATAGCCGATTGAAAAAGGAAGTAAAAATTGAAACAGACGAAAGAATAGTGCCAGAATCAACAATACTCGGTTCAACGAATCAAATGTTGCATAACGTCCTTGCATCACTTGGTTGTATTTTCTTTTGTATTCAATCAAGCGTCTTAACCAAATTTGTGCCATCGTAACTCCTCCTGTTGCTCTTATTATGGCAAAAAAAAGCAAAAAGAAAAAGCTTTAATTCGCTTTTTCCATTGTTAATTGATGAAGTGCATTCCGATTCTTCATAAAGTCAATCACGATGACTTTCTTTTCCTGCGCTCTTTGGACGACACGAAATGTATCCGCTAACGGTAACGTGAGCTTTCTAGAAGGCACTTCCTTCAAGCGAACAAATCGGCGAATCAGCGTTAAGAATTGTGTTAATTGAATCGATGTATGAACTAAATCAGGATATTTTTTTAATAATTGAGTTGTCTTTAATAAATGGCGTTTTTTACCAATTTCACTTAAAAAACTTTTTAAGATTTTTTGTTGCCGTTGAAAAATTGAAAACGAATCTTTCTCATCAATTTTATAACGCATTTGTCTTTGAAGTTCACTGACCGTTAACTGTATCAACCGGCCGTTCTCCTTGATTATCAAGCCATTTGGAAATAGCTCTGTTACTGCCTGATCCCAACTTGTCAATGAAAGCTCAAGGTAATCTTTCACAGGTAAATCAAGTTCTCTATTAAAAAAGAGCAAAAGTGCAGTTAACCCTTCTGATTGATAGATTTCTCCTAGTGTTTGACCTTCTAAATGAAACTCTGGCGAAAAATGCAACAAAGTTTTCCCCTTGTTTAACTGAACATAAAGAAAGGTCGAACGGTTGATGACTTGATCCTTTAGCACCACTAAAAAATTCATTTTTCTCCCCCTTTATCATTTTTAACATAGCATATTTTTAAAAAGTTGTCTGGTAAAAGAGGAGGGTTTCATAAAAATTTAGTAATTCATCAAATTCTCCTTAAAACAATGAAACCACCTGAGCGATTGCAGGTTCACTCCTCTTTTTCCATCAATTCTTTCATCTCGATCACTTCCCGATATTGGTGGATTTTAGTGATCCCAATGACTTTATCGACATCAATACTAAAACAGATACCATTTCCTGGAACATCAATGTTGATTCCCTGACCAATCGTCTCCATGACTTGATTGGTTAAACTATCAGGTACGAGGGTTAACACAATATCTTTTTCAGGTGAGATTTCCAGACCTAAAAAATTACTAGAATCATGAATCCCTGATCCACGCCCATGGAGTATCGTACCTCCAGCTGCTCCGGCGGTTTTTGAAAACTTAATCACTTCGTACCCCATTCCCCCATCAACAATCGTGACGATCATATTCAGATTCAACGCTACAGGATCTTTCATTTTTTTCCCTCCAACTGTTGTAATTTGTGTTTGGCTTGTTTATCTTTTTCATCTTTCCTTTTGTATATATAGCCTAGAACCAATGTCGATAATATGGGCGTCAATGCAATCATAGCCACCACTCCAAATCCATCAATAATCGGATCTCTTCCTTCAATTTGCGTGGCAATTGCCACACACATCGATAAAATGAACGTGGAACACATGGGACCAGTCGCTACCCCTCCGTTATCAAATGTCATAGCAAGAAAAATTTTATCAACCTTGCGTCCTAAAATGAAAGCTAAGCTATATCCTGGAATCAAAAAATAGTAGAGAGAAAACCCAACTAATAAACGCCACATAGATAACCCAACTGCTAAGCCAATCCCAATAGAGATGACTGCTAACATGATTTTTGCTTTGATTCTTCCCTCACTCAATTCTTCCACTTGTTTAACCATGACATGGATCGCTGGTTCTGCGAAACCAACTAAAAACCCCATCAAGAACCCTAAAGGTATCAAAAGCTGATTATGTTCTAAACTAGCAAGTACACTACCTAGATGTTGTCCAACAGGAACGTAAGCCAGATCGACACCATGCAGGAATAAGATCAATCCGACAGTAGTGATCAAAAAGCCCTTGATAATAGCCCAGAAACGTTCTTTACTCATCTGAAAGCTCAGGAAGTTCATGACTAAGAATAATAGTATGATCGGCGATATGGCGATTAACACCTCGTAGGAAATGATTTCTATACCCGAGAATAATTCTTGGACTATCTTCATTGAAAAATCACCCCTAAAATCATTACTGCCAGAATTGGACCTAAAGATGCAATCCCAACCATCCCAAAGCTATCATTGGCACTCGTTTCTTGACGAATCATACTAGTCAGTCCGCCAGCTAATGCTAGAATAAAAGGAACAGTAATCGGTCCAGTCGTAACGCCTCCAGAATCAAAAGCAATCGGCATAAATTCATTACTTGTAAAAAATGAAGCGACTAATACACCAACATAACCAATCGCCATCAATTGATAATAAGATAATTTGAAGACAACCCGTAACAGAGCAAACGCTAAAAAGACACCTGTGCCAACGCTTACAATTCCAATTAACAAAACTCGGCCAATCTTTCCTTCAGAAATCTGATTGACTTGTTGTCCCAACACTTGAACGGAAGGTTCTGCGATCGTGATTACAATTCCAATCATAAATCCTAAAGCAATGAGAATTGTGAGACTTTTCTTTTTGATCATATATTTTCCCACTAATCGCCCGACTTCCATCATCGAATAATCAGCGCCAAATAAAAATAGTGTCATGCCAATCATCATAATCCCTGCCCCAAACAAAAAAGAAATCATTTCATCTGAGTCAAGCGGTGCAAAAATAAAAGTTAAAATAACAATTAAAAGCGTCATTGGTAAAATGGCGATAACAACTTCTTTTAAATTTTTTAGCATATATCCTCCTCCTTTACTCTATTTTACCTGATTCCTTCACAAGTTACGAGCAGAACAGGTAAACGCTGTTATTTTTTTCAATAAAAAAATACTCAAATATGACATTACCGTAAAAAGAAGCCAAATTGAGCGAAAATCAAACTTGGTTTCGGCTCCTTTGGCTTCTCTTTATGTTATAAGCAACCCTGCAACTTCAAAATCAAGAATGAAAAACCATACGAGCCTTTCAATTTTTGGGGCTTGATTCTGAAAAGGAAGGTCTACTGTTTAGCAAGGTGATCAAAAAGCGTCTGGAACTAAGAGTCTCTTCTTGTTTCACCTATGGGAAGTAACCATAAAACAAGTACTCAGCTCTAAGACAAGGAAGCAATCAAGTGTTTTCGAAATGCTTCGTATTCGTCTGCCTGTTGATTAAACAAACGTTGGTTGCTTGTATGGCTATCTTGCATCCATTCTTTTGGTTCGCTGCTGCCTAAAAATGCATCTAACAATTGTTGTGTGACAATCGGATTCTTATTCACTGCTTCTTTGACCAGGTAAAAATCTTCAATTCCTCTTTGCAATTGTTTGTAACGTAAAGACAACAATAACTGTCCAGAATAGCTAGGATAAATGAGACAAGTATCACCGATCGGTAACGAACTAGTATTATAGCGGATATCTTCTCGCACATTTTCTGGCCAGCAATTATATGCCCAACGCAGCATACCATCTGTTTTGAAGCAATGCGCTAAAATTCCTTGGATACGAGTCTCTAGTAATGAGCTGTGTAAAAAGGTATTCGGACGATCAGGATAATTACAAATATAATATTGTGTCTTTCCTGGATTGCTTTGTGTTAACTGCTGATAATGGTTGCACGTACAATAAAAAGAAGTGACCGGAAAATCGACATCTGGCAGCAATTGTTCCAAGACGTTTTCTTTATCAAAAGCGACTTTTATCTGAACACTAGTATCCACTGACTTTAATTCTGCTAATGAAGCTTTAAAGGTGTCTATTTCGTGAATCTTCGGCTCATCAGAGATAATCCTGACTTTGTCCCATACCCCAATCTCTTTGAAATGCTCAAATAATTGGTTGAAATAGGACTTCAATTCATTTTTGTTTTCGATGAATCCGATCTTTTGCAAGGTTTCATCAAAATAGCGAACCACAATTTTTTCAGGGTAATCTAACTGTTGGATCAATGGGAAGAATGGTACTTGCCACACACCTAACAAACCAAAGACGTTGATTTCTTGATCGATACCTGCTTCTGCCATCGTTTGAAGATAGCGATCTAAAATGGTGAAATCACACGTCAATTCTCCTTTCAGATCCTTCTTGACTTTGATCATTGAATACTCATAGAGATTCGCTGGATAGTCTTTGACGATATAATTGAACCAACCTTTCCAAGGGATCTCGCCTGCGATCACCGTTACCGCTTTTTGCCCAATAGCTGCTAAACTGGCGGCCATTTCACGAATCAACCGAAAATGAGCCTCACTCCACAACGGGACTTGAAAACTTCTCGCTAAATTAGACGGTTGTTGCCAAATATCCAAATTAAATTTCTGAGTCACGTTATCTGGAAAACAATAATCTGAAACGTCAATCATTAATTTTTTCGTCACTACTTCTTCGTCACCGGCTGTCAAATGCGAACGGTAAACTGTTATTTCTAGTGAATAGCTGCCAGACTTGATTTCAGTATCCAAAGGAAATTCCAGATAAATTGGCGCATAACGATCGCCTGAATAAGTTTTCACTGTTTGTTCTAACAACTTATCAGCATACAATATATCTTCGTTGCCTAAATAATAGTCAATAAATTGAGCTTTTACTGGTAACGAGGATTCGATAGCGATACGATAAATCGGTATCTCAATAGCATCTGGTATCGAAAATTCATCCGATAGTACGAAATGGTTTTTTCGCCCGTCATGAAGTAGTAACTGACAAGCATTTTTACTGTTCTTATAAAAAGTTAACTCCGTAAGTTCCTGAGGCGGTTCAGCCGTCAGACGGTTGGTCGCTTTATAACTTTCATGGACAAGGTAAGCTTGCATTCAATGCTCCTCCTTTGGTCGATTCAATCCATCGATCAATTGTTCAAATCGTTCATTCGTCATTTGATCTGGAATCATTCGCCGTAATTGCTTTAAATTAAGTCTTTTTACCAATTTGAAACGACTAGGATCTTGCCAGCTAGGGAAAAATCGTTGGAGAACTTGCTGATTTTCTGCCTCTTTTACGAGTTGAAAAATTGGTATGTCGATGATCTCTCTGGTCGATAATTCGTTGCCTTTTTCTTGTTCTTCCCACTGTGATTCCATCCATTCCATCGCAAATGGAAACCAGCGAGCAAAACGTTCGTCTGTCACTTCATCAGATGTGCGGTACCACTTAGTTGCCAAAGAAAGTCCATGAGGTCCTTTTTGAAAAATATGCGATTCAAAAGGAACATCATTTTCTTCTAACGCACGTAAATATAGTAAGGAATTTTCGATAGGAACGATCGAATCTTCAAATGTGGAGAATAAAAACGTCGGCGGCGTATCACTCGTCACGCATTCTTCCAAAGAAGGAGCAGAAATACCCATGACCTCTGAAAAAGAAGAGAGGATAGCTGGATAACCTAATAAACATAGAGCGGGTTTAGTCGCTAACATTGTCGACATGGCTGCTGCTAAATGCCCACCTGCTGAAAAGCCAATGACCGCAATCTTATGACGATCAATCTGCCATTCTTCCGCACATTCTTGAAGTAATTCCATTGCTTTTTGTCCATCAGACAAGGCTTTTTGAAAATGACGATGTTCTCCTACATGATAATGTAAAACACCTGCATGATAGCCCTTTGACAGAAAGCTTAATGCGATCGGTTCCCCTTCTCTTTCACTACAAAAAGAATACCCACCCCCAGGAATCACTAAAATAAACGGACGTTTTTCGATTGGCTGCGATTCAAACAATTCTTCTTGTAAGTAAAGCTTGAGACCGGTATTTGCCTTGCGATCAAAAATAATTTCTTTTGTTCTCATTGCTTCATTCTCCTAAGCCATTTTCCTCAATCACTTGTTGATACCAATAAAAGCTATCCTTTTTATACCGTGCTAAATCGAGTAACTCTTCATCGGTCCGATTGACATAGATAAATCCGTACCTTTTATTGATTCCTTCATGGGTACTGATCAAATCAATCGCACTCCATGGGCAATAACCGATCACCTCAACGCCATCTTCAATCGCTAAAGCCATTTGCTGGATGTGTTGATGTAAATAATCAATCCGATAATCATCATGGATTTTCCCGTCAATGAGTTGTTCTGATGCACCGATCCCATTTTCTGTCACCAAGAGTGGTAAGCGATAGCGAGAATAAATTTCATTTAAAGTAAAACGAAACCCTTCTGGATCAATAGGCCAGCCAAATTCCGTCATTGGTAAATGTGGATTTTCGACTGTTTGAAAGAATCCTGGAATCCCAAAACCGGATTGCTGATCTATTTTTTGTTCTTTGGCAAAATAACTGGAGACGGTCATTGTATTATAGTAGTTAAAAGCAATGTAGTCTCCTGTTCCTTCTGCTAAAATCGTTTGATCTTCTGCAGTAATCACTGGTTCCGCACCAATCTTCTCTAATAAATGCCAAGCATTATGATTGTACTTCCCAAAAACAGCAACATCTAAAAAGAGCCAATTTCTAAGCGCACTCATATATAAAGCGGCCATCTGATCCTCTGGTTTATCTGAAGCAGGATACACACTAGCGATGTTAGGTGCTGGTCCAATTTTGCCGTTATAATTCCCTTTGTGGTAATTACTGGTCACGAGGGCTTGTGCGACTAACATATGATGGTTTTCTTGGAATTTTTCTTTCATACTTTTATTACTTGTCCCAATTACAGAACCAGCCAATGCCATGACATTTTGTTCATTGATTGTTTGCCAAAGTGGAACATCTTGCCCAAAATGGTCAAATAATACCTGACAATAATCCGCAAAAGCTTGAATCGTTTCTCTATTTTCCCAACCACCTTTTTCGGCAATGGACGCAGGCAAATCAAAATGGAAAACAGTTACGATTGGTTGGATATCATTTTCTTTCAATAACTCAATCAAACGTTTGTAAAAAGCAATACCAGCTAGATTCACTTTTCCATTAGGCATTACACGACTCCATGAAATCGAAAAACGATAAGCTTTTAGTCCTAACTCTTTAAATAAACGGACATCTTCTTCCAATCGATGGTAGTGGTCAGAGGCAACTTTAAAATCAGTCGTTCCTTCTTGGATAGACTTGATATCCTGAACAGATGGTTCTTTCCCCTCTTCATTCCAAGCGCCTTCTACTTGATAAGCACTGGTAGAAGCTCCCCATAAAAAATCTGTTGGAAATTTATTTTTCATCTTCATTCTCCTTTATGGCCGCACCAATTAAATTGGCGTCTGCTTGAAATTTTGCTGCTTCAATCGTCATTGGTTGTAATGTTTTTTTGATGATTGGCGCTACTGTAAACAGCCCTCGATAAGCTTGTTGAATCGTCTGGACCAAATATTCTTGTTGACTGATTCCTCCACCAATGACGATCTTTTCAACATCTAGCAGCGTTTGAACATTGAAACAAAGAAAAGCAACCTGTTTACAATAATCATGAAATAAAGCTTTGGCTGACTCATTCTCACTGTCTTTTAAGGCAGCAAAGACCTGTTCGCCCTCGTTGTCTACTTTTAATAATTCAGCTAATTGTTTGATCAACCAAACAGCCGACAGTCCCATACCTACAAACGAGTCTTGACCAGTAATCTGACGATCACGGATCATAAAGCTAATTTCACCGGCTTGCATGTGCGTTCCTTTATAAAGCTGTCCATTGATACAAATGCCCATGCCAACTCCAGTTCCCAAAATAATTGCTGCGCCTTGTTGGATCCCTTTTAAATTGCCATATCTGATTTCACAGGAAGTAGCAGCTTTGGCATCATTTTCAACGAACACTTCGAAATTCTCCAACTCTAAAAACGATTGCAATTGGAGTTGATCCAGATAAGGAACAGCACCGCCGAAGCGAACTGTCCCAGACTGATCAACCGATCCAGGTACTGAAAAAGCAATTTTATGGAATGATTGGATTTCTTGATAGTCACGAATCATTTGTGATAATAATCGTTGAAATTGCTCTTTATCTGAAGGTGTTGGAAAACGCTTTTTAAAAGAAACTTCATTCTGAGAAATCAGAGCGGTCTTGATCATCGTCCCTCCAATATCAATCCCTAAAACGACCATTTGCTCTCCTCCATTATACTTGAACTTCTTCTGCAATCACACCAGCCATCTTTTCTTTTGCTTCCTTAGCTTCGGCTTCTGCTTTTAATTCTAATTCATACTCTTTTTTGTCAGCAATCTTGATAAATGGATACCACATCAAGATTCCGATACCCATGCAAATAACCATCAAGATTGTATAATTTATCCCACCAGAAAGTGGCATCTTAACAAAAGTTGGTGTCGTCCAAGGCAATAAACTTATCATTGGGTTCAATGAAATCGGTAAAATGGTTGTGGTTAATCCCCACGTCACAAAGCCTGCGATCAACTGTGTAAAGACTTGTGGAATGAAAAACAATGGGTTTAAAATAATCGGCATACCAAACATCAAGGGTTCCGTAATGTTGAAAATGGCAGGAATCACGGATAATTTCCCAAGTTGTTTCATTTTGGCAGATTTACTACGAATCATAAAGAACGTCACAAATCCCATGAAGCCTGCAGCGTACATTCCCATGTAGATCACAGAAGGAATCAAGTAAGGCAAAGCTTCATTTTTTTGGAAAGCTGCGATATTTGAGACAACCATCGTCATACTGATTGCTCCTAATGGTCCTTGTAAAACTGCGTTGTGAATCCCAAAGAACCAAAGGACAGCTAATACTTCCATGATAATAATAATTGATAATGGACTAGCAACCAACGCGTTAAGCGGTGCATTGATCACATCGATAAAGAATTGAAAAATCGAGCCAGATTTTGTCAAACCAAATAAGATACGCAGAATAAATACAAGGACAAAGATGATTGTTACAACAAAGACCGGTGCCAATGATTGCGTAACCATCGGAGGTACGCTATCTGGTAATTTAAGCACAATATTTTTTTTCGATAGATAAGCATAAAGTTGAGTAACCACTAAAGCAACGATCATTCCAATAAACAAGCCTTGTCCGCCTAAGAAATCTAAGCGTAATGCTGCAATCGTAGAGTCTACAGCCTCTCCATTTTGCATAGCCATTGTTGCGACAGTTTGAGGCATCAACATCACAAAACTAGCTAAAGAAATAATTGCTGCGTTTCGCTCATTCGTCCCCAGTTGTTTTGCATAAGAAAAAGCCAGACTATAAACGACATACAATGAAAATACTCCAGTTGCACCATTTGTAATAGCTTCTACATGTGGGTAAATACCTAATGAAGTCAAATAATCGATCCAACCAGGAATTGGGAAGTTCCCTACAATCGTAATCAGCGCAATCCCCAAAGTGATTGGACTCGTACGAATAAACCCTTCCATCAAAGCAGCTAACACTTTATTTTGTTGTAATTTTTGCGATAATGGTAATAACTTACTTCCTAAAAACGCTTCTAATTTTTCCATCGTAATCCCCCTATTGTTTATATTCCCATGTAGTAACACTTTCTAACCCGTCGACATTTAAATAAAAATGGTAGACACCTTCTTCTATCCAACTATTTCCATTATTATCAAAGATAGCTAAGTCAGAAATTGGAATATTGATTCTTGCTTGCTTTTCTTGATTTGCTTCTAAATAGATTCGCTGACTGCTGACCAATCGTTTTTCCGGTTGGACAATCGAAGCATATTCTTGATGAAGATAAAGATGTGTCACAGTTTCTGCTGAAACATCCGATCGATTTTTCACTAAATAATTGATCTCAATAAATTGGTCTTTTTGCTCACTTCTCAGTAATTGACTTTCGAATGAGGCGTAACTCATTCCCGTTCCAAATTTGAATAGCGGATCATTGGATTCATCGATATATTTTGAGACAAAACGCTCAGAATGATTGCTTGTTGATATTGGTCTGCCTGTGGAGGTCTGAGCATAATAAATCGGTAGTTGTCCTTCACTTCTAGGAAACGTCATCGATAGACGAGCAGAAGGACTGACTTTACCAGCAAGTAAATTAGCGATTCCGATCCCACCCATCGTTCCAGGAAACCAGACAAGTAATAAACTATCGAAATATTTTTCTACATCCGTTAAGACTAGCGGCCGACCGGTGTATAGTACGCCTACAATTGGTTTATTTAATTCATGTAATTTTTTGATCAGACGTTGTTGTTTTTGTGAAATCTGTAAGTGAGCTTTAGAAGCTCCTTCACCACTTTCGAGAAATTGTTCGCCAAATGTTAATACAATCACATCAGCCTTTTGAGAAATCTGGTAAGCTTCTTCCATTAATGATTCCTCTTCTGCAATTGGCCCATTCAATAATTCCATTCCTTTTTTCAGAGGTCCAAACCCATCATAAGAATCGAATAAATTGTATCCTTTAGCAAACATTAAGTGATCTGTCGCAAAATGGCGACTCAATCCTTCCTTCAAAGTAACCGTATCTTGTGGCTTTCCGCTGACTGAAGCCCAAAAACCTAAAGTGAGAGGACTTTCGCCGTATGGACCGATCACAGCAATTTTTTGATTTGGTACTAATGGAAGTGCGCCATTATTTTTTAAAAGAACACAACTTTTTTCAACCAACTCGACTGCTGCTTCTTTAGCTTTTTCGGTTAAGATTTCTCCAGTATTCACTTCTTCCAAGCCACGATAAGGATTTTCAAATAATCCCAATTTATTTTTGAGCATTAAAATACGCCACACCGCTTCATCGAGAAGTTGCATAAATCGTGGCTCTTGTACTAATTCAGACAGGTGATTGGCATAAATCGAAGTCATCATGTCTAAATCAACACCTGCAATGAGTGCTTTTTTGGCTGCATCTATTTCGTCTTTGGCATACCCGTGAGGAATCAGTTCTTTGATTGCTGCATAGTCTGAAACTAATACGCCATCAAAACCAAAGCGAGAACGTAAAATCTCTCGATTCAACCATTCATTTCCAGTTGCAGGAACTCCATTCAACAAATTAAAAGCAGTCATTACTAATTCACATTTTGCTTCAATTGCTGCTTGATAAGGCTGTAGATATTCATTGAAAAGCCGTTGATGGGACATATCTACCGCTTGATATTCTCGTCCTGCTTCCGGTGCTCCATAAGCTGCAAAGTGCTTCAGACATGCGGCTACATGTTTTTCTGGAATTTTTGTCTCACTATCTCCCTGATAACCATTGACGATACTTTTTGCAAACTCTTTCGCCGTATAAACATCTTCGCCTGGAGATTCCATTACCCTTCCCCAACGTGGATCACGCGCTAAATCTAACATTGGTGAAAACAAGACATGTAAGCCATTTAAATAACTTTCTTCTGCTGTTAACTTAGCTGCTTGTTGAATTAACTCAAAATCGTAAGAGCCAGCTTGAGCTAGAGGTATGGGGAAAATTGTCCGAAACCCATAGATGACATCTGACATAAACAACATGGGTATCTTGTGTTTACTTTTTGCTAAAACTTTTGTTTGTAGTTCTTTTAATTTTTGATGATCGTTGATATTATAAATAGAGCCAATCTCAAATACGTCTAACTCTTGAGGTAATCCTAATTCTTCCATTGGCCCAGTATTCATCACATCATTTTCTGATAGAATACTTCCATTCAATTGGATCATTTGTGCGATTTTTTCCTGAACAGATAATCGATCAAACAAAGCTTGTAACTGATCTGCTTCCATCGGCGCCTCCTTTGTAACCGCTTTATAGAACAGATTATAAAGAATAAAAAACGATTTTTATATAAAAAAATTAGCGTTTATACCAAAATATTCGCGCTATACAAAATTTATTCGTGTAAAATAAAAAGAAAGAATTCGTCACAAGGAGTATTTACATTATGACTACCGATACGATTAAAATAACTATGGATTTATTGTACCGAAAATATCTGATTCCGATGCTATTATTTGATGAAAACGGATATCTCATCCATCCAAAAAATTTAGAAGACTTACCAATCACGATCAGTACCTATTTTCCATTTAAAAAAACAGAGCAGATCCAGCTTTACCATACAACATCCTATTTATACGGCTATTTTTGTTTTAAATCTGATCAAAAGGAATATCAGATGATCATTGGCCCTTGCGGTATTATCGGTTCAAAAGAAACCTCTTGTTTTTTTATGGGACATGAGTACCATTATAATATTCATTATTCCAAAGAAGACAAGTATTCATTTGAAGAATATATCCAACTATTACACACGATTCTGACTCAGCGGCCAACCAAAAAGGAAGAATTTATTTGGTACTTTCAACAAGAAAAAAATAAAAAAAATCTATCCACTGATTACAGCCTGGAAAATAATCTTTATGATCGACGGATCCACAAAGAAACCTTCGATTCGTATCATTTTGAATTACGCTATCTAGATTACATCAAACGAAACGAACCTGAAAAAGTCATTTGGGTCTTTAATAAAATGAAAGAAACCTATAAAGTCTCTTTATCCCCCTTTGAATTGGAAGGGTTGAAACTTAAATTTGCCTCGTTCGTAGCCATCGTTACCAGAATGAGTATTGAAGAAGGTGTACCGATCAATCAAGCCTTTGGTCTGTCCGACTCTTTGATTCAGGGACTGATTTATATCCACTCAGTCAAAGAATGTCTGCAATATATGAAAGAAGCAACCTTCCGTTTTATGGAACTGCTTCATAATTTTCCTTTAGCTCA
The DNA here is from genome assembly GCF_051711005.1 of Enterococcus sp. DIV1682a. Lineage (NCBI taxonomy): Bacteria > Bacillati > Bacillota > Bacilli > Lactobacillales > Enterococcaceae > Enterococcus > Enterococcus sp. DIV1682a. The sequence continues at coordinate 1,642,146 of NZ_JBIOLT010000001.1, forward strand.
AAAATCCATGTTAGTAAAAACGATTGTCAACCACATTGATAATCATTTATACGAACGCATCACCGTCGACGAGTTAGCTGCCATCACTGAAAAACATAAGGCACATATTTGCAGCCACTTCAAAAAAGAAATGGGGATTACCATTCACGGATACATTCAAGAAAAAAAGATAACCGAAGCAAAACATTTGTTATTGTTTACAGATCATTCTTACGATGAAATCAGTCACTTGCTTGCTTATTCTAGTCAAAGTCATTTTATTCAAGTGTTCAAAAAGGTCGCCGGCTGTACCCCAAAAGAATACAAAAGTATCCACTATGCCCATTCATTGGTCTGAAAATGCCTTAACTACTAAGTCGTTCTCCATTTATCTTGATCGAGATCAGATAGGTTCAATACTTTCATGTATGTATTTTTAACTGCTTGTGGTTTGAGTAAATGTAGTAAAAACAAGCCGAAGAACACTAAAATCAAGGAAATGATTTTAGATTCTTCGGCTTATTTCATCAACCTAATTATGCGTGGCGCTACTCTCTCGATCGTGTCAAACTTCGTCCCATTCCTCAGAAAGATCAATCATTTTTTCTTAATGTCTTTGACTTCCAAAAAGATAATTTAGAAAATTAGTGACATATGTTTGATACGCTACGGGATCGACTGATTGGGCTTCCCCATGTCCAGCTCCTGCTACAATCAACTTGACTTTATAGCCCCCGGAAAGATCATAGAGCTCATCCGCATTTTCATGAGGAACTACTTGATCGGCATCTCCATGAATGATCAATTTGGGGATTGTTGTAGCCATACCAATTTCAGGTAGATTTTCATTCACATTCATTTTTATTTCTTGGTCAAAGTAATACTCTTTCAACAATCCCATATATAGATCTTCATGTTCTTCGTCTGCTACAATGTCAAATTCTTCCCCAAATATTGAACCTAATAAAGGCGCTACGGTATTTTTGTAGGTGTATCTAAGTTGTTCATCAATTGATTTAAATCCGCAATTCTCGATGATTCCTTTTACGTTTGCTGGGATATCCTTAGCTAATGTTGACATCATAGTTGAAGCCCCCATTGAGCCACCATAAAGTAAAATCTTTTGAGTCGGCTTAGTTCCTACTTCTCGATTGATCCAATAGAGCACATCGTCTGACTCATATTGTCCATAAGTGACATAATCGCCCCCACTGTTTCCAGTGGCACGAGGGTCTACAAATAATAAATTATAGCCCGCATTGTAAAAGATATTATACTCATCCGTTACTGTCCCTAAATTCCAATTTCCTCGAAAACCACCGTGAATCATCACCGTTACATCTGATTTTTGATCCACATAATAAGATTTCAACGTCATTAATTTTCCATCTTGCTTATTTACGGTCGTTCCTTCTAATTGAGTGGTATTAGGATAAAAACCTGTAGGCTCAGCAGGTGCCGTTCCATCATTCGCTGCACCAAGCAAGTTCATAAAACAACTGTCTTTTGCAAAAGCAATGTCATACATCGCACTGATTGTAATCAAACGTTTGATTACTTCTGGACTAACATCAAAGCGTTCTTTTACATTCACTTCTGAAATTTGGTCTGATATCAACGAAGAGAATTCACTTAGAAGTTTAAAAATATTTCCATTATATTCTTTGAAAACTTCAGTTATTTTATCTCGGATATAATTTAAATAAAGTTTTCCCTTGAAATTCTTGCCTTTACCGATTGCTTGAATGATCGCTTGCTCATCGTCAGATAATCCAAGTGTTGTTGTTTTTACTTGCCCCTCGTTTCCTTTGTTGAGAGATTGAGAAACAGATGGAAAGCTTGTTCTTGCCAATAGCCCCTCTTGTTCCTTTCCGTAAACGACACTTGGTGTAGCACATCCTAACAATAAAATAGAAGCCAAAGTAATCATGCAACATTTATTTTTCATTCTATTCACTCCTTTATTTGATATTTCTATTTTAATGAAAACGCAACCATTTTTATATCAAAAAAGAAGTGTTTGTTATATAAAAGAAGCTCTTTTAAAAAATTCTTGAGTAAATCTTAGGATCATTCAAGTCATTTATACTAGCATAGCCATTTAGCTAATATTTTATACTGGTCTTATTTGTATTACATCACTAAAACCAAACGCTTGTGATAAAACAAAAGAAGAGACTGAGACAACTTTTTTGTCCCAGTATCTTCTAGTATATCTAAAAATGAATAAACGGTGTTTAAAGAGCTCTTGTTCACGACGAGATAAAAGCAGCATTTTCGAAAAATAAGCCGAAATTAATCAAAAATTGGAGAAGCACCAAGTAGATAACAATCGACAGAAAAAACTAGCGTTTGTGTTTCTTGGCAATTTTCGGTATTTTTTTTGGTACTTGATAGTTAACACTTTCGTCTCAATCTCTAAGGTGCTAAGTTTTTTTGCTAAAGACGATCAATTCGATAATTTTGACTTCTCATCATATGCTATTTAAACAAAACATAATATTGGGACATATAATGTTCTGTATCTTTTGGAGATAGAGTTTGTATGGCTGTCCATAATTGTTTTTTAGCCATTGATCTTTCCCACGCCATCGGTTTAATACCCTCAGCTTTTACTAATGAATTCCCTAATTTTTCAATTTTTTTCATAAGATCTTTTTCTGGATTATTGTTTAATCCAAGGTGTTTTAACCCATGTTCCGTAACTAGCCAGTGGTTAGTATTTTGTCCACGATCAATAATATTTTCTGGACCTTTCAAACGATTTCTTGCTTCTGCATGGTAGATTTCTATGCTATCTCCTATCTCAAGCAACAAATGGTCATCGGTGAATCGTTCAGGTATGTCTCCATTAATCGATTTTTCATACCTAATTTTGCCATCCTGAGATTTGATAGTCACTTTTACATAAAGTTCATCTTTAAATAAATAATGAGGTTTTGGCATATTTAAGGTAAGTGTTGCTTCTCTTGAATTCAAATTCGTTCTTAATGAACCTGACCATTGATCATTAAAGCCATAAAAGATAAGATCTTCATCGGCTAACTTACTGATATCAGCTTTGATTAATGAAAGAGAAGCATGGTTTTGGGTTTCCTTTACATAAACATAATTTTCGCTTGGTAAATAATACTTCATTTGTTCACCAGAAAATTCTAAATGATAGACCCCGTTAGGAATATTTTTGAATGTCATTTTTTGTTGTACTGGTTGACTCGCTATAATAGTTGCTCCATCTTTTAATTCAACTGTGAGCCCTTCAAAGTTACTCAAATCGCTAGGAAGAATTTCAATGGTCAAATCACCAGCCAACCCTAGAGAGGCGATTTCCTCGTTAGTAACCAATTCAAAATTAGAATTGATCAAATAGTTTGGATCAATCAATTGACGTGCACGCACCAACTCATTTTCAGAGACAATATCTGCCAATGAAGCCACAGCTGGATAACCTACCACACGATTTTTTTCTGCTTGAAATTCATCAAGATACAACCCACGTTTTTTTAAGGCAGCAGAAAAATCCTGCTTACTATTTTCACTGTAGATACGATTCATTAAATTGGGTAATGTATATTCCCAATCTTTGAAATCACTCTGATTAGCCATTTTACGGTATTCCTGATATATCTTAGTGAAGGAGTCATTTCCAGCTTTTTGTTTGAACATCGTTAATAAAATCAGTTGTTCACGCACATCGACATCATGGTAAGTGTCTCCATCACGGATCAACTTATCATACAGCTTGTTTTCGACTTCTTCTTTTTTACCTAAATTAAACAACCAACCGATGTCATCTGCTTTTTTTCCATATTTTTCATACTGATATTGGACCCCAAATAAATTATTTGACACTTCGCCAGTATACATATCTTGCCCATCAAAACCAGCTTGATAACCGTGAGCAATTTCATGTAATGTTGCCCAACTTAGTTCTTTCAACCACATATCTGTCGTAGGTTCACTATTAGCTGTCCAATCACCCCCATAATAAGCAGCACCTGCGCCAGAATCATCTGCCTTTAAAAAGTAACGATTCGCGCCGTTCTGATTTTCTGGTGCGGAACCATCAAAACCAGCGATACCGTTAAATAAAGCAAAAATACCGTGATGATACTCAATCAACGCATCAATTGATGGAAAATCTTTTAAGTTTCTCACTAGTTCTTTGTCCAATTTGGGTACGAGTAATTGAAAATCTACTCCTTGAATTAGCGCATACTCTGCATCCTCCGTATCCCACATTGAAAAAAACATGGTCTCATTCCCATGATATTTATAAACAGGTAACGCTTTCATTTCTTTGGAAGTCACCACTTCGTATTCAATCTGTGCTGATCCTTCTCCGTACGGTGTATCAATAAATGGAACCAAGGGCTCATCTGCACGTATACTTACCCAATTTGATCCAACTTCGATACTTTTTTCATTCTTTTTATCGTTTCCTAGTAGTCGCAATTTTAACTTATTCTTGAAATGAGCATTTGTCTGTCTCATTCTCAATTCGGTATTTTCGCTTAAGATAAAACCTAGATCCTGACGATCATGGTTTTTCCCTTTACTCATCCCTGAGTTGAAGATCCACGTCGGCTCCGGAATACTAAAAATCTCTTTTGACGTGACTTCTTGCGCCCCAACATTGGCTGAAAGTACAAAGATACCAAACACAAACAACAACAGACTAACCGCATATTTTTTCATTTACTTCACTCCTTAAAATTATTTTATGAACAAAAAATAATTATCTTTTCATTAAGAAAACGTTATCTTTTGTACAATTTAATTATAAATAACAACTAAATAAATAGCAACAATATAATATTTATAAATTTTTATCCTTAAAACCTATAATAATTACAGTTATTTAAATAATTAACCATAAATATTTTTTTAATATAAAATGTTATTTAAAAAGAAAAAAGCTCTCCCTTAGTGGGACAGCTTTTCCTATACATTTAAAGTTTATACCAAACTAATTTTATCATCGAGTCGCGTTTACTTGACAGAACCGATCATTCCTTGAACAAATTGTTTTTGTAAAACAAAGAACACGATAGCTGTTGGCAATGTTGCAATCACAAGCCCGGCCATAATCATTCCGTAATCTGGTGTATAAGAGGCTCCCATGGCAGATAAAACTAATGGGACCGTACGCTTATCTGGTGATTGTAATGCAACTAAAGGCCAAAGATAGTTATTCCAGCTACTCATAAAAGTAATGATTGCAGCAGCTGCATACGTATTTTTAGCAGTGGGTAGGTAGACACGGAAAAATATACTTAATTCTTTTAATCCATCTAAACGTGCAGCTTCTACTAAATCTTTAGGAAACGCTTTAACGTTTTGTCGAAAGAAGAAGATCAAAAAAGCTGTACTTACTGAAGGCAAAATGACGACTAAGAAGCTATTAATCCCTAAGATCGTTCCGTTTAAGTTTGAAAACATGCGGTACAAAGGAATCATCAATGCAGCAAAAGGAACCATCATCGATAAAAGCAAAATCGTAAATAATCGTTCTTTTTTTCGACTTTTATAGATCTCAAACCCATAACCAGCCATAGATGAAATCAGCAAAGCTAAGACCGTTGTTACAATAGCGATCAAAGCTGAATTCCACAATGAGCGTGCAAAGTTTAAGTCATTTGAAAAAAGATTCTGGAAGTTGACAACTAAATGGCTACCGATCTTTAATTTTCCGGCAGTAATATCGATAGGTGTATTCGTCATTCCTAAGATCATCCAAACAAAAGGAAAAATCGAAATAAATGAAATCACGCTCAAAGAGGCATATTTAAAAACAGCTAACCAATCGAATGTTTTAGTCGCTTTTTTTTCATTCTCTTTAAGAAGTACTTTGTTTTCTGCTTGATCTATCACGCTTTTTCACCTCCGACTTTCGTTTGAATGATTGATAACAGCACAATAAAGACTACGATCACAAATGAAACCGCCGCAGCATAACCAAAATTCGGTGTAAATTTATAACTTAAATTGTAAATATACTGAGATAGCGTAGTTGTTGCATTTGCTGGTCCACCACCCGTAATATTTTGTACTTCATCAAAGAGTTGCAACGTACCGATCGTTGATGTGATTGACGTAAACAAAATAATTGGTTTTAAGTTAGGAATCGTGACTTTGATCAATTGTTGCCACTTAGATGCGCCATCGATTTCTGCTGCTTCATAAATTGCCGGATCAATATTTTGCATTCCTGATAAAAAGAAAATCATGTTATAACCTGTCCAACGCCATGTAATCGAAATGATGATTAATACTTTCGCCCAAACTGGATGAGTCAGCCAGCCAATTGGCATATCGATCAAGCCGATCGTCATCAAAAAATTATTCACTAATCCCGATTGAGAAAACAAGCTTTTCATAATAAGCGAATAGCTAACCATGGATGTGATACAAGGTAAAAAAATCGCTGTCCGGAAGAATCCTTTCATTTTAAGCTTTTTATCATTTAATAAATTAGAGACAAATAAAGCTAAAAACAACATAATCGGTACTTGTACCAATAAATATAAAAAGGTGTTAAAAAAAGCCTTTTTGAAGGTCGCATCATTCAACATGCGTTGATAATTCCCCAAACCATTAAAGCTCATATTAACTGGAGGACCACTTTGAAATGAAGTGATCAGCGCTAAAATCATTGGAATAAACACCATGATCGAGATCATCAGAACTGGTAAAACAAGAAACGCATTTCCGTTCTTGAAAAAATCTTTTTGTTTCATCTGCTTTGCTCACTTTCGTTACGTTCATCTTCGTTTTATCTGTCATTTAAGGATCGTCTCACAAATCCTCCCTCTCAACTAATTGTCTGAGTAAATGACAGCGTCCTCACGAAAATTCTACGGTATTGATTGAAACTATTTTTAATAGATAGCAAAATTGTGTGACTGATGACCATTCAAAAATCACCAGCCAACACAAATTTGATACTCTAAATCAATTCATTTCACTCTGCTTAATTGGCTAACTGTGCTTCTACTTGTTTTTGCGTATCTGCCAAGACTTTATCAGTATCTTCTCCATTGATGATTCGGTGTAATGACTCTGCTACAACTGCTTCGATTGCATAGGTTTCTTGTCCATAATTAACTTGTGGAATTTCCGCTGTCCATTTAGAAAAGTCTTCAAACACCTTTTGACCACTATAGAATTCAGAAGACTCTTGATAAGCTGGTTGATCTTTTGCACTTAACATGGTAGAAACTAACCCGATTTCTTTCGCTAAGGTTCCCATCAAGTCTTCGTTAGTCGCAAAGGTCTTCTTCAAGAAGTCTTTCGCATTTTCTTCGCCTGAAACACCTTTGATCACATACCACCCAGCTCCGCCTAAATTAGAAGCTTGTGCTTTTTGCATATTGGCAGGTAATGAAGGTGTCGGTGCAATTGCCCATTTACCTGATTGATCTTCAGCACCTTGGATCGTTGAGGAATACCAAGCACCAATTGGACTGGATGCAACAGCCCCTGATTGAATGGCCGTGACACCTGCATTCCAATCTGAAGTTTGTTCCACTAGATCTTCTTTAAGTAGTGTAGCAAATAGATTTAATCCATATTTCAATGATTGGTTATCTTTGATCGTAACCGTCTTTCCATCTTCCGAAGTGTACCATTCACCAGCTTCTTGCATGATCATACGGACACGTCCAAGATCTGAGGGATTCACTTCAGTAATTTTTTTACCCGTTTTTGCTTTAACATCTCGAGCAACTTGTAAATAGTCATCCCAACTTAAATTCTGCATATCTGCTTGACTGTAACCGGCTTCTTCTAACAAATCTGTTCGATAAAAATTAGCCGTAACACCTGAATCAAATGGGACGCCATAAATTTGATCATCGATCTTATTAACCGCAAATTTATACGAAGCAAAATTGGATTCATCTACGATATCGGTTAACTCAGAAAATGCGTCCGGATAAGAATTCAAATAACCTTGAATACGATAATCCTCAATCAACACGATATTCGGTAATCCATCCGTATTTCCACTGGCTAATGCTGTGTTTAACTTTTGTACGATATCATCTTGTGACATCGTAACGACATCCACTTCGACATCTTTATTGTCATAGACTTTTTTTGCTTCATTGACTGCTTTGATATTAAACGTTTCATCCCATGCCCAAACACTGATTTTATTTTCATCTTTCGTTGCTGAATTTGAGGAACTCCCACATCCCGCAAACAAAACTGCTACTGAAGCTAAAAGCGTCGCACTTGCTACTAATTTTTTGAATTTCATATCCAACCCGCCTTTTTCATTTTTATTCTTTACATGTGAATCATACCAAAAAATGTAATCGTTTTCTTAGTTTCTAAAAGAGTTCCAAAAAATATCCCAAAATAAGAAAAAATCACAAATTTAGATTTCAAATTTTTTTATTTTGAGTAATTCATCTTGCTTTTCTGCCAATTAAACCGTATTTTAAAAAGAGAAACTGTTTAAAAGGGGGAACAAGCTTGATTAATTTATTATTGATCGACGATGAAAAAACAATCTTACATGGCATAGCCAATTTGGTTGATTGGTCAAACCACGGGTTCCAAATTAAAGGCGCTTTTTCAAACTCATTGGAAGCGCTTGATTTTTTCTCTATTCATTCTAATGATATTGATATTGTCATTACTGATCTTATCATGCCTGAACTGGATGGGATTGAACTTGCTCGCCTCCTAAAAAAAAGCAAGCCTGATATTCAAATATTAGTGTTATCAAGCCATGATGATTTTCAACTAGTGAAAGACTCTTTTAAAGAAGGCGTATCCGATTATTTACTTAAACCAAAATTGAATCCAGAAAACCTGCTTTCTGCTTTGAACCATTTGGTTAAAAAAGGCCAAAAAAATCTAGACTCTAAATTCTCTCTAGATAGTGCTTTAACACAATATTTCTCTGGACAAAAAACAACGATATCTAACGATCCTTTTCGTTTCCCGTTATTTTACATCGTCTATAGCGAAATGGATGATTTAGCTCCACTAGCTTCTCTAAAAAGTAACGAAGAACGAGCTGAACCCTGGATTGATTGTCAGCCTTTTACCACTCTCGACTATGAATATGGTTGCTTACTAAATGTTTCTTCCATGGATTGTTTCGAACAAATTCAGACTTCTTTGCGTGAATATGCGCAAAAATCTGATGCATTATTGATTATTTCCCCTTGTTTAGAGCTAAGTGAGCTGTTCGATTGTTTTCAAAAATTAAAAAAATTAGGCAAAGGACAACGTTTTTATCAGAAAAGTGCTGGTGTTATATCGGAAGAACAATTAGTCCCTTTGATTCCACACTTTGATCAGAGCACGAAAAGCTACTTAACAAAGATTGTCAACAAAGATTATGTATCCGCTATCAGAGAAATGAAATCAGCGATTGAGACTCTGATCGCTTTAAAAATTGACCCTTTATTTTTAAAACACGAAACAATCAATCGTCTCTACGCACTCATCAATGCTTTAGAAGATGGTCAAGGGACGAAAGAATTGACGACATTAAAAATTACGTTACCAACACTTATAACGAACGTCGCCACCATCGAAGATTTTTCCATTACGTTTACTAAAATCATCACTCAATTGATGCGTTGGAGCACGCCGGAAAAGAATGAAAACTCAGAAATTCTGACAGCGATCTATGATTATGTTCAAGAAAATTATCATCAAGATATTTCCTTGCAAATCATCTCCGAAAAATTTCATTTTTCCTATAGTTATTTATCTACCATGTTTACCGAGAAATATGGGATTAGCTTCACTAAATATCTAAAAAAAGTCCGGATACAACATGCGAAACGGCTTTTGCTTGAGACAACCGAGCCACTTTCACAAATCTCTTACCAAGTAGGATTTGCTGAACTTGGTTACTTCTCAAGAGTATTCAAGGAAGAAACTGGGCTAAATCCTTCTCAATATCGAAAAGGAAGTTTGAAACATGAAGAAAAAATTCAAAGAGTATGAACTAGTTACAAAACTACTGGTTGTCCTAGTCATTGCGCTTCTTACTCAAGCGATTATTCTGTCCTTTTTCATTTATGATCGATCCAAAAACGCTTATATCCATCTATTTGATAAATCGAATGAACTAACGCTTGGCAAAATACAACGTGATTTTGAACGATTGAATGATAATATCGAAAATACCTTAACGATGGTCGCTAACAACCCTGCAGTCGAAAATTATTTCTCTAACGATCAGCACTCTTCGTTAGATAACTACACTAATGTAAAAACGATCCAACAAATGAACCGAAGCTTTACTTCGATCTCTCCTTCCATCAATTACGATCTGATGATCTATGGTGATAGTGGACATACCTTTGTTGGAAACGAGATGCTAGCCAGTATGGATGCTGCGGCATTCATGAGATCTGATGTCGTACAAAAAGCAAAGGCACATAAAGCATCGACCCAAATGTTCTTTGTCGACTTTGGTTTGACTACTCGTGACCAAACAAAAAGCAGCATCCTATTCATTAAGAAATTGACTTCCTCGTTGAATCATATTTATGGGTATGCTGTCATTGCGATAACTGCAGATGAGCTAGCGAATTTATTCAATGAAACGATCCATTCGGAGGTCTCCAAAATCTATCTCATCAATGAAGCAAATCAAATCATTACCTCCAATGAAACTGGCATGATTGGTGCCAAAACCAACTTGTTAAATGATTTAAATACCAATGAAACAAAAACAGTTGATTATAATCGTTTAACACGTGTTCCATTATATCGACAAAACTTAGCTTTGATTAGTAAAGTAAATATTCGTTCACTAGTCAATCAAATGGGACTGATTGTTCCGATCGTCCTTTTTAATTTGATGACTTTAATGGTAGTTGGTGCTATTGTCTTTCGCTATATGAACCGTCAGACAAAGTCGATTTATGCCTTGATTCAGTCCTTAAAACATATCAAAAAAATTCCTAATAATACCCAAGTAGACGTTCAAGGGACCTACGAAACAAAGACTTTAGGCACTACAATCAATCAACTATTAACAACGATCGATGAGAACTATTTTACTTCAATTGAAAACGAAAAGAAAAAACGCCAATTAGAGATTCAAACGATGCAAGCCCAAATCCAGCCTCACTTTATCTACAATACGTTAACTAGTCTAAAATTTTTGATCTGGCAAAAAGAAAATCAAAAAGCAATTCATGGAATCGATCATTTTATTGATTTGTTGAGAAGTACCATTGGGAAAAAAGCAGAAACAATCACTGTCGAAGAAGAATTAAAAAGTGTGCAAAGCTATATCCATATTCTTTCATTGAGATATGGTGATGATATCGCCACTCGGATCATGGTCCCCGATGAACTATACCCTTTTAAAGTGCCCAATATGATGATCCAGCCAATTATTGAAAATGCTTTTTTACATGCTTTTCAAACAAAAAAAAGTGGGTTTATTACTTTATTCGGAAAAATTCATGAAACACAATTGATCTTTGAAATCGTAGATAACGGTGATGGATTTGATACAAATCAAAAGAAAAAAAACAAGGACTATTTTTCTGGAATCGGAGTCAAGAATGTGAACGAACGAATCAAATTGCTTTACGGCAGAGAGTATGGATTGCAGATCCAATCGATTATGGGTGTTGGTACAACGGTAAAAATCACATTGCCATTAATCAGTTAATTCAAAAATAAACAATTCAGTTAGTTGATACTTATAAGCAATAGACGCTGCCCTTCTAGGATAGATGATCCTAGAAAAGCAACGTCTATTTGTCTATGGTTTTATATTTTTCATGTCTGCTAATAATATGAAAAGCTATTGTTCTTTACCGATACTTAGCTATCAATCCTTCCTTTCTCTAGATAGACAGCATTCAAGCATCAGCTCCTTGAAATAAGCCTAAATTTTTTTAACTTGAAAAGGTGTTTTAAAAAATTGCCTCTTATTTGCTCGGAGCTGACCGCTTCTTTCACGACCTTTACTTCACGATAAAACTAAATTCATGGTCTTCTTCCGCTGAAATATGATACGCTTCTTCAACATCTGCTCCCCAGCTGTTGATTCCTCCTACACCACGTACCTTCCCTTGAATCACTAAGACGGTTCTTCTAGCTGGTGGTAACTCTTCAAGATGCGTAGCATTTTCTAATTCTTCGGCTTTATAGGGGAGAGCTGAAAATGCAAAATCGCCGTTCACTTGTTCAAAGCGTAATGAAAATTCCTCCTTTCCTTGATCCGCATTATTCATCGTAGAATCTCTAGTGATTTCTAGCCATTTCGTCTTCATATGGACACCACAATCCTGTGGCACGAGATAGGGAGTCACTGGTAAACCAGTTACTTTATAAGTACCCTCGATTCCTCCTGCCATTCGATCTGGATACGTTTCTCCTGATAGTCCTTCATATTCAAAATATTTCGCTTTGGTTGGCATAATAAAGCGAAAACCTAATAAAGGTAATTCAGGCAGTCCTTGCTGTCCATGATAAAAGACAGAAATTTTCATTTCCCCATCAGATTGTACTTCATAGTTGACTATGACTTCTGTTTTGGGCACCGTATTGATTTCTAACGTGAATTTGATCGCTGCCGATTGCGCATATTCATGATTGGAATAGCGATTATTGATCGGAGCAATTGGCTGTTCGATTGGTTTTTGATCAATGGAAACTTGAACATTTTTTACTTTCGGGTACATCCCAGCCCCTAGCCACATGGACGAACGATAGCCAAACCCATTCCCTCGATCATTATCCGTCAAAGCCCGCCAAAACGTCGGCAGCGTTTCTCGATACAACCATTCTTTCCCATTTTTATTTAAGGATTCCAACCCACCTCTTGTATAGGAAAAGATATAATGAAATCCTTCACCTTTTAAAGCAAATGTACAATCTCCATAAATAATCTTCATTTTAATCGCTGTATTTTCCATAATAATACCTTACCTCCTGTAATGCCGGTTTTTCTTGACCATCAGAAAAGACGATCCCGTTACCTGAAAATTCATAATCACTTGGACGATCATCAAAGTCCCCACCGTATCTCATTACTTTTTGTTTCGTCAATGGATCGATCACTTGAATCGCTTGATCTTTAAAGTCCCAAATATAGCCACCTTGATACATTGGGTATCGATCTAATAATTCCATGTAAGAATTCAATCCTCCCAACGAATTCCCCATGTCATGCATGTATTCACATAAAATGAAAGGCTTTTTCCCATCATTTTCAAGGTAATCACAGATATCTGTTGGCGTAGCATACATGCAACTCTTGACATCAGAAATCGAATCTTCGAATGCAGGATTAGGGAAATTTCCTTCATAGTGAACAAGGCGATCGGGATCTTTTTCTTTAAAGTAATCATTCATCAAACGAATATTCTCTTCTGCGTAAGATTCATTTCCTAAAGACCAGAATAAAATACTCGTATGGTTCTTGAATGTCTCAAAATTTGTCTGTGCTCTGTCAAGAACGATCTCCCGCCATTGAGGAACGTTCCCCGGTACATTGTAAGACGGCTCAAACGCGCCCATCTTTTGCCAAGAACCATGAGATTCCAGATTGGTCTCTGCCATCAAGTGAATCCCTGCCTGATCACAAAGATAATACCAAGGGATTTGATTTGGATAATGTGAGGTTCTAACCCCATTGATATTCGCATGTTTAATGATTTCTAGATCTTTCTTCATATCCATCAAATCGATAGCTCTTCCTTTTTCAGGATGCCATTCATGTCGATTGACACCGTTGATGATCAAACGTCGGTCATTCAAATAAATGATCCGCTCTTTGATCTCGATCTTTCTAAAACCAAATGGATAGTAACTATACTCCGTCACCCCAGTATCATCAAACGTTTCAAATTCGACGGTGTATAAATTGGGTTGAAAATGATCCCATAAAGTAATTTTATCTACTGGAATATGCAACGAGATTTGTTCTTCGATTCCCACTTCTTCTTGATGGATCTCTTCTCCTTTGCAATTGAGGAGTCGGACACGTAGCTTTCCGTTTGAAGTAAGATTTTCAATAGTCAAGTCGATATCTACCCAACCGCTTTGAAAAGAGGGATCAACTTGAGGTTTGATCCACATATCCTCTATATGATTTTTCCCTCTGGCGATCAATGAAACATCTCTAAAAATCCCAAAGAAACGGAAAAAATCTTGGTCTTCGAGAAAAGCGGCACTACTTCTTTTATGGACTTCTACCGCTAAACGATTCTCTTCTTCCAGATAAGGAGTTAAATCAAATTCAGAAGGCGTGAAAGAATCTTCTGCATAGCCAACAAAGTGCCCATTTAACCAGACATACATTGCCTGTTCGACACCTTCAAATCGAATGGTGATCGCCTTTTCTTTCATTTCTTCATTTAAAGTAAAGTTCGTCACATATGAGCCAACTGGATTATACTCGGCTTGAGAAAACATCCCCTCGGCTTCTTCCTTACCAGCGGTTGTATAAGCCGGACGTCTAAACTCATGCCCTTCCCATGGATACATCGTATTGATGTAGTGGATCTTGTCGTATCCTGCTAGTTCGATATGCCTAGGAACATCAATCTGATCGAAGCCACTGTTATCAAATTCCTTTTCAAAAAAATTCACTGGACGTTCTAAAGCATTACGGGAATAGCAAAATTGCCACTTTCCATTCAGCGATTGGATCCTGGTGTTTCCTGTTTCCACTTCTTCTTTAGCACCATAAATAACATGATCACTATGGGCTTTCCTTTGATTTACTCGATACACTTGCGGATCATCTAACCATTCAATCAATGCATTCATTTTTCTATTCTCCTTCGTCTATACTCATAAAATGAATCAATTCTGTTTGAAAATCGCCATAAAAATCCGGGAAATAAAGACCTATTGTCATTAATTCCGATCCTGAATATACTTTGCCATCTATCTGGTTCTGGTATAGTTTTTCTTCGCTTAGTCCAACAAGGCGTACCTCATGAAATTCGGGCTGTGCATTTGCCAACCGACGATTTATAAATAAGAGGACTTCCTGTTGGTTTTTTGAAACAAATTCCCAGGAAGCAATATTTTGCTCAAAGGGATTTTGTAAACGATAGAAATCACCATATTGGACTGTCTGTCTGATTTTTTTATAAAATTCTACCTGTGTCGCTACTTCCTGCTTTTCCTCACTAGATAATTTTGTTAGATCGAGTTCATATCCAAACACCCCGCCCATGGCCACATCTCCACGTGTTTTTAAACTGGTGACTCGACCCGTTTGATGATTAGGAACAGCTGATACATGGGCAGTCATAGCTGAAATAGGATAAGCTAAGCTCGTCCCATATTGGATATTGATGCGTTCAACCGCATCTGTATTGTCACTAGTCCAAGACTGTGGCATATAATAAAGCAGCCCTGCATCGAACCGTCCACCACCACCAGAACATCCTTCCCAAAGGATATGAGGATAGTCGTTTGTTAAGTTTTCCATCATCTCATATAATCCTAATAGATAACGATGCAAAACTTCCCCTTGGTTTTGTTTGCCCAATGATACCGAATAGACATCAGATAGCGATCGATTCATATCCCATTTGATATAGTCGATCTCCACACTGTCTAACAAATGCCGTAACTGTGTTTCAATCGTCTGCCGGACTTCTTTTCGGGTAAAATCAAGGACGTGTTGAGATCTAGAAGCTGATGGTTGACGACCTGGTTCTTTCATCATAAATTCGGGATGATCCCGATTTAATTGAGAGTCGCTGGAAACCATTTCAGGCTCAACCCACAAGCCAAACTTTAGTCCTTTTTGGTGAACATAGTCAGCGATCCCTTTTAAGCCATTTTTCAATTTCCCTTGATATTCAAACCAGTCTCCTAGAGAAGATTGGTCCGAATCTCTTTTCCCAAACCAGCCATCATCTAAAACAAACATCTCTATCGCTAATTCGTTTGCTTCATCAACGATCGCTTCGATCTTTTTGCTCGTAAAGTCAAAATAAGTCGCTTCCCAATTGTTGACTAGGATCGGACGTTCTTGGTATTGGAATCGCCCTCTTGCTACTCGTTCCCGTAATAAATGATGGGTCACTTGACTCATCCCATTCAACCCTTGATCAGAATAAGTTAAGAGTATTTCCGGTGTTTGGAAGCTTTCATATGGTTGTAACTCCCAAGAAAAATTATAGGGATTGATCCCACCGATCACTCTAAATTGTTGAATGGCATCTTTTTCAATCTCAAAGGAATGATTTCCCGAATAAACAAGATGGATCCCAACTGCTTCCCCTGTAAATTCAGTTGTTGCATGATTTGTCAAGGCAATGAATGAATTCATCTGATGACTGCTTGAACCACGACGGCTTTCAAATGATTTGATGCCATCTGTTATGCTTTGTCTAGACATCTGCCGTTCTTTGACATGCGCTCCTGGTAAGGCAATCACTTCATCAAACCGGCCTGAATTCGTAAAATCAAGTTGAAAAGAGGCTGCTTTTTCAATCATCACTGGATCATTGGTTTCATTTCTTACCTTCAGCGAACGTGTAATCACTGCTCTTTCTCGATAAATCGTATAGGAAAGATCCACGTAAATCTTTTCTTCACGATCTTTCAACGTCACGATCAACGTTTCTGCCTCTGTATCATTCTTGATATACGCTTGCGGTAATCCAGATAAATTTGGCTTTCCTTCTTGGAGCTGAAAACTTTCATAACGTAGATCAAGCAGATTTGATCCATTTTCTCGACGAATCATCAAGGCAGGTAATCGATAATCCATCCCTCCGTGCCCTGAATACTCTTGTGGTAATGTATCTTTTGAATACGTTCGATCTTCATTTAAGGGGACGTTCCCAGAAAAGCCACGATCTCTGCGAGGATATTTTTTATGATTATGATAATGGGTCGTTCTTTTACCAAAATAAACATGAGCCAGAACTTCACTTTCTTCAATTTGAAGAATATAGGAAATTTCTGAATTGGATAGATGAAATACTTTTTCCTGTTCGTCAAATGTGATTAAAGCTGCTCTTTGATTCTTCATCACTTGTTCCATTGTTTCACCTCTCAAATAAATAGTAACCGTTTACTTTTGTTACATTTCCTGTATACTGTTTACTAAACAAATATGTCAATAAAAATTTTTATTTTTTTGTAAGGGGTGCCATTTTATGGTTGGAATTAGAGATGTCGCAAGAAAAGCCAATGTTTCACCTGCTACGGTCTCAAGAGTTTTGAATGAAGACAAAACGATCAGTGTCTCTGCTGCTACTCGTCAACGGATTTTTACTGCAGCTGCCACATTAAATTATGATATCAACAAGCGAAAATATATTAAAAAACGCCGTCCTTCCATCGGTGTCATTTCAGCAATCAGTAAAGCCAGCGAAGAAAAAGATATTTATTATCGAGAATTACGAGCAGGTCTAGAAGAAGAAGCCAGCCGACTCCATATCGGCATGAATCGAATTTATAATATGTCGGATAACCCGACTGAGTGGAAAGATTTGGATCAATTAGGTGCTATAATCGTAGTCGGTACGATCGATAAAGGTGCAATCGCCGATTTATTGAAACAGAACCGACAATTAGTTGTAGTAGATAATCCAGATATCCAACAAGAAGTGGATATGGTCTATGGAGATCTCGAACGAATGACTAAATCTGTTTTAGAACTTTTTTTAGACAATGGGCACACCAACATTGCTTATATTGGTGGTTATCAAATCGATATTAACGAAGCTGGTCGGAAATCAACAACTGAGAATGAAAAAAGGCTCAGAGCCTACCGCCATTTCATGCAAGACCATCATTTGACCAAACAGATCAATTATTATTTAGGAGAATGGACAGAGGAATCCGGAGAGCAGTTAGCGACCAAACTTCTCGAAAAACAAAAACATGATTTACCGACGGCCATTTTGATCGGTAGCGATCCTTTAGCATTAGGTGTTTATCGAGCATTACAAAAAGACAATCGAAAAATTGGAGAAGAGATCGTTCTAGTTAGCTTCGATAACATCGAGGCGATTGCTGATTTATCTCCTAGTTTAACAAGTGTAGCGATCAATGCAAAAGCCATTGGTCAGTCTGCTGTTCGATTAGCGGTGGAGCGAATCGATGGTTTGAGAGATGAACCGATCATTGTCACTTATCCTACACGACTAATCATTAGAGAAAGTTTTAACCCTGATAAATCCTAACCAAAGAGACGAAGAAGAGCGAGATAACTATCCTTTCCCGCTCCTTCTTCGTCTACTTTTGCTTATCCTCATTTGTTAAATCAGCTTCTACTTTTTGGCTTTCGATCCATCCTAAATAATATTCATGATAGACTCCTTCTTCCGTTTGCTTCGTTAGCAGATACTGTCCAATCACATTTCCTGTTTGATACCCTCGTTGAGCTAATGTTAATCTTACTTCTTCGATATTGTTCTTTTCGGTATGATTGACTTCCACTTGTAATAAAAATCGATGATAAGTTTTACCAGGCTGATTGTACCAAACAATTTTAGACAGTGGAATTGTGGCTGATGTTTGGTCTGTACAGAAGCCATAAATCATTTCATCGCTCAGCGAAAAATCAAAATACCCACCGAAGCTGGCATAGTTTTCAAGATAGGCTTTCGAATCTAAAATGTCGTCGGAATCCACTATGACGATTGCCGCAAAAGGAATTGTTTCTTTGGTAATGCCTCGATTGTCAATCATAAGTTTTAATTGTTCTTTTCGAGCCAAGATTTCTTCATGTTTTTTTTGCAGACTTATTTTTTCTTGCTTAATCCGCTGCTCTGTTTCTGCAATCGTTGCATAATGTTCTTCGATCGTTTTTCCATATAAATTTTTCATCTGTTTGATTGGAACATCTAATTTTCGATAGAAATTGATGTCATAGATCTGAAAAATATCATCAATATTAAACATCCGATACCCGTTTTCTTCATGGCGTAGAGAATGGATTAACCCTTGCTCATCCCAAAAACGAATCGTTGACTTTGGTACATTTAGTAGTTCCGAGACTTCTCCGATTGTGTAAAGTTTTGGCATTTCCGCTCACCTCTGGTTAATTTTACCGCTTCTTCTATTGACCTTCAAGTAACTTTAAGGTGTAAAATTCATTATTGTCTAGTAAAAGGAGGAAACAAAATGACATTACTTAAACAATTCCTATGGAAGAATAAAAAAATCGTAGGCATGACTTTTTTATTCGTCTGTTTACAAATCATTGGTACTCTTGGTGTTCCTAAATTAGTGGCAACATTAATTGATGAAGGGATAGTTACTGGTCAAAACAGTAAAATTTATACCATTGGTCTACAAATGGTATTCGTAGCCTTGCTAGGTACTTTTTCAGCGATTGCTTCTAGCTATTTTTCTGCACTAGTGTCTGCAAAATTTGGCTACCAAACAAGGGAAAACTATTTTGATAAGTTCCAACAATTATCGATGAAAGATGCAGATGAATTTGGAAGTGCCTCACTCCTGACTCGAATGACTAATGATGTAGATAATATCCAACAAATGATTGTACTCTTTTGTCAAATGATCTTACCTGCACCAATCATTGCGGTGTTTACAATTGTCATGATGCTTCAATATTCCATGACATTGACATTGATTACATTGATTTCTGTGTTTATTTATGCTGTCGTTATTTACATTTTAATGAAAAAAGGAACCCCTCTATCTCTCAGTATCCAACCAAAAATGGATCGTATCACAGTGACTTTAAGGGAATTTTTTACAGGTGTGAATATGATTCGAGCTTTCAACAATCAAGACTATGAGGAGAAGCGCACCAATCAAACATTTGAGAAATATGCCGCACAGATGATCCGAGTCAATCGCGTATTTGCTTGGGTCACTCCGATTGCTTTTTTATTGATGGGGATCGTATACAGCGCCATTCTTTGGTTTGGTGGTTCGTTGGTCAGTGAAGGTACACTACAGATCGGGACTGTTACTGCCATCGTCGAATATTCGATGCTCACGTTGGCTTATCTAATGACTGCAGCTATGGTGTTAGTCGTCGTTCCAAAATCGATGTCCTCTCTTCGGCGGATCGAAGAAGTGTTGAATCAACCTATTGAGATCATTGATCCGGAAAATCCATCAACAGCTTCGCTGAATATGGATGATGAGCATGTGTTATCTTTTGAACACGTTTCTTTCAGTTATACCAAAGATTCGGAACCTGTATTGGAAGATATCCATTTTAAGGTACCTAAAGGCAAAACAACTGCCATCGTTGGCGGAACTGGTTCTGGTAAAAGTACAATTGCCAAATTGCTCCTTCGTTTGAATGATGTGACCAGTGGACAGATTACATTAGGGGGCAACCACTCCAACAATTAACACAAGCAACGATTCGTTCGAAGATCAGCTATGTTCCGCAAAAAGCGTTTCTGTTTAGTGGAACAATTTTATCAAACCTGCAAATGGGCAATGAGCATGCAACAGAAGAAGAATTGACCTCAGCTATACGTATTTCACAATTAGAGGAAGTTTTGGATAAATTGCCCAAAAAATTAGCTAGTTTTGTTGCACAAGGCGGAGATAATTATTCTGGCGGACAAAAACAACGGATGTGTATTGCACGAGCGCTCATCAAACCAGCAGATATCTATGTTTTCGACGATAGCTTTTCTGCTTTGGACTACAAGACGGATGCAAAACTAAGAACAGCCCTCCATGAAGAAATGGCTGATAAGACATTGATCATTGTGGCTCAAAGATTGAGTACAATCATGAACGCTGATCACATCATCGTTTTAGACAATGGCCGAATCGTGGGACAAGGAACTCACGAAACACTCCTTGCTACTTGTCTTTCTTATCAGGAATTTGCTAAATCACAAGGGATTTTGAAAGAAGGGAATATATGAAAACAACTGATGTAAAAATGAATAAACATAGTTTGATCCGCTTTTGGAAAATGATCCAATCTGATCACAAAACATTTTATGGCTTACTATTATGTAGTTTAATCGGTAACCTGATGGTCGTTGCAATGCCGATGATCATGGGCGTTGGTATCGATCAGCTTTTAAGTCGAATCCGTACGATCGGGATTGCTGAAATGACATTTCATGATGTCAAGGATGCCCTTTTGTTCCCTGTTGTTTTATTACTCGTTTTTTCTTTTTTAAGTAGTATTACTTCTTTCATTCAAGAATACGCAATGGCTTCATTGAGTGAAAAAATCACACTTAATGTTAGAAAAGAAATGACCAAGAAATTCAAAACATTACCAATGGCCTTCTTTGATCAGCATCAGGTAGGAGATATCATCAGCCGAACAACGACTGGTTTGAATCAACTAGCACAAGTCTTGCTAACAGGGATCAATCAATTTTTCACTTCCATCGTAACGATTTTATTTTCAATTTTGATGCTGTTTTATATTGACAGCAAATTGACGTTACTGATTCTTTTATTGATCGTTGGTAGTTCATGGGTCACTCAACTCTTTGCGAATAAAAACAAAAAGATTTCTGATGACAATCAAACAGAACTAGGTTCATTAAATAATAAAGTGGAAGAATATCTTGCAGGTAACTTGGTCATCAAAACATTCAATCAACAAGATCAAGCGATCGAGTCGATCCGTCAAGTAAATCATTCACAGTACCAAGCATTTAAAAAAGCGCAATTCATGAACTTTGCCATCTATCCAGCGATTCGCTTGATCAATCAATCAGCGTTCATTTTAAGTGCTGTCTTAGGTGGGATCTTAGTAATATCTGGTGGACTCACACTAGGATTGTTACAAGCTTATCTGCAGTACATCAATCAAATCTCTGAACCGATCTCGACCGCTTCTTATGTCATCAATTCGTTACAATCTGCTATGGCGGCGATTGATCGTATCTTTGAGATTATGGATGAACCAAATGAGCGTTCTGATCACGAAAATACAGCATCACTTGACCAGCCTGCTGGTTCAATCAGGTTCAAAGATGTTCGATTTGGTTATAGTCCAGATAAGATCTTGATGGAAAATGTCAACTTTTCGGCTAAACCAAAACAAACAATTGCAATCGTGGGACCAACTGGGGCAGGAAAAACGACATTAGTCAATTTACTCATGCGATTTTACGAGCTAAACCATGGAAGAATCGAATTCGACGGAATCGATATCACGAAATTCTCTCGTAGTGAGTTACGTAAACACTTTGGGATGGTTTTGCAAAATACGTGGCTCTTTGAAGGCACAGTGGCAGATAATATTGCTTATGGGAAACAGCAAGCTTCCAGAGACGAAATCATTGCGGCTGCCAAAATTGCCCAATGTGATCATTTCATCCGTACGTTACCTGAAGGATATGATACGATTATTTCAAGTGAAAATGGTTCGTTGTCACAAGGACAACAACAGCTATTGACCATTGCTCGGGTATTGCTGGCGGATCCTTCCGTAGTTATTTTAGATGAAGCAACCTCCAGCGTGGATACCCGCACCGAAGCAATGATCCAAAAAGCAATGAATGCTGTCACAGAAAACCGAACCAGCTTTATTATCGCCCATCGGTTATCTACGATTGAAAATGCCGACTTGATTTTAGTGATGGAAAATGGAAATATTATTGAACAAGGAACTCATCAGTCACTATTAAGCAAACCAACACTTTATGCTAGTTTATATAATAGCCAATTTCAAATCACATAAAAGAGGTTGTGAAAAGTGCGCTTTGACCTGAGTAATAAGGAAGAAAATCTCGAAACAGCTCCTCATGTTTTGAGATTTTTAGACTTATTACCGAGGGTCAGCACTTTGAACACCGTTTAGCAAGAGGCTGTGAAAGAAGCGTTTAGCTCCGAGCGAATAAGAGAGGATTTTTTAAAATAGCTCCTCATATTTTAGGAAATCATCGCTTATTGTTGAGGAGTTGCTTCTTGAACGCCGTTTAGCAAGAAGTTGTGAAAAGTACGCTTTGACCTAAGTAATTTTGAACACTTTTTACCTATTTTAAACCCCATAAAAAAGAGCCTGGACTTTTTTCCAAGGCTCTTTTTTATGGGTCTATTCTTTCAATCTCTCTTATTCACAAGTTCAATCGTTACATAGAGAACTTTCACTTACATAAATTGTCAATGTCTCTCCTTACGCCATTTTCTTTTTGGTGTTGAAATTCATCTAAACTTTTTTAGCGATTCTCTACTTGCGATAATTGTTGTTCGAATTGCCATGTTTCTCCACCATCAGTCGAATAAAAAAGACAAGCAAACATTTTTCCTGCATCGATCGATCCATTTTTTAGGAGGTAAAACTTGGTTTCCAATTTATTGGCACTTACTTGTACCACTTCATTTGGTGACTGGAACAAATCGATCCCTCCCAATTGATACTCACCCGGGATAGCTACCAAGGATTCTTTGAATGTTAGTCCCCCATCATTCGTATAATAGATGTTTTCTCTTGTAGAGAGGAAACCCAATGTCTTCGTCACAAAACTAACATTTTGAATCGGTTGATTTACGATGGTACTGCCGCTTTTTTGCCAGCTTTGCCCTTTATCGTTGGTCGTATAAATTTTTAGACTTTCCGCAGACATTCCTGTAGAGGATGAAAATACCATGATGCCTTGATCGTTTGTGAAAAAGTTTGCTTTACGATAACGAACCTGTCCGCCTTGATCTGTAATCTGACTTTTTTGCCACGTCTTCCCATTATCAGCTGATGATAATAGGTAAACGTTTTTTTGATCAGGTGAATAGATAAACCAAGAAAAAGTAGGAGAAACATCAAATGTTTTGTCCATCCATTCCCCTTTTGCAACAGTACCCGAAGTCAAAGTATAGTCACCAAAACGCAACCAGTCCACAGCAATTGGAACGAAATGCCAGTCTTTTCCTTGATTCGTCGTCAAATACAAGGCTTGTGTTTCTGGGTCTATTTTTACGTCATTCGTTTGCTCAGTGGTCAAATTGACGGATGTTTGAACAGGTTTCAATAAACCGTCCTGATTAGTCGAAGTTGGCATTTTTCTTACTTTTTCTTCGCTT
This sequence comes from Enterococcus sp. DIV1682a, assembly GCF_051711005.1. NCBI lineage: Bacteria > Bacillati > Bacillota > Bacilli > Lactobacillales > Enterococcaceae > Enterococcus > Enterococcus sp. DIV1682a. Next base: position 1,666,089 of record NZ_JBIOLT010000001.1, read on the forward strand.
TGCATCATAGAGTGTACATTCGTTGCTACTGGTCCTGCATTAATGAATTGATAAACACCCCCGCCAATCAACAAGAGTGTTCCAACTCCAATTGCTAAATGAGAGTAAAAAGGCTCAATTCTTTTTTTGTTTTTTCGGTCTATCGGTTCATTTACTTGCATAAAAACATAGTATCGATTACTGCCATACCAAGTAAGTTGTTCTCCTAGAAAAAGTGAGACACCCTCCATCGTTTGCAGCAGAAAATAACGCCTCTTTTTCGCAAGTGTAAACTCCTTTTTGTTATGATCACTCAAGTAGAGATAATTTTCGTCCTGAGAGCCAACTGAAATATGTAACATATTCGTCACTTGTTTTTCCAACCATTGATCATAATGCCGAGAGATGTTCCTCTTTTTGAACCATAGCACAGCAACGAGTAAAAACAAGAATAGTCCTATCGCAAAGTCAACATAACTTGAAAAATGGTACAAACTAGTGATTCGCTCCATTTTAAATGAATGTGGATGATTCTGCTTTAAATGATGGTAGATGTTTCCCCATCCGCCAAAGAACAACAGGTTAGCGATTAAATACATCCCAATTTTCCATGTCATTTTTTTCGTTCGTTGATTGATGATAGACAACATCTTTGCTTTTGCTGACATCAATTCAATAATCAATAATTCTTTATCCATCTTGCCAATCTCCTTTTTTTACATTATGACGTAAAACGAGGAGATTGACTAGTTGATTTACGCTTTATTTAACGTTTATCTTTTTTTTGTAAACAAAGTATAATCCAAGTAAGAAGCAAGCCATGCCAATCATAGAAAGACTTGATTTTTGATAACCTGTAGTAGGTAGTTTTTTGTCTTCTTGTTCGTCTTTTTCATCTTTATAATCTTTTTCATCTTTTTTATTTTTTTCATCTTTTTTATTTTTTTCATCTTTTTTATTTTTTTCATCTTTTTTATTTTTTTCATCTTCTTCGTCTTTTTTATCTCTCTGATCGTTGTTATTCGTTGTCTCATTTGGCGTTGCTGGTACTGGCTTTTTATCCCCCGATTGGTTCGTATCCGCATCTGGTTTTTCTTTAGTTGGTTCAGCTAGCACATGGATTTCAACAGTTTTCTTTTGATGACCGTTTTGATAGGTCACTGGATAAACGCCAACTTTTGTCGTATCCACCTTACCAGAAACCATTTTCTGGTCAAATGTTAGGGGATTTCCTTCTTTATCATTGGCTGAAATAAAATTGTCTTGTGGATTCCAATTGTCTCCTACATAGAGTGTGGAACCTTTAACTACGAGTGTTTCTTTGTTCTCTTTGACCGTTACTTTGATCGTCTTACTTGCTATTCCGTTGGTATACGTCACAAAATAATCGCCCGTTTTTTGGCTATCCACCGAACCTTCCACCATTTTTGGAGTGAACGCTAGAGGCATCCCATCTTCATCAGTAGCTGAAACAAAATTAGCTTGTGGATCCCATTGATCACCCACATAAATAACTGAGTCTTTGGCCTGAATGCTCTCCTGGTTTTCTTTCACTGTTACATGAATGACTTGAGCAGCGCTACCATTAGTATAAGTAATCGGTGTCACTCCTACTACTGAGGTATCCACTGTTCCACTGACCATACTCATATCAAATGGAAGGGGATTTCCTTCCTTATCTGTTGCTGAAATAAAATTATCCTGTGGATCCCAGGTTTCACCAAGGTAAAGCGTCGAATCTTTGGCTAAAATTGATTCATAGTTTGGCTCTTTCTGCCAAACATACGTATCTGCCATCGCTCCTGTATAGTTCGCCATCAATTCTTCTGAAGTTAGCACGTATTCCCCTGCAGGGTTCGTAACCGTTCCAGAACCAACGTTTTGCCAATAACCAGTGTTTCCATCTTCTACTGGAATAGCAGGAAGATTGGCTGAATCTACAAAACGATAGCCTTTACCAAGAGTCAATTCATTGAGGCTCGTTGTTCCAGCCAGCATTTCTGCCATTTCTACGGGATCCTCAAACTGAAAATAAGAAAGATCTAATTTTTTTACTTTCGAACAATTTAAGAACATATATGTCAGATAATTCACAGACTCTGTATTGAAATTAGACACATCGATCGTCTCTAGTAACTCACAATTAGCAAACATGTATCTCATTGCTTGGACTAGACTGGTGTCAAAATTAGAAACGTCCAAAGAGGTTAAACTATTACAGCCATTGAACATATAATTCATGGATGTTACTTGACTTGTATCAAAACCTTCCACTGCGATCGTTTTCAATTTGCGACATTGATCAAACATGTAATGCAAATGAACAACCTTTGATGTATCAAAATTAGAAACGTCCACACTCTCTAATTCATAATTCAAACGAAACATCACTGAAAGATCAATCGCACTTGATGTATCGAAATTTGAGACATCCACATAGCGCAACTTCTTACATTCAGCGAATAAACGTGACATATAAACCACATTTGATGTATCAAAGTGAGCGATATCTAAGGTAATTAATTCATTACAAGCAAAAAACATTCTGTTCATGTTGACAACATTACTCGTATCAAAACTAGAAAGATCGATTGATTGTACTTTGGTACATCGACTGAACATGCCACTCATATCAACTACATTACTTGTATCGAAACTTGAAAGATCAAGATGAATGAGATTCTCTGTTTGGTCAAATGCTTCAAAAAACATATTAGACATATTCGTGACATTTGACGTATCCCATCCTGACAAATCAACGCCATTTAGTACACGACAGTCAGAAAAAAAGGAAGTCATATCCGTTACTTGACTTACGTCTAAATAAGCTAAATTCTCAATGGACAAAAGATTACTATATCCATAAAATAAGCGATGAGTTTCTTTAGGAGCAATCGTTGGTCCAGTGAATACCATTTTTTTTATTTTAAATCGATAGCTGTTGAACCAAGGAGGAAAAAACGTAACCGGTGTTTCTCCCAATGTGCCTCCTCCAATATATAATGTACCTTCTGCATCGATTCGCCAAGAACAAGTTCCGAAAACACCACTGGCAATATCGGTGGATTCTTCTGTAGGTGTGGCAGTGTTGAGAAGTGTCTCCTCTTGCTCTGTGTTTTCCGTCAATTGATCCTGATCTAAGTCAACAGCTGATTGACTTTCAGTTGGTTGATCAAGGCTCTCTGATTCCTCTACCAGTTCTTCTTGCGGAACTTCTGTCATTGACTCTTCTAACTCTGGCTGATTTTCATCAGGTTCCTGGATCATTGTTTCTAATGGATTTTCGACCAGATCGTTTTTACCTCCTGGTTCGTTTAAACTAGTTGCTGTTTGTACTTGCTCTTCGTCTGGTTTACTCCATTCTTCGGCATAAGAATAAGAAAACGGATGAAGCAGAGATTGTGTCGCCAACCAAATCGCTAACGAACATTTGACTAACTTTTTCTTGTTCATTGATTTTCCCCCTAAATTCACCATGTTTTTAAAATAAAAGCTATTTATATAATCAACGATTACTTGAAGGAAAAGTTTTCTATTTTTTTCTTTCAAAAAAAATATTAGTAAAAAAATTGAGCTCATCGTTTATTCAAGTTAAAATAAAAAAGATTTCACTAAATAAATTACGCGGCTTTTAATTAAAGTCGGGAAGGAATAAGAATGAATAACCTATTTTTCAGATTATTAAATAACAAGCAATTACAGCGGCAGATAAGAATTCTTTACTATTTACATAAATGTGATTCGATTTCTTCAACTGAAAAACTAGTGAAAGAACTTGAAACAACAGCACCGACACTTCGCGCGGATATTGATTCTTTACAACAATTACTTCCCAAGGGAATGACCATCAAATATTATAAAAAGATCGGTTACCGATTGATGGTGTCTACATTCAAAACGATTGATTCCATTGTCATGGAGATCGCTAAAGATACAATTGTTTATAAATTGATTGACGAAATCTACCGAGGTCGTATTCATTCATTCCAAACTGCCACCGAACAGTTTCATCTCTCGCATTCAGTTTTGAGAAAGACCATTCGCCATATTAACAAAGAATTAAAATTTTATCGCCTTACTTTATCGACTAAACAATTAGATTTATTAGGAAATGAAGCAGATATCCGTTACTTTTTATTTGAGTTTTACCATGGTTTTAGACAAACATTTACGACCAATCATTCTTATCAAACAATCAACAATACATACGAAGAACTCCAAGAAGCGACAACGCAAATCGCAACAAATTATTTTCGCATCAACTTATGGATGAATATTTTAAAACAGCGCTTATTAAATAAACAAATGATTCATCTCGAACCGTCCTTATGTAAAGAAATTAAGGCAAGAACAAGTTTCATTCAGTTTAAATCGGTTTTTAAAAAGTATTTTAAAAGTAGATTTGGTATTACCCAAGTAGCCGAGGAGGAAATTGTTTGGTCTTACCTCATACGCTTACATTGTGTTTCTTACTACCCAGCTAACAAAACTTTGAATCTGTGCTATCCAGAAGATATTCCAACCTTAGAACAGTATGAACCATTTTTACGACCATTACAGAATTCTACAACTATCGCAAATGTCGACCTGCTAAAGTTAAAAGGATATCTCAGCAACCTGCGTCTGCTGACAAAAATCTCTTCTCATTTTGAGCGAATCACTTTAGAACTTCATACCAGCGTACCTATGAAAGTCAAAAAACTTTTTAAAGAATGGCAGAACTATTTAAAAAAGTATACACATGTATTACCTTTTTCTGTTACCCACTATCAAGATATCGCCTTAACGTTAAGTATTATTCATTATGCCAATTTAACCTCTTCCTCTACCCAAAAAAAACAGACAATTTTATTTTCATTCCAAGGAGAACCCGGATTAGAAGACTATTTGACTCGATTCGTATGCCAATTGCTTCCACAAAATGTGGTTCCTCTTTTTGTCTCTAATAAATTTATTTCACATAAGATGGTTTTAGAAACTGAGGTTGCATTGGTTGTTTGCAATTATGATTTTCTAGATACAACCTTCCCTTGCCCAGTACTCTTACTTTCTTATTTTCCTACAAAAAAAGAATGGCTCGATTTACAACAATACATTTTTAAATTAGCTTATCCAATCAATGATTGATCATTAGTTCCACAAGTAACAAAAAAAGAGCAATCTACTATAATAGCTGATTGCTCTTTACAATGATTCCTATAAACTTTTATTTAATTCTTCAACTTTTTTTTGTACGTCTACTTCTTTATATTTCTCCCCAAGTCTTACAGCTCTTAAGGTATTTTCCCAATCATTAATATTAACTGGTTCGCTAGCTCTATTAATACCTGTTAGCATAGCACTAGCAAATATTGAAAAATCTAAAGCAAATACAATTAAATCATTAATATCCTTATAGTCTAATGGAAAATTATTTATAATGATATCTAAGTCTACTTTCATAGTAGCTTCATCATTATGTGCATATACTTTATTGCGTTGTTTTAATAAATTTTTGATTTTTTCATGTAGTTTACTCAAACGCCATTCATAAAGGTCAAAGTATCTTTCAATAGTCATTTCTACATAAATTGGTAAATTTTTATCACCAAGTAATTCTTGAGTTGGTTTTTCACGTTCTATTTCCTCTTGGAAAAAATCTCTTTCGTCTTCCATTACAGTGTGTATAAAAGGAAAAGTTTGCGTATGATTCTTGCCATTTACATTTATTTCTTCTTGAAGTTTAAATTTTGGGAAATAATCAATATTATCCCTACATTCCTTAACTAATTTTTGAATATTTGATGAATAACGATGAGAATCATATATCTTGGAAAGCTCCATAAATGTTGCCACAACTAAAGCATTGTAGGTATAAGAATAAAATGCACTCGATAAAGACATTTCTTCGTAATAATTGGTTCTGTTTTCTGCAACTTGTTTTACAATTGAAAAATAGCAATTAGCTTGACGTGCTTGGTTCATAAATATATCTATCTTTTTAATTAGTTTTTCTTTGTCCATTATGAGGATTCCTTTCATGTGTAATTATAATACAAATATTATACTAGAAAAAACTCATAATTATAAGAATATTTTAAGAAACGTATCCAAAACACCATGCGAAATGACTATATAGTTGTCCGAAATTTCCATGTCACGTCCGAAAAATTGATAGTCGATATAGATTTGAATATTGCGTGGTACTGGTACTTCCTCAAGATATCTAGTTTCTCCCACGCAGTAGCGAGAACTAACTTCTAGAGAATCAAAACCACTATAACAGTCCATATTCTCTACGTGTTCTAGCAATTTTGCTAAAGGACAAACCACATACCTTAAATTTCTTTCAATTTATCGAGGAGCGGTTCCTCTCTAATTCCATTACCAGTTCAAACATACGATTGATTTTACTAATTGTTCAACTTGTCCTCACCGGCGTATTCTAATTATTCAAATGTCTTTTACATGTTGGGAATTACTTTTTTTAGTTACATAAATTAGTTACCTCTTTTTTTCTATTTGTTGTAGTTGTTAGTAGTAGTTAGTAATTAATGACATCCCTTTTACAGTCGTATAACGGTTCATATATCACTTGCTTTCTAAATCGAAAGACGCAAAGGGTAGTCATTATTCATAATTAATCCTTACGTAATCAGATTACTATATAGAACAGACGCTTCTTAAAAGGAAACGTCGTAAACATAAAGCTAAATGAATTGTTTGAAATAATTAGAAACAAAGTCTTTTGAGTATAATTCTTCTACTCCTTTAGAAACAACAATCGAGAGCTTATCTAAAGACCTTGTTAAGGCTACATAAAGTCTATTTTTAGTTTTATTGTTATTTTTTTTATCTCCAAATAGATAAGGTGCTAAATCATTTGTTAAAATAAACAAACAATTTTCGCCCTCTCGCCCTTTGATTTTATCAATAGAACTAACCGATATTTTATCGTTTGACTCTTTCACATTACTTTTTAATGAATTTATTATTTTGGCATAAGTCTTTGTATCCATAGTGTAAGTGTCACCTATCTTTTTCATAGCTAGTGTAGAATTTTGGGTGTTAAGGTATGTGTCCAACATTTCAATTGTAAAATAGTAGGCAAGTTGCTTAACTAAAAGGACATTTTTATTCTTAGTTAAATCATGGATTAATAAAAACTGTTCAATTTCATGAAACAAAGTTTCTATTTTGTAATTACTTTCGGATCGTTGAGTCGTTGAATACTTTTCATTTTTTTGAGAGATATACATCAAATCAAAATTTTCTTTGGCAATGAGTGTTTTTACATCAATATCAGACTCAAAATAGATGTTTAATATCCCTTTATCTTTTTTTGATTCTTGTTTTTCTGACTTAGTAACGAGTGTATTTGAAATATCTAAGTGTTTTTGTGGACATCTATAGCAAGTATTGATATGCTTCGTTTTTTCTGGAAAATCTAGAACCATTTTACGAAGTGAACCACAACCTTTCAAATCTTGTTTAGGGTCACCCATTAGTTCAATTGGTATGGAAAAAACATCCAAACCTTTAACTATTTCCAACATATGCTTATCCATATCTTGTGCTTCGTCAATAAAAATATACCCACAATATTTGGAGAAATTATTCAATAAAACTTTTCTTTTTTCTTTTTCTTTTTTCTTGTCGGTAGATTTTTTACATATAATCCATTTTGCTCTTTCTGTAAAAACTTCTACATGAAGAATGCTACTTCTTTCTAATTCGGATATTTTAAAATTTTTAAATTTTGGTACGGGATCTAACTCAATGCTCGAAATCTGTTCATATTGTTTGCCATATAACAAGTAGTAATACGGTTTAATGATATCTTGATACAAAAAAGAATGTATTGTACTCAACTTTATATTTCGAGGAATTGTATCATAATATTCATTGAGTTTTTCTGCGATACAATTTACCGCATTGTTAGTAAATGTTATACAGTATATATTTTTATCTGTGGGCAATTCTTTTTGCTTAACAATAATCCGTTCAGCCATTGTAGTAGTTTTTCCCGCTCCAGCACCTGCAATTTTAATTATCATTTCAACTTTCCTCCGATATAATAGTTTCAGAGTAAATTTCTTTTACTGGCAATAAAAAATCAATTATTTTTTTAATGTGTTCCGGCATTTGTAAGTTTAAAAGCTCGCCACTTGAAATATCTTTACAAACTTGAAGCATAATGGATGATTTTGAATCTGTCCATTTTTTAGAAAGCTCAGTTTTATCTGCAACTTCCCAGTTGAAATTACGCTTGAAATAATCACTAAGCAACTCAAAATTTTGTCCAGTGTTTACAATTTCTGGCTCTAGGGTATATTCTGAAGTAGTGGTTACACATATATTGTTATACTGATTATATTCCTCATGTTCATTTTGTGCCTTTGGCTGGTTATCAAAATCTCGCACAATTCCCAAACGATTTGAGCTATCATAATTCAATTTCACCCAAATATCCATTATATCTTTAAAACCTTTATGAAATGAAATTACTTCTATGTCGCTAAGATATTGTTGACTATTAATGTATGAACGAATAAATAATTCCTCTGTTAATCCCTCAACCAAAATACACCTTCTTGAAAAGAAAAGTTTATATAAATCGAGATTTGGATTCTTAGTTAAGTAGTCTTTGCATTCACTCGATAGTTCTGTAGATAAAGAAAATGCACAACCATCATTTACTATTATAACGCTATCAAAATGAAGCTTATTAATAAATTCAGTGCTATGTGTAGAGTATAATAATTGCACTGAATTGTCTTTTGTAGCAAAGGCATTCATGTAGCTCGACATTAGTTTCTTATTATTAACACATAAATGTGCTTCTGGTTCTTCTAAAGTTACCACTGAAAAAGCCGTATCCTCTTTCTTCTCAATGAAAGAATTAAGCAATACTAATAGCAGTATTAAGTTCCTATGCCCCAAACCTTGAGACGATAAGTGTTCATTAGAATACCCCAATTTAACGCTACTGAGTAGAGAGTTCATGTTGGGCATATTAGGCAATATAGAAATTTTCTCAAAAAAATTTTTAGCATACTCTATTTCTGAATTTTCTTGCCAATTGATAATATTTTCCATTTCACTTAAACTCTTTAGCTTTTCAAAAAACTTGGTATATTCTTTTTCTACTGTTATTTTTGAATCAGTATCCAATTTCATATGCAATAGTTTTACTAAAGATTTTGAACCTATTCTTTCTGTAGATTGAGAAAAATCATCACGCTCAGCAATTAATGATGTGTACTTAAATAGTTTCAAAACATCATATGGGATACTGGTATCTTTGTTAGGAACTTTTATAGAGTGAGTATATAAATCAATTGGTAATAAATTCATTTTTATGGATTCAATTATGCTAATATCTATTTTATTTGTTTCAGTAGTTTCAATTCCTTGTGAAATGAAAATTTCCTTTATTCTTTTGAGTACATCGTTAATACTCTTTGGAAAGAATTCATAACGAATTCCGTAACGAATTTCATCACTTTCATTTATATCACACGATAAATCCTTAACAAAATATAGCTCAAGATTATTCTTAGGTCTCAGAGTAACTTCAACTATCACTTTGGGCAACACTCTTGTAAATTCTTCCAAGTTAACCGAACCATCTATTATGGATTTATGATTTGCGAAAATATATTCATAATAGATTTTTTTTGCTTGATTGTTTATATCTGACCATGTTAGATTCTTTCCGTTATATCCAATATCATTTGATAAAAATGGTAATGTGACAGCTCGTAATATGTTACTTTTCCCACTATTGTTATTTCCTACAAAAGCTGTATTATCTTCTAACTTAATATTTATACTTTGAATGTTTCTATAATTCTCAATTATAAGATTTGAAATTTTCATTGAATACCTCTCTGCCTTTTTCCTTAATATTAATATATTCTAAGTATATTACATTATAATTAAGAGTTAAATAACAAATTTATATCAATGGCACTTGCAAAAGCATATTAGCGTACTGAAAATTTTGGTTCCACAATTTATAGGACTAATGAATCAGAATTGATTCTTCAGTTCCATTTTCATTAATGAATAAAGTCATTAATAACAATCAAAACCACCCGTGTGAACGGGTGGTTTGTTTTGCGGCTGAAAGCCTCTTTTACCGGCCTAAGTCTAAAAGACTTACCGAATCGGTTCCCTCTTGCACCACATTTACTCGCTGCTTCTCAAAGAAGCTCTTAGTGTTTCTTACGATTTTTTTCTCCAGTAAATGGATCAACTTCTTCAAACAATGTAAGCTGATCTGCTACGTGGTCTTCTCGTGATTGATTACGAATATATTCTGCGATTTTTTTCTTATTTCGTCCTACTGTGTCCACATAATATCCTCTACATCAAAACTTTCTATTTCCATAACTATATTTGAGTTCTGCATGTCTATCAAAAATCATTAAACTACTTTTTCCTTTTAGGTAACCTAAAAATTGAGAGACACTTATTTTTGGCGGGATACTGACTAACATATGTATATGATCTGGACAAGCATTTGCTTCTAAAATTTCCACACCCTTTCTTTCGCATAATTCACGTATAATCTCTCCAATACTTGCTTTGTATTTGCCATAAATGAGTTGGCGGCGATATTTCGGAGCGAACACTATATGATACTTACATTTCCAAACAGTGTGTGATAAACTTTCTGTAGCCTTGTTCATAAAAAGATACCTCGTAAATTTTTTGATGTGGTGGTCGGGAAACCTACTTCATCTTATCAGTTCAGGAGGCTTTTTTTATACCTCGCTGGAAACTTTCCGGAACTACCTGCATAGCAGGTGGTTTTCAAAACACAAAAAAATCTGAGTCAGAATGAGGTTCTTTCTAACCCAGATTTGATTTTACACAACTCATCAGTCCTTATTGACAAGGAGCCGTATTCTGTTTCGCGTTGATTCTTTTTAATTATTTATTATAGATTTTTGGTCCTTTTCGCATATTCCGTCGATCATTTTTAGGCTCAGCCATTTTTTTTGAACGTCCGCCGCCTTGTTTCTTTTTGATCAATTCAAGCATTTTTTCCTTTGTATCCATCTTGTACCTCTTTCTTCATGATTGTCAGCTACGTTATCATTTTCTAGTTTTCTGATTCTTTTACATGATTCACTAAGTTTGAATTATCCCTTAGGTGCTAATAGCGCCACTAATTCCACATGATGTGTTTGTGGGAATAAATCGACTGGTTGTACTTTTTTCACTTCGTAGCCTGACTCAGCAAATAACTTTGCATCTCTGGCAAAAGTTGCTGGATTGCAAGAGATATACACTAATTTCGCAGGTTCCATGTCAATGGCTGACGCAATAAAACGTGCATCTAATCCTTTTCTTGGCGGGTCGACAACGATCACAGATGGTTTGATCCCTTTGTCTTGCCATTTCTTCATGACTGTTTCTGCCTTACCCACTTCGTAATGAGCATTTTCAATTTTGTTTGTTAATGCATTGAATTGTGCATCTTCAATCGCTTCCGGAACAAGTTCCATTCCATAGACCTCTTTAACTTTATCAGCTAAAGATAAACCGATCGTTCCAATACCAGAGTAAGCATCAATGACGGTATCTTCTTTTTGTAACGCTGCAAATTCAATGGCTGTTTGATACAATTTTTCCGTTTGTTCAGTATTCACTTGATAGAATGATTTTGAGGAAATACGGTAAGTTTTTCCCAATAGTTGATCCTCAATATAACTTCTACCATAAAGAACCTTCTCTTTATCGCCTAATATCACGTTTGTTTTCTCTTCGTTGATATTTTGAACGACTGAAACGACTTCTGGCAATTCTTCATGAATAATAGACGCAATTTCCTTACCTTTAAAGAATTTTTCTTTTCGTGTAACTAAAACGACCATCATTTCATGTGAGTAATGACCTCTTCTGATGATAATATGACGGATCTGTCCTTCATTTTTCGCCTCGTTATAACCACGTACTTGGAAACGTTGCAAAATATCTCTCACACGTTTGATGGCTTCATCGATTGCTGGATCTTGAATATAATAATCCTCGATTTCAACTAGTTCATGACTATTCTTTTTATAAAAACCAGTTGCTAGACGACCATCTATTCTTCTCACTGGAATCTGTGCTTTGTTACGATAGCCAACAGGATTCTCCATTGGGATGGTAGGTAAAATGTCAACCTCTGGCATCTTGGCGATCTTGCTCATGACATTTTCCACTTGCTTTTGTTTAAAAAGTAATTGTTGCTCATAGTTCAAATGTGCTAAAGGAGCAATTCCTGTCCGTAGAAGGCGATTATCCTTTAATGGTTGACGGTCTGGTGATTCGGTTAGCCATTTTTCTACTTTTCCATAACCAAATTTATTCCCAGCTTTTACTACTAGCACTTCCACTCGTTCACCTGGTAATGCATTTTCAATAAACAAAGGATAGCCATCGATTTTAGCTACGCCCATACCTTCATAACTTAAATCGATAATATCTAATGTGTAACGTTCATTTTTTTTAACTGATAGTTTCTCTTTCATAATAACTCCTCATTTAGGTTTGTAACTGAAGCAATTTTGCTTTTAGTACTACGGTCATATCCAAAAAACGATCATTTGTGTTTTATTGGATAGGGACTTGGTACCGGGTTGCTTCAGGACATTTTTTTTAGGCACATAGAGCCTTTTTTTGGCAAGTCCATTTATTCACTTGATGCCTTCACTTCATTTACGATCCAATTGTCAATCTTTCGTTCGCCTGCTTTAGACTCAACAAAGAAAAATAACATACTGTTACATAATGATCTTCAATGAATAAGAATTAATTTTTATCATACGAAAGGGTGGAACGATCATTTGTCCCACCCTTTACGTCATTTTTCTTTATCTGCAATCTTGCCGTCACCGTCTATGTCTTCATCAGTCAAACGCTCAACTTCTTTGACAAATTCTTTGCTGACCTCTTCTAACTCCTCTTCGGAACCAGTAATTGCTTCATCTGGAATTTGGTCGATGTTTGCATAAAATTCAATATGTTGATGAAGGTTTTGGAAGTGCATAGGTGCATTTCCACCATATTCGCCGTCTAAGTTGATCATGACCGGTCGGTTGATATCGTCTTCTGTTTCGACATACAAACTGCTGGTTTTCGTATAAATCACTCGAGAATCATCTACATGGCGCCCACCATTCAACATCAAGGCTGCGATATGCAAAATTTCAAAAATATTCGCTGTTTTGACAATAATTAATGAAAATTTACCATCGTCTAGCTTGGCATCAGGAGCAATCTTTTCGAACCCGCCGACTGAATTAGTGAGTCCTAAAAAGAACATAGAGGCATTCCCGATGTATTCTCCTTCATCATATTTCAAGCGCATTTTGATTGGTTTCACTCGAGGCAGCATCTCTGCTCCTTTAGCTAAATATGCCAAATAGCCGAAAATACTCTTTAGTTCTGAAGGAACTTCATAAGTTAACTCCGTTAAATAACCACCTGCAGCGATGTTGATAAAGTAGCTATCTTCCGTTTGACCGATATCCATCTTAACCGTCTGATTCTTCTTGATAACTTCAGCTGCGGCTTTGATATCATCCCGTGGAATCTTTAACGCACGTGCGTAATCGTTAGTAGTACCTGCTGGGATAATCGCCATTTTAGGACGATGCTCAAGCGGTGCAATACCGTTAACAACCTCATTGATTGTCCCATCGCCTCCCGCAGCTACCACCAGATCAAATCCATTTTCTGCTGCTCTTCTTGCTTCATTTTTGGCAGAATTTTTTTCTGGTGTTGTCGCATACGCACTTGCTTCATAGCCAGAATCCTCCAAAGCTTGGAGGATATCCGCTAGATTTTTTTTCAACAATTCTTTGCCAGAAGTTGGATTATAAATAACACGAGCTTTTTTCATGATCTACTCCTAGCGTTTTGCTAATTCTTCTTGCAACAGTTTATTAACGACACCTGGATTGGCTTGACCTTTAGTTGCTTTCATGATTTGTCCTACTAAGAAACCAACCGCACGATCTTTTCCGTTTTTGAAGTCATCTACTGATTGTTGGTTATTATCTAAGATTTCGTTAATAATTGGTAATAGTTTGCTTGGATCAGACAACTGAACCCAACCATTTTTTTCAACAACATCTTGTGCGTCGCCACCATTTGTGATCAATTCTCGGAATACTTTTTTCGCAATCTTAGAACTAATCGTACCATCTGCAATCAGACGAATCATGCCTGCTAGATTTTCAGGAGTCAAGTTCGTTTGAGCTAATTCTAGTTTCTCACTGTTCAAGTAAGCAGATACTTCACCCATTAACCAGTTAGATGCCTGTTTTGCATCCGCACCATTCTCTAAAGTCGCTTCAAAGAAGTCAGACATTTCTTTTGATAGAGTTAGAACCATTGCATCATACTCTGGTAACCCTAATTCTTGGATATAACGTTGACGACGAGAGGCAGGCATTTCCGGCAAGCTTGCTTTCACTTTTTGGATCCATTCATCGTCAATCAAAAATTTAGGAATATCAGGTTCAGGGAAATAACGATAATCGCTAGAACCTTCTTTGACACGCATCAAAATCGTTTTATTAGTTGTTTCGTCAAAACGTCGTGTCTCTTGTTGGATTTCTCCACCAGAAAGTAAGACTTTTGCTTGACGTTTTTCTTCAAAGGCTAGACCTTTTTTAACAAATGAAAGGGAGTTTAAGTTTTTCAACTCTGCTTTTGTTCCAAATTCTTCTTGTCCATAAGGTCGTAAAGAAATATTGGCATCACAGCGCATAGAACCTTCTTCCATTTTCACATCACTAACTTCAGTAAATTGGATGATTGAACGCAATGCTTCTAGATAAGCATAGGCTTCTTCTGGTGAACGCATATCAGCTTCAGAAACGATCTCGATCAATGGTGTCCCTTGACGGTTTAAGTCAACGTAAGAATAGCCACCAATACCATGCATGTTCTTACCAGCATCTTCTTCTAAGTGAACTCGTTCGATCCGTATTTTCTTTTTCTTACCTTCAACTTCGATCTCGATCCAACCGTCATGCCCAATGGGTTGATCAAATTGTGAGATTTGGTAAGCTTTTGGATTATCTGGGTAAAAATAATTTTTACGATCAAAATGTGTGTCTTTAGAAATTTCACAGTTCAAAGCGAGTGCTGCTCGCATACCAAATTCTAATGCTGCTTTATTCATTACTGGTAAAACACCAGGATATCCCCAGTCGATCACATTTGTATTGCTGTTTGGTTCAGCTCCAAAATGTGCAGGAGCTGGAGAGAAAATTTTTGAGTTGGTCTTTAACTCAACGTGGACTTCAAGCCCAATGATTGTTTCAAAGTTCATTCGCCTTTCCCTCCTAAAATTGCTGGTTTTTGATTATGGAATTGTGTTGCTTGCTCAAAAGCATAGGCTGCTTGGTACATTGTTTTTTCATCAAAATAATTACCAATGATTTGTAAACCAACCGGCATATTCTCAGATAATCCCGCAGGAACTGACATTCCAGGTAAACCAGCTAAGTTAACAGGAATTGTTAAGATGTCACTCATGTACATCGTGATTGGATCGTTAATGTTTTCACCGATACCAAATGCCACTGTTGGAGAAGATGGGCCGATGATCAAATCGTAGTCTGCAAAGACTTTTTCAAAATCACGTTTGATCAATGTTCGAACTTGACCCGCTTTTTTAAAGTAAGCATCATAATATCCAGCACTTAATGAGAATGTTCCCAACATGATCCGACGTTTGACTTCTTCGCCAAAACCTTCAGTACGTGAATTCACATATACATCTTCTAAGTTCTTCACATTTTCTGAACGGTAACCGAAACGAATACCATCAAAACGTTGTAAGTTGGAACTTGCTTCTGATGAGGCAATGATATAGTAGACTGCTACCCCATATTTTGAATGTGGCAAACTTACTTCTTCTACAGTTGCGCCTAATGAACGGAAAGTTTCTGCCGCTTTCAAAATGTTTTCTTTTACGCCAGGAGCGACTCCTTCGCCAAGATATTCTTTTGGTAAAGCAATCTTCATCCCCTTGATGTCGCCAGTTAATCCTTCGGCAAAATTAGGAACAGAAACACCAGAAGATGTGCCATCTTTTTCATCATAGCCACTGATTGCTGTTAAAGCTAATGCATTATCTTTGACGTTGCGAGTCATTGGCCCGATTTGATCTAGTGATGAGGCAAAGGCGATCAAACCAAAACGTGACACACGTCCGTAGGTAGGTTTCATTCCCACGATTCCATTAAATGAAGCTGGTTGGCGAATACTTCCGCCTGTATCACTACCTAAGGAAACTGGGATTTGTCCAGCAGCGACTGCAGCAGCCGAACCACCAGAAGAACCACCAGGAACTTTCGAATGGTCCCAAGCATTTTTTGTTTTCTTAAAGTAAGAAGTTTCTGTACTTCCTCCCATCGCAAACTCATCCATGTTCAATTTACCAACTGGAATCATATCTGCTTGATACACTTTGTCCATGACAGTAGCATCATAGATAGGATCAAAATTATAAAGAATTTTGGAAGCTGCAGTCGTCAACAGATCTTTGGTAACGATATTGTCTTTGATCCCAATTGGAATCCCAGCTAAGACATTATTTTCGTCAATTCCTTTTTCATCTAACGCCTTGGCTTGTGCCAGAGCTTTTTCTTCATTCAATGTAATAAAAGCTTCAATCTCTGGCTCAGTTTCTTTGATTCGCTCAAAGGTTGCTCTTGTTAAATCTTGTGCAGTGATTTCTTTAGAAACCAATAATGCGTGCAATTCTTCTAAAGAAAGATCATATAGTTTTGTCATTATGCGCCAGCCTCCCCATTGTCAATAATTGCTGGCACTTTGATAAAGCCATCTTCTTTTTCTGGTACATTTCTCAACAATTCATCGCGATCCCAACCAGCACTTGCTCGGTCTTGTCGCATAACGTTCACTGTTTCAACCACATTTGATGTAAATGGAACACCTTCTGTATCAACTTCCTCAAGCATTTCCACCATATCAATGATTTTCCCTAATTGATCAGTAAAACTTGCAAGTTCTTCATCTGCGAACGCAAGTTTTGCTAATTTGGCAACGTGTTTTACTTGTTCTTCACTGATCGCCATACTACCCCTTCTTTCTAAACGAGTTAAAAACTTTGCTCTCTATTTTAACATAAGTGATTCCCATCTGAAATTGTTTCTTGAAATTTGTCTGAAAAAAATCAGATTTTCTTAATTAAAATGACTGTCAGCTAATGCTTCTGCCATTTTTTCTTCTGACCATACGTCGATTCCTAGTTCTTGTGCTTTGGTCAGCTTACTACCAGCGTCTTCACCTGCTACCACGATGTCGGTTTTCTTAGACACACTGCCAGTAACCTTACCTCCAAGATTTTCAATGGTTTCTTTTGCTTCTTCACGCGTAAAACGAGTCAATTTCCCTGTTAAAACCACTGTTTTTTCTTTAAAAGGTGAGTCGATCGTTTCAATCTGTGAAGAACGAATCCCTTTATACTCAAAGTTGACACCTGCTTGTTTTAGTTCGGACATCAAGTCATGGACCTCTTCATTACTGAAATAAGTCACTACGCTATCAGCAATTGTATCGCCAATCGTGTCTAGCGCAATGATCGATTCAAAGTCACTTTTACTTAATGTTTCCAGATCGCCAAAATGCTCTGCTAATATCTTCGCTGCCTTGGAGCCGACGTGGCGAATCCCTAAGCCAAATATCAATCTTTCGACCGAATTATCCTTACTATCGTGGATCGCTGTCAGTATATTATTGGCTGATTTTTCTTTGATTTTATCTAACGTCAGCAATTCCTCTTCCGTTAGCTTGTAAAGATCAGCCACATCTGTAACTAGTTGTTTATCATACATCTGTGCCAATACTCTTGGTCCTAGGCCATCGATATTCATGGCGTTACGTGAAACAAAATGATTCAATCCTTCTTTGATTTGGGCTGGACACTTCGGATTGATACAACGAAGAGCAACCTCTTCATCAAGATGAACTAATTCACTATGACAGATCGGACAATGTGTTGGTAAAACATAAGGTTCGCTATCAGCAGGTCGTTGATCCAACACGACTTGTGCTACTTCAGGGATAATATCTCCTGCTTTATAGATACGAACAATATCGTTTAACCTTATATCTTTTAACTTGATGTAATCACCGTTATGCAGACTTGCTCGACTAACTGTCGTGCCAGCCACTCGTACCGGAGTCATAATCGCTGTAGGTGTCACAACACCAGTCCGCCCAACCGTCCATTCGATTTCTTCGATCTTCGTTTCTACTTCTTCCGGTGGGAATTTATACGCTGTTGCCCAACGAGGTGCTTTGACAGTAAAACCTAATTGGTCCTGTAAAGAAAATTCATTCACTTTGATGACGATTCCATCAATTTCATAGGTTAAGTCCATTCGTTTTTCATGGTATTCTTCAATAAATGACCAAACTTCATCAATCGAATGACACAAACGCTTTTCGTGATTCGTATGGAAACCGATCTGTTCTAATTCTTCTAAAGCATCATATTGGGTTGTTGCTTTCATCGGTCCAAAATCCGCTACCGTATATAAAAAAGTATCCAAATTACGTTTTGCAGTAATTTTAGAGTCCAGTTGTCTCAGTGATCCTGCAGCTGCATTTCGAGGATTTGCAAAAATATCTTTTCCTTCTGCTTCTCTTGCTTGATTCAATTGCACAAATGATTTTTTGGGCATAAAACATTCGCCGCGGACTTCGATACTGATAGCATCTTTCAACTTCAATGGGACAGAACGAACTGTTTTTAGATTTTCTGTGATATTTTCGCCAACCGTCCCATCTCCTCTTGTTGCACCACGAACAAATTCGCCATTTTCATAGCGCAAGGAAACCGATAAACCATCAATTTTTAACTCACAGCAGTAATCAACAGGGCGACCAATCGCTTTTTGGACACGTTGATCAAAGGCAAAGAGTTCGTCTTTGCTAAATACGTCATTCAAACTATAAAGCGGAATATCATGAGTCACTTTTTCAAACCCACTGAGAACTTTCCCCCCTACTCGCTGAGTTGGTGAATCCGAAGTGATTAAATCAGGATATTGCTCTTCAATTGCTACTAATTCAGCATATTCTTGATCATAAACATAATCTTCGACAGTTGGTTTATCATTAACATAATATTCTCTGGACCAACGATTTAACCGAGATCGTAGTTCTTCTGCTCGTTTTGCAGCTTCATCAATTGTCATTTCATGTTCCATCGTTTATCCCCCCTGTTTAAACTTTTTCAATTGGCGCAAATGCTGCTAACAACCGTTTCACACCTTGACTAGGAAATGCCACGTCCAATTCTAAATCTTTGGCAGTACCATTTACCCTTACCACTGTTCCGATCCCCCATTTTTTATGATTGACTTTATCGCCTGCTTTCCAGCTATTGCTTTCTCCACCAGTTGCTGTTTTTGAAGAAACAACAGTTGTTACTGGTTGTTTGTAGGCTGGTTTAGCTGTTCTGCTCGTAAAAGGACTCGTTTGTTTTGGCGTTGGCCGCATGCCTTGGACTTCTAATAATTCTTGATCGATTTCTTCTACAAAGCGAGAAGGTCGATTATATTGTGTCCTGCCATATAAGGTACGGGAAAAAGCATTGGTCAGGTAGAGTGCTTCTTCTGCTCTCGTGATCCCGACATAAGCAAGTCTTCGTTCTTCTTCCAATTCGCTTTCTTCCATCAAGGCTCGTGACAATGGGAAAACCCCTTCTTCCAAACCAATCAGAAAGACGACTGGAAATTCAAGACCTTTTGCGGCATGCAAAGTCATCAATGTCACTTGGGTGGTTTCTTCTTCTAAATTATCGATGTCAGAAACTAAGGCCAAGTCATTTAAAAATACAGTTAATTTTTCTTCTGGTGCATCCGCATTTTCTTCATTTTGTTTTTCAAATTGTTTATCAAATTCTTGAGTAACGGTTAAAAATTCTTCCAAGTTTTCGATTCTTGCTTGTGATTCTAAAGTATTTTGAATTTTTAAGTCCTCTAGATACCCACTACGTTCTAAGATTTCTTTTGTCAGTTCGGTCACTGTTAGATAGGGAACCATTTGTGTGACGTCATTGATCATGTCGCCAAAAACTGCTAATTGTTGACCGGCTTTTCCACCAATGTTAGTTAAATCAACATTTTGCGCCGCTTCAAGGAGTGGCCATTGGTGGATCGTCGCAAAACTTCTTAATTTCTCGATTGAGCCAGGTCCGATCCCGCGTTTAGGCGAATTAACGATCCGTTCAAAACTGATTGAGTCTTGAGGATTCGCAATCACATTCAAATACGCTAAAATATCCTTAATTTCTTTACGGTCGTAGAACTTATGTCCGCCCACCATTTTATAAGGAATATTCGCTTTTAGTAAGGTTTCTTCCATCACACGAGACTGAGCATTAGTTCGATACAAAATCGCAAAGTCGCCATAATTCCGTTGATTTTCACGAATTTGCTCTTGCATACGATCCACGATGAAACGTGTTTCATCTCGCTCGTTATCTGCACGGTAGTAAGTGATTTTATTTCCTTCCCGGTTTTCTGTCCAAAGATTTTTCGGCTTTCGATTGCTATTATTTTCGATCACTTGGTTGGCAGCACTTAAAATTGTTTTAGTCGAACGGTAGTTTTGCTCTAATAAAATGACTGTGGCATTCGGATAATCTTTTTCAAAATCCAAAATATTTTGCATATCAGCGCCACGCCAACCGTAAATACTTTGATCAGCATCCCCCACAACACATAAATTTTGAAATCTTTGGGCGAGTAGATTAACTAAAGTATATTGTGCATGGTTCGTGTCTTGGTATTCATCCACATGGATGTAATGGAATTTATTTTGATAATAAGTCAAAGAATCAGGATGCTCTTCAAATAACCGAATGGTATTCATAATCAAGTCATCAAAATCCATACATTGGTTATATTGTAATTCTTTTTGATAAGCTACATAACACTTAGCTGCAATTTCTTCATAGTAACTTCCCAGCAACTTGGCAAACTCCTGAGGGTTTTGCAAGTTGTTTTTTGCTTGCGAAATCGTTCCAAGTATACTTCTTGGATCGTATTTTTTCGGATCAATATTCAATTCTTTTAAGATACGTTTCATTAAAGACAACTGTTCAGAAGAATCGATAATGGTAAAATTTCGGTTGTAACCGATGAAATCGACATCTCTTCTTAAGATACGCACACACATGGAATGGAAAGTCGATACCCAAACATCTTCGCCACCATATTCTAAAATGGCATTTACCCGCTCCTTCATCTCTTTAGCGGCTTTATTGGTAAAAGTAATCGCTAGGATGTTCCACGGATTTACTTCCTTTTCTTCAATCAAATAAGCAATTCGGTGGGTCAAGACCCTCGTTTTCCCACTACCTGCACCGGCCATCAATAATAGTGGTCCCTCGGTATGAAGAACCGCTTCTTTTTGTCGAGGATTCATCCCATTCAATAATTCACTTTTGGATGACATTTACAACATCCTTTCTTTTATCAATCCGTTTAATTATAGCATTTCCCCAGCTTTCATTAAAGCATATATTATCTATGAATAGGGTAGTAATAACCGCAATCTGATCACTGCAAGCGAAATGAAAATTTGTTTGCAAAGCGATGGATTTGCAATGAAAAAAAATTTCTTTTCTTTTCCTCTTGTAAAAAAGAAAAAATCACGCTAAATTAAATTGAAACGAGGGATTAGCAATGAAAGCAAAAACATTATTTAAACATGTCGACAAAACACAACTATATTATATTTTAAAAGGGCTCTTAGTTGGGTTGCTCACTGGCGGTATCGTTAGCATTTTTCGCTTGGCAATTGAGAAATTTGGTGAATTAACCGAACAAGTTTACCTTCATAGTCAACAAGAACCTTTATATTTAGCATTTATCTTAGCAGCTTCAATTATTATTGCTATTTTTGTGGGATTTCTTATCAAAAGCGATCCCGATATTAAAGGAAGCGGCATTCCCCAAGTTGAAGGACAATTACAAGGAGAATTAACAGTCTCATGGTTTTCTGTTCTATGGAAAAAATTTATTGGAGGCGTGTTATCGGTTGGTTCCGGTTTATTCTTAGGTCGAGAAGGTCCATCAATCCAGTTAGGCGCAGTGGTGGGTGAAGGAACAAGCCAATTATTAAACAGCTCTTCAGCTGAAAAGAAAATTCTTATCTCTAGCGGAGCGAGTGCAGGATTAGCAGCAGCATTTAATGCACCGATTGCTGGGTTATTATTTGTTTTAGAAGAAATCCATCATTCTTTCTCTCCATTAGTTTGGCTGACATCCTTTACATCAGCGATCACTGCTAATTTTGTGTCACTTTATTTTTTCGGTTTGAAACCTGTATTGTCTCTAGGAAAAATTCCGTCTTTACCGTTAAAATATTATGGTTTTTTAATTATTCTAGGTATTATTCTCGGTGTGCTAGGGTATATTTATCAGATCGTTTTGCTTAGCTTACCAAAATTTTATCGAAAGCTGCCGATTCCTGCACACTTTCACGGAATCGTTCCTTTTCTTTTAGTTTTGCCGATTGGCTATTTTTGGCCAACAATCCTTGGTGGCGGAAACCAGATCATCATCACTTCAGGACATGCCTTTTACCCATTAACATTGATTGCAGGTCTGTTTATCTTACGGTTTTTCTTTTCTATGGTTTCATATGGCGCCAGTTTACCGGGCGGGATTTTTTTACCAATCCTAACTTTAGGTGCGCTGATTGGAGCATTTTATGGAGGGGCTTTAGTGAACTTAGTTGGTATGAATCCGATTTATGTCAAAGACTTTCTCGTGATTGCGATGGCAGGTTACTTTACAGCAATCGGAAAAGCCCCGTTGACTGCAATTATCTTAGTAACGGAGATGGTCGGTTCTTTGAATCATTTGATGCCTTTAGGTGTCGTTTCACTCTTCGCTTACGTTAGCAATGATTTATTAGGAGGCAATCCGATTTACGAATCTTTACTCGAGCGATTGATTCAACAAGAAAAACAACCAATATTAGTCGGCAAAACAACCTTTGATTTTCCAATCACTGCGGAAAGTACATTGGATGGACGAATGGTCAGAGATTTCAATTGGCCAAAACATATGTTACTCGTTTCTATTATTAGAGGAAATAAAGAGATTTTGACTCATGGGGATACAATCATGAATGTTGGCGACATTTTAGTCATCTTAACCGATGAACGTCATCTTTCAAGCATACGGAAAACGATTGTTGCTCGCTCTTCGATTTTAACGACGAAACAAGCCTTTTAGGCAATAAAAATTTGCTCTTACGATTAGCCAGTATGCTAGTGGTAAGAGCAAATTTTTATTTTATAGGGAAATACAACCAGTATCTTTATCTTTAAAAAAACTTTTCATCTTATTCTCTTTCTTTATTTCCCCAAAAATACTTCACTGTAATTGTTACTCCTACAAGGAATATTCCCAAGAAACTAATCATTAAACTGTCTGTGTCCGTTGTTTTGGGGAAGGTACTCATCGTTTTTACTTCTGTTTTAATCACATAACCTGGTTTTTGAGCCCCTGCACTTTCTTGCTGGTCATTTGGCAGTTCGGCATCAATTCCAAGTGATCCTTTTACGTCAAGTGTTGCCTTCATATTATCCCTTCTAACTTTTTTAATCAGTTTAAGGCGCTGCTGTCCAAGATACAGCATCTAATTGCAACGTCAAATTGAACGTTGGTGTACTCTTGGTTGCTGTGGTAGAAGATACTGTTCCAGCATAATTGAAGGTGGTCGAAAAAGCATTATTTGCGGTACCATTTGCAGTTAGTTTTCCTTCATTGTTTGCTAATGTAAAGAGTTTGACTGGTGTCGTCGCAAAATCTGTGAGTGTTCCTGCGGCAATCAAGGAAGTGTTCGTTGCTGCTGGAGAAACAAGATTTAGACTAGAAATTTCTGTGATACTTTCGGCATTTGTTTGCGCGAAATCTGCAATGGATACATCAACTGGACGTCCCGATTTATTTTCAATATTATAGGTTGGAGATTCAATATCATTTCGCCCGCTTACGTTATAGAAAATGGTCGCTGTATCTAATGTCACATTGATCCAATTGTCATGACTTTCCTCAATCGCTTCTTCTGGATCTGTGTTATCTAATCCAATCGTACCATTGATTTGAATATCGGCTTGGTCAACACCAATCACGTCTTCCGCTTGAACCATTGCGGGCGCAACAAATCCAACAAAACTCCCACTAAACAACATACTTACAAGTACTTTTTTCATCATATCAATAAACCCCTTTTATTTTTTATTCAACTGTTAATGTAACTCCTGCAGCCACTTGACCTTTTTTTTCGTTGGTGTCTGGGTCATACAAACTAAATAAAGCAACTGATGGATACTCCCCCTTTTCTAATGCCTGTTCCAACGTGACATTTTTTATTTCATACCCGGGCTGAATCGCACCGGAAGTATAAACAAGTTGATTGTTCTTTTTTTCTCTAATTTCTACATTGATCGGATAGCCATTTTCACTGGGATTTTTTATCATCAATTCGCCGCTCCCTGTTTGTCGATCGATTTTCGCTTCAGGTGAGATAACTAAATTGAATTTGCTTTTATCTACTGCAACCTGCGCAATTTTTTTCTTTTCAGAGTCAGAGATTTTTTGGGCATCTTTCCCAGCGGGTAAAAATTCGCCACTGACAATAGTAACGGGCTCTGGTTTTGCTTGAAGATAATAGCGGTACACTAGCCAGCCACTTAGCAACAACAATAATCCTAGTAGAATGAGTAGTACCTGTTTTTGTTTTTTCCGTTTTGTTTCTTCCATTGTTTTTCTCCTTTATTCTTTAGCTGATAGTTGATAAGTAAAGGCATAACTAGGATAATATTTTTGTAAAATGTTTCCTGAAAATTCTCCAGCTAAATAAAGTTCAATTGGTTCTGTTAAAAAAGGGGCAATTTCCAATCTGTCCACATTATTTTGCCCGACAACCAACGGTCCCATCGTTGTCCCATCAGTGGCAACAAGATTAAGAATCAACTCGTTATGATTTCCGCCAGAAAATTGATTGACTAGCACAACTGATGAATCAGCTGTAAGATCTTGAACCGTGCCAATCGTAAAATCAATGGGATAGTTACTCGAACTAATGATTGGTTTGGTCGAAGATGCCGTGTCGAATGCACCTTCTGTTTTCGATTCAAATATCATTTCTAAAGGTACTTCCACACTTAATGGACTTTTGACTACTTCCACCTGTTGTTCTACCCAAAGGCTTTCAGTTAAATAGGCTTGAAGTTCGGGATCATCGTTGACGGCACCAGCTATTTTTGTATAGACAAAATAAGTTCCAGCTGGTAGTTTTTCTTTTGTCCATGTCATTCCCGCGGTTTCTTCGACTTCGATCATCCCATCTGTATTTTCATCAGCAAGCTCAACTTGTTGTTGTGCTTCCTCAGTCGTTAAATCGGTTTCACTCCAAAGTTGTTTCGTACTTAATTTAAACGTCGTTGCCTTTCCTATCCGACTGGCTGGCTCGTAAGCATTGATCGTAGTGTCTAATTGACTTTGTCCGACCGCTACACTCGGCTGTGCTTTCCAATCGGTAATATTGATTTTTTTTTGATAGATTGCTTGTTTTAGAGCTGTATTTGTAAAGTAACTGTCATTTAATGTAGCTGTACCAGCTCCTACTACTTCCTTTTTTTGTAAACTTTGATCAGTTGCTAAATAGCTAAATTGATAGCCTCCTATTTCTCCTGCTACTCCATCGATCCGGTTAAATGTCATATTTCTAGCAAACAAGCCGTTGGTATTAGAAGTATTTTGAAAACGAACAAAATCGGGCTCATCCGCATTCATTACAACATTTCCATTTGAATTGAATCTGCCTTGGCTGATCATTGAAGTTTGTGAATTAGCGCCAAAATTGATTTCTGCTGCTTGACCATTCGTAAAATTCATTGGCTTGTTACCTGTTTGTTCATACAAAAATTTAGCATTTTGACCAATCGTAAAAATTAATCCTGTCCCATCATAAGAAAAATAATCTTTGCTTGATGTCAATTGCACATT
This sequence comes from Enterococcus sp. DIV1682a, assembly GCF_051711005.1. NCBI lineage: Bacteria > Bacillati > Bacillota > Bacilli > Lactobacillales > Enterococcaceae > Enterococcus > Enterococcus sp. DIV1682a. The sequence goes on from NZ_JBIOLT010000001.1 coordinate 1,692,125, forward strand.
CGCATTTTCTTCAAGAGTGACTCGTATTTTCCGATCACCCGATCCGCCAGAAGCTGAACCATAAAACAAAGCGAGATTCGTACTCGTTTGGTGGTTGATAATCGTCGTCGAATCTTTCGCAAATGTAATGTTGTTTCCTTCCATGAACTCTTCGCTGTTTGCTCCTGCTTCACTGACAAATTCATTTTCCCCCTCAAAGGTGAAGGTGGATTCTGTATGCCAAGCTAGAAGTGGTTGCGCCCCGGTCTTGCCATAATAATTGACGTTTTCAAAAACCGCGTCAAATGAGAGGACAGATAAACTTCCAGCCCCTAAGATCCCGTAGTAAGATTGGTTGCCATAGATAACGCCATTTTCATCAGTTAGTGTCGCGCTTCCAAAATTCATGTTTTTCAATTTGATTCTTAATCCACTAATCTTCACTCGATAGCCAGTATTCGAAGCGGTTGAGTTGGAAGCGTTGGTATATAGCATATGATGATTTTGACCATCGATCTCGACATTTTTATAAAACTCAAAAACATCCGCATCTGTATACACGATGTCTGCTGTCAAAGCAACATAATAGGTTCCCGAACCTGAATCATTATTGATCTCACTCATTACCCTAATTAATTCATCTGCTGTTGCTGCAGTATAAGGACTTTCTAATGATCCTTCTCCAACCAAAGGACTAATTGCACCAATTTCGTCGGACAGTTCAGCGTTTTCTGCTAACACTTGTTTTGTTTCTTCGCTGCTTGTTGATGCTTCGGTGATTTGATTATTGACATCTTCATGGGATTCTTCCGTAGTTGTCTCAAAGGAAACGGAGTACTCATCACTTGTGCTCGTTTGCACATTGTCATGGAGATTTACACTATTCTCAGAATTTTCTTGTGCATCAAAGTCATTGACTGGGACAATACTAGCACAAAGAATAAAGAGCGATAAAACAACCCATTTTGTACTTTTTTTCATATTCCCCTCCTCTATAACCATTCTTTTTTTATATAAAAGCGCTTTTGATTAACATTAGATTACAAAAAAATGATACTATACACATTTATATCCGTCAATAAATAACTAATTTCTAATCACAAATCCTATATTTATTCATCTATTGATCAATTTCGCTTTCCATTTTTTAATTTTCAAAAATTTTGCATTTAATCTCACAAAAAAACCTTCTTACGAAAATTATTGTTAAATTCCGTAAGAAGGTCTCATATTTATAAATTGAAAATTATGCTGTTGTTACTGTTGGTGATTTTCTTAGTAAACCATAAATCACACCAGAAACGATTGCACCAATAGCGATGAATGCTAAGTACAAGACTGGATGACTTAACAAGAATACAACGAAAATCCCACCATGAGGAGCAAGTAATTTGATACCGAAAGCACCAACTAAACCACCTGTTAAAGCAGAGCCAATAATGAAACTTGGAATGGCGCGGATCGGATCAGCTGCTGCAAATGGGATCGATCCTTCTGTTACAAAGGACAAGCCCATCACAATATTCGTTAGACCAGCATCTTGATCTGTTTTACTAAATTTATTTTTAAATAAACGAGTAGCAACAAAAATTGCTAATGGTGGAACCATCCCACCAGCCATAACAGAAGCCATCACGACACTACCGCCAGTCGCAACTGTTGTTGCTAGCGTAGCTGTACCGAAAACATAAGCCGCTTTATTAATTGGTCCACCTAAGTCAGCAGCCATCATTCCTGCAAGTAAAGCTCCAAGTAACGCAGCGTTTGAACCGCTCATGCTTGTTAAAAATCCGTTTAATGCATCATTGATTGCTTTCATCGGTACATTAACCAACAACATCAAGAAACCGGTAATCAACAACCCAAACACGGGATAAAAGAGAATCGTTTTGATTCCGTCTAATGATTTAGGTAATTTCTTGAATAGTTTGCGCAAGAACACAATGACATATCCAGCTAAGAAACCGCCGATCAAAGCTCCTAAGAAGCCTGCACCGCCAGTATTAGCTAATGCACCAGCAGCAAAACCAACAATCAAACCAGGGCGATCCCCGATACTTGAAGCAATAAATCCAGCAAGAACTGGTAACATGAAACCAAAAGCAGCTTGACCGATTTGGTTGAACCAGCTAGCAATTTGATTATAATTCCCAAGGTTTGCAAGCTGATCTTGTGGTACACCCATAAATTGGTCTACCATGAAAGAAAGAGCAATCGCAATCCCACCGCCAATAACAAACGGCAGCATATGAGAAACACCATTCATCAAATCTTTATAGATTCGTTGGCCGACGGTTCCTTCTGCATTTCCTTCATCAGAACCAGTATCTTTCCCTTGTCCATGATAAACTGGTGCAGTACCGCTTAAAGCAAGATTGATCAGTTCTTCTGGCTTACGAATCCCGTCGCTAACCGGACGATTGACAAGTTCTTTCCCGTCAAAACGATCCATGGCAACTTTTTTATCTGCTGCTACGATTACACCATCCGCACGAGCGATGTCTTCAGCTGTCAATAAGTTTTTAACACCTTCTGATCCGTTTGTTTCAACTTTGATCTCTACGCCCATTTCTTTCGCTTTTTTCTTCAAAGCATCTTCCGCCATATAAGTGTGGGCGATTCCTGTTGGACAAGCGGTTACTGCAATAACAAACTTGCTCTTAGGATCAACTGTTTCAGCTTCAGCTTGTTTTGCCTGTTCTGCTTTTTCTTCCGCAGCTTTTTGATCTTCCGCTGTTTGGAATAATTCTTGTACAGCTTCTGGTGAATCTGCTTCTTTTAATTTTGCAACAAAATCTGGATCCACTAAAAGGCGGGATAAGGCAGCTAACGCTTGTAAGTGTGTATCATTTGCGCCTTCTGGAGCTGCGATCATAAAGAATAGGTAAGTCGGCTGACCATCTAATGCCTCATAATCGACCCCTTTGTTACTTTTAGCAAATAGTACGGTTGCTTCTTTTACTGCTGCATTTTTTGCGTGAGGCATCGCAATGCCGTCACCTAGTCCGGTAGAAGTTTGCGCTTCTCGTGCTAAAATCCCCTCTTTATAGGTTTCAATATCTGAGATTCTTCCGGCAGCAAACATTTTTTGGACCATTTCATCAATTGCGCCTTTTTTATCAGTTGCTTGTAGGTCCATGATCATTGCATCTTTGATCATTAAATCTTTGATATTCATGATAATCCTCCTGAAAACGAATCTATTTTTGTTATCTCAACTTCTGGTAACAGTTCATCAATCAATGCTCTAGAAGCTAAATCATCAGAAAATGCTGTCGCACTTCCACAAGCGACTCCCCATTTAAATGCTTCCACTGGATCTTGATTTTTGCTATAAGCACCAATAAATCCAGCAATCATTGAATCTCCTGCACCAACCGAGTTTTTTAACGGGCGAACTAATACGTTTGATCGGTAAGCACCTTCATTAGTAAATAACAAGGCACCATCTCCCGCCATTGATATCAAGACATTTTGTGCCCCTTCAGCTAATAGTTTCTTACCATATGGCAAAATCTCTTCCACACGATCAAAGTGTGTCTGATATAATTCGGCTAATTCATGGTTATTAGGTTTGATCAACAATGGTCTTTTAGCAAGAGAATTTTTTAGATCATCCCCAGTTGTATCAATCACAAAGTCTGCTTCTTTTTCACGAATGATCTCAATCAATTCTTGATAGAACCCTTTTCTTAAGCTGGCAGGAGTACTACCAGATAAGACAACGATGTCCCCTTTGTTCACAACACTTAGCGCTTGCTTGAATGATTGGATTTCTTCATCTGAGATCGTTGGGCCTAAACCATTGATCTCCGTTTCAGAATCAGATTTTAATTTGATATTGATCCGAGTATCTGATTGAACTGTTGTAAAAGAAGTTTGGATTGTTTCTTTTTCCAACCACTCTGCGATAAAGTTTCCTGTAAAGCCTCCTAAAAAACCAAGGGCTGTCGAATCAGAGTCAATTCTTTTCAAAATTCGAGAAACATTGATCCCTTTTCCGCCAGGAACTTTAAAGTCTTCTTTCATTCGATTCAATTCCCCGATTTTTAACCCATCGACACGTACGATAAAGTCAATCGACGGATTTAATGTTACTGTATAAATCATTGTATAGCTGCCTCCTTGATAGTTGTCCGTTCCCGATAATCGGTAACAAATTCCAATGGACAACGTTCGGTTACGATCGTGGCTGCTTCTAAAGGTGCCACAGAAGTGAAACTAAGCTTGTTGAACTTAGAATGATCAATCAGGACAAAACTTTCTTCCGCATTTTCCATTGCTAGACGTTTCACGGCTGCTTCTTCCGGATCTGGCGTTGTAAATCCACGGTTCAAGTCAACACCGTTCATTCCCATAAACACTTTATTAAAATAGAAATTTTTTAACTGGCTGATTGTACTATTTCCTAGTACAGCATTTGTTGATAATTTAACTTGTCCACCTAATATGATGGTGGGAAGTTGCAAATCAACCAAACTAGCTGCATGTTTCACTGAATTAGTTACTACCGTTACCTTTTTCTCTTGCAAATATGGGATCATTTCTAACGTCGTGGACCCAGCATCTAAATAAATAACGTCATCGTCATTGATTAATTGAGCTGCTAATCGAGCGATTGTTTGTTTTTCTTGAACGTTTTTGAGCGTTTTTTCACTCATATTCTGTTCAAACCCTAAAAGTTGCCCTTTTTTCGCGCCACCATGGATTCTTTCTAACAGACCATCATTCTCCAACTCTTGCAAATCACGTCTAATCGTTGATTCAGAAGCGTTTAGAAGTGTTACTAAATCTTGAGATTTCACTATTTTATTTTGTTCTAACAAGTGTAGTATTTTTTGTCTGCGCTCTTCTGTAAGCATTTCCACGATCACCTCACGACATATAGTAGCATAATTCTTTTTATTAATCAATAAAAATCATTCAAAAACATTCACAGACAATCTAAAACATTCAAAAAAGAGTCTGAACTTTCAACTGGTTCAGACTCTTGATTGGTTGTAAAGAAGTACGAACGGTATTCGCTGTACGATTCTTCCACAACCTTTTATATGCTTTATTTTCTATGCACTAAATAATAGTACCTTCCTAATCCAATGAACATAATGATAAAGCCCAAAATTGATCGTACAGGGATGTTGGGAAGAAAGAACATCAAAAAAGCTACAAATGCTGTAGGTAACATGACCCGATAATATAAGTGTTTATCCATGTGCTCACCTCAAATTTTTTGTAATGTCGCAAATTTGTTCAACTTGGGATAATCATAGATTTCTACTCTAAGATGATTTACACCTTTTTTCACGTCAAAGCTTAAACGTCCTCGTCTTTTTCTTATTCGCTTAAACTGAATATCTGATAGTTTTTCGCGAATTTCATTCAATGGGAGCTGTGTCAAATTTTCAGTAGGTACGTATAATCGTAAAGTAACTAAATATTCTTGATATTTTTCATCGTCAACTGCGATCTCTAAGTATTCTCTTATATAGTAGCAATAAGCTTCGATCCCATCATCTAAAGAAATACGGGGATCAATCACTTTGTAAAACATCATCTGCGCCCGCTGCTCATCTACCCAAGGAAAATAAGCTTGTGTATTCAACCGCCCTCTTACTCGCTTTTCGTGGTATTCATCATTGACAAAATTATAACTTCGAGTAACGAAGAACGTCGCATCCTTTTTCTGAGTCGGTTGCATTCTTTCATTTTGGTATTGAACAGATTGAATACTTTGATCGGTATAAGCATACTCAATGTATGGAGGTTTCAAAAGCCCAACGCCATTGTCCCAAGAAAGATGATCAAATCCCAATTGGTCGCGATAATAGGTCTGAAAATGTCGATTCGTTTCCTCGGCCCATTTGAAAGGGTCACGATATAATTGAATACAGATCACACCATTTTGTTTCTCTTTTACAAATTCCACTTGTTGGACATCTAAAAATACTTGTTTCGGAATGATGCGATAGTAGTAAGAGCTGTAATACATTTCCCAACAAGAAGTAAAGCATAATCCCTCATGAGATAGATCGTAACCAGGCAATTGATTACAATCAATCACAACCGCTCCCGATCGTTCTCTCATCTTTGGCAACTTATCAATAGCTTCTTGTGTTTCAAACTTCAACCGTTCTTCAATTTCTTTAATATTATGATACTTAAATTCATTGTATGAACGTAAGTAAGCAAATACGCCATTTTTATCCATTTTAAGCTGGATATAATCTCTGATCACCGATTCATGTTGTAAGAAAATATTCTTCTCCAAAATATTCTTAATGATCAATTGTTGACCATCAAAATGAAAACGACACTCATTCGTTTCATTTTTTACAGTCAGCCAACCAAATGCGAACTGAGATTCCTGCATTGCTTCCTTTTTAAAGGTTGTCCATTCAAATATTCGTGCTGTCTGACGAGAAGTCTGAAAAAATGAGGGACTAAACATCATCCGAATAAAAAAGAACCAATCTTCCAATTCATTTTCTCTTTGACTTTGATTCAAATCGGTTAATTGAATCGTCATTAATAATTGTTGTTCTTCCACTCTGCTCTCACTCCTTTCAAAGTGTTTTATAATTAAATTATAACCAAGCATAAGAAAAAACTAAAATTTAACGACTTCCAATTATTTTAGTAACTATCCATGGTAGAATAGAAACAAATAATCAAAGAGGTGAATAATTTGGGGCTTAAATTTGAACGTACAGATAATCTTGATAAATTATTTGAATCCTTTGCTGTTGATCCAGAAAAAACAGTTGCTTCAAAAGAAGAAATCGATCGCTTTTTGAAACCAAAAAATGACGAAAAAAAAGAACAGACAAAAAAATAGAAAAAAACTAGTAGCAAGCGAATGTTCTCCTCTTTGAGTCCTTCGTCTGCTACTAGTTTTTTATTCTGAAATTGCTTCTTCAATTGCCTGCCAAGCTTCTTCTTTTCCTTGCTTTGTGACAGAAGAAAATAAAATAAACTGATCATTATTATCAAAATCCAACGCTTTTTTGATTTCACTTTCATGCTTGTTCCATTTTCCTCGTGGTATCTTATCCGCTTTAGTCGCTACGACAATCACTGGAATATCGTAATATTTCAAAAATTCATACATCTGGATATCTTCTTGGGAAGGTTTGTGACGTAAATCGACTAAAGAAACGACTGCTCGCAACTGCTCTCTGGTCGTAATATATGTTTCGATCATTTTACCCCATTTTGCACGTTCAGTCTTTGATACTTTGGCATAACCATAACCAGGGACATCGACAAAGTGTAACGCATTTTCAATCAAATAAAAATTCAATGTTTGGGTCTTACCTGGTTTTCCCGAAGTGCGAGCTAAATTCTTTCGGTCAATCAACGTATTGATAAAAGAAGACTTTCCGACATTTGAACGCCCTGCTAAAGCAATTTCTGGTAAATCAGATTCTGGGTATTGTTTTGGTGCAACTGCACTAATCACTATTTCTGCTTGATGTACTTTCATAAAATCTCTCCTAAAAAAGGTCGTTGAAGAAGAAATGAACTCTATCGAGATGAGAGAAGATTGTTTAATATCACTTTATTAAACAATCTCTGATAAACGAAGAGTCGCTTCTTAAACGCCGTGTAACAGGTTGCGAGAAGCATGAATTGATTCGTTCTTTAAAGAAAAAAATCTCGAAACAGCTTCTCATGTTTTGAGGTTTTTTGATTTCATTCTAAGATTCAACGATCGAAAAACTGCAGTTGATTGCGGAAAGTACGTTTTTACATAAACGAAAGTCATCTTCCCTATTTGTCGATTTTGAGTAATCACAACGTTGAATCGCCTGCTGTCAATAGAATGCCTTAATCATTAATCAATAGTTTCGATAAAAAGACAAAGCTGCCGCAAAAGCAATAACTAACTTTCACGACAGCACTCCAGCTTCTATCTGCTTTTATCCCGCTTTTTTCTCAGAATCTTTATAAACGACAGTCGGTTCTCCTGTTAATTCAGCAGCTTCTTTCGTAATGATCACTTTTTCGATATTCTCATTAGATGGGATGTCAAACATAATATCCATCATGATTTCTTCGATGATCGAACGTAGTCCACGTGCCCCAGTATTTCGGGCAATTGCTTTTTCAGCGATTGCTGTTAATGCCTCTGGTTCAAATTCTAATTCCGTATTATCCAAAGCAAGTAATTTTTGGTATTGTTTGACCAAAGCATTCTTTGGCTCTGTCAAAATACGCACAAGATCTTCTGTCGTTAATTTTTCAAGTGCTGCCATTACTGGTAAACGACCAATAAATTCAGGAATCAAACCAAATTTCAATAGATCTTCTGGAATGATTTCTTGCATGACACTTTCGCCATCTGCTAATTTTTGATTTTTAGTCCCGAAACCGATTGTCTTTTCTCCTAGACGATTTTTAACAATTGTTTCAATCCCATCAAACGCACCACCTACAATAAACAAAACATTTGTCGTATCGATTTGGATAAATTCTTGATGAGGATGTTTCCGACCGCCTTGAGGGGGAACGCTGGCAACTGTCCCTTCTAAAATCTTCAATAAGGCTTGTTGGACACCTTCACCTGAAACATCTCGAGTAATTGAAACATTCTCGCTTTTACGAGCAATTTTATCGATTTCGTCAATGTAGATGATCCCTTTTTCAGCTCGTTCCACATTGTAATCAGCTGATTGCAATAATTTCAATAGGATGTTTTCGACGTCTTCCCCAACATAACCAGCTTCAGTTAAACTGGTTGCATCAGCGATCGCAAAAGGTACATTTAACGTTTTAGCTAATGTTTGTGCCAAGAAAGTTTTCCCTGATCCAGTAGGACCGATCAGACAGATATTACTTTTTTGCAGTTCAACATCATCTGCATCTTCTTGGGATTGTTGATTAACACGCTTATAGTGATTGTATACTGCTACAGCTAATGAACGTTTTGCACGATCTTGACCAATCACATAATTATTTAAGACTTCCAAAATTTCTAATGGTTTTGGTACTTCTGTGAATTCACGTACCGCTTCTTCATAAAATTCTTCATCAATGATTTCTTTGCATAGGTCAATACATTCATTACAGATGTAGACCCCTGGACCAGCCACGATTTTTTTTACTTCTTCTTGTGTTTTCCCGCAAAAAGAACAACGTACGGTCTCATTGCCACTTGGATTATCATACATGGTCTTCACCCCTTAACTTGCATCATAAATGCAAGAAACTATCACAGACTTTACAGTCTTTTACTATCATACCATAATTCAAAAAAAAGCAAAAGCACTAAACAAGAACCAAAAATCGAAAATATGCAAAAAGAGGAAACCTCTCAGTTTCCTCTTTGATAAAATGCAATAAAAGATGATTATTTTGCTTCAGTAGCAGTTCCAGTAATCAAATCGATTGCTTTTTTCATTGTCACATCATGTTCCAACATATCTTCTGTTAACACTCGTTTGATTTGTTCGATTGGCATGTTGTATGTCTCAGATAATTCTTGGATTTCAGCGTTGATTTCTTCTTCTGTTGCTGCTAGTCCTTCTGCTTTAGCGATAGCTTCGATTACAAGATTTGTTTTTGTGCGTACTTCTGCTTCGCCTTCAAATTGTTTGTGCAAGTCTTCTTCTGTAGAACCAGTTAATTGGTAGTACATGTCAGGAGAGATTCCTTGACGTTGCATGTTGTTCAAAAATTCATCCATTGAACGGTGTACTTCATCGTGAACCATCACGTGTGGTAGATCAACGATTTCTGCATTTTCAACAGCTAAGCGGATTGCAGCTTCATCTTTTGCGTCTTCTGCTTCTTTTTCTTTTGCTTCTGTCAATTCTTTTAGATATTTTTCTTTCAATTCTGCTAATGTAGAAACTTCATCATCTACATCTTTTGCAAATTCGTCATCTAATTCAGGTACTTCTTTAGCTTTTACTTCATGAACCGTTACTTTGAACACTGCTTCTTTACCAGCAAGGTCTTCTGCTTGATAGTCTTCTGGGAAAGTAACTGTTACATCTAAGCTTTCACCTGATTTTTTACCGATCAATTGATCTTCAAAGCCAGGAATGAATGAACCAGAGCCTAGTTCTAGTGAATAGTTTTCACCTTTTCCGCCATCGAATGCTTCGCCATCAACAAAGCCTTCAAAGTCAATCACTACAGTATCGCCATTTTCTGCTGGAGCATCTTCTTTGATTACTAATTCTGCTTGAGCTTCTTGTTCACGTTTGATACGTTCTTCCACATCCGCTTCAGTAACTTCACGGTCTTGTTTTTCAACAACTAAATCTTTATATTGACCTAATTTCACTTCAGGTTTAACTGTTACTTCAGCAGTGATCACCCAATCTTGCCCTTTTTCCATGCTTTCAACATCGATTTGAGGTTGTGATACAGGTTCGATACCTGCTTCTTTAACTGCTGCTTCATAGCTTTCAGGTAAGACAGCATTCAATGCGTCTTCATAAAGAGCTTCTTCTCCGTACATACGGTTGAATACTTGGCGTGAAACTTTCCCTTTACGGAACCCTGGTACGTTCAAGTTTCCTTTAACTTTATTAAACGCAGCTGTCAATCCTTTTTGAATTTCATCTTGCGCAATCGTAAATTTTAAAACACCATCGTTTGTGCCTTTTTTTTCAAATGTTGCAGTCATTTAGTTCCCTCCGAGTTTAGAAAATTCATTTTATACATCAAAAACGTTTCATGCATACCCTTAAATAGTACACTAACCCTTTCAAATTGTAAACATATTGAATGGTTAGAATCCACGTTTTTCATGACTTTTTTATCTGATAAGTGTCAACGGTCACTTTGAAAGAGTAGCATTTCCCTTAAAATATTTCCCCTTTTTTCTAGGAAATCTGCTTCCTCTGCTTCTGTTTGTCTATTATTATAGTTTGGATCATACATGCTAAGTGTATCAGCAAACCATTTTTTAGGATCACCGACATATGTATCATAAACAGGATAAAGAAGAGCGGATTGCATCATAAATTCTTCTTTTAGCACTGTACTAAGATAGGCATCTTGATCTTCATAAGCTTCTGCTAATCGCATTAACTGTTCATAAGCCTTTTGCTTTTCTGGTTTTGGTAATGTTGCAGGTATGACTTCTATAAACGTCTGATCCATCGTTAAATAAACAACTGGCTGGTGTTTCTTCACTTGCACGAGTGACTCTAACATTTTTGCTCGCACTAATAAGTGGATCTCTGGTAAGATAATCATTTTTTTGATTGTTTGTACCAATTCATGATAAGGCAACTCTTCAATCTCAGACACAACCAAAAGTTGTTCTGCAGGTGGCATTGTCGGCATTTTTTCAACACTAAGATGAATCTTACGTATTTTTTGACGGTCATTTTGACTCGTGAAATTTTCTGCTTGTTGGATCTTCTCTACCATGAGTTGCTCAAATAAATCAGAAAAATCATAGCTGGCAATTAACTTGCGAGCATAAAGATAATCTTTTGTTTGGATCAGCAGATCAAAATAAAAAGCTGCCACTTTTTCATCTGTCAGGTAGTCATTTTCATAAGGAAACGCCTGATTCAGCGCTTCTTTTTTTTCATCTAGCTCAACTAAGCAAAGGACAAGTAGACGATTCGCCTCAAATGTTCCTTTAAGCTCCAATGCTCGTTGTAAAAATGTCTTTGCTTGTAAATATTGATGATCAGCTAATGCTTGTTGCGCTAGACGCATAAGATTTTCGTATTTATCAGGAAAATCAATCGGCTCCAATGTTCGTTCTCCCTTCGACTCTTTGCCAGTAAAATCATGAATAAAACTATAGTATCAAACATAAAAAAACATGACAATCTTTTTTAGATTGCCATGTTGAAAAAATAAAATGAATCAAGCATTAATTTCTCGATTAAAGGCTTTGACTAGATTTAGCGTGACTACACTCGTATTTGAAAAATAATCACCAATATGCTGTTTTCTTTGATTAAAGATTGTCGGTAAATAGCCAACAAAAAGTAATGGGAATTTCAAAATGAACCGACAAGCGCCTTCTCTCACCAGCACTGTTGTCCAACTCAAATCTGATTCATTAAAGCAAATCACACGAATCCCAAAAATCATTTTTCCTATTGTTTGTCCATGGTTTAATTTCGTGAATAAAATAAAATAACTAAGGTAAATCAGCAAAGCAGCAAAACCATAAATACTTAAATAAGAATCGGATACTTTTAACCAGTCTAAATTAGCCGCTAATCCAATGGTCAAACGTGTGATTGAACCAATACATATAAGATCCACTATAAAAGCAAGAAATCTTATCCAAAACCCTGCATAAAAATATTTAGGAAAGTCATTTACTTTAATAGTTTCCTCTTTTTCTTTGGTATACTGTTGCCATTGTTGTTGCTTTACTTTAATTTCACTTTCAGATAGTGGTTTTTCTTTAAAAGATTGCAGTACTTTTTGAGAAAAGCTCGGATCTGGCCCTACAGCAGGACGATCTGCCTTGTTATGTGAAGTTAAATCTTCTGGTTGCTTCGTCATGCTTACTCACCTCCGTAATAATACATTGCCTTTGGTGATTGAACGGTTCCTTGATTTTCTAAGAAAGACAAGATTTGACTTGTTTCAGAAGCTTTTAGGCCTTGAAGCTGAGCAAGTTTCGAACCGAACCATGTGTTTGCAAAACCAGTAGTATTCGTTTCATATTCTACTAACTGAGCGTTTTCTAAATGTTGCTCACTTCTCATTGCTTTTAACGCGTCTTGTGGATACCCAATTTCATCCACTAATCCGACTGCTTTCGCCTGTTCTCCATCATAAATACGACCATCCGCAATTTTTCGGACTTCTTCTTCTGATTGATTTCGTCCAGTACTGACTACTTTGACAAATCGATTGTAGGCATTATCGATATAAGTTTGTAAGACTTTTTGATCTTCTGGCGTTTGTGGTCTAGTACTTGAACCCATATCTTTCAATGCACCACTTTTTACCGTCGTATCCTCGATCCCTAATTTTTCTAAAAGTCCAGAATAATTAAGACCTGACATGATGACACCAATGGACCCAGTGACTGTTTCCTCTGTTGCATAGATTTTATCTGCTTGGGCTGAGATATAATATCCGCCACTAGCAGCTGTATTTTTCATACTGACATACATTGGAATATTTCGTTCATTTCGGATATCACTGATTGTCTTAGCTATTTCTGCACTTTCATAAACACCACCACCAGGAGAATTGACTTCTAACATCATCCCTTTGATCGTTTTATCTTCTTTTATAGCATTTAATTGCTCCATAAACTTAGCGTGATTGTATCCTTCTGTTGCAAACAAACCTGATGTTCCATCACTAGTGATCGTCCCATCAACAGTCAATTTTACGATTTTTTCTGAACTATCTCCTTCTTCCAGAACCGTGGGCGATAACTCATTAGTGCCATATAATAAGCTATTCAAACCACTCATTTGCTTTTCTTCTTTTGAATTTGACGTCAGGCTAGATGATACCAACGAAACAACCAATAAGCCTGCCGCAATCAACACTGCTATCCAACGCTTTTTATTCATACTCTCCCTCGCTTAATATAAATTTTTGATAACGATCACTGTTTCTTTTTCTCCAGTTGCATTCATTTTTTCTGCTTTTTCGACTAATGTAAATCCATTGAACTTCTCTTTTGTCCACTCATCTTCTACTACGAATTGTTGCGCTTCTCCAATAGTCAACGCATCAGGCGCAATTTCTTGGATACTATCCCAACCAGTATCTAAAAAGATTTTGGTTTCATCATCCACTGTATTTACTTTTTCAAGTTCGGCCAACTGTTTTTTTAGCATGCCTAATGTCAAGACTGCGATATTTGATGCCATTTTTCATCCTCCTTCTTTTACTTACTCTCATATTGTACCGAAGTCTGCAAAAAGATGATAGTCAAAACTTCATTTCGACCCTCCCGCCACAACCATATAGACCAATTTTATTTCTTCTCTTTTTTATTGACAAACGTCACACAACAACGTTATCATTTAAGAAGTTTCCAGAAAAATACAAAAAGGAGTTTATATATACCATTCTCATTTTAAGGAATAGCGCCTGGTCTGTAGTTACAGATGACGAGGAAAGGGTTTATCGAAATATTCGGCGGATGACCCTAGGGACTGCACTCTATAGGATCGATCAAAACCTATCTGTGAAGATAGAACAAAAATCGATTCCAGCAGCTGGAAACTTTCATAATGATTATATTATAGAAAGTAGGATGTTTTTTATGTGTGGAATTGTCGGAATGATTGGATTAGAAAACGTAACACCAGGATTGATCAATGGTTTAGAAAAATTAGAATATCGGGGATACGATTCGGCTGGAATCTTTGTTGCGAATCATGAAAATGATTTTTTGGTCAAAGCACAAGGTAGAATTCAGAACCTAAAGGATAAGCTAACAAACGAAACAGCGGGAACAATCGGAATCGGTCACACTCGTTGGGCAACTCATGGCGAACCTTCTCAAAAAAATGCGCACCCTCACACTTCTCAAAGCGGACGTTTTGTTCTTGTCCATAACGGTGTAATTGAAAACTTTGCTGAACTAAAAAATGATTATTTAGAAACGGATCAATTTTCAGGGGAAACGGATACTGAGATCATTGCTCATCTTATTGAATTTTTTGCAAATGAAGGACTGGATACAAAATCTGCCTTTGTCAAAACACTTCAATTAATCAAAGGTTCTTATGCTTTCGCATTAATTGATCGTACTCTGCCAGATCAAATTTTTGTCGCTAAAAACAAAAGCCCTCTCTTAATTGGTCTGGGAGACGGATTCAATGTTATCGCCAGCGATGCAATGGCTATGCTGGCTTATACGAAAGAATTTGTTGAAATTGAAGATGGCGAATTAGTGATCGTCACTAAAAATGAGATTTCAATCGAAACGATCTCAGGTCAACCAGTTGAACGAAATTCTTTTGAAGCACAAATTGATGCAGCTGATATTGAAAAGGGCACTTATCCTTACTACATGTTGAAAGAAATCGATGAACAACCGATCGTTATGCGAAAGATTGCCCAAACTTACGTGAACCATGAGAATGAAGTACTGATGGACAAACAACTTTTAGAAACAGCTAAAAACAGTGACCGTATCTACATTGTTGCTTGTGGAACGAGTTACCATGCTGGCTTAGTTGGAAAACCTATTTTAGAACAATTAACCCGTATTCCTGTGGAAGTCCACCTTGCAAGTGAATTTGGTTATAATTTGCCTTTACTTTCAGAGAAACCATTTTTTATTTTCTTAAGCCAAAGTGGAGAAACAGCAGACAGTCGACAAGTACTCGTGAAAATGAATGAATTGAATTACCCATCATTGACAATCACTAATGTACCTGGCTCTACTTTATCAAGGGAAGCTTCTTACACTCTTTTACTACATGCTGGACCTGAAATCGCCGTGGCTTCAACAAAAGCTTATACTGCTCAAATCGCTGTTTTAGCTGCACTTGCTAAAGGAATTGGTCATGAAAAAAATCTTTCTTCAGCTAGAGAATTCGATCTAACGCACGAGCTTAGTATCGTAGCGAATGGCATGGAAGAACTAATTTCTCAAAAGGACTACTTACAGGAGTTAGCAGCTGACTATCTAATGGATGCAAGAAACGCTTTTTATATTGGACGTGGAACAGATTATGCTGTCTCTTTAGAGGCTGCATTGAAGTTAAAAGAAATCAGTTATATCCAAGCAGAAGGTTTCGCAGCTGGGGAATTAAAACATGGTACGATCGCGCTGATTGAAACGAACACACCGGTTATCGGGATGATCAGCGAAGAGATAACAGGTGCACACACGAGAGGAAATCTAAAAGAAGTGGAAAGTCGTGGAGCAAAAACATTGGTCATGGCTACAAAAGGCTTAGATCGATCAGATGACCAATTAGTATTGCCTGTTGTTCATCCTTTACTTACTTCATTAATCACAGTGATCCCTACACAATTGATTGCCTACTATGCGACCTTGCTAAGAGGTCTTGATGTTGATAAACCGAGAAATTTGGCAAAATCTGTGACTGTTGAATAGAACAATTGCCTCAAAAATAAATCTAATATGAATTATCATGAAAAAAGCCAAAAAACAATGAAATTTAATTTTCATTGCCTTTTTGGCTTTTTTGTGTAGTCATCAATCAGTTCGAAAATGACTTTTTATTGTTTTAACCTATTTTGCATCGAGTCCCCCATCTAAAGGAGCTAAGCATTAGTTCCGGGCTGTTTTGCTTGATGGCTCTTTTTTTGTCTCCTGTAAGATAACAGGATTGTTACACTCACTATGGTTAGCCCCAGTAGTTGTAGCAATGGACTAACTTTATTACCCGTAGCTGGTAACTGTTTACTCACCTTTTTAGCAGTATTCTTATTCACTTTTGCTTCCTCTTTTCCTTTATTAATTGCTCCATTATTTATTGTTTCGGTTTCTTTTGCCACAGGTGGTTTTTCCGTTGATTCTTTTACTATCTCTTCCTCTAAAGGAGGAACCGTCTCATGTTTTTTGCTTGTCTGCACAATAATTTTATTACTTTCTTCCGAGAGATTCCCTTCTTTGTTTTTCGATTTAACTACATAAGAATATTTCGTATTTTCCTGTAAATCTTTATCAGTATATAGTGAGGTTTCCCTCGCTACTTCTCCTACCAATACATTGTTTCGATAAACTTGATAGCTCATGATTTCCTTCGATTCATTAGGTGCGTCCCACATTAAAGCCACTTCATGTTCTGTGACACGGGCTGATCTCAGTTTAGTAGGGGGCAACGGGCGACTCACCTCAATTGTCATTTTCGTTCTTGCTTTCACTGCATTACTTGCTTCTGATAGATTACCAGCTTGATCAACCGCTCTGATTTTATAGGTATAAGTGGTAGCCTCCATCAATCCTGTGTCTATGTAAGTTAAGTCCGTACCAGAAAGTGTTTGGACTAACTGATCGTCTCGATAGACATGATAACCAGTGACACCCACATCATCGATTGCTGCTTCCCACGACAAGCTGACACTGTTAGTTGTTACATCATCGATTCGTAAATTCAAAGGTGGCGTAGGAGGAGTCAGATCTTCTGCTGATTTTGTCCTAGCCGTTACCGCATTACTTGCTTCTGATAGATTCCCTGATTGATCAACAGCTTTGACTATATAGGTATAGGTGGTATCTTCCATCAAGCCTGTATCTATGTAGGTTAAATCCATACCAGTTAGCGTTTGGACCAACTGATCATCTCGATAAACGTTATAACTAGCTACATCAACATTATCGATTGCTTCTTGCCATGACAAGCTGACACTGTTAGTTGTTACATCATCGATTCGCAAGTTCAAAGGAGCTGCAGGAGGAAGAATTTCTTCTGTTTGTTTTGTCTTAGCTGTTACTGTATTACTCATTTCTGATATGTTTCCTGCCTGATCAACTGCTCTCACTTGATATGTATACATCGTATCTTCCATTAATCCTATATCCGTGTATGCTACTTCCTCCGCACCAATCACTCCTTGAATTAACTGATTGTCTCGATAAATGATATAACCGATTACGTCAATGCTATCTGTCGCTGATTCCCACGATAAGCTGACACTATCAGTTGTTACACTAGTGACTTTTAAATTCAAAGGCACTGCAGGTGGGCTGCTACTCGCCAATTTTGTCCTAGCCGTCACTGCATTACTCGCTACTGATACATTCCCCGCTTGATCAACTGCTCTTACTTCATACGTATAGGTAGTATCTTCCGTTAATCCATTGTCGGTATAGGCGAGGTCTGCACCGGTGACTGTTTGAATCAGTTGGTTGTCTCGATAAACCAAATAACCCATTACGCCTACGTTGTCTGTTGCAGCTTCCCAAGACAAGCTAACACTATCACTTGAAACGTCGTTGACTTTCAGATTTTTAGGATTGGTAGGAGCTTCCAAATCTAATGCAGTGGCTTGAACGTTATCAAAATATGCTGTCCCGTTTCCACTAGACGCAAAACGGATAATATATGTATTTTCACCTTCCGGAGTCGTAAAGCTAAATTCATGTTGTTTCCAAGCATCATTATAATGTCTCTCATCCTTCAACGAAATAAACCCTTCCCCATGATTAAGCGTGCCAAATTCCACAATTGCTGGAAACGAAGGGTCTCCGATCACATAATAAGTGAATTGATAGGTCGTTTTCGGTTTTAACTGAACATATTGCAGGATATTCTCTCCATTTGATGCCATTACATAATGATTGCCACTTTCATCTGTCACAAGTGCAGGATTGTTACTTCCAGGATTGGAAACGATCCAGTGATTCAACCCATCATTAAATTCACCATTTTTTATAATCACCTCTTCTGCTAGTTGATAAGAGGGTGCATAAGATGGATCAACCGCTACTACAATGACCGGTTTTACAAATAGAAAAACAATCATCATCAATCGAATCAGTTTTTTGAAAATTTTCATATTTACCTCCTCTAAATTAGTTGTTTCGCAAGTTAGTTTAATCTATTCAGAGATAAAAAAAGCCCTTTTTTTTCGTATAATTAGAAATTAAAGTTCTATCATAACAACTTTTAACGGAGAATATTCTAAACCCAACGCTAATTTTATACAAAAAAGTAGTTGTCTTGGAACAAGCATTTGACAGCAACCCAAATTTGTTTTCCTACGGACAAAAAAACTGTTATTCACAAAAACAAGAAAACATTTTTGTAAATAACAGTCGATTACTATTAAAATGAGAAAAATTTTAGTTCTTATTCTTCAAGTCCGATCTCTTCTCGAACAACTGCAGCAATCTTATCCACGTAATATGCTACTTTTTCATCCGTTGGCGCTTCAGCCATGACACGTAATAATGGTTCAGTTCCAGAAGGACGAACTAAAATTCTTCCTTCACCAGCCATCTCAGCCTCAGTTTCTTCAATCACTTTTTTGATCGCTGGAACTTCCATTGCACCATTTTTGTTGCTTACTCGGATATTTACTAATTTTTGTGGGTAGATCGTCACTTCGCTCGCTAACTCGGATAATTTCTTCCCAGTTTGCTTCATGATATTCAGTAATTGGATTCCTGATAGCATTCCATCACCTGTAGTATTAAAGTCAAGGAAGACCATATGACCAGATTGTTCTCCACCAAAATTATAATCATTTTTTCGCATTTCTTCTACAACATAGCGGTCACCAACCTGAGTAACTACGTCCTTCAAGCCAATTTCTTCCACCGCTTTATGGAATCCTAGATTACTCATGACCGTTGTAACGATCGTATCTTTTTTCAAACGATTTTTCTTTGAAAGGTATTTCGCACAAATGAACATGATTTTATCACCATCAACGATGTTCCCAAGTTCGTCCACTGCAATAATTCGATCCCCATCACCATCAAATGCTAAACCGGCATCGGCGCCTTTTTCAACAACCATTTCAGCTAACTTTTCAGGGTGTGTTGAACCAACACCATCGTTAATATTTAAGCCATTAGGGCTGGTACCCATCGTATAAAAATCTGTTTCTAAGTCTGCGAATAAACGGTTGACAGAAGTTGCTGTCGCCCCATTTGCCGCATCGACACAAACGGTTAGGCCTGATAGATCCCCATTGATCGTTTGCACTAAGAATTGAGAATATTTTAATAAGCCTTCTGGAAATTCTTCTACTGTTCCTAATCCCTCTGCTGAAGGACGTGGCAATTCGTCCACTTCGGCATCAAGCAATGCTTCAATTTCTAATTCTTGTTCATCCACTAATTTAAACCCATCAGCACCAAAAAATTTGATTCCATTATCTTGTGCAGGATTATGTGAAGCAGAAATCATCACGCCGGCATTGGCTTTTTGCAATCTTGTTAAATAAGCAACTCCTGGTGTGGAAATGACGCCAAGTTGAAATACTTCAATACCAACTGATAACAAACCAGAAATTAAGGCTTCTTCTAGCATTTGCCCAGAGATTCTGGTATCACGCCCAACTAAAACCCGTGGACGTTTCCCTTCTGTTTCATGTTGGCTTAATACATATCCGCCACATCTACCTAACTTAAACGCTAATTCTGGTGTCAATTCTTTATTGGCTTCGCCACGGACACCATCCGTTCCAAAATATTTACCCATAATTGTAAATTTGCTCCTTTAACTTAATTTTCCGAAGAATACGTTTGACTCTCTTGTGTACTTTGCATAGTGGATTCACTCGAATCTGTACTTTCAGAAGTTTGCTTGCTTTCTGTCTGGACACTAGAAAGTGACGTGCTCGATGTAGTCGACTTTGTCGTTGACGTTGTTGAGTCATTCCTTTTAGTCGAACTTTGATTTTTATCGACTGAAGAATCACTAGTTGTCGATTCCAGCACTGGTGTTATCTCAACTTTAACCGATTTAGGCGAGACGCTCATTCCTTGTTCAACAGGAATCTGAATCGTCCTAGTCGTTCGATGAGTAATTCCTGATATGTCGATTGGCACAGCGATACTATCCCCTATTTGAGCAAGTTGTTCCGTCGTCCCTGTGACTTCAGCCTCTAATTCGGAAAACTTGAAATTATAGTTCTTAATTCCTTCGCCTTTTGTCCCTTGTTGAATACCATATAGGCTAACCGTTTTTTTCGGTTTGATTGCATCTGACGTGACGTTGACTTGCACTGGATCAGAAACAATACTCAACGGCTCACCAGCTGAATTTAACGCTTGTACAGATACATTACTATTCACACCATCGTCCGTTATCATTGACGGGTTGACTTTTGCAACCACTTGATGAATTTCCGCTAAAGTCTTATCTCCAGTGGTGATCGTGACCTTCGTCGGATCGACGGTTGTTTCAGTTAAATTATAACCAGAAGGCGTCGTCTCTGTTGGCAGAATAGCCTTAACTTCAAAGTCTTTGGTCACTTTCTTTTCAATTGTAACCGTGATCGTTTCCGGTTGCAACTTAGCGGTGACAGCGCTGCTTAGATTTTTGATTTTCAATGGCACTTCGTGGGTTCCTTCACCTAGATGTGCTAAGTCTGCGGTGACCCTAAAGGTACGGGTGTCTTCATTTGCCTCAGCCATCAACTGGATACGATTCGCACTAGCCAATTTGACAGTAGTAGTGTTTTCGTAACCATGGATATAATACTTATCGGTATCATATAAAAGTTGGATCGAAACATCAGAAGCTGTCTGCGAATAGGACTCGTTTCCAGATAATGTGTTTTGCATCGTTTGACCATTCGCATTGAAATAAAGAATGATACTAAACAATAACGCAACAAACCCATACAGAATACTCGTACGCTTTTCTTTTGAGATCATTTCCGATCCCCTCCCTTAGTCATTGCGTCCAAGAAAGATTGAAGCCCATTCTTTTTGTTTTTATTTTTTTCTTCTACAATTAGTTGTTTTCGTAAGATCGATAAATACTCTTCTTGCGATAACCCTGGTATCAATTGATTGTCTAAAGTGATACTTACATCTCCTGTTTCTTCCGAGACCACGATAGTTATTGCATCGCTGACCTCACTGATACCGACAGCAGCTCGGTGACGTGTTCCAAATTCTTTTGGAATCAACATACTTTCTGATAAAGGTAAATAGGCACTGGCAACTGCAATTTTTCCATTTTTGACAATAACTGCCCCGTCATGCAGCGGCGTATTGGGGATAAAGATATTAATGAGTAACTCACCAGTAATATCTGCATCCAATGCGATGCCTGTCTCAATATACTCATCTAAACCAGTATGACGCTCGATCGTAATCAGAGCACCAATCTTACGTTTCGACATATATTGAATAGCTTTATCAAAGGATAGGATCATCTTCTCGTCTTCTTGTTGCTCGCTTTTCGTTTGTTTGAATAACGAACTTCTTCCCAGATGTTCTAACCCACGACGAATCTCTGGTTGGAAGATGACGATTGCTGCAATCACACCATAAGTTATGACTTGATTCATCAGCCATGACAGCGTGTGTAGCCCAATCAACTCAGCCGCAATTCGAATCACGATAAAGATGGCAACGCCTTTGAGCAATTGGATCGCTTTCGTCCCTCTTAGTAGCTGGATCAGTTTGTAAACCAAATACCATACGACTAAAATATCCAGTATGTTTACCAAAAAATTCAGAGAAAATAAGTCACCGGAAAACATTTGTTGCCAATACTCTAAATTAAAAAGTTCCCCGATTTGAAATGACATAAAAAGCCTCTCTTCTCTTTTGAGATTTCCCTTTAAGTATATCATATGTTTGGAAATATGAGACGATTCTGGCTACTTTTTTTCAAGAAAATTACATAAATTATTCGATCGATTTTTCCGCCCTTTAAATTGTTTGCTTATCATTTACCGAATGAGATAGTTGGATCAATGAACAAAACATCAAAACATCATTTTCGACGTGCTGCACGTTCTGCTCTTTTAGCAGCTCTTCTGGCTGCTGCTTCATCATCGATCTTACGTTCTTTTTTTCTCTTTTTCGTTTCGACTTCCTCTTCTTTTACAATCGGATCAGACGGTTCTAGTTTTTCTTTAATTTTATCAAGCTGTCCAGTGAGTGAAGCATAATTGTAAAAACGAGTTTTTGCATCTAGAACCGTTTTTTCAAACAATTTTTCAGCTAATTGAGGGTTGGCACTTTCTAGTGAAGAAAACCGGACTTGCTTACGCATAAAATCGCCCATTGTTGAAAAGTCTGGTTTTTTGTAATCCAAAATCATCGGAACCTTCCCTTTTTCAATTAAACTTGGATTATAACGATAGAGGGACCAATAGCCTGATGAAACAGCTTCTTTGGCTTCTTTAATCGATTCTTTCATGCCCCCCAACAGACCATGGGTGATACAAGGCGTATACGCAATGATTAGTGATGGCCCTGGGTATTTCTCTGCTTCTTCAAACGCCTTGATTGTTTGCATTTGATTGGCACCAGAAGCAATTTGAGCGACATAGACGTTCCCATAAGTCATTGCCATCATTCCTAAATCTTTCTTCGACGCATATTTCCCACTTGCGGAGAATTTTGCAATAGCTGACGTTGGCGTTGCTTTAGAGGTTTGCCCCCCAGTATTAGAATAAACTTCATTATCCAATACTAGGATATTCACATCTGCCCCACTAGCCAATACATGATCGATACCACCAAAGCCAATATCATAAGCCCAACCATCTCCGCCAATAATCCATTGACTGTTTTTGACAAAAATATCTTTGTGCTCAAGAATGGATTCCAATTCTGGGACTTGCTGTACTTCCGCTACCATCGCAGCCTGAAGTTTAGCTGCTCGTTGTTGTGTTCCTTCGCTATCGAATAAATGGTTGAGCCAATCCTCCATCAACAGTCGAAGCGCACTCGATACTTTTGGCATGATTTCACGAACAGATTGCGCCAAAGCTTCACGACGGGTTTGAGCAGCTAGTAACATACCATAGCCAAATTCAGCATTATCTTCTAATAAGGAATTAGACCAAGCTGGACCTTGCCCACAAGCATTCGTTGTGAACGGTGATGCTGGCGAAGCTCCTCCCCATATTGAAGAACAGCCGGTTGCATTAGCGATCATCATTCGGTCTCCGAACATTTGGGTCAAAAGTTTCACATATGGCGTTTCACCGCAACCAGAGCAAGCACCTGAAAATTCAAGCAACGGTTGGTTAAATTGGGTAGCCATTACCGTATTTTTTCCTTTCATAGGGTTTTCTTTCTGTCTCAATGTCATTGCAAACGCCCAATTGACCGCTTGTTCTTTTTGTTCCTCGTAAGGTTTCATCACTAACGCTTTTCCTTTGGCTGGACAAGCCTCCACACATAATCCACATCCTGTACAGTCCTCCACGGAAACTTGGATACGATATTTTAACCCGTCAGGTCCTCTCATATCACGAACGATAAATCCTTCAGGCGCTTCAGTCAGCTCTTCTTCATCAGCTAAGAATGGGCGGATGGCTGCGTGCGGACATACAAATGCGCACTCATTGCACATCGTACAACGGTCACTGATCCATTCAGGGACTTCTAGGGCTACACCTCGTTTTTCCAGCGCTGCTGTTCCTAATGGCATCTCGCCAGTTGTCATCTGGTTGGCTACTAAAGTACCTACTGACAGTTGATTTCCTTCTTGAGCATTGATCGGCGTAAAAATCTCTTTTACGTAACGTGATGTTGTCTCTTCTTTTTTGCTAGGTAGTTCTAATGATCGCCAATGTTTGGGGATTTCAACTCTATGGAGAAGTTCAAGGGTATGATCAATCGCTTGGTTATTTTTTTCTACGATTTTCATTGATTTATGACCATAGCTTTTAAGCACTTCTTCTTTCAAGAGCGGAATCACTTCTTCAATAGGAATAATGTTTGCTAATTTGAAAAAAGCCGTTTGCATGGCAGTGTTAATACGACGACCTAATCCAACTTCTTGAGCAATTTTCATCGCATTGATCGTATAAAATTGAATCTCATTTTCTGCCAAATATTTTTTTAGACGAAGAGGCAGATGCGTTTCTAACTGCTCATCTGTCCATAAAGTATTCAATAAAAATGTGCCACCTTTTTTCAACCCTTTAACTAAATCATAGCTGTGCAAGTAAGCAGGCGTATGACAAGCGACAAAATCAGCATGTTCAACTAAATAAGTAGAACGAATTGGCGTGTTTCCAAAACGGAGATGGGAAATCGTCAATCCACCTGATTTTTTTGAATCATAGTAAAAATAGCCTTGGGCGTATTTGTCTGTATGATCACCAATGATTTTAATAGCAGATTTATTTGCACCGACTGTCCCGTCAGAACCAAAACCCCAAAACTTAGCTTGGTAAGTTTCAGCATCCGTTAAATCCAATGTTGGTCTTGGTGCCAAAGAATGATAGGTAACATCATCCACTATCCCGATTGTAAATCGTTTTTTCATTTGTTCATCTTTTTGCAACTCGTCAAAAACGCTGATGATTTGATCTGGTGTCACATCTTTTGATCCTAATCCATACCGCCCACCAATTATTTTAGGACAGATTGTTGCATCATAAAGTGCACTTTGAACATCTAGCAGTAATGGTTCCCCACCAGCTCCTGGTTCTTTGCTTCGATCTAATACGGCAATTGACTGTGTAGTTTTAGGAAGTTTTTGCAACAATGTTTCAATTGGGAATGGGCGATAAAGATGGATATTTAAGAAACCGACTTTCCGGCCATTTCTATTCAAATAATCGACTGTCTGCTCAATCGTTTGCGCTACCGACCCCATCGAAATGATGACTTCTGTCGCGTCGGCAGCACCATGATAAGTGACTAAATCATAGGAAGTTCCACGTAATTCATTGATTGCTTGCATGTATTTTTGTACGATGCGAGGTAATTGTTCGTAATACGAATTGATCGTTTCTCTTTGCTGAAAATGAATATCTGGATTTTGATTCGTTCCACTAACAGTTGGGTGGTTAGGGTTCATCGCTCTGTTTCTAAACGCAGCAAGTTTCTCTTGATTGATTAACGATGCTAACTCGTCATATTCTAGTACTTCAATTTTTTGGATTTCATGGCTCGTACGAAAACCATCAAAAAAATTCAAGAATGGCAGCTCTGCTTCAATCGAAGCCAAATGTGCTACGGGTGCTAAGTCCATAACTTCTTGCACACTACTTTCTGCAAGCATCGCAAATCCAGTCGATCGAGCAGCCATGACATCCCCATGATCCCCAAAGATATTTAACGCATTCGTCGTGACTGCACGACTTGCGACATGAAATACGCTTGGTAGTAATTCACCAGCGATTTTATACATATTGGGTATCATCAACAACAATCCTTGAGAAGCTGTATAAGTCGTTGTCAGCGCTCCTGTTTTGAGCGAACCATGCACAACACCAGCCGCTCCTGCTTCAGATTGCATTTCAACCACTTTAACTGGTTGTCCAAAAAGATTTTTCTTCCCACTAGCAGACCATTGATCCACTAATTCTGCCATCGTTGAGCTGGGCGTAATGGGATAGATTGCAGCTAATTCTGTAAAAGCATAAGAAATATAAGCGGCAGCTGTATTTCCGTCCATTGTTTTCATTTTTCGCATTTGTCATCATCCTTGTTCAAATTCTCTCAAATATCCCACCTATTATAACGCAAAAGCTCCTGAAAACCTACCTATTCTGTAAAAGTACTCACATGAGAAGATACATGCTTTATTAAACAAAAAACTAGTCT
Organism: Enterococcus sp. DIV1682a; assembly: GCF_051711005.1. NCBI lineage: Bacteria > Bacillati > Bacillota > Bacilli > Lactobacillales > Enterococcaceae > Enterococcus > Enterococcus sp. DIV1682a. Next base: position 1,718,250 of record NZ_JBIOLT010000001.1, read on the forward strand.
TTTTCCTGAAAAATGCTTAAAATGAATCTAAGAGGTGATTATACATGGATATATCTATCATTAAAGCAGATAAAACAAATACCGAAACTGGCATTCATTATGGAAACTTAGATGCTCCTAAGAAAATGGCAGAGTTTATCAATCTGGCTTGCCCTTATTGCCGTCAATGGTTCAACGAATCTTATGAATTACTCGAAGAAGCTGTAAGTAAAGGTCGTTTGCAACGGGTGATCAAACTTTTTGATAAAGAAAAAGAAAGTTTGCAACGTGGGAATGTGATGCATCATCATATTGATACGTCAGACGGTCAAGTAGCTTTACGAGAAATCAAAAAAGTATTTGATTCGCAGGATGATTGGAAAAATCTTAGTCTAGCAGAAGTAGCAGATTATGCTCAAAATAAGTTAGGTCTAACTTACCAAGAAGAATCTCCTGCCTCTCAAGCAATTATAGCTGAGGCGAATGCTGCCAATATCCGTTTTGTTCCAACTGTTATTTTGGAAGAGCATATTTTTGATGAATCGATCAAAAAAGAAGAGCTAATTGATTACATTAACGAGTAATAATCCTGACTATCACATGTACTTGTAATCATTATTGATCAGGATTGACACTATCGTTCCGATCCTAACAAGACCCAAAGAACCTCAAAATAGCCTAGCCTATTTTTAAGGTCCTTGGGTCATTTTTGATTGAGCGACTATCCAGATCTTAATTTAGAAAAATATAAAAAACGAATTGATACACCATCTATCCTAAGACCTTTCGTTGACAAAGCTTCGTAAACTAGCTTGGACACGTGGGTTATTTAGATGCTGTTGCCATTTCTGTTCGATGACATTTTGTACTTTTTCAACGGCACGAGTTGTAGTCGATGAAAAACTTTTTGGCTGTGACAATATGGGTGAGTCTACCCGTGCTTTTTTCAGACTTAGGTCCAGGGCGCCAGGATCCGATTCTGAATTTCTTCTCTTCCTCTCTCCTTCTGATTTCATTTCTTGACTCTTTTCATATTTTCCTTTCACTTGGTCTGAGCTATTTGATCTAAGCTCGATTTGATCAAAACGGCTGGTTAATTCATCCATAGATATTGGTTGTAGTGGTTGGTGACTCGTGCTTTGGTACAACGAATTGTTTTTAACTAGAGATAACACTTCATCTTTATGGATAAACCGCAGTTTTCCATCGGAATTAGGAACGGAATAATAAGAAAATTCTGTCGCAATCTCGTTAACTGTCCTCCCTTTCTTTTCTTCATTTCGGATGTAATCACATATTATTTCTTGGACCTCTTCTGGTGATAAATTATATTGATATGAAATTACTCCTATATTTTGATTCTCCTTATACTCACTAACAATGATTTCACGCAATGGATCTAATCTATTCGTTTTAGTGTAGATTTGATGAAACTGGTTTGTTGATTCAGCCATAGATATTGGTTTTGGTGGTTGGATCGTGCCTTCTTGTATCAGATTTTTCTTAACTTCAGAGATTGCTTTCTCAATGATAGGTGGTTCTGGGGTGTTTAATTCTGGTTGAGATTCGTTCTGAATTTTATTCACTATCTCTTGAACGGCTTCTTCGTTTATCTTTAGCGTACATGCAATTTCATTAATGGATACATTTTTTTCAATTGCTCCCTCTACATATATCTTATAAATTTGAGCCAACGTGCAGCCATTTCTTTCCGCAATTCCTTGAATTTTTTGGTTCTTTAATATATTGTTTTTAATATACTGATATGGAAATGTTTTTATTTCAGTTTGAGTTAAACAAAGCTGGTTACTTATTTCTTGTCTAGATATTCCCCTAATTGAATGATCTATAATAAATTTAGCCATTCGATGTTTCACCATTGATAGATCCGTTTCCTGTTCAGTTGCAATCTTCCCAATTTTCATACCTATTTTTCTTTTCTTGACAAGATCATCGAAACTTAATCTTTCCCTCTTTTTTGTTTTTTTTCTTAACAACACGGTATTTGTTTTTTTAATGCTTTTTTTTGCATCTCCCACTAATTTGTTATTTTTTTCAACTTTTTGGAAAACCTCAAGTATCCTTGGATATCCATCTAAACTCACAGGTAATATTCTATTTAATTCTTCCCTTGTATACCCTTGATCATGAATTTTTCTTATTGCATAATCCTCTATTATCGTTTTAGTTTTTTCTACAGAAATATCCAAGCTTTCAGAGATCTTCATTATATTTTCCTTTTTTTTAAGCTTGTGAACGACTAATTTTTCTATCACGTAATCTTCTGAACAACCAATCATCTCAGGAATGAGTCGGATATTACCATTCCTTCGAAAATTATTTATGATGAATGCATGTTTTTTTCCCATTATACTATTTGAACTTTTATGTAGTCTTTCAGCTATCTGAGGTACCGAAAAACCTTGGTATATGCTACGTGCGATTTCTAAATTAAGTATCCTATAAGCAGTTGGTCTACTAATCTTTAATCGCTTAGTAAGTTCTTTTACACTTACTTTATTTTCAAGTCCATGAATGAACTCTCTATGGATTTTATTCATTTGCTCCTTATTGCGGCGTTTCCGAAACGTTAGTTTTTTCGGGCTAACCTTAGGAAGGCGTTTCATATGAATCTCTTGTTTCTCTGTATCTTTTTTTTGTTTTTTCTTTCTTTTATTATTAACCTTATTTTCCATAGTAATTATTCTCCTTTGTTTTTAGTAGCAATAACCGTTATCAATGGGACTTGCTACTTACTTTTTAACATATTAAAGGACACTGATTAGAACTTTTTTTGGAAATATAATAAAAAAAGATTCTGAGACAAATACTTGTCCCAAAATCTTCATTAATTAAAAAATTAAAAATTTTTTCACTTAACTTGCTTCTTCGCGCAACTTTTCTGCAAATTCATTAATCTTTCTGATTCGATGATTGATTCCGGATTTAGAGATCGCTCCTGATGGAATCATTTCTCCTAGCTCTTTTAAACTGACTTCTGGGTGCTTTAATCTCAATTCTGCAATTTCTTGCAATTTTTCTGGTAGTGCAGTTAATCCAACTCTACTTTCAATCAATTCAATATTTTCGATTTGTTTTGCTGCAGCATCAATCGTTTTATTCAGATTAGCTGTCTCACAATTGACAAGTCGGTTGACTGAGTTTCGCATATCACGTACGATACGGACATCTTCAAAGCGCAACATCGAATTCGTCGCACCAATTAAGGTTAAAAAGTCAGCAATTTTCTCTGCGCCTTTTAAATATGAAATATAGCCGTTTCGACGTTCCAATGTTCGAGCATGAAGACCATAATAATTTAACATATCACAAATGTCTTGATTATGTTGTTCATAAATGGAAAAAATTTCTAAATGGTAACGACTAGTTTCAGGGTTATTGACTGAACCAGACGCCATGAATGCTCCTCTTAGATAGGATCGCATTTTTTGTGCATTTCCTAAAATTTCATCAGATACATGCCCATTGAACATCATTCCGTCCATGATATCTAGATCCATCAGTACATTTTTCGTTCCTTGTTTCAAACGAACGATATAGACATTATTCTTTTTCAATTTCATTTTTTTTCGAACGAGTAACTCGCTTCGGACATTATAATGATCTTTTAAAAGAGAATAGATCCGTCTGGCGATAGCTGCATTTTCTGTTTGAACGTTTAAGATAAATTGTTGATTCACAATCCCTAAAGATCCATTCATTCGCAAAAGTGCAGCTAATTCCGCCTTTGCATGTTCGCGGTGAACTTCAAGTCCAGTAAGTTCTTTTTTGACATCTGCCGCAAATGACACCCTATTCTCCTCCTTTCTTTTAGTAACCTACCGTTTAATATTTGGAACCAAAAACCAAACGAAATAGCTCTTCCACAACTTTTTCACCATCATGGAAGACACCTCCATTTTTTAATTCTAAAAAGTCAGTCGAAATCACTCGACAACCTTCATTCCGTAATCCATGAAAATCATGGGTTACTTGTACGAGGTATTCATCGTAAATTTCGGGATCCATATAACCTGCTGGTACTTTTTCTGTGTTAACTAAAACAGTATCAATAAATGGTCGTTTCAAATGTTCATGCAACACTCGAATATGATCAGCATCTGTAAAATGTTCTGTTTCACCTTTTTGTGTCATGATATTACAAATATACACCACTTCGGCTTCTGTTTTAGCTACTGCTTCTCCAATTTCTTGGATGACCAAATTAGGTAAAATGCTAGTAAACAAACTACCCGGTCCTAAAACGACCATATCTGCCTCCATAATGGCAGAAACAACTTTTCGTGCTGGTTTGGCTTCGCTATCATCCGTGGTATTTCGCACATAGACATGATCAATCGTTTTTCGATCGACCGCAATTTTTGATTCCCCCACCGCAGTAGTACCATCTTTAAAAACTGCATGGAGTGTTAATGGTGTTTCAGAAGAAGGATAGATATGACCGTCCACATGCATCATCTTAGATAGGAGTTGTACTGCTTCGTATGTACTTCCTCTCATTTCTGCGACAGCGGCAATGATCAAATTACCAATCGTATGATTGGCTAAAAATTGATCTTCTTTTTTAAAACGATACTGAAAGATATCTTCATAAAATTGTGGCATATCCGACAATGAAACCAACACATTCCTCAAATCGCCAGGGGGCGCCATCGCAATTGATTCTCTGATTGCACCGCTACTGCCCCCGTCATCTGCGACAGTTACGATCGCTGTAATATCAGCCCCTTGGTTACGCAAGCTTTTTAAAATAACCGGTAAGCCTGTGCCACCCCCAACGACAACGATTTTGGGCTTTCTTATACGGTAAGTTTTCATCTTCACGAGCGATTCACCGTCTCTTTCCGTTTATCTTTGTCACGGTGAGTCACATTGACTTTATAATTTTCTTTCAAAGCACCTGATAAACGTTCTGTTAACGCAACTGAACGGTGTTGCCCTCCGGTACAGCCAATAGCAATCGTCAAGCTGCTTTTACCTTCTTTGATATATCCTGGTAAAACCGTCTGTAATAAATCTAAAAACTTATTATAAAACAGCTCAGTTTCATCAAATGACATCACATAGTCATAAACTGGTTGATCTTTTCCTGTCAAAGGTCTTAATTCAGGGATATAGTGGGGATTTGGTAAAAAGCGTACATCCATCACGATATCTGAATCAATTGGCAAGCCATATTTGAATCCAAAGGAAACAAATTCGATTCGAAAGCCTTGATCGCCTTTGGTCTTAAACGTTTGATTGATTTTTTCCCTTAACTGACGTGGCGTTAAAGTCGTCGTGTCTATAATGACCGAGGCCTGCATCTTTAGATCATTCAATATCGCACGTTCTTTACGAATTCCTTCCGTGACTAAACCGTTCATTGCCATTGGATGGGTACGTCTTGTTTCCTTGTATCGTGCGACTAATTCTTCATCGGATGCATCTAAAAATAAAATCGACGTATCGATAAAATCCGTATTCTCAATTTCGACTAACATATTTTGGATTTCTTCAAAAAACGAGCGTGAACGCAAGTCTACCACTAATGCCATTTTCGTCACTTTACCCGATTCTTTGATCAATTCCCAAAACTTTGGAATTAGATTTGGTGGCATATTATCAATACAAAAATACCCCATATCTTCAAAACTTTGAATAGCGACCGTCTTCCCAGCGCCACTCATCCCTGTGATGATTACTAGTTGTAAATTATCAGCCATATCAAACGGCCCCCTCTCATATCTCTTCCTAAAATTATATCACTTCCGGGCGTATCATTACCAGTTAAACATTCTTAAAAATGAAGTTGTCGATAAAAATAGGGACAAATACCACTGTAGGTATCCGCCCCTAATCTTTGCTCATAAAAGTTTTCAACTTGATATGGTAGCTTGTCGGTGTTGTAAGGCACGGGCGATCGTTTGATCAGCTAAGATTGACTGTGCGTCAATGACGGGATATTCATTTTCCCCTACATACTCTTGCATCAACGATAATTCTGTACAGCCTAAAATAATTTTTTCGCAATCAAATCGCGCCACCGCTTCTGCCAAAATTTCGTAGTATAGTTCTTTGTTTAAATAATCTGATTCTTTGATATCATGATAAATCAAATGGTTGATTTTCGCCTGAAGTTGAGCATCAGGAATGACAGCCTCAAAGCCTAGCTGTCTCACTTCCTTTTCATAAATTCCAGCTTTCATGCTACCTTCCGTACCTAGGATGGCTACTTTACCAGTTGTATTTTGTCTGACAAGCTCATTTGCCGCTTCTCGTGGCATATGAAGAATCGGAATCTCAGTGGCTGCTTGAAGTTCATCAAAGAAATAATGAGCTGTATTACACGTTAAAACGATAAAATTTGGTTTGAGTAAATTTTGTTTTTCAACATCATCTAGTAGGTAAGGCATTGGACTTTCTTGTTCCCTATCTAAAATATAAGCCGTTCGATCAGGAACTGTCGCATGATTAAATAATACATAATTTAAATATTCCTGATCTTTTGAGGCTTTGGTTCGATGATTGATTAGACGGACAAAACTCTCTGTGGCCATCGTTCCCATTCCGCCCAAAATACTAAAAAAGTTTTCCATGAATCAACCTTCTTTCACATGAAAGTATTTTTTAAATCGAGGAATGTAATTTCTAAACATATACTTCATCAATAACCAGCGTTTGAGCGAACGATCTTTCTCATAAAAAACAGTCGTTCCATAACGATTTTCTTTAATCATTTTTTCTGCAACTTTTTTGTCTTCATTTGCTTTTGCATAAGCTAAAAAGACCTTGTTAGGTACACCCATCCATAATTTTGCTTGATCCGATTGGCTCGTCCCATAGGTAGTCCCTGTGAATGGAACTTCAAATACACGGTCTTCTGTCACAAATTTTGCTAAATTCAAGCCATTAAGAGTGACAAAGAAACTGCTTCTTCCCTGACGAAGGTTGATTTCAAAAAGTTTGTACTCACCATCTCTTGGATCGTATTTCATATCAAAATTCGCAAAACCAGTATAGGAAATATCTTCTAAAAATCGTTTAATCGTTTGATAGATCTTTTCATTATAATCTGGCATGATTACCACATAATTACCAATCGAAGCTGGTGTTGGATCTTCTAGTAATGGGTGACCTAAACACATCATTCTTACTTGATGGTTTTCATCGACATAAGCATTTAACACACGCATATTACTATCATCCCCAGGAATGAAATCTTGGACGATCATTTCACTTGTATAACCTGCTTCGTAAATACGACCTAAGATCAAGTCAAATTCTTCACGATTATCGATAATAAACGCTTTTTTTCGACCTTCAAATTGGACAGATAAGTATTCCACGCTGTTTGCCGGCTTTAATGCCACTGGAAAGTCAAATGGTAACTCTTGATTCAAATGTCCATCAACTAACATTTCTTTTCTAACAATCAACGTTTTGGGATAAGGTAACTGGTATTCCTCGCAAACTTCATAAAAACTAACCTTATTAATCAGACGTTTAAATAACGAATAATCGATGTAAGGACAAATAAAATACTTTGAGAGTTCTTCTTTATGCTGTGAAATCAGTTCTGCATAGCCATCTCCACATGCGATCAAGAGATACTTCTTCGTTTGATCTGAATATTTCTCTCTTGCTAAACGTAACATGGACTCAATAAAGACCGGATCTTTATCAAAGCCAGGAATTACGTCAACTTTGACGATTTTGCTATAGCGAGTTGGTGCCAACTGATTTGATGCATACGCCTGGCAAACTTTGCCATACGCTTCATGAAATGAACGTGCCATTCCATAGACATTCATGTCGCTACCCAATAAAATAGGAATAAATTCTTCGTTTACATTACTGTTCATCATTATCTCTCACTTACTCATAATCTCTAGTTTTCTTTTTCAACTACACAAGGAATATCATACCATAAAGAAAAAAGCAATCAAAGGAATCTCCTCCGATTGCTCAATTCTTTTTTGAACGGATTGAACTTATAGGAAGTTTTTATCTATACCAATTAGTGTAGAAAGAACTACCATGTTTCGTATTTTAGTCTATACTAGTCAATAAAACAAGAATAGATACTTGATTTTAATTTTTTTTTAACTATCCAGTTGGTTTTCACCATTCATGATTTTTTTTAAGTATCGACCAGTATAACTCTCTTTCACCTCAATGATTTCTTCAGGTGTACCAGTGGCTAAAATCGTACCGCCACCTTCCCCGCCTTCTGGTCCAAGATCAATAATATGATCAGCGGTTTTAATAACATCAAGGTTATGCTCGATCACTAATACCGTATTCCCTGCATCTACTAAACGTTGCAAGACATCAAGTAGCCGGGCAATATCATCTGTATGCAAACCAGTCGTTGGTTCATCCAAAATATAAAAGTTCTTACCATTCGCTATTTTGTGTAATTCACTAGCGAGTTTCATCCGCTGTGCTTCCCCACCAGATAATGTTGTAGCTGGTTGCCCCATCGTAACGTAGCCTAGACCAACATCGACAATGGTTTGAAGTTTTCGATGAATCTTAGGGATTGGTTGGAAAAATTCAACGGCATCTTCAACCGTCATTTCTAAAATATCTGCAATACTTTTTCCTTTATAATGAACTTCTAGCGTTTCAGAATTATATCGCTTCCCATGACAAACTTCACAAGGAACGTAAACATCAGGTAGAAAGTGCATTTCAATCTTAATAATTCCATCGCCTCGGCAGGCTTCACAACGTCCACCTTTAACGTTGAAACTAAAACGGCCTTTTTTATACCCACGCATTTTAGCTTCATTTGTTTGTGCAAATAAATCTCTAATATCATCAAATACACTAGTATATGTCGCAGGATTGCTTCGTGGTGTGCGCCCAATCGGACTTTGATCGATATCAATGATTTTTTCAATACTTTCATAACCGGAAATTGATTTGAATTTACCAGGTTTTGCTGAATTACGGTTGATTTTTTGTGCAAGAGCTCGTTTTAGGATACTATTGACCAATGTACTCTTACCTGAACCGGACACACCAGTCACCGCAACAAATTCACCTAAAGGAAATTCCACTGAAATATTTTTCAAATTATTTTCCGTTGCCCCAGTGATTTTGATGGCTTTTCCATTCCCTTTTCGGCGTTCAGTTGGAACTGGGATACTCTTTTTACCGGATAGATATTGTCCAGTCAAAGAGTCTTCATCAGCAGCCACTTCCGCAGGCGTGCCAGCTGAAACGATTTCTCCTCCTTGATGCCCGGCACCAGGGCCTACATCAATCAAATAATCTGCCGCACGCATCGTATCTTCATCATGCTCGACCACGACTAATGTATTCCCTAGATCACGCATTTTCTTCAATGAACCGATCAACCGATCGTTATCTCGTTGGTGGAGTCCGATAGAAGGCTCATCTAAAATATAAAGAACCCCTGAGAGATTCGAGCCAATTTGAGTGGCCAAACGGATCCGCTGTGCTTCTCCTCCTGAAAGAGTTCCTGATGCACGACTCAGCGTTAAATAATCGAGACCAACATTTTCTAAAAATGAAAGTCGATCATTCACTTCTTTTAAAATCGGTTTAGCTATTACTTTTTCTTGGTCTGAAAGGGTCAAATTTGAAAAGAAGTTAACCGCTTTTTGGATAGACAACTCGTTCGTTTGTCCAATATTCGTCCCATTGATTTGAACGGATAAAGCTTGAGGATTCAAACGATACCCATGACAAGTTTGACAAGTCAATTCAGTCATATATTGTCTCATTTGCTCTCTTGTGAAATCACTGTTTGTATCATGGTACCGACGCTTAATGTTTTTCAATACCCCTTCAAAAGTTGTTTCAACATCACGAACACCACCGAAATCATTCTCATAGTGGAAATGGAACAGCTCGTCTGTCCCATTGAGCACGATTTCTTGATGTTCAAGTGGCAACTCTTCAAAAGGCGTCTCCATATCAATCCCATAACTTTCACAGGCTTGAGCCAGCATCTGTGGATAGTATTGTGAACTGATTGGATTCCAAGGGACGATAGCTCCTTGACTCAACGTCTTCGTACGATCAGGTATCACTAAATCTTGGTCCACTTCTAATTTGACACCAAGACCATCACAATCAGGACAAGCACCAAATGGCGCATTGAAAGAAAACAGTCTTGGTTCCAATTCACCAACAGTAAAGCCACAATAAGGACAAGCGTAATGCTCGCTAAACAGCATTTCCTCTTCTCCGATGACATCAATCAAAACATAGCCTTCTGCTAAACGCAAGGCAGCTTCGATTGAATCAAACAAACGTGAACGGATTCCTTCTTTTATGATGACACGGTCTATGACAATTGCGATATCATGCTTTTTATTTTTTTCTAATTCCGGTACTTCACTTAAGTCATAGATTTCTCCATCCACTCGAACACGTACGTATCCTTCTTTTTGAATACGTTCAAAAACTTTTTTATGTTGGCCTTTTTTCTTGACAATGATCGGCGCAAGAACTTGAATTTTAGTTCGTTCAGGTAATTCTAAAACTTTATCAGCCATTTGATCAATAGATTGGCTGGTGATCTCAATGTGATCATTCGGACAGATAGGATGCCCCACACGTGCAAACAGCAATCGGAGATAATCATTGATTTCTGTGACAGTTCCTACTGTTGAACGAGGGTTTTTACTAGTTGTTTTTTGATCAATTGAAATTGCTGGACTTAGCCCATCAATACTATCAACATCCGGTTTATCCATTTGCCCTAAAAATTGCCGTGCATAAGCAGAAAGACTTTCGACATATCTTCTTTGTCCTTCTGCATATAATGTATCGAATGCTAACGAACTTTTCCCAGAACCAGATAATCCAGTGACCACCACAAATTTATCTCGCGGAATTGTCACATTGATGTTTTTTAAATTGTGGGCTCTTGCACCATGGATAATTATTTTATCATTTGCCATATAATCCTCCTACTCTGACGCCTTTAGTTCAAGAATCATATCCCGTACATTTGCGGCTGTCTCGAAATCTAATGCTTTAGCAGCATCTTTCATTTCTTTTTCTAATTTCATTAATAATGTAGCTTTTTCTTCTCTTGTCATTTCTTCATAGGATACTTGAACCGTTTCTTTTGCATCATCTTCGGATTCTTTCGTGATGGAAATCAAATCACGGATCTCTTTGATGATTGTTTTCGGCACGATACCATGCTCTTGATTATATTGTTCTTGGATACTACGTCGTCTAGCAGTTTCATCGATAGCCTTGCGCATCGAATCAGTCACTTTGTCCGCATACATAATCACTTTTCCTTCTGCATTCCGTGCTGCACGTCCAATCGTCTGTACTAAAGAACGTTCGCTCCGTAAAAAGCCTTCTTTATCTGCATCCAAAATCGCTACTAGCGAAACTTCCGGTACATCAAGTCCTTCACGTAACAAGTTGATTCCTACAAGTACATCGAATTCACCTAAACGAAGATCACGAATGATTTCGGTACGTTCTAATGTTTTGATATCACTATGCAGATATTTGACTTTGATTCCTAATTCTTTAAAATAATCAGTCAAATCTTCAGACATTTTCTTTGTCAATGTAGTTACAAACACGCGCTGATCTTTTTCAACTCGTTCATTGATTTCTCCTACCAGATCATCAATTTGCCCCATGATCGGCCGCACTTCGATGATTGGATCTAGTAGCCCAGTTGGTCGGATGATCTGTTGAATCACTGTATCCGTTTGTTCATACTCATATGGACCAGGCGTAGCAGATACATAAACGATTTGATTCACGTGCTTTTCAAACTCTTCTAATCGTAACGGACGATTGTCTAATGCCGATGGTAAACGAAAACCATAATCGACTAACATCTGTTTTCTTGCGCGGTCACCATTGTACATTCCCCGAATTTGCGGCATTGTCACATGCGATTCATCAATAATCATTAATGAATCTTCGGGAAAGAAATCAAGTAATGTGTATGGTGGCTCACCTTCTTTTCGACCATCCATGTGTCGCGAATAATTTTCGATCCCAGATGTATAACCCATCTCTAACATCATTTCAATATCATAGTTCGTTCGTTGTTCTAGCCGTTGGGCCTCTAACAATTTATTCTCATTCCGCAAAACTGTCAAACGTTGTTCCAGTTCCGCTTTGATATTTGCAACCGCATGTTCCATGTGTTCACCATTTGTAACAAAGTGAGTCGCTGGAAATATCGCCACATGCTCAGTTTCTCCCAAGACCTCACCAGTCAACGCATTGACTTCACGAATCCTTTCGACCTCATCACCAAAAAATTCAACACGCAACGCACGTTCATCCCGACTGGCTGGGAAAATCTCCACAACGTCCCCACGTACTCGAAAACGACCACGTTGAAAATCAATATCGTTGCGCTCAAATTGGATACTAACTAAATCACGAATCAATTGATTACGATCAAGCTCAGCTCCTTGTCTAATTGAAACGACTTGTTTTTGATACTCAAAAGGTGAACCCAAACCAAAGATGCAAGAAACAGAAGCAATCACGATCACGTCATTTCGTTCTAATAACGAACTGGTTGCCGAATGTCGTAATTTATCAATTTCATCATTGACACTAGAATCCTTTTCAATGTAAGTATCACTTGAAGGGACATAAGCTTCAGGTTGATAATAATCGTAATAAGATACAAAATATTCAACTGCATTATTGGGGAAAAATTCTTTGAACTCCCCATATAATTGTCCAGCTAATGTTTTATTGTGGGCAATAATCAATGTTGGCTTATTCACTTTTTCAATCAAATTCGAAACGGTGTACGTCTTCCCTGTACCAGTTGCTCCTAAAAGTATCTGAGCTTTTTTTCCACCAACTACCCCATCAACTAACTGTGTAATGGCTTCGGGTTGATCTCCTGCTGGTTGATATTTTGACACCAACTCAAAGTGTCGGGAGGTATCTCTTTCTATCATATTTCATCCTCCTTTTCATTCTTTCCTCTTCATTTTACGACCACAAAAAAGAAAAGGAAAGCAAAGGCATTCCTTGTTGATTTATTATACCACACCGAACATACTTTCGCTACTTTTAAGTTTTTTCTTTTCTACTATATTATATAAATTCATACATGTATTAAGTAGTAAATTAGGCAGCAAAATTATATATCAATAATGTCCCTTAAGTAATTATTTATCTTACGTCAGATTCCTCTCTACATTCATTATGTTACATTTTATAACATAAATTGTCACAAAATGACATTTTTTTTATTTTTTTCAGCAACTCAGCTTGTATCTATTATTAGTTTTCGCATATAATAGGAAAATATGAAAAGTTATTGAAATTTTAGGAGGTTAATTATGAAAAAAAAGCATTTGCTTCATACGATTATTTTCATAATGACAGGACTTGTCACATTTGCGCTTAGCAATCCTGTACAAGCTGACGATAAAACTACTGCTGACTCAAGTACGAGCGAGACGATGCAAAAAATAGAACCTAAGAAAGAGACGTATGTCATTGCCAGCGATTCAGCTTTTGCACCTTTCGAGTTTCAAAACGCTGAAGGCAAATACGAGGGAATTGATGTTGGATTAATGGAGGCAATCTCCAAACTGCAAGGATTTAACCTACGTATGGATTATCGTGGTTTCTCTGCTGCGCTACAAGCGTTAGAATCTGGTCAAGCAGATGGAATGATCGCAGGAATGACTGTGACCGATGAACGAAAAAAAAGCTATGATTTCTCAGATCCTTATTTTGAAAGCGGGATTCAAATCGCTGTCAAAAAAGGAGACAATTCAATCAAGTCCTATGAAGACCTAAAAGGAAAAACAGTAGGTGCCAAAGTTGGAACTGAAAGTGCTGATTTCTTAAATGCCCACGAAGACCAGTACGGCTATACCATCAAGTACTTCGATTCTGCAGATCAGTTATATGACGGATTGAGAGTTGGCGCAATTGACGCCATGATGGACGACTACCCTGTTATCGGCTATGCAATTAAAAACAATCAACAATTAGAAACACCGATTGCTAAAGAATCTGGTGGTAAATACGCTTTTGCTGTGAAAAAAGGCCAAAATCCTGAACTATTACAAATGTTCAACGAAGGTCTAAAAGAATTAAAACGAACAGGCGAATACGATAAAATCATCAACAAATATATCTCAACAGATAATACGCCTACTAAAGCCAGCAAAGATGAATCTACACTAACTGGTCTATTACAAAACAACTACAAAGTTTTACTAAAAGGTTTATGGCAAACGATCTTATTAACTTTAATTTCATTCGCCTTGGCATTAGTTGTTGGTGTTATCTTTGGTTTATTCAGTGTAGCGCCAATCAGAGCCCTACGAACAATTGCAAGTATTTATGTCGATGTCATCCGCGGTATTCCAATGATGGTTCTTGCATTCTTCATCTTCTTTGGATTACCAGGTATCGTCGGATTTACTATTCCCGACTTCATTGCCGGGATTATCACACTAACTTTGAACGCCAGCGCTTATATCGCAGAAATCGTTCGTGGTGGGATCAAAGCTGTGCCAGTTGGTCAAATGGAAGCTTCTCGCAGTTTAGGACTTTCATATAATCGAACCATGCAAAAAATCATCTTACCACAAGCAATCAAGATCATGTTGCCATCTTTCGTGAACCAATTCGTTATTTCATTGAAAGATACAACAATCATCTCAGCGATCGGTGTGGTAGAGTTACTGCAAACTGGTAAAATTATCGTTGCACGTACGACACAAAGTACGTACGTCTATCTAATTATTGCTATCATGTATTTGATCCTCATTACTATTCTGACAAAATTAGCAAAAGTTTTAGAAAAGAAGGTGAAATAAGATGGCTGAAAAAATTCTAGTTGAACATCTTGTAAAAAAATACGGTGAAAATACCGTTTTAAATGATATCAATGTTTCAATCAACGAAGGTGACGTTGTTTGTATCATCGGTCCTTCCGGTTCAGGGAAAAGTACCTTCCTACGTTGCTTAAACCGTCTAGAAGAGCCTTCAGACGGCGAAATCATCATTGACGGGGCCCACTTAATGGACAAAAACACCGATATCAATTTGGTAAGACAACACATTGGAATGGTATTCCAACATTTTAATCTATTCCCACATCTTTCAGTGCTAGAAAACATTACATTAGCACCTATGGATTTGAAAAAAGAATCAAAAGAAGCCGCTGAAAAGAAAGCAATCAAATTGCTACAAACCGTCGGCCTTGAAGATAAAAAAGACATGTATCCAGAAATGCTTTCTGGTGGACAAAAACAACGGGTCGCTATCGCTCGTGCTCTAGCGATGAATCCTGATATCATGCTCTTCGACGAACCAACTTCTGCACTAGACCCGGAAATGGTCGGAGATGTCTTGAACGTCATGAAAAAATTAGCTAAGCAAGGGATGACGATGGTTATCGTTACACACGAAATGGGCTTTGCTAAAGAAGTTGCCAATCGTGTCATGTTTATTGATGGAGGGAATTTCCTAGAAGATGGCACACCACAACAAATCTTTGAAAATCCACAAAATGAACGAACAAAAGATTTCCTAGATAAAGTACTAGATATTTAACCTTAAGATGATGAAATTGTTAAAGACCGTTGCAAAAGGATGCCTATCCCTTGCAACGGTCTTTATTTTAAAGGCATTTATAAAATTGACAAAAAAACACTTGATTCCTTTTTGTCCTCTTCTTTCGTCCCTGCTTTAATTATTTGTTTGCCACTTTCTCCTGTCTAAATAAAAAAAGCAAATCAATAAGAGGCTGGCGATTCTCCAGCAATTAGATGTTGGTCTAACTGCCAGAGACACTAACTGAATTTATTGATTTGCTTTTCTTTTATTTTCTTTTCTTACCGCCAAAGGCATCTTTCACTTTATCAAAGAAGCCATCTTCTTGTTGTTCTTCTACTTTGATGCCACCAGCTTCAGCAAAAGCACGCAATGCTTCACGTTGCTGTTCATTTAAGTTCTTCGGCGTGATCAACTTCACTTTCACATGTTGATCCCCAGTAGCTCCTCCACGAAGTTTAGGCGCTCCTTTGCCACGTAAACGGAAATTCGTTCCTGTTTGCGTACCTGCCGGAATTTTAAGTTTGACATCTCCATGAACGGTTGGCACTTTTACTTCATCACCTAAAGCAGCTTGTACAAAACTCAATGGCAATTCGTAATAGATCTCTGAACCATCACGATCGAAAATATCACTTTCTTCCACACGGAATACAACATATAGATCACCAAATGGTCCGCCGTTTTCTCCAGCTTCACCTTGACCTGCCAGACGCATTTGTTGTCCTTCTTCTACACCTGCTGGTACATTCACCTTAACAGAATGTGCTTTCTTTTCGTGACCAGAACCATGACAAGTTGGACAAGGATCTTTGATTTCTTTACCAGTACCATGACAAACGTCACAAGTTTGACGACTCATCACACGGCCAAGTGGCGTTTGACGTTCCACATTGATTGTCCCTGATCCATGACACTTATGACAAGTTGTTGGTTGTGTTCCAGGTTTCGCACCATTTCCATGGCAAGTATGACAAATTTCTTCTCGGTTATACTTGATTTCTTTTTCTACGCCAAAAATCGCTTCTTCAAAAGAAAGATCGATCGTATACTGTAAATCCGCACCCTGTCTTGGCGCATTAGGGTCTACCGTACGACCACCACCGCCAAAGAATGAATCAAAGATATCTTCGAAGCCACCAAAACCGCCACCTGAAAAGCCGCCAAAACCACCAAAGCCTCCACCGGCTCCACCAGCGCCATAGTTTGGATCGGTACCTGCGTGTCCATATTGATCATAAGCTGCCCGTTTTTGCGGGTCACTTAAAATTTCATAAGCTTCTGATACTTCTTTGAATTTTTCTTCTGCATCAGCTTCTTTATTGATATCTGGATGATATTTTTTTGATAGCTTTCGATAAGCTTTTTTAATTTCATCTTCAGAAGCTCCTTTTGAGAGCCCTAAGACTTCATAATAATCACGTTTTGTTGCCATAGGCTTTCCTCCTATTGGTTCTCATCATTTCCACGTCGCTTGTTATCATATCATACTTTTACGAAAACAAAAACTGCTACTTTCAAGTATTTAAAAAAGGAAGCTAGTTTAAGGCTCATACCTAAGTCAAGTTTTCCAAATTGAAGAAAGAATGTTCCTCAAATCTTATCTTATGACCAGATCGAACTACCTCAAAGCAACAGCTATTGTCCAAGAAATTCTCCCATTGTTCTTATGACTTCTGTTATTCAACAGGCATAATCATGCACATCAAATCTCCAAACAATAAGGTCTCTATTTTGCGCATCATTCTTGAAAGTGAACGCCTACTAACCTTTTAGACCACTCTAAATGTAGCACTATCGGAAAATAATCCGAAGAATCTCGAAAATATGAGAATCTATTTTCGCATTCTTCGGATTATTTCTTAGAGCTGATCTCTTTTGCTAAACCTTCTTTCAAGCATTAACACTAAAAACGAATGGTAAAGTAAATTGTTATATAAACTTCGATTCACTCGTCTTTTAGATCCTGCTTAATATTGTTTAACAACGTATTCAAAAGGTTGTATTGTATGATAACAGTCCCAGCTAGAGAAGGGGAAAACCTTCTCTACTGAAACTTGTCATTTCTACTAAACAGCTAACGATTATTTAATGAGATTATTTTTTGTCGTCTCCGTCGACTTCTTCAAAGTCAGCGTCTACTACATCATCTGCACCTGTTTGCGCTGCTTCTGGATTTTCTTGTGCTTGTTGTTGCGCAGCTTGTTCATACAATTTAACTGTCAAATTTTGCACGATTTCATTCAATGCATCACGTTTTGTTTTCATTTCTTCGATATTGTTTGCTTCAACAGCAGCTTTCAATTCATCGCGAGCTTCTTCCGCTTTTTTCACTTCTTCTGCGTCAACTTTACCTTCTAATTCTTTTAGTGTTTTGTCAACTGAGAATAGTAAAGCATCAATATCGTTACGTAAATCCACTTCTTCTTTACGTGCTTTATCTGCTTCTGCATTCGCTTCTGCATCTTTTACCATGCGTTCGATTTCATCATCAGTTAGACCTGAAGAAGATTTAATCGTGATTTTTTGTTCTTTTTGTGTACCTAGGTCTTTAGCAGAAACATTCACGATACCATTTTTATCAATGTCAAAAGTAACTTCGATTTGTGGCACACCACGTGGTGCTGCAGGAATATCTGTTAATTGGAATCTTCCTAATGTTTTATTGTCAGCAGCCATTGGACGTTCACCTTGCAAGACATGGATATCTACAGCAGGTTGATTATCTGCAGCCGTTGAGAACACTTGTGATTTACTTGTAGGGATCGTTGTGTTTCGATCAATTAATTTAGTAAAGACGCCACCCATTGTTTCAATACCTAATGATAACGGAGTAACATCAAGTAACACAACGTCTTTGACATCACCTGTGATAACCCCACCTTGGATAGCAGCACCCATCGCTACTACTTCATCTGGGTTTACAGATTTGTTTGGTTCTTTTCCAGTTTCTTTTCTTACTGCTTCAACAACTGCAGGAATACGTGTTGAACCACCAACTAAGATAACTTCATCAATTTCAGATTGTGATAAACCAGCATCTTTCAAGGCTTGTCGTACTGGAATTTTTGTACGCTCTACTAAATCAGCGGTTAATTCATCAAATTTCGCACGAGTCAATGTCATTTCTAAGTGAAGAGGACCTGCTTCGCCAGCTGTGATGAACGGTAAGCTGATTTGTGTGCTTGATACTCCAGATAAATCTTTTTTCGCTTTTTCTGCAGCATCTTTCAAACGTTGCAATGCCATTTTATCTTGTGATAAATCAATGCCATTTTCTTTTTTGAACTCAGCTACCATGTGATCAATGATTTTGTTATCGAAGTCATCCCCACCTAGATGGTTATCTCCAGCTGTTGATAGTACATCAAATACGCCATCACCTAATTCAAGGATAGATACGTCGAACGTACCACCACCAAGGTCAAATACTAGGATTTTTTCATCACGATCTGTTTTATCCAAGCCATAAGCAAGCGCTGCAGCAGTTGGTTCATTTACAATACGTTCAACTTCTAAGCCAGCAATTTTACCAGCATCTTTTGTTGCTTGACGTTGTGCATCATTGAAGTAAGCAGGCACAGTAATAACTGCTTTTTCAACTTTTTCACCTAGATAGTCTTCAGCGAATCCTTTGATATATTGAAGGATCATTGCAGAGATTTCTTGTGGTGTATATGATTTTCCTTCTACTTCTACTTTATAGCCTGGTTCACCGATATGGCGTTTGATCGATGAAATCGTATTTGGATTCGTTACTGCTTGACGTTTAGCAACTTCACCCACTTGAATTTCCCCATTTTTAAATGAGACAACAGAAGGAGTTGTACGGTTACCTTCTGGATTTGCAATAATTTTTGCTTCGTTTCCTTCTAAAACAGCTACTGCTGAATTGGTTGTACCTAAGTCAATACCGATAATTTTACTCATAATTAACGTCTCCTTATCTTAGTTAATTTTATATCATGACATTATTGCGCAACAATAACCATTGTTGGTCTTAATACGCGGTCATGTAATTTGTAACCTTCTTGTAGTACTTCGACGACTGTGTCAGCTGGAAGTTCCTCAGTCGCTGGCACGGTTTGTACAGCTTGATGGAGGTTCGGATCAAAAGCCTCTCCTTTTGCTGGGATTTTTTCGATTCCTTCTTCTTTAAGTGCTTGTTTCAAGCTTTCTAGTACCATTTCGACACCTTTTTTCAAACTTGCACCCTGATCATCAGCCACATCTGTAGCCAAAGCACGCTCTAAGTTATCAATTGAAGGTAATAATTTTTTAGCAAGATCTTGTGAACGATATTTTTGTAATTGTTCACGCTCATTTTTACTTCGATTTGCAATATTTGCAATCTCAGCTCGAGCACGTAAATATTTATCTTCCAACTCTTCCATTTCAGCCTTTAAATTTAAACGCTCAAATTCTTCAGCTTCTACGTCAGAGACACCTGAGTCTTCCGTCGCTTCCGTATCGATTTCCGTATCTTCTTGAATATCCGCTACGTCTTTTTCTAACTCTTCTTTTTTTTCTTTCACAAGACACACTCCTTTTCGTTAATCAGTCAGTGATTCGTTTTCATGCTAAGATCCAGTCAAATCAATTGATCGATAATAATCAGCAAGCTTGTTCGCTAATTCTTGACGATAGACATCTACCAGACCCAGCATTTTTGAATAAGGCATACTGGTTGGTCCCAACAAGGCTATTGTACCTCGACCGTGTCCAGCAATCTCGTAACTTGCTTGGATCATGCTCATATTTTGTAAAAGCTCATTTCCTAATTCAGATCCAATTTTGATGTGGATGTTACTATCCGTTGGGACGATCATTTGGGTTAATTCATAAGTATCTGTCATAAACGAAAACATCGATTTGAACTGCTCCAGATCTTGGTGGAGTTCATAATCTAGTAGATTCATTTGTCCACTTACATAAATTTTGTCTTCAAACGCATGTCCGAGTATCGTATCAAAAAGATTTGATATCCCTTCAGTTGTCTGAAAATATCTATGCAAAATCATTGGAATCTCTGTCCGCAATTTATGATAGACAGTCATCAATGGATCTCCCACCAATCGTTCATTGACAATGCGAACAATTTTTTCTAAATCTTGGCTTCCTAGATTTTCAGGAAGTGTAAAAACTTGGCTTTCAACATTTCCTTTATCGGTTACTACAATCGCAATCACTTGACGACTATTTAAAGGAACGATACGAAAACCAGTCAAACGGCGGTCTTTAATTTCTGGGCCTAACGAGAAGGTTGTGTAACTAGTCAGCTCGGATAAAATCTCAGCAGATTGTTGAATAATCTCGTTAATTTCATGAAATTCTTTGCTTAAAGACAGCCGAATCTGCTGCAGATCATCATTGGTTACACGAGCAGGTTTTAGCAAATGGTCCACATAATGCCGATAACCTAATGCTGAAGGAATCCTTCCTGATGAAGAATGAGTTTTAAGTAACAACCCAGCGTCTTCTAAGGCTTTCATGTCATTACGGATCGTTGCTGAGCTCGCCTTGACTCCATCTTCCATTAAGGTTTTGGAGCCGACGGGTATACCGCTACTCGTATAGTTTTGGATGATCAGACGTAAAATCTCACTTTGTCTTTGTGTTAACATCTTCTTCACCTCTCATTAGCACTCATATCTTCTAAGTGCTAACCCACTTACTAATATAGCAAGAAGCGCATAGTGTGTCAAGAAAAAGAACACCACTTTTAGCACTCTCATTTAACGAGTGCTAAAAGCGGCATTCTCTGATAAATACATTGATAGATCAACACTAAAGATAAATAGGTTTCTTAATACCTTCCATTATTTAATCGATCTATAAAGAAATTTAAAGGTTTTATTAACCTCTCACAACTATTTTTCAAGCAAGAAACGTTCAAATACTTCATTTCCTAGAAAAGTTCCTTTTGGCGTTAAATAAATTCGATCGGATTCATTGACCAATAATCCTTCTTTTTCTAAATCTGTCAAAACCTTTGAATAAAGCGATTCGATTGTTTGCTGATAACGTTCGTAAAAATGTTGTTTGGAAATTCCTATCTTTTTCCTTAACCCAAGAAACATTTCTTCCTCGATTTGATTTTCTCTTAAAAGTACTTCAGTTTCCAAAACAGGGAGTTCTCCTGCTCTTAATGGACGTAAATAATGTTGAATCGGTCCCTTATTACGGTATCGTTTATTCCCAAGATATCCACTTGCACCTGCGCCAAAGCCGAAATAATGATCATTGTTCCAATACATCAAATTGTGTTTTGATTCATGCCCCTTCAACCCAAAATTACTGATCTCGTATTGGTGACGTCCCTTTTTTTCCATCGCTTGTATGGTTTCTTCAAACATTCGCGTTTCGGTTTCTTGATCAGGCAGTTCTAAACGCCCTTGCCGCACCCAATTCATAAACATCGTTTTATTTTCTAAAATCAATGAATACAATGAATAATGGGGCAAATCAAGTGCAAGTGCTTGATTCAATGTCTCTCGATAGCCCTCTAACGTTTGTCCAGGTAACGCATAAATCAGATCAATACTCACATTCGTAAAGTTTTCTTCTTCTAAAAAACGCATTGTTTGGTAAACATCCTCTGCGGTATGTTTCCGCCCAATTTTTTTCAGCAACCGATTATCAAAAGTTTGCACCCCCATTGATAAACGATTCACTCCATAATTTTTCATGACCTGAAGCTTTTCTTTCGTTAGATCTCCAGGATTCGCTTCAACCGTAAATTCTTTTCCTTCTTTAAAAGGCAATATTTCCATAGCGCCTGCTAACAAACGATCCAATTGCACTGCAGTCAAAGACGTAGGTGTCCCACCACCAACATACAGTGTTTCTAATTCTTTTACAGGATGTTGTTCAAGTGTGATTTCCATTTCTTTTAGAAGCATCTCGACATATTCATCTACGGGTTGACCTTCTAAAAATACTTTATTAAAGTCACAGTAATAACAGATATGCTCACAAAACGGGATATGGATATACGCAGAAACCTTTTGTTCTGCGGGATTGGTTGTTTCATTCATTAAACTAAATTCTCCTTACGTCGAAAAGTCGTACCTGTTTTCGACCTTCTTTAAACGGTGTTCAAGCGATTGCTTCTGCGGAATTAAGTTCAAAAAATTCAAAAATATGGAAAGCTATTTTCGATTTTTCGCTCTTAATTCTTGAAGCAAACCATCGCTTTCACAACCTCTCATATACGCATACTAACCGTATTTTCCAAACAAATCCACTAAAAAATCCAAGAATCGACTTCTTGGATTCGTTTTTCTTTGGTTGTATTGGTTACCTGGTTATAAATTTCTAAAGTTGTTTTCATGTTGGAATGACCCACTCGCTCCATGATCGCTTTGATCGGAACGCCTGCTTCTGCCAAGAGAGAAATATGTGTGTAGCGAAAAGTATGCGTAGTCACATGTTTATTAGAATAATTGAAATGGAAATAACATGAGAAAAGAAGTAGCTATAATTAAATACGCAATTTTTTTCATTTTTCACCTCTGTTACGCAAAAAAAGAAGACTGATTTCCTCATCAATCTTCTTTCTTTTTTATAAAACACTTAATTATAAATTTTTAGTTCATCATATGATCATTAATTGTGTCGACAACACTTCTTTTTAATTGATCAAAATCTTCTGAATCATGCGTAGCTATCTTGACAACAAAATCAATGGCTTCGTTTTGTTTAAAGGATACTTTGACCTGATTTAACCGTAAAAAGACATCCATCGCCATAAAAGCGGTACGTTTATTTGCATTTTGAAAGGGGTGTTTCTTAATAAGATTGATTCCTAAGATGGCTGCTTTTTCTTCAATCGTTTCGTACAACTCTTGACCAAATATTTCCTGACGCGGCTGGTTTACAGCCATAGCTAATGCACTTGCATCTCTTACACCGGTCATTTCACCTGGTGTTTGCCAGCTGATTAAGTGGACATTCATTTTAATGATATCTTTTTCTGTCAGGTAGTTGATCAATGGTTTGCCAACTCCTTGTACATCTGTTCATAGTCATGAAATGAATCATTAATCAATTGGTCTATTTTTAAGTCGTGTGAAGATTTTGGCTCTTTTTTACTGATGGCTTCAATTAACTTTTCTTCATCTACATAAACAAAATCATTTTCTTTTACACCAATTTTTTCCAATACTTCTTTTGACAAAGTCAAAACGATTGAATTTCCACTTTTTCTAATTTTTCTTTCCTTGATTTCCATCTTAAACGCCTCCTTAAGTTATACCGTATATACAGTATAGCTTAAACCAGGGCGTATATCAATTGAAGGAATTTTTTGTGTTCTCTTTCTCATTTTCTTGTTCTGCGATTGAACTAAATAAAAGTTTTTCTGATTCTTCCAAACTTCTAAAATCTGGTTCTAATTGTTCCATTCGATTCATAGGTAGCACATACTTCGTTAGTAATTCTTGATCTTGTTCTTGATCAAAATAAGCTTTTCCTGCTTGGGTTAATGCAAGTTCTTCCAAGTTATCCACGGTCACATTTAGATTATCCATCTCTTCAGGATTCTGTGGTTCATCAAACTCCTCTTTCGCCTCTTTCTCATCTAGTGATAGCTCTTGTTCGAGAGTTAGCTCATCTGATTCTGCCAATGAACGATTTTCTGGATTTTCTATAGGAATTTCCGTTTACATATCTATAAAGATAATTTGATAAAACCTTCTTCTTAGATTTCTTATTTATTTTTGTACTTAGCTAATTGACCCACCTGTTTGGATAGTTGATCAAAATTAGTTGTCACAACATTTGCTCGAATTACTTCAATAGTTGAAGCCAATCACTAGCAAACAAACGCCAGTAAAAACCACTTTATTCGCTTTTTGTTGTGACAATTTTTTCACTTTCGGACGTTTCTCTTTTTTCTCCTTTTTCTTGATCTTTTTTAAATTCATAGTTCCTCCTGGTTTCTTATTTTAGGCAAAAAAAATAGACCTAGTTATGCTTGGATTTCCAAGGAAATAACTAGGTCTATATGCTATAATAGTTGAGACAGTAAAGTTTATGCGGTGGCTAATCCCAATAGAAATGGGGTGATGCCTATGTTGATTTGTGGCTTGATCCCTAGAAAGGAATAAGCTTGTCTGTTTTTGAAGCGCTAATGTTTGCAATAGCTTTTGCAACGTTAGTTCTGACAATCAGCAATCACAAAAACGACAAAAAATAACCGCAATTTAAATTTAGGCAGTTTGAACGGTTATTTTTTGTAACTATTATTAAACTGAGCCACCGTCTTAAACGGTGCTGTCAAAAGGGAACTGTTAGCGCAGTTCCTTTTTTCATGTTCATTATAGCATATCCTTTCTCTTTTGTTCAATTGTTTCATCATTCTACATTTAACCTTCCACAAAGAGCAGACATTTTTTGACAAGATCTTCTCGATTTGAGTAAATTCTCAAAATCAACAATTGTTTTTCTACCTCAATCTTATAAAGAATTATATTGTAATCTATCTGTCACTCTAATTTGAAAAACTATCAACTATAATCCAAACTCTTTCACCATCTCTTTGTTGCACACAACCAATTTGCTCCGCTTTCATTAATTCTTGAGAAACTTGTTTCGCTATTTTATAATTTTCGTATTCTTCCTACTCTTTAATATCAATTACCGCAAATTTTCCAAGCCCATTTTTTATTAAAAAAGTAGTAACAGTAAAGAATAAGATATCTACAAATACATATAGCGACGTTTGGACATTTCCTGTTTTAAGTAATTTTTTTAATTCTCTACTTTATTTATAATGAACGCTCAGATGAAGTGACTTATTACTATTCAAAATAACTTAAGTAAGAAAATGCTTGGATCAATTACGAAAGTATATGGTGAGCTTATTACCACCATTAATCAAAATATAATGCTTGAACGCCAAAACTTTATAAAAAATGCATGAGATCATCCATTACTATAGGGATATACCCTATCTTGGAGAATCTCATGCATTTTTTGATATGAATTTAGAAGACACCTGTTTACCAGAAGACTATGAAAAAGAACTTAGAGCCAATATAGGCGTCAGTATTCTTATGGCGAACGATCAAGCGCTTTCCTATGCACTAAGAAAATTTAGAAACTTTGACGAAGTAGCCAACTACTTTTTTATGAGCAAGGCAGCACTACGAAAAAGAATCCTCCAGTACTTGGAATTTTCTAAAGGATATACAGCTGAGAAAGCGTATATATTATATAAAAAATATTACTATAAAAACGAGTTCAAGTTACTATAGTTTTTTCCATAAAATATGACTGCATACAGAAATCATGTTCTGTATATACTTCTTATTTACTTTGTGAAGATATAAGTATAATCCAAGCACGAAATAAATTTTGAATTAAGTAAAATTTTCTGTGAACTTGTAAATCACCAGAACTTAAACTACACTATAAGCTTATTAAATATTAATTTAGAGATTCTATTCAATTCCAGAAACTAGATAATGAGAAAATGTATCTTCTATTAAATGTCTAATTTGTCGAGCATTTTCACACTCACTATAGGAACTCTCTAACCTTTCTTTTATGACTTGAGGTAATTTTTTTCCATATTGCTCTTCATACTGAGTGCTTAGTTCTAAAAACCATCTTTTACCTATTTCTTTTTTTGCGTCATTACTTAGATCAGTAAACTCAATTATCTTATCAAATCTATTAAAGATTGCACTGCCAAGCTCTTTTTCTATTTCGTCTAAATCTTGATAATTAGACGTACAGATAATAACTGATTTTTTTAATTCCAAATAATAGTTTTGGTCTTCGTATATACCTTCATCAAAAAGCTGATAAAAAGCACTATGAAAGGATGGATGTGCCTTATCAAATTCATCCAGCAAAAGAATATTAGATTCTCTATCTAATAAATCTTTCGCAAAACTTTTCTCATAATGAGCGCCACCAAACAAATACGTAGAGAATTGATTATTTTGGAACATGGAAAATTGTTTTCTAAACAAAGACTCTTTTACAACATCGGCTAGATATTTTGCAGTCTCAGTTTTTCCAATTCCTGATTTACCATAAAACATTAGTACTACGGGTTTTTCCCTCGTCGTCAATGTTAGAGGAAAAAGTGATTGAATAATCTCTGTCCTAACATTTTCTTGCCCAATTACTGTACTAGTATAATTCTTTTTGATATCTTTTAAATGATCGATGCTAATGTCAGTGTATTTTTGGTGTTGAACATCTACATGTTCATATAAGCGCTGAATTTGTTGACTTATATGAATAGGAGGATTTTGTAGGTATATATTTCTAACATCTAACTTTGCCAAAAAATTAGCAAAGTTAATTATCACGTGTTCTCTCACTCCAGCATATTCATCTGAGCTAACTACAAGATTTTCAACAAATCTTTTTTCTTCTTTTTCCTCAACATTTTCTCCATTATTTGTTGGAACAACTAAAGTGAATTGTTTGCTGTCTTTATCTGTTTCATAGACTATCTCAGTCAAATTTTCATAATCATCTGGTAATTTCTCATTAAATTTCTCCTTGGATCCGTAAAAAATTATTATATTACTCACTTCTGACACCTGCTAATACTATGTCATACACATCTAATAAATTTTCCACATTCTCTTCCTGGATGCCTTCAACAATAGCTTGAGCGCTAGGTTTTGTTTTTTCTTTAAAAACCTCAAATTCATTTTTAATTGAAAGTTGCTCCAATGTACATTTTCCTACATTTACCCCAAAATAGCTCAGACTCATTTTAGAAAGATCAGCTAAACTATAATTATTTTTAAAAGCATTTATATTAAATCGTAATACACATGTCGGGTCTTCCTCGCTCATTAGTAACATTTGATAGTATCCTCGCTCATTTAACAAGGCATTATTTAATCCTTGTACGTCAAATGGGAGCTCACTTTTCGGAACAATATCTAAATAGGAACTGTACATTTTATATATTGACACTGATTCTTTTGGTGCGTATACGCTATCGTTATGAATTTGTTTTATATTCTTATCATTGTCAGCGATCTCAATATAGTCGGTTAACAAGCTATTTGTTAAAGTACTATTAATTAACTTAGATGTATTTGCATCAATGCTCGCACTTGTACGTCCTGAAACTGAAGTTTTTATTGCGGAAAAAAAGTTAAAACCACCTTTTGCTTGTGCATCTATTTCTGCTACAATCTTTGCTAATTTTTCTTTATTATCTTCAGTAGACCAATCAATTTGACCACCATGGTGAATCGTGATATAGTCTGAGGCTGAACCTTCATCAAAATAAACTACTTTAATAATTTTTTTCTGTTTTACCTGCTTAGATGTTGCCATTTATAAGCCCCCCTTTGATTACATTCCATTACTATTCATTATACTATATAAAAATTTTTTACACTCTTAGTGTTTAATAATATAATCATAAGAAACTAAAGAATATAGGTAGATTTAATCATAAAAATTTAGAACTGTAACCGTTATAATCTTTTTCCTTCCTACTTTATTAGGCCTTGTTACCTAGGTAGAATAGAAATATATACAGGAAGTTTTTAGTGTAGGTAAATAACCAAGAAGTTAAAGGAACTAGACAAGATTAAGATAGGATATAAATGAATTAGTAACTTAGATGACCGAAAAAAGTTAACTTTTGAATTCTAGAAAGAAATAATGAAGACATGTGATAATATTTCCAAGAAAAAAGCTTGGAAAATAACAACAATCGAACTAAGATCGCTAAAGTAATCGAACTAGGAAAATGCTAATCTCTGTAAACATTATCAATGAGTGGAACCAGCATAACATAAAGTTTATTTCATTCCAAAAAGTCACTGACTAAACACTTATTTGTTATAAAAGAATAAAAGATATTGGTGCTAAAATACTATACTTGGACATTCATTGCACGATTTATTCAGTTTACATAATGTGCATTATCCTAAGCTCAGATTTTCTATAAACTTTAGCACGAGTAAAAAATTTATTTAAATCAAAAGAATGGATATAGTACATCAATGCACACTTTCGATGTACTATGTTTTTTTATATAGATATGAAAATGAAATCAAGTCAACTTTAACAATTAATAAAATTGTATTATTTAAAACTTTTAGTCACAGTAATAACAGATATGCTCACAAAACGGGATATGGATATACGCAGAAACCTTTTGTTCTGCGGAATTGGTTGTTCCATTCATTGATTTTTGTTCTCCTTATATGATAAAGCACCTTTACTAATATTTTTCTTATTTCACTAAATAATTTTAACGTACATTGATTCTAACATATATACGTTTTTATGGATAAAAAGTTTTTATTTTATAAGCTATCAGTAAAAATCGACAAGTAAAAAGCCATATCTACGTTTCAGAAATGACTTCACTACTCAAAAATTATTTATCCAACCCAACTAATTTCCGTTATTTACGATTGGCTTCATCTGCTGCATACTTCATCACTGTTTTAAATTCTTTAGCTGGGGCATTTTCTGATAGATCAACGATACTTTTATTATACTTTTTTACGATTTTTTGTACTTGTTCTTTCTTCTTCAAGTAACCCCACCAGTTTTTTCTTATTTATACAACCAAGAACCTCTAACTATAAAATGCTCAATATCTCACTTAATGAAGCACTCATTTATTATAAAAATCAGCTTCTTCAATCGATTTCATTTTTTAAATTCCAAAATGAAGCAATACCGACAATCATTCCAATCATACTCAAAAATGCCCAAGATATCTTTCTTGAAGAAGTAAAATGACCGATAAAATAGCCATGATAATTGAGCAGAATATACCTAAATTGATCAAACGATTGATTTTTTCTTCTGTTTTTTTCGCATCCAAGTATGCTCCTGTTATGCTAAAATGAAATCGCACTTCTTATCCTCCAATCATTTTTTTTATTAAAAGCACTTACTTTTTTCTGCTAACAATGATTATCTGTCCAATAACCAAAAATAACGTTATCCAAAATCCGTTACTCACAAAATCTTGATTCATTAAATACTCGATAAAAATACCTATTAAACTGGCTACTAACGTTACAATGATAATACTAGCGTATGGATGTTTTTTTGTGTACTGTATCCAATTTTTATACAAGAGAACTCACCTCTCTATATTATTCCGTTTTATATTGAGTTGCTACAGCTCTTCCAGCGCCATCATAACCAGTTCGCTTGTGGAACCCAACCCAACCATTTTTATTTCTATCCCATTTTCTTGCAACCGCTACACCAGGTGCTGAACCTAAATTTGTCCAACTTGCACCTGTCAACAATCCTCCTATTGCCCACCCTGGAATCCCGAACATTGCAATTGATGCACCTGCTCCTGCATAAAAAGCAGCATTAATTGCATTTGCGGCCACTCCTGTACTTACAGCAATATTAGTATATTGCCAGGCTCCCCAACGCGATACACTTGCGCGTGTTTTGGTTTCCATTTTAGTTACAAGGAGTTCTCCAGAAGCATTTTGCTGAACAACTATATCTCCTTCTGAGTAAAGTGTGACTGACTCATCACTGATTTGTAAATCATTCTTACTCGTTTCTAACTCGTCTGCATTCTGTTCAGCTGCCCAAGCAGTCGTACCGCTCAGTGCTGATACAGACAGAACAACAGTTACTGTTATAACACTAACCCACATTTTCAAACCTAGATATTTCTTTTTCATTATGAATCCTCCAAAATCATTTTTGCCTTATAAAGACAACATAACTATAAATTAATAACAAAGTTATTATTTTATAGTATCTTAAAAAGTTGTTTTAGGTTCATAATCGTAGCTACTTTTATATTTTATAAAAAAACGAATGTAATAACTTTTTAGCCACACTATCATTTCAGTCACAGTAATAACAGATATGCTCACAAAACGGGATATGGATATACGCAGAAACCTTTTGTTCTGCGGGATTGGTTGTTTCATTCATTAAACTAAATTCTCCTTACGTCGAAAAGTCGTACCTGTTTTCGACCACTCTTATAAAAGCATACTAACTGTATTTTCCAAACAAATCCACTAAAAAATCCAAGAATCGACTTCTTGGACTAGTTTTTCTTTGGTTGTATTGGTTACTTGGTTATAAATTTCTAAAGTTGTTTTCATGTTGGAATGACCCACTCGCTCCATGATCGCTTTAATCGGAACGCCTGCTTCTGCCAATAAAGAGATATGAGTGTAATGGTAAAGACAGTAAGGTCTATACAGTAGCTAATCAAAAAAGACCTAAAAAATGGTAATTCAACAACTATCTCCTCAATTGCTGAACTTCTTAGCTATTTCATTCTGTCTTTTATGTTGTATGTACGTTTTAAATCTAATTCTTTTAATCATTCTTTTCTTTAGGTTTATCCATTTGAAAAACTCTGCATCACTTGATACAACCTCTGGGGGTTTACACACTTTTTTATAGACTACCTTTCAAAAGTTGACTCTCGTTTAGTTCTTGAAAATTCTTTGTTATTTTTTATAGCAGTATTTGTTAGTTTTTCTGAAAGAGTAGGTTTCATTGACTGGTCTCTTTTATTTCTTCTGTTATTAGATTGTTCAAAGTTATTAATGAGTTTATTGTATTCATCAGTATACTTTGTTGCTAACGAGGGGCTTAATTTCCCTTCTTTTACAAGCAACTCTATACAATTTTTCTCATTAATTATTGCATATTGAATATTCGTTTTTTCACACTTTAATGTTGGAAGGATGATATTCTCAAAAATATTAAGATTTTTTTCTGTCTGCTGAATATCACTAGGAGACATTTTCTTATTCGAGCGTAACTGTAAATGGAACTCATTAATTTGTTCACGTATATATTTTATATTTTTAGTTGCCATGTTGAAATTGTTTGAAAGATCTTCAAATCTTATTGCTATAGATTCTTCTTGTGGAGAAAGAGTAGGTAGCGCTGTTGTAGGTTTATTCGTTATTTCAGGCATACTTATCGTTGTTTTATAAGTGCTACCCAAATGGGTTCCTTTTGATTTTGTAGACTCTTGTGAAAAAATAGTAGGACTTTCTGTTTCAAGAGAATGCACAGCAGGGGTTCTCAGGTAGTTTATCTCATTTTTTAGGAATCTTGTTAGCTTTCTACAATTCGCTAAAAAACTATTGGCCTCCCTTTTTTTGTTTTTTAGATTGTCTAAGTCCATTATGTAACGAAACTCATATTCTTCTACTTCTGTTCTATTCTCTATTCCATCATTTTTTAAATATTTTTCAAGCGATTCCAACTTCTGTTCTGTCTTATTCACAAAAGTTTTTAAATCATTCCTCACAAGACGCAATTCTTTGCATAATTCTTCAGACTGCTCACGGTATGATTTTAATAGATTAATTTCTGCAGGTTTTTCAGTAATATATCCGTTTAAGAGTTTGATAAATTCTGACTCTTTTTCCACTAGTTGATAAATTGCTCCGTCATGAGCTTTTTGATCCTCGAGATGCTTTGAAAATTCTACATCAATTTCTTTTGATTGTTTAGATTTTTGAGCTGAATAGGGGTTTGGATCATCGACTTGCATTTCGTCTAATAGTCTTGAGGTTTGGTCAGTGTTCATCACATTATTGTGTTTCGAGTGTCGAACTTTGTGTGGATGAATGTCATCATTTTTTTTAGATTTTTTAGATTTTTTTTTATATATTTGAGCTGAATAGGGGTGTCTTGGATCATCTCTTTGCATTTCGTCTAGTAGTCTTGAGGTTTGGTCAGCGTTCATCCCATTGTTGTGTTTCGAGTGTTGAACTTCGTGTGGATGAATGTCATCAGGTAAAAAATTAATTCTACCCAAGTTTTCTACATACGGATTTCGTTCTAATTCCCTTCCTTGATTTTGGTGTCCTAAACTACGTGCTTCATTTGCTATGCTCGCCACACCAAGAGCAGCAGTAATCAGTTTACCTATTTTCATATAGTATCCATCTCCTTTTCATTTAATGCTTTTTACTTATCCTATAGAAAGTAAAAAGCTAGACAAAAAACACAACAACTATAAAATCTATGCCAAACAAAGAAAATGCTTTCTAGTCGTCGCAAATGTAGAGTACCACAACGACAATTTAATGCCATAAAAAGTTTCATTTGGATGTGAGACATTATCTTTAACACATTTTAATAGTCACAGTCATATCTACGTTTAAGATATGACCTTGTTCAAACCATTTTTATCCACATTAACTAATTTTTATTATTTACTGCTTATCCCATTAACTATGTACTTCATCATTTCTTTTGTTTTTTGGCCAACAATTGTTTAACCAATCAGCGATAATTCTGTTGTCTTTTTTTCATGATTTTATGTAACAATTTCTTTATTGCTTATGATTATAACGATGTTTTTTTTAATGGCTTACGATTATTTCATATCCCCAAGCATTGAGAACAAGTATTACAATTCTCACATAAA
This sequence comes from Enterococcus sp. DIV1682a, assembly GCF_051711005.1. Lineage (NCBI taxonomy): Bacteria > Bacillati > Bacillota > Bacilli > Lactobacillales > Enterococcaceae > Enterococcus > Enterococcus sp. DIV1682a. The sequence goes on from NZ_JBIOLT010000001.1 coordinate 1,751,194, forward strand.
TAGGAAAACGATAAATAATAAATATGTTAATCAATTCAAAAATCACTAGTAATATTAAATATTGAACAAATAGCCATATTTTAGATAAATAATTCATATAAAACACCAGCCAATCAAGATTTCTTTACTTTATTGGCAGCGTACACTTATGATTACTCAACAATCAATATTCGAACCCCTTTTCATCCTGGTTGTTTATTTACACGAATAATCATTCTTTTACTTGTATGAATCGTAGTTCCGATAGAACCAGTAATAGCTTGAGCTATCCTAAACCTACATAATGTACAATCACTGCAAGCCCAACAGTTTTTGCAGTAGTCGCAACATAAGAGTTCAAATAAATATCTTTTGTTTCGTTATTGAAATTAAATACTTTATTTACCCTAGCCCTAAGTAGCTCTTTTCTTCTTTGTAATGCTATTTCGCTAGCAGTAAAAATTGTATATGGATCAATTCCTTATTGTTTCAAAATAGTGATTAAATCATCAATATTTAAATTAAATAATTGCCTGAATCCTTCAGTAAGCTTTTATTCAGTAATAGTTCTGTCTATTGATTGATTCAACGAAATTTCTGTATTTTCATTAGCAAATACATTTGATCCTATCGAGATTGATGGAGTAATAGAGACAACCAAATCAGATGTAAGTAATACTAATTTTCATTTAAAAATATGTATCCTCCCAATTATTTTATTTGTCTTATATGACGATACAACTGTAAACTAATAACGATGTTATTAGTTTACCTCATCATAAAAAGCGTTTTTAAAGTCATAACTGTTTGAATTTTTTAAATAAAAGAACTAATTTTAGTCAGCCAGTTACAGTAATGGCAGATATGCTCACAAAACGGGATATGGATATACGCAGAAACCTTTTGTTCTGCGGGATTGGTTGTTTCATTGATTTTTGTTCCCCTGAATCTTATTTTATTTTGTTTCTTTCTTATGTTATAAAGCAACTTTAATTTTTCTTATTTGACTAAATAACTTTAACTTCCATCGATTCTAATATACTTACGTTTTCACGGATAAAAAGTTTTTGTTTTTCTCCTTTTTCTTGATCTTTTTTCAGTTCACAATCCCTCTTTGTTTCTTATTTTTAAGCAAAAAAATAGACCTAATTATACTTGAAATTTCAAGAAAATAACTAGGTCTATATGCTATATATAGTTGAGACAGCACAGTTTATGTGGTGGCTAATCCCAATAGAAATGGGGTGAGGCCTATGTTGATTTGTAACTTGCTCCCTAGAAAGGATAAGCTTGTCTGTTTTTGAAGCGCTAATGTTTCTAATAGCTTTTGCAACTTTAGCTCTGACAACTAGCAATCACAAAAACGACAAAAAATAACCGCAATTTACACTTAGGCAGTTTGAACGGTTATTTTTTGTAACTATAATTAAACTGAGCCACCGTCTTAAACGGTGCTGTCAAAAGGGAACTGTTCGCGCAGTTCCTTTTTTCATCTTCATTATAGCATACGCTTATTCTTCTATTCAATTTCCAAAACAAAAGAACAGTTGTTTTTTATTTTCAAGGTAATAATAACAAATCCTATATGCTATAATCAGTTGTGACAGTAAAATTTAATGACGGTGGCTATCCAATCTGAAAGTGAGGTGGTGCTTATGCACATAATCTCAAACTTTAGAGAAAGGAGACGCCTTTTGTCTGTGGAAGCAGCGTTAGGGCTAATGATCAGTTTTGGATCTTTGATCGCAACACTGATTTTTGGCATGCTAACCTTAGCCCACAAAAACGACAAAAAGAAGTAACCGTCACTTTAGCGAGAGATTGGTTACTCCTTTTTGAGATAACTATATAACTTGCCACCGTCTTTAGCGGTGCTGTCAAAAGGGAACTGTTGACGCAGTTCCTTTTTTCATGTTTATTATAGCATACCCTTTCTCTTTTGTTCAATTGTTTCATTATTCATCATTTAATCTTTCATAAACTCATCATTTTTCACACTACAAAAACGCTTCTTACCCCGACACTTTATTTCAGTAAATTATTTCTTATTTTTCTTTACAACAACTATCTGCCCGATAATCAAAATCAACGTTACTCCAAAGCCGCTTCTTAGAAAGTCTCGATTCAGTAAATATTCGATAAAAATACCTATTAAACTGGCTACTAACGCCACAATGATAATACTAGCGTATGGATGGTTTTTCGTATACTTTTTCCAGTTTTTATACAAGAAAACTCACTCCTCTATATTATTCCGGCTATAGCTATTCCAGCATCATTATAGCTAGTTCTCGTAGGAAACCAGCCTAACCTTTTTTAATTCTATCTTATTTTCTTGAAAATGCTGTATTAAGCGCTGATTCTAAAGTTGCTCAACGTAAATCAGAGATAATCTTATAGTATTTTTTCATGATGTTCTACCATAGTTTTTTATAGTTAATGTTTTAAAAAACGTCTTATGATTATTTCATATCCCCACCCAATGAGCATAAGTATGCCTATTCGTAAATAAATAGGAAACTGATAAATAAGATATGTGTTAACTAATTCAAAAATGATTAATAAGATTAAAATAGAAATAAATGACCAACTTTTAGTGATATACTTCATCTAATATTCCTCTCTTTATGAATTTATTCCGCGCACTCTAGCCTTAGTCGTATTCCAGATATTTACTAATAAGTTGACCCCATATCATTGTGAGGATGAGTTTGAGCTTTAGATTGAATATAACCTATCTCTAAAATGACGGTTTTACTATTTTGGAACAGATTAGGTGCTGTTTATTTTTCTATTGATTGAGTGAGACACATAAATACCGATTTTCAACGTTTGGTCTTATTTATTTTGATTGTCTTCATATATTCTAATTCTTTTTTTACATGAACAAGCATATAATAATCTTCAACATAAAGGCTTTTTACTAATATAAATAAATTATTCGATTTAAAAATCCCAAAAATGAATGTCAGTGGAAAAAGACTGATTAGAAAAGTACTAAAATTTATACTGCCTTTCTCAAAAAAATTTTGGATAAGATAGATCGTGATAGGAAAACACAAAGCTACGATAAAGTTTTGGTAAATACTTAACATACTGGTTCCGTGGTTTTCTTTCTTTTTGATCAAGTATTCCACATCAAAAATCAATTGATTGATACTTCGTTCGTCGAGCATTCTTTCAGCTTTTCGTTTATATAAATAATTATGGTATTTTTTAGGACGACCATGCTTTGTTCGATATCTTTTATAGTAACAGAATAACAGAAACGCAGTCGCCACGATGAATTGGTAAAAGATTGTTTCAATATTATTATAAACATGAGGCTTCCCAGTTAAATATAAAAAACTACTACCCAAAATAACTAGAATAAATAACGTATTAATCCATAGGCTAAGAACATATAAAAACAGATAAAAGGGTTTGATTACCCACATGTTTCTGAATGAACTTGCTTCTCGATAGATATCCGTATAAAATTTCATTGCTTCAATTTGCTTTACTTTGAGTATTTTTGTCATTTATCCATTCTAGAGTCCTTTCTTAATCACTTGTTTGAACTGTTTATTCTTTCTATTGAAAAATTGACGGGGAATTATTCCCAAGTATGGCTGCATCACATATTTTTTGTGGATTTTTTAAACTATAACGCTGTCTTAGCGTCCATAGTATTGGCTAGCATTCAATCGAAGTATCACTGTATTAGTATATGTAGAGATTTTGGAAAAAGAATCGCTGACTAATGCAATCATTCCGTTGTGTTGAACTTTTCTGTATGACCACAATGTAAGGAACATGCTTTAAATAGATGGCCGGTTTTTCCATTCCGACAATTAATTATGATTCCTTCGCTACATTTGGGGCATATTTTTATACCCATTGGCAAAGAATTTAAAAGCTGAAATTTTAGCATCGTATCTGGTATGATTTGATTTAATAATTGTAATAACCCGTAGCGATCATACCACTCGATTTCTTTTGCTTTTTCATTTTGTTCAATTTCTTCATAGACCTGTTGATAAAAAAATGAAGTGGTGATAAACATTTTTTTATCCCAATTTTTATTTGAAATTCCTGAAAAATTAGTGATATCTTTACGTCCAATCAGTGTCGGTGTGGGTTTTGCGTTTAAGCGATTGGATTTTGCTTGTACCGCGATCCGCTTTTTTTCTTTCGTCAAAATTAAATCGACACCCCCATCTCCCACATACTTACGATGATCTTTGACATAACTTTTCTTCGTTATCTCAACCCCGTATCCTGCTAATCGGAAAGCTGCTGCTAAAAATTGCTCAAAATGTTCTCCTTGCCTCACTCGATCATCTTGGCTACTACCGAAATCTTTATCCATGTCACTTAAAAAGTCGATTACGATCTTCTCATCTTTCTTTTGCACAAAAGACGTTTTTCTTATTTCTAAGTATTGTTTGGAAACCACTTCTTGAGCGCTGCTTTCCAGTTGATTGGCTTCTTTGAATTTTTGTAAGAATTTAAAAACCATTATTTTCTCCTCTCGCTTATCGTTCTGACAATTACATTGTAAATCAATAACAAGAGTATTAATTTGTTATATAATAAAAATTTTTAAATAATTTTTATTAAAAGAATCAATTCGTTGATACTTCGCTTATTAGAACTATTGTGAAGATTACAGATTTTTTTAGGCGTTCTCGTTGATTATCATTGGTTTGAATTATCGTTTACTGGGTGACATTCCTCTCCTATACTCAAAGAAACTTTATCAAAAAGGCTCGATTATATTTTAAGGAAAGCTAACTTGTGTCCGAGTCACACAAAGGATTTTTCCTATTTGGAAAGATTGGATTGTTACTTGTTCTTGTGTTGATCAAAAAATCAGAATAGTCATTCAGAGTTTTTAGCCAATTACTTAAAACAATTGCTTGTACTGACTCGCTAATCTATGATCCTTGATTTGCTTATTGGTAATAGAGTTGGCGTTTGTTTGAATCGAAGTGTCGTTATTCAACTTACTACCAATGTGGCTTTTCGATAAAACGCTACATAAACTAGCCCCTCGCTCAATCAAGTCAGCGAAGGACTAGTTTTTTAGTAGATTTTTGATTGTAAAGTACCCTTAGTACAAATCTTTCTTCAATAAATCTACCTGTCTACTATATTTAGATTTATTTCTTCATTGTCGCTATGCCCATTGTTTGTGGGATTTTTAGGATTTCAATGATTGGCAGAAGCATTAGCGCCCCTAAAACAGCAAAACCTAGGCTATAAGCCAGTGGGATCGACAATTGGATTTCCAATAAATGAATCACCAACGTAATAAATGATACCCCTAATCCTTGAGCTAAAGATTGGACAACTGTATTCAATGTATTGGCGCTATTGCGTTCTTGTGGTGGAATTTCTGATAAACTTAATCCCATAAACGCTGTGAGTGCGAGCGAGCGTCCGATTCCTGAGGCAAAAGCTAGTAACATAATAATCGCTGGAAACGTGGTTGATTCAATGAAAACTAAACAGAAAGAACTACTCAAAATCATGAGGAATGACGCAATCAATGCCCCTTTGTAGTTAAGTGAGCGAATAATCGATGTCGTGAAGGGTTTGATCCCAATATTTCCAATAAAAATGAAAATAACATAACTTCCTGCAACGACTGCTGACCAATGAAAAATATTTTGTAAATAGATCGTCAACAAGTATGGCATCGCTCCGACAGATAACCATAGGATTGCCCCACTGGTTTGGCCAATTCTAAAAGAAGTCTTTGAAAGAGCCTTTAATGAAAATAAGGGGTGTTCGACTTTATTTAAATGTTGATATGTGAACAAAAGAAATATTATTCCACTCACGATACACACAATTCCTGCTATCTCAAATGAAAGACCGTCTCGTGAAGATAATTCTGCACCGACTACCAGTAAGGTGGATGCCGTTGCCATTTCCACAAAACCGAGCCAATCAAATTTATTTTTGATCAGGTCATGGTCTGACGGAATCAATGAATATCCTAGAATCAAGATCGACATACCGATTGGCAAATTGATCAAAAAAATCCAATGCCAACTTAAATAGGTAATGATTGCTCCACCCATTATAGGAGCGATCGCAGGTGCGATTAATGCTGGCCAAACAAGATAACTCGTCATTTTTAATAGTTGGTCGACTGGCGTTTTTTCAAAAACGATCAATCGTGCAGTAGGTGTCATCAACGCTCCAGAGAAACCTTGCAACATTCGCATTCCTAAAAGAACCCCAAAACTAGGCGCAAGGGCGCTCCCTAATGAACTAATGGTAAATAGGAAAACAGCCAGAAGCCAGATTTTTTTCTTACCAAAATAATTGGCTAACCAGCCACTCATTGGGATAAAAATCGCCACTGTGACTAAATACGCACTGATTAAAAGTGAGATTTGTGACATACTTGTTGAAAAAGTGGTCGCCATTTTGGGTAAAGCTGTTGTAACAATCGTACCATCTAATATTTCCATAAATAAACTCATTGCCATTACTAAGGCAATTTTGATTTGTTGAGACATGCTCATTCCTCCATCCATCGTCCTTAATATATCTTTTAGATATATATATTTTTTTATATAAAAGAGACTGTAACTAATAAAAAGTTACAGTATCGTTGCTTTTTTATGACGTTTTAAAATCGACCTGATGTTAAGAACTGTCACGTTTTGTTCTACACCATGATCATGCTTATTCTTCCACATAAGGCAGTTCTGATAGAAAATCTTCTGCCCACTGGATTGCTAACTGGGCTTTTCCAAGTAATAATTCTAATTTTTTAGTCGCATACCAATGATCAATTTTTTTTACTTCGTCTAATTTTTTTAAATAGCCCTTGATTTCGTCAACCGTGATTTGTTTTTCACGTATGTAGACCATTAATAATTCTTTTTGTTCGTCTAATGAGAGATGTTGCATCGAATCGAGTTTGATTAAATAAATTTCTTCTGTATGAGCGCCACTGGGAACATCTTGTTTCATTAATTCAAAAAATCGTTGACGTCCTTTATCAGTAATACTGGCAGTCTTTTGTGTACGGCCTTCTTCATTAACAGTAATAGTGATTAAGCCATTTTTTGCCAACTTGTCTAACAATGGGTATAAAACACCAAAACTGACTTTGCGATTTTTGCCTAAAGAAGCCTGCATTGCATTTCTTAAGTGATAACCATTTTGTGGTGATTCCATCAATTCTCCTAGAACAAACAGTTCATTCATCATGTTTCTTCCTCCTTATCTATCTTTTAGATACAAGAATGATATATCTAAAAGATGCATAAGTCAATCACTTTTCTTTATTAAGGTAATTAAGCAAACCCACTTTGCCATTCACATTCTTTCTGTTCTTAGTTCACCATTAAATAACTATTTATATATATAATTAATATTAAAAAATATTTATTCAAAACAACAAACACATAATTAAATAACTTTAATAAAGGAAATCTAAGAACCATTACATGGTATAATGGGAAAAAATTTAGTAGGTGTTAAAATGAGAATGTTAGGAAACTTGATTTGGTTTATTTTTGGAGGCTGTATCGGTGGGATTGGTTGGTTTTTAGCAGGAGTCATTTGGTGTATAACGATCATTGGTATTCCAATCGGGTTACAATGTTTTAAGCTGGCAACTCTTAGCTTTTTCCCATTTGGTAAAGAAGTCATTTATAGCGATAGTGGGACTTCTTTAATTATCAATATCATCTGGTTGATTATCAGTGGACTCCCATTAGCGATTGCCCACGTGATTAGTGGTCTTATACTCTATATTACGATCATTGGTATTCCATTTGGTAAACAGTCGTTTAAATTAGCTAAATTAGCGTTGATGCCTTTTGGTACGAGAATCGTTCTAACCAGAACTTATTATTGATTAGATAGTTAAGAACCTGGTAACAATTTCTAGATCTAAAAAAGCCGAAGAATGTCAAAAAAGAAACAATTTTTGGAATCTTCGGCTTTTTTGTTTGGACAACTTTTAAGAAACACCAGGATCAATTATTGAAGACAACATCAACTATAGATTCACCTCTTTGATCACTGATTGTTCATATTGTTTCGTGCCAGATGATTTGCTGTTGTGCAGCTAATGGTTCTTTAATCATTGTTAAGACTTCCTTTTCAGTCAAAGCATCAGGGTAGTCACTCCAGATAGCAAAATAGGCACCTTGTACTTTTTTCATTTGTTCGTTTGTTAATCGTTGGTTTTCAGGAAATTGATCAATCGTCCAGTGGTCTTGAATCTTTTGAGCTGTAGGATATTTATAACTGGCACCTTCTCCTAAAACAAAATAGAAAAATTGATCGTTGACATTGATCAATTGATGGTCACGAGTGAGAAATTCCCCCGCAGTCGCCATTGTTGCTTGATGTTTCGTCCAATACGTAATTTGAATAGAAGGTTTTAATTTACTTTTCATGAGCAGTCCTTTTTTATAGACACCATCATTCCAAATTCTAGCTTTTTTACCTAATGTTTCGACATAGTCTGCTAACTCATTGATGTAGTCGATGAAAACATCATACTGACGAGTTGGGTCGTGGTATTCAGCGATTGCTTGTGCTTTTAATGCAGGATATTTATCCAACTCTGAAAATTCAATGTATTCATCTGCCCCTAAATGGAAATAGTCGGAACGATGAAATAACTCTGCATATTCTTTTATCATCTTTTTGATCATGGCGACCGCATCTTTTTTGGTGATATCAAGGGCTCGATTAGTGGGAAAAATCAAAGAATCCTCGCCTTTTCGCTCCATTTGCCATTGTGGATAGATTGCCAACAACCGTTGCAAATGACCAGGACTATCAAACTCTGGAATCACAGAAATCCCCTTTTGCTCCGCATAATCAATCAAATCCGTCATTTCCTGTTTCGTCAAAAATTTCTCTGATGTGATTTCTGGAATTGTTTCGCATTCCAACCGAAATCCTTCATTATCAGAAAAGTGAAGTTGCAAAGCATTCATTTTCAATGAAGCCATGTAGTCTACAAGTTTTTTCAGAAAATCCATTGAATAAAATTTACGTCCAATATCTAAAATCACGCCACGCTCTTTTAAAGAAGGTGCTTTTGTAACAGATATTGGCTTGTTTGATTCATTCATCAAGTAGCATCCACTCCTTATTCTGCCATTAGTTGCCAACAACCAATGCCCTCTATCGTTTTTCCTGGTACTAAAGTTTCTGATCCCATTACCTGATTTTTTTCAGACAGTTCTTGAATGGTAAAGTTTCTATAATCCAATCCTACCTCAGACAGCAATAAAGATGAAGCGTTTTCTTTATAAAAAAAGTAATAATCGCCATTTTTCTGGGTCACATACCAGCCTTCAGGGGAATCAAACGATACTGCTCTTGTCTCATAGATTCCTTCACCATATTTTTCCAACCAATCGCCTAGTCTTTCTAAAATCGCTACCGCTTCTGTAGGTAACTCTCCATTTGGTTTAGGTCCGATTCCTAGTAGTAGATTTCCTCCTTTTGCAACGATCTGGACGAATGATAGAATAACTTCTGCTACTTCTTTATATTCATCATTTGGCCAATAGCCCCAATTTTTGGTTAATGGGATATTGCTTTCCCATACTTTGACTGGTGGTTGTTCAGGTATTTTTCTTTCTGGTGTCACATAGTTCTCATAGGCCCCGCCAATGGTTCGATCGACAATCAAGAGATCTGGCTGAGAATGCCGAACTTCACTCGCTATTCTTTCCATATCGAGTTGTTCATTGCCCTGATTCACCCAGCCTCCATCTAACCATAAGATATCAAGTGGGCCATAATTTTGGCTAATTTCAGTGAGTTGATTCGTAACAAACCGATCATATTTCTGCCAGACTTCAGGCAACTCTTTTGGGTCATAATTTGCGTATCGCCCAGTCGCTTCTCTTTCTGGCAACCAATAATAAGAGCTATGCCAATCTGGTTTTGAATAATAAGCACCTGTCGCTAGTCCTTCCTTTCTAAAAGCGGTGACAACTGCCTTAAAAATGTCTGCTTGAGGCGCTTTATGGTAGGGACATATCGCTGCAGTTACTTTATAATCCGAATACTTTGTATCATACATTGTAAAGCCGTCATGATGTTTTGTTGTAAAAATCATGTAGCGAAAACCAGCTTGTCGGCACAGCTTTGCCCACTTAGTTGGTTCAAACTTATAAGGATTGAAACTATGGATCAACCCCCAATAATCTTCTCGTAATTCGACCATGTTCGTGCGCCAAGGTATTTTTCTTGCCCAGCTGTCTTCTTGTGACAATTGCCAAGACTCTACAATACCGGGAATACTATACAGCCCCCAATGAAAGATCACTCCCAGTTTTTGATCTTGAAACCAATCGAGTTTTTTTTGGATATTAGCGGGTAACTCCTGGTAATGATCTGTTTCGCTTTGATGGTTTTCGACAATGTCTTTTCGCAGCTTACGGTCTTCGTTTTCCTGTTCAACTGCGGATACACCATGTGCTTTTTTCATGATCATCAACCTTTCTAAATAATTGAATACTTTGTTTAAAGGTAACTGTTTCAACTGTCAAATGAACTTCTCTTGGCAATACTTCTTTAAACGTTTCATCTAAATAGTATAACTGTTCTTTTGTTAGGATAATTTCAATCATTCGTTCTTCCAATGGGGTTAGATGTACTTTTTTAAATGCGAGCAATTCTTTTTCTCGTGGGGGAATAAAACCTTGTTGTTTTTTCCCGTAAATTTGAATCGTCTCTGCTCCACTATGATTACCTGTGTTTTTCAATCGACAAGAAACCTTAATCGAATGATCTTGATGAGCGGTAAAGAGTACATCGGTCAATTCAAACGATGTATAGCTTAAGCCATAGCCAAAACGATAGATTGGCTTTTCAGGATAATCGGTATACGTTTCTTTAAATTGAGTATTTCGATAGTTATAATAAACGGGTAATTGACCTGAATGCTCGGGAATCGTAAACGCTAATCTACCATTCGGATTTTTTCCAAAAAGAACATTCGCGATCGCTTTTCCTCCGTATTGTCCTGGATAGCCAGCGAAAAGAATCGCTGAAACATGTGGTTCAATCGCTGAGATACTATGAGGTCGGCCTTCAATCAAAACGGCAATGACTGGTTTTCCATGTTTTGCTAATTCCTTGACTAGTTTAATTTGGCATTCCGGTAGTTCGATCGAGGCTAGGTCAATATTTTCCCCACTAGTCATTTCTTGTGATCCCTGTAATGCAGCGCCATTTTTAGCAAAAGCCGTTGAAAAATCTCTGGCACTGGACCCACCTAAAGTCACGACAATGACATCTGCATTTTCAGCTACTTGATTTGCTTCGTCTAGTCCTTGAGGTAGATCAGTTGTGATCTGACAGCCTTGAGCAAAAGCCAATTGGGTAGTTGAATTTGCCGTGTGCTCTTCGATCCCCTGCAATAGATTGTAACATGATGCTATTTTTTTAAAAGGCGTGTAATCACCTAATAGATGATAGATATTATTCGCATGAGGTCCTACAACTCCAATTTGATTTAATTTCTCTTTTTTCAAAGGTAATATATTGTCATTTTTCAACAATACTAGACTGTCTTCTGCCAAAGCTGTACACAACGTTTCTTTTTGTGCCGAAGTAAAAGAAACTTTCGATGAACTTTGGCTAGAGAAAAGACCTAATTCGCTTTTCAACTCAAGAATTCTTAAAACAGAACGATCAATCACTTCTTCATTTACCAGCCCAATAGCCACTGCTTGTTCTAGATAAGGAAACACCTCGTCCCATAAGCTAAGATCAACTCCACTAGAGATGGCTTTGGCTGCAGCCATTGATGGATCGCCACAAGTTTCTGCCACTCGATCTAATGCACAACCATCGGCCATGACGATTCCAGAAAACCCATATTCTTCTCGTAAAATTTCTTGTAACAAATGGGGATTCGTGTGACAAAATACACCATCAATATCGTTATACGCTGCCATACAGCCTTTTGCGCCAGCTTTAATTCCTGCTCGAATGGCGGGTAAATGGATTTCCCTTAACTCACGCTCTCCGATTGCCACTGGACCAGAATTATGTCCTCCCATGACGTTTCCTTGACCAGCCAAATGTTTTAACACAGCTTTAATTTTTTGTTCTTTTTGTAAACCAGTTACAGCTGCTTGGGTAAAGGCTGCTGTTAGATACGGATCTTCACTAAAACATTCTTCTGTTCTGCCCCAGCGTGGATCTCTTAATAGATCTAAAGTCGAAATCAGTCCAAGATGAGCTCCTTTTTCTTGTAACTCCGCAGCCACGACTTCCTGCAATTGTTGGTAAAGTTCTGGATTCCAACTACATCCCACTGAAAAATTCGTTGGCAAAGTGGTGGCTTCTAAGGCTTGATGCCCATGGGGACATTCTTCGGATAATAAGACCGGTATTTTTAAACGGGTCTCTTTTTTCATGTATTGTTGGATCATCTGACTGACTTCTTGTGCCTCACTGGTTGTTAATCCAGTCAGCTCATTTCTTTCAGACCAAGGATCGGCACGAAATACCCCATAAATGACACCGACTGTGCCATATTTTTTCACTTCATTTTTGAAATAGTCCGTCAAAAAAAGCTTTCCGTCTTTTTTTTCGTAGACTTGCCAGCCATACAATCGTTGATTCAATTGTCCAACTTTTTCTTTTAGTGTCATTTTTTGCAACAATTTTTGCAAATCACCCATCGTTCTGCTCCTTTAATTGGATTTTGAAGGTATGGATCTCGTAAGGTTTGAACACCACAGTAACTTCATGATCATTATCTAAAGCGACCGTTTCAATTGGATTTTCTAATAGATCGCAAATCTGTACATGTTGAATTGGCTGAGAAAATTTTAAGACCGTTGTTGTTTGGCGATTTTCAAATTCATAAGCCCGCATAATGATGGATCCATCCGTTTCAGCTTTCTTTAAGGTTTCCAGACAAATGTTTCGTTCTTGACAGTTCACCCACGAACCTTCTGGTAAAGTTTTCTGTTCTTGACGAACAGCCAAACAAGGGATATTTAATTGACGAGCTTCTTCTTGGGTCTTCGCTTCCTTCCACGTTTGAGCATGGCAATAAAGCGAGTAGGTGAACTGATGATTGCCTTGATCTGCTGTTTCATAAGGATCTGTGGCGGATTTGATCAATGAGACTCCTAAATGTTGGTATTGAGCATCAAAGCCATACTTTGAATCTGTCAATAATGAAATCCCATAGCCATCATCGGATAGATCGACCCATTTATGTCCACATACTTCAAACTTTGCTTTGTCCCACGAAGTATTTTTATGCGCCGGTCGTTGTAGATTGCCAAACTGGATATCATAAGTCGCTTGATAGGCATTAACAGGCACTGGAAACTCCGCTCGAAGGAGACTATGATTTTGCTGCCAATCAACCTTCGTTTCAAAATCGATTCGTGCTTTTCCGTGAATCAAATGGATGTATTGCGTAATAGTCGAATCATAAAATTTTCTAACGATTTTCAACGTATCCCGAATCGGACCTTGATCAACAATCAATGCTTCTTGAATATCGGTAATGATTGTTGGTTTATTTTTATAGTAAAAGTCAATGTCCCATGCATCATAATTTAAAGGCAGATCTTCGTAAACCAGTAGTTCGTTCACTGCTTTCTTACCAGCGATTTCTCGTTGGTTCTTTTTATCGAATGCACTGATCATACGATAGTGTTCGTCGAATAAAAGACTAAAGTCTTGTGTCTCGTATTGCTTAATTAAAGGAGTGGTTTCCGTTTTAGTCGTGACTTCACGATCTAATTTTACAATAGTGTAATAACTCCCACCGAGAGCAGGTAAATGATCGAATCGTCCTAAGAATTGTCCATCATACGTTTTTTGGCTGACAATCGACTGACCTTGATGTTCCAGACATTCTCCTGATTCCAGTGGTAATGGAACGATGACTTGTTCACTTACTCCGCTAGGGTTGAACAGATAAAGAAACTGTCCTGCATCGTGACTTGGCAACACTGTGTCAATTAATTGGTTCATTTCAGTGAAAAGTTCGTGATAATCAATATCTGTCTGATCATAAACTTCTTTGATTCCGCTTCCTGGAAGAATATCATGGAATTGATTTAACAATAATTGTTTCCATGATTTTTCCAACATTTCAGCTGGATATTTTTCTCGGGCAAAGATACTATATAATTTTTCAACTGTCTGTAATAACGTTTCACCAAATCGATTGTTGCGCTTGTTTTTCCCGATGGAGGTATACGTTCCCCGATGGTATTCAAAATACAGTTCTCCGAGCCACTCTTTTTCCTGATGTTTGGTCATTTTTTCTGAGAGTTCTTCAAAAAAATCAATTGCTGTGCTTTCAATGACTTGGGGCATACTTGGCAAACCTTTTTTCATGCGTTTCAACGTTTCCAACATGTCTCGTGTTGGTCCTCCGCCACCGTCTCCATAACCGTAAGCGATCAGAATACTGTCATTGACATCCTTATCTAAGTAGCGTTCCCAACTTCCTTTCACCGTATAAGGATCGAGTAGTCCATTGTAAGTCGTATAATAAGGTGTCGGGCTATAACCGTCACTGATTGTCGTAATAAAATGAGTTAGCGCTCGACTACCATCGATTCCTTGCCAAAAAAAGCTGTCATAAGGGATCTGATTGAATTGATTCCAAGAAAGTTTTGTTGTCATGAAATAGGGCGTGTTTGTTTTTTTCAAAATTTGCGGTAAAGCTGCAGAATAGCCAAAAACATCTGGCAACCACAAAATTTGACTTTCTTGACCAAACTCTTCGCGTATAAATTGTTTCCCATAAAGAAATTGACGGACCAATGATTCACCTGAAGCAAGATTACAATCTGCTTCTACCCACATAGCCCCTTCTGGAATCCACTTGCCTGCAACAATTTTTTCTTTGATTTTCTCATATAGTTGCGGATAGGTATCTTTGATCAATTGATACATTTGTGGTTGACTCTGAATGAAAGTCAGTTCATCATATTCCTCCATTAATTTCAATACAGTCGAAAAACTACGTTCTCCCTTTTCAACCGCCTGCATCACTGTCCATAACCAAGCCAAATCGATATGTGTATGACCAACAACCAAGGCACGAGGAGCATTTTTTACTAAGCCTGTTTGATAAAATGCACGTTCTAAGTGTTCTTTTGCTTTCATTAATCCTTGATAATATTCTGAGCTATAAGGTTTATAAAAATTCAATTGATCAACTACTTGTCCTAATTCTCTTTCATAATAGATATAATTCGAGTCATGCTCGTTTAGCGAT
Source organism: Enterococcus sp. DIV1682a (assembly GCF_051711005.1). Taxonomy (NCBI): domain Bacteria; kingdom Bacillati; phylum Bacillota; class Bacilli; order Lactobacillales; family Enterococcaceae; genus Enterococcus; species Enterococcus sp. DIV1682a. The sequence goes on from NZ_JBIOLT010000001.1 coordinate 1,766,423, forward strand.
CGCCAACTATCCAATATCACGAACAAATCGTAATAGAGTTCATAAGTCAAAGGATCGATCAACCTTAGCTCAACCGTCAAAGGATATTTTTTTTCCTCCCGACCTGAAAAAACCTCGATTTGCAATGGAATCCGATCTCTTGAAGCATATTCTTTGGGTAACCGCAAAGTCGTATGGTTAACATCTAATCCTTGGATCAGCTGATCATCAAAATACACTTTTATTTGTGGGTTTGTCGTTGAATCCCATTCAGTTAGTGAAGAAAAGATTGCTAAATCGACTGTTTGATTTTGAAATTCATTTGGTAAACAGAGTTCTCCTGCAATTGTATAGTACTGATTTTTTTCGCCAAAATAAGCACCTCTTTCAAATTCTTTTGTCCCCGTTTCAGAATGAAAAACTAAATTCTCAACAGGTATCGCAGTTTTGATCATGTTCTTTTTTAACTCTATGATGATTCGTTGCACACGTTCAAATTCTAGTAATTTTTTCACACTATTCCTCTTTTCTAGTGAAAAGCCAGGAAACAACTAAAAAAATTGAGCTCCTGGCTTGTACTATCTGTATTATTTTTGTTCTTTTTTCCAACTATCATATTGTGTTTGCATTTCCGTGATAATTTCATCTAGTCCAGCCGCATTCATTTTTTTCTTCATATTATTCAAATTCTCTTGTGTTTCAACTGAGCCAGTGTTGATCAATGCTTTAAATTCTTCTTGTACGTTATTCAAAGCAGCAAGTTGCGTTGTCACAGCTTTCGTGTCAAAGTTGAATCCAAGTGCTGGGGATGCTTCTGCTTGCTCATTATAAGATTTCAACACTTCCCATTCGTCTGTTGGTGCACCTTCTTGGTGATAAAGATTGAAGTAATTCCCAAACATATAAAATGGCATCGTATAATTGCTATGAGCATCTAACCATTTGATTGTCTTCTCCCCAGTTTTTTCATAATGTGTTCCTTCAATACCATAGGATAAGAGATTCATCAATTTTTCGTCGGTATTTACAGCTTCTAATAGCTTCATCGCTTCTTTTGGATGTTTCGAGTTCGCACTGATCACCGTACCGCCACCCATTGCTGAAGCATTCGTCACAATTGAATCTACCATAGGCGTTACCACTACATCTTTTTTCACTTGGTCTTTGACTGTTGCTGTATCAAGTGGTCCCATCACGGTTGAAGTAACAAACCATTCTTTCCCAACAATATCGGTTTGTTTTGCCAGTGCTGCATCTTTATTGACATAGCCTTTTTTCATAAAATCTCTCACTTTTTCAACCCGTTCAACGTATGGTTTCTCAAAATAATAATTGACGATCTTCCCTTCATCTCCTTCAAGGTTGATCCCAACGGATGTTGATAATTCATCGAATTTATAAGGGTTTCGGTAACCTTCAGACATGTACCAAGGATTGATTCCTTCTTTTTCCTTGATCGTTTTGAGCCATGGTTCAAGTTCATCATAGGTTTTGATTGATTCGTACGGAACATCATATTTATCAACTAGTTCTTTATTGAAGACAAAATATTCCGTAGCAGCGATTTCTTTTTGCGCTGGTACCCCATATATTTTTCCATCAATGGTGGAACCTTTCCAAAAATTCTCGTAGATTTCAGCTTTTAATCCTTGGTTTTCATTATCAAGTAATTCTGTGATATCGTACAATGCGCCCTTTCGAGCATTGGTTAAATAATTAAATCCTCCTAGCCAAGAAGCAGTAAATGCGAGATCAAAGCTTTCTCCGGCATTGACCAGTGCGCTCATCTTTTGGTCATATTCACCCCAGTCAATTTGATTAAGAGACACTGTGACATTATATTTGTCCTTTGTATACTTATTGACCGCCTCATTCACTTTTGCCACATCTTTTTGTGGAATACCCGTTATGTACCAAGTAAGATCCACCGTATCAGACTCACTCGCATTACTGGTTTTGTTACTTGAACATCCTGTTAAAAGACCTCCTGCTAATAATGCAGCTCCTAGCAATACAAATTTTTTCATTATTTTTCCTCCTATACTATTCTTTCACTGCGCCAACAGTTAAACCACCAATAAAATATTTTTGAAAAAAAGGATATGCAATCAAGATCGGTAAAGTAGCTACTACTACCACCGCCATTTTGATCGTTTCAGTGGGTAAAGTACCGGTTTGGGTCATCCCCATTTTTCCAGCATTGTTTGCAATAAATTCAATATTATTCTCCATCTTCATCAACAAATACTGTAACGGTACCAATTGATTATTATCGGTATAAAGTAATGCTGAAAACCAATCATTCCAATAGCCTAAGGTTAAGAATAAGGCAATGGTTGCGATACCTGGTAACGATAACGGAAGTACGATTTTAAAATAAATCAACCACTCACTGGCACCATCGATATATGCTGATTCAATCAATGCTTCTGGGACAGACATTTGATAAAACGTTTTCAAAACCATGATTGAAAACGTGGACATACACAAAGGTAAAATCAATGCCCAGATAGAGTTCCTCAACCCTAAAACATTCACAATCACAATGTAATTACCAATCATCCCACCGCTAAACAACATGGGTATCAAAGAATACCTTGATAAAAACCCTCGATAAGCGTAAGTCTTTCGAGAAAGGGTATACGCAAAGGTCGACATTAAAAACACACCGATGACGGTCCCAATGATCGTAATGAAAATCGTTGTACCGAAAGCGGAAAAAATCGCTCCTTCTTCAAAAATTGCTTGAAAAGCTGCTAGGCTCCATTTTTCAGGTAGCAGTCGGTACCCGTTTCGTTGGATCGATTCTGAATCAGTAAAGGCGATAATACAAACTAAAATAAAAGGAACAGCAGTTAAAAAGGTCAATATCCCTAAACCCAGACTAATCAAAAGGTTATTTTTTTTACTGATTCGTCCAAATCGGTTCAAAGATTCACCTAGTGTTTTTTTTGCTTCCACTCTTTTTTCCTCCCTTAAAAGATTCCTTGTGTTTTATCGATTTTTTTGACGATCATGTTGGTTCCTAACACTAAAAAGAAGCCAACTACTGACTGCAACAGTCCACCAGCAGCCGATAAACCGATATCTCCCATAGACGACAATCCGCGATAGATATAAGTGTCAATGGTTTGTGTCACATTGATAAGCGCCCCTGAATCTTTTGGCACTTGATAAAACAATCCGAAGTCTGTCCGAAAGATCCCCCCTACTGCTAAAATCGTCAACATAATGATCACCGGTTTCAACATAGGAATCGTGACATACCAGATTTGTTGGAATTTTGTTGCTCCATCAAGATTAGCTGCTTCGTAATAAGATTTATCAAACCCGCATATTGCGGCTAAAAAAATAATCATATTGTAGCCCATCGTTTTCCACATTTGTACAACGACTAAAATATAAGGCCAATACTTTGCTTGCATATAAAATTGGATCGGCTCTTTCCCAATACTTATCAAAAACTGATTGATAAACCCATTTGTCGGGTCCAAAAATGCAAATACGATATAACTGACAACGACCATCGAAAGAAAGTAAGGAATAAACATGACACTTTGATACAATTTTGATAGTCGCTTACTGAAAATTTCATTTAACAATAATGCAAGGATCAATGGCACGATGATTCCCATAACAATGAACAGCACATTATAACCAACCGTGTTGCGAATAATCAGGCTAGCATTCCCACTTTTAAAAATAAATTCAAAGTTTTTAAAAGCGACCCAATCACTCTTCATAAAACTCTCAAAAAAATTACCACTTAATCGAAAATCTTTAAACGCCACTAAAATCGCAAAAAGTGGAAAATAGGAAAATATCGCAAACCAAATAATTCCTGGTAAAGAAAGGAAAAATAAAGGTCGGTTTTTTTTAAATGTTTTTAACACACGATTTTCCTGCTTCTTTTTGACAAATGTTGCTGCTAATTTTTCTTCCATCCTGTTCAACTCCTTATCTATGTTTATCATAAAGTAAATAAAGCGCTTTCTCAATTTGCGATTTTATAGATTTATTGGCAAAATTATAGACAATATTTTTTGTATGTAATAAAGACACAAAAAAGAAGAGTCTGAAATATCACTCTTCTCGAAAAATGATTCATGATTTCATTATTGGTTTTACTACGCCTTTCTTAGTCATAAAAAATGATAAAAGAATGATTTTTCATTTTAGGTTCAACGGCTCTCTTTCATTTTCGAACTTGCGTGCTTTATTGGGGGTTATTCCGTATTCTTTTTTATAATGACGATAAAATAAACTGATATCATCATATCCTAAGGCTTTTGCGATCACAGTAATTCTTTCCGTACTCTCTTTGATTCGCTGATTGGCTTCTCTCATACGAATTTTTTTATCATATTCACTAAAACTCATATTCAATTCTTTTAAAAAAAGCTGTCCAAGATAGGCTGGATTCATATGAAATCGCTCAGCTAATGATTTTAAAGAGTAGCGTTTCGTGAAATCCTGATTGACTAGATATAAGATTTGGTCAATCACTGGAGAATGACTTTTTGTGGTACAACTTATTTCAGTCAGTTTTGAACAGATCGTACCTATCTTTTTCTTAAAAACTGATTTGTCTGCTGTCTTTAATGCGTAGAGCAATGGTTGTAACTCTTGATAAGCTTGTTCTTGTTTTTCCAGAGTAGCAATCCCTTTGTGAAGTGCGATCAGCAAGTAATGACATACTAACGACTGAATCGGATGGTCTTTCCATTGATCAATATTGGCAATAGCTAATTGTTGGAATGCTTCAATCGATTGGTTTTCAAGATAAGCTAAACTTTTAAAATAAATTTTCTGCGTTAGTTGGTATTCGTTGATCAATGTAGTTTTAGGAAATAGATCAATGACTAATGGGTTTTCCAAGATATTTTTACTTTCCATAAATGGTTCAATACTTCGATAAGAATGCGTGATCTCAATTAATGAATGGCAGCCACTACCGATGACCGCAAATAAATCAAATGTCTCACATAAATATTGAATACTTAACCGATAATGTTGTTCTTCTTTAGGAGAAAAAAACAAAAGAAGTTTATTCGGTTCCAATAAAAGGCTATAAGGTTGGACGAATAATACCGATAACTGCTCAGAAACACGTTCAAAAAGTTTATCATTATAAAAAGCACCTTCTAGGTAAGTGATGGTATAATTTTGCCAATCCGTGATTGGTTCAAGGATGTCCTGCCATTTTGCTAATTCCGTTGACGAAATTTCTTGATGCAGCAATTTCCGCAACAAATTGACACGAAACACATCAATCTGTTGATTGTTCTTCAAATGCTGAAAGAGTTTTACTTCTTTTATTTCTCTTGTCAACTTCCCAAAAGTAGTGGCTAACTCAATAGGGTCGACTGGTTTTAAAAGATAATCACTGCTTCCAATGAGAATGGCTTGTTTCAGATAACTAAAATCATCATAACTACTGATAAAGATGATTTTTATTTGTTTTTGTACACAACGTGCCTTTTTAGCAAGTGCCAATCCATCAATATCAGGCATTCTGATATCTGTTAATAAAATATCAATAGCTACCTCATTTAGGATTTTCAATGCTTCAATACCGGAAGTTGTTTTAAATGTCGTGAAATTTTTTGTGTTACCGGTTGTTTTTTTTAGCAGTTTCTCAATTCCTTCTGTGATTAACGGTTCATCATCAACTAGTAAAACATTCACACGATCTCCCCTCCTCTTTTTTTAGGCATGGTGATTTGAAATTTCACATAATCTTCTTGCGTAGTAAATGTTACGCCATACTGATGTCCAAAGCGTTGTTTGATTCGATAATCTACCCCAAATAAGCCAGTAGGGGCAGTCATCTCCAGATCATGGCTGTTTTGAGCAAGTTGTTTTTGGATTCTTTGTTTTTCTACTTTTGGAATTGGCTTTCCGTTATTTACTACTTCAATGTACAACCGATCATCCTTTTCAAAACAATGGATCTCGATGAAGTTATCTTGGCGTTGCGAATCAATCCCGTGATGAATAAAATTTTCGATGATTGGTTGGAGCGTAAATTTCTCAATCAGCAAAGATTCAAGACTTGGATCACAAACGATATCATAAAATAGTGCATCTTCAAAACGTATTTCAAAAAGACTAAGATAAGCATCACAATATTCCAATTCTTCCGCTAAACAAATGACATCTTTCCCCTTGATCAATTTACGGTATAATGTTGCAGCATTTAAGAGCATTCCTGCCACTGCGTGATCTTCATTTAGTTCTGCTTTCATTCGAATTGCTTCTAACGTATTGTAAAGAAAGTGTGGATTGATCTGGGCCCGAATACTTTGGATCTGATAATCCTTTTGTTTAATCTTACTTTTATAAACTTGATGAATCTGGTCATTTAACTGATATGCTAATTCATCAATACTAGAAGAGATCAAAGAAATCGCATCATCACTTTTATAGTCGTCTGATTGAGCGAACTTTTCAGGGTCAAAATTCCCTGTTTTTACTTTGGTAATTTTTTGAGTTAGTTGAGAGAGTCTTCCCTCTATTTTTTGCAAATACTGAAATAGAAATGGGAAAAAACCTAAAAACACAAGGATGGCAAAAAAAGAGTAGACAGTATAGATCAAAGAATATTCTGTAAAAACATTGGCATACTTTGTCGTGGCTGTAACCACGTAATGTTCTGCTTGACGTTGGTCTAGAACATATTTTGGTTTTATCTCCGGTGGAATAGGGTTGTTTTTGTAGAAAACTTGAATATTGCCGTTGTTTCTTAACACTTGATAATGAATCTTTTCAAATAATGGAGAAATATCATAATAAAAATAGACATCTGCTGCGTAACTTAAATCTGTTTCTTTATGTAATTCTTTGTGAAATCCAATAAGATTTCTATTCTTATTTATCTTAAAAATTTGCTTTTTTGTTTTTTCGATATCGTTTGGGTCTGCCAAATGAAATTCATCCACTTTTTTCATCGTGGTTGTCTGATCTTTTTGGAAGACTACGCTACGTTTCGTCTGCGCATGATAAATAACTACAGTTGACAAATAATCATTCATTTTAAAGGACTGATTAACAAAATTTTGGGTTCCATTATACTTTGAACCGGCATGTTTCATGTAAGTAGTCGTTTTGTATTCGTAGTATTCTGCGAGTGATAAATTAGTAATTTGCCTCAAATCTTCTAAATCAGGTTGTTCCGCATACAAAAGCGCCAACATATTATCTGTTGCATTTTTCATCATCATAATTTCTGTATAAAAATTTAAGTTGATTTCCTTTAGATTTTCATCTCTTTTTTGATGGAAAGAAACTGTGATGAGATAAATAATAAAGAATAACACTAATAAACTAACACTCATCCACAACATGTAACGATAAAAAGCGTGTTTCAAAAGGTTATGTTTAATCCTCGTCATGCTTTTAGTCATTTCTTTGATCCAATCCCATAATACTCGCTATCCGAGTTTGTAAAAATGGTGCATAAAAAGTTAAAAACAAGTAGCAGTAGCCACTAAAACCGACAAAAAAGAAGATAGCTGGCGAGCGTGGAAACAATAAAAGAACAAATAACAGATAGGCAATCGTAAAAAGCTGTAATTGCCATTTCTGGAAAGATAAAATCATCGCATTCAACAACGTTTTTAAAAAGGTGTTTTGGAAAAGGATCGTTTCCATGATAGCAAAAGGAAGGATCAACATCCCGTAGACCGCTAAAATAGCATAAATAATGACAAATATAGAAAAAATTGGAGAAAGTTCAACCATAAAAAAGAGAAATCCTATTGAAGCAATCAAACTGATGAGCAAATAGACAGGTAAACTATCCCAAGAACATGCCTTAGCGATGCTCCGCCAAAAAAATCGGAGATTGCTTTCCTGTTTCTTAATAATAAACTGATACAGCGATTCAAATAGTGCGATCAATGAAATAGCAAACAGAATCATAAAGAGACCCATTAAGATTAGATATAAAGTAACTCCTTGATAAATCATCAAATAAAGGTAACTAAACAGCGGTAAATTTACAACAATAAAAAAAAGATTGTTTATGACTACATAAATGATCTGTGATGCTACATCATATATTTTTTCTTCCCTTGTCAATTGAATACCCTCCCTAACCAATGTACTATTTTACGTATCTACCTTAACATAAAAGCGTTTTCTTGTAACGGCTATTTCAATTAATTTTTCTCTTTTCTCATTCTTGCTTTTCTTCATATGACCAACTAATATAGGATGTTCTTTCTTTTTACGAACAAAACCGTACGCATTGGTTTAACTTTTAAAAAAGGTATCCCAGCTTTTGTCTGTAGACTATTTCCAGATGATTTTTAGACTTCTAAAATAACCGTTTTCTCTCTGACTCTTTCGTTCAAATTTTACTTCAACATCCATATTTCCTTTCAATTATTTAAATATTAAATAAAAAAAGTCTAATAATTTATTCTTTTATTCTCTTTATCCACACATTGATTCTTGCTATACTAAGAACGATTGAAAGTTGGAGGTGATGTGTGTGAAAGTGTACTATATTGAAGATAATGTATTCCATCAAGAAGAATTTCGTAAACAATATAATCGTAGTGCTAATTTAGCAGCAATTTCGTTAACCATCCCCTTGCCTTCTCAATTAGAAAAATTCTATGCTGACCTTGATTTTATGCCTATCCAAGACTCAGATATTTTTATTGTTGATATAGAATTGAACCGTTTTCATTCTGGGATTGATTTTAGCAAAAAAATTCGTCAAAGAAATCATTCTTGTTACATCCTGTTTTTGACGAATGACACAACTAAAGGAATGGAGATTATCAATCAAAATATTCGAGCAGATAAATACTATAGTAAAAAAGACATCACGGAAGCTGTAAATGGCTTGGAAGAATTATTGTTCAACCATTCGAATTTGCCACAAGGACAAAGTAAACTCATTAAAATCGAATCACTTTCTAAAATCTATTTAATCGACCCTAAAGAAGTCAATTACTTAAGTAAGATCACAGGTTCTCGTTCGACTATTGAATTTTTCTGTCAAACAGAATTTTTTTTGATTCATGGAAAAATTGAAGAACTAAAACAAACGTTTCAAAACTTTCATTTTTTCAATGATTTGAAGAGTTACTCCATCAATCCAGCTAATATCAAATTAGTAGATAAAAAGAACAATGAAATTGTGTTTAAAAACGATGATGCCTTGATCCTTAGCCGAAGAAGTATAAAAAAATTAGTGGATTTTATGGAACATCTGAAAAATGAAAATCATTTGGTTCATTAGTTCTATACGTACAACAAAAAGCCACTTGCCTATTCAGTAAATAGGCGAGTGGCTTTTTTTAATGGACTGTTTCTTTTTTCAAAGTTAAGATACAGTAAAAACGTTGCTCTTGTTTGTCATACTTTAAATTCAATGCAAGATTCTCATTCTCTTCTACGATTTTTTTGACACTGTATAACCCAATTCCCTTACTACTTTTCTGACTGGTTGTTCCTTTTTGAAACAATTCAGTTAGATTTTTTCCAGTGTTTTTGCTGGGATTACTAAATTCAAAATAAAAACAATCCCACAAATGTTCAACGATGATCGTGATTTCTTTTTTTTCTTTCGCCATCGTTTGATCATAATGAACAAAAGCATTTTCGATAATATTTGTAAATAAGCGAATCATGTCATAGGAATTCATTGAAAGCTTGGGTATGATATGATTGACTTGGATTTTATAAGGTATCCGAAGCTCTTCTGCCCGCTTAACAAATTTGACAAAGATTCCTTGCAACAGTGGATCATAAATTTTTTGTAACTTCATGTGTAAAGCATCATTGAGTTGCGTTTCAAAAAACTCTTTTTCTTCCCCTACGATGGCTTCTAATTCGTTATGAATTTGTTTATTCTGTACAAGATCTTCCATCACACCAACATAATTTTTATAATCATGACGAAATTCTTCTAGCTTTTGATAATATTCTTCATTTTTTTTCATGCTTTCTAAATAGATCTGATAGTATTCTTCCTTTTTTTCATTCAATAAAATCAAAAGCATAAGTAGTCCATAAAAGGAATTACTAGCAACTAAAATAAAAGAGGTTAAAAGGAAATCCAATGAATCCATCGAAAAAAGCAAATGATACCACAAAAGTGACATGAACATACATATAATCAAAAATGTCGAAAACAGACGATTTTTTTTATATGCGTATAGATAATTACTAATTCGAAACTTTTTATCTAATTCTTTCATTACAATTAGGATTGCCACTAAAAGCAAAATTTCTAGGATCGCATTCGCTAACAAGTCATAATTTTCTAAAAATCGTGGTACTTCAATTGTCAAGAAAACAGAAATACCGATAAAATTTACACAAAAAGTATTTAATAAAAAAACAATAAATAGATTTCTTGTTTCCTGAAAAATATATTTTCCATTATAAAAATAAAGTAAAACCAAAAATACTGGTGTCCATTCAATCAGCCATATATTAAGTAGCGTTAATCCCAAACGAATGAAGCAATCCATAAAAATCCTTTTTTTTGCAAATAAAATGAGACCTATCAGTGCAAAATTAAGATGAACCACTATAATATAAATAATCACTTCCATTAACCCATCCCCCTAAGCAAACCAGTTTATCATTTTCAAACATACCACTTTTTCATTAATTGGTGCCTCCCCTTTTGACAACCAATAACATTACTGTTATAAGATAACATGAATAATAAAAAATACTAGAAAAATCGCAAGCATATTTAGAATATTTGAAAAATTTAATTTTTATTTAACCACCTTAGAGCTTAACTGTAAAACTGAATCTCACGTTACCTTAACCTTCTCGATTAGATGGAAATCCAAGTTTCATTTATTCATCTTTTTTTAGTAGCATAGAACTATCCAAACTATTTCAATCAATGAACAGTCTTCTTTGTTCAGCATTTGCACCATCCTTAATAAAACAATACAAAAAAATAAGCCAAAGATAGCTTAAATACAAAAAGTATTTTTGGCTATCTTTGGCTTATTTTGCTAATTTCAATATTAAAAATCTGGATTTCAATCATTTGAATATCCCTGTTAACCAGCTCCACTATATTTTATCAATAAAAGGAACTAAGGGGCATTGACAATTGTCCATTCCACCTGTGATGAATATTCCCCAGCATATCCACCGGGTTGAACATTTAGATAAAAATAGTTTTCTGAATTTTGTAGAATGCTGTAATTCCGGACATCATTATTAGTTGTTACTTCAGTCATAGGAAGTGTGATCGGATGTTCTTTTTCGATGACTTGTGCCGTATCACCATTTTGATAAAAAAGAGTGGCTGGTAATACTTGTTTACCATCTTTAAACTCTTCAGTTTGTGATACATTAAGTTTCCAATTAATCGGTTTTCCAGTTGTATCTTCTACTAAAAGATTGGCTGCCTGTGTCAAATTTGTTTGAATCGTATGACTAGCAACGGGGATTGCCATGAAAGTCAGAAGATCTGGTACGTTTACAAATCTCACAACTCCCGCTTCTTTGATCACCTTAAATGTTTCAATATTTGATTGTTGTTGTTTTTCATTTTTAACATAAACTTCAAATTGATTTTCTCCTGCTGCTAAGTCTGCAAGTGTGAAATTCTTTGAAAAATCAACCATATTTCCAGGTTGTGTATTCGCAATCGAATCTGAATCATTCAGCTTTTTTTCAACACCATTTAACTTATAGTAAATATTGATCCACGAACCACTATCGGCTTTCCACTTGCCACTCAAGGTAAACCCTTGATCCCCCGGGTAAAGAACGAGCGTTTGATTAGCAAGATTATTTGCCAGTTCAATCGTAGGAGGTGAAGCAGGTTTGGTCATTCTTAAGACCGTTGAATCTTGTGCTGACTCACCATTACTTTTTTGAATCATCAAAGTCACATTATTCACTTCTGAAACTGATGGTAGCTGACTCAGGTCAACAGGTACACGAAATGTGCCATCACTCTTGAAGCAAGACAATAGTTCATCAGTGTTCATTATCATCCCATTGATTGTTAAGTAAGCTGTGAGATCGTCCAAAGGACCACTCCATTTACCTGTTAGCGTGATCTGCTCGGAATCTAATTCTAGATTTTTGCTCGTATCATCAAAAGATAAGGCTAACTTTTCTGATTGAAAGCTTGGCATTTCAGCAGATAAAAAATGAGTAAATCCAATATCTTTTTTCATACTATCCCAAACAGATGCACGCAAGACAAATTTATCCTTAGTGACTGCTTTTTCTGTGACTTTGGCACGATAGGTGATCGTCATTGAATCACCCGTTTTTTCCAATAATCGATAAACCGAGTAATTGTCACTATAAGGACCATCAGAGATACCGTCTGAAGCGAGCGGCAATATTTCTGTAATCCGCCCATCATAGGACTTGGAATCTCCAAATTCTGTATGTCCATAAAAGTTATAAGCCGTTATGATGTCATAGGCAACTTCCTTAGATGGAGCCATCAAATTTCCGTTACCTGTTACACCACCATGTTTATAAACAAGTTCGGGTTCTCCTATTAATTCCAACCCTTGCTCTTTATCAGGAAAAACCGTCACTAACGTTGATTGCTTATACTCTTCTTCAAGGTTTGTATCATCTTTTTTTTCTAAAACTGTTGTAACTGTTATCGTATCCCCAATCGCTGTATAATTTGGATTCCCATCTTTTACATAGGTGATTTTAGCATGGATATGTCCACCATAGATGTCAGCTTCTGATTGTCCATCAGGCCATGAATCCGCAACAACTGACTTAGTAGAGAAGGCTAGCTGAAAGAGACTGAACAAAGCAAAATAGGCGACTAGAAATACTAATTTTTTATTCACTTTTTGCTTTTTCATTTCCTTCCTCACCTACCTTTTTGTTGGAACAGTTTGTAACTTAAGAACACAATGATCCCTAATAGTAAGCCGCCTATCCCAATGATCATCGGCAGATAAGATACTTCTGCTTTTTCTTCTGTAATTGCTTCATCATTGATTTTTTTGGCATTTTCTGGTTTGATCGTAAATGTTTTTGCTAAATGCCATTTCTTTTGATTATTTTCTGTTGTCGCATCTACTGTTAACATATAAGTTCCCGGATCGATTTTCTTCTTGTTGACACTGATCGGAAAATCAAAGTTCGTATTGGGTGCGATCGACATATGATCTTTTTTTGCTGTATACAACACTTTTGATGAGCCTTTTTTAGTGATCGTCGCTTCCGTATGAACTTGACTGATGATCGTTGATGTAGGATTTTGTAAATGTGCAAAAATCGTTGCATACGAATTTTGTAACCCAGTTCTTACAGAAATCAATTTCAAATCTGGTGAGACAGGTTTACTGTTGTTCCTAAGCTCAACCCCAATAACATAAGCATACTTATTTCGAATCGCTGTTCCAGAAACTTTTTCACTTTGGTTCTCTTTTTTCGTTACATGGATACCTCCTAAAAGAATCCCGTCAAATGATTCTTTTGGCATTTTCAATTGAAAGTGCACGTCTTTTGCTTCTCCAGCTGGAATTGTTACTTCCTTTGCATCAGTGGTTAAGCAATCACTGACTTGGTATTTGGCAGAGGCATCCTTTTTAACTGTTCGTTGATTATAATCGATCACACCGTTTGTGTTGGTCGCTGCATTGTTGATCTCTATTTCAAAGACACTTTCTTTTTCTCCGACATTGGATAAATGAATGGATAGGTCGCGCGTTTCATTTGGTGCTTCAGTTAAATCAAAATAAGATACATCTTTATTTGTTTGTTCTTCAGGTATATTTGCACTTACACTATATGCAGATTCAGCTGAATCTGCATATGAGGTAAGCGAATTGACACCAAGGATTCCCCAAAATCCGATGATACCTGTGACTAAACAAATAAAACGATGATGACGTTTATTCATCATTGTGCATCAGTTGGACCTGCAGTAAGGGTCCAAGTAATCGTTGCGGTATACTCTTTTGCTTGAGCAGAACCAGCAGGAACAGTCAATTGAACATTTGTATTGTTTCCTTCTTCTCCTTCAAATACATCTAACCAAGTTCCCTGACCATTCAGACTTTTTGCCGTCATAACTGGTTGAGCTTCATGATTGTTAAAAGTGAAATCAAAAGCATCAGGTTTGCCGCTGATGTTATCAGAAGTCGTTCGAGTATCTCCATTCGCAAATGATAGGATTGCTCCTTTTAATTCAGTGCTGTCAGCTGCTGAAAATTTTGAAGCAGTCGCAGTTAGTGACCACCCACCAGATACTCCTCGTTTATCTGTGATTTGAACAAATGGTTTTGCATTTGCTGCGACATAGACTTTTTTATTTTGTGAAATTTCTTGTGTACCAAAACTGATATTGGACACATAGTCAATTGAAAGTGGTCCTTGATCGCCAGTTCCATGATTGTTAGGATCATCTGGATCTACTTCGTCTGGTTTGTCGATTAAATCATCTGGATTATCTGGATTCACTGGTTTGTTGGAATGGGTATCATTCCCTTCGAATGTGATCTTTGCTGTTGAAGTTGCTGAATCACTCATTTCTTCTGCATAGATGGTCATACTCATGGTATTAATGGCTAACACACTTAATAATGTAGTTGCTAGAATATTTTTTTTCATGTTTCTTCTCCTTTAGATTAAGCTGGTGCGTCTGTTAATGTCCAAACAAGTGTGGCAGAATAAGTTCCTGCCAAGTTACCAGAAGGTACTTTTAATGAAACAGCTTCTGCTGACATCTGATCTTCCCAAGTCCCTAGACCGGTTGTTGCGGCAGCAAACATAATATTTTGCGCATCTTTATTTACTGTTACCGTTGCCGTTTCAGCTGCCGGAGACTGATTCTCTGTCACCGTTTTTGCTGTCCCTGCTGGCAAGCTTAGTTCAGCCCCAGCTAACGCAACACCATTTTCAGTATAAAATCCTGCTTTTTCACTATCATAGCTAACTTGTAAGTTCCAACCTGCACCATTTCCTCGTAGATCAGATATTTGTGTTTCAACAAATTCATCTGAATTCCCAGCTGTATAGTTTTTTGTTTCACTAGCGATTTTTTGTGTACCGAAGTCAATATTTGAGATATAGTCAATACGTAAAGCACCGGTGTTTCCTGTTGGAATATACGTACCTGGTACATCTGGTGGATCAATTGGATCCGTTGGTTCATCCGTTTCATCTTGTTTCTCTAACCCAACTTTAGCGATACTTGTGCCATGAGTATCATCGGCTATTTCTGCATAAACGGTTGTTGCTTTCGCACTAATAACGAATGTGCTAAATAGTGCGATTGTTAAAACTACTTTTTTCATTTTTTTCCTTCTTTCCTTTTCTCAGTAAGAGGAAACCTCCTGCTGCTGTTACAATGAGTCCACCACAGATCATCAAAGAACTACTCTGCTGATCAATTGTTTTTGGGAGCTTTCTTTGCATCATTCTTTTTGTCTGCCCGTCTTTCTCTTTTGCCAGATCTTCTGATGATGCATTTGAAGGATTTGGTACAAAGCGGATCCCCGCTGTGCTTTGTACAGATTCAGCGTAGACAATCATTGTTCGCGTATATGCCTCAATGGTCAAAAAAATAAGGAACAAAAAGAAAACAATCGTCATCTTTCTCATCCACTTACCCTCACCTTTCTCTTTACAGCAAATGTAACAAAACCTCCTTTTTTTAATCTTCGCTCAATTGGGTAAATCCTATTTTACTTATATTCATTCTAAAAAAAGGCGTTTGAAACCGTTTAACCTTGCAATTTTTGCTTTTTTTGCCTTAAAAGATGAATCGAACGACTGACTGATAACAAATTGGTGTGATAGATCAAATTTCAAAATTGTTGTAGAGACAGTCAAATAAATACTTTGCTAACAATAGTTGGCTGTTTCTAACAATCTCAAAGAATATTCCACCACATTTTTCAAGCCATTAAATATTCGTTTCACTATTTATTATGTAGACACTTAACTACGCTTCTGTCCTTAACGAAGACTCTTACAGCAATAAAAATTGACCGTAATTAAGAAGAAAGAAAAAAATCAATGGTGAACGTTTCACTCAAATCTATTGACAGAAAATTCAATTTTTTACTTTTTTTGTCTTGACACTGTCCATCATTGCTTCTATAATGAACAAAAATCATTGATAGAGAGAGTAACGAATAATAAGCATTTTAGAGAGCGATTGGTTGGTGGAAAATCGTAGGTCTATTATTTGTGAAAGTAACTCTGGAGATGCACAAGTGACGTTAGAAGTTTGTGCCGGCGATCCCCGTTATCGGATAATGCGCTTCACTATTAGTGAGTCGCTAAGAGATTGTTTATTCATAAACAAAAAAAACGGTGGTACCGCAATGTCAATTGCCCGTTGGAATAATTATTCCAACGGGCTTTTTGTGTTTTTCACCAAAGAAAGGAAAAGATTTATGCAAATTTTTAGACAAAGACGAGTCAGACGTTTAGCTTCATTTCATTTATGTTAACTAAACGATTAAGGAGTTATTTATGATGGAAAAATTATCAACAAAGAAATTATTTTTATTAGCTTCACTCATTTTCGGAATGCTTTTTGGAGCAGGTAACCTTATTTTCCCTGCTCATTTAGGTCAACTTGCAGGTAGTCATTGGTTATCTGCTGGGATTGGTTTTTTGATCTCCTCTACTTTATTACCTTTAGCTGCACTGATTGCCTTAAGTAAAACACGCTCAAGCGGGTTGTACGATTTTGCTAAACCAGTGGCTGCGTGGTATGGTACCTTATTTCTTATTATGAACCATATGGCCTTAGGACCTTTATTCGCCACTCCCAGAACTGCTGCATTAGGATATCAATTTAGTTTAGGAATGATTTTACCAGAAAAGTATACAACGATTGGCTTATTTATCTTTTCGGTTATTTTCTTTGGCTTAGCCTATTATTTATCAACTCGTGAATCAAATTTATTAAAAATCATTGGAAAATATTTAAACCCATTATTCTTAATTTTACTATTCGCTGTGTTTATCGTCGCTTTGATTCTTCCCTTAGGTCCATTGGATGCCAAGCCTGTACTGGATTACCAACAAGCAGCAACTACCAACGGCTTTATCGAAGGATATAATACAATGGACGCATTAGCCTCATTAGCTTTTGGAATTACGATCATTCGTGCGCTTCAAGGAATGGGGATTCATGATGAAGACCAGATTGCTAAAAATACTGTAAAATCTGGTCTATTAACGATGGTTTTATGTGGTGGTATCTATTTGGGGATTATTGCATTAGGTACGATGTCTTTAAATCGCTTTGGTATCTCCGAAAACGGAGGGATTGCATTAACTCAAATCGTTCAATCCTATTTTGGTAAAGTGGGATTGATTTTTATGGCCTTGATGACGCTATTAGCAGTTTTCACTTCTGCGATGGGATTGATTGCCTCATTTGCCCAAGATTTCTCTGTCCGCTTCCCTAAGATCGGCTATAAAGGATGGCTTCGAATCACTACATTACTTTCTTTTATTACCGCAAACTTTGGACTTGACACCATTATTGCTTGGACCATGCCATTTTTAATGATTCTTTATCCTCTTTCCATGGCAATGATCATCCCAGCACTTTGCTCTGCCTTTTTCCAAAATCGCAGAATCGTTTATCAATTGACGACAATCTTTACAGCCATACCTGCTTTATTTGATGGTATCAAAGCATTACCTATTCAAAATCATTTGACAACAAATTTAACCAATTGGTATGTTCATACGATTCCATTTGCTTCCAGTGGTGTTGGTTTTATCCTGCCAGCAATCAGTGGCTTTATCATAGGCGTACTGTATTGTTTAATTTTTAAACAAAGAACTGAGTTAGACCCTTCTCTATCTAATTGAGTCTTGTAACGGACAAAGAGAAGTTTTACCGAAATATGACGCTTCATTTGATAATTTGAGTGAAGCCAGAAGAAAGAAGCAAAAAAGAACAATGTTGATTATCTTTTGATAAACGCATTGTTCTTTTGCTAGTTTTCATTGATTGACCTGATCTTGTAAGAGAATTTGATTGTTGATCAGATCTGAGATAAACTCTGTGATATATTTTTCTTTTTCTTCATTAGAATAGTCACCAGAATCAGCAAATCGTATTAATACTTTTTCTTTTACATGACTAAGTGCTACATTTGTTTTTAATAATTCAAATATATAGATCGATACTTCATTATCTAAAAGATAGATTTCATCATTCAAGGAAAGATAGAGGTCATTCCCTAATTTCTCATAGGCCAATTCGCCGTTCAGTCTCACCTAATCACGCTCCTTCAGGTCATTTCTGTCTGTTTCCAGATACGATACATTTGATTTTTTATTAACTCTTGCAATAATTGACATTCAGAGCGATCCACTCCATGAATATCATTGGTATGATAATAATGTTGCGCACGACAACCACCACCGCATAAATAGCGAAAAGAACAAGTTTGACAACCAGATAAATGATGGATATTTTGAGATTTAAGCAATTCTATCTCTTTATGGTTATAAATATCAGCTAATTTGTTTTTTCTGATATTACCTAATTTATAGTCATCTGTCTCCAATAATTTACATGCAAAAATATCCCCAACTGGATTGATAACGAACTCTCCCAAACCCAAACCACAAGATTCTTTAATTGTAAATGGCTTTAAAAATGCAGATCGTTGAGCACTTTTTTTTTTGCACTCGATTTCTTTTCTTTCTTCAAAAGATAATGAAATATCTGCCATACTACCTCTTCCTAATTCGCTAAATCCACCTAATTTATAGGAGATTCCATTCTCTTTAAAAAACTCAATCGTTTGATCAACTGATTTTAAGTTATAGTTGGTAACGGTTGCATTAACGTAAATATTATGGAAACCGATATCTAAAAGATTACGGATACCTCTCATTGCTATTTCATAACAACCTCTACCACGGTTCTTGTCATTTTCTTCTTTATCAATCGAATCCAAGCTGATGGTCATTGATTCGCATCGATCTGCCAAGAATTGTGCATTCCTTTTTTTTCCAATCAAGGTTCCATTAGTGATCAAACCAACCGATAAGCCTAGTTGATAAGCATAATCGATATATTTTAAAGAATCATGATTCAGTCCTATTTCTCCACCAGTAAAAATGACTTTTTTTACACCACAGTCTTTTAATTGATCTAATAGTTGGAACCATTCAATTAAAGACAATTGATCCGGATAGTTCTTGGTCATATCTGCTTCTGCGTAACAATACACACATTTTAAATTACATTGATGTGTCAACGCCAAATAAGCGGTTTCAGGAATGGTGACTTCATTTTTTTTTACTTTTAATGGCTCGTCTAATAGAAGCTGAAAGATTTTTAGTTTTTTTTGCGTAGACTCGGATAATGCTGAATACTTTCGTAGCTTCACCAACTCTAACTCTTCTTTAGAAATCACTAGCCAGCTGCTTCTTAGAACATTATGGAGAATCATTTCATCAAGAAAAGGATACGCGTATAAATTTTCCTTGATTTTCATAGATCACTCACCTCTTTTATTAGCATCACAAACGAATAATAACATTTTGACTATATTAAATAGGAAAATAAAGTCGCCTTTTTAACAGGGGAGTTTTGTAGGGCAACTTTATTTTCCAATTAAAAATGGACATCGGAAGACTAGATTAAGAACCGTTACCAATCAATAACCCACAAGAACATGGGGACAAAACATTGCCAGAGATTTTTTTTAGTACAGGTTTCGTAAACATAACAAGTCTCCTTTCTGAACTTTTAGGAAAAAGCACGATAATATTCATTTTTTTTCCTAAATATAGTATAAACTTTGAATGAAAATATTGTCAATGACGGTTCGAGAGAAAAATTATTAAAACCTTAGTTATAAAATAAAAAAAATTAAACAATTTATGCGTTTCTTTTATATAACGCTAAAATTTCTAAGACATGTTGATTTGTTCTTCTGACTTATTTGATTGGATTCATTACTATCTATAAGTAAATTTGTTTTTATTTTATTTCATCACCTCAAATTTCCATAGTGATCATAAATTTTTATTAAGTTATTTTAAATAACGATTTTTTAAGTTTAAATTTGAAAAACACTGCTTTATCTGTTTATTTTATTCTAAACATAACGATTATTTAACGAACAAATCTATTTTTTTTATAAGAATTTTAGTATAATTACAATCTATAAAGTATATTTAATTCCTCATCAATCTGAAACTAACTTTTGGGTCATAAGGACTTTATTTTAATTCGATACCACGGTGTTTAAATAGTGGTTTAATTTTTAGGAGGGATATATTGAAAGGTTATTATTCAGTACAAGAATTAGCCGACCAACTTGGTGTGACAACTCGTTCAATTCGAAACTATCTGCACGAAGGAAAATTAAAGGGAACAAAAGTTGGAGGAAAATGGAAGTTTTCTGAACAAAATTTGTTTGATTTCCTTTACGGTGACAAGGAAAATCTAATGATCCAAAAAGATTATCAAGTGACGCTTGATGTCCCTGTCACATTAAAATTATCTCTTGTAACAGATGATTTTCACGAAATGGATGCCTTTAAAGAGCAACTTTTTAACTATCATTCAGAGGTTTATGCTAATAAAAATGATCGATTGATCCAATACACGCATTTCAAAGAAAATGAATATGATATCTTAATTGGTGGTAACTTTAATTATGTCACTAATTTCGGGTCATGGATCTATGAACAACTACAAAAACAAACATCCATTTCACTAAAAAAGAATTAGTTTTTTATTTTGAAAGAGAGACTGTGAAAGAAACGATCTGCTCTGATGACAATAAGCCTGAATTTTTTGAAACAGCTTCCCATGTTTCAAAAAATTCAGGCTTATTTCAAGAACTGGATGCATAAGCACCGTGCATAAGAGATTGCGAAAAGAGCGTTTGACCTGATTACTCGCCAAGTAAAAACTACGACGAGTAATCGTTGGAGCAAACAAGATAAAAATCTCGAAACAGCTCCCCCTGTTTTGTGGATTTTTGTCTTATTGCCGAAGGTCAGCTCTTTGAATGTCGTTTACTGTTTTTTTAGATTCTAAATTTATTTTTTTCCTATTTCTTGTTTCTATAATAATGGTAAGTAGCTTTAACCCTTACCACCTTGAAAGGATGGATATAGTTTCATGCCACCATCTACAAATAAAGTAATTCCTGTCACATAACTGGATTCATTAGAAGCGAGCCAAGCAGCAGCAGCGGCGACTTCCTCGGGTTTACCCACTCGTTCCATTGGTATCATGCTTTCTAGAATTTCTTTTTCTTTTGGATCTTCAAATTTTTCTGCATTAATCGGAGTTTTGATCGCCCCTGGTCCAATACTGTTGATTCGAATATTTTCTGGTGCATACTCCATGGCTACTGTTTCTGTAAACAGCTTGACACCGCCTTTTGATGCTGCGTAATGAGCAAATGTCGGCCAAGGGATTTGTTCGTGAACGGAGGACATATTGATAATATTACCTTTGATCTGATGAGTTTTAAAATAATTCAACGCTGTTTTTGTCCCTAAAAATACGCCTGTTAGGTTCACCTTTAACACTTTCTCCCAATCTTCTAATTCCAGCTCATGGGTTGGTTTTTGCGTTTCCATACCAGCATTATTGACCCAGATATCTAAACTTCCGAACGTTTCGATTGCTGCTTTGAGCAGACGATCCATCCCTTCTTCTGTACTGACATCCGCTTCGACAGCTACTGCTTTGCCACCATTTTTTTCGATCTCGGCTACTGCTTCTTGTGCCCCTTCTTCATCCGAATGATAGTTGACAACCACACACATTTTTTCTTTACCAAAGCGTTCACAGATTGCTTTACCGATCCCTTTTGATCCTCCAGTTACTACTGCCACCTTATTTGTTAGATCTTTATACATATACTTTCCACCCTTCTTTTTCACCTACTGCATACTTCCTATATCAAGTGTACAATAGCACCCTGTCTTTTAGGCAAACGATACGCTTATTCGATCGATTTACTTTTTTCTATAATAAAAGAGTCAGCAAGCTACTTGCTGACTCGAATGATTTCACCAAAAAAGGCTTTTTTATTGTCTTCAGTTAAATTCAATACTTTTATTTAAAATAGTCCGCTGTCGCTTTTTCATCTGCTTTCAGTTGTTCAATCAATGATTCAACGTTTGGAAATTTCACTTGGTTTCTCAAAAAATGATGCCAACGGACTTTTACATGCTCTCCATAGATATCTTGAGCAAAATTTAAAATATATAATTCAACGGTAAGTTCACGATCATCACCAAAGGTATCATTATGACCGATTGATCCCATTGCTTGATACCACGTTTCACCAACTTTGATCTCTGAAACATAGACACCTTCTTTTGGAAGATGAACAGTACTTTTAACTTTGATGTTAGCTGTTGGGAATCCTAGCAGGCGACCACGAGCATCGCCATGGACTACCACCCCTTCGACCACGTAAGCAGCCCCCAATAAACGTGTTACTTCATTTATTTCTCCTGCGTTTAATAATTCACGTATCCGTGTCGAACTAATCTTCTCGCCACTGTCTTCTTCTTTTGGTACAGTGATGATTTCAAATCGATTTTTTGCATAATTTGGTAAGTGCGCTACATCTGCAATTTCTTTAGGTCCGTAAGTATAGTCAAAACCAGAAACAGCATATTTTGCATGAAGTCCTACGATATATTGATCGACAAATTCTTGTGGAGCTAAATGAGCAAACGATGACGTAAAATCGATTTCGTATAAATAATCAACACCTAATAGGGCCATTTTTTCTTCTTTTTGTTCCAGAGTAGTCAAATATTTTACTTGACTTGGATTTATTTTTTTGAAGACGATTGAAGGATGTTGGTTGAAAGTCATCAAAGCTAATTTCAATCCTTCTTTTTTGGCAATTTCTTTTCCCCGATTGATAACACGTTGATGGCCTAGATGTACCCCGTCAAAAAAGCCTAAAACAAGTACAACGTCTTCTGGTGGGATCTGATCTGCTTGATAAGGATGTCTAATTTTGATAATTTTCATTTTTATACCTCATTCCTCAACACTTTGCTTGGTTTTAATTTATTTTTTTCTTTTGGATTTGGCTGGTAAATACTTACTACTTTGTCTTGGTAAAAAAGTGCGATCTCTTCTGTCGGCATTTCTGCTAAGTTAAATACCTGATAATCTAAGCGCATACCATTTTTAACTTTTTCCCAAACACGATCACTAATGTCTACTCTCTTAAAACGAGCGACACCAGCTTCTAGTGGCAATAAATGTTCTTCAAAGGTTCCTGCAAGCATATAATCTGCTACTTGCTGTAAAGTGATTGCTTGCTCCTTCTTCATTCCTCCACTAGCTGTTCGAGTTAGATCGGACATGTGAGCAGGATAGCCTAATTTTTTCCCAGTATCAACAGCAAGCGTTCGTACATAAGTCCCTTTTCCGCACACTACCTCAAAACGCCAAGATAGCAACCCCTTCTCTTGGTCCCAATGCACGTCACTTGTTCTTTCAAAACGTTCAATCTGCGCTTTACGCACGGGACGTGTAACTGTTTCATTGTTTCTGGCATACTCATAAAGACGTTTGCCGTTCACTTTGACAGCTGAATACATCGGTGGTATCTGAGTGATTTCCCCGATAAAACTTTTCATCGTTTCATCAATTTCTTCATCACTGATTAATCGATCAACTGTTTTACTTTCGACGACCTCACCAGATTTGTCTTCTGTCGTTGTACTAAATCCTAATGTAATCTCTCCTTGGTATACTTTTCCTGCATCGCTTAAATATTCGATAACTTTAGTCGCTTTTCCAAGGCAAATCGGTAACACACCATCAACATCAGGGTCTAACGTACCACCATGACCAATTTTTTTCATATGTAAGATTTTTCTTAATTTAAATACACAATCATGACTTGTCATGCCACGTTCTTTCCACAAAGGTAATAATCCGTCCATGTTTTTTCTCCCTATCCAATAAAATATCAACTTTGTCATTATAACACATCCCACAATAATGTGACGATTTTACCTTTTTTCGCTACGTTTTTATTATTTGGCAACAAACTTGTAATAAAACTTCACAAACCTGTAAATACAATTCATGTTATTCTCTTAGACAAAGGCAAGCTTGAATCCTTCATTTGCAGCCTTTGATTAAAACGAGTCGCAGCTTTTAAGGAATAAATGATCCTAGTCTTCCCCAAAACAAAAAACTGAGGATCATATACGAATCTCGAAAAGAGTCTGAAGTATAAATCTAACTCTTAATAAACGGTGTCCAAGAAGCCACTTCTTAAAAATAAGAGAGAATTTTTCAAAATAAGAAAAGCTATTTTAAAAGATTCTCTCTTATTCGTTCGGAGTTGACCGCTTCTTTCACAACCTGTTCGAGACACGTACAAATTGCTCATTTTTTTCTCATGTATTCTGTACAGTAAAATTACGGTACTGTGCGTTTGTCATTTTAAACTACTTGCATTGTGTAGTTTGAACTTTTTTTCTAAAAAATTGGATGATGGTGTAACTGCGGTATCTCTGCTTTATAAAAAGCTAAAACTAAAAAAACTACTAAAAAAGAGCTATAACCCCACTTCTTAAGGTTTATAGCTCTTTTTGTTTTAATCTTTATTTAAATTACGAAGCAACTCATCAATGTGGTTACCATACCCCACTGACTCATCTAATTCAAAAGTTAATTCAGGCGTTTTATAGATGCTTAAGTTGTGTCCTAATTCACGGCGAATCAGTCCACTTGCTTTTGCTAGGCCTTCCTGTGCTTTTTTCTTATCTGAAGCTAAGTCAGATAAAATACTATAATAGATGGTTGCTTGTTGTAGATCTCCCGTAACGTGGACATCAGTGATTGTCACGTTTTCTACACGAGGATCACGAACTTTTTTGCGTAAAATATCATTTACTTCTTTTAAAATTTCTTGACCGACTCGGCGGTCTCGATAGTTTGCCATATTGAGCGGCCTCCTAAAATTAATTTGTTTTGATTTCTTCCATAATGAAGCCTTCGATGACGTCATCGACTTTGATGTCATTGAATTTTTCGATCATTGCACCACATTCATAACCCATTTTAACTTCTTTTACATCGTCTTTGAAACGTTTCAAGCTAGCTAGTTGTCCTTCGTAAATGACGATACCATCACGGATCACGCGAACGCCACTATCACGTCGAATGTATCCTTCTGTGACATAAGCCCCAGCGATCGTTCCAACTTTTGATACTTTGAATGTTTCTCGAACGATCATTTGACCAGTGATTTTTTCTTCAAACTCTGGATCTAGCATCCCTTTCATCGCCGTTTCGATTTCTTCGATTGCTTTATAAATGATTCGGTGTAAACGAATGTCCACTTCTTCATTATCCGCTTGAATTTTAGCTTGTGGTGTAGGACGAACATTGAACCCAATGATGATCGCATTACTTGCTGCTGCAAGGGTTACATCACTTTCATTGATGGCACCAACTGCAGAATGGACGATTTTCACACGTACGCCTTCTACATCGATCTTTTGCAATGAAGCAGCCAATGCTTCTGCAGAACCTTGTACATCAGCTTTAATGATAACATTTACTTCTTTTAATTCGCCTTCTTTTAAGCTTTCAAACAAGTTGTCCAATGTTACCCGACTAGTGATCGCACGATGTTCTAACAACGCACGTTTGGCACGTTCTTCACCGGCTGCACGAGCAGTTTTTTCATCTTCAAAGACAACAAAGCGGTCACCTGCTTGTGGCACATCGTTTAACCCAGTGATCTCAACTGGTGTTGCTGGTCCAGCAGATTTTTCACGACGACCTAAGTCGTTGACCATCACACGCACACGTCCATAGGTATTTCCTACTACAATTGGGTCACCTACGTTTAAAGTCCCTTGTTGAACAAGTAATGTTGTAACAGGTCCTTTTCCTT
Organism: Enterococcus sp. DIV1682a; assembly: GCF_051711005.1. Lineage (NCBI taxonomy): Bacteria > Bacillati > Bacillota > Bacilli > Lactobacillales > Enterococcaceae > Enterococcus > Enterococcus sp. DIV1682a. Next base: position 1,792,291 of record NZ_JBIOLT010000001.1, read on the forward strand.
TGTCTAGACGTGCTTCAATTACTGTACCAATTGCTCGTTGTTTAGGATCTGCTTTTAGATCCTCTACTTCCGCAACCAGCAAGATCATTTCTAGCAATTCGTCAATATTTTGACCAAATTTAGCAGAGATTTCAACGAAAATCGTTTCTCCACCCCAAGCTTCTGGAATCAATTCATATTCACTTAATTCTTGCATCACGTGTTGAGGATTTGCCCCTGGTTTATCAATCTTATTAACAGCAACGATAATTGGTACGCCAGCTGCTTTCGCATGGTTGATTGCTTCGACTGTTTGTGGCATAACACCGTCATCTGCTGCTACAACTAAGATCGTGATATCAGTGATACTTGCTCCTCGCGCACGCATACTTGTAAATGCAGCATGCCCAGGTGTGTCTAAGAATGTGATTGGTTTGCCATCGATATCGATTTGGTAGGCACCGATATGTTGTGTAATCCCACCAGCTTCGCCACTTGTTACTCGTGAATGACGTAATGTATCAAGTAATGTTGTTTTCCCGTGGTCGACGTGTCCCATGATTGTTACAACTGGTGGACGAGAAACCAATGTATCAGGATTTAATTCTTCTGGTTCAAAGAATTTGTCGATATCTGCGATATCTACTTGGATTTTTTCTTGTGGTTCCATCCCATAATCTGTTGATAAGAGTTCAATCGTATCTTTATCTAGTGCTTGGTTTTGGTTGACCATTACGCCAAGCATAAATAATTTTTTGATGATCTCTGCTGGTTCACGATGGATTTTCTTCGCAATATCCGCAACGTTCATGCCTTCAGTATACTCTAATACTTCTGGTAACTCACGGAATTTACGTGGTGGTACAGCAGGTTTATTGGAAGTTTGTTGTTTTCCTTTTTTCCCTTTTTTGTTAAAACGATTGCGGTTGTTATTGTTAAATTTACCACGATTATTATTGTTGTTACGGTTTTGGTTACCACCTTGGTTTGATCCTTGGCGATTTTGGTTTCCGCCTTGTGTTGATCCTTGGCGGTTTTGATTGCCACTTTGTGTTGCTCCTTGACGGTTTTGGTTATTTCCGCCTCCATTATTACTTCGGTTTTGGTTTGTTGATTGGTTTTTTCCTTGATTCACTTGACCGCTCCCTTGACCGCGATCTTGATAGTTGCGGTTATTTTTTTGTTGTTTCGTTTTTGTTTCTTGTTTCTTTTGTTCATTCGGCTGGTTTGTGGCTGGCTTTTGGCTGGCTTGCTGTGCTGGTTTTTTATTCGTCTGTGGTTTTTTGAACGCTTGTTGCAACTTCTTTTCATCACCAGTTGTGATTGCTCCCATGTGATTCTTCACATTAATCCCAAGTTGCTGCGCCTTTTCCACAACGTCTTTACTAGGCTGATTTAATTCTTTTGCTAGTTCATAAATTCGTTTGTTGCTCATGCAATCACCTTCCTAACCTTCAATTAGCTCCTTGGTTTTCTTCGCAAAACCGTTATCTACGATTCCAAATACTTTGCGAGGCTTCCCAATCATCTGCGTGATTTCAGCTTCGGAAAATAGTTCAAAGCAAGGAACTTCATAATATGAACTCTTATCTTTCACTTTTTTCTTCGTATTCTCACTCGCATCATTTGCTACAAACACGATCTTTGCTTTCTGTTTACGAATGTCTGCAATGGTCAACTCCTCGCCGGTAATCAACTTACCAGCGCGCATCGCTAACCCAATGAGATTCATGGCTTTTTGCCGATTTCCTTCATTCATTTACCGAATAGCTCTTTTCGTGCTTTTTGATGGGTTACATAATCGAGTAACTCTTGGTAGAATTCATCTGTCAAAGTCGTTTCTAACGCCCGATCAAGAATCTTCTTATCCCAAGCTTGTTGTACTTCAGCTGGCTCAAGTGAGACATACGCACCACGGCCTGGCATTTTCCCAGTGGGATCAATCGATACTTCCCCTTCTTTGGAACGGGTAATTCGAATCATCTCTTTTTTGGGTTTCATTTCACCTGAAACCACAGATTTGCGTAAAGGAATCTTCCTTTGTTTCATCTCTTCGCCTCCTAAGCTAATTGTTAAGCATCTTGATCCGTATTTTCAACTGTTTCATCGTTGAAAGCAATCGTTTCATATTCATCATCTGTATAATCAGATTGAACGATCGCTTCATCATGAGCGACTTCTTCAGAAGCTTCTTCTTGATCTTGCGCTTGTTTTTCATAATATTCAGCCATATCTGATTCTGACTTGATATCGATTTTGTGATTTGTTAGTTTGGCAGCCAAACGTGCATTTTGTCCACGTTTACCAATCGCTAAGGATAATTGGTAATCTGGAACGACAACGGTACAAGCTTTAGGATTTTCTTCATCAAAAATCACATCGATCACTTGCGCTGGATTCAGAGCATTCGTGATAAATACCGCTGGATCTTCGTTCCACTCAACGATATCCATGTTTTCGCCCTTTAATTCATTCACGATCGCTTGCACACGCTGGCCTTTTGGTCCAACACAAGTTCCAACTGCATCAATATTTTCATCATTTGAACGAACGGCTACTTTTGAGCGATCGCCCGCTTCTCTAGCAATGCTTACGATTTCAACGATCCCATCGTAAACTTCTGGCACTTCTTGTTCGAATAAACGGCGTAATAGATCTGGATGGCTACGGCTAACGAAGACTTGTGGACCTTTTGACGTATTTTCTACACGAGAAACGTACACTTTGATACGATCATGCGGTTGATAAAATTCATTAGGCATTTGATCTTGTTTCGATAAAACTGCTTCGATCTTTCCAAGATTTACATAGATATATCGTTTATCTTGACGTTCAACGATACCTTGCATAATGTCTTTTTCATACGCGCTGAACTCATTGTAAATGATGGTTCTTTCTGCTTCTCTGACACGTTGTAAAATAACTTGTTTTGCTGTTTGTGCAGCAATTCGTCCAAAGTCTTTTGGTGTCACTTCAAAACGGATGGTATCACCAATCTCATATGCCGGATTAATCAAAAGCGCATCTTTTAATGATACTTCTAATTGTGAATCCATTACTTCTTCAGTAACTTCTTTCACAGCATAGACGTGAATTTTCCCTTTCTTTTGATCAAATTCAACTTCAACATTTTGAGCTTGACCATAATGGCGTTTGTATGCAGAAACTAAAGCAGCTTCTAAAGCGTCGATCACGATTTCTTTTGAAATCCCTTTTTCAGCTTCTAATGCATCTAATGCGTTTAGCATTTCTTTACTCATTTTTCTGTTTCCTCTCCGTGATTAAAATTGGATCGCTAAGCGAGCTTTGGCAATATTTTTTCGGTCAAGAATTAATTCTTTTTCCCGTGTTTTTATGCGTATTTTCAATATCAGCTGTTCAGCATCAACTGATTGGAGAAATCCTTCATATTGTTTTTCTCCATCAACTGGTTGATAAAGAGAAACATGGATATATTCTCCAAGCGCTTTTTCGTAATCTTTCTCTTTTTTTAATGGGCGTTCTGCCCCTGGAGATGATACCTCTAGAAAATAAGCTTGTGGGATAGGATCTGGATCTGCTGCATCAAGTTTTTCGCTAAGTTTTTCGCTAACCCATGCACATTCTTCGATATCGATTCCGCCATCTTTGTCAATGAATACTCGTAAGAACCAACTTTTGCCTTCCTTCACAAATTCTACTTCGACAAGTTCAAAATTTTGTTCCTCTAAAATCGGAGTCACCATTGCTGTGACTGTTTCAACGACGCTACTCAAAAAGTTCGCCTCCTTAAAATTGCTTCCGTAATTCCATTAAAAAGAGTGAGCGAAAATTCCGCTCACTCACAGTTAGTATCATTACCTATAAATAACTATACCATATTTCATTTAAAATGACAAGCTTCCACGCTAACCCTTGATTAGAACATATCAAACAAGGAAAGTTGGTTTTCATCTGGAAGGTCTTTCAATACCCCGTTGTCGTTCATATACTCAATCAACGTTTTAGAAACTTTTCCTCGTGTAGCAAGATCTTCTTTTGATAAGAATGGTCCATCTTTTCGTGCTTCAACGATTTGTTTTGCAACGTTTGTTCCTAAACTTGGGACAGCTCTAAATGGTGCGATCAATGTGTCTCCTTCGATCACGAAGTTCACGGCATCTGATTTATATAGATCGATCATGCCAAAATGGAAGCCTCTTTCCAACATTTCATTCGCTAATTCAAGGACGGTCAACTGATTTTTCTCTTTGACTGAGGCATCCAAACCTTTATCTGTGATTTCTTTCATCGCTTGTTTTACCGCATCTTTCCCTTTACACATAGCCACAAGATTAAAATCATCCGCTCGAACTGAGAAATAGGCACAATAGTATAAAATAGGGAAATAGACTTTAAAATAAGCTACACGTAAGGCCATCAAAACATAAGCCGCTGCATGGGCTTTTGGGAACATATATTTGATTTTAGAACAAGAATCAATGTACCAATCTGGAACATTGTTTTCTTTCATGGCGGATAGATAGGTTTCTCGTAATTCATCAGGGATCTTGTTCCATAGCCCTTTACGAACGGTTTCCATAATCTTAAAAGCCATCCCACTATCTAATCCAGCATGGATCAAGTAAACCATGATATCATCCCGACAACCAATTACTTCAGCCAAAGTTGCATCCCCACGTTTGATCAATTCTTCTGCATTGCCTAACCACACATCGGTCCCATGTGATAATCCGGAAATCTGTAAGAGTTCAGCAAAAGTCGTTGGATGTGTTTCTTCCAACATTCCCCGAACAAAGCGTGTCCCAAACTCTGGGATACCTAGTGTCCCTGTTTTAGAATAAATCTGTTCACTGGTAACGTTCAAGACATCTGGACCGGCAAAAATTCTCATTACTTCTGGATCGTCAGTTGGGATCGTTTGTGGATCGATTCCCGATAAATCCTGCAACATACGGATTACTGTCGGATCATCATGTCCCAGAATATCAAGCTTCAGTACATTATCATGGATAGAATGGAAATCAAAATGCGTTGTTTTCCATTCTGAATTTTGATCATCTGCTGGATATTGGATCGGTGTAAAATCATATACGTCCATGTAATCGGGAATAACGATGATCCCCCCTGGATGTTGTCCAGTCGTTCGCTTCACGCCAGTCGCACCTTTGGCTAATCGATCAACTTCAGCACTGCGAAATTGTAAATTATGATCTCGCTCATAACCTTTAACAAAGCCATAAGCTGTTTTATCGGCAACTGTACCGATTGTTCCTGCTCGATAAACATATTCTTCCCCAAACAAAACTTTCGTATAGTTGTGCGCTTCTGCTTGGTAATCACCTGAAAAGTTCAAATCGATATCTGGTACTTTGTCTCCATGGAACCCTAAGAACGTTTCAAAAGGAATATCATGGCCATCTTTATTTAATCGTGCGCCACATTTCGGACATTTTTTTTCAGGCATATCAAACCCCGAACCGTAAGTACCATCTTCAAAGAATTCTGAATACTGGCAATCAGGACAATAATAGTGAGGGGCTAATGGATTTACTTCAGTGATCCCAGTCATCGTTGCAACAAAACTAGAACCAACTGACCCACGTGAACCAACTAAATAACCATCTTCGTTACTTTTATGCACCAGTTTTTGCGCAATCAAATAGATCACAGAAAACCCATTCCCGTTGATCGAATTCAATTCTTTTTCTAATCGTTTTTCAATGATTTCTGGTAATGGATCACCGTACAACTGTTTAGCTCTGGTATAACTCAAATCAGAAATCTCTTCTTCAGATCCAGGAATTTTTGGCGTATACAAATCATCTTTCACCGGAATGACCTCTTCACAAAGGTCAGCAATCTTATTCGTATTGTCCACGACGATTTCTTTCGCTAGGTCTTTTCCTAAAAAGTTAAAAGCAGTCAACATCTCATCTGTTGTTCTAAAATGCACATCAGGCAAACTATGTCGGTTCAACGGATTAGCCCCACCCATTGAATTAATCAAAATCTTCCGATAGATTGCATCTTCTTCATTAAGGTAATGAACATTCCCAGTAGCAACGACGATTTTGTCCAATGACTTTCCGATTTCAACTAGATTTTTGATGATTTCTTCTAAATCATGTTCATTTTTGACTAGTTCTTGCTCAAGCAATGGTGCATAGACCGCTTTTGGCATCACTTCAATATAATCATAAAATTTTGCTCGATTTCTAGCTTCTTCAATTCCTTTTTGCATCATTGCTTCGAAAATCTCACCTTTATCACAAGCAGAGCCAATGAAAAGATTCTCACGTAATTTCTTCAGTTGTGAACGAGGAATACGTGGGACACGTTCAAAATATTCCACATTCGACATCGAGATTAATTTGAATAAATCTTTTAATCCAGCTTGATTTTTCGCTAAGATCGTCACATGAAATGGCCTTGCTCGTTTATACGAATCGCCTTCTCCCACATGAGCATTGAGTTGATCATGGTAGAGCATCTCATGGTTTTCCATTGCTTCTTTAACGAAAATCCATGCTAAATGACCTGTCGCTTCAGCATCGTAAATCGCTCGGTGATGCTGTTCAAGACTGACACCAAATTTTTTAGATAACACACCTAGACCAAATCGTTTAAATTGAGGATACAGATATCTGGCTAATTCCAGCGTATCGATGACTGGATTCGTCGCCTCTGGAATTCCATATTTTGCATAACTTGTATTCAAGAATCCCATATCAAACGCGGCATTATGGGCGACCAGAATCGAATCTTTTGAAAACTCGAGAAACAGACGTAGGACTTCTTCTTCTGATTTAGATCCTCGTACCATTTCATCTGTGATCCCAGTTAGATCAATTGTTGTGCGGGAAAGTGGGTGTCCGGGATCAATAAATTCATCAAAGCTTTCAATGACATTCCCTTTATACATCTTGACCGCAGCTAATTCGATGATCGTATCATAAACAGCAGATAGTCCAGTGGTTTCCACGTCAAATACGACATATGTTCCTTCATTCAAAGAAACATGTTCATCATTGTAAGCAATCGGCACACCATCATCTACAACATTGGCTTCAACCCCATAAAGAATTTTTACGCCTGCTTTTTTACCGGCACTATGCGCTTCAGGAAATGCTTGTGCCCCTCCATGATCCGTGATCGCAATCGCTTTGTGTCCCCATTTTCCAGCTTGAGCCACAAGGTCAGAGATACTATTGGTTGCATCCATCGTACTCATATTACTATGAACATGTAATTCCACTCGTTTCTCATCGTCAGGAGCATAGTCTTTACGAGGTGCATGCTTCACCTCAATGATATCTTGTGCATTCATCACCAGGTCTCGCACAAATGTATCTTCTTGGATACTTCCTCTAACTTTTAACCAGCTTCCTACGCTGATTGCATCAAAGATTTGTTCATCTTTTTCATTATTTGAAAATTTCTTAACAATAAAAGAAGAAGTATAATCGGTGATTTTTAACGTTAGGATTTTACGTTTTGAACGTAGCTCACGCACTTCTTTATCAAATACATAGCCTTCCAAGGTCACACGACGTTCTTCTTCAACGATATTGATCATTGGTATTGTCGGTTCATCTGCTGGAATATTACGACCTAACTGGATCGGTCCATCTAGTACAGGAAGTTGCTCTTTTCTTTCTTTTTTCTTTTGTTCATGGACAATCAAACTTTCCGCAGCTTGCTTCATGAACGCTTCTGCTTGTTCTTGCTTCCGCTCTTCAAACAGTTTTAGCACACGTTCTGCTTGTTCTTCATCAATTTCAGGTTCGATACGAAATTTAGGGAACCCGTAGCTGACAAACAGCGTTTCAACTAAAGGTAGATATTGTTGCTTTAAATAATTAATCGCGCCATTACTATCGACTGGCAAGACAATTTTCTTTTCCTTCAATATAGGGACTTGTGTTTTTAAAACTTGTTGAGCCAACGGCGTATCGCATTGTTGGCTTTCTAAAGCTTGTGCCCAATAATCTTGTAATAATTTTTCATCAAACTGCTGATCATCAGCTTTGATAGTTAATCTGATCTGTGCAATATCTTTAAATGCCAGTGTCAAATTTTGGAGCAATGATCGATAAAGCATGATCGGTAAAATTTGAGTAAAGTGTAGGGTAAACTCCCACAATCTTGATTTGCGGTGAACCACTACACGCTCCATTTCGCCAGCAGAGATTAGTGGATGATTTTTTTCCACTTCTTCTAGTTGGATTTGTTCCAACAATTTTTCAAATAACTCTCGTTTTTCTGACAAAACCATACGCCCTTTCTGACGAGGACAAATCAATGCTATTTCATTTGAACCTCTTCTTCTTTCAGTACTATTTAGTATACCCGTTTTTACATGGATTTACATTAAAAAAACGACAAAGAATTTTCTTTCTCGTTCTAAATCGTTGATTACTTAGCTAAATGAATCCTCACAACGTAAGCTGATTGGTACTCCTTGCTCTTGCAACGTAGTAACATGCAGTTCGCCCCAATCACATAACGCATCTAACACACTACTTAATGTTTGACCATATTCACTTAAGGAATAAACAACTTTTGGTGGAACCTGATGATATGAGGTTCGTACAACAATACCGTCTGCTTCTAATTCACGCAATTGTTGAGTCAACATCTTTTGGCTAAGATTAGGAATTTTTCGTTTTAAGTCGCTGGGACGAAGCGGACTGTGACGCAAGTTGCATAAAATAATCGGTTTCCATTTCCCACCGATAACATCCATCGTGGCTTCTACACCAATATTATACGTTTTTTCAATCATATTTCCCTCCTAAAATCCTTTTACTATCCAATAGTTACTTTTTAGACACTATAGCACAATAAAGTAGGTACTATCTATTAGAGCCTATCTAGTATACATTATATCTATTGAAAATTAAAGGAGGAGTATAGATGATCCATTCATTGAATGATCGAATCATGTTAAATAACCAAATAGAAATTCCAGGGATAGGACTTGGTGTCTTTCAAATCCCTGATACCCAAACTGCTGAAGTAGTCAAAGAAGGCATTGTAAAGGGCTATCGGTTGATTGATACTGCTCAAATATATGATAATGAAATTGGTACAGGAATCGGAATCAAAGAAGGGCTGAAAGCTGCTGGAATTTCTCGAGAAGAACTATTCGTAACCTCCAAAGTCTGGAACGATCATTTAACCTATGACGAAACGATCCAAGCTTTTGAAACCAGTTTAGCACGTCTAGGACTAGACTATCTAGATCTTTATTTAATCCATTGGCCTGGCGAAGATGCATTTTTAGAGTCATGGCGTGCTTTGGAAAAATTATATCAAGCGGGGAAAATCAAAGCGATTGGTGTTAGCAATTTTCAAATCACTCATTTAGATAAATTATTGACACATGCGAATGTCATTCCCGTTCTCAACCAAGTGGAACTACATCCAAAGTTATCTCAAATTGAACTACGCAATTTCTGCGCAAAACATGCAATAAAGATCCAAGCGTGGTCCCCTTTGATGCAAGGGAAACTATTGAATCACCCAACTATAGTAGAGATTGCTGAAGCGCATCATATTACTCCAGCCCAAGTAATCTTACGTTGGGATGTCCAGCAAGACATCTTATTAGTGGTCAAGTCAGTTAAGCCCGAACGAATGAAAAGTAATGCTGACATTTTTGATTTCGTTCTTTCTGAAGATGAAATGACGGTTTTGAATGCACTGAACGATCATTTTCGGGTAGGACCAAATCCTGATACATTCGATTTTAAATAAAGGAGGAAGATGTAAGATGGAACTAGGTTTATCTCATAAGGTTGCGTTAGTCACTGGCTCAACGAAAGGCATCGGAAAGGCCATTGCGATCGAATTGGCAAAAGAAGGTGCAGATGTCATCATCAATGGTCGTCACGCACCGCTTGTTGATCAAGTGGTCACTGAATTAAAAGAAAAATTCCCCCAAACTAACCCTCAGCGTGCGCCATTTGATTTAGCAGATCCAGAAGCACGGCAAGAACTGTTTACGCAATTTCCTACAGTAGATATTTTGATCAATAATATGGGGATTTTTGAACCGATGGATTATTTAGCTATCACAGATGATATTTGGGAACATTTTTTCCAAGTCAATGTTCTTGCTGGAAATGCATTAGCCAAAAATTATTTACCTAAAATGTTGAAGCAAGATTTTGGTCGTATCCTTTTTATTGCGAGTGAAGAAGCAGTGATGCCTTCAGGTGAAATGGCTCAATACAGTATGACCAAAACGATGAATCTTTCTTTAGCAAAAAGTTTATCCAAATTGACTGTTGGCTCTCAAGTGACCGTCAACACGATCGTGCCTGGCTCCACCTTGACAGAGGGCGTTCAAGAAATGTTAACAACAATGTACGCAGACAGCCAATTACCTGAATCTGAATGGGAACAAGATTTTATGAAAAATCATCGTCCACTCTCACAGATCCAACGCTTGATCCGACCAGAAGAAATCGGGCGTTTTGTTGCCTTTGTTTCTAGCCCCTATGCAACTTCTTTTTCTGGCGCTGCCTTGCGACTTGATGGAGGATTGGTGCCAACGATTTATTAAGAACGATTTTGTAACACAAATCAATTTCTTCTTACTAAAGAGCCAGTATGATTTTTCATTCGAACAAATGTGAGAAACAAAAAACGAAGGATACCGAGCCAAAACTTGCCTCAGTCTCATTAGAAAAAAGACAAGCCCAACTATTTGTTAGGCTTGTCTTTCATTTCAAGCAAGAATTTTCTTTCTTGACTGTATTTTATTGATTTAAAAGAATGGGTAACGTATTTGCTAGCTCTTCTTTGCGAACTTCAACCATTTCCCCAGTTTTCTTAATTTTGACTTCAACGATACCATCCACCGCTTTTTTACCTACTGTAATTCTAATTGGACAGCCAATTAAGTCAGAATCTGCAAATTTCACACCTGCACGCTCATTACGATCGTCAACGAGTACTTGATAACCAGCAGCTAACATCGTTTGTTCGACTTCTTCGGTTAAGTTCGTTTGGTTTTCGTCTTTTAGATTCATTTGAACAACATGTAAATCAAAAGGCGCGATTCCTTTAGGCCAGTTAATGCCATTTTCATCTGAATTTTGTTCAACGATTGCTGAAAGCAGACGACTTACGCCAATTCCGTAACAACCCATAATGACAAATTTTTCACGTCCATTTTCATCTAATACGGTTGCGCCCATTGATTCACTATAGCGTGTGCCTAATTTAAAGATATGTCCGATTTCGATTCCACGTGTAAATGCCAATACACCATTATTATCAGGTGATGGATCTCCTTCTTGAACAAAGCGAAGATCTTCATATGAGATCACTTCAAAATCTCGTTCTGGGTTGACATTCACATAATGGAACCCAGTTTCATTCGCTCCAGTAATAGCGTTCGCTAAGTCTTGGACATGACGATCAGCGTAGACTTTTACTTCTTCTGCTACACCGATTGGACCAACAGAGCCGAAATCTGCTCCTAGGTATTTTTGAGCATCTTCTTCTGTTGCTTCTTCTAAGAAATCAACCGCTAAAAAGTTTTTCAGTTTCACATCATTGACATCGTGGTCCCCACGTACTAATACCAATACTGGGTTTTCGTCAGCCATAAATAAAACAGATTTGATGATTTTTTGTGGCTCAGTTTCAAAGAAGTTCGCTACTTCTTCAATCGTTTTTACATCTGGTGTCGCAATTTTTTCTAATTCAAGTTGTGTTTCATGTGATTTTTTAGGGACATAATAACTTGTCGCCATTTCTAAGTTAGCGGCATAATCGCTTTCTGTTGAGTAACAGATCGTATCTTCACCGATTTCTGAGATCGCCATGAATTCTTTTGAATCTTTACCACCCATTGCGCCACCATCACCAATGATTGCTCGGAAATCTAACCCACAACGTTTGAAAATCTCAGTATATGCTTTTTCATAATCTTTATACGCTTCATCTAAACTTTCTTCTGATGAATGGAAAGAGTAAGCATCTTTCATAATAAATTCTCTGCCACGTAATAACCCAAACCGTGGACGTTTTTCATCACGATATTTTGTCTGGATTTGGTAAAGGTTCAACGGCAATTTTTTATAGGAATTGACTTCATTGCGAATCAATTCAGTAAATGTTTCTTCATGAGTTGGACCTAAGATCATTTTGCGATCATTACGATCATTGAGACGATATAAATTTGGGCCGTAAGTTTCATAACGACCAGATTCTTCCCACAATTCCGCAGGTAAGAGAGCTGGCATCAACATTTCGACAGCGCCAATCTTTTCAAATTCTTCACGCATGATCGTTTTTAATTTTTCCAATACACGATTAGCAAGAGGCAAATAAGAATAAATACCAGCTGAAACTTGGCGAATATACCCTGCTCTTAATAAAATTTGATGACTTAGTACTTCTGCATCATTTGGAACTTCTCGTAATGTTGGAATCAACATTTTTGATTGTCTCATTCTATATACTCCTTCATTTCTCATATAATCATTTATCGTTTGTAATTATACCCTATTTATAAACTTTTTCTAGAAAAAGAATCGTTGGATATCATTCCATGTGACTAATACCATTAAAAGCATCAATAAACCGAAGCCTGCTAATGTGATAAAGCCTTCTTTTTCTTGGCTGATTGGTTTTCCACGAATCCCTTCCACGACGTTCAAGACAAGCTTTCCTCCGTCAAGCGCTGGAATTGGTAATAAGTTAACGATTCCCAAATTCATCGAAAGAATGGCCATCAAGCTAATGACCGTTAATATTCCTTGATCTGCAGCTTCTGAAGATAATTGGAACATCATTACAGGACCGCCCAATTTATTTAAACTAAAGTTTGTAAATAATGAGCCTAGTGCTTTAAAAATTTCTAATGAACTACTGAAAGCTTGTTGTGTTCCTCCAATGATTTTGTCAAAAAATCCCGTTTTCATTGGTGCTTTGATTCCTAATTGCCCATATTTTTTTCCATTCGATTCTACCACGCCTGGTGTTACTGAAAGGGTTTGTTTCTGACCATTGCGCTCGACTTCAACATTGAGTTTTTTCCCAGGATTCTCGGTGATCGTAGCCGTTAGATCTCCCCAAGAATGAATGGCATTACCATTGATCTCCAAGATTTTATCATTTTCTTTTAAACCAGCAGTTTGTGCTGCACCATTAGGTAAGACTTCGCCAATTTGATTCGTGTTAGTGACTTGAACTCCGCCATGCATAAAAGCAAGCAGAATAAATAACAAAATAGCTAACAAGAAATTATTCATTGGTCCTGCGAAATTCGTCAACATCCGTTGCCATAATTTGGCTGATTGGAACTGCACGTCTTTTGGAGCGATTCGAAGTTCTGTGCCATCGGCTTCAATGATCGAAGCATCATGCGCGACAGAATAAGTCACTTCTTGTTCTTCCTCGCCATTGACATAGCCAGTAATCGTTAATTCTTCTTCAAGATCATAACGAATCAATTCCATGGGGATACTATTTGTAAGCTGTACTTTTTTACTTAAATTGATTTTCTCTACGATACCATCAGAATTTAATAAAAGAGATAACGGCATTCCCGGAGCCATCTCTGTTTCATCGTCCCCGTTTCCTGCCATCCTCACATAACCTCCGATTGGCAATAAACGTAGTGTATAGGTAGTTCCGTCCTTAGCTTGATGCCCATAAATTTTGGGTCCCATACCAATTGCAAACTCTCGAACGAGAATTCCTGATCGTTTCGCAAAGAAGAAGTGTCCAAATTCATGAACAATGACCAAAATGCCAAAAACAATAATAAATGTAATAATTGTTTTCATTTTACATTCTCCTTTACTTTTTTTTAGGTTAAATAAAACATCTTAATTTTACCATATTAATAGCTATTCACCAATAGCCCTAGTTTTTTTAAAGAAAAGAGGTGGCGCTGGAAATAATCAATTTTTAGAAATAAGCCGAATAATCCAAAACTATTTTTCTTCTGGATTATTCGGCTTATTTTCTGAACGAACAACTTCTAAGACACCACGTATTCTTTTTTGAGTAAGATGTGAACATAAAGCTCGCATATTGATTTGAAAAAAGATAATGCTTCATTCCCATACCCATATTTAGTTAACAACTCATTGGCATCCTATTAAACTATTGTTATTTATAAATGAGTAGACGATTAGGCAAGTGCTCATTCAAGTCTTTGATGATCACTAAATCAATCCAAATAAATGCATGATTGGAAAGACAAAAAGCAAACTATCAAAACGATCTAGTATCCCGCCATGCCCTGGTAAGATATTCCCAGAATCTTTGACATCGTAGTGACGTTTGATTGAAGATTCAACGAGATCACCAAATTGTCCCACGATCGATAAGAGCATCGTTACAAGGAGCATGAAGAACAGCCCATGTCCAAATAATTCTTTGGCTGGATAGAACAAGAAGTACAACAAAGCAACGACTAATGCACTAGCAATACCACCTAATGCTCCTTCGATTGTTTTATTCGGTGAAACATCTGGACTTAACTTATGTTTTCCGTATTGTCTTCCAACCATATAAGCACCGATATCAGTTGCCCAAACGACAAATAATCCAAAGAGCAAGACTGCCAAACCTTCTGTTCTTGCATTGACGAAATTTTGAAATCCAATACCTACATATAAACTAGTAATTACCGGGAATCCCGCTTCATCAATCGTATAGGTATTCTTTGAAATAACTGATGTCCCTAACAAGATCATGACGATCAAGTAAAAGAGCATAAACGTGCTTGTCTTCTCCGATAAAAAGAAAAACCAACGTTCTTTTGGTAGAACTAAAATGACTGCTCCAATCGCTGATAATATTCCTTCAAAACTTAACAACGTCAAGCCCTTCATACGGAATAACTCATAGACACCGACGACTGCTAACAAAGCTGCTACAAATTCGATTGTGATTCCACCGATCCATATAATTGGTATAAATAGGACCAGGGCAATAGCAGCTGTGATCACTCGTTGCTTCATGACTGATCTCCTTCTTTCTCTGTTTTCTTCACGCCACCGAAACGACGGTCTCTGTTTTGAAATGCTGCGATTGCTTCTTCTAGATGCGCCCCATCAAAATCAGGCCACAAAGCTTTTGTGAAATACAATTCGCTGTATGCAAGTTGCCAAAGCAAGAAGTTACTAATTCTTTCTTCCCCACTTGTTCGAATAACCAATTCAGGATCCCGCCATTCGGTTGGCAAAAAACCAGTCATGAGATGATCTGCAATCAGTTCTTCGTCAATAGCTTCAATCGCAGTTTCTTCATTTTTGACTTCTTCAGCAATTTTTTTGACTGCTGTCACAATCTCTGCTCTGCTTCCATAATTCAAAGCAAAGTTAAGGATCATTCCAGTATTATCTTTTGTTTGCTCAATTGCTCGACGAACAGCATCTTGTGTATGTTCAGGTAATACTTCTTCATAGCCCATGACACGAACCTGAACGTTTTCTTTGATCAATTCTGGAACAAATGTATCAAAAAAATCCACTGGAAGTTGCATCAAAAAACGGACTTCATCTTTTGGTCGTTTCCAATTTTCTGTTGAAAAAGCATAGAGGGTTAAAACTTTCACACCTAAACGAGAAGCTTGTTTGGTTACTTTTTTAACTGTCTCCATCCCTTCTTTATGTCCAGCAACTCGAGGTAAACGTCGATTTTGGGCCCAACGACCATTTCCGTCCATAATGATTGCGATATGCTGAGGAATGGGACCTTCAGCCGCAAAATGAAAATCACTTTTTTCTTGAATATACTTGTTTTTTTGCGGAAAAAAACGTAACATTCTTTTTCCTCCTATACTTAAAAGTTACCACTATCTTTAGTATTATATCAATTTATCACGTGATTTCCTATGCTGGATTACTTTTTTTAGTTATTTCTACGACTTTTTTCTTATTTTTTAACTTTTGCTATAAAAAAAGCCTTGGACAAGAAATCGTCCAAGGCTTTTTAGTAGGTGTAAAAATACATAAACGGCATTGATAAAAGACTGATTCTACCAAGCTTTATGATTAAACTTCCAGTAATTCTTGTTCTTTGTCACTAGCAATTTTATCTACTTCTTTGATGCTTTCATCGGTTAGTTTTTGTACTTCTTTTTCTAATCCACGTAGATCATCTTCTGTGATATCGCCATTTTTTTGTTGTTTTTTGTATTCATCAATTGCATCACGACGAATGTTACGAACAGCGATTTTTGCATTTTCTGCTTCTTTTTTTACATCTTTTGCTAATTCTTTACGACGTTCTTCAGTTAATTGAGGAATAATTAAACGAATGACATTCCCATCATTGGTTGGACTGATTCCAATATCACTTGCCATAATTGCTTTTTCAACATCTTGTAAAATGCTCTTATCAAATGGAGTGATCATTAAAACACGTGCTTCCGGGATTTGGATTGAAGCCATTTGGTTCAAAGGTGTTGGTGCACCATAATAATTAACTGTGATTCGATCAAGTAAACTTGCATTGGCACGTCCTGCACGAATTTGTCCAAGCTCACGTTGTAAATTTTGTGCTGCTTTTTGCATCTTTTCTTTTGCTTCTGTCATAATTGCATCTGCCATTTTTTATTTCCCCCTTACAGTTGTTCCGATATTTTCGCCTAAGATTGCACGACGGATATTTCCATGTTCATTTAAATTAAAGACAAGCAATGGGATGTCATTGTCCATGCTTAGTGAGCTAGCGGTAGAGTCCATTACTTGCAACCCTTTTGCAATCACTTCTAAATGAGTCAATTCTTCAAATTTCACAGCATTTGAATCTAATTTTGGATCAGCTGAATAAACACCATCAACATTGTTTTTAGCCATTAAAATAACATCAGCGCCAATCTCAGCTGCGCGTAATGCTGCAGTAGTGTCTGTTGAAAAGTATGGATTCCCAGTTCCACCTGCAAAAATCACGATTCGGCCTTTTTCTAAATGACGTTCTGCTTTTCTGCGAATATATGGTTCAGCAATTTGTCGCATTTCGATTGATGTTTGGACACGTGTTGGCACACCAACATTTTCCAAAGTATCTTGCAACGCTAAAGCATTCATTACAGTTGCCAGCATCCCCATGTAATCAGCTTGAGCACGTTCCATTCCCATCTGAGCACCGATTTGTCCGCGCCAAATATTGCCGCCGCCTACCACGATTGCCATTTCAACGCCTAATTCGTGTACTTCTTTGATTTCTTGGATGATTTCTTTAATAACAGGCGGTTTGATTCCAAAGCCTTCATTCCCAGCTAAAGCTTCTCCACTTAATTTTAAGACAACACGCTGATATTTCGGTGTGACCATGTTCATTCCTCCAATATTTTCTATTGCTATTTTACCATATTCAGGTAATTTAGCCACTAAAAGTCTAACTATTTGTACCTATGCCTAAAAAAAAGAGCTGTGACATACGTCGCTGCTCCTTTTTAATTCCAAATAAGCATACTATCTAATGTTGATCCAACATTTAAAAAGTGACTCGCAAAATGAATCAACATTAGATAACATATACTCAATTTTCAGAATTATTTTTTCACTTGGTTCATAACTTCTTCAACAAAGTTGTCTTCGCGTTTTTCGATTCCTTCGCCAACTTCAAAGCGTACAAAAGTTTTCACTGTAGCACCTTTAGAAGCAACATATTTTTCAACAGTCATATCAGGATCTTTAACGAATGGTTGGTCAACCAAAGCGATTTCTGCTTTAAATTTCTTCAAGCGTCCTTCTACCATTTTTTCAACGATATTAGCAGGCTTACCTTCGTTTAAAGCTTGTTCTGTAAGAACAGTTTTTTCATGTTCTAATTCAGCTTCAGGAATTTGAGTTTCGTTTACATAGCGAGGATTGATTGCAGCTACGTGCATAGCAACGTCTCTTGCTACAGATTCATCAGTTGTTCCATCTAAAACAGTCAATACAGCGATACGTCCGCCCATGTGTAAGTAACCACCGAAAGCAGCGTTATCTTCTTTTTCAACTACTTCAAAACGACGGAAGCTGATTTTTTCTCCGATTACTTGTGTTGCTTCGATCAAGTCAGATTCGATCGTACCTTTTTCTGTTTTGATCTTCATTGCAGCTTCCATGTCTGCAGGTTTGTTTTCTGCAACAAGTTCAGCGATTTCTTTCACTAGATCTTGGAACATTTCGTTTTTAGAAACAAAGTCTGTTTCTGAGTTAACTTCAACGATTGCTGCAGTATTTCCTTTGATTGCTACTGAAGCTAATCCTTCAGCTGCAATACGATCATTTTTCTTAGCTGCTTTAGCCATTCCTTTTTCACGTAAAAGATCTACTGCTTTTTCCATATCGCCTTCTACTTCAACTAATGCTTTTTTCGCATCCATCATACCTACGCCTGTCATTTCGCGTAGTTCTTTTACCATTTTAGCTGTTACGTCTGCCATTATTGTATCCTCCTATAGTTTCTTTTTAAAAAAAGCTGTTTCAAAGGAGAGTGAGGCTTGTCGCCTAGCCTTTGAAACAGCTCCATCATTTAAAAATTATTCTGCTGAAGTGTTGTCGCCTTCTACAACGTCAACGATTTCTTCGATTGAAGTAGCATTGTTTTCTACTACAAAGTCTTCTTCAACTACTTGGTCTTCCCCTTGGTTACCTTCGATAAATGCATCAGCCATTTTTGAAGTAATCAATTTAACGGCACGGATTGCATCGTCATTTGAAGGGATAACTACGTCGATTTCGTCTGGGTCGCAGTTTGTATCAACCATAGCTACGATTGGGATATTTAATTTATGCGCTTCTTGAACAGCAATGCGCTCTTTACGTGGGTCAACGATGTACATTACATCTGGAATTCTTGGCATATCAGCGATACCACCCAAGAATTTTTCAAGACGTTCACGTTGTTTGTTCAAACCAGCAACTTCTTTTTTAGGTAGAACTTCAAAAGTTCCATCTTCTTCCATTGCATTGATTTGTTTCAAACGGCTGATACGTTTTTGGATTGTATCCCAGTTAGTCAATGTTCCACCTAACCAACGATGGTTTACAAAGTATTGTCCAGCACGTGTTGCTTCATCTTTGATTGCTTCTTGTGCTTGTTTTTTCGTACCTACGAATAAAGCTACGCCGCCTTCTTCTGCAACGCTCTTCATGTAGTCATAAGCTGCATCTACTAACTTAACAGTTTTTTGTAAGTCGATGATGTAGATTCCGTTTCTTTCTGTGAAGATATATTTCTTCATTTTTGGGTTCCAGCGACGAGTTTGGTGACCAAAATGTACGCCGGCTTCTAGTAATTGTTTCATTGAAATTACTGCCATTTTTGTTTCCTCCGATTTGGTTTTTATTTTTCCTCTCCCTGTCTTTCACCTCGCTGACAAACTTTTTCAAGCACCTATCAACGATCCAACAGGAATGTGGATTTGTTGATGCAAAAAGCATCTTTAAACATTATACAAGTAACCTACCTGTATAGCAATAGCTAAAGAGACATTCTTGCTCAACATTCAATATTTTACCTGACTTGCTAGTAAATATCAAGAGAAATCTCTAGTTGCCTCTGCATTTATTCTCATCTTTTATGCTTTACTCTCTCATTAACAAATGATCATAATTCCTAGAGTTATCTCATAAATCAGAATAATATTGGGCAACTCGATTTTTTTTTGATATGATACATGTGAAATCTTTCGTAAAGGAGAAAGAATATGCGTAAATCTGAGCGACATTTACTTATTAAACAAGTGATCGGGGAATTTACGATCCGTACACAAGAAGAACTCTTGGCCAAACTGGAGGATTATGGTGTGACAGCGACACAAGCTACGATTTCCAGAGATATTCGTGACTTAAAAATCGTAAAAGTACCAGATGAAAATGGCGTTTCCCATTTTGTTCTTTTTCAAGGAAAAAAAGGACTCGAAGCAAAAACAGATGATGAAAAACGGTTAGTCCAAATGATCGAAGACATCGTGTTAAAAGTGGAACGGGTCCATTTTCTGACGGTCGTCCATACCTTACCAGACAACGCACATCTTTTCGCTGCCGTTTTAGACGATATCAAACCACCTCATATCGTCAGTACGATTGCCGGGTTCGATACAACCATTATCATTTCCAAAGATGAAGAAGAAGCAAAATTGGTGGAAGCCTTCTTACATGCTCCCAAAGAAACAACACTTTTTTAAGCCAACTAAATTTAATCAACGCAGCATGAATCAATGAATGGATGATATCTGTCCCAATCACTTCTATATAAAATAAACCGCCCCTCACGAAAGCTACTATTATAAGTAAGCCTTTCGTAAGGGACGGTTTATTTGTGTACGTTACTTTTCTTACATTTTATCTGGTGCGTGTAAGCCAAGCAAACGTAAATCTTCTTTTAACAAGACTGTTACAGCATAAACTAATGCTAAACGCGCTTCTTTTTGGTCATCTTCAACTAAAATTTTAGTATGTGCATAATATTTATTAAATGC
The DNA here is from genome assembly GCF_051711005.1 of Enterococcus sp. DIV1682a. NCBI lineage: Bacteria > Bacillati > Bacillota > Bacilli > Lactobacillales > Enterococcaceae > Enterococcus > Enterococcus sp. DIV1682a. The sequence goes on from NZ_JBIOLT010000001.1 coordinate 1,812,707, forward strand.
TTGAGCTAACTTGATTGCATGTTTCGCAATAATAGAAGGTTCGTATTTTTCACCTGCTTGTAAAACAGTTTCTGGGTATTTTTGAATCAATTTTACAACTTCCCAGCTGTTTTCATCATTCAAGGCGTATTCTTGATCTGTCGATGGCGTAAAGTCGGCTTTTGCTAACAAGCTGACAGCACGAGCATGTGTATATTGTACATAAGGTCCTGTTTCACCTTCGAAACGGACAACTTCTTCTAAATTAAAGTCAAATGTATTTAGGCGATCGTTTTTTAAATCATGGAAGATAACTGCGCCAACACCGACTTGTTTAGCTACCACATCTTTATTTTCTAAATCAGGATTTTTCTCACTGATCTGTTCTTTAGCAGAGTCAATGGCTTCATTTAGCACTTCTTCAAGTAAAACAATTTTCCCTTTACGTGTTGATAGTTTTTTACCACCTTGAGTAATCAATCCGAATGGGATGTGATGCATATCATCTGACCAATCAAAGCCTAATTCTTTAAGAACAGCTTTCAATTGTTTGAAGTGATAACTTTGTTCGTTTCCGACAACATACAATGATTGTTTAAAATCATAGGTGCGTTTGCGGTAAAGAGCTGCTGCTAAATCACGAGTGATATAAAGTGTTGCACCATCTGATTTCTTGATCAACGCTGGGTTCAAATCATAAGCTGATAAGTCAACGATTTCAGCACCTTTATCTGCTTGCAATAAATGTTTTTCTTCTAAAAGTTCTACGATTTCATCCATTTTATCGTTATAGAAAGCTTCACCATTTAAAGAATCAAAACGAACTTCTAATAGATCGTAGATTTTATTGAACTCTTTCATAGATTCGTCGCGGAACCATTGCCATAATTCAATGGCTTCTTTGTCGCCTTCTTCCAAACGTTTAAACCATGAACGTGCTTCATCATTCAATTCTGGTTCTGTTTCAGCCACTTCATGGAATTGAACATACAGACGCAACAATTCATTGATTGGTTCAGAACGTACTGCTTCTTCTGAACCCCATTTTTTATAAGCCACAATCAGTTTCCCAAACTGTGTGCCCCAATCTCCTAAATGATTGATACGAATCGGGTTGTAGCCTAATTTTTCCATGATAAATCCGATGGAGTTCCCGATAACTGTAGAACGCAAATGCCCCATTGAAATCGGCTTTGCAATATTAGGAGAAGACATATCGATTGGTACGTTTCCGTTATTTCCGATGGAGCTGTCGCCATAATGTTCTTTTTCTTTCACGACAGAAGCCAAAACTTCTTTACTGATCATCGCTTTATTCATAAAGAAGTTTAAGTAAGGACCAACCACTTCGATTTTTTCAAAGTTTGTTGAATCGATTTTTTCTGCTAGGTCAGCTGCAATTTGTTGAGGGGCTTTTCGATAGATTTTCGCTAATGAAAAGGCAGGAAAGGCTACATCCCCATGGTCTGCAGATTTTGGATTTTCTAATAGTTTTTCTACTTGTTCCATTGTAAGATCGTCTTTGACAACGTCATAGATCGCTTTTGATACAATATCTTTGTTATTCATTTACATTCCTCCTATAAATACTTTTGTTTGCTGAAAACAAAAAAATCTCTAGTGATCATAGATAACTACGATCACTAGAGACGAGATATCCCGCGGTACCACTCCAGTTGTCCTATTTGCTAGGACCAGCTTCATCTGATATCGGTTGATAGCCGTCTGTCTTAGACAGAGTTCTCCAAGTGCGCTTCATTGTATCCTCTCGTTTGGCTTTCACCACACCCAAACTCGCTTTGATCAAGTAAATACAATTACTCTCTTGTTCAACAAACTATGAAATTATTATATTAATTGAATTATAGCAGAAAAAAAAACTGCTGGCTAGGGATTTCTTATAAAAAATGTCCAGAAGGTCTAAAGGAGAAGAAATACCAACTGGACACTTTTTAACATAGTTCATTTCCTAAGAAAAAGAATTCTTAGTTATCCGCTACGATGATCGTTCCTTCTTCAGATGCGAGAAGGTTCTCGATATTTTCTAAAGAAGTAATAATCGCTTTAGCTTTTGGTTTTGCCTCAACAAAGGCAATTGCCGCTTCGACTTTTGGCAGCATACTTCCTGGTGCAAATTGATTTTCATCAATGTATTGCTTCATTTCTGAAACTGAAACAGTTTCTAGTTTCTTTTGATCTGGTTTTTGATAATTTACATAAACATTATCTACTCCAGTTAAAACGATCAATAGATCTGCATCGATGATTTCCGCTAATTTTTCAGAAGCAAAATCTTTATCGATAACCGCTTCTCTACCTTCTAAGCCAGTTGCCGTTTCCACAACAGGAATTCCGCCACCACCAACAGAGACTGTAATCACGCCTTGTTCTACTAGCGTTTCAATCACTCGTGCTTCTTTAATTGAAATTGGTTTAGGAGAAGCCACTACTTTACGCCAGCCACGACCAGCATCTTCTTTAAAGGTTACTGTTGAATCAGCTTTCATTTGTTCATTGGCTTCTTCTTCGGTATAGAATGGTCCTACTGGTTTGCTTGGGTTTTTAAATGATGGATCGTTTTCATCAACGATGACTTGCGTAACAAGTGAAACCACATCTTTATCGATGCCTTTTTCTTTCAATACTTCACCCATTGCATTTTGTAACCAATACCCAATTGATCCTTCTGTCATTGCAACACAAGTATCTAAAGGCATCGCTGGTGTCTTTTCTGAGTCAGCTGCTTGTTGTTGGATCAGCAAATTCCCTACTTGTGGTCCATTCCCGTGAGAAATGATCAACTCATCCCCTTGTTCAATGAATTTTACTAAGTATTTTGCTGTTTCCATCAATGCCTCTTGTTGTGCTTTTGCACTTGCATCTGTTGATAAAATCGCATTACCACCTAATGCGACAACTACTTTACGATTTGCCATATTTGTCTTCCTTTCTCCAGAGAGTTCTGAATTTTCTCAATGACAAAACAAGCCAGCCCATGATGAGGTCCATTAAAGCTGACTCGTTTTGTTCTTGAGATGAATGTGATTAACCGTTACACACGAGGAATAAACAAGTTACCAAGTGTTGCTGCCATGATCGCTTTGATTGAGTGCATGCGGTTTTCTGCTTGGTCGAATTGACGTGCATATTTACTGCGGAAGACTTCATCAGTAACTTCCATCTCAGTAATGCCGAAGCGTTCTTTCATTTGTTCACCATAGATTGTGTTTGTATCATGGAACGCTGGTAAGCAATGTAAGAAAATCAAACGGTCAGTATTGTGCGTTTTTTCGATCATTTCCATGTTGATTTGGTAAGGTTTCAACAATTTGATTCGTTCTTCAAATTTATCTTCTTCACCCATTGATACCCAAACATCTGAATAAAGTACGTCAGCACCGTCAACACCTTTGTCCACGTCATCAGTGATCATTAATTGTGCACCAGATTTAGCAGCAAATTCTTCTGCCATTTTGACGATTTCTTCTTCTGGTTGTAATTCTTTTGGTGCTACGATACGCATGTTTGCACCTAAAATAGCCCCAGTCACAAGTAAAGAGTTCGCCATGTTGTTACGTCCGTCACCACAATATGCCACTGTGATTCCTTCAACTGTTCCAAAGTTTTCTTGGATTGTTAAGAAATCTGCGATCATTTGTGTTGGATGCCATTCGTCTGTTAAACCATTCCATACTGGAACACCAGAAAATTCTGCTAGTTCTTCCACCATTTTTTGGCTAAAGCCGCGGAACTCAATTCCGTCAAACATTCGACCTAATACTTTAGCTGTATCTTCTGTTGATTCTTTTTTACCTAATTGGATATCATTGGCACCTAGATATTCAGGATGCGCACCTAAATCGATTGCTGCAGTTGTAAAAGCTGCACGTGTACGAGTAGACGTTTTTTCAAATAAAAGTGCAATGTTTTTACCTTCTAAGTAGTGATGTGGAATGCCACGTTTTTTCAAATCTTTTAAGTGCTCAGAAAAATCGATTAGATATTGTAATTCTTCTTTTGTAAAATCTTTTTCTGCTAATAAACTTCTTCCTTGAAATACTGACTCTTTCATAACTAAAATTCTCCTTTAGGTTGTTTGTTTTTGTTTTAAAGAGGAAATCTAGTGGCAGCTGACAGTTAGACTGCCACTAGCATTCATATTATTTTAAATCTTCACGTACTAATGGTTGGCTCATGCAGCGTGGACCACCACGACCGCGTGACAACTCACTTGAATTGATTTCCAATACTTTGATGCCATAGCTACGTAATAATTCATTGGATACATAGTTACGGTTGTACGTTACGACAACACCTGGTGCGATTGCCAGAGTATTAGAACCATCATTCCATTGTTCACGAGGAGCAACGATCGCATCACCATTACCAGTTGGGATCAAGACTAAATCATCTAAACCTAACGCAGCTTTTAATGACGCTTGTAAGTCATCAGAATGAGCGATCTTGATGTCATCGCCTGCTTGTTCGATCGTAAAGACATCCATTTTTCCTTCTTTACTTTGGATTGCTGGATGGATCGTGAATTTATCATGATCAACCATGGTAAACACAGTATCTAAATGCATCATTGCTCGATTGTTAGGAATCTTGATTGCTAGGACTTTTTCAAAGCCTGCATGTTTAGCAAATAAATTACGTGCTAATTTTTCGATTGCTTTAGCGCTTGTTCGTTGTGAGATACCTACAGCGACGACTTTGTCACTTAGGATTAATTCATCTCCACCTTCGATGTGATCAGGGTTTTCACGATCTAACCATACTTCAACCCCTTTGTTCGCAAAACGTGGGTGATGTTTCAAGATGTATTCAGTAAACATTGATTCACGACGACGTGCTTCAAATGTCATCATGTTAACAGTCATCCCATTTCCCATTGATGCGGAAGGATCACGTGTAAAGTAAAGGTTTGGCATTGGGTCCATATAGAATGGATAGTCGTCATCTGAAGAAAGATCATACAGACTGTTTGAACGAACTGAAATATCTTTCGTGCGGACACCCGCCATAATTTTATCTACCATTTCTTGGGTTTCCATTGATAGAAGGAACTCATGAAGACCATCTCTTACAGCAGAAGATGCAATGTGGGATTCGTCTAACATTTTATTTAAAAATTGTTCTTTGACATTGCCGGCATCAATTGCTTCTGCAGCTAATTTTTCTAGATATAAAGTTTCGACGCCTTCATCTTGCAATGTCTTTGCAAAATAGTCATGCTCTTCTTGTGCGATTGGCAGATATGGAATATCATCAAACAACAGACGGTCCATAATATCTGGTGTTAAATTTTCCACTTCTTGTCCAGGTCGTTTCAATAAAACTGTCTTTAACTTCCCTATCTCAGAGAAAACGTGAATAGGTTTATCCATGTTGTGTTGCCTCCTTCGTTTTGATTACATACATAGAATACCGCCTTTTTGTAACCACTTTCATAATTTCTTCTCATCTAAAACGAGAGCAATTTCACATTATTAGAAGACAATTAAATAAATACACGTTTTTACATTTTTTATTAACTTTTATCACTTTTTTTATACTGAAAACTCTCTCAAAAAAATATTTATTCATTAAAAAATTATTTTTGAATATTTTCTTTTTCGATATTTCACAAGGTTGATAGCGCTTGCTTTATGTAATAATTGTGTTTTTTATACAAAAATACCAATCATTAAAAAGAATTATGCAATCTATCTGTATAAATTATTCATAATAACAAAAAAGACTGATCACAAAGAATAAAATTGCTTTTTTAACCATGATTTTTCTTCTAGGTTAAAACTTTACATTTAAGCCAAAACCAGTCACAATATAGTATGTAGCTGAAAGTAAGGAGTGGGAGTTTTATGCGTATAAATAGAATTGATTATCATTTTTCAAAGTTACGCTATCAACCTGATTTTGAAAACTTTACTGACGAGGAATTTGAGCTCATTAAAGAGCATACGATCCTTCGTTCTTATAAAAAAGGACAAATTTTATTTGATGAAGGAGATGAACGACAACGTCTCTACATTTTAACATCAGGATTGGTTCGTCTAGAACGATATGATGAAAGTGCTACTTATTATTATTATGATTATGTCAATCCAAATAACCTTTTCCCAATGTCTGGTATTTTTGAAGAAGGAATTTATTCATACACTGCTCAAGCAATGACAGACATCGAAACTTTCTCTTTCCCAGTATCTTGTTATGAAAAAATTGCGAAAAACAATCCAAAACAATTACTCTATATGATCCATAAAATCTCAAAAGTAGTAGCGATGCACGAACTGCGGATACAGATCGGTTTAACTTCTAGCGCTTTTGATCGAGTGAAACAAAACTTATTCATTTTAAAAGAAGAGCTTGGCATACCAACCACAGATGGCCATGTCGAAATTCCATACCCTATCACACTAAAAGAATTAGCGGTTAATAGTGGGACAACGAGAGAGACTGCTGGACAAGTAATCAAACAGTTAAAAGATTCTGGTTTATTAGATTACCAAAAGAAACGGTTTACTTTTTGTAAAACTGCTGTGACGCCTGCTTTAAGAGAATAAAAAAACATACTAAGATGAGGCTGCCCTTATCTTAGTATGTTTTATTTTTTGTCTAAGCCTGATTTATTTGTAAAGGAAACAAAGAAACCTTTTCATCCTTGTTTGCGGTGCTGATGCCAAAATAGGAGGTGTCTAGGAATCATTATCGCTATTAGTGGTTTCAAGACATACAGATAATGAACTTTAGCAACCTGTAATTCTTTGAAATTACGATATTTCAACCGACTTTCCCCAAGGCGATTTTTCCAGGAAATTTTTTTATAATACTCTTTATCTTGATAGTAATAAACTAAGTTTTCTTGTAAATTATAACCTTTGTGTCCCTTCGCATATAACCGCATATATAGGTCATAATCTTGTCCTCTAACAGTATCTTTTGAAACTCGATAACCCGCTACAGATTCTAAGATGTGTTTTCTAAACATAGCCGATGGATTGATGAACGGACTCGTTTTCAAGAGATCTTTTATTTCAGGTCGTTCTTTGACCACCCGTTCACCATAGACACCCTCTTGGTCCCATAAATAGGCATTACTGCCAACAAAACCAAATTCTGGATGAGCCTCCAAAAACGCTACTTGCTTTGCCATACGTTCCACGTGACAATAATCATCGTCATCTAGTTGCATAATGTAGTTCCCCCGTGCATGTTTGATTGCCTGGTTGCGAGTATAAGCACTTTTAGAATTTCTAGCGTTTTGATAGATTCTGATACGTTGATCTTGTTTTTTTAATTTCGTTAAAAGTTCCCAAGTATGATCTGTTGATCGATCATCGACAATAATGATTTCAAAATCTTGATAGCTTTGTCTTAGTACAGAATTGACTGCTCGCTCAATCGATTTTTCTGCATTGAAAGTAGGGATAATCACACTAATCATTTGACTGCTCCTTTTTTCCATTTACTAGAGATCCCTGTTCTTTCACAACGAGTAAACCTACTAAGATCCATAGTAATCGTGAATTTTGTAAAGAAATACTAAAAGAAAAAATAATATTCGCTAATATTAAGAGACACAGCAACCATTTTTTCAGCAATAATTTTCTGACAAACTGACCAAATACCAACAACATTCCCATCATTGCTGGGACTATTCCCCATTCAACAGCTATTTGTAAAAAAGTATTATGAGCAATCGTCGGGCTTCCACTAACTGATAAAGCAACTGAAGAGTAGTCAACGAAACCGATACCCATGAAATGAGTCCGCGTTAACAAAAGTTGTGCTGTTTTCCAAGCTTCTGTTCTACCGGAACCTCCAGCAACGATTGCGCCATAAAAATTAGTGAAGACTCCCTCAAATCGGACAAATTGCGGAATGGAAAGAAAACGTGCAATTAAATTACTTACATAATCAGCAAAAAGAAAATGCGTACCGATAATCAATACACTCGCTGTCATGATTGTCATTACAAGATGTTTGACGTTGATATTTTTCCTAAATAATTTTTGAATTAGAAATAACAAATTGATTACTAAAAATGCTACAACCCCTGTTTTGGAAGCAGATAACAAAATACAGGATGTATAACCCATGAATGCAATCAGGTTCTTCCACTTACCTTTAAATGGTCTTAAGTACCAGATACAGTAGCCACATGTTTGAAGATAAGCAAAATAGTTAGGATCATTCATGAATCCTTTCAAACGTAGATCACCGAACAAAACAAATGATTTCAAACTTGCTGGAGCTACTAGAAAAATGAACATACTAAGACAGCCAAAAAAAAGTGTTCCGACTTTTGCCCCAGATAAAAAATCTTTTTTCAACTCTGGATTTATATGAAGGATCGAGATCGTTAGAATCAAATAAAGGAGATTGACGAAAAATTTTTGTCCCGTCATGATGACTGAAAAAAGCGAAACAGAAGTATCCACCCATGAACTTAACAATATCGTGGACAATAATCTCCAACAAATAACCCCAATAAAAAATAGTACTAATTGTTTACTGAACACCACTTTTTTCATTAGTAGAAGGTAGCCAACTAATAGCACCATAAATACATCACTTATTGACATATTGATCCCGAAAAAAACACGCGAAATACAGAGTGTAAATCCCAATAGGTAAAATAACCTTCCTAAAATTTTTTGGTTGCTTTTCGTTAATTCATCAATTGATGAGTACCCATGTGCTTCAATTGTTTTCATTTTCTATCTCCCCGTGCGCCTTTAACAGCAAAAATTCACTGATTGATTTATTTTTCCAATCATCATTTCTATCTTTCCTTCATTCATTAGAAGCATTTGCAAACGCTATAACTTTCTTGGCTGCTTCGCTTTCATCTTCTGGTAACTGTTCAATTAGCTGGGTGACTTCTTTTAAAGAAAAGCCTTTAATGTCCCCAACAAAAATCTTCTCAAAAATTTGCGTTTCTTTCTTTTCTTTTTCTAATAGCAATTCTTCATATAATTTTTCCCCAGGACGTATCCCTGTTTCAACAATCTCGATTTCTTCTTCTGTATAACCACTCAAATGGATCATATTCTTAGCTAGATCCACGATCTTGATCGGCTTATCCATATCCAAAACAAAAATTTCTCCTCCCTTAGCCAATGCACCTGATTGAATAACTAATCTGCTCGCTTCAGGGATCGTCATGAAGTAGCGGGTCATCCGAAAATCGGTGACAGTGATAGGTCCCCCTCTTAAAATCTGTTCTTTAAACAGTGGAATAACACTACCTCTAGACCCAAGTACATTCCCGAAACGGACAGCCGAAAACTTGGTCTCACCAGATTGGTTCAGACTTGTGATTAACATTTCTGCGATTCTTTTTGTTGCTCCCATCACATTTGGCGGGCGATTTGCTTTATCAGAAGAAATCATCACAAAGTTCTTAACATGATTTTTTTTAGCTGCTTCCGCCACATTTTTTGTTCCGTTAATATTATTCTTAATTGCTTCTGTGGGATTATATTCCATCAGCGGAACGTGCTTATGTGCGGCTGCATGATAAACAATCGTGGGATGGTATTTTTCCATCAAATAAAAGATGCGTTCTCTATCTTGAATATCAGCAATGATTGGTAAAATCTCTACTTTCCTCTGAGGATCTAATGTAGTTAGTTCTCGATGAATCGAATAAATCGAATTTTCTCCATGTCCAAGTAAAATCAACTTTGCTGGTTCAAATGCCAAAACTTGCCGACAAATCTCTGAACCAATCGAGCCCCCAGCCCCAGTTACTAAAATCGTTTGTCCTTTTAATTGATAGCTGATACTTTCTAGGTCAAGGGAAACTTCCTCTCTTCCTAATAGATCGATCACATCTACTTCTTTTAATTGCGAAACATTGATTTTTCCGGTAGCTACTTCTTCAAAAGAGGGAACCATATTTACCTTGATATTCTTATTTTCAATGGATTGAACAAGCTGTTGGATCTTCTTTTTTGGTAACGAAGGAATCGCTATCGTAACCATATTGATACGGAATGTCTGGATCAATTGATTTATTTCACGGGTATTTCCCAGTACTTTTTTACCTAAAAGATAAGTTCCCCATTTGTTACAATCATCATCGACAAAGCCCACAACTTCAATATTATTCACAATTTGAGAACCTAAAAAACTTTGATACAGTAATTGTCCACCCTCTCCAGCACCAATGATCAAGATTCGTACTTTTTTTTCATTCGAACGACCATTTTTATTTTTCAATTCAACCCAGACCCGCCAGCCTAACCGACTACTAGCAATCAATAAAAGTGCCATTATGTAAGAAAAAACAACTAATCGCAAACTAATCTGGTACATGAGCTCCTGGTTAAACAAGTAAAACAAAGGAAAAATTGAAAATAACATAAAAGTGAGTGCCGCAAAGATCCCTAACAACTCATTAAGATTCGTATAACGATTGATTCTTGTAAATACTTTAAAGATCCCACCATAGAACAGATAACAAACAACTGATGAAATGAGTGTTATTGCCAAATAATCTCTATTGATGATAACAAATGGAACCATAAATATAAAACTGATGTAATTAGCAAGTATGATCAGAAAACTATCGAGTAGCACCAAACTAATCGCTTTGATTTTTCTATTTGGTTTAATCAATAAATCACCTTCTTTAGTACTTGATATGCACGATCTTGATCAACATTTTCTTTCAATCATTTTAACACACCATCTCCTACCTCAATAATAGTAGTTGATATCTTTCGACTTCTTTACTCCATTATAGACAATCCCTAAGATATTTGCCTGAGCGATCGTCAATAGTTCCTTTGCTTTGAACAATTCTTGCTTTAGCGTTTTTCGTTCTCTCACGACAATGATTGTACCATCTGTTTTTGAAGCTAGTATCTGTGCATCCGTCACAGGCACAACAGGCGGTAAATCAAAAATGATCAAATCAAAATTTACGCTTAATTCGTCAATGATTTCATTCATTCGGCTTGACTCGAGTAATTCAGAAGGATTGGGAGGTTTTGGTCCACTGGTCATCGTCCACAAATGTGCAATATTTGTTTCATGAATGAATACGAAAGCTGATTCATTTCTTTTTTTTAACAGGTTAGTTAGTCCGTCACTGTTCGAGGTTGAACGAAATGTACTTTCTACACTTGGCTTTCTTAAATCTGCATCAATTAGGAGTGTTTTCTTCCCGCTATTTGCAAAAACAATCGCTAGATTCGCTGAAACAGTTGACTTCCCTTCCTCTGGACCTGCTGAAGTAACGACGATTGTCTTTATATCCTGATCAAATGAGCTAAATTGGATATTTGATCGAACCGTTCGATACTGTTCAGAGATCATGGACGATTGTTTACTAGCACTAATCAGAGGAACACCCTTTTTTTTCATATTATTTTTCACGTATTAGTCTCCTCATCTATTTTCGTGTGAACCGATTTTCTCTGCTTAGATGTGTACGCGCTCGTTGTCTATGTGTATGAGTTCCTTGTCGAGAGTATGTTGTGAGTTGAATCGATTGCCCATTTTCAATTTCCTTATTACTCATTTCACTAATTATCCCTAAGACTGGATACCCCATCGTTGCGAGAAAATACTCATCCTTTACTGTTTTATCCAATATTTCTAACAAGACAGCCATCCCGATCCCTAGAAGTAAACCTAAAAATGCACCAAGAAAAAGATTCAACCGTTTATTGGGTGAAACCGGTAGCTGATTTGCTTGCGCAATTGATGTGATCGTTACTTTATTTACGTCTAAAACTTCTTTTACTTTTTCTTCAAAAGTATAAGCAAGAACATTTGCTATATTCGCAGCTTTTTCAGCTTCATCTGACATCACCTTGATATGGAACATTTGTGAATCTGAAGATTGAATAATCTGAATATTCTTTCTCAATTGATCTTTCGTTAAGTAATAAGCAAATTTATTTTCTAAGTATTCGGTTGCTTCATTAAGTACGATATCTCCTAAAATCATGTCTTTATATGTATTAATCAAGAGTACATTTGCATGTACTTCTGATTGTAAATTATGGTTGACGATTTCGTTTTTCGATTGAACGATCAATTCAGCCGATGAACTGTATGTTGGTGTGATAACAAAATAAGTTATTCCAGTCGCAACGGCGAAACCGCCGATCAATGAACAAATGATCAACAGTATCCGCTTTTTTAACCAGCTTAGTATCTCATTCAAATTAATAACCGCTTCCATCTTTTCGCCCCTTTCTATTCTATTTTTCACGTCGAACTATTTTCTTTCTGAAAAACTCACTTACGCCAAATAGGAACAAGCTCAACAGGATACTGAAAAGACCAAATTTCATAAACATAAAGAGAAAATTTTTCAAATAAGTCGTTAAAAATAAGTATAGAGCTTCAGAATGAATACCCAATCGTTCAATCAATCGAGTTACATACAAATAGGTCGGTAAAGCCCCTACCATTAATCCAGCTCCACCGATCACATAAGCAAGGTAACGGATAATTAAATGAAAGAAAGGTTTGTTAAGCGAAATGATTGCGGAAAATAAGATTCCAAAAAAAGCGACTGCAAAAATGAGCAACAGGTTAAGGGTAGATGTATAAGCCATTATTTTTTTGCCGTATAACGCAAAATAAGGGATTTCGATATCACGCCGAACTGTTTCAATACTCACTTTTTTTAGTTTATTTACTGTGGTTTCAAATTCTGCATTTCTTGGGTAATTCTTTTCTTTTCCATAACTTTCTAATTGGCTTTGGACTGTCTCTTCTATTTGCTTCTCCCCTTCTAATTGAAAGGTTGAGCCAGCATAGATACTATGAATATATTGTTTGATATTATCATTTACTAAGCTTTCTGAAACTGTCTGATTCAACCATTTTTGGGAGATATTGGCACCTCTTCCTACATCAGCAATTGTGTGATTGATCTCTTTAGTGATCGTTTCCCCATAATGTGAGGATTCCACTGCACGGATCATAAAATTTTGATTGAATAAAGTAATCTTAAGAATGCCCAAGACAAAAATTGCAAATAAACTAAGCGAACAGATAAAAGCAAGAATCATTTTTGGCACTTTTCGCCATTGTTTTCTTTTTTTCATAACTATTTTTACCAAATGTAAGAAAAGACCATAAAATTTCACAAACTCATTGCAGCTTAAATTGCCCCACTTCGAAATTTTTTATCCACTAACTTCATTTTTAGTGAGCCAAACAAGCGATTATTCGATTGATCATTTGATTCTTTTTTGGTAAATCCACCTCTTTTCAAAGCGTTTTGCTTAACACATGAGTAGCGCAATTTTTCAATTCATTATTTATCTGGTTGGATCATTGGCCCCTTAATGAGATCGCCTAGAATAAATAATCTTTGATCCGTCATTCCAATACTATCGACTGGATAACAAGTATACAAAATCAGTTTTCCTTGCTGTTTTTGAATTAGAAGTTGACTAATCAATTTCGCATTTTTATCTAAAATCTTTGTTTCGTATACTTGGTAAACATATTCACCATAACTAGTGGAAATGTTAATCTTATCCGTAATTTTGACAGCACTTAATTTTCCAAATTCACTACTATTATGCCCACCAATCAATGTAGTCCCATGTTCACCTGGATACACAGACCCCATGTATTGTCCAGCACCCTCTCGTAAAATATCATCTGAGTCTCCATAATATAAGGGCACATTCAAATTTACAGAAGCAACATCAACCTGTCCATATTGATACCCGCTTCTTGGATAATCGATTTTACTGGAGGGAATGTTCTCTCCTTCCAACTCAATTGTTTTCCGTTTTTCTTCTAACTCACTAGTTGACATACCTTTAGCTGATGGTTGTGTCTTTTTTTCATATTTTGGAATATCCGAAAGCAGAAACAATCGCAAGGAAGAAGTCGTAAACTGAATGACAGGTCGCCCAATAATATACATTAGCGAATAACCCATGATCAAAAAAAAGATAGGGGTAAAAATCATTCCGCCTATTCTTTTTATTTTTTTCTTTTTTTTATGCAAGTTTGACTTTCTTTCCTACGATGAATGCACCTGTCGCAGTCATCATTAAACATCCAATTGCAAGAATGCTTGAGATAGGGAATGTTCCCGTTTGTTTAATCGGTTGTTTCGAGTTGAACACTGCTGAAATCGAGCCATCAGAGTTTTGTGTGCCTAGCTCAACATACCCTTTATTCCAACTTAAAACGACTAATCCTAAAGCATCCGCTGTTGATGAAATCAATTGCTGAATTTCCAAAATTGTTTCCCTAGGGATAATTTTTATTAAATCATTTATCGTATGGACCGATGACAAATCAATGTCTAAATTAGTCAGTTTTTGCTTCACATTTTGGATATTTTTTACTGCTGTATCCACTTGTGACTTGGATAAATCATTTTGTTTTAAATAATTTTCAGTTTGTGTAATATATGTTTGAGGCATTTGAAATTCTTTGCCTTGAATTAAAATAGGTTGAGTCAATTCTTGGATGATCATTTGCTCATCTTGCGAAATCGCCCCGGCAGCATCAACATAAGACGTAAAAAAGAAACTACATAAAATTAAAACCATACTCTGTAACACATATTTCATCTTCTAACTCTCCTTTTCCTATCAAAATAATTAAACAACCATTAAAAAATAACACATAAAAGCATTTCTACCATCCATATTATCATATGTTATTTCTTAAGACAATTAAATAAACGCCTTCAAAACAAATAACCATTGTAATAAAATCACTACTCGCAAAATAACAATTACTATTTAGAAATAGTTATTATAATAAGCGATTTTACTGAGAACATAGTATTTACGTCATTTGTATTCTTAATCTCTAATCCATATTATCGCGAGATCTCTTATTAATATAACGATTTGAACAATAGAACAAAAATTTCCAAATTTAGAAATTTTAAGTCAAAAAAAGCTTGGAACAAATAAAAGATTGTCCCAAACTCTTTAATAGATGTAAAAATAAAAATGATATTCTAACTTTCATATTTCATTAATCAATCGATTTCACTTACTACAAAGTAAGTTTTTCTCAACCGCTCTTGCCATGTATACGAAAATAAGGTGAATTTTACTCATTTCCTCCTTGATTCAATACCAAACTAGGTTTCGCATTTAAACGAAGATCAGCGAAATTGGCTTGTTTCAACTCTACATGCGCAGCTGCTCCAATCATTGCTGCATTATCACCACAAAGTTTTAATGGAGGGATCAGCAGTTCAATTTCTGGATGTTCTTTTTTCAATGCCTCTTCGAGCGTTTCACGCAATCCTTGATTGGCTGCAACTCCACCTGCTACAATCAATTGTTTGACTGGGTATTCGTTACAAGCACGAAGGGTTTTATTTACTAAAACGTCCACAACGCTCGCTTGAAAACTAGCAGCTAAATTATTTGTATCAAGAGTTTCTCCACGTTGTTGGGCGTTGTGTACTAAATTGATAAAGGCGCTTTTTAAACCACTAAAGCTAAAATCATAATTACTTTCATGGATCATGGCTCTTGGAAAATGGTAGGTATCTTCACCACGATGCGCTAACTGATCGATTTCTTTTCCGCTTGGATAACTCAAACCTAAGACACGACCAACTTTGTCATAAGCTTCTCCAGCGGCATCGTCTCTCGTTTCACCGATGATTTGATAGTTTCCGTCTTCCTTCATATAGACTAACTCTGTATGTCCACCACTGACAAGCAATGCTAGTAGCGGAAATTCAAAAGGCTTTTGAAAGCGTGCAGCGTAAATATGACCTGCCATATGGTTCACAGGTATCAAAGGCAAATTGTTCGCCCAAGCAAAAGCTTTAGCGGCAGAAATCCCAATCAGTAACGAACCAACTAAACCAGGACCATAAGTAACCGCTACAGCACTCAGTTGTTCAACAGAAGTGCCTGCCTCCGCCAAAGCATCTTCGATACATAAGGTGATTTGCTCTACATGATGGCGACTTGCTACCTCTGGAACAACACCGCCAAATCTTTTATGGCTGTTAATCTGTGAAGCAATGACATTGGCTAAAATCTCATCACCATTTTTCACAACTGCGACACTCGTTTCATCGCAACTTGATTCAATTGCCAGAATCAATTCTTCTTTCATTTCATCGTCTCCGTTTTTAACTTTGTACTCATAATGATCGCATCTTCTACTGGATCATGATAATAAGATTTTCGTTTCCCTAGTTCTCTAAATTTCTCTGATTGGTAAAGATGACGAGCTGCTAGGTTAGACGTTCGTACTTCTAAATAAACATTATATGTTCCTGCTTGTTTTTCTCGGTCTAATAAAAAGCGTAATAACTGACGTGCATACCCTTTTTTTTGCAATTTTTTTGCCACAGCAATATTCGTGATCTCCGTCTCATCGATAACTTTCGAATAGCCAATGAATCCTTGGAGTAGCGAATTTTCCACCAATAAGTAATATTGCGTATGTGGTTGTTGGATATCCATTAAAAATTGGTCTTTGGTCCAAGGAGAACCATGTTCATATGCTTCCTCACAAAGCGCCCATAAACAAGACGCTAACTGTTCATCTTCAAAGTCATTCTTAGTATAAATCAATTGTACCTCTCATTTTTCTAAATATTTGATCATTTCTAATCCATCTTCATTTGTTTGGGTATAATACCCTTTTTTTACTTTGTTCGATTGAAATCCTAATTTCCGATAGAGTCTTTGGGCATCTTGATTACTCATTCTCACCTCTAAAGAGAGTGTGTCACAGCGATTCATTATAGCAAATTTTTCAATTTCGTCAATTAACAATGTACCGATATTTCTTCGTTGGTACACAGGAATAACCGCAATATTTGTAATATGGCAATCCAAGCCAAAAATTCTCGCACCTATAAATCCAATTAACTGTTCACCGTCTAGTATTCCTAAATATAAATTTTGAAAAGGTGAATTTAATTCAGAAAGGAAGGCACTTTTTGTCCATGGTAATTCGCCATTGTATACCTGGCGTTCAATCGATAATAAATCTTTGATATCTCGAGGTATCAGCTCTTTTATTCGATAGCTTTTCCCTTGATTTTCAATTATCTTAGTAGCAAATTCTTTTTTTTCATAGAATAAACTTCTAGCATATGCTTTAAATTTTTTCAACATATCTTTCGTCTCCAGGAGTGTGGGTTTCCAACCACTTTTCCTCTGCTTCTACTTTTTTCAAATAACGTGGTACAAAATTGGTTAAATCTCTTACTGGTTCACGATTGGCCCCTAATGTTGCAATCGTACAGCCATTAGGAAGATCCCATTCAAGCACCTTATTTATTTCTGCTTCATGTAATACTTCCTTTATTTCATTCGTAAATTTTTGCGTATCTGTTCCGACAAATAAGATAGGTTCATCGAACTGAGACAGTTGCTTAAGCAGTTCTTCAATTGAAATATGTACATCTTCAAGAACTGTTTCTAATTTTCCATTTTGTCTTCGGTACACACCAGCATAAACATTTTTTCTTCTTGCATCAAATAAAGGCACGATCAACCCATTTACGTTCCGGCAATTAGCAGCAATTGCTTGTAAACTTGAAATCCCCACAAGTTCTTTACCCAATGTATATGCAAGTGTTTTTGCAGTAGTTACACCGATTCTTAGACCGGTGTATGAACCTGGTCCATCGGAAACAGCAATTCGATCGATAGCGGTTGGTGCTAATCCGAGTGCTGAGAATAATTGATCGATAGCCGGCATCAAACTAACGCTATGATTTTTCTGTTTATTGATTTGGATTTGCCCTAAGACAGTATCATCTTCAATCACGCCGATCGCTAAAGTTTGATTAGCGGTGTCTATCCCTAATGTAATCATTTTGATGCATCCTTTCTACTAACTTCTATCGTTTTATATTGTAGCATACTTCTTGCTAAGAAAAAGACAATTCATTTCAGAAAAAAAGAAAAAAAGTTGCAATCATTCGCAACTTTCTCTTGATTTGTTCTTTAGTTTTTTGTAGACTCACGCAAGATAAGATCCGTTTCTACAATGATTTTTCTCGAAACAGGTGCTTTTTCATTCATCATTTGTAACACGGTCTCTACCGCCAGTTCCCCCATCCATTCCGTGTGAACTTTGACTGTCGAAAGAGCTGGGGAAACATATTTTGCTACACTAATGTCATTGAATCCGATCAATGAGATATCCTCAGGTACTTTCAGACCTTTTTCGTTAATTGCCTTCAATGCACCGATCGCTAGTGTGTCATTTGCTGCAAACAGCGCCTCAAACGAATACTGTCCACTATCTAAGTATTCTTTGACTTTCCGATAGCCAGATTCAACTGAAAAATCTGCTTCAATGATCGTTGTAGTCAATCCTTTACCAGCCATGATTTGTTGGTAGGCGGCAATCCTTGGGTCATCAATCCGTTGATGTCCTTTTTTGGTGTATTCCCTACCAGCAAGCATTGCAATCGCTTTTTTATCCTGGTTAAAAAAATAATCGATCACTTTTTGGATACTTGTTTGAAAATCAACGATTAATGAATTAATGTTATAGGGTGTTCCATCAAAATCAACTAATAACAGATTGCTTTGTGTCTGCTTCAATTCAATCAACTGCTGATCATCGAATTTTCCTAGAGCAATCGTTCCATTTGTCGGTCTATCACTGATAGCGTCCCACGTTTCCTTTAGCAAAGTCACATTTGATTCCTCTGCCTTTTTCTCTATTCCCAAACGAATAGCAAGATAATAGAGATCCTCTAATTCTTCTTGATCATTGTACCATTGGATCAAACGCAACGACTTTTGATTCAACGATGTGTTTCTATGATGCTTCGTGTAATTCAGCTCTTCAGCAGCCTCAAAAATTTTTCTTTTCGTTGCTAGGCTAACTGATAACTCCTGATCATCATTTAAGACTCTTGACACAGTAGCAGGAGAAACCCCTGCCAACTTTGCAATATCTTTAATCGTTGCCACTTGTTTCTCCTCCTATCTATTCCACTCGGGCATTCTTCTTAAAGCGTTGCAGTAAAGCGTTGGAAAGCTTCTTGACCTTTTATATCGCGTTTGAATACCCCTGAATCTTCCAACACACGAGCAAAAACTTTACCAATAGCTTGCTGAACGATCTCGGTTACTGTTTCAGTTGTCACATTTGGATGGTCGGCTTTCAAGCCCTTCGCCCATTCCATGTGATACTCAGCTATCTTATTTTCTTGTCCAAGCAAATACTTTTCTACTTCTGCCATTTCTGATTTTAAACGAGGTGGTAAAACAGCTAATCCCATGACTTCGATCAAACCGATATTTTCTTTTTTAATATGCTGAATATCTCGGTGAGGATGGAAAATCCCTTCTGGATGTTCGTCAGAGACATTGTTATCTCGTAACACTAAATCGAGTTCAAAATAATTTTCGCGTTTTCTAGCAATTGGTGTAATCGTATGATGGGGCGTACCATCTTTAGAAAATGCCGTCACTGCTACCGCGGGATCTGAATATTGTTGCCATTTTTCTAAAATACTATTAGCAGCTTCTACTAGGATTTCTTTCCCCGTCGCTTGCAGACGAATGACAGACATTGGCCATTTGACAACACCTGCGATTACTTGAGGATAATCCGATAATTTGATTAATCGTTCGATTGGAGCTTTAGCCATTGGAAATTCATGGCGCCCTGCTTGGTAATGATCATGTGACAGAATCGATCCTCCAACAATTGGCAGATCTGCATTTGAACCAACAAAGTAGTGTGGTAAAACCTCTGTGATTTTTAATAAACGTGAAAATGTTTCTTTCGTAATCTTCATAGGACGATGCTCTTCTGACAAGATGATCGAATGTTCATTGTAATAAGCATATGGAGAATACTGAAATCCCCAACTTTCCCCATCAAGATTCATTCTGATGATTCGATGATTGGTGCGAGCTGGATAATTTAAACGTCCTTTATAGCCTTCATTGTTCATACAAAGCATACACTCAGGATAATCAACTTTTTTGGCATGTTTTTCGGCAGCAATTTGCTTAGGATCTTTTTCAGGTTTGGATAAGTTGATCGTAATCTCTAATTCGCCATATTCTGAAGGATACGTATACCTGATATTTTTCGCAATCGCTCTGGTTTTGATATAATCATTTCTTTTACTCAATTGATAAAAGTAGTCTGTTGCTTCTTCTGGATTTGTTGCGTAATGTTGTGCAAAAAACGCATTGACTACTGATGGTGGTGGTGTTAAAAAATCCATTAATTGTGCTTCAAAGATTTCGATTTCAGCTGGTAAATCAGTAACCACTTCATTTTTTTTGGCTTGTTCGACTAACCGATCAAGTAACACCACCGATTCTTCTGAAACAGGGCGCACTTCAGTGTTTTCCAAAGCCTCTTCGCCGATCATTCCCAAAATTCGATTTTGTAAATAAATTCGATCCATTTCCATCCAGCCACCAGCTTCAATTGCCAGTGTCGTAAAATCACAAATCGTTTGACTGATTGCCATCTTCTCTCTACTCCTCATAACCATGGGGATGACTCACATGCCAATCCCAGGCTGTTTTAATGATTTCTTTTACATCTGTGTAAGCTGGTCGCCAACCTAAGATTTCTTCAGCTTTAGCACTGGAAGCGACCAACCGGCTTGGATCTCCGGCTCTACGTGGTGCCACCTTAGCTGGAATTTCTCGATTTGTTACTTCTCTAGCCGCTTCAAGCATTTCTTTGACGGAGTAGCCTTGATTGCTCCCTAGATTAAAGAAGTTACTTTCATTCCCCGCTCTTAAATATTCTAAAGCTAAGATATGGGCATCAGCCAAATCTTCCACTTGAACATAATCTCGGATGCATGTTCCATCGGGTGTATCGTAATCATCACCGTAAATCGCCAAAGAATCACGTTGACCTAGAGCTACTTGGAGAATAATAGGAACTAAATGCGTTTCTGGTGTGTGATCTTCCCCAATCGATGCATCTGCTTTTGCACCTGCTACATTGAAATAACGCAATGCTACATATCGCATGCCATAGGCTTGGTCACACCATTTCATCATTTTTTCCATCATCAGTTTGCTTTCACCGTACGGATTTTTTGGATTCGTAGGAGTTGCTTCGGTAATTGGTGATTCTGTAGGTTCACCATAAGTGGCTGCTGTAGATGAAAAGACAATATTCTTCACATGATATTCATGCATCACTTCTAACAATATTTGCATACCATAGACATTGTTATTAAAATACTTCAATGGTTTCTCAACAGACTCTCCCACTAATGAACTAGCTGCAAAATGAAGGACTCCTTCGATCGTTTCTTTTTCAAAAACAGACTGTAAAAAAGATTTATCCCGAATGTCACCTTTGTAAAATTGTGCTTTAGGATGAATTGCTGCTTGATGCCCCGTTAATAAATTATCCACTACTACCACTTGATAGTTTTGATTGATCAACCGATCAACAGCATGTGAACCGATATAACCTGCGCCACCCAATACCAAGATTGCCATGAAAACACTCCTTTTTTTACAAAAGCAGCAAAAAGTACGTTTTGAATCGTTTGAAACTATGACTCTTTTGTTTTTGTTGCCTTTGCTATTTATTTAGTAAATTTATAATAAAACATTTAGTAAATATTTTCAAGGGAAATTTGTAAAGGTTTCCAATAAATAGACGTCAGACTAGCCTTTTTTTTCAATTTGTTACATAATAGAAGCAACAACTAATAAACGAGGTGGATTTAATGAAAAAATTTGTATCTGGAATTTTAGTCGGTAGTCTTGCAACAGCGGCAGCTGTTGCTGGATTGGTAGCTTCAGTTAAAAAAACAGTAATCGATCCCATTGATGAAAAAGAAACAATGATCGAAGAAAATCGTAAAAAAGCGATGCGTAAACGTGTAGCTCGCTAATCTTTAAACGATTCAAGAAAATCATCCCTTTTATAACCCAAAGAATCATTATTAATTAGTAAAACACAACCGATCTTAAAAGTTAGATGAATGATCTAGCCTTTAGAGTCGGTTGTGTTTTTTGCTTCAATTGGTTGTCCTTCCAAGAATCAGCTGTGCCACTTTATCGATTTGCCTCAAATTCCAAGCATCGGTATATGGTCGTGAGACTGTAGCTGTCAGCCAATCCACACCTTCGACCGGAATCCCTAAACAATATAAATTTTCTTCTAGCTCTCCCTGTTTGTTCCAGACTTGATTGGTGCTTAGTTTGATATCAATTGCACCAGTTTCATACACGCCAGTCGGGTCCTGATAAGTAAAAGGACGAATCAGCTGATGTTTTTTCAAGCTATTTAATGCTGGGTTCTTTGTTTGTGTCAAATCCGTCTGCGGGAGTCGGGCTTCAATCAAGTAGCGACTTTCAATCCGTTGTCCCTCGTTTTCTACGATAAAGAAACCGGCCTCTGTTTTGATTTCCAGCGGCGGGGAAACGATTGTGAAAATACCCGCATCAATCAGAGCGGCTAATTCTCTTGTCCGAACAACTGGCGGACCGATCGTGAGAAAAGCATTGAGCTTAGTAAACCAACCCCATAATACTTCTCTGTATTCTTTGGCAGTGAAGATGCCCCATTCAATGACCAGATGGACAGGATCACGCCAATCTTTTAACGCATCAAAAGCTGAAGCAAGCGCCCCAGTACAATTTCCTTTCATTGATTCATTGATTTGATAATCAATAAACCTTCGACTTTCTTTTTGAAAGTCATGCTTCTCATGATAGATAGGCGTTTCAAAAAAATCCCACTCCCATTGATAAGGCTGTAATTCAGGAAATTGTTTTTGCCAATCACTTTGATCACGTGTTAAAAAGATTTGTTCAAATAATACTGGTGAAATAGCTAGATGTTTTTCCTCAATTAATTTCTTATAATAAAAAAGTTCGACATCTTTTTTTAGCAAGTCGAAAAACAGTTTCCCAGTTAATTGTTGATTTTGATAAAGCTTTGCTAAATTTTCTTTGATGATCAATTTAGGAACAGCCATTGCTCCTCCCCGTTTTTCATTTTTTCCTCGAGGAAAATAGGGTAACCCTTTTCTAGACCCGCAGTATACGATCGGCTCACGTCCAGACGGCAAATATACCAATTTCTCTCCTTGTTTTTCAAACTTACCTCCTCTATTCTCGGTAAGTAAACCTACATAATCAAAAAAACTTAGACCTAATCCTCTAAGAATCACTGTGGCTTTTGGCGGAATAGTTTCTACGGGAACATCAGCTGGATTTGCTGGCGGTTGGTAGAACAATTGCTCTTTTTCAGCATAGTCATAAAACCTTTTCTCGTCTTTGGATACTTTATTTTCCCAATGTCCCGTAGTAATCACTAACTGATCTACTACTAAATGCTGTTCGTTTGTTTTCAAGTAAAAACCTGTCTTTATCTTATCAATCTCTTTCACTAAGGATCGAACGATAGTGAATGAATGCGGTGCTAATTTTTTTAATTGTTCATAAAACCACTGCTGGTACAAGCCATAAAAACATCTGGTGGCTGGTTCATTGGCACGTAAGCGCTCGGCTTCTGCCAAAAAAAATTCTTTATTCACAAACTGTTGCTTTTCGATATACTTTTTCGCCTCTGTTTGGCTCCATTGATATAAATTAGGCCCCGGTGAAATCTCTCCGCCACTTGTTAATGTTTCATCTGTAAAAAGCGTAACTTGCTGAGAGACTGAGTTCATCAATAACTCTGTTGGTTGATCGAGCCGCCAGACTCGGCCACCAGGCCCATCAGGATCGAATAAACAGATCTGGATATGTTGGTTTTTCCGATTGTTTCGGATCAATCGTTCTACCATGCTTAGTCCTCTGGGGCCTGCCCCAACAATGCCAATAATCATCGATTCAGCTTCCTTTCCATCAACGCTTTTAGCACCACGGCTTGATTTTGCTGTTCATTCTTTGCACCATAAACTAAGGTCACGATTGGATAGTTTTGACAGAGTTCAGCTAACTGCTTGACTGCTAATTGCTTTTCTTGATCTGTCATTAACTCTTCTAGGTATTTTTCTTCAAAAACAGGAAAACGCTCAGGAAGATGTCCAAAGAATTTTCTCAACTCAGTACTTGGTGCAATCTCCTTTAACCATAGATCAATCTGTGCTTTTTCCTTTGATATCCCTCTTGGCCATATTCGATCAACTAAAATTCTAAAGCCATCACCCTTTTCGCGCGCACTGTACACTCTTTTCAGTTTGATCATTTTCTCCACTTCTTTCATTGCTTATACATTGATCATAGCATAAATGATTAGATTCTCCTTTGATTATGTCATAGCAAAAAACCGTGGCTTGATTTCTGTTAGTACTCCCTAAATGCTAAATTTCAATTTTGCACGATCTATGGATACTTGCTAGTGATTCCTATCTCCCTTTTCTAGAGGGATAAGGTGTTGGCGTTGGTTATTATTATGACAAGCATCATT
The DNA here is from genome assembly GCF_051711005.1 of Enterococcus sp. DIV1682a. Lineage (NCBI taxonomy): Bacteria > Bacillati > Bacillota > Bacilli > Lactobacillales > Enterococcaceae > Enterococcus > Enterococcus sp. DIV1682a. The sequence goes on from NZ_JBIOLT010000001.1 coordinate 1,837,061, forward strand.
AGTTTTGCTCGGTTTTCGTCTCAATATTTTTTTTAAAGGTACTCTCCTCTTATCCATTTCAAGTCCTTGACGATTTGTTATATTCTCTGGTTTATCTGTGTTACTCTTTCTGAAAATGTTTAACGATTGACCCCACTTCTTAATCCTTTTCCTGAACGTTAGCTTTTCAGTTGTCAACTTACTTGTTTTTTGTTCTTGAATGTTTTCTGGTTTTGAACTATCTTTTTGTTCGACCGATTGATCTTCTGTTATTATTTGTGGAGAATCTAATGCGCTCTCTATATTTTCTATAACCACAGAATTGGTTATAGAAACTCTACTTTGGCTTGGACCATCATGGCTGATTAAGCGTTTTATGTTATAGTCCTTTACGACCTGCTGATATAATTGGGCAGAAAGATCTAGTGAGTATAATACTCTCCCAAGTTCAGATTGCTCTACCTTCTTATTTATAATCTTAGACACAACCGATTCAACGATATCCTCATATGTCTTTCCTTTTAATTTACCAGCTAGTGAAACCTCAATCGTTCCAACAAGTTTATCAAGTTCCTTTTTTCTTTTTTCTGTTATTTCTACTTTTTTTACTATTTCTGCAGGTTGTTGCTCAGCGAAAGTTTCATTAGATATTTCTGGCATTGTCTTTTCTCCCCCATTGTTTGATTTATCATTGAATCATCATACATGACGTACGCAATGGAGATAGAACTTTTATTTCTGGAAAGAATAAAATTTAGTATTTTATCTTGTGCGATCTAATGAATTCTTTTTATTCCCGTTGCCTAATCGAATAATCAGTCATGCAATTTTCTAAAAAGTATCTGTTACTTTATATACAAAAACTTCTGATAAATTGGCTCTATCATTTGTGGAACTGGTGAATGTATCAATCCCAAAAAGTAAGACCAAAATCTAACTTCTGGTGGTTACTACAGAATCAAAGTTGATCCTTCAGCCCCATTTTCCTTCCAAATGAAATAACAAAAAATCTGAGACAGAATGAGGTTCATTCTGACCCAGATTTGACTTTACACGACTCATCAGGATTGACCGATAATTTGACGTCATGACGTTCTATACTTTTTTACTTTTAATCTTGCCAGACCAGCCATCATATCCACCTTTTAAGATATAAATATCTTGGTAGCCAGCTTTTCTTAACTTATTCGCTGTACGAATACTTAAGCTTTTCTTTTGGTCGTAGATATACACCGGTTGATCTTTTCGGATAGATCCTAATGAATCTTTTAAAACAGTATAAGGGATATTTCTTGCCCCTAAAATATGTCCTGCATCAAACACGTCTTTTTCACGAACATCAATGACTTGTGCCTTACGCATCCCATCACGAAATTCTTCTTCTTCCAGTGTTTTTGCAGAACGTTTTGCCATTACTCGTAGATAAACTTCCCAAAACACAATAGCAAGAATAATCAATAGCAAAATGATGTTAATTACCCATAAAACCATGTCATTCCTCCACGTTATTCCGCAAATTTCAAGGCTAATGAAGCAGCACCGATCACGCCAGCTTCATTTCCTAATTCTGCTAATTTGATTTTTGTTGATTGTTGTACTTGAGGGAACGTAAATTGGTTGAAATATTTTTCAACACGACTACGTAAAAATTCCCCGGCAGCAGATACTCCGCCGCCTAAAACAATACTTGATGGGTTCATAGTGTTCCCTAGATTACCGCAAGCTAATCCTAAGTAGAAACAAACACGATCAACGACCATCAGACCAAATGGATCGTCTGCTTGTGCCATTTCAAAAATATCTTTACTTGTTACTTCTTCTCCATTATCAAGCATTGCTTTTAATTTTGAATCTCCGGCATACTCTTCTGCTAAGAAACGTGCTAAGCGAACTACACCTGTTGCACTTGAAACTGTTTCTAAGCACCCTCTTTTACCGCATGTACATTCAAAACCTTCTGGGTCCACTGTAATGTGTCCAATCTCGCCACCTGCACCAGCAACGCCGTGGATCAAGTTCCCAGCAGCAACGATTCCGCCACCGACACCCGTTCCTAAGGTAACAAAAATAACGTCAGGATCATTTTCCCCTGCACCTTTCCAGCGCTCACCTAAAGCAGCAACGTTCGCATCGTTATCAATAGCAAATTTGATTCCAGTTCCTTCTTCAATTTGTTTTTTTACGTATTGAAGTTCAGTCCAATTTAAATTGTAGGCTCCAATCACTGTACCTGCTTCACTATCGACACTTCCTGGTGTTCCCATACCGATTCCGATGAAATTTTCAGCATTCATGTTATATAATTTGATACGATGATTTACTGACTCGATAATTTCCGGAATAATATGTTTACCGTCATCCAATATATTGGTATCGATGCTCCATTTTTGTTGAATCTCTCCTTCTGGTGTTAGAATTGCAAATTTTGCTGTTGTTCCACCTAAATCAATCCCAATAATTTTTTTGTCCATTACAAGTTTCCTTTCTTTCGGCTTTCTTCCACTCGGTGCTCTCGTTTTAGTATGCGCCACGCTGTCATGTATGTATCATGATCGATCAAACGACTGTCATGAAGATTCTTCAATTCAATCGTCATTAATTCAATATCATAGATACGTGACCCAACATAGACAAAGATGCCAAATCGTTTGAGCAGTTGTTGCACGTCATATAAGCTCTCCATCTCAAAGCACTTCCTTCACATTATACAAGTAATCCGTAGTTTTTTAAACCCAATAAAACACATATTATCAAAAGAAATCCAAAAACAAGCGTAGATAGGATTTTTTGATGAATCGAGTAATTGGTCACTTTCTGTGGTAGGCCGATGATATTTCCTATAAGCAAGCCACCAACAATCCCACCGAGATGCCCCCAGATATCGACTGAGGTATCCGTCAAACCAAATACAAAACTGATAACAATAAACAACATGTAATGACGAATCAATTGGCGAACCTGAGAGTTATTTTTGAAATGAAATCCAAGAATGAATAACGCACCAAACAAACCAAACAAAGAAGTACTTGCTCCACCAGATAGAACGCCAAGATCGTTGAATGCAAAACTCGCTGCATTCCCAAGGATACCACTAAACAAGTAGATCAAGAAAAAACGCCAATGACCGTAGAGTGTTTCAATTTGGTCTCCCATAAAATATAAAATCAAAGAATTCATGACAAAATGCACCAGTCCAAAGTGAATGAAAATCGGTGTAATAAACCGCCACCATTCATTTCCAACTACAATAGACGGCCCAAACATGCCTAAATATGCTGGAATATTTAAAAATGGAAAGAACTCCATCATTGCAAACACGATGGTTTGTATCGCTAAAAACAAATAAGTCAAAATTGGTCTTCTTAGCCAAGCGTTTAATTTTAATTTCTGTTGATAATTCATGTAACCCTCCTTATTATTTATCGATAAACAAGTGTTGCACTTTTTTATCAAAACTTTCTGGTACCCATTGATTGTTTATTTGTTCTTGAAAAACCAGACTACATGTCTGGTTCGGATAATTGGCTAGATAGCGATCATAGTAGCCTCCACCAAAACCAATCCGATAACCATTTTGATGATAAACAACCCCTGGAACGATCAGCAAATCGATAGCGTCCGGTGAAAAAGAATGATCAGATAATGGCTCCAGTACGCCAAAAGCGGTGCGTTCAAATCGGGTATCCGGATCAATTTTAAAAAAACACATTTGACGTTCAGGCAATGTCTTAGGAACAAGTATGGTTTTACCCTCTTCCCATGCCTTTTCAATAATTGGGGTCGTAGCCACTTCTATCTCATTTGCCATCGTCAAACCAACCACTTTTGCTTGCTGCCATTCATTACTTTGAAAGAGTTGTTGGTAAATTTTTTGCTCTTTTTGCTGCTTCTGTTCACTTCTAGCAATCTTTTGTAAATTTTCAATGCCAATTTTTCTAAGTTTTTCTTTAATATGACTCAAACGTATCAACCCACCTCTCGTTAAAATGGTAGCGGAAAATAGTAAAAATAGCAATTTAACTTTTTAAATAAAAAGAGTTTTATAAACAGAATTTAAGACATCACTCTCACTCTTTATTCTAAAAACGAGTAAACGGTGTTCACGCATCAGCTCCTTGAAATAAGCCTGAATTTTTCAAAACATGAGAAGCTGTTAAAAAAATTCTTTCTTATTGTCATTGGAGCTTTCCGATGCCTTCACGACCTCTGATTCACTCTTTTCATTTGAATAGACAGAATAATCGTAGTCTCAAAATAACGAGAAACTACTTTGGGAAACACTGCTTACTCAACACAATCGTTTCTTCCCCGTATTTATTTTCTAAGCAATCGTTTGTTTGGAAAATAATAAATATAAGAAATATGGAGCTCCTAGGACCGCAATTAAAATCCCAGTAGGAATCTCACCACTTGGTAGAATCACTCGTGTAAGAACATCTGCAATCGTTACAAAAAATGCCCCAAATAATCCACTCAAGATCAAGGACAGTTGATTTTCTCTTCTGACGACAAATTTAGCCAAATGAGGAGCTAACAAACCGACAAAAGATAAGCTGCCAGCTACCGCAACGCTTCCGCACGCTAAAGCAACAGCGAGTATTAATAGGATTTTTTGACTTTTCTGCACGTCTAATCCTAGACTTTGCGCTCTTTCTTGACCAAAAGATAATAAACCAATTCGTCGACTGTAAATCAACACGAAAGGAAGCAAAATGACTGCCCAAGGTAACAATGAGAAAACATATGGCCAACTAGCTCCCCAAAGTGAACCTGCTAACCAGGAATTAACAAAACCATAGTTTTCTTTCGACAATTTAATCGTAAATAAAAGCATCAATGCAGACAATCCAGCATTGACTGCAATTCCTGATAGTAAAAGCCGGTTCATCCCTAAAAAACTATTTCTCGTATAAGCAAACAAGTATACAAGTAAAGCTGCAAGCAAGCCGCCTAAAAAAGCCACGATCAATAGTAAAAACGGAAAAGTTTGGTTGGCATAAAAGCCCAAATAAATCATAACGAAAAAACCTGCTCCAGCGTTAATGCCCAATATGCCAGCATCAGCTAGTCTATTTCTGGTAACTCCCTGCAAGATAAAGCCTGAAATACCTAAACACATACCAGCAAGAAGACTGATTAATAGACGAGGGGCACGAAATTCATAAACAATCAACTCTTGGATTGCCGAACCCTTCCCTTGAAACACCTCAGCTAATTGATCAAATGGAATAAATGGTGTGCCAATCATTAAACTTGCAACTATACTAACAACTAATAAAACAAATAAAACAACTAGTGATCGGTAACTTCTTTTCATCCTTGTTCCCTCCTTACTTGGAGTAGTAAAAACGGTACACCGATCAAGGAAATAATTAAGCCGAATGGCGTTTCAAATGGCGGATTGATCATTCGTGCAACATAATCCGCCAACATCACTAATCCTCCACCTACTAAAAAAGAGGCTGGTAAAACATACCGATAATCGGAACCAATGATTCCTCGGACGATTGGTGGAACCATCAATCCAATAAATGAAACTGGTCCAACTAATGACACCGCCATTGCAGCTAACCCCGCCACTAATACAAATGCAAAAAATCTGATCCGTCCAGGGTTGCCTCCTAATGCCAAGGCATGTGACTCACTTAAGTTGACCAACGAGATGGAGCGACCTAGCAAAAAAGAGCCACTAACTGTCAACAGGTAAATCGGAGCCAAAATTTCCAATTGATGCCAAGTGACATTCGCAGCACCTCCCACGAACCAAAACGCCAAGTCTTGTTGCAAATTGAATAGTTGTGTCAGCGCTTGACTAATAGCTGTAAAAAAAGTACTGATCGCAACACCTGCTAAAATCAATTGAAGTGGATTCATCCTCATTTTTGAAAAACGTAAGAAACCAAAGACAAATAACGTAACTACCAACGAACCAAGTAATGACAGTAAAAAAACAGAAAAAGCAGAAGCTTGTGGCCAAAACGCAAAACAAAGAGCCATTGCAAGTGATGCTCCTGCATTAATTCCTAATAACCCTGAATCAGCTAAAGGATTCCGCGTCACCCCTTGCATCAATGCGCCACTAAGAGCAAAACAGCTTCCGACTAAGAAAGCCCCCAGCACTCGAGGCAACCGAATCGTTCGGATAATCAACTGCGATTGAACTGAGTCGTCAAATTTAAAAATCGCTTGCCACAAATTAGAAAAGTCGACAACCGCCGCTCCATTGGCTAACGCAAAGACAAATATACTAACTACTCCTAGCAACAATAGGGAAAGAATCATTCGTTTCCTCTTTGTCTTCATTGTTCATCCTCCTTACGATCATTGATTAAATCGTAAGACAAAACAACGGGTTTATTCGTTTCAGGCAATTCGATGATCTGCGCTTCAATTTCATAGATTTCCCTCATCCATGACGTTGTGATTACTTCATCAGGTGTGCCTTGAACCACTATTTGTCCTGCTTTCATCCCAATTAAATAGTCAGAAAAGCGAGAAGCGTGATTGATGTCATGGATCGACATTAAAATGGTTGTCTGTTTGATACGATTGATCTCTTTCAGTAAATGTAAGATTTCCAATTGATGCGCAGGATCTAAAAAAGTGGTTGGCTCATCTAAAATCAAAATATCCGCTTCTTGGGCTAAAGCCATCGCAATCCAAACTCGTTGAGCTTGTCCACCTGATAGACTCGAAAGCTCTCTTTCTTTCAACTTAGTTAGTTGTGTCGCTTCCAACGCCCATTGGATAGCATGTAGATCTTCTTCATTTAATCCACTAAAAAATTTTTGATAAGGATAACGACCATAAGAGACCACCTCTTCGACAGTCATGCCTAAAGGGTGTTCACTACTTTGGGCTAACAGTGCAATTTTTTGCGCTAACATCTTAGGACTATATGTAGAAATTTCAGATCCATCTACGATAATCTTTCCTTCTTTGACAGGTAACAGTCGAGTAAAACTTTTTAATAAAGTTGATTTACCACTGCCATTAGGACCAATCAAACTTGTCACTTTTCCTTCTGGTATCTTGATAGACATTTTTTCAATCACTTGTTTATTTAAGTAACCCGTTGTAATATCAACAGCTTCAATCGTCGTCAAATTTTTCATCCTTTCCCTGAAAATCATTCTCAATTATGAAGCTCCTTCACAAATTCGTCAAGTTTTACTCTAAATGGCTCATTCTCGAAAATAGTTGACATGACCACTATTGTCAGGAATAATATCAATTGAGAATGATTATCAATGAAAATCCCTTCAGGAGGAAAAAATGAAACTAAAAAAGAATATCTTTACCATTGGGGCCACAGTGTTGCTGCTTAGTTTACTTAGCGCCTGCTCTTCTTCAAATAATTCATCCAATTCAACTGACACAGCAGGTAATGAAACAACTGCAAAAACTCACCTAGTGACTGATACCTTGGGTCATAAAGTCGAGATCCCTAATCAACCAAAACGAATCATCGGGAGTTACCTCGAAGACTATCTTATCGCTTTAGGTGAAAAACCTGTTGCTCAATGGACAGTTGGTAGTGGATCGATTCAACATTATTTACAAAAAGAATTAAAAGATGTTCCCACGATCTCTTATGATCTTCCGTATGAAAAAGTCTTAAGTTATGAACCCGATCTTTTATTGATCTCTTCTTCGGCTACAGTTGAAGGAGGTAAATACGAGCAATACAGCAAAATTGCGCCAACCTATGTCGTAAAAAATGGGAATGATGTCACTTGGGAAACCCAACTAAAAGATATCGGAAAAGCATTAAATAAAGCACAAGCAGCAGAAAAAATCATTACTGATTACCAAAAAAAGGTGAAAGCCACTAGACAAAAACTCGCAGATAAAATCAACGGCAAAACGGCTGCTGTTTTATGGGTGACGAATAACTCAGCATTTATGGTTAGTGAAACACGTTCAAGTGGAAGAATCATTTACGGTGATCTAAAATTTGGTGTGCCAAATCTAGTTACTGAAATCTCTAAAAGTGCAACTTCAGATTGGTCAGCTGTCTCTGCAGAAAAATTAGCAGAGTTAGATGCAGACTATCTCATCTTAGTCAACAGTGATGAAAAAGCTGCGATGTTTAATGAAGCAACTTGGCAAAATTTAAAAGCGGTCAAAGAAAATCATGTCTTAGAATTTGGTCCTGAATCTAGTTGGCTCTATAATGGTCCAATAGCTAGTCAAAATATGGTCAATGATATCAAAAATAATTTGAAATAAATCACCTGAACAAGAATAGACGTTCACCTTCCTTTCTTTACAAATTGGAGTGAACGTCTTTTTTTATTTAACTATGTGCTAAACCACTTTGCTCATTTTTTGCCATTTCTGAAATCGATGAGGGTATTGATTTTCTTGGTTGACAATTCCTTCATGTTCTTCCACTAATTCAAAACTTGTAAAATCGATTTCTCCAATAAATGTATCCCCCTCAAACTCTGCATCAATTAATGTTCGCCAGATGATTTTTGTTTCTGGTAACAAAGCTTGAAAAATTCGACTTCCTCCTGACACATAGATATCTTCAGGTATATCCTTGGCATATGTCAAAAGTTCATCAATCGAATGAAGGACTTCCGCATTTTTTTCTACTTTAAAATCTTTTTGAGTAGTTAACACAATGATATGCCGATAAGGAAGAGACAATTTGCCCATGCCTTCATATGTCTTTCTTCCCATCACTAATATTTTATCCATCGTATGTTCCCGAAAAAAACGCATATCGTTTGGTAACCTCCAAGGAAGCAGACCATCTTTTCCAATCAAACCATTCTTGTCTTGTGCCCACATTGAAATAAACATGTGTTTCATCCTCTCAAACTGAATTTGAACAAACGATTTCAATCATACAAGAAAAACGACCCTGTTACAAGAAAAAGAGTCGCTTGTCAGGTTTATGGTTTCATTCAACCTTCACTATTAAAAAAAGTCTAGCTTCCTAAAAAGGATTCTAGACTTACGCTGAACTAATTATTTAGTTTCACGGTGTAAAGTAACTTTACGTTCGCGTGGGCAATATTTTTGTTTTTCCAAACGATCAGGGTTGTTACGTTTGTTTTTGCTTGTTAGGTAGTTACGTTCTTTACAAGAAGTACACTCTAAAGTAATGTTTACGCGCATGTTTTTCCCTCCCATTTTTTACTAGAATCCTCTAAGATGACTCTCAGACTTGATTATCTTACCATGATTTCCACTAGATTGCTAGCCTTTTTACAAAATTTGTTAAGTAAAACTACTTGACGAAAGTTATCTAAATAACTACTTGTTAAACAAAATCTTTTCCTTTTCCAACTATTGCGCTTACACTTGAAATATAAATAATTTTTGAGGAGGAAGATTTTATGCCTTGGAATATGAAAGATTATCCGCCTGCAATGAAAAATTTAGAAGAGTTAACACGAAAGAAAGCAATCGATATCGGTAACGCCTTGCTTGCAGAAGGCTATCCTGATGATCGTGCTATTCCGATTGCTATCAAACAAGCCAAAGAATGGTCAGAAGATGCTACTTCTACTGAAAAAAAAGAGTTTTCTCAAGAAAAAAATCCAACAAAGCATGATTCTCACGACCCAAATCCAAGAGCTTCTAAATTATTGACAGCCAAAGTGATCGTAAAATTTGAAGAAGATAAGTGGATTGTCCAATCAGAAGGAGCTAAAAAAGCAAGTAATCATTTTGATACGAAAGAAAAAGCGATTGAAAAAGGGAAAGAAATTGCTCAAAACAAAAACACATCATTAATTATCTACAAAAAAGACGGAACGAAAGAAAGAGAAATAAACTATTAATAAAAAACAACTCCTCCACAATAAAGGAGGAGTTGTTCACTGTTAAAAAGGAATAAAATCAATCCGCTCGAAGCGGGATGTTCTTTTGCTTCGCTAACTGATCACGTTTAGACTGTTACATAATCGATTGCTTCAGCCTTAGGGATTTCTTCGTCAACGAAGAAAACTTTATACCAAGTTAAAAAGCTGAAAATCGTCCAAATTTTTCGTTGTTCCTCATGACGCCCTTCATGATGGTCATTTAACAACTTCATGATTTTTTCTTGATCAAAGAATTCTTTGGCAAAATCAGCCTCAAATAATTCTTTGACTTGTTGATAGCCATGGTCTTCTTTCAACCAAGCTTTGATTGGTACTGGGAAACCAAGTTTTACACGGTTAGACCATTCTTCTGGCAAATGTTTATTTGCTGCTTGTCGGAAAATATCTTTGGTATTATTTTGATTTAACAGATACTTACTTGGGATCTGTTCTGCCAATCTCATCACTTCGATGTCAAGTAACGGTACACGTACTTCAAGTGAGCTAGCCATTGATAATTTATCCGCTTTTAATAAAATATCTTTTGGCATCCATTGATGAAGGTCAACGTATTGCATTTTGTTCACTTCATCTTCGATTTTTTCAGTTTTAGCATAATGGACTGCCATAATCTCCTGAACGGAAGGAGCCTTTTGGTATTCTTGTGTTAAAATATCTGACGCTTCGTTTTCTTCAAACACTCGGGCATGACCAATAAAATATTCTTTCGCAGGAGCTAAAGACTCATATAAATGGATTCTACCGTGGAAGTTTTTCATCTTGCCAATTTTTCGTCCCAAGTTATAACGTGTTCCTTTTGGTAGTTTCTTCAACCCTTGAGCAATGACACGAATAACTTTTGAATTCGTATGGAACCCATAAGTTTGGTATCCCGCAAATAGTTCATCTGCCCCTTCACCTGATTGGACAACTCGAACACTTTGCGAAGCCAAGTTTGCTAAGAAATAAAGTGGGACACATGAAGGATTCGAATCTGGCTCATCTAAATGGTATTGAATCAAAGGAAAAGCTTTAAATGACATATCTCCATCGATGACAGCTGCTGTATTATCTAAGTCCAAAAGTTCTGTTAACTTTCTAGCTTCAATAGCTTCATTATATGTTTTATCATCAAACCCAATTGAAAAAGAATGATCAGGTTTTAATACAGAAGTCACATAGCTTGAATCTACCCCACTAGATAAGAATGAGCCAACTTCTACATCGCTGATCGTATGTGCTTTAATCGATGCTTCAACTGTTTCATCAATCTTATCGATCCATTCTTTCCGTGAATAGTTTTGTTTTTCTTCAAAATTAGCATCCCAATATTGATGAATCGCTAACTTATTATCTTTGTAAGTGAAATAATGACCCTCTGGCAAACGGTGAACCCCTTTAAAAAAGGTTTCTCCATTTAATGGTGAATATTGAAATGTCATATAAGGTTTCAAGGCTTCTTTATTCAATTCTTTATGAAAATCTGGATGTGGTAAAAAGCTTTTGATTTCTGATCCGAACATAAATGTGCCGTTCATTTCCGCATAATAATATGGTTTGATTCCAAAATGATCCCGAGCACCAAATAATTCATTGCGTTTATTGTCCCAGATTGCAAAGGCAAACATCCCCCGAACCTTTTGTAATAGATCAGTTCCCCATTCTTCATAACCATGCAACAATACTTCTGTATCCGCATGTGTTTGAAAAATATGTCCAGCTGCAATCAGCTCTTCTCTAAGAGGTTGGTAATTATAGATTTCCCCATTAAAAATGATGACTTTTGTTCGATCTTCATTATAGATAGGTTGTTTTCCACCCTCTAAGTCGATAATACTTAATCTTCTAAATCCTAAAGCAACATGCTGGTCAATATAATCACCCGAACTATTCGGTCCCCGATGAACGATTCGATCCATCATGTCGTTTACGATTGCTTTTTTATTGTCTTTGTCGTTAATAAATCCTACAATTCCACACATTTTATTTTTCACATCCTAGATAATAATTACTATTACTTTGTTTCATCCATAAGCATCTTATCATAGAGGCTATTAAATCTTGAAATAATAGCTCTCTTACAGTTTCGTCACATGAAATAACAGTGAATATTTTTGAGTTCTACTATAAAAAAAGTAGTCCTATTAATTAATTTAACATGTTTTGACTAAGGAAGCTATTTTGTTTAGCAAAGACTTGAAAAATATTCATTATTATTTAATCATCTCTATCATTTAACCAATCAAAAGATAGTCCTTACTAAATAATCCGCTCTAATTAAGTTACGAGCGATTTCCAATAAGACTTGTTTGATTTTACTCTTAAACCTTCTTGTCGTGAAAGAAATTCCGTTGGAACAATCTCTTTTAAAAACAAGAATATATTTTCCACTTACAAATAAACCTAACTAGATCTGACCTCATCTCGCCTAGTATCTGGTTTATATTTTCATTTCTATTTCTTCGAACATAGCTAAGAAGACTTTGTTCGTTTACTTATCTCTAAAACTATATTTTTTTTGATTCATTCATGTTATTATTATGAAGGATCTTTATTGGAAAGGGTAATGTTATGAAAGTATCAATTGTGGTTCCATGCTATAACGAAGAAAAAACAGTTCCTCTTTTTTTTAACGAGGTCGAAAAATTTAAGGGAATACATGAATTTGAATATTTGTTTATTGATGATGGTTCAAGAGATAATACATTACAAGCAATCAAAGCATTAGCTAATGACCATGAATATGTACGCTTTATTTCCTTTTCTCGAAATTTTGGGAAAGAAGCTGCTTTATATGCCGGTTTACAAGCTTCTACTGGCGACCTTGTCTCTGTAATGGATGTTGATTTACAAGATCCACCTGATCTATTACCAGAAATGATTGAAACAATTATGCAATCTGATATTGATTGCGTCGGTACTCGTCGTTCGACTCGTGACGGTGAACCACCGATCCGTAGTTTTTTTGCTAAGAAATTTTATCAGCTAATCAATAAAATCAGTGATACTGAAATGGTTGACGGAGCGAGAGATTTCCGTTTAATGACTCGCCAAATGGTTGATGCTATCTTGGAATTAACTGAATACAACCGCTTTTCGAAAGGCTTGTTCAGTTGGGTTGGTTTTAAAACCAAGTATATTTCCTTTGAAAACCGTGAACGAGTAGCTGGTGAAACCTCTTGGTCTTTTTGGAAATTATTTAATTACTCTATTGATGGAATCGTCAACTTTTCAGATGCACCATTAACAATTGCTTCATTCGTGGGGGCATTATCATGTATTGGTTCAGGTCTTGCTATTTTATTTATTATTTTACGTGCCCTGTTGTATGGTGATCCTACAGCTGGTTGGCCTTCCATGGTCTCTATTTTCTTGTTTATCGGAGGTATCCAATTATTGTGTCTTGGAATAATTGGCAAATACATTGGAAAAATCTTTTTAGAAACCAAACAACGTCCAGTGTATATTATCAGAGAGACTGAAAAAATTAATCCAAAAAACTATCAAAGCGAGAAATAAAAAAACTCAAGTTGTAACGATCTCAATAGTTAGTGATCTAACTGTTGGATTTCCTACAACTTGAGTCTTTTTTTATTTTCATCTATTTATGATGGTCAAAACAATGGTCCCAATCCCCAGCATAGTCAAACTAAATTGTACGAGTTCTGCTTTTTGCGGATTCCAGGTTTTCAACAATTCTTTTACCAGCATTAACACTAAAATTCCTACAACAATATATAAAATATAATAAGTTCTCATTCCTGAAGCCCAGATCGTAGGAGAAAATCCCATAATTATTCTTGAACAAGCGCCCATCATCATTAACAACATAAGAAAAGATGCTGTTTTTTTATTTTCAAAACTTAAGTAAATCCCTAGAAGCAAACAAGCCAATAAACCTAAAACAAGTAAAGTCGCTAGCCATGATCCAGGACGAGTAAGTGACAGATTCGTTCCAGTATCGGTAAATAGCTTTGTTAAGTGACTGCTATCCCATATTTGTGCACGACTATTGCCACGAATGTGTATAAAACTTTCACCCATCGTATTCCCTAGGTAGATAATCAGATTCAAGAAAAAAGGTATAGCAGATAATAAGCGGCCATAATAATTTTTGCACTTGTTATAAGAAAGTAAAAAAACAAATAAGAACAAAATTAAGAACAATACATTTGTATCTAGAAAAAAAGGCTTTCCAAAAGAAGAAATACCCAAATCCAATTTAGTAATAAACCCAAATTGATCATATTGAGGAAACCACTTACTAATTTCTTGAGATGTCCTGATGGCATTCCCCGGTGTTGTCAACGAAAATAGTAACTCAATAAAACTTATGAGCAATGGGAGAATCAATAAGCGATGATATGCTCTTTTATATAATAAATAGCCAGTTATAATGGCCGTTAAAGTAAAAAAGCACGCATTCACTTGTTCTTGGTTAGCAGCAAATATCAGGAAAGGCAAACTAAACCAATAAATACTAGGAGTGATAGCTCTTCCTTTTAAGCGTTGGAAGAATGGGAAAAAAGCGAATAAGCAAAATGAAACGGACCATTGATAATTCAAAGTTGTCGACTCCCAGCCTGTTTCCCCCATCACGGTAAGTGGGACTAAGCAGTAGACAGATGTAACTAGCAACACGTTCTTACCATCCAATTTTTCAAAAACATACTTACAAATCATCAGAACCGTGCCCAACATGATGATTGAATTGACAAATTTCCACAGCAGAAAATGTTTAGAAAAAAACATCATAAACAGCTCTATGATAATTCTCGAACTCCAAGTTTTATAATGTTCGATCGAAGCTCCTAAATACCCCAGTTGGTCTAATCTATTTGAGTAAACTAAATCATCTGCTCTAAATGATGGCATATATAGATTGAAAAATAAAAAACCAAGCCAAATAACTAAAAGCAAAAAAAATAATTCTTTATTAATTCTTTTTTTATTCCAGTACATTATTAAACTCCTTTTTATAATTTATCCCAGCAATTATAACACAGAGGCTTCTGTTTCCTATATTTTTTTCATCCTTTTATTTTTAAATAATGAACAAACTGGTCACTTTATCAAAAATAAACATAACAATTAACAGGTTTCATTCATTGGTTTTCCAAAGCGTTTGATCAACCATATTCGGCTAAAAAAGTATTCATTACTTGTTAATAAAACTTTACAAGAAAAATAAGTACTCCAAACAAATAACACCGCATAATTTTTGAAACATTCATAAATTCTCCATTCTAAATGATATCGTTCATGAAGAGACAAAAGTTACAATAACTATCGATAGGCATCTGACGGAAATTCGGTAGGAGCATCTTCTCTTTGTATTCATCGAGAAAACGAGATGCTCTTCGTTCGCTCTCTTCACTAGCTATACGTCTTATTTCCTCAATCAATGCGATTGACAAGTCTAATTCGTCTATGCCCAGCTTTGCCATTTTCCCCCTCCTTTAAATTAGACGTTTCCCCCTAACCAGTTCTTTATTTAAACCCCTTTGTGCATTTTTAGAACAGATACCGTAAAAAAATAATCAGGAAAAAACTCAGAAATTGGTTTATTTAGCTTTTCCGAAAATTTCGCAGCTTCATCCAGCCCGATGGACATAACCCACCTCTCTCTTTTTCCGCATTTTTTCAAAAAAAGTTTAATTTGGTCGAAATGACTCTTTTTTATTTAACATTGCATTTTTGGAACAATAGGCATAATATTAAATAAAAACTAATGAAGGAAGTATCCGAAATGAGTGTTTTTTCCGATGAATTATCGAAATTAATGCGAAATAGAGACATGTCAGATGAAGACCTTGCTTCGGTGGTTAATGTTAATAGGACCACAGTTTCAAGATGGCGGTCTGGTGAAAGAAGTCCGAAAATAGAGAAGCTCCCAGAAATCGCATCGGTATTCAATGTTGATCCGAAAATTTTCGTGGGAGAAAACAACGAATCAATCACTTCTGCCTCTTTTATAGAAACTATCTACAACAAATTAAGCGAGAATAGACAAGAAAAAGTGGCTGAGTTTGCAATAAATCAACTAGAAGAGCAAAAACAAGAAAATTCACCCACACCACTTCGTAAAGAAAGTAGTGAGAAAGAAATTTACACACTTGCAGCTCATGCATCCGATCCTAATCATCGATTCACAGATGAAGAAGTCGCTGAGTTAGAGTCGTATTTAGACGAGTTGGATAAAGAGTATGACAAGAAACAAGCTAAGCGAGATAAGTGTCGAAAGCAGTCAGATTGATATGAAACTTTTGCGAATGAACGCAGCGCAACGCCTCCTGTCGTCAAGACGTGTTCCATCCCTTCTCAGGAACGATATTATAATATCCTTTAGAATAATTGGAGGTAAAAACATTGCGAAATAGTTGAGATCGTAGATTCGTTACGAACGGAACAGGGATTGTCCGTTAGCGAACTTGCCCGAAGAGTAAACATGTCTAAGTCAGCTTTGTCTAGGTACTTTAACAAAATCAGAGAATTCCCTTTGAGCAGAGTAGAAGATTTTGCAAGGGCGCTAGGTGTATCTCCTGAGTATATACTAGGATTTGAAGAAGATATATTGATAGAAAAAACTGTAACTACAATGAAAAAAATCGATGATGAAAAAAAACTAAAAGTCTATGATTTCGCACATAAACAATTAAAAGAGCAAAAGAATGAGCGTGTAACGTCGATTGGTAAAAGTAGTCAACGTGGTTAGCTTGGTATGAAACCCTTGTGAATGAAGCTTAGCGGCGAGTTAGTCGTTATTAAAACTCCGTTTAAAGATAGACACGGGCGTATAATAAAATTTGTCGGTGGTGAGAATATGGACGTTTTAAAGGAAAAGCGCCTAGAAAAAAATATGACATTAGAAGATGTCGGCAAGTTAGTCGGTGTTGGAAAGTCCACAGTAAGAAAATGGGAAAATGGCATGATTGAAAATATGGGAAGGGATAAGATTGTGTCTCTATCAAAAGCATTGGATATTTCCCCTCTGGAGATATTGGGTATGAATGAACAGGAAATACCTAAATCTAACACATCGTTTAAGGATTTAGAAAATAAAGAAGTGATGGCTAATAATATTAATCATTATATGAAAAAGTATGGAATTGATAGAAAGAAACTTTCTAGCGATTTAGGCATTAGCTATACAACTTTGACAGATTGGATAAAAGGTAAAACTTATCCACGCATCGACAAAATTGAAATGCTTGCGAATTATTTTAATATATCTAAGTCGGATTTAGTCGAAAATAAGTCGGAAGAAAAAAATTTATTGATAGAAAAAACTTTATCTACAATGAAAAAAATCGATGATGAGAAAAAGCAAAAAGTCTATGATTTTGCACAGAAACAATTAGAAATTCAAACGAACGAGCGTATAACCTCGATTAGCAAAACTAATGACGAAGAAATCTATACTTTGGCAGCCCACTCTCCTGATCCGAATAGAGAATACTCCGAAGAAGATATTGAACATATCCAGTCTGTTTTAGCTAAATATAGAAAGAAATACGAAGATAAAAACAAAAAGTAATCGTGTGGTGTTGAGATGTGAACAGCTATGAAACGTTATTAAGTAAAGTTGTACAAGAGTTGCCTGTTTTAGAAGTTGAATTACTGCGAGATATCGGAGAAAAAGCAATTTACGAAAATAATTATATTTACTTAGATAAAAATTTAAGCACTATTCATAAGAGGATACATCTATCAGAAGAATTCTCTCATTATAGAACAAGCGTCGGCAACATCATCGACTACACCCACCCCAGAAACAGAAAACAAGAGATCCAAGCACGTCGAGATTCGATCGAACGGCTTGTTTCTCTTGATGATCTGTTTGAGTGTTATAAGTGTGGATGTCGCTCAAAATACGAATGCGCAGAATTTCTTGAAGTAACAGAACCATTCTTCGCTGATACGCTTAGGCACTACTTTGCTAAGTATGGTTCATTCTACATACATAAGGACCATCTTTATGTATTTGATTTAGATTCACTTGTGATTATTCCTACAAACGATAATAATTATAAATAGGAATAATTATGAAATAATCATTTTTTTATTTTTTTATTTTGTTAATAACCATAACAATATAAGAAATTAAATGAAATTTTAGGAATAAAAAGGAAGTGAAACGATGAAATTTGGAATGAGGAAACCAAGTGTAAAGAAATCGATTAGCGCTCGAACTAAAGGGAAAGCTAAAAGGAAATTAAAAAAGGCGTTGATTCCTGGGTATGGTAAAAAAGGAACAGGTTGGATTAAGGATCCAAAGAAAGCAGCTTACAACAAGGTTTATAGAAAGACTACGTTTAGCTTTTGGGATTTATTCAAATAAAAGGAGAAATGAGGAATGAAAATGAAAAAATGTGTGGGTGCTTTTTTTGCGATTATTTCATTAATAGTATTTGGTGCTTGCAGTAATAACGTAACTGTTGATGATTTAAAGGCAAATGATTGGGTTATAGAAGCTGCTAAAGATGATGATGCTGATATGATTCTTTCGTTTTCTGATCACGTTGTGACGATAAAAGTAGATACTTCTAGTATGAAATCATCTGCTAGTGACGAATGGGAAGCTATGGGCGAAGAATTTGCAAAAAATATGTTTAATCAAATGGATTACAAATTTGAATATACATTGAACGAAAACGTAATGACGTGGAAAACAGATGAGAATAAAGATGCTAAATATACCGTAAGTAAGGATGCTAATAATATCAAATTAACACCTGATAAATCTAATGATTCAGATAATAAAGAAGAGTTGATTTTAAAACCTCAAAAACAAAAATTAAAAGAATCGCATTCTTCTGTTTCCACCTCTGCTGAAGATACTTCAACAACCAGTGAGGAAATTTCTTCCTCAACAACAGAAAGCTCAACGGAATCATCAGTTGCAATCGCTAATAGCTCTACGCAATCGTACGAAAGCACAGAAAGTTATTCTGAAGTACCAAGTTCTAGCGTAGTTCAAACTGCGGAAGCTACTAGCTCATCAGAGCAACCAGTTCCACAAGATTATATTCCCTCTGAGCAACCTCAGCCAGAAACCCCACCTCAACCAGAAACTCCAGATGTTTTGACTTTGCTACCCGGTGAAGGTCCAAAACAATTAGCCGACCGCGCAGGAATCACTACTGACCAATTATTTGCGCTGAATGGCTTAGATCCAAACAATTATATGCTTTATCCGGGACAAAAGCTAAGAGTTAAATAGGTTAAGAAATATTCTTATTGATAAAAAACACGCCCCACCGACCAAAGCGAGAGCGTGTTCTAGTTTAAGAACTACGGTAAAGTAGGTCTATTTATTGTACCCTATTTTACCATCTCGAAATCCGCTGTACAACCGAACAAACGTACGAAAGGAAATAAAAAGATGGCTAAACGAGAAATTGATCATCGAATTAAAAGCTATGTAACAAAAAAAGAGGAAACAAAATACATGTTCTACATTTACGCTGGTGTAGATTCTATGACTGGCAAGAAAAGAAGAGTAAAAAAATGGGATTTAAAAGTGCGTTTGAAGCAGATCGAGCTTTAAGAAGAATTGAAACTCAAGTAAAAAATGAAGGTGCTGACTCAGTAAAAGTAAAACAAAGTAAAAAATTCTTAGAAATATATAATTTATGGTTCGAAAATTATAAAAAAACTGTAAAAGAAAGTACTTGGGCATCTACCGAAGAAATTTTCAGACTTCATATTCTACCCATCTTTGGAGAAAACTTTATAAACAAAATAGACGTATTTTTTTGCCAGAAAGCTGTGAATGAATGGTCTGAACAATATCCAAAAACATTCAAAAAATATAAAAACTATACTTCCAATGTTTTTGACTATGCTGTTTCAATTCAGGAAACAGAAAGCAATCCTATGAAAATTGTCACAGTGCCAAAAGGTGAAATCCTAAGCATAGAAAAAAAGGATATTGAATTCTACACTAAAAATGAGTTACTAGAATTCTTGAGAGCTGCTAAGCAAGAAAAAGACACGATTTATATTTTTTTCTACTTATTAGCTTATACTGGCTTACGTAAAGGAGAAGCGTTCGCTTTGACATGGTCGGATATTAATTTTAATACAAATACACTAACCGTCAATAAAACTATCACAAGGGGCAAAAATGGGCGTTTAATTGTAAATGAACCAAAAACGAAAAATGGAGTTAGAACTATATATTTAGATCATGAGTTATCAAGTACTCTAAAAAAATATAAAAAAAGCAGTACTAAACTTACTCATATTTTCGACCGTGAAAATTTAGTTTTTGCCAATAATGGAGAATTGTATAATCCAACAATTACACGGTTTTGGTTAAAACAAATTTATAAGAAAAACGAAAATCTGAAACGAATTTCCGCTCATGGATTTCGACATACACACGCAAGTTTACTTTTTGAATCTGGTGCTTCTCTAAAAGATGCTCAAGCAATATTAGGACATGCAGACATACAAACAACAGCGAATATCTACACGCACGTTACAGAAAACAAAAATAAGACCACTATTTCTAACTTTTCAAATTATATGAAAGGATGATTGGAATAAAGTCAAAAAGGGGTACTAAAAGGGGTACTCTTTTTTAAAAAGAGAGCTATCCAGCAAACGCCAGATAGCTCAGAAACGTTGGTATAAAGGAAGGTACAGGATTTGAACCTGCGCGCCGGTATTAGCCGGTTCGCCGGATTTCGAGTCCGGTGCATTACCACTCTGCCAACCTTCCATACCTATTATTTTTAAACTTTTTTTAGTAAAAAGTCAAGCCTATTTCCCGATAGAAATCAAAAACCGGCATATTTATTTTATGAGAAGACAAAAAAACACAAGAATCATTTTCTGCTCCTTCTTAAATAGTGCCCAATGTGAAGTAAGAAAGAGTATTGGAATGAACCTTGTGTTATCACACTTCATAAGTAGATCTAACTAATTGTTTCAGGATTTTCTAAAGAAAGAATAGAATCAATCGTTCGCTTGATGAACGAAATAATTTGTTCTTCAGTTGGGTGCATGATGTTTGAAGACATTAAAGATGCGATTCCGGTAACTGCAACCCAAGTTCCAGTGTGTAATGCATCAACGTATTCATCTGACAACTGGCTGTATCGATGATCTTGTTTGACGATTTCACGGAAATAGTTATAAGAAAAATCATGCATTTTTTGTCCATCGCCATGTTCGTCGATATATAATGCCATGTAAAGACTATGATGTTTTTTTGCAAAGTAGATATAGTTTAATCCTAGGTCAATAATTTTATCTCCAGTACGTTCAACTGGAAAAACATTTTCTTTGAGTTGTTCAAAAATTGAGTCTAATAAAGTATTTTTTAGATCCTCCATGTTTTTGAACTCTAAATAAATAGGTTGTGTGGATATACCCATTTTTTTAGCAATATTTCTCGCAGTAAACCCTTTAAAACCTTCCTTTGCAACAACATCATAAGCAGCTTTCAGAATTTGATCTTTAGTATAGACTTTTCTTCTCATTAAAACTCCCCCACTTCTTACTGCAGTATATGTTGTTTTATTGTAACCGATATACACAGTTTTTGGCAAATAATTTACTCAAAACGTTATATTTTAAGTTTTTTTCTTATTTATTTTTAACAATGATACAATATTATTTAAGAATAAACAAAAATACTGTTTCCCCTTACAAAAATTGATTTTTCTGTAACTGTTAGTTGACCAAAAGATTTCTTTCACGTTATAGTTAAAGAAAACGACAAAGAAGGTATGTAATGGTTAATAAAAACGACGTTATTTATATTCACCCCATCAAAAAAAAGCCATCTCAAAAAAATAAGTATTTTTATTTAACATTTACTGGCTTGTTTTTTCTAATAATCGGGCTTGTTTCTGGACATCCGGTTGAAACTATTGAGGGGCTCAACAATATCCTTACTTCTCCTAGTAATCTGATGACCGATTATTTGGCAATAGGTGGTTTTGGAAGCGTATTTATCAATGTTGGTGTCCTGACTTTGTTGTCCGTACTTCTTTGCTATCATCATAAAGTCTATCTAAATGGACTAATCTTTGCTTCTGTATTAACCGTCACAGGCTTTTCTTTTTTTGGAAAAAATCTGTATAACTCTCTTTCCATTATTTTGGGTGTCTATCTCTATGCACGTTTTTTACATAAACCATTTTCACAGTATATTATGGTTGGCTTATTTGCTAGTGCCTTGTCACCTGTAGTTAGTTATATCACTTTCGGTATGAACTTACCATTGGGCTTAGGTATTTTATTTGGTAATCTGACTGGTATACTCGTTGGTTTTTTACTCCCTCCTTTGGCATCGCATACCCTTATTTTTCATCGTGGATTCAATTTATATAATATTGGTTTTACTTCTGGATTGATCGCCATGGTCGTGGCTGGTATCCTTCGGTTATTTGATTTTCCAATTGAAGTTCAATCGTTCGTTTCAACAGGCTACCATCAAGAACTTACATTAGTCATTTTTCTTTTTTTTAGTTTAACTACGCTATTTGGTCTTTTTATTAATTCATGGAAGCTCACTGGTTTACATGACATTTTTCAAACTTCAGGAAAAGTAACTACTGATTTTATGGCGATCTCAAGTATCGGTGCCACCTTACTAAACATGGGGTTAGTAGGGCTGATGCTTTCCATCTATGTTCTTCTTATTGGTGGTGAATTCAACGGCCCGATTATTGGTGCAATCCTATCTTCAGTTGGATTCAGTGCCTTTGGTTGTCATCTAAAGAACAGTTTCCCCATACTTATAGGGATTTATCTTGCTTCATATCTGGCTACTATCCATGATGCCTCTCAAACAACAATGATCGTAGCAGCGATATTTGGTACTGCACTTGCTCCTATTAGTGGTTTTTATGGTAGTATTTTTGGTATTTTGGCTGGATTTTTGCATATTGTCTTAGTCCATAACGTCAGTGCATTACATGGCGGATTAAGCCTATATAATAGTGGATTCTCAACTGGATTCGTTGCAGGTTTTCTTGTACCGATCTTGGACAGCCTGACTGTTGACAGAAAGGAAAAGGATGGCATTGGAAAAAGAATTATCAAAAAGAATCATTAGTGAATTTTTAACCTATCTTTATTCTCACGAGATCACTGAAATAAGGATTGGGCTAGAATCAACACCCGAAGGATTATATATTGAAATTCAAGGAACTTGTTATTCTCCTCCTTCTGATTTGCATGAGTTAGCGGAAATGCTCAATGAACCAAGAAATCCTACTATGGATCTATATTACCAAGAGCTTGGAAATGTTTTTCTGGATCAATCAGATTTCCGATTACTTGGAAGTCTGATTGATGATGTGGAACTTATGTACGAACTTCCCATCTTAAATATAAAAGTATTTAGACGAATCCTTTGATTCAACAGGCTTAGTGAAAAGACAAAATGAGACACTGATTTTCACTCCCCTGAGATATTCCCTTTAGCTTTCATATAGTTATGGCGTTCAGAGTATTCTATCCACGTAAGTAAGCTAGAAACGCATAAGAGGTAAAGCAAAAACTTCTTCTTTTAGTTTCCTCAGCTTATTTTAAAGCTTTAATACTTGAACGCCGATTTTTCATTTAATAGAGGATATTTTTCCTAAAACTACAGGCACAAAAATAATACTTCAAATACATCTTTAGTTGGATGTTTTTGAATCGTTTTTAAATTATACTTATTACAACTTACAAAATTGTTTGATAACTGTCATTTAAAATAGTGGCACAAAGAGTCACTAATAAAGTACATTAGTAATATAAGAAAACGTATCAAAGGAGTTGATAGACGTTGAACATTGCGGCATCACGGAAATTGATCAATTTTATATCTATCATTGGATTAGTAATTTCGATAGGCTTAACGATTTATTTTATCAATTTGGGTGTATTTAAAGATTTAAATTCTTTAAGAGGATTAGTTGGAGATTCAATTATCTTAGGTCCTATCATTTTCATCTTAATCCAAATCCTGCAAGTTGTTATTCCAATCATTCCTGGAGGGATAAGTACAGCAGCCGGTGTATTAATTTTTGGACCTTATGCTGGTTTTATTTATAATTATGTAGGGATTTGTATCGGTTCGATCATCATCTTTTTACTTGGTCGACGGTATGGTAAACCATTTATTTTATCTATGGTCAGTGACAAGACGTATAACAAGTATGTTGGTTGGCTCGATAACCAGAATCGCTTTGAAAAGTTATTTGCTTTAGCAATTTTTCTACCAGTGGCCCCTGATGATGCGCTTTGTTTAATGGCTGGTCTAACAAATATTTCTGTAAAAAAATATACTTGGATCATTTTATTGGCGAAACCCCTCTCGATTTTCTTATACAGCATGGCTTTGATTTATGGTGGACATTTCTTAAGTGGATTACTAGGATAGTTTATGATAAGTGGGCGTACTGCGTTAAGTATTTGCGCAATCTGTCCACTTATTTTTATTTTTACGTTATAATATTTATGGTAGGTGATTGAATGTTAATTTATTTAAAAAGAAGTTTAGGAAATGCTTGGGACTTTCTTAAAGGAACTCAAGCATATTTTCGTGATGTTTTGATTATGCATTTATTTATTTTATTTATTTGTTTACCCTTATTGAATAGTACGACCAGATTCATCTTGAATCGAGGAGCCATTGATTATATATCTAGTGATAATATCTCTACGATCCTTTCACAGCACCCAGGCGTCTTATTGTCTTTGACTGCTGTCTTACTAACTATCTTACTCCTAGTTTATTTTGAGTTTACTTTTTTATTGATGAGTGTTTACTTTATTAAGAAACAAACACCTATCTCGTTGAAACAGTTACTTCAAGCAACGTTTCGTCAATTAAAAAAAATACGCCCTTTGACTTTTCTTTTTTTCTTAGCTTATTTCGTACTTATTTTACCGATTAGTGGGTTAAGTTTTAATTCTGATTTACTATCTAAAGTTAAAATCCCAGCTTTTATCATGGATTTTATTTTTACTAATCGTTGGATCGTGGTTAGCAGCTTCATTCTGTTTTATATCTTTTTAGCTTACATTGGTATCCGTCTCATTTTTGCCTTACCAGAAATGATTCTACGTGATCGACCATTTAAACAAGCGGTTAAAGAAAGTTGGTATTTAACCAAATCACGTTTTTTTGCAATCCTTGGACAGTTCATCATTATTGGTGGTAGTATTTTACTCATTTCATTTACCGGCTATTTAATTGTGCTCCTCGCACAAATAATTGTAGAACAATTTTTCCCTAATTATTCATTGATTAGCGCTGTTTTTGCAATGACGATTCTTCAAGCTATCCTTTTATTCAACATCGTTATGTCAACAGTCGGAATTTTTTACATTATTATTGATTTCATGGATGATGAAGGTTTTCTTCCTGAGACTCCTAACTGGTTTCGTTTAGAATCTCCTAACAAACGTTTTTCTGTTCTTAAAAATACAAGCTTAGTTTTATTTGCTGTATTTTTTGGTGTAGGTGTTTGTCTCTACAATATGGATTATTTGACTTCTGCTTCTCAAACGAAACCTGTAACGATTTCTCATCGTGGTGTCAGTGGAGGTAACAGTGCCCAAAATACTTTAGCTGCTTTAGAAAAAACAAGTCGTACCTACCATCCTGATTATGTGGAGATGGATGTACAAGAAACCAAAGATGGTCAATTCGTTGTCATGCATGATTTTAACTTAAAAAAATTAACAGGGATAAATAAAGCACCACAAGATCTAACCTTAAAAGAATTAGAAAAGTTAAAAGTAACTGAAAACGGTGCGAAAGAACCTGTCGTTTCCTTTGATACTTATTTAAAGAGAGCCAATGAATTAAATCAAAAACTTTTAATCGAAATCAAAAATTCAAAAAATGATTCTAAAGATATCGTTGATCGCTTTGTCAAAAAATATGAAGAAAACATTTTAACTCATCAGCATATTCTACAAAGTCTTACGTATCAGACGGTAT
The DNA here is from genome assembly GCF_051711005.1 of Enterococcus sp. DIV1682a. Classification (NCBI taxonomy): domain Bacteria; kingdom Bacillati; phylum Bacillota; class Bacilli; order Lactobacillales; family Enterococcaceae; genus Enterococcus; species Enterococcus sp. DIV1682a. The sequence goes on from NZ_JBIOLT010000001.1 coordinate 1,862,819, forward strand.
CTGATCTGAAAAATGCCAACCCTAATTTTTATGTAGGCTACATCCTACCATTCAATATTGTTGGACCACCAGTTACTCCGGCCGACTTTTTGACGATGGAGTATAGTACGATCAATCGGAATTTTATTGATTCAGCTCATCAAGATGGTAAAAAAGTGTATGTCTGGACGGTTAACGACTCAGATGGAATCAGTCGTATGATGTTTTATGGTGTTGATGGGATCATTACTGATCAAATGACTATCTTAAATGAAAATATCAAAGCAATGGATGAAGAGATCACCTATTCAGATAAATTATTGAATTTCGTTTTAGGTGTTGGTTAAAAAAAGAGCCCCATGGATTGAATCCATGGGGTTCTTTTTCAATTACTTTATCTTTCTCTCACGCTTTTCACCGCACGAACCACCGCTAAGATTGCCGGAATAGCAGAAATAACTGCTAAGATAATGCCCATTTTACCTGAACTCTTTCTTTTTTGCATGTTTTTTCGCTCCCTTCTCTCTCCTCTAATTATAGAGAAGTTTACGATATTTCTCAAAAAAAGTGTTTATGAAACCAAAGCAGATTCTGCTACTGTATAAATTTCGTCCAGTTTAACTAGTAGACGAAACTTACTATCGTAAACAGCCAACCGATCTCTCTGATCATAGCTTTCTACAAAAATAACAGCCGTATTAGTATATGTACGTTCCACGCAACCAATCACTTCATAGTTCACTCCAATCGGTTTGCATATGTATGACTTGCCTATTTCTAATTTTAACATTTCTCAATTCCCTCCTTTATTTTGTTAATCTTTAATTTATAATAACAAAAAAAAGAAGATTTGAAAACGATTTATTGAATTTTTTTATATTTTTTCTTAGAATTACACGATTTCAATCTAGTTTCCCCTTTTTCTCACATAACTAATACCAAGATATAATTGTAATTTATAAGTGACAGATTTGTTTGAAACTGTTAGCCTTTTGTTCGTGTAAACCTCCGAAAAAGCATCTAAACTATTCTGTGAGGAGGGAATTTCATGATTGTTATTCAAGCTACTGTATTTATCCTGTTATTGATTGGATTGCTTATTGGACTCACAGAAAATTAAGAATCCCTTGTTGACATAGCAATTAATTGCGAAAAAAAAATAAGGGTGCTACACTGATTACAGGAAGGAAAATTTAACAGAAAATTCCAACCACAATTTACATTAATAAAAAAAGAGGTGACTTACATGACATTTACTAAAACAAATATTGAATACCGAGTTGCATTTGATACTGTATCCAATCAATTTATGGCAATTGATGCTACAAATGAAAACAACGTAGCATTTGGTATCACGATTGAACAAGCTGTCCGTGCATTAAATGAATCCAAATAAGGAGTGAATCATTTCTAATGACCGAAAACAACTCGGGATCGAAAAAAGAATAAAGACGTTTGCAACTAATACAGTTAGCAAACGTCTTTTATTATTTATTCAATTTGAGTTTGTGCTTTATTTTCCCCCATGAAATTTTGCTGATTCCCAGAAAGATTAGAACCATCGCAATTTGCATGATTGGTACTCCTGCCCCCGTATACACACTTAGAAAATAATCTTTTTGCTCTGGCGAGTAGGAACAAAACCATGAAACCCCAAATAAAAATAAAAACTGGGTCAATATCAAACCACTAGTAATGACTAGTGCAGAACAATAAAAACCACGATCTTTTTTAGCATAGATTGAACCTAAGATCAAAAATAAAAATCCTAAAATCGCTAAACATAGAACAACACCACTTGTCTTTTGATAAATCGCAATCATAATATTAGAGATTTTCGCTGTTTTTGATAAAACTAAAATTGGCGGTTGTGGATCTTCACTATTAATCCAATTATTCAATAAAGGAACCCGCAAAAAGTTTTGCGCTGCTTCTACATCCGCATGGGTTCCAAAACTGTAATTCCCTCCTTGATGAAAATCTTTGTAAAATAAATTGTCACTATAAGCTGTCCTAAAAAAATCTAAGAGTACTGGAATATCCTCGGCAATCTTCCCATCTCCTGTACTCATTAAGTAGACTTCACGTTTCTTCTTCAAATCTCCCTTACGATAAGCAGCCCTTAACTCTTGATTGACTTGTTTCCAAAATTCATTGGTTTCTTTTGCGTTATTTTGATAGTAGCCAGACTCATTCAACACATCTCGCAGTGCCCAAAAAATAATGTCTCCCTTTAATTCCTTTACTTTTCCTGCCTGAGTCCAAGCATGTGTCGTATATAATTCTTTGATTCTAGCAGCTTCTTTAGCAAAAGCAGGTGACACAGCTAATGCTTTATTTAACGCTTCATGAGAAACCCAAATCCTACTGTTCTCTTTGTTTATGTTCGTTCCATCATCTATTCGAATCAAGTTCTTCATCAATTGAGCAAACTCTCCGCTCGTACGATCATTGACTACTGCAAGATGATAGACTTCTTCATTTTTATGCTTAATCATTTGGTTTGTCACGATAAAGCTGATCATAGGAAGAAAAAACAAACTGAGCTTGATCAGTTTTCTTCGATCAAAGGTAATTTGTGAAAAAAACTTTTCAACAGTTTTCGTTGGTCTAAAATCCACTCCTAATAAAATCTGAACAAAACTAATGATTAAGGCTGCCAGAACAAACGGCAACAACCAGAGTGAATCTTCGCGAATATACCAGTAAAATGGAAAGATTAGAGACAACAAGAAAAACCAAGGTAAAATAGTTTTTGTTGCACGATATTTACGATAATAAATAGCTAATAAACAAGCAACGATAATTACGACAGATGGAATTACAATGGCGTTTCGATAAATACGTGTCGAATATTCATGGGTAAAACCGATTGGTGAAAATAAAAAAAAGACATAGATAAAAAACAAGATACTATTCTTTTTAACGATCGGCTTTACACTCAGTGTAATCAGCACGCTAGCTAAAATATTAAACCCACCTAATAATAGCGAGTATGGTAGCTGAATTTTATTGGCAAAAGCTAAAAATAAGCTATAAGAAATACCTTTTGATAAAGTTTTAGCATTGTACTCTCCTAACCACTGCCCGTCCACTAAGTTACGGGCATAATGAATAAAAAGCTGGTCATCATAGTTAGCTGTCATATCGATGCTGTAAGTCGCTTTGTAATAGAGATAAAGACGTATTAGTGTAAGAATTAGAGCGATACCACAAATAAAATAAAGTTGTTTTTGCCTAACATACTGAAGCATTTCCTTTACTCTATCCATGTACCCTAACCTTTCCTCCGCCTTTCTTCTTGATACTAATCATATTTGATAATTTATTTTTAACCAATTCACTCAACTCCTTATTCAATAAGCCTCTAATAAGTATAGCAAAAATTCATTTCATTGATATTAACCTTAAAAGATTCTTATTAACTTGTTTGATTGCTTTTTTAGCAGGTTCTAAGCGTTAAAAACAAGAATTATACTGTACTAACTTAATGACTGATCTTTTCCACTTTGTAACTATCGTAATCTGCTGTTGTGCAAATCATTTCCTTTATATATCTATTTTTATCAATGGGTGATTAAAAATTCACATTTTTTATTTTGTAATTTAATTTTTAGATAAAAAACAACTTTGTATATCTTTAGACAAGTATTACAGAATGATATATTTTTTTATTAGGAGGTTTATTCCTTTCATTCCTACATGGAAGGAAAATATTTTTATTTTTGGAGGAAAAAAATGGGAACTTTTTTAGTGTTAGTAGGTTTAATTGGTATTTGTTGGGGGTTAGTAGGACTAATTCGATCATTTTTCAAAAAAGGGAATAAAAAACGAAACTTTATTATTATAGGCACAGCATTTATTCTTATGATTTTCGGAGCGTCTATCTCTCCTACCAGTCATTCCGATAGTTCAAAAGCAAGCACACAATCTGAAAAAAAGATCGAAACAAAAAGAACATCAAGTAATTCTAGTGAAGAGCAGCTGAAACAAAAAGCTGAACGTAAAGAAAAAGAAAAACAAAAACTTGAAGCTGAGCGTAAGAAACAAGAAGAAGAAAGACAGAAACTTGAGGCTGAGCGCAAAAAACAAGAAGAAGAAAGACAGAAACTTGAGGCTGAGCGCAAAAAACAAGAAGAAGAAAAACAGAAAATTGAAGCTGAGCGTAAAGCACAAGAAGAACGTCAAAAACAAGCTGAAAATGAAGCAACAACAGCACTATCACAAGCTGAAGCTCATCCAACTAGAGAAAACTATAACTCAGCAGCTACTTTAATCCAGGCTATTCCAAACGGCAATCAACACTTGTCTGCTCGACTAGCTACAGTAGATGCAACGATCAAAGCCAATGAAGCAGCTGAAGCAGAACGACAACGGCAAGCTGCGGCCGCACAAGAACAAGCCAATCAAGTTGCAGCAGCACAAACACCGCAACAAAACAACGAACAAACGGTTTATATTGCTCCAGATCATGGTACAAAATATCATTTAAATCCGAACTGTTCGGGACTTAACAATGCAAATTCTGTCGTAGCTATCTCGCTGCAAGAGGCCCAAGCACGTGGATATACGTTGTGTAAGCGAGGTTAAGCTAAAATAATAAAATGAACTGTGACAGCAATGTCTAGCTCTGATAACTAAGCCGGAGAATCCGAAAATAGTCTCTACTATTTTGGACTCTCCGGCTTAGTTCAAGTGGATGGCGCTTTACCCCATCAATCAGAGGTTGTGAAAAGAGCGTTTTGACCTGAGCGTTAAGGATGAAAACCTCGAAACAGCTCTCCATGTTTTGAGATTTTTTGACTTATCGCCGAAGGTCAGCTCTTTGAACACCGTTTAGAGCAAGAGGTTGTGAAAACATCGGGGAGCTCTGATGACAATAAGAAAAAATTTTTTGAAATAGTTTCTCATATTTTGAAAAATTTAGGCTTATTTCAAGGAGTTGATGCTTGAACACCGTGAATCAGAGGTTGTGAAAAGAGCGTTTTGACCTGAGCGTTAAGGATGAAAACCTCGAAACAGCTCTCCATGTTTTGAGATTTTTTGACTTATCGCCGAAGGTCAGCTCTTTGAACACCGTTTATCCATTTTCAAAGCACAATGTAAGATTTGTCTCCCTAATTTATTTTTTATTGTGAACATTTCCGGTGTCCGGTCTCTCCTAACTTTACTTAAGCATGGTCATACAAAAAAACAGAAAATTTTTACAGCCATTCCTCTGATATTAATAGTCGGATATTAGCTTAAATACCATAAATTTTTTTGCGTTTCTCCTTTACAAAAAGAACGTTTGTTCGTATAATGCTATTAAAGAATATTTACGGATTGGCATCCTCGAAATCGCTCATAAGGGAGAGTCCACAATGATTAAGAAATATGGCACAGTAACAAAAATAAAAATACTACAAATTGGGGCTCGTCCCTTGATAAGATTTAGCTTGAATGATACGAACTGTTTAATCGCTGGTCATGGTTTAAACTTTCTTGCTGAAGTAGATGAAGGAATGAAATTAGTAATCAGTGGCTATTATAATCAAAGAAACCAATTGGTCGTCAAAGAATATCATGTGCTCGGTCCCACGAAAATACTGATTGATTTTAAAAAAATCAAGAAAGAATTTATTGGTAAAAAATAAAAATTAGTTTTGAAGTATATAACTCCCGTCTAAAAAAATCAGAACTTTTTTGTAAAAGAAAAAAGGTATCCATCTGTCTCAGCGAGTAGGTTTGGATACCTTTTTAAATCAGCAAAATTAGGTTCATTTTTTATTTATATATAAATGCTGTTCTAGGATTACTTGTTGTTCCTATCTCTTTGGTACCTTTCTATCTTTAAACGGATGATATGGTTAATTGCTTACTTGATTAAAGTCAGAAATGATATCATTCAACTCCGTTTGAAGTGTCGAAACAATCAAATGAAAATTTTCTTCATCCGTTTTATCATATGGGGATGTTTTTGTTACATAAAGTAGCTTCTCGTTTTCTATTTTCATTAGAACCTGTGTTGCGGTTTGTACTTTGTTTTGATAATTAAACGCAGACATCCCACTTTGAATAATCGTTATGATTGCGGAAGCAATCGAAACGACTAATAACAAAGACTTATGATCAGATGCCTCGTGAATTAAAATAGGAATAGCAGCAGATAATACGATTTTTATAATATTCCCTATGCCAATGATTCTATTATACGATTGAATATCTTTTTTTAATTTATTAATTGTAGAATCAATCGATTCAATAAACGCTTTTTGATCCATATCATTTCTCCATTCACTTTATTAAAATTTGGTCGTAAAACTATTATAATTGGATTTACCTATGTTTCAGCTACTTACAAATCAAAACAAACGGCTATTAAATAATAATCATTATTTTATCAAAATAATGATATATTTGTCAATGATAGTATTCGTGCACGGATAAAAGCTATTGAAAAGATCTGAACAAAGATTTAATCATTACAGACGACATAAAAATCACATTTGATGTATGCTCACAATCTCTGACCAACCGAGCAAAGTAAGCTTGATTGATTTAAAAAATTTAAACTGTGAATACTATTGCCCACAGAATTGACAAACGTGCCCATCTCTCCCCTAACTGTCCATAATGGTAGATATGTGTAAGCAGTGCCTAACCGAAAAGTTGGCATGAAGCATGAAGATATAAGTCATAAAGATATCTCTATTATTCAACTATATGATCAAGTGTCATATTAAAGTATTGAACGAACTTCGATAAGTCCAATGACTATATCAATAATCAACAACGAAAATTTTCTGGACAAAATATTTCTCTGCCAACAAACCAAAAAAGGATGGCTATAATTAGCCATCCTTTTTTATAAATACCTCAATGAGTATCATTTTTCATTTTAAAGGCAAATTGTTTTGGATAATTATTTTTAATAATTACCTAAAACTCCTTATCTTAAAGACGTTCGTTCAATTCTTTGGCAAGGTCTTCAAAGCCTGGTTTGCCTAGGAGTGCAAACATGTTTTTCTTGTATCATGTGTGCATTTATTACTTTTTTTCTCTTTTGTACCGTTAGAAAACGCCGAAATATCAGTATTTTATCTATCTCCTGCTTTTTCCATCTTTTCTGGTTTTTAATATCACTATCACCAAAACTATCACTAGTTTTTCTATTATTTTTACTTTTTTATATGCATATTGAAACCGGAGTTAGAACAATTAATATAAGAACGAAAAAAACTCAGCCAAGAATGATTGGTTGAGGTCTTTAGCTACTCAAAGTCAGATTTGAGTCTTTCGGTTTTAAATTTAGCAAAGGATTTAATGAAATCATTGATTTAATCTCTAAAGGCACAATTTCACATCTCATATTATTTTTCCTTATTTGTAAAATTTTTTCTAGGTATTCTCTACATATATACCTCCGATTTGTAAGTAACGTTAATGGTATAGAGATACCACTTAAGACAAATAACCGATCACAATCCACCAGAACTGGCATGCGAAATGGCGATTTAATTCTAGAAGTCTCTTTATTTGGTAAAATTTCAAATCTATTTAAATGTGGAAGACCTTTTTTAATATGTTTTAGTCTTTTTGAAGTACAAACAAAAAGACCTTTCCCCGTTTCCTGTCGTTCAGCAAAAATATAAATATGTACTTCCCCTCCATTTTGAGAGGAGATATTTTTGTAGAATAATCAAATAAAAATTATTTAGCAACAAAATACTATTTTGTTAAAGAAATTTAAACTAAAAAATGCATCTATTTTCCTGTATGTTCAGTCACGATTTCTTGTGATCTGTTTGCTGTGTCTTCTACATCACTTTTTGCCTTTTCAAGTTTTTCAATATAATTATTCAAATTACTGTTTTCTGATTGCTCTTTTTCTAGTTTTTGTTGAGTACTTTGCAATTGGTTTTTAATAGTATTTTTTTCATTTGACAATTGATTAATTTGTTGATTTAAACTATTAACAGTATTTTGAGCATCATTAAATTTATTTTGTTCTGTTTGTAAACGATTATTCCAATCAGTGTTTAATTGATTTATTTCAGCTATTTTTTGATTTATTTCATCAATTTTAGCATTGATTTCATTTTGTTTACCTTGCAATTCAGCATTTTTTCCTGATAATTGATTCTCTAAATTTGTTTTATCTATAGTTAATTGATTTTTCTCATTTTCCAAAGTCAACACTTTTTGTTTATATTCTTCAACGTTAGCCTTTACTTGCTCAAGTTCCTGATTATTTGAAGATAATCGTGAATTTAAACTACTAATATTTTGCTCTTTATTTTCAAGTGCTTTATCTAATGACTCCAAATTATGATTGATTTGTTTAATATTATCTTCTCCACCCCATAACAAAATGTCATCGGCAAAGTTTTTCCCTGCGATCCCTGCTAACACTAATCCACCTATAATTAATCCACTTACTACAATTTTCTTATTCATATCACCATTCTCCTTAACACAAACTGAACCAATTATAGTTAATGATTTCACAATCAGTCAATTTAAATATATATTTTTTTATTTTATTTTTATAAATCTTTTTCTTAATTCGGATAAAGTCAGATGTAACTGCATACAAACATTATTTTTAAAACATTGTATTAATTAATTTAAAATTAGATACAGTTATTAAATTCACATAAAAAAGTCTACTCTTTCGGATAGACCAAAACATCTAACACATTTATTTTACCAATTTAAGAGATTATATATTCTATATTTTTGAAATAAAAAAAACACCCGAAGGTGTATAAAAAAATGGTTTAGTTATAGATAAATTAACTTAAGAGTACTGTTACTACAAGTGTTCTTCTCACTCTAAAGAAAAAACTATCCTATCAAATAAAATAAGCACTTTATTTTCTTATAAAAGCGGAGTCTTTTGCGGAAATATTTTTTATATCTGTTACATATCTTTCAACTTTCATATGCAAATCATATTTTTCTCTAAGTTTAGTAATATGAGCCATCATCGGAGATTCATGATGTTTGTCTAGTGCATCTTGATCTGTCCAACTATCAATTAGAAGAATTGTGTCCTCATCATTCATTGAAAAAAAGTATTCATATTTAATATTGCCTTTTTCTGCACGGATATCTTCTACAACTCCAGTTAAAACCATCTCTTTTGCAAATTTTTTCGCATTTCCATTTGTACCACTATAATAAATGTTCACAGTAATAGCCATTTCTTTACCTCCTTGTATATTTATCTATCCTTATATACCCTGTAGGACTCGAACCTACGACAGGACGGTTATGAGCCGTCTGCTCTGACCATTAGCAATAGAAGATAGCTTATTAATTAATCTCTATTATTCCAATAAAAACTACTTTAAAATCCCTGCTGCGAAAACGAGCATGAAGAAAGATGTATATTTGATATCGTGACGAATGTGTCAGACGCACGGAGCGGTCATCGGCGTTATGACTATATAAAGTATACTTTCGTTGATCCAGAAAGGTATAAAGATTAAAGTAGGCTACCTAAAAAGGTAGCCCGGAACGGATTTTATCACCATACTTATAAAAAGAGATATTTTTAAGTTAGTATTAAGATTGTGTAATATGATGATATCTATATTTTATAGTATCAGTGCTATAAAACCAAAAATAAGTCACTAATTAACTACCACTCCAATTATAAGTCTTTTTCCCATTATTTTTTATAGTTATATGGTATGCTTTTTAATGGCTTCAAATATAAAAGAGTTTAAAGCGTAATACACTTAAGGGAAGTGGTTTGGGTGCGCTTTAAACTCTTCTTTATTATTATCTCACAGCATGCTTAAAAGGTCTATGGATTAAGTTATGTAAAAAAGTGCCTCTTTAAACGTCCTAAAATCCAAACAAGGATAGCATAATATACACTATCGTTGATCCAGAAAACAGGTAAATAAATTTTGCAAAAGCAATAAGTTAAAAACATTACAAAAAAGACAAGGATATCACATCAAGAAAAAATGTTTTGAAAATATCTTTGCCTTTTTGTATTATATCTATATTAAATAATCAATCACAACACATTAACTAATTTATATATTTAATTTGTTGTTTTTCTATAATTGGATAACTAATTAACTTATGACTATCTAAGTCTTCTTTATTCATATCAATTGCAGTAATTTGACTGTCTTCATATGTTCGATAATAATAGATTCCTTTGTCAACATTGCAACAAGAAGAATAAATTGTATATTCATATTTTCCATCACCAACATCACACAAACCTTTTTGTTGTTCTACTGAACCTAAGATATGGAAAAATTGACTAATACTTTCTGACTCTGAATCTCCAGATACAGAATTCAGCTTCGTAAAAGTCGCTTTAACAAAACGAGATACTGAGGATAAATCTCCAGGCAAGCCTATCCCTCCCATACCGCGGCTATAGGCATTCAAACTTATTTGATTTGAAAAATTATTTTTAGGAGTTTCACTCGATAAGACACGATAATTGTTTAAATTAAATAATTGATAGTCAAATGAAGGATTATTGGTAAGAACGCCCACAGGGTTATCATATATATGAAGTCCATCTTTCATACTTTCAATGACAATTGACTTTTCTTTATCAGCTAATAGCCAATGTAAAGGGGATAAAGGAAGTTCATCACTATAATTTATATTTGCTAAATTGATATTTTTTAACAATTTTTTAGCTTCTCCTACTGTTGAGCATTGTCCTAAAATCCAAGGAATAAATTCAAAAGGAGATACATTGTCTTTCCCTTCTTGTATTTCTTTATAATCAGCATACCCAGAAAAATTTAGCCCAGCCATACTCAATCCTTTTTCATTTGTCGCATCGTAATAAAGAGGGTAGTCAGCTATACCAGCGGCAATACCAATCATTGCATAATGAGTATCCAAATCATTTACCTTTCGAAAATTCAACTTATAATTTCTTGGAGTAACAGTGACTACTTCATTGTAAGATATTTCATAATCAAAATTCCTTCCAAAATAATGATCACTTGTTACATAAGTAATAGACGTACACATAGTTTATTCCTCCTAAATATTGTTCTGTACACGTTCATTTTACTCCAAAGTTTTCCTCATTTCAAAAGAAAATCACAGAATACACGAAGAAGCGTTTCTATTTGTATAAACTATATCAAAGTTCTATACTTAAATTATCAAATAAAAAGGACGTGAAGATAAATGTCAAATTTAGAAAACAAAGAAGAAAAAGTTGTAAACAAAATTGTTTCTGTTGTCAATAAACTGGATAAAGAGTTAGACGAACTTGATACATTATCTGAAAATCCAGAAAAAAAACATAACCTAAAAAAATGGTTAGTTGAACGAAAGGCTATTCATGAAATTAAAAAAGTTCTTCATGAAGCTGATAAATATGAAAAATATGATGAAAAAGAACTTGATAAAGAATTTAAAGAAATCAATGACTTATTACTATAATTGATTTATACGACTCATTTTTGAGTCGTCAGACTGCAAACAACACTCTAAATTTAGGAGTTTGTCTACAGTCTGAATAAATTTTAAATTTATTGTCCATAATGTTATTGTGAATTTATAGCATTAAGAAAAGAGATAAGACTTTACATTTTTTTAGGAATGTAAAGTCTTATCTCTTTTCTTAATTGTACAATTAGTATTATCTGCACTACTTTCTAATTAAATAAATTTTTAGTTATTAACTTGATTAAAATCAGAGATAATATCAATTAATTCAGTTTGAAGGGTTGTAACGATTAAATGGAAATTTTCTTCATCTGTTTTATTATATGGGGATGTTTTCGTTATATATAACAACTTTTCTTTTTCAATTTTCATTAATAACTCTGTCGAAGTCTGTACTTTATCTTGATAATTAAATGCAGACATCCCACTTTGTATAATTGTAATTATTGCTGAAGCAATTGAAACAATCAATAGTAAAGACCTGTGTTCGGAAGCCTGATCAATTAATATTGGGATACTAGCTGATAAGACTATTTTTATAATATTTCCGATACCAATTACTCTATTATAAAATCGAATTTCTTTTTTTAATCTATCGATTGTAGAATCAATAGATTCGATAAACGCTTTTTGATCCATCATTTTCTCTCCAATCATTTTATTAAAATCATTAACAAAAATATTATAATAGGATTTAAGTAAGTTCTAACTAATCACACATAAAAATAAAAAAACATTTGTGTTTTATCAAAGTTTTATTATACTTGTCAATTTGTGTACATCCTAAAATATAAGCTATTTGTTTACTTCTGTAGAATATATACTTTCTTGTTAGATAAGTTGCACATGTTTATAGAATCTAAATAATAAATTTTTATGTACCGCCCCTCAAAGAGGGGGGAACTTTTTATCGTTGTGGAATATTTAAATACCAACGCTTGTCATGAAAATCTTGTGCTCCACCCTTAGTATTTCCTTCTGGATCGTTTGTCGCACGCATCATTACGTAAACTTTTTTATTAGGGAAGTTACGCATATTGAAAGATACATGATAACCAACATTTCCAGAAGTACTATAAGCTTGATTTACATCTGGTCTATATATTCCATCAGCTTTTACTCGAGCTAATTCTTTCCCAGTATTGTAATCCATAATGAAGATATACTCGTATTTATAGTTAGCAATGTGCCATCCAGCTACATGCAAGTTTGCGTTTTCGATTTCTCCAAACTGATCAATGTGGGCGTAATTTGTTCCATCTGTCAGTGTAGGATTTGCTGCGCCTGCTCTAGTTGGATCAATGACTGGTTTATCCTCCGAAGTAGTTGGATTATCATCCGTAAAACCATGAGCTAAATCATATGCTAATTTTTCTTTACTTACGCCCATTTCAGAAAGATAACCGTAAGGATCTGTATGATCCCCCCAAATATTTTGTGTTACCCATAAATGCGATTTGATTCCTGGTTGGTTATAAGGCGTGTCCAATGTTAATGGAATACCATATTTCATTGCTGAATCTCTAGCCAATTCAACGTATGCTTTATAGTTTTTTTCAAAAGTTGCTTTATCATGTGTGTGCTGTAACTCAATCTGCACAGGACTGTTAGCATTAGCATACGAACCAGCACCGTACTGTACATAACCAGGTTGACCGACTTGATAAACAATTCCGCCGTCCCCCACAATGTAAGCAGTGTAAGCACTAATCCATGAACGTTGCATATACTGCGCTTCATTGCGTCCTGTTGCTGTTTCATTAGCCGTTTCATGCAGTAAAATGTACTTATTATTTGCTACTTGAGAGCTACCTTCGTTTGGGCCCAAATTAAATTCATTGTTAATCGTATAGGCAAACCCATTAATTGGCAATAAAAAAAGAGCCATTAATAGGCTCATCGCAGTAATAGTAATTTTCTTTTTCATTTTTTTCCTCCTATTTTTTTAAGTTATATGCAGACACACCAGTGATAACACCTAAAAACGTCGCTACTGCATTGATAGTCAGAACTGTCATATCAGTTTCATTCCATCCATATGCTTTGCCTAATGTGGCTACTAATGCAGATAAAGCTGGCAGTACTATAAGCACTGTCCATTTAATAATTTAATAATATTTATCAGGTAAAATCATTTCTTATCGCCTCCTTTCATTTCCTGAATATCATGTTCTGCTTCATTCATCCGTCCTTCTAATAGAAAAGTACGTTCAACAATATGGTTATGCTTTTCAACTTTTTTCTCCAATTGCTCAATTCGATAAATGGTCAGTTTGTTTGAAAAAACAATGCCTGCAAACGTACCAACTAAGGTTCCTGCAATACTTAAAGCAGAAATAATCGCATCAATACTCATAGTTCACCAACTTTCCAACAAAAAAAGCGCACTCTTTGGAGTGCACTTCTATACTAATTATTCTGTATTTTATTCGGATTGATTGTATCTGTCTCTACTATAGGTACCTCTAATGATTTTAACTTTTTAAACCTTTCAGCATCATTAACACCATAAATCTGGTACATAATTCCAGATTTATTTAATTTTTCAATTACTTGGTTTGTTGCTAAGTCATTTGATACTGATAGCAAAGCTTTATTGTATTGCTTAACTTGTTGTATATCATCATCAATGTTATTTTTTGAATCATATAACCATGAAACCGTACAATCAGGATGATTCTTTACTACCTTATCTCTAATTTTTTTATTTGTAAGGACAAAAAAAGAACGATCATATACATTGTATTTTTTTAATGTATTTACAATTGATCCAACAAATTTATCGTCATTCCAATCTCCCTTTGATCCATCCACATTAACAATTAATTTGTCTTTACTTATTTCTTTAATTACTTCGTCAAAAGTTGGTATATTAACTTTTTTATCTTTATATTTTGGATAATTTGAAGTATCTATCGACAATTCTTTAAGCTGTTTGATTGTAAACCTTTCTGGTTGTCCTTCTCCGTTTGTTGTCCTATCAAGAGTGTCATCGTGCATCAAGAAATTCACTCCATCTTTACTAGTTCTTACATCAACTTCTACTGCATTATAGCCAAGTGATTTTGCTTCTCTCATAGCTTCAACTGTATTCTCAGGAGCAATTATATGTGCACCTCTATGGGCTACTAGGTAAGTTTCTTTATGGTTCAATAAGCTACTGGATGAGTAAACACATCCAGTTAAAACAATGGAAAACATAATTAATATCTTTGATATTTTTCTCACTTTCGGAATCACCTCAAAAATAAGTATATCAAATTAAAAAGATACAAAAAAGACTAGGGCAATAATATTCGGAAAGAGAATAACATGATTACATTTTTTATTTTTCAATAACAAAAAAGCATTCAACCATTTAACAAGTTGAATGCTTTTACTATATGTACCCTGTAGGACAAAAAGATATCTTTGTATCCATTAATAACATTATAGTAATTTTCTCTCAAAAGAATAGACTTAGTTACCTCTTTGTCGGAAACAACCAGTCCTCTACTTATCAAAATATCAATCTGATTATCTAATGTTTTAAACGGTTTGCTAATCATATTACCACCTATACAAAAAACGCCATAACCGCATTCTGACGATCATGGCTTAATCTTCTAGAAAAATTATAACAACAAACTAATCCGCATGCAACAAAAAATTATTTTTATATTTTATTCTAGAATAAAACGTTAATTTTAAAGTTTATGTACCCTGTAGGACTCGAACTTACGATCGGACGGTTATGAGCCATTATATAAAAACCACCTCGATTGAGGTGGTTAAAGTTCAACATTATTTTACAATATTTACTGCTTGAGGGCCACGTTGTCCTTCTTCAATATCATAAGAAACAGCTTGACCTTCATCTAATGTTTTGAATCCATCGCCTTGGATAGCTGAGAAGTGTGCAAATACGTCATTTCCATCTTCACCAGTGATAAATCCAAAACCTTTATCTGAGTTAAACCATTTTACTGTACCGTTATTCATATATATTTCCTCCTAATACGTATATAATACGTGTTTTGTTGCAATTAATATTAATTAGTAAAAGGAGTTTTTATAGTGTGAATATATCGCTCAGATTACGTTTCAAATTAGATTACTTATTTACTATAACACGGAAGTAATGGTAACACAAAGATAATTGTTTGATACGTTTTTTATTACAAAAATTTAGACTAAGCATTTAAAATGATTAATTAAAGGACGAAAAAATTGAAATTGAAAATAAATGACTAACGCTACTAATATAATATTACATCGTTTACTTAAAACTTTAATAAATTTTACTTTTCTAAAATATTGTCAATTGCTTTTCCACAAATTAGTTCTTATTCTAAAACTGATTTTATTTGCAATGCACATTCTTTTGAAAATGGTTCAGCCTCTTTCCATGATCCTAATAGTGGATAATTATTGATTACACTTTTGACATATTGTTTGTTTTTTACTCCTCGTGTTTGTACTTCTACATAATACATAGTGATACCTTCTTTATTAGTTTTTTATGTAAAGACTACTCTTATGAGTAGTCTTATAGATAATAAATCGCAGTAAAACACAGGAGATCTTTGTGAAGTTGATCGTAGTTTACTACGAATTTTATTTTGTGCTACGTAGTTTAAACTGAATAATGCGAATACAACATGGAATATCTTGTAGCACATTATAATTATAATATATGAAATCAAGTTTTTTTATTTGTTTTTGTTATATCTAATATAAAAAATACCGCCTAATAAGAAAAACATTATATTTAATCAAAAACGTCAGAATAGAAATACAATCTATTTTTTATAAAATATATTAATCTAAAGAAACTAGAAAGAGCTACTCTTTCAAGTAGCTCTGAATAGATGTCACCATAAATGGAAACGGGGTTAAGATTGTGTAATATGATGACATTATCATTTTAACATAATTAAATTTATTGTTTTTTATTTTTTTATACTTATAAATTAAAATAAAGAAATAAAGTGCATATCAAATATGTTTGAAAAATAATTTAAATTATAGATTAACTTCCCTATATAACATGTCAAAAAAACATAAGATATTAACCTATTGCAAAAAATAATAATATAAAATATCCTACAGGGATAATATTTAACAACAATCCACATACTGAGATAACTTTTTCAATAAGACTACTATTTTTACTTAATGACCAAATAGAAAGTATAAATCCTATTACTCCCATTAATAAAACAGGAATGAGACTAGAAAATAGCATACCAAACCAGTTTGTAAAAATTTCTATACTTACTAATATTCCTATTAATAAACTGAGAATATTGATAAATTTAAGTCTTTTATCCATATAAGTTCCTCCTTAATGGTAACTAAATTTTTATGTACCCTGTAGAATTAAAACCTACAATCAGATAGTTATAAGCCATCTGATCTGACCAGTTAAGCTAAAAGTACAAGGTGTCATGCAAATCTGATAGGGGACATGAAAGAGATACAAAAGAACATTCTACCAGATTTACATAATCAGATGTCAAAAAAAGAGGGAGTTGTTATAGAGACTCATTAGCTTGTATATGAGAGATAATTTAATAGCCAAAATCTCTATAACAATAATATATTACTTCAAACTTACCTTCAATAATTTTTTTTTAAAATTAATACCACATTTTTATAATGTTAAATAAATATCCCTGATACGCACATCATTCACTGCACCTTCACCATTTGCTTGATTACAACGACGGAAAATGATATCGATTTTCGTTCCTTTTTTCACCCAACTTAGATCCACAGTAACGTCCATTCCTAAAGCATCGCCACCTTTGTATCCATAGGTTTTCTTCACATCAGGGCGTTTGATCCCTTGGGAAGCCACACGAGTGATTTCTTTATTTGTGCCATGCTTCATAATAAGAATATAAGCACATTTTCCAATTGGACCATCTGGTTTATCTGGCACTAGCCAACCAGCAATTCGAACTTTTCCTTTACTTACTTCATTGAATTTGTCTAGTTTCGCCCATGCGTTACCTTGATGAACAGCTTTACTTGCTGCTACTGCTTTGTCATGGTCGGATGGTGTTTGTGGTTTTGCAACTGGTTTAGATTGTGCAGTTACTGTCTTACAACTAGAACCAAAACCATTCGCTATATCTCGTGCAAACTGTTCTTTGCTGATTCCCATACTTGCTAAATAGCCGTATGGATCCGTGTGGTCACCACCATAATTTTGTGTTACCCATTGATGGCTTTTCACTCCTTTTATGCCTTTTCCACCTGCATCAAGTGTTTTAGGAATACCGAATTGATTACATAAGTCGCGAATCAATTCCACATACACACGGTAATTTTTTTCAAATAAAGCTTTATCTGTCGTATGTTGTAATTCGATTTGCGCTGGTGCATAACAATTGGCATCTAATGCGCCCCAAGAAACATAGCCTGGTTCTCCAATCAAATAAACGATACCATCGCCTACAACATGAGTCGTATAAGCATTACGCCAATTATTTTTCATATAACTTGCTTCATTCCGCCCAGTTGCACGAGGATTGGCTGTTTCATGAGCGATAATGTACCAATTTTGAGTTTTTCTTGAATCGCCTTCGTTTGCTGCTAACATAAATTCTTTGTTAATTGTGTAACTCATTTTCATCGTCTCCTTTATCTAATTCTTTGATTCCATAAGTCGTTTGTTTCCATAATTGATCGCCATACACTGTAATTCCTACAGCCACAATAGCTACAAAAAAGTGAAATACGTTATACCCACCAAATAATAGTGGTGTACAAATACAACTAATTATCGTAAGTGCTAAAGGAATTCCCCAGTCGGGAAACTTAGGAATTTCCTTTAACACTTTTCCTGCCACATATAACCCACACATAGCGAGTATCATTTCAGTTGAGAATGATTCCACGATACCTCACCACCTTTCAAACATAAAAAAGAAGCACAGAATTATTTCCGTACTTCCTTCTCGATTTCAGTAACTTTGTCATCGATTCGCTTCACATCTGAACGTATAAATTCAAATCCTTTATTCAACTCATTCAACGTAGCCAAAAAGTCTCGTCGGTCCTGTTTTGAGCTTTCTCTTTCATCATGTAGTTCATTTCGATAGTAAATATTGATTCGCCAAGAAGCGAAAATAATAAACCCGATCAATATAACTGTTAATGGTAAAAAAATAAGCCCGTCGATTGCGACTAGCTTGTTAAAAATCTGATCGATACCTTTCATTTTTTCTCACCCTCTTCCTATTCAGTGAGAATTTCTTTCACTTTTTCATCTTCTTTTTTATCCAAAATTGCTTGAACTTTCTTTTTTAATGTTTTAGGTACGTCATCAATCGTTTTCTTTCCTTTTTTGATTCGGTCTGCATAGATGTTTTCCATGTTACTCACTCCCTAATGAATATTCATAAATTTAGGTCATTGCCACTTGTAAATTCGTAACTTGTTCATTTAATGATTGATTATTTTCTTTAAACGCTTGATTTTCCTCTTGAACTTGTTCAAGCTGTTGTTCGGTCTTACGATGGATTTCTTCCAACAACTCTAGTTTTTTAGAGAAATCTTGTGTGACAACTTCTTCCCATTTCCGTTCACTCGGATTCCAAAACTGACGATCTAACGGAATATCTGGTAATGGTGGTACCAAGGTATACGGCACTCCTTCTGGGAAATCATCTGGCATATTTTCCCATACCTTGCAACCTACTGGATACATATATTCATACATTGTTTTCATTAGTTATTCCCCCTATTAATTTGGCCACGCATCATTTGTAAAATAGCTGATGGTTCCAGAACACTCTTGATTTTCTGGTAAATTTGTAGTAGAAACCATCACAACAATTCCCGAAGCATTTGCGTAAACAGATAATGCAGGATTTCGATTGGTTTTATTTGCCAAAGTTCCACCCCAATCCTTTAGCGAAATCGGATTATATCCTCTTGGAAAAGGCATTAAAACTTTCCATCCAGCAAAATTTGCTGATTTATTTGTAATCGCAAAATTAGCCACTACACTTCGTCCACATCGTTCAAATCTGACTGAACTTTCATTGGTAAAATCTGTTGTATTCGTTGTTTTTACTGTTTTTGAAACAAAACGATCTAAAGCTACTGGTGTATCATTCACTGTTGGTGTTTGTCGAAAGTCTTTAAAACCATCAATAGATTCATTTCCTGAATTATGAACCACACAGTCTTCTCTCGCAAAACTCTTTTCTGTATACTCAGGTGTGATGTCCCAGCTGTAATCATTTGGATTAACACTATCTTTCAAGCCTTCACCGAAATATTTATAATCTATGATATTCGGAGTAGCTACATCTCCTTCTTCTATTTTTAACCACTCAATTGTGCAATTTCCAAGTGTATTTTTTGGTACTTGGTAAAGTTCGATATTGCTAGGATTAGCAGTAGCTACCTCATTAGGTGTAAAAGTTAAACGCCATGTATCAACTAAACCATTCACAGGGGTTAATGTGCCGTAATCAATCGAACCATTTCCAAATAGTTTAAAAGACTGATTGACTGGCTTCGTTCCTTTTAGTGTAATTGTCATGGTTTTCCCTATTTCCAACTTCTTTTTCATCTTTGCGGCATACAAATTATAAGTTGATGTATTTATTGGAAATACAACCGACTGATTTGCCAGATTTTCATTCAAAGGAATTTTGGATATCTGCCATGGTTTTTCAAATAAGTTGGGGTGATATGGCGTAGGTATTGCTCCTTCTTCTAACTTGATATATTCTATACTGATTGATCCATCCACTATTTGGGAATTACTATCTAAACGTAGATAAGTACGCTCTACTTGTTTCATCTCTGATACACTACCAGTCACAGAAATCATTTTTGTTTCTCCAACTAACGTATCAGCTAAGTTTGTTCCCAGCAGAATGTTACCTCCAGGAAATTTTCTATAAGTTAGTCGAACTTTTGACAAGTCTCCTACAAAATCCTCATTCACTGTTACCTTAGCAGAAAGCGTATAGGTTGTTTGGGGCTTGATTTGCATGACATTTCCTGTTTCAGCACCAAATCCAGAATTTCTAAAAGTTAATTTTACACCCCTATTTTCGTTGGTGATTGTTACATTATCTTTTGTTGTAAAATAATCACTAGTTATAGTGCTTAATAGATTTGGATTTCCACTATAATCATAGTCCCAGAAGTCGATGCTGTTACTGTACATCTTTTTCAGCTTTCCAAGGTTGCCTATTTGCTGATTAGTTTGATCAATACAGTCATTCGCCTTATCAATATTGGTATTGAGAGCTGCGATATCTTGATTAGCTTTCGTGATTTTGTCGTTTGTGTCTTTTAGTTTTCCATCAATCTGAGTTTCGGATTCCGCAATTTTTTGATCAATCTCTAACTTTCTATCAGCTAGAATTTTTTCAATTTTATCAATGTTTTGACTAAAACCATTGAAATAATAATCTTCTAGTTCTGGCATACTGTCATCAATTGGACTGCGTTTGATGTAAAAAGTAAAACGACCAGCTGTATCTAACGAGAGGTCGTTTGGAAAATCAATATATACGCTACCTTCTACTTTTCCGACATATCCTAAAATATTATCTTCTAATACAATAGATACAATACCATTCACACGATCTTCAATAGTGGCAAGATAGTCATGTTTTCCATATCCGCCTTCTGCTGTTTCAGATTTGAACCTCAATCGAATTGGAACGGTCGTCCCTTCCGCTAAACTAAGCGGAGTATTCTCTTTCATCAGTTTGAATCTTAGTTTGGCTGTTCCTCTGTCATGCGACCAAAAAACAATGTTTGTATAAATTGGTTTCGTAGCTTCCGCTTGAATACAAATGATTGAATCGTTAGTTTTATACATCATTAACCCAACACTAGTCCTTTCTTAATGTATAGACCACAACCAGTAACTTTCGTTTGCGTATCAGCAAAGCTAGTGGGCGGCTCGCGGCGTATCAAGCCATCGTCAGATTGCGCACCAACTACATTCTGTGAGCCGACAATATCACTGATAAGAATCGTTCCCATGAATTTCGCTCTGATAGCAATGTTTTGTTTATAAAAATACGTTCCGTTGTAAACATGACACTGTGAAGTACCATTTATACATATTCCCATGGACGCAGTATTTCGATTATCATTTGCAAATTTACATTTTACAACCGACATATAACCACTTTGATCAGCTAACAACTGATAGATACTACCTCCGTATGTAGGACCATTGGCAGTATCAACAAATTGTAATCCACTGACCTGAATGTAGCCGCGGACATAATAAAATGCGATACTTCTAACTTTAACTGGCAAATCCGAGGTTGAAACATCAATGTTATCTATATTGTCTCTGCATCGTACATATACTGATGTCACGTTAACGTTTCTAAGAACAGCATCTTCCAAATATACACCGGAATCAATCCATATTGTAACTGATGGGATAGTAATCAAAGGTACTTGGTTGAAAGCCATTTGAATAGTCGCAAACGGATTCTCTTCCGAACCGTCTCCAGTTTGATCACTTCCATTGCTTGCTGAAACGTAAATGTTAATTTGTGCAGCGGAACCACCTATGATTTGTTCAATACTCCCATTTAATTGTCCCACTTGTTTTTGCATATTTAGTTGTTTGTTCTGCAATTCGTCTATTTCTCCTCTAAATAGTCGTTCAGATGCAATCAAACGTTCTTGAAGAACGCTATACGTTTCTCCTTTATAATCGACTCTCCCATCTACTACTTCATTTGGCGAATCTCCACCAGAAGATAGTACAAGATTATCAATTCGATTGTTTAAATAATCGTCATTTTCTTTTAAGGAGGTTTCTAAGTCATTTAAACAATCAACATTATGATTAAATATTTCTTTCCATTTTCCTGTAATAAGATTAGTGGTTAATTTCTTTAATAACATCAAACTACTCCTTTCTTTACCATATTCGCTAAAATAGCCGTCATTGTCTTCTTTGTATTACTTAATGTAATTTCTGGTGGTTTGTTAGGAATTGCTGGATAAGTTTTTATTCCCACTACTTGTATATAAGTATTAATATTTAGTGGTTCATAAATAAATGGTACGTAATCTCCTTTTTGAGGATTGATTTTCCATTTTAAAGTAACTGATCCAGAAATACTTGGATAATCTTGTAAATCGTTTTTTAAACGTTCAAGCATATTTCCCGATATCGTATAGCGTTCATCAGTAACCGGATCTTGAATCCTAATTCCCCATGTTTCTGATTCCGGACTGGTATACGTGATTGGTGTAAACACATAATCACTATCTTTTGGATTTTCTGTGTTAATACCTTCTTTCAATTTTCCATAGCCTTTAATCTGAGTTTTCAATGAGTAAGTATCAATATCAAACGTAACATCATCAGTATTATATTTATAGCGAATTTGTTCTTCTACTTTCTGACCATACTCACTAATCGGATAAAACATAAGATGCTTATTATTAGGAATAACCACTGCATTATAATCTGAAAGAAGCTCATTAATTAGCTTCAAATAATTTCCATCACCAAAATTCTCTTGTTGAACAGTTAAAAACTTTTTATTTGGATCAATAACTTCCCATGTAAATCCTCGATTACCAGCTTTAAAAATATGTGTCAACAATTGATTAATCGATTTTGTACCTGTTACTTTTTCATATTGATAACCATCTTGAATTGTATAATAAATATGTGTTGCAACTATCTGTTTGGTTACTAATCCACCTACTACATTTTTAGTCATTTTTTTTATAATAAATTCTTGACCATTAAAAGTAATCGAGGATTCATACTCAATCAAATCAAACACTTCTTGATTGATCAAATTTGTTACTGATAGCCCAATTTCCCAAGTTTCATTTTGTTGCCAGTCCTCATAAAAAGAATCCTTGTCATACCTGACAAGGATTTCTTCTTTGGTTTGTTCATAATTTCGAACAATTATATCATCCATTTAATCACCTACTTATACAAAAAACGAAAATCCCACGAAGAATTTACTCGAGTAATATTTTGGATTTCGATTTCGTTTATCCCCTCTACTAAATTGATCAAACCGTGATTTGTATTAATACCACAACTTACACCATTTAATTTGGGAATCACTCCGTCCAAAATTAGCATCTGACCAAGATTCGTCGAAAGTGATGGATAGTAAATAAATCGATCACCAGTTGTTTTATTAAAGATTGTCACATTTCCTTCTGATTCTCCTTCTAATGTAATTCTTAAATAATGTTCTCGTGGATCAATTTCAAAGCTACCAGCATTATAAATAATAAAATTACTTGTTTTATGTTTATATTTATAGTCCTCAGAAATTAACCCCTGAGAAAACTGCCAATCATTTTCTAACGTAAAACCATTTAAAGTCGTTGATAAAGATTCAGAACAGCCAGATGGAACATCAAATGTAATCTCAATTGTAGAATAATCATTTGCTTCTTCAGTTAATTCAAAATTTTTAGGATTGACTTTAAACCTTTTACCAGGACTCAAATCATAACCAATATAATATTGATATCCTATAAAAATCATTTCATAAAGTTCAGTAAGGAGTAATTCCTTATCATATTTATTCTTATAAAAGATGTCTAAAGTCAAGACTAATTCAAAAGGACGAAAACTAGCATTTATTTCTCTGCTACCGTTCGTCCCTTGAAATTCTTCATAACTTGCCTCATATACTGGCGCCTGACGTTTGATTTCTTTACAAATAATCCTGTTTTTCTCTTGTGGATCAAATATATGACCATTTTGATTAAACATCAATTTATAAAACATTCATCATATACCTCCATTTATATATCGGAGTTTCGCTAAATCTGCCCCCATGTAACTATTTGCAGATTTACCAATATCAGAAGATTTAATAATAAAGTCTTTTCCTAAGATTGCTTTTAAAATGGCCATCATTTCGTTATGTTGTTGTTGCTGTTGTTTAATTAAAGCAAGTAATTCTTCAGAATGATTATCATTTTGTCCAATACGCATTATTTGTTTTGATTTGCCTGATAGGAAAGCGAGTACTTCCCCTACCAATTCAATAGCTCTCGTTTTTTTAGTTAACGGAACAACTACTTCAGGTTTATTTCCTTCCCCACCACGGAAAAGACCATCCTTCATAATCCAACCACCATTTTCATAACCAACTCCACGCCAACCATTTAATAAACTCCCATATCTACTCAAAGTATATCGAATCGAAGCAAGAATATTTGAAAGTGGATCATAAATATCTTTATTGTAGGGAGGAAGTGCGTAAGAACGGAATGTTGTATCAATTACTTGCATTAAACCTTTAGAAGGTATCCCAGCTGCTGCATTGCTATCCCAATTATTAATTGCTTTAGGATTTCCATTAGATTCAGTTTGCATTTGATGCAATAGAGCGTTTAAATTTGCTGAATTGTATTGACCAGTCATTTTTAGTGCTTTTATTGCTACAGAACGCCAACGCTCAACCCCCGTTGAACTTCCTACTTTAAAGATATTACCCACTCCCAAAAGTCCATTTAAATGAATATGATCAAAGTGATCACCATCTGGCCAAGCAGTCCATTGTCCACTTGCTCCTGTTCCAGACATACCGGATCTATCTCTTACTCGACCATTCGTAATAACATAAGCAATTTTCGATGGAAACTTCTCAAATGCATAATTAGCTGCAGCTGTATATCGACTATCACCAGAAACACCAGGATATGCTAAATCAATTGCTTGTCTTTTTCCATGATAGTATCTATCTCCAGGACGATATCCCGATGTAACAGTTAAACCTGGGAATTTGGCCATCACTCTTTGGGCAATATTAACTAAATACTGATAAACACCATTTGCATTTACTGCACCATCAAAATTTCCATGTGTAAAGAATTCACTCAATTTTGTTTGAAGAAATTTATTCGATGCTTTTGCCATTACTTTTACGCCAGATTTGGTCATATCTAGCCATAAATTAGTAAGATTACTATAATCAACTTTTCCATCTAAAAATTTAAGAACAGCATTTTCATTATCCAACAAATCAGCTAAATCGAAATTATTAGTACCATTAGCATATCTAGGAATATTTATATATTTTTTCAATTTTTTAGTAAGTGTTGCATTTAAAACTTGTGTTCCTTTTGGTAAATTAACCAATAAGTCTCGCCCTTTAGCAATGAAGCCTTTTCCGTTTGGCATTTGTACATATTCTTCATGAACTGGACCTTTTTGATCATTAATCATTGCTAAACCACCAGGATGTCCTACTGTTCCTTTTGCATACTGTGGTATTGCCCAATTACCAATCGTCTTACTTGATTCAACTTCTTTTAATACATAGTTAACGCCAGAAATAACCCCATTAACACCTTTTCCAATTCCTCCTACCATTCTATTAGCTACGCTATTCATAGTTGAGGATAGAGGGCTTCCCATTGAATTGATTCCATTAATCAAAGATTGCATTAAAAATAAACCTGCAGCATTAAATCCGCCATTTTTTGAACGAAGATTATTAATCGAATCGTTACCAAGCTGATTTACACGGGCTATGAATGATCCATATAATGAATTCCAACCATTAAGATTATTTTGTTGCCATGATCGACCGTTGTTGTATATAGGAGTATTGTAGTTTCTGAGCGTAACCATCACTTGATTACAAAACGAATTGATTGTAGCAATAAATGTCCCAGTTAAACTATTCCAACCTGTCATTAGATTTCGATTCCACGAAATACCTAAATTATAATTAGGTATATTTTGTGCTTTTAACTGGTTCATGTAATTTGAAACAAATATATTTTCATTACTTGTAAACTGTGGAACCATTTCATTCCAACCAATAATCATGTTAGATATCCATTCAGTTCCAATCAATTTATATTGATCATTTTGGCTTACAAGATTGTCTAGTGAAACTTGTTGTAATGATTCAGAAGATTGAGTGTTACTACCTAATGTTGATCCTGTATTATTTTTTAAGGTATTAATCAATTCTTCAATTGCTTGAATTAGCGAATTAAAACTAGTCACTGTAGTAATTTCACCAATTCCATTTGCATATTTAGGAATAAATTGCCTTGTTTCTTTAGCATTTAATACCTTGGATCCTTTAGGCAAATTAGGTAAGAAAACATTTCTCCCCTCTGGGATAAATGGTACGCCACCTTTTGGTAAAACTAACTCTTTATAAAGTGGTCCCCTTTGATCATTAACAATTGCTGGACCACCTAAATGATAATTCGTTCCTTTTTCAAATCCTAAAATTTTAGCAAAGTGCAGACCATTAATAACCTTACCACCAATATCTGCTACTACTTTTAATGTTTTAGTAATTACTGAGTCACCTTTTGAAAACTTTTCAACAGCTTCTTTAGCTGCATCAGCTGGACCACTAGCATCATCCTTAGCCTGCAAGGTTTTAGGTATAGGATTGTTCTTTTGAAAATTATTTAATGCATTTTCTCCAATCAAAGCTTCTCTTTGAATATTAGATGAATCACCTTTTAATTCTTTTTTGTCAGTTTTTTTCTCGTTAAAGTATTTTATTGCAGAATTAGCATACATAGTAGCATTAAATAAATTTGATGAATCACCAAGTAGTCGTTTCAAGTCCGGTAATACTTTATTAAAATCATCAATTTTTATTGATCCATCAATTAATTTCGTTTTTAAATCTTCATTATTACCTAAAATTCCTTTTATCGGATCTGGCAATCTCTTCCATGCTTCTAGACTTTCTTGTGATTCCATGACTTTATTCATCAAATCAGTATTATCTGCTAACATTTCTTTTTGAAAATTTGGTAATTCCATCCATCTTCGATATGTTTCTTCAGAAGATAAAACAGTAGCAGTTAACTCTTTATTGTCTGCAAGTAATCTTTTCTCATTATCAGGAAGTTTTGACCATTCACTCCACATCCGATCAGATGATAAAATGGTTTCAGCGAACTCTGAATCATCTGCTAATAAATATTTTATCTCAGGTGATAACTGATCGAAACGCTCAAGTAGTTTTTCAGAATTGAAGATTTTAGTTGCAAATTCCGCATCGTCTAGCAGTAGTTCTTTAGTAGGATCATCTAAACTAGCCCAAGCATTCAACTTTTCTTCCGATCCATTGATGGCATCATAAAATTTGTAAGTGTTCAAATCTAAATCTTTTACTTGAAGCTTATAAGTATCCCAAAGTCCCAAATTCACGAGAGTTTCACCCATAACTTCAGGAGTATTGGAAGTTAAAATTGCTCTTTTTGAAGGAATATCTAATTCTTTCCACTTTCCAGCGTTTTCTAAGGCTTGAACTACATTTTTAGAACACTCATCTTCAAGTAATAGTTCCTTTTCATCCCACTTCATCGAATCCCAATAGCCATTTTCAACAGCTGCAATAGAAATTACATCTTTTGCATTAGTTTTTAAATTAGCATCATGAATAACAGGTTTTAATTCGTTCCATTTTGTAAAGTCTTTTGTTGCTTCAATTATTACTTCCTGAACATTTGATTTAACTTTTCCTGTTTTTGGATCTAAAGTTAGAGAATTCCAAACTTTTCCAGCATGAGTGCTTTGATCAGCAAACATTCCTAATTCTTCTGCAGTCTTTTTTGCATTTTCTGCAATTTTATTAGAAGTTTTCTCAGCTTGTTCTAGAATCTTTTCATTATTAGCAATAAAGGTTTTAGTATATTGCCCTGTTTCATCTATGGCTGCAGCTGTTGCACTAAATAATTGTCCATTTGAAAAATTTACTTGACTAATCAAATTAGGATATTTCTCAGCAATTACTGAAATTTGTCGATCAAATCCATCATTAGTTGTTTTGATATAATCGTCCATTTCATCTTCTAATGCATCAATGAGTTCTTTGCTTGCTCCTGCATCTTTCAATGCTTTTTTCTTTTCTTCAAGCATTTCTTTATACTTTTCAGTTGTCTCAGCTTTTTGTTTTGCCAATGATTGAATCCATGTTTTGGCTTCTTCTTCTGTTGCTTGTTCTACATCTCCGTTCATTGCAGCTAAAATACTTTTACGTTCTTTAGCAGTGACATCTAAAGTTTCAATATAAGATTTTGAAGTTTCTGTACTCAAATCTTGAATAATTTTTAATTCATTTGCAGTAAGTTCTCTTCCTTCATTTGCTGCATTTTGACGAATTTGTTTAATTTTTTCGTTGTTTTCCTGAATAGTAGATAATGATTTACACATTGTTTCTTTTTCAGAATCAGCAAATTCTTTCATCGCTTGCTGAACAGTTTCAGGAAGTCCTTTTAATGATTTATCAATAGCAGAAATTCTATTTGTTAATGATGTTTCTAATGACTTACCCGCTTTTTCAAAGTTATCAGCCATTGAAGTAGCATCAGCTTCAGTAAATCCTTGTTTCAATAATTCGAACTTACCATTAGCTCCGGTCAATTTATCTTGAACACCATCTAACGTACCATCAACTTCTCTTCCTACATCAACGCCCCATTGTTTTACACGTTGAGAAGAGTTCCATGCTTCTTCTCCAAAAGTTTTCCAAGCTGCGTACCCTAGAGCTAGAGTTCCTCCAACACCAACAATTCCAAGAAGAATTGGATTCAATCCTCCAAGTGCTGCTGTCATTGCTCCAATACCACTAGAACCTGCCGCTGAACTAGTAGCACTACCAAGAACAGTTGCTTTACCTGCAGTTTCTCCTAAGTTTTTAGCTAAATTGCCCAAACTAGCACTTCCATTAATAGAAACAGTGCTAAGAAAATTTAAACCTTTTTCAGCTGCTTTCATTGCTGAGCGTTTATTTAATTTTGCGTTTAAATCAACGAATGCTTGCCCAAAAGTTGAAATTTTAGAAGCTCCTGATCCAGCAATTTTTAGAACTGGTCCTGCGGCTGTAGTCCACGCGATGAGTTTTACAATAGATTTTTGAACTTCTGGGCTAGTATTTGAGAATGCTTTTGCAGCTTTACTTAATGTTTCAAGTAATGGTTTTGAAGCTTTTAGAGCATCTCTTAAAGCATCTACGAATGGTCCACCCATATCGATAGCTATATCAACAACTTCATTTTTCAGCGCCTTCACTTTTGATTCAGTGGTCTCATAACGTTTGTTGGCTTCATCTGTTAAAGCAGTATTTTCTTCCCAAGCTTGAGTTCCTCGTTTTATTGCACCTTCAAAAACACCACTAGCATTAGCTGCACGTAATAAACTATCCCGTAAGCGAACTTCTTTTATATCCATATCACTCAGAATAGAAATTGCAGAAGTTCCATGTTTTTCTGCTTCGCCAAGCCCTTTTACGAATTCAATAATCGCTTGAGAAGGATTGCTCTTAAATAATTTGGCAAATTCATCTGATGTTCTTCCGGTTACATCCGCAAAAGATGATAAGCTCCCTGCTGATTCACTAGCATTTTTGTACATTTCTTTTAGATCTTTAGACGAAATACCTATTTTTTTAGAAAGATCTGTTAGTTCTTTTCCTCCCCAAGTAATAGCATGAACAAATTGTTCCCAAGAATAACCATATCTGCTTACCGTTTGTTTTAGCGGTTCTAAAGCTCCAACACCTTTTTCAACTGCTAACTGCATTTGTACCATTACTTTAGAAAAAGCAGTTCCTCCAGCTTCAGCTTCAATACCTACAGAAGACAATGCCGCTGCAAAACTCATGATTTCAGCTTGACTCATTCCAACCTGTTTCCCTGCACCAGCCAAACGGAGTCCCATTTCTGTGATTTCTGACTCAGTAGTTGCTAGATTATTCCCAAGATCAACAACCACAGCACCTAGTCGCTCAAAATCTTTTTGAGACATTTGTGTGATATTTGCAAATCTAGCAAAAGACGTCGCTGCAGTTTCTGCAGACATATTGGTAGATTCTCCTAAATCAATCATTGTTTTTGTAAAACTTACAACGTTGTCAGTTTGAATCCCTAATTGACCAGCTGCTTCTGCAACTCCTGCAATTTCCTCATGACTTGCTGGTAATTCTTTCGCCAAATCTCTAAGCCCTTTTTCCAAATCACTATAGGAGTAAACTATATTACCATTGGAATCTACAATTTCGTCATTTGTTTTCTTTACCCCGGCAAATGCACTTTCCCATTTGACTGCCGCAGTTGTAACTGCAGTAACGGCTCCGGCAATCGGAATAGTCACGCCATGTGTTAAGGAAGTGCCGATATTCTGTGCTGAATTTCCAGCTTTTTGCAGAACATCAGATGTCTTATTAATTACTCCAGTTATTCCTGTTATTTTTGTTTGTAATTCTGCATATGCACCAATTGTTTGTTTAATCTGTGCTTCATAACTCGCTTGTCTAGCTGTTGCTTGATTTAATTGATTCGCATATTTGATAGTAGCTGATGTTGCTTTTCCATTTTCATCATAACTTTTTTTATATCTATCAGTTAATATTTCTATTTGTTTTTGATTAGCTTGTAGTACATTACCTAACCCAGTATATTTTGCTTGTAGTACACCTAATTTATTTCCAGAAGCATCCATAACTTGCATTTGCGCCTTCATTGCTTTCATCTGGTAATTAACAGCATTTCTAGCACCAGTTAGTCCCCTAGTTAATTTAGAACTATTCAAGTCAAGATTGATAATCATATTACCGATTGGTTTTCCAGTAGTCATAGTTATCCTCCTTCCTATAATGATTTCAAGAAATCTTTCAAGTCCATTTCTTTTGGTTTTTCTTTGGCTTTTTCAGAACATACAATTTGAATCAAACGATTGAAATTAGTATTTTCAATATCATTTACAGACCAACCAGCCTGAACTAATTGTCTAAATAAATTCAATAAATCATTCTTTGCTTCTGTAGGACTTACTTTTTTTCATTCTCTTCTGATGAAGGATCGATTCCTAAAATATCTAAAATAGGTTGGTTCAAAGCACTAAAAGCTTCATCATTTGTCAAACCTTGTAAAATAGACTCACGAGTAACTTCGTCACTGTTAAATAAAGAAATGTTAAATTCAACAAGTTCGTTAAATTGTTTAACTGCCGTAGTATTTTCTGCATACATACGTTCCTGACATTCTAAAGCATCTAACACATCTCCAGCAGTTAAATTATTTTTTTCATGAACAACTTTTTTTCCATCTTTATCTTTTAAAACTAATTGAGTCTTATTTTTGATTGCCATTTTTTTCTCTCCTTCATTAATTCAATCTAAAAAACAAAAAGAGAACTAAAAAACTAGTCCTCTTTTTGCACATTATTCACTAAATTTAATAGATCACTTTTTAATGTAATGTCATTAAAATTAATATTATTTTCCGTTAGCCATGACTTAATTTCAGCAACCGTATTTTTTTCATTTGGTTTATCTTCTTTTTCAGCCCTGTCTATCTCCCTACTTTTCAAACTTTTCAAAGAAACATCAGGGCTTACTACTCCCCCGCTGGAAATGTTAATGCCTTAAGAGCTTTAATTGATTCTTGGTCAGATCCAATGTACTTACCTACCGTTTGACCTTTAGCATCCCCTTCTGCATAGTTTGCAATTGCAGAAAACACATACTCTTCCGCTTCTGGTTCAAAAGCTTC
This sequence comes from Enterococcus sp. DIV1682a, assembly GCF_051711005.1. Lineage (NCBI taxonomy): Bacteria > Bacillati > Bacillota > Bacilli > Lactobacillales > Enterococcaceae > Enterococcus > Enterococcus sp. DIV1682a. The sequence goes on from NZ_JBIOLT010000001.1 coordinate 1,894,745, forward strand.
ATTTGTTAATGTATTTAATTTCATAGATTCACGGCTAAATTTACCTTTAAATGCTGCCAACAAAGCAGTTTCTCCACTTAGGTCAGAAGATTCTAATAGCACCGCACAATATGGAGGTTCAGTATTTTCTCCCATAAAACTAATTTTTTGATCATTAACCTTGTAACCTAATATTTTATCATTGACATCCTCTGGTAGATCTAATAATCCAAAATTAATACTGACATCCCCAGTACCTTTTTGAGAAACATAATAAGCAATATCAGAACCATGTACTTTAGTTGATTCTTTTGCTAATCCTGTAATTTCAGCCGAAACCGTAGCACCTTTATCTTGTTTCCCTTCAATTACAAACTGATTTTTTTCTGGAACTTTTCCGGTTTCATCAAATACTCCAATAGTTAATTTTTTAAATCCTACAAATGACATGATTTTTCCTCCTAAAAATTTAATAAAAAAAAAGACACAAAAATTTGCATCTTAATTCTTTAATATTTCGTATCATAAATTTTTGTATTTCCACGATATCTTCTTGCATCTACAAACCTATTTGTTTCTGCAAAATATTCATCAAGTCCTTGGCCACTTATTTGGCCAAATCCTATTTTTTTTAATTCATTTTTTATTTCATATTGAATTTGTTTACATGTGATTCGATATGCAGACTCTACATCTATTTGAATTAAATGTTCAACAGATAATTCTTTGTCGCTTCCATGATAAGCCTCATTTGGAACATCAACAGGTCTTATTGTGATAAATGGACCTGTTTTATCAGCTGTTTCTGGTTGTTGGTAAAATTTAATTCTTAGACTTTTCATTTTCTCATTATAGGTCATAGAATAAATATACTCATTTGAAACCAATGCATCATATATAATATTCAACATATCATTCATAAATTCTTTTTGACCTCCTCTGCAACTGTATTGAAATAAAGAGGTTCAGAATCTTTCAATGATTTAGTAATTACACCAAATCCTCTTGGTCTAATTTGTTTTCCATTTCTAGTATATCCCCATTCGTTCAAATGGATAATCCTATATCTTTCATGTGGACCATTCCAACCTATTTTTGCATTGGCCTGATTATTTCTAAAAATAGCTTCTGTTTTAACCACTTCATCAATGGTATAACCTTTATCTTTAAAAACAAGCATATCTTTTTGTAGTCTTTTCTCTACTTGTTTTGCACCTGCATCTACCGCTTCTTTAGTAATAGCTCTTATTTTTCGACTACCTAGTTTTTTTTCTAAATTTTTTAAAGTTTCTTGAACACCTTTAATTTCAACATCAGACATCATCAATCATTCCTAAAATAATAGTTATAAATCGATTTTCAGAAATATCGTTTCTGACATCTATAATGTTCCATTTCCCTTGAAGTCTATAATCCTCAATCTCAACATAATGTTTATTTGACGGAATATAAGAGCCACGAGTATCACGAATTACAACTGTTACAGCTTTTTTAGTTTCCTTACCATTCAGAATTTCCAAATCCTTTTTTGATGGATCATAAACTTCGGCACGAGCTTTATAAAGGATTACTTTTTCTTCATCTCCTGGTTCTGGACCTTTATGAGGTTGATATTCCCAAAAGCAAATAATCGTATTCATTTTTCCAGTCCTACTTTTCCTCATTTGTTTCTTCCTCCTTAAAAACCTTATATTCCGCTTTTAATTGAAGAAGAAGAGAATTGAAACCCAAGTCATATTCTCTAAGTACACCATTTTGACTACTGGATTCAATAGTTGCCGAACCTGCATGATAATAATGGTCTGTTAATAGCAAAATACCTAAATTTAATAAATCTATGGTTTCATTATCTTGCAAATAAAAAGAAGGCTTATCTTTTCCGATAGCCCCCTTTATATATGCAATTGCTGATCTAGCAGCTCGTATTATACCTATATCATCATTTGAATAGTCTTCTCGGATAGCTTCTTTTATCTCTTGTAAATCTAATTCATCCCTTGGATTTAAAATCATTTACATTCACCTAACTTAAATTAACGGAATTTTATTGATAATACGATTATTCTTCTTTAGATTCTTCTAATAAAGCAATTAAATCTTCTCTTTTATCAGAAGATTTATAAGAAATATTTTTCTCGTCTAAAAGATGTTTTAATTCCGAAACTCTCAAAGAAGTAAAATCATTTTTATCTGTCAAATTCGATTTATCCCGCGAATTATGAGATATTTGTTCAGAATCCCCATCTGTTGATGGGGTTACGCTTTTTTTATCGTAGCTAGACGGAACGCTGAAGCTAATTTAATTTGGTGATCAAACCACGCTGTTACCATGAAATAATTAATACCTTTATCATAGTCTTTGTATTGTTCATATAATACATCTGCAATATCGTAGTTCAAATGTGCATATGAGAAATCACCAACAACAGGTGTTGTAGCCGCATCAGTAAAGATTACTGGTTTACCTAAGACTTGCTCTGGTTGCGCATTGTATAATGTAGCACTTCCATTAGCTAAAGTTCGAATAATCGTTACATAATCAGAAAAACGCATATAAATTGTTGCATTTTCTCGAAAATCTTCGTGCAAGTCTGCTAAAGCATTAGTGATTGCTTCATATAAATCATTTCCTTCCACCTCCTTGATATTCACTTCGGTTTTATCATAGAAACTCATATGTTCTTCGCCACTTTTAGGTGAAGTAGCAAATGAAACTTTGCGTTCCTTTGCAGCAAGCCCTGCACGTAAATTATTTTCTACTGTTTGAACCAGGTTCGTATTCGTTCCCATCAATACTGTATCAGTAATTCCAGCTTTTACTTTTGTTTGAAATCGTCCAAAATTAACTGAATCTCCTTTTAGTTCTATTTCTTTAGCAGCTTCTCCATCTTGAATAAAATCATCGTCATCAATTGTGAATGAAATACGAGGAATTACAAGATTCGTAATTTGGGTTACTATTTCTTTTTCTCTCAACTGATTTTTTACTAGCGGTTCCGCAATAATATCATTTGTTAATGTAGAAGGCAGGAATTTATTTCCTTTTGTAGTTGAGTTATCTCCTAATACTTGCAGAACATCTGAATTCACAGGACGATTAGCCATCGTTGCTCGAATTAATTCTGCTTTTGCATCAATAATTTTTTGCTTAGGATCTGTGGCTTCTGTAAAGTTACCTTTCGAAAGGCTTGCTTTTTGTTCTACTTCCATTTGATCATGTTGATTCTTGATAATATCAAATCTTTGTTGTAACTCTGCTGCAGTTTTATTTAATTGATTTAATTCTTCAACAGTTACTGAAGTATCAGCTGCTTTTTGAGAAATTTCATCTTTAGTTTTTTGTATTTGTTTTCCTACCGTTGTCATATCTTGTTTTAATTCAAAAAGTGTCTTCATTTTTAAAGTCCTCCTAATACGTTAGTTATATATTCTTTATCTTTTTTTGCCTGTTCGATTATTTTTTTTCTTTCATGATCATCTATTTGATTTTCTTGTTTAGTCATTAAGAATTTCTCAGGAACTCTTTGATAATTACTAAAGAGTTTTTCGCTAATAGATGCTGCTATTTGATTCGAAGATTCAACAATGTCACATAAACCATAGTCAAATGCTTCTTTTGCTGATAACCAAGTTTCTTCAGCCATTATTTGTTTGATTTTTTCTTCTGTTAATTTCTCACCAGCTTTAGCAAGATAAGTTACAACTGATGATTCCGCAATTCTGTCAAGATCGTCAGCTTGTTTTCTTAATTCATTGGCATTACCTATAGCAAAAGACCACGGATTATGAATCATCATCATGCTATTTTCTGGCATAATAACCTTATCGCAACTAACTACGATTACACTGGCAATAGAAGCTGCTAGAGCGTCCACATAAGCTGTTACATATGCTTTATGTTGCTTTAACATATTTCCTATAGCAATTCCTTCAAAAACAGAACCACCAGGAGAATTCACATGTAAATTAATTTTTTTGACATCTCCAAGCTCTTTTAAATCTTTTTGAAAACTCGAAGCTGTTGTACCTGATTCATCCCATTTGAATGATGTAATTTCTCCAAAAATATAGATGTCAGCTTCATCTTGATCAACAGATTGTTTACATTCCCAAAACTTTTTCATAACTACCCTCCTTTCAAGGAAAAATAAAACAGACCTAACTATTTTTAGTTACGTCTGTTTCACTAGATTTATGCGATTTCCTTAATGTTGGATCCATTTCTTGCGGGTACATATCGCCTGAAATCCATAAATCAGCAGCTTTACCTCCACGTGGTGGCATTTCTTCAAGCATCCTTGCTTCATCTGGCGCCATCCATCCATCACGAATACCACCATGATAAAATTTCTGCCTAGCATCACTGTCCCCACGCAAGAGTCCCATCATATTGAACTTAAAGTAATAGCCTTTTATTCTTTCATTTTTTTGAAGTATCTTCTTGTTAAATTCTCTTTCATATTGCTTCACAATAGGAGTGAGAGTCATATTAACGAATAGTTGCATCAACTGTTCATTTGATGAGAAACTACTACTGTCGGAGTTCAAAAAAACACTAGGAACGTTAAAAACATTAGCAATACGATCTCGAGTAATTTCCTCAGTGATCTTCATGTCTGTTGCTACAAAGTTACGGTTCATTTCTTCAATAGTTATACCAGGCTCTTGAAAAAGTACACCGCCATTTTCTTCATAAAACCGTCGGAAATCTTCCACTACAGCTTTTTTCTTTTCTTCATCAACGCTAGTGTCATAAGTTAAAATGAATGAATCTCGTAATGATTGCATCTCTTTTAAAGAGAACTCACGAACAGCTTTATCAAAATCATTCGAATTTTTTAATACTTGTATTGGGCTAATTCCCTTCCAATTTCCATTTCCTGCAATGTGTCGCACATGAATAACATCAGAATTATGAAAGTAGAATGTTTTACCATCGTTATTCACTTGATACCATAATTCTTTACTACTCCTTTCAACAATAGGATTAACATAATTTGGATTGAACGGGATCAGTGATTCTAATTGCCCCCGAATATCTCGAACAATCAAAGCATAACCATTTCCGTTTGTATTTCTACTAACTTCCAATACATTAATTATTTGGTCTAAAGTTTGATTTTTATTAGGAAAATACATCAACCGATCCATCGATTCATCGAATTGCTGTTCACAATTCAAATATTTTTTAAATGGTAGACTGGATAATGTATTACTTAAACGAGAAATGATTGAAAATATATTTTCGTTAGTTTCAAGAGTTGAGTTTTCTAATCCAAAAAAAGTCTTTCCAATCCATGATTTAAAATTTTGATTTTCATAGGATCCTTTAATAATTGATTGTTTGATAAATTTAGGAGTTATTTTGTTAATAGTCCTTTGGAATTTATTCATTTATTAACCTCCTCTCATCATTTCTCTTATACTTATGAAGCCAACAGTTCCTGTTTGTTTTGATTTTTTAGCAAACATTTCCACTACACTTACATGACTATTTAACACTGATGCAAAACCGTCAATTTTTCTATTTTTTGATTGTTTCGTAGGCATCCAATTATTATTTCTATCTTGTACTAGTTTTACATTTGATAAATACCATCTAAAAATTTTTTGCTGATTATAAATAACTTTGCCATCTAAAAATCGTTCTTTTAAGTCTTTCATTGGTCCACCAAGAGTAGTGAATCCTTGAATAGCTTCTTCCATGACAAATCCAAAATCAATCATTTGTTGATTTAAAATCAGACTATTTCTTCGATCATATCTAACTTTCAACACTTTATATTTTTTTGATTGCTCCACAAACCAGTCAAAAACAAACTGATAATCAACATAACTTCCTGGTGTCACAGTTAAATCACCTGATTTTATCCAAGCATCCAACCGTTGTTTATTATTGTCGTTGTTATATCTTTCTTGCGAAATCCAACTATGTTCTAAAACTGCTATTTCTCCAGTTTCATAAATGGGAAATTCCAAATTAGCCGATGTAAAGTCTTGTGTTTCTGATAAGTCATATCCTCCAACACATTCTTCACCTTCCATCGTTTTCCAATCAATTATTTTGTTATTCTTATTAATTGTTTGCATATCTAAAAACGATAATTCGTCTATGTCAGAAAATAAATTAAACTGTTTTGTGAGCCAGTCAGCTTTCTCTTGAGGACTGTTACGTTCTGTTTTCCAGTCGGTTACTAAATCAACAAATGACATTAAGCCAATGTTAGGATTTGCTTTAATCCAGTTTCTTGGATCATCCGCTTCTGAAACATCGTCTAGTTTTGCTACAAAATAAAAAACCCGTTCATCCAGACCATCTTCAAGATGTTCTAAACAATCGAGTGCATTATCATAATATTGCATAAGTGGTCCATCAAGAACATAACCTGCTGTAGTTATATAAACTATTAGTGGTTGCCTTCGCGTACCGCGAGATTTTTTTATTACATTAATCAATTTGAAATTTATAAATTCATGGATTTCATCGAAAATCGCAAAATGAGTATTTAATCCATCGAGTTTTTTACTATCCGATGCTCGGGCCTCCATCTTAGAAAAAGTTGCTTCGTCTTTAATTAATGATCTTTGTGGCTTATACTTTTTGTCTAATCTAGGAGATTGCTTTACCATTTCCTTTGTTTTATCAAATAAAATTGATGCTTGATCTTTCGCATTGGCCAAAACATAGACATTAGCACCTTGCTCGTTATCATATCCCAACATATAAGCTGATAATCCGCTGATAAGTGACGTTTTACCATTTTTTCGTCCTACAAATGTCAAAGCTTCACGAAAACGTCGGATTCCTGTTTCTTTATGAATCCATCCAAACATTGAACCAATGATAAAATGTTGCCATGGTTGCAAAATAAATCGGTCAAAGTCTCCTTCAGTCGGACGGCAATTATCTTCAATAAATCGAATTGGACGATGCCCTACTTCTTCATCAAAAATCCACGGAAATTCTTCGGTTCCTTGTCGTTCTAAATCTAATATATGCCTTTTAGCAGCAAGAATATTTTCTTTACTCGCTGGTATAGATTCATCGATCAAACGTTCAGCGTACCAAGTAGTCAATAATTCTGGATAGGGTTCTAATAATATCCCGCCCCAAGAAGCTTGTTCCTCCTTGTAGTTTTCCCACCATTTTTCTAACTCAGAATAAGATAAAGAAGTCAATTCCATTCTGAATCATCTTCTTCATCTTGAGATAGTTTTATAGCTAATTTTGCTCTAGAAGCTGGAGAAAGTCCTAAATCTCCACCAAAAACACGTAAATTTTTGGAACATGTATCCATTTGTTTTGATAATGGATTCCCATACATCTCTGGTGGTTCATTGAATTCTTTACCACTTGCTTCAGCAAGCTCTTTATTTCGTTTGTATTCTTTTTTGTACTCTCTTTGCATTTTTCTATATTGCTTTCTTAATTCTACATATTGAGAGTACCAATCACTATACATAGCCATTAAGTATACATCTGGATTCATCACTAATTCGACTGATAGTAATTCATTTTTAATAAAATCAAACACTTCTTTTCCCTGCTTATCTAGCCACGAAGGAGCCCTGATTTCATCTGTATTCATTTTTAATTTTTCTTCAACTTCTGCTCGCTTTTTCAATTCTTTTGTATTTCTTTTGTTTGGATTTTTTTGGAGCAATTGTAATCTTGCACTTTTAGCTGGTCTTGGCATAATTTCACCTTCTTTCATTATTTTCTAATCGTCTAAAAAAATCGAAAAGCGGTATTTGTGTAAAGGAAGGGGCGCACCGGTCTTGGCGCCCCTCCTGTTTCTATTTTTCTAAGTAGGGGGGCTAGTTACCTCTGTATCTTTTAAGTTCTATTTCCACTCTTAAATTCTCACACACTAATCTAGGTGTCGCTAAAACTTGGTGATTAGTCTCGTCTCACGAGATACATAGATTGATTCTATAATTACAGTTCCATTCAAAACAGCTGATTTTAATTCATTAATTTCTTTAGTGAGATATTCTAAAGACTCAATCTGTTTATTTGCTACATTACTCTCTTGTTGCATAGAACTTCACTACCTTTCTCTTCGTCTTAACTTTCTTTTCTCCTCCTGATTTCTCAGGATGTTCTTTGTTATGGCAAGCAAGGCAAACAAGCTCTAGGTTATCTATGTCCCAGAACTTAGTTATATCTTCTCTTGCTTCGATTATGTGATGGACAACTACTCCTCTTGTTATTATCCCTCGGCGTTGACACTCTTGGCATACACCAAAGTCCCTTGCTATGACTAGCTTTCTAAGTTTCCTCCATTTGTTTGTCTTATAGAGTTTATCTATTTCGTCTCTAGGTCTGACCTCTCTCATTTAAGTTTCTCTCTCATGTTCTATCGTTCTTTTATCTAGATACTTTGTATTCGGACTATCATAATACTCAATATGTATTTTATTCTGTCCATTTGTATCATAACTTCTTGTATGCCAATGATATGAAATATCCACTAATCCTCTTGGTATTTTATCCAATCGTTGTCCTTTATAATAAATCTCTGGTACTGAGTCAGTATCTTTTAATTTAATCTCTAATAGATTGGCATCATCTTTTACTTCGAACAATTCAATTTCGCTTCTATCGCTTTGAACAAATAGATTTTTAAACATCCCCATGACTATTCTCCTTGCTATATTTCTCTATATAAACATTCACTAAGGCTTCTTGTACCTTAAATATTCCTTCAATACTAAGATTATTTACACTCAAGCCTAATTTTTCCTTTATAAACTTAGCATTGTGGTCTGCTTTAATTGTTTGTTCAGCAATAAAATAATTAAGAGCTGCTACTTCATCCATCTTTAATCCAACTAAACTAATGATGTTAATGAATAAGGTAGCTAGTTCATCCATATCTTTCTCTGCTCTTATCTTCTCAATCAACTTGGTGTAATCATAGTTATCATTCATTTGATGTACCTCTCAATGTTTTGTTGAATATATTCGTCTTTCCAATACCCACGTCCACAGTAACGAAGGTTATATTTGTCGATTTCTTTTGGTGTCGCTTCTCGTGCCATTTCAATGATTGAGTACTTCTTTTTTATTTGGACTGACTGGACCACTCTAATTGGATCATTATCATTTGGCTGTGGATACCTATTAGAAAGTGATACGTACCAGTAGTTTCTCATTAATTATTTACCTCCTCGATCATCTTCTCTTCAGCAAAAAAATGGATAGAAATAAAAGTATAATATATAATTAAATTTAAATTAAAAAAATTATAGAAGGTGAAGCTATGGATGAATTTAAAATGATAAAAAATACACTTATTTCGATAAAACAGCGTACATCATTGATAAACAACATTCCTAACGAAACCGATCTAAACGACATTATAAAACAGTTTAATGTTCGACTTATAGATAAAGAATGCAATAAAATAATTTCGATTGAGGTAGCTAATTATTTAAAATTAGAAAATAGGATATTAAATAAATATATCAAACAGATTGCTGAAGAACTTCACATCAAACTAGAAGGTCTTCATAATGTAAATTCTGATACTTCAGAAGCTGATGCATATTATATCTATCTTTAATCGATGCACTATAAATATAACTTCCGTCTTTAGAAATTAATAGACAGCGAGTGCTCTCAATTGATTTTGTATTTTCACATGATATAATAGACATAGAAAAAGGACGTGCTGGTAACACGTCCTGTGTAGAACCGTTAAAAAGACGGTGACGAAACTTTAATGTTTGATTAAATAAACCATCTCAGCTCGTCAAAGTGAGAGATGGTTTATTTTTTGTTATTGTCATCTTTGATAGCTAAAACTAACATCGCAAAAGCAATCATTAGCTGTAGCGCCTCAAACACTGACAATTCAGGCTCTCCTTTCCTTAAATTTGATACTTACATTCATAAGCATCACCTCCTAGAATGGATTGCCACCATCTTTTCACTTTTCTACGATACATATTATAAAACAAGGTTAGCTGGTTTGCTATCCTTGTTTTTATGTAAAAACTACACCTCAGAGCAGCTCATGAGGTATAGTTCTAGCATGCTATAATTGAGATTGCCCATTCCTCTTGCAGTAGCTATAGAATGGTATATAGGTCAGATTGCCCCCACTACTGCTCAATCTCAAAGTCGCTGGAATGGGATCGCACCACTCATGTACTATTCCTCTCTAGTTTTGTACAAGGTCCCAGTAGTCCGCCGTACGAAACCTACCTTCACCTTCGCGTCTCTCTATTTCCGCCACAGCGACATAAGTGTATTGCGAAATTATTTTTAGTCGTTATATAATTAATTAAGGAGGTTTTTCATATGCCTAATTATGTTATTGATACAACACCTACAAAAAATAATACTCACATACTACATGAAATAGACTGTCCATATGCCCCTGACAAAAATCATTCGATTGAAATTGGATACTATATAGAATGTTCATCAGCGCTCCGATATATTCGTATCAAAAAAACAAATTTAAATGTTTCTGGATGCAAATACTGTTGTCGTTCTTGTTGCAGTAAAAAATAATTGTATTGCTAGCTATCTTTTGAGGATAGCTAATTTTTTTATATCAAAACAGACAGCAACCAGTTGATATAGATAAACAATGGAAAGTAAAGGAGGTTTTCACTTCCTTTTTCGTATTTTTGTGATTGGTTAGTTGCTGTCTATCAAAGCATAATTACAACGATAAGGGAGACTGCCTCCCTTCGCTTATTTTGTCGAATTCCTCATCTTTCGACACTATCATAATATCACTGGTAAATGGCTAAAAACCGCCATCATTCCGCCAAAAAACCGCCAAATTATTTATAAGCAATTTTTTCCCCATGCCTATATGCTTCTGCAAACTCTATTAGAGCTTCCGACTTCATTCGTTGTATGCTTCTTTCTGAATAACCTACTTCACGACTAATCCTGTAGTTTGAGAAACTGTCTGGCACACAAAAACTATAGTAGAGTATCTGACGACTAATTAGACTAAGTGCCATCAAAGCCTTCAAAATCGCATCTCTTTCTGCTTCAGCATCTGCTAATTGGATCATGGCATCTTCTGCTTTATTTCCGTGACTAGGAACTTTAGGCATATCTGTTATAACTGGTGACTTAATATCTATCAAAGAGCGACCTGCTATGCGCTCTAAACGTCTAAAATTCTTTAAAACATTTCTGGCATTATCTCTTGTTTGTTTGAAATCTACTTCTCGTAATAAATTCATCAAGCAAAATCGCTCCTTTTATGGTATAATGAGATAAACTTTCAAACAATTTCCATTTTATGTAGCGACAGCCATTTACTGGCTGTCCTTTTTTATGTTCTTCTTTTTCTTATTCATATATTTTTTCTTAGCCGTCCCATTCTGAATCACCTTTTGTTCCAAACGGCGTTTTTTCTTCTTGATTTTCGATTTCGTCTTTCCCATTATTTCTTGTTCCCTTCTTGGATGATTACTAACATAGAAACGAAAAGCACAATAAAGATAAAAGGATAGATCATTCCGCTCCCACCTGTTCATCAGCATTAAAATCAACGTTACCCAAGATTTCTAACTCGCCGTCTGGATACACATCTAACCAGTCATGAGCACCATTAAAATCGTTATATGCATTCAAACCTTTTAACTTCCGTTGATGATTTACACCAAATCCTACTAATAAAATTTCACCAGCAGACGTACGAACGACATCATGATATTGAATTACTTTCCCATTTTTATCTTTTACTTCTTCAACACAGTTTTTGTAATTTTCGTAGCTCATCTTTCTTCCTCCTGTCCCAATCCCCATTGAGCGAAAGCTGCTAGGACTTCGATTTCTTGTTTACTGTCAAGTTGATGGTAGGCTAAGTTTGTATTTTCATCTGCTAATTCTGCTAATTCATAAATTGCAAGCATTGGAACTTTTAACGAATTTCTGTTACTTTTCAACCACTCCAGCACGATTTTCTGGTTGTCGTTGAGTTGTGGTTGCTGACTTGCTACCTCATATATTTTTTCAAAAAGAAAAAAAGAACTTAAAAATTCAATAATGTCTGAACCTAAAATTATAAACGGCTTAGTAAAAATGACTCCTTTTGGTAAAAACTTTTGTGCTACTTGTCTTTAGACAGGTAGTTTTTTATTTGTTTTGTTTCCTCCTCAAAAAAATTTTCTATCCATTTATTAAACATTCTCATGTGCCATTTCAACATGAGAAAAGAAACAATAAAAGAAGTTATTGAAGAGACTAAAACGACTATTATCAATCCACTCATCCTTCCGCCACCTCCTCATATAATTCGAATTTACTAGATGGCCAACTCAAACGCTGTTTATCGTCGTCAATCAAAACGATTCTGCCAGGCATCGAAGCATCTTGAACTATATAATATTCGTTGTCCAAGAAGTATAATGACACGCCTGATCCTATTTTAGTCACTACTTTGTCACTCTTTTTGAAACCCATCATTCTACCTCCTCCTTTTCATTTATTGACGATAATAACAAAATAGATAACATGAAAATATTTGACCACAACACAAGATTGTGATATTTTTTACATAGTTTTATTTATATGGGAGTGACGAAATGCCATTTATAGTCTTTTTCTTTATATCATTATTAACAATATATATTCCTTTACCAACATTATTAATGTATTTCCATAGACTCTCAGAAAAACATGACACTATAGTCACTATAGATAAACATATATTGGTTATACTTGTCTTATTAGATTATTATATTAGCTACTATTTTCTTAAAAACTGTAAGATTAAAAAGAGATACTACTTTTATTTAATTGGATTAAATTTGATTGAATGGGGAATACATTTAAGCTTGTACTTAAAATTCAACGCTACAGCATTAACTATAGTTTTAATTTTCCAAACGATCCTTTTAATTTGCATGTTTACCTTCCCATTATCTGGTAAATTCAGAAATTACATATTTAATCAAAATTGATCCTACAATTTCACGAGGTAGCTAGATACTCTTCATAAATACTAACCAGTGTGTTTTAGCTCTCTTATTTCCATATAATGGCACATAATCAATTGCATTCAATATTTCTGATAGCTTGATTTGATCCTCGTTCCATTTAAATACAAGAGTTCCATTTGGCTTTAATACTCTGAAACATTCTTTGAATCCTAATGCTAAATCTTCTTTCCAAGTTTCGGGATTTAATTTTCCATACTTTTTGACCAACCAGCTATTCTCGCCTGCTTTAAGCAAGTGTGGCGGATCAAATACTACATGATAAAATGATTCATCTTCAAATGGCATATTTCTGAAATCTCCAATGACATTAGGATTGATATCAACGACATGTCCGCTATTTAGTTCTTCGTATTGTTTCCGAATGTCCATAAAAATTACGTTTGGATTCTGTTTATCAAACCAAAACATTCGACTACCACAACATGCATCTAATATTTTAGTCAATTACTCTACCTCTAATAACTCTTTATTCTCGTATATATTCCCGATAACTTCATAGTCAGTGTGAAATACTGGATCATAATAAATTCGATATTCTAAGTCCAAGTCTACTAGCTTACAAATTAAGCCAGAATGACACCCAGAGGCTTGAACAACAGCTTTTTCATGATCTAAGTGATTAAAACCATCACTTACACTGAAAAGTACTATATCCCCCTCAAAAATCTCTACACCGTTCTTATCTTTCAGTCCTGTGGATTGCATGAGGATATATTTATCTGGAGACATTTCAGCATGAGTGATCAACCTTCCTACTTGTCCATATTTCATTTCTTGCCCAAATTTTTTACCTTTAAACGGTGTGTGCCACGCTCGAAACTTCGGTATCATTCGCTGTCCTCCTACTTCTTCTCAGTCACCGTAAACGGCACAATACTTTCTGGCATGTAATTTACTTCGTATTTGTATTCATTGACCTTCGCGCCTTCTAAATCTTCAACCACATACATGTTCCAACTAGTGATGTTCACAAGATGTCTTTTGTACTGTTTCTTTCCTGTTTCAACTAGAATAACGAGTTTATTTTTATCTTCCGTATCAACATCTGTCGTAGACTGTCTTTACATATCATACAAATAGATAAATCCATGGTGTCTCATGTTCTGAGTCACACCAAAAGCATTCAACCTCTTAATTAACTTCTGGAATGAATTTCTTTTTTCTGCTCATGCTTACTCATTTCTTGTTTCAACCAAGCCTGATTTAATTTTGACTGTTTTTCTTTTCTCAAATTTTTCCTTTTAAGTGGATTGATTTTATTAGTTTTTTGAGAATAATCTTTTACCTCCACTACTTCGCCATTACTCACATAGGCAGCTAATTCTGCCATTTCCTTTGATTCATAACGTTTAGCTCCTTTTAAGTTAGGAACTCCATATCCTTCTGAATCGACATAACACATTGCTTTTACAACGTATGCCACGCTTAAACCTCCAATAGCTAATTTCTAAATGATCTGCGTACTGTATACGCTTCGTTAATGATTTTCTTCAACGTATCCGATGGATAGATTCGATGACTTGTATTCTTGGTATCTTGTTCATATAACCAAGCAAGCTGTGCTAGAGTATCATCATCAAGAGAAAATCTCGGTCTTTTCTTAGGTGTCCCACCTGTTTGCTTTGGCTGTCCCACCTACACGACTACTCCTTTTGGTTGATTTTCTAAATATTTCTGTAACCCTTGATAACACTCTTCAAATGACAAAAGAGAATATTTCATCTTTCGTACATGAAGCTCTTCCTTTTTCTTTTTTTCCTTTACCAAAATATGTTCCAGCTTTGTTCGGTCTACGTATAGCGCATAATAAACACGCAACTTACTCCAGCTTGAACGATCTTTTTTTATTTGGTCTTCGGTCAAATCTTTTAGCTGGCTATAAACTGCTTGCAAACATTGACGTTCATCACCTTGTTTGCATTCCCCCAGTTTTTTTACCAGTTTGAGATAGTTATATTCTTTCAAAATATCACCTCACGTTTAGAAAGGGACATCATCGTATCGATGCGCTTCTCTTTCTTTTCTGAGCCTTTCTTGTTCTTCATAGTCTGCCAGCCATTTCGGGATAGGTTCTTTTCGTGTTACGTTACGACTTGGCTGAGAGTTAGAGAAAGTCCTTTGGCTCTTCTTCGCTTCCCAATCTTCTTTCGCTTGGACTGCCTCCTGTAACGTAGAAACATTGTTTGACTTCCACGTAGCAAGAATTTTATCCACGTATTTTTTTAACCCTTGCATTTCTACGCTATTCTCATAAGCAGATTGAAATGCAAATAAAATCATTTCTGATCCCCATTCGCGAATCCACGGACCTAATGCGCCTTGCAAAATGCCAGTAGGTGGTTTTCCCCAAGATTTTTGAATGAACTCGTACACGCCCATATCTTCTTCATAATCTTTTATTTCATTTACTTTACTTTCTTTTTCTATTTGTGTATTACGAACACCGTTAACTACAGTTGAAGTAGAGTTATTACCTCCATTAACTAAGTTATTGACGTCATTAACTAGGTACTCTTTTTTTATGGATACTTCTTTTCGTTTTCTTGTTATTAATTTATATCTTTTTTGAATTCCATTTGATGTTAAAATTTGGTATTTTTCATACTTTTCCCGATTAAAAAATCCTACTTGAATCGCTTTAGATACAACTTCTTCTACTAGACCCTCTTTCGCCCCGACATCGTCAGCAACTAAGAACGCCGAATCTTCGTCCCACCGCAAGAAATACCCCATGTCTCCATAGATATAGCCGAGCAGGCAAAGTAGTATTTCACAAGTTTGTGATCCACACGACCTACGAATTTTTCGGTACTTAATATCTTTCAAAAAATCAACATCTAGTGAGTAGTAGTCAACGCCTTGTTTATATGGCCTTGCCACTTTATCACCTCCTTAGATAAGCGAGGGGAAACTCCCTCGCTATAGTGGTGGATTCATATCATCGAACAATGAATCCTGTTGTTCATCTGTATTTGCTGTTTCTTCGTATTCATCAAACGCTGATGATACGTCTTCCACTTTTTCTGCTTCTTTACGTTCTGGTTCGATTGGTTCTGCATCATTTAAAGTCACTTCTTCTACAAGATCATTATTTTCATCAAATCGAAAAACTCTTTCATCAGAAGTAACCGCATTTTGCATTTCTACAGATAAAATCCCCCATTTAGCTAACATGTTACGTAAGACGTTTTTTATCGCCATCGCATCATAATGCTCTTTCCACGCTCCAGTTAGCTTTGTTTTATCAAACCCTTTGGCATGTTTAATACGATGAGCTTCCACTTCTTGCTTTGTCCAATAAACAGTTTTTTTAAACCCATTTAGTAATTCAAAAAATCCAACATAACCGATTACTCGATCAGATTGTTTCGCATTGTAGTCAAACTGAAACTCTTCTGTCAGAGGATTCCATTCAATTAATTGCCCTTCATAAATTTCTATTGCATTAAGTGCTTTGTATTGTCCAGAACGTTGTGCTAACTGAATATAGCCTTTGTATCCTAGGATGAATTGGGCTTCGTTATGCGTAATCCAATCTTTTCCTACCTTTTCTTTCCGATTAAATGGAACAATATAGGCATATCCTAAATTTTTATCTATTGGTAAATCCATCGTTGCTGCTTTTAAAGCAGAAGCGATGATGGTCATCGGCTCTGCTTTAGATAAATAATCATCGCCACCAACTAACGTTAAAAGAGAACCCATAAAAGCATCTGATTTTTCGTGTAAAATATCATTGAATTTCTTTTTCATAGCTGGCTGACTCATCAATGTTTTAAAACCTAATTTTGAAACATCCACTGCTTGATTGTTTTTTTCTGTTAGTTGATTCTTTAAATCTTTACTTGTTGCCATATCACTGAATCTCCTTTATCACTAATCTATTTGAAGTTGATAAACTGTAAATTTCCTCATCTTTCATCACATATGGATATTTCTCTGCTATTTTCTTCAAGTCTTTTCGTTTAGAAACGACTGATTTTAAACAAATAATCCGATTAGGTGTGATACCTGTAGAGGCATTCTTTATTCCAAGTTCCTGAATAATTTGATTGTCGATTTGTCGAATACTCTTCTCTAGTTCCTTCTTATTTTTGAGTAACTCTTCTTTTTGATCGAGTAGAACATCATAATCAGCATGAAGCATAATTTCAGTTGAATCTAATTCTGAATAACGCTCTTTTAGAAAATCTGACGTTGCTTTACTTCCATCGATCAGTGGCTCTTCTCCGCCGATAATGTTCGTTTCCCAAAAATCAACTAACCGTTCTGTGATGATGTCAATCAGTTCTTGATCTCGTTCAACTCGTTTCCATATAAATCTTTGACCACCAATCAACACAGCGATATAACAATAATCCTTGTTCAAAACATTCATGTAATGTTGCACTTGACACAAATAACTAAGTGGCACTTCTTCTCCTTCCCATTCTTTGCTAAAAAATTGATTCGCTGTTTTACATTCAAGAATGGCATTTTCTCCTACTACATCACGATCGATATTTGCTCTTAAGAATGGATGTAACGGATGTTCAAACACTTGGTTTCTTCTACGGACCTTTTTGCCTGTTCGTTCTTGAAATTCTTTGGCAACAACTTCTTCTAAAACATTGCCCCAATAAGCTGGTTCGCTCTCTGAATCTTTTAATTCAATTTGACCCGTTTTCTCAAGCCATAATTGATAAGGGGATTTGTGTTTATTCAATCCAAGTACGGTTGCAACATCTGAACCACCAATACCTCTTTTGCGGTCTTCGAGCCATTCTTGATGGCTCATGTCTAAAGTTGATTTACTCATCTTCATCCTCCTCAGTTTGTGGTCTTCCCCAATCTGGAGTATTTAGGTATTGATCTAACGATGAGGCAAAGTCATTCATTAAACATCATCTCCTTTGTAGCCTTACATGCAGGACAATCGCAATCATTAGTTCGTATACTTTCTTTAAACTTATCGTTCATTAGTGTTAGTACAATTGTTTGCAAAGCAAATGTTCCACCAAATACAACAGTTGCTTCATCTACACTTGGATCAATCGCCCCAAGAGTGATGGCTACATCACTTTCGTTACACTCATGTATTAGTTCTTCAATTAAATTTTTAATTTTTGGATTCATATGGTAAAATCTCCTTAGTTATGTTTTTTTATGTTACCGATTAGCGACGGCCATCGCTGGTCGGTCTTTTTTGTGTTGGCATTTTGAAACTTTCTCTTACAGCAGTAACAACTACTAAAGTTCCCCAATAAATCAGCGCATATGCCGGGTTGATACTTGTCAGTATGATTGCTACAAGACACATAAGCAAAGCGCTTTTGACAGTCATTTTAAAAACCGTTCTCATTGCTTCACATTCCTTTCTAATTAGTATTGCGTTCTTCCCATTCCTTCACTAACTCGAAGTCATACTGCAAAACACCTCGAACCCTTCGAGAAGGTAACGGATCATTTTTTGAATTCGTCCATTTAGAAATAGTAGCTAATGAGACACCGAAATATTCAGCAATATCTTTAGCTTTCTTCCAAACTCTTTCTTTTGGTTGCTTTTTTTGAACTAAAGAGACCACTCTTTCCATTTGTGAAATCTTCATTTTAATTCTCCTTTCATGTATCCTTGACTGATCCAATAAGTTAAACGCTGCTCGCTTAGTTGACGAATATCAATTCCAAGAATTTCGCATAGTACACTGATCAGAGTCACTTCAATCATGATCTCGTCTAAAAACTCATATGCATATGAAATGATTTGCTGACGATCCTCAGCGGTTAAATAATCCTCATTTTTGAGAAGAATTTTCTCAACTTCTTGTTTCTTTTGTTTTCGCTCATCGGATTCTATCATTTGAAGCTTATCTAGTGACGAGGGGTCTCTTCTATAAACATCTCCATCAATTGATTTAAATAATCCAAAAAATTTATGGATTACATGGAGAGTAAAATCTGAATCTCGAAAATGATCAGTTAAAGCTTGAGCATTTTCTAACGTCACAGGCTTAGTATTATGTGGCGTTGTCCAATCACTCAATGACTGTTGAGATACATTAACTTGCTTTGCTATTTCTTTCTTCGTTTTGCCACTCTTATTTATCACCTTGATTAATGATTCTCGAATGACAGCTGATTGTTTTAACAGTTTAAACACCTCAATTTCTTATTCGCCCATATATCAATACGAGCAATTTTTTTATACTATTAATTTAAAGAATCAAACAAAAGCTGTTTCGTCTAATTCACGTTCAAGCTCTTTTTGAACTTCTTCAACTAAAAGATCAAGTTGAACATCTGTAGCACATTTGATGATGTGTACTAGTCTAGGTCTTGCATCAAGTACGATGTTTATTTTTTCTTGGTGTGTTATAAAAATACCTCCTTGTTCTCTTTTTGTTCGCTCGCTTCTTTTGCTACTATTATTTCTTTCGTAGCATTGTTTAATTCTTTTATTCCAAAAAAGCCAAAAGAGTTTCCCAATATCCGAAAGAGAGTTTCAGATTTTTTGATATCCAAGCCGAAGGAACAAAAGAAATTAAAACCGAAAATTCATTAATAGACTTTGTTCTTAATTTCTTTGGTTTAGAACATAAAGTGGTAAATCAAACGAGAAAAGATCATCAAGAGCAAGAATAATATTATTGAAGTCCAAAATACTTTAGTAAAATCTTCTTTCATTTGTCCACCTCCTTACTATACGAAAATTCCGTTTTAGTTAACTCATGCTCTAAAAAAATATCGTCTGGTTCCTTGCCGAATACTAAAGCAATTCTTACTGCATTTTCATAAGAAAGCTTTCTCTTTCCTTTTTCGATCATCCAGTAAAACTCTTTAGTTAATCCAGCATGATTTGCTACATCTTGAAAAGTTTTTCCACTATCTTTTCTAATTTTTTCTAATTTTTTTAGAACCATTTATTTTCCTCCTTTTTTTGTTAACTTGATGTTAATTCGATTATAGTTAACAAGATGTTAATTGTCAATCGAAAAGTTACTATTTAGTTAACTATTTTTAGACAACTTGTGTTAACTACTAGTTAACGATAAAATTGTATTTAGAAACGGGGTGTTAACGTGGACTTTGGAACTAGATTAAAAGAACTGAGAAAAAGCAAAAAATTAACACAACAAGAACTAGGCGATATTATTCATGTATCTAAGGTTTCTATCTCTGGCTACGAACGTGGAGAACGAAGTCCAGACAGAGAGACATTAACCGCTCTTGCTGATTATTTTAATGTCACTACTGACTATCTATTAGGAAGAAACAAAACACCAAAATGGGCCGATGAAAATGATTTAATTGAATTAGATAAAATGCTCGATTCCAACGTTAACATGGCTTATGGTGGCGAAACTTTAACAGATGAAGAAAAACAACGTGTGAAAGATGTGTTGACTGGTTTATTCTGGGAGTTTAGAAAAGAAGATAAAAGCAAAGAGAAGTGATTTTCTATGGAGATGGACGTAATTAGTCTAGTCGGCAGACTAAAACAAAAATATAATTCTGCTAATCCCTTTACTATTTGTGAAAAAATGGATATTCAAATTAGATACGTTCCCTTTTTGAATAACCCAAAGGGGCAATTTCAAGAATTATTAGGACGCTCAATTATTCTTCTAAATCACGAACTGAAGTATTCTGAAGAACGGTTCTATATTTGCGCTCACGAACTTGGTCACGCTATATTTCATCGTGGGTTATCTAGCTATTATGTATCCACACGAACATCCAGAAGCAAATCAGAAAGCGAAGCGAATTGCTTTGCCGCTAATCTCATTGTTTCTCTTTATAAAGAAGACAACGATAAATACCCTAGAAAAGTCGAGGAATTAACAAATTTGTATGGGCTTCCTGAAAGCGTGTATAGATTTTTAATTTAATTGGCGGCTATCACTGCTTGCCATTAAGTGGGAGTAAATTATTTTATTTTTGGAGGAAAAAAATGAAAAAAAGTATTATGTTAGGTTTTGTTTTATCATCAGTAATTTTATTAGCAGCTTGTGAGGGAAAAAAAGAAGATACCGTTAGTTTAAGTACAAGCTCAATAGAACTTTCCACTAATTCTTCAACGAGGGAAACTGCTTCATCTGAAAAAATTGAAACAGCAATTGGAAAACGCAGTAACCCTGTACCGGTGGGTACAACTGCAACTTTTGATACTCAATATTATACTGAAGATGGAAGTAAAATTGAAACAAATGTATCGATGACTGTATCAAACGTTATCCGAGGGCAAGAAGCAATGAACTATCTAACGAGTGCAAATCAATTCAATGAAACTCCTCCTGCGGGGAAAGAATGGGTAATATTTGACGTAGTTATGAAATTGAATAAGGGGAGTCAAGACGATCCTTATTATGTAATGCCTAACTTTACACCTGTAAGTTCCAATGGTGAAGAAGTATCACAAGAAGCTTATGCTACTTTAAATGATGGTGAAGAATTCGGCTACAAGGATTTATATGAGGGAGGAACTCAAACTGGAAAAGTAGGAATATTAGTTCCAACTGGTGATGATACATTAATAGAATTTAATGATTTTAATACTAAATTATTCTTCAAACTTCAATAAAAAGAATAGCCTTCGGGCTTTTCTTTTTAGATATAAAAGAACATAAGTTCGTATTTTATTTTTATTAGTACGAATCTTATCTAAATACACATTTTAATAAATATACCCAACTTGAAATATCTTACTATTGGGCATGAATTACGAAAGGATTGATTTTAATGGCCTCCATTAAAAAGTACTATTTAAAAAAATCAAAAGATTACCGTTATGAAGTCTATGTATCAAATGGGATTGATCCCGGGACAAAGTTACAAAGAAAAATTCATAAAAAAGGATTTAAAAGTTTTGAAGAAGCTGAAAAATTCGCAAAAATCATTGAGGGACAAATAGCTTCTGAAGAATATATACAAAATAACCCTAAGAAATTAACTATAGAAAAATTCATGGACGATTGGATTAATAACTATAAAATGAATGTTAAAGAAGGAACAAGAATAGTTCATAGGGCAAATATAAAAATGTACATCAATCCATATATTGGAAAATATAAACTAGATAAATATACTAGAGCTGATCATCAAAGATTCATCAATCAGTTACTTACTAAAAAGGGTTTAGGTAGAACTAAGGAAGGTCTCTCAGTAACAACAGCCAAAAGTATCAATGCCACTCTTAGCAATGCTTTCAAAAAAGCTATTCAGTTAGGATATATAAAGAATAACCCTACTAGTTTTGTTGAGTTTCCAAGAAATCTATCTGATAAAAAGAAAGTTAAATATTATACTTTTGATCAATCTGAACTATTTCTCGAATTTGCCAAAAAAGAGAAATCATTTATATGGTATCCCTTTTTTCTTATTATATTTGATCAAGGATTGCGAAAATCAGAAGCTTTAGGGCTACAATGGGCTGATATTGATTTTTCTCAGAATACACTTAATATCAATCGTGAACGACTTGGGGCTGCTGAAAAAGGACCTAACAAAGGTTTAATTATTACAGATGACACAAAAACCCCATCTGGTACACGATCATTGCCTATGACAAAACGAGTAAAGAAAGCCTTATTGACTTTAAGAAATCAAGTAATAAAAAAATTTGGTTTTTTACCTGAAACAGATGACCACGAAGCATTTATTTTTATAAATACTTACGGTAAAAATAAAGGTATTCCAATAAGAGATCGAACCGTTAACGGTGCTTCTCATAGAATTGAAAAACGTGCCAATCTCCCCCACATAACTGTGCATGATGGTAGACATACTTTTGCAGCTAGAACGAGACAAGCAGGAATACCTTTAGAAGATATCAAAGATTTTTTAGGACATAAAGATGTTTCTACTACACAAGTCTATGCCCATATTTCTCCCGAAGTGAAAAAAAGATCAATGAACCAATTAGAAAACTATATAGAAGAGCAAATAAAAAAGCACTCAAATTGAGCGCTTTTTTACTTTCACTATCACTAAAGCTATCACTAGTTTTATTTTCAAGCGAACATGTTTCTATCACTATTTTTTTAAATCTGACTAAAAACCTTATATTACAAACGTTCGTTCAATTCTTTGGCAAGGTCTTCAAAGCCTGGTTTGCCTAGAAGTGCGAACATGTTTTTCTTATATGCTTCAACACCAGGTTGGTCAAATGGGTTAATTCCATTTAAGTAACCTGAAATACCTACAGCAATTTCAAAGAAGTACATTGTATAACCTAATGTGTAAGCATCCATTTCTGGAATTTTAACTAATAAGTTTGGTACGTCGCCATCTGTATGAGCCAATAAAGTTCCTTCAAAAGCTTTTGTATTGACGAAATCTACTTCTTTTCCTTCCAAGTATCCTAAACCATCTAGGTCTTCAGCTTGTTCTGGAATTGTAATTGATTTACGTGGTTTTTCAACTTTAACGATCGTTTCAAAGATGTTACGGCGTCCTTCTTGAATATATTGACCTAGTGAATGTAAGTCAGTTGAGAAGTTCGCACTTGAAGGGTAGATTCCTTTTTGGTCTTTACCTTCTGATTCACCGTATAATTGTTTCCACCATTCAGAGAAATATTGCATTCCTGGTTCATAGTTGATCAATAATTCAGTTACTTTCCCTTTACGGTAAAGGATGTTACGCATTGCTGCATATTGATAAGCTTCGTTTTCTTCTAGTTTATCACTTGAATAAGCTTTGCTTGCATCTGCAGCTCCTTGCATCAACGCATCGATATCTGCTCCACTAACAGCGATTGGTAGTAATCCTACTGCTGTTAAGACAGAGAAACGTCCACCGATGTCATCAGGAATCACGAATGTTTCCCAACCTTCTGCGTCGGCTTCTACTTTAACTGCACCTTTTGCTTTATCAGTTGTTGCATAAATACGTTTATTCGCTTCTTCTTGACCATATTTTTTAACAAGCAATTCTTTGAAGACACGGAATGCGATAGCTGGTTCAGTCGTTGTACCTGATTTTGAAATCACGTTTACTGAGAAGTCACGATCTCCGATTACTTCAATCAAATCAGCGATATAAGTTGAGCTGATTGAGTTTCCTGCAAAGAAAATTTGTGGTGCTTTACGTTGTTCACCATCTAATAAATTGAAGAAAGTGTGGTTTAAGAAATCGATTGCTGCACGAGCGCCTAGGTAAGAACCACCGATTCCGATAACTACTAAAACTTCAGAATCAGATTGGATTTTTTTCGCTGCTTCTTTGATACGAGCAAATTCTTCCTTGTCGTAATTAGTAGGTAGATCGATCCAACCACGGAAATCACTTCCTGCGCCTGTACCTTCACGTAATACTTTATCTGCCATTGATACTTGGCTTTGCATGTAACCTAACTCATGTTCATTAACAAATGGTGCTACTTTTGAATAATCAAAATGAATATGTGCCATTTTTTATTCCTCCTTTAAAAGATCAATATACAGCTTATACTTTACGTTTTTTTTTACAATTTTTCAAGCAAATAAATGAATTGAAGCTAATATTTACAAGAAAATTTCAAACACTAAACTAATCCTTGCGCATACATCACTTTCGCTACTTTTTCAAAACCTGCAACATTTGCTCCTAGCAATAGATTTTTTTCATTGCCATAAGCTGCTGCCGTTTGGCGACACGTTTGATAAATATTTTTCATGATTTCATCTAATTGGCGATCCACTTGTTCACTTTCCCAAGACAATCGTTGAGCATTTTGACTCATTTCTAATGCTGAGACAGCGACACCGCCGGCATTAGCTGCTTTCCCAGGACAATACCACACATTGGCTTTTTCAAAAACATTGACAGCTTCAAGAGTACATGGCATGTTTGCGCCTTCTGCGATGATTTTCACGCCACATTCAACCAAGTTGTTAGCAAGCGTTTCGTCTATCTCGTTTTGAGTAGCACAAGGAAGCGCGATATCTGCAGTTTCTTTCAAAGTCCAGACAGATTGACCAGCATGATAGACAGCAGAATCACGTTTTTCTGCATAAGCGGTCAACCGTTCCCTTTTTTCTTCTTTGACTTCTTTTAATAGTGGCAGGTCGATTCCTTCTGGATCATAGATAAACCCACTGGAATCAGAACATGTGACGACTTTCCCACCTAATTCTTGAACTTTTTCAATGGCATAGATGGCAACGTTTCCGCTACCAGATACCAGAACTGTTTTTCCTTCAAATGAGTCTTTTTCTGCTTGTAAAAGATGCTTGACATAATAAACCAAACCGTATCCAGTTGCTTCCGTACGAATCTTACTTCCCCAAAAATCTAATGGTTTTCCAGTAAGGACACCGGCATCATATTGTTTTAATCGTTTATATTCTCCAAACAAATAACCGATTTCTCTGGCACCGACTCCAATATCTCCAGCAGGTACATCGATGGAAGGACCGATATGCTTGGATAGCTCCAGCATGAAACTTTGACAAAAACGCATGATTTCATCGTCTGATTTTCCTTTTGGATCAAAGTCACTTCCGCCTTTTCCTCCACCGATTGGTAGACCAGTTAGACTATTTTTGAAAATTTGTTCAAAAGCTAGGAATTTAAGAATACTTAAATTCACACTCGGGTGGAATCTCAACCCGCCTTTATAAGGGCCGATTGCTGAATTGTACTGAATGCGGTATCCACGATTGACTTGCCAGTTTCCTTCGTCATCTTGCCACGGCACGCGAAATTGAATGATTCTTTCTGGTTCTGACAACAATCCTAAAATATTGCGTTTGATGTATTCAGGATGTTTTTCTAAAAATTGAGTAGCTGAAGGCATAAATTCATCAATGGCTTGTAAAAATTCGACTTGTCCTGTGTCTTTTTGATGAATATTATTTTGAATTCGTTGGACGTATTCTGTTGCGTTTGTCATTGTTTCACACTCCTTTTATAATCTTCTTTTATTTTAGCCTATTTTTATTAGATGCTCAAAACATTTCCTGCTTTCTTTTCATAAATATGCTACACTTTCTCTGAGGTGAGGAAATGGAAACAACCTATGATGTGATTGTAGTCGGTGCTGGAACTAGTGGTTTGATGGCTGCAATTAGTGCGGCTGAATATGGCGCAAAGGTTCTCTTAATTGAAAAAAATAAAAAAGCTGGAAAAAAATTATTAATGACAGGTGGCGGAAGATGTAATGTCACGAATAACCGTCCAGTTGATGATTTGATTGCTCATATTCCTGGAAATGGCAAATTTTTATACAGTACATTTTCCCAATGGAATAATTTTGATATCATGGAATTTTTCGAATCTCAAGGTGTTCATTTAAAAGAAGAAGATCATGGTCGGATGTTCCCTGTGACGAATAAGTCAAAAACGATTATCGAAGCTTTGATCCATCGTTTAAATGAATTAAATGTTACGATGCTCTTTGGCACCCGAGTCGAAAAATTAGTGCATAGCGACGGAAAAATCTATGGCGTACGAACGGAATTTGAAGAATTTCAATCCTCTTGTGTCGTATTAACTACTGGGGGGCGAACCTATCCGTCGACTGGTTCTACAGGTGATGGCTATAAAATCGTTAAAAAAGTCGGTCACACTGTCACTCCCTTGTATGCAACAGAATCTCCACTGGTTTCTGAAGAAACTTTTATCAAGGATAAAACCTTGCAAGGATTATCTTTACAAGATATTTCTTTAAGCGTATTAAACAAGAAAGGTAAAGTCATCACCGAACATGTTATGGACTTGCTTTTCACTCATTTTGGGATTTCTGGACCTGCGGCATTGAGATGTTCAAGTTTCATCAATCAAGAGTTGCAAACGACTGGAGAACCTGTCACGGTCGTCTTAGACTGTTTTCCGAATCGTTCGCTTCAAGAATTGATCAACGAATTGACTGCTAAAAGCCACCAATCGAAGAAAACATTGAGTAATGCTTGGCATGGCTTTTTACCTGAACGCTTGCTTCTCTTTTTCCTTGAAAAAAGTGGATTAACGGAACAAACTGGTAGTCAAACGACAGAAAAAGAGATCCAACAATTTGCGGAGCTTTGCAAAAATTTTTCTTTCAAAATAACCAAAACTTTTGCCATCGAAAAGTCTTTTGTGACTGGTGGTGGCGTTTCACTAAAAGAGATCAATCCGAAAACATTAGAAAGCAAATTGGTCAATGGATTATTTTTTGCTGGTGAACTGTTAGATGTTAATGGGTATACTGGTGGTTTCAATATTACTGCGGCTTTTGCAACTGGACATGTAGCAGGAATGAATGCCGCTTTTCTTAGCTGATTAAATGAAAACAGTAACGAAGGGAGTAGAAGATGTCTGACTCTTTTCGTTACTGTTTTTTCTTTTTTTAGTTGATAAACTGATGAATTGCCGACTGCATCACAGTACAAGATCAGCAAAAGTCCCTTTAGTTAAATCACAAATGGCTTGAGGTGCTAGCTCCATTTGGTGACCTCTTTTTCCTGCTGATACAATGATCGTTTCTTGTGATTGTGCTGTTTGTTCTAAATAAGTAGGAAATAATTTCTTCATCCCAATTGGCGAGCAGCCGCCACGAATATAACCAGTGGTAGCTTCTAAGTCTTTCAGATGTAACATTTCTACTTTTTTGTTTCCAGATACTCTTGCTAATTTTTTTAGATCTAACTCTCGATTACCAGGAATGACCGCTACGATCGTTCCTGTTTTGTTTCCAACCGCTACGAGTGTTTTATAAATGCGGTGTTCACTTTCAGAAAGTTGCTCAGCGACAGAAGATGCACTTAAATGTGCTTCATCCCAAGCATACTCATGTTCAGTATACTTGATTTTCTTTTGTTCTACTAAGCGGATCGCATTTGTTTTCACTTGTTTTTTCTTTGCCAACATTTTCACCTTCAAATTAGATTGTTTCAATTTAATAATTTGATTATTGATTTTAGTTCCTTTACAGTGATTTGTCCAGGTGCTGATGCTTTTTCAGAGGTTAACGCACCAAAGGTCATGACCGAACCAGTCAAATTTCCCGATAAGCGCGAAATCATTCCGAGCTGTCCCATTGACATTGTAATCAGAGGCATGGACACAAACGCTCCTGCCCGTCTCGTTAGCTCCATCAAACGTAACACATCTCGTTCGTTATGGGGCATTACCGCTATTTTACCGATATCTGCACCAAGATGTTCCATCATATTCAATTGATACAATAAGACTGGATCAGCTGGGGTCTCTTTAAAATTATGACTGCTGATAATCAACGGGATGTTGCGCTGTTTGATTTCTGCTAACAACTCTTTTTCAAGGCTTTCAATTTTGTCTAATTCTAAATCAACCATATCGACTAAACCAGAGCGGATCATCTGTAGGTACAACTCGTGATATGCTCGGATCGTTATATCTCGTTTGCCACCTTCTGCTATTGTTCTAAAAGTGAAAAGCACCGGTAACCCGTCGAGCATCTCATGGATCAGTACCAACGTTTCTGTGACTTTTTCATATTGAAAGACATCTTCATAATAATCAATTCGCCACTCCACTAAATCAGCACCAGCTTCTTTGGCTAAAATCGCTTCTCGCAAAAGTTCTTCACGAGTGTCTCCGATCATTGGCGCACAAATTTTAGGATGTCCTTTTCCTAAGTTTAGTCCTTTCACTTGCACCATCTGTCCTCCCCCCTTATTTCCTAATTTGATAGATAAATACTTTTAAATAATCCCCTTCTGGAAAGGCTTCAATGGTTTGGAAATCTTGTGGTAATCGAAAACGAGTGATTTCTTCATATTCAACATTGGCTAGCATTAGTTCATTTTCGATCATTTTTTTGAACTGATCGGTACTCACGTTAGCTGCGTTCGTTGAAGCGATAAGCGTTCCCTCGTCCGATAAAATAGCCAAGCTATCTTTAACCAATTCGCCATAATCTTTGGCTACTCGGAACACTTTCTTTTTATTTCTCGCAAAACTTGGAGGGTCAAGCACAATGAGATCATAAGTCAGCTGCTTTCTTTTAGCATATTTAAAATAGGCAAAAACATCCATCACAATGATTTTTTGTGTCTGAAGATCCAAACCGTTGATTTCAAATTGTTCCTGTGTTTTTTTCAAACTTCGCTTTGCTAAGTCAACACTCGTGGTCTCCAAAGCACCACCCATTGCTGCCGCAACTGAAAAAGCCCCAGTATAG
The DNA here is from genome assembly GCF_051711005.1 of Enterococcus sp. DIV1682a. Taxonomy (NCBI): domain Bacteria; kingdom Bacillati; phylum Bacillota; class Bacilli; order Lactobacillales; family Enterococcaceae; genus Enterococcus; species Enterococcus sp. DIV1682a. Next base: position 1,923,807 of record NZ_JBIOLT010000001.1, read on the forward strand.
CTAAACATATTCAAAACAGACTTTCCTAGACCAAGTCCATCGATCAAAGCTCCTCGGACTTCTTTTTGATCTAAAAAGATGCCTGTCATCAGCCCTTCATTCAAATAAGTGGCGTAAGAGACGCCATTTTCTTTGATGATTAAAGGTTCAGGAGCTGTTTCTCCATAAACATACTGACTTTCAGGAAATTCATTTGTTTCAAAACGGATTTTTTCGTAAGCACCCTTTATCTCAGGATAAACTTGTTGAAACGCTGAGAAGAGCAAATGGCGGTAAGTATAAAGAGTTTCATTATACCAAGAAAATACTGCATAGTGTTCATAATAATCAATGATCAGACCACCGATGCCATCCCCTTCTCCGTTAAATAAACGAAATGCTGTTGTTTGTTCATCTATGAAAAAAGCTTGTCTTTTTGCTTTAGCTTCAGAAAACTTTTTCTCAAAAAATGCCTGGTCAAACGTTTCATTTTGTTGACTCAAAACCCAACCGATTCCTTTGTTTTGTTTACCTAAATAGCCCTTAGCTAAGAAATTATCTTGTTGATCAACCAATTCGATCCACTGCGTGGTTTCATTGTACGACTGGACCAAATCTTCCTTTTGAATCAATGGATAACCGTTCTTGATACGATTTCCTGCTTTTTTCTTAATTTGTACTTTCATTGACTCACCTACTTTACCTTTATCATTAATCAGTATACCAAATATTAAGCAGGCTGTCTTAGTGCTAGCGTTCACAAAAGAATAAGAAATCCTTAATCACCGGTGTAAGCGTTTGGTTTCGATTGACACTGGATTTGCGTACTAGTAAAATAGGATGGAATATGTAGTTTGAGCAATCATAACTTCATAACACTCTGTAAATGAGAAGAGTGGGGAAAGGGAGATTACATTGAGACGAATAAAAACACCCGCCTTTTTGAATAAAAGGCTCGGATTTTTTTCTTTATTAGCTGTTTTACTTTGGCTAAAAACAATTTTTGCCTATTTGTTTGATTTCAATTTAGGCATCGAAAGTGGCATACAATACTTTATACTGTTTATCAATCCGATCGCTACCACGTTGTTGTTAATGGGGATTGCGTTATATGTGAGACGGACGAAAGCGTCTTATATTACAATGATGGTCATTTATTTCCTATTGACTTTACTGGTGTTCTCCAACGTAACTTATTATCGTGAGTTTACGGATTTTATTACGATCAATACCATCTTGGGGGCAGGAAAAGTAGCTAGCGGGCTTGGAGAAAGTGCTATTCGCTTATTTAGACCATATGACGTCCTTTATTGGATCGACTTTATCATTGTCGCTGCATTATTGATAACCAAAAAAATCAAAATGGATCCACAACCGATTCGTGCACGAATGGCTTTTGCGATCTCGACTTTGTCAGTCATGATTTTTTCTGGAAATTTATTTTTAGCAGAAGCCGATCGCCCAGAATTATTGACTCGTACTTTTTCTAGAGATTATTTAGTCAAATATTTAGGTATCAATGCGTTTACCGTCTATGATGGTATCCAGACTTACCAAACGAACCAAGTACGAGCAGAAGCAAGTCCTAATGATCTGAAAGAAGTAGAAAGTTATATCAAAGATCACTATGCTGAACCAAATGATGAAACATTTGGTATTGCTAAAGGAAAAAATGTGATTTATATCCATTTAGAAAGTTTCCAACAATTCTTGATCGACTATAAACTAAAAGATGCCAATGGTGTAGAACATGAAGTAACGCCATTTCTGAATAGTTTATATCATAGTAACAGTACATTTAGCTTTGACAATTTCTTCCATCAAGTTAAAGCAGGTAAAACCAGTGATGCTGAAACCTTATTTGAAAATTCACTATTTGGTTTAAATCAAGGATCGTTATTCACTCAATTAGGTGGAAAGAATACCTTCCAAGCTGCTCCTGATATTTTGAGTCAGACACAAGGTTATACGAGTGCCGCCTTCCATGGTAACGCTGGTACATTCTGGAATCGTAATGAGACCTATAAAAAATTAGGTTACAACTATTTCTTTGATGCTTCTTATTATGATGTCAATGACGACAATTCATTCCAATATGGATTGCATGATAAGCCGTTCTTCCAACAATCAGTACAATATTTAGAACATTTACAACAACCTTTTTATTCTAAATTTATTGCGGTATCTAATCATTATCCTTATTCTAAGTTCACAAACGAAGAAGCAGGCTTCCCGCTAGCTACGACAAATGATGAAACGATCAACGGATACTTTGCAACAGCGAATTATCTCGATACAGCAGTTGAAGAATTTTTCAACTATTTGAAAGCTAGTGGTCTTTATGATAATTCTGTCATCGTCCTTTATGGTGATCACTACGGAATTTCTAACTCTAGAAATAAATCGTTAGCGGAACTAGTGGGTAAAACCAGTGATACATGGACCAACTTTGACAATGCACAAATGCAACGAGTTCCCTACATGATCCATCTTCCTGGACAAACAAATGGTGGAATCAATCATACCTATGGCGGACAAGTGGATGCATTACCTACTCTACTCCATCTGTTAGGAGTAGATACCAAAAATTACAATCAGCTAGGACAAGATCTCTTTTCTAAGCAACATGATCAACTTGTTACTTTCCGTGATGGTGATTTTATTACTCCTAAATACACTTATTATGGTGGAACGATTTACGATAACAAAACTGGACAAGCCATTACAGAACCGACTCAAGAAGTTCAAAATGAGATTGATGCATTGAAAGAAAAAGCGAATAAACAGCTAGCTGTTTCTGATCAAATCAACAATGGTGACTTACTCCGCTTTTCTACAGATACTGGGTTAGACCCAATTGAAGCAAGTCAATTTGATTACAAAAACGGCATGAAACAGTTGCTTGAAAAAGAAAAAGAACTAGGTGACAAATCAACAAGTGTCTTTAGTCAAAACAATAACCAATCAACAAAAGATCTATATGAAACCAAAACTTACCAACAAATAAATGGGACACAGACGAGTGATTCAGTTCCTTCTTCTGAATCTGATAAGTAGCTAGCCTTTCTTTCAAAAGGATTACGTGCCCATAGAAGTAATGATTATAAAAGCTAAGATTGACGAAAACCAATTCTTGTTTTTCGTTAATTCTTAGCTTTTTTCATGCACTTTAATTTGAGTTACTCTGGCGTTTTTCTAGAAAATAGAGCTTAAACTCACGTATTAGAACCATCCATGAACATTGGATTTTATTCACAAAATATAGCGGAACAGTTGATTTATCGTCATTTTCGTTTATTAAAAAATAGGGATTTCCTGATTTTACTATATGAATTTCATACTTTATTCATATTCATTTTCTATAATTTAAAATGAGGTGAAAGTGATGAGAATACTCCGCTATTCAGTTGCAAGAATGCGTTATTATAAAAAACAGACACTCTTTAGTTGCTTATTTACAAGTGTCACTGCTTTTTTATTGATGCTTGTGTGTAACTTATATCATTTACAATCAACACTTTATGCACAAATTGAAGATCGTCTTAGTTTCTTGGACACGACGTCCTTAAAAGTACACTTTCCGTCTTTTCTATCAGTGAAACAATTTTATGTCGAGCTGATCTTGTTGTTACTGTTCTTGTTTGTTGGCGCATTTATCTTTTTCTTTCAGCGAACATTAAAACAAGACCAACGTGAATTGATCAACTGGCGTTTAGCTGGTTTATCGAAAACTAGAATTTTTCTTTTGATCATCTGGCAAATGATCTTACCATTACTGATCTGTTGCATACTCTTATTTATTGGAATTGTGCTTTTTCAAAACATTTATCAAGCACTGTTACAACATCTTAATTTTTGGAGTCTAAGATTATTTGAATTACCTGACACGCATTCACTTATATCGACTACTCGACCATTAGCCATACCGATGGATCAACAAACTTTTTTTAAAATTGATTTTGTAAACGATGCTTTTTTCTTCGATACGTTTAAGAGTTTCCTACAAACGGTTGGCCTTCTTATCTCCATCAGTCTATGTATTAGTCTCTTACAATTTACGATTTTCTATCAACGTTTAAAAAAAGGTAAGGTGATCTTTCATGAATACATGTAAGCCAAGAATGTCTTTAGGAGAATTAGCTGTTATTCTTTGCCCAAAAGCAAAACAAGAAGAACTATTAACAGCGCTAAAAGAACAAGCGATTGTATCGAGTCCCAAACAATTACTTATCGTCCAAAAAGATTGGCCTCTCTTCCCTTATTTAAAAACTAAAGATCAAGTACTACTGAATTTATCTGAAAATAAAAAAGAACGTTTATCTTTTCAAGAAATGCTCAAGATTGATCCAGCACTTCTTAACAGAGAACCTGATCAACTCTCTCTTTTTGATAAAATCAAACTTCAATTGTTGCATGCGTTACTTGCTAAAAAAGACAAACTCATCATTGAAGAAGTGCTGGATGAACTTAAAGTAATTGAAGCACAAGAAATTCTTGATCTATTTGATTATCTAGTCAAAAACAAAAAAATTGCCATTCTTTTACTGACTCATGATGAAACGATTGCTCATAGTCAGTATGTCGACCAAATCTATGATGAACGATAAAAAGAGGTCGTGGAAAGAGCAACTTGACCTATGTAATAAGGATGAAATTCACAGCTTCCTATGTTTTGAGAGTTTCATCCTTATTGCCGAAGATCAGTTCTTTGAACACTATTTAGCTCCTCTCTTAATTGTTGAGGAATTGCTTCTTGAACGCCGTTTATTCGTTTTTAGAGATACTAAAAGAGACTGAACCAATTTTTGGATCAGTCTCTTTGTTTATTTTATTTCTACATCTGGTAATTTAACTGTAAATGTTGTTCCTGTCCCCAGTTCGCTTTCTACTTCCAGTTTTCCTTTATGAAGCCGAACTAGCTGTTGAACGATTGGAAGTCCTAGACCTGATTCCCCGTATTTTGTATTCTTTCTTGAGGGATCAACTTTATAATAACGGTCCCAAATACTCTTCATTTGTTGTTCAGTCATTCCGATACCTGTATCCTTAATTCGGATAATCGTTTCTAGATAACCTTTTTCTAAAGAGATCGTGATCGTTCCATTTTCTGTAAATTGAATCGCATTTTGGATGATATTCACCATGATTTGCACAAATCGGTCATAGTCTGCATACACTTCCACATCATCTTCTGCTTGTAAAACTAAAACATTCCCTGCAGCTTCTGCTTTTGTTTCAAGCTGTGCCACAATATTTTTCAATGTTTCTGTACCATTGAATCTTTTAATAACCATACTGATTTGATTGGTTCTGATTTTTTCATAGTCTAGATTTTCGTTAACTAAGCGTATCAGTCGTTCTGTTTCATTTTTCATCAAGTTGATCGCATTTTCTCTTTGGTCTTCAGGAATTGCATTATATTTTAGACCTTCAAGTAATCCGTTGATTGTGGTTAGCGGCGTACGCATTTCATGAGAAGCATCTGCCATAAATTGTCTTCGGCGGTTTTCTTGCTCTTCGATTTCAGCCTGAGATTCTTTTAAAGAATTCGTCATTTTGTTGAAGTCATCCGCTAATTCATCAAATTCATCTTTATCATGAACTGGCAATTGGACATCAAAATTTCCATTCGTGACTTCTTTCGTTGCATTACGTAAACGATTGATCCTTTTAACCTGAAAAGCAGCAAACGCATAACTCGCTAATATAGCAACAATACTTGAAAAAATAAAACCTTTAAACAGATTCAATGTGACCGATCGAACACTATTATCGATATTTTTAGCCGGTTGACTAACAACCAAGCCACCATAAAATTCATGATTTAAATTAAAAGGTACTAAGGCATAAGACGTCGCTTGATTTTGTCCTAGTATATTTTTGTTGGAGGTAAATTTTACTTGTCTTCCATGACGCAGATTATCCCATTGTTCCGCTTTAATCGTAAAGTTCAATACCACATTATCAGTAGGATAAATGACCCGTTCGTTCTTATCGATAAAAATAAAATTGACATTTTGTTCTGATAAGACTTGTTCCGTTAATAATAATGCATTTTGAAACGCTTGATCTTGGCTTAATTGAGGAAACGTGTCTGTGTATGTCTGTGTTGTCTTCTCGACAGATTCTGCATAGCCAAAAAGTTGTTGATAATTATTTTCTTCAATGGTTTGCTTAGTCAGTTGCGTAAAAGAAACACCTACGATCAAAATGATCATCGCGATCATTCCGCAAAAGGCTAATAACTGCTGGTAAAGATAGCGCATTAGGCCACACCAGAATCATCAAATTTATAACCTACGCCCCAAACCGTTTGAATGACTTGTGGTCCAACCTTTTCGATTTTTTGTCGAAGCTTTTTGATATGCGCATCAACCGTTCGTTCATCACCAAAGTATTGATAATCCCACACTAATTCCAGTAATTGTTCCCGAGAAAATACTTGGCGTGGTTTTTTAGCTAGTGTAAATAGTAGATCAAACTCTTTCGGTGTCAAACCTTCGATTGGTGCTTTATTTAAATAAGCTTCACGTGTTTTTGTATTCATCTTAAAGTGATCTGTTTCGATATCGAAGTGATCGTCCGAGTTGTTTGTTTCTTCTTTTACCTCTACCAATTCACTACGACGGTGTAAAGCTTTCATTCGGGCAATCAAAGTTAGTGGACTAAAAGGTTTGGTCACATAGTCATCTGCACCCATCTCTAATCCAATAACCTGGTCACTTTCAGAATCACGAGCTGTTAACATAATGATCGGAACTGTACTAGAGACTTTCCGAATTTCTCTTCCAACAAGCATACCATCCATCGTTGGCAAGTTCAGGTCTAAAGTGATCATGTCCCAGTAATTCGGTCTTTCTAAAAAAGCATCTAGACCTTCTTTTCCGTCATATTTAAAGGTTGCTTCCCATCCTTCATTCAAAAAAAACATCTGCATCATTTCAGATACGGATTGATTATCTTCTATCATTAAAATATTCATTTTTTATTTCCTCCAATACTATCATCGAGTTCTTGTAATTTTTTTTCAGTTAAGATAAAAATCGGCATAATTGGAAAAACTAAAACCAACATCTCGATTATAAAATAGTTTGTCTGTCCAGTTAATTTTAGTAAATAGCCGATCAAGGCCATCAATAAACCGAAAATAAAAAAATATTTTCCACTTGTTTTTTGTGCTAACCGCCAGTGAACATCGGATTTTGTGGCTCGCGGTGAGTGGTAACCATAAAAAGGCAGATTCCCTTTAGAAGGGATAAAAAGAAACAAGCAACCTAGGATAGTCAAAAATACTCCGACAACTAAAAAAATCATATGATCCCTCCTAAATCTCTCTTTCTAGTATACTCTAAAAATCAACTTGAACCAATATATTCGGGAATTCTTCACGAAAGGTTTGTCTTTTGTTCATTCTTTGTTAAGATAGGGGTAATCGAATAAAAAAGGGGTTTTTTTTGTGTCAAATTATCGTGCAATTACTTTTTTTGATCTTGATGGAACACTGTTAGATGCTCAATCAAAAATCACACCAGAAGTGGCCGAAGCAATGCAAGCACTACAGGCAAATAACGTCCTGCCAGTCATAGCAACTGGACGAACTGAAGCTGAAATCAAACATATCATGTCAGATGCTGGTATTTCCTCTGCAGTTACGATGAATGGTTCTTACATCAGCGTGGATGGTCAAGAAGTTCATTCTGAAATAATCGCAACTGAAGACTGTCAAAAGATGCTCGAACATGTCCAAATACAAGGGCACCAGCTCTCATTTTATAACCATCAACATATTTGGTGTACCGCACACACACAAACGATGATTGATGCCTATAACTTTATCCATTCAAATGTACCAGAAATCAATCCGCAAGCTTATTTGGATCATCCAATCAATATGTTACTTATCCTCTCTCAATCTGGGGATGAATATTATCATGAACAATTTCCTGATCTAACTTTTTATCGAAATGGTCCTTACTCGATTGACACGGTCAAAAAAGGAATCTCGAAAGGTGCAGGAGTGAAACGTTTAAAACAAGAATTAAACCTTGTTGATGTGCCTACATTTGGATTTGGTGATGGACCAAATGACTTTGCACTGTTAGAAGCATGCGACAACAAGATCGCGATGGGCAATGCTTATAATGATCTCAAAGAACTATCCACTTTTATTACAAAGAAAAACACTGAGGGCGGAATCGTTCATGCGCTCAAACATTTTGACTTGATTTGATTTTTAATCGAAAAACGATGAAATTCTGCTGATAAGGATGCTAGCTAGTAGAAAGGTGATTCATCTAGCCAATATCAGGTGAATGTTGAAAGCTTTTTAACTAGATACGATGTATATTTCCGAGTAACTGAGAGATGATTTTTTACAGTATTAGCTATTGAGAATCATCTCTTGATACTTCGGACGATTTGCTTTTTCCGTGATCGTTTCTCATTGAAAAAATTCAATTTTGTGCTATAATATTAATTGTATGAAAAATACACGTAACCCTTGTTTATAACGGGGACGTTACGGATTCGACAGGCACAGTTTGAGCTTGAATTGCGTTTCGTAGGTTACGTCTACGTTAAAACGTTACAGTTAAATATAACTGCTAAAAACGAAAACAACTCTTACGCTTTAGCTGCCTAAAAACAGTTAGCGTAGATCCTCTCGGCATCGCCCATGTGCTCGAGTAAGGGTCTCAAATTTAGTGGGATACGTGACAACTTTCCGTCTGTAAGTTGTTAAAGAGATCATCAGACTAGCGATACAGAATGCCTGTCACTCGGCAAGCTGTAAAGCGAAACCACAAATGAGTTGACTATGAACGTAGATTTTTAAGTGGCGATGTGTTTGGACGCGGGTTCGACTCCCGCCGTCTCCATTGTGAGATTTCGGTAGATTTCACTAAATGCTTAAATCCTTATTTTAAAAGGATTTAGGCATTTTTTATTTTCGGTAGTTTTCGTTAAATGAAATTTATTCAAGCTCATTTTCAAGTCCGAAAGATTCATCTCTCACGCTGATTTTTCATTGGGTCCCACTCAACTATTTTTTGATTCATGCTAAAATTATATGGAAACAAAAAGACACGACCTAAATCGTGTCCGAACATTCATATATGAAATGAAAAATATTTGAATCCACTATTCTGTTTTTTCTTCTAGTCGAATACTGTTTACTCCCCAATATGCAGCAACGCTTCTATTTCTCTCGTTATTCTTATCCATAGTAATATCACCATCATTGTGAACTGGATAAATTGTTTGTGTCTTATAATTTAATGGTGGAACAACTATATCCATTTCGCCACTCTTCATTTGCTTTTTAATGGATTCAGTTTGGCGACTATAACTTACATAATTTTTATAGATGTCTGCAGTTCCATTGAAAAACAATAATAAAAAACTAACTAGTAAATAACTGAAAATCATAGAAAAAACAACTTTATTGCTTCTATCAAAATTTGTTAATAATTCAAAAAGACTAATTACTATAGATATGAAAAGAAAAATAACTCCTCCAAAATAAGATCTAGACCAAGATAATGCAGTTGGAGAAATTGCAAGCACTCCTATTGTCAATATACCTCCCACGAAAAATAACGAACTTAGAATATTACTAAGTGTAAAACTACTATTTAAGTATGATAAAACAAGCAAAGCTAATCCTATCGTTAGAGGGAACATGGCATTATCCTGTAACGCATGACTGATTGCAGGGATTGCATCAAGAATTTTCCAAGCAGTTGAAAGCGTACTTCTATGAAAATAAGTCGCTCTGATATCGTTCCCAGGTGCCATAACCATAAAAAGAAAACCTACAATATTTCCAACAATACCTGCGATCATCCATTTTTCAATTTTTTTCTTCTTATAAAAATAGGAAAGAACAGTATATGCTATAACAATGAACAACGTTCCTCCGGAGGTATTTTCGTTACACCAACCAGCTACTATACCTAAAAGAAGCATGCCTATTGTTTTAAAAAGACTATTATTTTGTTCTTCAGATTCTGCTATATATCGATGATAAACCAGAATAAAAGATAACATAATCACCATTGCAGTGAGATAATTTACAGAACCAGCCAACCATAAGTAAACATTATTGAAAGCTGGGGTAAATGTCCACATTAATGCAAAGATGATAAACGCTTTTAGATAAACATTCTTAGTAGTTCGCTCTTTTACTATGGAAGAAAACATAATAATTTGATAAACCAATAGGGAAAACATGCAAGAATTATACACATTAAAATATATTTTTGGAAGTTTAGTAAAAAAACGAAAAATAATATGGACTACCGATCTCCCAGTCCAAGTCATATATTGTTGATACTCATCAAACAAAATTGTTTTTATGCTTGAAGTCTTTACAAAATAGTAATAATCGTCGTGTACCAAAGGAGACATACTATTTAAAAGAAGCATAAAACCAAAAATACAAAATAAAACAATAAATAAATGTCTGTTGCTCTTAATTTTTTTAATCATACCACCCAATTAACTCCTCTTTATCTCGAAATATAACTTAGTATAACACAGATTTAATAGTGGTTGTGCCAAATTAAGAGATACAGAATTAATATCCTAACCAATCATTTATCCTACTGCTCAAATCAAGTAGCGCTATCCTTCAAATGACTTTCAACAGCTAAATGTTCTGTTTCCCCGACTCTCTTCTCATTTTTACTACAGTGCATTTGATTGTCTCTACGTCGCTCATAACATTTATTGATTTGTCGATAATACCTTGATGCTTCTCCTGTACATTGTTCTGACTCATTACAAATCATCAGTCCGATGAACAGAACTACAAAATGATTTGTTTAGAATTTGCAAATACAACATCCAATATATTTTCATTGCATACAATCCTTCATCGTTTTAAATAACACAATTCCTTAAATGGATATAGTAAAAACTATATCTGCTACAAAAATTTTACTAGTCGTTTGATAAAGTAATAAACGACATGCTGCGAATGTAAATGCACTATCTCTTGTACCCTCTCAATAAAAAAACTTACTTAATCGATTAATGATTTAGCAAGTTTTTTTATTGTTCTAGAAAGTTGACCAGAATTCGAACTGTTGATAAAAGTTGACTCTATACTTTTGATGTTAGTAAGATTCACCGCTATCAAAACATATACACAACAATTTTTTATTCAATTACTTGAAAAAACTAGTCCTATTTTTTCCATAGCACAGAAAAAGATTACGTTACTGCTAGTCGTATAAAGATTGCTCTGGTGATTCACCTACACTTTTGAGGAATAGCTACTAATAGTATATCGTTGGTAACGCTAAAAATTTCACTGCATTTTATGATTATCTCATCAATCGTCAATTTCAAAAATATCATCATCTAATTGATTGAAAGACGTTTTGCTTCCCAAATCCAGTTCGTCTAGTACATCTTTAGCCACATTGAAGAAACAATAAGTTCCCAAAAAAAGTAGCAGAAAAAATGGAACAGTGACTTTGCGACTTTTAATTACGCCATACATCAAGAGTAAGAATGCGGAAATAAAAAAGATAAACATAAATATTAGAAACATACATACCCCTCCTCATTTAATAATTGATTATAAAAGATAGGAACTGGCCTACTACCAAAGAAAATCAACGATGTGTAAAACCAACTCCTCAACGATAGACCTCGACTTTCTAACTAAAAGATATTTTGAAACTTGTTTACGTCATTTCAGCGCTCACTACATCATTTAATACCTTTTTATTTTCCAATAGTTTAACCAAAAATATACAAATTTTTTTCCTTTTTTTATAATTATTTCTTTGAATGAATCATTTTTTTGTTTTCAGAAATTGAAATACGCTGTACATTATCTTCTCAAGTTTGGTTTGGATTGGTCACTGAGCAAAATCAATTCTCTTTCTTCAATTTCTGATTGTCATGAAATCAGATAAGCTTTAAACTTAACTTAGAGATATTCACAACGAGAAACATGTTTCATCTTTGAATGGTTGCGTTATTTCTGATAAGAGAAGAATAATTTGATCCTGAACGAAAGGAGCCCACGTTTTCAATTTTTATAAATTATCTAAAAAGCAGGAGATTATTTATCTAATTTAAGCACTCGCAACTCTTTATTTGCTTAGAGGGCAAGTCTTCTTCTCTTGAACACTAAAGAAAATAGAAAGGAGGAAAGCAAGTGAAAAAAAAGAGCGTTCGTTTATTGGTTTTATTCACATTGTTGTTACTTAGCGCATGTGGATGCCAAAGGAAAAAAGACGAGCAAGCAAATCGTTTAGTTAAGGATCTAAAAGCAAATGCGTGGGTAATTGAAGGGACGGACTCTACTGATGATCCCAAAATGACCCTTACCTTTTCTAACCGTAAAGCTAGTTTTAACTTAGATTTTTCAAGTATCGATTACTCTGTAGACGATGAATCCAATAGTGTACATATGAAGAAATTTATCAAACAATTCAGTAAGCATATAAAAGAAGAGTTTCGTTATACGATTAAAGGAAATATAATGACTTGGAAGGAACTTTGGTCTAAAAGTGACATCATGTCTTACAAAGTCAGTAAGAAGAATGAAACGATTATTCTCACTCCTTTAAGCGAGGAAGAAACTACGGAGACAAAAAATCTCGTGCTTATCCCTTACAAAAAAATACCAAGTAATGAAAGATAAAATTTTATTATCTAGTCTCATTATAAAATTGAATGATTCTGAACATTTTCCTATACTAACGATTGAATCTAAGCATTTCCTGCTGACTGATACATATAAAGCGCATAATTTGAACAATAAGCAACCTTGAACTAGTTAGATTTTGGTTATTTCTCAGTCATTATGACAAAGTTTACTCACATAGATCAATAAAGAATTAACGGTTTTATCCGATCCCGAAAAAATAAGTATCCTGTCCGCTATCACTGCTAGTAAACAGGAAGCGAGAACAAAAACACAGGCCCCCGGAGGTATCTAGATACTTCTGGAGGTCTGTGTTTTTTTATTATTTTTCATTGAATGATTTTTAATCTTGTTTTATTCTATTTTTTCTCTTTAATATGTAACTGATCCCCATTACCGTTACTAAAAGTGCCATTCCTAAACTGCGTAATAAGCGATTTTGTTGCTCTCCTGTTTTTGGTAAAGTAGCTTTTCCAGATACGGTGGTTTTGGTCGTACCTGTAGAATTATTTTTTGTGGTGCTACCATTTTTTGAAGTTGACGTTTGATTTGAATCTTTCTTTTCGGTACTTTCTTTATTTTTATTCGTTTCTGTTGCGGTATCCACTTTACTTTGATCTTGTTTGTTGTCGTCATTCTCAGTTGGTTTATTTGTTTGATCCGTCTTTTCTTGGCGTGTAATTTCTGAGATGACTGATTTTTCTCCGGCTTCATTTTCTGTATAGTATTGAACTGTTTCCCCATTTGCTACAGCTTTAGATAAATAAATCGTCGTCGGTTCTTCTACTTTTACATCTACTAAACGAGAAGAATTGACCTTTTCTTGTTTGGCTTTTCCGATGATTTCCCCGTTCAAAACAACGTACATCGTTGTTCCTCCTGGAATAACCGCCGTCATTTGTTTTCCTTCTGTACCATAAATGAAAGCAACGTTTTCTGCTAACGCTACTGTTGTTTTGATTTTCTTATAGATAAACGTGATCGTGTTTGTTCCCTTTTCAATCATGACTTCTTGTATCGCTAACTTCGGATTAACTAGTTCATATCCTTTGATTAGCAACGCTTCTTCTTTGTGAAGCTTCCCAATCTCTAAATCAGTTATTACTTTTTTCTCCGCAATTGATTGACCTTGCTCATCGATATATTTGACAGTCAGATCGGCTTTTTCATTTTCTGACGGTGATGTTTCTTTGGCTTTATATATAAATGTAATGGTGTTGCCATCACTTTGTACTTCTATCGTTTGGACTTTGGCACTCAGCAATTCGTATCCTTCGATAAGTAACGCTTCTTCCGTATATGTAGAGCCAACCTCTAAGTCTTGGATTATTTTATCATTAGCAATCGATTGACCATGCTCATCAATATATTTCACAGTCAAATCGGCTTTTTCATTTTCTGGCGGCGTTGTTTCCTTAGTTTCATATATAAATGTAATGATATTGCCTTCGCTTTGTATTTCTATCGTTTGGACTTTGGTACTCAGCAATTCGTATCCTTCGATAAGTAACGCTTCTTCTGTATGTGTAGAGCCGACTTCCAGGTCACTTATTATTTTATCTTCAGCAATCGATTCCCCCTTCTCATTAATATACTTAACAGTTACAGCTGCTTTTTCTTTAGTCACTGGATTTTCATCATAACGGAAAGTAATGATATTGCTATTTGGATCCTCGGAAACATTGATTGTATAAGTTTCAGGCCCTACGATCGTGTAGCCATCAATCACCAGTGCATTTCCTATGTATTCTGTTCCAATCTCTAAATCATTAATTACCGTAGGTTCGGCAATCGGTTGACCAGTTTCATTATGTAAATACTGCACAGTGACTGATGAGAAGCTTTCTTCAGGACTATCTTCAATTTTTTTATAATAAAAATTGTGATACATCTCTGGCGTTTCCATATAAATAGTCACTCTATCTGGAGAGATCAATTCATACCCTTCTACAATTTCAGCGAATAAGGATACATCATTTCCGACAAAACTGACTTCCTCTGAAAACCAAAGTACTTTTTGTGTATCTACATCTATCCCATTGACATATACCCGTCCTACTTCCGGTTCAGGCATGGATAGGTCCAATGTTCCTGAATCATGTGATGGTTGTTGCATCTCATCAATCATTTCGATTTCGCTTATGACATTGGTTGCTGCTAATACATTCGGTGCTAACAAACCCACTACAGTAGTCATCAACAATGCTGAGTTCATAATTGTTTTCATTTTTTTTATTTTTTTATTTTGCTTTCTTTTCGTCATTTAATTTATCTGCTCCCCCAGTTATATTTGAAATTTGGCTAACCTAGCTTTTTCTTACTTTATTCTAAGGTTGGTTACTTTTATTTATGTACTTGAATCCGATTATCCACCTCCTTAAAAAACGTTATTTAAAATAAACAATAGTAGTTTAACCTACATATTAATGTTACCTGTAACATATAAGATTCGCAAGATTATTTTATTATTAAACCAAGGTTTTCTGTGTGTTAAAATAAAAAAATATCTAGTTAAGGAATTAAAATTATGATTTTTACATTCTTAAAAAAATTCACAAACGTTATTTAAAATCCGATTCTGTTTATTTAGTAAAAATGATTGATTAACAAAAAAAGCCCGTCACGGTAAATGATCAATCATTTTACCATGACGAACTGGAAATTATTTAGTTACATTTTATAAAATAGATTTAACACATAACTTCTTTAATCAAAAAATTAGTTTACTGTTTGAGAAACATTTATTTCTGTCTTCTTACTACTATACTGACTCATATTTTTAAATAATTGTTGAAGTAACGGACTTTGATTGTGTCCTTCAATCGCTGCTTGATCACGCCAATTTTCAACCATGACAAATTCATTTTCAATATCGATTGATTCGTACAATTGATAGCTTAAGCACCCGTCTTCTTTTCTTGTACTTGCAACAAGTTCACTGACTTCCGCAAGAAATTCATTTCTTTTTTCTGGCTTGATTGAAAATTTTGCATTGATAACGATCATTTTTCCACACTCGCTTTATTTAAAAGTTGTAATTTTTTCTGGAGCCAATCGAACAGATTCATACCCTTCTTCTACTGCTTTCCCAACAGATAAGATCATCACTGGAACATAACGTTCTTTGTCGAGATCAAAAGCTTCAGCCAATTGGTCTGCTTCGAATCCCCCGATTGGATTTGTTTCATAGCCGTGACTACGAGCAACTAGCATGAATTGCATTGCAGCTAAACTAGCATCAATTTTCACAACGTCATTCATTTGTTCACGTGTAAAGTTTTGGTAATAAGGAAGGATCGCAGCAAGTTGTTGGTCTCGAACTTCTGCCGGCATCTTACCTTCTGCTACTGCTTGGTCATAGATTTCTTCCCCATATTCGTAGCAGTTCATATCTCCAAAGATCATGACCATAGCTGATGAAGTATCATTTTGTCTCGTATTAAAACGGATCAATGGTTTCAATTTTGCTTTTGCTTCTTCACTTTCTGCCACCACAAAACGCCATGGTTGCATATTAACTGAAGATGGTGCTGTTGTTGTTTCTTGTATCATTTCTAACATTTCTTCATGAGAAATCTTAACCGTTTCATCATATACACGAACGGATTTTCTTCCAAATACAACACTTGAAAAATCATTGTTTACTAATTCTTTGCTCATTTCTCTCTCTTCTTTCTCCTAATGTAGTTAATAAAGTTTATTCAATAATTTTGTTAGTTCGGTGATTTCTTCATCGGTCAACGAAATGCACAAAGAGTCAGCGGACTGTTGATGATTATTTTCACACTTAGCCAGTTCTCGTTTGGCTGTATCCGTCAGTAGAACAAATACTTCACGATTATTCGCTGGATTGCGTTTTCGTGAAACATAGCCTTTTTCTTCCAATATCTTCAAATGTCTAGAGATAGCCGCATTGTCTATTTTCAGATCTGTTTGAATTTGATTTTGTAAACATTTGCCTTTTTCCCATAAAAACATCAGCATTTCATATCTCGTCAAACTGAATCCAGTTTCTTTCTCGAACAAAGCTGATCCTTCTTGACTGATAATTTTGATTTTATAGAGTAACTGACTGAGTTTTCTTAAATCCATCTCCATCCCCCTTCCGTTGACTTGTCAATTATTGACTTATCAACAATATAAATGTTTTAGTGATACTTGTAAAGCATAAAAGTTTGAATAACAAAAAAAAAGAGAAAGCTATTCCTCTTTCTCTTTTGGCTCTATACTTTTTGATGTTGGTGAAATTCACCAACATCTTTTTTATGATCTAAAAACATAGAAAAGACACCCTGAAATCCTTTAGAATTAATTTGACGAACCAATTCATAGGAGGATTCAAGATGTCTTATACTCAGCTTATCAAAGATTCCCTAAATAACTATCTATTTGGAGGAAAATTGTTTAACCAAAAAAAGATATAAAGGGCAAATTTGCTTGATTTACAAAGGTACTCTTCAATACACGCCCGAAGAGTGTCCACATTGTCTTTGTGTGGTCCCTTCCTGGATTATTTGATTACTCAATGAAGTGTCGCAAGTGCCATGAGTTTTATTATGATGGATGGACAAAGGCACGAACTACTAGACATTGTTGAAAATCGACGATTGCTTTATTTAGAACGCTATTTTTCTCGGTTTTCCTTAGCGACTCGAAAAGCTGTTGAATTCATTGTTATTGATAGGTATGTGCCTTATGTTTCATTGGTTAAAAAGCTTTTCCCAAATGCTCAGTCAAAAAGAAGAAGCAAAGTTGAACGATGAAAAACGGGTTTGGCGTGCCAGTTTCAAAGATTACTTAACTGAAAGTGAGATTGTCGACCGATTGTTAGCTACTTGTCCCAATCTACGACAAGGCTATCAGTTATATCAAGATGTTCTTTATGCAGTAAAGAAAAGAGATTTTTCCCTATTTGAGGATTGTTTATCCAGAGAAGTCAGCCAACTACCTGAAACTTATGCGACAACTTTGCAAACATTTAAAAAGTTTCTGCCACAGATCCAAAATGCCCTCCGCTACAGTTATTCAAACGGACCACTAGAATGTTTAAACAACCCTATTAAAGTATTAAAACGCAATGCTTATGGGTTTCGAAATTTTTATCATTTCAAACGTCGGATCATGATTCGACACGGTAAAACTATTTTAACCAAATAAAAAGAACAGAAAGAAGTTTTTCTTCTTTCTGCCCAAATTATTCTAAGATTTCTCTTTACCAACATCATTTGACAAAGAGCTATTTTAAGCCACTCATAAGTCCATATTGACAAAAAGCCATTTTTTCTGACTATTGTCCCACTCTCATTTAGAAAATTTGTTGATATACTTTCGCTTATAAATAGCTAAAAACCGAATGTTTCCGTTGATTGTTGCTCTTTTTTTGAAGAATTCTCTAAGTTCTTTTTCCATTCTTCATAGACTTCTAAAAAGCGTAACTCTTCTTCATCTGAATATCCTCTGAAAACTACTTGATCGATGTTTTCATGATTAAAGAAAATGGTTGTTTCTGGATTCAATCCCGTTGGATATAATACAGCCATATAATCTGCAAACGTATCTTTACCAGTCTCTTGATCTGTATAAATGGTTCCACGTCCTACAATCATCAATTTTTGCAACCCCTCTTTCAGTAAGACAATGCTACCGATGGGTAATAATTCTTCTGTTTTATTGCTCATCTTTTTTCTCCTTCTCTGTTCCTTTAATATGTTTATTAAAATATTTTTCTCCATACCATTCTAATTGTGTTTTATCTTCCCATTCACGATATTCCTCTGAATATTTATATTTATAATACCCATGTAAAAGATATGGAAAGAATAAATAGGCTTCTGCCACAATAAATCCTATATCATATACAACCCACATACTTACTAAACCTATAAATCCAACAACGTCTGTTCGTACCTCATTACTGCTTGGGAAAATTAATTTCCATACCATAACTATAACTACAACTATCCATCCATATCTCATCACCAGTTTTAGTACTTTTTCTACCAATTTATCTGTTTTGTCTTTCTTAGTCTTTGTTTCGTATAAGACATTTTCTAATGATCGTTTTTTAGTTCTAAATACTACATAACCTATCATTACTAATATACTCAGTAACAAGCTCATGCCTATTATCGTCAATGGTTTTAAGAAGAATGTTATAAAGAATAAATTTAAACTTATTATCATTATTAGTAATAAGTTATTTGAATTTAAAAGAAAAACAACTTGCTTAATCTCTCTATAAACAAATTTTCTAACATAAAAAATACATAATAACCATAAGAAAAAAAATATATATATTGTCCATGAAGGAAATAAATTTATCTTTGCCACCCCAACAGGACTATTGAAATCTTGGTGATAATATAATCTAGAAATTAAATAACAAAAAACAAATATTAATACTGAAAAAAAAGTATTTATCCATGGTTTATTTCGAAGTAATTTAGGGTCGCCTTTATTTATCATATACACAACTAGCTGATCATCTAATAGCTCCAAACTTTGTTCAAATGTTGCACTGAATAGCTTTTTCATATAATTTACCAACTACAGCTGATCTTCGGTACTTGTACTGAAGATAGCGACTTTCCAATTATTTTACCTATCTGTTGAACAGAATCATACACACCTTTAACCGTACCAACACTTTGTTCCACCGATTCTCCTATATTTTTAGAGACATCCCTCACTGCTTTTGCAGTCTTATCATAGAGTTTGTAAGCACCATTTTTAATATCATCATACTTATTCGGCCATAAAAACTGGAGTCCTTTATTCATTAGCCCCATGGCTCCACCAACAACCGCTCCAAACGGTCCCGCTACAGCTCCTCCTATCGTCATCCCTTCAAATGGCCCAATACTTTTTATCGTATCTATCGCTCCACCAATAGCACCTTTTCCAATACTACCAGTTTTCCCATATTCATTGAATCCACTAGATACAAACGTCACGCCTAATTGGGCATACGTCGCTACTTGTGCAGCTGTTCCTAACCCTTTGACCACTCCCCAATTCTTAGCACCTTGTATAAATTGAGAATTTTTCAAACTTTCACTGACATAAGTTTTTATCGGATTCGTCATTTTGTTGAACCACTGATAGCCTCTACCAATAGTGTCTATTTTAGGAATCCATTTCCCTTGAGCTACAGCTTGCCCAAATGATTCATACTTGGCTAAGCCATTGATTAATTTTGTTTGTGCTTTTGAAGGCAACTTATCTGCAAGCATCCAAAATTCGTCATTTTTCATTAATTTATTTACAAGTGCCTTTGGATATAGTGCCAACAGTTTATCTAGTCGTTTCATATTGTCTGTTTTTCCACTTGTTAAAGGATCCTTTAATTCTTTTACTTGTTGATATAGTTCCAAAAAAAACATTACTACTCATTCCAATTTGTTCTTTGGCATTTGGTTTGATTTTACTAAACCAACTTTTATCAACTCCTTTTGGCGTGGCGCAACTTTATAGCGAGAAAAAATTTCTCCCTTGTCATTTTTTGAAATTGCTCGAGCAACGATAAAATAATATAATGAGTCGTTTTCTGTTTCTTTTAATTTTAATACACTTCCCAATGGTAAAAATGGTGTTGTCAATTCTATACTCATTTAGTCACCTCTGTTGGCACTACAATTTTATCCAATGTTTCCTCTTTCAAACTATGCAAAACATTTTTAGGTACAGAAACAGACTTGCCACTTCTAAAAAATAAATGGAGTAATATTCACAATTTTCACTTTCATCCAACTTTTCTCCTAAAAAAGATCGTTAGCACAATTCCTGCACTAACGATCTCTTATTTACTAATTAGAATCCGAAAGAGCCCGCATCTTGACGGTCACGTTCTGCTACAGTCTCTGCATATTTGTTCAATTGTTGGTTAATACTTTCCAATAATTGTTCCAGCTGTTTGACATTACCTTCTAATTGATTACATTGTTCTAGATAAGCTTAACTTTACTATAAATAACGAATGTATTTGATTCAGTTTACGTGTTTTATTCTAATCTTTTTTGAGTTTTCAAAAAAATGAGCATAAAACAGTTCTAGCCTTACATGAATTTATTTTTCCTTAGTTTACAGAAACTGTTTGGTTTTCAGCCAATAAGTTACCACTTCCATCATAGAAATTCATTGTTACTTGATCATCAGCTTTGATTAGGTCTGGCTTCACATAATAACTGATTGTCCCATCCTTAAAGCTCCCACCTTTACTGATCAGTTTACCATTGACAAACAAGTGTCCTTGGTGGACTTGGGTATCAGAACCATAGGCTCCTTTGATCGTTTGTGTGCCAAGTTTATAAGTCAATTCGTTGATTTCAGCTGTTGGTGTTTGAATAGTGACATCAATCTCTGATCCTGGAATTTGCTGTCCTCGATTGTTGGCACCCATCAAGACTACTTGATCATCTTCTGACACTTTAAGGTTTCCTACATAATAACTGAACTTGCCATCTTTGAAGCTACCGCCTTGACTAACTTTTTCGCCATTGACCAACAAGATTCCTTGGTAAACATCGCCTGTGTAGTTTCCTTCGATCACTGTACTGATTCCCACACGATGGGCTTCTGTTAATTGACCCAGTTGTTCTCCTATAGTCACTGGTTGTGGGTCCCCTAGTGGTGTATCAAATTTATCATAGCCTTGAATCGTTGCTTGATCCCCTGCTTTGATGATTTGAGAGTTCACATAATAGCTAAACTTGCCATCTTTATAGGTTCCGCCCCAGCTGATTACTTCCCCATTCACTACTAGTTTTCCTTTATGGATATCCCCCGTGTAAGTTCCAGTAATGGTTGAATCACCTAGCTTATAAGTGTCCACCTGATCAATTGATCCTGAAGATTCGGAAATCACTGCAATCTCTTTTGAATCTATCAATTCCTTCTCTTTGTTGTAGCCATCTAATACGACTTTGTCGCCGACTTTTAATTTTCCAACACCGACATAATAACTGAATTGACCATCTTTGAAGCTACCGCCCCAGCTGACAACTTTGCCATTAACGGTTAATCGTCCGAGAGACATATCCCCTGTGTAGGTTCCAGTAATATTGACATCTCCTACATGATATTCTTGTGGTTTCAACTCACTTTTCACTAATTCTGCCACATAAGTTCCTGCCGTTAAATCCCCAGTTCCGTAATTCGTCATAAAGTCAGCAGGTGAATAGCCTTTGGACTGACCATCTTCACGAATCCAATTTCCTGTCAGCTGATCTCCATCGTTCAATGCTTTCGGTGCTGATAAACCAGTGTCTCCAACCGCTTTAAAGTGATCGCCTAGTGTTAATTTAGCAAGAGGTGTATTCTTAAACATACTTTCCATCGTTGTTACTTTGCTAGTGTCAAAGCTACTTACATCTAGACTAGTTAAGTTATCCATATCGTAAAACATTACACTCATATCTGTTACATTACTAGTATCAAAGTTGCTTAAATCTAGACTTGTTAAGTTACTCATACCTCGAAACATATTGTTCATAGTTGTTACGTTACTAGTATCAAAACCACTTACATCTAGACTTGTTATGCTACTCATACCGAGAAACATCCCAAACATATTTGTCACGTTACTAGTATTCCAACCATTTACATCCAAATTTGTTACGTTTTTCATACCCGAAAACATCAAACTCATAGCTGTGACTTTACTGGTATCAAAGCCACTTACATCTAAACTTGTTACGCCGTTCCTATAAAACATATAAGACATATCTGTTACTTTGCTGGTGTCAAAGCTACTTACATCTAAACTTGTTAAGTTACTCATCTCTTTAAACATCTCGCGCATGTTCATTACGTTACTAGTATCCAGTTGATTTAACCCTTCAATTTCAGTTAAATTATTAAGATACTTAGCTCCGGTAACATCACTACTAAATAAGTAGGCAGAATCTTCTGGAGCAACTACTTTTCCAGCCAAGACAATTTTCTTGATGGCTTTAACATCTACCTTGTCGCTGTTCCATGGTGATTCTGCAGAGCTACTTAACTCACCTGCTCCGATTGTTAACGTTCCTGTATCTTCATCAAACATATACAGACTAGTACCCCACGTGTCTGTTTTAACGGAAACATACGTGCCCGCAGTCAAATCACCAGTGCCATAGTTGTTCATGAAATCTTTTGCTGAATAAAACGTCCCTTTGCCATCTTCTCGCTTCCAAGCAGAAGTAAGACCTCCTTGTCCATTAACAAATTTAAATGTGTCTCCTAGTGTTAATTTCTTAAGTGGAGTATTATAAAACATATAATTCATCGTTATTACTTCGCTAGTGTCAAAGTTGCTTAAATCTAGACTTGTTACACTGCTCATACCATAAAACATATAACTCATATCTGTTACTTTACTGGTATCCAGTTGACTTAACCCTTCGATTTCAGTTACATTCGTAAGGTTACCTTTAGTGTTATCTCCAGTAAATAATAAATCAGCATTTTCTGGAGCAACTACTTTTCCAGACAAGACAATTTTCTTGATTGCTTCAAGATCCACTGTTCCGCTGTTCCATGGTGATTCTTCATAGCCACTTAATTCGCCTGCTTCGATCGTCAATGTCCCTGTGTTTTTATCAAAATTATACGGACTGGTACCCCACCATCCTGTAGCAGAAACGTACGTGCCAGCAGTCAAATCACCAGTGCCATAGTTTTTCATGAAATCTGCTGCTGAATAAAACGTCCCTTTGCCATCTTCTCGCTTCCAAGCAGAAGTAAGACCTCCTTGTCCATTAACAAATTTAAATGTGTCTCCTAGTGTTAATTTCTTAAGTGGAGTACCAGTACACATATTATACATAGATGTTACTTTGCTAGTGTCAAAGTTGCTTAAATCTAGACTTGTTACGCTACTCATACCGTAAAACATATAACTCATAGTTGTTACGTTACTGGTATCCAGTTGACTTAACCCTTCGATTTCAGTTACATTCGTAAGATCCTTACCACCGGTACTTGTACTAAATAAGTAGTTTGAATTTTCTGGAGCCACTACTTTTCCAGACAAAACAATTTTCTTGATTGCTTCAAGATCCACTGTTCCGCTGTTCCATGGTGATTCTTCATAGCCACTTAATTCGCCTGCTCCGATTGTCAATACTCCTGTGTTTTCATCAAACGTATACGAGCTGGTACCCCATGTTCCTGTTATCTTAGAAACTGCTGCCACGTTCGATTTTTGCGCTACTTTTGGCGCTTCAGCTGTTGGATTAGTTGCATCCCCTTCACTTTCGGCAGTCGGTGCTGTTGCTTGTTCTTGGGCGTCATCCGTTGTTTCATCCGTTGCTTCATCCGTTGGTGCTAATGAATCACTAGCTGTAGTGGTTGAATCCGTTGGGTTTACTAACGGATCTGTGACGTTTTGTATCGTTTGATCGATGACTTCTTTTGCTTCATTCGCCTGTGTTTGTTCAGTAGCAGTTTCAGCTGTTGGTGACAAAGTATCCGCTAATGCCATCGTTGGTGCGATCCCAGTATTTCCCATCACACCAGCCACCGCAAACATCGTTAATAGCTGTTTTTTACGTTTTGCTGTTAATTTTTTCTTACTCATATTTACTCCTTTTTTTCTCTTATTTTTGATCATTATTTTCTCGTCAATACCACTTCATCAGCTTTAGGTGTTTCCCCTGTTTTCAATTGATGTCTCTTTCCAATGTCCATTTTGTTACCGAAGCTGACAAAATCGTATTGATCATCTCCCCTGCAACATTTATTTTACTTGTTCTAATTAAGCATAAACGCTCAATATTCCCAATTAATATTCTTGAATTTTGATCGTTTACCATAACTTTTTTTGTATATATTTCTTTCATTGATCGAGGAAATCAATCAAGCTTCTTCTACTACTTTTCATCTGAAGAAATTTTTCACCTACATGTTACGTTTTATGTAAAGGTTAATAGGTAAAAGAAAAAAGTCAGACAAAAATGTCTGACTTGTATTTACTCAACTAATTTTACTACTCTAAGGTGTCACTTTTCTTTTTAAATGGCAAAAATTTTTAGTAATAAATGACAATTTAGAGATTGTCTTATTCTCCTTGTTTAACCAACTATAGGGCTGATTAACTCAAAATGATCTTAAAATCGTTATATGAACACTAAATACTATATTATTTTCTACATTCTACATAGATTCTCTTACCTGGAATAATTGATAGTCCGAATTTCTGCTTTGCTGGATCAATATATTTGAGTACGACTTGATCTAAGTTTACAAGTTCTAAATTATTTAGTATCCATTGCTTAAGTATCTCTTTTCCTTCTTCAAAAGTTCCAACTTCTTTTTGCGATTGAACAGACCAATTATCTTCTTCAATAACAAAAAAGCGTTGTATGGGTTCTTTTCTACCAGTTAAAGCTTCCATCCCCACTCTAGTTATTACTAAAGTTTTTCCAAATAATCTGATTTCCCCTTCAGGTATTTTGTTAGGATATTTTTTCTTCATTTGTCTTACATATCCTGAATCATATCCCCATCTTAAACTAGCTTCAGTCGCAGTCATCAAATCGTTGTCATGTAAATCATATTTCTTTTTCGACATGTTACTCTCCTTTTATACACTATAAAGATTATTAATAATGATATTCTTTATAGTGTATAAAAACAAGTGTTTAATTTGAGTGTACCCTAAATAGACAATAGTGTAGTGTGTCGTTGAAAAATATAGATGTAATTTTTATATTTAATTGACACAGTTTTTTCTAATTATTTGTCATATTCATTAGCTAACAAAAGCCACGAATTTTTTTGATAGATTGAGATATTTAAAAATCTATCAAAAAAATTTGGTTGCTTTTGTCACTCAGCGCTGAAAATTTATGCTATTTATCTAGAAAAATGACACTTCATATATCAACTAAATACAGACGAAAGCTACTTGATTCACTACAAAAAACCCAAACTTCCTTTTTCAAGGTTGTTCGGGTTTATGATTTTCATGACGAACTACTAAAAAGCAGACTTTTTATTTGTTTATTAATAGATTGCTGTACTCATTTCTAAAACTTTTGAATCAAGTTTATACTTTTTTCTTTGTGCTTCTTTTTTCAACTCATAAAATTTTAAATAATTGTATTGATAATTGTCAAATATTTCTATAGCTTCTTGTACTTTTTTAGAACAATCTAATCTATCTATTTTTTTGTAGCGATTGTAATAATCTGTAGCAATAGATTCCAGTTTGTTTCTTCTTTTCATCGGATATTCGAATTTTGCTCGCTTACCATTGAGCAACCTTAAAAATTCAATTAGTGACTCCTTAGTATACTTGTAACACAATTCCTCCTGGAAGCTTTGTTCTTTAATTTCAGGAAGATTGAGAGAATGATTGATTGTCTTACCATTAGGTACTGCATAGAATGCTACTGTCGTTAGAGGATGGCGACCAACGTATTTCCGTTCAATATGGTAGCTGTCACTGTCTAATGATACTGAGCGCTCTAATCTATCCCAGTCATCGGTTCTAGTTATAATCTTAGCAATACCAATTCCTTCGATAGTTTTTATCTCTACTGACTCGTCCCAACTCATTCATAATTCACCCTATCTTTCAACTTTAATTTTTAGCTTTTAGAAAATGGATAACTATTGATTTTTCCAATATTCCAATAATTGTTTCTTTTGTTTCGCCTTTCTTCGATAGCTCTTTTACTATCCATATATTTGATTAGCTATTTTGAAAAATATTTTTAATTTTTTGAAGATATAAACTTAATGCTTCATTTAATTGATAGTACGTAATTACTTCATTAGTAATTTCAAAAATGTGCCCATTTAACACAGGAAGTATTATACTTTTGTCGTCAAATGGACTAATAGCGAGCATTTGAGGAGAAACGCTGAGTTGTCCTAAAACGCTTAGACCATGAGAGGACGCCGAATAGCGAGAATAAAAATAATCATATTCTGATACTTTACCCATATACTCAAAAAGACTTCTAATATTCTGATGTTTTCCATCCTCATTAAACCAGTTTTTTCTTTCCCTTAACTTCATTTTGTTTATAAAACAATTATTTATTTTATCTTTTATATATAAATCATAAGAATCTAAGTCCTGGTAAGAAGGATTATCATTCTTTTGTAATGTATCATTTATCTTATTTTTGAGTTTTTCCTTTTCGGAGGCATCTGAATGATCAAATGTTTTTCTTAAATTTTTTATGGTAATATATTTTTGCCAATAAAAACACGCTCTCCCTCTTTTTTTAGTATTTTTTTCCAGAATAAAGCTTAAATACATATAAACTTCTAAAAACGAACGAAAAATCATGCCAATATTATCAGTTACTCCAACTTTATATAAATAATTTATTGTTTCAACTTTATCTACTAAATCCACGTATAGTGATTTTATTACCAAATCGTGAACGTCTACTTCGTTACTATCCTTTGGAACTGCATTAAATACTTGCAAAGAGATACTTTTGTAAATTGGGATAACTTCTTCTTTAAAATTCATATCATTGGTTCCTTTCCACTTTTAAAATATACACTCTTCTTTTTATCATATTTACTATTTTTGTCTCATTCTCTCTTTCGGGATTCACGTGTAATACCATATTTCGTACGATATCTTCTAAAAGTCCTTCTGTTAATCCCTGTCTGCTGCTCGACTTCTTTATCTGTACATCCCTCTAAAAATAATTTGAATGCTAATTGAAGGCGTGGATCATTTTCACTGTACTTTGGCTTCCCTCCTTTGTATTTTCCTTTTGCTTTAGCAAGTGTAATTCCCTGTTGCTGCGTTTCACGAATGTATCGACGTTCTTCTTCCGCCTGGTACTTGTACAGTTCGATAATTAGATTATTGAGTAGACGACGTAAATTATCATCAGTTATACCTGTCAACGCTGGTAAGTTCAAAACCTCTAGTGTTGCTTTTTTCAGTTGAATCAAATTCATTGTTTCAGTTAATTCTTTATTATTCCGTCCAAGTCGTTTTAATTCTGTCACAACGACAATATCACCTTCACGAATAAATTTCATCATTTCTTGAAATCCATCACGATTAGTATCTTTTCCACTTGCCTTATCAGTAAAAATTTTATCACACTCTGATAACAATTCTAACTGTCGATCCAAATTTTGATCAATACTGCTTACTCGAGCATATCCAATTTTAGCCATAGAAAAACCCCTTTAAAAATTCAAAAATTTAGATAATTCCAAAATTCTGTTGCCCAATTCTGTTGACCTCTTAGAAACTCAAGTATATCATGAACATACAAAAAGTCCAACAGGGTATACTCTGTTGGGCTTTAAAATCAGATTTCTATTTCCTGAGTTAGTAATTTATTTTTTGTTCTTTTTTCATAAAGCACATTTTTCTCTATGAATTCACTTAAAGAACGTATTTCAATCAAATTTTACACTTCCTTTAAGAATTGTTGTGCTAATTATAACACGATACTTTGAATCCAATGATTTAATCTAAATCTACAAATGTTAGAAATATCATAATAAAGTCTTTATGATTGACTTTTACTAATTCAAATAGCTCGATATTCAACATAATATTTTTTGTTGAATCAAAAACAGATACTTAATTTAATTTCATGTAAATCCTCAGTCTTCCATTTTTCTATCATATAAGTTATACTGTAAATAAATAAGGAGCTATGCACTAACATAGCTCCGTTGTAGCCCGTTTAAGACGGTGGCTCAGATTATATAAGTTTTGTAAACCTGTCATCTCTCGCCAAAGATTATGACGGGTTTACTTTTTGTTGTTTTTGCTTATTGTCACCATTAAGGCAACTAAAGCAATGACAAATGATCCAAACTGAACCATTAATCCGATTGCTTCAGCAACAGACAAAAAACGCTACTCCCTTCTACGAAGTAGGAAAATGCACATAAGCATCACCCCCTGAGTAGCCACCGTCATAAACTTACTACGAAAATAGTATAGCATACTTCTTTTAGTAATAAACATTCTAATTATAAACTGTAATTGATTTTTCTTTTCCTGTGATAGGAAATATTTTTTTGGTACATTGTCTTCGAGAATGTCCGATAATAAAGACACGTTCTCTATTTTGTGCGACATAATTTTTGCTGTTAAACAATTGCCATACCACATCGTACCCCAATTCATCCAAGGTTCATATAATTGTCTCGAACGTAGCCCCTCTTTCATGGTTGAGCAATCCTTTAACATTTTCAAGGAATAGATAGCGTGTTCTGAGAATAGATGCGAACCTTGCAATTTCAAAGAAGAGAGTTCCCCGAGTATCTTCGAAGCCTTTCCGTTTTCCTGCAATCGAGAAAGCCTGACGCAGAAATCCTCCACAGGTAACATCGACACTTCCAATTGATCGAATAAACCATATGATACTGTTGTGATGTCATCCATTTCCACCTCTCCTTCAGTGTTATGAATTGCCTTATAACTCTCTCGCCTTCGCATCGATTTCGCAAAACCCGACACATTTATGAGCTGCTTTCTCTAACCCCAAACGAAATCCACCCACACCTGCAAATAAATCTAAAAAGGGCTCTATACTTTTTGATGTTGGTGAAATTCACCAACATCTTTTTAACCAAATAAAAAGAACAGAAAGAAGTTTTTCTTCTTTCTGCCCAAATTATTCTAAGATTTCTCTTTACCAACATCATTTGACAAAGAGCCTCTCTTTTAAACTATTTTTTATTTATGAGACAAGCGCTGGTTCATAAATTTTTGAAGAAGTTTCAAAAATGGCTTCTATAGTAGTTAAATCATATACATCCGCATATTTCGCAACCACTTTCCCACATTTTTCTAATATTTCTTCATGATCACTTTCTTGGTATTTTTCCACACATAACACGATACAATTTTCTAATTTATTAATGACTTCACCTACTACTACATGCTTTAAACCGATTGGCTTACACGCATATTTTTGTCCCAAAATGATTTCTTCGTTATTCATATCTCATCCACCTTTAATCGTTCTAACATTTTATAAAATGATAATAACATTAAAATTAGATTATGAAAACCAAAAGCCATTATAATTTTAGAAAAAAATCAAAAGAACGACTATTTCGAGCGTTCTTTTGATTTCACTTGTTAAAGTTATTGAATTTTTTAAGAAATAACATCTAAAGGCACGATATCAATAAGCATTTCTACGTATTTCTCAAGATATTCTTGATCAATATGATCATACCCGCCTGTTACACCACAATCAATATCTAGAACGCCAATCAGATGTCCTTCTTTGATCATGGGCACAACGATTTCAGATTGAGCTGCAGAATCACAAGAAATATAGTTTTCATGTTTCTTGACGTCATCAACGATCAATGTAGTTTTTGTTTGTGCTGACTCACCACAAACCCCTTTTCCCATTGTGATCCTAGTACAAGAAACACGACCTTGAAATGGACCTAAAATCAATTCTTCGCCATTATATAGGTAATAACCTGCAAAAACTGTTTCTGGTAATGTCTCGTTCAACAGAGCAGAAGAATTCGCTAAATTTGCTAGCCAATGATCTTCCGCCTCTAATAATCCTTTTTGCTGTAATAATAAAATTTGATAGGCATCTTCTTTTTGCTTTTCTGTCCACAACATCTCAACCACTCCTTCTATGAAAAAATTATAGCTTAGAAATGATTTGCTGACTAGTCATTGAGAAAAAACTGACCTTACTAGACAGAAAGACGGGAAAAGAACATCCTTCAAATATAAAATACTTTCATTATTAATTTTTAGCACGGACTCATTAGAAAATTATTCTGCTTGCTGGATCTCTTGTTCCAAGTTTGCATAATCTATTGTCGTTCCAATAAACGTTGGATCATCGCTGGGAAAATGTTGAACAAGTGTTTCGATTTTACTGATTTCGACAGTGCCTTTTGTTAGCTCAAAATCAATGACATGCCCTCCGAATTGTTTAGCTTCATCGATATAGTGCAAATGAAATCCAGCAGCTGCTACTCCTTGAAACAGTTCTGGCGTATAAAATCCAACTAACGTTCCTTGACTATTTGTTTCATGAAATTCAGGTTGAGACTCTGATATTTTTGCTAATCTTCGGTAAGGCTTTTCTTGTTTTGGCATAATACGTGTGTGGACTGTTTTAAACAGCCCAGTAATTTTTATCGCTAAGAATAAGTTGTTTCCTGCTTGACTGGCTAAAATTGATTGTTTTAATTCTTCGCCTTTTGTTTGATTTTCGACTTCAAAACGTTCATCTGTAATGAATGGGGTGATTGCTGCATAAGGAGTGGTTTCTTTTCCTGTCAGCTTAACAATTACTCCATCGGAACGTCCTTGATAAGCTTCACCATCTAGGAAGATGACTTCCCCATCTAATCCATGTAGCGTTCCCAAACCTAAAGTCCCGTGTTTGAGTATCTGTTCAATCGTCTCAGTACCATCCATTAGTCCTGCCATCAATGCTCCTAGTGTTCCATGTTGAAAAAGTATTCTTTCACTCATCTTAGCATCTCCTTAATAGAATTGATCTGGTAAAATCGTTTCACCAAGTTTTTCATTGTCACGGTAGTCGATTGGAATATCGATGATAACTGGACCTTGCGTTTTAAATCCTTCTTCTATTGCTTGTTCCAACTCAGCGACAGAGGTCACACGAAGCCCCTTAGCACCAAAAGCTTCTGCATATTTTACAAAATCAACCGGGCCAAAATCCACACCGGAAGCTCGTTGGTATTTCATGATCTCTTGAAATTCCACCATATTGTAACGGCCATCGTTCCAAATCAAATGAATGATCTTCAAATTTTTACGAACAGCTGTTTCTAGATCTTGAGCAGAAAATAAGAAACCACCATCACCAGATACCGAAATGATTTGTGTCTTAGGACGTACTAATGCAGCGGAGATTGCCCATGGCAAAGCAACGCCTAGTGTCTGCATCCCATTGCTAAATAATAGATGTCTTGCTTCATAACTTCTAAAATGACGTGCCATCCAAATGTAGTGACTACCTACATCTACAGTAACAGTCATCTCATCTGTCACTTTATTTTGGAGTGTATTAATGACTTCTAGAGGATGTAAAATTCCTTCGCGGTCTTTTGTTGGCACAATATCACGCTCAGTTAATTTATTTTGCAAAAAGGCTAAGTATTCTTTCGCATCACGTGACACTTGATGCGGTGTTAAAGAATCCGTCAACAGATCCAATGTTTCAGAGATATCCCCGATTAATTCTCTTTCTGGCTGCATGTAAGAATCAATCTCAGCTGGTGTTTCATCAATAACGATTACTCGAGCATCTTTTTCAGCATTCCAGTTTCTTGCTTCATATTCGATTGGATCATACCCAATCGCAATCACTAGATCACTTCGTTTCAATAACATATCTCCTGGTTGATTTCTAAACAAACCGACTCTGCCAAAAAAATAGTTTTCTAATTTTCTAGAAATCACACCAGCGGCTTGGAAAGTTTCTACCACCGGCAAGCCTGTTTTTTCTACTAATCTACGGATCGCTGCTGTTTCTTTTTTACTTGAACCTCGCATCCCGATTAATAAAACAGGTAATTTCGCTTCTTGAATACGTTCCGCTAAATAATCGATATCGCCAGCAGAAGCAGAACCTAATTGTGGATCTTTTAGAGGTTTGATGACTTCATTTTTTACAGTCGCATCTACCACATCTTGTGGGATACTAATAAAGCTTGCTCCTTTTTTCGAACTTTTAGCCATTCGATAAGCATTGGCAATCACTTCTGAAATTGTTTCTGGATCTTGAATTTCTGCACTATATTTAGTGATTGGCTGAAATAAAGCAGCATTGTCCATGCTTTGATGAGTTAATTTAAGTAGATCGCTTCGTTTGACTTGTCCTGCAATTGCAAGAACCGGATCACCTTCAGCCGTAGCGGTCACTAGCCCAGTTGCTAAATTACTAGCTCCAGGACCACTAGTAGCAATGACGACACCTGGCTCGCCTGTGATCCGTCCAATTGCTTGAGCCATAAAAGCGGCATTTTGTTCATGTCTCGTAACGATTAATTCTGGTCCTTGATCTTCTAACTCATTAAACACCCCATCGATTTTTGCTCCTGGAATCCCAAAAACATATTCGACTTGGTGATTTGCTAAACTTTCTACTACAGCTTTAGAACCTTGTTTCATTTCATCATCCATTACAATATTGCTCCCTTTTCATTAAACATTCTCTCGAAAAACGCTTTTTATTAGTACAGTTTTACAAACTGTTTCACAAAAAGAGTGTAACACAAATATTTTCATTTGTGTAGTAATATGAAAAATAAGCTGTAGTTTCAGAAAAATTCATGAAACTACAGCTCATTTGATTAGCGATACGATTTTCCCCAAATAGCTAACCCAAGCAATCTCTCATCGATTTGCGCAACTTCAGGCAGTAGCCCCCATAAACAATAACCATTTTTTTCAAATAAACGTTGACTCGCTTGATTACTATCGAAGATAAAGGCTAGCACGGTCTCAATACCTAAGCCAGGGAGCTGTTTTTCTACAAAGTTCACAGCGTATTGCCCAATACCTCTATGTTGATAGACCTCATCAATATAAATACTGATTTCTACCGTTCGATCATAGGCAGGTCGTCCATAAAAATCGCTCAAACTGATCCAACCAATGATTACTCCTGCTTCTTGCATGATCCATAGTGGGCGTTTCTTAGGATCATGGGCTTCAAACCATGCCAATTTATCCTCGATAGTTACGGGCGTTACATCGGCAGTTGATTGTTTCGTTAAAATCGATTGATTGTAAATCTCCACGATGCGAGGTAAATCTTCTTTAGCTGCTATAGAATAATGGATCATATAGTACACACCTTTTTTTGTTTAAAAACTATTATACCAGTTCAAATTTTTAAGACAAGAATCTACTGATAGGATCACTAATCAAAACAAACACGTTTTTTAGCAAATGATAGTTTTTACTTATTTTTATTACGCTTGTATTGATGAATGATTTTTAACGCTCTTTTTTTCGTTTTGATATTGGGGCTCTTTAGCCGACGATAAGCGCTCGCTAAGTCTTGTTTTTCCATTGCTTTCTCCCTTTTTCAAGTCTATTTTTATCAAATAAACCGTTCACGAACTCAAATAGTAATGATTACGATTTATACAAACAATATAACTTCACCCAAAAAATTTGTCAATAAAAAATAAAATGAAATAACGATTATTTTATAATGTAAACAGCAAACAAAGATGGTATTATAAAGTAACAAAAAATTATCAAGGTGAGAAAATGAATAACACTCAATTAACGCTATATATATCCCTGGTCAAATTCCTCGGACAAGCTTTAGGGGAAAACTATGAAGTGGTTCTTCATCATCTGGAAGAAGGTCATTTTCATATCGCTGCCATTGAAAACAATCATATAAGTGGACGAGATATCCATTCTCCTGTTACTGGTTTCGCTTTAGAAATGGTGCGCTCAAAGAAATATCTTAAACAAGATTATTTAGTCAACTATGATGCACAAACAATCAATGGGAAAAAATTAAGAGGTGCCACTTTTTTTATACGCAATGATCAGCAGAAGATAGTCGGATTACTTTGCATTAATCAAGATATCAGCAAATATCAGTCACTCTCAAAGGAGATACTCGCATTAGCTGGCTTATCAACAGAAAAACAACCACTTGCAGTGTTTGATACAAATCACCTCCCCGAATCCGTTGAGATCTTGGAAGAAACCATTGAAGGGATTATCTACTCTATCGTTCCCTCCGATCTCTTGGACAAACAGACTCCTTTAAATAAAGAGTTAAAAATTAAAATCATTCGCCAATTAAATGAAAAAGGAATCTTCCAAATCAAAGGCGCTGTTTCACAAGTGGCTAAGATTCTCAACATATCAGATCCCAGCGTTTATCGTTACCTGAAGATTGCTGAAGGAGAAAAGTAAAGAGATTGCGAAAGCATCGGTTACCTCCAATGACAATAAGCAAGCATTTTTTTAACAGCTTCTCAGACATAATGGGCTTTGAAACTAAAGACGGCACTCCTCTTCACTAAGGAGTGCCGTCTTATTTCTTGGTTGTTTCACTTTTGAAACAGGCGAAAGCTATAGTAAAAACGATCCAATCAGCGAGTTGGTATCAACTCATTACCTAGATATCGTTTGATCACTAATTGAACACATAACTTTTCCCATTGTCTATTACTCTTCTTCATTTTTTTTATTCAATGGTGCCAAAAACGCTTGTTTATCAAATGTTCCTTCCCACTTATCTACCATAATCGCAGAAACCATTGAGCCTGCGACGTTCAACATGGTACGTCCCATATCAACAATCGGATCGATACCAAATATCGCTCCAATACTTGTGATCGTGTGTCCAAACCCTAAGCCATTAAGAGTAACTGTCGCCGCAACAGTCGCCGTACCAGGCACACCAGCAATTCCGATGGATCCTACCGTAACGACAACGACCACCAAGAAATAAAAGGATAGATCCATTTCCGCGCCAACAGCTGATCCCATTAAAACACCAAGCATAGCAGGGAATACACCAGCACATCCATTCATACCAATCGAAGTTCCTAAAGTAGCAACAAAATTTGCCGTTTCTTGAGACACACCTAGATCTTCTTCCAGATTTTTCAAAGTATAAGGTAAAGTTCCTACACTTGAACGGGAAGAAAAAGCAAACAATAGTGTCGTAAATGCTTTTTTGTAAAAAACAATTGGATTCACACCCATGAATAGTAATAAAATGACATAAACGATCAACATCAAAAGAACACCAGTATATAGAGCTGCAATAAATCCGATCATTCCCATAATTGCTTGAATCCCTCTAGAAATAATTGTATTACTTACTAAGGCAACAACCCCATACGGCATCAACTTTATCACGTTAGTTAAAACGGAAATGACGGTTACTTTTAATGAGTCCAACAACGTAACAAAAGGTGCCACTTGATCCGGTTTTTTGACTTGTAAGAAGCGAATAGCTCCAGCAAACATAGCCGCTATGATCACAACCGATACAATACTCCCATTATCCCCCATCACACTAACTATATTGTTAGGTATCAGTTTCAAGAAAAATTCCGGGAAACTTTGCGAAGCAATATTACTAATACTTTCTGCTTTGTCTGCTGCCAAGTCTCCAGCAAACTCTGCACCGTTAAGCCGATAGAGTTTGACAACCGCAATCCCCAACGCCGCAGAGATAGCCGTAGTCCCTAATAATGTTGCAAAAGTTTTTCCCGTCAAATATTTTAACCGTTCTCCTTTGACATCAATCACTACTTTGATAATCGATAAGAACACGACAGGAATAGCTAGCAACTGGATCATCTTCAAGAATCCTGAACCAACTAGGGCATACCAGGCATTGATTTCCGTTCGAGCAAATTCGGTATAAATTTCGCTATCGGAACCAATCAAATCAATGACAACCCCTAAAAGCAAACCAAGAATAAGAGCATAAATCATTCGTTTAGAGAAACTAATCCGTTTGTCTTTCAGGTACTTCATTACCCCGAGGGATAGAATCAGCAAAGCGATTCCTCCCGCAGTATAATAATTACTTACTTTCAGAAATTGAGTAAAAAAAGGTGCATCGATCAATTTATTCATCCCCTTTATTTTGCAGTATTTGCTACAACATTTAGTGCTTCCCACGTAGAAGAAAAAGGTGGTGCATAAGCAAAATCAACAAATCCTAATTCTTCAGTCGTCATTTGAGCGTGTATCGCAACAGCTAAGCCAGTCGCACGAAGAACTGTTTCATTTTTCCCGAATAGTTGGGCACCATACAACACTTTTGTTTGTCGGTCATAAACCAGTTTGATCATGATTTTTTCTTGAGTTCCATAATAATTTGAGTGATTCATTGTCTCAATACAAGTCGTTTTGATATCTAATCCTTTTTCTCTTGCCATTTTTTCAGTGATACCAGTCGCTGCTGCCTCGTACTCTCCTACTTTGATCGCACTACTGCCTAATGTCCCTGAATATTCCTGCATCTGTAAACCGCTAAGATTGACCCCAACGATCCGTCCCATTTTATTCGCTGTAGTCGCTAAAGGAAGGTAAATATCCCCTAAGATTCGATGGGGAATCGAAGCACAGTCACCTGCCGCAAATACATCTTTTTGAGACGTTCTCCCGTATGTATCGATTTTAATTGCACCATTTCCCAACAATTCCAATTGATCATTCAAAAAGCTGGTATTAGGAATAAATCCAGCAGCAACGATCACCGCATCCGCCTGATAACTTCCTCTATTCGTTTTGACAGCTACCACTCGTTCATGATCTTTTTCGATCTCTAGAACAGACTCCTCCAAGGAAACCCTTACATTTTCTTCTTCAATAGCTTCTTTAATTTTAGTAGAAAATTCCGGATCAAATGAACGATTCATCAAGTGAGGAGCCATCTCGATCAAATGAATATTTTTTCCTGCTTTCGTTAACTGATCAGCTACTTCAATGCCAATAAATCCACCACCCAGGATGACAATATTTTGATAATTTGATAATTTTTGCTGTAGTCGTTTGACTTCATTAAGTTTCGTAATCGTATACACATCACTAGAATCAATACCAGCAATGTTAGGAACAAACGGCTTTGCACCGACAGCCAGCATCAGACGATCATAAGTTTCATGACTTACTTCATTTGTACTTAAATTTTTTACAGCTAACGTTTTAGTGGCAAATTCGATTGATTCTACTCGATGGCGCAACAATAATTTAATTCCTAAACGTTCGATTTGTTCAGGCGTTCGAGCAAACATCTCTTGTTCATCATTAAATTCTTCACCTAAATAATAAGGAAGCCCACAAGCGCCGAAAGAGATATAATCCTCTTGTTCAATCACGATGATTTCTGCATCTGGATTGACTCTCTTTGCTTTGGCCGCTGCGCTCATTCCTGCAGCAATTCCACCAATGATTATTATTTTCATTCTTTCTTCCTCTTTTCTTATGCTTTAGATAAAACCCATTCGATTTCTATTAAAGCATCTTTTGGTAAGGCAACGACTTGAAAAGCTGATCGTGCTGGGAAACGTTCACCAAAGTGTTCTGCGTACACTTGATTAAATGCTTCAAAATGATTCATATCAGTTAGAAAACAAGTCGTTTTAACCACTTGATTCATGGTCAAGTCTAGCTCCTCCAACACTTGTGATATATTGATCATGATTTGGTTCGTTTGTGCTTTAATCTCTTCAGAAACGATTACACCAGTGGTTGGATCGATTGGTAACTGTCCAGAAACAAAGATCAAGTCTCCCGCCACGCGATATTTTTCATACGGTAATTTGTTGCTACTCATTCTTTTCCTCCTTTAATAATTTTTTATCATAGAATGCAATTACACTAAAAAATTATCATATAT
Organism: Enterococcus sp. DIV1682a; assembly: GCF_051711005.1. Taxonomy (NCBI): domain Bacteria; kingdom Bacillati; phylum Bacillota; class Bacilli; order Lactobacillales; family Enterococcaceae; genus Enterococcus; species Enterococcus sp. DIV1682a. The sequence goes on from NZ_JBIOLT010000001.1 coordinate 1,961,790, forward strand.
TTTTAAGGCAGTCAACCACTTTCAGAGTTTTTAAAAACCGCAAAAATTCTTTATTTAAAATAAATTTATAAAAACTAATGTTATTTAAAATCTAACACAAGCAATTAATTTCATTGATAATTTTTTATCAAGAAAGCGTTGACATAACGGAAATGAATGTGTTATTTTTGAGATACATGAAGTAGGTTTGGAGGAAACCCATATGAATATCAATACAAAAATTCTACACGATTACCCAGTCATCGACCCAGTTACAGGCGCATCGTCGATACCTAAATATCAAACTTCCACGTTTCATCAAAAAAATGTCTTCACTCACACAGGTTTTAGTTACACTCGTTTTGGTAACCCTACTGTCGAAGCGGCGGAAAAATGTATTGCTTCATTAGAAAACGCGCAGTTCGGTTTAGCCTTTTCATCAGGAATGGCTGCTATTAACGCTGTCCTGTTCCTTTTATCCAAAGGAGATCATTTAGTACTAGGTAAAAATATTTATGGTGGAACCTTCCAAAGCATCCATCTTTTCTTAGCTCGTTTCGGGATCGATTGCACTTTTGTTGATGAAACAGATATTGATTCTTGGCAAAAAGCGATTAAAAAAGAAACAAAAATGTTTTACATTGAAACTCCTTCCAATCCATTATTAACAATCACTGATATAAAGAAAGTGACTGAATTGGCTAACGAGTATCAGATCTTAACAGTTGCAGATAATACATTTATGACACCCATTTCACAACATCCTTTAGATTTAGGTGTTGATATCGTGATACATAGTGCAACAAAGTTTATCAATGGACATAGTGACGTTGTTGCAGGTTTGGTCGCTACAAATAACGAGGAGCTGTATCAGCAATTAAAGGAACATCAAAAAGCACTGGGCGGGATTTTAGGTCCTGAAGATGCTTGGCTACTATTGCGTGGCGTTAAAACGCTGGGGTTAAGAATGGAAAAATCAGTTCGAAACGCTAGTGAATTAGCTAACTTTCTCGTCAATCATCCGAAAGTAACAAACGTTTATTATCCTGGTCTTGAACAGCATGCTGGACATTCGATCCATCAAAAACAATGCGAAGACTGTGGTGCTATTTTGTCATTTGAAGTAGATTCAGTTAAGCAAATTGAAACCTTATTCACACACTGTCGTGTACCAATCGTAGCTGTCAGTCTCGGAGGTGTGGAATCCATCCTTTCTTATCCTTGGGCGATGTCTCATGCCAGTATGCCTGAAAAGGATCGATTAGCGATGGGTGTCACTGAAACTTTAGTTCGGCTTTCATGCGGGATCGAAGATGTAGAAGATTTGATCGCTGATCTTGATGATGCGTTAAATGCTATGTAGTTTCACTCACTATCTGATATTCATGGGTGAGTTCTATCATCGAAAATAAGCCGGATAGTCCCAAAATAGTTCCTCCTATTTGGGATTATCCGGCTTATTTCTTAGAGTTAGACACTTCCGACACGCCTTCTTTTTCATCAAAATTTTTTATTTCATCATTGGTAAAAATTTCAGAACTGTTGTATTTGGGCTATAAAAGTTCTCTTAACCAACTGTTGGCTAACATGGACTAATATCTTATTGTTCTAATAAATACCGATCGTAATTCTCGATTTTCTTATGTAATCGTGTTAAACACTCTTGCATCTCATCGATCTTTTGAATCAAATGCTGTCTTTCTGTCATCAATAATTGCTTCCTAGCAGCAATTGTCTGGTCTCCTTGCTTACACAATTTATTGTATTCGATCAACGACTCAATGGATAAACCAGCATTTCTCATACAAATTGTAAAATCTACCCAGTTGAGGTCTTCTTCTGTATAATCACGGATTCCGCCTTTCGTGCGATGTACAGGCGGAATGAGACCAATTTTCTCATAATAACGCAATGTATCGGGCGAGATCCCTTTCGCTTCGCTCACTTGTTTGATGTTCATAGTTGATATCTCCTTTTTTCTGCTCCATCTCGTTCATAATTGACTAGCCTAACATTTATCTGCTTGGCCAAAACCAATAAACGAATGGAGATTTATGCATGATCATCGTCGCATTTGAAACAACGTACAAAAAATGATCTAGTCTTTCGGCTCTCACTATAAGGGATTTTTCTCAAAAAAGCTAGCAGACCTAAAAAATTCGAGAAGTAACGAACCATACAGCTCCTGTTACTCCTACGAATTTTCTCTTATCATTCACTCGTACATCAAGATGTGGATTTTATTCTTTGTACACGAAATGCTTGATTCTTTGCTAAATAAAAAGGGCGTAAGTATGCAACCGTATTGGAAAGCGGTAAAATGTCTTTACTTAAATCAATGTTTAGCACTTCTTTCAAATACGTTTGACGAATCATCATGCGTTGCCATAATTCTGGATACTTTTCTTTGATTTTTCCTTGCAGTGCCTCATCAGCTAATACCACACATTCTTCCGCACTAACACCTGTATAGCCCGGAACTGAAGGAATGATATCTAGTTGAAAAATCATCCCACTTTCAAGTATTTCTTGCGACTCTTGATAAATAGGTGAAGCTAACCACTCTTCATCTGCTGTCAAGTGACCAGGATTTAAATGCCAATGGAACTGTTTTTTTGGTAAAACAGTCTCAACTAGTCGATAAACTTCTTCGCCTCTCATCCCCACTTTGATTGTTTCTAACCAATGAACAATTGCTAGAAAATAAGGTTTAGCCACTTTTTCTAAATAATCCGCTTGCTCTGACGGAAGTTGTTTTTCATGTTCGATGACAAACCCGGTTCTGCTAGATAGACCACCTTTAAACCCGGTAGTTAATGAAAACGCATCGCCAAGCTTAATTGTTTTATCGGTTGGGTAAAGATTAGCATATTCGAAACGTTGCCCTGTCGCAGCAATTGTCACTACCGTGTTCGGTTGTCCTTTTCCATTTAACAATGCTCCAATTTCAGACTCTTTTACACCTACTTCAATCTTGTTTAGTGCTTGTAACATGCAACTAGAAGCTAGATTGGCACCAAATTCATAATGAGCGATCTCATTGGCGTTATTTGTTCTCCGTATTCCTTTTTCCCCGATCAACAGCGAACTAGCATTTAGTAGTTCAGTCGTTTCACCTTTTGCTTTTTCGATTGCTTCAATAATAAAGTGAGGAACATCGAATAGCTTGGTCGCTTCTTTCTTCCGTGTAGTAAACATTTTCCAACCAACTACCCCGATTTTTTTCTTTTCAACGAACCCTAACGAGGTAAATAATTGTTCTAAAGGTTGTTCGTGATCCATTGGTTGATTCGGCAATGAAAAAGGTGGATAATGAACCAATTCTGATTGGATTCGTGCATGTTTACATAGTTTCAGATTTTCATTTCCCAAAATCAAGGTACTTTTTCCACTATTTTCCATAACAAATAATCCTTCTTCAAACCGTGGAATAAATCCCGTAAAATATTCAAAATTGCTACCATGCTCACGATCTGCATAAATGATTAGTGTGTCAATCGCTTCTTCTCTCATCCTTTGTATCATTCGTTTTTTTCTCATCTCAATCGTTTCATCTGTTAAGAAAACCGGTGAGACATCTGCAAATGTTTTCGGCTCAGTCAACACATCTAAAATTATATTTTTCTTTTCCATACTTACTCCTTTATTGATCTAATATAAGACATTCCACCTGATTATTTATCAAAGCTTGTTGTAACTGCTTGCTGGGAGGTTGATCTGTTACTAGAAAATCAATCTCTTTTAAATCACAAACCTTAAAAAAACCGGTTTTATCCATTTTTGTATGATCTGCTAAAGCAACCACCGTTTTTGCCTGTTTGACCATTTGGCGTTTGACAAGTCCTTCTTCTTCCGTATGAATGAATATTCCTTCAGACGATAAAGCAAAAACACCTAAAAAGGTATAGTCTACACTGTATTGTTTTAATTTCTCAATAGTATCTGCGCCATGTAAAAAAAGTTGTGTTTTGTGCAATTTTCCCGGCAATAGCGTAATCGTAGTTGCTGACCTTTTTGCCAACAGCATCGCATGAGTCAAAGAATTAGTGATAGCTGTCAAAGGTTTCATCCCTATTTGATTGATCACACTTTCTACAGTAGTGGAGGAATCGAAAATAACCGATGAATTGTCTTTAATGATAGCTGCAGCGGTTTTTCCTAACTGAAGTTTCACTCCATTTAATTTAGTTGAACGTTGCTCATAATCAAAAATAGTTGCTTCTCTTTCTAATAAAATCGCTCCGCCGTGTGTTCTTCGAACTATATTTTTTTCTTCTAACTTCATTAAATCACGTCTGATCGTGTCTTTAGATACTTCCAGCTGTTCTGCTAAGTCATCAATCGCAGCATTTTGTTTTTCTTTCATGATTTTGATTATTTTTTTCAAACGAATTTCCCTCAGCATGAAACCGCCTCCCTTAAGTCACTTTACTACAGTTTGCAACTCTTTGCAATATTTTGCAATATATCGCATTTTGTCGCAAAAAAATTGCCAAATGTAATCAAATGATTTGTGCTATAATAAGCAGACAGCGATGATTCCGTTACTGATATGGAAAAATCTTATATAGGAAAGTAGATGAATCTATGAAAATCGTTCCTCCAAAAATTTCTCCCACATTACCACTTAAGCCCTTTTCTACAATCTATTCCGAAGAGGAACCAATGCTTGAAATGTGCAAAGTAGCCAATGACGAAGCAATCGAAGCATTTTTCGATCGTCCCCGTTTTTACAATATGGAATTTGATCACTGTCAATTTACAAATAGCGATTTTAGTCAGGTCGAGTTCGTAGATGTTCGCTTTAAAAATTGTGATCTTTCCAACGTCAATATGACAAAAGCCTCTATCCACCGAGTAGAATTTATCAATTGCAAACTACTTGGGACAACCTTTCAAGAATCAACGATTAAAAACGTTACTTTTAAAGATTGTCTAATCAATCTAGCTGCTTTTGGCTATGCTAAAATGGAGAATAATCAATTTTGCCATTGTTCACTGGAAAACGCCGATCTTTATCATTGTCACTTCAAAGGAATCGTTTTTGACAATTGTGAATTGAACGAAGCAAATTTTCAGCAAACCTCTTTAAAAGGCGTTGATTTAAGCTCCTCTAATTTTGAAACATTAAGCATTACGATCAATGAATTAAAAGGTTGCCAGGTCTCAACCTACCAGGCCTTAAAATTCTCTACATTGTTAGGTCTAATTATAAAAGAGTAAGTGAATAACCTAGGTTTAATTCCCTAGAAGTAATACGATGAACACCATAAAAAGGTCATGAAAGATACAGTAAGCTCTGGTTTGTTCGGAGCTATTTGTTTCTTTCATGACCTTTTTGAACTATCTTTCTTGGATCTAATACTTATTAAACAGACTTCACTGTTTCATCTTTATGTTTACGAGCGGTAATCACGTAAACGATAACCAACACCAATTTCAGTAATGATATATTCAGGCTTCAACGTATTTGTTTCAATTTTTTTGCGGATATTTGACATATTGACTCGCAAAATTTGGGAATCTTCGCTGTATGGTCCCCATACTTGGGTCATTAATGTTTGGTAAGTGACTACTTTACCAATCTGCTCAAATAAACATTTAAGTAATCGATATTCATTTTTTGTTAAATGGATTTCTTGGTCATTTTTATAAACCAACTGCTTATCAAAATCGATTTTCAATGCATTATTTACTACGATCAACGTCTGTTCTTCTTTGGTTTTCTTATGGCGTAAAGCTGTTCTTATACGAGCTAGAAGTTCGTTAGTCCCGAAAGGTTTGGTGACGTAATCATCTGCTCCTAAATCAAGGGCGGCTACTTTTTCATTTTCGTCCTTTCGTGCAGAAATCACCACGATCGGAAGATCCATCCGTTTCCTCAATATTTTCAAGAGATCCATTCCATCAATATCCGGTAAACCTAGATCAAGTAAAATGACATCAAATGTTTCTGCCTGTAAAGCAGTTAAAGCTTCCATCCCATTTGCTGCTACCGTTAATCTATATTGTTCTCGCTCAAAAACCACTTCCATGAAATCGGTAATATTGGGATCATCTTCAATCAATAAGATCATCTTATTCATAAAAAACTCCTTACTTTAAATAGATTCGGACAATCGTTTCCCCATTATCGGCAATCATCTCCATTTGTCCGTTATGAGCACGAATGATCGTGTTGACAATACTTAACCCAATTCCCAATCCGTTTTTAGAATCAACAGGCACCTCATTTGGTTGAGTCAGATTATTTTGGATTTTTTGAAATTGTTCGATAGGAATCTCACCCTTATTTCTAATCTCAATCCTCGTTTCTTCTCCATTTTGGCTCACAGTCAATCGTACAGGTTGCTGTTTTTCACCGTGTCTCAAAGCATTCTCAATCAAATTGAACAAAGCTTGTTCAATTAAAATAGGATCTGCTTGGATGAATAGCATGTTTTCTGGTAATACGACATCTAATTGGCTATCTGGATACACTTTTTTCAAATGACTATACACAGCTTCGATAATTTCTTCAATCGGTTCCGCTGATTTATTCACTTTCATTGTATTCATATTGATCCGTGTAATCGATAATAAATTTTCCACCATTCGAATCAACCATTGGGACTCATCTTGAATATCTCGCAATAATTTTTGTTGGGTTTCTTTCGACACACTTTTTTCATTGTTTAACGTCTCCGCAATCCCTGAAATTGCCGTTAATGGTGTCCGCAAATCATGCGAGACCGCTCGGAGCAAATTGCTGCGGACTCTTTCTCGTTCATTCTCAAGTTCGATTTGCTCTTTCTCATTTTTCAATTGATTTTGTTCCAGAATCGTTGCCAGTTGTGTAATGAGCAACTTTAAATAGTTTAGTTGATCGTTTTGTAGGTCGTGGGAATGACTTCGTTCCATTCCTAAAACAGCTACGACTTTTCCATTAGTAAGGATCGGTAAATAGAATCCTTTTGCTCCTCCGAGGGTATCGGTTCCATTTCCTGCTTCCTGTTGATTTTTTGCTGTCCAAACAGCTACTGCAATTTCTTCACTGATGTTAAGTCTTGATTTTTTCCGATCGACACGATGCACACTTTTCACTTGTCCTTCAGAACCAAAGAGAACCACTTCTCGATCTAACAAACGTGAAAGATACGTCGCAGTAATATCAAAAATTTGTTGTTGATCTTGTGCCAACACATATTGTTTATTCAATTCATAAAGAATTTCCATTTGATGCTCTTTTTCCATAGAATAAACTGCTTGTTTTTTTAACCGCACCATTAAGTTACTAATCATCAGAGCAACTAAAAACATGATCAAAAGAGTGAACGGATAGCCTTGTTTATAGACTGTCAATGAATAAAGCGGCTCAACAAAAAACCAATTGAACGATAGTACACTAAGGATTGATGCTAAAGCGCTCCAAAAATAACCGGAAGTCATCCGAGCGACTAATAAGACGAAAAAGAGATAGATCAACATCAGATTTTGATCACCGACGTTCAAATACTGCATCAACTCAGTAATTAAAGTGGCACAAAAAACAGCACCTAATGCATACCCTAGATCTTTCCCGCCGCCTTCAATGATTTTTCTTGTATGAAATAAAAAGGACGGTCTAGTGTCTTGAAATGGGATCAAATGGATCTCTGTATCATTCAATCGCTTCAGCAATCGGTTTTCAAACGATTCTAAAAATAATCGTTCATACCATGGTTGTCGTAGATTCTTTCCCATGATGATATCTGTGATACCAGTCATTTTAGCGTATTCAACGATCGTTTCAAAGCTTCCTTCTTCTTCCATACTGATCACTTCTCCACCAAGTTTGTCAGCAAGTGGTAAGTTTGTCGGCGTGTCTTCATGTGAACGAATCTGAATCACGACCCATTGCGCACCTAAGCCTTGCGCCAATCTTGCAGTCCAACGAATACACTTTTCTGCCATTTTAGGAAAATCGTCATTAACAATAGTCAACAACTTGCTTTGGATTCGATTGGTTTGACTACTGACTTGATTGATATGATCGGAAGCTCTTTGGATCGCTAAACCTCTCAGATGATTCAACTTTTGTGGGGTAAAAAAATTTTTTAAGGCTCGTTTTGCATTTTCGTTGGTATAGATCTTTCCTTCTTCTAACCGTAAGATCAATTCTTCCGGCTCAACATCGATCACTTTCAAAGATGCTTGTTGAAAGAAAGTGTCTGGCACGGTTTCTTTTACTTCCACACCTGTTACATTAACAACAACATCATTCAAACTTTCGATATGTTGCACATTAATCGTTGTAAAAACGTTGATTCCAGCATTCAGTAACTCTGCCACGTCTTGGTAACGTTTCTTATTTCTTGAACCATGCGCATTGGTGTGTGCTAATTCATCGATCAAAACTACTTCGGGCTTTCGCTTGATCAAGCGATCAATATCAGGTTCAAATAAAGTGATTGATTTGTAATTGATTTCTTTGGGTGGGATCTGAGGCATACCTTCGAGTAGTTGATTCGTTTCTGGTCGATCATGAGGCTCAATATAGCCAATCACGACATCTTTACCTAAGGCAAATAATTCTCTAGCTTCTAAGAGCATCGCATACGTTTTACCGACACCAGCCGCAAAACCAAAGAATACTCTTAGTTTGCCCTTCTTCCCTTGCTGTCTTTGCATAAAATCTTCTGATACACTCGATAACGACATCCTTTCCCCCTCCAACTTATCCTTTATGTAAGTCTGAGCCATTTTCCGATTGGCTAAAACCAATCAAGAAAATGGCTAGAACCGATTATGAATCAGACATCTGATCTAACGAAAGATTCAATTGTAATACATTAACGTATTTGCGATCTGAAAACCAATCCTTATGGCTGTTTTTTTCTATTATAGCATAGATATCCGCTTCTTTAAGACCTCGCTCTTGAGCGATTTTTGACACTTGAAAATTGGCTGCTTCCACACTGATATCCGGGTCTACACCACTTGCCGAAGCAGTCACTAGATCCACCGGAACTTCTTTTTGCGCTGGGTTTTCTTGAAGTTGTTTTTTCGTTCTCTGTTCCACACGTGAAGCTTGTTCCTTGGATACCGGTGACAGTTGGCTAACTTTTTCATTCCGTCCAGAAAAATAGCGAGTTGATTCAAAAGGTTGCCCAATCAACTTCGAACCTATGACTTTCCCATCATTGGTAACTTGGCTACCATTAGCTTGTTCATTGAAAAATAGTTGACCGACCCCGGTAACTAGTAATGTATACCCCCCTCCGAAAACAAGTAAACTTAACAATAAAAAACGAATACTTCCTATAACTGTTTTTCGCATCACTTTTCTCCTTTACAAAATCACGAATGATAAAATGACATCAATCAGTTTGATAAAAATAAATGGTGCAATGACACCTCCTAATCCATAGACAAGTAGATTATGTCGCAGGATTTGACTAGCTGGTTTTTCCTGGTAAGCAACACCTTTCAACGCTAACGGGATCAATGCCACAATCACCACCGCGTTATAAATGACCGCAGATAAAATAGCTGTTAAAGGCGTACTAAGTCCCATGATGTTCAATTGATCTAATTGTGGATAGATGCTATAGAACAAGACTGGGATCACCGCAAAATATTTAGCAACATCATTGGCAATACTAAAGGTCGTTAACGCTCCACGAGTCATCAATAGTTGTTTGCCGATTTGAACTACTTGCAGGAGTTTCGTAGGACTTGAATCTAAGTCGATCATGTTCCCTGCTTCTTTGGCAGCCTGGGTTCCTGTATTCATTGCCATCGCTACATCAGCTTGTGCTAATGCCGGAGCATCATTCGTTCCATCACCCGTCATTGCTACAAGGTGACCTTTTTCTTGGTACTCACGGATTAATTCCATTTTGTTTTCTGGTGTTGCTTCTGCCAAAAAATCATCAACGCCCGCTTCTGCCGCAATCGCTGCAGCCGTCAAAGGATTATCCCCTGTGATCATGATCGTTTTGATCCCCATTTTCCGCATATCTGCAAATTTTTCTTTCACACCATTTTTTACAATGTCTTTGAGATAAACGACACCTAAAACTTGGTAATTTTTGACAACTACTAATGGGGTTCCCCCTGCACGTGCGATTTGAGCCACTAATTGATCGCATTCTTCAGGATAGGTATGTCCATTTGCTTCCACGTATTTTTTCATAGTGTCAGCCGCGCCTTTACGAATTTCGTCCCCGCGATAATCGATCCCGCTCATTCTTGTTTTGGCACTAAAATCAATAAATTTCACCTCAGATTGCTGAAATTCACGTTCTCGTAGATTGAATCGTTCTTTGGCTAAAATCACAATGCTTCTGCCTTCCGCTGTTTCATCTGCCAAAGAGGAAAGTTGGGCAGCATCCGCCAGTTCTCGTTCACTCACTTGATGAACTGGTAAAAATTCACTTGCACGTCGATTGCCCAGCGTAATCGTTCCTGTTTTATCCAATAATAAGACATCGACGTCTCCTGCCGCTTCGATTGCTCGACCACTCATGGCAATGACATTTTCTTTTGTCAATCGACTCATACCAGCAATACCGATCGAAGAGATCAACGCACCAATTGTCGTGGGTGCTAAACAAATCAATAACGCAATCACAATGATTAAAGAAAGCGAGCCACCTTTTCCTGCCAGCAGACTACTAAAGTGAGTAAACGGGATCAGCGTAATCGAAACTGTTAAGAAAATGATCGTCAAAGTGATCAAAAAGATTTGCAGTCCGATTTCATTGGGTGTTTTTTTTCGTTGGGTGCCTTCCACCATCGCAATCATTTTATCTAAAAATGATTGCCCGTTTTCGGAAGTGACCCGTATCACTAAATAATCAGAGACGACTGTCGTTCCTCCTGTCACAGCGCTTCGATCCCCTCCGGATTCCCGAATGACTGGTGCTGATTCTCCAGTAATGGCACTTTCATCGACGGAGGCAGCCCCTTCAATAACGTCCCCGTCTGCTGGGATTTGTTCACCTGCCTGGACATAAACCAGATCGCCTTTTTTCAAATCAGAAGAACGGATCTCAATAAAGTTTTTTTCTTGCACATCTTCTAAACAGGTGATCTTATAGGTCATTACTTCTTTCTTCGCTTGCTTCAAACTATCCGCTTGTGCCTTCCCACGACCTTCAGCAACGGCTTCAGCAAAATTGGCAAATAATAGAGTCAACCATAAGAAAACCGTAATTGCAAGACTAAACCATAACGGTACATCCATCGGGTAAAAACACAAAATGGTTGTCAAAATCGCGCCTAAATAGACAACAAACATGACTGGATTTCTTAATTGCTGTCGTGGGTCCAACTTCTTGAACGATTGACCCACAGCCCATAAATAGATTTTTTTCATTTTTCTCACTCACTTTACTGTAAAATACTCAGCAATTGGTCCTAAGGCTAATGCTGGTAAGAAACTCAAGGCGCCGATCACTAAAATGACAATAATCAACATCGTAACAAACGTTGGACTGACGGTTGATAATGTCCCTGGACTCAACGCTGCTTTTTTCTTATTCCCCATGTTTTCTGCTAGGAATAAAATCGCAACGATCGGTAGATATCTGGAAAGCAGCATCAAGAAACTGCCTAAATAGTTAATAAACGGCGTATCTGCTAATAGACCGCCAAATGAACTCCCATTATTATTCGCTAAGGAAGTTGCACCATATAATAATTCACTAAATCCATGAGGTCCTTCATTAGTTAACCAAGTGAAGACTTCACTGTGGCTGATCAAGGCCATAGCTCCAAAGAGGGTCAACATTAAAGGAGTCAAAATAACTAAACTAGCCATCTTGATGTCAAACGCTTCAATTTTTTTCCCTAAATATTCGGGCGTACGACCAACTAATAAACCAGCAATAAAAACGGCTAACAAAAGAAAAGCAAGCATGCCGTATAGTCCACTACCAATCCCACCAAAAATAATCTCTCCTAATTGCATCAAAAAGAGTGGGATCGCTCCACCTAAGGGCGTAAAACTATCTAACATCGCATTGACCGAACCATTAGAAGCAGCAGTCGTGCTGACAGCCCATAAACTTGACCATCCCACACCGAAACGAACTTCTTTTCCTTCCATGTTGGCCGAACCTAACACTTGAGGAAAGTTTGGTCCATAATATTCACTAACTGTTACCCCGATAAACGCTAATAGAACAAAAGTGGTTGCAACGATCAAGATCGTCCGTCCTTGTTTCCATTCTTTTACCCAAAAACCTAGTGTAAAAATCAATGCAGCAGGAATGAGCAAAATGGCAATATTTTCCAAAAAATTCGCTAAAATCGTTGGATTCTCAAAAGGATAAGCTGAATTTGCTCCAAAAAAACCACCACCGTTCGTTCCTAACTGCTTGATAGCTACTTGGCTTGCTACTGGTCCTAGATACAACCACAAATCTTTTCCTTCTAATCCTTGATAAGCTAGCCCTGATTGCAACGTTTGGATCGTTCCTTGAGAGATCAATAAGATGGCTAAAACGATGGAAAGCGGCAATAAGATATAGACTAGACCTCTGGTTAAATCTTGCCAAAAATTCCCTAGTCGTTTATTTTTCACTTGAGTCAAACCTCTTAATAAGGCAATCAAAACTGCTAAACCAACACCTGCAGATACAAAATTTTGAACTGTTAAGCCAAACATTTGCGAAAAATTCGATAAGGTAGTTTCCCCAGCATAGGCTTGCCAATTAGTATTCGTTACAAAGCTAACTGCCGTATTGAGGGCTAATGGGAAAGAAAGATTTTTAACTGTACTTCCTCCCGGCAACCATTCTTGTGTCATTAACAGACCAATCAGTAAAATGAGCGAAAAAAGGCTTAATGACAATACACTAAAAATGTAGCGTTTCGCCGTCATTTCTTTCTGACTGACTGGTCCGATTATTTTATAAAATAGTTTTTCAACGGGTTGCAAAAAGCGTGCGCCTTTAGGTATGTTATTTTGCATGATTTGTTTAATATACCATCCAAGAGGTAACGCTAGAATGAGTAACACAAATAAAAAAAACAATCCTTGATAAATGATACTACTCATAACTCTTCCCCCTTAAATAAAAACCAAAAAAGGTAAATCATTAATAAAGCACTGATCAAACCAAATATAATCATCATTTTTCCTCTCTCCTTTATGATTTGATCATACAAAAAAAGATATAAAGATAGTGTGAAACTTTAAATCGTTTCTTTACACTATCTTTATATCTCTTGATCATTTATTCTTGTCTATTTTTCTCCATTATAAAAATTAGGAGAAGCGTTTCAAAAAAGCTTTCATTCTGTGAAGCTGACCGCTGCTTTTACAGCCTTTGAACAAGCGGCATTCATAGTCTTTTTTATATCGTTACTGGTGTTGCGGTTTCTTGCAGCACTTGGTTGAGTTGTCGGATTTTTTTACTTCCTTCTTCGTTCATCCACGTCATCGCCGCTTCTTTTCCGTGTTTGACAAAAGTTTCTACCCCAGCACTCCACGTTGCCCGACCACAAAGAACTCCATTGAAGGTTGACCCTGCTGCTTTTGCAAATCGTAGTGTTTCATAAAATAATTCTGCTTCAACACCGGCACTTAAAAAGATATAAGGCAAATGGGTAGCAGCAGCTTGTTCTTGGAAAAATTTCGCTGCTTCTTCTTTCGTATGTACGAAATCCGTTTGACTATATCCTTCTACATAGTGCATGTTGACAGGAACTTCCACTTTCAAGACATCGACATTGAATCGCTCTTCAGAAAACTTCTCCATCATTTTTATGACTTTGCCAGGTTTTTTCATCGCATATTCTTTTGATTGACTATCAGAAATGTTTTGATCATATGAAACTAATTCTAAAAAGAATGGTAAATTTTCTGCCTGACATTCTGAGCCGATCCGTTCAATAAATACCTGTTTTCGCTCATTGATTTCGTCACTTTCATCAACATCATAATAAAGTAAGAATTTACAAGCATCTGCACCTGCCTCTTTTAGATTCTTAACTGAACAAGTAGGTAAAAGATCAGGAAGTCTTCCAGGCACGGTACTATCATATCCCGTTTTTTCATAGGCAAGAAGTAAGCCAGCTTCTTGCGCTTTCGCTTTCGCTGCAGGCAAGCCATACTCTGGGTCTAACAAAATCGCTGACGCATCTTTTGTTAGTTGCGAAGACACGATCATCTTAAATTCTTCCAGCTCTTTAGCACTTGCTTCTTCTCCTTTTGCTTTGGTAAGCATTTTACGTAATGCACCTCGTTGATCAATTGCTAAAGCGGCAAAGATTTGTTCTTTATTCCAGAGTTTTTTTAAATGTTTCATTTTTCCATCCATTGCTTCTATGTCACGCTCCTTTTAGTCTTCGTATTCGCCCATTTCCCATTTTTTAAGAAATTTTGCAAAAAATTCCGGCTTCTCTTGCGAAGCATTTGTGCTTTCACACTGGTTGATTTTTTCGATCAACTGTTTGTTTTTATCTGTTTCTTGATATTCTGCCTGAATAAAGGCTTCGATGACATCACAAATCAAAAATTCTCCTGTGATTCTGGCACCAAAACCAATGACGTTCGCATTTAGTTGCTCTTTTGCATAGATGGCACTGGTCATATCACGAACCAACGCACCTCTTACTCCAGGTACTTTATTGACTGCATTGGTAATCCCGACACCTGTTCCACATAAACATACGCCTAAATCAACTTCTTTTTTAACTACTGCTTCTCCAATTTTTTTCCCATATATCGGGTAATGTGTGCGGGTAAAATCATAGGTCCCTACATCCACTACTTCATGCCCTTTTGATTTCAAAAAATCCGCAACTGCTATTTTTGTATCTGTTACGATGTGGTCACATCCAATTGCTATTCTCATTATCTGCTCCTTTCTTAACCCATTTCATTTAACATATCTACACGAATCTGATGACGACCACCACTATAAGATGCGGTCAAAAATCCCTTAACGATATTTAACGCAAGCTCTTTACCAACAATCGCTGCACCTAAGGTAATCATTCGGGCATCATTATGATCTCTAGTCATATAAGCACTTCTTTCATCCGACACTTCAGCTGCCACGATTCCTTTTATTTTTGTTGCGACCATAAAGCTCCCTGCACCATAACCATCAATAGCGATCCCTAGACTTTCCGGGTGTTCTTTTAAATCTGTTGTGATAGCTAATGTAGATGCAATAAAATCTTCTGCTGGTCGAATACTTTTATCTTCTACTTCAAATCCCTCTTGCACGAGCTTATCTTTTAACCATTCTTTTAATTCCATTCCGTCGCTATCCGCACCAATGACTACTCGCATACTCATTTTTCCTCCTGTTTAGTTTTCTCATTTCTCGCTAGTTTCATTTTTAATCGGTTGGTCCAATACTTTTTCTTTGCTGATTTTTTGGTACCAATAAGCACTCTTTTTAGGAAATCGTTGCTGCGTATCAAAATCTACGTAAAATAATCCATAACGTTTATTGTAACCATTCGTCCAAGAAAACATATCCATCAACGACCAAATAAAGTATCCCTCAATTCTCACACCTTGGTCGATCGCCCGTAAAATAGCGGCTAGATGAAGACGGACATAATCGATCCGCTCCTCATCATTGATTTGTCCCGCTTCAAAATGGTCCTTACTCCCTAAACCATTTTCTGTTACATAGATTTTTCCATAGTTCGGATAATTCTGTTTGATCAAGAGAAGCATATCTTCCAACCCTTGTGGATAGATCGGCCAATCCCAGTCAGTCGTTGGGATTACAGGATTTGTTACCCTTTCTCCTACACCTTGCAAGGCAAAGATACTACTTCCTTTTTCACCAGTTCCGTTATGTTGGATTTTTGATGTTCCTGTATAGCCTTTTAAAAAATGACTCGCATAATAATTGACTCCTAAAAAATCAATCATTTTTGCTGCTTCTTTTAGATGATCAAAATCTTCAATTTTGAGTTCAAGCTGCGCCCCATTTGCAGATAAGATCTCATTGATCACACGCATCGTTTCTGCTGAGTATTCCCCTTTAAACGTCGCATCCAATAGAAATTGATTCGCCAAGATATGTTCTTTCTTCGCTGACAGGCTATCTTCTCTCTGATCAGTTATCCCGTACTTTGATTCTAAAATATGAACGATCCCGATCTCACCTTGGTAATTAGCTTCCTTGTATTTTTTGACTACGCGAGCGTGGGCAACCATCATGTTGTGCATTGATTGGATCGCTTTACCCAGCTCATATTGATTGTTCGGCGGAAAATGACCGATGATGTATTGACCGGCAACCACTGACCAGGGTTCATTGATCGTGATCCAATGTTTCACTTTGTCCCCGTATTCTTCGAAACAAAATTGCGCAAAGTCAACATAATCATCCACCATATTTGCAGACAACCAATCACCATCTTTAAATTGCTTCTCTGGTGTATCAAAATGGTGCAAAGTCACAAACGGCGTGACTCCATTTTTGATACAAGAATCGATCAAACGATGATAAAATTGGACACCGATCGGATCGACCTTCTCTCTCCCACTAGGAAAGATCCTAGACCAGGCAATCGAAATCCGAATGCCATTGATGCCAAACTGATGACATGCTTGTAAGTCTTCTGCATATCGATTATAGAAATCACTTGCTTGACTAGGGTCAAATGTCCCTGTCTTTTTAAGGTAATCATCCCAATAATTTTTCCCACGGTTTCCTACTGAAAGGGCACCCTCAGCTTGATAAGCGGCCGTTGCCGCTCCAAAAATAAAATGTTCTGGAAATTTATTCATCGCATCCTCCACATCATGTTAGATTTTCAAAAACAAAGTTGACCGCATCAGTAGGTGCTTTTGCAAGTTTGACGTACTCGATTCCCGTAGTAGAAACAGTTTGTGTTTTATGGTCCTTCGCACTTTCTCTCAGTTCCTCAAGCATCGAAGCCATTTGCGGAGCTAAGATAATCAAGTCAAACTCGCCAATCTGATCTTTATGTTGCCCATAAGCCATTGCCGTCGCATCCACACCGATACTCAATTCCTTCGCACCCTTTTTAATTGCATTGGCTAACATCGAACTAGTTGCTCCATTGGCACAAAGTACAAGAACATTAGTCTGATCATTCTTTTGTTTAGCAAATGCCGGTGAAACGACTGCTGGTTTGACAGTTGTACTTTCCAACTGATCCCCGTGCCCTATTTCTTTTTCTTTCACTAATAATTCATTGTCATAGGCTTTGAAAAATGGATAGTAAATCGCAAAATCAACGGTTAATAAAACAATCATCAAAACGATCGATAGTCCAGCAAAACCTGTCCCTAAGATCAACCCTACTGGTCCAGGAGTTGTCCATGGCAGATTGTAGATGAATCCATTCATATCTAACACCTCAACAAAAAATTTAAAGATCCAGACATTGAGGATCGGTGCAAGAATAAAAGGAATAAAAAAGATAGGATTCAATACAATTGGTGCACCAAACAGCATGGGTTCATTCACACCAAACAAAACGGGAATCGCTGAGGCACGTCCCATTGTTTTTAACTGCTTTGACTTTGCTAGAAAAGCAAACATCAACGTAATGACCAATGTCGCACCCGTCCCACCTAGTGTGGCAACAAAGTATTGTAAGCCTTGAGATAAAATTTTCGGTGCATGTTCACCACTTTGATACAGTTGAAAATTCATCTCTACATTTGTTATGTAGATGGCAGCAACAGCTGGCTCAACAATAGAGGGACCGTGGATACCGACAAACCAGAAAAACGCCATTGCCCCAAAAATGAGTGCTAACCCAAAATAGCCATCGGCCGCTGAGAAAATTGGTTGGAACAGCTCAATCAATTTTTCTGAAAACCCACTACCGACAAGGTTACGAAAACCCAAATCAAATCCCCAAAAAAAGACGGTCGACAGTGTAATCGGGATCAAATCCTTAAATGTCTGTGAGATATTACCAGGAACTTCCTCTGGCATTTTCACTGTCAAATTCTTGCTAACACAGAATCGATAGATATTGGGAACAATAAAACCAACAATGAACGCTGTCATCAATCCTTTGGTCCCCATGTAATCAGAAGCAAATCCACCTTCTAACGAATCAACCCCAACAATCAAGAAACCAATAAAAGCAGCGATCATGGTTGAAGTACTATTGATTTGATTCGTTTTTGGCAATTTAGTATTAAAGTTTTCTGTCAAACTCTTGGTCACTGTAGCAGCCATTAAGATCCCTAATATCCCCATGGACCCGTTATACGCTTTCATTAGAATGGACTCTATTTCTTCTCCCCAATGAAAATTGAATGCGTTGGGAACATATGCTACCAATAAAAAAAAGCTTGAAAAAAGAATGACAGGGATAAGACTGATAAAACCATCCCTAATTGCTCTTAAATAGGAATTATTAGAAATTTTCTCAAAAAACGGTTTCATTTTTTCGATACGTTTGATCATTGCATTCATACCCAGGCTCCTCTATGATTTTTTATAAATATTAAAGAGATGTTGAATGACATCTTTCAATAGCAACGTGGTCATTAGATGATCTTGGGCGTGAACCATAATAAACCCTACTTCAATTGTTTCACCACTCGCTTCAGCAGCTAACATTTTAGTTTGAGAATTGTGCGCTTCAACCAAACTCTGATTTGCTTCTTCAACTAATCCATTGGCTTCTTCAAATTCCCCCTTCTCTGCTTTAGCTAACGCTTCGATCAATTTCGATCTTGCTTCACCAGCAAAAGCTACCACTTCAAATCCAATCATTGCTACTGTTTCTTTATCCATTTTTCTTCCTCCATTCTCTTACAAGAACATTATATTTGTTCCAGTTTATGTTTGTTTGTGTTCGTTTTTGTCCTTTACAAACAAATAGTAACCGAATGTTTTTAACATGTCAATCTATTTTCTTATACAAATCTTTAATATTTGACAACCTTCTCTGAATGTTTTATGTTTATTTCAAACAAAAAAATAAGAACCACGAAATATCAGGGAGTTTATATCATGTTAAAAGAAGAACGACAAAAATACTTATTAGCACAACTAGAGAAGAACGGCATCGTGAAAGTGGCCGATATTGTTCAAGAATTGAAAGTAGCTGATATGACTGTTCGTAGAGATTTGCAGGAATTGGAGGATAAGGGGTTAATCATTCGCATTCATGGTGGTGCCAAACTATTAAATCCTAAAACTTCCGTGATCGAACTAAGTCATCGGGAAAAAAAGGATCTTCATTTGTCAGAAAAAATAGAAATTGCCACAATCATTGCGAATCATATCCACGAAGGCGATACTGTCTTTTTAGGACCTGGAACAACGATTGAATTAGCTTATGATTTCTTGACGATTAACCATGCTAAAATCATCACCAATTCGATCCATGTGTTTAACAAATTCAAAAGTGATCCTCGATTTGAGATCATCCTGATCGGCGGCTCCTATCGAAATAAGACCGGCGCTTTCGTTGGGACGATCGCCAATGATTTTATTGCAAATATCCATGTAAAAAAAAGTTTCATCGGGGTAAATGGATTAGATAAAACATCCGTTTTCACTTCAAATGAAGACGAAGGATTGACTCAACGTTACGCATTGAACAGCGCTGAAACACGATATATCGTAGCAGATCATCATAAACTTGATAAAAAAGATTTCTATGGCTTTTATCCACTCCAAGAAGTCGACTATTTGATTACCGATTCTGCTATATCCGATAGTCAAAAAGAAACTTTTGGCAAACATGTTCAATTATTAATTGATTAAAACTCTTTTAAGTAGTTAAAGAAACGAAAAATTAAAGGAAGACAGCGCCCAAATGGCCCTTTCATCGGGCCAATCCAAACGCTGCCTTTTTCGTTTTCTTCATTCCCTTGATCAATCAAGGCTCTTTATGTATTTCGATTAGAATCAATATTTCATATGCTTTCTTTGATACACTAATTTTTTTCAAGAAATTTTATCCTTTATCATGATCCAGCTCAATTTTTCCGTTATCGATCTAGCTCATTCGCTAATATTGTTTCAACAATCAACTGAACCACTAAGTCAAAACCTTCTGTCTGGATTGGCACATCCGTTTGTTGCCTAAGCTTCACAATCTCTATCTTTCTCAACGGAACAGCTGCTTTATTTTCTGTAAGAGCTCTGTTCACCGCACTGCTCAAGCCACCAATAACTGCATAATTTTCGATAGTGACCACTTGTGTTTTCCCTTTCAACTCGTTAAGGATCAACTGTTTATCGATTGGTTTGATCGTAAACATATCAATGACTTCGCAACTAATTTGACAGGACTTTAACCGCTTAGCAACATTGAGGGCTTCGTAAACTAATCTGCCAGCGACAATAATTAAAATATCTGTTCCATGCCATACAATGTTTCCTTTGCCTAATTGAAAAGTCGTTTCTTTTTTATAGATATTAGGTATCCTTTTATTTTCTCCGCGTACATAGTGAATACCGCTCAATTGGCTAAATTCTTTGATGATCCATGCCATTTGTACCTCATCTGTTGCTTCACAAATAATTGAATTTGGGATCATTGTCATCAACGCTAAATCTTCCCCTAGTTCATTGACGCGTTCCTTTCCATTTCGATTAGAAGCGAAATATTCCCCAAAAATATTGATGGTATTTCCACCGTATCCTTCGGAAATAAATAATTGATCAAAAATTTTTCGAATCGCATGAGAATCAAAAAGATGGATAAAAGGTTGGTAGCCAGCTAAACTTAACCCCGCTGCAATACCTACCATGTTCTCTTCATCCACAGGCATGTTGAGATATCTCTTTGGATGTTCATTTTTTAAATCAACCCAGTTACTAAATGATTCAAACTTATTTTCTAACGCAACGATATTGTGGTTTTTTTTCATTAATTCATTTAATGTATCAACTATGCAAGTACGAAGTTCTTTCCTTACAGATAACGAGTTACTTAACTGAACCATTTAGCTCATCCTTTCAAGCTTTTCTTGTAATTTCAAAATCGTTTTTTCAATCTCTTGATGGAATGTTTTAGGAATTTTTTTACTTGAATCCTCATGATCGTCCATTGTTAAGTCTGATAGCACTCGCTCTGGATAACTTTCTAAAACAATACAGAAGGCTTGTGTCGTCCTCATTTTATACTCTTCAATCGCCTCATTGATTGCTTTGATATTTGTCCCATCAACGAGCAACGTATAAAACCCAGCCTTCTCTGCTTTTCTTTTCAATAGATAAGATTTCTCATACCTTTTGCTTAACTGTTCTCGTTTTCTATAACCACTATCAATAATTACCAAGCAATGATCTAATTTAAAATGAGCAATACACTGAAATACTTGCCAGCAACGTTCATCTTTTAATTCGTCTTCATCCATCACTAAATAAACATCATTTTCCTTATTTGCTATTTTTAATCCCATCGCAAGACCTGCAGCTATTGCAACACCGTTATTTAAGTCCCCGATTGTCACATCGATTCCAGGAGTCTTTGAACGATCTAACTTTTTAGGGAGTCTGTCCCCTTGATGACTCATCGTCCATAGCCACTTCTTATCAAAATACCCTAGATTAGATAAAGTACTATATAATTCCAATACCGCATGACTTTTAGCTAAAACTAATTGATCACGATTTCCCCAATCTGGTTTTTTCGGGTCAATCTTCATCTGTTTACCGTATAAAACAGCTAACAATTTGATCATAGAAAAAGAACAATCCATTGATTCTTCTCCTCTTTGTTTAACACTTATCAAAATATCTAGTTGAATGTTTAATGCTAATTTTTCCAATTGAGTCACTTGTTTATGATCAATAGCCATAACGATTCCTCCTATAAATGAATTAGAGAATAATTCATGATGCCATACAGATTTTTCACATGATATGTATACTTGCTCTTTTATGATCTGATCAAAATAAGATGATACTCCTTAATCTACAACCTCACTGGACACTTCCCTCCTTTTGAACTGAGTGTAAAGCCATTTTATGTCACCTTATGTCCCCTTTTCCTTCCCTACCCCTTCATATATAACATAAGTACACATCTCATAATATATTCAGTATATTCATTTATAAAATAAAAAAAT
Source organism: Enterococcus sp. DIV1682a (assembly GCF_051711005.1). Taxonomy (NCBI): domain Bacteria; kingdom Bacillati; phylum Bacillota; class Bacilli; order Lactobacillales; family Enterococcaceae; genus Enterococcus; species Enterococcus sp. DIV1682a. The sequence goes on from NZ_JBIOLT010000001.1 coordinate 1,983,790, forward strand.
AGAAAATATTTAATAAGATAAATTTGTTATAATAAAAACAAAAAGTCTGTTATCATAAAAAAATATTACAACAAAAAAATTACATTATCAACATTAAGAATAAAGATACATATGATAAACGAGATACACCTTCCTATTAAAAATGTTATTTTAAAATAACGATAAAAAATATTTCTCTTATTCCATTACCAAACTACCTCACTGAAACCGGAGTAAATTGTTTTGTTAAAAATGAAAATGACTCACCCTATAAAAACTCTTTCGGTATTTCCCATCTGAATATTCCGATCCCTCTTCAATCTCACTGCTCCTAATTATTTTAGGCTTTTTGATTTCCGGCTTTACTAGGACATACTGGTGCGTTGGTTTACTCATTGAATCTTCTATTTTCAAAATAATTTGCAGTTGTTCGTATAGCTAAATGAAATTTCTTGCTAATGTTCATTCAATCGTTGCTTGAACAATTAGTAAAAACATAGAAAAACAATCAGGTATCTAATTGACATTCCGTCGTTTTCATTTACGTGGAAAACAGGATCCATTAATTAAGCACCTTCGTACTCATGGTACTTAATTAAAGAAAATTCGTGAAAGATCGTGCCTAGAACAGAAAAAATAAGCCTGACTTTGACGTAATGAATCAAAATCAGGCTTACTTTCTTTTTAGGTTAATGATTGTTTCAAACCTTTCATTTTACAAAAGAATACGCTACGCTCTCAACTACTATCCCAGTTACTAATCAATGTGTGATAGTTAAACAATTCGTGTACAATACTGAAAATGGCTTCTGGTTTTTTGAACAAAGCGATGAGCTATTTATAGCCAGTAGATCTATGGGAACAAATAAACGAACACCAAGCGTTTTTTGTGTTTCTCTTGAGGTCGTGAAAAGAGTGTCTTGACCTGAGCGCTCACCAAGTAAAAACTGCGACGAGTAATCGCAGGAGCATTAAGAATGAAAATCTCGAAACAGCTCCTCATGTTTTGAGATTTTTTGACTTATCGCCGAAGGTCAGCTCTTTGAACACCGTTTATTCGTTTTTAGAGATACTAGAAGAGACTGAGAGAACTTTTGTCCCAGTCCCGATGCTTATTTGAACAATCCCATTGAATGAATAACTCTATGGTTTCTAGATAAAAGATTTTCAAACAAAAATACAAGTTTTTCCACTCATTTTTTGCTATACCAATCGATCAATATCATACTCAAACCCATTTTGATTGCTTAACTGTTTGTAGAACTCACCACTTTTCTTGATCGTCCGTTTTTGGGTTGGCAGATCAAGAGAAATTAGTCCATAACGGTTCTTATATGCATTGATCCAGGACCAGCAGTCAATAAAGGTCCAAAGATGATACCCTTTGATATTACAGCCGTCATTGATTGCTTTCCAAAGATAAGCGAGGTGATCTTGGATATATTCGATCCGGTAATCATCAATCACTTGCCCACTTTCATCCATAAAACGTTCCTCATCTGCTACGCCCATCCCATTTTCAGAGATAAAGGATTCGATATTCCCATAGTTTTCTTTGATATCCATGCATAAATCATGGATACCTTTTTCATAAATTTCCCAACCACGATATTCATTCATCCGTCGTCCCGGCATCACATGATTCTCAAAAAACCAATCCGGTAAGAACGGACCCTCTTGATTGATTGCAGTTAAACGAGCCTTCACACGACGTGGTTCATAATAGTTCAATCCTAAGATTTGTGCCGTGTTCTCTTTGATACAACGCAGGTCTTCCTCAGTATAATCCGTTGGCAATTGATCATATTCACGTAAAAGGTTAATTAATTTTTCTGGATAAACACCCTTGACCATTGGATCTAAAAAACTGCGAACATAAAAAAGATCCGCAATTTCAGCTGCCTTCACATCAGCGGGGGTTTGACTCCTTGGAAATGTCGGGCTTAAATTCAAGATAACACCTATTTTACTGTTCAAATTCAACTCTTTGTGTGCCGCAATTGCTTTCGCGTGAGCCAAAATAGTAAAGTGAGCCGCTTGCGCTCCTCGTTTGAAATCAATCAAATTTGGATAATGGAAGTCTTCCAAATATGACCCTAAGATCGGCCCCAACGGTTCATTGAAAGTGAACCAGTGGTAGACGAGATCGCCAAACTCCTTGAAACAAGTAACTGCAAATTGCACATATGCATCGACAACTTCCCGTGATTCCCAACCGCCTTTATCCTGTTGGGCTGCTGGCATATCAAAATGATAAAGATTGGCGAATACTTTAATACCATTGTTATTCATCTCAGTAAATAAATCCCGATAAAATTCAACCGCTTTTGGATTTACCTCCCCTACTCCATCATTTGGGAACATCCGCGCCCAAGAGATCGAGACCCGAAAGGAATTATGTCCGGTTTGCTTCATCAGTTGAACGTCTTCTTTATAACGATGAATGTGATCTGTCGTAATTTCTGAACTAATCCTTTGATAAAAACGGTATGGTTGTTCTTTGTACCAACGTTCCCAAACCGTTTCGGCTTTTCCAGTTTCACCACGACCTTCTGCTTGCTCAGCTGACCAAGCAGAACCCCACCAAAAGTTTTCTGGAAATGTTAATTGTTGTTTGTTCATTGTATCCTCCTAAAATGACATTCTCTTGAGTACTACTCCATCATAACACCGCTTCCAAAAAATTGGAATATTTTTTTATTAAAAAATATATACTTTTTATGAATGTTAATTGTTTTACCCTTTAAAGATTGCTAAAATTAAAGAAAGGTATATAATTATTTATATCTTTACGCGATAACTATAGGAGGGAAAAAATGAAGAAGAATGCGAAATATATGGAAGTTTATTCTGATGTAAAAAAGAAAATTGAAAACGGTACTTACGCAATCGGTGAAAAATTACCAACTGGTTCCGAATTGGCAAAACAATATCATACGAGTAAATTGACAGTAAAAAAAGGATTAGACATGTTAGTTTCTGAAGGAGTTTTACATAGTCGAAGTGGATTTGGAACCGAAGTTTTGCGCAAACCGATCCATAATTCGAAAGTTTTCGGTCCAAGCGAAGGTTTTATGAGCGTAGTTGGCGAAGAACATGTAGACTCTGAAATTCATATGTTTTCAATTGAATTACCGTCAAAAAAAATTGCAGAGCGATTACAGATTAACGACAAGGAATACATTTATAATATTGTTCGCAGTCGTTTTGTCGATCAACAACCCTATTCATTGGAACAAACTTTTATGCCGCTATCAATTATTCCTGGTTTGGAACCTAAACACTTGAAAAAATCGGTTTATTCCTATATTCGCAATGAACTGCAGTTAGAGATCAATGCTTCTCACGTTTGGATGAAGGGCGTACTGGCAACCGAGTTTGATGCAAATATATTAGGAATTGATGCCGGAGACTTTATGATCGAAGTTGAAAAAAGTGTTTCTTTGGCAAACGGGACTCCTTTTGAATACTCCATTACAAGGCATTTATATCAAGATTTTGTTTTTGAAGCCGTTTTTGTTGAAAAATGATTGAAAGAGCTGAGGAAATCAGCTCTTTTTTTTGCCCTTTTTCATTAAAGTATATAATTTTAAAAAAAGTTATTTACTTTTATCAAATTCCGTTCTATTATTGAACTACGGTAAGTGCTTACAAATAAAAAACAAGGAGAATATACCATGAAGAAAACAAATAAGAAGGAACAGGTGTTTGAACGATTTGGTATGATCGCATCGAAGCTAGGAAATCAAATTCATATGCGTACATTACGCGATGCATTTGCAACATTCATGCCATTTATGATGTTAGCTGGATTCGTGACTTTGATTAATTACGTTATCTTAGAACCAACTGGTTTTATGGGTAAAATTGTTAAACCCGAAACATTAATGAAAGTTCAAGAAATTGGCATGTCGATCGCCAATGGAACATTGAGTATTACGACGCTATTAATTGTAGCTGCAGTTTCTTATCATATGTGTGTTAGCAGAAATTATACAAATCATATCGCAGCAGTTTTAGTTTCGATCTCAACTTTCATCGTTTTAACACCAATGAAAATGATGTTCACTCCGGAAAATGCAAAAAAAGCGATTGAAGTAACCGGAGTTATTCCAGGTTCCCATACAGGTGCATCAGGAATGTTTGTCGGAATCTTTGTTGGATTAGTAGCTACTGAGCTATTCATTAAATTATCTACAAATGAAAAATTGCAAATCAAACTATCTGGAAATATCCCGCCCGCAGTGTTGAAGTCATTCAATGTATTGATCCCGATCATGATTACTGTTACTGGTTTTGCGATTCTATCTTTCGCTGTCAATCAGTTATTCAACATGGACGTAAATGGCTTGATCACTAAAGCGATCACGGGACCTTTAAGTCACATCACAACTGGTTTACCTGGCTTTATCTTAATCACATCAATCGCCAATTTATTCTTTGGTTTTGGAATTCATCAAGCTGTAATTTCAGGTTCTTTACTTGATCCGTTCTTATTACAAAACATGCAAGAAAATATGGCAGCTTATGCAAACCATGAACACATTCCACATATTATCAACATGGCTTTCAAGGATACTTTTGCTGTTATGGGTGGTTCAGGAAATACGATCGCCTTATTGATTGCGATTTTCATCTTCAGTCGTCGAAAAGATTATAAAGACTTTGCTAAACTATCGGTAACACCAGCGATGTTTAATATCAGTGAGCCGATCATCTTTGGATTACCGATCGTATTTAACTTGAGTCTAATTATTCCGTTTGTGTTAGCACCAATCTTCTCATTAGTAACTGCCTACTTTGCGACTGCAGCCGGCTTAATCAATCATGTGGTAGTTCAGATACCGTGGACCACACCACCAGTTATTTCAGGATTCCTTGCGACAGGTGGGGATTGGCGAGCAGCAGTATTGCAAGTTCTAATCATTGCGGTTAGCGTATTTATCTATCTACCATTCCTACGAATTGATGAACACGTAACGGCAAAAATGGCTCAAAAGGAAGCTGAAATCACTAATCAATAATTGACACCTCCACTCCTAAAAAAGTGTCCTTTCTCGTTTAGTAAATATGTAAAAAAACGTCCTCAATTCACTTAACAACCGACATTTGGGATCATCGTTGCATTTTGAATAAGTTGAAATTATGAGACTGATGAATCAGAACAGATTTTTCAGTCTCATTTTCAGTTAACTTGCCAATGACAAAACGATTGTTAGTAAAAACATTCAAAAAAAGTTCTTATTATTCAAGGACTGTCGCAATTTATATTTTTAGACACTCTCTAGCAGGATTTTTTTCTGATCTCTTTAATCCGCATAGCGTTTGCGTGTAGTACATATAAACTTGATAAGCTGATTACGTTCACCTACCAGATCTGTCGCCCCTTTGGTATGAATAGGACTGTCATCGTGTCATCTGATTGACGTATATTTAAGATATACCAAAGTGACTCGACTTTTTGCTCCTTGTTTGCCACTCTTGCAAATCTATAATGTCAAACAATCTAGATTTACTGCTTATAAAAATAATCAAAAAAAGAACCCTTGAAAATCAAGGGTTCTTCCACTATCAGATAACGATAGATTAACGACGGATTTCTTTGATACGAGCAGCTTTTCCGTGTAATGCACGTAAGTAGTACAATTTTGCACGACGTACTTTACCGTAGCGAACGACTTCGATCTTTGCAACACGTGGTGTATGCAATGGGAATGTACGTTCAACGCCTACTCCGTTAGAAACTTTACGTACTGTATAAGTTTCGCTGATTCCAGCTCCGCGGCGTTTGATTACAACACCTTCAAATAACTGGATACGTTCACGTGTACCTTCGACAACTTTCGCATGAACACGTACAGTGTCACCAGGGCGGAAAGCTGGGATGTCAGAACGTAATTGTTCTTTTGTTAATTCTTCGATTAATGGATTCATTGATCTTTTCTCCTTATTCCAAACATTCTTATGAGTTTTCCCTCACAGCGGAACATCGTAATAGTTAAGTGCTTTTGCACTCACCATAAAATATTATCACACTATCAATTTAGTGTAAAGAGTCATATTGATATTTCTTATTCTATTTCGTCTGATTCTTCTTTTTTGACTTCTTCTAACAATTTCAGCATTTGTGAGGTCATTGTTAATTGTTCCAATAAGTCAGGTCGGCGTTGATAGGTTCTTCTTAAGGATTCTTTCAGTTGCCATTCTTCAATCAATTTATGGTTTCCATTTGTTAAAACTTCTGGGACTTTCATCCCGTTAAATTCTGCTGGCCGTGTATATTGAGGATGTTCCAATAATCCCGTTGAATAAGAATCTGTTTGAGCGGATGTTTGATTTCCTAAAACATCCGGTAGTAAGCGGACTGTTGCATCAATCATCACCATTGCGCCAAGTTCGCCACCAGTCAAGACATAATCACCTAAAGAGACTTCATCCGTAACTAGCGAACGGATTCGTTCATCATAGCCTTCGTAATGTCCACAAATAAATACTAAATGTTCTTCATTCGAAAATTCTTCCGCCATCGCTTGATCAAATCGTTTACCAGCTGGATCCAATAAAATCACACGTTTTTTTGTTTCAGGATTTGCTTGTTCAATTGCTTTGATATTGTCATAGATAGGTTGGACTTTTAACAACATCCCTGCCCCGCCACCATATGGATAATCATCGACCGTTTGGTGTTTATTATCGGAATAGTCTCTAAAATTAGAAACATTGATCTCTAACAATCCTTTATTGACCGCTTTACCGATGATCGATTCACCCATTGGTCCTTCAAACATTCGTGGGAAGAGTGTTAAGACATCAATTTTCATCATCGATCAATCCTTCTGGAATCTCGACGTAAATGACCCCATTTTCTAAATCAACTGTTTTAACCACTGAGTCAATATAAGGAAGCAAAACATCCTTTTTCTTTGGTCGTTGGACTACCCAAACATCGTTAGCACCTGGTGAAAGAATTTCTTTGATTTTACCTAATTCATTTCCATTTTCCTCAACGACCTTTGCTCCAATGATCTCATGATAATAAAATTCATTTTCTGGCAACTCGATCGTTTCTTCTTTTGAAACTTTTAAAATACCGTCTCGATATTTTTCAACATCATTGATTGAAGGATGCCCTTCAAAACTTAACAAGTCAAAATTTTTATGTTTACGATGACTTTTGACGGTTAATTCAATTGGCGCTTTCTTCTCTTGAAACAAGGTAAGTACAGCACCTTTTTTATATCGTTCTTCTGGAAAATCTGTGGTAGAAATGACGCGCACTTCTCCTTTGATCCCTTGAGTATTTACGATTTTTCCAACATTTAAATATTCAGTCAACTTGTATCCCCTTTTCCTTTTCACACATGTTTCAACCAAACAATGGTTTTTAAATGGCTGAACGTGTTTTTGACGTATCTGCCTTATTTTAGCATGTGTGCATATGCAATTCTACTTTCTTTTCGCTTTTTGATGTCATTTTCCAATCATTTATTGGTTCATAGAAACAGCCATTTTCAATGCGGAAAGAGTATCTTTGTGGGTAACAGTATAAACATTTTTAGGCTCTTGCCAGCTTACTTGTGTAGCTTGTTGGGAAGAATCATTCATTTCAACCGTAATTTTCCCGTACTTCTCAGGAGCAGGCAAACTTGCTTTTTCTAAGTAAGCAACGATTTCTTTGGCTAACGGTACAGGATCTTGTCCTTCAATATTACTTGCCCGGACACGAATACTCCAATTTCCTTCTTGCCATTCTAGAATACTAGATCCCGCTGCTCCTTGTTGATAGCCAGTAATATTGTAGCCCAAATCGACTTGTCGGCCGTTTGTATCAACCGTAACTGGTTGCAAGGCATCAATTGCTTCTTGACTAGAAGCAAAGCCATACTGGTAAAGATAAGAAGCCATCGGGGTTTCTTGATTTAACTCTTTGGCATTTAAGACATAGGCTTTGGGTAGGTCATAGTATAAGATTGAAAAGCCCTGTTTGGTTTCGGCAGCAGCGATGTTTAATTTCCCTGTTGTAATCGGTATCTCTTGTGGCATCGGTGTTGTTGGGTATTTTTCTTTCAGTTCTTCAAATGCGGTTTGTGCTTGTTTATTCTGTGTAGATGTTTCTGTTTTTGTAGTCGCCGTTTCCGTTGTATTTCCAGACATCTCAGAGCTTTCACTCTTTTTGGTTGTTGATTGAGTATCTGTTTCTTTGGAACTACTATGACTCGTTGAATGAGTCTCTGGTGTCGCCGTATCAGTTGTTTCAGTAGAATTATTTGTTCCTTGACAGGCACTTAAAAGTAAAAGAGCTGGTATCAATAATGCAACTTTTTTCATAGGTATCTACTCCTTTCTATACTTTAAGGATACGCTTTCTATAATCATTTGCCAAGTAGTCCCCTCAAAAAGAAAAAAGCTGTCTCGTCAAGACGAAACAGCTTTTTTTATTCCTTATGATCGATAATATTTAAACGCACTTTTTTCGGTGCATTTGTTCGTACCCCGTAAACGATCGTACGAATTGCTTTCGCAACACGCCCTTGTTTACCGATGATACGACCAATATCTTCAGGAGCCACAGTTAGGTTATATTCATAGAAGTCTTTTGACTCAGTGACTTCTAACTGGACTTGTTCAGGATAAGTGACTAACGGACGAACGATTGTTAAGACTAATTCGCTTAAATCTTTCATATCCGATCACCTTATTTCTTTGAGAATTTAGCTTCGTGGTGTTTTTGCATAACGCCTTCTCTTGAAAGGATGTTACGTACAGTATCAGAAGGTTGCGCACCTTTAGATAACCAGTTAAGAACTAAATCTTCTTTTAAAACTACTTCTGCAGGGTCTTTCAAAGGATTGTAAGTACCTACAGTTTCGATGAAACGTCCATCACGAGGAGAACGTGAATCAGCTACGACGATACGGTAAAAAGGACTCTTTTTAGAACCCATACGTTTTAAACGGATTTTAACTGCCATTATATATTTCCACCTCCATTGTTTTATTCACAAGTTGTAGTGTAACAGTTTTTTTTTACCCTGTAAAGCTTTTTTTCTTTACAGCTAATAAAAAATTTTTTCAACTCTCTTTTTTATTGAAAAAAAGAATTCCTGTCACTAAAAAGGCAGCAATCATCAAACCTGTTACCACTAAAGAAAAAGAATAGTTACTCGAATCAATCCTTTCCCCTAATGCGTTCGAAACTGTCGTTAAATAAAAAGGAGAATACTCAGCAACTTTTGTAAACATAGATAACAGATAACAGCCAGCCACACAAATCCCTCCACAAGCTAGCACAAAATAGCCAGAAGAAATAAAGGAGGACAACCATAGAAATAAAGTATATAACCACACACCCCATAAATAATAATAAAAACTTCTTGTCCCTAATTGAACAACCAGCTCATTATCCCAATAAATAGCAGTATAAAAGTAAGTAATGAAGGAGCAACCCCAAAAACCAACTGCCCAAAAAAACTGTCCCATGATCCATTTAGTAAAATAAATTTTCCAGCGAACCATTCCTTTGGTTAAAAGATTAATCAATGTTCCTTTTTGATATTCATTCGTCAATGTCGAGCTAAACAATAACAAAAACAATAAAAGAAACATAGGCATGTTTTTATAAAATTGTCCCCAAGAAGTCAGCGCATCTACATTGACTTCCCCGATTTTCATACCAGATGCTGCTAAATTTTCTGACATCGATTGAACGATGTAGGGTGTTAATTTGGCTATCAGTGGATTCATGATCCCAAAAATGATCGTTAATGAAAGCAACAGTAATAATCTACCTGTACGCCAATTTTCCTTCCATTCTTTTTTTGAAAATGCGAGTAATTGCTTCATTTGTCCACCACTTCCATAAAAATTTGTTCTAAGGAAGGTTCTAAACGATGAATCGATTGAATCGGTAATTTGTGATCAACAATTAAAGATAGTGCACGAAGTAAGTCTTCGTTAGTTCTGCCAGGATAAATAAGGGTTTCATTTTTCATGATTGCTCCCGGCAAAAGCGATAAAAATTCTTGAGAATGTTTCACAGTTGGAAATTGGATTTCAAATCCTTCATTTTTAGGATGGGTTTTCAATTCTGCTACCGTGCCTGATAAAACGATTTCTCCTTTATTTAAGAAAGCCACTTCATCACAAATTTGTTCCACGTCTGATAGAATATGTGTGGAAAAAAGGATCGTTGTTTGCTCTTTGACACGTAATAAGATATCCAAAATTTCTTTACGCCCCAATGGATCCAACGCCGAAGTCGGCTCATCACAAATAAACAGTTTTGGTTCGTTCAGTAACCCTTGGGCAATCCCCAAACGTTGCTTCATCCCTCTTGAAAAAGTCCTAATCCTTTTTTTCTCGTGAGCCAATCCGACTAACGCTAATAACTCTTGCGTTTTTTGTTGGATTTTATGTTTAGGCATCTCGGTGATTTCCCCGCATAATTGCAAATACTCTTCGGCGGTAAGGTAGTCATAAAACATCGGAATATCTGGCAAATAGCCGATCCAGCGATTCGTTTTTGTTTGACCATAGTGAACCGTTTCATCATTAACCTTGATTGTTCCAGCATCTTTTTTTAGCAACCCCAAAATCAATTTCATCGTTGTCGTTTTCCCTGCACCATTTTTTCCAATAAACCCAAAGATCGTCTTTTCCTTTACGGTAAGGGAAAGATGGTTCAACACTTTTTTTTCACCAAAAGATTTTGATACATCGATTAGTTCAAGGATCGCCATTATGCCTCCTCCTTACCGAACACGAAATACAAGATTGGACCAACAAATTGAAATCCTATGAGAATTACGATGATCCAGAGTGTTCGACTGCCAAATCGATAATGCGTATGAGTCAAAATATGATAAAGGGCATAAAAAAATAACCCAAGTTGTATGATCACTAACGGGATCAAAAATGGTAAAAACTCGTTAATATGCATTTGTTCCACCTACCAATTTCATCTTTTTATTTGATGCTGCGTTACCCCAAGTCATGCGATGATGTGTACCGATGTTTCAATGAGAAACATTCTTTATCAAAAGTTCATGTACTACACTCTTTTCTAAAAAAATCACACAAACTCCTTCAGACAAGACTTCTATTCACTAATTATAGAAGATCCATGTCAAGTGAAGCAAATATATATACGCAATAACTACTATAAGTAGTCGAAAAAAGTAGTTAAGTTAGTCACTATGTTCCTCAAGTGTTTTTATTTGCTGAGTTTACTTATTTTTTGTAAGATAAATATAGAAAGTTTGAAGGAGGAATTGTTTTATGACTAAAAAAATTGGATTTTTTGTAGGTAGTTTGCGTAAGGATTCGTACAATAGAAAAGTAGCAGAGGCTTTCGCTAACTTGCTACCTGAAGGATATGAAGGTGTTTTTGTAAAGATCGATGATCTTCCTTTTTATAACGAAGATCTTGAAACTCCAGAGAATGCTCCTGCTGAATGGAGTCGTTTCCGTGATGAGGTCAAGGAATTAGCAGGTGTTGTTTTTGTTTCTCCAGAATACAATCGTTCGGTTCCTGCTGTACTTAAAAATGCACTAGATGTAGGCTCTCGCCCTTACGGTCAAAGCGCATGGGACGGCAAACCTGGGTTAGTTGTCACTGCTTCCCCTGGCGGTATCGGTGGATTTGGCGCGAACCATCACCTACGTCAATCACTTGTATTCTTAAATGTTCCTACCTTACAACAACCTGAAGCTTATATTGGCAATATTGCAAACTTAGTTGATGAAGAAGGTCATATTGTGGAAGGAACACTCAGCTTCTTCCAAACGATTCTAGATGCTTATCTTGATTTTTTAAATAAATTAACTAAGTAAAAATTAGCTTTGATAAGCGATGGGTCGAATCAAATAGATCATATATGAAGGAAACAATCGAAAAAAGGTTGTGACCTGTCTAGCTCTGAAAAACAAGCCGAAGAATCCGAAAATAGCTTCTCCTATTTTTGGAATTCTTCGGCTTGTTTTCCTATTTATGGTCAAAGTACTATCACTACTAGAATCTGTCATACTAGCATAGCCCCCGCGATCTAATTATTTACTTATTTGTTCAGTTTTGAGCTGAGTAAATTGTTTCATTCTATTTTCTATCTCATTATAGGCCTTATTTCCATGAAGTACTTTGACAATTTTACCACCTTCCATAAAGATGACTGCTGGCACGCTAACCACACCAAGTTCATTATAAAACTTTTTAAAATTAGATACTTCTTCTTCATTTCCAGTAGTATTCAGGTAATTGATTCTCAGACCTTCTTTACTTAAAAATGAACTTAATTTTGGCTTAAAAATGATACATTCTGGACAATTGTCTCTTCCCACATAAATAACTGTATCTTCATTACTTTTAATTAATTCCTTGATTTCATTTATAGATGTTTCCTTAAACGGTTCTTTATTTAATACAATACTATTCATTAAGAGAACTTGTAGCAAAATGGCAAACAATGAAATTATTAAATATATCATTTTCTTATAGCGTTTTGTATATGTGATTCCTAATATTACAAAAGTGAAACAAAAATAAAATAATAGAATTTGTATCCCAAAATTCTGATTAAAATTAAATTCAATTGCGTTTCCTAAATCATTCGTATTCCCTATGACAGTAAATAAATTATAAGGTGCGTGAAAATTTGTTCCATAAAAAAAACTGATCAAGCAAATAGGGATAATTGACATGATTAACATCAAAAATGTAATAAAAAATGATATACCGCTACATTTTAAAAGATCAACGAATATTTTTCTCATAGACTTTCCTTCTCCCATCTAAAATTAATAATAGAAATAGTTACTAATATACCGATTAATAATAATAGTACTATCAGAAAGAGATGGATAGAAATTGAAAAAACATTAATCCAATCAAATCTCCTTAATTTATCATTTTATAGAAAGTAAAGTAATCGTTTACTTTTATATATGTAAATCGTATACCCTTGTATTATTTTAGTAAAGGGGAAAATTTCCCCACACAACACCTTTTAAATACAATATGTTACCTATATAATTCAAGGTGAAGTGCTTTATATTAAGGGGTGATTTGTATTTTCTATGCAAGGTGGTTAAAACGAAAAAGATTAAAGGCAAATTATACTCAAACATTTGTTGCAAATTATCTCAATGTAAGTCGAGAAACCGTTTCTTGTTGGGAAAGAGGAAAAGGAAGACCTAATTACGAATGTTTGCGCAATATTTTTAATCTTTATCGTTGTAGTGATAAAGAAATCGCTCAATTTATTAACATGAGAGACGATTAAGACTTAAGTTAGTTATAATATACATCATACTAACTTAAGTCTTAATCGCCTTCTCTCTTGATTTAATCAAACTATTTTTAAACAATAATACTTGCCATCACAACATAATCTTTCCCATCATATTCCACGATTACTTACATAATGCAATTCAATGAACTCTCCAAAATAATTAGTATCAACTAGTTTCAAGCGTTCTTCGTATGTGCCTTCTTGAAACAATCGAATACCTTCTCCTAAAAGCACAGGTGCGATTTGGATCCACCATTCATCGATCAAATGATTTTCGATCAAAGGTTTCAACAAATTCCCACCACCAACGACCCAGACTGTTTGGTTAGAATGTTCTTTTATGTTTTTCACGAATGAAACGGGATCTTCATGAACAACTGTTGCATCATTTAATATCAGCTCTTTATTAGAAGAAAATACAAAATTCTTTTTTTCAGGATACAGATGCTCAGTTGCTAACAATTTTTTGGCTTCCTGATAAGTTTTTCTTCCCATAATCGTTTGATCAATTGTTTGATAAAAAGCCTCGTAAGTTGTTTTTTCTCCAGTTGGTGTGTCAAATAACCACTGTAAACTATCCTCTTTTGTTGCTAAGTAGCCATCTAAACTAATGGCACCATAAAAGACGATTTTCCCCATCATATTCACTCTCCTTTTCCCATCTGGCTGACTTCTTGTTTGCGAAAGCAATGATCTAAATGATCATTGACAATTCCCACAGCTTCTAAAAAAGCATATATCGTTGTGCTTCCGATGAATTTAAATCCGCGTTGTTTTAGATCTTTGGCGATTTGATCAGATAACGGGCTCGTTGTTGGTACCTCATTTTGTTCTTTATACGAGTGATTGATCACTTGATGATCCGAAAATGACCACAAATAATCCGCAAAACTACCAAATTCATGTTGGATTTTTTGGACACCCTGAGCATTGGCTACCGCTGCTTCAATTTTACGACGGTTACGAATGATCCCTTTATTTTCCATCAACTCAATGATTTTTGCTTCTGTATATTCGGCTACTTTACCGATCGAAAAAAAGTCATAAGCTTCATCAAAGGAGGCACTTTTATTCAAAATCGTTTGCCAGCTTAATCCCGCTTGATTGATATCTAACATCAATTTACGAAAAAGTAATTGATCATCATATTCTGGAACACCCCAAACTGTGTCATGATAATGTTTCATACTTGCTGTTTGCTCACCCCAAGGACATCTTCGTTTCATTCTCTTCACCTCTTAGCTTTATTGTACCATTCCTTTGTTTCTCTATCTAAAATGAGGAACGCTATGGCAGGTAGTTTTTGAATTGGGTTTATCTAGTATGCAAAAAAAGAATCGCAAAGCCAGCAGAAGCTAACTCAACGATTCTTTCGATGGATGAAACGGTAAACAAAATTCTACTATTATAATAGAAGTACGATAGACGTACGATAGAAGCTTTATTTCCGTTTTTTCTTTTTCTTTTTGTTTTTCTTGATCATGCGATTCATCGCCATTTTTCCAAGTTTTCCTTTGACACCTGTGCCAAACATTTGGTCCATTCCAGGAATATTCATATCTCCCTTAGACATTTGTTGCATCATTTTGCGTGATTCTTTAAATTGCTTAATCATGCGGTTAACTTCAACCACACTGTTACCAGAACCTGCGGCAATCCTTCTGCGACGACTTGGATTCAATAAATCAGGGTTTTCTCTTTCTGCAGGTGTCATTGAGTAAACCATTGCTTTTTTACGTTCGACATCTTTAGGATCTACTTTGACATTTTCAATCCCTGGTACTTGGTTCATCCCAGGAATCATTTTGATCAGATCCTCTAACGGTCCCATCCCCATCACTTGATCCAACTGTTCAATGAAATCATTGAAATCAAATGAATTTTCCCGCATTTTTTTCGCTAATTCTTCTGCTTTTTTCTCGTCATAGTCTTGTTGCGCTTTTTCGATCAACGTCAACATATCGCCCATACCAAGAATACGGCTTGCCATACGGTCTGGATGGAAAACTTCAAGATCTGTTAATTTTTCCCCTGACCCGATGAATTTGATTGGTGCGCCAGTCACAGAACGGATCGAAAGTGCTGCACCACCACGTGTATCACCATCTAATTTAGTAATAACTACCCCAGTGATCCCTAGTTGTTGGTTAAAACTATCTGCCACATTGACAGCATCTTGACCGGTCATCGCATCGACAACCAACAAGATTTCATTTGGTTGTGTTAATTCTTTGATTTGTTTCAATTCATCCATCAGGGTTTCATCGATATGCAGACGCCCCGCCGTATCGATCAGAACATAATCATTTTTCTTTTCTTTTGCTAATTCCATCCCTTGACGAACGATCTCAACTGGACTAACATCTGTTCCCATATCAAAAACAGGTACATCTAATTGTTGCCCTAGAACTTTCAATTGATCGATCGCAGCTGGACGATACACGTCACCTGCGATTAGTAAAGGACGTGCATTTTCATTTTTCTTTAAATAGTTGGCTAGTTTACCAGTAAACGTCGTCTTACCTGCCCCTTGCAAACCTGCCATCATGATGACTGTTGGAATTTTTGGTGATTTATTCAATTCAACAGTTTCTGCTCCTAAAGTGATCGTCAATTCTTCATCAACGATCTTAACGATTTGTTGTGCAGGTGTTAAACTTTCTAATACTTCTACACCAATCGCCCGTTCTCGAACACGCTTCGTAAAGTCTTTTACTACTTGTAAGTTTACATCGGCTTCTAGTAATGCAAGGCGGATCTCCCGCATCATTTCTTTGACGTCAGCTTCTGAAACTTTCCCTTTTTTTCTTAACTTGCTCATTGCCTGTTGAAGGCGCTCAGTTAAATTTTCAAATGCCATGATTTCTTCATTCCTTTATTCTTCAATTTCTTGGATCTGTTTCACATAATCAAGGAGAACTTCATCTTTAGGATAAGTTTCCTTTACATAAGTTTTCATTTTTTCTAATAACTGTTCCCGAACAATATAATTAGAGAAAAGATGGAGTTTCTTTTCATAATCTTCTAAAATCTTACTGGTTCGTTTGATATTATCGTATACTGCTTGGCGACTTACTTCATACTCTTCTGCTATTTCTCCTAATGAAAAATCGTCTGCATAATACAACTCCATATAATTCATCTGTTTTTCGGTTAAAAGCGTAGAATAAAATTCAAAAAGTGCGTTCATTCGGTTCGTTTTCTCGATTTCCATTCTGTTCACCTCGCAATTTCAACCATTCTTCATCAGAGAGTACGGTCATCTTTTGTTGGATAAAATAAGCAGTTGCCACACCAGTTCCAGACTTCAAGGTTCCTGAAAAACTCCCATCATAAATAAGAGAGGAACCACAAGAAGGACTTTTCGCTTTTAATATCACTAAATCTATTTCTTGCTCTTTTAATTTTTGATAAGCATGGATTGCCCCTTCTTGGTAGGCTTTTGTGACGTCTTCACCATTTGTAGTGATCACTTTTGCCTGACCATTCCAAACGTCAAATCCATCGCCACCAACGATTTCTGCTGGGGCTCTAGGAGTTGAAAGACCGCCCATTACTTCAGGACAAACCATGATCGCTTTACCTTCAGCGACCAGTTTCTTTAATTCCGGCACAGCTTTTTCTTGTCCATCATACCGACATAAGACACCGCCTAAACAAGCGCTAATTCCGATCAATTGCCACTCACTCCTTTATCCAACAAAGTGCCTTCCTATTATACCATTTATTTAGTTGGTAAAATAGTCCTTCTACTGGATTCTATGCTAAAATAAGAAATGTCTATTCATGACACTTAATAAAAAAAACCAGGCATTAGTTGATAGCTGTTTTTAAATAAACAAAAAGAATGAACGCAAGAAAAGGGAGAAGTTATGAAAAAAGTATTAGTGGTAGATGATGAACCTTCAATCGTCACATTGTTGACATTCAATCTGGAAAAAGAAGGGTATCAAGTAACAAGTGCTTTAGACGGACAAAAAGGACTGGAATTAGCACTGGAAGAACCTTTTGATTTTATGATTTTAGATGTGATGCTGCCTTCTATAGATGGTATGGCAATCACCCAAAAGTTAAGACAAGAAAAAATTGATACTCCAATTTTAATGCTAACAGCCAAAGATGACCAGGTCGATCGGATCATCGGTTTGGAAATTGGTGCTGATGATTATTTAACAAAGCCTTTCAGCCCTAGAGAAGTACTTGCTCGAATGAAAGCTATTTTTCGCCGCATCGAACCACGCCATGTCCAACAAGAAGAAGCAGAACCTGCTTACCTAACGATTGGACAGATCAAAGCAGATTTAACGAATTTCCAAGTAACCGTAGAGGAACGACCGATCGAATTAACGCCAAAAGAATTTGAACTGCTCGTTTATTTTATGAAACGAAAAGATCGTGTAATTGATCGTGATACGCTGCTAAATCGCATCTGGAATTTTGATTTTGCAGGTCAAAGTCGAATCGTTGATGTCCATGTCAGTCACTTAAGAGAAAAAATCGAAAGAGACCCTAAACATCCAAAATATTTAGTGACAGTTCGCGGTTTTGGCTATAAATTTCAGGAACCAAAACGATGAATTGGAAAAAAATTTCTGAGCGTGTCTTCTTTTTCATTCTCTTAGTGGGACTCTTTTTCGGTGGCTGGCAAATGATTTCTCAATATTTCAAACAACAAATCATCGAGCAACAAGAAAGCTATCTTTCAAAAAAAGGGCAATTGCTGATCCAGCAATTGACTATTGATGATTTATCTTCGAAGCATAATCAAGCAGTTTTAACAGACTTTGTTCATCAATCAAATGAACGACTAACCTTATTAGCTCCAAATGGTACAATCCTATTCGATACGACCGATCACTCACTACGAGGGCAGCGAAATACTCGTCCAGAAATCAAAGCAGTCCTTGATGGCGGCTCACTAGGTACTTCTTTAAGAATGAGCAGTACGTTAAAGGAAGAACTATTATATGTAGCACTACCGATCAAGAAGAATGGGCAGTTGGAAGCCATTATTCGAATCGCAGAACCAACAAATGGCTTTTTGCCAAGAACAGAAAATTTTCGTCGTTGGGTCTTTTTCTTCTTTTTGGTTTTCTTCGTTGTTTTGTCCAGTATGAGCTATTATTTGGTTTATCAACGTAACCGTCCCTTGAAAACCGTGCTGCCCGTCTTAAAGAAAATGGTCAAAAACCCTGATAAAACCGAGACCATCATGCAAACTTCTGATCAATGGGAAGAACTTTACCAAACGATCAATGCTTTGAGTGAACAAATGAGTAAAGTCTATCGTGCCTATACGACCACTGAAGAACAATTGTATACTCTATTGAATGAATTAATGATTGGTGTCTTTTTGATCGATTCAGAGTCACATCTGCGGTTATTGAATCCAAAAATGCAGGCACATTTAGGGGTACATGATTATCAGCCTAATCAACGGTATACTGAGATCATTCAAGAGCCAAAATTAATCCAATTGATTCACCAAGTTACGCCAAATGAACCATTGATCCATCAAGAAATTACTATTTCAGAGGGACAACAAACATTAGACATCAGCTTACGTTACTTCAATAGTTCTGAAGAGACTGGGCAGATTCTAGGCGTGGCTTATGATCTCACAAAAGTAAGACGATTAGAAAAACTGCAAAAAGACTTCGTAGGAAATGTTTCTCATGAACTTAAAACACCGGTTACTTCATTGATCGGATTTACTGAAACACTGCTAGATGGAGCCAAAGATGACCCAAAAATATTGAATGAGTTCCTATTGATCATGCAAAAAGATGCGATTCGTTTAGATAAGCTGATCCGAGAAATCATTCAGCTATCAAAAGATGAAGAAACAGCACACGAAACGCAAACCATCCATTTAGCAACTTACTTTGAACAAATCATTCAAAGTTACCAACCAATGATCGAAAAGAAACACTTAACCCTGGAAATGCAACAGAAAGAACAATCATTTACAACTCAAACTGAACTCTTATACCCGATCATCAAAAATCTGATCGAAAATGCAATCCAATATTCTAAAGAATCAGAGAAAATAATCATCCGTTACGAGGTTGACAACCAATTGACATTCTCCGTCCAAGACTTTGGTATTGGGATTGATCGTGAAGATCAAGAAAGGATCTTTGAGCGCTTCTATCGAGTGGATAAAGCACGTAGTCGACACTCAGGTGGTACTGGTCTAGGTCTGGCTATTGTGAAAGATTACGTCAATCTCTTGGGTGGTACGATCAAAGTGGAAAGTCATCCAGGAATGGGGTCGACTTTTACCGTCACCATCCCTCCAGCATGATCACCTTTAAATCTTCAAAAAATGAATGAACAAGTGAAATAGCGGAACAGAAAAAAATAGGCGGTTGGCATAACCGCCTATTTTTGTTTTGTCTATCTGTTAATCGTGTTTATTGTCTACTGAAAACAGCACTTTGAGCCAGAACCAAGCAGACCGTTTTTTCTTTCCATCCTTCAATTGGCTGTAATTTTCGATCATTCGCGTATACTGCCGGAAAATCGAGTCCGCCGCAAAAAATAGAATCAAAAGCAACAGAATCGAAACGGGTGAAATAGCGGAGATAGAAAATAATTTATGCAGAAAGACGACTGAAAATAAGATACCTGCTGCACAAAATAAAATGATCCGCCCTCTGAATTGGTTCAATGGGTGACAAATTTTATAGAGTACGAGAAAACCAACCGCTGTCAGTAGCATCGTTGAAGCAGTGGAAACATCTGTCTTATTCAAATGCAAGATGACACCACCTACCACTAAAGTCCCCACGACAGTCATATCTGTTAGCCCACCAGGAATGGCTTTTTCTAAGACATTCACAATAAACTTTCCTTCAATTCGATTTTTGTTTTCTTCAAGAGCAAGTAAAAACGATGGCAAACCAATCGTAAACAGACTAATCAAGGTAATTTGAGAAGGCTCCAACGGATAAGTCAATGCGAACAAGACAGAAAAGACGGAAAGTAAGAAAGAAAAAATATTTTTTACTAAAAACAAACTAGCAGATCGTTCAATATTATTAACAACTCGCCGACCTTCTGCTACGATCTCAGGCATTCTAGAAAAATCAGAATCTAATAAGGCAACTTGCGCAGCTTGGATCGTTGCTTCGTTGCCAGAAGCCATAGCGATACTACAATCAGCTTCTTTCATTGCTAAAATGTCATTGACACCATCACCAGTCATCGCAACTGTATTTTTTTGTTTAAGAAGCTGAACGAACTGCATTTTTTGTTCAGGCTTAACCCGTCCAAATACGGTGTATTTTTCCACTGCTGAGAGATAATCTTCCTCAGCAAGTTGAGAAACATCAATATATTGGTCTGCATTAGCAATGCCCGCCTGTAATGCGACAGTTGAAACGGTCTGCGGATTATCCCCTGAAATCACTTTGATTGCTACCCCTTGTTCCTTAAAATAAGCAAATGTGTCAGGGGCTTCTTTTCGAATTGGGTTGGCAATCAAAAGATAAGCAAGCGGAATCACTTCTGCTTCTAAAAGTGCTTCGCTCAATATTCCTTGGTAACTACCGAAAACCAACACACGGTAGCCTTGATCAGCATATTGACTAAATTCATTTTTAACTGTTTCGAAACGTTCACGTAAAACCATTTCTGGCGCTCCTAATACATAGACCCCATCCGCAAATGTTACGCTACTGAATTTTTGTACCGACGAAAAAGGCAAGATAGATAAAGGCTCTTGATCTGTAGGCTTATTAAAGTACGTTTTGATTGCTTGCATCGTCGCATTGTCATTTGCCATAGCTTTAGCATAATCTGAAATGAGTTCTTGAATCCTAGTTGCCTGTTGCTCCGCCTGCTCATTTTTAGCAATCACTAGTTTTTGTACAGACATCTGATTTTCAGTAATAGTTCCTGTTTTATCTACACATAGTACATTAACCCTTGCTAAAGTCTCTATGCTTTTCATATCATGTAATAATACTCGTTGCTTAGCTAAACGAGCGGCACTCATTGCTAGAGCGATCGTTGTCAATAAGTACAAGCCTTCTGGTATCATCCCGATTAAAGCTGCTTCCATGGCTACCACACTTTCTTTGATCGTGTTGCCATTAAAAAAGTAACTTTGTGAAAACAAAGTGATGCCGATGGGAATAATAATGATCCCGATCCATTTGATTAATTTATTCAGCGAAGCAATCATTTCTGATTGTTCGCCTCCTCCCATTTTTTTTGCTTTTGCTGTTAATTGGGAGATGTAAGAGTCATAGCCAACCTTGTCTAATCGTACATAAGCCTTACCAGAAACGACAAAGCTCCCTGACATCAAATAATCATCTACTTCTTTCACGATCTCATCTGCTTCACCTGTCAAAAGTGCTTCGTTGACTTGTAATTTACCGTCTAAGACATAACCGTCTGCAGGAATCTGTTGACCCGTTTCGAGCAAGATGACATCATCTAAAACTAATTCCTCCATATCGATCTTATTGGCTACGCCGTTTCTTACGACTGTAACTTTTGCTGCATTCAGTACACTCAAATTATCTAATATCTTTTTTGAGCGAATCTCTTGATAGATAGCAATTCCCGTGTTTGCAAGAATCACTGGCAAAAAAGTCAAATTTTTATAGGAACTAACTAGACATAATAAAACTGCTAAGACGATAAAAATCAAATTAAAATAAGTAAATATATTTTGCAAAACGATTTGTTTGTTCGTTTTAAATGATGGGTCGATCGTTTCATTTGTTGCTTGAGCATGCACTCGTTCTGCAACTTGCTCATCTGTTAGCCCCTCTCGATAATCGGGAGCATACCTTGTAATATTTTTAACTGAAGTTTGATCTTTTTCAACTTCCGTTTGATGACTAAATATTCTCATTTACCGTTTACCTCGATTATTAGTATTATATTTACCTTAATACATTTGTAAAAAAAAAGCCTATGAAATGACTAATAAATATCTTTCATTACTGTCATATTCATTTGCAGGAAATAGCTAAAAAAAAAGCATGCCTGTTAAAGGCACACTTTTAGGGGTAGCAGATTTGAGTACATGATTGCTTATTTTAAGTTTCCTTCAGCATCACGTTCTACTTTCATCGCAGTAATTGGTAAGTAACCGAGTTCTTTCACCGGTCCTTGTTGGATTTCGTCTGTCATCATATAATCTAAAAATTTTTGAACTTCTGGGGAAGGCTCACCTTTTGTATACATGTGTTCATAAGACCAAATTTTCCAACTGTTGTCAGCAACATTTTCTTCTTTTGGTTCTACACCATCAATACTTAAAGCCTGTGTTTTATCATCCAAATAAGAAAAAGCAAGGTAGCTGATTGCGCCAGGAGTTTGGCTAACAATTTGTCGAACAGTTCCTGATGAATCCTGTTCTTGTGATTGTACTGGAGTAGCACCATCTAATCCCCACTTTTCAAAAGTAGCTCGTGTACCACTACCATTTGCCCGATTGATGACATTGATTTTTTCATCTTTCCCACCTAGTTCTTGCCAATTGGTAATTTTTCCAGTGAATATATCAATTAATTCCTGTTTTGTAATATTTTTGACGTTCGTGTCTTTATTGACGATTGGCGCCATACCTACCACCGCAACTTTATGATCCTTTATTTTACTTGCATCTACGCCTTCTTTTTCCTCAGCAAAGACATCGGAGTTTCCTATTGTCACTGCCCCAGACTCGACCTGACTTAACCCAGTACCACTTCCGCCACCTTGGACAGAGATTTGATAGTTGGGATTTTTTTGGACAAAACTTTCTTGTGCTGCATCGACTAGAGGTTGGAGCGCAGTAGATCCGACAGCCACGATTTTGACTTGATCGCCAGAAGTTGCAGAATTATTTTGTGCTGCGGAGCCATCCGTGCTACCAGAACCGGAACCACAGCCAGCTAACATAAGACCTAAAACACCTAAAGAAAATAATACTTTTTTCATTGATATACCCCTTTCTTATTTACAAGTAAATTGTAGCAATCCACTGTAAATCCTGCATATTGAAGGTGTAAATATCCAGTTAATTTATGTAAAGTTATCGTAAATCCAAGCCAAATAAAAAGGCTCCGTACTTTTTGATGTTGGTGAAATTCACCGACAAATTTTTTATGATGTAAAAACAGAGAGAAGAGCCCCCCTGAAATCCTTTAAACCATGATCCGTCACGTAAAACTATTTTAACCAAAAAAAAAACACAGAAAGAAGTTTTCTTCTTTCTGGCCAAATGATTCTAGACTTTCTCTTTACCAACGTCATTTGACAAAAAGCCCTATTCAAGTAATAGAATAGCAATTGGGATTAATGATTCTACTATGATTGAAGAAGTAGCAATATGCTATATTTAATGTCATGCAGAACAACACTTCGCAAACAAAGTTACTTTTCAAATTTAGATAAATGGGTTATAATAAAAATGAAAGGGCATGCTGTAACATGCCCAGTGTAGTCCGTTCAAAGCGGATGGCATTTTTTAACAAGTTTAGAGCCTGTCTACTCTGCCAAAAGTTGAGACGGCTCTATTTTTTTTGTTCTTTTTTGAACTTTAACCATGCTAAAATCGAATCACTAGCTTTCGCTATTGCAGTAATTATTACTGCTGCTCCGATAATAGCAATGATTTGATCCAATGAGAAAAAATCAGGCATTTCCTTTCTAAAGAGTACGTCCAACAAGCTAATAAGCTCATAGGCACCACGCCCCCTCAATTGGATTTGCCAAACCGCCACAAACTTTCTACAATAATATTATATCATAGAATAAAGATCTTTAGCTTGCCTAAAAAGGCTATTTGAATTTTTTAAATAGGTTGATTATTATACGAAAAGAGATATTTCCTTTGCGAAATATGTAATACATTCAGTTATTCGTTCTTTTATATTTCGATTTGATTTTCTTCATTGTATTCTTCTTCAGGCAACATTACTTCATTCATATCTTCATCCATTGATTACGTATCTAACTTCTTACTTAGTGAATACTCCATTTCTATGTTTATTCTAGTTTGTTCTACCACTTTTTCTTTGAGTTCTTCCTTTTGTGGGAAACGAAGCTGTTTTTTCGCTATTTCTAACTTCTCTTCTATTTCCTTAAGTTGTTCTTGCTTTCCTGCCATCCTTTCAGGTATTTTTGTACAGTGTTTTCAAAACGTCGAATCCTGCCAACGCCTGTTTTGGGATCAAAAATCTTTGACAAAGAGCAAAAAAACACTGTTCGCTACTATCATTTGCTCACAATGTTTCCTCTTTATTGAACCTATTTATTAACTTCGCCGGACAGTTTTTCTTCTATTCTTAATTTTGCTATAGAATAAAAAATGACTGCTAATAAAAACGAAAGAATCGCTAGATAAAAACTTGGTTTAATGGTCAAAAAGTACATCGAAGTTTCCCCTGTATCTTTCAATCCACTTTCACTTAAGCCATTCGGTCCAACAATGATTCGTGGCAGAATAGAAAAAAAGGAAGTAAAAACCAACATACAAGAAAAATGAATCAAATGCCAATTATAACTATTCATAAATTTATTTGTCAAAATCAAGCTCATACTCACTAAAAAATAGAATAGTGTTAAAATTGGAAAATTTTTCGATACTACAATCCCAGTACCATGAATTAGCCCCAAAATTTCTGCTCCCTGAACAACGGCATTCACCCAAGTAAACGGCAACAGCAGAATTGGAAAAAACCAAAAAAATAAATACAATTGTTCAAGTTTTATTTTCTTTTTCATCACTTTACTCCTACGCGATTTTTTCTTTCACCTACTATAAGCGTTTTCTCTAAAAAAATTAGGGGGAAAATCTTTTTTTTTAGAGATAAGGCTATGAGAGTTTATTCATTTAATCTACAAATTTCAAAAAAGTGTTTGATTATTAGCTGGTTGATTTTAGAATGAAAGTAGAAGAAATCGGATTCACCTGATTGGGGGAACACACCATGAAAAATCATGGAAAAAAATTAATTTTGCTCTTACTTTTCATTCCGTATGTGTACTTCTCTTTACTACTAGATTATCGGTATCATTCTGTTTTTGGCTTGATTTTTTTGATTTTTCTGTCTTTTTACGCTGGCTTTAGCTTCCAGAAAAAGCAACAGTTACTCTTTCTCTTCTTTATTAATATTAGTTCAACATTCATTTCTTATTTGATTTGTCACTATTACTCTGATTGGCATTTCTTTTACCAGCCATTCAAACCAACCCAACTGATTTTACTGCTTTCGGTTTTGTATTTGATCCCTCAAATTCTTGGGGCTTTTTGGGCAAGAATTTTCACTCGTTAAATCAGTGAATCGAAAAAATATGACTAGCAAAGGATCGGTAACCACCCAATTTTTATAGAAAATCAGCTATGATTTCTCATTGATCCTTGTAAAAAAGTCTGAAAAATCATAGCACCGAAAGAAGCAAAAAATAAAAATTTACGCTATTCATTAAAGTTCATGTAGATAAATTTTTTTTATAATAATTTTATCAAATAATTGTGATTGACTGTCTTGTTCACCAATAATCTCAGCAATTACTGTACGACTGTTTGGTTTTCTACGTAACTGATAATTGATCTTTCCAGTTGCGGTCAATTCGTTTAACATATCGACCACTCCTCCAAAGCCCGTCTTTTTCGTAATGAAACCTAGTGTAACCATTCGTTCATCTAAATTTTTAGCAGAAATCGTTACACCAGTAATCAAATAACGTTTCAGTGTTTGTACCAACTCATCTAGACCATCAGAAGTCGAAACGACAGCAGCTGTTTGGTCAGTGTAGTTTCCAAGTAGTTCATTACTTTCTATAGGTGCCTGTACTTCTTCATTTGCCTTCTGACGTAAATCTGCTAATTCTTGTAACAGTGTTTCATATTGCTCTTGTGTCAACATCACTCCTGCAACTTTTTCACGATTAAATATATATACACCGGTTTCAGCTTTTCTTGCCTGATCAAATACATCCATCGGTGATCGTTTTACTTCAGTGATTGAAGATGTAGGAACTTCTAATTTCTTTAAATCCAAAAGACATCCTCCTTTACTCATCTTCTTTATTATAACACACCCTTTTCATATGATAAAAATCAATTTTTCGTATCAATCCAATAATCAATATCTGATAGTAGACGATCTACCCCAAAAGAAGGTTGGTAGAAATAAGTCTTTTGATGTTTACTATTATTTAATGGAAAAAAATGGTCCGTAATAATCAATTGTGCATAACTTGGAGGGATTGATCGAGTACAAACATGTATGGAGGTCCGTTTTCGATGTCGCAAGGTCTTATCCAGAACAGAAGCTAGGCGGCGCGCTTCCTCATGATCGTAACGAAAAAAAAAGACGATTTTTACTTCTGGTGGATAGATTTCCAGGTATCCTCTTTCTTGCAAAACTTTAAGTAAAAGTAGGCCCCATTCATACGATGGATATGTAAGTGCTTGTTGTAAAGCCATCCGGTATTGATAAAGTTTTTCATTAACATTCGGCACCAAACGCAAGCTTTCCTGATACTCATGAAATTCCTCTTTGACTACTCTTTCGTGTAGCCCAATTGAGTAACGGAGCCACTCTTGATAGATAACTCGCGTGATCGTTGTTTTATTCGTACTTTCAAATTCACTAGCCAACCAAAACAACGAATCCAATTTCTCTGTTAAGGTCATTAATTTTCGGTAGATTTTCGTTTCTTCAATTTTTTTCCAGTATTTTTCGATAATGATGTTGCAACTTAAACGAACGATACAGCGGTAATTTTTTTCGCGGACAGATAAACGTTGTTCGTGTCGGAATAACAACTCTGGAAAAAGTTCAAAAAAAAGCGTGCGATGTTCGTCTAATATTTTGATTTCGGCATTTTGGGCACGTGTCTCCAACAAATGGATAAATAATTCGGAAAAAGACTGTTCTGTATCCCCAATAAAAAAGAGGGGAAAATCTTTAAGAAAACAGAAAAAAAGATAGCGTATCTTTCTTTCAGAACCATAAAGTTGTTGTTTTCGATAAGAAAAAGACAAATGATATTCACCCAGCCATTTTCTTAGACGCTCTTGTGAGGAGCGATCATACTCTTGTTGATACTCCGTGTTCAAAATCAAATCCTTCAATAAGCAAAAGGACGAAGAGTGGATCAGAAAATCAAACAACAAATAGGGCTCACTGTAGCCTTTATTATAAATCAGCTTTACGCTTTTTTTATGTTGAATCAGTTGGATCGGAAAATCTCCTTCTTCTAATCTTTTTAAATATCGATCGATCGTTTTTACATCAACTAATAGTTTTTCTGCTAGATCCGTTTTTTTCCACGATAAATCTTTCATTTGATGGATCAATATAAATAGATTTTGTACATTTTTTGACAATAATCTTTGCCACTTCATTGGCGTTCCCTCACTTATTTTTTACTGTGTGTTTCAGGAGTACGATCAACTATAGATTAATACATCTCCCTATATATAAATTACGAAAAAAAACATTTTTTCTTCTTTAATTCAAACGAAATTCATTAAATTCTAATTTAACAGATCGAAAAAGTTAACTACTGCTATTTTTTTCTTACCGTCACACATTGAACTGTGCAAAATTTCGTACAATGGGAACAACTATGGTTACTGATTATTTCTTGAATCCCTCTCTCAACCCTTCTCCTGCCATTTTTTCTTTTCATTTTGTCTACATAAATAAAAAAGACAATCTTTAACGACCTTTGCTAAAATTGATTCGCTGAAAAATAGCTGCTTGCCAGTTTTCATTTGAATAAATTTGCTTGTGTTTGTCCTTAAAGATTGTCTTTTTTCTATTCTTACACTCACTCGTTAATCAAGTAACGTTAACAACTTATTTTAAAGTTAAGGCGTTGAGCGCAACGACCACTGTACTTAGTGACATCAAGACTGCTCCCACTGCTGGGCTTAAAATAAGTCCGATCGGTGCTAAGATTCCTGCTGCTAAAGGAATAGCAATAATATTATAACCAGCGCCCCACCAAAGATTTTGGATCATTTTTCTTCTTGTTTCTTTTGCTAATTCTAAGAAATGCAAGATATCTTTGGGGTCACTGTTCGTTAAGACAACATCTGCAGAATCAATCGCAATATCAGTTCCTGCTCCGATTGCCATACCTATCGTTGCCCGTGCTAAGCTTGGCGCATCATTGATGCCGTCACCAACCATGATCACTTTTTTTCCTTGATCAAGATATCTTTGAACGATCGCCTCTTTGTCATCTGGCAGTAGACCACCGTAATATTCATTGATTCCAAGATATTCCGCTACTGCTTGGGCTGCTTTGGGGTTATCCCCAGTCAACATGACTGGGATAATATTTTTTTCTTTGATCGCTTGGATAAACTCTTTTGCTTCTGGTTTAATGACATCTCCTAGAGCAATCACAGCCACTAATTTATCTGAAACTACTAAAAAGCTGACAGTGTTTCCTTGAGCTTCATAGTTTTTTAATCGTTCAGGGTCGATTTTTAGTCCTAAACGTTTTGCTTCTTTTTCATTAATAATTTTAACATCTTTGTCTTCCACAGTTGCTTCTAAACCAACACCTGCTAAATTTTTTTGTTCCTGTGCTTGATAAGGAGTAATCTTTTTTTCTTTTAAATAATTCATTATCCCAATCGCTAAAGGATGATTTGCATGTGCTTCTAAAGCACCGATATATTTCAAGATTTCTTCTTCTTGATAAGCTTCATCTAAAATCTCAATACCAGTTACAGTAAATTTCCCTTGGGTCAACGTGCCTGTTTTATCTAACATGATCACATCTAGATCATTGGCTTGTTCCATCGCATTCCGATTTTTCAAAAGCAACCCATTTTTAGCTGCGATCGAAGTCGAACGAGCAACGACTAATGGAATTGCAAGTCCCAGTGCATGCGGACAAGCAATGATGAACACGGTGACCATTCGTTCTAGTGCATCTGGTAGATTTGCTAGGAAGAGCCAAGCAATAAAGGCGATGATCCCAACTACTAAAGCCACATAAAATAACCATTTTGCTACTTTATCTGATAGAAACTCTAATTTAGATTTTTCTCCTTGGGCTTTTCGTACCATCTCCATTACTTTTGCAAGGTAACCATTTTCGCCAGTACCTGTTACAGTAATTTCAATTGTTCCGTCGCCATTAATTGATCCACCAATGACCGAATCGCCCACTTGCTTTTTAACCCCTTTGGATTCACCCGTAACAGCAGATTCATCAACAATGGTATGTCCTTTGTCGATCGTCCCATCCGTTGGCATCTTGTCTCCAGCACGAACAATTAGACGATCACCTTCATGGACTTCTTTTAAAGAGACGGTTTCTTCAGTCCCGTCTTTTTTCAATCGTTTTACCGATTCAGGTAATAATTCTGCTAATTTTTGTAAAGCATCGCTGGCATTAGAGACTGCATTCATTTCGATCCAATGTCCCAATAACATGATTACGATTAACGTTGCTAATTCCCAGAAAAAATCCATGACATGTGTATGGGGGTTGATGAGGTTGGCTATAAAAGAATACACACTATAAACATATGCGACGGTAATCCCCATAGCAATCAGTGTCATCATTGCTGGACTTTTTTGTTTCAATTCCATTTTGGCTCCGCTTAAGAATGGTTGTCCGCCATAAATAAATAAAATCGTTGCCAGAACCAACACCACCCAATTAGAACCAGGAAACGTCACTTGAAAAGGAAAGGACATCCCCATCATCGGTGAAAAAAGAATAATCGGAATCGCTAAAATCAGAGAAAGCCAAAATTTTTGCTTAAAGTTCCCCATGTGCATAGAATGATCCATTCCACCCATATTTTCATGACCCATGTGGCTATGATTCATTCCACTCATATCTTCATGATCCATATGGCTATGATTCATTCCACTCATATCTTCATGATCCATATGGCTATGATCCATTCCGCTCATGTGTCCATGCGTATGGTGTTGATCCATATTTTCCATTTTTCCATGTTCCTGTAAATTATTCTTGGTATTCGTTTGTTCTACAGTTATTTTTTCCTCAGGATTCTTTCCAATAGCGCCCTTTTTATTTGTTTCATTCTCAGGATCTATTCCATTATTCATCTTTTTCCTTCCTTTCCTCTGAAACGATTTATTTGATCGTTTTTCGATTTAAGCTTAAAGAATTCAATAATACACTGATTGAACTAAAGGCCATTGTGCCACCAGCAATGATTGGGTTTAAAAAACCAAAGGCAGCAAAAGGAATCCCGATCGTATTATAAATGAATGCCCAAAACAAATTTTGTTTGATTTTTTTTAATGTGACAGCTGACAAAGAAATCATTTGATTGATAGAAGTTAAATGACTATTCATTAATGTCACATCGGCTGTTTCCATCGCAATATCGGTTCCACTTCCCATTGCAATCCCAACATCTGCTAAAGCTAGCGCTGGGGCATCATTGATTCCATCACCGACCATGCCAACTTTCTTTCCAGCTTTCTGTAGTTTTTCTACATAGTTGGCTTTTTCTTCAGGTAAAACTTCTGCAAAGATATGGTCGGAATCAATTCCTACTTGTTTGCCGATTGCTTGAGCGGCTCGTTGATTATCTCCCGTAACCATAAACACATCTACACCTTTTTGTTGTAGTTGCTCGATTGCTTGTTTTGCATCTTCTTTGATTTGATCAGCAACAGCGATCATTCCAAGAACCTGTTCTTCGTTGGCTAAAAACATCACTGTTTTCCCTGCCTGTTCTAATTCTAACGCCTGTTCTTGAAATTCATCAAATGAAAGGTTCATTTCAGCTAGTCTCTTTCTAGTCCCAGCAAAATAATGAACACCGTTGATCGTTCCACTGATTCCTGCACCAGGATGAGCAACAAAATCAGTGATTGGCTGAGTTTTTGCACCGACTTTTGCACCATAAGCAACAATAGCTTTTCCTAAAGGATGTTCAGAAGCATGTTCAAGGGAATAGAAAAGGGAAATGATCTCTTTGGGACCGATGACATCTGTTACTTCTGGTCGGCCTTGTGTAATCGTTCCAGTTTTATCCAAAATAATACTATTTAGATGAGCGGCTCCTTCTAACGCTTCGCCACCTTTGATCAATATCCCATTATGAGCACCGACTCCTGTTCCTACCATGATGGCGGTTGGTGTTGCTAAACCAAGCGCACAGGGGCAAGCAATGACCAAAACGGACACACTATGAAGTAATGCTAACTGCCAATCCTTCGTGAGCCATCCTGTAACTAATAGTGTCACCAATGCTAAAAACAAAACGATCGGTACGAAAATCCCTGAAATCTTGTCAGCAATTTGTTGGATCGGTGCTTTACTTCCTTGAGCATCTTCCACCATTTGGATGATTTGTGCCAACACCGTATCTTTTCCTATCTGAGAAACTTGTATTTGGATCAATCCATTGGTATTGATCGTTCCACCAAAAACCATATCTTTTTCTTTTTTCTCAACAGGTACACTTTCTCCTGTCAACATGCTTTCATCCAATGCACTAGTGCCAGCAATGATCCGTCCATCTGTAGGTACTTGTTCACCAGGACGAATCACTAAGATGTCATCGATCATGACCTCATCAATTGCAATCGTCTCTTCTTTGCCATCTCTTAAAACTTGTGCTGTTTTTGTCTGAAGGGACATCAACTGTTTGATCGCATCGCCTGTTTTACTTTTTGCTGTATGTTCTAAATACTTTCCAAGTAAAATCAAGGTAATGATCATACTGCTACTTTCAAAATAAAGATCATGGGAATGGCTAGGGAAAAAACCATTATAAATGCTTAATGCGAAGGCTGCAGATGTTCCAATCGCAACTAAGACATCCATATTCGGCGCTTTAGTTTTTAATGCATGATAGGCTCCTTTATAAAAGCGCCAACCTACATAAAATTGCACAGGCAAAGCAAAGAGCAACTGCACAAGAGGCAGATGGAAGAACGACACAATTGGTCCATGACTTCCAAGCATCATGGCAATCATTGCTAACATCAAGGGTAAAGTCAAGATCGCACTAAAGATAAGATCAAACTTCATTTTTCTTAAATAGGTTTGTTTCTCCTCAGCAATTTTTTGTTTATGCGCTTCGTCATATAAAATTGCCCCATAGCCGATATTTTCGACACTTTTGATCAATCTTTCTGTAGTAGTGTCGGTATATTTCACACTTGCCTTTTCAGTGGCTAAATTGACAGTAGCGGACATGACACCAGGTTGTTCATTTAGTTCTTTTTCGATTCGAGCAGAACAATTCGCACATGTCATTCCAGTAATGACAAATGTTTCCATTTTAGTATTCGTTGCCATCAAATCACCTCTGCTTGATAGCCTAATTCATTGATTGCTTGACAAATCTCTGTCGCTTGAACATTTGCTTCATCAAATTTCACAACGGCTTTTTCTTTTTTCAGCTGAACTTTTACTTTTTTGACACCACTGATTCTTCCGACCGCTTCTTCAACCCGAGCCACACAATGGTTGCAACTCATCCCTTTAACTGAAAATTCTTGTTTCATTCTTGTTTCCTCCTTATTACTGTTTCTTACATTCACATTG
Organism: Enterococcus sp. DIV1682a; assembly: GCF_051711005.1. Lineage (NCBI taxonomy): Bacteria > Bacillati > Bacillota > Bacilli > Lactobacillales > Enterococcaceae > Enterococcus > Enterococcus sp. DIV1682a. The sequence continues at coordinate 2,016,581 of NZ_JBIOLT010000001.1, forward strand.
GCCAGGTATACAATTACATTCAATCGTTTCGACTGGCTCTTTTTTATTGAGTTGTTTCATGATCTGCTGAATATCTTCTTGGGTCAATGTCGCTTCTTCAACCAAATCAGCAATCGTCGCACCGACTCTTTTTGCACAAATATGTGAAAAGAGATTTTCAGTAGCACTTCGAACGGTTTCCATCTCGGAAACAGCTGGATGATAAATAAATTTCTTTCCCTCTTGTTCAGTCCAAAGCGCTTCTTTTTTCACCAAACGCCCTAGAAGGGTTTTAACAGTTGCTACTTTCCAATCCATCGAATCAGCTAATATCTGAGTGATTTGTTGGGCATTTGCTTGACCTAAAGTCCAGATAACTCGCATGACTTCCCATTCAGAATCACTGATTTTAATTAATACTCTCTTTTCTTCCATTGGTTTTCCACCTCCATCGATTACATTTGTAAACTTAACTTCGATAATAGATTACAACTGTAATCGTAAATTGTCAAACAATAGGCTTATTTTTTTTCAACTGGTTAATATACTTTTGTCGATCACGTTTATTATCTAAAATGAGTAACTTATTTTTTACTTGCAATGTATCAATCAGTTGGAAGATTCGAGGTTCATTCTTTCGCTTAAAACGCCAAACAAAACACAAAAAATCCAAGTATTCTTTATCCAACTTTTCAGTAAAGTCATTAGGCATGTCAGGTCTGGTCGCACGATCTCGCTTTCTTTTTAAAGTTCGTTTGATGACACGAGCCATTGCAAGATACGTTGGCACTCGTAATAAGATGATTTGATCTGCTTCTTGCAGCCTCTTCCTAGCAGTAGCAAGATAGTTTCCTTCGATGATCCAGTTCTCATGTTTAGCCATAAAGTTTTCTTGCTCTAGTTGAAACCAAACTTGTGCCTTTTCACTATAATCTGTACCATGCCATAAAAAATCTAAGGGTAAAAGAGGAATCTTTGCCGTTTCTTGAATAGTTCTTGCCAGTGTCGATTTTCCAGAGCCACTTTGTCCTAAAATTACTATCTTCATCTTATTCCTCCTCCACTCAAAACTTTTTCTTTTTTTATTTATGATAACATGAGGCACAAAAAAAGAGAGAAACGATCGTTTCTCTCTCAACTCATTATGTTTCAATCAATGTTTCTTTTACATTTTTATTTTTATCACGACGGGCAATCGCTGGTAAGATCATTCCCAACATGATCAAAATAATTGGTGTAACGACATTTGAGATCAACTGGAACCACCAAGCTTTAGGATCAGCCGCATACTCGACTTTGGGAACCATTCCCAGAATACAAGCAAAAGCGGTAAAGGCAAAACACCAAGCACCGAAAATAAAACCAACCTTTGGATTCTTCACGAATTTATACTCAGAAGTAAATTTCTTGTAAGCTTTATTCAACATCATATACGCTAAGAATACCCATAAATAACGCATAGGCATTACTACTGAATTTAGATTAGTCAACCATTTCACTAATTCGTTCATGTCTTTGATTCCAAAAATGGGTAGTAAAATGATGATGCTAACTAAAATCCCAGTCAATAAATAGCCATTGACGAGTGTTCCTTTATTGCTTCGTTTACGTAACCATGAAGGAACAAATTCTGGATCTGCATCTGCTAATAAAATTTTCAGTGGTGCATCGATTGAGAAGGCTAATGCGGAAATTTGACCAACCATATTTGTCAAAGCATAGATGATCATCAACGAATTACCAATGCCATAATAGTTGCCTAGGATTTGGAAAGCACTGTAAGCACCATTTGCCATTAAGTCTTTCGGAATATTGTCACTCGCAAATAACATTCCCATCGCTACAGAACCTAAAACCGCACAAACACCAACCATTGCAGCCAAGAAAATCATTCCTTTTGGAAATTCTTTGGCTGGATTTCTTGTGGAATTAACATAAGGAGAGATTTTTTCTGCCCCACCTACTGCAAATACAAGCATCGAAACGGTCGTAAAATAGCTAAAGTCAAATGTCGGGATGTATGTTTTGACCTGATTCATTCCTGTAGTAGCAAATTCCATATCAGTAGTAATAAATGGAGCTGTTACTGCCATCAAAATAAATAAAAGTGACATGACAAACATCGCAGTTCCTGCTAATCCACCAATGACCTTCAATGTGGATAATCCTTTTGTAGAAAGATACAAGAAGGCTAAGAAAATTACTAAGGAAATCACTGCTACCATTTGAACAGTCATTGTGTTAACAATATTTCCATTTCCTTGAACTGCCCATCCAGCAGCAATCAAAATTGCCTGAGGTTTTTGTGCAAGATAAGGAATGTGGACGACCCAATAAGTCCATGCAGCATAGTATGCCAACCGTTTATTTGATGTCGTATTTTCGACCCAAGAGCTGACGCCACCTTTACTGTCTTTAAATGCGGAACCAAGTTGCCCTACGATCAAGGCATAAGGGATAAAATAAATAGCAAGAATCAATAGCCAAGAAGTAACAACTGAAATTCCTTGTTGCGCATAGTTGTTTACTACATTCCCCATGCCCCAAACCATGTTGAAAGCAATGAGTGCTACGGTAAACCAACGTAGTTGTTTATCGTTCATCTGTTTTCTCCTTTTAAATTTTTTTAAATAAAATATTTATCTATTTACAATCATAAACAAATTCTTATCTATTTACAATAGTTCGTTATTTTATGTGTGTATATTTTTAATTTTCCCACACTATTTTTCCATCTTTTTATCATTTTACACAAGATAACACCTTGTATAAATTAGTTAATCCCTTTCAAACTGAACGATGTAAAAGAATTTTCTAAAAATTAGATCAAATAGTTATTTTAATATGCTTACTTTCTAATCAAAAAACAACAACTGGTAGTACAATTCAAAAATCGTTGCTTTTACATAAAAAAAAGAAATTCCCCTTTCATCCGAACAGTCATCAAGCTGACGAATAAAGGAAAATTTCTTTTCTATTGATCAATAACAAACAAAATACACCTATAGAACTTCATTTTAAACACGCATATAAATAGTTTGGTTAAAGATTTTCACTTATTTTCTGATAATCCTACTCCGTAGGCAAGAAAAGTTCACTTTAACGATGCTTGTGTTTAGATCAACAGTCGATCGTTAGAGTTTTAAACATCTCATAGCGTTTAAGACTGCTAGTACAGTGACACCTACATCAGCAAATACGGCATCTCCCATTGTGGCAATCCCGAATGCGCCTAAAATTAAGACAACACTTTTGATCCCGATCGCAAAGATAATATTTTGTTTAACGATTTTCAACGTTTTTCTTGATAAGCGAATAGCATCTGCGATTTTTCCAGGTTCATCATTCATGATCACTACATCAGCCGCTTCGATTGCTGCATCACTTCCAAGACCTCCCATCGCTATTCCGACATCAGCTCTAGCTAGCACAGGTGCATCATTGATTCCGTCACCAACAAACGCAGTCTTTTGCGATGCGTTCGTGAGGATTTGCTCTAATTTAGCCACTTTGTCTTGCGGTAAGAGCTCGCTATAGACCGTGTCGATTCCTAATTCATTTCCAATATGTGTCGCAATTGCTTGTGCATCCCCGGTAAGCATCACAGTTTGTTTAACTCCAAGTTTTTTTAGTTTTTGTAAAGCTGCTTTTGCATCTTCTTTGATGGAATCTGCAATCACTATGCTTCCAACATACTGTTGATCAATTGCCACATATACTAAGGTACCAACTGCTTGATTGACTGGAAAGGCTATATTGTATCGAGTGAAAAGTTTATGATTTCCTACTAAGACTACTTTCCCATCCACAACTGCCTTGATTCCTTCGCCTAAAACTTCTTCCATTTGATCCGTGGGTAATAATGCTCCTTCATAATCAGCTAAAATCGCTTGTGCAATCGGATGTGTCGAATATTGTTCTACACTTGCAACATATTGCATGAATAAAGGTTCAACCATAGTAGTTTCAATTGATTGAACAGAAAAATCACCTTTTGTCAGAGTTCCTGTTTTGTCAAAAACCATGGTGTCTGTATGAGCTAATAATTCAAGGTAATTACTACCCTTCACTAATACACCCATTTTACTAGCTCCACCAATCCCTCCAAAAAAGCTTAAAGGTACCGAAATTACTAAAGCACAAGGACACGAAATCACTAAGAACGTCAAAGCTCGGTAAATCCATTCATCAAATCCTGTATTTGATAACACAAGTGGTGGTAAAATGGCTAATAAAACAGCTAATACTACTACCACTGGCGTGTAGTAACGAGCAAATTTAGTGATGAAATTTTCTGCTGGTGCCTTTTTACTACTTGCATTTTCTACTAATTCGAGCAATTTACTAATGGTTGAGTTTTGATAATTTTTTTCTACTTCAACAACTAATGGTTGATTGATATTGATAAAACCACTTAATACTGACTCTCCTTCAAAAACTTCTTTTGGAACCGATTCTCCCGTTAATGCAGAAGTGTCAACTAATGACTGCCCACTGATGACTTTCCCATCTAATGGTACTCGTTCTCCTGGTTTGACAAAAACATGCTCCCCAATCATTACTCTTTCTGGCTGGGTTGTCACCAATCCAGCTTCTGTTTCAACATGAGCCACTTCTGGTCGAATCTCCATCAATGCACGTATCGATTTTCTTGATTGGTTGACTGCAAAGCCTTGGAAATATTCACCTACTTGATAAAACAACATGACCGCTACTGCCTCTGGATATTCACCAATCAACATCGCACCGATCGTTGCGATTGCCATCAAAAAATTTTCATCAAACAATTGACCTCTCGTAATGTTTAATGCAGCTTGTTTAATAACATCAAAACCAATAAATAAATAGACAAGTAAAAATCCAATAAAACGAATCGGTTCAGCTGGAGCCCAAATAAACAAGCCTAATAAGCCAATAGCTGATAGGACAATACGAATCAGATCCTTTTTTTCTTCATTTAATGTTGAAGTCACTTCTTCCATCTCTTTTACCTCAACTTCTGGTTCTAATTCCTTGATCACTTTTCTAGTTTCAGTTTCGATTTCACCTATCTTATCCTGATCTGCGTCAATCGTTAATTTACCTACAGCAAAGTTAACATTTGCTTGCTTTACCCCATTGATTTCGTTGATTCTTTTTTCGATTTTCATTGCACAGTTTGCGCAATCCAATCCTTCTAATCGATAGCTTTTCATGCTCTGACCTCCTCACTTTAAACATGAACGTTTATTCATGTATAATTATATATGAGTGGTCACTCATTTGTCAAACTAATACTTCTTCTATTTTTTATCAATCAAAAAAGCATTACCTTTACAATAAAAAAAGCGACTCATAAAGTGAAAACCATATCATCCATTGTAAGAGTACAGGAGTGTCACAAATAAAAAAGAACTGAACAACGGAATCTACACTTGTCCTTACCCGAACTAATCCATACCTAATAGCTATCTTATCAGCAATTAAAAAAATAAGCATTTCTCCTATTTGATTAAAACTCCCCCACTAGCCAAACGAGTGAGGGAGTTTTTTTATTGTTGTCGTATCTCTTCATCCTAAGCGATATCTATTTTACTGGGATTATTCCACTTCTATAGTCGCTAGTAGTTGTTGGAAACTATTCGTAGTACTTGTTCCTGGTCGATTACCTACTAATTTAACTGAAATGATATCGCCAGCAACCACGCCTTTACTGTAAGTCACCCGAACAGTCTCATTCATTTTTTTGACTGATGAATAGTAAGCTTTTCCTTTATAAGTTTCCGCGATATATGCATCATTTTTATAAAGTACGATTCGATTGTCTTGCTCAAATATTTCTCGATCAATATCCATCACTACTTTATTTCCAACTACTTGAATATCTTTCACGATCTGATCATATTCAGTCGCTGCTGATTCCAATTTTTTCTCGACTACATAGGTTTCTAACAATACTTTACCTGCAGAGCTTTGACCAGGTGAACCAGGTGCTAAATAAACTTCAATTTTTTCGCCTTTGTTGCCTTCAAACGCACGACGTATCTTTACTAGTTCGTCTGTTATATCTTTATAAGAATAGTATGCTTTACCATTATACGTTTCAAAATAATAGTTACCATCCAAATAAACCATCAGGCGTTGTTTGCTATTAAATTGTTCTGGCGTTAAGTTTAAGTAGATATATGGTTGGTGACTTTCTACTCCAACAGATAACAAAGTATTTTGGGATGTGTCATCTTCTGATTGGACATCGATATTTTTAAAAGTTGCCCAACCATTTCCCGTAGAAGAAAAACGGATAATATATGTATTGTCTTTTTCTGGTGTCGTAAAAGTAAACGAATGTCTTTCCCATTGTTCATTATTATGTGCCGATTCTTGTAAAGAAACAAATTCTTCTCCGTGATTCAATGTACCAAACTCGACTTTACTCGGAAAATTTTTGCTTCCCGCAGCGTCATAAGAAAATGTGTAGGTCGTATTGAGTTGTAATTTCACATATTGATGGATATTTTCGCCCAACATTGCTTTCACATAAGAAACCCCATTTTCGGTTACCAGTGTTGGATTGTTCGATTCTGGGTTTGACACGATCCAATGATCTAAACCAGCGTTAAAATCCCCGTTACTGATAATCGAATCCTCAACCACTTCTTTCAAGTTATCACTGATAGCAATAGCTTCCTTGCCTATGGTTGTTGCATGTACGCCTATAGAAGTTCCTAAAGACAGACAGGCAATACTTGCGACAAATACCTTCTTCATGTTATTTTTCATTCTATTTTCCCCCACTAATTGATTTCTGCTGTTACGATTAGGTAACGAGACTCATTCTATATTATCTCTGGAGATACTCTTTTATTTGCCTTGAATTTTCATGAACATTTTATTTTAAAGATCCTTTTTTACACAAAAAAAGAAATAAATCGCCAAATTCCCATTTTTCATCTCTCTATTTAGCAATCCTGCTAATGTTTACTAATTTTTTGGAATTGTCCATAATTTTTTTTTCAAAAAAAAGAAATTATCATTGCCGATAGCAGCTATTTCATTAGTACAATCCTTATAACGAGTAAGGAGGTTCCAACCAAGATGAAAGCGATATTATCCAAAAAACATTATATCCAATTAATTATTTTAGAAACATATTTAGCAAATGGACAAGTGACCGTTCAACAACTAGAAGAAACAACCCAAGCAACCAAGCAAACGATTCTTAAACAATTGAATGAGCTGGAAAATCGTGGCTTTTTTCAAGTGGAAAAGAAAAAAGATCATTTATTGCTGAGAAAAAATAAACCAATCAGCTATAGTGAAGTATACAGTTATATTTATCAAGATTCTGTACAGATTCAATTTATTTCTCTGGTTTTTTCTTGTCCGTTTATAACAACTTCGGAAATTTTAAAAAAACTAAAAATCAGTAAATCTCAATTTCGCCGTATCAAAAAACAAGTAGCTGATTTTTTGAACTGCCATGATATTTGTCTGACTGACTCTCCTTTCTACTTTACAGGAGATTCATCTAAACTATATCAGTTTTTTTATGTCTTTTTTTCAGAAAAATATCACGCTAATACTCAATATATTCTTCCGAAAGAACAATTAATTCTTGATCAACTGTTGCAAGCATTTACCGAATTGCCCAACTTCTCTACTTCTCGAGAACAACAACGATTAAGTAGCTGGATCTGGGTGATTATTAAGCTTAGTGTCCATATCCAAAAATCAACGACTGATTATAAATCAGCGGATAAAAATGCAATATCCTCAGCAACTTTACCATTTGATGATTCACGAATCGTCATTGATTATGCACACTTCAAAGAAGTATTCAAGCTTTCATATACGGGTGTCGTCCAATCAAATCTCTTAACATTTCAGTCAATGATGAAAGAACCAAAGCTTTCACTAGAAATGCAAGGGAAAAAACAATCCTTGATTCAGTTGACAACTGAACTCTACCAGCTATTTGGAGAAAATAAAGAAATTGAGCTCCATTATTCGATCGATCAATCACTAACTTTGTCTGGAAAAATCAAATATTTGTTAAATGATCAAAAAAAACGATTTGTGATTGAATTTTTTAAGCAAAATGGGCGCTTTTCTGCCCATACTGCTAACCGACTGTTACAAAAATTGATCACTTTCAGAAATGATATAAATGATGATCCTTTATTTTATGAATGGCTCTATCTTACAATTATCTATGATAAACACTTAAAGGAACTTATTAGAAAAAATCAACAGAAGAAAAAAATTGGTCTTGCTTTTACCTACGACCAAGTACATAGTGAATTACTGATTACGCTTCTTAAAACGAAATTGAATGAGTACGCAGTTTTTGAAATCATTGATATCCAAGATTCTGTAATGAACGATCAAAATGCAGATTCCATCGATTACTGGATTTCTAATCTTCCAATAGCTCCTCAGAAAAACTGGCTACTTTTAGACAATTATCCTTCGCTAAAAGAGATTCGTACCTTAGAATTGCTTCTTCAGCAATCAACGATCCAACCATTAATCGAAGCTTTAAAAGAGCCATTACAAACTGACTAAGTTATAAAAAAACTGCAGAAAGTTAACCTCCTAAGAGGCCACTTTCTGCAGTTTTTTGTGGTTGAACCAGCTATTTCATTTTTATGGATAGATACGGTTCAACAAACGTGGGAATGGAATTGCTTCACGCACATGGTCGATACCTGCGATCCAAGTAACTGTTCGCTCTAAGCCCAATCCAAATCCAGAATGTGGCACTGAACCATATTTACGCAAATCAAGATACCAAGAATATTCATTTTCGTCTAAACCATGATTTTTGATCTGTTCTAATAAGAATTCATAATCCGTTGCCCGTTCACTACCACCAATGATTTCACCGTATCCTTCTGGTGCGATCATATCAGCACAGATCACTACATCTTCACGAGTTGGATGTGGTTTCATATAGAAAGGTTTGATTGCTTTTGGATAATTCAAGATAAATACGGGTTGTTCAAATGAATTGGCAATGAATGTCTCATGCGGAGAACCAAAATCATCGCCCCACTCAATATCATCAAACCCATTTTTCTTCAATAATTCAATCGCATCATCATAAGAGATACGTGGGAATGGTAACTTCGTATAAGTTTTCAATACTTCTTTGTCTCGTTCCAAGACATCTAATGCGTAACCACAGTGATCCAATACATTTTGTACTAAGAAAGCAACATATTGTTCTTGGACCTCTAGACTTTCTTCTTGATGTGTAAATGCCATCTCAGGTTCAATCATCCAAAATTCGATCAAATGACGACGTGTTTTTGATTTTTCTGCACGGAATGTTGGACCAAAGGAGAATACTTTACCAAAAGCCATCGCTGCAGCTTCCATATATAATTGACCACTTTGTGATAAGTACGCTTTTTGGTCAAAATAGTTCGTTTCAAATAAGTCAGTCGTTCCTTCTGGTGCAGAACCAGTTAAAATTGGAGGATCGATTTTGACAAAGTTATGGTTATTAAAGAACTCATATGTTGCACGAATAATTTCATTTCTGATTTGCATGATTGCATGTTGTCTGGAAGAACGTAACCATAAATGACGGTGATCCATCAAAAAATCAGTTCCATGTTCTTTAGGTGTGATGGGATAATCATGACTTTCACTGACAACTTCGATTGTCTTAATCCCGATTTCGTAGCCGAATTTTGAACGGCTATCTTCACGGATTTCTCCGGTCAAGATGATTGATGTTTCTTGGTGAAGATTTTTCGCTAATTGAAATACTTCTTCTGGAACTTCACTTTTCACAACTACTCCTTGAAAATAAGCCGTTCCATCTCTTAGTTGTAGAAAAGCAATTTTTCCGCTTGAACGTTTATTTGCTACCCAAGCGCCAATCTTTACTGTTTCTCCTACATGATTTTTCGAATCAATGATTTGAATTGTTTCCACTTATGACTCTCCTTCGCTCTACCTTAATTATTAGGATTATATTTGACTTTTACTCTCAATAAATTGCGCAATACGTCGGACTGCTTCTTCCAAAGTTCCAAGATCCGTTGCATAACTTAATCGCACATTTTCTGGCGCACCAAACCCTTCACCAGTTACTAAAGCAACACCCGTTTCCTCTAATAGATCTTCTACCCACTTCGTGACATTCTCATAACCGCACATAGCCAACGTTTCTTTTACATTCGGAAACAAATAAAAAGCACCTTGTGGTTTATTAAGTGTCACTCCAGGTAAGTTTGAAACAAGTGGATATAAGATATTTAGGCGTTCTTCAAATGCCACGCGCATTTCTTCCACTGGATCTTGCTCACCAGTCAACGCTTCAATCGCAGCATATTGACTGACTGCTGTTGAATTACTTGTTGATTGAGAAGCAATTGCAATCATCCCATCGATGATTTCTTGGTTCCCCAAAGCATAGCCGATTCTCCATCCCGTCATTGCATAAGTTTTTGAGACCCCATTGATGATGATCGTTTGCTTACGAATAGCTTCAGAGATTGTTGCAATTGGAGTAAACTCATTGCCATTATAAACTAAACGTCCATAAATATCATCTGCAACTATCAAAATATCATGTTTGACAGCCCACTCTCCGATTGCTTGCAGCTCTTTTTGATCATAGATCATTCCTGTCGGATTCGAAGGAGAATTGATGATCAATGCTTTCGTTTTAGGGGTTCGTGATGCTTCTAGCTGGGAAACAGTTATTTTAAATCCATTGTTTTCCTCGCCTTTAACAAATACCGGTCGACCTTCTGCTAATTTTACTTGCTCTCCATAACTTACCCAATAAGGTACTGGGATGATCACTTCATCTTCAGGATCTAAAATCGTCTGAAAAAGGGCATATAACGCAAATTTTGCACCATCCGTTACAATTGTTTGAGAAGGTTCATAGGTGATCCCATAGTACTCCTTGATATAATCGACAATTGCTTGGCGTAGTTCAGGAATCCCTGCGCTCGGCGTATAGTAACTTGCTTTGCCGTTTCTAATTGCCTGAACCGCCACTTCTTGGATATTTTCGGGCGTTGCAAAGTCAGGTTCTCCGACCGTTAGACTTAAGATATCTTTTCCTTGTGCTTTCAAAGCTTTTGCTTTTGCTGCTGCAGCAAGTGTCACAGAAGGTTCTAATTGTTGTACTCTTTTTGACAGCTTCATCCTACTCATCCTTTACAAATTATATTCCAGTGATCGTTTTTATTTCTTTCCCTGACTCGAAAGAAAGCAAATAATAATTGAATTGATCCTTTGAATTTTTTCCAACAACTTCCCAGACAGCTTGATTATCGTACATTCCTAGTGAAGCTTTTTCGATTTGGACTTCCGGATGAGCTTGAGCAATTTTTTCTTTTGCTTCTTGTTCAGTTATCCCATCTTTTTGAGCTAATACTTTGACCTTTTCGCCCGATTTAGGAATAATGACCGCAATTTCTTGCCCTTTATCGTTTTTACCAGTCAAAGAAAAGTAAGTATGATTCCGAGTAAACCAATAAAAGTGATCTGCTTCTTCAAGTCCTGCGTATTTTTTAGCAATCTCAATTGCTTCTTGTTTGGCTTGCATCCTTGGGCGGCTCGCACGTAAATAAAAAATCGAACTAAATACGATGATCGCTAATAAAGCGATAATCAACCCTAGTAATACATGATTAATTGTTTTTTCTTTCGGAGATTCTTGCTTTTGTTTTGATTGTTTCTTCAAGGATCGTCGCTCCTTTTATATTCGCTAAGTTTTATTATAGCAGATTTTTCATGCGAAAATAGATTGTCTGAAGAAGTTTATTCTTCGTTTTTCTTTAAGAATTTTGGGATATCTTTGCAAATATCGTCCAATGTTTCTTCTTTGATCGTAATATTCTTCGGTAAGGCCTGCAAGATCCGATTACTGTATTTCGCAGACAGTAATCGACGATCCAGAATCAATAAAACGCCTCGATCTTCTTCACCACGAATCAATCTTCCTAAGGCTTGTCTCAATTTTAAAGCAGCTTTAGGGATCGATTCTTGATAGAATGGGTTGATTCCTTCTGATTCAAGATAGGTATTCCTTGCCTTTACCATCGGTCGTAACGGATTGTCAAAAGGTAAGCGGGTAACCACGACAATCTGTAAAGCATCCCCCGGTAAATCCACACCTTCCCAAAAACTATCAGCTCCAAATAAAACACTCATTTCAGACAGCATGAATCGTTTCAACAATTTCTGTCGGCTACCGCCGATCCCTTGGGCTAAGATTTCCCGTCCTTGCTCTAACATGGATAAATGAATCGTCTGATAAACTTTTTGTAAAATATCATGTGACGTAAACAAAACCAAGATTGGCCGCTTTTCTTGTAAGATCAATTGAGACAACGTATGAGACAAATAGTCCACGTATTGTTGCTGATCAACTTGACTAATTGACGGTGCTTCTTTGGGTACATAGATACGGGCTTGTTTTTCGTAATCATAAGGAGATGCGATCACTTTTAATGGTGTACCTTCAATTCCTAAACGTTTCGCAAGATACTGACGATTAGGTCCCACTTTAAGCGTGCCGCCAATATATAAAATATGCGTGTAGCGCGGATACCAAACTGTTCTTTTCAGTGAGGCTGCCTTGAAATCGTGAAGATGAAAAATCGTTTGTTGCGCCGTTTTATTGGGAACAAACCAATGGATCAAATTTTCATGCCAATCTTCCAGCCACTGTTCCATCAAAGTTGCTTGCTTTTCCATTTGATCGAATAATTGATAAAGAGTGGCTAAATCAATGCGCATTTGTTTCGTCCAACTTTCTTGAATGATTGTCAAACTTAAGCGCATTTGGTCTTGTAGTTGTTTGATTTCACGATAAAACACATGGAGATGGTCAATTGCAAGGCTCGACTCAAAGGGTAACTGCGAAAGCATTTCTTGAGTAACCATCATTTCTTCTGGATACTGACCGTTTGTTTGCTTTGCCGCAAATTGATTCAGTCCTTCTGCCAGAAAAATTTGCGCTTCGTTAAGTGCGTTTAACTCCTCTTGGTAAATCTCTAACCAACGTTGAACTTCGTGGTTTTCTGGTAAATACGCTTTGATCCGGTCAAACAAATGATCCGATTCGTTAAACTGTTGGATTTGTTTGAAAAAATACGCAATACTTAAGCGGCGATCATTGACTTTCTCTGCAATATCAGGCAAATGATGCGCCTCATCGATCAATAAATATGGACTCTCTGGTAACAATGGTCGCTTTCTTTGGGTTTCTTGGACTAAAAAAGCATGATTCACAATCAAAAAATTGCTTTGCTGGATCTTTCTCTCTAAAAAACGAACAAAATCTTGTGCATAAAACGGTTGATTTTTAGCTAAAAATGAAGTCCCCCGATGGGCAATCTCACTAAAGAGAAGATGATTCAAGTTGGTCAAATGCAATTCGTCTAAATCACCGGTTTTCGTTTGAGTCAACCAAACAAGGATTGCCATTTGGTAAAGTAAATATTGTTTTTGTTCTTTTGGCGCTTCAAGGGTCGCTTTGAACCTTTGCAAATCGATATAATGGCGATAACTTTTAATCACTGTTGCTTGAATCGGCTGATCCAACAATTGATTTAACAGTGGGATATCTTTCTCCAAGATCTGCTGCTGGAGTACCAGTGAGACAGTACTGATGATCGCCGGCTTTTCAGGAGTGGCTAAATAGCTGAGGGGGAGTAGATACCCGATCGTTTTTCCCATTCCAGTAGCGGCTTCAATCATCAAATCTTTGGACTCATCTTTGGTAAAATGGTCGTATACTGCATTCATCAAGCGATTTTGTTCCTTACGATACATCAATGTTTTCCCAAATATCTTTTCTTTAGCTTGTTTCTTTCTAGGATAAACTTGCTCGTTGTAATGAATGCTGGTATAAAGATCTACTTCTTTTTTTTGCAAAGCTAACCCATCGATTATCTCTAATTCTTCGTTTAACGGCTGAGGTTGTTCTCTCATCTCTTCCATCACACTTTGAATAAATCGACTTGTATCCATTCCAGTTTGCCCACTTAATGCATAAATGGCTTCTAATGTGACTAACGGTAAACGGCGCATCCGTTCTTCAATCAATAGAAGAAGTTGGGCAGTCACTTCGGCATCACTATCAGCTTGGTGTGGGTTTTCATGAATAAAGCCTAGACTCTCTGACAGATCAGCCAATCGAAAGCTTGGCTCACTTGGCAAGAAGATTTGAGCTAATTCAACAGTATCGATGCCAGGAATCTTTAATCCCGGTGTTTGGCACCTTAATAGCTCCTGATTAAGAAAGTTATAATCAAAATAAATATTATGAGCAACAAAAATCGTATCCGCCAACAGATTATAGATGGTTGCGGCCACATCTTCAAAATAAGGTGCTTGTTGGACACGACGATTGGTAATTCCTGTCAGATGTTGGATTTGTTTGGAAATCTTGCGTCCGGGATTAATATCAATCGAAAAACGAGAAGTGATTCGACCACCTTCAATCATGACACATCCAAATTGGATAATGCGATCTTCTTTTGGATTTGTCCCAGTCGTTTCAATATCGACAACTGCATAAGTTTTTGATTTCAAATTTACTTCCTCTTCTCTTGCCTTTAAATGTTCTCTTGCGATTATACTACAATCACCAGAAAATTTCTTAATCTCTCTTTCCATTTATGAAAAAAACCTTTATATTATTGCTTTACTTTCTAAATCATCTGATCACCTTAACTGCCGGCTGATTACTCAACTATCTGTTGATACAGAATCAACTCCACTTATCTGAAGAACGTATTTAACTTTGTGATTGATCCAAAACAAAAAAGCTCGACAACTACAAAGTAGTTATCGAGCTTTTATTCAAATCAATTAATTAAGCTTTAACAACGTTAGTTGCTTGAGGGCCACGTTGACCTTCTTCAACGTCAAAGTTTACTGTTTGACCTTCTTCAAGAGTTTTGAATCCGTCGCCTTGGATAGCTGAGAAATGAACGAATACATCGTTACCGTTTTCTGCTGTAATGAATCCAAAACCTTTTTCTGAGTTAAACCATTTTACTGTACCTGTTTCCATAATAAAAATCCTCCTTGTGTTTCAACACATATTTTGCAATTACTTGAATGGTGTATATCTGGAAGATGTTTATTTGAAACATGCCACAGATTACCGAACAAAAACTACACTCTTAATATATCATATCGGTTACAAAATAGCCACTATTTTCCCTTCTTTTTTTCCTTTTCATCTGGTGTTTTCTGACAAAAACGAGAAAAAGAGTGATATCTCTGTATTCCGTCCTAACAAATATGGAATCGTTTCCTTATAATTCAGACTTTCTCTAACGATTTTTTTTGATAAGATTCCCCTTAAGAACGATAGTTGATAGTAAAATAACACCAGTTGAATTAATTTTTTCTACTTTTTATTTTTTTACTATAAAAAAAACTGAGGAAAAAAAATTTCCCCAGTCTTGTTCTATCATTTCTTTATTCAAAATGCAAAATCTCATGGCACTCTATTAGTAACGAAGGATTGCTACTAAACTTTTCTCATCTGGCGCCTCTTTTTGTTCAAGAATGACTACTTGTCCTCCGTTCATGATGACATTATCTGCCAACTCATTTAAAACTTGACGGCGGTCATACTCTGTTTCTGGATCTTCTCCAAATCCATCCACTAAGTTAGACGTAGCAATAAACAAGTGAGAAATTTTCCCTTCTTTAGCAGCTGGAACGATATCCACTAGTTGATCGATAAATTTTTTATCTAACAAACGATTATACCCTTCTGCTTCTTTCGCAGCTAATTCCTCAGAAAGTTTTTTAGCTCCTGCTTCGATTTCTTTTAACGATAATTGTGCAGGTGAGGCAGAGATCGCCACATCAGAACAATAGTACGGATTTTTAGCAATTTTTTTGAACATCGTTTGGTTTTCCGGTAACGCAAAGAGATAAATTGGGCGTTTTTCAGGATTGTCAAAGGTATCCTTAAGATAATCATCAACTGCTTGATAATAATTGACCCAGTCGATCTCTACTTCCTCATCTTTTGGATTGACACCATGAAACGTAGCTCCCTCACTACCATTTGAAGTATAGTTTAATCCGCCACCTGTTAACTCAGAACCTAAAGCTGTTACTACATCTTTCGGTGCATCTTCCGGTAATTTTACTTCAGTTACCTGCTTATTGTTTACTTCGTACAACTTCATTGAATCACGATTCAATCCTAGTAGATAATAAGCGTAGTTAAAGTGACTATTTTTGATAATCGCTAGAAGATATGGCAGATCACTCACATAATATTGGTCATCTACAGGAATACCTAAGCGATGGATATACGTATGTTCTGGAGATAAGATGACAGCCACGCTTGTTGTAGCGCTTCGCCAAAATGAAGCATCTTCTAACAAACTAGTGATTTTTTCTTGGAACAAGGACCAGTCATGTTCAGCATATTTTTTTTCAAACCGTTTTTTTGCTTCTTTCGCAAAATTTTTGAACTTGATTTGATCTTTTTCTACATCTTGATGTGCGACATGGGTGTTCAACATAATCGTGACGAATGGGCCTGTAGCACCTTCTGAAGTCAGCTGTGACAATAATTCTTTCGCCATTTTTGTCATAATCGTATCCCTCCTAAAAAAAGTCATTCCTTTACTATAAGTAAAGTCTACCACAACAAATTTTTTCGAGATAATAAAACGAATTTTAATAAAACGACTTATTTCTATTTTTGTTTTATTTAATTAATTTCATAATTATTTCATACTTTACTCAATCATTCCTTTCATTTCTTAAAAAGAAATTCAATTCTTTTTGCTATACTAATAGAAAATAAATGAATGAGGTGATTACATGCACATATTCATGATCTTCAGTTTATTAACCCTAACTGCTGTTACTATTTTTGTTGCTTCTCGATTGAATGAGCCAGAAGTGCAACCGGTAAAAATTCGTAGCAAAGATCAAGAGAAGTAACCACTTTTCTCCTTTTTCTATAAATATCTTTTATTATGTTTTTATCAGAAATATTGAAACTACTCTATCTCTTTGATAAAATTTTAATTTATAGGAAAACTATTAGAAAACAAGGAGAAAATAAATGCCTCAAAAAAAATTACGATTGTTCATGTTATTAACAAGTTTGATCTTGTGCCTCACTGCGATTTTACCAATCACAGCAGTTCACGCTGACGAATCATTCAAAGTCAATGCAAAAGCCGCTTTTGCTGTTGATGCAGAGAGTGGTAAGATCCTTTATGATCAAGATGGAGAAAAACCAATGGGAATTGCTTCAATCACCAAAATAATTGGTCTTTATATCGTTCTTGATCAAGTAAAAGAAGGAAAACTGACTTGGGATGAAAAAGTGCCAATTTCAGATTATGCTGAAAAATTGAGCGTTGTTCCTGACTTGTCAAACGTACCGTTGCACAAAGAGAACAGCTATACGGTCAAAGAACTTTTTGATTCAGCCTTTATTCAATCTGCTAACGCCTCAATGGTAGCTTTAGCCGAAAAAATAGCTGGCAGTGAAACAAAGTTTCTTGAATTGATGAAAAAACAATTAAAAGATTGGGGTATTAACGACGCAACGATTGTGAACGCCTCTGGATTAAATAATTCCTATCTCGGTGAGAATCGTCCTGAAGGTACCTCGGAAACAGAAGAAAACCAAATGTCAGCCAAAGATGTTGCGATCGTTGCCAGACACTTGATCTTAGATTTCCCTGAGGTATTAAAAGTGACAAATACTACTAATGAAACATTCGGCGAAGGGACTCAGTCACCTGTCGAAATGGTGAATTGGAATTGGATGCTTTCTGGGTTTGTTAACTACAAAGAAGGCGTAGATGGTTTAAAAACTGGTACAACTGAATTTGCTGGTGCTTGTTTTGTTGGAACGATCAATAAAGATGGTAGACGAGTCATTACGGTTGTTTTAAATGCCGATGACCATGCTACAAATCCAAGTGCCCGCTTCAACGAAACCGGACGTTTAATGGATTACTGCTATGATAATTGGTCAATTAAAGAACTTGGAAAGTCCAATGCAAGTATTCCAGATTTAAAAAACTTAGCAGTGAAAGATGGCAAAGAAACTTCAGTAGCAGTTGCCTTAAAAAATCCTGTAAAAGTTTGGGTAAGAAATGGTATGGATACTGGTAAATTAAAAATTACTCCTACCCTTGATAAAAAAGTCGTAACGAATGATCAAGTAGCAGCCCCCGTCAATAAAGGTATGAAGGTAGGGACAGCAACGATTACCTTAGCCGATGATTCACTGGGCTATTTGGAAGACAATAAAGAACCAACCACAGATATTATTACTGCTAAATCAGTTGAAAAAGCAAATATCTTTGTGATTGGTTGGCGACATGTTACTGATTTTTTTAGTAATTTGTTCTAATCCAGCTAAAATACCAACAAGTAGAACGTAGAATTTTAAGTACACCTCTTAAGTCAGAATGTCATTGTCTAACTTAGGAGGTGTACTTTTATCTAACAATCCCTGCTACATGCCTCAAGTTTTCCTTTTTTTAGTTTTTAATTTTTCAGAACAGCTTTTTTTTCTAATTTTAGCTATAATAGTAAAGGTTGTGTCAATTTTATTGATTTTATCTTTCAATCAATCGTTTTTGCGTAAATTGGTATCAACCTAAACAAAACACGTTTTATTTCGTGTTCATTAAACGAAAGGAGTTAATTCTATGAATTTGACAAGAGACCTGACTTTCTTGGTTCTCTATGTTTTAGGGTTTACCGGTATTCTTTATTGGCGCCGTCGTCAAAGTGATCCTGCTCTGTTCTTTTATTGTGGATCTTGGACATTTATGATGATGGTCACTTACTTCATTGTTTTGGAAATTTTTTATTCCACCTTTTACTTTTTGATCCCACTTGTTTTTTTCAGTATTTTTGCATTCTCCTATTTTACTGAAAAACGCAAACTATTGAACGGGGTATTGTTCAATTTCTTTTTAATTAGTTTTGGTGGCTACTTAGTCACCTTGCTGCTTGAAACACAAAATATTTTTATTGGTGGTTTATTTGCAATAATTGCTATCCCCGTTTTGTTGATCTTGTTATTTGGCGTTTACATTTTGATCGTCTTTTTATTTTGGAACGGGTTATTAGTTTTAAAAAGAGAATCTCGCTCATTAGCCAATCTCTTAACTTTATTATTAGCAATCTTTTTGACGTTATATACTATATTTCAAATCTTCTTTATCCAATATTTCCCACAATGGTTCAATGTATTATTCACGGCTGTCCCATTGATTCTGTTTTATCTTTTTGTGGTTTTCTATAACTTTATAACCGTTTCTTTTTTGTATCAGTTCAACCGTCCACGATACAACCAAAATTACATTATCGTTTTAGGGGCTGGTCTACTCAATGGCGAAACGGTATCCCCTCTTTTAGCAAAAAGAATCGACAAAGCGATCGCCTTTTATTGGGCACAAAGTAAAGCAACCTTGAACCCGCCTATTCTATTGATGTCTGGTGGTCAAGGATCAGATGAAAAAGTGCCGGAAGCAATTGCGATGAAGCAATATGCTTTAGCTAAAGGCATTCCTGAGAGAGATATCTTGGTGGAAGCCAATTCAAAGACAACTTTAGAAAATATGCGTTTTTCTAAAGAACTCATGGATCAACAAACTGGTGGGCCATATCGAGCGATTTTCACTTCTAATAATTACCACATCTTCCGTGCAGGTCTTTATGCAAAGCAAGCTGGTTTAAAAGCGGATGGAATCGGAGCGAAAACTGCCTTTTACTACTTGCCGAATGCATTTTTGCGAGAATATATCGCCATCTTGGTTCTGCACAAAAAAAGACACTTGATCGTTGGTGGCTTAATCGTGCTATTTACCGTATTATTCGCAGCTTTGAGCATCTTTATTTAAATAAGGCATTTGGGTGCCCCCCAAATGCCTTTTACTTTTTGTAATCTTTCCTTTTGCAACAATTATTTTCGTGTTTTCTTTCTCCCCTTAGATCGCTCAGACTGTTTCTGACTTCCCATCATTGGCAGGAAAAGAATTCCCTTTTTCACTACTACTTTTTGTGCTGAATAAATTCCACTATTACCAGAACACATGAAGCTCACCAGACAGATCATAAAGAAATAACTGGCTGCTTGTCCACCGAACAATTCGATTCCCATAACAAAACAAGCAATGGGTGTATTTGTTGCTCCTGAAAAGACGCCAATGAATCCCAAGGCTGCTAAAAAAGGAATGGACACATGTAAGATTGGTGCTAGAGCAGCACCTAATGTCGCTCCGATTTCAAATAAAGGAGTTACCTCTCCACCTTGATAACCAGCACCTAAAGAAAAGACAGTAAATCCAAGCTTTCCAAGAAAATCATAGAAATGGGCGGTACCATTAAAGGCATCAGTTAACAAAGGCAAACTGAGCCCCAAATATCTTTGGGTTTGCAATAAGAGCGCTGCGATGACGACCACAGCTCCGCCAATAAAATTACGTAGAACTGGACTAGCCATTCTTTTGGCATACCAAGTTTTCAAAAAAACGATCGAACGACTAAATACCCAACCAATAAGACCAAAAGCAATGCCTGCAACGAATAATTTAAAGAAAAGAGATACATCCCAACTTGGAATCGTCCCCATAGGGTAATGGATATGTTTCACCCCAAAGCTTTCAGTCACAAAGTTAGCAAACAGTGCTGCAAAAAAACTTGGAAATAAGGCTTCTGTTCTAACTTTTCCAATTGCTAAAACTTCTAACCCAAATAGTGTTCCAGCCAGAGGCGTACCAAAAACGGAACTAAAACCAGCACTGATCCCGCTGATCACCAATAACTCCCGTTCTACTTTATTTAACCGAAAGAGACGAGCTAAATTTTCTGCTAAAGCGCCTCCCATTTGCACAGCTGTTCCTTCTCGTCCGACAGAACCACCAAATAAATGGGTGGTAATCGTTCCAAATAACGTTAAAGGAATCAGGCGTAAAGGAATTTTTTCTTCCCCACCATTTCCTTGATCAATCACTAAGTTATTTCCTCTACCAGAATTTCCTCCGTACTTACTATATAAAAAAGCAAAAATTCCACCACTTACTGGTAAAAGGAACAACAACCAGGGTGAAGCAAGGCGTATATTAGTAACCCATGTTAAACTATTGAGAAAAAAGGCTGATAAACTCCCCATAAAGATTCCCAATAACAATGTGATCAATAGCCACTTGACCATGTATACGACGACCCTAATTGGATCAGGTAATCGATTTTCCATCTCTTTTCCTCCTCAAAAAAAACGCCTACTAAAAAAAGGGGTATCCCGATTCTTAGTAGGCGTCATTAGTTATCTTAAGATTAACGTTTAAAGGCGAACACCATCACCTATTCACTTCATCAATTAAAATAGCATATATTTATGAAAAATACAATGAAATTATCCTTCTTTTTTTACAATCTCAGTAAATTTATAAAAAGGAGTCAATTGGACTAAATTGTGGTTACAATGCTCACTATCATGGCAAATATAGTTTCCTTTTTTCGTATAGGTGCCATCTGAATTCGATTTTGTTGTTGCTAAAAAGAGTGACACACTTGAAGTTTTTTTACAAATCGTACAAATCCCTTTCGTGATGGTCGGGGATAAAGTCCCGCGAATACCATTTAACTTCCCTGATTCATCATAATAAACAAGAAATTTTTTCTGGGTACCAGGATCATTCCATCCAATATAGGTGTGTTCTCTTAAATCCAAATGATTCCAATCAGGTTGTTTTAACTTTTTCACTTTTCGGAATAATTTTTCGATTTGAGCTTTCGAAGGTTGCTCAAAAGGTTGAACTGATTCTTTTAATTCTTCTAATAAGCGTTCAGCAGTTTCTTTGGTCAAAGAAGTATCTAAGATGTTTTCTAAGAAAAGGTTCATCCTTTGTGAGGGTTCTACTAGTTCCTCTATTCTCTCCACAGCTAATGCTTGGACCGTTTCGATCGTTTTAGAATCGTTTACTGAATGATAGACTGATATTAATTGTTCGACTTCTCTTTTAATAAAATAATATTGATAAGGTTTAATTGTTTTTTCCATGACTTTGAGTCCTTTCTTCTTTCAAGTGAATGTACTTTGAAGAAAAGAACTTCAACAAAGTACGTTAGTTAAAGCTTTTCCACTCTTTTAAATAAGATCCATATGGCATCTTATCATCACCCCCTTTAAGTTTGTATCAACAACTTATTCTTGATACAAAGTAAACAGTAAAAATCATGGTTCGTCAATAAAAAAAAACCTGAGAAATTTTATGAAATTTCTCAGGAAGAATTCTTAATCACATCGTATTAAATCGATTGTTCTTTGCCGAAATATCTTTGCCATTTTTGTTTCATCGAAGCAGTCATCGGCTGTGCTGCTTCTTTCACAGCACAATATTTGTCGACAAACGTCACAATATAGCTTTCTTTATACTTAGGCGGTGCGATCGTAGCGCCCCACATATGTTTTAAGATGATATCACGCTCTAAATCGGATAGGTCAGTAATTTTTTCTGCATTTTTCACTGCGATCCTTGGATGGATATAAGCATGCGTTCCTTCATCAAATTTTGTTGTACGCCAATCATAGTAGAAAAGATCATGCAAAAGACCTGCACGTGCGGTTGCTTTTGCATTACCGCCCCATTTTTTGGCTAATTTATAACTATAATAAGAAACACTAAGAGAATGCTCTAATCGAGTGGAGTGGACATGTTGTGTATAATTGGCTAATTTCTTCACTGCATCTGTTGCTAATAGATCTTCTACATAAGACATATATTCTTCGTCTTCACGCCATTTTTCTGTCATAATTATTGATCTGCCACCTTTTTTGAATTTCATTTTCCTTTGAAATTGATCCTAGTATACCATTAGTGTTCGGAATATTCTAGTGAGGTTCCATCAAAATGTAGAAAGCTTAATAGTTCCTTAATCATAAAGAGAAATGGTAAAGTACGATGCCTGCTGCCACTCCTACATTTAATGATTCAGCATTTCCGCGAATCGGAATATAGATATTTTTATCCGTCAAGGAAAGAATTTCGGGCCGCACGCCTTGCCCTTCATTCCCCATGACAATTGCATACTTCTCAGGAACAGTTACCTGTTCTAATGAACGAGCATCCTCGTTCAATTCAGTTCCATAGATATTAAAATTGTGTTCCTTTAAAAGCGGGATCATTTGCTCAAGGTCTGTTTGAAGTATTGGTAGATGGTAATTGCTCCCCTGCATACTTCTTAACACTTTTGTACTATAAATGTCAGCTGATCCTTTTCCTAAAACGACACCAGATAGTCCAAAAGCATCTGCCGTACGAATCATTGTTCCAACATTCCCAGGATCTTGGACATTATCTAACAATAACCATCCTCCAGTTAATTCGGGCATGTTTACTTTTTCGTAGAGCATAACGGCTAAGATACCTTGGGGTGTTGGCAAATCTGATACCACAGCCATGACTTCATTCGTTACCAAGGTACAAGGGATGTCTAAATGGTTTTTAAGCCACTCCTCCCACTCTTCTAACCCTTTTTCTGTGATTAAGATTTCTTTTACTTTGGCATGAGAAGCAACTGCCTCTTCAACCAAATGGAATCCTTCGAGTAGATACTCTCCTGTTTCTTCCCGGTATTTTTTCTTATGTAGTTTTTTCAATTCTTTGATTCTTGGATTTTTTGCTGATTGGATTTCTTTCACATTTTTCACCTCACTTAATTATAGCATGAATTCGAACCTTGAACTTGTTACAACATCAAAAAATCGGTATCATTAATTTAAAAAGCAAGGAAAGAAAGGTGGATATGATGAAAAAAATCAAGATGAACGTTCAAGGACGTGTCCAAGGTGTTGGCTTTCGTTATATGACAAAAATCGTTGCCGATCAATTAGGGATCACAGGCACAGTTAAAAACGAAGAAGATGGTTCGGTAACAATCGAAGCATGTGGCGATGAGGAAACGATCAAAAGATTCATTGAAGAAGTAAAGGATTCTCCAAGTCCTAGTGGTCGCGTACAATACGTTGACTTGCAAGATAATCCGATGATGGAAGAACGAAAAAAATTTGATGTGATCGGCTAATTTACTGATTCTGAATGGACGAAACACGCAAAAGGTAGTTCTATTTACACTATGAGAAGGCTCACATGACTTTAAGAAAGTTTGACGATAAAGGACTTTTTTTAAAGAAACAACGTGCCTTCTCTCTTCTAATCGTCCCTCACTCGTTTGATCGTTTTTGCTTCTGTTTAACCGATGGCTTTTCTCCCTTTCCTTTTTGTGGTTTGACAAATAACTTTTTTATTTTTTTAAGACCATATAGGTAGGAATCTATGAATTTTCTATAAAGTAGATTGAATTGTGTGTGCTTTTTTAGTATAGTTAATTTTGTGTAAAAATTATAAAAGAGGAAGTATTTTATGAATAAATGGAAAAATTGGGTATTGGGTTCTGGCCTTGTCACAGTCATGCTTTTCTTATCTGGTTGTGTTCGTCTGGATTCAAATGGTAACCCTGACACATCAGGTATCGTGTACCGAGTATTAGTCCATCCAATGGGACAAGCGATTACATATTTAGTGGAGAACTTCAACTGGTCCTATGGTTGGGCTGTTATTTTAATGACAGTCATCGTTCGTATCATCATTTTGCCATTAGGTATTAGTCAATCGAAAAAGACAATGATCCAATCTGAAAAAATGCAAGCTTTGAAGCCGCAAGTCGAAGCCGCTCAACAAAAACTAAAAACGGCGACTACTCGTGAAGAACAAATGGCTGCACAAGCTGAAATGCAACAAGTTTATCGTGAAAATGGGTTAAGTATGACTGGCGGGATTGGCTGCTTGCCTCTCTTGATCCAAATGCCGATCTTTTCAGCCCTTTATTTCACAGCTCGTTATACAGAAGGCATTCGTGAATCCTCTTTCTATGGGATCGACTTAGGACACCCTAGTTTTGTATTAGTTGCGATTGCTGGTGCTGCTTATTTACTTCAAGGATATATTTCAACAATCGGTATCCCTGAAGAACAAAAGAAAACAATGCGTACGATGCTTATCGTTTCGCCTGCGATGATCGTCTTCATGTCGATCAGTGCGCCAGCTGGAGTCACACTTTATTGGGTAGTTGGTGGTATCTTTAGTTGTTTGCAAACCTTCATTACAAATGTCATCATGAAGCCTAAATTAAAAGCTCAAGTGGCAGAAGAGTTAAAACAAAATCCACCGAAGCAAGTCGTAACACCTCGTAAAGACGTGACACCTGCGGATAGCGAACAACCAGTGAAGAAACAAGTCAAAGCACCTAAAAACCAAACAGGTCGTAACGCTGGAAAACAACAAAAACGGAAATAACTAAGCATTTCGTTTATTTCTCAAAATAGCTAAAATAAAAAAGGAAGAGAGAACGCCTCTCCTCCTTTTTTATTTTAGCTTCTGATCATTGATCATTCTTCGCTAAATTGCCGAATCAATGGTTCGGATTGAACGAAAATCAGTGTAAACATTTTTCTTTTCACTAGCAGCAACCACTTTCAAGGTCTTTGACCTGTTGTTTGTCATCATTAGATTTTCTTTTTGATCCTCAATAAATCAACTAGTGGATTGACTTTGGTTATCGTTGTGATTGCGAGATAGATCGGACAAGCAATGACGAATTGGATCAGATTGGTTCGGATATTACTCGTTAAATGACCTGTTAAAAACCTGGTGATCAAACACATGATCAATCCAGCAATTATAAACATCCCGATTTTTCTGAGAGAAAAGGTAAACGTCGTCTGTTTCAGAAAAGCTCTTGTTCTTACAACTGTAACGAAACTTTCGGCGAGAATAGTTGAAAATACAACGCCCAAAAAGCCAATAGACGGCAATAGTATGAGATTTGCCACAAGATTGATGATAGCTCCAATGATTACTGAACGATTATACTCTTTAACCTGACCGATTGGCATTAGATATTGTCTAGAAATCGCCATGCCTAAAGGAACGATCACAATCAAAACCGTAAAATATGGAATAATTTGAGTGATGTAGTTAAATTTTTCGCCAAAAAACCAAGGAACGAGCTTGTCATAAACTGTCAACATCCCAAACATGATTGGAATCGAAAAAAACAATTGTAAATGAATCGTTTTTTCCATCGTGCGAACGATTTTCTCCATATTTTTTTTTGCAAAAAAACTTGTCATATGGGGAAGTAAGACGATGTCTAAGGTAGTTATGATCGTGATGAATACGGTATTCAATTGCAGAGAATTGGTAAAATAGCCCACTGCAACACTTCCTAATGTGAAACCTAAAAGGGTCTTATTCAAATTGGTATACAACATGATCGCAATTTGAGGAATAAAATAATCAAAAGAGCCCTTTAAATGACTAAGACTTTTCTTTAAATCAACTTTCGTCAAATGAATGTATTTAGGAATAAAGAACCAGACACTCACTTGTGAACAAACTAAACCTAGTCCTTGAATCAAGGTATATTTTAACGTGTCGTCTTCGTTTTTAATCAAGAAAAGAATGAGAAAAAACGTGACTAGTTGGACTACTAAATTAGCTATACTAGTTTTCTTAAAATCTTCAATTCCCATAAAAAACCAAGATACGTCAAATAATACGGCAAAAATCGCCAAGGATTGGACAAACAAATACGAACGATTATTTAATAAAGAGGCAACAATAAAGTAAGCGACTATGACAATTAAGCTCGCTAATGCCTTAAAAAGCAGAATTTCCCAAAAAACTTCTGATAACGCTTCTTTCTTACGGTTGTAAGTCAAAGTTATTTCCCGGTTCCCGTACATCGTTACCCCTAGCCCCGCAAACAAAACAAAATATTGGACAATTGAAAACGTATAATTATAAAGACCGATCCCACTTGGCCCTAAAGCATTAGAAACGATTGGAATGGTAATAATCGGAAGAATGATTTTCGTCAGTTGAAACAAGCTCTGATAAAAAAAATTTTTGGCTATATTTTTCATTTATTCATCCCGTCTAAAAATATCTCTCGTATAGACTTTTTCGATCACATCTTTTAGTTGCTGGTCCATCCGATTGGAGACGATCACATCCGATAGTTGTTTGAATCGCGCAAGATCCGAAACGACAGGCGCATGATGAAATTCTTCAACAGGTAACGTTGGCTCATAGACAACCACCGAAACTCCTTGTTCCTGGATTCGTTTCATGACTCCTTGAATCGATGAATAACGGAAATTGTCTGAATCGGCTTTCATCGTTAACCGATAGATTCCCACAGTCTTAGGCTTTTGGGCTAAAATTTGTTCTGCAATAAAATCTTTTCTGGTTGTATTTGCTTCAACGATCGCTTGGATAAGATTGTTAGGCACATCGGTATAATTTGCTTTCAACTGTTTCGTATCTTTTGGCAAACAATACCCTCCATAACCAAATGAAGGATTATTGTAATGAGAGCCGATACGTGGGTCCAGTCCGACGCCTTCAATGATTTGTTTCGTATTTAAGCCTCGTATCTCCGCATAACTATCCAATTCATTGAAGTAAGCCACACGCAACGCCAGATACGTATTTGAGAATAACTTGATTGCTTCCGCTTCTGTTGAATGAGTCAATAAAACTGGGACATTATCTGCTTGCGTATTCTTTTTGAACATATTCGCAATCTCTGTCCCTCTATCTGAACATTCTCCTACAACAATGCGGGAAGGATAAAGATTATCGTACAATGCTTTACCTTCACGTAAAAATTCTGGTGAAAAAACAATATTTTCTGTTTGATATTTTTTCTTTAATTCGGCCGTATACCCTACTGGTACCGTGGACTTAATGATAAATTTTGCTTCTGGACGAATGGCGAGAGCTTGTTCAATGATGCTCTCAATCGATGAGGTATTAAAATAATTTTTCTTTTCATCGTAATCAGTGGGTGTGGCAATAATCAAATAATCACCAAAAAGAACCGCTTCTCGGAAATCTTTAATAAATTCGATTGCTAGGTCTTCTCTTTGAAGAAAATTATGTACTTCACGGTCTTCAATTGGTGACTCCTTCTTTTGTAGTCGTTCGATCTTTTCTGCTACAATGTCATAAGCTTTGACATTCTCATGCTGGCTAAGTAATAACGCATTGGCTAGCCCTACATAGCCTAGGCCGAAAATTGATACGTTCAATTGGTTTCACCTCTATAATTAGTTTTATTAACATAAAAAACACAAACTGGAACGTTATTGGTAGTTCTTCGTTTCATTCGCTTTATTATTCTTCTAAAAAAACAAAGCCATTTACTTTTCCTTTGAACCCAGGCTCATTTCGTCAGTCACTCTTACAAATAATCAAAACATTCTTGAGGTTAAGAGCTTTTCACCTCATTTTCCCTGTTTAAGTGCTTTTTTTATTTTGTGAAATTCCTTTAGTTATAAAGTTTCATAAAGTTCTACTACTTGATTGATGATTACATTTTCGCTGAATTGTTGGATATGAGCAGCAGCGTTCTCGGAATATTTTGTAACAGGTAACGTTCCAGAAAAAAAATCTTGAAGAATATTCACTAGTTCTTCTGACTCTTTGACATCAAACAATTTTCCTGTGTTCTCATCATAGATCAGATCTTTATTGCCTCGTATATTTGAAGCGACTACCGGTAAACCAACGCTCATAGCCTCCATGATCGATACGGGCAATCCTTCTCTTAAAGAAGGAAAGAGAAATAGATCACTCATTTTCATGATCTCAATAATATCCTTACGATATCCGAGTAAACTGACTTTCTTTTCCAAACCTAAAAATTTAATTTTTTGTTCCAGCGTTTGTTTCAAAGGCCCCGTTCCACAAATAAAATAGTGGAAATCTTGGTCTTTAAATGAAGCGAGTGCATGAATCACCAGTTCGTGGTTTTTGTTTTTATTCAATTCACCGACTGAAAGGAGTACTTTGGTTGTTGGCTGAGCTAGTGAAAGTACCTTACTTTTTAGCCGTTTATCAACCAAGGTTTTCTCGAACTTTTCGACTTGGATTCCAACACCCTGAATCAAATGAGTTTGTGTTGCTTTAAATTTTTGTGAAGCAAGCAAATAATCTTCCTGATTAATGGTAATAAGCTTACTTGTATAACGAGATAAGTATTTTTCAACTGGGTAATAGACGAACCAATTAAGCATTGGGGCTCCTTGATAAAAGTGAAACCCGTGTGCCGTATAGTAGATAGGAATATTGATCCGCTTACAAGCAAGTCTTGTCACCATCGAAGCAACTGGCGTATGCGTATGTACGATATCGATATTCTCTTCTTTGATCAGCTGTTTGATTTTCTTATAGGCTAAAAGATTGCTTTTAGCTAATGGATTCCTATTGAATGGTATTTGAAACACAGGTATTTTTTTATCAGAAAAATAAGATGCCAACGGTTGTTCAAGCGCACATGCCACACTCACTTCATGTCCATTTTTGATTAGTTGATCAATATGCGGGATTAAAAAAGCATTGAGTGTATTGGAGATCGTCGTCACATATAAAATTTTCAGTATGGTTCATTCCCTTCAAATTTTTCACTTGTTGGTCCAAAATTTGAGCTAATCCCTTCTTGTTTGAACACTTTAAGGACTGTTTGTAACAAGATCCAAACATCTTTGCCAAACGAATAACTTTCAACGTACAAACAATCATACGTAAACTTTTCTTCCCAACTGATCGCATTTCTACCACTGACTTGGGCCAATCCGGTCAAACCTGGGCGAATGTTGTGGCGTTTTCGTTGCTCTTCATTATAAAGTGTCAAATATTCTACCAATAATGGACGAGGACCAACAAAAGACATTTCGCCTTTAAAGATATTCCAAAGCTCTGGGAGCTCGTCAAGGCTAGTCGCTCTAAGTAGTTTGCCGAATTTTGTTAGACGAACTTCATCTGGAAGATACGCGCCATGTTGATCTTTCTCGTCTGTCATCGTGCGAAACTTGTACATAAAAAATAATCGTTCATTCTTCCCTGGTCTTGTTTGCTTAAAAATAACCGGTGAACCTAGTTTAAATCGAACACACCCTGCAAGTATGAGCATCAGTGGTGCAAGCAAAAGCAATAAAAGACCTGAGAAAAAAAGATCGAACCCACGCTTTCCAAAAAGTCGATAAAAGGTTGGTTTACTCATAACGCATCACTCGCTTGATCGTTGCAACGACTCTATTTAACTCTTCATCCGTCATTTTAGTATCTGAGGGAAGACAAACTCCAGAAGAAAAAAGCGATTCTGCAACTTCGCCGCCAATAAAATCAAAAGAGTCAAAAACAGGCTGTAAGTGCATCGGTTTCCAGACAGGACGTGCTTCGATCTGTTCTTTTTCCAATTCTTCAATCAAATAAGATGGATCTATTCCTTCTAAACGAATGACACTCAACCAATAGTTAGGTTCGTTCCAAGAGTTTTCCGGCATAAATTGTATATTAGGAAACTCGGACAATTCTTCTTGATAAAATTGATAGATGGCACGCTTCTTTTGGATTCTTTCATTTAATACTTTTAATTGACCACGTCCGATTCCTGCTAATATATTGCTCATACGATAGTTGTAACCGATTTCTAAATGTTGATAATAACGTTCATTTTCACGAGATTGAGTGGCCCAAAATTTGACTTTTTCAATTTTTGATTGATCGTCAGAGATTAATGCTCCCCCACCTGAAGTTGTGATGATCTTATTTCCATTGAAGGAATAAATCCCATAGTCTCCAAACGTTCCTGTATATTTACCTTGGTAAGTCGTTCCTAATGATTCGGCAGCATCTTCAATCAACGTCACTTGATATTCTTGACAGATCTGCATGATTTCAGCTAAGTTTGCAGCTAATCCATATAAGTGAACGACGATCACCGCTTTCGCTTTTGGATATTTTTCTAAAGCTGCGCGTAAATGAACAGGACTCATATTCCAAGTTTCGGCATCACTATCCACAAAGATTGGGACGGCTCCTTGATAAAGAATCGGGTTGACCGTAGCTGCAAAAGTCAAGGATTGACAAATCACTTGATCTCCTTTCGTGACACCTGCTGCCTTTAATGCTAAATGAATCGCTGCCGTACCTGAAGAAAGCGCAGCAACATGCTTGGCTCCCACATGATCTGCCAGTTCTTGCTCAAAACCATCGACATTGGCACCTAAAGGGGCAATCCAGTTCGTATCAAAGGCTTCTTTGACAAACG
This sequence comes from Enterococcus sp. DIV1682a, assembly GCF_051711005.1. Lineage (NCBI taxonomy): Bacteria > Bacillati > Bacillota > Bacilli > Lactobacillales > Enterococcaceae > Enterococcus > Enterococcus sp. DIV1682a. Next base: position 2,047,715 of record NZ_JBIOLT010000001.1, read on the forward strand.
CTTGTTCATAGCCTGCTTCACTCATATGGGGCGAAGCTAATAATATTCGCTTTTTTCTCACATCAACTCCACCTTTCAATTATCTTTGCTGGTACCCCCACCCATTTTGAATGATGAGGGATATCTCTGATGACAACACTGCCAGCCCCAATAATGTTGCCATCACCAATCGAACGTTCTTGAATAATCTTTGTACCGACACCCAGTTCATTTTTATCTCCTAAAGTGACTGCTCCCGAAATATTGACATTAGGAAAAATGGCATTGTAACTACCTATAATGGAGTCATGACCGATTGTTGAACCAATATTGATCATATTGAAGTCACCGATTGAAATATCTGCAGTATAGGTCGTGTAAGGCATCAATATGTTCCCAATGCCCAGTTGAACATTTAAGCCAATCAATGCGCTAGGGGCAAACAAATTTGGAAAAAGCAAGTGAGGGTTTTGTCGTAACTGTTCATAGATGTTTTCTTTGACCGTCGGAGCCGCAATCCCAAGAAAAACTGCCATTGGTGTTTTGACTTGAAGCAAGTCAGCAATTTTGCCAATCACAGGTTTTCCTAGAACATCGCTTTGCTCACTTTTACGATCATCGACAAAACCGACCCACTGATACTCATTTTGTTGTTGGAGCAAAAAAGCAATTTCTTTACCAAACCCACCTGCTCCTACTATTATTGCATCCACTCGCTTTCTCCTCTCGTTTCTTTTTTTGATGGTCAAACGTTTTTTTACATGCGATTTGAATAACGTATCCCTATGCAATTTTTGATCGCAGGAATCGTATAACCCAGCACATAAAGCAATGATTTTACTACTTTACTAATAGTACGTTCAGCTTAAAACAGCTAGTTTCTATTGATTAGAAGCATTGGCAAAACGAATCACTTCTCTTGCTAATTGTTTCTCATCTTTTGGCAAATGACGGATAAAATCCATCACTTTTTGATTTGAATAACCTTTGATGTTTCCGACAAAAATTTTTTCATAGACAGCTTCATCGTTTCTCTCTTTATCCAACAGTAGTTCTTCATATAGTTTTTCCCCAGGACGGATACCCGTTTCAAGAATCTCAATTTCGTCTTCACGATAGCCACTCAGGCGAATCATATTTTTGGCAAGGTTGACGATTTTGACTGGTTCACCCATATCTAAAATAAAAATCTCTCCACCTTTAGCCAAGACTCCTGATTGAATGACCAATCGACTTGCTTCAGGAATTGTCATAAAGTAACGTGTCATCCGAAAATCAGTAATCGTGACTGGTCCACCTTGCGCAATTTGTTCACGAAAGACAGGAATCACACTTCCTCGTGAACCTAATACATTTCCAAAGCGAACAGCGGAAAATGTTGTTCCATTTTTTTCGTTCAATCCTGTTACAATCATTTCTGCAATCCGCTTTGTCGCTCCCATCACATTAGGTGGATGATTCGCTTTATCTGTTGAGACCATCACAAAATTTTTGACTTTCGCTTGTTTGGCTGCTTCCGCAACATTTTTCGTTCCAAGAATATTATTTTTTACTGCTTCTTTGGGATTTACTTCCATGAGAGGAACATGCTTATGTGCTGCAGCATGATAGACGATATCTGGGCGATAGTTTTGCATGATCTCAATAATTTTGTCACGATCTTGAATATCTGCAATGAGCGGGACGATTTTTGTCTGCTGATTTTGCTGATTCATGCGGAGTTCCCGATCGATCAAATAAATCGAATTTTCCCCATGTCCTACTAGTAATAATTGTGCTGGGGAAAACTGGATAATCTGCCGACAAATCTCTGAGCCGATCGAGCCACCCGCACCAGTCACAAGAATGGTTTTCCCTGTCAAATGACCTTTGATCGATTCAATGTCCAATTCAACTTCATCTCTTCCTAGTAAATCAACTACGTCAATTTTTTTTAATTTTGTGACGCTGACTTTTCCAGAAGCGATTTCTTCCATTGAAGGCATCGTGTTTACTTTGACATGCAAGGATTCTACCATTTGAAAAATATTCCTGATTTTTGTTTTGGATAAGGAAGGAATGGCGATGGTAACGATTTGTACATCATGTTTCTTGATTAGTGCAGGGAGGTCTTTGATCATACCAATCACTTTTTTTCCTGAAAGATATGTATTTTGCTTATTAGGATCATCATCAACAAAACCAATGACATAGGTGTCACTTGCTGTTTTTGATCCAAGTAAGATATTTGCCAAAATTCTACCGCCTTCACCAGCGCCTACGATGATCGTCTTCTTGGCAGTGGCTCTAGGTTGTAGCTTTGTCTGCTTTTTCTCAATGTAAAGACGCCACTCCAGACGGCTTCCCATGATTAAAAGCAAAGACAAAATATAGGTAAAGATCGTTAGACGTAACATATACTGATGATTGATAAAAAACAAGACAAAAAGATTTGAAATCATAGTGATCGACAAAGAAACAAAAATCGCCCTGATTTCTTCTAAATTCATATAGCGATTGATCCTTGTAAAGACTTTAAATAAACTCCCATAAAACAAATAGAAACCTATTGAAACGCCTGTAGAGATGAACATAAAATCCGTTGATACTTCTGCGAATGGCTTCATGAATCTAATTGTAGCAATGTTTGCCAAAAACAACAATAAGCTATCAACTCCTATCAAAATAGCAATCTTTCTTTTTCTTGTGACTTCAAACACCTTTACTCCCCCTAAAATAACCCAAACTTCTTCTTTTTTATCGCTTGATAAGTTGGATAATGAATCTGCTCCCCATTGATTAAATCTTTGGCGACTTGTTTCATTTGCTCAACTTTTTCGTTATTGAAGTCTTTAGCGATTTGTTCATAACATTCTTTTAAACAAAAAGAACGTCGCTCAACACCGTGAGCATCCGAAGCAATCATTTGTACAAGATTGTACTTGACCATTTTTTTTGCTGTTTTTTGGATTTCTTTGCCAAAGCGCCCCAGATAACTTGGCGCTGTCAGCTGTGTCAAACACCCCATTTCTAGATAAGGCAACAAACGATTCGGATCTTTTGCAAAATAAGTATTACGCTCAGGATGCACGATTACTGGTATTTTTCCTAGTTTCAACAGTTCAAAAAAAAGGTTCTTTGCATATAACGGTACTTCTAATGTAGGAAATTCAATCAACAGATAAGTATCATTTAAATCTGTAAAAAGAAGTTCATCTCGGTGAAGCGCTTCAAGCAATTCTCCAGTAATACGAACTTCTTGACCTTCTAATAACACCAACGGTAAATTTCTTTTATCCAGCTCTTTTTGTAAAGTGGCGACTAGGGGAATGACTTTTTTCTTTTGATTACAATACTTGCCATTATTATGGTGCGGTGTACATAAAATATGAGTAATCCCTTGTTCAACCGCTTTTTCAGCCATTGCTAGGCTTTCTTCCAGGTTTTGCGCACCATCGTCAACTGCTGGTAATAGATGACAATGTAAATCGATCATTCCCTTTACCTCCTCTTTATCATTCATAATAATAACTTGTATCTTTGCTTTGTTCGACTCCGTTATAAACAATTCCCAGTACCTTTGCCTGAGCCATCTCTAATAATTTTTTGGCTTTCACAACTGCTTCTTTTCGTGAAGTCTTTTCACGTACTACCAGAAGCGTACCATCTGCCTTTGATGACAAGATTTGAGCATCTGTCACAGTTACAATCGGAGGCAAATCAAACATCACGATATCATAGAGCTGACTTGCTTCTACCATTAGTTGATCCATTCTTTTCGAGCTTAACAGCTCTGATGGATTAGGAGGAATCGGTCCACTTGGTAATACCGATAATTCCTTGATTGCCGTTTTTTGGATCCCTTTACTGATCGTTTCAGTTGAACTGAGTAGATTACTTAATCCATAATGATTATTTATTTGAAATGCTTTGTAAATAACTGGTTTTCGCATGTCAGCATCAACTAATAACACTTTCTGACCAGCTTTTGCAAAGACAACAGCCAGATTTGCAGCCGTGGTCGATTTCCCTTCACCTGGTCCAGATGACGTGACCACGATCGTTTTGACTTGTTGATCATTGATTGAAACAAATTGGATATTGGTTCGAATCGTTCGGTAGTGCTCAGCCGCTGCTGATGAAGGATTAGTTAAAGTAATCAAACGAATCGGTTTAAGTAGTGTTTCTTTTTGTTTTATGACACGTCGCATGTTTTCCCTCCTACACTCTCGAACGAGCTCTACGAGAAGCTCTCGCTTGTTCACCAGTTTCATCGTTTATTGTCACCGGTGCGTTGTTGTTTTTGTCATTTCTATTGAAATCTTTGGCAGTCATTTCTGGTACCGTCCCTAAAATTGGAAACCCTATGACCTCCGAAAGATATTTTTCATCTTTCACAGTCTGGTCGAACAATTCCAATAACAGAGCTATCCCCATGCCAATCATCAGACCTAAAATAAGGCCAAGGGCAATATTTATTTTTTTATTTGGTGACACCGATGTTCCGTCCGCAACCGCTTCAGAAATGATCGATATTTTATCGACATTCATCACATCTTTGGCTTTCGTTTGAAACACCTCAGCTGTGGTATTCGCAATTTTCTGAGCATTATCTGGAATCGAACTAATTGCTTGGATAGAAAACATTTGTGAATTTTCGGATTGATTCACTGTGATTGCTTGTTTGATTTCTCCAACCGTCATTGCTAGCTGATCTTGCGTTTCTAATTGATCTTTCACTTCACTTAAAACTAAGTCACTAATGATCATATCTTTGTAGGTGTTAATCATTTGTAAATTCGTATTCACATCATTGACATTCGTAATATTTGACTGAGGCAACGTGACAATCAATTGGGCTTGTGAACTAAACTTGGGTGTTAAAATAAAGAATGTAACGAAACTTGCTACCGCCAAACCAACTAACGTTGAAATAAATAAGGTCAACAAACGCTTACGAAATACTCCGATGATCTCTTTTATACTAATTGTCTCTTCCATTTCTCTCCACTTTCCTGTTACTTTCCTAGATTCATTTTTCTTTTAACTCATGACATCCTGCTGATGTTACTTGTTCTCATAAAATATACTCATTTCAGTGAAGCTTCGTGAGACTTCCATCCTATGAACATACTTAGATAATAAAATGACATCGATTTCTAAAAAAATTTCTTAGTTTATCATTCAGATAATAATTATTATCATCTAGAGTAAGATACTGGATCCCATCGTTTTAAAAACTTTTTATTCCCAAAAAAAAATAAATCGTTACTTTATCTAATCGCTTCCAAATCACGGTAAATTTGCTAATTCTATTAGACAAGTAAAGAATTTCTACCTGAGACCCTATTTACTATTATCCCATTCATAACAAGCTTTTCTTGTTATGAATAACAATTTTTCTATATTAATTATACCTAACTTTCATTTTTAAATAAAGGATGATTTAAAAATAACAAAAACTATGCATTTCACTCAATAGCACTAACCGATTGTTCTCTTTTTACCAAAAAATGTCATATTGTTCTGATTCGTGAAAGAAAAGTCGCTTATTGCTAGATAGCATGAATAAAAACGATATACACTACATAAAAAGAGTATGAGGTATTAAGACCTTAAGCTTACTTTTTATACTAAGATGAGTAATTGCTATGAAAGCATCCACTCTGGTACTTTCACAATCTTATCGACGGCGTTCAAAGATCTGCACTTCGTTAATCAGTTAAAAAATAAGCCGAAGCATTTAAAAATAGAAGAAACTATTTTCGGATGCTTCGGCTTATATCTCAGAGCTAGACTTGTCATAACGCTTGTTTCAAATCAAGTTGGCAAAGGGCTACCTGATTTATTTAGTGATAATCTGATCTAAGCTTGCTATTGATAGTGCCATTTCAGCAATTTGTTTCAGCTGTGCCAAACGATTGTTACGGACAGCAGGATCGTCTACCATGACCATGGTTTGGTCAAAATACGTTTCGATCAATGGACGTAAAGCAACAAGTTGATCATAATCTTCTTTCAGCGTTTGTGTACCAAATTGTTTTTTCATTTCTGCTACCGCTTGATAAAGTGCTGTTTCAGCTTCATTTTCAAATAACGCAGGATTAATCTCTGTTGTCGTTGTTTCTTGCGCTTTCTTCGCTAAATTAACCACTCGAGTCAATGCTTCCATCGATGGCTTAAACTCTTCCTCATCTAAACGTTCTTTAAACAGTTGAGCTGCTGCAAAAACTTTTGTCAAATCGCTTTGTTTTGCATTTAAAACTGCATCAATCACATCGTGTCGGATTTGTTTTGTAGTTAGTAACTGACGGAAACGTCCTTTGATAAAATCAATGACTGCCTGTTGTCCATCCGATAACTGGACGCCAAAACGTTCTTGATCTTCATTGATCGCCTGGTCGATTTCACGTTGTAAACGAACCAATGGAAATGCCCAATTTTTTGCTTCGATGATGCGGACAATCCCATACGCTTGACGACGAAGAGCATACGGATCATTTGACCCACTTGGGATCATTCCAACTGTAAAGAAAGAAAAGATACTATCTAATTTGTCTGCAATCGCTAATACTGCACCAATTTTGGTTTCTGGTAAGTCACCTTCACTTGAAATTGGCAGATAGTGTTCCTTGATAGCTGTTGCTACAGCTGATGTTTCGCCGTGTAATCGCGCATATTTTTCACCCATGATCCCTTGAAGCTCTGGAAACTCACCTACCATGTTGGTCACTAAATCAAATTTATAGATTTCAGCAGCACGTTGTAAATCCGTTAACTCTTCTGGTGATAAGCCGACAGATTTACCTAAAATACGAGCAATAACTTGTACTCGTTGCATTTTTTCGTAGATGCTTCCAATTTTTTCATGGAAAGTCACTGATTTTAATTTATCAACAAAAGTCTCGATTTCAATCTTTTTATCTTCATTGTAGAAAAACTCTGCATCTTCTAAACGAGCAGTCAATACTTTTTGATTTCCACGGATCACGTTTTCTAGTTTGACACGATCCCCATTTCGAGCAGAAATAAAATGTGGCAAGAGTAATCCTTGGTCATTTCTTACTTCAAAATAACGTTGGTGCTCCTTCATTGAAGTAACCAATACTTCTTCAGGGACAGACAGATATTTTTCTTCAAAATCGCCAGCAAAAACTGTGGGATATTCGACTAAATTATTCACTTCTTCTAATAACTTTTCGTCTAAATCGATCGTCCAATGGTTTTTCTCTGCTAATTCTGTTGCTTGTTGGACAATCATTTCTTTTCTTTTATGTGGCGCAGCTATCACGAATTGTTCTTGTAATTTTTCTTCATACTCATTGGCATGAGCGAAACGAACTGTTTCTCCTAAGAAACGATGACCACGTGATGTGCGATCTGTTGTAACATCTAAAATCTCGAAAGGAATCACTTCATCATCTAGTAAAGCAACAATCCAATGAATAGGACGAATATATTCAAAGTCAAAATTTGCCCAATGCATCGTAACAGGAAATGTCAAACTTTTGATGACATCTACAAGTCCAGTCAATACTTCTTTCGCTGGTTGTCCATGTGTATATTTGGTTACGTACACATACTCTACACCCTTCAGCTCTTTAAAGGTAATATCGTCAGTCGTCAAACCTTGACCACGTACAAACCCTTCTGCGGCTTTCGTCCAATTTCCATCTGAATCCAATGCGATTTTTTTAGCCGGACCCTTTAATTCTTCTTCGCTATCTGCTTGACGTTCTGGGATATTGGTTACTTTGATCGCTAAACGTCTTGGCGTTGAAAAAGTTTCGATTGTATCATAAGACAATTGGTGTTCATCTAAAAACTTTGCTGTTTTTTGTTCCAGTTGTTTCATGCTTGGTGTAACTACATGGGCAGGCATTTCTTCCAACCCGATTTCTAAAAGTAACTCTTTTGCCATGTTATTCAGCCTCCTTAACTGTTTCTGGATTTGCTGTGTTTTTATTCAATAAAGGAAATCCTAATTTTTCACGCTCTGCCACAAAAATCTTTGCAACAGATTTTGCCATATTTCTGATACGTGACAGATAGCCAGCTCGTTCTGTGACAGAAACTGCCCCACGAGCATCTAATAGATTGAATGTATGGCTGCATTTTAAAATGTAATCATAGGCAGGATGAACTAAATTTTCATCAATGCATCGTTTAGCTTCTTTTTCAAAACGATCAAAATTACTTAATAATAGTTCTTGATCACTGACTTCAAATGAATATTTGGAGTGTTCGTATTCAGGCTGTTTGAAAATCTCCCCATATTTTACGCCATCTGACCATTCAAGATCATAGACACTTTCTACTTCTTGGATGTAGGATGCCAAGCGCTCCAAACCATAAGTAATTTCAGATGTCACTGGTTTACATGGCAGACCGCCGACTTGTTGGAAATACGTGAATTGTGTAATTTCCATTCCATCGAGCCAAACTTCCCAACCAACACCAGCACAGCCCATCGAAGGGTTTTCCCAGTTATCTTCGACAAACCGAATGTCGTGTTCCAAAGGATCGATCCCCAATAAACGTAAACTTTCTAAATAAAGTTCTTGGATATTTTCAGGTGATGGTTTCATCACTACTTGGAACTGATGATGTTGATACAGACGGTTCGGATTTTCCCCATAACGACCATCGGCTGGGCGACGAGAAGGCTCTACGTATGCTGCATTCCAAGGCTCTGGTCCAATTGCTCGTAAAAAGGTATATGGGCTCATTGTACCTGCCCCCTTTTCTGTATCATAGGCTTGCATCAACATGCACCCATTTGATGACCAAAATTTTTGTAACGTCAAGATCATGTCTTGTACAGATAATTTTTTGCTCATTTAAAATGACTCCTTCCACTTCTAAATAGTTTGCTGAGAATTTGAAACAACAAAAAGTCCCTATGCTTGTCTAAACAAACATAGGGACGAATAACTTCGCGGTTCCACCCTACTTCCGAAAATTTCGGCAGCTTCATTGTCAGTACTCCCAAGTGCCTCTTCAAAAACCGACAGCATTCGGCTCACACCCTCCCGAACTCGCTTTTGCTACGTATTTTTTACTGATCTTGTTCAACGTACTTTATTCTTTTATTTAGCCAATCAAGTTTTTGTACAAAACTCTCATTTATCTAGGTTCCATAATAGACGTATAGTTAGGCTTTTGTCAAATAGTTTTGAATGTTGATTGAACATTCTACTCATTTTTTTGGTTTTCAGAAGCACTTTCTCCTTCCGGATCAGGCTTTTTTAGGACATGTTCCCATGATTTCATTTGATCAATGAACTTTTTACTTTTTAGATGAATCCCTACGTATTCTTCGTATAACTGGTCAATCAGTTGCCTGATCGTTGCTTTAGTTTCGTCTTTTAAATTGATCCCTGTGATCTTATCATAAGAAATAGCAGAGAACATACGCACGAAATAAACAGCTCTTGGATCTGCATGATAACGACGGTGATCCATTGACCAATGTTCTTCGCACAGCACGCCTCCATATTTGGAAGAATAATCAAATTTACCTTGCGTTTTGCCGCACACCACACAATGTGTCCAAATCGGTGCAATCCCAAAGCGTTGCAATAATTGTACCTCAAAGATGTTAGTGATGATTTCCGCGTCGTCACCCTGATCCATCCGTTGCAACGCTGCTTGTGTAAATTGAAAAAGGTGAGGATCATATTGATGGTCTTCGATCGCTGCATCCACTAAGTTTAACAAATACGTGCCGTAACCACTTAAAAAAATGTCTTCTTGAATTTTTCTAAAGGAGTGAACATCTTTTACGCTGGTTATAAACGAAAGTCCTTCACTTTTAAACGTACCAATGTAGATTCCTTCAGTAAAAGGGAGTAGTGCAGGTGCTAATGGTTGGTTTTGCCGGTGAATTCCTTTGACATAAAACATCAGTTTCCCCGCAGACTCAGTAAAAATTTTCACTAATTTGTCTTTTTCTTTATAATTTCGACTGGACAATATGATCCCTTTTGATTCGGCTAGCTGGCTCATTTCTTTCGCCCCCCTTTTAGAAAAAGAATAAGGAAAAGAAAAATCATTCACTGAATCATTTTCCTTTCCCACTTATTCTACTCATTTTCTTGTCTTCTGACTTTTACACGCGGTTTCGTCTATCGAATAATCACGTTCAACTCATTTTTATCTACTTAAAGTTAATATTCCTCTTTGCGGTAACCAAAATCTTGTAAATAAACTCTTTTATCGCGCCAATCTTTTTGAACTTTAACCCATAGTTCTAGAAATACTTTGTCACCAAGCAAATTTTCAATATCTTTTCTTGCTTTCGTCCCAATTTCTTTTAGCATTTTACCACCTTTACCGATGATAATCCCTTTTTGACTATCACGTTCAACGATAATGGTTGCTTGAATTTGGATTTTATCATTTTCATTGCGTTTCATTGAGTCAACAACAACAGCCACTGAATGTGGGACTTCATCTCTAGTCAAAAACAGGACTTTCTCACGAATCAATTCCGAAACGATAAAGTATTCTGGATGATCCGTTACTTGATCATCCGGGAAGTATTGAGGACCTTCTGGCATCTCAGCGATCAACACTTCCATTAGACGGTCCACATTGTTCCCTTCTGTAGCCGAAATCGGTACAACTTGTGCAAAAGGCATTTGTGCCGAATAATCTTCGATGATTCCTAATAATTCATCTGGATGAACTTTATCGATTTTATTGATGATCAAATAAACAGGTGATTGAACATTTTTTAATCGTTCAATAATAAAATCATCCCCACGTCCACGTTTTTGATCCGCACTGATCATAAATAAGACAGCATCCACTTCTCTTAGTGCACTGTAGGCTGATTCCACCATAAAATCACCCAAACGATGTTTTGGTTTATGAATTCCCGGAGTGTCGATAAAAATCAACTGTGCTTCTGGTGTCGTATAAACGCCTTGGATCTTATTTCTGGTCGTTTGTGCCTTGTCACTCATGATAGCAATTTTTTGCCCAACGATTCGATTTAATAATGTTGATTTGCCAACATTTGGTCGTCCCACAATAGCGACAAAACCTGATTTATGTTCTAACATATTATTCTCCTTTTAATTAAAAAACATTTGATAGATTTTAGGTACAAATAAAATGAGACCGACGATCACTGCAAAACAAGCGGTGACTAACACTGCTCCTGCCGCCATATCTTTGATTTTTTTCCCAATTGGATGGAAATGAAAATCGGTAAACATATCCACCACATTCTCAAAAACAGTATTTAAAATCTCAACGATCCACACCAGAAAAACTGCTAAAACTAACCACAGCCATTCTATTTGATTCAGTTGAAATACAACTCCCATAAAAAACGCCAGCAACCCAAAACCTACATGTTTTTTCATATTACGTTCCTCATCAAAGACTGTTTTAACCCCTTGAAGAGCAAATTCTACTGACATAGCGAAGTGCTTATTTTTCTCAACCTTTTTCTCGCACTCTTTATCTTTTAAGTCCATAAGCATCTAAAATCTCTTTCTGTAAACCAAACATCTCTGCTTCATCTTCGGGTGTCATGTGATCATAACCATTGATGTGCAAAAAGCCATGCACTGCCAAAAATCCCAACTCTCGATCATACGAATGACCATATTCTTCCGCTTGTTCCTGGGCACGCTCAATTGAGATCATGATATCTCCTAATACTCGTGGTAAAGGATTATCGCCTTCTTCAAAAATCACGGGAATTTCGTCTTCCCCTTCGTCTTCTAATGCAAAACTAATCACATCTGTTGGGGCATCTTTGCCACGGTAGACACGGTTGATTTCTTGGATTGCTGCATTGTCCATAAAAGTAACAGACATTTCTGTTTCCTCGGATAATTTCAAATGAGCCGCTGCAAATTGCAGAAGGTCCTCGATCTCTTTGATTTTTTCTGTTGAAACTTTCTGTGTTTCATCCATAAATGTGATGTCCATATTTATCGCTTCTTTCTTACTTATTGCTGATATTTTTTATTTTAGCCATTTTCTTTTTCTACTTTCATCGTTTCCGCTTCCGATTTCATTTTAGGATATTTGATCCGTGAATGGAAGGTACTACTTAACCCACTGATCAAAGATTTTTCCACTTTGCGAATTTCTTTTAATGTTAAACCACTATCATCAAGTTGACCATCAGAGATTCGTTCTTCAATCAAATTATGGACAAATTTTTCGATTTTTTCACCTGTTGGATGATCCATTGCCCGTACTGCCGCTTCACAACTATCTGCAATATTCACGATGCCGGCTTCTCGGGTCTGTGGTTTGGGACCAGGATAACGAAATTGTTCTTCGGTGACTTCAGGATTTCTTTCTTTTGCCTTGATATAGAAATACTTCATCAATGTTGTTCCATGATGCTGTCGGCAAATATCGATTACCATTTGCGGCATGCCATATTCCTCTAAAATTTTCGCTCCATCGGTCACATGACCAAAAATGATCTGTTTACTATCTTCCGGTAATAAGAAATTATGTGGATTTTCAGCACCAGAAGGCAAGTTTTCTACAAAAAAGCTAGCATGTTTGATTTTACCAATATCGTGGTAGTAACAAGCTACACGCGTCAATAATGACCGCCCATTGATCTCAGCCACTGCGTTCGCGCTTAAATTGGCGACCATCATACTGTGATGATAAGTTCCTGGTGCTTCTTCCAATAGCTGTTTTAACAATGGATGGTTAGGATTACTTAACTCATTCAAGACGATCACACTATCATCGTTGACCATCAATTCGATATACGGATGTAATCCCATCGTTAACAGATACGACAGCAAAGCCCCCATAAAGCCACAAATCAGTGTTAACCAAGTTGTTCCATTACTAAAGCTCATACCTTGATAAACGATCAGCACAACATCCATCATCAACGGAAAAATAATGACCCACATCATAGCTGAAAACCATTGTTCTGACACTCGTTGGCGTTTTAAAACCGTCGCTAATAAACCTGAAAAAAGATAAGCCATCAAGATAACGGTCAAAAAGTTGGTCCCAATCGAGCCATAAAAAATAAACAATGCAGATACGGCTTGGAACAAGGCAGCCATGATTCCTGCCCTCCGGTTCAAAAAGAAATTTAAAACTAAAGGAACAAAAGCTGCAGGATAAAACAGCGGGATAAAAGCTGCTTGTTCCGTTTGGAATAGTTGGAAAAATTTCATTAATAACACACTGATAGACATAGCCGTAACATAAAAGAGAACATACTCTGTTCGTTTTCCGGCTTCATGGTACTGCATTGAGTTGTAAACTAAAACAGCAATTTGCAATAAGACTGCTAAAATCATTGCTACTAAAGGAAAAATTGACGTTGTTTGACTGGTCAATCCTAATAGTTCAAGCTTTTTCATTGCATCTGCATCGATTTGATTTCCTTCACGAACAATGATTTCGCCTTGATAGATCATGACCGGTTGAACCGCACTTCTTGCTGATTGTTTCAATTCCTCTGTTTTCTTTTCATTTAAGACATCATTTACGACGATTCCTTGATCGACAAGATAATGGATCGTTTGTTGTTGGTCAGGTGTCACGTTCAAATATTGGATCTGTTCTTCTGCCTGTTGCTTGAAGGTTTCTAAATCACTTTCTCGAACTTGTTTTTTCATTTGTTCATTGATCAATCGAAGACTTTCATCTCGGACTGTCGCAATTTGACTATCTGACATACTAAAGATTTTTGTGTAAAAATTAGTCGGTAATTTTTGATAAAATGCCACGTTTTCAGCATTGGCATTTTCAAAACTCTTCTTTAAAGCTGCAATTCGTTCGTCGATAGTTGGCTTAGGAACATTTTCATCTTCTTTTGCTTTATCTACTTTTTCTTTATACGCTTTATTGATCGAATCATTTGTTTTATTGATCAATTCAAAAAGCTGCTTGATGCGACTACTTTGTTCACTAGCTAAATCTTGTTGATACGTATATTCTGGCGTAACAGCTTCCGCTGCTAATTTTCTTTTTTGTTCGGTTTCTTCTGTATTCTCAATCGTTTTATTCGCACGGATACTTTCTTCTGCCACTTGTCCTTCTCTGAAGTCATTGGCTTTTTGCTTGACGCTACTAAACGTGACGCCACAAACGATCACAAAAAACAAAAGCAATAAGAAAGGCATTGCCGCCTTTCCTAATTTTGCTTGCAGTTGTTGGAGTATTTTATTCAACATTCGCTTATCCCCCTAAGCCTTACTCTTGATGAAGATCTGCCTTTTCATAAGCTTTGATGATTTCGGCTACAACAGGATGACGAACGACGTCACTTGCTTCAAAATTGACAAAAGCAATTTTTTTGATTTGTTTCAATGTACGTTCTGCATGGATCAAACCACTCATCGTCCCTTTAGGTAAGTCAATCTGACTTGTATCGCCGTTTACGATCATTTTTGATTGATACCCCAAACGAGTCAAGAACATTTTCATCTGTGCCACTGTTGTATTTTGAGCTTCATCTAGTATTACAAAAGCATCGTCAAGTGTTCGCCCACGCATATAAGCTAATGGCGCAATTTCGATGATCCCACGCTCCATCAAACGATTGGTATGATCTAAACCAAATATTTGATACAGTGCATCATACACTGGACGTAAATAAGGATCAACCTTTTCTTTCAGATCACCCGGTAAGAAACCAAGATTTTCTCCTGCTTCCACCGCTGGACGAGTCAAAATGATTTTTTGGACTTCGCCTTTTTTCAACGCAGCAATTGCTAAAACGACCGCTAGAAATGTTTTACCTGTTCCAGCAGGACCGACACCAAATACGATGTCATGTTTAGCAACGGCCTCGACATATTGTTTTTGTCCACTATTTTTCACTCGAATCGGTTTACCATTGCGGTCTTTGACGATTTCTTCTTCATACATTTCAATGAAGTAATCCAATGTCCCTTTTTGCCCCATTTTTAAGGCAGTAACAACATCAGGTGTACTGACATGTATCCCCCGCTTGATCAATTCTTGTAAGGTACGTATCACCGATTGTGCTAATGAAAGCCCCGGCTCTTCTCCAATAATCTGGATCATTTCGCCTCTCGTATGAATCGTTGTTTCAGTCATTTCTTCAATTAATTTTACATGTTTGTCATGCGAGCCTAACAACATACTGATATCGTCAGCAGCTGTTAATCTAATTTCTAAAGAACTGGATGCTTCTGTCAAAAATAGACATCTCCTTTACTTCAATTCATTCCTTCCTATTTTACCATATTCATAAAAAACTATATAGCAAATAAAAAAGGTTGTCTCACTCCTTATTCGTTTCATCCATTTTAACCTAAAATTACTTTGCTGAACTTCCATGATTTACTTTATGTTATTCCATGATTGAGAGATTCCTGCCTATCAATAAACAGCTTTTACTTAATAGATAAGGCAAAGAACCAATCTAACCAAGCCTAGATCTATCGAGTGAGGAAGAGAGATAAAAGAAGGATATGTATGATTGCATGGGGAACAAGGCGTACCGATTGATGTTGCCTTGGCGCTCACCTTGAGGAAATTGGGACATGCATGAAAAAAAATCTAAAAAAAAATAAGTCTGATTTTGACGTTGTGGATCAAAATCAGGCTTATTTTCTTTTTAAGAGAGGGCGGTTGTCCCACACTCTTTAAATGATAAGTTTAAGATTGTAATAGCTCTTTCACAATCGCATTCACTTGGTTCCCATCTGCTTTTCCTTTGACTTTCGGCATGATCGCACCCATGACTTTGCCAAATTCTTTGACAGAAGAAGCTCCAGTTTGTGTAATCGCTTCTTGAACAAGTTGACGAATATCATCCTCAGAAAGTTGTTCTGGCATGTATTTTTCAACAATTACTATTTCACTTTTCACTTTTTCAGCTAAATCGTCACGTCCAGCTTCTTCGAACTCATGTAAAGAATCACGCCGTTGTTTCATTTCACGAGACAACACTGTTAATTCTTCATCTTCAGTCAAGTCGTGACCTTCTTTGATTTGCTCGTTTTGAATGGATGACTTAATCATACGTATGACTTGTAAAGATTCTTTATCTTTTGCTTTCATCGCTGTTTTCATGTCATCGTTCAATCTACTTAGTAGTGACACACTACCAACTCCAATTCATAAAGGAACTAGTTTTTTTGCGTTTTTTTGCGTTTTTTCGCTGCTTTTCTAGCTGCTTCAGATTTTTTCTTACGTTTTACGCTTGGTTTTTCGTAGAATTCACGTTTACGAGATTCTTGTAAAGTACCCGCTTTTGACACGGAACGTTTGAAGCGACGAAGAGCATCGTCAATTGATTCGTTTTTACGAATGACTGTTTTTGACATGTTAATTCCCTCCCTCCGAGCTTAAAAAGTAACCGTAATTGTTATTGAAATTATAATCCAAAAAACAAGACTGTTCTATAAAACATTATATCTAATGCTGATTTGACCGTCAAGGGAATCTTTGGATTTTTTAAAATAATGATATGTTATTTTATTATAAAACAACTACTGACAGTTTTCACATCGACCGAAAATTTCAAACCGATGCCCTTCGATCGTACAACCTGATAATTGATTTTCAAAATAGTCCATTGGACACATATGGATTTCTTTTGTCATCCCACAAACGGTACAAATAAAATGATGATGGTGACCGATCTCTCCCTGGCAACAATGAAAGCGAAACTTCATTTCGCCATTCAAATCGGTTTCTTCTAATAAGTCTAACTCAGAGAAATCATGGAGATTACGATAAATCGTATCATAACTCACTCCTTTAAATTCCTCATTCATAAAATCAAATACTTCTTTTGCTGACACATAACGATTTCTTTTGACCAAATAAGTCAATAATGCTTCTCGCTTTTTCGTGTATTTAAATCCGTTATTTTTCAAAATTTCTAACGATTGTTCGATTAATGTTTGGTTTTTCAAGTCTTCCCCTCCAAATCAAAATGATTACGAAGTACATATTCCACAGTATGGTATACTAAAGATAAAAAAAATGCAAGTGAGGTTTTTTATTTATGGCTTTTGATTCTACTGAGATCGTTACTTTTTTTGTCATTTCTGATTCAGCTGGTGAAACAGCAACAAAACTCGCACAGGCAACCATGGCACAATATCCTACAGTTGAATTTAATTTATTTCGTCGAACGTTTGTCACTGACCAAGACACCCTCGAACAAGCCTTACAAGATGCGTTAGCAGAAAAAGCGCTAGTACTTCATACCTTGATCAACCAAGAGCTGATTGATTATACCCGAAGTTTTTGCGAAGAAAACAACTTATTTAGTTTTGACGTGATGACTCCACCGATCGAAGAAATCCAACGATTAACAGGAATTCAACCCACTCGTCAACCTGGAGCCTTACATTTATTGAATGAAAATTATTTTAAACGAATCAAGGCAATGGAATTTGCCGTAAAATACGATGATGGGAAAGATCCAAGAGGCTTCTTAGAAGCAGACGTGGTGTTGCTAGGAGTTTCCAGAACGTCAAAGACACCGTTAAGTCTTTTTTTAGCGAATAAAAACTTAAAAGTGGCGAATCTCCCACTCATTCCTCAAGCCCATATCCCAAAACAACTTTGGGAGATCGATCCTAAAAAAATTGTTGGTTTAACCAATAATCCCGATATTTTAAATAATATTCGAAAAGAACGGATGCGTTCCTATGGATTAAATCCTGATACGGCTTATTCTGATATCGAAAAAATACGAGCAGAATTAGATTTTGCTAATGATTTGTATGAAAAATTAGGTTGTGTTGTGATCAATGTTGCTTCTCTCTCAATTGAAGAAACGGCTTCGTTGATCCTAAATGCCTTAGATTTAGAGGACCACAGTTATTATGGCACGGATACTTCAGGAGAAAAATAAAGAGCAAATAATTGTATCCAGTAAGCAGCTATAACAAACAACCAGAACCAAACGCATAACTAGTTGAATAAAAAAGCCAGCAGACACGTGTCTGCTGGCTTTTTTATTCAGTATAATCTATTCACATTCCCTTAGAAATGCCTCATTCTTATTTTACTGATGTTCCACATGTTTCAAGGTTTGTTCCAAGATATCCAACACGTGAAAATCATCTAAACTATACAATATTGCTTTGCCTTCACGATGCGATTTAACCACATGGTTTTCCCTTAATAAACGTAGTTGGTGGGAAACAGCGGATTGTTCCATTTCCACCGCTTGGCTGATGGCCGTCACATTTTGTTCTCCATCTTTTAAATACATCAATATTTTCAATCGGGTAGGATCACTTAAGACTTTAAATAATTGACTCACTTTTTCTATTTCGCTTTTTGGTGTGTCTGTCAACCGATTCACCTCCATAAAAAAGACTGACTTCTAAAGTTTACCACTTTTTCCATCAGTCTCAATTATTTTATTCTTCTGTCATTGATTTGATGATTGCTTCATAGGTATCGATCTTTTCTTGTGCCTCTTGTGCGGAATTGCCTTTTACACCGATATAGAATTTGATTTTTGGCTCTGTTCCTGAAGGACGGATCGCTACCCAACCATGTTCTTCTAATACATATTTTAATACGTCAGATGGAGGTGTCGTTAATTTTTCCACTCGTCCAGCTGAATCTGTTTTCGTTAATTCTTTGAAATCTTCTGTTTGAAGAACTTTTGCTCCAGCAAATTCTGATGGGGCATGGTCACGGAATTTCTTCATCAAAGCAGCAATTTTGGCTGAACCTTCTTGACCACTCATCGTGACTGAGATTGTTTTTTCAGCAAAATAACCATATTTTTCAAAAATCATTTGTAAGCCGTCATAAAGTGTCTTCCCTTGTTTTTTATAAAAAGCAGCCACTTCGGCTAACAATAAGAGTGCTTGGATTGCATCTTTATCACGTACAAATGGTTTGACCAAGTAACCATAGCTTTCTTCAAAACCAAACATGAATGTATGAGAATGATCTTTTTCAAATTGATGGATTTTTTCTGCAATAAATTTAAAGCCCGTTAAGACATTGATCATCGTAGCGCCATAGCTTTCAGCGATGGCTGCAGGAAGTTCACTTGATACGATTGACTTAAGTACGGCTGCATTTTCAGGTAAAGTTCCTCGTGATTGATGTGCTTCTAAAATATATTGAATCATTAATGCACCGATTTGATTACCGGTCAAAACTTTATAAGAGCCATCAGGTTGGCGAACTGCTGCTCCTAAGCGATCCGCATCAGGATCAGTTGCAATCAATAAATCAGCGCCTTCTTTTTCACCTAAACGAATCGCATACTCAAATGCTGAATGTTCTTCAGGGTTTGGTGATTGAACCGTTGTAAAGTCAGGATCAGCTACAGCTTGTTCAGGTACAAGCATAAATTGTTCGAAACCAGCTTGTTGTAATGCTCTTTCTCCTAGCATTTTTCCTGTACCATGAAGGGGTGTAAACACCAATTTTAAGTCTTTCCCCATTGTTTGGACTAATTCTTGATCAATCGTGACTGCTTTGATTTCTTCCAAATATGCTTTATCGACTTCTTCACCAATGATCGTAATCAATCCACTAGTTTCTACTTCGTCATCAGCTAAAACAGCGACTTTTAAAGGATTACTTACTTCACGTACATATTTTGTCAATGCATCCGCATCAGCGGGTGGCATTTGTCCGCCATCTTCTCCATAAACTTTATAGCCATTGTAAGCTGCTGGGTTATGAGAAGCTGTCACCATGATTCCCGCAAACGTATTCAAATGACGAACAGCGAAAGAAAGTTCAGGTGTTGGACGTAGACTCTCAAAGACAAAAGAAGGAATATCGTGTTGTGCCAAAGTCTTCGCTGCTTCCATCGCAAATTCAGGCGATTGATGGCGTGAATCATAAGCAATCGCTACGCCGCGACGTTTTGTTTCTTCTCCTTGTGTATCCATAAAACGTGCCAGCCCTTCTGTTGCTTGTCTGACCGTATAAATATTCATTCGATTGATCCCAGGACCTAAAATTCCCCGCATTCCTGCTGTTCCAAATTCTAAAGGAGCATAAAAAGCATCTTCCAGCTTTTCAGAATCCTGACTAAGATCAGTTAATTGTTTTTTTAAATTTTCTTCTAAATTTTCTTCATTGGCCCATTGTTGGTATACTTGTTCCCAAGACATGAAGCGAACACCTCTTTCTAAAATATCTACCTCTTTCAGTATAGCATTCTCTTTTTAGATAGAAAAGTCAGAAGGAAAAATAAGCGCAGATGGGGACTTCTTTTCTTACACAAAAATCATGATTATCCTTATAACATTAAAACAGCATCTTTCTTTTGACATTGCAATAAATCGTTGTGATCATCTGATTGACATTTTGTATTTTTTAAAATATCCAATAATGTTCTTTTTTTATTTGTTTGCTCTTCTTTCTTTTGCAAAGTTCCAAGATTATTCCAACTCTTCGGCTGATATGCTTGCCAAACTTCTGGTTCCTGTTCCCAAGGTGCTTTTACTTTTTTTCCTTGAGAGATAAAAGTAACTTTTCCACGTAATTTTTCCCAATTGCGGTAAATATAACGTAGTTCGCTAGAGGTCATAGACTTTCTTCCCTTAATATCATCTAGATTTTTTTCGTCTAGGACAAGTTCAATATCTATTTCATCTAAGCAATAGTAAAGTTCCATATCTTGCTTTTCCATCGCTATATCCAAACCAATTTTACAGCCTCTATTCACGTGCAAAGAATGGTCATGATAAGCTTTATTCTTAAGTACATCTTGATAGATTGTTTTTAATTCATTTTTCTGATTCATTTGAGTACCACGAAAATAATTTCCCCATAATGGCCAGTGTTTCTTGCCTTCATCCACATAATTAAACCATTCTTTGGAAAATTTTGAAAAAGATTCTTCAGAACACCAGATACTATCCTCTTTCACATTTAATTTATCCTCTTCTCTATTTAATATACCCCTAATTTCGTTATTGTACTCATCAATAAAAATGGGAACATGATTTTTTTTTGCTTCCTTTTCTGCTTGTTCTAAATTGCCTGGTTTTTCTTCCGCTAGATCTATCGCCTGACCTAGATTAAATACAGAGTACCCCAGACTTTTCGCATATGCCTTTCGCGCTGTAGCTAAGCCATAAATCAAAATAGTTTCTTTTGTCACATTTTCCTCTCCTTTTCATTTATTTCTGATAACGATAGTCATTTTCTGGAAAGTCATTTACGTGTACAACGATCCATTTCTATCGTTTGAATATGTGTCTCTTTTCTTTGATTGGAAGTGGCTAGCTTTTTATGTAGTTTACGAGTAGCCTCTATTCCCATAGTCATTGCATCACCGAGTACTCTTTTTTCCTTGTCCTTCTTCTTTCCCTATTTCCATCAAAATGCCTGTTCATTGTATCACGTGTTAATTTCACTCGGATGGCAAAAAATCCTGTTTTCAAAAAAAATAGTTCTCTCTTAATGATTGAAGTGCCAGTAACGAGCGATCGTAAAAAAACAATTCCTCTTTCCATGAATAAATTCTGTCCACAAAAAAGCTGAGGACAATGTTTGTCCTCAGCTCTTTAGTAGTATAAAAATGAATAATATTCAAACAGCCCTTCTAACGACCTCTTTTGATCACTTTACGCTTGTGTTGTTTCTTCTAATGCTTCTAAATATTTATAAACTTGTTGACCAGCAATGCCGCCATCGCCGACTGCTGTCGTGATTTGTCGTAAATCTTTTTCACGAACATCCCCAATAGCGAACACACCAGGCATAGTCGTACGCATGTCTTGATCTGTTGGAATCCAGCCAGCTGCATTAGTTAAACCAGCTTTTTTAAATGGTTCAGTCAATGGATCTAATCCCACATAAATAAACACGCCATCTGCTGCTAAATCAACGGTTTCATTCGTTTTCACATTATGCGCTTTAACCCCAGTGACCACCATGTCATTACCAACGATTTCATCTGTGACAGTGTCCCAGACAAATGAAATCTTTTCGTTAGCGAATGCGCGATCTTGGATGATTTTTTGCGCACGTAATTCGTCTCTTCGATGAACGATCACGACTTCAGAAGCAAATTGCGTTAGGTAGATGGCTTCTTCTACCGCAGAATCGCCACCGCCGATCACGACTAAACGTTTGTTTCGGAAAAAAGCACCATCACATACGGCACAATAGGAAACACCTCGGCCAGCGTATTCTTCTTCTCCAGGAACACCTAACTTACGATGGATACAACCCGTTGCGATAATCACTGTTTTGGCTTCATAAGATTGATCTTCACAGATCACTTCTTTGTAATTTCCATGGTCTTTGATGTCTTGCACAATTCCATAGACATTTTCTGTTCCAAATTTAGTGACACCTTCATACATTTTATATGCAAGGTCAGGTCCCATGATGGAATCAAATCCAGGGTAATTTTCAACTTCAGCGGTGTTATTCATTTGTCCACCCGGTGCGCCTTGTTCAATCATAGCAACTGAAAGATTTGAACGTGACGCATATAACGCAGCAGTCATTCCAGCAGGTCCAGCACCAATCACGATAACATCATACATATGTACATTCCTCCATTATAAAAATCAAGTAAGCTTACTTTACAGCCTATAGAAAAAAAAGTCTATTGTTCTGCTTACTCTTTTCTCGAATAGATTTATTATACTCGAAAAATCAGTTTAAAAACAATAGACTTTTATTTGATTCGCTATTTGTTACTTAAATCTTCCCCATTTGTTGCAATGACTTTTTTATACCAATTGAACGATTTCTTTTTCGTCCGTTCCAATGTTCCATTTCCTTCATTGTCACGGTCAACGTAGATGAACCCATAGCGTTTCTTCATTTCGCCTGTCCCAGCAGAGACAAGATCGATACAGCCCCAAGTCGTGTAGCCCAGGAGATCCACGCCATCGAGCTCAACCGCATCTTTCATTGCTTGGATATGTTGTGCTAAATAATCGATCCGATAGTCGTCTTCTACATAGCCATTTTCATCTGGTGTATCAATCGCACCTAACCCATTTTCGACGATGAACAATGGCTTTTGGTAACGATCATAAAGATCATTCATCGTGATACGTAACCCTAATGGATCAATTTGCCAGCCCCATTCACTGGCTGAAAGATAAGGATTTTTAGCCGATTCAAAAATATTACCGGCCGTTTGCTCTAATACTTTTGGATCAGTAGTAGCTACCCGGGAAGAGTAATAGGAGAATGAAATAAAATCAACGGTATGTTCTTTTAATATTTCTAAGTCAGTTGGTTCCATCTCGATTTTGATTCCATTACGTGCCATTTCTTTTAAGGCATAGGCGGGATAACTTCCCCTTGACTGGACATCAATAAAGAAATAGTTTTCCCGGTCCGCCTTTCTTGACGCCCAGACATCTTCAGGTTTACAAGTGTAAGGATAATTTGCGCCAGCTGCTAACATACAGCCAACTTTATTTTCTGGATCCACTTCATGAGCGATCTTTGTAGCGATTGCACTAGCAACTAGTTCATGATGGGCTGCCTGGTATTTGATTTGTTCCACATCGTCCCCTTCTTCAAAATACAATCCAGCGCCCATAAATGGAGCATGTAAAATCATATTGATTTCGTTGAAGGTCAACCAGTATTTCACTAGTCCTTTGTAACGATTAAAAATGACATGGCAAAGTCTTTCATAAAACTCTATCAACTTTCGAGAACGCCAAGCACCATATTCTTTGACCAAATGCATCGGACAATCAAAATGAGTGATTGTCACTAACGGTTCGATTCCATATTTTTGACATTCTTTAAAGACATCTTCATAGAACTTCAACCCTTCTTCATTTGGTTCCTTTTCATCACCTTTTGGAAAAATACGACTCCACCCAATGGATAAGCGATAGGTTTTAAATCCCATTTCCACAAAAAGTGCAATATCCTCTTTGTAACGATGGTACATATCAATGGCTGTTTTTGCTGGATAAAAATGTTCCTCATCAAAGTCAAACATTTTTTGTTTCCCAGTGATCACTGAAAAACGATCTTTACCGATTGGAACAACATCAACATTAGCTAAACCACGTCCACCTTCAGCGTAGCCTCCTTCACATTGATTGGCAGCCGTTGCGCCACCCCATAAAAAGTCTTTCCTAAATGCCATCCTACTTCCTCCATTATTGTTTTTGATAAGTTTTTGTCAGGTTGTTTGCTATTTCATCTTGTACTTCGATCCCCTCTTCTTTTAAGCGGTGGATCGTTTCCTTAAATTGTGGCAAATACGCTTCGTGAGCAACAAACAATTCATCCATGATCCGTTTCGCTGTTTCACCCGACCGTACTAAGGGATTGATCGTAAATGCTTGAAGCGCTGTGCCATAATTACCCGTCACTGCCGCTTCGATCGTCAATAATTCCATATTTTTCATGACTTGAAGCCAGCCACGTTCAGCTGGTGGCAAAGAACCGAAAGCAACGTTACGTGCCCCTTGTGCCCCGACATACGCTGTGACCTCCACGACACAATCAGCAGGCAGATCAGGAACAGCGCCGTCATTTTTTGTTGAAACAACGATTTGGGTTTCTTTATTGGCATAGATCGAAGCGATCGTTTCACAGGCAGCATCTGAATAATAAGCACCCCCACGTTGTTGTAACTGTTCTGGTTTATGGTCTAGTTCTGGGTCCTGATACAACTCAAATAATTCTGCTTCCGTTTTTTTAACTTGTTCTGCTCTTGTACCAATTGTTTGATATTCTTCTAAAGCATGGTTCAACATTTCTTCTTCACGATAATAATAGCGATGGTAGCCACAAGGAATCATTTGCATTTGTTGTAATTGTTCCTTGAAAAACGGCACATCGAATATATTTTTTGGTAAGCCATTATTTTCAGCATAAAGTCGGTCGATTAGCTCATTCGTTCGATCGTTTCCATGTGAATCTGCTACTTTATGCCAATGAAAGTGATTGAGTCCAGCAAATTTATAAATCAAGTTTTCTTTGGTTTCTCCCAGCATTTCTGGCTCTGTCATCATTGCCATAACTGGTACATTACAAAGCCCAATTACCTTTTCCCATTTCCCGTAGCGAACGACAGCTTCTGTAACCATTCCACTAGGATTGGCAAAATTGATCAGCCAAGCATCGGGACATAGTCTTTTCATATCTTCTACGATTGAAAGAATGACCGGAATGGTACGAAACGCTTTGAACATCCCACCAGCTCCATTGGTTTCTTGTCCAAGCATGCCATAATATGCAGGGATTCGTTCATCTTTCACTCTGGCATCTAATTGACCTACCCGAAACTGAGTTGTTACAAAATCAGCATCCCGCAGTGCTTCTTCTCGATCCAACGTCGCATAGATCTTAACATCATAAGGCGAAGCATCCCACATTCGTTGAGACATTTCACTGACGATTCTTAGTTTTTCTTGACCCTCTGCTACATCCACTAACCAGATTTCTTTAATCGGTAATTCTTCATATCGTTTAATAAACCCTTCCATCAATTCAGGGGTATAGCTACTTCCGCCACCAATTGTTGCAATCTTCACTTTTCGTTCCATGAGCTTCCTCCTTTTTTGTTTTTACAACTATATTATGTTTTTTGTAAACGAAAACAACAAGTTAACTTTATTCTTTTGCATTTCCATTTACAAAAATTTATTATATAGCCGATTATTTTGTAAAAATCTTGTATAAGAACAACGAACGATTGACGAATCAATAAATAGCGCTTACAATATTTTTACACAAAAAATTAAAAACATGTAAAAGAGGATCGTCATGCTATTAAAAGAAAAACTAAAAAAAATTGCTTTTTCTCCCGCAGAAACAGAAGTGATCCATTTTATTCAAAGCCATGAACATCAACTCAAAGAAGCAACAATTCAACAAATTGCGAAGGCATGTTATGTCCATCCTTCTACGTTGATTCGGATTGCCAAAAAGGCTGGGTTCAAGGGTTGGGTCCACTTTAAGGAAGCTTTTTTGGCGGAAAACGAGTATTTGGAAGGAAATTTTCAAGAAGTTGATGCCAACCTCCCCTTTCTAGAAAACGATGGAATCATGTCTATTGCGAACAAAGTCGCTGCACTGGAACGAATGACGATTGAAGACACACTCTCATTGCTTCACCACGATGACTTACAACGAGCAAAACAGCTTTTATTGAAAGCAAAAAAAATCGTCCTTTTTTCTAGTAATTCGAATACTTTGATCTCGCAGGCTTTTATGTTGAAAATGAAGCGAATCAAACGAGACGTAACGATCGTGACGACTTCAGGCGAATCCTACTATGAAGCCTACAACTGTACGCCTGATACTTGTGCCATCTTAATTTCTTATACCGGCGAAAATAAAATGATGTTACGAACAGCCAAGATTTTGCAAGAAATCAATGTGCCGATTTTAACATTGACGAGTATTGGTGATTCCACTCTTTCTACTTTCAGCTCAGCAATCCTTCGTATCACTACCAGAGAACGATTGTATTCCAAAATCAGTAATTTTACGATCAATACTTCAATTTGTTACTTACTAGACGTACTATACAGCTGTATCTTTGCAGAGGAATATCAAAAAAACCTCAACCATTTAATCAAAATCGGACAAAAAGTAGACGATCGCCCAATCAGCTCCTCTATTATGGAAGAGCCTCCTGCAATTAAGGAATAAATTATCTTACACTTTTCAGCTTTTTATGCATTTTCTCTTTTCACCATCTAGCTTGTTAAGTTAGTCGTGTCCAAAAAGAAAAACCTAAAAAATTTACCATGACAACATGGATATTTTTTAGGGTTTATTTGCTTAAATTTCATGTTGTGTTTCGTGGCTTTTAGCAGTTTTATTGGAGTTAACTGGTAATTGCTTATCAGCGCCTTCTAGCCCACTTGCTCTTTTCTGATCAAATCTTGCTAACTGTTTTGATTCAGTTAGTGAGAGGTGTTTCATTTTGGCAATCACTGTTTTTTTAAGTTCTTCTACGGATAGAGTTGGAGAACCAATTTTGTCAGCCATTAAGCCTACCAAAACGGCTTTTTGTTTTTCATTAAGTTCTGGAAACTGATGAAATTTATCCGCTAATAAATGATCACTAAATAGTTATTTTATATCTGTTTTGTTTATTCCAAACGCTATTTTTCAAGGCACTCTACTTCTGATACTCAATAAAATTGTCTTTATTAAAAAAACAGAGAAAAAGAAGATGATTTCCTCTTTTTCTCTGTCTGATTACTTCTATTTGGAACAACTATTCACTTTGAAGTTTATACATATCAGCATACAGTCCTTCTTTTACTAGCAACTCCTGGTGGGTTCCTTGTTCAACGATTTTTCCTTTATCCAAGACAAGAATGAGTTCTGCATCTTTGATCGTTGATAAGCGGTGCGCAATCGCAATAGTGGTTCTTCCTTGACGCATCTTTGCTAATCCTTCTTGGATCAATCCTTCTGTCTCGGTATCAATATTGGCAGTTGCTTCATCTAAAACCAAGATTTTAGGATCAGTAACAATGGTTCGTGCGAATGTGATCAATTGTCGTTGCCCACTAGAATAACTTGCGCCTCGCTCAATCACTTTTGAATGATACCCGTTTGGTAATTCATTAATAAAGCGATCTGCTTGGACAAATTCAGCCGCTGCACGTATCTGTTCATCCGTGATCGCAGGGTCCATCATACGTATATTTCCTGCAATATCCCCATAGAATAAAAAAGCATCTTGGAGAACTAACCCCATTTTTTTACGAAGCTCAGCAATCGGATATTCTCGAATATCACACCCGTCAATTAAAATCTGCCCTTCATAAAATTCATAAAAACGCATCAAGACATTAATGATCGAACTTTTCCCACTGCCAGTATGACCGACTAATGCGACGGTTTCACCAGGATTGGCAACAAAAGAAATATTGTTCAACACTTTATTTTTTCCATCATAGGAAAAGCTGACATTACGAAATTCAATTTTCCCCTCAGTGATGGTTTTGTTTGCTCCTTCATGTTGCTGTGGTGCGTATTCTTCTGTGTCCATGATTTTTAAGATTCTGCTACCAGCGACGATTCCGTCAGTGAATATACTTAAGAAATCCATCATTTGGGACATCGGATTGAAGAACCCTTGGACATATGTGGTGAAAGCATAGATCAGTCCAACTTCCACTGGTGATTTTAAGGCATCTAAACCAAAAAGCGTCAGTGCCCAAGCAATGGCTAATGCATATAAAAAGCTGATAATCGGGCTCAATAACAGCGAATTGGTTTTGATCATAGCGTATCGTGTATTGAGATAATCCGTATTGACCGCTTCAAATTCGTTTGCTAACCGTTTTTCCTGCCGGAATTGCTGGATGATCCGCATCCCTGAAATGGATTCATTTAGTTTAGTATTCAACTGACTTAACTTTTCTCGCATATTACGATAAATCCGAGAACTAAATTTTTGATAATACCAGATCACGACTCCTAGAACAGGTAAAAAAAGCAACAGCCATAAAGCAATGCGTCCGTTGATTTGAAACATTGCAATAAAGGAGGAAACTACTGCGAAAATGCCTGTCAATACCATCAGAAAAACATACCAAAATTCAAAAAGCGTTTCGGTGTCATTCGTGACTCTTGAGACAGTCGAGCCGGCTGGTGTCTGGTCAAAATATCTCATTCCCAATGTATGCAATTTTTCAAATAATTTTATACGGATATATTGATAGGTTTTAAGCGAAGCATTGGAATACAAATACCATTGGAAAAACCAGATGATACTTTTGACGATGACCCCAAATAAATACAAGCCTGCAAAAAATAAAATCACTTGTGTCGTAGCAGATTGTTTGGCTAAATATTCATCCATAAAGGTTTGAATGATTCGAGGTAATAGGACATTGATTACTGACAATCCCAAAGCAAACAGGATGGCAATGATGAAAGTCGCTTTAAAGGGTTTAGCAAAATGCAACAAGCGTTTAATGATTTGCTTTTGCTCTCGCAATGGAATGGATTTTGACCATTCGGATTGATAGTTATCTTCCATCATTTTCTCCCCTTTCAATTTTGGCTTCTAACTGTTGTTTTTCCCACATTTGTTTGTACCAACCACCTAAAGCCAATAGCTCGGCGTGACGGCCACGTTCAACGATCTGTCCTTTGTCAATGACGATGATTTCATCAGCATGCATCACACTGCTTAGTCGATGAGCGGCAATGATCGTGGTTTTACTTTGACGAATTTCTTTTAAATTCCGCAAAATTCTTTCTTCTGTTTTAGCATCCACTGCCGACAACGCATCGTCAAGGATCAATAACTCTGGATTTTGGATCAATGCTCTGGCAATCGAGATCCGCTGTTTTTGTCCACCAGATAAGGAAACACCCCGCTCACCAACTAATGTTTCATACCCCTTCGGTAATTCTTTGATCTCTTGGTTGATTGATGCTAACGAAGCAGCAGCTTCCACTTCTTCGTTAGATAACTTAGGATCAGAAAAACGGATATTCTCACGAATCGTCATTGAAAACAAAAAATGATCTTGTGGCACATAGCCAATAGAATGTAAAAGAGCATCTAAGGAATATTCTTTGATCGAACGACCACCAAATTTGATTTGTCCTTGATAGTCATCATATTCACGCATCAGCAACTTCATGATCGTGGTTTTTCCAGCACCAGTTTTACCAACAATTCCTAATGTATCCCCTTCTTTAATTGCAAACTTGATTTGTTCCAAGGCGGGTAATTCTTCTTTGGGATAATGGAATTGCGCGATCTCTACATTTAATTCTCCTTTTGCGGGTGCCTTCACTGCACCAAGTTGTTCGACGATATGGGTCTTCTCATGTAAGAGTTCATTCACTCGGTCATAAGAAGCATTTCCTCTTTCCAGAACATTGAACAACCGACCAATAGCAAACATCGGCCAAACCAACATTCCAATGTAACTGATGAAGGAAACCATTTGTCCAATCGTGATCGTGCCATCTAGCACATATTTACCACCCAAGATGATCGTTAAAACATAAGATAACCCAATGATCAGCGTGATAAACGGATCAAACAAAGCATCTAAAAAGTTGACACGTTTATTCTTGGTGATTGCCTGTTCGATTTTTTCTTGAAAATCTGCCAGATCTTCCTGCTCTTGCCCAAAAGTTTTGATTACTTTAATCCCAGTAATACTTTCTTGCGTTTTGTCGTTGATACTGGAAAAAGCTTCTTGTGATTCTCGAAAAGCATCATGTAGTTTTGATCCTAATATCCTTGAAGTAACAGCTAATAGCGGCAAAGGGATCAAAGCAAGTAAAGTCAAGCGCCAGTCAATGAAAAGGATCATGGCAATGATTGTGGTTCCCCCAGTAATGACCGAATCAGCAAATGTCAAGATGCCTGCTCCTGCCACATTTTGAATCGCATTTAAATCATTGGTCGCATGTGCCATTAAGTCACCTGTACGATATTTTTGGTAAAACATACTATCCATACGAGTGAAATGGATAAACAAACGCTGACGTAATTCCTTCTCTAACCTCGCTGCACTTCCCCAAATATTCACCCGCCAAATGAAACGAAAGAGATACTGTAAAATGGCAGATCCGATTAATACAGCGATCCAAAAGACGATAAATCGCATGGAGAGATTCTTATCTGCAATCTCATCGATGATGATCCCGATTACTTTAGGCGGAACTAACTGAACCAAGGCAACACATAATAAAGAAAAAACGCCGATCACATAGTGCTTCTTTTCTTGTTTAAAAAACCAACCCAACTTCCTAAAAATAGACATATTTTTCCTCCTTTTTAACTCCCATCAACCTCTTTTTCTCTTGAAAATTTAGTCAGTGTTACTTATTTTTCTCACTAACTACACAACCTTGTTTTTAATCGCTTCCATAAATCCATCTAACAAAAAAAGCGAGCTGAAATCAATCAGCCCGCTATGATTTGTCCAATGAAAACCCTATTTTTTCCCTTGGTTTTTCATTTGTTGCATCATCTGACGAATTTTCTTTTCAGATGGTTTTTGCCCCATTGACATCATCATTGATCGTAACATGTCCTCATTAACGGGAGGATTTTTTTCTAAATAATCTTTCATATATTTACGCGCAAAAAAGAATCCACCGATTGCGCCGATTAATAAAGCAATAACTGCGATAAGTACGACTATTCCTGTTGTTACCATATAAATCTCTCCTTTCTATTTCCGAATTGCTCTCAATGACTTATTTTACTAAAGTTTTCCCAAAAAAGAAAGGCGTTTTCTTTAGTTTTGGCTAAAAAGTTTATTTTACTGCTTTCCTATAACTTCGCCAAATAGAAGCTTAGCCATATATTTTTTTTAGGCAAACCGAATAAATTGCTTTCAATTTTTTTGATGCAGGTGTAGAATGGTGTCGTGAAGAAAATGAGAGGTGATTTTTTTGAGTAATCAATTCCATAAACAAAAATTGATTGAACACACCAACGGCTTATCTTTAGCTGAAGTGAACGGAACAGTCAAAGTTCCTAAAGGGAAAAGTTTTTTTAAAACATTATTAGCTTATTCAGGTCCTGGCGCACTCGTTGCGGTAGGTTATATGGACCCAGGAAACTGGTCGACTTCTATTACAGGAGGTCAAAACTTTCAATATTTACTGATGTCAGTCATTCTTTTATCCAGCTTAGTCGCTATGCTCTTGCAATATATGGCAGCAAAACTAGGCATCGTTAGTCAAATGGATTTAGCCCAAGCCATCCGAGCCCGTACAAGTAAAACACTTGGTGTGATTTTGTGGGTGTTAACTGAATTGGCAATCATGGCAACCGATATTGCAGAAGTAATTGGGGCCGCCATTGCCCTTTATTTACTTTTTGATATTCCATTAGTAATTGCCGTATTTATTACTGTTTTTGATGTTTTTGTTTTATTGATGTTAACTAAGATTGGCTTTCGTAAAATTGAAGCGATCGTCGTTTGTTTGATCTTTGTCATTTTATTCGTTTTTGTCTACCAAGTGGCTTTGTCAAATCCCGACTGGAAACATTTATTTGCTGGCTTTGTTCCTAATAGCAAAACGTTTGCTGATTCACCGATGATTGGTGGTGAGACACCATTGACAGGTGCATTAGGAATCATTGGCGCAACTGTCATGCCTCATAATTTGTATCTCCATTCTGCAGTCTCACAAACGAGAGAAATCGATCGGAAAGACCCAACCGATATCGCTCGAGCTGTTCGTTTTACAACTTGGGATTCTAATATTCAATTAACTATGGCTTTTTTAGTCAATGCTTTACTTTTGATCATGGGCGTTGCAGTATTTAAAAATGGTTCTGTGCAAGACCCATCATTTTTTGGGCTTTACGAAGCATTGTCTAATCCTTCTGTTATGAGCAATGACGTATTGACCACTGTAGCAAAATCTGGCATTTTATCTACATTATTTGCTGTTGCCCTTTTAGCTTCTGGACAAAATTCTACGATTACTGGAACACTGACAGGACAAGTGATCATGGAAGGCTTTATCCACATGCGTATGCCGATTTGGTTACGTCGTTTGGTCACACGTCTCTTGTCTGTCATCCCTGTTTTACTCTGTGTCCTCTTTACCAGCACGAAAGGAACGATCGAAGAACATACTGCTTTGAATCATTTGATGAACGAATCTCAAGTATTCCTTGCATTTGCGCTTCCTTTTTCAATGATTCCATTATTGATGATGACAAATAGTGAAGTAGAGATGGGGAAACAATTTAAGAATAATCTATTCGTTAAATCTTTAGGCTGGATCTCCGTAATCAGTCTGACATTCTTGAATTTACGAGGATTACCTGGACAAATCGAAAGTTTCTTTGGTGATCAAGCAACTACCAATGAATTGATGTGGGCAGACAATGTGGCCTACTTGATTATCTTTGCTGTCTTAGCCTTATTGTGTTGGACGATCGTCGACTTGTATAAAGGGAACAAAAGATACGCAGAACGTTTGCAACAACTAACCGTTCAAGAAAATAACTAATAAAAAGTACCTGCTTCTATTGATGTGACTAAAAAAGATGAGACAGATGTGTCTGATTTTAAAAAATAAGCCAAAGAATCCCGAAATGGTTACTCAGGGAAATTCTTCGGCTTATTTTAATTCGTATAACTACATTCAACAGCTTTGATGTCCATTTGTTGAAATGTCTTCGTGAAGAGATAAATCACGTTTTTTTCTACTAATATCAGTAGATTTTGCACAAATCCTACAATCAAAACTTTAAGGTTTCATTTGTTTATTCATTCACTGCTGCTAATAATTCTGGGAAAGCTTCTGGATCAAAGTGTTTTTCTTTTAACATAGTAATTTCTTTTCCATATGGTGCATAGGCCGTTTTTTTCTCTTTCCCTACATAAGGGGTTTCTAAGATTTTGGCAATATCTGAAAACATCGGTTCATGTACGATTTCTTTCAGTGCATCAAAACCGATCGTCCCGAAACCAATATTAGCATGACGATCCTTATGTGACCCTTGAGGATTCTTCGAGTCATTGATGTGTAACACTTTCAATCGATCCAAGCCGATTACTTTATCAAATTCTGTCATGACACCTGAAAAATCATGACACACGTCATAGCCTGCATCGTTCGTGTGACAAGTATCAAATGTCACAGACAATTTTTCATTCAAAGTCACGCCATCAATGATCTGCGCTAATTCTTCAAATGTCCGACCGACTTCCGTCCCTTTACCAGCCATTGTCTCTAAAGCAATTTGTGCAGTCTGTTCTTTCGTCAAAACTTCATTCAATCCTTCAATGATTTTGGCAATACCTGCTGCGGCACCTGCACCGACATGGGCACCTGGATGTAAAGTGATCTGGGTTGCTCCTAAAGCCTCCGCTCGGACGATCTCTTCTCTTAAAAATTGAACCGCAAAAGGAAACATCTCCGGTTTAATCGTATTTCCCAAATTAATAATATAAGGTGCATGAACCACTATATCAGATAATCCATGTTCCTTCATATACGCTTTCCCCGCTTCGATATTCATATCTTCAATTGCTTTACGTCTAGTATTTTGCGGTGCTCCAGTATAAATCATAAAGGTTGAAGCACCGTAACTTGCAGCTTCTTCTGCTGCCCCTAATAGCATTTTTTTCCCACTCATGCTTACGTGTGACCCTAATAACATAAAATTCTTCCTCTCCATGAAAAGTGAATCAATGATCGAAATCCTTATCAAGCCATATTCCATTCATTGATAATCACTCTAAATAAGCTAATCTTTTTCTATTTTAACTGAACATATAGGGAAAGGAAAGTTTACGACTCGAAAACCGGTCTAGTGCTTTAAGTTTCTCGTTCACTCTATCATTCAGAAAAAGAAAGTTGAAATAATCCTTATAAAAATCACCATATCTGTTTTTTTGCTCCATTATTTGCTATAATTAGCGAAATAAAACTATTAGTTGAGGTGAACCCTTTTGCCACGTAAAGATACTCGGAAAAAGCAACATCGAAGGAAAAAGCAAAAATGGTTGGGATTAAACATCGCTTTTGGTGTCTTCCAATCACTGACTACTTTTATCGTCGTCCTTCTTCTGCTACTGGCAGCCCTTGGTGTTGGTATCGGAGCTGGTTATTTTGCCTATCTTGTTGAAGATACCGAAATACCATCCAAAGCAACCCTGCAATCAGAGCTTGGCAACATTACAGAAACATCTAAACTTGTTTATGCTGACAATTCTGAAATATCAAAGATCCAAACTGATTTAATGCGGACAGCCGTTCCTTCAGATCAAATTTCGCCTTTATTGAAAACTGCAATCATTAGTACTGAAGATGAGTATTTTGAGCGACATAACGGCTATGTACCAAAAGCTGTTTTGCGTGCTTTATTTTCTGAAGCAACTGGTATCGGTTCTTCCGGTGGTTCCACGTTGACTCAACAGTTAGTCAAACAACAAATCTTAACTGATGAAACAACATTCAAGCGAAAAGCAAATGAAATTTTATTAGCAGCACAAGTCGAGAAACACTTTTCCAAGAATGAAATTATTTCTATGTATCTAAATGTTTCTCCATTTGGTCGAAACAATAAAGGACAAAATATCGCTGGTGTACAAGAAGCAGCGAAAGGAATCTTTGGTGTTAATGCCAAAGATGTCAACTTACCACAAGCTGCCTTTATCGCAGGTTTGCCACAAAGTCCGATCACTTATAGTCCTTATACAAATACTGGGAGTTTAAAAGAAGACCTTTCAGCAGGATTGAATCGAAAAGATGTGGTTCTATTCAGCATGTATCGTGAAAATAAAATCACAAAACAGCAATATGAAGAAGCGAAAGCTTATGATCTCACGAAAGATTTCTTACCACAACAGATTGCTGAACAAAGTGATCGTGAGTTTCTATATTATACCGTTATGGGTGAAGCCACAGAGATCATCACTAAACAATTAGCTGAAAAAGATGATGCAGATTTATCTGATAGTTCAGTCTATGATGCCTACTATCAAAAAGCACAACAAACGATCCAAAACAAAGGTTATACGATCCATTCAACGATCGATAAAAATGTTTATGCGGCAATGCAAGAAGCAGCAAAAAGTTATGGTCATCTATTAGACGATGGCAAAGCCACACAAGTTGAGACAGGAAATGTCTTGATGGATAATAAAACTGGTCGTATCTATGGTTTTGTTGGTGGTAGAAATTATCTACAAAACCAAAATAATCATGCTTTTGACACCCAAAGACAAGCTGGGTCTTCGATTAAACCAGTACTCGTGTATGGTCCAGCCATCGATATGGGGCTCGTAGGATCAGAATCACGTGTTTCTGATTACGCAACTACCTGGCAAGAAGGAAGTAACGCAGGAGAAAAAATCGTCAATGCAACGAATGAAGGTTCTAATACCTTCCAAACGATTCGAGAGTCTTTGGAATGGTCTAACAATATCCCTGCCTATCATTTATATCAGGATGTTTTAGAAAATGGTGGTTCTAAACAATATGCTTATGAAAATTACTTGGCAAAAATGAATTATCCAACCAACGATAATTGGGGCGTTGAGTCTGCACCTTTGGGAACCGTTGATGTAACGACTTTGGAACAAACCAATGGCTTCCAAGCTTTAGCTAATGGCGGGGTCTATCAAGAAGGTTATTTGATTGATTCAATTACTGATAACTCAGGAAAAGTCATCTACAAACATGAGGAAAAACCTGTAAGAGTGTATTCTGAAGCTACAGCATCAATTATGAATGATATGATGCGTAGTGTAATCACTGCGAAAATCACGACACCTTTTAAAGATGATATTACTGCTTTAAATCATGAACTGGGACAAGCGGATTGGATCGGCAAAACAGGTTCAACAAATGACTACCGTGATTCTTGGCTGATTGTTTCAACGCCATCTATTACGATCAGTAGTTGGGCAGGTCACGATGACAACACTGGAATGGACTCAAGAGCCCGATTACGTTCTTCTAGCTATTTAGCCAATCTCATTAATCAAGTATACCAAGCAAATCCAGCGATGTTCGGGACAAAGGATAAATTTGAATTATCTTCTGATGTCTCCAAGAAAAAAGTAGCATCCTTTACAGGACAACTTCCTGGTAAAGTTACTGTTGATAAGAAAACCATCGAAACACCAAGTCAGACAGTTGAATCGCTTTGGGCAAAAAATGGTCCAAAAAAATCAACATTCAAGTTTGGTGTCGGTGGAACGGATGAAAACTATAAAAACTATTGGGGAACTGCTTCATCCTTTGCTCGAGCGCATCCAGCAAAAAAAGAAAATGATAAAGAAAAAGAATAACTCAGACTTTGTCAAATAATATTGATGAAACGTACCAACATTATTTGACAAAGGACCTAAAAAAACAGTCGCCAATTATGGCGACTGTTTTTATCTTGTTAATTTTTCAGTAGCGCCCGTACGCTTTTTTTCTTGCTGTTTGACTAAGTTCATTGCTTTATTCCTTTTTTGATCCACTGTTTGCTGTTGATGAGTATTTTTATCTGTAGTCGGTGAATATTTAGAATGATTTAGATCATTGGTAGCAGGTTTGCTTTTTTCTTTTTCATATGTGACTGGTTCCCATACCCCAATTTCAAATCACAGCGGGTTCGTTTCACTTGATTTCTTTAGGTTATCTGACTGTTGGTCATTTCCATTGATATTCATCGAGGGTTCAGCTTTTTCTAAATATAGGCTGGTTCCTTCTTTGAATTTAGGAGCAGTCAAGTTTTTAAAGGTGCTAGGGTTAAAACTATTTAGATCATTGGTAGCAGGTTTGCTTTTTTCTTTTTCATGTATGACTGGTTCCCATACCCCAATTTCAAACCACAGCGGGTTCGTTTCACTTGATTTCTTTAGGTTATCTGACTGTTGGTCATTTCCATTGATATTCATCGAGGGTTCAGCTTTTTCTAAATATAGGCTGGTTCCTTCTTTGAATTTAGGAGCAGTCAAGTTTTTAAAGGTGCTAGGGTTAAAACTATTTAGATCATTGGTAGCAGGTTTGCTTTTTTCTTTTTCATGTATGACTGGTTCCCATACCCCAATTTCAAACCACAGCGGGTTCGTTTCACTTGATTTCTTTAGGTTATCTGACTGTTGGTCATTTCCATCGATATTCATCGAGGGCTCAGCTTTTTCTAAAGGTAGGCTTGCATCATCTTTGTCTTTTCCTTTAAAGTCACCTGATTGCTGGTTATCCCCTTCTTTGACAGTCATCACTTGCTTACTTTCGATTTCCCTACAATAATCGCTATTGTTTTCTCTATTTGGCTCTTCAGGACTTTGCATTTTACTTTCATCTTTATTCCAATTGGTTCTTTCACTACTGCTAGTTTGTACTTCTATCCATACTTGTGGGTCATGCTGTTTTTGTTTCTCTTCTTCCAAACGTATGCTGTCAACCCTTTTTTGATTACGTTCCTTTGAAGCTTCACGTCTTTTTCTCCATTTGTTGACAGGATCTAATAACTCAATAGATTGATTGTTTTGAAATTGGATGACTGTATCATTTTCCATGCTTTTTTTCAAAATATCGTTAAAATTGTCTCTAAACCGTCCATATATTTGACTTACTTTCCTACTAATGCTAACTAAAATAGCATCGATTTTACTGTCAGACAATTCACTTTTTTTCAAAGTAGAAAGATATTCAAAAGAATAACTCTCCGTATGTAAACCTATATGTTTTGCTAAGATATAACCAATCGCTTCTGATTTAAAATATTCTAATTGGTCTGGATAATCGGTACTAGTCCCTCTTGTCTTATGTATGGCTGAACGCATAAAGTTACTCAATGTTTGTTTATCATTCATCCCTGACTTAATCTCGATTGGCATACTTTTAAATTGGTTAATACTTTGGAACAAAATTTGGTAGAGAAATGAATCAACTGTTTGATCCCCTACATAGTATGCTGGTCTGGGTATTTCTTGCTTTTCCGCTAATTCACTAACATCGAAAACCTGTACTAGAAAAGAGGCTGTTAGATTACTTTTTGTTTCTTTGTCGAAACGTACTTCTGTATGGTCTCTATAAAGTGCGTCTGGACCCAGTTTTAATTTTTTTTCTAGCTTCTTCCATTCCCGAGCCTCGAGAGCTAATTGGACATCTGGTTTTTGGGCGATCAGGTTTTGGGTTATTTTTGAGTGTTGCCAAGGAAGATGCGCTGTAACAGATAAAAACTTAATAAAATTATCCTCTTCTAGAAAAGTTGAAAGTTGTTTTTTTCGATACGTTTCAATCCCTTCCCTATCCCCCCGTTTATTCAAGCTTTGTATACTTTTATCGTCTATTCCCTCATTAAACCTAAGATTTAGTATATATTCAACTCCTTCTGGAAATAAGTCAATTGAGTTAACCAACTTATTACCACGTTCATTAATATGATGTGCCATACTTACAAAATAATAAAATTTTTCTATGATCTTTTCTTTATTTTCTTCTATAAACGGACGATATAATTCCATTCCCGGATCCTTAGTTACTATTACCAGTGAAGAATCAAGATACAAGGAATGATTAAAAACAAAACCTGGAGTACAGCGACGATTGTTCTTGTACTTCTCTTCCATTACTGGCAATGGATATACAAACTCTGTAAAAATTTTCTCTGTAAAAGATTTAATAGGAATATACCAATTTCTCCTATTTCTTTCCAATGCAAGATATGTCCTATTTAAATTTTCTAATGTTATTTCTTTGTACTTTGAAGTTTTTAACTCATCGTAAACATCAGGAAGCAGTTTCACAAAATAAATATCTGACATTTATAACTTCTCCTTACAATTTAGATTTTCTCTTCTGATAGAGATTCCATTTCATTATACGGAATAAAAAGCTAAAATTTGTCCAAGTTTTTACAAAAAAAATAAATAGTTGTTCTTGTTAACTAGCTAAAAGCTTCAACGAATGTTTACTTATTTCAATCACTAAATCTTTTTTAGAAGTTAAAACGAGAGTGGGACAATAGTTCTTTCTCAATCGTTGGCGATTTGGAAATTATAACCTGGTTTGCGCTGTCCATTTCGCATATAACCGTCTTTCATCCACATAAAGGTGGTAACAGTTAATGTTCTACATTTCGTGGTAAAGTTGTTTGGCTGATGGTATAATTTTTAAACATAAAGCACACTCCTTTGATTTTTGTTTAAGCACTTTAATCATACAAGGTTGTGCTTTTTATGTACCTTAAAATCAAAAAAATGGGGAAATAATCAGATTTTTTTCTGACTATTGTCCCACTCTCGTTTTTATCTTGTTATGGTTTTAAAGGAGCTTTTTTATCTTGTCAATGTTCTACGCCCGGATACTCCATTTTTTTCTACCGATTATTTTTAGTTGCCTTTTCCTGAGCTATCCTTTGCCGTTGCGGACTGTTTTTATCTGTAGTAAATGAACTTAGTCTGTTAGTATCTACTTTTTCTAAAGTGCTTTTGTTGCTTTTTTTACTTCCTTTTCTTGTAACTGTTTCCCAAGTCATTTCTTCCGGCTCACTTTGATCCGCTTGATGATCTGTCTGCTGATCTTTTCCATTAATAGTCGTCGAAAGTTTAGATTCAGTTCGGTTGGTATCCTCAGCTTTTTTCAAAGATAGGCTTTCACCTTCTTTGGCTTTCATGTTAAACAAGCTTGCAAAGGTTTTAAGGGTAGAAGATTCTTGATGCTCTGTCTGCGGGTTAATTCTATTAATAGTCGTCGAATGTTCAGATTCATTTCGATTGGTATCCTCAGCTTTACTCAAAGGTAGACTTGCACCTTCTTTGGCTTTAAGGATAATCGATCCTTCAAAAGTTCTAAGTTTAGAACTCTTTAAATCATTGGTAACAACATTTTCTGAAGTACTTGTATTACTTCCTTTACTTGTGTCTTTTTCCAAAGTTCCTTTCTCAAACCATTGTTGATTCGCTTCTCTGTATTTCTCTAGATTATCTAGCTGATTGTTTCTTTCTGTGCTTGAGTTCTCTTTCCAAGATCTCTCTTTAACTTCTTGTTGCTTAGTACCATTTGATCCTTTAATATGAACTGTCTGTTGCTCATTTCCCTTAATATCCATCGAGAGTTCAGTTTTTTTTATGCTGGCACCCTCAGTTTTTTCCAAAGATATTTTGACTTCAGGTCTAATCAATCCTTTAGAGTCGCCTGATAGCTGGTGGTTCCCTTCTTTGACTTTCCTCACGTGTTTACTTTCGATTTCCCACCAATACTCACTATTATTTTCGCTATTTTGCCCTTCAGAATTTTGTGTTTTACTCTCATATATATTCGGATGGATTCTTTTACTCTTTTTAGTTTTAACTTCTGTCCAAGTTTGTGGATCACGCTGCTGTTTTTCTCCTACTTTCAAACGTTTGTCGCTAAACTTTTTTTTACTATTTTCAATCAAAGCTTCACGTCTTTTTTTCCCTTTATTGACGGGGTCTAATATCTCTATAGATTGATTATTTTTAAGTTGGGTAACTTTATTCTTTTCGTTACTTTTATTCAAAATAATATTAAATTTTTCTATAAAGTCATTATATGTTTTATTTACTTCTGAACTAATGCTCTCTAAAATATTATCTATTGTAGTTTCAGACAATTTATTCTGCCTCAAAGTAGAAAGATATTCAAAAGAATAACTCTCCGTAGATAATCCTAAATGTTTTGCTAAGGTATAACCGACCGCTTCTGATTTAAAATATTCTAAATGGTCTTGATCACCGATACTAGTCCATCTTCTCTTATGTATGGCTGAACGCAATAAGATACTCAATTTTTCTTTATCATTCATTCCCGATTGTATCTCGATTGACCTACTTGTAAGTCCTCTGATACTTTGGAATAAAATTTTATAGAGAAATGAATCAACTGTTTGATCTCCTACGTAGTAAGCAGGTCTAGGTATTTCTTGATTTTCCTTTAATTCACTAACATCAAAAACCTGTACTTGAAAATAATCTGTTGGTTTAGAGTTTGTTTTTTTTTTGAAAACTTCTCCTGTATATGCTCTAAGGAGGGATTCCGGACACAGATTTAGTTTTTTTTCAAGTTTCTTCCATTCCCAAGCCTGAAGAGCCAATTGGACGTCTGGTTTTTGGGCGATCAAGATTTGGATTATGCTTGAATCTTGCCAAGGAAGATGAGATTTAACAGATAAAAACTTAATAAAATAATCTTCTTCTAGAAAATTTGGAAGTTGTTTTTCTCGATATGCTTCAATCCCTTTTATATCACCTCGTTTGCTCAAATTTTGTATACTTTTATCACTTATTCCCTCATTAAACTTAAGATTGCATATTTCCTCTATTTCTTTTAGAAATAATTCAAGCGTTCCGGTCTTCTTATCGTATACACAATGATTATAATATCCTCTTAGATAATGATAAAAAGCGTCCTTAATTTTTTCCAAATTTTTTTCTATAAACGGTAGGTATAAATCAGCTATCTCTTCACTTTTTATCTTTACTTCTATTACATCTGAAGAGGAAAGATTTAAGGACTGATAGAAAACTAATCCCGGAGAAACAAGATGAGGGTCCTCCTCCAATATTGGCAAAAAAAATACAGAATCTGGATGTTTTGTACTTGTATGAGCTTTAAAAGGAATATACCAATTTCTTTCATTTTGTTCGAACGCAAGATACATTCTTGTTTCTTTATTTAATATCCTATTTTTAGTTTCCTTTGAAGTTATTAAATCATTGTAAACTTCAGGGCGTAGTTTTACAAAATAAAAATCTGACATATACAGTAACTCCTGGCATTTTAGATTTTCTCTTCTGATAGAGATTCCATTTCATTATACGGAATAAAAAGCTAAAATTTGTCCAAATTTTTACAAAAAAATAAATAGTTGTTCTTGTTAACTAGCTAAAAGCTTCAACGAATGTTTACTTATTTCAATCACTGAATCTTTTTAGAGGTTAAAAACACTCCACTAGCATCATCTAGTGGAGTGTTAATCACTTATTATTTCGTCGATCCTTTTTCTTCAATTCCATAAGGTAAGATAATTGTTTTTTCTTCAACTTCTTCTTTATTCATCATTTTTGTTAATAGACGCATTGAAACGGCACCTAAATCATACAATGGTTGTGTGATACTTGTTAGGCGTGGACGTGCAACTTCTGTTAACAATGAGTTATTACTTGTAATAATCTCAAATTCTTCTGGTACTTTCACACCCTTATCTAAAAGACCATCTAAAATACCGATAGCTAATTCATCATCTGAAACATAAACAGCTGTTGCGCCACTGTTATGAATGCGATCAACTAGGGTT
This sequence comes from Enterococcus sp. DIV1682a, assembly GCF_051711005.1. Lineage (NCBI taxonomy): Bacteria > Bacillati > Bacillota > Bacilli > Lactobacillales > Enterococcaceae > Enterococcus > Enterococcus sp. DIV1682a. The sequence continues at coordinate 2,090,337 of NZ_JBIOLT010000001.1, forward strand.
AATCCGTCTTTAAAGTTATACTCTGCTTCAAAGATCAAACCTTCGCTGTAAGGTAAATTATTTTCTTTAAGTGCTTCTTTATATCCTTTCAAGCGATTTTGACCATTGATTGGATCAATCAATGCCCCACTGACAAAGGCAATTTTTTTATTGCCATTCTTAGCTAATTTATTGACAGCATCCTTAGTTGCTGAAGTGTAATCGATATTCACACTTCCAACTTGTTCATCAGGGTCAATTGAGCCAGCCAATACTACAGGAGTCTTAGATCGAGAAAACTCACCACGGATTTCATCAGTGATATGATGTCCCATGAAGATCACGCCATCTACTTGTTTTGCTAGCAAGTTATTTAATACATTCACTTCTTTTTGATCATTGCCGTCTGAATTTGCTAAAATGATGTTGTATTTGTACATTGTAGCAACATCATCGATCCCACGTGCTAAAGAAGCAAAAAACATATTGCTGACATCTGGAATGATTACCCCTACTGTCGTTGTCTTCTTACTTGCTAGCCCACGTGCAACAGCATTCGGACGATAGTCCAATCGATCAATGACTTCTAATACTTTTTTTCTAGTCGCAGGTTTGACATTCGGATTCCCGTTAACGACACGTGAAACAGTAGCCATCGAAACATTTGCCTCTCTCGCTACATCATAAATAGTAATTGTTTGCTTTTCCATTCTTGCTCTCCTGTTCATTTTTATATGTTTTCTGAAAATACGCTTTACATTTCTAAAACAGGATAACAAATAATACTCAAAATTGCAACCGTTTTACTACCGCTTTCATGAAAATAATTCATTTTTTCACTTTTATACGTTGGTCTTTGAAACATTAAGTGGTACAATTATCTAATAATTCAATAAATTAGAAAGAAGGATGCCAAAATGAATAACGTAAAAATCAACGAATTACGTAAATGGATGGCTCAAAATCAAGTGGATCTTGCCTATATTAGTGATCCAGGACACATCGCTTATTTTTCAGGATACGAAAGTGAACCCCATGAACGTGTCTTAGCACTATTTATCCCACTTGAACAGGATCCTTTTTTATTCACTCCGGCTTTAGAAGTTGAAGATGCACAAAACAGTGCATGGTCTTTTGATGTTCGTGGCTATTTAGACAGCGAAAATCCTTGGGAAATCATTGGGAAAGAAATTCGTCACCGTTATGGTCAGCCTGGAAATATCGGAATCGAAAAAAATGCGTTAACCGTTGATCGTTTCGATGCCATTTCAGATGTTCTAACTGGTTCTGACAACTTTACTGATTTAACAGCAATCATTCAACGTCTCCAATTAATCAAAACACTGGAAGAAAAAGACCAATTACTTGCTGCTGGTAAATGGGCAGATGTTGCCTTTGAAATCGGCTTTAAGGCAGTAAAAGAAGGTGTTACTGAGCAAGCAATCATTGCAGAAATCGAATACCAACTAAAAAAACAAGGTGTTTCGCAAATGTCGTTTGACACGCTTGTTTTAGCTGGTAAAAACGCAGCAAGCCCCCACGGTGCTCCAGGCAGCACAAAAATTTCGCCTAATGAACTTGTTTTGTTTGATTTAGGTGTTGTTTGGGATGGTTATTGCAGCGATGCTACTCGAACTGTAGCCTATAAAAAACCAACTGAATTTCAGGAAAAAATTTATCAAATCACACTTGAGGCACAATTAGCTGCCCAAGCAGCTGTACGTCCCGGCGTAACGGCTGCCGAACTAGATCAAATTGCAAGAAATGTAATCAATAGCTATGGCTATGGCGAATACTTCAATCATCGTCTAGGTCACGGAATCGGAACCACTGTCCATGAATTTCCTTCCCTTGTAGCAGGTAATGATTTAGTCATCGAAGAAGGCATGTGCTTCTCCCTTGAACCAGGAATCTATATCCCTGATCAAGTAGGTGTTCGAATCGAAGACTGTGTCTATGTGACAAAAGACGGCTGTATTCCATTTACAACTACGCCAAAAGAATTATTGGTTATTGAGTAAGGTCGTGAAAGAAGCGGTTAACTCCGAACGAATAAGCGATGATTTTTTAAAATAGCTTCTCATATTTTAGAAAATTATCGTTTATTGTTAAGGAGTTGCTTCTTGAACGCCGTTTATCACTTCTACATCTATTAATGAGTCTAAGGGCGACTGTTAGTCCTAGACTCATTTTTTTCTTATCTTCAACCTCACTAATTGTTGTTGACCCATTCATACCAAAGAGCTCTGGTGACCAATAGATTTTACGAATTCTTCTGATCATTCTGGTTCTTTTATAGTGTCTTCACTCTCATGGTGATAAGCATGCTATCAAGTGATTACGCAAATTAGACGTTTACATTATGTATTATTCTTGTAATTATCCAAACAAAAAAATATCAAAGCTAGGAAACTTTGCTAGCTTTGATATTCATCACTTGTTCCGTTCGATTAACCAAAATCGAGATAGCATCTATTGATTATTTACAAAAAATAGAAATTGCCTATTTTCCATTGTCAGTAAATGTATCTTTTAAATCTTCTTTTTTAGCTTTGACATCTTCTTTAGCCATATCTGCCATTGCTTGCGCATCTTTTACGACTGGTTTTGCTTCAGCAATGCCTTCTTTGACTGTTTGTCCAGCTGCACCTGCAGCATCTTTCGCATTGATCATCATATCTTCAGATGCATCTTTAACTGTTTCATTCATTTGTCCGACTGGCTTTTTAAGCTCATCTGCTGATTTCTTGAAGCGATGAGAAAGATCTTCTGATTGTTCTTTTAATGTTAATAAAATGTCTTCAGACTCATCTTCGACATCATTTGCAGAATGATTGACTTTATTTTTCACGCTACCAGCTAAGTCACCAGCTTGTTGGGATAGATCTTGCGCTTTTTCTTTTGCGATGTCTGTTAATGTCGCTGATTTTTCTTTTGCCATATCCGTGTAGTCTGAAGCCATATCAAGTAAATCATCTGCTTGTGCAGCAAGTTCATCGCGTAGTTCTTTTCCTGACTTTGGTGCTAATAATAATGCTGCGACTGCCGCTGCTGTCCCACCAATAACTGCTCCTAGTAAAAATCCACCTTTTTTTGCCATAATTAAATTCCTCCAGTCTTTTCTGTATGTTTTTTATTTTTGAAAAACTTTAAAGCTGTGCCACCAACTTTTCCAGCCACGGTAGCTTTAGCTGTTGTACGCCCAATCCCACCAACTTTGGTTACGATATTTTTACTTGATGTATTCAATTCTGACACGCTTTCACTTAAATCCGCGATAGCTGTAAATAATGGATCAATCGTTTCTACTTTCCCATTGATGTCTAAAAGCAATTCATTACTTTTGACTAGTAAACCTTCCACCTGCCTTGACAAAAGATCGACATCTTTGGTGACGACTTCAATCGTCGTATTTGCTTCTGCCACTGTTTGATCCACTTTTTCTAATGTTTTTGATAATTGTAACAATACTCTTATGATAAAAACAACGAGGACTGCAAATGCGATGGCCGCAATCAGCCCAGCAATTTCTCCGCCTGTCATACTCGAACTCCCTTCTGATACTCTTTCTATAAGCATAGCATTTTCGTATTTTTTAAACAAATAAAAAATAGCAAAGCTTCAACTACTTTTTTTGGATAAGAGCAGTTGAAGCTTTCATTGCTAAAAAATTTATTTTTTCAGCTCATCTTTTGATTCAATTTTTTTGTTGTCTTTTTTTGGTACCATCGTTTGATCAGCTTCTAATTGTTTCCCTAGCTCTTTGATATATTCTTTTAATGGTTCGCCGACTTCTGGATGAGTCAAGCCGTATTCGATACTGGTTTTCATGAAACCAAACTTGTCACCAACATCATAGCGTTTGCCTGTAAAGTTACGAGCAAATACTCGTTGTGTTTTATTCAATGTATCAATCGCATCTGTCAGTTGGATCTCATTCCCAGCACCTGGTTGTTGTTCTGCCAAAACATCAAAGATTTCAGGAGTTAATAAATAGCGTCCAATAATAGCTAAATTACTTGGTGCTTTACTTGGGTCTGGTTTTTCAACGAAGTTTTTAACATTGAACAATCCTTCTTCTAATTCTTCACCAGGATTAATAATTCCGTATTTAGACGTATCTTTTTGTGGCACTTCCATCACTGCGATTGTTGATGCATGCGTCCGCTCATAGTCATCAATCAATTGTTGTGTCAAAGGTACTTCATCTTCCATGATATCATCACCTAACATCACAACAAAAGGTTCATTACCGATAAAAGCACGGGCTTGTAATACAGCATGTCCTAACCCTTTTGGATGAGATTGACGAATGAAGTGTAGATTTACATCAGTTGTTTCTTCAACCAACTTCAATAATTCTGTTTTCCCTTTTTCACTCAAATTCGTTTCTAACTCGATATTTGAATCAAAATGGTCTTCGATTGGTCGTTTTGCTTTCCCAGTGACGATCAAAATGTCTTCGATCCCTGATTTAAGTGCTTCTTCTACGATAAATTGAATCGTTGGTTTGTCAACGATTGGAAGCATTTCTTTTGCCATCGCTTTTGTTGCAGGTAAAAATCTTGTTCCTAAACCTGCTGCTGGAATAACTGCCTTTTTTACTTTCATTTGTCATCTCTCCTCTAAAAAATTAATCGTGAAAATTCATTTTCTTTTTTTCCATCTCGCAACATGATTTCTCTTGCCGCAATTTGTACATTTTTATTTTCATAAAGTACTTCATGAATTGTTTGAGTGATTGGCATGTCTACACCTACTTGCTGAGCAAGTTCTTTTGCGGCTTTTGTCGTATGGACACCTTCCACAACCATCCCCATATTTTCCAATACTTCTGACAGTTCATGCCCTTTACCTAACAAATTGCCCGCTCGCCAATTTCGCGAATGGATACTAGTACAAGTAACGATCAAATCACCCACACCACTAAGACCAATAAAAGTCAATGGGTTGGCACCCATCGCAACACCTAAACGACTGATTTCAGCTAAACCTCTAGTCATAATAGCAGCTTTTGCATTATCCCCAAAACCTAATCCGTGGATTGCTCCTGCACCAAGAGCAATAATATTTTTCAATGCAGCCCCCATTTCAACCCCAATCACATCAGGGTTGGTATAAATCCTAAAATAATGATTCATGAATAACCTTTGGACAAAGGAAGCTGTTTTTTGATCTGTGCTAGCAGCTGTGATCGTAGTAATGTCATGATTTGCTACTTCTTCTGCGTGACTCGGACCAGATAAAACAGCAATGGATTGACGTTTGTCACTCGGAATCTCTTCTAAAAGAATTTCTGAGATCCGTTTGTGTGTTTCCTGTTCTAGCCCCTTGCTTGCATGGATGATTACAGGCTTGGTATTCAATTTAGTGACCACCTCTTGTGCTACAGAGCGAATGGCTCGTGTCGGAATCACGAATAACAAGGCATCAATATCTTGAACTGCCTGTTCCAACTCACTAAAACCACGGATTGACGTTGACAAATGATAGTCGGGTAAATATTTTTGATTGGTGTGTTGTTGGTTGATCTCGTCTATTTGCGATTGACGATGTCCCCATAGGCGAACATCATGTCCATTTTCAGCAAGAACTTGCGCAAGAGCTGTCCCCCATGAGCCAGCTCCTAAGACTGCCACCCTATATTTCATTTTACCACTCCTGCTATTTTTTTCATTTTTTTAGCTCTGTAAATTAGATAATCATTTGATTTTTACCAAAAGTGCGATCGTAATCTGGTAAATTTCCTTTTTTTCTACGCCAGATAAACAGAATAATTGTCCCAACGAATAAAAAGGCTGACAACAATTGGGAGATACGAATAACACCTAAGAAGTATAAACTATCTGTCCGTAATCCTTCGATAAAAAAGCGCCCGAAGCTGTACCACATCACATAAACAAGTAAAACTTCTCCTTTTTTCAGTAAATGCTTTTTGTTTCTTAAAAATAGGAGTAGGATAAAGCCAATCAAACTCCAAACGGATTCATATAAAAAGGTAGGTTGACGATAAAAACCTTCAATGTACATATTATCAATTATGAATCTTGGGATATGAAGATTTTCTAAAAAGATTCTCGTCGTGACAGGGCCATAAGCTTCATGATTCATAAAATTTCCCCAGCGCCCAATTGCTTGAGCGAGTAGGACACTTGGTGCTGCTATATCTAAAAATGTCCACATGGAAATAAAGTGGTATTTGGTAAAGAAGTATAAAGTAATGGCACCTGCGATTAATCCACCATAAATAGCTAACCCGCCAGAACGGATATTGAATATTTGAATAGGATCAGCTATATATTGTGGTAAATCAAATAAAATATAGTACAACCGTGCGCCAATAATTGAAAGTGGCAATCCCCACAACATAAAATCAGTGACATCCTCAGATTTTAAGCCAACTCGTACGGCTTCACGGCTACTTAGCCACATGGCTATAATTATTCCCGATACAATGATCAAAGCATACCAATAAATTGGTATTCCTAAAAGATTGAACGCTACCCGATCGATTTGCGCTATCATGTTTCCACTCCTTGCTATTGTGCCCCTGAATTTTCTTCGATCAGACGACTTAATCTTTCTTCAAACGTTTTTGTTGCATCAAATCCCATCGTTTTTGCTCGGAAATTCATTGCTGCCACTTCGATGATGATGGCCACGTTTCGTCCAGTTTTGACAGGTATTTTTATTTGTGGAATCCCCACTTCTGCAATTTCCACAGAAGTATCTTCAGAACCTAGTCGATCATATTTTTTGTCCTTCGCCCAGGCTTCTAAATAAACGGCTAACTGCACTTGCATTGAACCACGGACAGCACTTGCTCCAAACAAGTTCATGACATCAATGATTCCGATCCCTCTGATCTCTATCAAGTGTTCTAAGATTTTTGGTGGTTCACCAATGACTGTCAGTTCATCTTGTTGATAAACATCTACTCGGTCATCAGCAATCAGGCGATGACCACGTTTGATTAATTCTAATGCGGTTTCACTCTTACCAATTCCGCTATCCCCTTGAATGAGTACACCTAACCCATAAACATCGACTAGCACACCATGAACGCTCGTTCTAGGAGCTAAACGACCATCTAAATAACTAGATAATTCTCCAAGCAAACGGGATGTGGAGATTGGTGAACGTAAGACAGCCATACCGTATTCGTTGGCTGCTTGAATCATTTCTTCAGAAGCTGGAAGCCCCCGAGAAATAATGAATGCTGGCATATCCTCACTGCACAATCTTCTCATGATCATCAGTCTTTCTTCCGGCATCATCCGTTCAGCAAAGCTAATCTCTTTGCTCCCAAACAATTGTAAACGATCATGTGAATAATAATTAAAATAACCGGTCAATTCTAAACCAGGTCTTGAGATGTCACCAGTTACGATAACACGCTCCAAACTCTTTTCATCACCAGTCACTATTTCTAATGATAATTTTTCTACTAATTGGCTTACTTTCACAACTTCTGCCATTCGTGCTACCTCATTTCTATTAGAGTGTTCCTTCCCATTTTATCATTGTCTGACAAAAAGTACTACCAAATAAAAAAAACGTTTTTATTTTAAATTCACTTTTTTTATAAAACAAAGCAAAAAGGTACAACCAGGGAATTTAAAACATTTCCCATGGATGTACCCTTTTAGTCATTATCGATTGTTCACGTTTACCTTCTACTATTGTGTTCACTGACAATCATATTCACCACTGACATGATCACAGCAATCAAAAAAGCTGATCCAAAGGAAGCAAAATTAAAATTAGATGCTCCAACAAAAAAGGAAGTCATCTTCAAGATTGCCGCATTGATGACAAATGTGAACAAGCCCAGTGTCACTAAAGTGAATGGTAGTGATAAAATTGTTAGAATAGGTTTAATGAACATATTCAAGATGGACAATACGAAACTTGCTAAAATAGCTGTCCAAATACTATCTACATAAATCATCGTCGGAAAAATCACTGCCAGAGAGATGAACGTCAACGTATTCACGATGAGGCGCTGAAGATAAGACATTAGAAGTCACTCCATTCGTCATCATTGACTTTTTCCGCCTCTTTACGTTTTTTTGTTTGTTCATGATGATAATTATTATTTTGATAATATTGGTTTTCATGCCCATAACGAGTCTGTTTGTTTCGTCCAGAAGGGATGAGCAAAGCCAATAAAATATATAAGATAACTGGACTTCCAAATGCCACTAAGCTTAGGAATACATAGATCACACGAACTACCGTTGGATCAATTCCAAGATATTCTGCAATCCCAGCTAATGTACCAGTCAAAACAATATTTTTATTTGATTTTGTCAATTTTCTTTTCATTTTACTTTCACCTCTGTTCTATTCATTTTAATGGAAGAAAAAGAGTGTGACAATAGATAAACTGTTCATTCTCACTACACTTTTTCTCCAAAGATTTTTGCTTTTCCTCGTTAAAGGAACGAATGACCAAGTATCATCGTTTAATAGTGAACGTACATCCCACTTATCAATCCTGCTTTCGATTGTTAGAATAAGCTAACTCACCGGTTGATTACTTTATTGATCCGTATCTTTTAAATAAATACTACCAGTCGTAGTCGATAATTGGATTCTAGCTACTTCATTTTCAGAGAGACGACGGAACTGTAGTAATTGATTGGTCCGTTCTTTTTTTTCACGGATTACTTCATAATCAGTCAGGCGGCTGTTGATGCTGCCTAAACTTGTTTTCGCATTACCTTCCATGCCAATTCCTGTTGGTAAAGCTACTTTGACATTGCCATTGACTGAACTTGCTTCAATTTTTTTCAAATGTTCTTCTTTCATTGTCAACCGTACATCCCCATTAACGAGAGAAACGGAAAGATTTTCAGGGGTTGTTCCTACAGTGACCGTACCATTCACTGTTTCGATGATCGAATCTAAGATTGCACCTGATTGAACATCGATATTCCCATTAACGCCTTCAATTTCAAGCATGGTTGCTTGTAATTTTTGAATGACGATATTTCCATTTGTCGATTTGGTGTACACATCTTTACCTTCTAAGTCGTTAATCGTAATATTCCCATTTAACAATTTGATTGCTGTATGGTCATATACTCGTTTTGGTAAATAAAAGACTAGATCCGCACGTACACGTTTATTTGGAATTTGGAATGAGACATGCTCATCATTGACTTCAATTTGACTACGTTCTAAGAATGCCTCGAATGGTTCTGCATTCATTTTACCGTATAATTTGATTTTAGCTTCAACTTTCACATCTTCACTTTCCCAAGTTTTCAATGTGACATTTCCGTTTGCAGCTTTGATATCAAGAATACTTGCTGCAGGTGCTTCATAATAAAATTCGTGTTCAAATTTTGTCGTTGCGATACCTGGTACACGGAGATTGACATCTTTCCATTCCATGTTTTCATTAACTGTTTCCGATACCGTTTGGAATGTCTTCCGCAAAAACTTGCCTAGCTGAGAACCAGCTTCAGACATTTTTTCTCCAACTTGGTTCAATGTATCGTTGGCTTGTTCTTTCCAGTCATCTGGTAACTCAAATTTATCAGCAATTGTTTCTTTCTTTTCTGTCCATTGGTTTTTGCGAATATCTTTTAATTCTGCTTCTAGTTTCAATTGTTCTTCTGTTAATTGTTCACTCGCAGCTTCTAATTCCTTGATCTCAGATTCAAGAGTCTTTCTTTGGAGAAGCTCATCTTCTGTTAGTTCATCCAATTCTTCTTTGGTATTCAGCTGCATCAATGTTTCCTGTTTGTCATTGCGTGCCGCTTTATTTTGTGCTAACTTTTCATTCACTTCGTCTAAATGAGCCGACGTTTGATTGGCTTGTGTTGCTAACTCATCTAAGATACGTTCCAAATTTTCTTGATCTTCTTTTTCGTTTTGTTTTGGATCGGCATTAAAATGGATTTCTTCTGATGTGCCATTTTCCAATTCATCGATCAATTGAGTTGCTTGATCTTTTTCTTTATGACTAGCAGTTACTTTATCTGCTTCTTTTGCGATTTGCTTTTCATCTTTCTCAGTTGCCATGCTTTCTAATAAATCTAAGCCCTCTTCAGTGGAAAGGATCCCTTTTTTAACTAAGTCTAAAATACGTTCTCTTTCTTTCATGGAAATTGCCTCCTTAAGCAAATATAGTTTGCAAGCTTTTCCTTACATTCATATTATGCACGGAATGGTAGAAAAAGTCATAGGACTTAAGTTGTAACTTTTTCTCCAACTTGAGTTACTGAACGATTTACTTCCCATTGAACCAGCCAATAATGCTTTAAAAACAATATTTCTTTCCCTTTTTATGGCAAGAAATATTGTTTTCTAATTTTTTATGAATTATGTATGAATATTATGGATATTAAAAAAGCAATTGGATAAATGACCATAAATAGCGTATAACACGAAACAGGATAACTAGTAAAAATATATTTCCGACAATAAAACGTCCCATATTCCCAATGCTTTCTTTTAAATTACTAAATGTAAACCGACGCAAAAAACGTGGCATTGAATGATAGCCGTTTCGCTTCAAACGAAACTTTTCTTCATAGGTTAGTTCAAGCATATCATAATAAACAATTTGAAGTGGTTCACGCGGAAAAAAGGACTTGGAGAATCCAACCATCAATGTATACTGTTTATTCCTTGACGGCAAATTACGCATACCAGTTTTGTTAATCCTGACACTCTTGTCTTCAAGATCATTATAGCTATACTCTGCTTCTTGGATCTTAACGATTTTTGCTTCTGGTTGATTTATCTCTAGATATTTTTGATAGACCTCTGGAAATTTTTGTTTTTGCAGATAAAGATAAATACCTCCCCCAGCAATGATTATCATCAGTAAAACATTATAAAGCAAATGTTCCTGAAAGATGCCTGTATAAGCCAGAACAATCACGAGTACGAATGCTAAGATTAGAATTCGCTTCCAATAATAACTTTGATACATTCTTTTGATTGTGCGCTCATAATAAGCAAAATCTTGCTCAACAAATTTCATCTTCTTTCACTCCTTTTCATCTCTATGCTCTTATTATAATTGAACGAGTTGAAAAAACAAAGACTAGTCGCTGAATTTCGATTATACAAATGACAATTAGTCTTGACCTTTTTCTCTCAGAGAAGTCAGCAATATTCACTCTAAGTCTTCAAGTTACAAAAAAACCGAAGAATTCCTAGGATATTTCCTATTTTGGAATTTTTCGGCTTATTTCTTATAACTCACACGTTGATCGTTACTTTCCAATCTTCAAGAGTTAGAAAATTTCGTTATGATTTGAGTTTAATTCGGTGATTTTTCCTGTAGCTAGATACACGATCCATTCACAAATATTCGTTACATAATCGCCAATCCGTTCTAAGTAGCTGGCAACATTTAGATAATCTGTCCCACTGATGACTGTTTCTGGATCAGACTGCATATTTTTGATCGTTGCATTGTAGATGCGATTGAAATAATCATTGACCCGTTGATCCATATTTGCGATCGTTCGAGCATCTTTTTCATCCGTTTTGACGTAAGCAACCAATACATTGTCCACCATTTTTTTGACATAATCAGACATATCAGAGATTTCTTTTTCGATCTCTGGGATTCTGGTTTGACCTTTCACACGGATCGTTGATTTGGCAACTGAAACCGCATGATCTGCCATTCGTTCCAAATCAGAACTAGCTTTCATCACGGTAATAATCATCCGTAAGTCTGTAGTCACTGGTTGTTGCAAAGCAATCATTTCAAAACTTTTTTTCTCTAAACGTGTTTCCATGTCGTTGATTTTAATATCATTTTCGATCACTTCTTGTGCAAGTGCTTTATCATGTTTGATATAAGAACGAACTGATTTATGCACTGCACTACTTACCATCATCCCCATCTCATAAAATTGATTATGAAGGTTAAGTAGTTCTTCTTCAAACTGTGTACGTAACATTTCGTTTCCTCCTTATCCAAATCGCCCTGAGATATAGTCTTCCGTTTCTTGTTTTTCTGGAGTCATAAAGATTTTTTTCGTATCATTGAACTCAATTAAATTCCCATCTAAGAAAAAGGCTGTTTTATCAGAAATCCGTGAAGCTTGTGACATATTATGCGTAACTATAATCATAGTATATCTTTCCTTTAATTCCAAGAGCATGCTTTCAATTTTCCCAGTAGAAACAGGATCAAGCGCACTAGTTGGCTCATCTAACAAAATAATTTCTGGATTGACGGCTAACACTCTTGCAATGCATACCCGTTGTTGTTGACCACCTGATAAGGATAAGGCACTTTTATGCAGTTTGTCTTTGACATCATCCCACACAGATGCAGCCTTTAAACTTTCTTCGACTACTTGATCAAGGACTTTTTTATCTTTTTCGCCTTTTAGTTTTAACCCATAGATTACATTTTCGTAAATCGAAAAGGGAAAAGGATTTGGTTGTTGGAAGACCATTCCGATTTCTTTACGCAATTCAACAATGTCCGTTTTAGGGCCATAGATATCTTTTCCTTTATACAGGACACTTCCAGTGATCGTCACACTCGGTATCAAATCATTCATTCGATTCAATGAGCGTAGATAAGTTGATTTACCACAGCCAGAAGGACCAATCATCGCTGTGATTTCGCCTTGATTGAAGCTTAGATCGATTCCTTTTAACGCTTCTTTTTTTCCATAATATAAGTGAAGATCTTTTGATGAGATAATTTCTTTTGTCATAACGAATCCTCCGTCTTACCCAAAATGACCCGATACATAATCTTCGGTCGCTTTAATTTTTGGTCTAGTAAATATCTTATTCGTTTTATCGTATTCGATCGCTTTTCCTAAGTAGAAAAAGGCAGTGTAGTCACTGATACGAGCTGCTTGTTGCATGTTATGGGTCACAATGATGATCGTGTAATCATCTTTTAGATTCACTAATGTTTCTTCCACTGTCCCAGTAGAAATCGGATCAAGTGCGCTGGCTGGTTCATCTAATAACAAGATATCCGGTTTCATCGCAATCGCACGTGCAATACATAAACGTTGTTGTTGACCACCTGACAAGGCCAAAGCACTTTTATCCAGGCTATCTTTTACTTGATCCCATAATGCGGCTTGTTTCAAGCTGGTCTCAACGATCTCATCTAATTTCTTCTTGTTCTTTTCGCCATGTTGCTTCAATGCAAACGTGATATTTTCATAGATTGATTTACTAAATGGATTTGGTCGTTGGAAAACCATTCCGATTCGCTTACGCATCTCATAGACATCAATTTGTGGTGCATTGATATCGACATCTTTGTACATGATTTTACCAGTCACCTTAGTATTTGCGATCCCATCATTCATCCGATTCAACGAACGTAAATAAGTAGACTTACCACAGCCAGAAGGACCGATCAAAGCTGTGATCTTATTCTTTTCAAATTCCAGATCAACACCTTTGATCGCTTCGTTGTCACCGTACCAAACATGAAGATCATCTGTATAAAGGGCAATTTCTTTTTCTTGACCCATTGTGATGATATTTCTTTCATTCCAATTATATTCTTTCATCTTACTTCTTCTCCTTAAGCTGAAGTCATTTTCCGGTATAAACGTTTACCAATCGCACGAGCACCAAAATTGAATAGTAATACTGCGATAATTAAGACCGCAGATGCTCCAGCAGATACTGATACGCCATCTGGCATCGTTCCTTCCGTATTGATTTTCCAAATATGAACAGCTAGTGTTTCAGCTTGACGGAAAATACTGATTGGACTAGAGACACTCAATGGATTCCAGTTTGAGAAATCAAGTGCAGGCGCGCTTTGCCCAGCTGTATAGATCAAAGCTGCTGCTTCCCCAAAAATTCTTCCTGAGCTTAAAATGACTCCTGTTAAAATCCCTGGAGTTGCCTCGGGTACAACTACACGAATCACTGTTTCCCAACGTGACAAACCTAATGCAAGTCCTGCTTCACGCTGTGTGTAATGCACCGCTTGTAAAGATTCTTCTACCGTTCTCGTCAATAGAGGTAAGTTAAAAACTGTTAAAGCTAGTGCCCCAGAGATAATGGAGAAGCCATACTGGAATTGGATAACAAAAACTAAAAAGCCAAACAAACCAACGACTACAGATGGTAATGAGCTTAATATTTCAATTGAAGTACGGATAACATCAGTCAACCAGTTTTTACCAGCATATTCCGAAAGGTAAATACCGGCTCCTAAAGAAAGCGGAAAACTGATGATCATCGTGATCAATAATAAATAAATCGAGTTAAATAATTGGATACCGATTCCGCCGCCTACTTGATAGGCTTTTGATGGTTCAGTTAAAAATGACCAAGAGATATGAGGAATTCCTCGAACTAAAATATATAAAAGTAACGCAGCTAAGATCAATACAATAATTCCCGATATTGCATAAAGGACTCCTGTTGCGATTTTATCAGAGCGTTTTGCGTTCATTATTTCAATGCCCCTTTCTTACCAATCATTCGGATCACGATATTAAAGATTAATGACATCAATAGCAAGATCAAAGCTAATGACCATAACACGTTGTTTTCAATTGTTCCCATGATCGTATTTCCGATCCCCATTGTTAAAATCGATGTCAATGTTGAAGCAGGAGTTGTTAATCCTGTTGGCATCAAGGCAGCATTCCCGATGACCATTTGGATCGCTAATGCTTCACCAAATGCACGTGCCATACCAAATACAACGGCTGTCAAGATTCCTGGTACAGCAGCTCGTAAAACGACTTTATAGATCGTTTGCCAACGTGTAGCTCCTAAAGCTAATGATGCTTCACGATAATGACGCGGCACAGCTTTTAAGGCATCGACTGTCATAGTCGTCACAGTTGGTAAGATCATGACAAACAAAACAAATGTCCCAGCTAAAATACCAAAACCAGTTCCGCCAAAAATGTTTCGGATAAATGGTACGATGACTGATAATCCAATAAAACCATAAACAACAGATGGAATACCAACTAATAGTTCAATAACTGGTTGCAAGATTTTTGTGCCATTTTTTGGAGATATCTCTGTCATGAAGACCGCTGCACCGATGGCAAAAGGTGTCGCGATGATCGCAGATAAAAAAGTAACGATAAACGAACCAGCGATCATTGGTAATGCCCCGACCATCGGTTTACCATCCGCACCAATTTGTCCAGGATTCCAATTCGTTCCAAACAAGAAATCAAATACGTTGATCTTATCAACGAAAAAGGTCGCTAATCCTTTACTTGCAACAAAATAAAAAATGGCTACTACTACTAGAACGATCAAGGCGATACATAAGAAGCTGATGAATTTACCACGCTGCTCCATTTTTGAACGTTTTGATTTTGTTAATAATACTTTTTTCACATCTTCCACAGATGATTCCCCCCCAGTAAGGTTTAACATACTTATACAGTGTACAAAGCGAACATCAATTTGAGTTTAATAACATGTAAAATTTATGCGAAGTTTGTAAAGATTGTGTAAAGATGATTATTTTACAATATTTCCTTCCCAATCACGTTCTACTTGCATACGTGAAACCGGAATATAACCTAATTCACCTACGATATTATTTTGAACTTCTTCTGATAGCATGTAGTTTAAAAACTCTTTCGTTAACTGTTTTGGTTGATCTTTTGTATACATATGTTCATAAGCCCAAATGATCCATTTATTGGTCGTAACGTTGTCATCGGTTGGCTCTACACCATCAATACTCAAAGTAGCCACATCGTTGGTTACATATGAGAAAGCGACATAACTAATTGCTCCTGGAGTATCTGCAACGATTTGTCGCACCATTCCGCTTGAATCTTGTTCTTGCGCACGAATCGCCGTTTCTCCATCAAGGACCCATTTTTCAAAAGTACTACGTGTCCCACTTCCTGATGCACGATTTAAAATAACCACTGGTTGGTCTTTCCCGCCAAGTTCTTTCCAGTTGGTGATTTCACCCGTAAATAACTTCCGTAAGTTTTCCATTGAGATGTCTTTAACGCCCACTTCCTTGTTAACGATCGGTGTGATCCCAACTACAGCCACCCGATGATCAACTAAAGCAGATGCATCGATTCCAGATTTTTCCTCCGCAAATAAATCAGAATTCCCGATATCTACTGCTCCAGATTGGACTTGAGATAATCCAGTTCCACTTCCTCCTCCTTGGACATTGATGAATTTCCCAGGGTTTGCAGCCTGAAAAGATTCAGCGACTGTTTCAACTAATGGTTGCAATGCGGAAGACCCGACAGCTGTAATGGATTCTCCTCGATCGATCCATTTTGAACAACCTGATAAAAGAATAGTTAATCCTATTATTGGTAAAAGTAATTTTAATTTTTTCATTTAGAAATCTCCTTCAGTCCTAAAGTAAGTTCATTTTAACATTTAACAAAATACTTGAAAACGAATTAAAATTATAAAATAACAAAAATAATGATTATTAATAAAAAAACACTATCTCATTAGGTTATTCTATGCTATACTGGCTTTGAAATGTGTCTCTTTATCAAACATTATCTAACTTATTTCTTGCTTTCCCCAAAAACAAGAAGTACCCCAAAGTTAGTTTTGTTCCTGTGAGACGCTTTCTCCATTTCTGACAGTTTACAGAAATGGCCCCGACAGAAAAAGGACATGAGCTGACGTCTTAGACGCCTCCCTCATGTCCTTTTTGATTAAATGGAAGTAGCAATTATAATAATGGCGAGATCAATCGTGCCAAACCTTCTTTTAATTTGATGATAAATCCTCGATTTTCATAGCGTTCTTTGGTTAACAGTTGTGACTTTCTTGAATCAGCAAAGAAAGCTTTTCTTACGTGAGTCGCCATTCCTTCATCATAGATCAACGCATTCACTTCAAAGTCTAATTTGAATGAACGGACATCAATATTTGCTGAACCAATTGAAACTATTCCACTGTCAATGATCATGGTCTTAGCATGGATAAACCCATTTTCATAGGTTTCGATCACTGCACCATATTCGATTAGTTCTGCTGCAAAAGAATAAGTTGCCCAATAGACTAACGGATGATCAGGTTTATTGGGAATCTGAATCTGAACTTTGACACCAGAAAGCAAGGCTAATTTCAATGCTTCATGAATGGATTCATCTGGGATATAGTAAGGCGTTTGAATCAATATTTCTTTTTTTGCTAATGAAATCATTTTTAAATAAGTCAATTTGATTTGTTCATGCTCAGAATCTGGGCCACTTGTGACGATTTGAAGTGCTAAAGTGCCTACAGAATCAATTTTTGGGAAAAATTTTGGTGCATAGCTGACTTCTTTCACGTGCTGCGAGTTCCAATCCATCAAGAAACGATTTTGTAGCGTATAAACTGCTTCCCCATAGATTCGCAAATGATTGTCTCGCCAATAACCAAACTTTGAAACTTCTCCTAAATATTCGTTTCCTACATTGAATCCACCAGTATAACCAATTTTCCCATCAATGACAACGATTTTCCGATGGTTTCGATAATTGATTCGTGGATTGATATAAGGGACAAATAGTGGAAAGAAAAAAGCGACTTCACCACCAGCTACCTGTAATTCGTGGAAAAATTTTGCATTTACTTGGGTAGACCCCCAAGCATCTAATAATACTCGGACTTTGACCCCTCTTTGAGCTGCTTCAGTCAGGGCGTCACGCACTTCCTTACCCAGAGCATCGCCCCGATAAATATAATATTGTAGATGGATATGATCTTTTGCCTGCTTAATGTCTTCAATCAATGCATCAAATTTTTCTCGTCCATCCGTAAATAAAGTCACTTCATTTCCAGTTGTGTACAATGTACTTTCAAACACTGTCAGCATATAGATTAGTTGCTTGACATCAACTTGTCCTGTTGGTGGATGCGGATAAAGTCCTCGCATCAAGGCTTGTTTGTCTTCTTCAATTTCCAAGTTCTTCCCGATTTTCCCTTGGATCTTCAAATCAAAGATCTTGTCTTGTGAAATACCTCTGCCAAAAAAGATATATAAAAGAAAACCGACAATCGGAATAAACATTAATACTAACAACCATGCCCATGTCTGAGCGGTTTCTTTTCGTTCACGAAAAACAATGACAATTGATAATAAGATATTCGCAATTAAGATGATCGTAAAAAAATTATCAACAACTACTCTCATGGCTCACCTCTTCACTTTTACACCTACTTAAGAATAGCCGAGATGTTTTTTAAAGTAAAGTGAAAGTATCAGACAGATAATGATCTCAATGAATTAAAATACCTACTGCTGAACCGATATGACCTCCTTGTAACATTTCTTTTTTTGCTGCTCTTTGAAGGGAAGTCTTCTCCGGATAACTCGTAACATCGGAAGAAATCGTATTGAAAATCCAAAATACACCTTCGTTTTTATTTGGTTCTGACAATAAAATTTGGTAATCGTTCGCAAATAAATTTAGATTTGCATCTGGCTTTAACCAATCTTTCAATTTAGGAGACAACAACCACGTATCTGTAATAAAAGACGCTGAGCGATAGTCTGGAAAATACTTCGTAATAAATTTTTTTGCTTCTGCATAATTTTTAGCAATGATGGAATAAGTCATATCAGCATCCGATGGAATATGAATGGAGATGTAGCCTTTCTCTGCTAATTCAGGGACTTTATTTTTATGAGGAGGTGTCACCATCTCAAATTCTAATTGGTTGATTCTAAATTCCAACCCACAAATAAAGCGCCATGTCCAAAAACCTCGATCAAATTGATAGAAATGATTGATTCTCTTAGATTCTTCTAAAAAACGTGTGAACGCATGCATAGTCTCTTGATATATCTCAAAAGGGATTTGACGTGGCAAATAAACACGTTCCCAACTCATACTTGCTGCATAAAGATGAAAAGCTAGTTCTTTGATGGTCTCTCCTTGATACACTTCGGACAATCGTTTGGCTTCATCCTCTGCCTTGGTTACTTCCAATAACCGTTTTCCACTAGTAATTAATTCATTTTCTTCTAATTGTGAAATGACTTGTGTTAGCTCATGTTGCACTTCCTTTGGTAACTCGATTATTTCCATAAGTTTCTCTACTGTTATTATTGATGGTAACATCGTTCCTCCTATTGATCATTTACTTGATATTATTTTTTTATTTTATATTATGAGACAAAAAAATGATAGCGTTTTACAAAAAGGTTGAGACAAAAGTGTTTAGCATCAAGAAATAAGAAGGAATTTCCGAAAATTGACAAGAAACACAAAAACTAGTTTTTGATGTTGATTGTTACCTACTTGATGCTTCTCAAATTTTTGGTAAATTTCGGCAAATTTTCCGAAGATGCTGCTTTTGTCTCACCGTGAATCAGAGGTCGTGAAAACATCGGGTAGCTCTGATGACAATAAGAAAGAATTTTTTGAAACAGCTTCTCATGTTTTGAAAAATTCAGGCTTATTTCAAGGAGCTGATGTTTGAACGCCGTTTAGCAAGAGGTCGTGAAAGAAGCGTTTAGCTCCTCGCTTATTGTTGAGGAGTTGCTTCTTGAACGCCGTTTATTCGTTTTCAGAGATACTAGAAGATACTGAGACGAGTTTTGTCCCAATCTCAACTAAAAAAGCAGACAGAAAAATGAATTTCTGTCTGCTGATTCATTGAATCATCCATTTAAACTTTAAAGTTGTTGGATCTTCTTGAAACAACTCGTTCCATCCTTTCATATGGTGAAACGATGGAAATGAATTAAAACTTCAAGAATCTTCTCATCGAAATAATTGATCCTAATGAACCGATAATGATTCCGATCCCAGCCATCAAAGCGTTGATTTTCCACACGATATCCTGTGGTTGGATCAAGGAATAGTGGGAGCGCAATAATGAAGGGTTAAGCATTCGGAATACTTCTTGGTACCCAAATGTAATCAGCAATACCGGAATAATTGCACCGATCAAACCAATCCAGCCACCTTCTAAAAAGAATGGCCAACGAATGTAGCCGTTTTTGGCACCAACTAATCGCATGATTTGAATTTCTTTTTGGCGAGATAAGATCGTGATTCTGATTGTATTTGAAATCAAAAACATTGCAATAAACAATAATAATGCTGCTGCAGCTAAGCCCCATGTTCGAACGGTTCCTGCAAGCTTAAGAATTTTATCTGAAGACGTTCCACCGTAATCCGCGCGAGAAACATTCGCTAATTTTCCGGCTTCTTGAGATACTTGTTTCGTATAAGAAGGTTCTGACGTTTGAACGACATAAACATCATATAACGGGTTGTTATCTCCTTCAAATAAACTCCATGAATTCCCCATAGCATCCTGGATCTTTTTCAACTCTTGGTCTTTACTTGAGAATTTGACACTTTTGACGTGATCAATCTCTTTTAATTGTTTTTCAAGAGTCTTCATATCTTTTTCATTCGTGCCAATATCAACGAAAACAGAAACATCTACGTTGCCTTCGATATCTTCGGCTAGTTTCGTTGCATTCATGATCACAGCCATGAACACCCCAACTAATGTTAATGTGATCGTCACGGCACTCACTGAAGCGACAGTCATCCAACCGTTACGCTTTAAACTCTTGATACTCTCTAATAAATGTCGGAAAAAGGTTCTAATCATCGTATCCATATTCCCCTTCCGCTTGGTCACGTATGATTCGTCCATTTTCGATGGCGATCACTCGATGACGAATTGTATTCACGATCGTACTGTTATGGGTTGCCATAACGACCGTTGTCCCTTGAGCATTGATTCGGTCCAATAACTTCATGATCTCCCAAGAATTCTCCGGATCTAGATTTCCTGTAGGTTCGTCAGCAATCAATACTTTCGGCGTATTTACGATTGCACGGGCAATCGATACCCGTTGCTGTTCCCCACCAGATAGCTCACTTGGAAAAACACGCACTTTATGTTTCAATCCAACAAGATCTAACACTTCCATCACACGTTTTTTGATATCTCGTGGTTTTCTACCGATTACTTGCATCGCATAAGCGACATTTTCGTAAACTGTTTTTCTCGGCAACAGTTTGTAGTCTTGGAAAACTACCCCGATTTCTCTGCGTAAGTAAGGAACATCTTTGTTTTTGATTGCCATTAAATCATGACCAGCAACATTTAAGGTTCCTTTTGACGCTTTTTCTTCTCGATACATCAATTTGATGAATGTAGATTTCCCAGCCCCTGATGGACCAACTACATAAACGAACTCTCCTTGATCGATAACAACCGATAAATTTCGGATTGCAGTCGTACCATTTGAGTACTTTTTCATGACATCCTTCATTTCAATCATGGCGTTCTCTCCATATCTTTTCTCAGTCTCTCACCATTATAGCATGGTAATGTTTCATCTTGCTTTCAAAATCTTACAATTTTATTTCAATTAAAGTCAACTATTTAGAGGTGCATTTTTAAATATCCGTCAATAAATAAGTCTAAATCGCCATCCATTACAGCTTGAACATTACCAGTTTCTACGTTTGTCCGGTGATCTTTTACCATTGAATATGGATGGAAGACATAGGAACGAATTTGTGAACCCCAACCAATTTCTTTTTGCTCCCCACGCAATGCTGCAGCTTCTTGTTCTTTCTTTTCAACCTCAAGTTGATACAATTTCGCTTTCAACATGCTCATTGCTTGTTCTCGGTTTTTTAATTGTGAACGCTGCGCTTGACTAGCTACGACCGTTCCTGTTGGAAGATGAGTGATCCGAACGGCAGACTCTGTTTTATTGATATGTTGTCCTCCAGCACCGCTTGCTCGGTACGTATCGATCTTCAAGTCATCTGGGTTGATCGCAACATCAATCGTTTCATCTAGTTCTGGCATCACATCGACCGAACAAAACGAAGTGTGGCGCCGTTTGGCTGAATCAAATGGGGAGATCCGAACAAGACGGTGGACACCTTTTTCCGATTTTAAATAGCCATATGCATTATGCCCTTTGATCAGTAAAGTCACACTTTTTATTCCTGCTTCATCCCCTGCTTGGTAATCCAATGTTTCCACTTGGTAGCCATGTTGTTCTGCCCAACGTGTATACATGCGTAACAACATACTTCCCCAGTCTTGGGATTCTGTACCCCCTGCTCCAGGATGAAGTTCGACGATTGCATGGTTGCGATCATATGGACCATCTAAAAGCATGGCTAATTCATAAGTCTTCATTTTTTCGTCTAATAGTTGGATTCTATCTTCTGCTTCTTGTTGCATTTGTGCATCTGGTTCTTCTTGCAACATTTCTACCATTAGGGCTAACTCTTCTAATTCTTCAGCTAACGCATTGAATTGATCATACGTTTCTTTATTTGTGTTGTTTTCATTGATCACTTTTTGTGCTGCTTCGCTATCATCCCAAAAACCAGGCTCTGCCATTTTGGCTTCAGCTTCAGCGATGTCTTCTTCCAACCGATCTAAGTCAAAGAGACCTCCTGAAACTTGTGACCTTTTCTTCCATCTCAGCTAATAAGTTACGGATTTCTGAAATCTCCATAAACTTCCCTCTTTCTATCTACATTATTTTATGTTTTATTCAACCACTTTAGTTTAACAGAAACGCTTCATAACAGAAAGAAGGTGAGTCGATTCTTAATCAAAAAGAACCGATCTCACCAATCTTATCTGCTAGCTGTCAAAAATTAGTTCTCATCTTTTCCATGACAGTTTTTATATTTTTTCCCGCTACCACATGGACAAGGATCATTTCTGCCTACTTTGTTCACGTGAACCGGTTGTTTTTTGGCACTTGTGTTGCTATTTTCTTTTGCATCACCGGTAGTTGGTTGAACTGCTTCGCCGGTTGGCACTTGCTCCCGTTGAACATTTTGACGAATCTCAGCTTTCATAAAGAGACGAGTCACTTCATATTCGATCGCTCCAACCATCTCTTCAAACATCTTGTATCCTTCTGTTTGATACTCAACCAATGGATTGTTTTGTCCATATGCTCTAAGACCGATTGATTGGCGTAATTGATCCATAGCATCGATATGATCGGTCCATTTCGAATCCACTACTCGTAGAATGACTACTTTTTCAAATTCTAGTAATTGTTCAGGTCCGTTGAGCTGGTTAGCTTTCGTATTAAATACTTCTTGTGCTAACTCATTTAAATATTCTTTGATCTGTTGCGGTTCTTTCCCTTTAAGATCATCGATCGAGATACTGTCTTCATGGACTAATGTACTACCCGCAAAATCAACGATTCCTTCAAGGTTCCAGTTGTCTTTTTCTAGTTGTGTGTGCGCATCTACTACCCGACTGATCGTACGTTTGATCATATTCATCATTGGTTTAGACAAACTTGTTTCTTCCATGATGACTTCTTGACGTTGTTTGTAGATAACTTCGCGTTGTTCTCGCATTACATCATCGTATTGTAAGACATTTTTACGAGTATCGTAGTTATTTCCTTCGACACGTTTTTGTGCTGATTCCACTTGTTTTGTCAGCATCTTACTTTGGATCACTGCATCCTCTTCACCGATTTTCATGCGATCTAAGAATGCTTTTATCCGTTCAGAACCAAATCGTTTCATTAGATCATCTTCCAATGAAAGATAGAATTGAGACATCCCTGGGTCTCCTTGACGTCCAGCCCTACCACGTAATTGGTTATCGATACGACGTGATTCATGACGTTCTGTCCCGATAACAGCTAGTCCGCCTAGTTCTCTGACACCAAGTCCCAACTTGATATCTGTACCACGTCCAGCCATATTCGTTGCAATCGTCACCGCACCTTTTTGACCAGCATTCATGATGATTTCCGCTTCTTTGAAGTGGTTTTTTGCATTCAATACTTCATGTGGGATACGTTCACGATTCAACATATCAGACAATAATTCTGAAGTTTCTACTGCTACCGTTCCGACAAGAACAGGTTGTCCTTTGCGGTAACGTTCTTTGATGTCTTGCACCACCGCTTGGAACTTGCTAGTCAATGTTGGATATAACAAATCAGGTCGGTCGTCACGAATGACTGGACGATTTGTTGGGATTTGACAAACTTGAATATTATAGATTTCCCGAAACTCTTCTTCTTCTGTTTTTGCTGTACCAGTCATACCTGACAGTTTCTTATACATTCGGAAATAGTTCTGGAACGTGATTGTCGCCATCGTTTTCGTTTCGTCTTCGATCTCTACGCCTTCTTTTGCTTCAATCGCCTGATGTAATCCATCAGAGTAGCGGCGTCCATCCATGATACGACCAGTAAATTGGTCAACGATCAAGACTTTTCCATCTTGGACCACATAATCAATATCCAAGATCATGATATAGTTGGCACGCAATGCTTGATCCAGATGGTGGGTTAAGGCAGTATTTTCGATATCATATAGATTTTCTAAGCCAAATGTTTCTTCGGCTTTCTCGATCCCTGCTTCAGTCAAGCTGATTGTTTTTGATTGTACATCGATTTTATAATCTTCTTCTTCTTTCAAACGTTTCACAAAATTATCTGTTCTTGTATATAAAGCTGTTGATTTTTCAGCTTGACCTGAAATAATCAACGGTGTTCTTGCTTCATCGATCAAGATCGAATCGACTTCATCGACAATCGCATAATTCAATGGTCTTTGAACCATTTGATGACGATAAACGACCATGTTGTCTCTTAGATAGTCGAAGCCTAATTCATTATTGGTACTATAGGTAATATCACAATTGTAAGCATCTCGTTTTTCGTCCGCTGATTTTGAATTGATATTCAAGCCAACTGTTAAACCTAAAAAGTTATATAATTCGCCCATTTCAGAGGAGTCACGAGTAGCCAGGTATTCATTGACAGTAACGACGTGAACGCCTTCTCCCGTCAATGCATTCAAATAAACCGGCATTGTCGCTGTTAGAGTTTTCCCTTCACCAGTACGCATCTCTGGGATATTTCCATCGTGAAGAACGATCCCCCCCATCAATTGTACATGGTAAGGATAAAGTCCCAACACTCGTTTGGCAGCTTCACGAACTACCGCAAAGGCTTCCGGTAATAATTGATCTAAAGTTTCCCCATTTTGATAGCGAGCTTTAAACTCAGCTGTTTTTGCTTGTAATTGTTCATCTGTTAATGCTGCCATTTCGTCAGCATGATCTTCTACTTTTTTAGCAATACGATCTAAACGTTTTAGTTCTTTTTTATCATTTTCGATAATCGAACGAATAAAATTGGCCATGCGTTGTATAATCTCCTTTTTACATATATTATCCAGATTATGTAGATTCTAGTTTCTATTTTATCATTAGTTCTAGATAATTGAAATATCTTAACACAATTAATGTAATATATTCACAATTAATTCACAATTTCTGACGTAGACAAAAAAGAAGCTGTGGCAAACCGTGAAGGGTTTGCCACAAGCTTTTTACTACTTTTTCTAATTGTTATTTATCAGTCGGTTTCAATCAAACCGTATTTGCCATCTTTACGACGGTAAACGATACTTGTACCATTGGTTTCTGCATCTTCAAAAATAAAGAAATTATGACCAAGCATGTTCATTTGTAGAACAGCCTCTTCACTGTCCATTGGTTTCAGTGATAAACGTTTCGTACGGACAATGTCTAATTCAGAATCATTTTCATGATCGGCATCGTCAGCTTCGTTATTGAATAATACCGCTGCATCGGCTGTGTTCATACCGGTTTCGCGAGATTTACGGTTAATTTTTGTTTTGAATTTGCGGATTTGTCGTTCCAATTTGTCAACTACCAAATCAATACTTGCATAAAGATCAGGTGATGTTTCTTCGGCACGCAATACAAGATAAGGTAATGGAATAGTTACTTCCACTTTCGCTGTTTTTTCAGTATAAACTTTTAAATTTACATGTGCTGTAGCATCGGGTGCATCACTGAAATAGCGTTCAAGTTTTCCTACTTTTTTCTCAACGTAGTCACGAATCGCTTCAGTTACTTCGATATTTTCACCGCGTACATTGTATCTAAACATAAAAATTACCCCTTTCGTCTACCACAATCAAGAAGGAGAAGGACCACTCTTTCCCTCTTCTTACTACCATTATATCGAACTCTAATCCATTTGCAAACTAAATCGCTATCAAGGACATTCGTTTTTCATTTATTTATCGAGCTAGCGAAAAGGTGCGGATTTTTTCAGGAGCATGTGGCAATAAACAAGAAGCAGCATGGAAAAGGGTTTGCCCCGTCGTATAGACATCGTCTACCAACAATACTTTTTTCCCTTTGATGATCGTTGGAACAACAGCTAATTTGAAAGGTTGGGTAGTTTTTAAACGTTCCTGACGTGTTTTTTGGGATTGTGGAAGTGAATGATCAGAGCGAGTCAGCAGTTGACTATAAGGTATTTTAGCTACTCTCAACATTTCAATGACCTGATTAAACCCACGTTCTTTTAAACGTGCAGTGGCTAGTGGGATTGGACAGATTTGATAATCGCTAAATTCTTGTTGTATTATTTGCAACTGTTTAGCAAATGTACCTGCCAGTCGGACATCTCCCATAAATTTATAGCGCTTTAACCATTCTTTGAAGGCTGAATCATAGTAAAAACAAGCATGATGACTGAAATCATAATTGGGATAGGCGTTTTTCCAGGCAATACAATCTTCACAATACGTAATATCACCAGGCAGTTCTTTCTGGCAAGTTCGACAGCTTTGCTGTTTATTTATCGGACGAAACAAATTTGAACAGTCCTCACAAATCTGAGGAAGAATCTTTCCCAACCCAAGAATCTCGCTGATTTTCAAATTTCGGATGACTTGTTTTTGACAATAACTACAACGATTCATGTGTTTTTTTTCCTCTAGGCTCACTATTTTTCATAGCAAGCTGCTTTTTTCCCTGACGATTCATTTCTTTGATCTCACGACAGGCTAATTTGATAGCTTTTGTCAGTTCTTCATAGAAAAAATAGACTTGGCTATTGGTAAAATCTCCCTTTCGATCGGCTCGACCAGCGATTTGTACAAGGGAAGATTTAGTAAAAACACGGTGATCAGCGCCTAAGACGATCACTGACACATTTGCAAATGTTACCCCACGTTCCAAAATCATTGTAGTAAGTAACACATCATATTGTTGCTTTCTCATTTGCTGAACTTTTTCTAAACGGTTTGGATCTTTTGCGGATGCATCGGTAATACGGTACATGGGTAAACAACGCTTTAACAGTGAGGCTAATCGATTCATCAAGTCAATCGACGGACAAAATAATAAGACATGATTTTGTTGGAGCAGCATGTTTAGACACTTCAAAAGTGGTCGAAGTTTTTTTTCTTTCAAACAGTTATTCGGCCAGTCATTCCAAAAAAACAAATGTGGTTCAGGCAATAACCGTTGATGGAAGCGAAGTGGCAATTGATGGATCAAAAAGGTTGAACGGATTTTTTTCAGTAGCTGCTCATTAGGTGTCGCACTTAAATAGATAAATGTTCCTTTTGGTTTAATTGCAGTTTCAACAGCATAAGCTAACCCAGGATCTCCTGCAAAAGGGAACGCATCCACCTCATCGACGACTAACAGATCAAACGCCTGATAAAAACGATACAGCTGATGCGTAGTCGCAATCACGAATGGACTAAAGCGATAGGCTTCTTTCTTTTTTCCATGAAGCAGGACAATGTCTTCTTCTGGAAAAACGCCACAAAAACGCAGGTAAAGTTCGTTACACACATCAACCCTAGGTGAAACTAATGCGACTCGTCCACCTTTTTCTAACGTTTTTATGACCTTTTCATAAAGCATCTCAGTCTTTCCCGCTCCTGTCACAGCCCAAATCATGTGCTGTTTTCCCGAGACATCAGTGACCAAGTTCGTAGAAATCGCTTGTTGAGTTGGCGTTAACTTTCCTGTCCAAGTAAAACAGACATTTCTTTTCGGCAACTCAGGTTGTTCAAATAAAAATAATTCTTGTGTGTTGTCACAACGACCTAAAAAAAGACAAACAGGACAAAAGAAGATCGGTTGATTTTTCTCTATTTTACCTATTTTTGTTCGCTTGTTGCACCGATTACATTTTAGCCAATTCCCTTGTAAATGAATGGCGGCTAGTTTCTGATAGCGAATCTGTTCAAAACGATCATCGAACCATTCTAACAAGTCTCTCGTAAGTAATCGTCTACCATATAAACTGCATAAACTACTTTTTTTCATCTAATCCCCTAAAAGAAGATACGCTACATCAGTCCATTCTTCAAAAAATTTGAGAATAAATGGTTATTTGAAACGGTTGGTATAAAAAATAAGTCAAAAAATCCAGCGAATAGGCGCCCTATTCGCTGGATTTTTCGGCTTGTTTCCGATATGAACATCTTAGTATGCTCTGTCCTTTATTTGTTTTCAATTAAATGGATGGCTTGTTGTAATACTTTTTCGCCATTCATCAACCCATAATCTGCCATATTGATAATATCTAATGGGATTCCTTTTGGCTCTAGACGTTTTTCAAAATCAGCTTTCATGAAGCGGACTTGTGGACCCAACAGCAAAACATCAACTTCTTTAGAAGCTAGCTGGTTATCGGCATCAGAAGCTGATACGGCAAAAATATCCGTATCAATTCCTTGTTCTTCAGCAGCTTTTTGCATTTTTGTTACAAGTAAACTGGTACTCATCCCAGCAGAACATACGAGCATGATTGTTTTTTTAGTCATTTTACTCTCTCCATTCTTTTAACTTTTGCAAACGATTTCTTTTTTGCTTGTGTGATTATTATACAAAAAAGCAAGATAATGTCAACGTTTTCTTATCAGTCGAATAGCCAACTCGATTTAACTAATTGATTGAACACAACATATTCTTTTTTTAAATTGATCACCACAACCTCGTAGCCAGCATTGATCCAGCCATATGCTCCTTTTTCTGGGTGCTTATAATCATTTGCCCACCAATCAGTGCTTTGTCTAGCTGATTTAGGGAGCCCATAACTTGGAAAAAGAAGTTCGTCGATCTGTGTAAATGTTAAAGTAACCTGTGATCCCCCGTTATTTTTTAAATATTGGGTGATGGCGTCATATTTTTTTATGCGTTCTTTCATCCCCATCTCACCTTTCTTTCTTCTATTATCCCATAGACTCTCTTCATTACTCAAGTATTATAAGTGTTGAAACTAAAGGAATAATTCATTATACTTTGACTATTATCAACTACTTGTAAGGAGGAAGCATCACGCTGAATAGTTATAGAACCATCCAAGCAGACGGTCAAGCAGAAATCGAAGTCAAAAAATCTCGTTTTATTTGCTCTATGAAACGAATTGAAACGGAAGCAGAAGCTAAAGCGTTTATTCAGGCAATGAAAAAAGAGCATTGGAAAGCAAACCATAACTGTAGTGCTTTCGTTCTCGGTGAAAAAAATGAAATTCAACGCAGTAGTGATGACGGTGAGCCTAGTGGTACGGCAGGTGTCCCAATGCTGGAAGTACTAAAAAAAAATGAATTGATCAATGTGGTCGCTGTCGTCACACGCTATTTTGGTGGGACAAAATTGGGTACCGGTGGTTTGATTCGTGCCTATACACAGGCTGTTTCTCACGCACTAATTGAAATCGGGATCGTTGAAGGAACACAACAGCAAGAAATAGCTGTCCATATCACCTATCCGCAATTAGGTAAATTAGAAAATATGCTTGAGTTGAAACATATTCCTATAAAAGAAACGATCTACACAGACAAAGTCACGGTTCACTGCTTGATTATAGAAACAGAAGTTACGGCATTTAAAACAGCAGTCGTTGAATTATTGAATGGACAGGTGGAATTTACAGATGGTCCAATTTCCTATCATGAACAACTGGTAGAAGCTAACCAGTAATCACTCTATCCGCTGATCTCGAAATCAAAAAAGAAAGAGCCTAGGACAAAACTTGTCTCAGGCTCTTCTTTATTTGGACTGTTTCGTGTCTCTCTCTTTATTTCTCTAAATAAAATTCAAAACGATTTCCTACATATTGCGTACGAACATATTCAAATGGGGTACCGTCATCAAAATAAGAAGTTTGGCGTAAACGTAACACAGCATCTCCTTTTTTTACTTCTAAATATTCTGCAATTTTTTCTGAAGCAAGAATGGCTGTGATTGTTTGATTAGCTGCCCCGATCTTATGCCCACTTTTCTCTTCGAGTACCCGATAAAGAGAATTGGTAATTTCAGATTTACTATAGTCTGCAATAATCTTTTGCGGGATACTGGCTACTTCAAAACAGATTGGTATATCATCAGCATAACGAATTCGTTCCATACGAAGAATCGTTTCGTCTTTTTCCAGTTGCAGCTTCTCCATTTCACTAGAACTTGGGGAAGTTAAAAAATAAGAGATTGTCCGACTAGAGGGTACTCGATTCTGTGATTCCATAATTTCAGTAAAACTGGTCGCACCAGACATCTTTTCTTGGACTTTTTCTCTTGCTACATATGTACCTGAGCCAATTTTTCTTTCCAAAATCCCTTCATCAGCCAGGTTTTGAATGGCTTGACGCAAAGTCATTCGACTAACATTGAATTTCACTGCCAATTCTCTTTCAGAAGGAAGGCGATCACCGATTTTCCAAATACCTTGTTCGATTTCACTTTTGATCTGATCATGGATTTGTATATAGACTGGTAGTTGATTCGACATAACGTATATCCGCCCTTTCATTTCCTTTATTATAACTGGTATATACCTGGTTCACAACTGAAAAGGAAAAAGTTTCTTTTGCTCGACTAATTGTCGATTAATCATTTGCCAACCCGATTATTTTATCCAAAAGTTTATGTAAGTAAATGTGTGTCCTTCCTCTTTAATCCAAGTGGAAGGATTGAAAATCATTTTGTAAAATAACAAAATCTCCAAAAGACAGCAAAATCACTGTTTTTTAGAGATTGTGTTATTCTTAACGGTTTTTTGAAAGCCATTTTTTTGTGTGATTGGTTGGACGCTTTGATTTCACTTGTATCGCTTTTTCTGATTTTTTCGGTAACCGGACTTCTACCTGATACTTTTCCGACTTAATCAAATCATAGATTTTCTCTGCGGTCTCATCTACTTTTTCTTTCCACTTCATTTTACTGCCCCCTTTTTTTGATCTATCTACTATTCACTCTAGCCTATTTCTTGATAATCTTCAAGAAACAAGCTGTTTTCACACAAAAAAAGAGTGATCTTAATAGATCACTCCGTACTACTGGGGTAGCTGGATTCGAACCAACGCATGAGGGAGTCAAAGTCCCTTGCCTTACCGCTTGGCTATACCCCAATGAAATGGAGGAGAGTGGATTCGAACCACTGAACCCTAAGGAACGGATTTACAGTCCGTCGCGTTTAGCCACTTCGCTACTCCTCCGAAAGGTTTGTATCAACCTGACTTAGTTATAATACCTAATTTTCCAGATTTTTGCAACCCCTTATTGAAAATTTTTTTGATATTTTTTTATTCGTGTAGATTCCAGTGACGAATAACTGTTTCTATCGCGTTTTCAAGACTCTTTTCTTTCCCAAAATCTTCTTCACCAAAAAAAATTTCAAATTCTTTTGGTCCATAAGCCAAAATTTCCCCAATCATTTTTTTACCAATAAATAACTGAGTCACATCATAAGTTGTTCCTTTGATTTGTTTTTTGACTTCTTCGATACGTACTTCAATATCTTTATTTTTTTTTGACATCTTTTTCCACCTCCATGATAGTTTATCATATTCAATCATGGAATGCCTACCATATGTCTAAAAGTTTTGTTCAACGCTATGCATCATTGAACTAAACCTTCATGTTGAGCGGTGAAATTGGCAGCTGCTCCAATCAAGTTTGCATCATTTCGATAATCACATAATAAAATTTTAGGATCAAAGTCATTTAGTTCTAAATCTGTAGTTAATTGTTTCATTCGTTGATTGATTTCTGTTAATAACCCTGCTTTTGCAGAGATCCCCCCACCAATCACGATGACTTCAGGATCAATCGAAAATTGGATACTAAACAAACCTTTTGTTAAATAATTATAAAAATTATCTACCTCTTCTTTTGCTAGTTCATCCCCTTGTTCTGCTCGTTCAAAGACTTCTTTTCCGCTATAAGTCGTACGTGAAACTCCCAAACGGTCACAGTAACGCCAAGCCATTTGAACTGCTGTACCAAGCTTACTAAATGTTTGATTGCCTTCTAAGAACATCAAGCCAAATTCTCCCCCGTACAAATGAGCGCCTTTATTTAGTTGTCCTTGGGTAAAGATTGCCCCACCTACTCCAGTCCCAAGTACAACAAATGCTACATGTTGATATTCTTTCGCTGCGCCTTCATAATACTCAGCCATTCCAGCACAATTAGCATCATTTTCGATCGTCACTGGTAAATGGAAGAGTTCTTCCAGTTCATGAAAAATATTGAATCCGTGGATATAAGGAATGGCACTAATCCCTTCAATCAGCTGTTTCTCCTGATTCACTACTCCAGGTGCGCTGATTGCTACGCCTTCAATCGCCTTCTGTTTTACAAACGTTTGGAATACCTGTTTTAAATGCGCTTTCATTTCTTCCCATGTCTTAGGAGTCGGAAATTGGCTGGTGTCTTCAAGCGCTTGTCCATTCCAATAGCCATATTTTACTGCGGAACCACCAAAATCAAAAACTAAAATACCCATCATTTATTTGTCTCCTTTTCTCATACTGTTTTTATTTTAAGTCAAGCCACAGTATTTTGAAAGCCTTTTTATGGATGAGTTCAAATTTTCTTTGCTAGAGTTACTTGATCTCGTAAACGTTGGCCATTTTCATAGATTGGCTGTTTATAATTTTTGACAAAATAATCTTTTTCTCTAGAAATTTCCAGGAAGCCGATTTTTTTATACAGTTGTAAAGCTGCTGATGACGTACTCCCCGTCCGAATAATGACTTGTTGTTGAGTGGTTTTTAACTTTTTCATTTCTTTTAGTGTATGGGTAAGCAACGCGTAGCCGATTCCTTGACCTTGAACTTTTGGAGCTACAGCTAAATTCATTATTTCAAACACTAATTTATTTGTGAGAAAAACGATCACTCCCTGAATGTCGTTTTCTGCTTTCCATATAAAACCAGCCCCTTGATCAATGTATCGTTGGACGTTTTCCTCTTCAGGATCTGCATCCAACAATAATGACCAAGGTAAAGTTGATTGATCTAGTGTGACGATACTTTTTTCTCCAGAATGCTCGGTCTTACCTGACTGTTTACTTTTCATCATAATTAGGCATCTCTTTATCTTTCTTATTACGTGTCAATTGACAATTTAAAGGCACGTAATCGATTCCGCCCTTTACGAATGGATGGCAACGCAAAATGCGTGCTGTCCCCATCAGCGTTCCTTTAAATGCACCGTGTACTTGAATCGCACGTATCATATAGTTTGAACAAGTAGGATAGTACCGACAGCTAGGTGGGAAAGCAGGAGAAATAAACCGTTGATAAAAACGGACAATAGCCACTAAGATTTTTTTCATCTCATCACCTCATTATTAAAGCTTTGCTCCTCATTCTCCTATTCATGACAAACGACTGTTCAAAGGAGCAATAATCTGCCAAACAGTGGAATGACTCACAATAAAAAAGGACTTCTCAAAAGCGAAAATTCGTTTTAAGAAATCCTTTGTTTGCTTACACTATCATTTTCACACAACTCTTTATCTGAAAAAATCTTGGATGTGCAGCCACAAACTTGGTTGAAAAACCTTAAACGGATTTCCACCACCGATAACCCCGTATCCAATCATTGTTCCAGCTATAAATAAAAGAATCAGTAATAGTATGACAACTAAAATCTTCACCAATGTGATTAAAATATACCGTTGGCTACTCATTTTATCACGTCCTTAAACAGTGACTTGAGCTGTTTTATCAGCGGGCGTTTGATCGATTGCCACACGTTCCACATCTGCACCTAAGTTTTGCAATTTAATATGGAATTGATAATAACCACGATCTAAGTATTTAAGATTGCGAACGCGTGTTATGCCATTTGCTTTTAAACCAGCAAGTACTAATGCTGCAGCAGCTCGTAAATCTGTTGCATAAACTTCAGCACCTTGTAATTCATGATTCCCGTCCATAATCGCTACGTTTCCATCAATCTTCACATGGGCGTTCATACGGCGCATTTCTTCTAAATGTTGGAAGCGATTCTCAAAAACTGTTTCAGTCACCATGCTCGTTCCCTCAGCGACTAACTGAATAGCAGTCATTTGGGCTTGCATGTCTGTCGGAAAACCAGGATGAGGCATTGTTTTGACGTCAGTTGGTAAAATATGTTTTGGACCAACAACTCGAATGCCGCCTTCTTCTTCAGTGATCGTTGCACCCATTTCAATTAATTTAGAAATCAACGGACGATTATGTTCTGAGATTGCATCTGCGATCAAGACATTTCCTTCAGTCATCGCTGCTGCTACCATAAAGGTACCTGCTTCGATCCGGTCTTGAACAATTGCGTGTTTCACTGCATGCAGATGATCGACTCCTTCGATACGCATCGTTTCCGTACCAGCACCATAGATATTTGCGCCCATTTTATTTAAAATATTTGCAAGATCTACAATTTCAGGTTCTCGAGCGACGTTTTCGATGATCGTTGTTCCTTTAGCTTTTACTGCTGCCATCATGATATTTTGAGTGGCTCCAACACTTGGAAAATCTAAATAGATCGTGTTACCGATCAATTCATCCGCAATAGCTTCGATGTAGCCATTTTTTTGAATGATTTTCGCACCCAATGCTTGGAATCCTTTAAGATGTAAATCAATTGGACGTTTCCCAATCGCACATCCCCCTGGCATGGCAACTTTTGCATGACCATTTCTAGCAAGTAATGGTCCCATTACAACGATAGAAGCACGCATTTGACTCACATATTCATATGGCGCTTCGATTTCTAATTGTCTTGACGCATCAAGCGTTACTTGATTATTGTCTTCATCAAACACTACATCTACGTTTAAATGACGAATCACTTGATTCATAGTGAAGACGTCAGAAAGAATTGGAACGTTGTCTAAAACGGTTGTTCCTTCTTCAGCCAACAAACTAGCAGCTAAAATAGGTAGAACAGCATTTTTAGCTCCTTCGATTTTTACTGTTCCATTCAATTGTTTGCCACCTTTGACGATGATCTCTTCCATGTTGTTCCCCCCAAAAAATTCCAATGAGCTATAAAGGCTCAAAATCTTTTCTATTATATCATTTCTTTTATTAAAATAGTACCTTTTTTTATAGTACCTTTTTTTTACTGCAGGCTAACGAAAAGATTTCGACACAATGCAATAATTTCTAAGAAGAAATTACTGGCAGTATATCCTAAAAAAATAGAGAAGAATACAATCGCCATTCGAATTTGCGTATCATGCATTTTTTTAAAAAACATCTCAATTCGCAGTGACCGCAACGACCAAAAAGCCAGATAAATAAAAGCTAAATGACTCACGATTCGAATAATTGCATCAATTCCGTATACTTGCATAGTGACGTCCCTTCAAAATTATACTTTTTTTAATAACTAACAAAATGATGATACCATAAATTGGAAAAATAGAGAAATTATTGGTTGTAAAAAGATGGAATTTGTTGGCTAAACGAGACGAGAATTTTCAAGAACTTTACATTCAAATGATGACTCTGTTTCAATACCTTATTTTTATAAACTATTTTAACTACTATTTCACATGCTTTTTTGATGAAAGTTGTT
Organism: Enterococcus sp. DIV1682a; assembly: GCF_051711005.1. NCBI lineage: Bacteria > Bacillati > Bacillota > Bacilli > Lactobacillales > Enterococcaceae > Enterococcus > Enterococcus sp. DIV1682a. Next base: position 2,125,929 of record NZ_JBIOLT010000001.1, read on the forward strand.
CCTTATTTGCTTATGTACTCATATCATTATAATAGAATTTACCATTGATAATTAAACGATTATTTAATATAAATATATGCCCTCTCTTATAGTGTAGGAACAAAAAATCCTTTGTTTAATTTCTTGATGATCGTACAATCAAGTCTATTTCTTTTTTTGCCATCTTCTTTGCTTGTACTTTAAGGTCAGCTAAGTTATTTGTTATTGTTTCATTTAAATTCTTTTATCTACATATTCGTTGGTTGATTGTTTCTGGCTTCACTTGATTTTCTTTAAAGGATGGTTGTTCTGCTACTTTTAGCTCAAATAATTTATTTTTTATTTCATTTAGATACTTTTGTCTACATATTCGTTGGTTGATTGTTTCTGGTTTCACTTGATTCTTTTGAAAGGGTGGTTGTTCATTCAACGTTTGCCAACTTTTTGGTTTATAACTTTCCCATTCATTTGGAGATGTTTTCCAAGGTGCAGGCACTTCATATCCATCTTCAAAAAAATGTACCTTTCCTTCAAAATCTTTCCAATTGCGAAAGAGATAGCGAATTTCTTTAGGAGTGAAAGCCTTTTTATCTTTTTTTTCTATAATACGTTTCATATCTAAACCATCAATACAATAATAAATGGTTACATTTTCATTATCTCTTGCACTGTCTAATCCAATTTTACAACCTCTAACAATCAGCTGTCCTGTATATTTGCAATTTTTCTTACATAGATGTTCTATATTTTTTTCCGTAGCTTCATGTAGCCCAGGATTAAAATTGATTACTTTATTTTTTTCAGTATCTTGTGTGCGTTGAAAATAGTAAGACCATAAAGGCCACCAATCTTTAAATGGTGAAATATATTTTTTCCAATTTATTGAAAAATCTTTTAAGTATTCAAGATTCATCGGATTTTTTGGGTGATCATATGTAATCGATGAAAAATGATTATTGTACTCTCTGATATCACAGGGACCTTGTCCTTCAGTATCACTTGAATAGAATCCTTTTTTTCTAATTTTTTCAATCTGTTTCTGTAAGTTTTCCGCTTTTAGTGATAAGCCATAAAATAGAATTATTTCCTGTTTCATCGTTCATTTTCCTTCCCATAAGTTTATTTATTTTTAGTTTTCAAGGTAAATAATAGCAGCAATAATCGTCCTCCTTTGAACTTTTTTCTTTTGTCCTAGTCCGATTTAACAAAAAAAATAGTCATACTACGAAAATTAAAACACTCAACGTTCTTCCATAGCGGGAGATTGATTGTTTCTAATCGGCTGTTTTTTTAACTGAGTTCTCTGATCCATAATTGTCTTGTTTTTTTGTTCTGCTGTTTCAAACTCAGCTTTTCTAGCGAGATTTAATTTTATTCGTTCCTTCAAATAAGCAATGTTTTGATCAGTACTAGTATTAAAAAATTGATTTGTTTGATCAGTAGGAATCGATTTATCTTGTATTATTGCATCATAAAATGGCTTTTGGATTTTCTCATTTGGCTGCGGGTGAAACTTATAAATTGGTGGGAGATATTGCTGATAATTTAACTGCCATGTTCGCTTGATGACATCAATTTGGCTACATGGTATTTTCTTTGATATTTCATTTATGTTTATTACGCCGTATTTATCTATCTGTTCTTTTAATTCAGCATCCAGCCTTGACAATTTATATTGCATTGGCATAGTCCATTCAGAATATGTCAAAAGAATCCTATCTATTGAAGTTTCCTTCTGAGAACCATTCAGATGAGATGCGTGTGCTTGTTTTAGGAGAACTTTTAAGTGATTCTTAGCTAAAATTGTAATATCATTGTTGTTCAATCGTACCATTTGTCTAATATTTTCAAATGATAAATTTTTCCTTCCGTGAAATACTTCCGTTAATAATTGCCGTGCTTTTTCTTCAGACTCTACTTTTATTTTATTATTCTCAGCAGTTACATCTATATTATTCTCAATTAAAATGTTTTTTACAGTTTGACAACTCATCTCATGTTTTTTAGCTAATTGCAAAAAAAATAGTTTATGTCTTTGCTCCAACAAACACTTCACTGATTCAACAAGGGCTTGTTCCTTTTTACTTTGAGTGCTTGTCTGCCCATTCTCCAATGGTTGTTGTGTTGAACACCTGAACTCGCTATTACTTTCTATTGGCACGTTTGTATCTTGTACAAATTCCTTAGTTTCATATAAAGACTCTTGGGCTTTGGTAGACAGCGTTGTTGATTGGGAAGTGTTTCTGATCCCCAACATTTCTTCTATTTCTAGTAACCGTTCGACATCTAATGAGTACTCCAAATGATTTTCCAGTTCGTTCTCTGGAGCAACTTTTTGTTTCTTATATGGGGGAACTTGTACTTTGTTATTCTGTTCTGACACTGCATGACTATCTTGGTTTTGTGTCATTTTCAGTTCATTTTCGTTAATAATGTTTTGCAACGTTCTCTTTCTTTGAATTGTTTCCGATCGCGAGTGTTGTTGCTCAGCAAGATTACCTGTATTATTTTCCGATAGAGGTGGACCAAAATGATGTCTGTTAGATGGAAACTCCTCTTTTTCTTGTTTTTCTGATTCAAGGCTCTTCTTTAAAAGATAGTCCCTAAATTCTTGTAATTGTTTATGTAACGAAACTGTTTGATCATCCGTAAGATTGCCTACTATTTCTGAGTAAGATAGCGATTTTTGTTGCGTATGTGTTTCTTCTTTTGTGTCTTCTGTGGAAAACCGTTGAACCTTTTTCGGCATTATGATACCTCCTTTTTTACTGCAATTAGTTTACCATAGTATCATAATGATGAAAGTTCCATATTTTTATGTAACAAAGAAGTAATTGTTCTTTACTTTTTATGTTTAGAATATAACTACCAATAAAAAAACGATAAAAAAAATCCAAAATTCTAAGGAATCTCCTTAAGAATCTTGGATTTTTTAAGGCCTACTTGTTAGGTCCTCATTCGTTGCTTTTAAGAATGTTTTGAAACCTTGATTCGGTTGATCGCACGATGCAAAGCAACTGTCGCACGTTTCAATTCATTCGTATCTTCTTTTTCTTTTGCTTCTGCGATTTGTCGCTCAGCACGTTGTTTGGCTCTTTCTGCCCGAGAAACGTCAATATCTCTTTCACGTTCTGCACTATCGGCAACGATTGAAACAACATTGTCACGAACTTCCATGATTCCGCCATTGACAGCAATCCAATCGACGTGGGTATCTGAGTCTGTTCTCTTCACACGGACTTCATCAATTGTTAATGGAACGATGATCGGCGCATGTTTAGGTAAAATACCAAGTTCCCCCGCTGTAGTACGTGCTACTACGATCGCTGCATGGTGATCATAGACCAAACCGTCAGGAGTCACCACATTCACAGTTAAATATTGATCCATGGGGCACCCCTTTCTAGTAGCCTAGCTTTTTCGCTTTTTCTACGACGTCTTCTATTCTACCAACACTTCGGAATGCTTCTTCAGGAAGATCATCGTATTTACCTTCTAAGATTTCACGGAAACCTTTGACTGTTTCTTCAACTGGTACATAAGAACCAGGAAGACCTGTAAATTGTTCCGCTACGTTAAAGTTTTGTGACAAGAAGAATTGCACTCTACGTGCACGTGAAACTAAAACTTTTTCTTGATCAGATAATTCATCCATCCCTAAGATCGCAATGATATCTTGTAATTCACGGTAACGTTGTAAGACATGTTGGACTTCAGTCGCTACTTTATAATGTTCTTCACCAACGATTTCAGGTGCCAAAGCACTTGAAGATGAAGCCAATGGGTCCACGGCTGGATAGATCCCTTGTTCTGTCAATTTACGCTCTAAGTTTGTTGTAGCATCTAAGTGGGCAAATGCTGTTGCTGGCGCTGGGTCAGTATAGTCATCGGCTGGTACATAGATTGCTTGGATCGAAGTGATCGAACCTTTTTTCGTTGATGTGATACGTTCTTGTAATTGACCCATTTCAGTTGCTAACGTTGGTTGGTAACCAACGGCAGAAGGCATACGACCTAAAAGGGCAGATACTTCTGAACCAGCTTGAGTGAAACGGAAAATATTATCAATAAACAATAGCACGTCTTGACCTTCTACATCACGGAAGTATTCAGCGATCGTCAGACCAGTCAAAGCTACCCGCATCCGAGCACCTGGTGGTTCGTTCATTTGTCCGAACACCATCGCTGTTTTTTCGATAACGCCTGAATCTTTCATTTCATAGTAAAGGTCATTTCCTTCACGAGTACGTTCCCCAACACCGGTAAATACAGAAATACCACCATGTTCTTGGGCAATATTATGGATCAATTCTTGGATCAATACCGTTTTACCTACACCGGCACCACCGAATAATCCAACTTTCCCACCTTTTAAGTAAGGTGCTAACAAATCGATAACTTTGATCCCAGTTTCAAGGATCTCCGTACTAGTACTTAATTCATCAAAGCTTGGTGCTTTTTTATGAATCTCACTACGTTCTGCATCTTCTGGGAAAGATGATCCTAAATCGATCGTATCTCCTAAAACGTTGAATACACGTCCTAGTGTATCTTTCCCTACTGGAACAGAAATGGCTTTACCAGTATCGATAACTTCCATACCACGTTGTAAACCATCTGTTGATTCCATGGCAATGGTACGGATCACTCCGTCCCCTAATTCTAATGCTGTTTCAAGAACAACTTTTGATTTTTTCTCATCATTTTTATAAACAACTAATGCGTTGTTGATATCTGGTAAGGATTGGTCTAAAGAAAATTCCACGTCGACAACGGGACCGATTACTTGAACAATCTTGCCTGAACTCATCTTTTTTCCTCCAATCTCAATACTATTCTAGCGCCGAAGCTCCGGCAACAATTTCGGTAATTTCTTGGGTAATAGCCCCTTGTCTTGCACGGTTATAAGATACCGTCAAATCATCAATGATCGTTGCAGCATTATCCGTTGCTGTCTTCATGGCAGTCATGCCGGCAGCGTGTTCTGCTGTCTTCGCATCAACGATTGCACCATAGATTAAGCTTTCCGCATATTGAGGCAATAACTGCGCCAAGATTTCTTCTTTTGAAGGTTCAAAAATGTATTCTTGGTCAAAAGTAGTTGCTTCTTCTGGATCTAAATCTGAAATTGGCAGCATTTTTTCTACACGAAATTGGCTAGTTAGTGAATTGATATGATGATTGTAGCATACGTACAATTCATCAAATACTTCATTTTGATACATCGTTGTTGCCATACCTACGATTTTACGCACTTCATCAAAACTTGGTTGGTCCGATAAATTACGTAATTCGTAAGCCAAATTAATTCCTCTAGCTTTGAAGAAATCTGCACCTGTACCTCCGATTGCGATCATCACATAATCGTCAGGAGATTTATGGTCTTCTTCTAAAATAGACATTGTTTGCTTTAAAATCGAACTGTTATAGCCACCAACTAAACCACCATCAGCGGTAATCACGATATACCCCGTTTTCTTTACCGGACGGCTGATTAACATACTATTGTAATTGATATCTCCACGAGGATTATCAGAAGCAATATCATTTAGTTGAGTAGCTGTCAAATGAGTGACGATTTCTCTGACTTTATTTGCATAAATCTGAAACTTCTGAGAAGAAGCTTCAGATTTTGTCAGTTTAGAAGCGGACACCATTTGCATTGCTCGAGTGATTTGACTCGTTTTCTTCGTTGAAGCAATCCGAGTCTTGATTTCATTTAATGAAGCGCCCATTCATCTCACCTCACTATGCATTTTGAATGGATTTCAATTTGTCTTCTGTTGAAGAAGTGTTTCCTTTTGTCGCTAAGAAAATATCTTTGTATTCTTGGATCGCTTGATTCAATCGTTCTTCTTCTGGAAGATCTTTCGTTGTACGGATCGTTTCAAAGATATCTGCATGATTCGTATCTAGATATTCAAATAATTCATGTTCAAAATCTAAGATGCTGTCAACTGGAATACTATCTAAGAATCCATGTGTCAAAGCATATAAGATAACTACTTGTTTTTCAACAGCTAGTGGTGCATGAAGTTTTTGTTTCAAGATCTCAACTGTACGACGTCCACGATTCAATTTCGCTTGAGTCGCAGCATCTAAATCAGAACCAAATTGGGTAAATGCTTCTAATTCACGGTAACTTGCTAAGTCAAGACGTAATGTTCCTGCCACTTTTTTCATTGCTTTGATTTGAGCAGAACCACCTACACGGGAAACGGATAACCCAGCATCAACGGCTGGACGAGTTCCAGCGTAGAACAAGTCACTTTCTAAGAAGATTTGTCCGTCAGTGATTGAAATAACGTTTGTTGGAATATAAGCAGAGATATCTCCAGCTTGTGTTTCAACAAATGGTAAAGCAGTCATTGAACCGCCACCTAAATCATCACTTAGTTTTGCCGCACGTTCTAGTAAACGTGAGTGCAAGTAGAAAACATCCCCTGGATAAGCTTCACGACCTGGAGGACGGCGTAATAGCAATGAAAGTTCACGATAAGCAACAGCTTGTTTTGATAAGTCATCAAAGATAATCAATACATGTTTGCCGTTGTACATGAATTCTTCACCCATTGCAGTTCCTGCATAAGGCGCAATATAAAGTAATGGCGCAGGTTGTGATGCACCCGCATTGACTACGATCGTGTAATCCATTGCTCCATATTTTTTCAAAGTTTCTACTTGTGTACGCACAGTAGAATCCTTTTGACCGATCGCCACATAGATACAGATCATATCTTGACCTTTTTGGTTAAGGATCGTATCGATTGCGATAGATGTTTTACCCGTTTTACGGTCACCAATAACTAATTCACGTTGGCCACGTCCGATTGGAACTAAAGCATCGATGGCTTTTAGACCTGTTTGCATTGGTTCATTGACAGATTTACGTTGCATAACGCCTGGTGCCATTGCTTCGACTGGACGAGCTTTATCTGTAACGATTTCTCCTAACCCATCGATTGGTTGACCTAGCGGATTAACGACACGTCCGATTAAGGCGTCCCCAACTGGAACTTCCATGATTTTACCTGTTCGTTTTACTTTGTCTCCTTCACGAATGGATTCGAAATCACCAAGGATAATGATACCTACATCATTTGATTCTAAGTTTTGCGCCATTCCGTATGAGCCGTTTGAAAATTCAAGCAACTCACCACTCATCGCATTTTCTAAACCGTGTGCACGAGCAATCCCGTCACCGACATAAGTCACGGTACCGATTTCTTCGACTGAAAGCACGTTTTGATAATTTTCAATTTGTTCTTTGATCAAGGCACTAATTTCTTCTGCTTTGATAGCCATTCGATTCACCTACCTCTTTGTACTATCTATTTAATTGATTACGCATTTTTTCTAATTGCGTGCGAATGCTTCCGTCGATCACTCGATGGTTGGCTTCAACAATTGCCCCACCAATAATAGAAGAATCAACGATTTGCTTCAATTCAACTGTTTGATAGTCCATTGTTTTTGCAACATTCATTTCTAGTTTTTGTAATTGTTCATCAGAAAGTGGTACTGCTGTTTTTACACTACCTAAAAGTAGTCCTTTGTAATCGTTGTAGCGATGTTCGTATTCATCGATCATAAACGATAATTCAGACATCCGATTATAACTATAGACCACTTCTAAAAAGTTTTTCACGATACCGTCAAACCCACTGACAAGTTTATCCATAATGATTCGTTTTTCGTGAGGTTCTAAGCGGACGTCACTAAGTACGTTGCCTAATCCAGGTACTTCACTATAGATTTGGCGTAAGCTTAGTAATTCTTGGTAAATTTCTTCTGCGCTATTTGAATCGATCGCCAGTTCAAATAGTGCTTTACCGTAGCGTCTGCCGACAGTATATTTATCTAGTTTCATTTGAAGAACCTAGACCTTCGATATATTGATTGATTAAAGATTCATGCATTTCTGGAGACAATTCTTTGTTCAAGATTTTAGCCGCGATTTGAAGAGAAAGATCTGCTACATCATCTTTTACAGAGTTTAAAGCTGTATCACGTTCTAACATGATATCAGTTTGCGCTTTGCTTTTTAGACGTGCAACTTCTTCTTGCGTTTCCTTCAAAATATTTTGACGGCTTAATTCTCCACTTTCTTTCGCATTTTTAATGATATCAGCTGCATCAGAGCGAGACGCTAACAATTGTTGTTCGCGTTCTTGTTCCATTTTTGCTGAATTGATGCGAGATTTTTCGGCAGAATCTAAATCATTGGCGATCTTATCTTCACGTTTTTTCAAAATATCGCTGATTGGTCCCCAAGCAAAATGTTTCAATAGAAACATTAGTATCAAAAATGAGCCGCTGACAACGATGATATTACCTAACATCGGATTACCAACTTCTGCAATTGCCAATTGATTCAGCATAGGCTAGCCTTCCTTTCTTTAAGGTGTATCTCATGGATGATGAAGGAATCCTGACTTCAATGATTGAAACAGCCTCCTCAACGCCTTTTGTTCTAGTATTATGATGAAACAACTCAATTATTTTGAAAATAATCAGGTTGTTTTTTTTCAGTTTTTGACAATTAAAAGAGGATTAGTGACAGTAGTCCTATCCTCAAACAGTTAATTGATTAAACAGCAAAGACTAGAATCAAGGCAATAACCACACCTAGAATAGGAACAGCTTCAACTAAGGCTACCCCGATGAACATTGTTGTACGTAATTGACCAGACATTTCAGGTTGGCGTGCCATTGATTCGATTGTTTTAGAGATTACTTGACCATTACCATAACCAGCTCCGATAGCTGCTCCCATGATTGCGATTGCTGCTGCGATATAATTCATAATTTATTTCCTCCTAAATATAGATAAATAGTAGTTTGTTAAAAACGATGTTACTCTTCTACTTCAATCTTATGGCTCATATATACCATCGATAAAGTGACAAAGACAAATGCTTGGATGCTTCCGATAAACAATGAGAATGCGATCCAGACCATCTCTAAAGGAATTGCTAACGGTAATGAGAACCAACCTAAATTATTCATCATATTGGCAATCAAGGTAAGTAAAACTTCCCCCGCGTAGATATTCCCGTAAAGACGCAAAGCAAGTGTTAATAGGTTCGTAAATTCTTCGATCAGCTTCATTGGAAACATGAAACTATATGGTTTCAAGAACGAATTTACAAAATACCCTTTAAATCCAAGCTTTTTCACCCCGAATAAATGAGTAAGTGTGATCATTATAAATGCCAAAGTTAAAGTAACAAACGGGTCTGCTGTCGGACTTTTCCAAAGTGTTGTTTCGCTAGGTAAGACGATTTTCGTTATTAAACCTATATTATTTGCCACGAAGACAAACAAGAACAATGTAAAAGCCAACAAATGAAAATTATTCAATTCTTTTCTAGGCAGATTATCTGTTACGATCCCTCGGGTAAAGTCAATGACCCATTCCAGCGCATTTTGTTTCCCCGTTGGTTTCATCTTAAGATTTCTTGTAAAGAAGTAAACTAAGAAGAAGACAATCAAACAGGTCAATAACACCATCATACAAACAGTACCATCAAACCAAACCGGTCCAATATGGAACGTTAGCGAGCGTTCATCCAATCCATTTCACCTCTTTTCCCTGAATTTCACATAAAATCAAATTCATGTGTACATCTGGTTTTTCTAAATCGTTTTCTAACCAAACGGTATCATACCACCATGAAACAGAAAATTCAAAACATTTTCATGAAAATCAGACAATTTTTTATTTCAGTCAAAAAAGTTTGCTTTTTCCTAGAAATCATCGTGGCGTTTTACAAGAAAAAACCTGTGATATCATGCTTTATCAGATTAAATGCTAACAAATTTTATCATTAAGTAAACCTAAAAGCACCGAATATGCGAAAAAGGATAATGAAATTATCTAGAGAAATTTTTTAATGTTCGATCAATTTGACGATCCACATCTTTTCGTTTTAGATCTTCTCGCTTGTCATAAGATTTCTTCCCTTTCGCAAGACCAATCAAAACTTTGGCATACCCATCACGAATATATACTTTTAAGGGTACGATCGTGACCCCGGTATTTTTTGTTTCAGTCTCTAGCCGTGAAATCTGTTTTTTGTGTAATAGTAACTTTCTTGTTCGTAACGGATCATGGTTAAAAATATTGCCTTGTTCATAGGGACTGATATGAACATTATGCAAAAATGCTTCACCGTTTCGAATACGGACAAATCCATCTTTCAAATTGATTCGGCTGTTTCGGATCGATTTGATTTCTGTTCCTTGCAGCACCATTCCTGCTTCCATCGTATCGATAATCGAATAATCATGGCGAGCCTTTTTATTTTGGGCGATTAACTTTCCGTCGCCTTTTGGCATATGACATTCCTCCAAACTGGTATTCATAGTGGTTATTGTTTATTTTTTCTTTTTCTTCTTAATTCCCTTATAAAAAGGTTTTTTCCCTTTTTTATTAGATGGTCCTTTTCCTTTTTTCCGCTCATTTGAATAGGAATTTTTCTTTCCATTCCGTTCAGTATGAGATTTTGATGAACGTTTTTGATGACGATTAGAAGGACGATTTTTGTTTGACGTTTTTGGACGTTCTAATGGAACGATTTCTTCTGCATCAATCAATTCAAAGTCGATTGCACGTTCTTCCGGATCTGCTTTGATGACTTTTACCCGCACTTTTTGACCGATTTTAAAAGTTAACCCTGTTCGTTCGCCTACTAATGCTAAATGATTCTCAATAAAGTGGAAATAGTCTTGTTTCAACTCATTGATATGGATCAACCCTTCAATCGTATTGGGTAATTCGATAAACAACCCAAATTTAACAACTGAACTGATGATCCCTTCAAATTCCTCTCCTACTTTATCCATCATGTATTCAGCTTTCTTCATTGCATCTACTTCACGCTCTGCCTCGACCGCACGACGTTCCATCTTCGAACTATGCTCCGCAATTTCGGGTAGCTCATTTTCCCAATAAGTTTGATTTGCTTCACTTGGGTCTTGTCCATACGAGCGAATTAAGCGATGGACGATCAAATCTGGATAACGTCTGATAGGCGAAGTGAAATGCGTATAATATTCCGCAGCTAATCCATAGTGCCCAAAATTATCTTCTGAATAACGTGCTTGTTGCATACTTCTCAACAGCATCGTATTGATAACAGCTGATTCCGGCTTGTCTTCAACGTTTTCAATGACTTTTTGAAGATCTTTAGGTGTGATCGTTCCTTTTGTTCCACGAACGACGATTCCTAGTGCGGAAGCAAAATCAAAGAAACGTTGCATCTTTTCTTCTTTAGGTTGCTCGTGAATCCGATAAATGAATGGAAAGTTGCGTTTATTAAAATGTTCCGCCACCGTTTCATTTGCCGCCAACATGAAAGATTCGATCAACCGTTCGCCTACGCCACGGCTTCGCAATAAGATATCAGTTGGTTGTCCATCTGGTTCTACGAGTATTTTTGCTTCACGGTCTTCAAAAGAAATCGCTCCTCGACGAATCCGCATTTCTTCTAAAATCTGATGTAGCTCTTGCATCTCTTGAAACATCGGCACTAATTGCTGATAACGTTCCATTACCTGCTCATCTTGTTCTTCTAAAATCTGATTGACCGCTGTATAGGTCATTCGTTCCGTCGTTTGGATGACACTTGGGAAAATATCATGAGATACCACCTGACCATTTGGATCAATCTCCATCTCACAACTCATTGTTAGTCTTGGTACGTGAGGGTTCAATGAACAAATCCCGTTTGATAATCTTTGTGGGATCATTGGAATGACACGGTCGGTTAAATACACACTCGTTCCTCGTTCGTAAGCTTCACGATCTAACTGGCTTCCTTCAGTCACATAATTGGAAACATCTGCAATGTGTACACCTAAGAAATAATTACCGTTGGCTAATTTTTTCACAGTAACGGCATCATCCAAATCTTTGGCATCTTCTCCGTCAATCGTCACGATCACTTGTTCACGTAAGTCTCTCCGGCCAACTAGGTCTTTTTCATCGATCGTATCTGGCACTTGATCAGCTTCTGCCAAGACATCATCCGGAAATTTTGTCGGAATCCCGTTTGAGACAACAATCGATAAGATATCCATTCCAGGATCATTTTTATGGCCGATTACTTGTTTGACAATGCCTTCCAAACTGGTCGCATAGTTTTTCTCAGGATAATGGGTCAGCTCAACCATTACGATACTCCCATCAACTGGTCGAATCCCTTCAGCTGCTGCATAAACTTTAAACTGATTCAATTTTTTGTCTTTTGGGATAACCACCCCATAAAGATCCGTTTCACTTATCTCTTCCTCTGTGTAAGCTACAAATTCCCCAGCTAATTGCGTAGTTGCTCGTTTGCGGATCTCAACTACTTTACCTTCTGCTCCACGATCCATCGCAGTATCCGCCGTTTTTATGATATCGATCGCTACCGTATCGCCATCCATGGCATACCCAGTTGCTTCTTTAGGAATATAGATATCATCTTCTTCTGGATCAATCGTCACAAAGCCGAATCCTCTTTCATTGGCCCGAAACGTTCCTTCGATCAATACTGGTTTTAATGGTAGCTTCACTTTTCCTTTTTTGGTAAAGACCACACTTTGTTCTCGTTCCATTTGAGCGATTGTCTGAACGAGTAGCTTGAAATCTTCACTTTTTTGCAAGCCCAATCCTTGGGCGATTTCTTCCATTGAAAAGCTTTTTTTGCGCTCGCTCTCAATAAAAAAAATAATTTTTTCTTTCAATGTTTCTTTTGTCATTTTCATTCCTCATTCCAAGGTAAATTCTCTAGAAACTCCAACACATCTTTTTCCAGTAATTTTCTAGACTCTCCAACGGTGATCACATGTTTGCTGTTGGGATACCATTGAAGGGTCACTCTTTTATCGGCTAATTTTTTTGCTGTTTCGTAGACTCCAGCTGGATCAATCATTTCATCTTGACCGGCTTGGGCTAAAAAAACAGGTGCTTGGATGTCACTAAGTTTTCCTTCTGTAATTGCTGCTTGGTTTTGTATCTCTGCTAATTGATGATAAACATATGGTCGAAGCGCAGCGACAGTTTCTTCGATTTCCTGTTCAGATTCCCCTGCAAGTTTTAGCACATAACGTTCATATCGCTCAAAATTTTCTGGCACATGATTTTCAACTGGTGAAATCGGCGAGCAGAAACATCCGCCACCAATGATCTCTGGCTGTTCTGCTAATGCTCGAACAGCGAAGATTCCTCCCATTGATAATCCAAAAACGGCAACTTGGGAAAAACCTTCTGCTTTTAAAAAGTGGATGGCTTGTTTCGTATCTTCCCACCATGTTTCCGTTTTTTGCGCTAAAATGTCTTGTGGAGCTAGCGTTCCATGTCCAGTAAATAATGGAGCATAGACAGTATATTCTGACTTTTCCAAATATCGAGCCAGCATGCGCACATCATTCGGACTTCCAGAATAGGCATGTAAGAGTAGCACAGCTTTCTTGCTATGTTTTGCATAAAGGGGTTTTGGTAGACTTTTCATTAGGTTCACCTCGTTCTTCTCATTTTAACATAGATTGGCGATCCCTTAGGACAAAACCGCTCTTTTGGCAAATAAAAAAGAGCCGCGACGTCAATCACTGCTCTGCATGAAAGGAATTCTTTTTTCGCTCATTCAAATCAACTACTTAAAAAATTAAGCCGAAATTTTTTGAACGAAAAAACGATTCATAATTATTTCGACTAATCGTTAAATCAACTTTTTATTTAGAAGATAAAAAGGCTAGTACAAATAATAAAATCATCCAAATGGCACCCATTACCGCTGTCGAACGTTGCATGACTGCTTCAAAACCACGTGCTTTTTGTTTACCGAATAATTGATCCGCTCCGCCAGTAAATGCACTTGCTGCACTGTTTTGTTTACTTGGTTGCATCATGATTGCAATGACCATTACAATCGATAACACGATCACGATTCCTAAAATTACATTATACATTAAGCAGCCTCCTTTCCGTAAAATATCATCTATTTTACTTTATCATATAAAAAAAACTCTGACAACCTTCTCTTGCGAATGGGGCTCCAATTTTAGATAACATTTAGTATTAGTACTTATTCATGGGCAAAGACTGAAAAGACGAAAAAACCGAAAGAATAACAACGTTAATAGCCGGTTGCTACAATTTCGGTTTCTCTAATTTAAAAAAAGTTCATTTAGCGGATAGATCCACTTTTTGTCATTTCATTCATTGACGATCGTACGAAAACGAGTCGATTATTTACGAAGCACATCTTGATATTCAGGTTTTCTTTCAAATTCTTTCTTCGCATATGGACACAATGGAATAATTTTTTTACCTTCTCTTCGAGCTAGTTCTACGCCATTAAGCACTAATTTTTCTGCTAATTTTTGTCCACGATACTCTGGTTCTACAAATGTATGATCAATGATCATGATGTCTGGTCCTGCATCAGACCAAGTCATTTCCCCGATTTCTTTTGCTTCATCATTCAATAATACGAAACGATTTTTTTCTTCTTTGATTTCCATTTTCGCCACTCCCCGTATTGACCAAATAATTTGTTCTCCTTGATTCTAACAGTCTAGTTCTTAGCAAACAATTATTTATACTCGGAATAACCTGATTCTCTCCAATCGATTCGCTGTTCGATAAATGAGAAAACAACCGTCCAATATTTGGTGGGATCTTTCACGGCTGCTTCTAAATGTTGGGCTTCTGGGATCAGAAAAAGATCATTTTCACCAGCTGTTGCATTTTGGATCGTATAAGCGGCACTGACTGGAACGAACTGATCCTCTTCCCCATGAATGATCAATACTGGCAGATGGTTACTGCCCAACTGACGAGTTGCTGACGCCTGTTTCAAAGAATAACCAGCATATTTCTTTGCATAGCGATTCGCATGGCGCATGATCATTTTTTTAGGAAGAAATGTTAGTTTGCTCAACATGTAGCGAAACTCCGCATAGACGGAAACAAACCCGCTATCCAGGATAAACCCACGAACTGCAGGAGGTAGTTTTTCCCCACTAGCCATCATGATAGCAGAGGCACCCATTGAACTCCCATGTAAAATAATGTTAGCATCTGGCTGCAGCTGTAAAATATAGTTGATCCAGATAATCAAGTCTAAACGATCCAACCAACCCATTCCGATGATTTCTCCTTCACTCTTACCGTGAGCACGCAAATCAGGAATCAAGACGTTAAACCCTGCTTCTGCATATTTCTTTCCAATATAAGACATATCTGTTTTCCCATCACTTCGATAGTCATGGACACAAACAACCCATTTTTTGTTGGGAGAGGAACTTTGAAAGATTCGTCCTAACAGTTTTAACCCATCATGACTTTTGACTTCGATTTCTTTGCCTTTATTCCAAAAGCCTTCAGCTTCTGTTTCCGCAAGTTGCCGTTGCTTTTCTACAATCGTAAAAGCCGATGGGTCCATCAACTGATGACCTGTTTTCTCATACCAATCATACCCTCTTTGTAAACCCGATTGAATTAATTTTTGCGCATAGTAAGAAGAAAGTCCACGATAAATGACTGCGCCTAAAATGAGAACTATAAGAATAAGATACATGACAATCACTTATCTTCCCCGCTTTCCATAAATATTTTTTCTATTATCAATCCGTATAGCCTTCTATTCCATTGTACCATTTTCTAAAAAAACTGCTCAAGTTTTCACCCTAGGCTTCATTGAAATTTAAAACCAATCAAATAGGAATAAAAAATAAGATAACATTTACATTTTATTTAAAAGCCAGTATACTGATTCCGTGCATTTTAATCAAGGAGTATCCTTGGACTGGTTCGGAAACTTCCCAGAATAAAAAACTAAGTATCTCTACAGAAAGGAGATTGGAAATAATGCGAAAAGTAATTATTGACTGCGATCCTGGAATCGATGACACTTTAGCATTGATGTTAGCCATCAAGTCCCCCGAAATCGAGGTAGTTGCGATCACGACGGTCTGCGGCAATGTACCTGTGACGATCGGTAGCCAAAATGTTTTCAAATGTTTGAAACGATGCGGACGCTTAGACATCCCCGTCTATCAAGGGGAAACACAACCGTTGAAACAGCCGTTTATTAGCGCACAAGACACTCATGGGATGGACGGATTAGGCGAGACAAACTTGGCTCAAGTACAAGAAAAACAAATAGAAGAAAAATCAGCAGTCGATTTTTTGGCGGAATACTTTTCTAAAGAAACAAACACCTCGATCATTGCACTTGGCCCTTTGACCAATATTGCTCGTGCTTTGATGAAAAATCCACATTTAGGGAAACATTTCG
This sequence comes from Enterococcus sp. DIV1682a, assembly GCF_051711005.1. Lineage (NCBI taxonomy): Bacteria > Bacillati > Bacillota > Bacilli > Lactobacillales > Enterococcaceae > Enterococcus > Enterococcus sp. DIV1682a. Next base: position 2,142,197 of record NZ_JBIOLT010000001.1, read on the forward strand.
AGCGTTTTATTTCAATGGGTGGCACCTACAAAAGCCACGGAAACTGTTCACCAGTTGCTGAGTACAATTATTGGTGTGATCCTGATGCAGCTGCCTTTGTGTTTGAAAATTTAGGGAACACGATTGAAATGGTCGGGTTAGATGTTACGAGAGAAATCGTTTTGACACCTACCTTATTAGAATATTGTTGTCAGCTCAATCCTGAGGAAGGAGAATTTCTAAAAGCGATCACTCGTTTTTATTTTGATTTTCACTGGCAACAAGAAAGAATCCTAGGGTGTGTCATCAATGATCCTCTGGCCGTTGCCTACTTTATCGACGAAAGCATTTGTCAGGGATTTACTAGTTATACCGCTGTTGAAACGCAAGGAATCAGCCGTGGGCAAACACTAGTCGATCGCTTTGATTTTTGGCAAAAAGCACCAAACAGCACCATTCTGACAGAAGTTGATACTCATCTATTTTTTCGGAAGTTTTTGACCGTTCTTTTAAATGCACAAGAAGAAACGATTAAAAAAGATCTGGAAAGATTAAAGATGGGATGAAAAACATGCGCAAAAAAAGAATCACCACACAGACGATTACGATCGTCGCTTTATGTATCGGAATCAATTATATCGGCGGAACCATTGCATTATGGCTACGATTACCGATCTATCTTGATTCGATCGGTACCATATTCGCTGGGACTTTGTTAGGTCCGGTATTTGGGTTACTCACTGGCTTGGCCAGCGGGGTATTAAGTGGTGTTACCACCGATATCTTCTCGTTGTATTATTCACCTGTTCAAATGGTAACAGGGCTACTCGCTGGATTGATTTTCCATCAACGATTCACTCGAAATAAGAACCGCTGGACCTTAGTTTTCTGGGCACTTGTTTTATCATTGCCTGGGACCATTCTTTCTTCCCTAATCACTGTAAAACTCTTTGGGGGAGTCACTTCTTCTGGTTCAAGCATGATCGTTCAGTTCCTCCATGGAATTGGGTTCAATCAAACAATGAGCGTGATTCTCGTTCAAGCGGGCACCGATTACCTTGATCGCCTGCTCTCAGTAGTCGTCGTCACTCTTGTCGTCTCGGCATTGCCGAAAAGGGTCGTGAACAGAGCGATTTGAGCTACGCAGTTGTGATGAGCTAGAGTAAATACACGAGCGAATAGAAGTCGGTTACTTCAATCATTCAATCAAAAAAACGCAAAACATGAAAATTTGTTTTGCGTTTTTTGATTTGATTGAAGGTTCTCATTTGTACTTTGAACCAAAATAGGCTGTTATGCTAAATAAGACAAGATGATCGCTTGATATGTGTCAATCATATCCAAATAATTATCGATTTCTACATACTCGTCTATTTGATGAGGCAAGTTTACGACTCCAGGACCGAATACCACAAAATCGAAGGAGTGAGCAGATTTAGTAAATTCAGCTGCATCTGTCGTTGCTGCTGCACCTACTAGGGGCAATGGTTGCTTGAACTGTTTTTGAATATGGTGGATCAACGAAGAATCAGGATTTGCTTTCACAGGAATCTTATTGTAGTCGATCGTCAATTCTAAGTGATAGTTCGTTCCTTCATTCAATTCATCCACGATCTTTTGTAATAAAGCAATGATTTGATCGTTTGGAAATTCAGGGATTGAGCGGATATTCCCTTGTAATTGCGCCTGACTTGGAATACTGTTGACTTGATTTCCTCCGTTGATCACTGTAACGTTATGAATCGTTTTTCCTAACGCTGAATTTTGGAAGGTTTGAGCTAAAGCATTCATTTGCTCGTTTGCACGCGTAATAAATTCATTTAAATGGTTGATCGCATTGTAGCCTTCTTGAGGCATTGAGCTGTGGGCTTCTTTACCATGAGAAACAACGGTATAGTTTATTGAACCCATGTGAGTATACATCAAATTGTAATTGGTTGGTTCACCTATGATCAATCCGTCTAAATCATCGACATAACCTGCTTTTGTCAGTTGTTCACTACCTAATTCTCCGACTTCTTCCCCTACTGTTGCTAATAATTTGATTGTCCCGTTAAACGGTTTCCCAGACTCTTTCAATTCGATCATCGCAATCACCATAGCGGCTAGCCCACTTTTCATATCGGTAGCACCACGTCCATACAAGCGATTACCTTTTATTTCTGCTGCAAAAGGCGGATAGGTCCAATTCGATTCATCTCCTGCAGACACAACATCCATGTGACCAGACAAACCTAATACTCTTCCTTGACCATTGTGATACGTCGCCACCAAGTTATCACGCCCCTCAGTGTGAGAAATGATTTCTCCTTGGATTCCATGTTGATTCAATAATTGATTTAAGTAGGCGGCTACTTCCCCTTCTTTCCCATTCACTGACTTGATTCGGATCATTTCTTGTAAAATAGCTATTTTTTCTTCATTTCCCATCCTGTCCCACACTCCTGCTGTTTCTTTCTATTTTACTGAAACAGTGTATCATTTTCAATCATTCATCCATTCTCAGTCGATTAGCTAGCAACAGCCATTGACACTCCTATGTCTAAAGACACCGAAGCACCCCAAAATAGAAGGAGCTATTTCGGGATGCTTCGGCAATTCGTTATTGAGCTGTTGTAGATCGAAAACAGTTTTCAATGAACCGCTCCGTCTGCTCATAACAAGTTTTTGATTCTGGCAATGAATAATTAAATTGATATTCATGACTGATTTCTTTTTTCTGGTCTTTATAAAATAGTTCGTCTACAGGAACGTCTAACTCTTTTAATTTATTTGCGAAAGCAATCCCTTGATCTTGAAATGAATACGCATTTCCATCTGTGATATACGTAGGCGGAAAGTCTTTTGACACTTGATCAACTAAACTGGCTTGATATAAGCGTTCGTCTGTTTGCCAATTTTTCGTTCCAATCAAAGACCAAGCTACCGTTTTAACGAAGAAATGCATCAATCGATCACTCGATTGCTGTTTTGCCGTTTGTTGCAAATCAACTGGTCCACAGTAAGAAATAGTCCCTTTGATCGCTGTTGGATCAATCATTTGTTTCATCTTCATTTCTTTTGCATACTGTTGATTTGTTTGGATAGTGACATACTGTAAGGCAATCTGAGCGCCTGCACTATCGCCACCAAAAATCAGCTTTGAAAGATCCAACTTCTGATTGTTCTCTTTTTTTAATTGTTGGACTAATTCATTGACTTGGACTACTTGATTGGGATACTGAGAGCTAGGTGCCGGTTCATAGTTCATAGCAACAACTGCGATGTGCGTATCTGAAGCTAATCTTGTTGCAAATTCTTTTACACCTGCTTTATCCCCGCTCACATAGCCTCCACCGTGAACCCAGATCAACGTGGGTAAAGGTCCCTCACTGCCTTTAGGATAATAGATATCGTAGTTGTTTTTTTTGAATTGTGATTGATAAGAACGATCAGTGAGCGAACTGGTGGAATCTTTTGCTTGTTCATACGTTTCTTTATCTGTGATCGTTACAGCATCGCTAAACAGATGTCGGATCACATAAGCACCCGGTCTCGGTGAAACTTGAAAAGCAATCACGACCAATAAAATGGTACTGAGAAGCAAAATACCGAACCATTTGAACCCCTTTAAAATTTTTGCTTTCATACACTTTCCTCATTATTCTTTTTTTTCCTTTTATCATAATATCTTAGCAATAATTAAATCGTTTGTAAACGTGACAAAAAACGATTATGTAATTCAGTTTTTGTTAGGATAATCTCTAAATTTTTTCTGCAAAAAAAGACCTTTCTCCTATCTTCAAGATAAGAGAAAGGTACTTTTTAATAACTTTAGAATGAAGTAGACCAGCACAGCTATATAATCGACGCTCTGCTATCGTCGTACTTATTTGATCGTCCTAAAATTATTTGTTTTTTAAGTTGTAGAAAGATTTCAAACCTTTGTATTCAGCAACTTCGCCTAATTGGTCTTCGATACGTAGTAATTGGTTGTATTTAGCAATACGGTCAGTACGTGATAGAGAACCAGTTTTGATTTGACCAGCGTTTGTTGCAACAGCAATATCAGAGATTGTTGAATCTTCTGTTTCACCTGAACGGTGAGAAACAACTGCTGTGTAGCCAGCTTCTTTAGCCATTTCGATTGCTTCAAAAGTTTCTGTCAAAGTACCGATTTGGTTAACTTTGATTAGGATTGAGTTAGCGATTCCTTTTTCAATACCTTCAGATAATTTTTGAGTGTTTGTTACGAACAAGTCGTCACCAACTAATTGAACTTTGTCGCCTAATACGTCAGTTAATTTCTTGAATCCGTCCCAGTCGTTTTCGTCTAATCCGTCTTCGATTGAGATGATTGGATATTTAGAAACTAATTCTTCGTAGAATTTGATCATTTCGTCAGTTGTTTTTTCGCCTTCGCCTGAATCAGCTAATACGTAAACACCTTTTTCTTTGTCGTAGAATTCTGAAGAAGCAGCATCCATAGCAAGAACAACGTCTTTACCAGGTACATAGCCAGCTTTTTCGATTGCTTCGATGATTACTTCAAAACCTTCTTCGTTTGAACCAAGGTTAGGAGCGAATCCACCTTCGTCACCAACAGAAGTAGCTAATCCACGAGATTTCAAGATTGCTGCTAATGCGTGGAATACTTCAGCACCCATACGTAGAGCTTCTTTGAATGTTGGAGCGCCAACAGGCATGATCATGAATTCTTGGAAGTCGATTGAGTTATCCGCATGTGATCCACCGTTGATGATGTTCATCATTGGAGTTGGTAAAACTTTTGTATTGAATCCGCCTAGGTAGTGGTATAAAGGTACTTCTAGGTAGTCAGCAGCTGCACGAGCAACAGCGATAGATACACCTAAAATTGCGTTCGCACCTAATTTACCTTTGTTAGGAGTTCCGTCTAAAGCGATCATAGCTTTATCGATTGCCATTTGGTCACGTACATCGTAGCCAATGATTGCTTCAGCAATGATGTTGTTTACGTTGTCAACAGCTTTAGTTACACCTTTACCGCCATAACGAGCTTTGTCTCCATCACGTAATTCAACGGCTTCGTATTCACCAGTTGAAGCACCTGAAGGAACCATTCCACGGCCAAAAGCTCCGCTTTCTGTGTATACTTCTACTTCGATTGTTGGGTTACCGCGTGAGTCTAAGATCTCGCGAGCGTAAACATCAGTAATAATTGACATGTTTTGTCTCTCCTTTGAGTTTGTTTTTTCCTAAGGGATTTCCCTCATATACGATTTTAGTTAATTTTAGGCGTTAGTGCAAACATTTCTTGCATTTTTCGCAAATTTTCACTAATTATTTTACAGCGTCTAATAATGCTAAGAATGAATCAGCTTGTAAGCTTGCGCCACCAACTAATGCTCCGTCAACATTTTCTTTCGCCATATATTCAGCAATGTTTTCTGGTTTTACAGAACCACCGTATTGGATACGTACTGCATCAGATACTTCTTTGCCGTATAATTTTTCAACTGTTTGACGTACAACGCCACAGATTTCGTCAGCAATTTGTGCATCAGCTGATTTACCAGTACCGATTGCCCAGATTGGTTCATAAGCAATAACCATGTTGCTTACTTGGCCATCTGTTAATCCTTCAAGACCAGCAGTGATTTGTCCTTCGATCCATTCAGCTGTTTTTCCAGCTTCGTAAGTTTCTAAAGATTCACCACAGCAAAGAATTGGGATCATGCCGTTTGCAAAGATAGCTTTCGCTTTTTTGTTGATGTCTTCATCTGTTTCATGGAAGTATTCACGACGTTCTGAATGTCCGATGATCACATAGTCCACACCTAAGTCTGCTAAAGCAGCTGGTGAAGTTTCACCTGTGAATGCACCTGAGTTTTCCCAGTAGCAGTTTTGTGCTGAGATTTTTAATTCTGTTCCTTCAGCTGAAGCCATTAGTTCTTGTAAGAACAAAGCAGGTGATCCGATAACAGAATCAACTTTTTCATTTGAAGGGATGTTGTTTTTTACTGCTTCAGCAAATTCTTTTGCTTCAGATGCAGTTTTGTTCATTTTCCAGTTACCAGCGATAATTGGTTTACGCATGACAGTATGCACTCCTTTAAAATTATGAGTCGTGGAACTCTCCTCCACGTATAAAAAGAAAAAGCTGCTTTTTGGTTAAGTTTATTTGAGTTTGAATCAATTCACCGTTGCAAAAAGCAGCTGTCTTCATCTAAATCAGATACAACGAACGATGCTTATTTATCGTTGATTGCAGCTAAACCAGGTAGTTCTTTACCTTCTAGTAATTCTAAGCTTGCGCCGCCACCTGTTGAGATATGTGTGAATTTGTCAGCAAAACCTAATTGTTCTGCAGCAGCTGCTGAGTCACCACCACCGATGATTGTTGTTGCATCTTCAAGGTTAGCGATTGCTTCACAAACACCGATTGTACCTTTAGCAAAGTTACTCATTTCGAACACACCCATTGGTCCGTTCCAAACAACTGTTTTTGCACCTTGTAATGTATCAGCAAATAATTTCACTGATGCAGGGCCGATGTCTAAAGCCATCAATCCTTCAGGGATATCGCCTTCGATTACTTGTGTTTCAACATCGTTTGAGAACTCTGGAGCACAAACATTATCGATTGGCAAGACTAATTTGTCGCCAGCTTTTTCGATCAATTCTTTTGCTAATTCAACTTTATCAGCTTCTACTAAAGAGTTACCGATTTTGATTCCTTTAGCTTCGTAGAATGTGTAAGTCATTCCGCCACCGATCAAGATTTTGTCTGCTTTAGGAATCAAGTTTTCGATTACACCGATTTTATCAGAAACTTTTGCGCCACCTAAGATTGCGATCATAGGGCGTTTTGGTTCTTCAACGGCTTCACCGATAAATTTGATTTCTTTTTCCATCAAGAATCCAGCAACTGTTGGGATACCAGTTGAAGCAATTCCGACGTTTGAAGCATGCGCACGGTGAGCTGTACCGAAAGCATCATTGACAAATACATCACCTAATGAAGCCCAGTATTTACCTAGGTCTGCATCATTTTTGCTTTCTTTTTTGCCATCAATGTCTTCAAAACGAGTGTTTTCAAAAACAACCACGTCGCCATCTTTCATGCCATTGATTGCTGCTTCTAATTCTGCACCACGAGTTTCAGGAACGAAAGTTACTTCTTTTCCTAATAGTTCGCCTAAACGTTTTGCAACGGGAGCTAAAGATTTACCTTCTTTATCTTCTTCCGTTTTTACACGTCCTAAGTGAGAGAAAAGAATTGCTTTTCCGCCTTGTTCTAATACGTAGTTGATTGTTGGTAATGCTGCTTTGATACGTGTGTCATCTGTGATCACGCCATCTTTCAAAGGAACATTAAAGTCAACACGGACAAGAACTTTTTTATCTTTTAAATCAATATCTTTCACTGTTTTCTTAGCCATTTTATTTCCTCCTAAATAAACTTACTATCAAAAAAAGCGGAAGAAGCGCGATTGCTTCCCCGCTTTTAAGTGTACATGCTTATAAATTACACTTGTACGTTTGGTCTATCTTATAAGTTAGCGAAGTATTCTAAAGTACGTACTAATTGTGCAGTGTAAGACATTTCGTTGTCATACCAAGCAACAGTTTTAACTAATTGTTTGTCGCCAACAGTCATTACTTTAGTTTGTGTAGCGTCAAATAATGAACCGAAAGTCATACCAACGATATCAGAAGAAACGATTTCGTCTGTGTTGTATCCGTAAGATTCGTTTGAAGCTTCTTTCATTGCTGCATTGATTTCGTCAACAGTTACTTCTTTTTCAAGAACTGTAACTAATTCAGTTAATGAACCTGTTGGTACAGGAACACGTTGAGCAGCTCCGTCTAATTTACCGTTCAATTCAGGGATTACTAAACCGATAGCTTTAGCAGCACCTGTTGAGTTAGGAACGATGTTTGCAGCAGCAGCGCGTGCACGGCGGAAGTCACCTTTAGGATGAGGTCCGTCTAGAGTCATTTGGTCACCTGTGTAAGCGTGGATAGTTGTCATTAATCCTTCAACAACACCAAATTTGTCGTTTAATGTTTTAGCCATAGGAGCTAAACAGTTAGTAGTACATGAAGCACCTGAGATAACTGTTTCTTTACCAGTTAATGTTTCGTGGTTTGTGTTATAAACGATTGTTGGAACGTCATTTCCACCAGGAGCTGAGATAACAACACGTTTAGCACCAGCTGTTAAATGTTTTTCAGCAGCTGCTTTTGAAGTGAAGAAACCAGTACATTCTAGAACGATGTCAACACCTAGTTCGCCCCAAGGTAATTCTTCAGGGTTACGGTTAGCTAAAACTTTAACTTCTTTTCCGTTAACGTTGAATGAACCTTCGTGAACTTCAACTGTTCCGTTGAAACGTCCTTGAGTTGTGTCATATTTTAACAAGTGTGCTAACATTTTAGCATCTGTTAAGTCGTTGATTGCTACTACTTCGATTCCATCTACATCTTGGATACGACGGAATGCTAGACGTCCGATACGTCCAAAACCATTAATACCTACTTTAACTGTCATTTAAGATTTCCTCCTTATGAAAATCAAAAAAATATTTATTTTAAAGGGATACCCCTTTTAAAATCTCTTTTGCTGCAGCTTCATCAGTGATGAGCCACGTTTGTTTTGGTGCATTTTTCATATAGGCGCGAATCGCTTTTGCTTTTGACTTGCCCCCAGCAATCGCAAGAATGATGGGTACATTTGCCAAATCTTTCAATTCGATTCCGATACGAGGAACTTTATATACGACTTCGCCATTTTCATTGAAAAAATAGCCGAAAGATTCCGCCACCGCATTCGCCTGTTTCAGCATGACTAATTCCTTTTCAGTCATTTTCCGACGTGCTGCCATATGGAGTGCGCGTCCAATACTATGAATAACACAATTTGCCTGACTAATCAAGTTTAACACTTCTTGAATAGAGGGTTCATTGAGCAAGGAATTGTACGTTGCTAAACTTAATTGTTCTGGAACATACAATGCACGATGATTTCCACTTGCTTTTGTAGCCATTCTAGCACTTACGGAATTTGCTTGTACAGTCACAGCCTCTCCGATACCACCACGAGCTGGCACAAATAGATTATGTCGCTGATTGTTTTCCAAATTTGTCAGTTGTTCAGCTACTACAGCCATCGTTGTTCCGCCCATTACAGCAATGATATTATTGCCCTCCGGTAGTAACAAATCTAAAGCTTCATTTAATGCTTCACCAAAAGCATCCGCCACTTTAGGCTGTTCTTCACTGTTTCCTGATACCACGATACAACGTTGATTCCCAAAATACTCAGCCAGTTTTTTTTCTGTCTGATGCATTCCTAAAAGTTGATCCATGAAGTTTTCAAGACTTTGATAAACTTCTTCTCCTTTTTTGGTCAAAGTCATACCGCTTTTAGAGGTGTTGATCAAATCTAACTGTTTCAATAGATCTGTTTCTGTTCGTAATACGCGTTCTGTGATGCCCATACTCTCTGATAAACTACGACGACCTATTGGCTGCATCCAATAAATATTACGTAAAATTTTATATCTTTCCTGTAAAACCTCGATAATATCCGGTGCAACAGATTCAATCATTTTCAATTCATCAAGCATAGCGATCTCCTTAGTTGGACGATATTTGTCCAATGTAGACTCAAAACGACCCATGTACGATAAAAAAAGAAAAGCGACTTTCCTACTACTAAGTATTAAAAAGGAAAATCTCAACCTCACGAATGTAAGTCTAACAGTTTTACCCGTTTTTTTCAATAAAAAAAGACTAGAAAAAACTTTTCATTTTTTTCTAGTCGAGATTCACATTATCTATCATAACGTTTTCTTTTCGATGAACTTGGGATTCCCAGCAGGTCACGATATTTTGCAACCGTCCTTCTTGAAATCAATATTTCATCTTTTTTTAATAATTCTACGATCTTTTGATCAGAAAGTGGTTTGATTTTGTCTTCTTGATCCACAAGTTCTTGGATTTTCTTTTGTGCAGTATCAGCTGAGAGATCGGTCTCAGTATCTGTCCCACTTTGCTGTAGTCTATTTGTAAAGAATTTCTTAAGCTCGAAAACCCCAAATTCAGTTTCCAGGTATTTTCCATTGACGGCACGGCTGACAGTGGATTCATGTACTTCCAACTCTTTTGCCACTTCTTTTAATGTCAGCGGTTTAATTGGTCGTTCTTTATTTGTGAAAAAGGCTTGTTGATGGGAAACAATGATTTGAGCCACACGTAAAATCGTATCCCCACGTTGTAGAATCGTTTTTTTCAACCAGTCAAATTCTTGTTTCCGTTCTTTCAAGTACGCTTGCGTTTCTTTGTCTGCTCTTTTAAGCATCTGATTAAAATAATGTTCTTGGAAACGAACGTCTGGTTGATTTCCTCGTCTAGAAAGGACAGACACTTTTTGGTCCTTATCAACCATCACTTTGACATCAGGAATGATATATAATTCACTGCTTCGATCAAAAATTCGACCAGGGCTTGGACTAAGTGTTTGGATGTAATCAAAGATTCGTTGTACTTCACTAAGTTCGATTGAAAAGCGTTGGGCGATCTCTTTCCATTTGCGATCAACCAGCAACTCAAAACACTCTTCCAAAACGATATACGCTAACTCTGGTGCAAAGTCATCTCTTTCCGTTTGTAACATCAAACACTCTTGTAAACTTCGTGCCCCCACACCTGCTGGCTCAAGTTGTTGGACCAGTGTCAGTGCATCAAGGATCTCAATCGAAGTAGCATTTGTTTGTTCTTGTGCCTCTTTTAAATCAATCGTCAAAAATCCATTTAAATCAATGTACTCGACTAAATAAAGAACTAACTGACGTAAGAAGGTCTGCCGATAGTTCAAATGGATCTGTTCGATCAATGATTCAAATAAGGAAACACTGGTATCGGGAATTTGATTTAAGTAGTTGGTTTCTTCATTATCATTGGCTGATCTGATCTTCTGATAGTCAGATTGCCATTCTGGTTCCACTACTTCTATCAATGGATTTTCTAATGCTTGATTTTCAACAAATGCCAAGAGCTCTTCACTGTTATATTGCAATACCTGGATGGACTGTTGCAGATGTTGTGTCATGGCTAATTTTTGTGTTTGCTGTTGTTTTTGTGAAAAGTTTTGTTGAAATTTCATTTTTTTGTCCATTCCCCTTGTAATTTTTTTTTAGTTTCGTTACAATTGTGTCTGTACTTGCGTCCTTAGTGTAGTGGATATCACGTAAGATTCCGGTTCTTGAGACGGGGGTTCGATTCCCTCAGGACGCGTCTATTGCTATCTTAGCATATTTGGGAATGTTTTGCTTTCTAAATTTAAAAGATAAAAAGCTGATCCGCATGTATGGATCAGCTTTTTTCGTTATTTTTTGTGTAAACTAAGTTTTACGAGCCACCCATATCTCTCCCATCACTTTTCTTTAACCATTCACTATTATTCAGCAATGGTTAGCAATCGCTGTCCACTTCCTTACCCGCCTGCAAATCAAAAAGTGATTCGGTGTTCACTATAACTGTATTGGTAATGGCTCCCGGCATCCTTTGTAGTAAACCTTAGATCTAGCGCACTGTCTACACCACTCGTTGATCCGTTTTTCCATGAAGTCGTGCCTTGATTAAAGAAGTCACCATTCACGGTATAATAGATACGATTGGCTTCTTCTAAGTTGACATAGACAGTTCCGGAAAAAGCTTTTGCCACTTCCTGGTCTTCTCTAACCAAATTTATTGCTATTATTCGTTTAATCGCTCTAAAATGACCACTTTCACTCGTTTCACAATAAAACCGCATCGTTGGCTTGTACGCCTTATTTACCATCACAGTATGCGACAGTACTCGAAAGGTTGCTCTATTTCGAGTAACTGTGTGAACAATTTTGTCCGAAGATTCGAGTTTTTGCCTTGCTTTTGTTGATGAAAGCTGAAGATCGTTTGTGAGTTGCTCAATCATTTGATCATAAGTCATTACTTTGGAAAATGTTGCATGTGTTTCTACATTAGACTTGCTTGTAGTTGCCGCTATTTCTTGGGGATGAGAAATCAAAAATAGGAGTATAGAGCTAACAAACAACGTCATGAGTATCTTTACTTTGTTCATACATCACCACTTTTCTTCAATTAATAATAAATCGCTTACAATAAATAGTTTATTGGACGATCCATTGAGATTCAAGTCTATTTTTCACTCTACTTTTTAATAAAGAGAAGGAGCAAGTTGGCAAACGATGAAATTCAGTTAGCTAATTGATTGAATCTTTCTACCCAAACATTGATCAAAGCCTTACGTGTTGCTCATCTCCCCTGATCCTGCTTGTGGCAAACTATTCTTTGCAACCTTCTTCACACAAAAAGCCAATCAAAACATACGTAATGATTGGCTTTTTTCCGTCATCTATCGAAACAGCTTTTCAACTTAAGAAAAGTCATTATGCTCCGTTTATTCACTTTTGATTCAAAAGATCATTTCTTGTTCTGAGGAAGTTCGTTCTTCCCCTTTCGCTAACTGTGTCACGATTGTTGCCATATTTTTATAGGATTGATTTAGTCCGATCCCACCTTTTTTTGGCATTTTAACGATGGGGATCACTTGCTGATATTTTGCTACAGCAGGATTTTCAACAGACATTGCAGCGGCAGCAGGAATGCCTTCTTTGTTAAAAGCTTCGACTAACCCGCCTGCCATCTCTCCAAAATTAGGATAATGCATAGCTGGTCCACATAATATCGCATCTGCTCCAAACTTTTTGGCGAATCCGATAAATTTTTGTTTGACTTCTTCTGGATGACTTGAATAATAACGATCACCGCAGTATAAAGTAGCAATAATCTCTGCCTTTTTTTCTTTAAACAATGGCGCTAATGTTTCTCCCGGTCCTAGAGCTGTTTTTTTTCCACCTGGAGGTAATTGTGCTTGTTCGTCACTTCCCATACCTGCGGTCACATGGTTGAGGATCAAAATGATTTTTTTCATGCTCCTACTCCTTTTTATAAGGTATCAAAATCAAAGTCATCAAAATTGATTTCTTCTGCTGTTGATTCTTCTGCCTCAAGCTCTTCTTTCAGATATTGATTGTCTAACACTTTGATGAATGGATAATAAACTGCCATTCCTAATAAAATAAGTAATCCCTGAAGGACAGAAGCTTGCCAACCACTGACTAAAAAGCCTGAAATGATCGGTGGCGTTGTCCATGGAAGTTGAATCCCATTGGTGTAAGCAACTAGCCCTAGGTCCATACAAAAATAAGCAATAATGATATTGATTGTCGGTACTAAAGCAAATGGGATCAAAATGATTGGATTTAATACGATCGGTAAACCAAAGATGATCGGTTCATTGATCCCGAAAATTCCTGGTACAAGCGATAATTGTGAAAGTTTTTTCACTCGCTGACTTTTACATACAAGAATCATAATCAAAATCAATGATAAGGTAGAACCGCCCCCACCAAATGTTGCAAACATATCTTGAAATTGACCTGTAATGATATTAGGAATTTCATGTCCGTCTTTGAACGCATTTAGATTTTCAATCGATAAAGCACGAAGAACTGGATTGAAAACTGCACCTACGACACTTGAACCGTTGATTCCGAAAAACCAGAAAAAATGTAAAAATAAGTACGCAATGATCATAGCACCTAAGGTATTCCCTAAACTTAACAATGGTGTTTGTAAGAATTTAAACAGGATTTCTTGCAAATTCCCATATGTGGTTAAACTCGCTACCCAATTTGCCACCATAAAGAACGTTAAGATGACGAAACTTGGAATCAATGCTTCAAACGATTTAACAACAGTAGGCGGCACGCCATCTGGCATTTTGATTGTCCACCCTGTACGAATCAAGGCAACGAACATACGAGTCGCTACTAAAGCGACTACCATACCTAAAAATAAACCACTTGATCCCATCCAACGTAAAGGAAGACTTCCGACTTCAAATACTTCAGTCGAACCTTCTGGCGTAAATAATGTGGTAAAAGGCGTTACGATAAAGAATGAAACTAAAGAAATAATTGCCGCTTGCATCGCATCCACTTTAAATTGCTTTGCTAAACTATAACCGATGCCCCCAACTGCTAAAATCGTCATGATATCAAAACTGGCGGTAGCAGGCTTATTCAACATGACTGCCCAATTTTCCCCTAAAAATCCAGCCATCCATTCATTCCAATTTGGTATTGGAAAGTTGGTCAATACTAGAAACAATGACCCCACGATCAATAACGGTGTAGAAAGTAAAAAGCCATCTCGTATAGCAATCAAATATTTATTTTCTCCAACCGTTTTTGCCATTGGTGTCAAAACTTTTTCTAACCAATTCAAAAATTTTTGCATCTTTTTTCCCCCGATCTTTTTGTTGACTCCGACTGTTTCCGTTTACAAAAACTCATTTTCTACTTTCTTTGATCATTTTCAGGACATCTTTCATCGCACGTTCGCCATCCATCATGCCATATGCTTCTGTGGCAATTGTGCCTACAGGAATGCCTAACGGCTCAAACGTTTTTTTCATTTTGTCACTTAAATGACGAACTTGTGGTCCTAATAAGATGGCTACCGGTTTCTCTTGTTCAACTTTTTCCTCTGCATGGATTGCTGGGAACGCATGGATTTCTAGTGGCATCTGATGTTTTGTGACTACTTCCATCATTTTATTGACCATAATACTCGTTGACATACCTGCTTCACAGAATAAATAGATTTTTTTTGTTGCCATTTTTTTCTCCTCCTTATATATACATATGCTGATTATCAGCTAAATGACTTCGATACTGGGATCAAACTGGGGCTTTGATGCGTTTTTCATAAGCATCCAGCCATTCTTTGGTGATTGGTTCAATGATCGTTGTCTGATCAACTCCTGGATTAGCTAAGTAGATAGCTGGTTGCTCCTTTTCAGTTGCAACAGTAAACGTAAATTCGACATTGGTCGCAACTCCCCATTCACCTGCTTTATTCATAGCAACTAATGAAAAAGCACCTGCTTTGCCATACCGTTCTTTTAATAAATCAGTAAAAGAATACACAGCTTGATCACAGGCTTTTTGTGGAGTGACTCCTTCTCCCATCAAGCGAACAATTTCATAAGCTAGACAGCCTTTCATTAGATCTTCTCCTAGACCAGTTGCTGTCGCACCACCGATTTGACTATCGACGTAAAAACCAGAACCAGATAAAGGGGAATCTCCCACACGACCTTGCTTTTTCATAAATAATCCAGAACTAGACGTTCCTGCAGCCATGCCAGTGTGTTGATCCAAAGAAACTACGCCCACCGTATCATGTCCGTCATAGGGGCTTAGATTCGTTTTCGCCACTTCTGCCACTCGTTTTTGCCAAATTTTTTTAGCTCTTGGCGTTAGCATGTTTTTCCGTTCGAATCCTGCTAGCATTGCATATTCAGTGGCTCCTTGTCCTACGCGAAAACTATTGAATTTTTCATTACTTAATTTTCTGGCAACTGATATTGGATTCGCAATATCTACGATCCCAGCCACTGCCCCAATTTTGAACGTATCCCCATCCATAAAAGCCGCATCCATTTCTACAATGCCTCGTTCGTTTGGCAAGCCACCATAGCCAACTGATTTATAAAATGGATAGTCTTCTACACATTTGATTGACGTTTCCACAGCATCTCCGCATGTTCCTTCCTGTTCTAATAATTCTTTGGCAGCTAACACACCATCATGTGCCATACGCCACGTTGCGATAATTCCCCACATGTTTACTCCTCCTATATATAGCGCTTACATCTATTTTATTTAGTATATACTATTATGTCTATACTAAAAAGAGACTTTTCTTAAAATCTAATTGATTTATAAGAGAAGTCTCTGATAATCTTTTTTTTAAAAATATATAACTGTTTATTCGATCAATGCTTGAATGCTTCGCAGGTATATCTCTAAATTCATGCGCAGATCTGTTACTTCCATATACTCGTTTTTGTTATGTGCAATCCCTTTCTGTCCAGGAAAAGAGGGACCAAACGCTAATACATTAGGAATCTTTCTGGCATAAGTAGCACCCGTTGTCGTCACTGGTGTAGGGTCGTTCCCAGTAATCTCGCCATAAATTTGAGATAGTTTTTTGATTTCAGGCGAATCTTTTTTCTGACAGATCCCTGGAATACTGCGATTGATTGTAAAAGTCGCTTTCTCGGGCAACTGTTTAGCCAACCCACTCACGACTTCCTCTTCTGTGACTGAAACAGGGTAACGAAAAGCAACTTCTAAATCTAACCCGTTAGTGTTTTTTTGCAAATTCACAGGTGTAAGAATCAACCTGCCTGAATCTTCATCAGACAAAGCAAGCTCGATTCCTTCTCCATAATGTTTATTGTGGAAAGCTTGCCAGATCCAATCAAAATAAGCTCGTATTTGTTCTGGAACAGCTGAATCTGCTTTGATTTTTTCGGCAAGCAGCGTAATCGCATTCTCTCCTAATTCTGGGGCATTACTTGGAGAACGTTTTCCTTCCACATCAAATTTTTTCTCATTAATCGAAACACTCAGCTGATCTGGCACATGATCTCGATATTGATCCCCTGCAAAATCACTGATTTGAATAACTTCTTCTTTAACTAATGGGAAATGAATCGTTAGATTGACTACTCCTCTTTCTCCGTAAACAACTGGATATTTACAATCTGGCGTAAAACCAAATGATGGTGGAACTTCAGCCTGTAAATAATGAGCCACATCAGACATCCCACTTTCTTCGTCAGTCCCAAAAATAATGCGGATCGTTTTTTTAGGAACCGCTCCCATTTTTTTCAACAGGATCAGAGCATAAAAACAACTAATGATCGGCCCTTTATTATCTAGAATCCCTCGTCCATAAAAACGTCCATCTTTTTCGCTTAAATCAAAGGGTGGGAAATCCCATCCCGATCCTGCTGGAACCACATCTAAATGACCAATGATCCCAATATAGTCCTCATCATCTTCTCCCCATTGGACGTACCCGATCGCATCATCAATCACTTTGGTCTTAAACCCTACTTCTTTTCCTTTTTTAAGTACAAGGTCCAACACTTCTCGAGGTGCTTTCCCAAACGGAGCATGATCTTCCGGCTCCCCTTTCACACTTGGTACTTTCATAACTGTTTGAAGAAATTCAAGAAATTCCTCCCAATGTTCATCAATCATCGACTTGCTTTTTTTCAATTTATTCACTCCTTTTTTGACGAATCAACGTATTTTTAAATGTATATTTATCTGCACGATAATACGAGCAGTCATATAAGATTGGTTTGGCTGCTGGCGAATATGTCATTGAATGGACAAACAACATCGGTTCATCCACAGCTACTTGCAAGAGTTTTGCCACGTCAGCCGTCGCTTTCACTGCTTCGATTTCTTGGTGAGAATAAGCGATCTCCACGTTTTTTTCGATCACTTGATAGAGTGACCCACTTAATTCTTCTTGAGAGACTTCTCCCAGATAACGTTTTAAAATATAAAGATTTTCAACCGTCATTGGTTCGTCATCAAAATAACGTAATCGTCTCAAATGAACGATTGGCTCAGAAATCGATTCACCAAAAGCTTGTTTAACATTCGTTGGTAGTTGTTCAGTAACTTCGCATTCTAAGACTTGCGTTTTTGTCTTTTTCCCTTGGATTCGAGCAGTTTCGGTAAAGCTTTGCAATCCTCCAGAGCCACTTTGGATCTTAGGTTGTTTCATGACATACGTGCCTTTACTTTTTTCTTTGATCAACTTATTTTGGCTGATCAATAATTCGATTGCTTTACGAACAGTTAAACGACTACATTGAAACTCGTCTGCTAAATCATATTCTGAAGGTAATTTTTGACTAGAAACGTAAATTCCTTCCATGATTCGCTTCTCAATCTCATTCGCAATTTCTTGAAATTTTGGTTGTTTTTTCACGAGATTCCTCCTATATATTTTCCAAGCTCCTGTTAACACGTTCATTTTGAGCAATGAACAGGATGGTTTGCCATAGGAAATAGTATGGGTTAAGTATATACCAAAAAGGATATACTTTCATTCCTCATTTTTATTTTCCAAATAATATAAAGGTTGGCACCTAAACAAACACTCTTCAAGAACCCCAGTAAGGCTATCTATTTTTTATAAGGAATCACAAAATTGTCCCTTCAAAAATGCCACTTACCGTTTTTTCATTTTGCAATTTCTCTTGTTTGATTTTCCTTTATAAAAGAGATTATTTTGCTAAGCAAGATCGAAAAGCATCAGGCAACAGAACAAAAATATCCGAACGATAGTGAAATATTCCTGATACTCCATCAGGATCGATGATCAAAACATCCATCAACTATCGTTCGAATAATTTAGTTTTACACTTACTATTTTTCATTGAGTGGTACAGCGGACTTTTATTGCAATATAAGGAACAATTCTCATTGCATCATTTACAAACCGTCAATAATTCTATACATGCAACAATCAATAACCTCTTGGACAAATACTATTTATTAAAATTTACTGACTATTAGAAAGTTTGAACGTACTTTTTCTCACTGTCATAGTTTTGATTTTACCAAATAGATAGACAGCAATACTACTTATGCCTACTGTTACAAGGTATCTTGTCTCCCACCAATTCTTTACTACAGGTAATCGATCAACTGCTCGTACGATAAAGATATGGATATAATAAATTTGAATAGAATTTTTTGATAACCATATGATTGGGTCGAGTTTATATTGAACTATCTTTTTACTCAATAGTGTAGTCACTAGAAATAAAAGGATAGATAGGCTTAAGCCATAACTTATATACTGTAATTGCGGTGGATATTTGAAAGCCTGTATGTCAAAGCTTCTTGTTTTAAGGATTGAAACAAAAAATAGAAAAACAAACAAACCACATAATTTGAGATTATCTATCATACGATTATTGTAAACACAGATTCCAATAAATACGATAAATGAATAGCCAACTAATTCTAAAGCAAACAAAATCAAAAAATGTCCCGTTGAAACCAATGACAGATTTTGCGCATACTCCAATAGCAGCATACAAAAAATGAATAGCAAGATGATCACTGTCCGTTTTTCTTTCAGTGAATATAACCACTTGAAAATCGGACTCAATAAGGCTATTTCAAAAAATATCCTTAATATCCACATATAACCGATACCTTTATCAGAAGACATCGCAAACGAAGAAATGATATATTCAAAATGATATGGAAAATCCTTATGTCTTAATAATGCGATGGCCCCAAAGAGAATAAAATAGCCTAGTAACACTTTCCAAGTAGGAATAATTAAACGCTGAAATCTTTTAAAAAGATAGACTCGGTATTTTTCTTCTTTTGTGGATAAGCTAAAGCTCATCCCTAGTAACATAGTTATTAATGGAACATCAAAAGTTCTTAGCTGAAGTAGATTATTAGGAGGTGAAATATGGGCTAAAATAATGAATAAGATAGCCACTCCTCTTAAAATATCAATGCGTTTGTCTCTCATCGTTTTCCTCTCATTCAAATGCCACTAATTTTTACGATAAACACTCTCTGATAAATTAAGGACAAAAACTGGTGTAAACGTTAATTCCTAGGGAAAGAACAATATTTCGCAAAAAATGTGCGGGGCATTTTTGAATTTCTTCACTTTCAAAAGTAAAACATCATTAAGTCATTGATACCAATTCGATTCGTGTTAGTTTTCTGAAAAAACATTATGTGCCTCACTGAGATCAATGACTTTCTGGATGCTTTCACTTTTACATAGTAGCTGGACGTAATCAAAATAATGAGTGGTTATTTTTCTTTGATCGTCACAACATTTCCTTCGCTAATTTGATGGCCATTTGGTGCGTATAAGTTCATTGTTACTTTATCCCCTGATTTTATTTGATTGGCTTTCACATAGTAATCGATGTTTCCTTCAGCAAAGCTACCGCCCCAGCTGACTGATTTTCCATTAACAAACAATTGTCCTTTTTTAACTTCCCCTTGATAGGTTCCAGAAATCGTTTGTGTGCCTAAGGTATAGCTTAAATCAGTTACTTTTACCTCACTTTTTTGATAGGTTACGTTAATTTTGCTGTTTTCGATGATATTTTTATTTCTATCCACTCCTTCAAGAACCACCGTATCCGTTTCAGATAGTTCCAGTTGACCAATATAGTAAGTGAATTTACCATCTTTAAAGGCACCTCCCCAACTGATCACTTTTCCATTGACAGTTAAACGACCTTGGTAGATGTCGCCTTCATAAGTCCCTTCAATGACTGTACTTCCTTGTTTCTTCACTGCTTGAGTTATTTTTCCTGTTACTTTTTTTAGATTGACCGGTTGTTCTTCTCCTAACGAATGTTGATTTGGATCATATCCTTGGATCGATACCTTATCCCCGTCTTTAATTTGAGAAGGCTTCACATAGTAGGTAAATGTCCCGTCTTTAAAAGTCCCACCCCAGCTAATGGACTGTCCATTGATTGTTAAATGAGCCATTCGAACATCTCCCGTATATGTTCCGGTAATAACAGAAGCACCTAATTGATAGTCAGCCATCGTAATCGCTCCAGAATAACTAGTGATCGTTAGAGTTGCGGTATCCAGTAATTTATTCTCTTCATCAAAAGCATCTAAAACAACTGTATCCCCTGCACTAATTGTTTTAGGTCCACAATAATATGAGAAGGTTCCATCTGAATTAAAAGTTCCTCCCCAGCTGATCACTTTTCCATTGACGGTTAATCGAGCCTTTTTCACATTACCATAGTATTTTCCAGTAATTGTTGTTTTACCAAGGATATACTGATCCGCCTGAATCGTTCCTTTGGTTTCTTCTGGAAGTTCCTCTTCAGTGATTGATTTCCAACCTTTATCTGTCATTTGATACCAATAACTTTTTTCATCATCATTAGGAATCAATTCACTATTATGATAACGTTCAATCCGGTTATCTGATTCTTCATGGGTAATATGGACATAATCGCCGATTTCATAAGGAGCGCCTTTAAACATTTGACTTAACTTGTCACTATCTTCTTCACCAGACAATTCAACTGCTTTTTTCTGTTTCAGGTAACGATCATATTGCTGGATCGTGACATACACGTCATTTCCCCAACTTTGATGAAGTTTACCTGATTTCCCAACCATTGAGAAAGTTTTGGTCTCTGGATTTGGCACAATAATCTGATAGCCATAAGCATTACCAAAAAGTTTAACGGCTTCTCCCCCCAGAATAGTCAGCTCATCATTTGAAACTGTTGTGGTTTCTCCCACACTGTTAGTAACTTTTATCTCTGTGCTGGTTTGTCCTACAGTTGCAAAATCTGGCTCTTTTACATATTCGACTTTAGTGATTGGTACAATGTTTTTTTCTGAGCTTGTATCTACTAATTGTTTAGCATCCACTGGTAATCCCAAGAATAAATCTTCTGTGATTGATGTAACTACTGGTTTTAGGTCAACCTCTTTCCAGCCTTTATCTGTCATTTGGTACCAATAACTTTTTTCGTCATCCTTAGGAATCAATTCACTATTATGATAACGTTCAATCCGATTACCTGATTCTTCATGAGTGATGTGAACATAATCGCCAATTTCATAAGGAACATCTTTAAACATTTGACTTAACTTGTCGCT
This sequence comes from Enterococcus sp. DIV1682a, assembly GCF_051711005.1. Classification (NCBI taxonomy): domain Bacteria; kingdom Bacillati; phylum Bacillota; class Bacilli; order Lactobacillales; family Enterococcaceae; genus Enterococcus; species Enterococcus sp. DIV1682a. Next base: position 2,163,772 of record NZ_JBIOLT010000001.1, read on the forward strand.
ATCTTCTTCACCCGACAATTCGACCGCTTTTTTCTGTTTCATCTGATGGTCGTATTGTTGGATTGTTACATATACATCATCTCCCCAACTAAAATGAAGTTTACCTGAATTTCCAACCATCGAGAAAGTTTTGGTCTGTACATTTGGCACAATAATCTGATAACCATAAGCATTACCAAAAAGTTTGACTGCTTCTCCTCCTCGAACAGTCAGCTCATCATTTGAAACTGTTGTAGTTTCTCCCACACTGTTAGTAACTTTTATCTCTGTGCTGGTTTGTCCTACAGTTGCAAAATCTGGCTCTTGTACATATTCGACTTTAGTGATTGGTACAATGTTTTTTTCTGAGCTTGTATCTACTAATTGTTTAGCATCCACTGGTAATCCCAAGAACAACTCTTTTGTGAGAGATTTAACTACTGGTTTTAGATCCACTTCTTTCCAGCCTTTATCTGTCATTTGGTACCAATAACTTTTTTCGTCATCCTTAGGAATCAATTTGTTGTTGTGGTAACGTTCAATCCGATTACCTGATTCTTCATGGGTGATATGAACATAATCACCGATTTCATAAGGAGCATCTTTAAACACTTGACTTAACTTGTCGCTATCTTCTTCACCTGACAATTCAACCGCTTTTTTCTGTTTCATCTGATGATCATACTGGTGAATCGTTACATATACATCATCTCCCCAACTAAAATGAAGTTTACCTGATCTCCCCACCATGGAGAAAGTTTTAGTCTCTGGATTAGGTGCAATGATCTGGAAACCATAAGCATTACCAAAAAGTTTGACTGCTTCTCCTCCAGTTACCTCTTTAATAGGTAAAACATTAGAAACGCCATTCTCATTCGTTAGCTTAATGGTATTCCCTGGATAATCAGAATAGTTGCCAATCCCTTGATAGTAAACATTTGAAATCTTCGTAGGACTAGCAAGTGGAATAGATTTGAGGTTTTCTAACGAAACTTGGCCTGCTGTGGTAAAAATTGGCAGATTAGTCAATGTAAAGGAATCCAGTGTCGGAATGGTGTAAGGCTTAACAGCTCCTGGGAGTGCATAATCCTCCCCACGACCGTCCACATCTTTCCAAATTTCTTTTTCTAGTTTCTTAAACTGTTGGCAATATTTTTCTGTTTCAGCAGTTGTTTTTATTCCCCATTGATTAAAGTAAGGAACTAAGTTACGATTTGCCGCTTGAGAAAATACTTTAACCATTGTCTGAATCTCCTCATCATTGGATGAAGGGAGTTCTCTTGTTTCCATTGTTCGATATAGTTGAGAAACAGTCTTATAGTAATCTAAACCGAAGACGCGCTCTAAGGACCAAAACATCCCCAACTGAGCAAATAGCTCATCGCCTAAACTACTAAACTCACGTTTATCGACATCAATATTAAAGTAATCATCAATGACCTTTTGTGTTGAGCTGCTTGCAAGTCGTGAAGGGAAGCCTAATTTTTGTTGGACATACATAGAAGAGATATTTACCGTTACTTCTGTCATACCATCAAATTTGTATTGAGGGGTTTGAAACGTATGCCCCATTTCATGCCAAAATCCCCATTGCTGATCTGTCGGTTTACTTCCTAAAATATCCTGAGAAGCGCCCGTATCTATTTGAAAAGAGATATAGTTATTGGTCGCATAAGCATAGCCTGCCCCTGAATCAGGATTGGCAATATGAATTCTTTGATTCATGTTCTTCTCAGCAGCATAGCCTGCTTGATTATTAAACCCATAACATTCTACAGTCAGTTGATATACTTTATCCCAATAACTAGCCAATTCATTTAAACGATCTTCGGAAAGAGGCGTTATATTTTTTAGTTCACTCATTTGAAATGTTCCAAACACATATTTTCCCTCAATGACAAAAAAAGGAACATTCGTCGTTGAATCATTCAATCGTTGAAAAAAGGTTGCTTGATTATTTTTGCCACCTAATCGAAATTCGGGAACCTCGACACCACCTGTTAAAGTGACATGAATCGTTTGGTCATAAGATTGGTTACGAATATAAACCATGCCATCGCTGTCTTCTCTAGTAATATGATTGATCCCTTTAGTTAACTGATAATCAACCGGATTGGAACCAATGCTTTCTGGTGCAGAATTAAGATTCTCGTACTTACCATACTGCCCGATTACTAAGCTAACATTTTCTGGATTCTCTTTGACTTCTACCGTAATTTCTTCTCCACGAGGTAAAAATAGCCCTGTCACTTCCAAGTTATTGTGAGTAGTATTTCTCCGCTCTTTATCATAATCTGTATAGAGATCTCCTCTTGGAATAGCAGTAACATCCACAGTTGGCGTCTTTAATTCGTTCGTGTCAGCGTGAACAACCATCGAACTAACCTGCCAAGTTATCGTCATCAATAAAAAACAAAAACCCCATCTTTTGATCAAATCGTTTAATTTAGCCATCTTTTTCATAATATCTCCCTATCTATAAAAGATAATTTTTTATAAATTCTTCTATTACTAATTGTTAATAGCTGTTTTCTCGTTGATTATTCATTTCGTTACTCTTATTTTTGAACATTGCTTTTTCATAAAGATATCTTTCTGATAACTAAGTACTTAAAAAACTAAATGGTACTGGCAATCAGCGAGTACCATTTAGTTCATCTTAAATATGGAATTTTTTTCTTAATTAACAGAAACTGTTTGGTTTTCAGCCAATAAGTTGCCACTTCCATCATAGAAATTCATTGTTACTTGATCATCAGCTTTGATTAGGTCTGGCTTCACATAATAACTGATTGCCCCATCCTTAAAGCTCCCACCTTTACTGATCAGTTTACCATTGACAAACAAGTGTCCTTGGTGAACTTGGGTATCAGAACCATAGGCTCCTTTGATCGTTTGTGTGCCGATTTTATAAGTCAATTCGTTGATTTCAGCTGTTGGTGTTTGAATAGTGACATCAATCTCTGATCCTGGAATTTGTTGTCCTCGATTGTTGGCACCCATTAAGACTACCGGATCATCTTCTGACACTTTGAGGTTTCCTACATAATAACTGAACTTGCCATCTTTGAAGCTGCCACCTTGACTAACTTTTTCGCCATTGACCAACAAGATTCCTTGGTAAACATCGCCTGTGTAGCTTCCTTCGATCACTGTACTGATTCCCACACGATGGGCTTCTGTTAATTGACCCAGTTGTTCTCCTATAGTTACCGGTTGTGGGTCCCCTAGTGGTGTATTGAATTTATCATAGCCTTGAATCGTTGCTTGATCCCCTGCTTTGATGACTTGAGAGTTCACATAATAGCTAAACTTGCCATCTTTATAGGTTCCGCCCCAGCTAACGACTTCTCCATTCACTACTAGTTTTCCTTTATGGATATCCCCCGTATAAGTTCCAGTAATGGTTGAATCACCCAACTGATACGCATCCACTTGATCGATTGATCCTGAAGATTCGGAAATCACTTCAATCTCTTTGGAATCCATCAATTTCTTCTCTTTGTTGTAGCCATCTAACACGACTTTGTCGCCGACTTTTAATTTGCCAGCACCGACATAATAGCTGAATTGACCATCTTTGAAGCTACCGCCCCAGCTGACAACTTTGCCATTAACGGTTAATCGGCCGAGAGACATATTCCCTGTGTAGGTTCCAGTAATATTGACATCTCCTACATGATATTCTTGTGGTTCCAACTCACTTTTCACTAGTTCTGCCACATAAGTTCCTGCCGTTAAATCACCAGTTCCGTAATTTGTCATAAAGTCAGCAGGTGAATAGCCTTTGGACTGACCATCTTCACGAATCCAATTCCCTGTCAGCTGATCCCCTTCGTTCAATGCTTCAGGCGCTGATAACTTAGTGTCTCCAATCGCCTTAAAGTGATCGCCTAGTGTTAATTTCTTAAGTGGAGTCTGATAAAACATATTTTCCATCTCTGTTAATTTACTGGTATCAAAGCTACTTACATCTAAGCTTGTTATATTGCTCATATCTGCAAACATCGCAAACATACTTGTTACGTTACTGGTATCAAAGCCACTTATATCTAGACTTGTTATGCCATGCATAGTTGCAAACATAGAGTGCATATCTGTTACATTACTAGTATCAAACCCACTTACATCTAAACTTGTTATGCTACTCATACCGTAAAACATACTACTCATATCTTTTACGTTACTGGTATCAAAGCTACTTACATCTAAACTTGTTACACTGCCCATAGCGTAAAACATAGATCCCATATTTGTAACGTTACTGGTATCCAGCTGATTCAACCCTTCGATTTCAGTTACATTCTTAAGACACTTAGCACTGCTACCCGCACTAAATAAGTATCCAGAGTCTTCCGGAGCAACTACTTTGCCAGACAAGACAATTTTCTTGATGGCTTCATAATCCACTTTGTCGCTGTTCCATGGCGATTCTTTATAGCTACTTAACTCACCTGCTCTGATCGTTAATGTTCCTGTATCTTCATCAAACGTATACGGACTAGTGCCCCATGTGCCTGTTTCAACGGAAACATACGTGCCAGCAGTCAAATCACCGGTGCCATAGTTTTTCATGAAATCATCAGCTGAATAAAGATTTCCTTTGCCATCTTCTCGCTTCCAAGCAGAAGTAAGACCTGCGTTTCCGCTGTCTGATTCTACAAATTTAAATGTATCTCCTAGAGTTAATTTCTTAAGTGGAGTCTTAGCAAACATAGTATGCATCTTTGTTACATTACTAGTATCAAATCCACTTATATCTAGATTCTCTAACTTCCACATAGAATTAAACATCCAACTCATGTTTGTCACGTTACTGGTATCAAAACTACTTAAATCCAAGTTTTTTAATGCAATCTGAAAAGCAAACATATAAGACATATCTGTTACGTTACTGGTATCCAGTTGACTTAATCCTTCGATTTCAGTTAAAGACTGAAGTGTAGTGGCCCCTCCAGCAAATAAGTTGGTAGAGTTTTCCGGAGCAATTACTTTGCCAGATAAAACAATTTTCTGGATTTTTCCACCTGCCACTTTTTTGGTCATCCATGGTGATTCTTCATGGCCACCTAACTCACCAGCTCCGATTGTTAATGTTCTTGTATCTTCATCAAACGTATACGGACAAGTGCCCCATGTGCCTGTTTCAACGGAAACATACGTGCCAGCAGTCAGATCACCGGTGCCATAGTTTTTCATGAAATCATCAGCTGAATAAAACGTCCCTTTGCCATCTTCTCGCTTCCAAGCAGAAGTAAGACTTGCGTTTGCTTCTACAAATTTAAATGTATCTCCTAGAGTTAATTTCTTAAGTGGAGCATTAGCAAACATAGAGTTCATATCTGTTACATTACTAGTATCAAACCCACTTATATTTAGATTCTCTAACTTCCACATAGCAGTAAACATCTGACTCATGTCTGTCACTTTACTGGTATCAAAACTACTTACATCCAAATTTTTTAATAAAGTCTGATAAGCAAACATATAAGACATATCTGTTACGTTACTGGTATCCAGTTGACTTAACCCTTCGATTTCAGTTAGACCCTGAAGTGTAGTGCCCCCTCCAGCAAATAAGTTGGTAGAGTTTTCTGGAGCAATTACTTTGCCAGATAAAACAATTTTATGGATTTTTCCACCTGACACTTTTTTGGTCATCCACGGTGATTCTTTATAGCTACTTAACTCACCCGCTCCGATTGTCAATACCCCTGTATCTTCATCAAACGTATACGAGCTGGTACCCCATGTGCCAGTTACCTCAGAAGCAGCTGCCACGTTCGCTTTTTGCGCTACTTTTGGCGCTTCCGCTGTTGGATTAGTTGCATCCCCTTCACTTTCGGCAGTCGGTGCTGTTGCTTGTTCTTGGGTGTCATCAGTTGTTTCACCAGCTGCTTCATCGGTTGGTGCTGATGAGTCACTAGTTGTAGTGGTTGAATCCGTTGGGTTTACTAACGGATCTGTGACATTTTGTATCGTTTGATCGATGACTTCTTTTGCTTCATTCGCCTGTGTTTGTTCAGTAGAAGTTGCAGCTGTTGGTGACAAAGTATCCGCTAATGCCATCGTTGGTGCGATCCCAGTATTTCCCATCACACCAGCCACCGCAAACATCGTTAATAACTGCTTTTTACGTTTTGCTGTTAATTTTTTCTTGCTCATTTCTTACTCCTTCATGTTCTTATTTTTGATCATCTATTTTCCATGAATACATCACTTTATCTGTTGGTTTGTATTCAATAGCTTTAGGCGTTTCGCCTTTTTTCAATTGGAAATAGAGGTCTCCTTCAATCGTCTCTCCTTTGTCCATTTCGTCACCAAAGCTGGCAAAATCCATATTGATGGTTTGTTCCCCTTTATCTGTTTTCAATAAGAAATCAATCGCACCTAAGCCTTTCATATCAGCAGATACATTCTTCCCTTTGACGTGTACGCTATAGATGGTTTGTTTTTTTTGATTCGTATCGAGCAATGTCTTTTCTCCAAAATCAGTAAGCGTCATCTCGATCCCATTGACGATCAATGATTCTGCTTTTTTCTGCGTATGGCTAGCAGTACTAGTAGAAGTCGTTGTAGTCGAATGCGTCGTACCACAAGCGCTCAATCCCCAAAAGCAGGCAATTCCAGCTACTAAAAGTCCAATTGTTTTTTTCATTTCTTCCCTCCTTTTTTCTGCCTAGTTGCTAACTATTTTTATATTCAAGCAAATCCACTTGATTTACTTGTATCGCTATTTTACTCGTTTTAACCCCTAATAAACGCTCAATTTAACCACTTATTATTTTAAAATTTTGATCGTTTTTTTTTAATTCTTCTAAATTAGAGTGATTTTTCAGTGAATATGGTTAAGCATTGTTGTCCCTGGACAACAGATCCTTATTGACCGATTTAGCGATAGACACTCGTTTTCTCAAAGGTTTTCCCTTGGCTATTCATCTATACTTTCAGTATATTCACTAAAAAAACAGACTAAGCATAGCAGTTAAACACATCAATGGATGATGTTATACACTATGCTTAATCTGTTTCGATCCGTTCATTTGTCAGTCTTTTTTGGAAAACTACAGGCGTTTTTACAACGATGAGGGTATAGCAAACCTTAGTTTTCCTATCCTCTATGCTCTATTTCAGTTGAATTAATCATTTAAGTAATCTGGAGAAGCTAAAAGTGAACGTGTCACTTCTTTAGGTATCACAAAGGTTGGTGTGCCCATATAGCCAGGTGCGATCGAAAATTGATCGTAGACTAAGACTAATTCGTGGTTTTTATTGATATAAAAAGATGTGTCTTTAGTAACTAATGGCGTTTTTTTGATTAGTCCATCTTTAAAATCATCATCTGTCCAATAATACTGATCAGGGTTTTCTTTGCTATTTTTTTGCATTTGCTCTTTGACTTCATTTGTCAAAACGGAAAGATACTGATCATCTTTGAATAAAAGTGGTAAAGATAGGACTACTCCGCTTTTTTTATCAATCGTATCATAACGCTTTTCCGTATAGCTGTCTGCGGCAGTTTGTGTCATCTTTCGTTCAATCACTAAAAAACGCGGATCATCCAACAGTTTCTGATAATCTCCCGTAACTTGAAAATGATTTGTTTTAAAGTCTTGGTACTGTACTTTTGCTTTTTCAAAGTTTTCTTGTCCTTCACGAAAGTACTTTTTGTTCAGCCCAGCAATCGTCTGACTATTTTCTTTATCTTTTGTACTGATTTGCGGCACTCGAATCTCGATTGTTTCATCAGACAGTTTTTTCCCTAAAATTAATTTCACGACTGGGCCAATCAAGGGTAAATCTTCAGCAAAACTACGTATTTGATTGTTAAAAAAAACACTACTGAACATCATCGCAATAATGGCAAAAGATAGAATAAGTCCTTTCACTTGTTTTTTTCGTTTCACTCGCTGGTTAAACCTTTGTTCTTCCAGTGAGTAGCGCTTGATCATCTCATTTTTGATACCATGAGGGATTTCTTGTTGTTGATAGACTTGTTTCAGTTGTTCTAATTCTTTCTGAGCTGAGTACATCCGTCTTTCTCTCCTTTATTGTGATTTTTACTGTAAGATTTTTCTTAGCTGATTTAACGTACGATACATTTTGGTTTTGACGGTGTTTTCATTCAAATCAAGAATCTCTGCAATTTCTTTTAAACGAAAGCCTTCAAAAAAATGTAAAATCAAAATTTCCTTTTCGGGGCTATCAATTCCTTCAATGATTCCATGTAAATCAGTCAATGAATCGTCCATTGTATGAGCGAGTTGAATCGTTTCTTCTTCCAATGTTTCCGATTGATTTCGTTTTTGCTTACGCCAAGCATCGATAGCTGTTCGTATCAAAATACGATAAAACCAAGCTGAAAATTGTTCAATCTCTTTCCCTTGTTCAATAGCAGCTAACGCTTTATGAAAACTGTCTTGCATCACGTCTAATGCTTCTTCTTTGTTATGAACATAATTCATTGTGATCCGAAACATTTTCTCATATTCCTCTCGGATCAATTCACTTAATAAATTCTTGGATTTTTCGATTTGCTTCTTTTTCTTGTAACGATTAAAAATCGGACCCATCTCCTTTCCCTCTCACTTACTATGACGATCAAACAAACCAAAAAGTTTCAATTATTTTTTAATTTATGTAAAAAATCAATACAAAAAAACTGCAGATCCCTTATTGGGGGATCTGCAGCTATGAATCCGAAAGTCTATTCTTCGGTAAACTCTTCGTCCTCGTAGTCTTCGTCTTCATCGTCATCTTCAATGATGCTTAGATCTTCTTCGATGTTGCCTGGTAATTCTTCTTCATCGTCACTTGTGTCGTCTGCACCGATTTCTTGCAGGTCAGAGTTATAAGCAGCGATTTCTTCATCATCGTCATCATCATCTTCAAAAAGATCATCGTCATCTTCGTCAGACAAGTCAGTATCTTCTGGGTCATCATCATTATAATCGATCGCATCTTCATCATCGTTGATAAAGGCATTGACTTTTTTACGTTTGCGTCGACGAGGTGTATCTTCATCTTCTTCGTCAATTCCATGGTTTACTTCTTCATCGATCGAGTCGATCGCATACCATGAACGCAAGCCCCAACGATTGTCACCTAATGAAATAAAGCTACCATCAATATTTAAGTCAGTATAAAATTGTGCCAGTGAATCACGAATCTCACTGTCTGATTTTCCAAGATAGGTTTGGATTTGGTTGGCTAAATCAGAAAAATCCATCACATCGCCACGTTGTTCTAAGATCGCATGTGCTACTTCGATCATTGATAATTCGTTTTTGTTTGCACCTTCAAATACACTAATTTCCAATCAGGACACGTCCTTTCACAGTCTACTCCTTATCATACAAAATCATACGTAAAAAATCAAACGTTTCTTTGCGATTTAAGCAGTAAAATCTAAAGTTAAATAATATTCCCCTAATTTTTCTGGTCCCATTAGCAAGTCGTATTCAATCATTACTTTCCCAGCGGTTGGTCGGTCTTTCAGACTAACATGTAATTCTTTGGTATACGTTTCAATTTGAAGCATGCCATAAGGTGTCCGATACGTTGTTTCCAAACGTTCACGATACCCGAATTTTAGTCGCATCCGTGTTTCTCCCGCACGAATCAATTGAACCTGTCCATCGGGCATCAATTTGATCGTTACAGGGATTTCTTCTGCTGTATTTTCCTGAATTTCCTGGTATCGTATGTATAACGTATCCCCAATTTTGACCATTTGACCTTTCAGATCAAAGAAAAAGTCTTGATGTTCCCCATTTTGCATGACTTTCGTCCGTAATTTGATTGAAATGGGTGTTCCTTGCGATTGTGCCATTTTACCTTCTCCTTTACTTCATATAGGTACATTGTTCCTAGTTTTCGTCTATTTGTCAAACAACTCGTCATCGAAGAGGTTGTGAAAGCATCGGGGAGCTCCGATGACAATAAGAAAGAATTTTTTAAAATAGCTTCTCATATTTTGAAAAATTCAGGCTTATTTCAAGGAGCTGATGCTTGAACACCGTTTATTCGTTTTTAGAGCTACCAGAAGAGACTGAGCCAAGTTTTGTCCCAGACTCAATAAATTCTTTTTTTAGAGTATGTTAGAGTATAGTATAATAATGAGAGAAACTCCCATGAAACGATGACAAACGTGAATCATTGGAATGTCAATCGATGATTAATTATATAAAGGAGCGAATGTAATGAATCCAACAATTATTTTGGATCAAAAAATTTATCAAAAAAATGATTTTACCCCTTTTGCTCTGACGGATATCTTAACCGAGTATTCAAAAAAAAACAACCAAAACTTTCTCCATTTTTGGCAATATGAACAAATAGTGATCTTAGGAATGAAAGATACTCGAACGCCCTACTTCCATGAAGGCATTCAGGAGCTAAGAAAAGCAGGCTATCAGCCAATCGTTCGTAACGCTGGTGGATTAGGGATCATTTCTGATCAAGGGGTTTTAAATATCTCATTGATTTTCCCTCAAAACGAACAGGAGAAGATATCGATTGATGCTGCCTATGAAAAAATGCTCACATTGACTCGTCTGGCTTTTCCAACCGTATCAATCGAAGCTTTTGAAGTGACTCATTCTTATTGTCCTGGTACGTATGACCTGAGTATCAACGGTAAAAAGTTTGCGGGGATTGCCCAACGTCGCATAAAAAACGGGATTTCTGTGATGATGTATGTTAGTGTCAATGGCGCACAACAAACCAGAGGTCAAGCGATGAAACGATTCTATCAAGAAGCGCTGAAAGAGGATTTCGGTACGAATGGTTATCCGGCGGTCGTTCCTGAAAGTATGGCAACCTTAGCTGATTTACTTGAAACGCCTTTAACCATTGAGGATGTAAAACAACAATTCCAATTGGCACTCACACAACTCTATGGAGAGAGTCGTTCAGTTGATGCGCTCTGCTGGAAAGAGGCACATGTCACTTCTGAACAGTGGACGGATCAAATCAATCGAATGGAAGAACGAAATAAATTAAAGGAGCTTGCTGATGACTATTCCTTATAAATATCAATTATTACCGATCGAAAAGGTCTTTCGTGACCCGGTCCATAACTATATCCATGTCCAACACCAAGTCATTTTAGACTTGATCAATTCAAAAGAAGTCCAACGATTGCGCCGTATCAAACAGTTAGGCACTTCTTCCTTTACTTTTCACGGCGCTGAACATAGTCGGTTCACTCATTCATTAGGGGTCTATGAAATTTCAAGACGGATCTGTGATATCTTTTCCCGCAATTTCCCTCAAGAAAAAATTGGCGCTGACGGCTGGGATGATCGAGAACGTTTGGTTACATTGTGCGCAGCATTGCTTCACGATGTTGGTCACGGTCCTTATTCTCATACATTTGAACATATTTTCCATACGAATCATGAAGCGATCACTGTAGAAATCATTACTTCTCCTGAAACGGAAGTTTATCAAATTTTGAATCGTGTGGAAGAAGGATTTCCAGAAAAAGTCGCCAGTGTGATCCAAAAAACATATCCTAATCCCCAAGTCGTCCAAATGATTTCTAGCCAGATCGATGCTGATCGAATGGATTACTTGTTGCGAGATGCCTATTACACTGGGACAGAATACGGTACGTTTGATTTAACACGAATTTTACGTGTCATTCGTCCCTATAAAGGCGGGATCGCCTTTTCGATGAATGGGATGCACGCAGTCGAAGATTATATTGTGAGCCGCTATCAAATGTACGTTCAAGTTTATTTCCACCCTGTGTCTCGTGGCATGGAAGTAATTTTAGAACACTTGTTACATCGGGCGCATGAGTTGTATCGAGAAGATCCCAATGTGTTTGAATCCCATTCTCAACTACTCTTACCGTTTCTTGACGAAAACTTTACACTGGATGAGTATTTAAAATTAGACGATGGCGTTTTAGGAACTTATTTTACCCAATGGACGGAATTTTCTGATCCAATCTTAAGTGATTTAGCTAAACGTTTCTTATACCGTAAACCGTTAAAATCGGCAACTTTTTCTGGGGATCGCTCTTCTTCCTTGATCAAGGAAATGACTGCTCTTGTGGAAAAAGTTGGCTACAATCCTGTCTACTATACTGCCATCAATTCCAGTTATGATTTGCCTTATGATTTTTATCGCCCCGAAGAAGGACGCCATCGAACACAAATCGAAATCTTGCGAAATGATGGAACTTTGGTAGAATTATCAGAGGTGAGCCAACTTGTGGCTGCTCTTGCTGGACAAGAACAAGGAGATGAACGATTTTTCTTTCCAAAAGAAATGGTTGATCCGTCTTTAAGAAATCACTACGATCTATTTGACGAAACCTATCAAGAATTTGCAAGCCATATCCGCAATGGTTCACTGATTACCCAAACAAACTAAAACACACGATCACTGGAGGAAATTATGTCTATCAAGTTAGTCGCCATCGACATCGATGGAACCTTATTAAATGAGAAAAGAGAAATTACAGCAGACGTCAAAGAAGCGATTGCTCAGGCTGTCGCTAAAGGAGTAGCCATCGTCTTGTGTACCGGCAGACCGTTGCCTGGTGTACAGGAACAGTTGAATGAACTCGATTTATTCCAAGAAAATGACTACGTGATCACCTACAATGGCGCACTTGTCCAACAAACAAAATCAGGAAAAATCATCGCACGTCATGGTTTGACACATGAAGATTATTTAGAAATCGAAGTGATGGCTCGTCGAGTTGGCAGTCATCTACATTCCATTGATGATCAGGCGATTTACACCTCTAATCGTGATATCAGTGCGTATACGATCCATGAAGCCAGCTTAGTTCATATGCCGTTGAAATATCGCACACCTGAAGAAATGACACCAGATATCAATTTGGTTAAAATGATGATGATCGACGAACCTGATATCTTAGATGCTGCGATTGCTCGTTTACCACAAACATTCCGTGAAAAATACACGACAGTGAAAAGTGCGCCTTATTACTTTGAAGTATTAAACAAAGAAGCAAGTAAAGGCGCAGCCGTTGCGAACTTAGCGCAACATCTTGGAATCGATCAGGATGAAATCATGGCGATTGGTGACAACGAAAATGACTTATCGATGATTGAATATGCTGGCTTAGGCGTTGCGATGGGAAATGCAGTTCCGCTAGTTAAAGAAGCTGCCAACGTGGTCACTAAAACAAATGAAGAACATGGCGTGGCAGAAGCGATCAAAACGTATGTTTTATCATAATAAAAATAACACTTGCTACTAAATAAAAATCCAAAACCAGTTCGTCACTGACTGTACGCTGGTTTTGGATTTTTTCTTGATTTAATTGTTCAATAACCATTTTTCAACCGCCCACTTGTGGCTACCTCGTTTTAATTTTTCAATGGCTTCTTGTGGTGTGACCCACCAAATAGTATTCGTCTTTTCAGTTGGTTCTGCCACTTGTTGCCAGCCGTTTGCCACGTAAAAGTAGCCTGGGTTATAGTAATAGGTCTGACGGTAATTGGAATAAAAATACTCATCCGCTTCCCCTAGATAAGTCGCAATTTCTGCGACGATCCCCATTTCCTCAAGGAGTTCTCTCTTGAGTGCCGCTTCTTTCGTTTCCATCGCTTCGATCTCTCCACCAGGTAAAAAATAAGCACCATTTGGAGCTTCAATCAAAGCTAGTTTGTTCTTTTCTTCCACGATAATATAGGCAGCATATCGTGGGGAATACTGGACCCCTGCTTCTTTTTCACCAAATACTGGTTTATCCATCATTTTGTCCACCTTAAGCTTATTTACTTTTTATTTTACATGAGAGTTTTCTCATAAACAAGCGCAAATCTTCTATTGCTCTTTCTTTTTTTGTTATGATGAAAAAAAAGGAAAGGAAGTAGTTATTTATGAAAATGGCTCATACTTGCGTTCGAGTGAAAGATCTTGACGCTTCATTAGAATTTTACCAAAAAGCGTTTGGCTTTGAAGAAAGTCGTCGCCGTGATTTTCCAGAAAACAAATTCACCCTTGTTTATTTAACTTTACCAGGAGATGACTACGAACTAGAATTAACTTATAACTATGATCATGAAGGCTATGATCTAGGGAATGGCTATGGACACATTGCTATTGCTGCGGATGATTTAGAAGCACTTCACGAAAAACACCAAGCAGAAGGATTCAATGTGACAGACCTAAAAGGACTTCCAGGAACAGCTCCTTCTTATTATTTCGTTGTTGACCCTGACGGATATAAAATCGAAGTTATTCGGGGATAAGGTTGTAAAAAAAAAACGCTCAAAACAGCTTCTCTTGTTTTGAGCGTTTCTTTTTTATTATCATCAGAACTCCCCGATACCTTCACAACTACCCAAGCATAATGCTTTCTTCTGGGTATTTGTAATTGGCTTCTGCCCTGTTTGCTTTTACTAGTAGTGAAAAAACGACTGTCATGATTCCTACTCGACCGATATACATCAAAGAAATAATGACTAGTTTTCCGATCAATGTCAAATCCGGGGTCAACCCCATCGTCAAACCAACTGTCCCAAAAGCGGAAAAGACTTCAAACGCAATATATTCGATTCCTGACGTTTTAGGAATCGTCTCCGTCACAGATAGGACCATGATCGCAACAACACATAAAGAGAGAGTTACAAAGAAAAGAGTCAATGCACGTAGCACAGCTGCTTGGCGAATGGTTCGACCGAAGGCTTCTGCTCGTGTCTTTCCTTTGAACATGGCATGCATTTGGATCAATAAAATTCCTAATGTCGTAGTTTTCAGTCCTCCAGCTGTCGAACCAGAAGTTCCTCCGATGTACATCAAAAACATCGTTAAAATCAATCCTGCATGACTCATCTGTAAATAATCAATAGAGTAATAGCCTGCTGTTCTTGGTGTCACACTCATAAAAAATGTATTCGCTAATCTTTCTGTAAACGTACCTTTAACTAAAGTCAGTCCATTTCTTTCAGTGATGAAAAATAAAATAAATCCACCAATTAATAAGAGTGCAGTTACAGATAAGGCGACTTTTGAATGTAGTGTGATTTTTTTGACCCGATGATAACTTAGAATATCACGCCAGACAATAAAACCTAATCCACCTGCAATGATCAACGCTGAAACGACCATGATCAAGTAAACATTTGTTTGATCCGCGAGTAGACTGTCTCCTAATAAATCAAATCCTGCATTACAAAAACTAGAAACGGCATGAAAGATACTAAACCAAATTCCTTTAGCCCAACCAAATTCAGGAATAAAAACTACACTCAAAGCAACCGCCCCGATTACTTGGATCACCACCGCAAATTTTAAGATATAGATCATTAACTTAATTACACCCGACATCTCTTCAAGGTTTAAGGCTTCCTTTAGCACAATCCGCATACTAAAACTGATTTTTTTCTTCGCAATAGCAAAAAAGAGGATCGGGATCATCATAAAGCCTAACCCACCGATTTCAATCAAGGTCATGATCAAAAACTGTCCTGCACTATTCCAATGCTCCGCAGTATTCAGTGTCGTCAAACCAGTCACACAAACAGCTGAGGTTGCAGTGAATAAGGCATCAATAAAATGGGTGCTTTCTCCGCTGCGGCTAAAAAATGGTAACGTCAGTAAGCTACCTCCAAACAGGATCAAGATAAAAAACCCAGCAGCAATTAGCTGGACAGGTGATAATCGTTTTCTTACTCTTTTTTTCATGATAGTCATTCCTTATGCTTAATTTTTATCTAAGATCTCAGAACGACATTTTGTTCTGCGATCATAAATAGATACAAAATGAATCATTGGCGTGAAGCAATTACTCGGCAATAAGCCTGAATTTTTCAAAACATGAGAAGCTGTTTCAAAAAATTCTTTCTTATTGTCATCGGAGCTCCCGATGTTTTCACGACCTTACTCACGGTGTTCAAAGCATTACTTCTGCGGAATTAAGCTCAAAAAATCAAAAATATGAAAAGCTATTTTCAATTTTTAGTTCTTAATTCTTGAAGCAGACCATGCTTTTCACGACCTTACTCACGGCGTTCAAGAAGCAACTACTCGGCAATAAGCGATGATTTTCTAAAATAGGAGAAGCTATTTTAAAAAATCCTCTCTTATTCACTCGGAGCTGACCGCTTCTTTCACGACCTCTTTCCATTATAAGCAAACGAGCGCAAGAAGAAAAATAAATGACTACTTTTTCTTCTTACGCTAAATTCGATTTGTTCTGATCATGAAAAAAGCCATTAGAATGCTGAATTGGATCAGCCTTACTCTTCTGTTCCCATATTTTTCACTTTGATCAGGCGAGTTACTTCTGCTCGTTCGTTTTCTTCCAACTTCATTTTAATATAATAAATCGTTTCTTCCAATTGAGGGATCGTCATATATTCCAACGCATTGACCCTTCTTCTGGTTTTCTCGATCTCTACAGCCATAAGTTGACATGTTTTTTCAACTTCTGCCAGCTTCAAAAGCTTTGGTAAGAGCTGCGTAAAACCATCGATCGAACGATCCAACTCTGCATTAGAATGAAGATAGCCATACTCTAATGGTGTCTCATTCAATGTTTCATCGTATTGAAAATTCATGAGGGGAACTTTGACACTCATAATATTTTTCTCAACTACAGAAAGTGAGACGTTTTCCGCTGGTAATGCCAAAAGTTCGTCAATAAAAGTTTCTTCGACTGTTGACTTTGCTAAGACAAAATCTTTCATTGCTGTTTGGGTTTCTTTTTCTATTGCTTGGCGTAACTCATTATTTTTACGGATCAGTAAAATAAATTGACGCATCAATTCATCTTGTTTATCCTTTAAAAGTTTGTGTCCCCTTGTCGCTGTCGTTAATTGTTTCTTTAAACGAGTTAGCTCCATTCTCGTAGGATTGACGTTTAATCGCATAAGGAACTCACTTCCCTTCTGGCAAATACTTATCCAGTAAATCATCCTTGATTCGTTTTAACTCGGTTCTTGGAAGCATCGCCAACAGTTCCCAACCTAAGTCAAGCGTTTCTGTGATCGTCCGATTGGTGTAAAATCCTTGGTTGACATATTCGTTTTCAAATCGTTCCGCAAACTTTGCATAGATTTTATCAATATCTGACAAGGCAGATTCACCTAAAACGACAGCTAATTCCTTCGCTTGTTTTCCTTGCGCATAGGCGGCAAACAATTGGTTCATCGTTGCTGCGTGGTCTTCTCTCGTTTTACCGGCACCTGTTCCTTTGTCCTTCAACCGTGAAAGAGAAGGCAAGACATCGATCGGGGGTTGAATCCCACTCTTATAAAGCTCTCTCGTTAAAATGATCTGACCTTCTGTGATATAGCCCGTCAAATCGGGAATCGGATGAGTCTTATCATCTTCTGGCATCGTCAAGATCGGAATTTGAGTCACAGAACCTTTCAATCCTCTAATCCGTCCAGCTCGTTCAAATAAGGTGGCTAAGTTTGTGTAAAGATAGCCTGGATAACCACGACGGCCAGGAACTTCTCGACGTGCGGCCGAAATTTCTCTGAGCGCTTCTGCATAGTTGGTCATATCGGTCATGATGACTAAGACGTGCATGCCTTTTTCATAAGCTAAATATTCGGCGGCCGTCAATGCCATTCTTGGTGTGGCGATTCGTTCGATTGCTGGATCATTAGCTAAATTCATAAACATAACGGAGCGGTCAATCGCACCTGTTTGTCTAAAGTCTTCCATAAAAAATTCGGCTTCTTCAAAAGTAATACCGATGGCAGCAAAAACCACGGCAAAATCATCGGAAGAATCCAAAACAGTTGCTTGGCGAGCAATTTGGGCAGCCAACTCTTTGTGTGGTAAACCTGAGCCAGAAAAAACCGGCAATTTTTGACCACGAACTAATGTATTCAAATGATCGATTGCTGAAATCCCTGTTTGGATAAATTCATCGGGATAATCTCTGGCAATTGGATTGATTACTTCGCCATTGATATCTAAATATTTTTCTGGCAAGATTTCAGGTCCATTGTCTTTTGGTCGACCAAGACCATCAAAAACCCGACCGATCATGTCTTCTGATACTCCTAATTGTAAAGGGTGTCCTAAAAAGCGTACGGAAGAATTTTTTAGATTGATTCCACTGGTTCCTTCAAAGATCTGAACCATCGCTTTGTCTTCTTGGACTTCTAGTACTTGTCCACGACGAATCTCGCCGTTTTGCATCCGAACTTCAATCAATTCTTCATATTTGACTCCCGAAACTTTTTCGACTGCCATCAAAGGGCCGACCACTTCTTTGATTGTACGATATTCTTTAATCATCGGTCATCCCTCCTTCTGAAACAATCAATTGGATCGTTTCTTTGATTTCTTCATTTATACTACTAATTTTGGCTAACTCTTCTTCTGGAATATACTTGCTCCGACTAATGCGTTCTCTGACCGCTACTGTACCTTCCATGATTTCATTGAAGTACGCTCCCAACGATAAGGCTTTTCGAGCTTCTTTCCCAAAAGTCAAAATAACTTTCAACATGTTGAATTGTTTTTCTCTTGAAGTAAACGTATCTACATCATCAAAAGCATTTTGTTGTAAATAGTCTTCTCGAATCGATTTTGCTACTTCAAGGGTCAAGCGATCGTTATCAGAAAGCGAATCGATCCCTACCAAGCGCACGATTTCATTTAATTGTTCTTCTTCTTGCAAGATCCGCATGCCTTCAGTTACCATATCAGACCAATCCTGTTGTAAGATTTGATCCATATATCTGCCAACTTCCGTTGAATATAATGAGTAACTTTGGATCCAGTTAATCGATGGAAAATGTCTTTTTTGAGCAAGACTAGAATCTAATCCCCAGAAAACCTTCACCACTCGTAAAGTATTTTGAGTCACTGGTTCAGAGATATCTCCACCAGAAGGAGAAACCGCACTGATGGCAGTGATACTGCCCTCACGTTGGTCAGAGCCTAGAGCAATGACACGTCCTGAACGTTCATAGTATTCAGCTAAACGAGAGCCCAGATAGGCGGGATAACCTTCATCACCAGGCATTTCTTCTAAACGTCCGCTCATTTCACGCAGTGCTTCTGCCCAACGAGAAGTGGAATCTGCCATGATTGCTACATCATACCCCATGTCACGGAAGTACTCGGCAATCGTGATTCCCGTATAAATAGAAGCTTCTCGAGCAGCTACTGGCATGTTCGATGTATTAGCGATCAACACAGTTCGTTCCATCAAAGACTCGCCCGTATTTGGATCGATCAGTTCAGGAAATTCATTGACGACATCCGTCATTTCATTTCCTCGTTCCCCACAACCAACGTAAACCACTAGATCTACGTCCGACCACTTAGCAATCTGGTGTTGCACAACTGTCTTCCCTGCACCAAACGGACCTGGAACGGCTGCCGCTCCTCCTTTAGTTACTGGGAAAAACGTGTCAATGACCCTTTGACCGGTGATCATCGGTACATCTGGATTTAATTTTTGTTTGATTGGTCGACCACGACGTACTGGCCATTTTTGCATCATCGTCAGCTCTTTTAAGCCTTGTTCCGTTTCGATCACACAAATCGGATCATCGATCGTAAATGATCCAGATTCAATTTTTTGTACAGTTCCTTTGATACCATTAGGGACCATGATTTTGTGCTGAATGATCTTCGTTTCATCCACGTACCCAATGATGTCTCCAGCACTTACTTCTGTTCCTTCTTCGATTGTCGCTTCAAACCACCATTGTTTCTCATGATCTAAAGCTGGTAATTGGACCCCACGTCCTAAGAAGTTACTTTGAGTCACTTCCATAAATGTATCCAGTGGCCTTTGAATCCCGTCAAACATTTGTGAAATGATTCCTGGTCCTAGCTCAACAGATAGTGCTTCCCCAGTTGAACGAACAGGTTCTCCGGGACCAATTCCTGAAGTTTCTTCATATACTTGAATAGACGCCACATCTTGACGCATCTCAATGATTTCGCCGATGACTCCTAAATCTCCCACTAAACACATGTCTTGAATACTTGCTTCTGACATATTTTCTGCCATAACGAGAGGACCGGAGACTTTTATGATTTTTCCAATTTGCAAATGACTATCTCCTTTTCCTATTATAAAATATTTTGTCCAACAGCTTTTTCCACACTATTTTGGATCTCTTCTAAACCGATACCAAGGGTTCCTTGATGACTAGGAATCAAAATGATCGCAGGTGTCAATTGTCCTTTATAGCGCTCAATCGTTTCAGGGACCAGATTTGCACATTGTTCGGTGATATAGATCACACCATATTCATTCTTAGCCATCTCATCGATTGTTTTTCTTATTTCAGTCTTTGTCGTACCATGCTGTACATCAAAGCCAAATAATCGAAAAGGCGAGACAGAATCCTTGTCACCTACTACTCCGATTTTATAAGTCATAGACCTGTCTCATCCTTTCTTTTAGTTGTTCCAGTGAAAAGTGATTTCGTTTGCCAATGATCAAAAGGCGCAGATTTTTACTTTCGACTTCTTTTGCGTTCAAAAAAGCTAGTAATGGTAACGGGCCAAACGCTTGTGTCTGTGCTACTTGATAAAAAGAACTTAAATAATCATCTTTCAATTGTTCCAAACTGACTAAATCAATCTGTTCTTCATGGATGACTTGCTTTAATAGCTCACTGTAATCTGTTGTCAGTAAAAACTGAGTAAAAGATGCCATTTTCCCACGAACAAAGGAAAGCAATGTGTCTTTCGGAATACTTCCTGAACTTGAAATAACTGTTGTCATAAAACCTGCAGAACGATGCTGCAAGATCCCTCTTGCTGTCGTGGTGATATTCGTTAAATCGATAAAAGCAATGATCTCTTCTAATAGTTCAGGGTAACCAAGCTGTTCCCCTAAGCGACGTTGCTCGGTTAGAAAACAACGGTCATAAATCACATCGATCCCTTGTAAAATAGTCGATTCTTCGCAGTATTCATGAACTTCTCGAATATAATCCATGAGACTGTCTGGCAATTCCACCGATACTTGCGTGTGAATCGCATCTTTCAACACTTCCAGCGAATAAAATCCATCATGGATGTAAAGGTGATCAAGGTTTTGCCCTGTGATCTCAGCCTTTGTCAATACTTTTAAATTATGGAAAGTGTAACGCATCGTATAGATCCAAACGATTTCTGGTTCTGGTGCAGATTCTTTCAACCACTGGAATAATTTGCTGCGTTCCTGAGAGAGATTGGCTTCAAAATCCTTATCAAAGCCGTCATAGATATACGGCTGATAGATCGTGGATTGTAAGATTTCTCCAAGTGAATCGATCGAATCGGTTTGGATCATTTGCTCAAACGTGTCTTTTGAAATCAACTCTAATTCTCTACCACGTATCAAGGGATTTAATTCATGATACTCCATTTAACAATCCCTCCTTAGTCAAATAATTCTTTGGCAATTTCAGCACTCATCGTCTCTTGAATTTCCTTGATCAAGTGACTAAATAAAAAGTTATATTGGATACCAGCATCATCAATGATCAACCCTGCTTGTGCTTTTTCAGTAAAGTCTTCCCGGATTAATTCAAAAGGAAGTTCTTCATTCCATTCAGCGATGACCGCAGGTGTTAAGATATCTGCTGATTTTTCTCCTGGGATCAAGCGAGCTGTGCCATTGATCGGTAATGTTTGGATCATTTGCTTCATCAATGCAAGTTGTTCTTCTTTTGGTTCATTTTCTAACTGAAGCGTTGCTTCCGTGAATAAACGCTGTAAAACTTCTTGTTTCACATTTAAGATTTCTTGTTTCACTTGCATTTTTTGCTTGTTTCTCAACTGGCGATAACTTCGTTCAATTTCTTCCAGTTTACTTGCTTTTTCTTTCTGAAAATCTGCTTCGATCTGCCACTTTTTCACTTCAAATTTTTGATCGATTTCTTTGCGCTTCATTTCTTCGAATGATGCACGTTCGAGTTGTGCTGTTTCATTTATTTGAGTGATGATTTTATCAATCGCATCCACCGTCATTCCTCCTTATAAGCTAGGCTATTACGCATTTAAGACCAGTAAGAAAGAAATAACGAAACCTAAGATGGCATATGTTTCAACCATCGCAGCAAAAATGATCCCTTTCGTTGCATGCTCAGGTTTTTTCGCTAGAATTTGAATACCAGCTGCTGCAACCTTCCCTTGAGCGATCCCTGAGAATAAACCAGTAAAGGCAATCGGTAAGGAAGCTCCTAAGAAGTTCAATCCTTGAACGACAGACATATCACTGCCTAAGTTGATAAAAATCAAGAAGGCGATAACGAAACCGTATAATCCTTGGGTACCTGGAAGTAATTGTAAAATTAACGCTTGTCCAAATTTTTCTGGTTGACTGGTCGTCAATGCAGCTGCCGCTTCCCCAGTCATTCCAACGCCTTTAGCAGACCCGATTCCTGAAAAAATCGTTGCTGTTGCCATCGCTAATACTGCAAATACCATTCCACCATTTTGAGTAATTAAATAATCCATCATTGTATCAAATTCCTCCAATATTTCTATTTTTTCTTATGATTGATGTTGACGTATTTCTCCACCGTTTTTAGTGGTTTGAAGGAACGCCCTCCTCCAGTGTAAAACTTTCCAAAAAATTCTACATATTGTAATCTTGCGCCATGTACATAGGCACTCAAAAGTGTTAAGAACATATTCAAAGCCTGTAGGACAATGATCAATAAAATTCCGACACTAAAACGAGCAGCTGGAGGCATAAAAGCAACTAACATGTTGAAAGCTGCGGCAATACTTCCTCCAGAGATTCCCAGTGCCATTAGTCGTGTATAGCTGACTAAGTCTCCGATATAGCCAGTTAGACCATATAAATTATACGCACCTTTGGCGATCCCCTTGGCTTTTGATGAAGATTGGAAAACAGGAATGATCAAAATACATACGGCTGAAAGAACAGCTAATGCACCGCCTAAATAAACAAAGGCGTTGTTTTTAAGGATCATCGTTCCCAATAAAATCAGAATGATACCAAGCAAGATCCCTTGCCAAGCAAACCCATCATTCACGGCATCGACATATGCTTTTCGTTTGATATGTTCCTTAGCAGCAATAAATAGTCCGACTAAAATTTGGATCAACCCAAAAATTACGGATAAAATCAAGATCGTGTTGACATCATCTGTAGTAGACAAAATCGGAAATGGTAAATGAATACCAAAAATTTCTTTAGGCAATGCCGCCCCAAAAAATGAGCTGTAGATAAATCCCCAGATAATCGAAGGGATCGCTAGAATCTCAAAGAATTTCGCAAAACGTTGCATTCCCCGTGGCAATACCACTAATTTTTGGAGTAAAAATGCCCCTAAAAACATCAGTAACCCATACCCGATATCCGCCACCATCATGCCAAAAAAGACGAGGTAAAACGGCATCATCCACGGCGTTGGATCAACTTCTTCATACTTTGGTAAACTATACATCTCCGTTAACATCTCAAAAGGAGCAACGATTGGATGATTCTTTAGTTTGGTCGGTACTTCTTCAGCAATTTCATTGCCCGTTGGCTCGTCAAAGGTCAAATAGACTTCTTCACTTGCTAAGACATTTTGTAGCATGTGGATCAATTCTTGTTTTTCTTCATGATCCACCCAGCCTTGAATCAGAATCAGATAAGGAGTATGAATGATCCGGTCCTTGATTGCTTCTCGTTCAGAGCGAGCCAAGAAGATTTCTTCCGTCCATTCGAAATCTTTGATATACCCACTACAAGCTCCAATGGCTGAAGAGAGTTTCTTTTGTTGGTCCTTGATTTCCTGTAAACTTTGTTTTGTAGCAACTAACTGTTGCTGTGGTGTCCCCTCATACAGATAGTCTTCTTTAACAAATCCATAACGACTGGCGATTTCTTCCATGCGTGACTCGTCAGCTCGTAAAACAATGTAGGCAAAGTAAGTCGTTGTTGGTGAAGAGTTGATTTCTTCTAAATAGGCTTCGTTTATCTCAGCAACTTCAGCTTTAAAAGATTCAGCATTTTTAGCATTGACCGTTCCAATGACTAGCTTGGTCATTTGACTATCAAATGCTTTAGGTGCCAGATCCAGATTTTGCCAATTGAGCAACCAATTCTCTTGGTCTTCCAATTGTTGGCGTTCGTCTACCAGTTGCTCCCATTGTTCTTTCAAAAGTAAGACTTCTTCCAGCTTTTTCGAAAAAACTTCTTCTGAATAATTTTTTTCCAAGGTATCTAACGAAAGTTCACGCCTTTTTAAGTGTTGTTTTTTCTGACTTTTTTCGCCATGGTGTTCGATAAATTGGATAGCTGTACGAATATCCGTTAATTTATAGGATAATTTCGCAAGTTCCTTGTCCTTATCGATCATCTCTGGTTCAGGAAAAAACGTCTCTACCCATTGATTGTTTTCAGATTCTTGGAACAGATCACGGATTTCTACTGCATGGAGTCCTTGAACTGCTTGCAACAAGATTTCACGATTTTTCTTATCTGAAATGAGAGTCACTTTTTCCATTTTAGTGACAGCCATTGTTTTGTTTCATCCTTTCAATAATCTCATTTGTTAAGTTCTTTTTCTTCGCTATTTCCTCTTCTTCTTTTTCTAAATATGTTTTTTCTATTTCAAGAACTTTTTGACGAAATTGTTCTAAAATCAATTCCAGTTTGTGCTGTTCATCTTCAGTTACTTCCTCTTCATTTTTTCTTTTTTCTTTCATCAGCTTGGTTAATCGTTCTTGGAATTCTTTATTCAAATCGATTAATTCGTTATTTTTTAATTGTTCATATTGAGCAAGTTCTGCTTTGACCTGCTCTTCTTTTTTCTGATTATTCTCTTCTGCTTCTTTGATTCTTGTCAAAATTCGCGCCATTTCTGTCACAATCACTTCCCCCTTTCGATTAAAAAAGGACACATGCTCTCGTTACATTGAAAGTATGTGCCCTTTAGTTGACTAATGATGCTGAGCCCTTCAATATGTTCTTCTCACCCCTTGAAGAACGCGATCCTTGAAGCATTATGCCCAACCATTTTATTCGTGATTTAATTCTATTGTACCAAAATGACGAAAAAATTCAATAAGAACACCATATTTTTCCTCGGTAACTCTGTTTTTTTATAAGAAATTCTCATGAAAAAAATTTTTTCTTCATATGTATTCCCAAACTAGACCTATTTCAAATAGTTTTAAAATTTTTTTATTCTTGATAGAATAGAACGAATAGACGATTTGGAGGAATGTTTATGTTACCCATTATTGGAATTGCTGGAAATCAGTTGATCCGAGCGACAGATACTTTTCAAGGAAATCAAGTAACCTATACTCCCCAAGGCTTTGTCAATGCTGTACAGCAGGCGGATGGTTTACCGATCGTTTTACCGATCTCATCTCCTAAGACTGCTTCTGCTTATATTGACCAAATCGATAAACTGATTTTAGCCGGTGGACAGGATATTTCCCCACAACTGTATCATGAACCTCCCCATCCAAAAATTTTAGAAACCAACCTTCAAAGAGATCTCTTTGAAGCGGCACTTATCAGTGAGGCACTCAAACAAAACAAACCAATTTTTGCTGTTTGTCGTGGAATGCAACTCTTAAATGTCGTGCTTGGGGGTAGTTTGTATCAAGATTTAACCACTTATCCTAAGTGGTCAGTCAAACATGAACAGCATCCAACCGCCCCACAATTTGCTACTCATGAAGTAGAGATTTTACCCGACACTCTATTACATCAGCTACTACCTGATACTTATTTGGTAAACTCTTATCATCATCAGGCGTTGAAAGAGCTGGCACCTTCATTAAAAGCCACAGTCTTTTCACCTGATGGTCTAGTGGAAGGGATTGAAAGTCTCGATAAGGATGTTCGATTATTTGGTGTACAATGGCATCCAGAGCTGACACATTCAAGCAATCCCACTGATCAAGGATTATTTGATTTTTTTGTTCAAGAATTTTAGTCCTTAAGGGATTGAACAACGATTTTTCCCTTTAGAATAGCCTAAAAAATGCTGGCGTTATTTCGTAGATCAACCGAAATAACGCCAGCATTTAGTTTTTCATTTACCATTTTGTTGTGCCGATACTGCTTTTAATAGTCAGTCGGTTAGGATTTCTTACGTTCATTTCTCATAATTGAAAGTGACTGTTTCAATGAACTCCATAAGCCACCTTCACTATAAACAAGAACATTTGATTTATACATATTCGCTGAGAAGAACATTAGCAGGAATGTGACAATGATTAACACTACAAGTGAAATCAATACACTAGTCATTCCAACTGTCTCATTCGCCAAACGAATCGGCATAATATAAGAAGAAAGGAACGGAATATAAGACGTGATCCGAATCACGATATTGTTTGGATCAGATGCGCCTAAGATCAACCCAAGCATATAGCCACCTAAAGAAAGATAAGTAACTGGTAAAATCGCTTTTGCTGTATCTTCTGCTTTGTTGACTAATGATCCACATAATGCCGCTAAAACGGAGAAGATCAAGATACCAAAGAACATAAACAATAATGCGTACCATAAAAATGGTCCGATGATCTTATCTAGTGAAATATTCTCTATGATACTTTTTACAAAATCCATATGTTTAAATTGTTGGAATCCCACAGTCAAGATCACACCGTATAGAGCCATCTGCGTTAAAGCAACTAACAAGACACCAGTCAATTTACCATAAAAATGTTTTTGAGCTGTCGTACTTGATAAAATGACTTCCATGATTCGAGTTCCCTTTTCAGAAGCAATTTCTTGCGCGATGATTTGTGAATAAGTCAGGATAATGATAAATAAGATAATGGTTGCTGCATAACTAATCGCATATTGTACGCCAGAATTATCTTCTCCAACTTTCATTTTGTTATTACTATCAAAACTTACTTTTTGTCTAGTCAAACTTGCTGGTTGACTAAGACTAGCTACTTCTTCAGGGGAAAGTCCCAGTTGGCTAGCTCGCAATAGTGATTGCAACCCAGTTAATTGCTGTTGGATCAACAATTGTGTACTTTGTCCTAACGAATTTTCACTGTAAAGTTGACCTTTTAGCTGATCGTTTTCGACCGTGACGACTAAATAGGCATCAATTTTTTCATCGGCTAATTCTTTTTGAGCTTGTGTTTGCGAATCAACCGCTTGAAAGCTGAACTCATCGGTTTTTACTTGTTCAAGCTGTTGCGTTACTTGTTGATTTTCGGACAATACACCAATTTTATTGATCTCACTGTTTTGCTGAGCAAAATTGCCTGCTAAATAAACGATTCCTATCATAATGAATGGCACTAAGATCATAATCAAGAAAGAGATGGATTTGACATTTTTTAAATAGACATCTTTTGTAATGATCCAAAATTTACGCATCAATCTCACCTGCTTTCATTTTGAATATCTCTTCTAAGGTAGGCGGTTGTTGATTGAACATTGGAATATAGCCAAATTGTGTTGCTCGGGTAAAGATTTCTTTTCCTACATCAGGATCGTTTAAAGTGATTTCAAGCGTTTGATCTTCATGAGTGACGACTTTTTCGACTCCTTCGATCATTGCAACTTCCTCCTGGGACAAGCCAGATTCTAAGAATAACTTTGTACGTCCAAAAGAATTTCTGATTTCATGGACTTTCCCGCTTAACACCATTTTTCCATTACGTAACATAATTAAATGATCACAGATTTTTTCAACATTATCCATATTGTGACTGGAGAAAATAACACATGAGCCATGTTCTTTTAACTCAATGATCCCGTCTTTCAGCAATTCTGCATTGACTGGGTCAAGCCCACTAAACGGCTCATCCAATATGATCAATTTAGGTTCATGGATCAACGTAGCAATCAATTGGACTTTTTGTTGATTTCCTTTAGACAATGATTTTACTTTATCGGTTTTCTTTCCTTTTACTTGGAACTTTTCCATCCAAAAATCGATTTTTGGTTCGATCTCTTTTCTTTTTTTGCCTCTCAATTCAGCAAAATACAACAATTGCTCTTGAATCGTTACTTTCGGATACAACCCACGTTCTTCAGGAAGATAGCCAATAATGTCATAGTCTTTTTCTCCCAAAGGTTGTCCATTCCATAAAACTTCCCCTTGATCCTGTGTCAAAAAATCTAAGATCAATCGAAAAGTTGTGGTTTTTCCTGCCCCGTTTTGTCCGATCAGCCCCATAATCTTTCCATCAGGTATTTGAAAAGACACATGATCAACAGCGGTATAGTCTCCAAACGTCTTAACCAAATCTTTCACTTCTAACATCGTCTCACTCCTTCGTCTCCATTTCTTCTACCATATTCAGATAGTTCAGACAACTTAAATCGCATACAAATGCAAAAAATGAAATAGTCCAGAGATTCTTTATCAATTAAAGGTCCAAAGTCTATTGAAAAATGAATAGTTTAAAAAGAAAACCATTCTTTCCCACTTTTTCATTGAAACAACGACCATTTTGACATTTATTCAATCTAGGTTGGCTATAATCATTTCCAATAGTCATCATAGCGCTTCCCGCCTCGTCGAACTAAAACGAATTCTACATCATTTGTTATACAAAAAATCATAGGACACTTTACGTAGTTTGTAAAGTGTCCTATGCTAGTTCTCATGCAATTTATCAAAAACATTTTGAGCAACATTTTTTGGTAGCCCAATTTGTTGGAGTTCTTCCATCGTCGCTGCCGTAACATTTTTCAACGATTTAAATTCTTTTAGAAGTAATTTTTTTCTTTTCGGTCCTAATCCTTCAATTTCATCCAGCTTAGAAGCAAAACTATTTTTACTTCGTAGTTGTCTATGGAATGTGATCGCAAACCGATGGACCTCATCTTGGACCCGTTGAAGTAAAAAGAACTCGGGCGAATTTCTTTCCAATGGAACCACCGAAAGTTCATTTCCAAAAAGGAGTTCATTCGTTTTATGCTTATCATTTTTAGCCATACCAGCCACTGGTATGTCGATCCCAAGTTGATTTTCTAAAACATCTTTGGCGACATCCACTTGCCCTTTCCCACCATCGATCAAAATCAAATCAGGTAAAGGAAGCCCTTCTCGAATGACACGAGAATATCTTCGATAAATCACTTCTCGCATCGAAGCATAATCATCTGGTCCTGTGACCGTTTTGATTTTATATTTGCGGTATTCTTTTTTTGCTGGCTTTCCATCGATGAATACCACCATTGCCGCTACTGGATTGGTTCCCATGATATTCGAATTATCGAAGGATTCAATCCGAACAGGTGTAGGAATATTCATGGCATTCCCTAAACGTTCCACTGCCCCAATCGTTCGTTCTTGCTTTCTAGCAATCAAATCAAATCGTTCATTCAATGCAACCGTAGCATTTTTATTCGCAAGTTCTACTAATTTTTTCTTTTCACCACGTTTGGGTTGTAAAACTTTTGTGGACAACAATGCCTCCACACTCGGTTGATCGATCGTGTTAGGAATCAAGACTTCTTTAGGAATAAAATGTTCATTTTCTTGATAAAACTGCCCGATATAAGTCAGAAAATCCTCTTCTGCTTCATTATAAAAAGGAAACATCGACACATCCCGTTCAATCAATTTCCCCTGTCTGACAAAGAATACTTGGACACACATCCAGCCTTTGTCAATGGCATAACCAAAAACATCTCGATCCACCAGATCTGTATTGGTCATTTTTTGACGAGTCATAATCGTTTCAATGGCTCGTATCTGATCGCGGTATTCTGCCGCTTTTTCAAATTCCATCTTTTCAGCAGCTTGAACCATTTTTTGGTGGATTTCTGATTCAACTTTTTCATAGCCACCATTTAAAAAGCTTTTAACTTCATCAACGATTTTCGTGTAAACTTGTGGATCAACATCAAAATAATAAGGACAAAGGCATTGTCCTAAGTGATAATACAAACACGGTTCTTTCGTTTGGCTAGGTTTACACTTGCGTAACGGAAACAACCGATCAAGGATTTTTTTGGTCTCGTTGGCTGCGCCAACATCTGGATATGGTCCAAAATAAACTGCTTTGTCTTTTAACACTTTACGTGTAATGACTAAGCGTGGGTACTTTTCGTTTGTGATTTTCAAAAAAGGATACGTTTTATCATCTTTCAACATGATATTGTATTTGGGATCATTTTTCTTGATCAAATTGATTTCTAAAAGTAAAGCTTCGATATTGGATTCTGTAACGATATATTCAAAGTCTTCGATCTCACTAACTAATCGTTCGGTTTTGGTATTATGACTACCTGTAAAGTAGGAACGGACTCTATTTTTGAGAATCTTTGCTTTCCCAACATAGATGATGGTGCCATTTTTATCTTTCATCAAGTAGCAGCCAGGTTGATCAGGAAGTAAGGCTAATTTATTTTTGATACGTTCGTTCATGAAATACTTCCTTTCAAATTTCATTGAATTAATTATAACATGTCTGTCAAAAAGAATCGTAATCGGCTCATTTGTTTCCTAGACTTGTTTGAGGGTTTAGATAAACTAGAGAAAGATTTTACTGAAATTTATGCTAAGGACAAAAAAACCGAGATATCAATCCATTGATTGATATCTCAGTAACATTCCAGATGTTTATAAATATTGATCGATCATTTGACGTAATTGCTCTTTCGAGTGTACACCAACCGCTTTTTCAACGACTTGCCCATCTTTTTTCAACAATAATGTTGGAATACTCATAATCCCAAATTGTTGAGGCGTTTGTGGGTTTTCATCTACATCCATTTTTACGATTCGGAATTCATCTTCATCGTATTCTTCTGACAGCTGATCTAAAATTGGTGCTTGCATGCGACAAGGTCCACACCAAGTTGCCCAAAAGTCGATTAATACTAAGCCTTTATCTGTTTCTTCGTTAAATGTCGTATCTGTAACTACTTGTGACATATCAAAGACCTCCATTTTTTAGTCTAGAGTCATTATAGCACCTTTCTTGATTCGAGACGAGCCTTCTGCTTACATTTAGTAAGTTTTATTTAAATTTAACGATCGTCGCCCCATTACCGCCTTGGTTAGCAGGAGCAAATTCAAAACTTTTGACACTTCGATGATTTTTCAAGTAGTCGGTGATTCCTTGACGCAAAGCTCCGGTCCCTTTTCCATGTACGATCGTTACTTGGGGATAGCCAGCAAGGATCGCTGAATCAAGGTATTGGTCAACCTCACTCAACGCTTCTTCATAGCGTTTGCCACGAAGATCTAGTTGGTTCGACACGTGACTAGCTGATTCAGAACGTACAGCATGAATGACCCGCTGTTTTGGTTCCTTTTGTGGAGCAACGGGCGTTAATTCACTTTCAGAAACATTCATTTTTAAAATCCCGATTTCCACTTGCCATTGCTCCCCGTTTTTACGTAACAAGGTTCCTCTTTGACCATAAGTTGTCACTAAAACTTCGTCGCCTGGTTTCAATGTTTTTTGTTCTTTGGCTTTTTTCAACACTTTATTTTTTTTCAGTTGTTCTTCTTGATGTAAGTTTGCCAATTTGGTTTTCGCATCAATCAATTGGTGCTCTTTTACATTTCCTTGGCCTACTTGTTGTTGCATTTTACGAATATCTGCAATGATTTTTTCCGCATTTTCTTGTGCTTCAGAAACTAATTCATTGGCTTTTTTCTTGGCTTTTTCGATTTCTTTTTCTCGTTCTTCAAAGAAATAGCGATACGCCTCTTTTAAGTTTTCATATAACTCTTGTGCTTCATCAACGTAGTGGCGCATTTCTAAATACTCCGTTTCAGCCATTTTTCGTCGATTTTCTAAATCAGCGATCATTTCATTTAAATCTTGGCTTTCGTCATTCATTAATTGTTTGGCTTCATTGATGACTGATTGATCTAATCCTAAGCGGCTAGAGATTTCAAATGCGTTACTTCGCCCTGGTACACCAATCAACAGACGATACGTTGGACTAAGTGTATCAACGTCAAATTCCATACTTGCATTGATTGTATTCGCCCGATTGTATCCATAAACTTTTAGTTCTGGATAGTGTGTCGTAGCCATCACATAAGCCGATTTTTTCCCAAGATCGTCTAAAATAGCAATCGCTAAAGCTGCCCCTTCTTGGGGATCTGTTCCTGCACCTAATTCATCAAACAAGACTAAACTTTTTTCATTCACATGTGCTAAGATATCAACGGTGTTTGTCATATGGGAAGAAAATGTTGAGAGACTTTGCTCGATGGATTGTTCATCACCAATGTCAGCAAATACTTCCTCAAAAATACCGATTTGACTTTCTTCATCTACAGGGATCGGTAAACCCGATTGCCCCATCAATTGTAACAATCCTAAAGTTTTTAAAGTGATCGTCTTTCCTCCAGTATTTGGACCAGTAATCACGATCGCTTGGTACTCTTTCCCAATACTGATATCATTAGCCACCACTTTTTCTTGATCAATCAACGGATGTCTTGCTTGTTTTAAAATGACATGATTTTCTACACTGATTGCAGGAACGATGGCTTTCAGTTCTTTCCCAAAACGTGCTTTGGCTTTCATCAAATCTAGTTTACCGATCACGTATGCGTTATGAATGATTTCATGTCGATGAGGAACCAGTTCAGCAGAAAGTTCACTTAAAATACGTTGGATCTCATTACGCTCTGCAATTTGATACTGTCTCAAGCGATTATTTAATTCAACGATCTGCTTTGGTTCAACAAATAATGTTTGCCCAGAAGCACTTTGATCATGGACTACCCCACCAAAGACACCCCGGTATTCTTGCTTGACAGGAATCACATAGCGATCATTTCGCATGGTAATGATCGTATCACTTAAGTATTTGGCGTTTTTCCCCCGAACAATGCCATCTAGTTGTTCTCTCACCGTTTGTTCACTTCGACGAATATTTTGACGAATGATTTTTAATTCAGGGGAAGCATCATCTGTTACTCGCCCATCTTCATCGATTGACTCTTTTAAACGTCGATTCAATTCGGGGATCGTCACCAATTGTTCTGCCCAGAAATAAAGACGTAAAAATTCAATTTCGCTATCTGCTAAATCGGCAAAGAATCGTTTTAATTCACTTGTAGTCGATAAAACACGTGCAACTTGCGCTAATTCGAGTCCATTTAAATCAGCACCGATCTCAATTCGTTTCATATGCGGCCGAATGTTTTCTAACTTAGGAATAGGGATTCCCCCACGTAACCTTTGAACTTTTAAGCCATCTTCTGTTTCTGCTAACCAATCTGTTAATTTCTCTTGTTGGTTGATTGGCACTAACTTTGCGAGTTCTTCTGTTCCTTGCGCGGTTACCACAAACTGACGAATAAGCTGTTTCACTTTTTCAAATTCTAATGTTTCTAGGATTCGATTATTCACGTTATCACCCTAACTTTCACTAAAAGAAGTTGTCACATTTCGCATTGACTCATTGGTCTTTGCTGTCCTGTCACAACTTCGTTTTTTTCTTTCACTACTTACTATTATACTATTACAAAAAATTTTTGATTAGTTTATCACATTCGTTATCCATAAATCATGGATTTTATTGGTTAGAAATGGTGTCTGCTCTACGATAAAGCGGGCAAGACTATTTCCACTAAATTGTTTTTGAACGATATCTACTGGCACAAAAGTCAATAAACTCAAGAGCAAAAATATCGTGACATAGGCAACGATTAAAGATAAGATGCCTCCCGCAAGCCAATCGACTTGTTTTAGAATCGGAATATAGGTCAAGCTATGAACAAAAATCCCGATAAAACGAGTAAGCAATCCTCCGATAAATAAAATCAGCAAAAAGGCGACTCCTGCATAAAAAGCTTCATCTAATCTGAAAGAAAATGTCTGATCAAAAAAGACCATTTGGGAATTAGATGTTACCGCAGGATAAGGAATATATAATTCCAGACGACTTGCTAGATCCTTATAAAAGTGCTGTGCTGCCATAAAAGACAAGATATAACCGATCGTATAAACGACCTGCATAGAGAATCCTCGTCGCGCACCTGAAAAAAATGCAAGCAGCAAGATAAATAAAATCAAAAGACTTAACATGTCTTGTTCCTTTCTCTTTCATCAATTTGAAGATTTTTGTTTGATTTGACCTTTTCTTTTTTCATTTAAAATTTGTTGGGCTTCCACATGATTCTTGATTTCTCGATCTGCCTGTCCGTTTTCTTTCAACACTTCTCGTGCTTCGTTTTCAATCGCTTCAATTCTTTTGATTCGATTTTCCATTTCCACAAATTTGATCATTTTTTTCTTTAAATCTGCTACTTCTTTTTCAAGTTCGAGATTTCTTTCTTGCTTCTTCAATTGATCCGAGAGCGCATTGACAGCCATTAAGATCGCTGCTTGTTCATTATCGATTTGCGGAGACAAATCCTTCAATTCTTTTAGTTGTTCATTGATCAAATTTGTCACGATATCCATATGGTGCTTTGTTTCACGTCCAATAATCGTGTAAGTTTGGTCGGCAATCACTGCTTTATAGCGTGTTTTTTCGTGCGCCATCCGAATCATTTCCCCCTATTGATAAAATTATTATCTAGTGTACCATGAAATTAATGATTTAACAGTTGTACACAAATTTTCTTATATTTACCTTATCATTATATGATAAACTTTGAAAAAATGCTATGTCTCGTCCCCAACTGAACGACAAGGAACTATTGAGGGATCTTTCATCTAACAAGCATCTAAATTTATTAATTTAACTAAACTGGAGGTACATAATGAGTAATATTATCATCAAAGTAACGACTGCCCAAATGGAAAAAATGAAACAAGCTTATCTTTCTTATCTTTTACCTAAAAAAATTCCTTATACCGTATTTGCCGCTAAAAAAAATGGCACGACCATCACTGCCTACACCTCAGGAAAAGTCATGTTCCAAGGTGCAAATGCCCAAAAAGAAGCAAGTCAATGGGGCGAAGCAGCTTCAGCAAAACCCAAAGCTGGAAAAACAGCTGCATCTTTGCCTAAGAACATCGAATCTTTATCTGTATTAGGAAGTGATGAAGTGGGAAATGGGAGTTACTTCGGTCCATTGACAGTTTGTGCTGCTTACGTGGCCAAGGAGCAACTAACACAACTAAAAAAACTAGGCGTTCGTGATTCAAAAGAATTAAAAGATCCTCAAATCATTCAATTGGCTAGTATCTTGAAGAAGACGATCCCTTATCAACTTTTAGTACTCGAGCCTAAAAAATATAACGAAATCCAACCGAAATACAATGCTGTGCGTATGAAAGTTGCTTTGCATAATCAAGCGATCCATCTACTGCTGAAAAAAATTGCTCCTGTCAAACCAGAGGCAATCTTGATCGATCAGTTTACACCAGAAAGCAATTATAAAAAGTATGTCCGTTTGGAAAAAAATCAAGTGCAAGAAAAACTCTATTTTGTGACTAAAGGAGAACAATACCACTTGGCGGTAGCTGCGGCATCGATTATCAGCCGAGCAAGTTTTCTAGAAGAATTAGCTAAAGAATCAGCAGAGATCGGTCTAGAGTTACCTTCTGGCGCTGGAACAAAGTCGGATCGAATAGCTGCAAAAATCATTGAACAAGGTGGCGTTGATTTGTTAGCAAATTATGCAAAATTACATTTTGCGAATACTGAAAAAGCAAAAAAAATGAGTTTATGATATCCCTTTAACGCTTTATTCTAAAGATAATAAACGTTGTTTCAGAAATCATTCTATAGGAATGAAGCGTTGAAGCAACGGTCATAAGACCTCTTAAAACAGGCTATCCAATTGGTCATTTGACCTTAAGAGCATAGCCTGATCTTTTAGATAGCATAAAAACTCCCATCACAGTAGAATAGAACTTTTTTCCACTGCGATGGGAGCCAATTAATTAGTCCCAAACGTTAAAACTTAGTATGTTTTACCCATTAATAACCAGCAATTTAATCAATCAACTCCCAAGGTCCCCATTGTTCAGTACCTGGTTCTTCCCCGCTTGTCCACCATTTAGCTTGATAGTTTTGCCCTTTATGAGACACCTTATCACCAGCTTTGTAAATATTTGTAGCACTCCATGCTTCATATTTTGATGAAGATGTGCTATCTAGTGTTGTTACACTCAAAGGTTGACTGTGTTCTGAAACATTACCAGAATGATCAAACGCTTTTACAGTATAAATGTACGTTGAACCAGCCATTAAATATTTGTCAATATAATTGGTAGTAGCTGTTTGACCAACTTGTTGTCCGTCACGATAAACATAATAACCTGCTACTCCTTTATTATCCGTCGAAGCGGTCCAGTTCAACGTCACGCTTGTCTCTGTCACATTTGAAGCTGTCAGATCAGTCGGAATAGATGGTGCTTCTTTATCTTCTGGATCTGGTGTTGGCGTTGGATTAGTTGAATCCTCTCCATAAATCGTTTGTTGCGAGATATCTATACCGGCTTTTGTAATTCTTTGTGCTAGATTTATAGAAGCAATATGATCAACGGATACATCAGTTGCATTTGATTTTAATCTAAACACATATGTCTCCCCTGGTTTAAGCTCTTTTCCTTCATAAACCCCACTTAAATCGATCGTCACCATTCCATTTGAGGTTGAAACCTCGCCTGCTTTGTAATCACCACTACTAAGAATTTCATTTGAATTCAACGCTAAAGTGTATCGTGGTAATTTAATTGTCTTGTGAGAAGATTCAATAGCTGATAAAACGTCCGAATTTTCATTTAGTGTTTCTTTATTTTTGATGACTAATTCATACCCTTTTGAACTGTTTTCAGAATAAGTAGAAATCCCTACCTCGACATTTAGATCACTTGATACAATTTTATACTCTGGAAGTTTTTCTGTACCAAACAACCCATTTTTGATTGCTTTGGTCAGTTCATCTCTTTTCGTACTCGTTGTTGGCTTATCTTGCGATTGCATCCAAGAGATTACACCACCTAATTCATGCTCTTTCACATATTGCGTTTTGTAATTAATTGATTTTACATTGTCATAGGTAAAGAACTCTTTTGAAACTTCGCTGTATAAAAATGGTGCTTTGGCTGTATCATCCCAATATTCTTTTAGAGTCGGGATTTTAGTTTTTAATTCATCAATGTTTCGGTAGGACCAAACTCCACCTGCTCGGCCACCATCCCCAAGTGCCAGAGAATGTTCATTGTCCGCACCATATGTCGGCGTTTGGTCTGCATCTTTATTGCTTTTTTCAGCAGGTTGGAATAATCCAGGAGTATTTGGGTCTGTCCCTTTAGCTACTTCATTCCACCCACGAGTATAGAAAGCTGCGCCGATAACGATTTTTTCTGAAGGAGCCCCTTGTTCTTTCAAAAAGCGAACGGTCTGATCAACGGACAACCCATTTGCATAGTTCGGGTCGTTAGGATTACCATAAAGTGCAGTATGATGACCACTTGTTGCACTCCAAGCACCATTCATGTCATAAGTCATCATATTCGCAAAGTCAACTACTTCAAATAGTTGTTTGATGTCAATTCCCTTGTCCAACATTCCTTGGGACGCAGGTAATGCTACGGAAAGTTCATAAGTCTTACCTAATTCCACTCCTTGTTTATCGATCGCCGCTCGAATATCTTTTAATAGTAAAATATAATTTTCTTTATCCTCTGGTTTTGCGTTAGGTGTTCCTTCATCATTTTTGTTGTCGACACGATCAGGCTCACGAACATCTGCTGGATATTCCCAATCAATATCAACGAAATCCATGTTGGTATATTTTAAGAATTTAGTAATGTTTTCCACTAATTTTTTTCGTTTCGCAGGACTAGCTGCAACTTCAGAAAAATCACCCGATTTTGACCAACCACCTAATGACACGCCAATTTTTAAGTTTTTATTTTGTCCACGCAAATTTTGAAGCGCATTCAACAAACCAGAAGCAGCATTTCCCCATCCGACTTCTGCTTCACCTGCTGGCACGCCTACAGCGGCTTCTTTATCTGTAAATTTCAACTCACCATTACTATCAAAATCCAAAAAGGCATAATTTAAATGCGTCAATTGGTCTGCGGCAATATCTTTAGGATAAAATTCTTGTTCTCCTCCCCAAATCGACCAATCACCATAATACATCACATTACGATAAGACGCTTTTTTTGTAATTTCCTGTGCTTCTTCAGCATGCACATGTTCTTTGCGGCTGAATAATGGCGTTGTCAGAGAAATAACAGAAGAAAATAACATCGCTGCCAAACTAATTTTTTTAAACTTTTTCATTTTTAACCCTTCCCCTCTTTTTCTATACGAACTCCCCTAATAAAACTATCAGTTATTTTTAATAAACCAACCTCCTAAAAAACAAAAAATGATAACCCTTACAAAACAAGGTTAACATTATCTTATCAAAGCATCAAATGATTTGATATTTTTGTATTGCATATTAACATTTATATATTTATAGTTATCTAAAATAACTAATAAATATCCATATTCTCTTTTCTCTTTTCTCTTTTTCATCTTTTTTTACTGCTTTATTTAAAATAACTATTATTTTTTATTTTTATATTTATAAAAGAACAAAAAAAGCATTTCGCCAAAATAAATTGGACAAAATGCTGCGAATCTCTTTATGTATGATTTGTTCATTTTTGAATGTATCCTCTTAGAGTTGGATCTTCCTGATTCTTTTCGTTTCATCATTAACATTTAACTGAAAACTTTTTCAACGAAATTGACGATCATATTTAATCTGCGATTCCTGCTCTCTAAAACAATTTAATATACGTAAGTATCGTTTAACCGATTTTAAATGTTCAGCTAGTGGTTTTTTTTCTCCAAGATAAGTATAATAATTAGCTAACACGACTCTTTTTACCTCGTCTTTAGTGATGGTCTCTAATTTTAGCTTTTTGATAGTTTCTTTTGCAATTTTGACTGGCATTTTTTGTAAGAAAAAGTAATTGACCAGCGCATGTATATGCCCCCCCTTGGATCGGTTCTCTTTGATTAACTCATCACAACGTTTCCTTATGTCCCTTTTCCCTTTGTTGATCTCATCTGCTGAGAGTTTACCATCAAAAATCGGTTGAAATAATGGAATCTCATAACGATCACTTAATCGATTACTGATTCTTCTACTTGCACCTATGGAAATCAATGTATTTTCTATTTCTTTCCTTTGCCAGATCCAATCATCCTTTTTTTGTACGATATGATCACAATACTTCTCAATAGCGCTCACCTTTAATTCCTCTGAAGAAACGGGCAAAGGAAAATCAAACCCATCAATCACATGGAGTGTTTCCTTTAGTGGTCTCTCTGTAAATAATAGAAAATGAACAATAGCCTTCATTCCTTTTTCATTACCTAAATCCTTTAAAAACGAGTGACAACGATTCAACTGTCCAGATAAACGTCCAGCTTTGGGGAATAACTCTTCATTTACATGGTTATTGATCAACGTGACTAATTCTTGATTCGCTCCCCTTAAGGCAAGGGCATTTTCACTTGATTTTTTCCACTCAATGAGCCCTAATTTATTAAATGATGCTTGGCACTCCTTAACAAGTCTTACTTCTTCTTTGATAGTCAAATAACTATTATCAAGAACAACATTTACTTTTGAAGGGATTTTTGTAAAAATTTCCTCAAGAATATCTGGAGGCAGCTCTTGAAGCACAAGATAATTCCGTGTTGCCAATGGCTCAAAATGTTCACAACGTTGGACTACTTCGTCAATGAGTTTTTGAGACGACTTCATCTTCAAAGAAGGAAGCAAGGTGACATTTAGTATCTTACTCAATTGATCGATCTGCGTTCGATTCATTCCTCGTAAAACAAGATATTCCTCACATTTTTTCTTTCCAACAGTTCCCTCAGATCCTATCAACATCGATTGGCACTTGTACACTTCCTCGAATTGTTTCTGTAAATAAAATTTATTGATAGTTTTAGGAAACCTTAGATCTCTAAAAATTTTATCAATATACTTGGGCGCTGTATTTTGTAACAATAAGTATTTTTGAATCGCTACAAAGCCTATTTTTGGTCCTAAGTCTTCTAAAAAAGAATTGCACCGATCAACTAATGTGCTAATTGCCCCTCTTTTAGTCATATCTATCATTGGGAATATTGATTGATCGATGTATTCATTCATTTGATGAAGCTGTTGTAAACTAGGATAAGTTAAAATAAAATAATTCTCGAATTTTTTTCTGCCCATTTCTGATCCTAATTCTCGAACAAATTGGCTATATTTTATATATCTAGTTAAACAAAAATGGAAATTTTTTCGGTCCTCATCATTCATAGAATCTTTTATTCGCTCTATGACTTCGATATTGATTGCAGGAGGGAAATCTTCCAACATAAGGTAATTATTGACTGATTTAACTCCATTTACTTTGTTTGGATACCAGTAATTTAAAAAACTTTGGCAATATTTGACTGCTTTAGTTATTTTCTCCTCCTTTGATAAAGGTTCATCTTTCAAGGAAGGCAATAAATTGATGTTTAAAATTTCTCCTATCCGATTGAAAAATTTACGATCTACTCCTTGTAGAACTAGCCGATTTTCTACTTCTGTTGCCCCCATATTATTATAATAGAGCGTTGTAACGAGAAGGTCTTTATACTCTTTTTGATTGATTGTCTTGGGTAATTGAACTTCATTAAGTATATCCTTCGCTCTGTCTGCTGTTGTATTTTGCAACAATAAATAATATTGAACAGCTAATAATCCTTCTGTCTCACCGAAATCCTCTAAAAAAACATTACATCTTTTGGCCGTCAAAGTAATTTGTTTAGAGTATCTGGAATTCTCCCATGTAGGAAACAAAAATTCTCCAATTGTTGCACTTATTTTGTTGTATTCAGATCGAGGAAGTTCATTTAAAATGAGTTGATTTTCAATTGCTTTTATCCCTTCATTTGTGCCATATTTGACCAATGTTTCATTGAACTTTTTATGTAATTGTTTTTTCTTTTCTATCTTTTTAAAAAATCCATGTTTGTTCACAGTTCCCTTAAAAACTAGTCCTTCAACAATTTCTTTAGTCAATTCTGGACTCAGGTCATGTAGCACAAGATAATTTGTAATAGCTTTTTTTCCTATCGCACTATTAAAAACATTTAGCAGCGATTGACAGTATTGAGTGGCTTCGTTAACTATCTCTTGCTGGGTTTTATCCTTAAATATTGGTAAGAAATCCATCTTCTTGATTTGACTGACTGTATCTATAGACTTTCGATTTGCACCTTCCACTAATAAATGGTGTTCGATACTTCGTTTTTCATCTATCTCTTTGATTTTCTCTAATAAATAGCAAACATAACTATCCCTATCTAAATAGAACAAAGTTCTTTTCATTTCTCTTTCCCTTCTCGTTTATTCATTGAGCTTAAGTATAAAGTGGAAAATAGGGAGAAATGTTCCTTTTTTTTCAAAAAAAAAAATTTATTGAAATCCCCTAATAGAAAAGCCGCTTCAACTAACGAATGAATCCCATCCGCAACATCAACACAAAAAAACGGTGTGCAAGTGTTCGTTCTTTGAAATGGATCTGATGTTTTGGAGACAGCAAATAGTGTCTCCAAAGCATCAGATCCATCCAATCGAACGGAGCTTACACAACCGTTATTCGTCTCAAGCTAAACAATAACCCCATTTAAGTATAGATCGATCAAAGTCGCCACATCAAAAGGCTGTTCCTCTGAATGACCAGATTCAGTAATATAAGGGGCTAGCAAAAGGAAAAAATGTTTCGCTGCCAGTTCCTGTGTGACGTTTTTTCGTAATAGTTGTTGATGATTGGCAAAAATCTTTTCAAAAGGTTCCCGATAATTCTTTTTCCATAAACAAAACAAATGATTTCTTGTTTCAGCTGAAAGATTGAGCTTCAAATCATGCAGCATCATAAACAAATCAATGAGATGGGTTTCGATAAGATATTCAGCCATCTTAGTCAACGTTTGTTGAAAATCATCGGCACCCGTTGCGGCGATCTTCCTCAAATCGTCCCCTACTGTTTTCAAATGTTGTTCCAGAACTGCCTGGTAAAGTTTTTCTTTGTCACTAAAGTAATGATAAAGATTGGGTTGGGTAATCCCGGCGTTCTTAGCAATTTCACGAGTAGACGTGCCGAGATAGCCTTTTGACATAAACAAATGATTGGCTTCATGTAAAATCTTTTTTTGCGTGTCTTTGTTATAGCGATGAACCACATACACACCTTCTTTTTATGCTTATTCTGTTTTTTCTTGAAAAACACCGTCTTCCATCATAAACACTTTATCACATTTGTCAATCAGGCGTGTATCATGGGTGACCATAATGATGGCTTTATTTTTTTCTTTCGATTCTTTCGCTAAAATATCTACGACTTCTCTTGCTTTTTCTGAATCTAAACTGGCTGTTGGTTCATCTGCTAAAATAATGGACGGATCGTTGTAAAGCGCTCTAGCAATGGCGACTCTTTGCCGTTCTCCTCCTGATAATTCTTCTGGATATTTATTGACCAATTCGGCAACACCTAACTGCTCAAATAGTTCATTCGCTTCTTTCTGACGATTCTCATGTTTGACTTTATCCACTAATATCAATTGCTTTTTGACCGATAAAAATGGAACCAAATTAGACGCTTGTAAAATAAATCCGATTTCCTTAAAACGTAATTTTACCCGCTGATTCTCAGGTTGAGCACTAAATTCTTGCCCATTGATCAAAACAGACCCTTTACTAGGCGTTTGTAAGCCACCTGCAATGGTCAAGAAAGTACTTTTTCCTGAACCAGAAGGACCGATGATCGCAACAAATTCGCCTTTATCTACACTAACATTGGTTTTTTTCAGTGCGTGGACGATTTGATCACCATCTTTGAAATTCTTTTCGACATCTTTAAATTCGATTGCTTTCATTTTTTTCATCTCCTAACCAATTGCCTTCAACGGATCGATTTTTACAATTGCTCGTACCGAAAACAGCGCACCTAAAATGGCGACCACTAACATCAAAACACTGATAACTCCGAAAAATAACCAATTACTTTGAAAAGGTACGGTATCTGGTAAAAGGAACGAGGTCCCCACTGTTCCCAACAAACCAAGACCGATCCCAAAGAATGAGAGTAAGAAAGTTTGGGCCACTACTGAGCGAGCGATAAACCCTCCTGTCATTCCTTGCGCCTTCAAAACACCAAAAATATTGATTTTTTGCATGGTCAACACATAAATGAAAATTCCGATTACAATCGCTGCAATCACGATCAAAAAGCCGATCATAAAACCAAAAGTGAGTACTTGCGCACTATAGCCAGGTAATTCATTGATAAATTTAGAAATGCTGATTTTTTCAAGATCATTTGGTAAATCATCTATCTTCCCTCTAACAACCACCGCGTTGATTCGAGCATTCTCACTTGTATCTGTTTTTTCAAAACGAATTTCTTGGTAAGCATCAAGTGTTGTATATAAAACTGGCGATACATTGAACTTCGCATTTTCGGTAAATCCAGTTAATCGAAAGGTTTTGTCACTACCAGAAAGTTTAACTGTATCGCCAATTCCTAGACCATACTCTTCTTTTAAGCTAATATCACCCACTGCTTCATCGTTCCCAACAAAGGCCTTACCTTCAACAATATTAGGCATGATAAATTGATCTGGATCAATACCAAAAAAACTCACATTGATTTTTCCTGCCTCATCGTTGTCTTTACTGGTTACGACCCCTGGTGTTTGTGCTAAGTAAGCCACCTTATCCCCTTTTACTTCTTGCGCTGTCTTTTTCGTGATCATTGACATCCCTAGGTTCGTATTGGCATCTTTTGACAGTACAATATAGTCTGCCTCCCACTTATCGACAGCCGTTCGGTTATCTTGTGCCAGTCCATACGCTAAACCGGTTAAAAAAAAGACCAAATATGCAATTAAAAACATCACCCCAGCAACCAACGCATAGCGTAATTTTGAATGTATGATTTCATTTAATGCTAAAAACATCTAACTCCTCCTTTAAAAGTTTATCCAACAATAATACAAGTTTATCACTTGATAAATTTTTAGAGGAATAATCTGCTCACAAAAAAACGGGACTGAGACAAAAGTTGTCTCAGTCTCTTCTAGTATCTCTAAAAACGGATAAACGGCGTTCAAAGAGCTGACCTTCGGCGATAAGTCAAAAAATCTCAAAACATGGGAAGCTGTTTCGAGATTTCCATCCTTAATGCTCCTGCGATTACTCGTCGCAGTTTTTACTTGGTGAGCGCTCAGGTCAAAACACTCTTTTCACGACCTCTTGTTCACGGTGAGACAAAAGTAGCATCTTCGGAAAATTTGCCGAAATTTACCAAAAATTTGAGAAGCACCAAGTAGGTAACAATCAACATCAAAAACTAGTTTTTGTGTTTCTTGTCAATTTTCGGAAATTCCTTCTTATTTCTTGATGCTGAACACTTTTGTCTCAACCTCGTTTGATTATCGCTATAAAACTGGTTAATGTCTTGTTGAAATATTCTTTCCTAAAATAAGCACGATCATTCAAAAATTCTATCCAAAATCACTATCTGTTCAAGCTATTTTGCTACTTAATCCCTATTGATAAACCGATTTTTTGTCTTAACACATGAAACGATTTTCTCTCAATTTTGCGTTTTTGATGTCTTCAACAGTTTGAGTTCCAGCTAATTGCATGACCATTTCAAGTTCTGTTTTGAAAAAATCAAATACTTGTTTGATTCCTGTACTTCCACCTAAAGAAAGTCCATAAATGGCTGGTCTACCAATGGCAACTAAATCAGCTCCTGAAGCAATCGCTTTAAAGACATGTTGCCCTCGTCTAACACCGCTATCAAATACGATCGGTACACGTTTATCCACAGCTTCAGCTACATAGCGTAATGAATCAAAAGAAGCTGGACCACCATCTAACTGTCTACCACCATGATTGG
This sequence comes from Enterococcus sp. DIV1682a, assembly GCF_051711005.1. Classification (NCBI taxonomy): domain Bacteria; kingdom Bacillati; phylum Bacillota; class Bacilli; order Lactobacillales; family Enterococcaceae; genus Enterococcus; species Enterococcus sp. DIV1682a. Next base: position 2,208,514 of record NZ_JBIOLT010000001.1, read on the forward strand.
AGACCCAAATCCCTTGTGCACCAGCATCAAGAGAACGATACACATCATCTTCTGATTGTACCCCTTTGACATAAACTGGCAACTCTGAATGGGTCGTAATAAATTCGATATCTTTTGGACTTAATTTTTGTTTAGACGATTTATAGACTGCATCCATCGTTTGACCGACTCCCGATTGGTAAGCTTGAACGATTGGCATGGGCAACGGAAAAGTAAAACCATTTCGCCGATCTGTTTCACGATTTCCGCCAACTGTTGCATCAGCTGTTAAAACAACCGCCTTTGCTCCGTTTCTTTTTGCCATTTCCAGGATATCCAAGTTGATCCCATCGTCCTTACTCATATAAAACTGAAACCATTGAGGAGCTTCAGGACCACCAGCTGCTCTAATTTCTTCCAAGGTACAAGAAGCGTAAGAACTAGCTGTATAGATCGTTCCAAATTCTGATACTCCTTTAGCCGAAGCTTTTTCAGCTTGTACATGGGCTAATCCATGCGCTGCTACTGGTGCCATAATGATTGGTGCGGCTAATGTTTCATCAGAAAAATAGGTCGTTGTATCAGGTAATTCCACATCTTTCAAAACATGAGGGATAACCAATTGATGATTAAAGGCTTTTTGATTTTCTCGATAAGTAAACAAATCCCCTGCACCACTACTGATATAGCCATATCCACCACTAGGGATTACTTGAGTAGCTGCTAATTCCAGATCTTCCATATTGATGAAATCAATCATCCCTTCATGTGTACCAGCTTGATAAACTTTTTCCATAATAAAGCCTTCTTTCTCTCGAATTAAGAACCATAAATTTTATGATAGCGTTTGCATCATTATCGTACCTCTCAAAAATGATACAGGCAAATAATCTGTTTGAACTCTAGCAGTAAAGTAGTAGTAAAATAATAGAGAGATTTTCTATGAAAGGTTCAATATTATGGTTGAAAAGAAGAGACTAAGCCAAAACCTGCCTCAGCCTCTTCTAGCATCTCTAAAAACAGGCTTACTTCTATCCTCTGGAAAACGCCCTGGAAGAAAAAGGTGTAGATTGTCAAAAGGAACTCTTGCTTCATTTGTGATGCTTATTTTTCTGTAATATAAGCTTCTCCTTGAGCGAATAGCACTGCTTCTCCACCAATCACGATCCGCTCCCCTCGTAACTCACAATCAAGGTAGCCACCTCTTGGTGAAAGCTGATGGGCAATCATTTTTTTCTTACTTAATTTATTTGCCCAATAAGGAATAAGATTGGCATGAGCAGAACCGCAAACGGGATCTTCATTGATCGTTAATTTCGGGAAAAATGTACGAGAAACAAAATCTTCCTTCTGACCACGTGCGGTCACGATCACGCCAACGCCCAAATCAAAATTTTTAATAGCTGAAAAGTTTGGTTGCAACTGTTTTACGGTTTCTTCATCTGTCAGTTCAAAAAATAAATCTCGCGCTAAATAAGCAGCTTTGATTTTTGCACCGATCGCTTTTTCGTATTCAGGTAAAATTGCTACTTTTTTAGGCATGATACTTGGAAAATCCATATAGTAAGTTTCTTGTTGTTTTGTCACAAGAAGTTCGCCACTTTGACTAGTAAATTTGATTATTTCTTCCTCTACCCCATAATAATTGAACAAAACAAACGCTGTTGCTAAAGTAGCATGTCCACATAAGTCGATTTCACGATCCGGAGTAAACCAACGTAACTCATAGTGTTCCTCCTTTTTGACAGTAAATGCTGTTTCAGATAAGTTATTCTCAATAGCAATTTTTTGCATCACCGTATCTGGTAACCACTTCTCTAAAACGTAGACTGCTGCTGGATTCCCTTTAAACACTTCTTGTGTGAATGCATCAACAACATAATAACTTAACTTCATTTTATTCAGACTCCTTAACTTTTTGATAAATATATTCTGCACAACATAGATCTTCAATCGCTAAGCCAACGGCATCAAAAATCGTGATTGTTTCTTGTTGGTCTTTTAATAATCTTTTTCCTGAAACCAATTCACTTAACGAGCCTGAGATCGCTGATTCTGATAATTCTCCTTCAGCAATCGGAATCAGTAGATCGCCACTTTCTTTCATTGCAGCTTCATAATCATCGACATAGATGGCACTGCTTTTCATCAACTCACTAGTGATTTCACGTGTATCTGGTGTAAACGTACCAATAGCATTGATATGCGCACCAGGAGTAAGCCATTCTTTTTTCAAAAACGCCTCTTTACTAGGTGTTAGTGTACAAATGATCTCAGCTTGTTCCACTGTTTCTGCGAGTGTTTCTCCACTTGAAAATTCAATTTCCGGGTATGCTGTTTGCATTTCCTCAATAAATTGTTGACTTCTTTCTTTACTCAAGTCATAGACAGATACTTTATTGATTGAACGTATAGCACAGATCGCATTCAAATGCGAGCTTGCTTGTTGTCCAGCCCCGATTAAAGCTAATGATGCCGCTTCTTTTTTCGCCAATATATCAGTGGCTAAAGCGGAAACTGCAGCGGTACGAATCCAAGTGACTGCATTCGCGTTGATTAGCGCTACAGGTACACCGTTTTTAGAATCAAATAATAGAATTTCCCCCAAATGTGAAGATAGTCCTTGTAAATGATTATCAGGAAATGCAGTAATGATTTTTGCACCAAAATAACGATCTTTACCAAGATAAGCAGGCATCATCGCAAAAACATTTTTGTTTTTACCATCTGGCAAAATCTCTACCATACGTGTATTTTGACTAATTTTTCCTTCGCCATAATCGCTAAAACACTGACGCATTACTTCAATTGCCTCTTGAAAATCTAATCGTGATACTGCTTCCTCAAAATCGATTTTTCTCATAAAAATCTCCCCCTCACGTCCATATATTATCATTGAATTATATACATTCAATAGTATAATTGTATGGAATACAATTTTAGAGGTGAATAAAATGCCCATAAATTCTTATGAAGATTATCCGATCACTTGGCGACCTGATAAAACAAAATTAACACGCCCCATCTATAAATCTCTGATCCAACAGCTAGAAGAAGATATTCTTACAAGTAAGTTACAAAAAAATACCCAACTTCCTTCTCAGAGAGAATTAGCCGACTATTTAGATATCAATTTTACAACTGTCGGTCAGGCCTATAAATATGGTATTGAGAAAGGTCTCTTGTACACCAATATTGGAAGTGGTACGTTCGTTTCCCCTAATGCTTTTACTTCAATCACGATTTCAACTAATCAAGTAGCCGAGCATGTGATTGATTTTGGATTAGTTAGTTCTTTTGAAGACTGCAACCATCTTGTCCTGCCTTTTATCCATTCAGTCAGTCTCAACCCCAATATCGTGGGTTTATTGAATTATCGTGACCCTATGGGAACCAATTTTCAATTAAAGACGGCAGTCGAGTGGTTACAGACTCAAGGGGTTCAAACAACGATTCATCATACCGCAATCGTTTCTGGTGTTCAAAATGGTCTTGCTGTGACACTTGCCGCCTTTTTTTCTCCTGGAGATCGAATCGCTATTGATCGATATACCTATTCCAATTTTATTGAGTTAGCGCATTTGTATCACTTAGAAGTAGTTCCGATCGATTTCGACCAAGAAGGAATGAAACCTGAATTATTGCTACAAGAGTGTCATAAAAAGAAAATAAAAGGGATTTATCTGATGCCTTCTTGTAATAACCCCATTGGTTTTCAACTGTCTCTCCAACGGCGTAATGAATTGAAAGCTATTATTTCCAAAGAAAAGTTATTAGTTATTGAAGACGATATTCATTCTTTTTTAACGACCCATTTTCAACAACAAGTTTTGCCACCGTTTCAACAGCTGCTACCTGATCAAACCATTTACTTGTCAGGAATGACCAAATTCATTTGTTCAGGTCTTCGTGTAGCCTATCTTGTATTCCCAGAACGTTTAAGAGAACGAATTGAACGTGCAATCTTTAATATAAACGTCAAAACATCTGGTCTAGATGCAGAAATCATCACTCAAATCTTGCACTCACCAGAAACAATCCAGAAAATCTTAACAACAAAATTAAAACGAACAGCCGAAGCAAATGACTGCTTTGATGCGTATTTTGATTTACCTCGTCCTTCGAATCCTTATCCTTATTATCGAAATATTCCGATCCGAGCCGATATTTCTCCCTTAGATGTAGAACAACATTTTTTGAATAAAGGGATAAGAATTTATCACTCGAATCGCTTCACTAGTCAACAACAAGCTGATCCTTTTATCCGAATCGCCTTATCATCCAATCATTTGGAGATTTTAAAGAAAGGATTACGGATCATTAAAGAAGAAATCGATGCTTATTTATGATTTTTTAGTTTCTATTTTTAGGTATACTCAAAAAATCATTCAATCACTGGCAAACAAGAGAAGATCCATCACTCCTTAGATTTAGAACGTCTTCTCTTGTTATTGGGGTTCATCATTGAATCGATCATTTACTCGTAGTAAAAAAGTTTAGCACAACTTCATGCTCAACTTTTTTACTTCCTTAAGTAAGCCATTCAAATTGATTCGCCGTTCTTTCGATCACTTGGATAGCTGTCTTGACCCATGTTCCTTTAGAAACGTGACTTAAATGACTTGCATAACTTGTAGTCAGCTGTTTCAACGTTTGTTTCTTCTGTTGAAGTGTTTGTTTGGTCAAGTTTTTTCTATTTTGCGATGTGGCATGACTTGGTGTTGCAACAATAAGCCGAATGAGTTGTTTTTCCAATGTTTTTTGTAATTCTTCAAACATATTTTTCTCCCGTTTCGTTTTTATTAGTTGCTAGATTCTTTCTCTAAAGTGGAATACTTCTCTACTAATGGACATTTAATGCGACATTCGATCATTCTTTTCTCTCTGCGAAAAATCCCTTCCGCCTCTTCTTTGCTATCATTTAACAAACGATAGAACTGTTTTCTGTGGGGGAAAACATCAAAAAACGAAAAATCATGGAATTGGTTTGCTACTTGATCTAAGTAATGATCAAATTTACTTTTTTCTTTCTTTAGTTGGTCGAGTTGATTTTCTAATTGTTTTTTTTCTGAATATAACTGTTTTTCCATAGGTTGAGACTGTCCTTCACCTTTTTTTCCATAACCCCTCCATTTTATGAAAGATATTGGGACAATGTTTTATCTGTCCTCACCTGTTCTTCAATGGTGGTTACTATCTGTTTCAGCAGCGTATCTAATTCATGTTGGACCTTTTGCAATAGGGTTAGTTGTTGTTCATAGGTAGCCACTGGCTGACGGACTAGTGTGTACTCTGTCACCTGATTTTCTGCCAGAATAGCCATTTTTTCGGTATCATTCAAATGTTCACCCCAGCGGTTCGTATCCCGTTTCGTTTGGCTCCAAAGAAGATTAGCCTGTTCAATCTCCTTGTTTAGCCACTTGACCACTGTGTCTATCTCAGATTGAATCGCTTGTTTGTATCCCAAGGTAATCGTTCTCGCTTGCATCGCATCTAAAAAAATCTCTTGTGAAGAAGAAATTCCTTTACCGCTGTGACGAAATTGATGATGAATCTCAGCGAGCCGATCCAACTCTTTGCTTGTCTGATGTTTTGCTAATTGGATAATCCCTTTAGACTGTGTCACTAGATTCCCATCTTGATCAAATAAATAACCGCCCAACATATGCTGTTTGCCCAACTTCACTTTTTTAGATGTTACTTCAATTATTGTGCCCACTTGTTTTTTTGTCAGTGAATACCCGATCGGTACTAAATCTCTTGTGTCAATAAAATTGAAAATCTTTCCTTCATTCGTTAATTTATCTGCTGTTGCTTGTTGTCTGGGATTTAAAATACTGTAAATGTTGGGGCCTTGGTAGAGATATACCCCCTCTAGCCGATCATGAAAAGCAGTCGGCAAATCTGAAATAGCATATTGTCCATTCATTGAACCTAAAGAATGGCCATATACTGAAACTTTGGCATTGGGATACATTTGCATGGTTTCTTGTAATGTATGGGCAGCAGACTTTAATTGCGGCATCGCAGTTGCTCCTCCTGCATTGATCACTTGGACAGCCGTAGGAAGATTGTTTACTCCCCAATCTCGCCATACATCTCCAGGATTTACCAGTATTTTATTGATCCCTATCGAGCCTTGATAAAGGATAGTTATCTGTTTCACTTCTTTTGGCTTTTGCACTTTTGGATTTCCGTCGGTAATGATAAAACTTTTTTCTCCACTTTTTTTGTTATCTATTATCTTTGATACATAACCATATGTTTGACGATTCACTGAAATTTTTTTGTTCACTTCGAGGTTCATATAGCTTTGGCTTATCATTTTTATTCTCTCTTCATCAGTCATACTCATGACTGATCCGCTCTCTCAATCAGCCTATCTAGTTTTTCTGAGAGAACTAATCCATCATTCACTAATTGGTTCCTGCGCTCATTGACTACCAATCCTAATGTTAACTCTTTATCTTGATTAATGATCAATTCAACGTTGATTCCTCCTAAACGATTAGGTTCAATACTTTCGTAATCAATTTCATACGAATGGACGATTCCTTCAGCTGCTAATGCTTTGGGATCTAACCGTTTTAACTCAGATTCGATCAGTTGCGCTACTCGGTCACTCTTAATCATATTGACCATTTCTTCATTAAGCTGCTTTTGTTTCATGTACACAATCCCTCCGATTATGATTACTGCTATCCCTAAAATTTTCATTAAACGATACAACATTTTTTGTTTTTTCATAAATCCTCTTCCTGTTTTCTATCTATTTGACCAACACGTTCGTCATTCTCTTTTCATAATAGAGATACGCAAGTACTTGAAGATTTTTGTCAGATAAACCCAATTTTTTTGTTGATCTGGTTTCTTTTACGATTCATGCTTTTGGTTTGATGAATTAGCCGAGTACACTCGTGACTTTCATCATGGGTAGTTCCTGCTCAATTAGAAGAATGTAAACAAAAAAACATAGATCTGGAACAAACGTTGTTCCAGATCTATGTTTTTCTTATCGATTAAAGTAGGAAAAAAATTATTGTCTTCGTTCCTTAAGAAAATAGTTGCATCAAAAATCCTGAAATGATCAAGACGATTGCACCGCCTAAACGATTTCCCATTTGCGCAAAAGCAATTAGTTCCATTCGATTAGCCGCAGATAATACTGCTACGTTCCCTGTACCACCCATTGAGTTGTTACACAATCCAGCTGTAATGGTTGATTCAACTGGGTACAAACCGAATAAACGTCCCACGAATCCTGAAGTGAGCGAGATTGCTACAACACTTGTCAAACATAAAACAACGAATTGCCAAGTTAACGCTGAAGCTAAGACATTTAGATTCAATAGCGCAATCCCTATTCCTGCAAGGACAGCTGCTGTTAAATTCTTAACGATCAGATTATTGAACATAATTGCTGCATCCTCATAATAATCAGGTAAGAGATTTGTAATTTTACAAATCACGACAATGATAATCATGAATGCATACGCATGGATTTTTGGCACAAAGTAGTTGCCGATTTGTCCTAAAATAAAGAATGTCAATGACACCATTAGACCTACACCTAATTGGGGGATCGATGGTTTCACATTCCGTGGTTTACCGTCACCAAGATCGCCTTTTGCCATAAGTTTGCCTTCACCATTCAATTTAGGCATTGATTTTCCTGCACGAGCAACCAAAGCTGCTCCAATGATGGCTAAGACATTAGTCATTGCTGTAGCTGGGAGTAATTGAGAAATAATAGAGGAAGCATTCGTTCCTAAGACGTTCGCATAAATCGTAGATAATGGAACTGCGCCAGCTCCAACTCCTCCAGCCATTGCTGGTAAAGAGATATACAGTACGGAACGTCCAAACCCATTACCAATTAACATTCCAACTAGACCAACAGCAAAAAACGATACAATCATTGAAATAAGTGCTACTGGAATGAAACGTACCGATGCTTTCATTAGTAAATTACGGTTCATCCCTAAAATACTCCCAGTGATTAAAGCTGCGATATAAAAATCTAAGAAACCCATGTTACTTACAAAATTTTCAGTAGCTTTCACCACGTATTCTGGTAATATACCAAAAGTCGCAATTGCAGCTGAGGCAAAGATCGCAAATACGGAACCTCCACCTAGATAACTTCTAACGATTGGGATTTTTGTACCAATAAAATGAAATAAATTCCCGAATATCACTAGAACAGCGATCGGACCAATCATATTCGTTGGTAATTTTCCAAGTGCCATTGCAACGATCAGGACTAATACCATAACAAAATAGATAGGAAGACTTACTCCAGTAATCTTAGTTGTCCAAAATCCTTCTTTTGTTTTTTCTTCAACTTTTGTAGTTGATTCTTCTCTTTGTGTCATTCATACAGATCCTTTCTGAATAAAAAAGCACGGTGAAAGGCTGAGGTACGTTGAAAAATAGTTCAATATCTGATTTTTATAGCTTCTTCATCAGGTGACTCCCATTTTTCACCTCGTTGCATCTAATCAGCTGCTTTCCTTTCACCGATTAACGTACTCTGTGTATGATTGTGCTCAACTAATCCTTCATTCACTTTGTTTTAGAAATTTGGTCAAGCTTATTTGTCTAACTCTTGGTATTCTGGTACCCATTTAGCAGATTCCACTGCTGCTTTGATATCAGTGATTTCTTCACGATTCAATTTTTGAGAAACAACAGATTTCGCTACTGTTTCTGCAATTGTTTGAGAAAATTCAGTGATTTTCGCAACTGGAGGTAAAATTGCTGCGCCTGGTTGTGTAACATCAACGATTCCACCTAATGCACGACTTGCTTGAGAAATGATCTCAGCATTCACACGTGTAGCCGTTGAAGCAATCAAACCAAGTCCTAACCCTGGATACATCAACGCATTGTTTGCTTGTCCGATTTGATAAGTTACTCCTTGATATTCCACGTCTGCTGCCGGAATCCCAGTTCCTACTAATGCTTTCCCATCAGTCCATTCAATTAAATCTTTGGCTTTCGCTTCCGCTAATTTCGTTGGATTAGACAATGGCATGATGATTGGACGTGGTGTATGGCTTGCCATTTCCTTAACGATTTCTTCCGTAAACGCACCTGGTTGAGTCGATGTCCCAATCATGATTGTTGGATGAATTTCTTTTACGACCGCTTCTAAAGTTGTTAGTTCAGCAGAATTAGTAAATTCAGATCGTTTTCGAGCAAAAGGAATTTGTCCTGGAGTCAAACCTTCTGTATCTTCAAATAATAACCCTTGTTTGTCTACTTGATAAAAGTGTTTTCGAGCTTCTTCTTCTGATACACCTTGACGAATCATTTCGTCTAATAGAATATTGGCAATACCTACGCCCGCAGTACCGGCTCCAAAAGTCAAAATAGTTTGGTCTTTCAATGATTCTCCAGAAATATTCAGTCCACCTAGTACACCAGCAAGAACAACAATCCCTGTTCCTTGGATATCATCATTGAAAGTAGTGATTTTATCTTCATATTTTTCTAAGATCGTTGCAGCATTTCCTCGTCCAAAATCTTCCCAATGTAGTAATAGTTCTGGGAAAAGATCCGTTGCTGCATCAACGAATTGATCGATAAATTCATAATATTTTTGTCCTGTCACACGACGATGGCGATTTCCTAAATACAATGGATTATTTAGTAATTCTTCATTATTTGTTCCTGCATCAATCGATACAGGTAATACTTGGGCAGGGTTGATTCCAGCAGCTGCTGTATAAACCATCAATTTACCGATCGCAATATCTACACCATTGACTCCCCAGTCACCCATACCTAAGATTCCTTCTGCATCAGTCACCACGATCAAGCGAATGTCTCGACCGTCCGCAGCATTTTGTAAACTTGCTTTGATATTTTCTGGTTCATCAATTGAAAGAAACGCAGCATCTTGCGGTTTTAAGAAAATTTCATTGTATTGTTCGATTGAATCCGCAACGACTGGATCATAAACAACTGGCATAAACTCAACTAAATGTTGTCCCATTAATTTATAGAAAAGTGTCCGGTTTGTATTGAATAAATTCATTAAAAAGATCCGTTTTTCAAGATCACTTTGTTTACTCAAATATTGTCCGTATGCTTGAATCGATTGTTCCTCTAACGTTTGGACTGTGCTTGGTAACATACCTGTAATCCCATATTTCGCACGTTCTTCTTTCGTAAAAGCTGTTCCTTTATTTAAAAATGGATTATTTAATAAGTTTAATCCTGTCAACATAGCTAATTCCTCCTAGGTTTTAGTAACAAGGGAAGTATAGGCGTGAGAAAAGAATATAGTCAAAACTAATACCTACCATAAATTTTATTTATATGTCACTTTTCCTTATAAACTATATTTTTATGAGCATTGCATTTGTATGGCACTCTCATTGAATACAATGACTCGCTTTCTGGCTTCATGACCAAATGAAGGAACGACCAACTACCGCGATTCACTTTCTTATTGTGTTGGTTAAAAAAATAAGATAAGATGAGAAAAATCTTTTGATTGGGGAAAACAAATGAAAGCATCTATCACAAGACAGCTACAACCTGATACCAAGCAAACGATCCGTGAATTGAAAGAACAGATCGAACAGCAGCGTCACTGCCAGTTTAAACTAGCTCCTGATTTTGCTGAACAAACGAACGACCAGATCCGCCATGTCCTTTGTTTTAAAGAAGAGACACTTATTGCCTATGCTTTTTTAAGTTTTTATGATGAGAGCGAACTAGAAGTGACAATGATCGTGCATGAAAATTTGGCTTGTTTACAACAACTACTTGATGAAATAATGCGATTTGCTCAAACCATCGGTCGAACAACGATTCTTTACATCACTGATCCACGTGACCTTTTTTTGAAAAATTACTTTAAGTCGAAAAAAGAATTGAACAAACAGTTTACTGAGTATCGGTTGATTCTTCAGCCAAACAAATTTAAACAGCTAGATTCTCCTTATCGACCACAAAAAGCTACTCTAAAGGAATCTTCCCTAATTGCCCAACTCCAATTAGGAGAAATTGGGGCAACGGTTCCTCCATTGTCATCTGAAGATTTAGAGAAAACAGTTGTTTTTCATAAAGAAAATCAACTGATTGCTTGTGCCCGAATCGAAGAGGATCTATCTTCCTATGGTATCTACGGCTTAGTCGTAGCACCGGCTTTTCGTGGTCAAGGGTTAGGTAAACTTTGCTTGAACCGTTTGATCCAAGAATTATTAATCAAAGAAGAAAAAGAAATTTATTTAGAAGTCGACGCAACCAATCAAATTGCATATGATTTATATGTAAACATGGGCTTTGAAAAGAAAAGTACATTTGATTACTATGTTTGCCAACTGACTAAATATTGAAAGCTGTCACTCCAAAGTATCACTAGAAATAAAACAGTTTTTCAGTTAAGAAATGCTCTATATAGAATGGCTTTATACGTTTTGATGTTGGTGAAGTTCACCAACATCTTTTCATTTTTCCCCCTTCATTTTGATCCCTCCAGTAAAGAAAAACAATCAAATGTGTCCTCAATAAATATCCTATTCCATTCCTCACATCTAGTAAGTCCTAATTCAGTCGTTTTAAGAAATTGTTTTAGCATTCAAATTTCCCCTACTAGAAATGTGTCCTCCATTCTTATGAATCCAGTCGTTATACTAGTCACTTCTTATTTTTTTCGACCAACTATTATTCTCTAATAATAAAAACAAAGAACCCTATCAAAAGACTAAATTCTATCATTGACATTAGTACGAATTCGTATTATTATTATTATAAGTACGAATTAGGATTATAAAGGAGAGGTTCATAAATGGCTGAAAAACACACGAATCAACGAATTGGAAAAATAACTTCTACACTTGATGGTGTTTATTGGAAAATTTCAAAATTATCTGGTGTCAAAGAAAATTTATTTTGGCTCTTATATGTTTTAGACGATGGAGAATTCCATTCACAGAAACAAATCTGCGAGGATTGGTCATTTCCCAAAACAACAATCAATACGCTGATCAAAGAATGTGAATCAGATGGATACATTACTCTTAAAAATATTCCTGGGAAAAAACGTGAATTACAAATCTGTTTAACTGAAAAAGGTCTCCTCTATGCCCAAGAAGTATTAAAACCGGTATATGAGATTGAAAATAAAGCCCTTCAAGAAACTATGAAAATTGCACCAACTTTTATTGATGATTTTGAGAGATTTTCCAATGAACTCTTTTTCTCTTTAGAAGATTACTTAAAAAGGAGAAATGAATCATGAAAAAATTATTTTCCTTCTTAAAGTCATATTATAAAGAAACTATAGTAATGATCTTATGTGTTTTCATACAAGGATTTGGAACATTATATATCCCTACCCTCACTGCAGATATTGTGGATAATGGTATTCTTCAAGGAGATTTAGATTATATCTGGAAAATTGGTACGCTGATGATTTTGGTAGCACTTACTATCATGAGTTTTTCCATCTTTGGTACTTATCTTTCTTCAAAAATTTCTGCCTATCTAGGCCGTGACCTTCGAAATGCGTTATTTCAAAAAGCACAAAATCTATCAATAGATAAATTCAATGATTTCGGACCAGCTTCAATGATCAGTAGAAATACCAGCGATGTAACAAAAATCCAAGAAGCTTTTTCTTCATCAGTTGAAATGCTCTTACCCGCTCCTTTCATGGCAATTGCTGGATTAGTTCTCACTTTTTCAAAAGATACTGGTTTAGCAATCAGCATCATGGGAATCATGGTGGTCATTCTTTTCTTAGCTTTTTTAATTAGCAAAAAAGCGATTCCTCTTCTAGCAAAACAGCAAACGCTTTTTGACAAGATGAATAAGAATATTAGGGAAAAAATTACTGGTGTCAGAGTCATTCGTGCCTTTAATCGTATGGATTATGAAAAGAGCCGTATGGATAAATCCTTTTTTGACTACAATAAAACAGCAGTTAGTATAAATAAACTATTTGCCATCCTCATGCCGATCATTACGCTTATCATGAATTTTTCTACATTGTTGATTGTCTATCTAGGAAATATCAGAGTAACCAATGGATCAATGCAATTAGGAGATATCATTGCCGTCATCGGATACTCTTCTATCATTCTTATGTCATTGATCATGGGACTTGCAGGAATCACTAGCCTTCCGAAAGCAAAAATAAGTGCAGATAGGATACTAGCTGTTTTAAATGTCGAGGAAGATGATTCCTCAGAGACTTCTATCAATGAAACTGCTGAAGTAACGGAAGTAATCAAATTTGATAAAGTGTCTTTCGGTTATGCAAATGCTGAAGAACCAGTGTTGGAAGACATTAGTTTTAGTGTAAAGAAAGGTCAAACTACAGCTATCGTTGGAAGTACAGGTTCTGGAAAATCAACAATCGCAAGTTTACTTATGGGGTTTTATCACTCTTATACAGGAACTATTTCCTATAAAGGGAAAAATATCAAAAATTTATCTAGTGCAGCCCTCCGAGAGGAAATTGGCTATGTACCTCAAAAAGCTTTTTTATTCAGTGGCACGATTTTAGATAATCTTAAACATGGTAAGAAAGATGCAACAGATGAGGAAATCACTCATGCTTGTAAAATTGCTCAGGTCAATGATTACATTAACAGCTTAAATGATAGATTTGAAACATCAGTAGCACAAGGAGGAAATAATTTTTCTGGTGGACAAAAACAAAGACTAGCCATTGCACGTGCATTAATTAAAAAGCCTGAGTTATATGTATTTGATGATAGCTTTTCAGCCCTAGATTATAAGACGGATGCGAAACTTCGGTCACTCTTGAAAAAGGAAACAAGAGAAGCCGCTATGATCATTGTAGCTCAGAGAATCAATACAATTATCGATGCCGACCAAATCATTGTTTTGGACGAAGGTAAAGTAGCAGGTATTGGCACCCATCAGACTTTATTAGAGACTTGCTTACCTTATAAACAAATCGTTGATTCTCAGTTTAGCAAGGAGGATATCGCATGAGTAACACGACCGTAAATGGAAATCCATCAAAAATAAAGAGTGTGAAAAAAACAACTTCTCGTCTGTACACTGATCTCATGGGGCAAAAATGGAAACTACTATTAACTCTTATAGGTGTAGGGATTAGTTCGTTACTGAGTATAGTTTATCCTTTGTTATTAGCTCAGGCTATCAATCTTATTGCCCAAGAAGTTCAATTACCTGTACAAACAAGTAACGCATTTACAATAGGCATACACTCAATGAATACGTTGCTGCTATTGCTAGTTAGTATTTTTTCCGCCAGAGCTTTGTTTAGTTATCTGCAACAATATGTCTTGGCAAGTGTTGCAGAAAATGTCACGCTTTCAATGAGAAAACGAATTAGTGAAAAACTGAATAGAGTGCCACTTCGATTTTATGATACACATAAAAAAGGAGATATATCCAGTCGTATCACTAGCGACCTTGAAAAAGTTTCGACAACCTTACAAGATGGAATTTCTCAACTGCTTTCTTCATTTGTAGCAATGATTGGTGCCTTGTTCATCATGTTTATGATTAGTCCTTTGCTGTCTTTGATTGTACTAGGCACTGTGTTCTTGAGTCTGGTAATTGCTTCAATGTTCACGAAAAAAACACAGGTTGCTCATGCTGAGAACCAGAAAGCTTTGGGAAACATGAATGCTCAGATCGAAGAAGCATTCACAGGAAATATAATTATTAAGGCGTTTAATATCCAAGATGAAATGATTCAGAATACTGCGTCTTTAAATGAAGATCTGTGTCAGAAAGAAAAAAAAGCAAAGTTCATTACTTACGTCATCAATCCAATCATCCAATTTATGAACCATTTAGGCTATGTTGTAATCGCAATTGGCGGGGCAATTCTTGTTTTAAATGGAAGTATTTCAATTGGGTATATTCAAGCGTTTTTACAATATATTGAAAAAGTATCTGAATCAGTGTCTACATTTGCCTATATCTCTAATTCACTTCAAGGAGCTATTGCCGCTGCTGAGCGGATCTATCAAATAGAAGATGAAATAGAAGAAATTCCTGAAACGAACAAACGCATTAGCTTACCTAAAGTCAAAGGACAAATGCGTTTTGAAAATGTTCGTTTCGGCTACAAAGAAGACATGATGTTGATGGATAACATCAATATTGATGTTAAAGCGGGAAGTAAAGTGGCCATCGTTGGTCCTACAGGTGCTGGCAAAACAACATTAGTTAACTTAATCATGAGGTTTTATGAATTAAATGGAGGTAAGATTTCTATCGATAATGTCAATATAACGGAAATGACTCGTCAAGAATTGCGTTCGATCATTGGGATGGTTCTCCAAGATACTTGGCTATCCTCGGGTACTATTGCTGAAAATATTGCTTATGGAAAAAGAGATGCTCCAGAAACTGAGATTATCAAAGCCGCTAAAGCTGCACGAATCGATCATTTTATACGTACCCTTCCTGATGGTTATCAAACTATTTTGGATGATGAAACATCAAATATTTCTGTTGGACAAAAGCAATTACTAACTATAGCTAGAGCTATTCTTGCAGATCCAGCAATTCTAATTTTAGATGAAGCAACTTCTAGCGTAGATACACGTACGGAAGCTGAAATTCAAAAAGCAATGGATGCCCTGATGAAAAACCGTACAAGTTTTATCATCGCACATCGTCTTTCAACAATTCAAGATGCTGATCATATTCTGGTCATGGACAAAGGAACGATTATTGAACAAGGGAATCATGAAGAATTGATTCGTCAAAATGGGTTCTATGCTGATTTATATAATAGCCAATTTGCAGCCTAATCTAAGGGCTTGGTATCAATGCTCTTTCGACGAATGAAGAAACTAAATTATTGCAAGTAACGTATGGAGGAAGGTATGAAGATTTCAACAAAAAATGCGCTAACAAATGAACAAATCAAAACAGTTATATACAAACAATTTAAACATTCTGAAGTTACGAGTATCAAGCAATTTAAGGAAGGAACGCTGAATACAGTCTACCTAATAAAAGGCACCCAAGAATTACGCAACGGAGTAGTATTAAAGACTGCACCTGACGAAAGTGCTGGTTTACCTTTGTTAGAAAAAGGCGGACTTTACACAGAAGTTTATGTTTATCAGTTGCTCCAAGATCATCATGTCCCTGTACCCAAAATGTATGCATATGATTTTTCAAGAAAAGTGATTCCTTATAATTACATTCTATTAGAGTGTGTTAAAGGAAAAACTTGGTCCAACTATTTTTCTAATTACTTGCTTTTAAATAAATCAAGACCTGAATTGATGAAAAAACTCGGGAAAATAAATGCTAAATTACATGGGATTGAAGGCGAATGGTTTGGCTATATCAAAGAAGAACGTCATTATCGTTACACATCTTGGAGTGAAGCATTTACGGCTATGGTTAGCGATTTGTTAGAGGATGCGCGACAGCACGGATACAAAATTCCGTATACTGAAATCTTATCTGCTATAGAACAAAGAAAAGAGTTGCTAGATGAAATTCAAATACCTAAGCTTGTTAATTATGATATGTGGACTGGAAACATATATTTGGCACCCAAAAAAGAAAAGTTGACTATCTCAGGTATCATTGATTTTGAACGATTCTTTTTCGGAGATCCATTAGCCACATTCCCTTCATTCATGTTAGATAGATTAGAAAAAGATCCAAATTTCATCTCAGGTTACAGTAAAGTGATAAATGATCATTTTACGTTTAGTCAAGAAGATAAGATTAGGCTTGTACTCTATGATATCTATACTCATTTGGTAGAAATAGCATGCACCTATCGCTATCCGAAAATTGTAGCGGAAATATACCGATACTATCTAAATTCAAAAATTAAAACCTTTTTAAAAAAATTGAGCCAAAATGAATATGTTATCAAATAAAGAGAATTCCAACTAACAAAAAGAATTAAAATAACTTAAAAAGATAAGTCTAACCAATCTATCTTAATGAAATATTTCTTGAAACCAAAAAATTAGGATGAATATAAAGGGTGAGGAAGCTTATGAATAAAAAAATAAAATTTCGTTTTGAAAACAATCAGTCTAATGATAGTTCATATGAAAATAAACAAATAAAATGGAGTTCATTAAATAAGACCGCCAAAACTAACGGACAACTATTTTTCATAAGTGATATTGATAAGTTAGAAATGGACATACAAAAATTTGCCTATGTGATTGATAAAAAAATTGTTGAATCTGAAGAAAATGCTTTGACTTTTCTGAGCAACAATCCTGAACGAATCCCTTGGTATATCAAGAAGTTGAAAGAACAATACGAGAATTGGAAAAGTTCATCAAAATAAGGGCTTGCGAATACTCTAAGCAATGAGAGTTTCTCTCTTGCTTGGAGTATTTTATTTTTCAGAAGAAATACGATATCTAATTACCTGTTATACCTCAATTCTTCTATTGTATTAGATAACATAGGTTCATCAGTTGGCTGTTAACAAAAAAAGGACACCGATGGTTAACCTTAGCCAAGCGACTAAAAATAAAGCAATTAAAAAACTTGCAGCACATCTAAACATTTAATGAACTTTGTTTGAGTGTTTATAGACACAAAAAGAATAGGATACACTTCATATTCGATTACAACAAAAGTGTCCAGAAATCCGTTGTCTTCTGAACACCCTCTGTTTACCTTTATAAAATAAAACGAACTAAATCAATTTCCTTGTTTAGGATAGCTTACTATTTTTCTGGTTCAATGTATGGAACAATCGGTACTGTTACACCAACAGAACTGCCTCTAACAAAGGGTTTGTCTTTTAGTTCTGCTAAATTCTTTGCTTGTCCTGTGATCATTACTCCTAAGACTTCTAGGTCATCTACTTTCTTATTTTCGTTTTCCTTTAGAAAATTTACCATTGCTTTATTATTCACAGAAGAAACGTGTGATTCAAATGAGCTGAAAAAATAATCTTTATCTGCTTCTGCATCAATCAGCTGATTCTTTTCATCAAAACTTAACTGAAAACCATACGTTGGCATACCGGAACGTCCTTTGCTTTCGTCTCTCTCTTCAGAAAACAAATACAACCAGACAACATTGACATTTTCCGGAAACATTTTTTTCACTTCACTATAGCGATAGGGCCGATCAAAGGAAATCGCTACTTCTGCAAGTAAATCATCCGTGCTTTTTAAATCCGCTAATTCATTTTTCACCCCACCATAATAGTTTTCAATCGTCGGATTGTAGAATGTGGCGACTTTTTGTTTGGTTTGACGATTATATTCATATGAATTTTTAAGGGAATGATACCAAGATGTCATCCGTTCATTATTGTCCACTTCGTTGCCAAAAACATTGTACTTACTATGTAAACTACTCCAGGGTACAATGTAGCCATCAATGTTTTTCGATTGGTTAGTTACGACCTCCCCGCCCAAAATTGAGCTGTTAGCAATCACTTGTGAGTCAATTTGTGTATTTGGTGACGCAATTGTTTGGTAAGCAAATAACGACTGATCTAGCTCATGATAATTTTTCGTAGCGACTTTATCTAATATAAAAACCAAGATACCCGACATCGTAAGAAAAATTATGATTGAAACACAACTGACCATTATTATCTGTTTTCTTTTGGCTTTTTTGATACTCCTATTCAAATCCATCACTCATCCTCCCAGTTTGCCTTTAATTTTTTTCGTGCTCTGTATAATTGTTTTTTCACGGTTTCTACTTTTTGATTTAACATACTCGCGATGTCCTCATACGATAGTCGATAATAATACTTAAAAATCAGTAATTCTTGTTCTTGCCTTTTTAGCGAGTCGATAATCATCCATAAATTTTCTGATTCATTAGTTCCATTCGACTGCGAGTCAACATAGCGAAAAATAAGCTCTTTTTCACGCTTCTTTTTCCTGAATAGATCAATATAGTTATTGAAAGAAACTCTAAAAAACCAAGGACGTAAATTATCCTGTGTCATATAGATAAGAGAAGAAAATATAGTATCATAGGTTTTAGAAACAGCATCTTCTGCGTCTTCCAACGTACTCCCCTTTTCTATTAGCACTCTTATTACTTCTTGCCCTAATAAAAGTAATACTTCTTCAAATGTTCCCTCCTGTTTCATTTCATTTTCTCCTTTCATCTATACAACGCTTGAACATCTGAAAAAGTGGACAAGAATATTCACTTTATCTGTCATTTCATTCTTAGAAACAATGACAAGTCACATACTTCATCACAAAGAACCTCTTATTATTATATCGTACCCTACGAAGGGTTTTATATTCCTATCTAGAAATCAGATATTTTCTGCATACTTTATTCTTGATCATTCCTTAAAACAAAATACACTTAACTATTTTGACTCTATTATTTATGTGGCTGATGAAAGCGAGTTGATTGTTCAGACTCAGATTTGATTTTACTCCACTCATCAGTCCTTCTTGACAAAGAGCCGATTTTTAATAACCTTGGTCAAAGCAAAACACAAAAAAGCTGAACCCTTATCCATCAAGGGTTCAGCCGTCATTTTAAGACTATTCTTCTTCTTCAGCCATGAACGTGTTGAATACTTCTTCAATCATGTCCCATTCTGCATCAGTTTCGATTTGTTCTAGTTCGCCTTCTGTGCCATCTTCATTTTCGACATAAGCATAGGCTTGCAACTCAACATCTTCATCTTCTGGTACACCAGCTGGATAAAGCAATACGTAGTTACGGCCAAATTCTTCTTGTCCATCAACTGTTAATAAGATTTCATATAATGTTTCGTTTCCTTGATCATCTACTAAGGTGATATGCTCGTGCCCTTCGTGATCGTGGTCATGTGTGTGGTTATGTTCTGTCATAAGTCTCCCTCTTTTCATTGAAATTAAAATAATTTTTTTCCTGAACCGTCTAAATAATTTTGTAAAATCATGACAGCAGCTAATTTATCAATCACTTTTTTTCTTTTAGCTCTTGATGTATTGGCTTGCTCAACTAACATTCGTTCAGCTTGAACTGTGGTTAGTCGTTCATCTTGATATTCAACTGGTAACGAGAATAATTCTTTAATTTTTTCTCCATAAGCCATTGAGCTTTCTGCTCTTGGTCCAATTGTATTATTCATATTTTTAGGTAAGCCTACGACAAATCGGTCTACTTCGTATTGATCGACTAGTTCTTTCAAACGGTCAAAGCCAAACTCTTCCGCCTCTTCATCAATACGAATGATCTCTACTCCTTGAGCGGTCCAACCAAATGGATCGCTAACAGCAATACCAACTGTTTTTGAGCCCACATCTAAGCCCATTACTCTCATATACTTACCCCATGGTTTGTTAGATAATCTTTAACAATTACTTCCATGATTTCATCGCGTTCGTGACGACGTATCAAGTTTCTTGCATCACGATAACGAGGAATGTAGGCCGGGTCTCCAGAAAGCAAGTAGCCAACAATCTGATTAATTGGATTGTAGCCTTTTTCTTCTAAAGCCCGATAAACGATCGCTAATGTCTCACTTACTTCTTTTTTACGACTATCGTCAAAACCAAAACGTACGGTTTCATCTGTAAAACCCATGATTCTACACCTCTTTCCCGCAAGGTATTCATTTACCTTCTACACTTTTATTTTACTCGAATTACCTTAAAACTACAAATAAATCTTAAAAAACTTCCGGTTAAATTAATAAACAGACTTCTCATTACTTTAACATATTTGTGATCAAATGTTCAGTTACTTGATCGTATCTTAACCAAAGTATACGCTATATTTAAATAAATATAAGCTTTTTCGATAATTCTTCAAAAAGTTCATACTTTTTTCGTATACTATCAAATGTCATTAGCTATTTTTTTCTCGCCTGTCCAGTATCATAGTTGATTTCATAACCCTCTTGAACGTTATAAATAAACACATTAAATTTTATTTTTTTATCTTCAATACTTTCTGCTTCTAATTGTACTCCTCTGGCAACTAATTCATTCCCCTTAAAATGTGGAGTGACACGATAACGAACGTGATGATTGGTTTCTTTGATATAAGCGGCAATATCATTTTCATGGACTAGCATATACGGCGCATTTAATGAACGAGTACCTGTCATCAAATTTTTGATGTTGTTGTTTTGTCCAGTCAATTGATAACCAATCAAATGGCTACGATTATAAAGCCATTGGCCATCGCTTAATTTTTTTTGTTTCCAACCAGTTGGATCAATATACAACGGCTCGCGTTTTTCTTTGGGAAAAAGGTCTTTTCCCAATAACGCATTGGCCGCACCTACACGGTTCAATCGATCAATATTTGAATAGCTTTGCCATGTTCCTTTAGCTAAGCTCAAATCTTCTTCAGTGAAATCCGGACGATTCTGATTGATCTCAATTTCTTGATGCTTCCCATCATATTCTGGTACGTCTGCTACTTTTGACGCTTGTGGGGTTGAGTCAAATAACCCAGTAATTTGTTGAACGATATCTGAATTTTTTTGTGTTGATAGTCCTAGTGCCCCTGCTAAAACAGCAACAACCACACCCATAATGGCTTTTGTTGATTTTTTCTGCATTTCTTTACTCCTTTTCTAAACAACTATTCTAAACTTTAACATACGTTCCCCTTTTTTAAAATATTTAAACTTATTTTATTCCATTTATTTCTACCTTTAATTCTCTATACTAAGTAAAAATTGATCTCTTCTTAAAAAGAATACGTCATAAAAAATCATTGATCTTAAAACAGTATGTTTTCACTTAATCAAGCAAAAAATGCCTTGTGACTCAAAAACAAAAAACAGTATTGATCAAACAAAATGTGATCAATACTGTTTCTATTCATTCTTATCGTTCGTTTAAGCGGGTGACGGGAATCGAACCCGCGACATCAGCTTGGGAAGCTGGGATTTTACCACTAAACTACACCCGCATCTTACAAAAATCAGTATACGCCTCTTTCTTTTCATACTCAAGTATTTATTTATTTCTCTTTTATTTAGTCATTTGTAGTAAAATAAAAGCAACAAATGAACTATTGGAGAAAATATTATGACAGAAAAAGAGTTGGATTTATTACTTGATACTTGTTTATTAGCTGGCAAAATCATGATGGAAAGCAATGCTGAGATGTACCGAGTAGAAGACACAATGAGCCGAATCGCTCTTGCTTCTGGCAATTATCGACTGGTCAGCTATGTTACTCAAACGGGTTTGTTTATTGGTCTTGACCGTACGTCAACCATTAGAATGGAACAAATCACCAATCGCTCCATTAATCTGGAAAAAGTTGTCAATGTCAATAATCTTTCTAGAAAATATGTTGCTGGTGAGTTAACTTTGAATGATCTCTACGTTGCCTTACAAGCCATTGAAAAAGACCGATCATTTTTCCCAGTATGGCTTCAAATTTTAAGTGCTGCAGTGATTAGCGGAACGATCATGGTATTATTTGGTGGAGAAATGAGTGATTTACCAATCACTTTGATGATCGGCGGTATCGGCTATGCGATTTACTTATATAGTTTAAAATTTTTTCGGATCAAATTTTTGTCAGAGTTCTTATCTTCCTTGTTAATTGGTCTTACAGCTATTCTCAGCGTTCGTGTCGGATTAGGTGCCAATCAGGATTTGATCATCATCGGTTGTGTCATGCCCCTTGTTCCTGGAGTACAGATTACAAATGCTATTCGGGATTTACTAGCTGGACACTATGTTTCTGGAGTTTCTCGTGGTACAGAAGCCATGATGACTGCCACAATGATCGGATTTGCGATTGCCTTTATCTTCCAACTTTTTTATTGAGAAAGGAACATGATGATGTGGAATCTATTTATTCAATTTTCTTTTAGCTTTTTAGCCACAGCAGCTTTTGCGATCATCACCAACGTTCCTAGACGTGCCTTGATTTGTTGTGGGCTCTCTGGTGCCTTTGGCTGGATGATCTATTGGATATGTGTGGATTTGGGTGGCACGCCGGCCTTTGGTTCGTTACTGGGTTCTTTAGGTGTTGCATTTATCAGTGATCTTTTTTCTAAACGATTAAAAATGCCTGTAACCATCTTTAATATCCCTGGCATGGTACCACTAGTTCCTGGAGGTCTGGCTTATCAAGCAGTGAGAAATCTAGTAACTGGCTCTTATCAGGCAGCTGCGAGTTATACAGTTCAAGCGATCATGATTGCTGGTGCTATTGCTTTAGGACTCGTTTTATCAGAAGTCTTCAACCACAATATCCGAAACTTCAAATTAAAACGAGAAGCCATTTTTTTGAAACGAAAAAAAAGAACATCTAAAAACGTTCATAAATGAAAAAGTAACGGCGAAAATAATCGTGCCATGAATAAAAAAACAAAGTATCTAGAAAATAGGCAAGCTACAAGCTATTTTCAAGTACTTTGGTTTTTTATTGTCACATCAGTTATTTTTGTCACTAATAATTTTAGTCTTTGCTTTAAAATGACCGATACACATATTGATTTTTGGGCGCCTCGATTTTGGTTAGAGTATTGACCTCTACAACTGGAATGTCCCGTTTGAAGGGTTCATAGTAGTCAGATTGGATGGTGCCTTCGACTTTATACCACTCATCGTTTTTGACATTCGTTCCTTCCGGCATATGTGTCAATAGACCGAATACACCTGAGTCAGCAACGCAATGGATGATTCCAAAACGGAATAAGAAATTATCTTCTTTTTCCCCATCTGGCGTTTTATACACAAAGCCTTCA
The DNA here is from genome assembly GCF_051711005.1 of Enterococcus sp. DIV1682a. NCBI lineage: Bacteria > Bacillati > Bacillota > Bacilli > Lactobacillales > Enterococcaceae > Enterococcus > Enterococcus sp. DIV1682a. The sequence goes on from NZ_JBIOLT010000001.1 coordinate 2,232,158, forward strand.
TAAGAGATTTTTTTCCCAATAAATTCACTTGGGTAATTATAAATCAATTCCATGACTTCCAAGTAATTCTCATCAGTGATCTTAATAAGCTGTTTGTCATCATATTTTTCTTTTAATTTTTTCATCTGATCCAAATAGTCAGACTTGTTAAAATAAATGCTCGTATCAGGCTTTAAATATTGTGTCTGCATTTCAGGGTCTCCAACCGACTCCTTACTTATTGGAAAATTGAATCCTTTTGCTTCCACAATCGTCGTATCTAAACTGACTGTTGGAAATAAAGTACCGACAATAACAGGTAAAGCCAACAGAACATAAGCGATCACTCGTTGTGAGGGCTTGGTTAACCCGTGATCGTGATCATGATCGTGGTGATGGTGTACTTCTTCATCTACCTGTTTTTTCCCTTTTACTGAATCACTCTTGACCCAAATATACAATTGGACCAATGCAAGTAAAGCAGATAAAATCATCGATAAAATAGCCAAATAACGATAATGAACATTGATGTACTGATCTAATTTCCCAGATACTTGTAAATACATCATTAGCTCAAAATAACCAGATAATATCAAAAATCGTATCATACTGCTCCTCCTAGATAAATAATGTAAAACCAATCACACTAACGGCTATCAAACCAATGAGCATCAAAATAAAGCGACCATTAAAATAGCGTTTCATCATCAAAAGGTTTTTGATATCCACCATTGGTCCAAATACTAAGAATGCCACCACAGGAGCTGTACCAAAAAGGCTGAGTAAGGATGACCCGATGAACGCATCTGCTTCCGAGCATAGGGACATCGTAAAAGCTAGAAGAAGCATGATAATAATTGCTAGTAGTTTGGTTGAGCCCAGTGTCAACATGACACGAGTTGGCAAGTAAGTTTGCATACTAGCGGCAATCAGACCACCGACAATCAGATACCGACCCGTATCAAAAAATTCATCGATTGAATGTGTGAGGACATGACCTGTTTGCTGACTAAGTTGCTTGATTCTCCCAATTTTGACCTCCTCGTGTTCATTGGTACCATGGGTGTGGTCATGATGATGGTTGTGATGATGGTTATGATCGATTGTTTGTTGGATCTTCGTTTTCAATACACTTTCTTTTTGAAAATAAGCGAGCCAGATACCAATGATCAACGCTACCACAAAGCTTCCAACCATTCGCCAACCGGCCATTTCCCAAGAGTTCCCAAATGCAATAAAAGTAGAAAAAATGACGATTGGATTGATAATAGGTGCTGTTAACATAAATGCAAAAGCGGTATGCACAGAAACTCCTTTTTTGACAAACTGATGAACGATCGGTACAATCCCACATTCACAGGATGGAAAGAAAAATCCTAAAACAGAACCAGTCAAAATGGATAAAAAGCGATTATCTGGTAACCAGCGTTTGACTCGCTCAGGTGTTAAAAAGACTTGTAGTGCCCCAGAGATGAGACAGCCTAATAGAACAAATGGTAAAGCTTCAATAACGATTGATAGAAAAATCGTACTCATCTGCAATACCGAATTTGGTATAAAAGAAAACATTTTTTCGCTCCTTACTATAAACATCATTTGCCAGAATAATATACGCTTTTCGCTAAAAAAAAACAAGGTTACTTCTATTTCTTACCTAACTCTTATCTTTTATTTGATAAAAATAAGACAAGTTAGTTGACTTTTTTTCTTATTGTGATTAAATTGGTTCACGAAATTAGGTTGAGACAAAAGTGTTTAGCATCAAGAAATAAGAAGGAATTTCCGAAAATTGACAAGAAACACAAAAACTAGTTTTTGATGTTAATTGTTACCTACTTGGTGCTTCTCAAATTTTTGGTAAATTTCGGCAAATTTTCCGAAGATGCTACTTTTGTCTCACCGTGAACAAGAGGTCGTGAAAAGAGTGTTTTGACCTGAGCGTTAAGGATGAAAATCTCGAAACAGCTCCCCATGTTTTGAGATTTTTTGACTTATCGCCGAAGGTTAGCTCTTTGAACACCGTTTATCCGTTTTTAGAGATACTAGAAGAGACTGAGACAAGTTTTGTCCCAGTCTCGCTGTTTTGATTAGGAAGGACGTTTTTTATATGAAAAAAACCACGAATCTATCAGAAGTACATCAGTCATTAGCACAAGATGAAACGGTAGTTCTTTACTTATCTATGCCAAATTGCAGCGTATGTCATGCTGTTCTTCCTCGTTTGAAGAAATTATTGGATCAGTATGATTTTCCTAGTTTTCATTTAGATGCTGTGGAAACACCTGAAGTAGCTAGCGCCTTTCAAATATTGACTGCTCCTGTTATTTTGATCTACCATAAAAATAAAGAAGTCGAACGACAAGCACGCTTTATCAATTTTGCGAAACTAGAAACGCTGCTGGATCAGTTAAATAACTCTGATGAAACGATCAGCTATGAAGAATTGTTTCAGTAATCGTTGTCTTAACCTATACTATAGCTATATGAAGACAATTAATGCGCGCTAACCTTTAGATAGGATAAAATACTTCTTAGGTTTACTTAGGTTTGCTTAAGTTCCCTTCATCTTACTATGGGCGAAATTTTGGAAATTCGTTCTAGTATTTTTTTCACTATGGTTTATTTAGCTATGTAGTTGACATTACGTAAAAACACCATAGAGGTTGAACTTCATTCAATCTCCATGGTGTTTTAATATTTGAAATCTACGAGTAGCGTTGCACCGCACTAATTTCATAGTACTTCTCGCACTCGCTCTAGATCTTGAGATTTCGTGTATATTGATCTGGGTTTCTCACTTGCAAACTCTCAACAACTAGCTGATTACGTCGATTCAAGTGTCCTGTCACAGCAATGTTATATTTTCTTTCTTCCATCATCATCAACTTATCCGCAATCTCGACATTTGCAACAATACAATTAAGTGGCTGATGAATGGTTTCCAATGTAAACCGAACAAGCAATGGTTGCGTCTTTATCACTCTGATCTTATCAAGTAAACCTACATATGTTTTCACATTGATCACCTCGATAATCTTTAGAAAAAGTCTCAAATCAGTTAAATTTTCATTGAAAGCAAATGGTCATTACCAAAAAAGAAACGTTCTTTCCTATACAATTCGGACATAACTTTCCTTCAAAAAATATCTTTTTCGATACAACTAGTCCAAGTCGTGAAATTGTCGATATACTTCTTGCTTTTTGAGTCCGTTTTTTACAGCAACAGCTTTAATGGCTGCATTTGTTTTTTCCCCAAGAGCAATCAACTGTTCGACTTGTTCTTTCAATGATCCTTCAATTTGTGTTTGTGGCTCTTCACTTCCAGTATTTCCTTCAACCAATAAACAGCATTCTCCCTTTACAGGGTGTTCTTCAATGTAGTCTAATAACTCTTCAATACTTCCACGTAAATATTCTTCATGGATTTTTGTTAATTCTCGACACAAAACAACTTGACGGTTACCAAAAACAGTCAACATATTCGTTAAAGTTGCACTGATCCGATAAGGAGATTCGTAAAAAATCAATGTAGCTGTGTATTCTTTCAATGTTTCTAACGTTGTTTGTTGTTCTTTTTTCTTTCTTCCTAAAAAACCATAAAATAAAAATGGCTGAGGTAACAAGCCTGAAGCAATCAAAGCAGTCATCCCAGCAGTTGGTCCTGGAATAGCGACTACTGGAATCCCCGCTTGGATGCAAGCAAGTACCAGCTCATGTCCTGGATCGCTAATAGAAGGCATCCCAGCATCACTTACCTGTGCAATCGAGCGACCAGACATCAACTCAGCGATCAATTGCGGAATTCGTTCCTTATAGTTGTGTTCATGTAAACTTTTTTGCGGTGTCTGAATCTCAAAATGATTCAGTAATTTTTGGGTATTTCGTGTATCCTCACTGGCAATCAAGTCTACTTCTTGTAATATCCGTACACTACGATAAGTCATATCTTCTAAATTGCCAATCGGAGTCGGTACTAAATAAAGCGAGCCAGTTTCATGATGTCCTTTAAAACTTTTTTGATTAAGCATGATTTATTCTCCTGTGTAAGAGGTCGTGAAAAGAGCGGTTTGACCTGAGAAATAGTGAAGAAAACTGAAAAATAGCTTCTCATATTTTGCAGTTTTTTGAACTATTATCAAAGGTCAGCTCTTTGAACGCCGTGTAAGAGGTCGTGAAAGAAGCGATCAGCTCCGAGCAAATAAGAGAGGATTTTTTAAAATAGCTTCCCATATTTTAGAAAATCATCGCTTATTGCTGAGGAGTTGCTTCTTGAACGCCATATAAGAGGTCGTGAACAACACGGCCTCCTTTAAGAATTAAGGGCGAAACATTGAAAAATAGCATTTCTTATTTTTTATTTTCGGACTTAATTCCGTAGAAGTGATACTGTGAGTGCCGTTTATTGATCGCTAAAAATAAGCAATATCAGGCTTGTTTCAAATCTCTTTGTTTACCGTCCGCTTTCTCGATAGATGACTTCTAAACAAAAGGCACAAGGTTCGTCATTCTCACGTCTTGAGCCATAGAGATCATAACAAACATGAAAGCCTTCTTCATAAATCTTTTCTAAGTTCATACGAGATTTTGAAAGTTCTTGTTTCACATTATCTGCTGGTGTTTGTACTTGATTTAATTCCCGTAAATGCTCTCTTAAACGTTGATTTTCCATTTCCAACGTTGTATTTTTTTCAACGATCTCATGTAATGCTTGCTTCATTTCCACCAATTCAGTTAATGTATTTCTTAGCTCTGATTCTAATTGGTTCAAGCCATCATATAATGATCTCTTATCCATTTATCTCACCTACCTGGATGAAGTTTTTCAATTCATCCCATTCATATTCGATTGGATTTTCCCGACCTGTTAATCGAACATTTACTAGTCGATTAAGTAAGTTCAAGCCGACAACTTTCCCTTTACCATCAGGAGTGTTAACCACTGTTCCAAAATCTGGAAGTGCTTTTTTTGCTAATTCATATTCTTCATTTTCATATTGCAAGCAACACATCAAACGTCCACACAACCCAGATATCTTAGTCGGGTTTAAGGACAAATTTTGATTTTTTGCCATTTTGATTGAAACTGGGACAAAATCTCCTAAAAATGAAGCACAGCATAAAGGCCGTCCACATGGACCAATCCCACCTAGCAATTTTGCTTCATCTCGTACTCCGATTTGTTGAAGTTCAATCCTAGTGCGAAACACGGCAGCTAAGTCTTTGACTAATTCCCGAAAATCAATTCGTCCATCTGCTGTGAATGAAAAGATGAGTTTACTACGATCTAACGTATATTCTACATGAATGATCTTCATTTCTAACCCATGTTTTTTGACTTTTTCTTTCGCAATCAGCCTGGCTTGTTCTGCATCTTCTTTATTTTTTTGTTCTTTTTCGAGTTCTGCTTGTGTCGCTTTATGCAAAATTGAACTGATTTGCTCAGGCAATTCTTCCGGATCAAGTTCTGCTTTAGGAATGGCGACAGTTGCAATATGTAAGTTTTTTTGAGTTTCAACGATTACTTTCTCGTTGTATTCATACGTTAATTGACCAGGTTTAAAATAATAGATAGGACCTGCTTCTTTATAACGGACACCTACTACTTCGACCATTTCCATCCCCCTTGACCCTCATTTTTCCTGCTGTCTCAGCCAGTAATTGTTTGTAAAACAAACTGTTCCGCTACTGCTTGGAAGCTGACATTGCTTCTTAATTTCTGTTCCGCTAATAAAATACGCTCAATCGTCTGATTAATACGTGTTACTTTTCTAAGATTTTCTGCTATTAAAGCTTGTTGTAAAGCTTCTTGATAATAAAACATTAAGATCGATAAACCAGTAAATTGTTGCGATTTTTCTTTAAAAGTCTTTATTAACTTTTTTTGAACATAAATGAATGCTTGTGTATCATTTTTTTGCAAATACACAAACCACTGTTGAATCGAATCCTTAGCATCATTAAACCATTCATTTTGCGATATTTCAACTGCTTTTGTGAAACTGTTCGTCAAGAAAGTCAAAAGTTTCGCTTTTTCTAAAGGAATCTGTGCTTGTTGTAATTTATAAATCAACGCATCTTTAGCCAGCTCCTGAAAATGCAAGATTTGGCAGCGTGATTGAATCGTTGGTAGGATTCGCCCAATCGAATCCGTTTCTAAGATCGCTAGAAAATCGCCTGGTGGTTCTTCTAAAAACTTAAGCAAACTATTTGCTGCACTTGCATTCATCTTTTCTGCTTCTTGAATAAGGAAGACTTTCTTCCTAGATTCATAACCACTACGACTAAATTCGGTTTGCAAACGTCTAATTTGATCGACTTTGATCGTTTGCCCTTCTGGTACGATCGTTAAAACGTCTGGATGTTCTTGGTTTTGGATTCGTTGACAATTATTGCATACTCCACAAGGAAGTTGTTCCTGCAGATTCGTACAAAACAGGTGTTGTGCTAACCAAATCCCCATTTCGTGTTTTCCCGTTCCTTTTTCGCCTTCAAAAAGATAAGCATGAGCGAGGCGCCCATGCTCAAAACTTCGTTGAAGCTGTTGATACACGATAGGTTGCATTTGATCCAGCGTAAATTCTTGATCCATGGCGCCTCCTAAAATTGATGAAATCCTTCAACTGGTAACACAAAGACGGTTGCTCCACCGACTTCAACTTCTACTGGATAAGGAACTCCACCGTCCATAGAGATATCCAACGTGACAGGTGTTGAAACAAATTGTTTTCTTGATTCACAAGTTTTTTTGATGATTTCTAATGCTTCTTCTACACGTTCGTCTTCAATCCCAACAATAAATGTACTGTTGCCAGCTTTCAAAAAGCCACCAGTTGAAGATAATTTTGTTGCACGGATATTGGCATCAATCAATTCATTGGATAAACGATTACTGTCTTTGTCTTGAATAATTGCTAAAATAATTTTCATATACAGTCACCTTCCTAGTTTTCAAAAAATTGTGGGTATTGTTCAACAATGGCTCTGTAACTTGTTTGAAGTACCTCTTCAAAGCTCTTTCTTGCATCAATTTTATAAATACGTTCAGGATTCTCTTCAGCTATTTTTAAATACGCATGACGTACTCGTTGATGAAATTCCAATCCTTCTGAATCTAATCGATCGATTTGACCTCTTCGGTTCTCTTTAATGCGATGCAATCCAGTATCTGAATCAATATCGAGATAAAGGGTAAAGTCAGGTGTCGTACCTTCTGTAGCAAATTCATTCAAGCGGGCAATCTCAGAAACACCAATTCTACGTCCCGCCCCTTGATAAGCCAATGAGCTGTCTACAAATCGATCACATAAAACAATGCTTCCTTCTGATAAAGCAGGTAGGACTTTCTCGACCAAATGCTGTCTTCTAGCCGCAGCATATAGCAAAGCTTCTGTCCGTTCATCCATCCGATCATTTTTAGGATCAAGGATAACTGCCCGAATCTCTTCGGCAATCGGGATCCCACCTGGTTCTCTTGTTTGAATGATCTTTGTTTTTGCTACTTTTTTCAAAAGAGGGAATAACTCATTTAGAATACTGGTTTTCCCAGCTCCATCTGGTCCCTCGATCGTAATAAATAGTCCGTTCACATTTTTGCCCCCATCTCTTGCGTTACTTCTTTATTGTAGCCGAAATTCTTTTTTATAGAAAATTTATAACTCGCGTCTGCCTTCTACCGCTTTTAACAGGGTCACTTCATCAGCATATTCGATATCCGAACCAACGGATAAGCCGTGGGCCAATCGAGTGACTTTGATACCAGCCGGTTTGATCAATCGTGAAAGATACATGGCAGTAGCTTCTCCTTCAGTGGTTGCATTTGTTGCAATGATCACTTCTTTCACTTGATCATCATGTAGGCGTTCAAGTAACGAAGAAATGTTGATATCTTCAGGTCCAGTCCCTTCCATTGGAGAAAGAACCCCATGTAGAACATGATAAAGCCCACGATATTCCCGCATTTTTTCTAACGCCATCACGTCTTTTGGTTCTTCGACAACTAAGATAACCCCCCGGTCTCTTGAAGGATCTTTACAAATCTCACATGGGTCTTCTTCTGTGATGTTGCCGCAAACACTACAAAAATGAAGATCTCGTTTGACACTTAACAACGATTTAGCAAATTCATTCACGATTTCATCTTTCATATCGATCGTGTAGAAAGCTAATCTTGTGGCTGTTTTCTGACCGATCCCTGGCAGTCTCATGTAACTATCGATCAATTTAGCAATTGGTTCTGGATATTGCATTTTCATTACCCCTTTAGGAAAAATTAGAAGGGTAACCCCTTAGTGTATTTTCCCATTGTTTTTTCAGATTCTGCATCGATTTTTGTCAAAGCATCATTGACAGCCATCATCAACAGGTCTTGCAACATTTCTGTATCTTCAGGATCCACGACACCTTCACTGATTTGGATGTCTTTCATCCGACGATCACCTGTAAAAATAACTTTCACTAACTCATTGGTTGCTACACCAGTAAATTCTGTTTCGTTCAATTGTTCTTGTGCTTGAACCATCTCTTTTTGCATTTTTTGGACTTGTTTCATCATCCCTTGCATGTTTCCCATTCCGCGCATCATAATTGATCATTCTCCTTTTTTTATTTAATCATCAATGATTGTCACAACATCTGTGCCAAAGATTTCTTCGGCTTTCGTGACGATCGTTTCTTCACTTGGTGCTTGTTGAGGGATCAGTTCGATCTCTTCATCTGAATCTTCCGGAGCAAAAGAATCATCATTACTCCCGTCTTTTGCTTGGACTAAATAGTCTTTGCGGATCGTTGGCCAGCTTTCTCTCGTGATATAGACTGAATCTGGTGCATAGTCTTTGATCATTCGACTTAAATTATTATGGATCGCCAACTGTAATTCTTCGTCGTTAGCAGCTCGTTGACAAACGATCTCGTAATCAAACGCAATGACTAACCCAGTAGGACTAGCCGCAACTGGTTCACTTGCTTTAAGCATCGCTCGTTGTGTCACAGACAAACTCATCAACAAATCGTCCCAGACTTCTTTGACTTCATTCAAATGCTTTCTGGTCGCTTCTCTTAGAACCTGATACACACGTTCAGTTGGTATCCGATACGTACTTGCTTGTTTCTTTTGAACAGGAGCTTGTGTTTGCTTGGCAGTAGTTGAAGGGGTTCCCCCATTCGTTTTGATCTCGTTGATCGCTTTTTTCAGCTCTTTGATCTCTGCTTGTAGCTGATTGATCAACTGACTGTCTACTTCACTTGCTTGGTTACTACTTGAAGGAGCAGCTGAACCAGAAGCTTGAGCTAGCTTGACGGTTGCTACTTCCAGATAGATCGTAGCACTATTAGTAAAACGAATCTCATTTTGTGTTTCACTCAAAATATGGATCATCTGAAAAAGTCGAGATGCAGGTACTTCTTTTGCTAGTTCGACAAATGGTTCTCGAAGTGAAGTTGTTCGTTCTGCTACGAGGTTTGGTGCTTGTTGGTACATCAGTAAGTCACGACAATACTGTAAAAGATCTTCTAAAAAGCGCCGTGCTTCCTTACCAGCAGCTAAGATATCTGTTAATGATTCTAACGCTTTGGGCACTTCATTATTCACACAAGCGCCTAAAAATTCATCCATCATCTCGTTGGTTAGACTACCGGTAACTTGCATCGCATCATCCACAGTTACGATCCCATTACTAAAAGAAATCGCTTGGTCCATGATACTTAGCGCATCACGCATCCCGCCTTCTGCTGCTCGAGCAATAACCCCTAGTGCTGGTTCTTCATATTGTACGTCTGATTGCTTTAAAATGTATGCCAAATGCTCAACGATATCTGCTGCATTGATTCGTTTGAAATCAAAGCGTTGTGTTCTGGAAATGATCGTTGCTGGTATCTTATGTGGCTCGGTTGTTGCTAAAATAAAAATAACATTTTCTTTAGGTTCTTCTAAAGTTTTCAACAATGCATTGAACGCTCCGGTAGAAAGCATATGCACTTCATCTATGATATAGATTTTATAAGTTGCTTTTGTCGGTGCGTAGTTCGCTCGATCTCGAATAAAACGTATTTCTTCGACTCCGTTATTACTTGCTGCGTCGATTTCAATCACGTCTTCTTGTGTTCCCGCTGTAATCGACTGACACATTTCACAATGATTACAAGGTTCTCCATCTTGACTATTCGGACAGTTGATAGCTTTTGCAAAAATTTTAGCTGCACTCGTTTTACCAGTTCCTCGTGGTCCTGTAAATAGATAAGCATGAGAAGTTTTATGGGAAACGATAGCATTTTTCAACGTCTGTGTCACCGCTTTTTGCCCGACAATGTCTTCGAAACGCTGTGAACGCCAGACACGATAGAGTGCTTGATATGCCATGAAGATCCCCCTTTTTTGAAAAATTCACTATCTTTTATTATACGTGATTTTGCTAAAAAAAACTACTATAGTTATGAGAAGAATCATGATTTGTCGTTTGTAGTTACTTGTGTATTCCCCGATTCTTTCAAATAAATACTCACAAACAGCTTTCTCGATCTTCCTTGCTTTTTGCAACTGAAAGAAAATCAGCTAAACAGCTAATATCCATCTTCCGTCTGAGAGTTTTTCATTGCTCCTATGGTATAATAGAGTCATTCATTTAACAATCAACATTCATAAAGGGAGGAATTTTTTATGGGTCTTATCAAAGCAGCCACAAGCATGATCGGCGGTGGATTAGCAGATCAATGGATCGAAGTAATCGAACCAGCGGATATGAGCGATACAACAGTTATGACAAAAGGTGTGAAAGTACGTAAAGATGATAAACGTGGCTCCAATCGTAAAGGAACAGAGGATGTTCTAACTGACGGAACCGTTGTCCATGTCTATCCGAATATGATGATGCTCCTTGTAGATGGTGGTAAAATCATTGATTATACTGCTGAAGAAGGCTACTACACGATCAAAAATGACTCTGCTCCTTCCATGTTCAATGGTTCATTGAAAGGTGCGATCGCAGAAACTTTTGAACGTTTTAAATTCGGTGGCGTGACACCTCAAAAGCAACAAGTCTTTTATATCAATCTTCAAGAAATCAAAGGAATCAAGTTTGGTACCAGTGCGCCACTGAACTATTTTGACAATTTTTACAATGCTGAATTGTTCTTACGAGCTCATGGTACTTATTCGATCCATATTACTGATCCAATTTTGTTTTATACCAACGCTATTCCTAAAAACAAAACGCAAGTAGAAATCTCAGATATTAATGAGCAGTATCTGGCAGAATTTTTAACAGCTCTTCAAGCTGCAATCAACCAAATGTCTGCTGATGGTCAGCGCATTTCTTATGTTCCATCAAAAAGCTTAGAATTAAGTAAATACATGGGCAATGTTTTAGATGAATCTTGGAATGAATTACGTGGTATGGAAATCGTTTCTGTCGCAGTAGCAAGTATTTCTTACACAGATGATTCAGTGAAATTGATCAATATGCGTAATGAAGGTGCGATGTTGGGAGATCCAAGTGTCCGTGAAGGCTATGTTCAAGGTTCGATTGCTCGTGGGATGGAAGCAGCTGGTAAAAATGATGCCGGCGCGATGACTGGCTTTATGGGCATGGGAATGGGAATGAATGCTAATGGTTCTTACCTTTCACAAGCAGCACAAAATAACCAGGAACAAATCAAACAACAAGCTGAAAAACAAAACCAACAAACTGCTCAAGGGAGCAATGATACTTGGACATGTCCAGTCTGCGGAACTGAAAATACGGGAAAATTCTGTTCTAACTGTGGGGCAGCCAAGCCAGTTGCAAATGTCCAACCAAAGTTACAAATGAAATGTAGTGAATGTAACGAAGTGGTCGATCTTTCAAATGGTATCCCTAAGTTTTGTCCAAATTGTGGAAAACCATTCAAAGGAATCCCACTCGACTAAGTTTTAGAAAGGTGTGGATAGAATGGACGTTCTTACACATAAATGCCCAAACTGTGGGGGTCCTCTCACGTTTGATCCAAAAGATCAAAAATTCCACTGTGACTATTGTTTAAATGTTTACACTGAGGAAGAAGTCAGTCAGTACGAACAAGAACAAAAAGCAGCCCGAGGGATTCACTCAGAAGATCAACCGCCCTCCCAACAAGATTCTGAAAAAGATTTTACTTTTACTGCAGATGAACAGTTGGAGCAGATGGATGAAGCAGAACGAAAAGCGTTTGAAGAAGCTGGTGGTTTTTCTGATCCTAGCGATCAAGCAACACCAGCTGAATCAGCGGAAGAAGAAACAGAAGCAACGATGGAACTATTTCTTTGTCCAAGCTGTGGAGCAGAGATCGTGACCGATGCAACAACTGCTGCTACTTACTGCTACTATTGTCACAACCCAGTTGTTTTATCCGGGCGGTTAAGTGGAAAATTACTGCCAAATAAAGTCTTACCATTTGCAGTCGAAAAAGAAGAGGCGGTCGAAAAATTCTTAGCTTGGACAAAGAAAAAATGGTTTGTACCCAAAGAATTTTTCAACAAAGACCAAATCGACAAACTAACTGGCGTTTATTTTCCTTATTGGACAACGGATGCAACCGTTGACGGCTCTATGCAAGCGACCGGAACAGTGATTCGTATTTGGCGAGTGGGTGACATCGAGTATACAGAAACCAAACAGTTTGCTGTTCATCGAGAAGGCTCACTTTCCTTTAAAGAACTAGTAAAAAATGCATTGTCCAAGAATACCCAACAAAAAATGGTGGAAGCAGTCCAACCGTTTCCTTTGAACAAGGCAATTGACTTCAAAAGTCAGTATCTGGCAGGGTTTCAAGCAGAAAAACGAGATATCGAATATGAAGCAATCAAATCACAAGTGCAAGATGAACTGCAAGATTACTCCGAGAAATTGTTACGTGACACCGCAAATGGTTATACCACATTGACCAATGTTCGGACTTCGACAGATATCACTAGTGAGAATAATGAATATGTTCTTTTACCGGTATGGTTAGTCACTTATCGCAGTAGTGATGCCAATAAGAAAGTCTATTATTACGCCATGAATGGTCAAACAGGTAAAGTCAGCGGTGTTTTACCCATCAGTCATAAAAAACTGGGCTTGACGGCTTTTGGAATCTTTGCTGTATTGGCGATCCTCTTTATGATTGGAGGATACTTGATATGAAAAAAAGAATTTTACTTTTCTTTCTAGTCCTATTCGGTTTCTTTTGGAGTTCTTCCGTTGATGCTGCTACACCCGCAGTGAACGATGAAGCTGGTTTGTTCACGCAAGAGCAGATCCAATCTTTAGAGCAACAAATCCAGCCTATCAATGAGAAGATCAAAGGACAAATCTTTATCGTAACGACGACTTCCAACTCAGAAGAACCTCGAACGTTTGCAGATGATTACTTAAGAAATGCGATCGGTAATGATCAAAATGGGGCTGTTCTGTTGTTAGATATGGGACAACGTGAGATTTACATTTCAACTTCTGGTAATATGATCGATTATCTTGATGATGCTCGGATCAATGACACGTTAGATGATGTCTACGACCAAATGACAAATTCGGCTTATTTTGCAGCAGCTCAAGCTTATTTGACTAAAACTTCAGAATATGTAGAAGCTGGAGTTCCTGGTGGGCATTATCGAATTGATGAAAAGACTGGTAAGATCACGCGGTATAAAGTGTTGACGACGACTGAAATGGTGATTTCTATCATTTTAGCCCTAGCGTTGAGCCTCGTATTCTACTTTGTAACAGTTTCGAGGTATCAGTTAAAATCGGGAACTTATAAATACCCATTTAGAGAAAAATCAAACGTAAAATTAACGGATAAAACAGATCGCTTAACCAACTCCTTTGTCACTACACGCAGGATTCCAAAAAGCCCACCTCCTGGCAGTGGCGGTGGCGGAAGTACGACTCATTCCAGCGGTGGCGGGACTTTCGGTGGTGGTGGTCGAAGCTTTTAAAGCACCACAATAGGAACAATCATCCATAAATTAAGATGCTTCCTTCATGCATTGTCGTCAGCTAAAGCTGATACAACTACATGAAGGAAGCATCTTATGTTTTCCACTGATCCTGTTTAAAAGATAATATTGTCTTCTAATAAATCCATATTGGTGATAATGATCCGATGATCTTTAACGGTGATTATCCCATTTTCTTTCAGTTGTTTTAAGATCCTACTCACACTACTAGCGGTAGAGATTCCGCAAAACTTGGCGATTTCTTCATTAGTGATCACAAAATCGATCATCATGCCTTCCTCTGTCCGAACCCCAAATAAATCATATAACTCGTAAAGTTGCGTACATACAGCACCTAATTTCCCATTTAAAAGCATTTGTTGCATTTTTTTCATGGAATACAGCAAACGATACCGATAATACTCTTTTACATAGTGTTGCATCTTTGGATCCTCGTTGATATGTTCCCAAAATTTCACTCGATTGATTCGATAAAATTCTGCATATTCAGATTCAATCCGAATATTGTACGGCGAATCAATAAACTGCGAATATTCATCTTTTAAAAGTGAAACAATCTCTAGATCTTTAATATACCTCAAGTTGAACTCACGACCATCATTTGAGATGACACTTGCTTTGACCGTGCCTTCTTTTAAAATATACGTGTAACAATCCTCCACTCCTTCAAAAGTTAGATACTTATGATATCTTTTTCGTACAATTGGAAATTGATTTTTCTCTAAATATTCCTTTAGCACTCTGCTGTCCAATCATGCTCCCCCATCCAAACATTTATCTAAAAAAATAATACAAGATTTCTAAGTATTTTAAAGCCCAAAGGTATTTTACTAATGATATTAACATTTGTTAAGTACCATTTTAAATTATGTCTGTGATTTTTTTCTTCTTTTCGTTTCGTTATACTGCGAATGTAAAAAAAATGAAAGAATTGAGGAAAAAAATATGAACTACTGGATGAAAACAATTATTAATCGACTTGAAACAGCTTATCAAACAAGATTTGACATGAAAGCTTCTTTGGTTTTCTTAAATGATGCTTACCAAAATTCGATTGAATTGATCAAAGCAGTTGATGAAAAACCATCGAACGAATTAGAAGAATTTTTAGAATTATTTATGACGACTCGAGACTTGTTCATTCGTCAATTGGTCGATCGCTACCCATCAAATTACCACGATGTTGAAGTACAAATCCAAAAATTAAAAGCTTATTCAGATTAAGGGGTAAACACAAAGCAAATGGAAAAAAAATTATTCAATAAACATTTTATCGGAATCACTCTTATTAATTTCATTGTCTATTTAATTTATTATTTACTGATGGTCATTATTGCCGTTATTGCTCAAGATGATTTACATGCTAGTATGAGCCAAGCAGGTTTTGCTTCTGGTATCTACATCATAGGTACACTATTGGCTCGTTTATTTATGGGTAAACAACTTGAATTATTTGGGCGCAAGTTTACTTTGCGTGGTGGAGCGATTTTTTATTTACTCTCTACTTTAGCCTATCTTTTCACCCCAACGATCGGCGTATTATATCTGGTACGTTTTTTAAATGGGTTTGGCTACGGGACCGTTTCGACAGCAACCAATGCGATCGTCACTGCCTATATTCCTGAATCAAAAAAAGGAGAAGGGATCAATTATTATGGTTTAAGTACTAGTTTAGCCGCTGCTATCGGACCCTTTTTAGGAATGATCTTGCTTAATCTGACTGATTTTCATTTTATTATTTGGTTTTCTATCGTTTTAGTTTTTCTTGTCACGATTGCTTGCCTGATGTTCCCAGTCAAAAACATTGATTTATCAGATACTCAAAGAAAATCACTACAATCTTGGAGTATCCATGGATTCATTGAGAAAAAAGCATTGTTCATTACAGGAATCGCCTTTTTGATGGGTCTTTCTTATTCAAGTGTTTTGTCCTTCTTATCTTCTTACACGAAAGTCATTCATTTAGTCGCTGCAGGCTCCTTTTTCTTTGTGGTCTATGCGTTAGTTATCACCTTCACTCGCCCATTGACGGGACGTATTTTTGATGCTAAAGGCGAACAGTATGTCATGTATCCTAGCTATTTGTTCTTGACTGCTGGCTTGTTTCTACTAAGTGCGACAACAAACAGCATCACCTTACTTATTTCAGGCGCACTCGTTGGTTTAGGTTACGGGACTTTCATGTCAAACGGACAAGCAGTTTGTTTGAAAATCGTCAAAGAACACCGTATCAGTATCGCTCTTTCAACTTACTTCATCGGATTAGATCTAGGTCTAGGTGTTGGCCCCTACTTGATGGGAATATTGAAATCTTATACGTCATTTAGAGGATTATACATTGTTTCTGGTATCATTCCTTTGATCTGTACAGTTCTCTATATCGTTTATAATAAAAAAAAGAGCCACTCAGCAAAACTTGAATGGAATTAGTGATGATCTGAAACTGATTCAAGAAACGAATAAAAGGTGTTGAAGTATTCACCTCTAGCAAAATATTGGCCGAAGAATCCAAAGATAGAAGAAACTATTTTTGGATTCTTCGGCTTATTTTCATGAATAGATACTTCTGTCAGAACTCCTTTTTGTTCAGAAACAATCACCCAATTTTATTCTGCTAACCCATAAACTTCTAGTTCATAAAGACGGACAGCTGTATCTGCGCCTTGAGTTGGTTGATCGATGATGACTCTCACAAATCGGGCAGACGTTGCTGCAAAGGTATTTAGCGTTGAACCTTGCGTATTATTAGTTGTTCGCGAAACTTCTTGGAATTTTTCTCCGTCTGCACTCACTTCTATAGTATAAGCTTTGGTATTCATGCCTACACTTTCTCCTCCTGCAGAAGCATGAGCCATGCGCACTTCACTGATCAATTTAGCTGTTCCTAAGTCAATCGTGATGGTATGTGGGGCACTCCCTACAGCACACCATTTTGTTCCAAGATCACCATCGACAGCAAACTTTGGTGCCTCTGATTCATTCACATATGAAGAGGCTTCTGCTTTGGCACCTTTAGATAATAAACTCAGACCAGCTTGGGCATTCTTGGTAACCGTAACGATCCCTTTCATTTCAGTTGTCGTTTCTCCTGCTTCATTGATTGCTGTCAATTCTACATCGTAGCTTCCTTCTTTTGAATAAGTGACACGAGGATGTTCTTCCGTACTTGACTCTACATCAGCACCTTTGAATGTCCACTTTAAACTTTGGGTATTTCGTGAAGAGGTGTTCGTGAAAGTGATCGGTTCTCCTGGCGCTACCAAAGTTTTTGAGACAGTAAAGGAAGCACGTGGTAACTGAACAGGTGGCCAGTCAAAACTGTTTGGTCTGGAAGGTTCACCCTTGTTGCCATAGATATCAACTGGCACAACTTCGATAGCTGTAGCTGTTGCATTTTGACGTTCTAAGCCATTGATAAAATAATTCTCAGCAGGTGTGGCTCCGATAAAGACACGTGTTTCATCGTCTAGAACTCGGTAAATTTCATAGTGTTTGATGCGATCTGCTTGTGGACTAGTCCAAGATAATCTGATCCCGGCAAACATTGCTTCTTCGTCAAATGACAAATCATCGAACGTAACATCATTGACCGCTGTTGGACTCAGCACTTTTTTAGGTGTCGCAGAAATTTGACCTAAGAATAACTCATAATTCTCACTTGCTTTTGCTGAGGTTACCTCATAGGCAATCGACGTTACTTCTTTTCCAGTTGCTTTATTCAAAGGATAAGAAACCGTTGTCCAGTCATTCCCTATTTTTTTATTGCCATTAAACGTTTCAAATGTACCATCAGCAAAACCTAACACTAGTTTCAACGTGGTTCGATCAGATGCTTTGGCTGTCGTCGTAAATGACATGTTTTTTTCGACTTTGACTTTTGTTTGATACAGTTTGATCTTACTTGTTACTTTTTCTGCCATCTTACCTTTAAAAGCCAAAGAACTCCCACCATTAAAAGCAGTAGTATAGTCCACACTACCAGCTAATTTATTGCCAGCTCCTTCTTCGATAATATAGCGGTAAGTCGGCATGATATCTTGGAGACTTCGATTATTCCATTCATTTGTTGAAACTTGTTGCCCATTGCTAAAATAGCTGTAACCATTTCCAACATTGAAATTGGTGATAAAAGGCCATTGCGTAATAGCGGTTTGTTCAACCGAAAAAGTAGAGATTCCAGGCCAACTTGTGCCGGTTGGTAGTGTACTTTTAGTAGGATCCCCTTGTTCATTGATCCAGAATTTTTCTTCTTTTTGTTGGTAGTCCATTGGGTCATTGGAAGAAGAATAGGTCCAACTTGGGACGTAAAGCCCTAGTGAAGTATAGGGTATTCCCTTCTTATCCGTAAACAAATCCCATTTGACCGGTGTATCGTACCCTTTTTCTTGGACATCGATTCCCGCAAATAAATCATAGGGATCAATGGCTAAACTTTCTGCTTTTTCTTTTGATTTACGCAATAGATCTTGGCCTGCTAAGCTAGAGGTATTCCACCAAAAATTCAAAAACATGCTATCTGCTACTGGATTCAAATCAGCATCCACTAAATAATCTTGGTTTTGATCAGTCAACGCATTCTGCCAATCCATTTTCCCATCACTTGTCATGGAATCGTACCACATAACCTCTAACGCTCCAGCTGATTTTTGTTTAAATTCCCCAATCAGTTCTTTCATTAAATCAGCGTGCTTTTTCGTTAGATTGGTTTCTGTCTCTTGATTGATGAACCATCCATCAAACCCATATCTTTGTGCGACTTCGATCATCTTGTCCACGATTGGAAAATGACCTTGATCATCTTTTTCTAAAAAAGTATTCAACCATTCGATTTTTCCGCCATGGGCCCCTTGCGGAAAAAAGATCGTACCTAAAACAGGCACACCATTTTTGTGCGCCGCATCGGTAACATCTGGGCTTGGCGGAACAATAATACCTTCGCCAGCTGAGCCTCCCCAATAAACCAATTGATCAATATATTGCCAATTCGAAAAAACATTTGCATCAAACTGATTGCTCCCTCTTGGTGCATTTCCACTAGTGCTATTATTCATGATCGAAAGTGCGACAACCTTCATCTTTTCGTTTTGGGTAGTATTCGATTTTAATAAGTGCGATTTCTCCACTCGTGTGGCTAAAGGCTCAACACTAACATTGTATTTCGCATCTGTATCCTGATCAAACGTCCATTTAAGCAATTCATCAGGGAACCAGTAAGAGGACTCCGGTTGATTATCCATCGAAACCCTTACCTCGGGATTTGTGGCATCTACTTGTGCATAAACGACCGGTTCTTTCAGTGCAATTCCCATCATCACCGTTACCAACAATCCAGCTAAAGTACCTTCTAACTTCTTCATCGCTACCTCCTATGATTTGTTCTTATCTAATCGCTTGCTGCAACTGTCCACTCGTTACTCCTTTCTCAATTATTATCTTCCACAATTTATGATAGCGCTTACCAAAAAGGGTGTACATGAACAAACTATAGCTTTCTTGATACAAATTATAGGTGTTATCAATGAATGAATTTTATGAGAACATACACTTTTATTGGTCTTTCTGATTAATAAAAACACTCTGTGTGGTGTTCATGGATTTTTTTCAATTGTTCGTTCGTTAATTTATGACTGGTCACTAAATAATCGATTTCATGACTAGCAATTGCTTGATGAATGAAGCGTTGTTCTAATTTATCTTGTGTAGCTAACACCATCAAATGATTGGCTTGTTTACGAAACGCTCTTTTTACTAACGCTTCTCCTTCATGCGTTTCCGTCACGCCTTGATTAAAATCAAATCCTCGACAGCTGATGATTGCAAGGTCAGCAGCATAAGTCAAAATATCATTATACGCTTTTGCTCCGTTGATCGTTGCTCGTTTTTGAACGATTTTACCACCGACGATCGATACTTTTGCTGAAGTAAATTCACTTAGCATCGCAGCAGTAATGACCCCATTCGTAATGATTTGCAGCCCTTCAAATCGACCTAAATTTCGAACTAAATGCAAACTAGTTGTACTAGAGTCTAAAAATAAAACCATATCATCTTTGATCAAATTAGCTGCAATATCCGCAATATAACGTTTTTCACTTTCTTCCTCTAAATGGGTGATTTTCATCATATATGGTACATCGATTTTCTGATTATCTACTAACATAGCCCCACCACGGACTCTTCGGATCAGACCACTTTGTTCTAAGACAACAAGATCTCGTTTCACTGTCGCTTCACTGTAATTTACTAAATCGATCAATTCAGTAATCCTGGCAAATTGGTTGATTTTCAAATGATTGACAATCGTTTGTTGTCGCTCTTCTACGTCACTTAACATCTTCCCCACTCCTTTCTCTTTCGCTTTATTTTACCATAAACAAAGATGCCTCCACCTACATCCAAAAACAGAATCGAGCGGTTAGAATGAAAATGCTTCGCTATAGGACATCAGCCGAAACAACTAAAATTAGCGATTCATTGGCTTATTCCTAGAAATACTGAGCATTTTTTCATGACCACTCGATTTCGATTTCATTGGAGACTGAGTCAAAACTTGTCTCGGTCTCTTTTAGTATCTCTAAAACGAATAAACGGTGAGAAATTCGTCTTATTTATAACACTTGGCTTGATCGATCGTGTTTAAGATCGTCATTTTATGTTTCACTACTTCCTGTACTTTTTGATTCGCATAAGGGTAGATCATATTCGGTTCATACATTTCCGGGTTTTCATTTAAGATTTCTCTTAATGCATCGAAAAAGACACTTTTAAGATCCGAACTAAGGTTGACCTTAGCTACACCATATTTAACTGCTTCGCTTACTTCTTTATCCGGATTTCCTGAACCACCATGCAAAACAAACGGCAAATCGATGGTCTCATTCAATTCTTTCAATAACTCGATATTCAGTTTTGGTGTTTTATCTTTAGGATATAAGCCATGTGCTGTTCCAATAGCGATAGCTAATGTATCAATATTCGTTTCTTCAACAAACTGTTTTGCTTGTTCAGGATCTGTGTAAATAATATTAGCTGCCCCACCTTCTGCTGACCCATTATTCCCAATCGTACCAATTTCTGCTTCGACTGACACATCTACCTCGTGAGCTAGAGCCACCACTTCTTTAGTTATCTTTATATTATCGTCAAAGGATTGCAAGGAGGCATCAATCATAACCGAGGTATAGCCATTGCGGATAGCCCGTAATACATCACTTACTTTACCGCCATGGTCAAGATGGATCACTACAGGTACTTTACTTTTATGCGCATAAGCTCGAACAGCAGCAACAAATTCATCATTCAAGTAAGCAATCTCATCGGGATGGATCTCTAAAATCACTGGTGCATTTAACCGTTCTACTTCTTCCATGATTGCCTTTAACATATCATAACTACAAATATTAAAAGCAGGAACCGCAAATTGATTGTTTTTAGCTACTTTCAATAACTCTTTCATTGTATATAACATTACACTTCCACCTCATTTATTATTTTTTCTTGCTTCACTATTTTTTCTTCATTTCCGACTTGTTCTTCGCTTGATTTCTTTAATAATCCAAGTGAAAGAGCCGTAACTACTGTCCCAGCACCAATCGCTAGCAAATACATGGGTAGGTGATTGATCACGTTAGGTATCAGCATGACCCAGATCCCACCATGCGGAGCAATGGATGTGACACCGGCAGCCATTGAGATACCCGCTGCAGTAGCAGAGCCAAGAATCAAGCTCGGAATGACTCGAATCGGATCTGAAACTGCGAAGGGAATCGCTCCTTCTGTAATATAAGAAGCACCAAGCACCCAACAAGATTGACCAGAAGTCCGTTCTTCTTTCGTAAATTTTTTCTTGAACAACAGTGTGGCTAAAGCGATCCCCAGAGGTGGGGTCATTCCAGCTGCCATACATGCTGCGATCGGTGCATTGACTCCGGCAGACATCAAACCAATGGAAAAAGTTGAGATCGATTTATTGATCGGCCCTCCCATATCAGCTGCCATCATCACGCCGATGATCAAGCCAAACATTAACCCAGAAGTATTGCCTAAACTATTCAACCAATTGGTTAATACTTCTAATAACCATGAAATGGGGTGTTCGATTACAAAAACCATTGCTAAACCAATGATCAAGATAGATACTAGCGGAACAACGATCAATTGATACATCGCTAAGATACCTTTTTTTACAGGAATTTTATTTGCCAGAAAATCTGTCACATACCCTGCTAACAGCCCCCCAATCATCCCCCCAAGAAATCCAGAACCACCAGTAGATGCCAGTAGCCCTGCCACGATCCCAGGTGCAAAGCCAGCTTTCCCCGCAATAGAGGTCGCAATCCCTGCCCCTAAAGCTGGCACCATCATAGCAAAAGCGGTGTCTCCGCCAATTCTAGAAAATGCGGCAGCTAGGACATTATAGTCAGCTGATTTAGGATCCGCTGCAGTGATCCCAAAAGCAAAACTTAATGCGATAATAATTCCGCCCGCAATAACAAACGGTAACATATAGTTCACACCACTCATAAAATGGTTATAAAGTGTGGCTTTTTGTTTTGTCGCTTTTGTTTGTTCAACTGATTGGGCAATTTCTAAAGTATTGATCCCTTTTAATGCTTCATCAATTACCAATTCTGGTTCTTTAATTGCTCGACTCGTTGAAACTTTTTTGATTCTTTTACCCGTAAAACGTTGCATATCAATTTCTTTATCAACTGCTAGAATAATCGCATCTGCTTCAGCAATCTCTTTTGTAGTTAACCTATTTTCCGTTTTGATTCCTTGCGTTTCAAACTTTGCATCATGGCCTAGTTTTTTAGCAGTCCCTTCTAATTTCTCAGCGGACATATACGTATGCGCAATTCCCGTAGGACATGCGGTTACACCAATTATTTTCATCGTTATTCTCCCCTATCTGCTTATTCAATAACGGTCTCAGTTGATGCGTGTGACATTATTCGATGATTCATTTAACGGATTGCTTTTTCTTCATTTTTTAAAACGGTCATAATTTCTGAGGCTGAATTTGCTTCTTTGATTTGTTTTCTAAAGTTTGGATCAATTAATCGCCTTGACAACGCACTGAGAATCTCAAGATGACTGTCAGCAGCGTTTGCAGGAACCACGATTGCAAAAGTATATGCAATTGGCTCCCCATCTAAGCCAAGATATTCTGTAATCTGGCTGCTACGAACAAAACAAATGGTTGGTGTAATGACAGCCTTGCTTTTAGCATGTGGGATACCAAATCCAGCTTCGATTCCTGTAGGCACTTCCTCTTCTCTTTTAAATAATGCTTTGATTATTTTTTTTGCACTTTTTACTCTATGTGTGGTTTCAAGTGTAGTACCGATACATTCAAATAATGATTTTTTTGATCGAATTGAGTCATCGAAAAGAATCAATTCTTCTGAAATCAGTTGACTAATCTCCACTCCATATAGCCTCCTTTCACTATTTGTTAACGCTTTCTAATAACTGTGGCAAGTATAGCATCCCTAATTCAGCCATTCAATGCTTTGAACGAATAACGAAAAATGGATCAAATTTTTAAAAAATCAGTCAAAAAAATGATCGATAGCGTTCATCAAAATTAGAGATTCATGTGTTTCAGGCCTTACTTATATAAAAAAACACAACGTATTTTGACCGTTACAATCAAAATACGTTGTGTTTATTGATGATCAATCAATTCTTTCCCAGTCAATCGTTTCTCCAGGAACTTTATCGGTATTCCACCATTTTGCACGATATTTCACACCTTTATACATGACAATATCCCCAGCAACATACACTTTATCTTTATCCCAAGTTTCAATTGAAGGATCTTCCGTGTTGCCATTGTTATTATCATCATCGGTGATATTTCCTACATCACCTTTCATTTCATCACGATATTCCCAGATTTTCTTCGTTAATTTTGGTAGTCTTGCTAATTCTTTTTTAGTATCGGCAGTAACTTCGATAGCCCATTTTTCAAAAAATGGCGTTAGATTTTTGTTACTGATCTTTGAAGCAGATAAGATAAAATGTTGTCGCTTATCTTGTTCTGTCCATAGCTGTGGACTTTCTTCACGATATAACTGATGTAGTTTAGGATAGAAGTCGCTGCCAAATGCTAATTCCAGCTGCCAAAACATTCCTAGTCGAACAAATTCATCTTGTTTATCAAAATTTTTCGATTGACTTCGATTCAAATAATTGAAAATATCCGTATATACGCGATCTTCTTCTAAACGACTACGCTGTCCTAATGCTTTTTGTACCCGCATCGAAAAGATATTCACGGTCACTTCGGTCATATCCTCCCAACCCATATCATCAATTTGATAGGTATGACCTAATTCATGCCAAATCCCCCACTGTGAGGAACCGTCTGGATCTAACAAGACTCTCATTCCATCTGCATAATTAAAACCAGTATGTTGTTCATACGCGTACATATAATCTTCTCTGGCACTCGTTTCACGCATATGTTGAACTAAGCCAGTTGGTTGACGATGGATTGTAGCGCTATTATCTAGTCCGGCTGTTTGATCGTGAAGATCAATTACTTTTTCTTTCGTTGTTAAAATTTTAGTTGGGTCCTTCACATAATTAATTGTTTTGTCGGATCCTGTAACCAAAACTCGATCACTGACCAATTCATAAGCAGGTGCATTTGGATGATTTCTTACTTCATTCTGCCAATCTTTATTGGTCATTTTTCCTAGAATAAAACGTGGAATTGTAATACCACCACGTATTTCAATTCTCGTTTTTTGTTGCGTGATGCGAGTGGATTCATTTTGGATATGGATCACACCTTCTTGAGTACCGGAAATGACGTTTCTTCCTCTATTTAGTCGTTTCCCTTTCGTTGCCCCTTCGAGATAATCTTTCAGACTAGCCCTGGTAATCGTATACGTCGGTAGTTGTTGCGCCGTTTCATCTACATAAATTTCGATCGTATCATTTTTACGTTTATAGATCCCTGTAGATTGATTGCTACTAGGACCAAACCAATTACCGATTTCTTCCCGATAACTCTCAACATCCTCACTTTGATAAGCATTCAAAACCGTTGAAACGTTTTCATTACTTCGCTCTGAAAGAACGACTTCCCTCCCAATAGTCGGTTCATTTACTGTTGCCTCAACATTTAGGTCATTTGATAAAATAACCATACCGAACAGTAAAGACCCCAAAATCATTGCTTTCTTCTTACTCATATTAGCACCCCTTAATGTTATTTTTTCTTTATAATATAACATTAACATGCATTATTTTATAAATGTTGTCGTTTTTTTCTAACGAAAGGAAATAATGAAAATCAGAATTTTAAATAATATGGTATGATAAATTTTTAGTGACAATTTTTTGATTATCAGAAACAGAAAACACAAAAAAAAACAGACTACCTTTATCAGATAGTCTGCTAAACATCGTATGAACAATGTTTTGATTATTCTGCAGCGTTTGCGTCTTTGAGACCGTATTTTTTGTTGAAACGGTCCACACGTCCGTCTGCTTGTGTGAATTTTTGACGTCCAGTATAGAATGGATGTGAGTCAGAAGTAACTTCGACACGGATGACTGGGTATGTATTACCGTCTTCCCATTCAACTGTTTCTTGTGAAGTTTTTGTTGAACCTGACAAGAATTTAAAGCCAGTTGTTGAATCCAAGAACACTACTGGATGGTAATCTGGATGGATGTTTTCTTTCATGCGTTTTCGCTCCTTTGCCCTGACCCATTTGCTGAACCAGAGTTGATTTGTCGATATACAACAGTAACATCTTAACATGTTTCTAACAACGTTGCAATTATCTTTTTAGATTTCTTGTCTGATTTTTTTTACCGAACGAGACATCTTGGAATTCTTTGAAAAATTGTTGATTGTTTTTGGTTTTTCTTAAAAAACGGATCAATTGTTCGGTGTATTCCAATGAATCGCCGACCATATTCTTTCGTAACTTCCAAATTTCTTCTAATTGATCTTCTGGCATTAGAAGCTCTTCTTTTCTCGTACCAGATTTCTTGATATCAATGGCAGGGAAGATACGACGCTCAGATAGTTCACGAGACAGTTGAAGTTCTAAATTCCCTGTTCCTTTAAACTCTTCATAGATCACATCATCCATTCGGCTACCCGTATCGACTAAGGCAGTTGCTAAGATCGTCAAGCTTCCACCTTCTTCGATATTTCTAGCTGCTCCGAAGAATTTTTTTGGTTTATATAGTGCGGCTGGATCGATTCCCCCGCTCAATGTACGACCACTTGGCGGTACGACTAAATTGTAAGCTCTAGCTAATCGGGTAATACTGTCCATCAAGATCACGACATCTCGTTTATCTTCGACTAAACGCATCGCTCTTTCCAGGACCAACTCAGATACCCTTGTATGATTTTGTGGTTGTAAATCGAAAGTAGATGAAACGACATCTCCTTTGACGCTTCGTTCCAAATCCGTGACTTCTTCTGGGCGTTCATCGATCAGAAGAACGATCAGTTCTACTTCTGGATGATTTTCAGTGATTCCATTGGCGATTTCCTTTAACACAGAAGTTTTTCCGGCTTTAGGAGGTGCTACGATCAAGCCACGTTGACCAAAACCTACTGGTGAGAAGATATCGATCATTCTTGTTGCTAGTCTTTGAGAGGTTGTTTCTAACCTAAGCTGTTCTTGAGGATACAGAGGTGTCAATGCTGGAAAATGCGGACGTTCTTTGGCTTCTTCTGGGTCTTTTCCATTTACACTTTCCACGTGCATCAACCCATAATAACGTTCTGACTCTTTAGGTGGGCGAGCCTTTCCTGCTACTTTATCTCCATTTCGCAAACTAAACCGTCTTATTTGTGAAGCAGAGATATAGATATCTTCTACACTTGGCCCATA
Source organism: Enterococcus sp. DIV1682a (assembly GCF_051711005.1). Classification (NCBI taxonomy): domain Bacteria; kingdom Bacillati; phylum Bacillota; class Bacilli; order Lactobacillales; family Enterococcaceae; genus Enterococcus; species Enterococcus sp. DIV1682a. The sequence goes on from NZ_JBIOLT010000001.1 coordinate 2,258,960, forward strand.
ATTGATTGGTCGTAAAAAACCATACCCATCTTGTCCAACGATATCTAAGATTCCTTCCATATAATAAAACCCTTGTTTTTCTGCTTGCGCCCGAATCACAGCTAAAGATAATTCTTTTTTATTCATTTTGCTATAATAAGGAATCTTAAATTCTTTTGCGTAACTGTAGACCTCTTTTAATGTCTTATTTTCCAGTTCCGCCATCGTTAAATAATCACTCATTCAGCTTCCACTTCCTCCACCATTTGGATTTCAGCACCTAATGCCGTCAATTTTTCAATAATATGATCATAACCACGTAAAATATATTCTACGTTATAAATAGTAGTTGTTCCTTCAGCCATGAGACCTGCAATAACTAAACAAGCACCTGCTCGAAGGTCAGAAGCGACTACCTCTGTTCCATGAAGTTTATTTGGTCCATTTGTAATGATCAAATTCCCTTCCACTGATATATCAGCACCCATACGTGCTAATTCAGGCACATGATTCACACGTTTAGCATAGATCGTATCTGTGATTTCAGCTGTTCCTTTGGTCATTAATAAGAGGGGAGTCAATGGTTGTTGTAAGTCTGTTGCAAACCCAGGATATGGATAAGTCATCACATTCACCGCTTTTAACTCTTTAGACGGAAACACTTCAATCTCATCTTCTCTAATTGTCATGTTTACGCCCATTTCTTGAAGTTTAGCAATAAAACTTTCTAAATGTTCGTAAATCACATTTTTGATCTTAACACCATTTCCTGCTGCTGCAGCAAGCGCTAGATAAGTTCCTGCTTCGATTCGATCAGGGATCATGAAATGGCGACAACCATGGAGTTTGTCTACACCTTCGATTCGGATCACATCCGTCCCTGCTCCTCGCACTTTGGCACCCATATTATTTAACAAAGTAGCAACATCGATGATCTCTGGTTCACGAGCGGCATTTTCGATTACTGTCTGACCTTTCGCTTTAATAGCCGCCAGCATCACATTAATCGTTGCACCGACTGAAACGACATCCATGAAAATCCGATTTCCCTGTAATCCCTCTTGGTCGGTCCGTAAATACATCGCACCATGTTCATTGTTGACTGAAGCACCTAATGCTTCGAAACCCTTGACATGTAAATCAATTGGTCGCGGTCCTAGATAGCAACCACCTGGCAAACCAACCACTGCCTCACCAAATTTTCCAAGCAGTGCCCCCATAAAATAATAGGAAGCCCGTAGACTATTGATCTTACCACTTGGCATGGGCACAGAGACGATACCGCGGGGATCAATTTCTAAAATGTTTTGTGAAAAATGGATTTTTGCTCCCATGATTTCTAAAATTTCGATTAGTGAATGAACATCCTGAATATCAGGTACGCCTTCTAAAATAACCGGAGAATCTGCTAAAATCGCTGCAGGAATCAAAGCCACTGCACTATTTTTAGCCCCACTGATCGTTACTTCACCAGTTAACGGACGATTTCCTTCAATTATGATTTTTTTCATTGATTTCCACCTTGTTATTGTTCAATTTTATTACACATGCTTGTATTTTATCATAGATGAAATAAAGAAACGAGTTCCCATTCTTTTTTATTTCCTCAAAAATCAAAGGTTTATTCTGAAAAAAGATGGACAAATGTTTATCAAAGTGAACGATTATCAATTTGCGAAAAAAAAACCGCAAAACAGGTTGAACCTGTTTCACGGCATTCTTAATCGATTAATTAAGCTTTGTTAGCTGAACCGAACCAATCAATGTGTTCTTCTGCATCTTTAATGATTGCAGCTTTACCTGGTGCTAACAATTTACGAGGGTCAAAACCTTTTCCTTCTTTATCTTTGCCAGCTTCGATATATTCACGAGTAGCTTTAGCAAATGATAATTGGAATTCAGTATTTACGTTTACTTTAGAAACACCCATTGAAATTGCTTTTTGGATTTGTTCTTGAGGAATACCTGATCCACCATGTAATACTAAAGGCATATCTGGACCTACAGCATCAGCGATTGCTTGTAAATGATCAAATGCTAAACCATTCCAGTTTTCTGGATATTGACCATGGATGTTACCGATACCACATGCTAGGTAGTCGATTCCTGTAGCAACCATTTGTTTGCATTCTTCGATATCTGCTAATTCACCGTTACCGATGATTCCATCTTCTTCTCCGCCGATTGAACCAACTTCACATTCAACAGAAATTCCTTTAGCGTGAGCTTTTTCTACAACTTCTTTCGCTAATTTCAAGTTTTCTTCAAATGGTAAGTGAGAACCATCAAACATAACTGAAGTATAGCCTACTTCGATACATTCCATAGCTGCATCATAGTCACCATGGTCTAAGTGGATGGCAACAGGAACAGTGATGTTCATTGATTCAACTAAGTCACAAATAATATCTTTAGCAACTTTGTAGCCACCCATGTATTTAGCCGCACCCATTGAAGTTTGGATAAGTACTGGTGCTTGTTTTGCTTCAGCTGCTTCAAGAATTGCTTGAGTCCATTCTAAGTTATTTGTATTGAATCCGCCGACAGCGTAACCGCCTTTACGAGCAGCTTTTAAAAATTCAGCTCCTGATACTACTGGCATAATAAATTCCTCCTAAGTTTTGTAAAACTAAATTTGTTAAGACTATCCTTAACCAACGAACCTATTTTACCAAACATTTTCAGAGTTTTCTACTAAAATCAATGAAAATGAAAATTTTCAAGAACTTTTTTGCAAAAAATAAGGTTTTCAGTTGGCTGATTTAGTCAAAAATGGCTAGTTTATCGTTTTTTATTGTTCAAACAATAACAATTTATTTATAACTGTTTTCTCTAAATTCATCTGAAACATTAAAAGCGTATTTGTCCCGCTTATTTTCCTTCACGTTCAGACAAAGCAGCTCCGACAAATCCTTTGATCAATTTTTGTGGGCGATTTGGTCTTGAGATCAATTCTGGATGGAATTGACAACCAACAAAGAATTTTTTCTCTGTTAATTCCACGATTTCCACTAAACGATTATCAGGAGAAACACCTGAGAATACTAATCCTTTTTCTTCAAATAATTGACGGTATTTATTGTTGAATTCATAACGATGACGGTGACGTTCTTGTACTACATCGGCTCCGTCATAAGCTTCGGCTGTTTTCGTTCCTTTTTTAATTTTACATGGGTAAAGACCTAGACGTAACGTTCCACCTAAGTTTTCGATATTTTCTTGGTCTGCCATCAAATCAATGATATTGTTCGTTGTTTCTGGTGTAGTTTCTGCTGAAGCAGCATCTTCCAAACCAACCACATTACGAGCGAACTCCACACACGCCATTTGCATGCCTAAACAAATCCCTAAGAAAGGCACATCATTTTCACGAGCGTAACGAATAGCTTCAATTTTTCCTTCAACCCCACGATCGCCAAAGCCACCGGGTACTAAGATACCATCTGCATCTTTCAAATATTCTGCAACATTTTCTTTGGTTAGATCTTGAGCCTTGATCCAGTCAAGTTCGATGTCCGCATCAAAAGCAAAGCCTGAATGTTTCAACGCTTCAACAACTGAGATATAAGCATCTGGTAATTCTACATATTTACCTACTAAAGCAATTCGGACTTTTTTCTTCAGATTCAATACTTTTTCTTCTAATTGTTTCCATTCTTCCATATCAGCTTCTGGCGTTTCTAGTTTCAAATGTTCACAAACGATGCGATCCATGCCTTGTTTTTGTAAAAGCAACGGAATAGAGTAAAGAGTGTCCACATCTGGTGATTCAATGACCGCTTCGGGTTCTACGTCACAAAATTGTGCTAATTTATTTTTCACATTTTGTGAAACAGGTTGCTCTGTTCGAACCACCAAGATATTAGGTTGGATTCCTAAACCACGTAATTCTTTTACACTATGTTGAGTTGGTTTAGTTTTCATTTCTCCCGCAGCTTTTAGATAAGGAATCAATGTTGTGTGGATATACATCACGTTATCAGCACCAACATCCGCCTTCATTTGGCGTAGTGCTTCTAAAAATGGTAAAGATTCGATATCGCCGACTGTTCCGCCAACTTCAGTGATGATCACGTCTGAATCAGTCATTTTTGCTGCACGCATGATTTTCTCTTTGATTTCATTTGTGATATGAGGGATGACTTGAACAGTTGCTCCTAAGTATTCCCCTTTTCGTTCTTTACGAAGTACTTCTGAATAAATTTTCCCTGTAGTAACATTGGAGTATTTGTTCAAATTGATATCGATAAAACGTTCATAATGGCCTAGATCCAAATCAGTTTCTGCTCCGTCGTCTGTTACAAAAACTTCTCCGTGTTGGTACGGACTCATTGTTCCCGGGTCTACGTTGATGTAGGGATCAAATTTTTGGATGGTTACTTTTAAGCCACGATTTTTCAACAAACGACCTAAAGAAGCTGCAACGATTCCTTTACCAATCGATGAAACTACGCCGCCCGTTACAAAAATGTATTTTGTCATAAGTTCAAAAACTCCTTCTTCTTTTATCTGCAGGAAAAGTCCCAGAAAATGAACAAAGCTCCCTATTCTAGTTAGAATAGGGAGCAAAATTTCTGTGAACTTCTGACCCTTTAAAAGGGTGCCCAATGAGTATACTACAAGCAAATTTGAAGAAAGTCAAGCCTCTAATTTAACGTTGCAGATGTCGTTAGTCATAAGAATAATCCAACGTCATTGATAAATGAAAACAGGTAGTTCACTCTCTAATAAAAAAACTGCACGAAAAATAGTACACTCATTCTTTTAGTAAGAACGATTAGCCATACGACTTCTTTACTCATTCACTAGACTATCTTTGATGATCTCTAGAAGATTTTTGTCCTTGTTTTTCAGATGTATTTGTACTTCTCGTTCTTGCAGCATTGAATTTTTCTGTCCTATTTTTTAACGGTAACAATTTTTCTACATCTAATTGTTTCCAGTTTTCTTGTCTTCTTTTCTTCAAATCCTCCACTTTTTTCATTACCTGTTCCTGTTGTTCGGGGGTCAAATTAGAAATTTCAGCTTGAAAACCTGATTTATCTTCAGCTTTAGTTCCCACCTTACCTACACTTTCTTTAACCAACTCTCTAAATTCTCTTTTATATAATTCAAGGTTTGAAAGTTCCTCTGGATTGCCATGCACAAGATCTGTTTGTGGATGCTGTAACATATTGAATTCAGCATAGTTAGTCAGCAGTTCTACAGCATGGCGGTTAACCTGCCAACGTTCATTTACGTTTTCCACGCTCAAACCAAGATTATGTATAATTTCCCTATATTCATTCTGCCTAAGAGGCAAAACACGTCTTGAAGTACCTTCTATTGTTGTACTATGTGGTATATCTAAATTCTCTTCTAATATAGATACAACCTCGTGTTGTGCAAGTGGAATAACTGGGTCATTCATTTGCTCACGAAGTACTGAAGTGATATCCTGTATCAGGGTAAAAGGACGGCGCATTCTCAACCTTTCTATTTTTATTGAAAGTTCAGTATCCCTTATTGCCTTCATCTCCTCAATTCTTTTCTTTTGTGATTCTTTAATTTTATTACGAGTATCAGGACTGAGGTCAAACAAGTCCACGAAAGAACCAATATCATTAGGTTTCATCTTAAAATTTTCTATTACAAATTCTATATCCTCACTTAAATCAGCCTCATTAACTTTGTAAGGTAACTCTGAATACATTTTTTTAAGACTCTCTGCAACCTCTGTGAACGTCCTTGATGTCATCGACTGTTGCACCATTTCGTTAATTTTTTGTATTCGTTCTTCTTTTAAAAACTTGATTTTACGTCGAGGTTCTTCTTCAATCTCCCTTTTTCTAATTGTTTCACGAAGATTTTCTTTATTTGCTAGTTCTAGCTTATCAATAGTAGAATTTATTTCATCTGGTGTAAAATAGGTTTTTTCAAAGAAGACGTCTAATGCCTCACTTATATCAATATCGTCTATTGGTTGAATAACATTAATTTCCGGATCATGAATCAATTGATTGATAGATGCAACAACTGTATCTATCATCTTTGAGCGATCAGAGAATGAATTGACTTCCTCACTTTGTTTGTTTAAATTTTTATGAACAGCTCTAAGTTTTTCGTCTCTTAATAAATTTTTTTTTCGCACTTGATGTTTTTTCATTGAATTAATTTGTGATGTTCTAACCTGTTCACGAGTATGATCATCCAGATTAAGACGATCTACTACGTAATTGATTTCATCTTTAGAATAAGTACGTAGGTTTAATAAAAATATTTCTTCTTCATCTTCCTCTAATCCTTCATTCATATCTTTGATTATTTGATCTAATTCAACTTTATTCATAAATTTATGCCTCCTTTATAATATAATAATAAGGCAATAACTTTAATTTGAGCATACCTAATTTTCCCCCCAGAAGAAATAGGTATGCTCAAATTAAAAAAATTCAATTATTTATCATCATATACAATCTTCAATGAACTCATTTTTTACTTGTGCGTATCAACCAGGAGTGCAATAATCACTGTAAAACAAGAATATTCTCAGAAAAATTCTACACAAAAAAAATGAAAAAAATTTTTTTATACTATAGAATAGGTGTGTTATTCATATTTTGCAAATAATTTTCTTTCCATTAAAATTTTAAAAAAAATTTCAATCAGAAATAGCTGTATACTACTCGTAGAGAATGATTTCATTACACAATCCAACCAGTTATTTGTGATTCAGAATAACTTAACATCATCCGTTTCTCATTCTCTTACTCCTGAGGTGTATTCTTCAGGAGTTTTTTGTTGTCCCACATCTATTTTGCTCTCACTAAACCATGCACGAACAAAATAAGCCAAAATTTCCTAAAATAAGTCTTCAGCGACTAAGAAATCAGTGAAACAAACTAACTTTCTCTTCAGTCGTACTTATTTTTCGTAAAATTTTGGCTTATTGTCCTGTTATCATGCAAAAGAAGGCTATGAAAAGAGCGGTTTGCCCTGAGTATTAAGGATGAAAACCTCGAAACAGCTTTTCATGTTTTGAAAAATTCATGCTTATTTCAAGGAGCTGATGCTAAAAACCCATTTACTCGTTTTTAGAATGAGGTGAGATTGATCTCTCCAACTCCAATTATTCGTATTCTAATGGGGCAACGATAATCAATATAACTCCAAGTATTGTTCTCTTTCCCATTCTGAAACAGTTTGTCTAAACGCTGCCCATTCCAAGCGTTTTGCTTCGACAAAGTTCGAAAAGATATGTTGTCCCAATGCATCGATCATCACTTTGTCTTTTCTTAATTCTTTGATTGCATTATGGATCGTTGAAGGAAGATCTTGAATGTGAGCTTCTTCCCGTTCTTCTTCGTTCATCACATAAATATTTCGGTCCACCGCTGCTGGTGGTGTGATTTCATTACGAACGCCATCTAATCCAGCTTGTAATAAAACAGCCATTGCTAGATATGGGTTAGCAGACGGATCAACTGAACGCAATTCCAAACGTGTGGATAAGCCACGTGATTCTGGAACACGGACTAATGGTGAACGATTACGACCGCTCCATGCCACATATACTGGTGCTTCATAGCCAGGAACTAAACGTTTATATGAGTTGACGGTCGGATTGCAAACCGCTGTATAGGCACGAGCATGTTTCAATAGCCCACCTAGGAAATGATACGCTGTTTGGCTAAGTTCTAAATCGCCATCTTTGTCATAAAAGACATTTCCTTCATCATTGAACAAGGACATATTACAGTGCATCCCCGAACCATTGATCCCGAATAATGGTTTAGGCATGAACGTTGCGTGTAACCCATGTTTACGAGCAATTGTTTTAACGACTAGTTTGAATGTTTGAATATTGTCACAAGCATCCACAACGTCTGCATATTTAAAATCAATCTCATGTTGCCCAGGAGCTACTTCGTGGTGAGAAGCTTCTACTTCAAACCCAAGGCTTTCTAATTCTAAAACAATATCACGACGACAGTTCTCACCTAAATCTGTTGGTGCAAAATCAAAATATCCACCTTTATCGTTTAACGTGGTCGTGATTCCACCATCTTCATCTAACTTAAATAAGAAGAATTCTGGTTCTGGACCTAAGTTGAAAGAGGTAAATCCAAGGTTGCGCATATCTTTTAATGCACGTTTCAAATTCCCGCGTGGATCACCTGCAAAAGGTGTGCCATCTGGGTTATAGATATCACAAATCAAACGAGCTACTTTGCCATGATCACTTTCCCAAGGGAAGATCATCCATGTTGAAAGATCAGGATACAAATACATATCGCTTTCTTCAATCCGAACAAAACCTTCGATCGAAGAACCATCAAACATCATTTTGTTTTCAAGTACTTTATCGATTTGACTAACGGGTACTTCGACATTTTTGATCGTTCCTAAGATATCTGTGAACATTAATCTTAAAAATCGAACGTTCTCTTCTTCAATGATTCGTTTAATTTCATCACCAGTTATTTGTTTCTTTACCATGGTATCCCTCTTTCTTTTTCTTTATATTATTCAGTCAAAGAATTGTCGTTGCATTCCTTGCGACTGATAATGCCCAGTTTTACTTAGCCCACCTTGCGCCAATATCTCATCACGAAAAATTTGTCGAACGTCATGATCAGTTAGCGGTTTTTTGCTCTTTTCTTCCTGTTTTTTGGCTTGAGCCATTTCGTAAACTCGTTTGATACCAGCCATATTTAATCCATCAGAAAGATAATCTTTGATCTCTAACAACAAGTCAATATCGTTTAATGAATACATTCGACGATTTCCTTCACTTCTTTCAGGATGAACAAAATCTTGTTCTTCATAATAACGAATTTGTCGTGCGGATAAATCAGTCAGTTTCATTACTGTACCAATTGGAAATACAGACATTGAACGGCGCAATTCCTTTTCTCCCATCAGACGTCCCCTTTCGTTTAACAAGTTGGGTAAAGTATACCAATCAAAAAAACTACTGTCAACCGCTTATGTCAGGTTTTCTAACATGAGAGTTGTTTTTTTTACAAAAAAACTTGAGCAACGATTCATTGCTCAAGTTTTCTAACTTTTAAAAAAAGAGAAAATACATAGGTCACTCTGATAAGAAAGAGACAACGACCATTTAACTATTCAGCCATTTAGAAGTTGACTTTGCAAATCCTTTTACTTCATATCCATTTTTTTCTTCTACAAAATGCTCTTTCAAAACGAGGGTTTGTCTTCGTAAAGCACTTAACGTTTGCCCATCCTGACTGGGTACAAAGAGCGTGTATGGCACCATCAATTCCAACAACTGCTGTTTGATCGCTTGTACTAGCTTTTCTTTCCCATCGGTACTTTGCGCCGATATCAATACATTTGGAAAGAGTGAGGGAGTAAATAAGGCTGGATCAATTTGATCCGCTTTGTTATAGACTGTTAATACAGGCATCTCTTCCATCTTTAGTTCCGCCATCAACTGTAATACAGTCTGCTCCTGCAAAATACGATCTGGCGAACTTGCATCAACTACATGTAACAATAGATCCATTGATTGACTTTCTTCCAATGTTGAATGGAACGCATCAATTAATTGTGTCGGAAGATCTTGAATAAATCCAACCGTATCAGTAACAGTAATCTCAAATCCTTCTGCAAATCGCCATTTCTTTGTTAAGGGATCCAAAGTAGCAAATAACTGATCTTTAGAATACGTATCCGCTTGCGTAAGCAAATTAAGAATGGTTGACTTCCCCGCATTGGTATACCCAATCAAACCAATTTGAAAGATTTCACTAGACTGTCTTTTTTGGCGATTTCTCGCTCGATGGGCTTCTACAGCCTTCAACTCACGTTTTACCCCTAATATTTTATTACGGATATGACGTCGATCCGTTTCCAATTTGGTTTCCCCAGGTCCTCTCGTTCCAATTCCACCACCTAATCGAGACAATGACTTTCCTTGTCCAGCTAAGCGTGGTAAAAGGTATTCTAATTGAGCTAGCTCTACTTGCAACTTTCCTTCTTTCGAACGGGCTCTCATGGCAAAAATATCTAAAATCAACTGGACTCGGTCAATGATAGGGATTCCTACTGCTTCTGAGACTAGCTGACTCTGCCGAGGGGTCATTTCATGGTTAAAGATAATCAGATCCGCTTCATGAGCATCCGCTTGTTGGATCAATTCTTGTAATTTACCTTTACCGATAATGGTTTGACGATCGACTTGCGGTCGTTTTTGCGTCAATGTAAATACAACTTCCCCAGAAGCTGTATTGGTCAGCTTGCTTAATTCTGCCATCGACTCTGTGAAGTATCGTTGATTCTGTTCTGTCTCAACGCCTACGATGATCACTTTTTCTTTTTTATTTGTCATCTTTTTCCTCCAACCACGTTCTGATCAATTGATCAATTTGCTCCATACTACTGGACTCTGCTAATAAGTCAAACCAATGTGCATCAAGACGATTACGAAACCATGTTAATTGTCGCTTTGCATACCGTCTCGAGTTCATCTTCAACTGCTCCACAACGTTTTCTAAAGATTCTTCTCCCTTAAAATACGGATAGAATTCTTTGTATCCAATGCCCTGACTCGCTTGGACTTCACCAAGTTCATACACAAAACGTGCTTCTTCTAATAAGCCTTCCTCTAACATACTATCTACACGTTGATTGATGCGCTGGTATAACAAGGATCTCTCGGTATTAAGACCAATCATACAATAATCATAAAGACGTGCGGGTTCCTCTTGCGGTGTTGTGATACTGTAGCCAGTCACTTCAAATACTTCTAAAGCTCGAATCACTTTTCGTTGGTTGTTCCAATGAATTTTTTCCGCTGCTAGCGGATCTTGTGTTTTCAAATACTCCCAAAGTTCTTTTTTACTGAGTGTTTCAGCTAATTCTTCATATTTTTTTCGTACTGCTGTGACGCTTTCCTCTTTTGCACCCAATTGAAAATCATAAAGTAAAGATTGAATATACAACCCTGTTCCGCCAACGATCATCGGCAAACGACCACGTTCTGTGATTTCTGTGATCAATTTTCGTCCAGCTTTTTGAAAATCTGCTACGGAATAAGTTTCATTCGGTTCGATGACATCAATCAAATGATGAGGGATACCTTCCATTTCTGACGTTTTTATTTTAGCCGTCCCGATATCTAATTTTTTGTACACTTGCAGTGAATCCCCACTAATAATTTCACCGTGAAATTTTTTAGCCAATTCCACGCTAAGCGCTGTTTTCCCTACCGCTGTAGGTCCAACGATTACTAATACTTTTTCCATTATCATCCTACTTTTTCATTGTTTGTTTTATCCAAAATGCTTTTTGGGGAAAGTCTGTGATTATTGCATCTAGTTGTTGATCGAAACATCGTGCCATCTGCTGGTCGTCGTTGATGGTCCAGCATCTGATCGATTTGGGGAATGTCTCCATGGATGGCAAATGCTCCAAGTACCAGTCACCTCTAGGATGAATCCCTTCTATCCAAGGAGTATCTTCAGCTAACTGTACTTTCTTTTGTGACGTACTTAAAAGAAGATCCAGCTGTGCCTGAGGATCAATTTTTACTACTCGTTCCAATGTATGAAAGTTAAAACTGCAGTACGCATGTCGAAAAGGCCATTCCACTGCTTTTAATTGTTGAACTACTTTTTCTTCGATGCCAGCATACTCATATTTATCTGTTTTAATCTCGATCATTACCGTTCCACGATAATTCATTTCCCAAAAAAGATGCAAGACCTCTTTCAAAGTTGGCACTTTTGTTGCCTGAAACTCTGTATTGAACCACTTTCCTGCATTCAACTTTTTTATCTCTGCTAATGTTTTTTCCCGTACCAATCCTTTGCCATCCGTTGTCCGATCCACTTCCTCATCATGAATCACCACGATCTGCTCATCTTTCGTCAAATGAACATCTAGTTCAATCCCATCTGCACCTATTCGAACCGCTTCGGCAAACGCAGGCAATGTATTCTCTGGATGGGTACCACTACTTCCACGATGCGCAAAAATCTGAACCATTTCATCACCACTTTCAGTCTCTTTGATTGTACCATAGGAAAAAGGCTGTGAAAAAGTCGTAATACTTCAAATGGTTAAGAATGAGGTTGACTTGTCATTCTAAAAAATGAGTAAACGGTATTCAATAAAGAACTACTCAGCAATAAGCGATGATTTTCTAAAATATGAAAAGCTATAAAAAAGTCCTCTCTCATTTATAGTGTTCCCTCTATCGAAAATAAGCCGAAAAAACCAAAAATATAAGGAACTACTTTTGGATTCTTCGGCTTATTTCTAAAAGCTAGACAATTCTGTCACAACCTTGCCTTTACAAATTATAAAAGTTTTTTGATCCTCTTCGATCTCAACTCAAAAAACAATTAGCTCCACACATTATCATTTGAGAAAAAGCCAATAGGTTGTCGCGTGACACTTTTTAATTGCGCTTTTTTTTCATTGATCATTTCCGTCAGATTATCCGTGAAGTTTTCTAAGATCACACGTCCACCTTTATAAGCATAACCGCCTATTTTCATCGTTTCGTCAGGAGAAAGAACGACTTTACGGTGCGCAATGTTTTTAAACAACTCCTCTAAGATGTAATTTGGAAGATAAAAATTATTTTGTGCAGCAAATGACTGTAAATAAGCAAAATCATCAATAGTGATATAACAATCATCAAATGCATCAAAGCTGACATATTCATCTAACAGTGTTGCTCTTTTTTGCAAGATTTCATTGATTTTTTTATTTAGTTGATTCAAAGTCTCAATCTCTTTAACTTTTAATTCTAACTCCCGTCTTCGTTGCTCTTTGTTTTCAAGATGGCGCATCTGAACAACCATCCCGATATATACTAAAATAGCTCCTAATAAAACGCCAATTAAGCCTACGATGCCAACTACCAATTAGTGTTCCTCCTTGCTGTATTCTTCTATTTCATCATAACATAAACGTGCAAGCACAGACTATTTTCTAAAATTTTTTTATTTGACCTTTATTGACCAAGAATGTATACTACTTTTTAGGTAGAAGAAATGAATTTGTGTTACACTATTTGTAAAGAACTTAAGGAGGAACCAAATTATGAATTTAATCCCTACAGTTATTGAGCAATCCTCTCGTGGCGAACGAGCTTATGATATTTATTCACGCTTATTAAAAGACCGCATTATCATGTTAAGTGGTCAAGTGACAGATGATCTTGCAAACTCGATTATTGCCCAATTGCTTTTCCTAGATGCACAAGATTCTGAAAAAGACATTTATCTTTATATCAACTCTCCTGGCGGTTCTGTTACTGCTGGAATGGCGATTTATGATACGATGAATTTTGTTAAAGCAGATGTCCAAACCATTGTGATGGGTATGGCTGCTTCTATGGGTAGTTTCTTACTGACAGCAGGTAAAAAAGGCAAACGTTTTGCTTTACCAAATGCTGAAATCATGATCCATCAACCACTTGGCGGCGCACAAGGTCAAGCGACAGAAATCGAAATCGCAGCTCGTCACATTTTACAAACACGAGAACGCTTGAACAAAATTTTAGCAGAACGTACTGGTCAACCTCTTGAAGTGATTGAAAAAGATACCGACCGCGATAATTACATGACTGCTGAACAAGCGAAAGCATACGGTTTGATTGATGAAGTGATGGAAAACAGTGCTGGATTAAACTAATATCATTTGTAAACTAAAAGGACGATGGGACTGCTCGATTGAGCGGCTCATCGTCCTTTTTTCAGTTGGAACGAAAGCTCGGTTTTTCAATGCTGTTCTTTAAACTTTCCTTCGTTATATTGTTCTCCAAGTTCAACGTAATGTTGAATATTTTGGCGATTCTTTTCAATCTCTTCTTCCGTTAAAGGACGAATGACTTTAGCTGGCCGACCAAACGCTAATACGTTGGGCGGAATGACCTTGCCTTCGGTCACTAAAGAACCAGCACCAATCAAACTATTTTCACCGATCACTGCATGGTTCAAAATAGTTGATCCCATACCAATCAACGCGCCCTTTTCGATGGTGCAACCATGAAGCATACATTGATGTCCTACCGTTACATTTTCAGCAATTTCAACTGGTGCATCATGGTCCACATGAATAACAGTACCATCTTGAATATTCGTTCTTGCTCCAACTTTAACCGTATTGCTATCCCCACGAATCACCGCTTGATACCAAACTGTGACCGATTCTTCGAGCTCTACATCGCCAACAACAGTTGCATTCGGTGCAATAAATTTTTGACTCATTTTTACACATCTCCTTTTTTGGCTTATTTCCAATTATAGCAGAAGATGGATTTCTCCTTCAAAAAGACTGGCAGCTATTATTTCATAGTCCCTTCAAGCACGCCTACTCTCTAGGGACTGAGACAAAAGTTGTCTCAGTCTCTTCTAGTATCTCTAAAAACGAATAAACGGCGTTCAAGAAGCAACTCCTCAACAATAAGCCTGAATTTTTCAAAACATGAGAAGCTGTTTCAAAAAATTCTTTCTTATTGTCATCAGAGCTACCCGATGTTTTCACGATCTCTGATTCACGGTGAGACAAAAGTAGCATCTTCGGAAAATTTGCCGAAATTTACCAAAAATTTGAGAAGCACCAAGTAGGTAACAATCAACATCAAAAACTAGTTTTTGTGTTTCTTGTCAATTTTCGGAAATTCCTTCTTATTTCTTGATGCTGAACACTTTTGTCTCAACCTCTCGTTTTTACACAACTAAAGAGCTCAGAACAATCTTTCGTGTTCCAAGCTCTTTCCTTTTATCTATATGCTATCTAAACTGGTAGCTAAATTTTATCCATTTACTTTAGAAATATTGATTGAGCCGATATAGCCAGCTTTATAGTTTTCCACATTGATTAGTGGGCTTGTTTCTCCTTTATTTACTTTAAAAGTAGTTGTAAGTCGATAGTATCCTTTTTCTTCTAAAACCCCATCTCTCATCAATGTGGTGTTAAGGAGTTCACGACTATCTTTAGACGAAGTATCTTCCTTCAATGCCACTTTTACATAATGGTCACTCAACATATCGACCACTGGTTTCACATAAACGGTTACTCGATAAGTTGCATTTTCTTCTAAAGCTTCACTACCGTTAAAGATTTTATATACACTAGCATGCTGATCAGCAAAGAAAGTATAGTCACCAACTAAAGCATTCACAGGGTCTTTCACTAGTTCAATGTCATCTCCTGAGAACATTTTCCATCCAGCAGTTTGTCCGTCAGGCCAAGTATCATTGATTTTCACCGTTACATTAATCGTTTTTCTAGCCACTTCATTTACACTATTTTTCACTTCATAAGTGACTTGGTATTTTCCAGGAATAGAGGAATCAACGTTGTTTTCTACCACTTTGATTTTGTCTGTGATGTCTCCGTCAACACGATCATAAGCACTTAGATTGATTCGTTTGTCATATGGATCAAATAACTCATCGTGCAAAATTTCAATATCATTTGCATGTAACTCTGGTTTTTCAAAAACAGCTGCAAATTGATTGATTCTGACAGTATGCGTATTGAAGTGTTCTCCTGTTGCAGCTCCAATCGTAAAAGTATATTTCTTTGATTTATCGATGTTTGGATTTTTCAATTCCCAATGTTGCCCATCATAATCTGCAGTAATAAGTTGTTGCTTGCTATTCCATTTTAACGTTAATTTTTTAAAAGTATTTGGCGTGAATTTAATTTGTTGCATAGGAGCTAAAGCGGTTAAAAATCCGCTGTTGGCATCTGTTGAAACAAAGCCTCCATGAGCACCAACCATTTGAGCATGGTTGAAAGAAGTATCCGCATCATCTCTATCTGGCGCTTTAGAATAGGTATCCAATTCAAATCCAATTCCCTTTTTCAGGCCTCTGATACCTAGACCACCACCATTAGCTCCAATGTCGCCAATTGCTCCTTGGTGGAAAGCCACACCTACCCCATCAGCACCATTTACATTATCACCTAAATTGACATCCATATCCAACAAGAAATCATAGTTCATATCAAGGGAGACGATTCCAGATATTGTTCCTTTTTGAAATTGTTTCGATTGAGTAAGACGAGCTGTATGGGAATCAAGTTGGACGGCACTTCCATTAAATGCGACGATGTCTTTCAAATCAAAATTATTTTGATCCACATTTTGGGAGATAGCAATATTTTTATTGACTAAAACATTACTAGTTTCTGCATTTACTGACAATCCAACAACACTTACCCCAATTAATCCAATAGTTCCTGCACATACTTTTTTATAAAAGGTCTTTTTGTTCATAATAAATAACACTCCCATTCATATAGTTATTTTTTATACACTATCCTTTTCCGTTTTATCTGCATTTCACCATCTCTTTTCATTCTTTTAGTAAACAATTACGCGTAAAATTCATTTACTAGCAAGCATCCAGTAGTAGAAGCATTTTTGAATGCTATTTCGCCTCCCTTGATCTTTTTTCTACTACAAAATTATCGTAACGCTCAGATCCTATTATTTTTATTTTGTATAGTAGTCCAACAAATAAAAAAAGAGGTGAGACAAAAATGTTTAGCTTTAATAAATAAGAAGGGATTTCTGAAAATTAACAAGAAGCATAAACACTCGTTTTTTGCTGTTGATCGTTACCTACTTGGTGCTTCTTATTTCTTGATGCTACTTTTATCTCACTGTTTATTCGATTTTTAGAGATACTAAAAGAGACTGAGGAAAGTTTTTCCTCAGTCTCTCTATTCTAAAAATTCTTTCTTATTTGCTCGGAGCTGATCGCTTCTTTCACGACCTCTTGGTTTAAACGGTGTTCAAGAAGCAACTCCTTGAAATAAGCCTGAATTTTTCAAAACATGAGAAGCTGTTTCAAAAAATTCTTTCTTATTGTCATCGGAGCTACCCGCTTCTTTCACAACCTCTTGGTTTAAACGGTATCAAGCATCAGCAACATCTTCAGCAAATTGGCTATTGTACAGTTTTTCATAGAATCCGCCTTGAGCTAACAGCCCTTCATGCGTTCCTTTTTCGATAATTTGTCCTTGATCCATCACTAAGATCAAATCCGCATCACGAATCGTTGAAAGGCGATGAGCAATAACAAAACTTGTTCGTCCTTCCATTACACGATCCATTGCTTTTTGGATCAATGCTTCTAAACGAGTATCGACAGAACTAGTAGCTTCATCAAGTATCAAGATTTTAGGATCAGAAACCACGGCTCTGGCAATAGTCAATAATTGCTTTTGCCCTAACGAAACATTGTCACCTTCAGCGTTGATTTCCATTTCGTACCCATCAGGCATTGTCCGAATAAAATGATCAACGTTAGCTGTTTTTGCTGCGTCAACGACTTCATAATCCGTCGCATCTAATTTACCAAAACGAATATTATCAGCGATTGTCCCTTCATAGAGCCAAGCATCTTGAAGAACCATCCCAAATAATGAGCGGACATCACTACGACTCATCGTTTTAGTATCAATACCATCGATTTTTATTGCCCCATGACTCACATCATAAAAACGCATCAATAAATTAATCAGAGTGGTTTTCCCTGCACCGGTTGGTCCGACTACCGCAACTGTTTGACCAGCTTTTACTTCAAAGTTCAAATCTTGAATCAACGGTTTTTTAGGGTCATAAGCAAAATCAACATGTTCAAATGAAACATTTCCTGCTACTGTTTCTGGTAAAGTGACATCCACTTTATTTTCTTTTTCTTCTGGTTCATCTAAAATCTCAAAGACACGTCTGGTAGCCGCAGATGCACTTTGCAATACAGAAGATAACTGTGTGATATTCCCCATTGGCTGGCTGATTTGCCAAATATATTGGATAAATGCTTGTAATTGCCCCACAACGATGACACCCGTAATGACGTAAAAACTTCCCAATACAGCCATACCGATATAAGTAGCATATGCGGTCAACTGAACTAAGGGCATCATCAATCCAGATATAAAGGCTGCTCTAAATCCATAATGTTTCAATCGATGATTGACTTGTTTGAATCCTTCAAACGTTTTTTGCTCACGTCCATAAACTTTTAACACACTAAAACCAGTCATATTTTCTTGGACATAACCATTTAAATCCCCTAACGAATTTTGCATTTCTTGGAAATATTTTTGCGAAGCATTGATCACACGTTTTGAAATCCAGATAGATGCTGGAATCATGATCATCGAGATCAACGCCATCAATGGCTGGATATAAAACATCATCGCTGCTGCCAGTGTGATCCCTAAAATAGCATTCACCACACCGATAAACGCTTGCTGTAACGCTCCACTGACTGCGTCTACGTCATTCGTCACCCGAGATAAGATATTTCCTTGTTGATTTTTATCAAAATAAGAAACAGGCAATCGATTGATTTTTTCTTCAATATCTCTTCGCAAATCTTGCATTGCACTTTGCACGACATTCGTCATCAAAACACCTGAAAGTAATTGCGAAACACAATAACCAACGCCCACGATCGTGATCCAAATCAAACAATTGAAAATATAAGAAAAATTAATCGCTTCGTTGTTTGCAATATTGTGACTGATCTCAGTAGTTGGCAATCCGACAACGTAGGGTAAAGCAACGTTGAAAATCACCGTCAAAACAGTAAACAACAGCACAAAGAAAAATGTTAACTGATAAGGTTTGATGTATCGAGCTAATCGTTTTAAGGAAGATAATGTTTGTTTCATGCTAATTCCTCCTTCGATAATTGCGAAGCTGCGATATCATAATAGATTGGACAGTTTTCTAATAATTCACGGTGTGTCCCGATACCTACGACTTCTCCCTCATTCAAGACGATGATTTTATCAGCATGCATGATCGTACCCACTCGCTGCGCCACGATTAACACCGTTGATTCGGTCGTTTCTTTTTTCAAGCGAGCTCGAAGTTTTGCATCCGTTTGATAATCAAGTGCCGAGAAGCTGTCATCAAAAATATAGATTTCCGGACGTCGAATAATAGCTCTGGCAATCGCTAAACGTTGCTTTTGTCCTCCAGAGAAATTAGCTCCACCTTCGGAAAGAAGTTCATCATACCCATCCGTTTTCTTCGAAATGAAGTCCGTTGCTTGTGCGATTTCAGCTGCTCGCTCCATCTCCTCTTGCGTAGCATCTTCTTTTCCATATCTTAAATTATCTGCGATCGTCCCAGTAAATAACAATGCTTTTTGAGGAATAAAACCAATTTTATCTCTTAATTTACTCAAGCGATAGTCCCTGACATCTACGCCATCAATAAGGATTTCCCCATCACTTACATCGTAAAATCGAGGAATCAATTGAATCAACGTTGACTTCCCGCTACCTGTACTACCGATGAATGCGACTGTCTCTCCTGGCGAAGCAGTAAAACTCACATTACGGATCACGGGTTCTTGTGAATGTCCAGGGTAAGCAAATGTCACATTCTTAAACTCAATATATCCTTTGGTTTTTGTTTCAGATACACCATTTGGATCTTCTTTGATCGACGGTGAGGCATCTAATGCTTCTTGGATACGCCCTGCTGAAACAGCTGCCCGTGGATACATCATAAAGACACTTGCAAACAGCATGAAGGAGAATAATGCATGGAAAATATATTCAATAAATGCAATCAGATCCCCCACTTGAAGTGAACCAGCATCGATTTGAACCGCTCCGCTCCAAATAATCAAGACCATTACAATGTTAAACAGGAAGTAGAATCCAGGCTGTGCAACAGCCATTAAACGAAACAAGCTTTTCGAGCTTTTTGTATAGTTATCATTAACTTTCGCAAATCGTTTTTCTTCAAATTTTTCATTAACGAATGCCCGGATAACACGTAATCCTGAAAGATTTTCACGTAAAATACTATTGATCTTATCCAAATTTTTCTGTTGTTTTTTTGATAACGGTTCAGAAAATTTCGCAATCGCAACCACTGAAAGTAGTAAAAACGGTAGAGCTCCGATCACATAATAACTCAATGAAACACTGGTCCGCATAACCATATAAAGACTGACAACAAACATCATCGGTGTCATAAATCCGATCCGTAAGATATTTTGTAAGAACAGCATAATTTGATAAGCGTCATTCGTCGTACGCGTGATCAACGAAGCAACCCCCAATGTTTCATATTCTTGGTGAGAATAACTCTGGATTTTCTTGAATAGATCGTCACGAATATCCGCAACGATGTTCGTCGTGATCCGTGAACCAAAATAGCCTAATAGAATATTCATAATGATCCCAACCACAGTAATCACGACCATCAAGATCCCTTGTTGTTTTACATAACCAAAATCGTTGTTACGAATCCCGACATCAATCATACGAGCTAAAATCGTTGGTAAGCCTAACTCAATTAAAATAAAACCAAATACGCAGATGAAATTTAATAACAAATATTTCTTATAGCGCATGGTATAGTGCCACATCAACTTCAAACTCTCATCTCCTTTTAATTAGAATAAATTTAGCTATTAATAAAAATAATAGCACACTCCTATAGTATATAGAACACCTCTCTCATCAAAAATTTTTTTTATTACATTTAAATGATAAAAAACATTTTTCCTTTCCACCTTGTTGATTTCTATACTTATCCACTTTTTTATGCTAAAATAGCAATTAACTATTGTATGAATTCATACAGAAGGTACGGTTGAAAAAATTTCCGAACAGAGAAGCAAAACGAGGCTTGTCTCTTTGATTAGAATCGCTCATTTTAATCAAAGCATATCAAAAAACAGGTGGCTTGACCCCTCGTTTTGTGTTGTCTAAAAAAAATCAACTAGCTAAATTACTGCGACATGCAGATAAAGGAGACATAAACATGATTTACAAAGTATATTATCAAGAATCAAAAATCCGTAATCCTAAACGGGAAGAAACAAAATCACTTTACATTGAAGCAAATAGTGATGTTGACGCACGTCAACAAGTGGAAGAAAATACCCCATACAACATTGAATTCGTTCAACTTCTAGAAGGCAGTCATCTAGAATACGAAAAAGAAAATGCTGAATTCACATTAGTGGAGTTTTAAAATGAAACTTTCCATCAAAAATAATGAGACAGGCGTCTTTGCTATTGGTGGATTAGGTGAAATCGGGAAAAACACGTATGGGGTACAATTCCAAGATGAGATTATCATCATTGATGCTGGAATCAAGTTTCCAGAAGATGATCTGCTTGGGATTGACTACGTAATTCCTGACTACAACTATATCGTTCAAAATATACACAAAGTGAAAGCACTGGTGATCACGCATGGACACGAAGACCATATCGGTGGCATTCCTTATTTGTTGAAACAAGCGAATATCCCTATTTATGCTGGGCCATTAGCGCTTGCACTGATTACCAATAAGTTGGATGAACATGGCTTGCTTAGAGATGCACAATTGCATGAAATCAATGAAGATACCGTGATTCGTTTCAGAAAAACATCGGTCAGCTTTTTTAGAACAACCCATAGTATCCCTGATGCGTTGGGTGTCGTTGTAAAAACACCTTCTGGTAATATCGTTGCAACAGGTGACTTTAAATTTGATTTCACCCCAGTCGGTGAACCTGCTAACCTGCACAAAATGGCACGGATCGGTGAAGAAGGCGTACTCTGCTTGCTATCAGACAGTACAAATGCTGAGATCCCAACATTTACAAAATCAGAAAAAACGATTGGTCTTTCGATCCTAAAGATTTTTGAGAAAATCGAAGGTCGGATCATTTTTGCCAGCTTCGCTTCAAACATTTTCCGTCTACAACAAGCAGCAGATGCAGCGGTTGCTACCGGCAGAAAAATTGCTGTTTTTGGACGCAGTATGGAAAATGCGATCGTTAACGGCCAACGTTTAGGCTATATCAAAGTCCCAGAAGGAACCTTTGTTGATGCACATGAAATCAATCGATTACCTGCGAATGAAACGATGATCTTATGTACTGGTTCTCAAGGTGAACCGATGGCTGCTTTAAGTCGTATTGCTAATGGTACCCATCGCCAAATCCAGATCCAACCAGATGATACCGTCATTTTCTCAAGCTCACCAATTCCTGGGAATACTACCAGCGTCAACCATTTGATCAATTTATTATCTGAAGCTGGTGCAGAAGTCATTCATGGGAAAATCAACAATATCCATACTTCTGGACACGGTGGTCAAGAAGAACAAAAGCTGATGCTTCGTTTGATGAAGCCTAAATACTTTGTTCCAGTCCACGGAGAATTCAGAATGTTGAAGATCCATGCTTCCCTTGCTCAAGATACTGGTGTACCTGCTGAAAATTGCTTTATTATGGAAAATGGAGATGTGTTGGCTTTGACTAGCGAAACCGCTCGTCCAGCCGGACATTTTATTGCCGGTGACGTCTATATCGACGGTAGCGGGATCGGTGACATTGGAAATGTTGTTTTGAGAGACCGTCATTTGTTATCTGAAGAAGGACTAGTTCTGGCAGTTGCTACTGTCGACATCAAAAAGAAAGAAATTTTAGCGGGACCTGATATTTTATCACGTGGCTTTGTTTATATGCGTGAATCAGGTGAGATGATCAATGAGGCGCAACGCATCCTTTTCCATGCATTGCGTGAAGTGTTAAATGCTCCTGATTGCTCTGAACATAAACTGAAAGAAGCCATGACAGGCGCTTTACAACCTTTCTTATTTGAACGAACAGAAAGACATCCAATGATCCTTCCAATGGTGATGACACCTGATGAAGAAAAATAAATGAAAAACTTATAATGGCTGCATGCGCCGACTACCTACATAGATGGGTAAAGTTCGGCGCAGTTGTCCATTATAAGTTTTTTTGTAACAAAAAAGAGCGTAATCACTTACGCTCTTAACATGTTTAAATAGGTGAACAACACTTATTTAGTTTACTCGCTCTACTTAAGCTTTTTCAACATTAGCAGCTTGTGGGCCACGATCTGATTCTTCAACATCAAAAGTCACTGCTTGACCTTCTTCTAAAGTTTTGAATCCGTCACCTTGGATAGCTGAAAAGTGAACAAAAACATCGCTTCCGTCTTCACGTGAAATAAAACCAAATCCTTTTTCAGCGTTGAACCATTTAACTGTTCCGTTTTCCATTAATAATACCCTCCTCGTGCCTAAGCACTTAATTGATTGTAACATTGCTCGCGTACGATAGAGGTGCAACAGATGTTTCAACTTCTATTCCCAAACAAAATTACAATATAATTGTACACTTGGTTCTTTTTTTTTGCAAGAAAGCTACTTCCACTTATTCAATTTATTCCTCTTCCATCAATCCCTCCTCTCTCAGACTAAAATACTGTTTGCATCCAATGATCAAATGATCTAAGACATCGATTCCCATCATCTCCCCACATTTTTGAACTCTTTTAGTAAAAAGCAAGTCTTGTTTAGATGGAAGAACATTCCCCGAGGGATGATTATGAACTAAAATAATTCTTGCTGCAGAATATCGAACAGCATAATGGAACACTTCTCTTGGATGTGCGATCGTTTGATCCAGGGAACCAATAAATAGCGTTTTTTTCAACAATACTTGATTCTTAGTATCCAAATAAATACAAATCAAATGTTCTTGTTTGTGATCCTTTAATTCTATGATTAATTGATGCGCTAATTCATAGCTGGCATGGATCGTGGGTTGTACCGCTACATGCTGTGTTTGGATTCTTTTTCCTAGCTCGATCAGTGCTTTGATTTCAAGAGCCTTAACCTGACCAATTCCTCGTATTTTTTCCAGCTCAGACAGCGTTGCCTGTCTTAACAGTGCAAGTCCACCAAATGTTTTCAACAAATTACCTGCTAGTTCCAAGACATTATAGGGATGCTGTCCCGTGCGTAATAAAATAGCAAGTAATTCTTGATCAGAGAGTGCTTTCTCTCCGTAAAGCAACATCCGCTCCCTTGGAAGTGAGGTTGCTGGCACAGCATCCAGCAAATTTTTTTCCATAAAATCCCCCCTTTCTTCTTCTCACTAATAAGATACGAAAAAAGGGGGGAGCTATTTTTATTTTTTTAGATATCCTGGTACTTCGTGTAGAGAAGATAAAACTGCTAACGTTTTTTGTTGCAAGTCTTCTGAAGGAGCCAACAAATCTGGAATCATAATCACTGGGATCTCCGCACTTGCTGCTGCAAGTATCCCGTTTTTAGAATCTTCCAGAACCAATGTTTCTTGTTTTTTCGTTCCTAGATATTCATGGGCAAGCAAAAAGATTTCTGGATCAGGTTTAGCACGTTTGACATTTTCTGCTGAAACAATCGTTTCAAAATAGTTTGTCAGTTGGTTCTTTTCCAATAATAGCTCAATAATATGACGTTGGTTACTAGAAGCGACAACTTTAGGTATTCGGTGTTCTTCTAAAAAGTCCAGTAATTCAATTACTCCTGGTTTTAATTGCACTGCACCTAAGGAAAACCGTCTGATCGTTTCTTCATAAGCATCATTAATGAATTTTTGGACATTATTTTTCCCAAAACTTGCAAAGATCTGATGATAATTTGCCCAAACCTCTTCATCTGATACACCTAGATATTTCAAATACAATTCTTTGTCGTAAGGAAAGCCCATTTGATCAGCAACCATTTGCGAGGCTTCATAGTAGACGATTTCTGTGTCAAAGAGTAACCCATCCATGTCAAAAATGACAGCTTTATAATTCATTTTTTCCTCCTAACTGTAACAATAGTGTTCGTACTTCAGAAATAAAGTAAAGGGAACCTGTAACCACTAAGACATCTTCATTGGTCATTTTTTCTAATATTTCAGCTAAACCAAATTGCCATAATGAAACAATTGAAACTGTTTCATCTACAAGATCAGTCACGGTGCTTAAATCCAATGCTTTCGGGTGTTCAAACGTCGTTAAATACAAATGCGCATTAGGAACTGCTTTTAATTGGGTTAGCATTGCTTCTACATCTTTTGTACTTAGTGCAGAAAATAAAATATTGATCCGATAATCTTTGAACTCTTTCTTCAAATTTTGAACCAAACGGCTGACTGCATGTGTATTATGAGCGCCATCTAAAATAACAAAAGGTTCTTCACTTAATTTTTCCATTCGTCCAGGCCAGTGCGCTTTTTTCAGTCCTTTGCGAATTTCTTTTTCACTAAATGGTATTCCTGTCATCTTGCAGTAAACTTGGTATAGTTCAATTGCCATACCAGCATTTTCTGTCTGATGTTGTCCAATCATGCCAATCGTAAGCGAGGTCATTTTTCCATGCTCATTATGAAATGAAAATACTTCTCCCCATTGCTCAGCTGGATGTTGATAAGTAACTTGATAGTTTTCGCCAAAAATATGAAGGGGGGCATTTCTTAGTCTAGCCTGTTTTTTGATTACTTCTAAAGCTCTTTCTTCGATATTTCCCGTAACGACAGGCACCCCTTGCTTGATTATTCCTGCTTTTTGGGCAGCGATTTCTTCAATTGTTTCTCCTAAAATATCCGTATGATCCAAGCCAATCGTGGTGATTCCTGTAAGTAATGGTACGGCAACATTTGTTGAGTCTAGTAAACCGCCTAACCCAACTTCAATAATAGCAACGTCGACTTTTTGACACAAAAAATAATCAAATGCCATTGCTGTCAGCGTTTCAAACTCAGTGATTCCGGCAACTGCTTCAAATCGATCCAAATGTTCAACAAGTGGTCGGTATTTTTGTACAAGCTTGATTAAGTCTTGATCTGGAATTTCTTGTCCATTGATCGAGATTCGTTCATTAAAAGATTCAATATACGGCGAAGTAAATGTCCCCACTGTCAGTCCTGCTTCTTCTAGTAGACATCTCAGATACGTAACCGTTGAACCTTTTCCGTTGGTTCCTGCGATATGGATCGTTTTTACCTGTTTTTCAGGATGTCCGACTATCTCTAATAATGCCTCCACTCGATCTAGTCCCGGACGAGAGCCAAATGGCAAGCGGCTATGGATCCATGCGATTGCTTCTTCTATTTTCATCAACGTTTCCCCCATTCCATATTTATTATAGCAAAAAGCAAGCGGAATCACAGAAAAAGACGTAGTATATGTAAAAGAAGAAATACTGAATAGCCCATTCTGATTCTACTTATTTGTGCTGACGTCTTGCTTTTTACTTAAAAAAAGAGCGGAAATGTTTTTCAACCACTTTCCGCTCTCTTTTGCATTTGTACGATTGTTCGAATGTCAGATTACTGGATGGTTCTTAAGCTGCGGATTCTTTCTGTAACTGCTGCTTGTTTGTCCAAATAATCTTTTTCTTTTGCCCGCTCTGCTTCAACCACTTCTGCTGGCGCATTGGCAACAAAGCGTTCATTGCCTAATTTTCCTTGTACTCGTTTCACTTCATCTGTCCATTTCGCTAGTTCTTTTTCTAACCGTTTGATTTCTTCTTCGATATTGATCAAACCTGCTAATGGTAAGAAAATTTCTGCACCTGTCAATACAGCTGACATTGCTAGATCAGGCGCAACGATTTCACTTGAGATCGTTAGCTCTTCTGGATTACAGAAACGCTCGATATAGCTGGTATTTTCTGTTAAGAATTGACCGATTTTCGGATCATTGATCTTAATCATTAATGTAATTGGTTTGGATAATGGTGTATTCACTTCAGAACGAATATTACGTACGGAACGAATTAGTTCTTTGAGTACTTCCATCCCTTTTGAAGCTGTTTCATCATTAAATTCCGGATGAACCACCGGATAATCAGCAACTACTAAAGAAGTACCTTGATGTGGGATGTGTTGCCAAATTTCTTCAGTAACAAATGGCATAATTGGATGCAATAGACGTAAAATTTGATCTAACGTATGCACCAAAATACTTTGTGTTGTTTGTTTTGAGACAGCATCATCACCATACAAGACTTCTTTACTCATCTCGATATACCAGTCACAAAAATCATCCCAAATAAAGTTATACAACTGACGCCCAGCTTCCCCAAATTCAAAATGATCAAAGAGTTCAGTAACCTTAGCGATCGTTTCATTTAGACGTGTCAAGATCCAGCGGTCTGCCACAGTTTTCTCGCCAGTTAGCGTAATATCTTCAACTGTCATGCCTTCACTGTTCATAATAACAAAACGTGAAGCATTCCAAATTTTATTAATGAAATTCCAAGCTGCATCCATTTTTTCATAGCTGAAACGGACATCTTGACCAGGTGCTGAACCGTTTGATAAGAACCAACGTAAGGCATCAGCGCCATATTTTTCAATCACTTCCATTGGATCAATGCCGTTTCCAAGAGATTTACTCATCTTACGTCCTTGCTCGTCCCGAATCAACCCATGAATCAAAACATTTTCAAACGGACGACGATCTGTAAATTCTAAGCTTTGGAAAATCATTCGACTAACCCAGAAGAAGATAATGTCGTAGCCAGTTACTAATGTGCTTGTTGGGAAATAGCGTTGATAATCAGCACTATTTTCATCTGGCCATCCCATCGTTGAAAAAGGCCATAACGCTGAACTAAACCAAGTATCTAATACATCTGGATCTTGTACCCACTCTTCACTATTTTCTGGAGCTTCCATCCCTACATACATTTCACCCGTTTCTTTATGGTACCAAGCCGGGATTTGGTGTCCCCACCACAATTGACGAGAGATAACCCAATCGTGAACATTTTCCATCCAACGTAAAAATGTTTGATTAAAACGTGGTGGGAAAAATTCAACTGCATCATCAGTCTCTTGATTTTTCATTGCTTTCTCAGCTAATGGAGCCATTTTAACAAACCATTGTGTGGACAAGCGTGGTTCAATGACTACTCCCGTACGTTCTGAATGCCCAACATTATGGATCATTTTTTCAATTTTGATCAATCGTCCGATTTCCTTCAAATCAGAGACAATCGCTTTACGTGCTTCGAAACGATCCATACCTGCATATTTTCCAGCTAAGTCATTCATCGTTCCATTTTCGTTCATCACATTTACACGTGGCAGATCATGACGGTTACCTACCTCAAAGTCATTTGGATCATGCGCAGGTGTAATTTTCACTACGCCTGTTCCAAATTCCATATCAACATACGTATCTGCAATAATCGGAATTTCTTTATTTACTAATGGTAAAATTACTTTTTTGCCGATCAACGCTTGATAACGCTCGTCTTCTGGGTGTACAGCAATCGCTGTGTCACCTAGCATAGTTTCTGGACGAGTCGTTGCAATTTCCACTACACCCGAACCATCAGCCAGTTCATAGCTCATGTGGTAGAAAGCACCTTCAATCTCTTTGTGGATCACTTCGATATCCGATAAAGCAGTGCGTGCTTGTGGGTCCCAGTTAATGATGTATTCACCACGGTAAATCAAGCCTTTTTCATAAAGTGTCACGAATACTTTACGAACAGCTTCTGACAAGCCATCGTCTAGTGTAAAACGTTCACGACTATAATCGAGAGATAAGCCCATTTTTGCCCATTGTTCACGGATATGGCTTGCATACTCTTCTTTCCATTCCCATACTTGATCCACAAATTTTTCACGTCCTAAGTCATAACGCGAAATTCCTTGTTGACGAAGCTTTTCTTCTACTTTTGCCTGTGTAGCGATCCCTGCATGGTCCATCCCAGGTAACCACAAGGTATCAAAGCCTTGCATCCGTTTTTGACGAATCAGCATGTCTTGTAAAGTCGTATCCCAGGCATGTCCTAAGTGAAGTTTTCCTGTAACATTTGGTGGGGGGATTACGATTGAATAGGGTTTTGCTTTCTGATCGCCACTTGGTTTGAACAAATCTTGTTCCAACCATTTTTCATAACGGCCAGCTTCAACTTCTTGCGGATTGTATTTTGTTGATAGATTTTTTTCTTCCGTCATACTGATGTCCTCCTTAAAAATAAAAAAAGTCCTAAAATACTTTCGTATTTTAGGACGTATTGATTTACGCGGTACCACCTAATTTGTAGCAGTTTCCTACTACCTCTCATGTGAGTTAACGATCACGACTCGTTTATCTCTAGGTTTTATCGGTTTGCTGTACACGATAAAGGGTTCAAGATAAAAACTCCCAAGCTACCTTCACTAGTCTCTCCTAAGAACGTCCCACCATCTCGTTCTCTCTCTAAAAGGCTGTAACTAGTTACTCCTCTTGATCAACGTTATGCCTCATTTTACAATGGTTCAATTTTAAAGTCAATAAAAGACGGTAAGAATCGTATTTCCCTAAATAGTACCTCTTTAGGCTTATGATTCGCCTATTATAAATAATTGACTAAACAATAAGCAGTATTGACAATGTTTGTTTATTCAGATCGTAACTGTTCAAAGAAATTTTTTAAATTTCTTACAGAAGGCTGATTTTTTCCTGCTTCCTTCATCTCATTTAGATTATTAGCCTTATTTGTAGACTGATTCATTCGCTCCTCTAGTGTTTGAATTTTTATTACTGGGTGGCTATTGGGCGTTTGAGTTGATTTATTACTTGTCAAAGAGAGACTATTAGTCGTTTGGGTTGATTTACTTGTCAGAGAGAGACTATTAGCCGTTTGAGGTGATTTATTTGTTAGAGATTGATCCCTGATTTCCTTGGGAATTGGTATTGATTGAATACCAGCGGACTTCTCCTGATTTAGACTATCAGCCACATTTGTAGACTGATTCATTTGCTCCTCGAATGTTTGATTTTTTATTACAAGGGGCGTTTTGGTTTGTTTATCTGTTAGAGAGTGATTACTGATTCCGAGAGGTGTTAATGTTGGTTCAATACCTGCAGACTTTTCTTTAGGTTGCTCCTTTTTTCTCTCTGGTTCCTTTACTGAAGTACTTATTAGAGATTGATTACTTGTTCCCTGGGGCATTAGAGTTGGTTCAACGTCTATATTCAGTTCTTTAAGTTGCTTCGTTTCCTGTCTATGTGAGTGTAATTCCTTGAAACTCTCAACTAATCCTTTAATTTTCCCTCGATTCTGTTGGTGTTCTGAGTCTTTATTAAGATACCCTGCCGTGTATTTAGGATTTAAATTTTTAGATACACCAGATGAATATACTAAGAAAGACAAAACAACCTGGGAACAACAATACTCATCCTCCACTAGTAATTCTTCAATCTGTCGATTCACATCAGACACTAATAGATTCTTCTTACTTACGTAAGTATTTATAAACTGCTTAATCTTATCGCTTTCCTTTTGCCACCACTCCCTTTCGAATGGAGTCAGCACCTTATTAAGATTGTTAAAATATCTATTATTGTTGCTCTCAACTTCTTTAGTCGTTACCATCTTAAGATCAACAGAAACTAAAGGAATTTGCTTGATACACTCGTCAATGATGTTTTTTAATTTGGGATATGTATGTATAAAATTTTGTATCTCTTCTTTTTGATTAAGGATATTTGAAAATTGCTCCTCTATACTAACTCGATTATCTCTAAGTTTGTACACCTCAATCACACTATATTTCATTTGTTTTTTTATTTCTTCTTTTTTATTATTTAAATCTATTTGAAACCGACTAATTGCTTTATTGACTCTGGTTTGTTCTATATTTTTTGATTTTTTTATCTTCAATAAACTATTTTTAATCTTATTTATTACAACTTGGGATTCCCTTTGCCGCTTTTTTTCATCCATTGATAAACATTTTTCCGTCCAATTGATTACATCCGATTCAGTAAAATTAATATTTTGTGAACGAAGTGCTTCTTTAATTGATTGAAGGAGAGACTCAGCTTGTGAAAGGTCCTTGGTTTCCTTTAATAGTCCTTCTCCGTCATCCCCATATCTTTCTTTAAGATAGTTTACATCACTTGGACTTTCCCATTCTCTCATCATTACAGAATAAATGACTGTTGATAAAGTCTCTCCCTCCTTTTTTTGCTGGAGTGCTTCTTCGATTTTTGGAAGTATTTCTTTTTTTGTCTGATAACTATATAATAAATCTAATGCTTTTTCCCTGTCGGAACGGTAATCACAATCAATTTCATGTTCGTATAGTGTACGATCAATTATTTTCCGTACTTCAAGAAAAAGGTAATTGACTTTCTGTTTCTCTAATTCTTTTCTTACTTCTTCCACTACATACCTAACTTTCATATCATCGGTAAGGTTATGTGCTATATTTTTCGCTATTTCTCCCATTTCCGTACTTATTGCGGATATTTTTAAGATCAGTTCTTTTTCATTCAAAATTTTATTTGTTTGAATCTTATCTTCTTCATTTAAATGAGTGTTCAATTGCTTATTAACTTGTTCAAAGCTTTTCTCGGACCAGTTTGGGTAATTAATCTTTAACTGAAGCATAATCGTTGCAATCTGTTCCGGTTTTAATTGCTGAAGATAGTCATCGTTTTCCAGATTATTATCAATTGATCGAAGTCCATTCATGATTCGTTGATTTTCGATTTCACTCAGATCTTTTTTCATCATTTCCGATAAAGGACTATTTGTTTTTGATTCTGTCTCCTTTAATTCTTCTTTAAATGCCTGAACTGTTTCAAATTTGTGCCATTGATTTTCACCAAAAACAAGTCTCCCTAAATAGGATAACTGTTGTTTTAACTCTGGAGAATTCAATAATCTATAGAATCTATCAAATCGATCTATTTTTGCCCCACTATTCAATAAATCTTCTAATTGATCCCCTAAATCTGATCGATTTTCTTTTTTTAGTTTTTCGATAATACTTTTTTTATAAAATTCTAAACGGTCCGTTTCTTTAAAGGAAGTATTGACTTGGTGTCTGACAGAATCTTTTACCAGTGTGAACTGAGACTCAACATAAATTTGTGTCATCAACTCAACTGTTCCTTGTTTTCCCAAAACTAACACTTTGTCGTACTTGTTCACCAATTCAGGTGTCACTTCTTCTTCAAGCAAGGTAAGGATTTCGTATGCCTCATCTGCAGTGATTTTTGCTTTTTTCTCCTCTTGATTCATTTTTTTACCATCCTTTACATTTTTTTGTTATAGCATCCGTGGCTTGTCTGTTTTGCTAGACATTCATATCTAGCCTGAATCATAAGAATTAAGAATTGTTCCTTTTATGTACATTCAATCAAATCTTAAACTTCATTAGTATTTTTTACTCCAACTTGTTTCATAACCGCCTCCTTCAGGTTAACTTTTTTCTTACAACAGTGATTCTATCCATTGCATTCATCTTTATTACTGTCATTCACTCCTAAAAAAGGGTTCTTCTTTCAAAAAAACCTGTTATTTTATAATCCCTACACACGATGATACAATGAACTGAAAGCTATTATATCAGTATTATGATTGTAAACAAACAAAAATAGATATAAACATACGTTATAAAAAAACGCTTAGAAACATTGGCTCTAAGCGCTAAAACTATGGATTGTCATAAAAAAACTTCTGAATATTTCTCGTTAAAAAATATAAGCGTTTGCAATTCTGTCGTCAAATCAATGTATTGAATATTCACATGTTTGGGTACGATCACTCGGTCAGGAGCAAAGTTTAAGATCGCTGATACGCCACCTTTCACGATTTCATCGATTGCTGACTGGGAGTGTTTACTTGGAACCGTTGAAATCGCAACTGTTACTTTTTCTTTTTTGACGATTTCGCCAAACTGTTCGATTGGATAAATGAATTGACCATCGATTTCTTGGTTGACGATTTTAGGGTCATTGTCAAATACACAGACGATATTCAAATTTTCATTTCTTCTAAAATTATTGTGCTTTAAAGCTTTCCCTAGATTTCCATACCCAACTAAGGCAATTCGTTTTTCCTCTTCCGTCTTTAAGATCCGATCAAATACTTCGATCAGATAAGGCACTTCATAACCATAGCCACTGCGCCCCAACTCCCCTAAATATGAAAAATCTCTACGGATCGACGCAGAAGGTACTTGGGTGATTTGACTAAATTCATTTGATTTAATCCGCTTCACACCTGAATCATTGAGCATTTTTAAATAACGTAAATATAAAGGTAGTCTTTTAGCTGTTGCTTTTGGTAAAACCGCTATTTTTTCTCCCATCTTCAAACTCCTTTGTTAATTTCTTCACATAGTCAGTTTATCATTTATCCTCTCTTAGAGCAACAGTAGGGAACATAAAAAAGAGTCTGGGATTGACCCCAGACTCTTAAATAAGTGTAAGAACAAATAAAAAGTAATGTTTTTAAAATATGTTTTATTAAACATAAAAAAACGGTTCAATCTACTGTCTTATTCTTGTCAAAGCTCCACGATAATTTCAAGACTCTTATAACAAATCAGCAAATTCTTCTACTTGTTCAGCTTCGGTAGCTGTATGGATCGTTTCCATTTTTAAACCAGAAAGAGCTCGTTCGATCATTTCTTCGATTGGTAAACGTTCTTCGTATTGATGAACTTTATCAAGGCGTGGTCGAGTCTTTGGTTGAGGTGGGGCAAAAATCGTACAGCAATCTTCAAATGGTTGGACTGAAAGCTCAAAGGTATCGATTTGTTCAGCTACTTCAATGATTTCTAATTTATCCATCGTAGCAACTGGACGAATGATAGGCGTATTCGTTACTTCATTGATAGCAACCATGCTTTGTAAGGTCTGGGAAGCTACTTGTCCTAAAGACTCCCCGTTAAGGATAATCAACCCATGGCGTAATCGGCGGATCTCATCCGTTAATCGCAGCATCATCCGTCGAGTAATCGTCATCCAGTACCCTTGCGGAATGTTTTTCTTGATTTCTTCTTGGATCTCAGTAAACGGTACCTCGATAAACTCAATTTTACCGACATAAGGAGTCAATTTTGCTGTTAAATCTTTTGCTTTTTGCAATGCCTGCTCACTCGTGTAAGGTGGACTAGCAAAGTGGACCGCTTCAATTTCGACACCACGCTTCATGGCAAAGTAACCAGCCACAGGTGAGTCGATTCCACCAGACAACATCAACATGCCTTTACCACTCGTTCCCACTGGCAATCCGCCTGCTCCTTTAATCGTTTCATAGGATAGGTAAGCAGCATCTCGACGGATTTCTACCCGTAGTGGAATATCTGGTTTACGCATTTGTGCTTCTATATCAGGGAAGATATCTACCACCGCATTTCCTAACGTTTGATTTAATTCATTACTTGTTAATTCAAAGTCGTGGTCACTACGTTTCGCAATAATTTTAAAGGTTTCTTTTCCTGTATAGACTTCTTTCATGATAGCTTGAACTGCATCTTTTAACTTTTGAACATCTTTTTCGATTCGAATACTTGGTGAGAAATTTTGGATACCGAAAATTTTAGCCAATTTAGGTATAACTAATGCACTATCAGCACCATTTAACAGTAGGTGCATCCGGTCACGATCAGCATGGATCTTGATTTCGGGAAAATCACTCAATGCTTGACGAACATTTTGAGCAAGTTGCATAATAAAACTTTTACGGTTTTTTCCTTTTGTTGACAGTTCACCATAGCGGACCATGATTTCACTATATTTCACAAAAACACTCCTTATTGATTAATTGATGGTTGAAAATTTCTTATATAATTGTTTAAAAATGATCATAAATTGTTCTACTTCTGCCATAGAATTACTTTCATCTAAACTAATGCGAACAGCTGACGTAGCTAAATCATCAGGCACATGCATGGCATGCAACGTGCTACTTGCAAGGTGTTTACGAGAAGAACAAGCACTAGTTGTAGAAATAAATATTTGTTTTTCTTCTAACGCATGAACAAGGACTTCTCCTCGAATCCCTTTGAGTGAAAAACATAAGATATGTGGTGCATAATCTTCTCCCTCTGAAAAAATAGTCACTTTTTCATAGGCTTTCAAAGCGTTGATCAATGCCTCTTTTAAATGTTTGGTGTGATCTGGCTTTTGAAGTTTTCGATCCAGTGCAATTCGTAAGGCTTTCGCCATTGCGACAATCGCAGGAACATTTTCTGTTCCACTTCGTTGATTTTTTTCTTGGCCACCGCCATTAAGAAGCGGTGCTAAACGTCGTCCCTTCTTCCAATAAATAAAACCTATACCACGTGGTCCATGAAATTTATGAGCTGAAAACGTCGCAAAATCAACTCTTTCGGTCAGCCATTCAGATAAAGAAACTTTTCCGATTGCTTGCACAGCATCCACATGAAAATGGATTTTAGGGTATTCTTTTAGCAACTCACTGATTTCTAAAATTGGTTGGATTGATCCAATTTCGTTATTGACTGCCATGATTGAAACCAATACCGTGTCTTTACGAATTAGTTTCTTCAATTCATCAACAATGACAAATCCTTGATTATTTACTGGCGCTATACTAACTTCTACCCCTAGAGATTTAAGTTGTTCAGCTGTTTCACTTACAGCAGGATGTTCTATCCCAGAGATGATCATGTGGTTTCCATATTCACGTTTTTCAATCATCGTCCCTTTAAGTACCCAATTATCGCCTTCTGTCCCACCAGAAGTAAAATAAATTTCATCTGGAGTAACAGTGATCAGCTCAGCAATTTGTTTTCTAGCTTGTTGTAACAAACGGTTTGCTTGATTGCCTAAATCATGCAAACTTGACGGATTCCCAATAATCCGCTGACTTGTCTTTATATAGGCATCTAAACTTTGCGGAAAGATTGGGGTTGTCGCACTATTATCAAAATATATCATAAGAAACCCCTCTTTTTTGAAATTCTTTACTATTATAACGGTTGTCCCAATTGCTTTCAAGAGGAGGTTGTTTTTTCAGAAAGTTTCGTGTAATTGAACACGAAAAAAGACAACACTTGGTGGATTGACCAGTGTTGCCTTTTTAGTTAGTTTTATTAAACTAAATCAGGATTCTTAAAATAAAAATCTTCAATTCGCTTGAAAGCACCAGGTTCAACACGTTCGAGTGCTGTACCGATCTCATCCAGAGCTTCTTGATAATGATGTTCCTTATTGAATAAGTAATAACTTTTATCAATTGCTTCTCTGATTTCTTCATGTGTGTGGCGATAACGATTTGCATACTGTAGCATTTGTTCTGTCAGTGCTGCAGCATCCACTAAATCATGCGTTTTCTTATCAAGTAAGTCTAAATCTTCTTCACATAACGTAACTAAGCGATTGACTTCTTCCATATTGACTCTGATTTTATTTAGCACGATACTTAGCTCTTCAATCCGATCAGTTGCCACAAAGAAAAATTCTAAATAATCATTTGGTAGACCAGGCAAACGTTGTTGTTCTACAAAACGTTTCAAATTACGCAATTTAAATTCGAAAGTATCGATTTTTTCTTGCGCTTCTTTTTCACCTTTTCTTAACTCGTGTAGTGAGTCATCGATTTCAACTTGTTGGTTTTCGATATCTTCTAAAACTTTGAATACTTTTTTATAGAAAGTCCGTACTTCAGAATATGGTAACAAGTGTTGCTGGATTTGTGGTTTCATCTGTTCGTTTTGACGTTCGATTTCTTCCACTTCTGTTTGGAATCCGCGTACTCGACCAATTTCATTATGATTCAACGCATAACTTTGAGCAGTATGATCTAACTCAATCAATAATTGACGATTGTTTTTTGTGGCATGTTTGATGTATTGTTCAATGGTTGCTTGATTGGTTGTGACATAATTTTGGGCTTCCATTTCCCGCTCTAGAATGTCATAGAGCGAATCAATCATACTAGCAGTTTCACGATTCTCGAATTCAACCGTTTCAACTTCTGTTTTTTCAAGATTTGCTAATGAACTTTCAATACGATGGCTTACTTTTTCAATCTCACCAACAAGATCTTCTTCTGGGAAAACATATTGTTCCTGCATCAATTTTTCATAAGTTTGCTGGATTTCTTCCAGTTGTTCTGGGAAAGTAGTGTTCAAATCTTCAAATAACGGCGGAACTTTTTTCATCAAAGCTTCAACTTCATACGTATGTTTTTCTGCTTTATCCAAAACTTCTCGAGCTTCAACAGGATCACCTGAAGTATTCAATGCAACAAATTGCGTGAATTCATTTTCGATCATCTTGACTTGCTTTTGTAATTCAGGAAACGCAGGACCGTATTCTTGCTCATCTTCTCTGATTGTTTCTTTCAGTTCTTCATAGACATCCAAAGCTTGCTGAACCGCTAGTGAATTACGTTCTTCTGTTTCACGTAACTCTTTTAGTCCATCACGAATCTCAGAAACTTTCTTTTCCATTTGGTCCATGGTTTTTTCTGCTTCGATCACAGCTTTTTTACCTTTTAAAAATCGGAAACTCTCATTAAGATTTTCTACTTCAAAAATTTGACTTTCTAACTCAGCAAACGAGGAAGTGGATATGTCATTCCATTTTTGACTCCATTCACGAAAGGTATTTTGGCTTTGCCCCACCAGATGCATTTTTTTAACATCATCGACTTCTTCAATCACAGGCAAGTCGAATAATTCTTCCTTGCGCTTTTCCAAGGCGTCCAATCGATCTTGGTTTTTTTTCTTCATATAGTAACTAACCAAAAAGACGACTAGGGCGACTATAATGATTGCTATGACGATTCCGATGATAACATTATTTCCCATTTAAGGTACCTCCGTTTTCAATATGCATCTATTTTTTATGCTTAGTTAAATAATTTGTGTGCATAAAACAATAAATACGTCTTCCGTGCAAAAGACATCTATTGTAAATTATAACACACAATTTTTAAGCATTCACTAACTTCATCGAAAATCTTTTATTCCTACCTAGAAAATAGCATAACCAGTATGAAACGCCGGTTTATTTTGGTTTGTTTCGTCTATTCAAGACTGTTTCTTTCGAGTCGCTTGGGCGATTTGCCGTTGAATTTCTTTAGCGATCTTAGGTTCAGGGGCACACTGCTCTTCCCAGTTATCAGGTTTTAATACCTTATTCGTGACCGGATGATAATGTGGTTTACCATCTGGGAATAATTTCCCCATGTTTGCTTGGTGAACGATCTCAAATATCCTCGTAGGATCAACACCCAATAATGAAAAAGAACCATAAGTAAAATATAAAAGATCGGTTAAAGCATCGACTTGCTCGATCAAAGGTGCTTGTCCCCATTCTTTTTTAGTCAACATTTTTTGTTCTGCTTTCTCTAATGCTTCGTGAAGAGCTGTTACTCCTTCGTGTAATTGTTCCTGATCTCCCTGACAATTGGCCGCAATCAATTCGACTAATTCTTCGATTTTAAATTCTGCACGATAAATGGCTGCTTGTTTCGAAAATGCAGTCGGTACATCAGGTGAACGAGGATCAAAAATTTTATGAAACTCTTCTACTTGTTGAAAGGGTGTTTTCTCAGACATCTTTTTCTACCTTCTTTTCTTACTTCTCTTAACATTTTTACTGAAGTCTAGTCTATCAACTGTTTTAGTAAATCAAACCATAATGCTTCAGTCCTTGATAAATTCCGTCTTTTTCATTGGTATCCGTCACATAATCAGCAGCTTGCTTAACTTCTTTTTGAGCATTCCCCATAGCAACCCCGATTCCGACACCTTCCAGCATCTCAATGTCGTTATAATGATCACCAAATGCCATGATCTCGGTCATTTCGATCCCCATGTCTTTGGCAAAGGCTGCAATTCCTGAAAGCTTTGAGCCACCTTTTGGAATGATATCAACGGTATACGCATTGGACCGTTGAAAGCTGCACTCCGGAAACCGCTCTTCTAATTTTTCTTGTTCTGATTCCTGACTCAATAAAATACATTGGTAAATTGGCTCATCAAGAATCTCCAGTGCCTCATATCGCTTTTTCTGTCGATGTGGGCTAAAAATTTGCAGTCCTTTTTTCATCAATCGAACGGGAAATTTTTTTGGTAATAAACTAACTAAACGTTTGATTAAAATCGACTGTCCTAATAGCATCGTGGTCGAACCAGCTAGTTGATCTCTTCCACCAAAAATGATCTGGCGATGGTTCTTATCAGCATATTCCACGATCTTACTTAAAACGACTTGATCAAATGGTTGATCTACAATCGTTCGTTCGGCAGTAAATACCAATTGTCCATTATAGACAACATACATATCTAATTCCAATTCATCAATCACTTCTTTGATTTTAACTGGACTCCGCCCAGTTGCTACACCACACAATATCCCATTTTTTCTAGCATAGCTAATCGCACGTTTAGTCGAAGCAAGTGCTTTTGAACGGTCGTTGACTAATGTGCCATCAATATCAAAAAAAATTGCTTTGATCATTCAACGCTCCCTCTCTAAAATAAATCCATTTGTTGTGGGTTTAAGCCTTCCGGTTTTATTTTTAATATTTTTTGTAAAGCTAACGCATTTTCTGCAGCATCTCCACCAGAATTGTTGTTAAAGATAACTCCGATTTCTTTCGTTTTTGAGCTAACAGAGTCAATAGCAGTTGCTAGTTCTCTCAGTTCCTGCTCAGAATAGCGATAAAGAGTTCTTTTTTTACGCCAATCTTTATCATTGGCCTGCCAACCTTGAGCATTTCTTCCGTGAAACCTGAAAAGAGCAAAGTCTGGATTCGTGATGAATGGGTCAAAAGGAACTGTTGTGTTTAACAACTGTGGTTCATCAATTACTGCCAAAGAAAATTCTGCTCGAGTCATGAAGCTTCTCGTGCGCTCAACGAATTCCTCACTGTACCACGAAAAGTCCCGAAGTTCGATTGCTACCGGATAGCCAGCAAACCATTTTCGAAGCTTACGTAGGTATTGTACACTTTCCTTGGTGCATTTAA
Source organism: Enterococcus sp. DIV1682a (assembly GCF_051711005.1). NCBI lineage: Bacteria > Bacillati > Bacillota > Bacilli > Lactobacillales > Enterococcaceae > Enterococcus > Enterococcus sp. DIV1682a. The sequence continues at coordinate 2,298,484 of NZ_JBIOLT010000001.1, forward strand.
AGGAAGCTGGAAATTGGACTAAAAAACAAAAAAGCTTGTTCGCATCACTCATTGGTTTCATTACTTCCAGAAATTTAGCAATCATTTCTTCTTCTGTTTGATAATATTTTTCCCAGTCTCCTTGACCACTAATCCCTTGATACGCCTTAACAACAAAACGAAAATCATTTGGAACCTCTTGCACCCATTTTTCTACCGAAGTTCGTCTTGGGATTCCATAGTAAGCTGTATCAAGCTCCACTAATGGCAAATATCTAGCATACTCATAAAGTGTGTTATTCTTTTTTCCAGTCAATTTATCATGTTCTTTAAATGAGGTTAATCCGATTCGTATCATTTCAAGCCACCTTTGCTTTTCCATCCAAAAATCAACTATGTATAGTGAGATTTACTACTCATTGCTCAATGCCACGGATAGCAAAACTCTTTCATATAGTATACAATAAGCGTTAAAGCCTATGCAAAATTATATGTAAGGAAGTCCGAAAAAAAATGAAAAAAATTCTAATTTTACACACTGGCGGAACGATTGCCATGAGAGAAAATCTTTTAACTGGTGGAGTGAGTCCTGATGTTGTGAATCCTTTGCTAGATGCTGAAATTGAAATTCCAGAAGATGTTGATTTAGTAATAGAAGATATCTTTAATCTTCCTTCACCTCATATCATGCCTAAGCATATGTTGATTTTAAAAAATCGGATTAATGAAGCCTATCATTTGGAGTTTGACGGTGTTGTAATCACTCATGGAACAGATACGTTAGAAGAAACCGCCTTTTTCTTAGACACGACGATTGGAGATAAACTGCCGATCGTACTAACTGGCGCTATGCGATCCAGCAACGAATTAGGGAGCGATGGGCTGTACAATTTCGAGAGTGCTATTCGAGTCGCTAGTTGTAAGGAAGCAAATGGAAAAGGTGTATTGGTCGTAATGAACGATGAGATCCACTCCGCACGTTACGTGACCAAAACCCACACGACAAATGTTGCCACTTTTCGTACACCCACATTAGGTCCAATTGGTCTAGTAACAAAACATCGGATCTTATTTATGCAAGAATTACTAGAAACTACACGCTTAGATATCACTTCAGTCAATGGTACGATCCCAATCGTTAAGGCTTATGCGGGGATGCAAGGTGATCTATTAGAAGCTATCGCCCATACCAAAGTAGATGGCCTAGTGATCGAAGCTTTAGGAGCTGGCAATTTACCACCACAAGCTGTAACAGCTTTGAAAAAATTATTAGTACAAAAAATCCCAGTGGTCTTAGTTTCCCGGTGTTTTAATGGGATAGCAGAACCTGTTTATGACTACGAGGGTGGCGGAAAGGAATTAGCAAACATGGGGATTATTTTTTGTAATAGCATCAATAGCCAAAAAGCTCGCATCAAACTACTGATTGCCTTGAATCACGGGTTAAAAGATCAATCATTGATTTCGTTTATTACTCAATAAGTTATAGCTAAATCACATACAAAAATTCCTGACATTAAAATTCCGTTCTAAAAAAATCCAGTGTTCGTTTAGCAATTGAACCAATTTTGCGCATTCTTTTTTCAATCATGGAAGGTTATCGATCCTTACCTATTACTGGATATCCAAAAGTCTTATTTCCATGTTAGAATGTCCAAAAGTATGAACACCTAAAGAATTCTTTATTATTCAGCACTTCGGCAATCAATCAAAAAAGAGGTTGAGACAAAAGTGTTCAGCATCAAGAAATAAGAAGGAATTTCCGAAAATTGCTTCTCAAATTTTTGGTAAATTTCGGCTTATTTCCGAAGATGCTACTTTTGTCTCACCGTTTATTCGTTTTTAGAGATACTAGAAGAGACTGAGACAACTTTTGTCTCAGTCCCTTTTTTCCCTTGTTGTTCCTGCTTATTTCCCAGAGCTAGACACTTCTGCGACAACCTCTTTCCAATTGGAACATCGTTTGCTATTAGCTGTTTATTTATTTTTCCAAGTGATATTTGCTTCACAATAGAGTTGTTCTTGCATTCTGATTTCATGTCTTGTTTTCACACCATGTTCCATCTCTACTTGTTCATAATGACTTTCAATTTCATTTCCATATTCCACTTCTTTGTCAAAACGGATCAAAACTTTTTCTGGTACATGTGTCGTCAAGAAATCATAGCCTAAGACATCAATAATCCAGTTGAAATACATGGCATTGTTCACATGTTGGTTACTATCGATATCATAGAAACGCACGCGATAAGGTAACATCGTGCCCGATTCGATCTTTTCTATTTTTTCTTGCCGTTTGATTTTTTTGATTTTTTCGCTTTCAAACGGTGCAATAATTTCTTCATTGACGCTACTCATTTTCCGATTCACAAAATCCATTAATACAAAAACTGATTCTATTTTTACCAGTTCTGTACCTTCTTCATCATGAATCCAAAAATTACGATAACAAAAGAATTTATTGTACTCCATGGCTTGTGTTGTTATAGAAATCGTCTCTCCTACTTTAGGCAAACGAGTGATTGTCATTGAATAATTAGTAATGACCCAAGTCAGTCCAAAACTATTGACAAATTTACTGCCACGATTAAGCGCATCACTTTGATCTTCCGATGTCTTGATCACGATTCCTAACATTGATGGAAATGTCATGGTCTGATTAATGTCACATTCATAATATGAAACTTCATGTTTTTTTGTATATCTCTTTGCCAAAAAAACACCCTCCTCTTATCTTTTCGCTAATAATTGATCCACTTGTGAACCATAACTTTCCCCAAACATATTTAGATGGGCTAACAAATAATATAACTGGTAAATCGGCAATCGCTTTTCCCAATTTTTTTCCAAAGGATAGACCATTTGATAACTTTGTAAAAACTCTGGACGAAATCCACCAAATAGCTGGCTCATAGCTATGTCCTGCTCACGATCACCGTAAGAAACGGCTGGATCAACGAAGACTGGCTCTCCTTGCTGATCAAAGAACACATTACCACTCCACAAGTCGCCATGCAAGAGGCTAGGGACAATCTTTTTATCACTAAAGTTTTCTAACACATATTGCTTAAAAGAAATAAATGTTTCTTGGCGGTTTTGATTCCAATGGTTGTTTTTTTGTGCCAAAGCAATTTGACTTTCTAGACGATTTTTGAAGAAGAAAAGCCACCAATCTTCTTCCACATGATTGAATTGCGGAACGGTCCCTAAATAGTTATCCTTTCGATACCCAAATTGAGGAGCGGTTACCTTGTGCAATTTCGCCAAAGAAACGGCTAGATCTTTTTGATCTCCTTTACCAGGTTCGATCCATTCCATCAAAAGATAGGCACCATCTTTTTGTTCACCCAGCATGTAAGTTTCAGGTACTCGAACGTAGGGAGCTAGTTCTTTTAACCCATCCACTTCTGCTTCAAAAAAAGACTTTCCAATATTAGGATGAAGCTTTAAGAAATATGATTTATTTTGCTCTTCAATTCGATACGTTTGATTAACGTCCCCACCAGTGATAGGTATCACTTTGCCTTCTAATTGGATTTCTGCTAACACCGACTGAATATTCATCTCTACTCCTCCTCACATGCTTTTCCAACCTATTTGTTAGCTATCATTATATCACAGAGAATCTAAAACAAAGAAAATGAGTCTAGTAACTCTTTGTTCAACAGTAAAAGCCCATTGCTCATATTTATAGACAAAAAAAGAGAGGCTTCTTTCAAAATTAGCAACCCTACTAATTTCGAAGACTAACCTCGTCTTTCTTTCAATCCCTCATTTACTTTCTTTTTCAGTAATCTGAGACACCAATTCGTCTATTTTCTTCATACTTTGAGTAGAATCAGTTTTTTAAGCCAATGCGCCCATTGGATCCCAAGGAGCTAAAACGATTGGTTCTTCATTGAAGGCTTGGAGTTGCTCTTTCGACAACAAATCTTTGCGAACAACGATTTGATACGTGTATTCGTTCATCCAATCGTCACTCATTACAAAAAATCCTTTATTGCCAACTTTTTCTCCCCAGCTATTTTCGACTTTCCATTTCGTTGATTTCCCATCAACAAGATCGACTCCCGTCAATACCATCGCGTGGGTCATTAAGCTTTCACCATAATCTAAACGTTGTGCTTTAGTCATCGTAAAATCTACATCGAATAAGTCATCCATGTCGTAAACATCCAGTGCCATGACCCCACTATCTCTAGTTGAAGATTGTCCAACATCACAACCAAACCAAACGGACTCTCCTTGTTCCAGTTGGGCAATAGCCAACTGTTTAAACGTTGACATATCTACGTTCAAGTAACGAACTTCTTTCCCGCCAACCACATTACCTAACATTTCTACAGTGTAAGAACGATCAAAAGGTTTGTCTTTTGTCGGTGCATTGATGATGCTAACGTAATCATCTAGTTTTACACCAATATATTTATCATAAAAGAGTTGAGGTGTAAGCTGTTGGTCAATATGATAATTGTTTTCTTCGTCACGGTATTCAAAATCAAATTCTTTTGGTGGTGTTCCTAAGGAGATGGCTAAAAATTGATAGATTCCTTCTAGCATTTCCTCTTTTTTTGCTTGAATCGCTTCAGCAGTTTCACCACCGGCAATCATTTCACGTAAGACCGTCGCATCTTTACGCAACAATTTATTCAAGTAATTATTTAAATCTCGTGAATTTGAACTATTTGCACTTTCTGGCATAACAGATTTAGGAACTACACCATATTTCTGGAAGAGGGAAACAATCATATCCCATTGTCCGCCATCTTGTTGTGGGGTTGTTAATAAAAAGGCTACTTTTCGGCTATCTAAGGCATCATTCCCTGTTGCGATAATATTTTCATAAAAATAATTAGCTTTTTCATATTTGTCCCAGAAAAACGTATAGTTTTGTGATAATTCAAATTCTTTCAAATGGAATTGATTGAGCAATTTATGTCGGAAAGTATTTAATGCTGCAAACATCCAGCAACGACCAGATTGTTTCTGATTTGAAACCTTTCCCGTTGTTAAATCAATTGAAAAAACCGGTGTATTAGACACATGGGCAGCCACATTTTCAGCAGAAGCGGTGATCCCATTTTTTACTACCGCTCTTTGTAGAGCTTGTTGCTTGTTGTTTTCTTCAAAACCTTTTGCAAATTTTTTCGTCATTTCAGGTGTAATAGCTTTCATCCAATCATCCTTCCAATCAAAAATATATCTTTAATTCTACCCTTAAGTGGTTTGAAATACAACGACTCACTTTTAATCGTTACAACAAATCGGCTGAATCCCCCTCACGACAACCCTTTTTTGTTATTCTCAAAAGTTTTTGAGAATAACAAAAAAACCACAGCCTCTAAGCTGTGGTTGAAGTACTCCGGCAGTAGGACTCGAACCTACGACATCATGATTAACAGTCATGCGCTACTACCAACTGAGCTATGCCGGAATCAAGTACATGTATATAATATCAATTTATCTTAAATAACGCAATACTTTTTTTACATATTTTTTTGTTTTTTCACAAAAATCACTGTCCAAAATTTGTTATTTATACAATTTAGAATGATCATCCTATGAAACCCAATTTTTTTTGTTTTAGATATTGACAAAATTGATTATTTTCGTTATTCTATTACTTGTATTAAGAAATCATGCCGCTTTAGCTCAGTTGGTAGAGCGCTTCCATGGTAAGGAAGAGGTCGCCGGTTCAAGCCCGGCAAGTGGCTTACTTAGATAACGTAACCTGTTGTTTTAACAATAAGGTTACGTTGTTTTTTTATCTTCATTTTTTTAAATACTATATGATTTTATAGCTAATAAAACTAAGCTGTAATGAATAGCTAGTTGTAAATAAACGTAAAGGACTAGTGCCTTAGATATAAATCTTAGGTTTACTCTAATAACGAGTAAACAGTGTTCAATCAACCACTCCTTGCAATAAGCCTGAATTTTTCATAATATGAGAAGCTGTTTCAAGATCCCCATCCTTATTGGCCCTGCAATTACTCATCGCAGTTTCTATTTAGTGAGCGCTCAGATCAAAACGCTCTTTTCGCATCCTCTGATCTACGATGTTCCAAGTAGTATCGAAAATAAGCTGGAGAATCCAAAAAATAAGAAGAACTATTTTTGGATTCTCCAGCTTATTTCTCAGTGCTAAACACTGCTGTCACAACTGCATGTCTTTAAGGGCGTAAATCAACTAGAGGGACTTGGTTATCCAAAGTTCCACTAGGGGATTCAAGTTTAAAACTATTTAAACGGGGGTCTAAAGTTAACGTCATCGTTTCATCCATGTACATTTTTGAATAGTCTTTGATATAAATGGCTCCCATATCACTGTCAATCTTCATTGGATAGTCTGTTTTCTCTTGTTTGCTAGCTAATAACAATAGACGGAAGCTCGTATCTAACGAACACACACCCATCTTAGAATACTTACCCACACCATCATCTAGGTCAAGAATGATGATGGCACCTTCTTGGATATACTTTTCTAATCTTTCCTGCGCTTTTTCAGAGATTTTTAAATACATATTACCTTCCACCT
>NZ_JBIOLT010000001.1:2307500-2702500 GCF_051711005.1 Enterococcus sp. DIV1682a
TATCACTCACAGTCTGACTCCCGGATATGAATGAATGGCATTCGGAGTTTATCTGAATTCGGTAACCCGAGATGGGCCCCTAGTCCAAACAGTGCTCTACCTCCATCATTCTCAATTCCGAGGCTAGCCCTAAAGCTATTTCGGAGAGAACCAGCTATCTCCAAGTTCGTTTGGAATTTCTCCGCTACCCACACCTCATCCCCGCACTTTTCAACGTACGTGGGTTCGGTCCTCCAGTGCGTTTTACCGCACCTTCAACCTGGACATGGGTAGATCACATGGTTTCGGGTCTACGACTACATACTCAAACGCCCTATTCAGACTCGCTTTCGCTGCGGCTCCGTCTCTTCAACTTAACCTCGCATGCAATCGTAACTCGCCGGTTCATTCTACAAAAGGCACGCCATCACCCATTAACGGGCTTTGACTTGTTGTAGGCACACGGTTTCAGGTTCTATTTCACTCCCCTTCCGGGGTGCTTTTCACCTTTCCCTCACGGTACTGGTTCACTATCGGTCACTAGGGAGTATTTAGCCTTGGGAGATGGTCCTCCCGGATTCCGACGGAATTCCTCGTGTTCCGCCGTACTCAGGATCCTCCTAGGTGCCTTCCAAATTTCATCTACGGGGTTTTTACCCTCTTTGACTGACTTTTCCAAGTCATTCGACTATCTGAAAGAACTACCATATCGGAGTCCTACAACCCCAATGAGCAAGCTCATTGGTTTGGGCTTTTCCCGTTTCGCTCGCCGCTACTCAGGGAATCGAATTTTCTTTCTCTTCCTGCAGGTACTTAGATGTTTCAGTTCTCTGCGTCTACCTCGAATGCGCTATGTATTCACGCAAACGTAACATCCTATAAAAGATGCTGGGTTCCCCCATTCGGAAATCTCTGGATCATAGCTTACGTACAGCTCCCCAAAGCATATCGGTGTTAGTCCCGTCCTTCATCGGCTCCTAGTGCCAAGGCATCCACCGTGCGCCCTTATTCACTTAACCTTATCAACCTTACGGTTGGGTTTTGATCTTTCTTCTAGCGATAGAAGTCCAATCAAGAAAATAAGCAATTGAACTTATTAAAAAACTCATTCAACGCGGTGTTCTCGGTTTGTATTACTAATTTACTTCAAATATCCAGTTTTCAATGAACAAAAATATATCTTTGAGAGTAAACCTCTCAAAACTGAACAAAGTGAAAAACAAACAGTGTAGTCTCCGTAATATTCCTTAGAAAGGAGGTGATCCAGCCGCACCTTCCGATACGGCTACCTTGTTACGACTTCACCCCAATCATCTATCCCACCTTAGGCGGCTGGCTCCAAAAGGTTACCTCACCGACTTCGGGTGTTACAAACTCTCGTGGTGTGACGGGCGGTGTGTACAAGGCCCGGGAACGTATTCACCGCGGCGTGCTGATCCGCGATTACTAGCGATTCCGGCTTCATGTAGGCGAGTTGCAGCCTACAATCCGAACTGAGAGAAGCTTTAAGAGATTAGCTTAGCCTCGCGACTTTGCGACTCGTTGTACTTCCCATTGTAGCACGTGTGTAGCCCAGGTCATAAGGGGCATGATGATTTGACGTCATCCCCACCTTCCTCCGGTTTGTCACCGGCAGTCTTGCTAGAGTGCCCAACTAAATGATGGCAACTAACAATAAGGGTTGCGCTCGTTGCGGGACTTAACCCAACATCTCACGACACGAGCTGACGACAACCATGCACCACCTGTCACTTTGCCCCCGAAGGGGAAGCTCTATCTCTAGAGTGGTCAAAGGATGTCAAGACCTGGTAAGGTTCTTCGCGTTGCTTCGAATTAAACCACATGCTCCACCGCTTGTGCGGGCCCCCGTCAATTCCTTTGAGTTTCAACCTTGCGGTCGTACTCCCCAGGCGGAGTGCTTAATGCGTTAGCTGCAGCACTGAAGGGCGGAAACCCTCCAACACTTAGCACTCATCGTTTACGGCGTGGACTACCAGGGTATCTAATCCTGTTTGCTCCCCACGCTTTCGAGCCTCAGCGTCAGTTACAGACCAGAGAGCCGCCTTCGCCACTGGTGTTCCTCCATATATCTACGCATTTCACCGCTACACATGGAATTCCACTCTCCTCTTCTGCACTCAAGTCTCCCAGTTTCCAATGACCCTCCCCGGTTGAGCCGGGGGCTTTCACATCAGACTTAAGAAACCGCCTGCGCTCGCTTTACGCCCAATAAATCCGGACAACGCTTGCCACCTACGTATTACCGCGGCTGCTGGCACGTAGTTAGCCGTGGCTTTCTGGTTAGATACCGTCAAGGGATGAACAGTTACTCTCATCCTTGTTCTTCTCTAACAACAGAGTTTTACGATCCGAAAACCTTCTTCACTCACGCGGCGTTGCTCGGTCAGACTTTCGTCCATTGCCGAAGATTCCCTACTGCTGCCTCCCGTAGGAGTTTGGGCCGTGTCTCAGTCCCAATGTGGCCGATCACCCTCTCAGGTCGGCTATGCATCGTCGCCTTGGTGAGCCGTTACCTCACCAACTAGCTAATGCACCGCGGGTCCATCCATCAGCGACACCCGAAAGCGCCTTTCAAATCAAAACCATGCGGTTTCGATTGTTATACGGTATTAGCACCTGTTTCCAAGTGTTATCCCCTTCTGATGGGCAGGTTACCCACGTGTTACTCACCCGTTCGCCACTCCTCTTTTTCCGGTGGAGCAAGCTCCGGTGGAAAAAGAAGCGTTCGACTTGCATGTATTAGGCACGCCGCCAGCGTTCGTCCTGAGCCAGGATCAAACTCTCATAAAAAGTTCGAACAATCTTACGATTGTTAAGCTCAATTGTTTGCTAGCATATTGCTTGCTTGTTAAAAATGTTTGTTGTCTTGAATCAATCAAGACGCCCTACACATTTGGTTTGTCTTTGCTTTGTTCAGTTTTCAAAGGTCTACTTGATTAAAAGCTAATCAGTTGAGATTGCCGTAGCAACTTTTATATCATATCAGAGTGACATTTGTTTGTCAACTCTTTTTTAAAAGTTTTTTTGACTTCATTTTCCAGAAGTGTTTCAGCAACTCATTTATCATAACTCGTCGTTTGTTATTTGTCAACAACTTTTTTGAAGTTTTTTTCGATAGAATCAAGCTTCGTAAGCTGTCGTTTTTTAACGACTTAGTTATCTTATCATGTGTTTTTAGAAACGTCAAGAACTTTTCTGCTATTTTTTTAGAAAGTTTCATTACGCTGTTTCTTAAATCAACGTTAATAAATTTATCACGTAAACCAAGGTACGTCAACAAGCATTTTCACTTAATTTTTCAAAAGAATATTCAAGCAAAAGATCATCATTCGCTTTTACTTCAAAAGAAGCATAAAAAAGTTTGCATTATCGAATATAATCCATGATAAACTGAACGTTTCATCCTTTAAAGAGGACCGGTTACCATAAAAAAAGAAACTTGAATTTTTTTCAAGTTTCTTTTGGTGTCTAATTCTACATTAAAAGAAAGGAACTCCTTCCACTTCGTAAGTGCCAAGGACAGAGCGCATTTGATCTGGGTCTTCCCAAAGATAGCCTTTACCTAAGTCTTCACTTTGACTTTTTTGCTCAGTTTCAAAAACAAACAATGGAACATTTTCGTGATTAATATGTGTATTGGTCAACTCCATCAAATTAATTTTGCTAACATCAATATGAACGATTTCTTTTAAAAAGCTAAGTATGTTTGCTAACCCCGTCTTTTCTTCTGAAAGCTCTGCTAATGCAAACTCCAGCTTGTCATCAATTGAATGGACTAAAAATTTTTTTGATCCATCCTCCAAATGCAACATGATTGTACCAGCTACTTTTTTGCTTGCCAAAATTTCCACCTCGATCAACTTGTTCTGTGGTTTACATAAAAATTCTAGCACATTTTCAGAAAAAATACACTTTTTATTTCTTATTTTCTTTCTGTTCTAGTTCTTCTAGTGCTTCGTCCACCCATTTTGGTAGTTGTTCCGCAATCGTGGCAAACCCGATCTTTTTATTTTTATTCGTAAAGTATCTTTTCCTTCGATAAGGAATAACAGGGCTCTTCTTCTCCAACGTACGTAACGACAAACTAATTTTTTTTGAATATTCATCAATATCAATGATTTGAACAGTTACTGGTTGACCAACTTTTAACAATGTGTGAATACTTTTCGTGTAACCTGATTGTACTTCTGATACGTGAATCAAGCCTTGTGTTTCCTCGTCTAAAGACACAAATGCACCATAAGGCTGTATTCCAGTTATTTTTCCTTTAATTATTTGTCCAATTTTATATGTCATGTACTTCCCTCTCTTTGCATTTATCATTATACTGTAAATGATTTAAAAAAAGAAGTTTTGAAAATACTCAATAGAAAAAGGGGTCCTTTAGATGAGTGAATTTGACAAGAAAGTTTCAAGAAGACATACCGATAGCGTAAAATGGGATTCAATTAAAGAAACCTATCAAAGAGACGACTTATTGCCTTTATGGGTTGCAGACATGGATTTTTTATCACCTGCTGGAGTAAAAAAAGTTTTTGAAAATTATGTTTCTCAAGGTCTTTTTGGTTACTCTACCGTTTCAGAAAAATTATATCACGCAGTCATCAATTGGGAAAAACAACAGCATCAGGTATCTTTAACAAAAGAACACATTGTCTTTACTAGCGGTGTTTTATCTAGTTTAGCTGTTGCAATTCAAACTTTTACTGAACCAGGTGACAGTGTGCTGATCCATGACCCCGTTTACCCACCTTTTTCTGCAATCGTCGAGAGTAATCACCGTCAGCTTATACGGAGTCAATTAATTGAACAAAACAATAAATTCATGATGGACTTTCAAGATATGGAAAAAAAGATCGTTGAACAACAAGTAAAAGTGGTAATCCTTTGTAATCCCCACAATCCAGGGGGGCGTGTTTGGACTAAAGAAGAATTATCACAACTAAGCGAACTATGTTTGAAACACAAAGTGCTGCTTTTTAGTGATGAAATTCATCAAGACTTAGTTTTTTCAACGAACCATTTTAACTCGATGTTAACGATTGATGAAACCCTAAGTCAGTCTTTAATCACGTTTACTTCGGCAACCAAGACCTTTAATTTAGCAGCGATTAAAAACTCAATGGTGTTTATAAAAAATCCTAAACTAAAAGAACAATTTGAACAGCGGTTACTAATGAATCAGCAACAAGATATAAATACTTTTGGTCTAATCGGTACACAAGCTACTTACGAAACGGGTAGAGAATGGCTTAGTCAACTGCTTCCTTATATAGAAAAAAACGCGGCCACTGCCACTTCTTTTTTTGAAAAACATTTACCTCAACTAGGTGTGATGACGATTGAAGGAACGTATTTGATGTGGTTAGATTTTTCTGCTTATGAAGCGAATGACGAGTTGCTAGAACAAACATTGATTACCAAAGGAAAAGTTGTTTTAAATCCTGGCATCTCATTTGGTCCTGCCGGTCATGCTCATATGCGATTGAATTTAGCTTGTCCGGAAGAAACACTACTAGATGGATTGATGCGGATAAAAAAAGCCTTCACATAAAAAACAAAAGCATTTTTGACGTCTTTTAAACGAGGTTCTATTCTAATTAGAAATAAAATAAACCAACTGGGTCAATGATTGAAACCAGTTGGTTTATTTTGTGATTAGTTAATAATTAAAATGTCTTACTATTGCGAGTGATTATTCTGATACTTCAACTTTCTCGATCACTACATCATGTACTGGACGATCTTGTGGACCACGTTGTACGTTAGCAATTTCATCTACGGTAGTCATGCCATCAATCACATGACCAAATACAGTATGACGGAAATCTAGCCAAGGTGTCCCACCACCTTTGTATGCTTCGATGATTTCAGCCGGGAAGCCTGCACCTTCTAATTGATCTAGCATATTCGCTGGTACATTTTCATTATTCACGATAAAGAACTGGCTACCGTTTGTATTTGGTCCAGAGTTAGCCATCGATAACGCCCCACGTAAGTTGAACAACTCACGACTAAATTCATCTTCAAAACTTTCACCATAGATGCTTTCGCCACCCATACCTGTACCAGTTGGATCGCCACCTTGAATCATAAAATCAGGGATGACACGGTGGAAAATTACTCCGTCGTAATATCCTTTTTTAGCAAGTTCAATAAAATTTTTAACTGTTTTAGGCGCTAATTCTGGGAATAATTGGACCGTAATGTCACCACGGTTTGTTTTTATTACTGCCTTTGGTCCTTTTTCATTTTCTAAGCTTAATTGTGGGAATACCATATCTTTTTCCTCCTAAAAATTATTCCTTCATTGGTAATAATAACATATTCTCTCTATTCGCTGTTACATGAAACTTAAGAAAACAAAAAGACTCATCCTTATGTAAAAATGATTATATACTTTTTATCAAATGATAGATACTTTTCTGCGTTTCTCTGACTTAAAAAATAATCCACGAGTATTTTTAAATATGTGAACCAGTAGATTTCACGAGAGATCGTTTTCGCTTCTGCCCCAACCTCCTTAAGAATTAGAAATAAATCATTTGTTTGAGAAGTATTCTCAATTAAATTCTGCTATAGTGTGGGTATGAGGAGGAAGTTTTCTATGGAAATCTATGATATTACAATTATCGGTGCAGGACCAGTAGGGATGTTTGCAGCGTTTTACGCAGGTATGCGTCAAGCAAAAACTAAGATCATTGACAGTTTACCTCAACTAGGTGGGCAATTAGCAACGCTTTACCCAGAAAAATATATTTATGATATTCCCGGCTATCCCGCCGTGAAAGCCAGTGACTTAGTAGCAAATCTGGAAAAACAGTTAACCACATTCAATCACTCTTTTCATTTGAATGAGGAAGTTCTTTCTATTACTAAAGAAGATGAAATAATTGAGATCACAACTACTAAAGGAATCCACTATTCAAAAGCAGTCATTTTGACTTTAGGAAGCGGTTCTTTTCAACCTAGAAAATTAAATGTACCAGAAGCAACAACTTATGAGCATCACGGTCTCGATTATTTTGTGAACGATTTAATGAAATATGCTGGTAAAAAAGTAGCAATTGCAGGTGGTGGTGATTCAGCAATTGATTGGGCGTTGATGCTAGAACCGATTGCGAGTGAAGTTTATCTTATCCATCGCCGGCCAGAATTTAGAGCTCATGAGCATAGTGTAAACTTATTGAAAGCTTCATCAGTCAATCTTTTAACTCCCTATCTCATTGATGAATTATCTGGAGAAAATGGGGAATTGACTGCTGTTCGCTTAAAACGGGTAAAAAGCGAGGAAACAATTGAGTTACTGATTGATTCATTGATTGTTAATTATGGATTCACCTCAAATCTAGAACATCTTTCAACATGGGGACTTGAAAGTACCAGAAATGCAATTTCAGTAAACTCAGATATGTCAACCTCGATACCAGGCGTTTATGCTGCTGGCGATATCTGTTCTTACAAAGGAAAAGTAAAATTGATCGCTACTGGATTTGGCGAAGCACCTACAGCTGTCAATAATGCGTTACACTTTATTAACCCTAAAGAACGCACACAACCTGGACATAGTACCAGTTTATACGATAAAAAAGTTCCTCCTAAATAGGATAGCTTGTATGATTTTTGACCATTTTGTCCAAAGCAGAGGAGACAACATTTGTTTCTTGCTTTTTTATTTGGTAGGCTAACAATATAGTTGATTCACAGAAGCAAAAGGAGGAAGAAAATGGTTATCAAAACTGAAACGCTAGAAGAAAAAGCACGTGAATTGCTCAATGAGCGTGGAGTAACCCTTAAAGACATTGCTGAGCTAGTGATGTTTTTACAAAAAGATTACATTACTGATCTTACTTTAGCAGATTGTATCCAAAGTGTTCACGCTGTCTTAACCAAACGTGAAGTCCATAACGCGATCATAACTGGGGTTCAATTAGATATTTTAGCAGAAGAAAATAAGTTGATGTCACCGCTCCAACATATCATTGAAGATGATGAAGGACTGTATGGGATCGATGAAATACTAGCCTTATCAATTGTAAATGTCTATGGGACAATCGGTTTCACTAATTATGGCTATATCGATAAAGTAAAGCCTGGTATTTTACAAAAATTAAATAGCCATGACGGAAAAAATGTGCATACTTTCTTGGATGACATCGTGGGTGCAATCGCTGCCTCTGCTGCCAGTCGTCTTGCTCACCAAGAGCCAGAAAAACGCAGTCGTTTGACTCAATAAGAGGTTGTGAAAGAAGCGATCAGCTCCGAGCGAATAAGAGAGGATTTTTTAAAATAGCTTCTTATATTTTAGAAAATCATCGCTTATTGCTGAGGAGTTGCTTCTTGAACACCGTGAATCAGAGGTTGTGAAAGAAGCGATCAGCTCCGAGCGAATAAGAGAGGATTTTTTAAAATAGCTTCTCATATTTTAGAAAATCATCGCTTATTGCTGAGGAGTTGCTTCTTGAACACCGTGAATCAGAGGTTGTGAAAACCTCGTATAGCTCCGATGACAATAAGAAAGAATTTTTTAAAATAGCTTCTCATATTTTGAAAAATTCAGGCTTATTTCAAGGAGCTGATGTTTGAACACCGTTTAAAGCAAAAACCCGAGACAATCTCCTTGTCTCGGGCTTTTTTTATTCTATTGAAACAAAATAGGCATTATGATTTGTTCTATTCTATGTTTGATTTTAACTTCTTTTTAGCTCTCTTTTTCCAATGATCACAAAAAAAGCAAAAAAGAGTTCAATTAAAATAAAAAATAAAATAAAACTATGCATAAAAAATTGTTCTGGTAAGACGTTAATGATTGGATCGGTTGTCGGATCAAACAGCCAATCGTCGTTGTTAAAAAATGTTTCATGGAACAAGATAAAAAAGCGATCAAATCCTACCAACATAAAAAAGCCAAAAACAATCGGTACGAGCATTCCAATCTTAAACGGTTGAACTAAACGCCAAAAACGCTTATGACGTTTCAGATAAAAGAGATAGTAGATACTAGGTATCAACGTCAACAGCAGCACAAAATAGTTAAGTAAAAAAAGTTTTTTGACTTCATAAAAATGATGTGCTCCACTTGCAGAAATAGGAAAATTTTGCAGACTTAATTCCTTCTGAAAAGGATTATTTAAATAAGCCATTAATTGATCAAAATTTTTCAATAAAGTTTCTTGATCAAGCGTAGTATGATCCAATATGTTCAGATATTTGATGTCTAGTTCATAGAGAAAGCGAAAATTGATTGTTATCGCGATCGCCAGACTGATCAGCATGAGGAATAGACAAACCAAACCCGCATATTCTCCCCACACCCATTTTGTTTTTCTCATTCTAGAAACTCCACTCATCTAACGAACGGAGAACGTGTGTAGCAGGTACCGGTAATAAAGGTACATCCTCAGCTTTCGTAAATCCTGAGAGCACCAACAACGTATCAATCCCATTTCGAATCCCTGCTTGGATGTCTGTTTCATAGTTGTCTCCAACCATGATGACATCTGCTTTCGTTAAACCTAATTTTTCTACCGCCTTATCCATAATGATCGCTTCTGGTTTGCCAATATAAATCGGTGGCGTCTGTGTAGCTGTCTCCACAAACGAAATAACCGATCCTGCACCTGGCAGCAACCCACGCTCAGTTGGAATATTTTTATCTGGATTTGTTCCAATAAATGTTGCCCCTTTTTGGATCGCAAGAGTCGCTTTGACTACTTTTTCATACGTCAGATAATTATCTAGACCGACCACTACATAATCGGGATTTTCTTCATCCCAGACAAACCCTGCTTCTAAAATCAAATCGATCAAACCAGCTTCACCTATGGCATAAAACGTGTTTCCTTTCCCGGCAGCGTGCATAAAATCGATCGTTGCTAAAGAAGCTGTATAAACAGTTTCTGGGCTAACGTGTATATCAAATTCATCTGCCAAGCGATTGGCTACTGCCTGTGGACTTTTTGTGGTGTTATTCGTAACAAACAGAAAAGGCTGTTTTTTTGCCTGAAGAGCCTCCACAAAACGTTTCCCAGCAGGTATAGGTTCAGTCCCCCGATAAATCGTTCCATCTAAATCAATCAAATATCCTTTATAATCCATCTTTACTCTTCCCTTTGTCTTATCGTAAAATTAGTGTTGGCTTTTGGTTTAGTTGATGTTTTTTCAGTCTTTTTTTGTTCTGTTTTTCTTTTTTTGATGACCGGTTTTTTGTGATTTGAAGAAACGGGTCCTTTTTTCTCATCAATGTACGCACGATGTTGGTTTTGATTTTTCTTTTTTCTTCGGCGAGGAGTATTTTTTTCCTTCTTACCTCCGATTTGTTCAATCACAAAATAAGCGCAACCAAAATTACAATACTCATACAAATAATCTTCCAAAGCATCAATTCGTTGGTCGGGATGAGCACGTCTGTTATCTACACGGAAAAATCCTTTTAATCTTAATTGTTCATAGCCCCAATCACCAACGATATAGTCATAACGAGACAAGACTTCACTATATCTTTCGCCAAGTTTTTCTGGATTGAACCCCTCTCGATGATCCTTTACTAGGCGATAGTGCTGTTCGCCAATCAAAAAATTCTTCTCATCGATGAAAGTAATGATTTCTCCTTTTACTTTCTCCGGTTTGGGTTCTTCGATAATTTCTTCTAACACGGCGGTGATTTCTTCTGTCACCGTATGATCCTCGACATTTTTCGCTGTCTGTTTTTCTTTTGTTTTAGCTTCAACGGCGTGTTGCTCTTTTTGTTTTGCCGACATGCTTTCACCACCTATCATTCCTATTATACCTTGTTTTTATTTTATTGGATAGTGAGCATTTAAGTATTCCCCTACTACGCTACGAATAAATTCCGGAAATAAAAATTCATTTTCACCAGCAATCTCAATCGTTGGAAAGAAAGGTACAAACATAAAATGATCCACTGTTGTAAATGTATATCGACGCTCGTTATCTATCGGCTGATTCAGCCAGTGAACTTGATGATTCACTGCATCATAAGAGATTCCACTATAAACCACTTGTCCAAAAATTTTCCCCCGAAATCCCATACCTCTGATTGGATAATTGCGTAAAAAGGCACGATTTTTTTCGATTTCTAATACCAATCGAATCAAATCCCTTCCTTTAAGTGTGACATTCAGTAAATGCATTGGATGAGGTAATGCCGTATGCAGTTGATCCTGATTGATCAGCCCTGCTGGTAATCCAGTTAAAAACAACCCACTATTTAGCATTGCGCCTTGTGTTTGCCCACGATACTTGACTGCTTCTAACGCCTCATAGATAAAAGAATGTTCCGCAAAAATATCTACTGATAAATCATAAGGTAACTTGGCTACTTTTTTTGCCGCTAATAGTTCGTGCCCTTTAGTTAAATAATCTTGGCTTTCCTGCTCATCTTCAATAAACGTCGTCATCGTTTCTGTTGGGATAGCCCGAGCTGATTTTTGGATGATGTTTTTATGCTCATCAACGGTGAGGTGAACCTCTCCAACGTATTGTCCATATTTTCCCGCTGCTGCAAGCTGAACACCATTAACGATTTGACCATCAATCAGCAAATGATGCGTATGTGAGCCTAAAATTACATCGATTGACGGAAGTTCTTGGGCAATCTGACGATCGTCTTGGATACCTAGATGGCTCATCAATACCAAGATGTCTACTTTTGGTCTTAGTTCTTCCACCAATTCAGGTAAAATATCATAAGGGTTTCTGATATCCCAACCATTTGGACTATATGTTAAGGGAAAAGGAGCCGTCAAAGCCAGTAAGCCGATTTTAGTCTGTTGAGGAGTTTCAATGATCTTGTACTTTTTTGCCCATTTCGGCGGTTGCAACAGATGTTTATCAAACAAATTATCCAATAAAATATCAAAGTTTGCCTGATCATAAAGATGATTCAATTGATCCTTGGCATTTCCCACGCCTTCATTATTACCTATCGTCACAGCATCATAGCCTACGTTATTCATTAGTTCAACATTGGCTTGTCCATCGGTTGCTTCTGATAGCGGGTGCCAGCGATCAACAAAGTCACCTAAATCAACAGTGATGGTCGTGGTATTTTCTTTTTTTTCGTTTTCACGCTTTTTTTGCTCAATAAACCTTCTGATTTTAGGCCAGTTTTCTAGATGCGAGTGTAAATCATTCGTATGTAATAGAACTATTTTTTCCATCTTATTCTTTCGCCTCACTTTTCTTTATCATACCATAGGCTTTTTCTTTGTTCACTTTGAAAGATTTTAAAGAAAATCAAATTCCTCCGCTGTGAATAGACTCCATTCTAAACGTTAGCCTTGTGGATAATATCGGATCAAAGTAATAATCAGTCTATCTCTAGCTAGCGATTCGGGGTAGAAAAGTGATGAAAAAATACGTTACAGCAAAACATGATCAATAGATATAATTCTATCGGCATTGCCCATTTATTCGTCAACCAACGTTCAATCAAATCGACAGAAATAAGCCGTAGAATTTCCAATATACGCAGGACGAATGTCGGAATTCTTCGGCTTATTTCTTAAAACTAACTCTTCTATTCCTACTTCTTCAGCAATAATCAAGTAGTAATCAGTTTCTCATTTTTTGGAGATGGTTTTCTTCATTTTTCTCTTTTCAGACAACTAATTAAAGTTTTTTTAATCAAAAAATTGATTAGATGCAGCTATCCCGATTTGTAGACGATCCAATGGTTCGCCAAACATCCCTGCCCAGCCATCATAGCCAGCAATAGAGGTGCCATCATCACAACATACTCCTAGCCAACCAGCTCGGGCGGTCGTTTGGGAACGGTAGTAGGCTTGCGATAATGCCTTACCTGTAGGTGTCGTATAGTAAAGTTGCACACCATCGATGGCTTCACCAGGATTCCCTGCACATCCATTGACCATATCATTTGGATCACCTTTGCTGACCCAATCTAACCAACCACTTTTTACTGTATGGACTCGATAACGAATCGTTCCTGCATCTACTTTTATATAAAGCATGTCATGTTGATTATTTGGCAATCCTGAAAAACCATTGGAATCGACATCATTGAAATTGGTAATTTCTCCTAACCAACTTCCGCCCAAAACACGTAACCCATAGTGAACATTGGTAGAAAAACTTCCCCCATTATTTACCCCTGGTGAATAAGTAAATAAAGGATTGGATTTCGCAATCCCGATTTGCAGACGGTCTAGCGGTTCGCCAAACATCCCTGCCCAACCATCGTAACCGACGATCGATGTTCCATCATCGCAACAAGTTTGTAACCAGTCAGCACGAGCGGTCGTTTGTGAACGGTAATATGCTTGTGAATAAGTTTCTCCAGCAGGTGTTGTGTAATAGATTTGTACCCCATCAATAGCTTCTCCAGGATTCCCTGCACATCCATTGACCATGTCATTTGGATCACCTTTACTAACCCAATCTAACCAACCGCTTGTCATCGTGTGTACTCGATAACGTAATGTTCCTTTATCAACCTTGATATATAGCATATCGTGTTGATGATTCGGTAATCCTGAAAAACCATTAGAATCTGAATTGTTAAAGTTAGTGATTTCTCCTAACCAAGCTCCCCCCAACACTCGTAAACTATAATGAACATTTGTCGAAAATGAAGGTGGCGTTGGGTCATTAGTTATTCCTGTTGAACTTGATTGATTAAAACCGCCAGAAAAACGCCAAACTTCATAATAATGAAACCCATTTGCAACGATATAATTTTTATCAAAACGTAATTCTTGAATCGCAGTTTTTTTTTCTCCTTGCGTATAGTAACAAGTTGAAGTGATGTTTTTACCACCACCAGTAATCACCCCTGTATGTCCAATCGCACCACCTGAATCAGCCATCGAGGACCCACCAGAAAGTAAAACAATATCCTCATCTTTCAGCTGAGAGAGATTGGAAGCGTTTGAATTTCCGACTAAAACTAATACATAACCACATCTTTGGAGATAACCACCTAGGGTAACCGTATTATATAAATAGCTATAAGGAATTCCAGAGCTGTCTTTGACTGCTTGAGTAATACTTCCAGAACAATCTGCCGTTCCATCTGTACCGTTTCTTGAGCCAGTCATAGAATAGGTTATCTGTCCACGATGTTTGTTGAACCAATCCACGACTTTCGTTCGGTTTAATTGTTGGTACCAGTATCTAGCTTGTTGCGCTCTTGCTGGTTGGTTTGCATTTGCCGGTCTTTCATAATATTGAATGAAAATATTCGCCAGTTCTTCTGGAGATTTGTTACTTGTCTTAAATTGTTGAAACGTCATAGATATATTATAAAATTGTTGATTGTTTGCTACCTCCCACTCAATACGTTTGCATTGAGAAATGACGTCTTTGTAATTTAATCCATTCGCATTTGCCCAATTGATATATTTAGATGCTGGTGTCCATTGCACTAGTCCGTATCCACCAGACATATTTCCGACAATGTCGCTCTCCCATCGGTCGGCAATAATGCCACTTTCTGATTGCATGTTCCCTAATAATCCAGCAACTGCGGTTTTTGACCAACCTTGACTGACCAAGTAATCCCAAATTGTTTTTGCTGTTTCAAATTGTCCCATAATAATTGTTCGCTCCTTACTTTCAATCATTTTTTCATATTAGTTGCGCCTTTAAATGTACACAGCTTATTACTTACTGTTATCTTTCCTCCTCCTAAAAAATTATTTTGATCATTTGATTCGAATCACATAGATATGTGAGCTATTTTAGTGATTTGTGACAGAAAAAATAAAATCTTTCACTTTTTTCTAAAAAGCTGTGCCTAGGTTGCTTTGTTAGTAAATAAAAAAGTCATTATCACGTAGTATCTCGGTAAATTCACTTTGATCCTTCCTAATCGTTCTCTGTTTCGTTATTGTTTTGGTTTCATTTTGTCTTGAATTGATTTTAAAATCCCCTCAAAATAAGTCGTTACTTCTGACTCAGCAATATTGGTCAAAATGCTCCCAATCTCAGTGAAAATCAGGCAAGTCGTAAAAACCTTTACTAACGTAAATTCAAAATGAACGCCGTTTTGGATCAACACAAAATCAACGACTCCCGTCAGGATCAATAACACAAAATGACTGAGTTTTTTCCAAAGTCCTCGCCAACTTAGCGTTGAATACCAAACATGATTGACTTTTGCTTTAAGCCAACCTGTTATGAGATCTAATAGAACCACTAGAAAAAAACTGTGAATTAATGCTTGATCACTAGCAAAGACTTTCGTTAATGCCGTCATACTAACACCTCCTTTTAAACGTAATGACTGCGAAAGAAATGCCCTCCATAACAGACATTAGTTTGCAGTTTTGAGTCCCTTGCTTTTAGCTTTCATCATTTGTTTGATACACTATTCTTCTTTTTACATTGTCAGACCTTCCTTTCACTACTTTGCTAAAGATTTTTGTTTCCATTTAGATATGTTGGAAAATAATAAAATTTGTGACAAAAAAAAGAATCATTTGAGCAAAATCACTCAAATGATTCTTTCAACTTTTCACTGTTCTTAAGTCAATTTATTCGTTCACTATTAAATTTAGAGCTGTCATTTTATCAAGTTCTCTGCTTATTCAAAAAAAGAATTTTACAAAATATTCGTTGTGAATATTTGTAAAATTCATATTTTGGACTAAAGTTAAATTTTATTCCAGGCTTTTTTCTTGTCATTTATTTTAATTATTTTTTACTTCTTCTGCTTTCTTTAAAATCGCATGTGTCAATGTTTCAGAAAAATTGATCTTCAATTCTTTGCCTAATTTATCTGCCCACTTAGGAATAGACACATTTTTACGTTCTCTCTTTTCCATGTCCAGATACTCTTTTATATTAACTGAAACAAGCGTGACAAATGAATCCTCTTTATTGTATGTATTCGTCTGCTCAAAAGGGAAATAGTTTTCTACATTAATATTGTTTACACTTGAGCTAGACGGCAATTTATTTTCTTCCTCAATATAATAAGACAATTGTAGCCCAAGATAGTCACTAGCCATCTGCATACCGTCGTTTATATCATTTGCTTGTGTTCCGTTTCCATCAATATCAGGAAAATGTATAAAATAGTATGGTTCTTTATCATCGGTCATTAAATAAAAAACAGCTGGATACGTTAATACCATCAATATGTACCTCTTTCGATTATTTATTTTTAGGTCATTGGTATGAAACTGTATCTTTCTACCAATAACAATTATACTCTCTATAGCTATTTACTTCTCTATAAAATACAAATAAAGTACCTAAAAAACTAAAGAGGCTCTGGTTCATTAGACAAAAAAAACGTAACAAGTAGTAAAGTACTACCTATCACGCTTTTAAGATTCGTTTTAATCAGACACATGGCGGATCCTGCTTAGTGCTGCTTCCTTCCAGATCTGACACGCTTCACAAGCCCGCCATTGTCCTAGCCTTTCGGCAAATAATAGTATACCTGATTTTTTTTTATTTGGCTAGCCTTTTTTTAATTTCTTTTTTCTTAAGCGCAACTCTCTAAAAAAATCCGTTAAAAGTTGGCCACATTCCGTTTCCAAAACGCCTCCTACTACATGGGCTTGGTGGTTAAAGCGTTCATCTGTCAACAAATTCATTAATGTTCCCGCTGTTCCGCCCTTTGGATCATACGCACCGAAGTATACTTCTTTGACTCGAGATAAAATCATCGCACCGCTACACATAGGACAAGGCTCGAGTGTCACATATAATTGGGCTTCTTCTAAACGCCAACTTCCAACATTTTGACAAGCTTCACGGATCGCAATCATTTCCGCATGCGTGGTTGCGTCTTGTGTGGTTTCTCTTAAATTGTAGCCTCTTCCAATAATTTCATCATTTAAAACAACAATCGCTCCAATTGGTACTTCCGCTAATTGTTGGGCTTTCTGAGCTTCTTCAATGGCTAAACGCATCCATTTTTCATGTTTTTCATTATCGATTTCCTTCATTTCCAATCGATCCCCTACTTTTCGTTTTCTTGCTTAACTTTAGCATAAGTCAAAAAGGTTGTAACTAGCTTTTTGTCTTATGGTAAAATAAAACATGAGGTGACTTTGATGGACTTGACAAAACTGATAACACTTTATCCTAATGCACAGAAAAAAAATTCCCCTGCTTCCGATAAAGGAATTCTCTCTTTAGCAATTGATGATTATTTTTTATGGATCGATCAATCGACGATTTCGACACAAGAAACAAATATTTTGAAAGCGTTATTCCCTGTAGCTACTGTCGAAGATAATCATCCATGGTATCATTATTTATTTGAAAATAAACCGCTAGTAGCAGAAGAAAGCTTTCGCATGATTCAATTTCACATTGATCCAAGAGGAGAATTTCTTAAGCGCCAATGGCAAGAAACAATCGGTGAAATGTTTTTCCACTTAGAAGATTTTTTCTTTTATACAGAAACCGATGCTGTACTGATTGAAAAAAAATGTCCTAGTTATCTAGAAATTTCTGAGCTAAGAGGTATTTTTCTTTCATTAGATGCAGACTTTGAAATTACTACCCAAGTATTTATTGGCTCATTTCATTTGCCTTCTCCCAATTTTTCAGAACTGTTTTTTGAGGAGCGGAAAATATTTTTTGAAGAAAAAAAGCACTTTGCTTTACATGGTGGCGCAATCTCATTATCAGAGGTGGCTTTACATCATTATACAAAAGGAACAATGAACAACAATCAGTTAATTGCAAGTTATCAGGAGATGGTCAAACGGACAGAAATGGAAGAGATCATTTCAGTGTTATGGAAAAATTTAGGTAATATTAGTTCGACAGCTAAATCACTCTTTCTTCATCGAAATACATTGAAATACAAAATCGAAAAATTCCAAGAACAAACTGGGTTCAACTTAAAAGAAGCAAATGATTTACTGTTTTGTCATTTGCTCTTACTGCAAGAACAAACACATTGAACACAAAAAGCGAAAGTATTCGTTCATGAGACAAACCAATAATGTTTGTCCCATTTTCTAATACTTTCGCTCTTTTTGTACTTTTAACTTTACTTTTTTTGTTGCATCACATGATTTTATCAACGTAATGGAGTAAACGGTCTTTCACATCTTCCGTTGATCCTTTTAGAGAATCCCCATAGACAGAAATTTTCTTTTTGCCTGACTTGATCTTCGCCAGGATTCCCATCAAAGAATCTAAATCACTATCCGATAAATGTTCAACGATATCTAGTAGTTTTTCGTTTCCATCAAATGTCTCATTAACGAACTTTTTTACTTTTGCCCGGTTCGTCAAATGATGGATTTTTTCAATGACTTTTCCCGAAACAACTACTGCTGTCGCTACGCTTGCTGCTGCTGCGACACCTAATCCAATTGTTACTTTTGTTGATGTTTTCATCATTATCAGCTCCTTTTATCTATATTAATCATAGCATAGATAAAAAGATAAACGAACTATTTACCCTTTTTCACTTTCAAAATCGCCGAAAGATAAAACGCTGCCACCAATTTTTCTGATCATCTATATGAAAGGACGCTTCAGCATCGTTTCATCCATTTACTTAGGGGAATATTCAATATTTGTTAATACTTCAGGCAAGTTCTCTTCCAATTCAGCCAATTTATTCCAAATCAATGTCATTGTTTCAAAAAATTCATGAGAAGATCGGTCTGAGTTCAAACTGCCTAATGCATTGAGCCAAAGTAATTCTAATAAGTAAGGCTCTTTGATCCCAGTATGTTCTTTGACATATTCTGAAAACGCACGTTTAAACAAGGAAGCCATATCTAACTCAGACTTAATCACTACTCCACGAATGCTTTCATGGATTGAAAAGAACTCTTTTAATAGATGGACGATACTGAAGAAATCATCAATGACATATTCTGATAAATAGCGATCAAAACAGATCGTTATTTCTTCAAGTATTTTTTCTTTTAATATACGTATTGATTTAAAGTGGGCATAAATCGGATAAGTGGAACAGCCACAAAAAGAAGCTAAACTCCTAGCTGTTATCTTTGATAAGCCATTTTCTTCAGCATATACCATACTTTTAAAGAGTAAATACTCTTTGCTAAAATTTGTTACTCTACTCATACAATTCTTCCTTTCTCACTTTTGATCATTTTCTTTTAAAAAGACATTATTTTTAGTCATCTCTAAATTAAAGACATTATTATTTAGAGGACAGTACTAATCCCCCATTAAAAATAACAACATAACATCAAAAAAATATATTTAGGTACAATTTCAACAAGAAGCTTATTTTATTAATAACTTTCTTCAACACTCAAAACCCAACATAACAAAATCAGCTAAATAACAATGTTTTTGTTATATAAATTGATTATTTAATCTGTTATAACTTGACAAAATGAGCGAAAAAAACAACAATAGAATAAACGATTGTTATATACCATTTAAATAACAACATGCACATACAACAACTACTACTATGTGAGAATAACATACATTAAAAACTCTTTCCACTCACAGTTTATGTCCTCCCATGGACAAAAAATAAAAGGAAAAGGAGCAACTTATGTTAACGGACGCAAAAAAGAAAGAATTGTTAGTATTCTATACCATTGTTCAAACCAATAAATGTTCCTTACGTGAATTATCTCAGGTTCTATCAATCCCTAAGAGAACGATCAAAGAAATCATCCGCAAATTAAACGGGACTATTTTTCAACAACTAAGTATTCCTAGATTCATTTACTCAACTGCCAAAGGCGAATTGAAGTTAGATTCACAACATAAAGATGAAAAAATGGCGATCTTTCATTATATAAAATTGTTTTTCCTACGCGAATCAAATCGTTTTAATTTTTTATTGTTACTTTTTGATTCGCCACACAGCCGTGTTTCAAAAAAAATATTACTGGAAAAGTTGTACATATCTCCTTCTTATTTAGAAAAACTAACTAATCAATTAAACAAATCACTTAAAAAGTTCCATCTGCAAATCATCTCTCGCCAAAATTGTTACATTTTGAAAGGCGATGAATTATCGATTAGAATTTATATGTATTTCTTTTTTTCTGATGCTTTTCAGGGGATTGATTGGCCTTTGACAAATATGAAACTTTCCCAAGTAAAGCATACTCATTTATCCAATGAGCTTTTGATGACCAAGAAAACATCAAAGATACAAGAAAAAGTTTACTTATTAGTGGCAATCTTTTTAATGCGATCTGCTCATCATCAATTACCAGATGCTAGCCTCTTAGAAAGCTATGAAACAATGAAAATTTTAACTTCTACAAAAGATTTTAGCGGCGAATTGAAAAAACAATTGTCCCAATCCTTGCCTGAAAGTCTTGTCCAAAATGAAGTACTATACTTTAATTTTTTACTTTGCTATTTTTTTCCTAACCTCATTCCCGAACAACAAAAAACACTCTTTGGCTATGAGTTTTCTAAAAGTAATCATTCGCTTTGTCGACAAGTTTCTTTTCTGATCAAAAAAATAGCTGAGTCATTCCCTTCGATATCTGCTGGTGAAAAGAAATATTATTACCATTATTTGATTATGATGCTGACGACGTTTATTTTTTTATTCCAAGAAAAAATCGATTACTTCCATGCACTTTATTATCCTTCTGAAAATATGAAAATCGATGCCTCGGATCAACGATTAAAAAAAATACAAATGATCATCGCTGACACGTTTACTTCTCAACCAAGCCAAAATTTACTGCACGAACATCTTAGTCGCCTGATCTATACACTTTTAAAATCGGAAGAAAATAAAAAATTAGCGATACATCTACAAATAAGCAAGGTCTTTTCGGGAAACTACCACATCGAAAAATTATTAAAAAATATTTTTAATCATCAGTTTTTACAAATCACCGAAAACCCTGAAGAAGCTGATTTAATCGTCACTGATTGGTTCGATACCCAACAACAAACGGCAGATATCTTTTATCTTGACCCTGAACGTGAAGATGAACTTTGGCTCCATTTATTCCATCTGATACAAAGACTCCACCAAAAATAATCCTTTTGTTTCCTTAAGCTGGAAAATAGCTGAAACAAGCCAAAAAAGTATAGGACAACCTGTTGTCCTATACTTAACTATTATCTTGATAGATAGCCCTATCTTATTCAACTCTTCGCGTTTGAACCAGGTCAAAGCGGTTTAACGATAATTACTTACGATTTTTCATTGCTAGTAAGGACCTTAATAATGTCCCATGTACTAGTCTCTACGATTACCACCGAATAATAAGATCAAACGAAGCAATTGTAAGAAAGTGGCAAGTGCTGCAGCTACGTATGTCAATGCTGCGGCAAAGAGTACGTGTCTAGCCATTGGTACTTCTTCTGCTGTCAGAAGACCACCTTCGCTTAGAATTTGAATGGCTCGTCTGGATGCATTAAATTCAACTGGTAATGTAACTAGCTGAAACAAAAGCGCAAGTGAAAAAGCAAAAATACCGATGTTAATCAATGTATCATTCCAGCTCAGTAAAACACCAATCAAAATCAATGGAAATGAAATCATCGAACCAAAATTAGCCACTGGAACCAGTGCGGCACGAATCTTTAGCGGCGCATAACCAACAGCATCTTGTACCGCATGCCCACATTCATGGGCAGCAACACCAATTGCAGCTACCGAAGTAGACTGTGCCGTTGCTTGTGATAAGCTCAACATTTTATTTCCTGAATTATAATTATCGGTCAAATCTCCTGCAATTTGTTGGACACCGACATCATTAATTTGTTGACTTTGTAAAATGTATTGCGCTGCTTGAGTACCCGTCACGTTATTCTTACTTCTGATTTTGTCATATTTACGAAAAGTACTGTTCACATAAGCTGAGGCAATACCGGAAATAACTAATCCGATGATCACTAACAAAAATGTAGGATCAAAAAAGCCATACATGCCATATCCATACATGATAAATCCACTCCTTTTTATTTTAACTTATTTTACCATGAGTGATCTAAAAAGAAGGTGAAAATACCTTGAGTGTATTAGAGTTTTTTAACAAATTCTGATTTTAATTTCATCGGTCCAAATCCATCGACTTTACAATCAATGTTATGGTCGCCTTCCACTAGACGAATATTTTTCACTTTTGTTCCTTGTTTGATGGCACCAGATGCACCTTTCACTTTTAAATCTTTGATCACTGTCACACTATCGCCTTCTGCCAAAGGATTACCATTAGCATCAAGAACGATCAAGCCATCTACTTGGTCCTGTTCTTCATTTGTCCATTCATTTGCACATTCAGGACAAATAAATAATCCTCGATCTTCGTAAGTGTATTCAGAGCCGCATTGTGGGCAGTTTGGTAATGTCATCTTCTTTCTCCTTTAAAAATAGCGTTGAGCATTATTGTAACGGATAACGTGTCTTTTGAAAAGAGAGACTTGTGATTTTTAAAACAAAGTTTAGTAAAAATCATTTTTACAACGAACAACTCTCTCTTCTAAAATAGTTACTATCTTTGATACGCATGACAAATCTCTTTGATTTCGTCATAAATTTCTGCCACTTCCGCTAAATCTTTCGCACTTGCGCCACTTGCGAGCGGGTGGCCACCACCATGATGCTTTTTCGCTAATTCATTAATGATCGGGCCTTTCGAACGTAACCGTACACGGTAATATCCTTCAGGTTGTTGCACAAAGATTCCCCAAGCTAATACCTCATCAATGACACCAGGCAAGGAAACAACAGCTGCTGTTTCAGAATCATCAATTCCGTATTGCGAAAGGAGTTCTTGTGATAAAATCACTTTTCCTGCGCCATTTTCATCAACCTGGATATTTTGGTATAAATAACCTGAAAGTTTAGCAACTTTCATCGGCATTTGTTCAATTTCACGATTCAATGCACTGGCATCAAAAGGATAACGTCTTAAATCTGCTGCAATTTCCAACGTCCTGGCGGTTGTAGCTGGATATAGGAAGCGTCCTGTATCTCCTACAATCCCAGCATAAAGCAAACGCGCTGCACTGGTATTCAACGTTAACTCATTTGGAAACATGAGGGCAAACTCCGTAATCATCTCACTACAACTGCTGGCTTTCGTATCGACCCAGACCAGATCACCATACGGTTCATCATTTGGATGATGATCAATTTTTATTAATTTCTCACCTAACTTAAAACGATCATCACTGATTCTAGGTGCATTTGCTGTATCAGTGACGATGACCAAAGCTCCTTCATACACTTGATCATCAACTATTTGCATTTCTGCTAAAAAGCGCAAGCCCTCCACAGTTTCCCCGACTTGGTAAATTTCTTTTTGAGGAAACGTTGCTCTTAAAATCTCTGCTAAACCTACTTGAGAACCTAAAGCATCTGGGTCAGGACGTTGATGTCGATGGATGATGATTCGATCATATTTTTTTATTTCTGCTAAAATTTCAGATTGGACAGTCATTATTTCCCTGCTTTCTATGAACGTTCCATTACTTGGCAAACAACGATTGCCTTGGAAACGATCGTATTTTCGATATATACTTCAATGTCTAGTTTGGCTGATCTCCGACCAATTTCAAGCACTCTTGGACGAATATCCAATTCGCTTTCAAGTTGGATTAAACGTAGATAATGGAGACTCATCTGTTCGATCATGATATTTCTGCGTTGATTTAATACCATGGTTTTTTGTGCAACATCAGAAAGGATCTCACTTAATACACCAAATGAAATCGTACCGACCCCATTGACCATTTGAGGGGTAACCATAAATTTAAACTTTGGATTTGCCAAAAGATTCCCGTCTCGGTCTCGATCGATCGTTTGGATTCCTCCTGAGATTTGGTCAGAGATCGTATCTGCAATTTGCGGTTGTCGCTGAACTAACTGCATGGCTTTCATCACATCTTGCCGAGTAATTAGCCCTTCAAGTGTCAAATCATCCGAAACGACTGGCATGACTTCTAAACCATCCCAAATCATTTGATGGCTGACAGAAGCAACACTCATGGTTTTTTTCACACTGATCGGGTCTTTTGTCATGACCCGCTCAATTACTTGTGTATCTGCTTTACCAAGTACATCTTTAGCAGTAATAATTCCCATCAAGCGCATGTGACGGTTCACTACTGGAAATCGTGAATGGTGCGTTTCCTCTGATAGTTTTTGATAATCGGCGATCGTATCTGTTTGTAGCAGGTAGTGTGTCTTTTCTGCTGACATATAGATATCACTGACAAGCATAATGTCTTTTTTAATCAATTGATCACTTAAAGCACGGTTGATCATCGTTGCTACGGTAAAGGTATCATAAGTCGTACGAAGAATCGGCATCGCTAATTCGTCTGCTAAGCGAGCAATCTCGGGGGTAGTGTCAAATCCACCAGTAATCAGCACGGCGGCTCCATCTTCTAAAGCTAATTTTTGAACTTCCGAGCGGTTACCGACGATCATCAGTGATCCTGGTGTGATATAGCGTTCCATCGCATGTTTCGTCATCGCACCGATCACAAATTTATTCAATACTTTGTCTAATCCTGTTGCGCCTCCCAATACATCTCCTTCAATGATCCTGACGACTTCCCCAAACGTTAGTCGTTCAATATGTTTTTTCAATTTTCGCTCAATCCGGATTGTTCCGACACGTTGGATCGTTGAAACTAATCCGATATTTTCAGCATCCTTGATGGCACGATAGGCCGTTCCTTCACTTACGTTTAATTCTTTTGCTATACTTCTGACTGAAATACGATTTCCAACCGGTAAGCTTTCGATATATTCTAAAATCAAGTCATGTTTCGTCGCCATATCTTTAACCTACACTTCCAGCGTTTCAGAAACGCTCATTATTTTTCCTTCGTTCCCTGCCAACTTCTCAATAAATAGTTGAGGATCTTGTTGGATAACAGGAAATGTATTGTAATGGATAGGAACGACTAGCTTAGCGCCAATCCGTTTTGCTGCTCTCGCTGCATCTTCTGGTCCCATTGTAAAATTATCACCAATTGGTAAAAAGGCAACGTCAATGGTAAATTGTTCGGCAAGTAAAGCCAAATCACTAAAATCAGCGGTATCTCCTGCGTGATAGATCGTTTTTCCTTCTGCTTGGATCACAATCCCACTAGGTTCGCCCATATAAAGCGGTGTGCCAGCTACCTCATAACTTGAGCTGTGCTGGGCAGGAACAAATTTTACGATACCAAATGGAAATTCATATTTTCCACCAATATTCATCCCATGTCCTTTGGCACCTAACTGTTCCGCATAATTTGTAATCTCAACAATGCTGATAATCGTTGCATCATTTTGTTTAGCAATCGGCACCATGTCTCCTACATGATCGTTGTGCCCATGAGTAACTAAAACCCAGTCTACTTCTACCTTATCCACTGTTAAATCTGTTAACGGATTGCCTGTAATAAACGGGTCGATAATCAAGCGTTCACCATTTTTCATTTCGATCGACACACATGAATGTCCGTGATAAGTAATTTTCACTTTTCTCACTCCTTTTACTTTCTTTCATACATTAAATAAACCGATTTCATTTAGAGAATAATCCTAAATAATAGTACAGTACATACGTAATCATTGTAACAGATAATACAGTTTGTACCAAGTGGCAAATCAGCTCAAACCACTCTAAGTACGCTACTCCACTAACTCTGCATACGTAAAAGGAACTATTTTTTCGAAGTCTGTTCTAGCGATCTTAATGCTTCTGCCAATTTCGCCACTTGACATGACCAACATTTGCTTTTCTTTGAAAGATGCATCAACTAAAAAAAGATAATCTGGGTGTTTACGATAAATGCCGATCGGTGTATTTGCACCATGTGGATAACCAGTAGATGCCATCACAAAATCCATTCCGGGAAAACCGACTTTGTGATCACCAGAAATTTTCCTGGTTTTTTTGTAATCTAAATGTTCCGACAATGGAACAACAGCAATGATTACACCTGTTTTATCCCCTTTCAAAACTAATGTTTTACAAACACTGTTTTGATCAATCTGTTTTTGCTTGAGTATTTTTTGAAAATCATTCAATTCTGTCTGATTAAATGTCAGAGCTTCGTAAGAAATTCTTTCTTTTTCTAAATATTCTTCTACTTTTGTTTTCATCTACTATCTTCCTTCCATTTCCTTCTCTTTTATTTTACAAAAAAATAGAAAAAAAAGAACGAGCAAGAACTTTGGTTCAACTGATACAAAAAATGGTATGGAAAAGTCGCCTCTTTAAAAGATTACGACCTTTTCCACACCATTATTGTTTCAATTATTTTTTGCCTCTACGTTGTGTTGCTTCCATGATCACTGGTAAAATCACTGGACGACGTTTTGTTTGTTCAAATAGGTAGCGTCCTAATTGATCTCGAATGTCTTGTTTTAATTTACTCCACTCAAAGTCGTTACTTTCCAAGTGTTTTTCCACGATTTCTTCGATCATCGTCCCACTTTCTTTCATCAAATCACGACTAGCTTTGACATAAACGAAACCGCGAGATGTGATTTGTGGTTTTGAGACAATTTTCTTTTCACGGCGACTAATAGTAACTACAGCTACAAAAATACCATCTTCTGACAAGATTTTACGGTCACGTAACACAATATTACCAATATCACCAATTCCTAAACCATCGATCATCACATTTTCAGCACTGATCGTTCCAGCGACACTCATCCGTTTATTTTTATATTCCAACACATCACCACGTCCTGTGATGTAAATGTTTTTGTAAGGGATCCCGACGGCATGAGCTAAATCAGCATGAGCAGCTAATTCACGATATTCACCTTGAACAGGAATAAAATAAGTTGGTCTCATCAAATTAAGCATCAACTGAAGATCGTTAGGGTTCGCATGTCCAGACACTCGCATGTTCTCAGAGATCAATTTGACCGTACCACCTGCACGATAAATGATATCCTCTGTTTTAGCTACCATCGTTTCCATCGCAATACTTGGAGTAGTTGTGATATAGACTAAGTCGCCTTCTTCGATTTTGATATTACGGTGGGTTTTATTGGCCATTTTTTGCAACGACTTAATTGGTTCACCCATCCGTCCAGTTTCTAAAATGATGATTTCTTCTGGTTTGTATTTCTTCATGTCCTTCAAGGTCACAAGCAAATCTTCACTCGGAAGTTGTAGTTTTTCCAGACGCATTGCTGTTCGGATGATCCGTTCAAAATCTTGCCCTGTCAATACTACTTTTCTTTGTGCCTTTTCAGCTGCATCCAAGACTTGTTGAACCCGCTGTAGATTACTTGCCACACAAGCAACGATGATTCTACCTTCCCAATACTTGATCGTATCGAAGACTTCATCCGCAATCTGCAGCTCTGATGCTACAGGAACCGAGTTTTCAGCGTTCGCTGATTCACTAAGTAATGCCAATACGCCTTCTTTACCGATTTCTGCCAAACGAGCATAATCAGTTTGATACATTGGAATAGCTGTCTGATCGAATTTAAAATCGCCTGTGTAAACGATACTGCCCTCTTTGGTTTTCAAGTTGATCCCGACTGAGTCTGGAATCGTGTGAGTAGTTCGGAAAAAGCTGACGATCGTCTCGCCAAAATCAATCTCCGTGTGTTCATCAACTACATGGAAATCTTTGAAACCTTTCGCTGCATCGTTTCGTCCCACACTCAATTTAGCAAGCTCGATCGTTAACTCGGTTCCAAATACTGGTACAGAGAGCTTAGAAAGTAAATAAGGTAACGCTCCGATCGCATCTGCATGTCCATGTGTCAAAAAGACTCCCGCTACCCGATCAATGTTTTCTTCCAGATACGTAAAGTCAGGAATGACTACATCAATACCTAACAATTCGTTTTCAGGATATTTTAAACCACAGTCTAAAACAAAAATATCTTCTCCCACTTCAGCGATGTACATATTTTTTCCATTTTCACGTACGCCGCCTAAAGGGATAATTTTAATGGTACTCACAAATTTCACCTCTTCTTATGATGCCCAAGTTTAAAGACATCGATTCTCTTCTTTAACTAAATAGATGATTCATCTCAATGAGCAACTCACAAAATTTTAGCTGACTTCTTCTATTGCTTAGCAAGAAAAAGCAGCTGATTGACAGTCCTCTTGTTTATCTTCTGCCATTTTTGAATAAGTTTCATTAAAGCGATGAATCGATTATTTTTAACACAAAAGTCGAAAACAATGGATTCGACTACTCCCCATCATTATACAACAAATTAGATAAATCGCTAGCATCTGCTATTTTCAAGAAAAAAAGCCTGGTTTTATAAAGCACAACCAATCTTGCCTCAAGTCGTTGATTAAAACAGTCTCAATTTAACAAACTGTCTACTTTTATCCGTTCTTCTGTTACAAACATACTCCGTCTATTTTACCATATTTTTAGAAATAACTATAGTAGGATTTTCGATCTCAATAAAAGCTTTCTTACTACAAATCACTTCAAAGCTCTATTAAGTTCATTGACTTATAATTATACTTATCATAATTCGAGAGAGTACATCGATAGATTTGCTGGAACGCATACTAAAAAAAGACGGTAGAATTGGTATCGTGGCGCACCTCAAAAGTTCGTTTACTAACTATAAGAGGTACAAAACACAATAAACCAAATCTATCGTCTTTTACAATCAATCTTCCTTAAGAACTCGCTTTGGACAAAACCAGAGGATCATTCTCAAAGTTTTAACCAAACTTCTCTTTTGGAGAAACTATTTTTTATCATCTTTTTTGGAGAATTTTTCTTTGACATCTTCAAAGCCTTCTTTGATATCATCGCCTAAATTACGAGCTTTTTCTTTGATATCAGCACCAAGTGATTGTGCTTTTCCTTCAGCTTCTTTGCTTTTATCATCTGTTGCTTTACCGTAAGCTTCTTTTCCTTTACCAACTACTTTGTCTTTTGCATCTTCAGAACGTCCTTTTAAATCTGCCATCTTAATTCCTCCCTTAAATTTCTCATTTCTAACTATCTAACTATTATCAGGGTATCATCAACTTGAAAAACAGACAAACAGTATGCTCTTAGATCGTTTTTTCAAAGGTTCCCCACACTTTAACTTCTTTGTTTTCAACCATTACTTGTCCTTTGGCGATCACTGTTTCGATGGCTAAGGTTTCTTTGTCAAGTATACATAGATCAGCATCGTTCCCTACTTTGATTGTTCCTTTTCGCTCCAGCTTTAACACACGAGCGGGATTGACTGTGATTGCTCGCAAGGCTACTTCAAGTGGAATCTCTTCTTTTTCTACCGCTTCTTTGATACCTACCAGTAGTGATTTTGCGCTTCCAACACCCATACCAAGAAAGTGATTTTTTTCATCAAAGTAAGGTAAACTTCCTTGTCCATCAGATGACATTGTAAAATGATCAAGGGAAACGCCAGCTTCGATCAACTGTTTTAAAGCTTTACTAAAGCGGACTTCCCCATCTGTTCGTTCCCAAAAATCAGGATCTTCGCTCGCTGTGAAGTCAATTGTCCCACCTTTTTTCGCAAACTCGATACAAGCTGTTAAAAGTTCTGGCGTGCGGTTGGCATGGGTAGGTAAAAATTGCGTAATCGGAATCTCGGTTTCCTCAACTACCCTTGTTAATAACTCTAGTTTACGTTTTCCTCCACCTAAATGGACATTGACGATACCAGCTTTATCAGACAACATACCTCCTACTCGGGCATCAGCAGTTGCTCGAGAAAATTCTTCAAATGTAGGCTGAGATGATCGATGGTCAGAAACAGCAATTTCGCCAATTCCGATGATTTTATCAATTGTCAAAAAATCTTTGATGATTGAATCCGTAACCGTTTTGAGTGGTAACCGATATGAACCTTCATAGACGTAAGTTGAGATTCCTTCTGCTTCTAAGCCTTTTGCCTTACTAATAAGCGCAGTCATGTCACGTCCTTCACCATCTGTTCCCAAACACCCAACAACTGTTGTTACACCCGCTGTCGTCAATTGACTTAAAGTTACTTCTGGCGTACGATTTTGAAAACCACCCTCTCCACCTCCACCTAAAAGGTGAAAATGGCAATCAATAAAACCCGGTGTCAACACTTTCCCACTACCGGAAATTTCTTCCACTTCTAACTCAGCATAGCCACCGGTCAACGCTTCTTCAAGCGCAATAATTTTATCCCCGGCAATCAATACATCCATGACCCCTAAATAATCTGGTGCATAGACCTCAATTTGACGAATGATTTTCATTTGACTTCATCCTTTCTGATACCGATATTTTGGTTTTCTTTGTTTCAAAAGTAACTATTTTTATTATAAAAAAGCCGAAGAATAATGAAAATAAGACAAACTATTTTCAGTCTCTTCGGCTTGCTTTCTATAAGTCAACTTTTTGGCTAGTAAGTTTGAAAAAGCATCGAGTTCCTCTGTCATCAGAAAAAACACGATTCGTGGATTCTTCACTAGCCTTAACTTTATTGCTTCGCTATTGTAAGCCGATTGCTATCGCAATCATGATAAAGATAGTACCTAGGACAAAAAAGAATCCTTGCATTTTGATTTGGAATCTTGCCCATTTTGCCCACTCGATACGTGCAACACCTAAGACACCAATCAAACTAGCTGATACAGGGGTAAAGGCATCCATAAATCCAGCGCCTAATTGATAAGCTAATACAGCTACTTGACGAGAGACCCCTACTAAGTCAGCAAGTGGTGCCATGATTGGCATCGTTAACGCCGCTTGACCAGAATTGGATGTCACGACTAAATTAAACAGGCTTTGGAAAATATACATTGCCCACGCTCCGATAGCCGCTGGTACTCCTGCTAAAGCTGTACCGATGCCATGTAAAATGGTGTTTAAAGCAGAAGGAACAGAAGCATCTGAGCCACCTAATACTAATAAGATCCCTTTTGCCATCCCTACAACGATTGCTGTTCCAGCTAGATCAGCAGCACCCGATTGGAAAGAAGAGGCAATATCATTGATCCGCATGCCATCCAATTTGAAGATTACTGCAATGATCCCTGCGACTAATCCCATAACAAAAAATTGTGAAGCAATTTCTGGGATATAATACCCTTCTTGCGTAACACCCCAAACGATCCAAACCAATACGATGAGCATTTCAAGTAAAATCAATTTGTGTCCCAACATAAACGCTTTTTTCTCGTCGGTTGTTTTTTTCAAATGACTTCTGAAATAATCATCTGATTTATACGTCAATGAGCTTTCAGGGTTTTTACGGATTTTCTCCCCATAAATCATCAAATAGCCAGCAGATAACGCTGTGATAACGACCCACATGATCAATCGGAACGTTGCACCCGATAACACTGGAATGCCAGCGATCCCTTGAGCAACTGCTACACTAAACGGACTCATCCAGGAAGTCGCATTTCCGACTTGAGAGGCGACATACGTGACTGTTACTGCAACGATCGAGTCATAACCAAGAGCTATCACAAATGGGACCATCACCATAGAAAAAGGAATGACTTCCTCTGCCATGCCGAATGTCGCGCCACCGAATGAAAAAGCAAAAAATAATAGCGGTAAGGCTAAACGCTCCAGTCCCCTTGTCTTACTGATGAAAGCATAGATCCCTGCATCAATTGCCCCGGTGCGCATGATAATTCCAAAAGCACCACCAACAACTAAAATAAGCGCAGCGATTCCGACAGCCGATCCATACTTGTCTCCTGAAACTAACCCTTCAAAGACAAAATTCAAAAATCCGAAACCACCAAAATCATCGGTCCCCCATACTCGAGCCGTTTTATGGAGTTTTTTTGAAGTATCATAAATGCGTTCGCCAAATTGGTCATAAAGTACATCATCTGTTAAAGAGATTTCATCTAACTTTTCTTGCGTTAATTTCTTTTCACCTTCAGAAATCACTTCTTCTAACCCTTTTTCAGGGACTTTTAATTTCTCTCTTTCCGTCGGATCATTTTGTAACTTCTCTAATTGATCAAATACATAGGAGCGATCCAAGGCATAAGCATAACGAAATGAATCTTGGCGTAATACAGTTCGCGTACTTGTTTCTCCATTTGCATCTTGGTATTCGATATCTTGTGTACTAAATTTTCCTGCTGGTACAATAAATGTCAGCAACCAAGCAAGGATGACCACTCCAAAAATGATGACATAAGTATGGGGTGTCGTCATTTTTGTGAGATCCCGTTTGGATTTCCCCGAAGACACTTGCTTCTTCACTATGAAGTCTTCCTTTCTATCTTTAAATTTTTATGAATAAAACAATCAATATCAGATTAGATTATACAGCAAAAAAACGCTAAACACATTAATTATCTATTAAAGCAATCTTTTTTATTTTTGTTAAAAGCAACCAAAAAAAGTTAAATAATTCTCTTGTATTTTGTGATGCAAGGATATAATCAATTAGTTTCATATGATATCTTTACTTGTTTTATTATTTATGAAGAAAAACCAATTATATTTTATCATTTTTAAAATATGTATATTTTTTCAACATTCGATATAAATAGAATTTTTTATTCATTATTTATCCGAAAAAAAACGAATAAAAAAACAGATAGTCTATGAGAAAAAATAGCTGCTTCAGACTTTTTTTAATCTATAAACAATCTTCATTGCAATAATCATAACTAATGTACTATAATTGCAATGTAAAGAGTTTTGGGGAAGACTCTTTCATCAACGTGTATTAAGAGACAAAAAAGAATTCAAGTGAATTCTTTTTTGTCTCTTCTTTGTGATATTTTGCTTGTTTAACTATTGAAAAAAGATGCTACCTTGCTCTACTTTTTACACTAACACTTAGAAATCGCCGAATGTCCCTAGTTTTATTCAAAGGTGTCCCTTTTTCATCTACTTCAAGGCAATGTTTCCATTCATTCTATTTTTACGTTCCCTAACGAATCAGCTGGCAGACTGTAAAATATAGGGTTTGCTGCAATAGTAATATGGTAGCGATAGAGGAACTATCACAAAGAGCAAGCTCAACTTCTGACAATGATAAAGCGGTATCATTCATTTGTGCATGGTTATCCAATACTAGGTCAGCAAATTCAAACAGTCGCAACCCATTACTGTGTTGTGATTTGATACTTCGCGAGAGATCAAATCCAGTAACAATAATCAGTAAATGACCATTTGACTTGATCCATTGAGCTAACTCCACAATACTTGGATCCCTGCCTTCATTGGAAAGAAGTAGAAAAATATCTGCTTGTTTGACAGAGAGCTGATCAATGATCGCTTTTCCTGTTCCTTCCAAAGTTTCATATATCCCATTTGCCGGATTTTCAATTAACTTGCCCGGTATCATTTCAGGTAAATGCTCCCAAAACTCAAATGCTATCCCGCTTAGTGTACGACTAGCAAAGATTTGTAAACGTCCACCTAATGAAACTTGACGAGCAATTAAAGAAGCAGCTTGAACCATCAAGGGTTCTTCGATTCTTAATTTCTTTTCTAGTTGCTGATAATAATCAAAATAGCGTAAACTCATTTATTTCTCCACCTTTAATTTCACAACAAAAACAGCAAGTGCGCTAAAACATAAAAAAAGAAATCAGTTAAGACGTATCAACCTTTTGCTTGAAAATGAAAGATAAAAAAAGGCATTGAGCATACTGCCCAATACCTTGACATAGTAAATAAACGAGCTACCGACCATCGAAAAACCGACACAAGGGTAGAAATCTCCCCAGAAATTAGGTACAATAAATACGGTCGATGCCTTGCATTGACTATGGCAAATGATCGGTCAGGGTGTATACGTGTGACTGGTCATTCCCTGATAGTTAGTTGCCGCTAACTATTAGGGAGCCTTTTTTTATTCTGCTGTTTCTATCTTCAATCATTTTAAGTAATCTATCAGACAAGTGCAAGTCCGAAAAAATAAAAAAACCATGGTCTGTTTTCTTGACATATAAATCAACTTTTTTAACTGAACAAGAATCCTATCGTGATAGGATTCTTGTTTTTAGATTTATTTTTTGTCAATGATAACAGCCAATATCTACTTAAATAAATAAATTTGCCGTCCACAATTAGACATGTCATGATCATTTTTTTGCTTAGCCTACCAGGATGACTCTCCCCTACTGCTTTTTGCTAACTCCCATTCCTTAAATGGTATACTCAGACCCTAAAACCAGACAAAAAAGCAACCGCTCATCCAAATAAAATGGATTTAACCAGCGATTGCTTTGTTCTAACGAAAAACTCAAGCGAGCAATAACCGTAGTTGCAAGCTACATGGATCAACTTTCTTAACTCACTGCTTTTAGCGTTTATCTGATCGTTTTGTTCTGCGATGAGAAGCCGTGTGTCTGCCTTTTTTGCCGATATGAACGCCTCTAAAGAAATAAGGGATAAAGATGATGAAATAACCTATGATAAATATCAAAGCAAAAATCATAGCTTCCCACGCACCTAAAGCAAGTTCAAGCATAACACTTAAAATAGAAATTGTTGCTAAATACCAGATAAAAATCAATAATTTCTCTTTTTTTCTAGCCATTTGAATGAAAACATATCCACAAATTAGCACCAATGGAGTCAAAAACAACCAGTTATTTCCTTCCATCAGCCATTTCAATCCATCAAGAAGTGTTTGACCGATTGTAATCAATTTTCCCATACAAAGCTACACACCTTTTCTGTATTTAAAAGTCAATTTTGCCATAACTCTTTTATATTACTACATAATAAGCAAAATGACGTTTATTTTAATAGCTAACAAAAAGTATTTTACTAAAATTTAAGCAACGAACTAGATAAGACCAAGTAAAAGTACCTTAGTTTAGAAATTATAACTCTTTACTAAGTTGTATCAGATACTCTTTAAGGGCAGCGCCGATTTCTGGATGTTGTAACCCATAATCAATATTGGTTCGCATGTAACCATATTTATCACCAACATCATATCGTCTCCCTTTAAAATTTCTTGCATAGACTTTTTGATGGCGATTTAATGTATCAATCGCATCCGTTAATTGGATTTCATTGCCCGCACCTGGTGTTTGCGTTTCGAGTATTGGAAAAATGTCTGGTGTTAATAAATAGCGTCCAATAATGGCAAGGTTACTAGGCGCCTCTTGAGGAGTAGGTTTTTCTACCATTTTTCTTACTCGATATAACCCAGTTTTTTCTTCCTCTCCAGGATCAATGATTCCATATTTCCCTGTATCTTCTGGCAAAACTTCCATCACTGCAATCGTTGATGAATGAGTTTCCTCGAAGTCCATCATTAGCTGTTTTGTCAAAGGGACTTGATCCACCATCAAGTCGTCCCCTAACATGACAACAAATGGTTCATCTCCTACAAATGCTTTGGCCTGAAGAACTGCATGCCCTAATCCTTTGGGGTAAGATTGTCGGATAAAATGAAGATTAACAGCTTCCGTTTCCTTGATGGTACTTAATAAATCGAGTTTTCCCTTCTCACGCAGATTTAATTCCAATTCAAGGTTAGCATCAAAATGATCTTCGATCGGACGTTTTTCTTTCCCAGTAACAATTAAAATATCTTCAATCCCAGATTTTAATGCTTCTTCAACAATGAATTGGATCGTTGGTTTGTCAACAATAGGAAGCATTTCTTTAGCCATTGCTTTTGTCGCAGGTAAAAAACGCGTACCTAAACCACCTGCAGGTATGATTGCTTTCTTAACTTTCATACACCCCGTCCTCTCATTTCAATATAAGCCCTTAGCTTAATGAAAATTCATTCTCTATTTTACCATCTCGCAACATGATTTCTTTGGCTGCTTGTTTGATGTCTTCTCCATTATATAATACATTGTAGATTGTCTGTGTGATCGGCATCTCTACCCCTAGTTGTTCCGCTAATTCAACCGCAGCTTTAGTAGTAGAGACTCCTTCAACCACCATTCCCATATTCTCAAGTACTTCTTCTAATTTATGTCCTTGACCAAGCAAATTTCCTGCTCGCCAGTTACGAGAATGAACACTTGTACAAGTCACGATCAAGTCACCTACACCACTCAAGCCAATAAATGTCAATGGATTGGCACCCATTGCCACTCCTAGACGGCTAATCTCCGCTAATCCTCGAGTCATGATCGCCGCTTTTGCATCATCACCAAAACCTAATCCATGGATGGCACCAGCACCGATAGCAATGATATTTTTTAAAGCCGCACCCGTTTCAACTCCGATGACATCATTATTCGTATAAATTCTAAAATAATCATTCATAAACAGATCTTGCACATAGATTGCCGCTTGCTGATCAATGCTTGCAGCAGTAATGGTCGTAATATCATGAACAGCAACTTCTTCCGCGTGGCTTGGTCCAGAAAGCACGACGATTGCCTTTCTTTTTTCCTCTGGAATCTCTTCAGCAATAACTTCAGAAATGCGTTTATGTGTTCCTTGCTCTAACCCTTTACTTGCATGAATGATGATTGGTTTAGTATTCATTTTCTCAATCAATTCTTGAGCAACTGAACGAATGGCTTTCGTTGGTACAACGAATAAAACCGCATCGACATCCTTCACTGCTTCTGCTAATTCTTTATAACCGATAATCGTTTCGGAAATTTTTAGGTTAGGTAAAAATTGTTTATTTGTATGATACTGATTAATTTCATCGATTTGTTCAGGAACATTTCCCCAAATACGAACATCATGTCCGTTTTCTGCTAAGGTTTGCGCTAAAGCAGTCCCCCAAGAGCCTGGGCCTAAAACTGCAATTTTTTGTTTCATTGATATTCCTCCAAATAGTTGATAGTAACTATTATAGTATAGATACTCTAAATGTTGAAAACTATTTTTCCCGTTTTAACAGTTTGTTTAACACTTGACATTGTTGTATTAAGATACATTTTAATTTTATGTCATTCAAAGCGTTATAATTATCATATAAATAATCATTGAATCAACTAGAAAGGGGGGCTAGAATATGTGGTCTGTTACACCGCCATTTTAATTAATGTTTCAGTTATTTTTATTCCAGCGATATGGGTTGCATCGTTTGTCCCATCACTTTTGTACGATCGTTACTAAATGATAAAAGAAGAAAACACCAGAATTCAGATTGAACTGTGTGTTTTCTTCTTTTGTTTATTCTCTCATCCTGAACAACTGAAAATAACTATTTAGATCAGAGCATGTAAAATGGTTGCGTGGCTTATCTTTTTTTGATTCTGACAATTTTATGTAAAAAAATCAGAGTGCGCTTTATATGTGTATGTCCTCATTACATCCTCATTGTAATAGCCCTGACATACTGCACTCTGACTCTTTTTTTATTTTGTTAACTTTATTAACTGATCTTCAGCCATAATGCTAAAGCCACATCAGGTTCCCAACCGATTTGTCCCATGTGGATGTTACGACAACGGTAAAGATTTCCTTTATAGGTCACAATATCACCAATATTATATAATTTCCCAATTTTCCATTCTTCTGCTTGATTATCTGCTGTCGTTTTCGCTGTCACTTGTTGACTTTTCTTAGAAATACCAGAAGAATTGACTGCTGCGATTTGATAAGTGTATGTCGTATCAGACATTAATCCCTTGTCTATAAAATCTGGTGTCATCGTGGTTGTTAATAGAACGCCATTTCGATAGATTTCATAGCCGATGACCTCTTCTTTCGGATCATTTGCAGACCAACCGAGTGTCACAGAGTTTTGCGATACACCTTTTACTACTAGACCAGTTGGCATCGAAGGGGCTGGTAATTGTGAACCAGCTTGTGTTCTGATCGTTAATACGTCAGACGATGTTGAGCGATTTCCAGAAGTATCGACTGCTTCAACCGTAAATGAATAGGTTGTGTCTGGGGATAAATTGCTCACCGTATAATTGGTTGTGTTACTAGTGCCAATGAGTTGTTTGTTTTGATAAACATTATAATGAGAAACACGCACATTATCAGTAGAAGCTGACCAGCTTAATGAAATGCTTGATTGCGTTGCGGTTCCTTTTAAATTTTCTGGTTTAGA
This sequence comes from Enterococcus sp. DIV1682a, assembly GCF_051711005.1. Lineage (NCBI taxonomy): Bacteria > Bacillati > Bacillota > Bacilli > Lactobacillales > Enterococcaceae > Enterococcus > Enterococcus sp. DIV1682a. The sequence goes on from NZ_JBIOLT010000001.1 coordinate 2,345,356, forward strand.
AGGTTTCTCAGTATCTGGTACTTGCTCTTTGAACAATCCTTGATAAGCATTCGCAAACGACTGATTATAGGCAATCCCAGCTTTATTTCTGCCCTCGTCCCAATTGACACTCCATGTCATGATTCCTTTTAATGGCGTTTGATCTTTTGTCATTTGTTCAAATACTTGGTAGACCTTTGAAGGATCTTTAACATAGCCATTCGCTGCGGCATCTTCGTTAGCTGGGATCCCTAGAGCTAGTTTACTTGCCGGAATTTGGATAAAGCCACCGCTTCCTTCATTAAATGATTTTGAAATCCCGTACAAAAATTCATACTTTTTATTGTCATTGTTTTGGGCAATCCATTCCGTCCCAACACTAATCCCATCGCCTGCTTGATTATACAATTGAGGGGCAATAAAGTCATATTCATTTTGTAAAGCTGTAATGTATGGTACATATGCCCCATTTGTTCTTAAGTATGGAAATTCAGGCGCCATTGAGATAATAAAATGTTTGTTTTCTTTCTTGTAATGCTCACGAACGATTTTTAATGCCGCCGGAATGACTGTTTGATTATCCCCAGCAGCCACCGCAGTTTGTTCCAAATCAATATCTAATCCATCAAAGCCATATACTTCTACTAACCGAATGATTTCATTCGCAAAAGCTTGTTCCTGGCCACGATGTAATTCAATATGTGAATCTGCTCCTCCTAGAGAAATAATGACTGCTCGCCCTTGCGCATTCAATGTTGCTACTTTTTCACGAAAGGCCTGATCCGTCATATTATAAGGTTTAAAAGTAGGAATCCCTTCTCCTTTCATAAACGAAACCGTCACTACATTGTAAAAAGGATTTATTTTGGCCAAATCAATGTCGGCTGGACGACCTCCTTGATAGCCTGCGCCTTGTTCCGCTTGCCAGTTATGATAGTATCCGACTGCAATTTGTTTATTCGCGAGGTCAGGCATCGTGTCTGCTGCATCAGCTGCAAAAACCGTCGTACCTCCACTTACTATTGCACTAAACACGCCTACAGAAAATAATACTAGTTTTTTCTTCATCAAACCGCCTCCATTATTCTTTATTACATAACATATTACACCACCAATTAAAACGATTACAATTATTTGCATAGTATTGCAACACCCAAATAATCGATTACGCACTTTTTCTTTAAAAGCGCGCAAAAATGACGCTTTATTTAAATTTTATTACATTTGTGATATATTTAAAAAAACATCTACAATATATATAAAAAAACACTAGGAGGATAAAGATATGACTAACCATTCGTCTCTGATTCGTAAGTTAAGAAAAGAACGTGGCTTAACACAAGAACAGTTGACACGAGGTATCTCACAACGAGGAACCCTTGCAGCGTTTGAATCAAGAGGAACAAAGATCAGTTTTGAACTATTAGTTAACTACCTTGAACGAATGAACATTACTTTAGAAGAGTATCAATTTCTTCTTAATAGCAATTCACTTACGAATAAACAAAAATTAACCAACTATCTCATCTCATCCAAAAAAATCACTCACGAACAAGAATTAGAACTACCTCTACAACCATACTGATACCAATTTGAAAATAGAAGAAGAAATTTTTGTGATCAAAAATTATCTTGAAAAAATTGAAACCTGGGGACATTTTGAACTAACGATTTTTTCAAACTGTTTGTTTATTTTTGATGATCAATACATCATCCATCTCTTTCAAACCAGTGTATCAAAAATGAAAACGTACATAGACGCTACCTACTATTCAGAACTTTTCTCTAATTTTATTCTTAATGGTTTACGCCTCTCATTTAACCGTCATTCTGCGATTCTTAGAAAACTTTTTCTATGCGAACTGAAAAGATTAACGCAAAACCACAAACAGTCAATTGATCTTGCCCAGTATAAATTATTTGCGGCTTTGGATCGATTAGCAGATGGCGATCATTCAGCCATCCCGGAAATCGAAAAGGGTCTTCGTTTTTTTGAGTGGTTAGATTTGACTAATGCTAAAGAATATTTTAGTAATCTCAAAAATTCATTGATTGAAAGCAGTTTACAAAACAAAGCTAATTAACAATAACGAACCGGAAGATGTTATTTTTGTTGTAATGCTAGACAAACAATCTAAGCTTACTGTTCTCCTCGTTATACTAAATTCATGAAAAGAAAACCTTTTCATAAAAATCATTTTGGAGGAAAGTTATAATATGAAAAAAAGTTCTTTATTAGGGTTAGGTTTGGTTTTAGCAACGACAGGATTGACAACATTATCTTCCGTCAATGTTTCAGCACATGGTTATGTTATCTCGCCAATTAGCCGTGCCTATCAAGGTCAATTGGATAAAGAAAACATTGGCTATGATTTCGCAGTTCAAAAATATGGTCCGATCATTAATGAACCACAATCACTAGAAGCTCCTCAGGGATTCCCTAAAGGTGGACCAGCAGATGGAAAAATCGCTTCTGCAAATGGTGCAAGAGGATTTGAATTAGATAAGCAAACTTCTAGTCTATGGACGAAACAAAATTTAACAGGGGGAGCGACAAAATTCACTTGGAAGTATACGCAATCACACCCAACTAGTAAATGGCATTACTATATCACTAAACCAGGTTGGAACCAGAATAAACCACTTTCTCGCAATGAACTTCAATTGATCGGCGAAGTCCAAGGAAAAGGTGCGCAAGCTAGCACGAGTCCAACTCACACCATTACGATCCCAAATGACCGGATAGGTTATCATGTGATTTTAGCAGTTTGGGATGTAAGTGATACATCAAATGCCTTCTACAATGTCATTGATGCGAATATCCAACCTCGTAGTATCTTAAATGATTTAAATGAATCCATGTGATTCTCTTTAACTGAACAATCAATCATTCTTCATTTTCTTTACTGTTTATTGAAAACATTTGCTCAATCTTTCCCACGATGGGTAGTTCTAGTATTGCTAGGCTCAACATCGTGGGATCTTTTTCGTTTCACTTTTGCCACTCATCAATAATAAGAGCGTATCAGAAAGAAGTTATCTTTTATCGAACGCTTTTTCATGATAGCGAACTGAGCGAACTTTTTTAGGAACCATACTTTTTTTGTTGCAATAACAAACAATATTTAACCCTCTTCTCCTTTCGTTTTATACTATTTTTGTGAAAAAATTTATTTCACATAATAAGCAATTGATGGAGGGAATCAAGATGAAAAAAAGTTTAGTCGTAGGATTAGGTCTCGTTTTAGCAACAACTGGTTTAACTGCCTTATCGACAGTTAATGTGGATGCTCACGGTTATGTGGAGAAACCTATCAGTCGTGCCTATCAAGGAGAATTAGACAGTAAGAAGAATTGGCATGCAGCTCTTGAAAAATACGGTGAAATAATTACTGAGCCACAATCACTAGAAGCACCTAAAGGATTCCCAAATGGTGGACCTGCAGATGGAAAAATTGCTTCCGCAAATGGTGTCAAAGGATTTGAATTAGACAAACAAACTGCTACTATTTGGACAAAACAAAACCTTTCAACTGGTCCAACGAAATTCACTTGGTCTTATACTGCCGCGCATAAAACAGCTAAATGGCATTACTATATCACGAAAAATAATTGGAATCCAAACAAACCATTATCCCGCGATGAATTTCAATTTATAGGTGAGGTAGACGGTCACGGGAAAGATGCCGACACAAATCTAACACACACGATCACTATTCCAGGTGATCATCTCGGTTATCATGTCATCTTAGCCGTTTGGGATGTGAATGATACTTCAAATGCCTTTTACAATGTGATTGATGCGAATATCCAACCTCGTAATCTCTTAACTGACTTATCAAACAATTCATAAAAATTCTGCTATCAACATATCAACACACGGATCAAATCGCTCACTTGATCCATGTCATAACCAAAAAACATACCAGTATGAACCGCTTATCTCACTGACAGACGATTCATATTGGTATGTTTTATTTTATTATTTTACGAAATCGTTCCTCTTAGAACTGATTGTGTCGCTTAATACTCAAATTGACGGTAATATCTTCTGATTTCTAAGGGGTGACAATTTAATTGCTCGATATGTGCATCGATTCGTTGTGTCACCGCATGCATCAGCAAATAAGAAAGGACACGCCCACGATAACTTTCGTCAATTCCTTCAATTGGATAGTCTTTTGTATCAATCAATGTATAATTTGCACAGATTTTTGGTAATAGGTTTGCGACTCTTTCTGCAAGTACACGTTGTTCATCTTCTCCTAAGAACAACGTCACTGGTGTCGTTTCTTCAATCACTTCTAGCGTACCATGTAAAAATTCAGCAGCGTGGATCGATTTAGAAGGCAACCAACTTTGCTCTTCCCAATAACACATCGCATAAGAATAGACAGCGCCCCATTGGTTCCCAGCACCGATAAAATAGTGCATCGAATCATGACGATGTTTTTCAGCAAACGCTAATCCAAAAGCATCTGCTTGTTTTTCGGCTTCGACTAAGCCAACTGCTAAGTGCTCTTCTAATTGTTGATAATAGGTTTCGTAGTCTTCAAATTCGCCATGATTATACATCAAACGATCTGCGACCATGAAGAATTTGATTTGTTCAGTTCCAGGTGCAGGATACGTGATCGTATGGTCACAAAGTTCAGCGAGAATACTCTCTTTTGTATCAATAAACCCGATCAGTGTCGCACCCACTGTTTTGATTTCTTTGACCGCTTGCACGACTTCTTGCGTGGTACCAGTAACTGAAGACAAGACAACAATTGATTTTTCTGTTAGGCGTTTGTTGCCAGTTGTGTAATATTCTGCTGCATGTTGGACATAAACAGGTAGGTTACTTTTACCATTCATATAAGTCACAGCTTGCATCGCTGACGCGTAGGTTCCGCCGATTCCTAAATAATAAATTGCATCGAATCCCTCTCCCAATCCGTCAATGATTTGTTCCACTTGCGGACGTAAAGCTAGCGCCCCATTGATATCCTCGATTTGTTTTTGTTCATTGAATTTTAACATAGTCTCCACCTCTTAAATTTTACTTTTTAATACTTCATCAAAATCATCAAAAATTCTTTGACCTAAATCGATCCCTTTAGCAGTCGCAATTTTATAAGCCAAAACTTGGATCGGTACAACTAAAGCTAAAACAGAAAGTTCTTCTTCGCTAGTGATTCCCAGACTAAGCTGATTCTCAGTCGTTTCTCCTTCAGTCGTTACAACAATGACCTGTCCAACATATTGTTTCATGTATTGTGCTAATCGCTGGGAACGTTTTTGACTATCACTATCGGTTTCCAGGAAGAATAGGATGTGACCAGGATTGGCTTCTAAATACGGACCGTGCATGTATGCCTCTAATTCAAAGCCTTGGGAAGGTTCCCGAACAGTTTCTGTAAACTTGGTTTCAAACTCTTTCGCTGTTCCCCAATTCGGTCCATACCCGATCGCAATAAATCGTTTTGCTACACGAAAGAGTGCTTCATTTTTTTCAAAAAATTGTTCTGTTTGCGCAATGATCTGAGGAATTTTCATCACGATTTCTCTTAGTTGAACTAGTTTTTCTTCTTTTTGCGCTGCTGTTATTCGATCTTTACTGGTTCCAATCGCTAGACCTAAGAGAATCAACTGAAGAACGGTTGCTGAATAGCCCTTGGTAACAAACCCCACTTTTTCCACGCCCATATTCAAGTCAATCACTTGATCCACTTCTTTGGTGATCGGACTTTGATCATCTCCAGTTAAAGCGATCGTCCGTCGTTTTGATGATCGAATCTTTCGAATGGCATCGACTGTCGAAGCACTTTTCCCACTTTGAGAAACAGCGATGACTGTGTCAACTTCTTCTGACAATTTCCCATAATGATTAAAATGATAAGGTTCTTGGATATCCACAGTGATGTCTCCATAGCTTTCTAGTGCCGGCTTTGCAGCAAGACAAGCATTATACGAAGAACCTGTCGCCAGAATCAGAACGTGTTGCATGTTTTGATAAGACACATGAAGTGACGAATCATTCTTTTCAAGAATCGCTGATAAAACTGTTTTTTCTTCATGAATATAATCAAGCATTGTGACCATCTTGTTCTCTCCTTTTCTAAAAGATACCAATCCATGAACCAGCAATCCCAAAAATAGCTAATCCAATCAAAATCATCAATGGTTTGACTTCTTTTTTCAATAAATAAAAGACTGCTCCAAAGGCACCTAAACTTAAAATATGAGGAACGATATCATCAAAAATACTTTGGATCGTGACAGCATTTTCACCTGTTCCGATTTTCAAAGGAATATTGATATCGATCATCGTCGCAGTCATTCCGCCAACTACCATCAATCCAATGATTGAAGCACCTAACGTTAAACTTTCCATCATTCCGTTTGCTTGGATTTTCTTTAAAAATCCAGTACCTAGTCGATAGCCCCAACTTGTTGCCAAGTAACGAAACAAAACATGAGGGATATTGAAAATCAAAAGGAATAAAATTGGTCCTAAAATATTTCCTTGTAGTGCTAGCGAAGTCCCAACACCCGTCGCAATCAAACGCAACGTTCCCCAAAAGAATGAATCGCCTAACCCTGCTAAAGGACCCATTAGTGAGGTCTTGATACTATCGATAGCTGTTACATCAAACTCTGGGTCATTTTTATTTTCTTCTTCCATTGCTGCATTGATCCCTAAGATCAGGGTCACGATATGTGGTGTCGTGTTAAAAAACTCTAAATGGCGTTTAAGCGCCGCTGACATTTCTTCTTTGGTATGATAGAGCTTTTTCAAGATGGGAATAATGGCAAAGACATAGGCCATATTCATCTGTCTTTCATAGTTCCATGAAAATTCCATTTGAAATGAGCGCCAAAAGACCTGATTCAATTCTTTTTTGGTCACTTTGCGTTCTTCTTGATTAGAAGTCTTCATCCTCTTCTACCTCCCTTGCTGAAGTTTGAACGGATACTTGACGTACGTTCATGATATTGACGACAATGACGGCTAAGATCGCCCCAAAGATGGCAATACCTGTTACTGGAATCTCTAAGTAAGCTGCTACAGCAAAGCCTAAAAAGAAATAAGGTGCTACTTTTTTATTGATCAATAAACGTGCCAGCATGGCAAATCCAAGCGCTGGAATCAACCCAGTTGCAACGGTCAAGCCGTTTTGCACAAAATCTGGTATTTTCGCTAAGAGATTCCCGATCGTTTGACTTCCGACTAAATAAGAAATCATGACTACCAGACCAAGCATCAATGACAAGCCGAAACCAGCTAATAAGTGCATGTGTTCGACCCCTTTATAATTCCCATCCTCCGCATAACGATCTGCTCTGTGGTTCATGATCGGAATCAATAGTCCTAAATAAACATTTTTTAAAATAAGGGTAAGTGTCGCAATTGGTAACCCTAATAGTAATGCTGTTTCTGTTCCTGCTCCTGCAGTAATGGCAAATGCAGTTCCTAAGATTCCACCGGTCACAACGTCTGGTGGAATCGATGCTCCAACTGAAAATGAACCAATAAAAGCTAATTCCAAAGTTGCTCCCATAATAATACCTGTTTTTACATCTCCCAAAACAACCCCTGTAAATAATCCCGTTACGATCGGACGAGAAAGCAGGGAAGTTCCTAACGCATACTCTGATTGCGCAATAAAGGCAACCAGACCTAAAAGAATTGCTTGTAGGATCATCTTTTATTCTTCCTTTCTCATAAGACTTCCTTTGCTGCTATTTTTTTATCTGCTGGTACTTGACGAATTTCTACTTCTATCCCATCAGCGATCATTTGTTCCAACAATTTTTCTTCTTCAGGTAATACGTTGACCGCTTTACCTAGACTCCGCGTTCCTTCCTTTGCTTTAATCCCACCTAAATTGATTTGCTTGATCTGTGGACAAGCTTTTGCTAATTGATACGCATCTTTCACAGACTCTACTACGATAAATAGTTTATATTTATCCGTTACGCCACTTTGTAATGCAGCGATCGAATCTTCAATCGATTTGATCACTAGTTTCACTCCTTGTGGCTTTGCCAGCTTAATGGTTGTTTTGCGTATTTCATTGTTTGGCACATCATCATTTGCGATCAAAATACAATCTGCGCCAATTGACTGTGTCCAAGAAAAAGCGACTTGACCATGTAATAAACGATGATCGACTCTTGTTAAAATAATCATTTCCAATCCCTCCTAAAATTCTTCTTCTTCCATTTTTTTTTCGATACTTTCATTACAAAATTGGATCATTTCTTTTGAATCATTCAATACCTGATGGATCAATTCAACGATTGAATCAGCTGTCTCAATTTTTGTGGCAATCTCGATCAACAATGGCAGATTCAAACCAGCAATCAAGTAGATATTCGGTCGGTTAATGTACTGCAAAAATTCATTGTTTACACTGCCACCAAATAAGTCAGTGATGATGATCAACTCTTGCCCTTGATGATCGTTAATCAATTGCTGCACTGATTTTGCTAAATCAAACGTTTCAGTTCCATAGCAATCTAACGCTAGGATCGAATGCGTTTTACCAAAAATAAGTTCCAAAGAATCTAAAATCCCTGAAGCAAAACGTCCATGGGAGGCTAGAATAATTGTTCTTTCCATGTTTCCACCTCTTTCTTACTCTCACTACAAATAAAGCAAGATACGTGCCAACATAGTGGCGGTATCTTGCTTACGATTAAAATTCTTCTTCTGAGCCTATTTTATCCTCTACATTTTCGAGAATATCATAAATATAAGCGACTTCTGATGGTGGGATCGTGACACTATAATGTTCTTCGATGACACTAAATGCTTCTTTGATTCGATCCAAGGTTTCTTTTTGACACTGTAACAACTGTTCTTGACCATGGTAACTTTCAATCGGGATCTGCCTGATCAATCGCTCGATCAAACAACTGACATGGACAAAAAGGGCGATCTTTTGTGGCGTCGTGATGTTCTTATCAAAACGCATCTCCAATTCGCGCATAAACAGCTCGATTTCTGTCATCACTTTTTCTGTATCAAGGATCGTCACCGACTCCAGTACTTTTTCTAATGAAAAATTTCGGACAAATTGCTGATCAAAGTTAGCTTGTTCTTTCAATGAAAAAATAGGAGCCAACCATTGAACAAGTTCATCCATTTTCTCTCCTGAAATCAATGACTCTAACGAAAGATATGGCATCGTGTCGATTTGAGGATTCGTTGTCCCAATGATGCCAATCACATCGTACATCGAAAAAACCGATTCCGTTAATTTTCTTTGGGTTAATACTTGGTATTCATAAGGGATGATTTTAAGTGCGCTGTTTGCTGGTAAACTTTTTTCAAGTAGTTCACTCATATGGACAGCCGTTCCGATCCCCGTCATGCAAGTGATCAGTAATGCTTTTTGTTTATTTTTTTGAGGGTAAATGATCGTCCACTCTGCTTCCAAGGAGGCCACCGCTTCCTTGACGATTTCTTCCAGATCAGTCATTTTTTGCATTTTTTCTCCAATACTGATAACTAATGGTGTTGTCACATTATTCAAAATAACGATTGGGGCAAAGACCTGATCTTTGAATAGTTGATGGATTTCTTTTAACGAGCCCATATCAACTAAAATGATCAGTCCATTAGAGATATCATGACGATTACTGTAATCAATCATTTCATCCGCAATTTGCTGGGGTGTCACATCTAAGGGCATATCAAAGGATTCAAACAGATCATTTCCCAACAGTCGATTAGCAACGTTTGCCATACTACTAGCGGTAGCATAACCATGAGCAGCAATGATTGCTTTAGGCACACTTTGTTCTTTTGTCCATTTCGTCCGTCTCAAATAGATCGTTAATAAAATATGATCTAATAAAGTAACTTCTAAATCTAACTTGGCTTGTGTCAATTCCAAGATCCGATGGGCATAGTGATAGTTTGCTGGATACATTAGTTCTAACTGGCGGTCTAGTTCCTTGATCAATTGTTCGATTTCTCCATCTTCTGGTAACCACTTTACTGTGCTTCTTTGATAGAGATAATAACTTAGCGCATAGACGCTGTTACCATCAAACTTGATCTGATAGGCACTTTCCATTTGTTTTAGCGTTTCTCGAATGGAGTGCAACCAGTAGACTAGTAGTTCATGTTTTTCTTGGCGACTCGTTTCAAAGAGTAAAAAATCAAATAAATAAACGACTTCTTCTTTTAATTTTTCCTCACAGTTACTTACTGTTGCGCCATTTTTCTTAAAGGTCAATAATAGTTGTTCAAAGCAGCGGATCATTCGCTCCTGTTCTGGTTGTCTTTTTTCAACCAAATGAGCTAATTCTTTTTTCTCAGTGATCCACACAGCTGATTGGGCTGGGCTGTCTTGATGGGGAACCTTCAAAAGATATCTTTGTAAATGTTGGAGTTTGATCGATAGGCTCTCTTCCTCTTTTTGTTCAGCGAATGCTTTGGCTACAGCTACTTTTACGCTATTTTTCAATTCGCCGATGTTTCCCGAAAAACTTTGGTTCGTCAATAATGACAGCACTTGACCACTCACTTTCATTGGTCGCTCGATTTTTCTTTGTTCATTTAAGAAAAAAGAATAAATCAGCTCCAATCGTTCTTCTTTTCCACGAGCACGTAAAGAAGGCAGATCAATCTTAAAAGGAATCCGACGCATAAAAGTGGGCAGAAAATGTTTGGTGACTTCTTCAGTCGTAGCAAAGAAGAGCCGAACATCGACTTTTTTCCCCTGATTCGTTTCTCCCATTCGATAAATAATCCCTTGATCCAGATACGTAAACAATTTTTCTTGTCCTTCAGGGCTAAGTCGATGAACTTCATCTAAAAATAATAATCCCCCATCGGCTGCCTCAAAAGCGCCAACCTTATCTTGTGTCGCACCGGTGTATGCTCCACTGACATGTCCAAATAAATTACTCGTCAACAATTCTGGATTGTCGGCATATTGGGCACAATTCAACGTCACGAAAGGCGCATTTTCTGGTAAGAGATCATGTTCTAAACAGTATTGATAAACGATATTGACTAAGAAGCTTTTCCCTGTACCACTTTCTCCAGTTAATAACACAGGTAGCCCACCATCTGGATAAAAAAGAGCTGTTTTGATTTGTTCAATGCTTTCTTTCAGGCTTGCTTCGTGACCGATCACTAAAGAAAACAGATCTTTACTTCTTGAAAAAATAGGCTGTTCAGCCCTTATTTCTTCAGTTGAGGCATAATACGTTTTACTTAAAGCAAAAAATTGCTGTTCAAAAGCCATTTTATGAAAGTAATAGACCGGACGAGAATTGATCTTAACCAAAATGCCAGCTTCATTTAATTGATTAAGATAATGACTGACCGTATTACGTTTCACTTTAAAGTATGCTGCTAAATATTTCGCTGTAAAAACATCACTTAATTGTGCTAAATCGATAAATGCCGTTTGATTTTCTAAATAATCTTGGATTTCTTCTTTTAACATTCTCTCACCTCTTCTCCATCATAGGAAACGCATTCATTTTGTCAATAGCTATTTTTATCTAAAAAGAAGGAGAAACAAACGAGATTCGTCAATGACTTTTTTTGCTAATTCACTTCAAAGTTTCATTTATGAAAAGGCTTATTCACTTTTCATTCTAAATTTCATAAGATACAATGTGAGAGTACCTACTTATACATAGGAAAGTACTCGTTTAAGACAAAGGGTCATCAATGTAAAATAGACAGAAATTTCTTGCAACTGACTCCCCTTTCTCTTAAATCCGTGCCTACCGTTTAAGTAGCTAAGAAAGAAATTCGAGAAAATTTATTTGGCTTTTTCTTAGCTAATGGTAAATATATTTTAGGAGGAATCATATGATTCAGTTATTGCGTTATGCAAGAGATTACCGTAAACAAATCATTCTGGGTCCCGTTTTTAAATTCTTAGAAGCTGTCTTTGAATTGATTTTGCCATTATTGATGGCCTCATTGATTGATAACGGTCTAAAGATGAATGATCGTGGTGTGATCATCCAAATGGGGATCTGGATGGTCGTGATGTCAGTTGTTGGATTGATTTGTGCGATCATTTGTCAATATTATGCTTCAATAGCTTCACAAGGATTTGGTACTGAGCTTAGAAATCAACTAATCAAGAAAATCAATTCCTTTTCACATAGTGAATTAAATCATTTTGGTACAGATACATTGATCACTCGAATGACGAACGACATCAACCAACTCCAATTAGCATTAGCCATGGTAATCCGTTTATTGATCCGTGCGCCATTTCTAAGTATCGGTTCAGTCGTCATGGCCTTTGTGATTGACTGGGAAATCGGCTTGTTTTTCTTAGCTATCCTACCGATTTTTTCAATCATTTTATACTTTATCATCAAAAAAACAATTCCACTGTACCAAAAAGTCCAAGAAAAACTGGATCGTTTAAATGAAACGGTTAGTCAAAATCTAAGCGGTGTTCGTGTAATTCGGGCATTCTCCCGCACAAAAACAGAAATTGATACTTTTGATGAGGACACCGATGAATTAGCTAAAAACTATTTACGTGTTTCAAACATCTCAGCTCTCTTATCACCGGCTACCACATTGATCATGAATATCGGTATTATTTGTTTGTTGACTGTTGGTGGGATCAAAGTCAATATCGGACATTTGCAACAAGGTCAAGTCCTTGCGTTGATTAATTACATGAATCAAATGTTACTGGCATTGATCGTCGTATCTAACCTGGTCGTTATCTTTACCCGGGCCGAAGCTTCAGGTAATCGGGTCAAAGAAGTCCTAGAAACTGACACCACACTGACAGATGCAGAAGATGCCTTGACACCGAATTTCCAATCCGAAAACATCGTTCAATTTGAACATGTCGACTTTCGTTATACTGAAAAATCAGGATTATCTTTACAAGACATTACTTTTGCTTTGAAACGAAACACGGTTTTGGGGATCATTGGACCAACCGGTAGCGGAAAAACAACTTTAACTCAATTGATTCCACGTTTCTATGACGTCAACGCAGGTTCCGTTGCTTTTGATGACGTGGATGTTCGCTCATGGAAACTTGATCCTTTAAGAAGCCAAATCTCACAAGTTCCTCAAACCGCTGTTTTATTCACTGGAACTATCCGTGAAAACCTTCAATGGGGAAAAGAAGATGCCACAGATGAAGAATGTTGGGAAGCTCTTAGAATTGCTCAAGCAGAAGATTTTGTTCGACAACTTCCTAAAGGATTAGAAACAAAGGTAATGGAAAACGGAAAAAACTTTTCTGGCGGTCAAAAACAACGGCTAACGATTGCACGTGCGTTAATTGCCAAACCTGAATTATTGATTTTAGATGATTCTTTAAGCGCGTTAGATTATCAAACCGATCTTAACTTAAGAAAAGCATTACAAACCTCACTAGATACGACAGTCATTATTATTTCTCAACGAATCCGCTCGATTCAAGAAGCACATAAGATCCTCGTGATGGATCAAGGAAAGATCGTTGCGCAAGGGAAACATGAAGATTTATTGAAGGATTCCGTTGAGTATCGCGAAATCGTCGCATCACAGGAGGAAGAATAAGATGAAAACAAAAAAATTATCCTGGAAAACCCTCAAACGATTCGTTCCTTACCTTACAGCCTATTCAAAAGATATCTGGTTTGCGATCCTTTTAGGGATCATCAACGGGATCGCTACTGTGGTAATGACTTTACAGATTGGTCAAAGTATTGACCAAATGATCGGCGCAGGTCAAGTCCGATTTGCTCAATTGTTCCACCTCTTATTATTATTTGGCGGGATCGTATTGATCAACGTGATCAGTCAATGGCTGATCCAAGTCTTAAGTAATCGCTTGGCTTATCTTTCCGTAGCAAAATTAAGAAAAGATGCCTTTGCACGTTTGAATAAATTACCGCTTCGTTACTATGATCAAAATTCACACGGGAATATCGTTAGTCGTTTTACCAACGATATGGATAATATTTCCATTGCGATCTCTGCGGCTTTTAACCAAATGTTTGCCGGCGTGGCTATCATCGTCTTGTCTTTTATATTTATGTTACGCCTTAGTCCTTTATTGACACTCGTCGTGATTTGCTCCACACCGATCATTTTTCTTGTGAGTTGGATCGTTGCCCGTGCATCACAAAACGACTTTGACAATCAACAAAAGATTATCGGGAATATCTCTGGTTTTGTCACCGAACGGATCGGGAATCAAAAAATTGTCAAAGCCTTTCAACAAGAAGAAATGAATCAGCGACAATTCCAAGCATTGAACACTGATCTTTATCAAAAAGGACAACGTGCCCAATTTTCTTCTTCTTTGACGAATCCGTCTTCTCGTTTTGTGGATCACTTGGCTTATCTTTCGATTGGATTAGTTGGTGGTTTACTAGCATTAAGAAGTGGCTCAGCCATTACAGTCGGTGTGATCTCTAGTTTCACGATCTATTCTAGTCAGTTTTCTAAACCGTTTATTGAACTTTCTGGAATCACGACACAGATCCAAACCGCTTTTTCTGGATTAGAACGTGCCTTTGAACTCATCGATCAACCCGAAGAAACGCCAGATGAACCTAATGCTTATGCGTTGAATCCAGCAACAATCAAAGGTGAAGTAGCGTTCAATCATGTATCCTTTTCTTATGAACCAAGTCAACGATTGATCGAAAATTTCAGTTTTATTGCTAAACCAGGGCAAACGATTGCGATTGTAGGTAAGACTGGTGCTGGTAAATCCACGTTAGTTAACCTGTTGATGCGTTTTTATGATGCGACAGGTGGAACTATTACGATCGACGGGTATGATATTCGAGATATCCAAAGAGATAGCTTGCGAAAAAGCTTTGGAATGGTTTTACAAGATACTTGGCTCTTTGACAGTACGTTAAAAGAAAATCTACAGTATGGCAATCCAGATGCTAGTGATGAAGAAATCAATCAAGCACTCAAAGCTTCGTATATGTATGAATTTGTGGAACGCTTGCCTGAAAAGTTAGCAACAAAAATCGGCGGACAAGGACTGAAAATCTCTGACGGACAAAGACAATTGTTAACGATCGCCCGTACAATGATCAGCAACCCTCCTATGTTGATCCTAGATGAAGCAACTAGTTCAGTCGATACTTTGACGGAAAAGAAAATTCAAGATGCCTTTTTAACAATGATGGAAGGCAAAACGAGCTTTGTGATTGCCCACCGTTTATCGACAATCAAAAATGCCGATCAAATCTTAGTCATGGAGCAAGGCGCCATCGTTGAGATGGGTACCCACGATGAATTACTACAAAAAGACGGGTACTACCATCAACTATATCAAGCGCAGTTTACTAAAAATAGTTAACTCAATCAAAAAGTAGTTGTAATAAATCAGTGTAACTGTCCCTCAAAAGCTAGTTTTTCACTAACTTTTGTGGGACAGTTATTATTTTATTAGAGAAAAGCATTAAAAGAACCTATTCATTCACTCCTAAAACATGAACAACGTCTTTGCGACATGACTCACTTTATATGTAAATGGTTATCAAAACTATACTTCTTCATAAAAAAACAAAAGCAAAACATTTCATCCCTAGCTCATCTTTAAATAGCTTAGCTGTCCAAAACTTCCTTACTACCAACGGTTTTTATTCTATAATTGAAGGTAAAAGAGAAAGACCATAAAGTCTCTCATATTTTTTTAAAGCTAAAAGAAACTCCTCTTCAAGTTGAGTTGCACCAATTAACCTAATCCCCATAAAAAAATCTGTTAATTGCTTAGGATTAGCTGTACGCTCGACCAAGCTATTCAGTAGCAAATCGTCAAACCTTTCGTGTACCTCTGTTTTTTGTGGTGTCACTAGTCTACCTCGAACCATCTTTAATTTTTCTAAATATTCTTTTGAATAGCCGCTTTCTTTTCTTTCTAGCATTAAAAGAAAGAGAACATGATACAACGTGCAAAGTGAAGAGAGAAAATTTTCGTTATCACCCATTCTTTCTACTTTCGAAGCTTGCATTTGAATAAATTCTGTTGTAAAAAGAAAAGCCAGTGAAGTAAATGTGACTATTTCAAAACGACCATATTCTGCTACTTTTTCTAGATGGTTCATGATCGCTTTGATATAAACCTTATCATGTAGGGTAAACTTTCTTTCATCATTCGGTAGTAAATGCCATTGATAGCCTTTAGCTATTAGATAATTCCGCTTATCAACAATGCTTTTTGTTTTTTTGATATCTAATTCTAAATTTCTTAATCGGTCGTCAATTGGTAACTTGACATCTTCCAATTGACTAAGTAGCTGATTTAACTTTTGTCTTGGATGATTTCCGTTTATTTTATTTAAATAAAATAAACATTCGTCTAACTCAATGTTCATCTTTTTTAAAAAAGCTAATAAAGGAATCAATGGAATCTGATTTTTACCACTTTCGTATTTTACTAAAGATTCTCTAGAAGTTATTTTATGTGCTAACTCTTTTTGAGATAACCCCCTTTCCTTTCGAAATTTACGTAGTAATTCATGAATTTCCATTCGTCGTTCACTTCCTTTTTTAAATTCAATGTGACTATTGATACCATATAAAATAATTTACTCGTTTTCATTCTATACTATGGATACAAGTAATAAAAGCGCTTTAAATAATAGTAAAGGAGAAAATATCAGGTGATTTGTGAAAATTGTTATAAAGTGCTTATTTTTACTGCAAAGAACAAAAAAGAAATGTTATGTAAGAATTCACATGACTAAGAGTAACTATTTTTTACTTAAACTGGATCATCTAAAGGAATTAAAAAAATATGTTAAAAAACAAATTCATTATAAGTCTTATTGCTGTTATAACTCTAGCTTCCTTTATCATTCCTAACTTTTCTATGATTGTCAATGCAGAGATGATTCAAGAGACTGACTATGTGCCAGTGACACAAACGATTAGTACCTATTTTGAAAGTAATCCAGTGACGGTTCCTGGTATAAATTCGAAAGAAGCTACATCAATCGTTAAAAATATGGTCATTTTGTCTGAAACAGCAAAAGAAATTAGCTCGAAAGAAAAAAACAAACTAATGGACGTATTTTCATCTAAACTTGACTCTACTATTCAATTACATGTTTCAGAAAAATATTTAACATTGGACAATGCTACAGCGTTACAAATTATAAGTGAAAATGGAGAAAATAAAGATTATTATTCATTGACTGTACCAATCACAAATAAACACTATAATCTATTCAGCAGTGTTACGGTAATCTTTGATATGATGTACAACATTAAGGGAGTCCAAGAATCTTTGATCACTCAATCAGAAAAAGATACTTTCGAGATTAGAACATTTTCCAATGGCGAAGAAATGACTCACCAAATTCTTGAAGATAAATTTATACCAAATAATGAATTGAAAAAACAGTTACAAGAAGTTCAAAGTGAGTTTCTTCATTTGAAGCAAACCCGTGGAATGGCTGAAAAAGCAGCCTGTCTAGCAATTGTTTTAGGAATAAGCCGTGCAGTTGCTAACATCATTGCCCCTACATGTGCTGCTGCTTGTCTTGCAGTTCCATTAGTATGTGCTGCTTGTATAACAGGTTTTGTCGCTCTTGCTGGTGGTGCCATCGGTGGAGTAGTCGCATGTTTTAAATTATAAACTGGTTGTGTTTATGATAAATATTAATCCAAAAAAATTGATGTGTTTCATTTTAATTATTTTTAGTTTACCTACTATTTTATATGTCTATACTCAAATGGCAACATCTAAAGAAGGTTTATATGAAGTGGATAGTATTTCTTTAGAAAAAATAATGAATGGAAAGGATACTTTATTTGTTTATGTAGGGAGACCTACATGCCCCCAATGTAAAGAATTTGAGCCTATTTTGCGAAAAGTACTAAACAACCAGCACCAATCTATGGGATATTATAATACAGATAACGCTCGTAAAGAGAATGAGGATAAGTTGGAAATAATGGCTGACAGCTTAGGAATTAATTCTATCCCGGCCATAATAAAAATTGTGGATGGGAAAGTTATTGATCGAATAATTGGCCTAAAAAATGAAAAAGCAATCGAGGAGTTTATCCTAAATGGCTAAAAAGAATTGGTACAAAGAATTGTTAAAGATATCACTGTGTATAAATATTATTATGACACTTTTCCCTAATTTTAGATCTGGAAGTGCTATTTTCTACTTCAATCTTCAAATTGGGCTTGCCTATTACTATCTTTCATTAACAAAGCCCTCTAAAAGTGTCACAATCCTTTTGACCATCATCAGTAGTATTCTAGGTGGTATGGCCATATATCATCTCTTTCAATCGTTGTTCACTATTTTATAGAAATAAACGTCTCCTTTCTTACAATAAATAAGCAAAAGAAGCAACCTTCTGGGATGGGAAGGTTGCTTCTTTTGTTTCTGAGTTGACTATTTTGCGTGAAGAGTCATACTTCTTAAAATCTTTTTGTATGGAATACTACGTCCGACGTAATACATCGCAATGGTTTGAATAGGAATCCAAACGACTGTTTTTAATAACCTTGGTGCCCAGACGATCCAACTAAATAATGGAACATGATACATCATCGCTAGCCACAAAGGAGTCAATAGCAAATTAATGATCAGCGTGACCGAAAGTGTAGCTAATAGCGAATTTTTCCAAGTAATCTCTTTTCGATAAAAAAAGAAACCATAAATTGCTCCTTCAATAAAGGCATTCAAAGTAAAACCAATGAAGAAAGCTGTTTTTGAAAATAACGCCATTCCTACTAAGTCAGCTAATACACCCCCAATTCCAGACCAAAACGGGCCAAATAAAATCCCCATGATCATTTGTGGAATAAATGTGACACTGATCTTCACAAAAGGGGTTTCGATCGATACCAAACGGGATAAAGTGACCATCAAAGCAATCAACAATCCCATGATAGCGATCATACGTGCGTCTAATCGATTCTTCTTCATTTCTTAGCATCTCCTTTAAGAGCTGCTACATCCTACATGCAGCGAATGCGAAAATAAAACCGCGAACAACTTGTCCTTCGTCAAAGAGGCAACATCCCATCCTCTCAGCACTTAACGCTTTATTTTCTACTCTGTTTATTTTTGGGAAGTCATTCCCAGCAAAACTATAGCATAGATCACACACGACTGTAAATAAAAAAACATACATTCCCGAATAAAAAGTAATTCATGTTCGTGAAAAATCACACATTCAACGAACATAAATGGACGATCAATAGCAAATAACGAATTTTATTCCAGAGACAACGGTCGATTTTCTAACTCATGAACTACAGTACGGAAATCCAGAAAGCCAGCTTCTAGTCCTCGCAACAGTACTTCTGCTGTTCCAATATTAGTTGCTAAAGGAATTTCGTAAACATCCGATAAGCGGATCAGTGCAGTCACATCCGGTTCATGAGGCTGCGCAGCCAACGGATCTCGCAGAAAAATCACGAGGTCTAATTGATCTTCTGAGATCATTGCACCAATTTGTTGGTCACCACCTAAAGGACCGGATTTAAAGCGATGGACTTTTAAGCCAGTTGCTTCGGTGATTTTACCACCTGTTGTCCCAGTTGCGAATAATTCATGTTTTTCCAGGATTGCCTTATAGGCGGTTGTCAACTTGATCATCAAGGGCTTTTTGCGGTCATGAGCAATTAAAGCAATTTTCATATTGATCATCCTTTCCTCTCTCAACATCTTGTTCCTACTCTCTATTTTACCTCAAGGTGTAGCATATTGCCCAAAAAGACAATCAATTCTTGTTCAAGTTGCCATTGAGCGTAGATAACGCTTTCATTTATACTTAATTCAACATTAAAACTAAACAGAAAGCGTGGAATGAATCATGGTAGAAATGGCACTGAAACATGTATACAAACAATATGACAACGCAGAAAATTATTCCGTAACGGATTTTAACTTAGCAATCGATGATCGTGAATTTATTGTCTTTGTTGGACCTTCTGGTTGTGGAAAATCAACTACATTAAGAATGATTGCTGGGCTAGAAGATATCTCGGAAGGAGAATTAAGCATCGGCGGTAAAGTAATGAACGATGTAGCACCAAAAGATCGTGATATCGCTATGGTATTCCAGAACTATGCGTTATACCCACACATGACTGTATTTGACAATATGGCTTTTGGGTTGAAGTTGAGAAAGTATGACAAAGCAGACATCAAAAAACGGGTAGAAAATGCTGCTGAGATTTTAGGGCTTACTGAATATTTGAAACGTAAACCTGCTGCTCTCTCAGGTGGCCAACGTCAACGGGTTGCTTTAGGACGTGCCATCGTTCGTGACGCAAAAGTTTTCTTGATGGATGAACCATTATCAAACTTAGATGCAAAATTACGGGTAGCGATGCGTGCTGAGATCGCCAAACTCCATCAACGTTTAGAAACAACAACCATCTATGTAACTCACGACCAAACAGAAGCAATGACGATGGCAGATCGTATCGTTATCATGAAAGATGGCTTTATCCAACAGATCGGTACGCCAAAAGAAGTGTATGACACACCAGTCAATATGTTCGTCGCAGGATTTATCGGTTCACCCGCAATGAACTTCTTCAACGTTACTTTAAACAATGGAGTAATCAGTGACGGTCATGGCTTAAAATTAAAAATCCCTGAAGGAAAAAACAAAGTCTTAGTTGAAAAAGGATATGAAGGGAAAGAAGTTGTTTTTGGTATTCGCCCTGAAGATATCCACAGTGAACAAGTGGTGTTAGAAGCACAACCCGAAGCAGTTGTTCATTCAGAAGTTGTTGTATCAGAATTGTTAGGTGCAGAAACCATGCTTTATACCCGAACAGGTACAACTGAATTTATTTCAAAAGTCGATGCACGTGACTTCCATAAACCAGGGGAAATGGTCGACTTAGCATTCAATATCAGCAAAGGACATTTCTTTGACAAATCAACTGAAGAAGTGATCGGATTGCCATAAAAATTAAAAAATCAGCTTTTGATGTAAATTTTGGCAGAAACTATGCCAAAAGCTAGAACTATAAAAAATAAGCCGAAAGTGCTGTGTTCATACACAGCACTTTCGGCTTATTCATTTTAAAGGAGTTATCTCTAGTTAAAGAGGAAAAACTGATTGATAATGGTACTTTTTTCAAGCCATTTTCTTGATTGATTTCGTTGAAGGTGTCTTCTGACTTACTTGCTTAGCTTTAGTGAAAACTGGAATATCAAAGTATTTGCTCAATGTTCCGGCTACAAAATAAGCAATATTGTAATCGACTAAACTATGGATCAACCCACCAATCCCCATTAAGATAAAGACTGTATAAAAATAGCCTTCAGAATAATAAGTTTCTGGCATGTTCCCTACAAAGAAAAAGACACTAACCACTAACATTTCCGCAATCGAATGAATGATACCTATCACAAAATTGAAACTTTGGAAGCGCCAGTTGGCTAAAGTAAATTGGCCATTTTTTAAAACGATTTCTGGTTTCTTTTGCAAATACCAAGAACCAATCACTGCAAAAATCAAATGAGATAATGCACGCAGCGCAATAATTACTGGTGTGGTCAAAAAGAAGCCAAATGTTGTACCCAAAGCAACGGTAATCGCAATTCCTGGTGAAAAAAACATCGCAATAAATATGGGTACATGAGAAGCCAAAGTAAAAGAAGCAGGTGGAATCATGATTTTTGGCATAACCATTGGAATAATAACCCCCATAGCTATCAACAAGGCAGAAATAGTCAGGGATCGTACTGATTTTTTTTTCATTTTTTTCTCTCCTAATGTGTCTTGACACCTTTATGATATCTTATTTTAACTTTAACAACAAGATGTGTCAAGACACATCAATCAGAAAAATGTTGAATGAGCCTTTTTCATGTATTCAATTATCCGACACCAGATAAAGTAAATTTTGAATGAAGCTTATACAAGAAATATGTTTTAAACTACAGTCTCTGCTAGCTACATCATCTCCTTCAATTTTTGTCTATATAGATGAAAGATAAATACAAAAAAGAAGTACGCCCTATGTACATGTCAACAACAATATTTCCTGGAACCCTATTTAGCCCCAGTATCATTCTAATTTCCTACCCTAAGGTATACACACTAAAACAACGAGATACACTGGGCTCACCCTCTTGAAGTATAGTCCATTTTAATGGTTGCTGATTTTAATACAAAAATAAACCCGTCCACCCTCACTGAAGTTTATGACAGGTTTATTTTTGGTTGTTTTACTTCAATCAAAAAAATTTTTTTCTTTTTTATAAGGATAGCTCCACCAAAACAACAGTATGAACACGATAAAAAAAATTACTTTTAGATAGGCAGGAACATCCCTGAAATAAACTCTTACTGTTTTTCCAAAATCATCATGAATGAATAATCTAATGAAATTAGATACACAAAAAAATAGTGTCAGTCCCCAAAAAATCAGTCTCTTTGTTCCTTTCATTTTCTTACACTCATCCTATAAGAAAATGAAGCTAGCAGTCTTAACAGTCCAATGAGCTGCGGTTCTATTCCACCCGTGATTCACTAACCAATTTTCTGCACCTTGTTCTAAATTATCTTGCCATTCGAATAAGTAATTAGTAACATCACTTACCGTTTTTTCACCTGTTTTAGCTACTAACCATTTGGCTATCTTTTTAATGACGGCAATTTTCCAGCGAGGAGTTGGTTGTCTATCGGACTCGTATTTTTCTTTTAATATTTGTAATTGCTCCACTTGGGATAAGTGAGCACCGGATACTAATCGTTCAAATTCTACTTTCTTTTCATTTGATAAATCGTTGTAGTATTTATCAAATTCGTTTGTGGCGGTAAAGTTCGTAGCTTTTTCTGAAGCAAATACATTGGTAACAGGGGCAATTGATCCGCCAACGGTAATCAATGTTAACCCCAAAACAATCGATTGGTTCATTTTGTTCATTAACTCACCCTTCTTTCTCCTTAGTAATCAAAATAAGTTCTAAAAATTCATCGTGTTCATTTATGATTATAGTATCGTTTTATTCTAAAAAAATTTATTTTCATAAGAAACTATTTTTCGGTCTAAACCGTTAGCCATTCTTAAATACATGAACGATTATGATCTTAAACTGAGATTACAGGAATCGGGCTACAGGAGTCATTTACTTATTTTTTCAATTAGTGATGACTATCCTGAACTTAGATAAACAAAACGCCTAAAAGCTAGTATGCTAGACTTTTAGGCGTTTTGCTTTCTTTATTGAATTAGATTAGAACTTAATTTTTCTCGCTCAGCTCTTCCATTGCATTACTTAATGCAGCAAATTCGGCTAATGAGAGGGTTTCTCCACGACGTTTAGGATCGATGTTAGCTTTTTCTAAACTAGTCGTTAACCAAGCTTTCGTTGCTTCATCTTTGCCATATGAAGATTGTAAGTTATTCCATAATGTTTTTCTTCGTTGCTGAAACGCTGCTTTTATCAATCGGAAAAATGCCTTTTCATCAGTAACCGCTACAGCTGGTTGCTTTCTTCTGGTTAGTTTCAAGATAGCTGAATCGACATTCGGTTGTGGAACAAAAACAGTCTTAGGTACGATGAAAGCAACAGATGCTTCCATATAATACTGTACAGCGATTGATAATGAGCCATATGCTTTTGTACCGGGATTTGCAGAAATACGATCAGCAACTTCTTTTTGCATCATCACAACCATTTCTTCTACTTGCAGATCTGATTCTAAGAAATGCATCATGATCGGTGTCGTAATATAATAAGGTAAATTTGCAACAACTTTGATCGGTAAATCTTGTTCAAAATAGGTTGTTGCTGCCTGATCTAAATTAGTTTTTAAAATATCTTGATGAACAACAGTCACATTAGGATAAGGAGCTAACGTATCTTTTAACACAGGAATCAAGCGATCATCGATTTCAAAGGCAACGACTTGATTGGCATTACGTGCTAGTTGTTCCGTCAACGCTCCAATACCTGGACCAACTTCGATGACATTTGTTTGTTGATCGATTTCGCCAGTTTCCACGATTTTTCTTAAGATATTTGGCTCAGTCAAAAAATTTTGACCTAAACTTTTTTTAAATGAAAATCCATGTTTCAATAAGATTTCTTTTGTTCTAGAAGGTGTCGCAATATCACGCTGTTCACTCATGTTGTTCCTCCACTTTTTTCATTGCTTGGGCAAATTCCTCTGGTGTGATCCGAAACATTTTCAAACGCTTCTCCAGTTGTTTCCCATTGGTATAACCAATTCTTAATTCGTCCCCTAATTTTTCACGTTTTTCTTTTGCTTGTGCTCCCGCTATTAAACCATGAGAAATCAACACTTGTCTAGTAATTTCCGTTTCGTCTTCCTCAAAAGATGGGGTGATTACTTTTTTTAATGCTTCTAAGATGGCCTCGTCACTAGCATGTTCAACGCCAAGACTTCCTTGTTTTTTGGGACGTGCTTGCTGACGAGGTAAGAAAGCATGTTTTGCCTGAGGAACGACTTCCATGATCGTCTTGCGGATTTTCTCGCCCGAAAAATCAGGATCGGTAAAGATGATCACACCACGTGTTTCCTGCGCATGTTCAATCTGCATGAGTATTTCATCATTGATCGCTGAACCAATCGTTTCGATCGTGTCGACGTCGACTACTTCTTGGAGTCTTCTAGTATCGTCTTTTCCCTCAACGACTACAATTTCTTGGATTTTTAATTTAGTCATTTTCAGCGATCCTAAATAGACGATGAGCATTTTTCCAAGTTTGGAGCGCCACTTCTTCTACCGGAAGATTACGTAATTCGGCAATTTTTTCAACTGTATAACGGGTATAACCTGGCTCGTTTCGTTTCCCACGATAAGGTACTGGAGCTAAGTAAGGCGCATCCGTTTCTACTAGCAATCGATCGAGTGGAACATGAGTGGCTGCTTCTTGAACATCTTGCGCTTTTTTGAAAGTCACGACCCCACTAAATGAAATGTGCATCCCTAAATCAAGAAATCGTTTGGCCCATTCAAAATCGCCACTAAAACTGTGCATGATTCCACCAATATCACGAATATCTTCTTCTTTTAAAATTTGATAAGTATCTGCTAACGCTTCTCTGGTATGGATACTGATCGGCAGATTCATTTCTTTCGCAATCGCAATTTGTCTACGAAAAACTTCAGCTTGCACTTCTTTCGGATCTTCCATCCAGTAATAATCTAAGCCGATTTCACCTAACGCTACCACTTTCGGCATCGTTAATTGCTCTTGTAATTTTTTCTCAACGTCTTTAGTATAACTTCCTGCTTCAGTAGGATGCCAACCAATAATACTATATATGTTTGAATAATCGTGACTAAGCTGTAATGATTTTTCGATCGTTGGGGTATCGAAACCTACTACCGCCATTTTTGTCACGCCCAACTCTTTGGCCCGTTCAATAGTTTCAGGAATATCATCATTAAATTGTTCCGCATTCAAATGGGTATGAGAATCAAATATCATTTTTTATCGCTCCTTTTCTTCATTACTTTAGCATATAAGTGGCTATGGCAGAAGTAGGAAAGACGAAAATCAGGTCAAATTTATTGAAATGCAAATTTCTAGTTGTAAATAAAAGAGGTTGAGACAAAAGTGTTCAGCATCAAGAAATAAGAAGGAATTTCCGAAAATTGCTTCTCAAATTTTTGGTAAATTTCGGCTTATTTCCGAAGATGCTACTTTTGTCTCACCGTGAACAAGAGGTCGTGAAAAGAGTGTTTTGACCTGAGCGTTAAGGATGGAAATCTCGAAACAGCTCCCCATGTTTTGAGATTTTTTGACTTATCGCCGAAGGTCAGCTCTTTGAACACCGTTTATCCGTTTTTAGAGAGACTAGAAGAGACTGAGACAACTTTTGTCCCAGTCCCTTTTACATGACTATTAAATTAACGCTCGTCTTGTTTTTTCTTGTAATAATACACTGGGATACCTAGTAATGTGACAACGATCCCGATCATTGCCAAAGTTGTTTGAGTAAATAAAGTCATCCCTAAAATAAAGACAGCGCCAAAGATTGCAATCAATGGAATCACGGGATAAAAAGGTACTTTGTATGGTCTTGGTAAGTCTGGTTGTTTTTTTCTTAAAACAAATACACCGATAAATATCAATAAGCTAAACAGCCACATAACAAAAATTAGCATATCAGTTAAAAAGTCGAATGAACCTAAACTCATCATAATGCACGCAATCACTAATTGAAAAAGTGCTGGAACATATGGCACTGTGAATTTTTTTGATAATTTCGTTAACTGTTTACTAAAAGGTAACTCACCTTCCAAAGCCATCGCATAAGGAATACGGATTCCGGTCAACGTGTACCCATTCAGTGCCCCATAAACAGAAATCAAGATACCGATCGTCACGATCTTTCCACCGATATTTCCAAAAATAACCGCTGATGCATCAGATGCTGCATTAAGGTTACCTGCAATCTGATCAATTGGCAGAGTTTTTAAGAAAACAAAGTTGATCAATAAGTAAACCACTGTTACAAAACTTAACCCTAAAATAATTGCTTTAGGTAAATCTTTTTCGGGACGTTTCATTTCCCCCGCCATTGCACCGACACCAAGCCAGCCATCATAAGCGAATAAAGTTGCTAGTAAAGCACTACTTAAGCCTTCTGCAAAAGACACATCTTTCCCTGCTTCGAATGGGAATAGTTGGATCGTTCCACTACCTGGTGTCAACAGTCCCCAAATAACGATGACAGCTAATGGAATCAATTTGATAATCAGTGTCGCAGACTGGACAGTCGTACCCACTTTTGTTCCTAGTAAATTCAAACCAGTAACAGAAATAGCAGTAATAATCGCAATTAATAGAAGATAATCCGTAGATATTTGTAATAAGTTCGTCATTTGTGTCGCAAAAATAATCGAAAGCGCCGCAATATTCGCTGGAAAATAAATCAAGCTTTGGGACCAACCCAGTAAAAAGCTCGGTAATTTTCCATAAGCGGCTTCAATATATTTGACTGCACCACCCGTTTCTGGGATCGCAGTTGCCAACTCAGCTACCGTTAGACCAGCACAGATCGTTAAAAATCCTCCTAATAGCCATGCCAATAAGGTCAAACTAGTCGATTGTGTACTTGCCGTAACAGCCGCTGTTTTAAAGAAAACTCCTGCCCCAATTACAGTTCCCATAACAGTTGCTAATGCGCCAAATAAGTTGATCTCTCGTTTTAACTTGCCTTTCATTCACATTCCCCTTTTCCCCGCAGTTTTTAATATAATTTTCAGTATAACGGAGAATATTTTGTTTTACCATCATTTTTTTCAGTAAATTTATTGAAAGATACCACCTTAGACCTATGAATCCTCCATTCACCTCAATTATAATTAATGTAGGTTAGATAAAGGAGGACCAATTATGGAATTTAATCGTTCTTACCCAAAACTGGCATCTTTCCTAAAGGATCATTTTGCCATTTCCAGAAAATCACCACAACAATCACTTTGGCATTGGTTCACGCTGATTTTGTTCGGGACATTCATTCTTGCTACTTTCACTCAACAGTTGCTTTTGTTGTTTAGCTTGATTCTGCTAGTTGCACTGATCAAAGGTCCCGGAATGATTCTATGGGGAGCCATTTATGCTTTTTTTATCAGCCTTTTCCCTCCTCTAGGTATCATTTTATCTGCGCTTTTCTTTCTATTGAATCTCAGTACTTTCACCAAAAATTGGCGAGTCACTTTAGTTGCTGGTTTCTTTTATTTTTACCCTGCAACGATCATGTCGTTAAGGACGCTCTCACAGCTCGATAATCCTTGGTTCCTTTATAGCAGTTTATTCGCTGGGTTAGTGCTACTCCATTTGATGTTGCAAAAACTTTACCAACGCTATGGGATTGGCCGAACGATTTTTTGGTACATTGTATCGATACCTTTTACTCTTTTAAGTTTCTTGTTACCAACTCGTTTAAAAGAGCGATTCAAAAAAATACCCTCAAAAAAATAGTGTCAATTTGTATAGCGACCACCTAAAGTTAGATTTTTTGCTCTAACTTTAGGTGGTCGCTTTAATGTATCTATTTCAAGCAAAACATACTAAGATTAATATTTACGTTTGTTACATTTAGTAAACTGAAGAATGCTATTTACACAGTAAACTCATCATACTCTAAAAAATAGGAATTCTTAAATTTGTTGTGAAAGAGAAATCATCTCAATTAACCCTTGCGCAGCTTCACTGCCTTTATTCCCTGCTTTCGTCCCTGCTCGTTCAATTGCTTGTTCAATGGATTCCGTGGTTAATACCCCGAACATCACTGGAATATTGGACTCCAGGTTAATATGTGCGACTCCTTTGGCTACCTCATTGGAAACCAATTCATAATGAGTAGTTGCACCTCTGATAACTGTCCCCAACGTAATCAACCCATCGTAACTGTCCTTTTTGCTGAGCTTTTTGGTAATAAAAGGAATTTCAAAAGCTCCTGGTACCCAATAAATATCAATTTGTTCTTCTTTCACACCGTGCCTTTTTAAATTATCCAATGCTCCTTGTAATAATTTTTGATTGATAAATTCATTAAAACGCGCGACTACAATTCCGATTCGAAGATCCTTTGGAGAATAATTTCCTTCAAAAATTGTCATTTTCTTGCTCCTTTATTTTTATACTGATAAGTAATGGTGAAACTTATCTTTTTTTGTTTTTAAATAGGCTTGGTTTTCCTTTTTTGGAACAGTTTCAATTGGTACCCTATCGACAATCGTAATTCCATCTTGTTGTAACTCTATTACTTTATCGGGATTGTTTGTAAGTAAACGAATGGACGTTACACCAATTGATTTTAAAATTTCTGCTGCAAAGTGATAATCCCGTTCATCCGGAGCAAAGCCCAATTCAGTATTTGCTTCATAAGTATCCAATCCTTTTTCCTGCAATTGATACGCTTTTAACTTATTCCTCAATCCGATTCCGCGACCTTCTTGACGAAGATAAAGAATAGCTCCAGTCCCCTCTTCCTCGATCATTCTCATCGCTTCATGTAACTGTTCCCCACAATCGCAACGCTGAGACCCGAAGACATCACCAGTTAGACATTCCGAATGAACTCGGACTAATGTAGGAAACTGACTATTTTGAATATCTCCCTTTGTTAACAATAGATGCTCCCGTTTTTCTCCGTCTTCATAAATAGTCAATTTGAAATCACCATAATCTGTTGGTAAATTTACGGTTATATGACTATTTTCTTCTAAATAATTTACCAACTCATCAATCGTAATTAAGGGTAATTGCCATTCTTCAGATAAACGGGTCAGATCTTTCATTCTTGCCATCGTTCCATCTTCTTTCAGAATCTCACAAATATAAGCAGCCTCTACACTATTAGCTAATTTGGCTAAATCAATTGCAGCTTCGGTGTGTCCTCGACGTATAAGCGTTCCGCCATCTACACTAATCAAAGGAAAAATATGTCCTGGTCTAAGAAAATCACTTGATTTCGAATGAGGATCAGCCAATGCTTTAATGGAAGTAGCTCGATCAAATACTGAAATACCAGTCTTCGTATGTTTATGATCCACACTAATCGTAAAAGCTGTACCAAACGCATCAGTATTATGAGTTGTCATTTCTCCTAAAGATAAGCGTTGAGCAATGTCATTAGAAATCGGCACACAGATTAATCCTCGACCAAATTTTGTCATAAAATTAACTGCCTCAGGAGTCACATATTCGGCTAATCCAACCAGATCTCCTTCTGATTCTCTATCTTCATCATCAGCTACAATGATTAATCCGCCCTTTTTCAAGGTCTTTATTGCTTCAGTAATATTCCTCATAATAAGTCCTTCTCCTTGTACATCTCAAATTTATTTCTCTGTGCCTTTACATATTTCCCAACGATATCCGTTTCTATATTCACAAGATGTCCTACACCTAAATTCCCCAGATTTGTTAAGGATTTAGAATGTGGAATCAGGCTAACAGAAAAGCTTGCTGTTGTTGTTTCCGTAACCGTTAAACTTACTCCATTAATTGCAATTGATCCTTGCGGAATGATTTCACCTGCATATTTGGTTGGATAAGCAAACGTCAAAATTAATGCGTTTTGATTCTCTATTTTCTTAATCAATCTTGTAACAGTATCAATATGTCCCGAAACAAAATGTCCTTCAAAGCGTTGCGTCATCAAAACTGCTCGTTCTAGATTTACCCTCTCTCCAACTTTTACGGTGGAGAAAGTAGTCCGTTTAAAAGTTTCAGGCATTATTTCAGCTTTAAAAAATGTGCTTGAAACCTCAATAGCAGTTAAGCACACGCCATTGACTGCCATGCTATCTCCAATTTTGTAATCACTTAGTATACTGTTTGAAGCTTGGAAAGTGAGTTGGATCATTTGTTGGTTTCGTCTAATTTCTTTGACTTTTCCTTGCTCGGCGATTAATCCTGTGAACATTGCTTTCGTTTCCCCCTAACTCGAATGTCTTTTCCAAGCTGTTCAACTTCCAAAAATACTAATTGTTGTTCTTTAGAAACTAAACGTTCACTATGAAAGGACATCGGACTTTTTCCACCAAAAAGTTTGGGCGCAATATAACTGATGACTTCATCCCAGAGATTTTCTGCTAAAAAAGCATCATGAATTTTCGCTCCACCTTCTATATACAGCGACTGAACACCTCTTTTTCTCATGGTCTCAATAAAGAAGGTAAAAGAAAACTTAGGCGTATAAAAAATAGTTACATGGGGAAACAGTTCCTTTAGCTTAGGGTTTTCCGTAAATATCCAGACTGGATTTGTAGTCGTTTGAAAAAGATTGAGTTTAGGATTTTTAAGAATCCGCCCTCTACGATCCAAAACAATGCGCACTGGTGGAAAGTTAGTTACGATATCAGGCAACAAAATAGGGTTATCAACTAGAACGGTTTCGCTTCCCACTACGATTCCTTGATGTTCTCCTCGCTCTTTCCGTACTCTTGAGATTGCCTCTGTACCTGTTATTGAGTACCGCGAACCTTCCTTTAAAGAAATCTTTCCATCTAGTGTAATAGCTTGTTTTAATGTGATATAGGGACGATCCCTTTCAAAAAAATGGTTATAAAAAGGGTTCAGTGCTCTACATTTCTCTTCTTCCACACCTACAATTACTTTGATCCCATGATTTTGTAAAAATTCTTTCCCTTTTCCTGCTACTAAAGGATTTGGGTCAAGTTGACCTATGACTACCGTTGAGATACCAGACTGAATAATAGCTTGCGTACAAGGCGGCTGTTTCCCTTGGTGGTTACAAGGTTCTAAGGTAACATATAGAGTTGAATTAAACAGTTCTTCGGGGGAATCACAATTTTGAATAGCATTTACTTCAGCGTGGGACTCGCCATATTGTAAATGGGCACCTAGTGAGAGTAGCTTTCCTTCTTTTACAATCGCTGCTCCAACTAATGGATTGGTAAAGGTATTTCCCTTTCCTTTTTTTGCCTCTTCAATCGCAGCCATCATGAAAGACTGGTGCATATCAATTCCCCCTTTCAACAAAAAAAGCCCTGCGAAATTAATCACAGGGCATAACTAAATAAACCTAAAGATAATCGATTTTAATACAAATAAAACCGATCTTCAGTCGATTTTTCTTCTCCCATCCAGACTTTAACTGTCGGTGCCAGATTCTCACTGGCTCAACCACAAAAATGTGGGTCACGGACTTCGAGTAAACTCGTCACCGTCGGTCGGGAATTACACCCTGCCCCGAAGAAATATTCAATTCGTTTAGAGTATATTCTTAAAACTTAATTGTGTCAACCTAAAAAATAGAGAGAAAATGGCGTATGGACGTCCTCGTTTATTTAATGCTAATCATATGATTAGAACAAGTATTACATATTTATAAAATAGTCTCCTAAAAATTGATTCATTTTACATAAATATCAGCTTTGTTATTTTCCGTCTTTTAAAATCGTTTACAAAAACTTGGTTATCTCGATTGTATGAAGTCACAATCTGTGACATCATGATAATGGTCATATTCCACAATTTCTGACTAATTGTACCTCTTTTTATGTTTAAATATAATTAAAAAGGAAAAAGAAATATAGGAGGTTTTTATGGAATTTGGAAAACTGTTAAAACAAGAAAGGAAGAAAATGAATTTGACCCAAGCGGATTTGGCTGAACAATTAAATGTAAGTCGTTCAGCGATTTCAAATTGGGAAATTGGTAGAAATTATCCCGATATTCAAACAATTATTGATATATCTAATGTTTTAGGTGTATCTCTTGATTATCTTTTGAATGAAGATCAAAAAATAATGGAAGCCGTGGATAATGATTTAACAAAGAAAAAAAAGATAAAAAAGATCTCTGTTATTTTGGCTGGATTACTATTAGTGGCTATTGGGACTATCATTTTTCTTTTATATCCAAAAAAACCTACGATAATTTTTGTTAAGGATGTTCTTCCAAAAAATTCTGAAATTTCCACCTTAAAGAAACATGAAATAAAGGAAGTTTTTCTTGAAGACCATCAATTAAAAATTATTTTACATATCACAGGAAATGAAGCTGGGTATTATGTAGAAAGTGGTGCTGACGAAATGACAGTTAGCCTCTATAAAACAAAAAATAAATCTTTGAAATCAAATAAACTTATCCCATACGATGGAGTGTTTACTATCGATTTAATCGAATACCCTCGCTTAAAAAATATTTATATCGCTTATTCTCCTAATTAATTTATTATTAATTTCGTCAGTTTAAAATCAAGTTAATAAGTCCTAATTTTGATAAATACTGTCAATAGTCATTCAAAAATGTCGGTGTGTCCAAAACGACATTCTTGAATGACTATCGACAATCTCATCTTTCAACTCCCACAATTTTAAAAATATAAAATTTTTTTCTTCTGCTTGATTGCTTACCATATTTAAACATTCAGTTTTTCCAGATCCCCAAGTTCCATTTAAAAAAAATTTGCTATTTCTAAATGTCGTGTCGATATCAATTGTTGTCCTTCTATCGATTCCATATTTTGATCCTAATAAAAAGCCACCTTTCAAAATGAAGTCATTTTTGTACTTTGATTCAGAAATTTGTTCAATTAAACGATCCATCATAAAATGCCGTTGTACTAACTGTGCATTTAGCCCTGTACTCTTTGCTAAATTTCTGGTTTTTGATGCAAATTGTGTCGGTGTCATCTTTTCCCTCCATTAATATAAGCTTTGCATGTGGTATTTCATTTCTTTTTCTACATGTAGTTTTGTCATATAATCTCTTAATTTGCTCGGATCTCTCAATGGATCTTCCATGTACTCTTTTAATGCTGCTAATTTCATTTCGTATTCAATTTCATATCTCGGATTCCAAATATCACAAAGTGTACGCTCTTTATCATACATAGTAATAGGATTCCCTTGGAAGGAAGTTCCCTCTACTTTTCCTAGCTCATAAACTTCTTTCTTCACGAAATGAAATTGTAACTGCTGCTCTTTTGTAATTGAACGATCAACATTGTATCCATGGGGAAAAGTTAAATGAATGAATTTCGGCATATTCGTAGAAAGCTGGTAAATATCTAAAGTCGTTTCATGAGAAAAGATTCCCCTGGAAAATCGTTGCTGAAGCCAAAATAAATCATCTATTCCATGACCATCCTCTACATAATAACCACGATCAACTTTGATCAATTTTCCTTTATTCACCAATCTTTGTACAGTAGTTGCTGCGATTCCAAATTTTCTGGCTTCCTTCATAGATAAATTTCCATCGCGAATAGCCAACAATTCTTTCAATTTATCTTGCATTTACTTACCTCTTCTTTCGTTACAAATACACTACTTAAATTATATCATGGTAGTTTAATTGTAACAAGATGAACTTTGATGTCGATGAAATTCGCCAACATCTTTTTTATGATGTAAAAGGGTAAAAAAGACACCTGGAATCCTTTAGAATTAATTTGACGAATCAATTCATAGGAGGACTCAAAATGGCTTATACTCAGCTTATCGAAGGACTTTAAATATTCTAAACCTAATTATCTATTTTGAGGAAAATAATTTAACCCAAAAAAATATAATGGCAAATTTAATTGATTGGCAAAGATACTCTTCAATACACGCCCGAAGAATATCCACATTGTCATTTGTCGTCCCCTCTAGGATCTTTTGTTAGAAGTCCAGTTATTGCGACGTTTTATGATTCGTCGTGTTAAAACCAACCAAATAAAAAAGACAGAAAGAAGTATTTCTTCTTTCTGTCCAAATTATTCTAAGATTATTCTTTACCAACATCATTTGACTACACTACTTTTTATGATGATTGGCTCACCATTCACGCTTACTGATTATTGACCTAAATCATATGGATGTTCATCTTACCCAATTTCTGAACCATTTGGCATTGATTTTGGCGCTTCGACTACTTGTAACGTGCCATCGGGTGCTTCTGCAGAAAGAATCATCCCTTGACTGATTTGTCCACGCATCTTACGTGGTTTCAAATTCGCTACGATCACTAGTTTTTTGCCGATCAATTCACTGGGATCAGGATAAAATTCAGCGATACCTGACAAAATTTGACGGTCTTGGTTATCTCCCGCATCTAAACGGAATTGCAATAGCTTATCTGCTCCTTCAACTTTTTGACAGTTGATGACTTCAGCTACTTTTAATTCCACTTTTTCAAATACATCAAATTTGATTTGTTTGTCTTTAGCTGAAACAAGCTCAGTTTCTTCGGGGTCCCATTTCACTGATTCTTCATTCGTTTGTGTTCCTTCAGACATTTTCGCTTGGATATAGCTGATTTCTTCTTCCATGTCCAACCGTGGGAAAATTGGTGTACCTTTAGCAACCACTTTTGTTCCAGAAGGAAATTCGCCAAAGTGCAAGCCTTGAAGATTCATCGTTTCTGGGTCTAGTCCTAATTGATTAAAAATTTTAATTGGCGTTTCTGTCATGATCGGTTGCAATAAGATCGCAGTGATCCGTAATGATTCTGCTAGATGGATCATTACACTCGCTAATTCTTTTTTCTTGTCCTCGTCTTTGACTAAAACCCATGGCTCTGTTTCATCGATATATTTATTTGCACGAGAAATCAAGACCCAAATTTCAGCTAATGCCGTATTGAACTCCATTTTTTCCATCGCATCATGATATCGTCCGACGACATTTGCAGCTGTTGTTGATAATTCACTATCAAAAGGAGTCACTAAAGAAGCATAGTCAGGAACGATCCCATCACAATATTTATTGATCATTGCAACGGTACGATTCAATAGGTTTCCAAGATCGTTCGCCAAGTCATAGTTGACCCGAGAAACAAAATCTTCTGGTGTAAATACGCCATCTGAACCAAATGGAACAGCACGAAGTAAATAGTAACGTAACGCATCGAGACCATAACGTTCAACTAGCATCTCTGGATAAACCACGTTTCCTTTTGACTTAGACATTTTTCCGTCTTTCATCAACAACCAACCGTGACCAAAGACTTTTTTCGGTAACGGTAAATCTAATGCCATCAACATGATTGGCCAATAGATCGTATGGAAACGGACAATTTCTTTTCCAACCATATGGACATCTGCCGGCCAATATTTTTGGAATAAGCTATCATCATCAGAGCCGTAACCTAATGCAGTAATATAGTTGGATAACGCATCGATCCAAACATAAACGACATGTTTAGGGTCGTCTTTCACAGGGATCCCCCAACTAAATGTTGTTCTGGAAACAGCAAGATCTTCTAACCCTGGTTTGATAAAGTTATTGATCATTTCTTTCTTACGAGATTCTGGTTGGATAAATTCAGGATGCTCTTGGTAATACTCTAAAAGACGATCAGCATATTTGCTCATACGGAAGAAATAAGATTCTTCTTTGACTAATTCGACTTCATGCCCACTTGGAGCTTTCCCACCGATTACATTTCCTTCTTCGTCTTTATAAACTTCTGCTAATTGTGTTTCAGTGAAAAATTCTTCATCCGAAACAGAATACCAGCCTTCATATTCGCCAAGATAAATATCGCCTTGTTCAACTAGACGATCAAAGATTTTTTGAACAGCCGCTTTATGATAATCATCCGTTGTTCGAATGAATTTGTCATAACTGATATCCAGCGTTTTCCAAAGTTTTTTCACATCCGCAGCCATCTTATCGACATAGGCTTGTGGTTCAACACCTAATTCTGCTGCTTTTTTTTCTATTTTTTGACCGTGTTCATCCACCCCAGTTAGATAAAACACATCAAAGCCCATCAATCGCTTATAACGTGCAACTGCATCACAGGCAATCGTTGTATACGAATTACCAATATGCAGTTTGCCACTTGGATAATAGATTGGCGTCGTAATATAAAAAGTTTCCTTTTCTGCCATGGGGCTCTTCCTCCTTTATCGCATGATGCGAATTCATTTCCTTGCTAGTATACCATAAATCAAAAAGACTGCGACGATTTTTTCGCTACCCTCTAACAAATGCCTTTCCTCTTTATTATTTTCCTAGTAAAACATGTTATAATAATTAATAGTGTGTGAGAAGAAACCTAGGAATCAGTAAGTTTCGTTTTTAGTAAGCAGCATGTTTACATGTAGGTTATCTCTCACAATGTCACGGAATCTTGTAGCAGTTCCGTTGTTTTATTTTGACGAAACATAGCTTCGACTTAATAGCTGCTTATAGGAAGAATACATCGTTCTCCCTTCTAAATAAACCTTTTTATAACAACCCAAAAGCAAGTGGATCTGAAATAGGTTGTTTATGTTTACGACTAATAGACAGTTCATTGTCCAAGAAAGGCTGAAATTTTATGCAAAAAAAACATCTTTATTTTACAATCAGTATTGCACTGCTTTCAGTGTTACACTGGCTGTTCAGCTATTTTTATATACGATTATATGGTTATTTTAACCTCCAAGGAAGCTTGAATCAGTTTCTTTTATTTACCCAAGTTTTTCGTTTTGTTCTCAATTTTTATATCATTTTTTGTGGGTATGTAACGCTTCGTGAAGAAAATAGAAAACTGTTACTAATCTATTTACTTTTCTTCTTCTTCAATTTACTCCTACCGTTTTTATTCCCTATCTAAGTATAGAAGTCTTTCTCCAAGGAAAACTTTGGTTTTTTTTTGGAGTCTGCTAAAATAAGATAAAAGTATATTTAAACAAGAACGTCATCAGGAGGTTAAAAGATGAAACAATTTGCTTCTAAAGAAGAGGAAAAGTTATATTATGAACATGAAGCAAGTGAAGCTGATTTTCTTGACTGGTATCAAAAGCAAGAACGCCCAGAATATGACAAACCTTCTTTGACTGTTGATATCGTGTTGATGTGTTACAACAAGGAAGAAGACCAGTTAAAAATTTTACTGATCCAAAGAAAAGGGCATCCCTACCGAAATTCATGGGCTTTACCAGGTGGTTTTGTCCAAAAGAATGAATCCACTGGTGAAAGTGTCTTACGTGAAACCAAAGAGGAAACGGGTGTCGTGATTTCTCAGGAAAATATTGAGCAGCTACACACCTTCAGCACACCGAACCGAGACCCTCGAGGCTGGGTCGTGACTGTCAGTTACTTGGCTTTTATTGGTGAAGAACCGTTGATTGCTGGTGACGATGCAGAAGAAGTCCGATGGTTTACCTTGACACGCCAAGGAAACAAAATCCATCTAACAAGTGATGAAGTTGCTATTTCTTTAGATTTACTGACAAGTGAATCTTCTGGCAAAGATACTTTAGCATTTGACCATAGTGAGATCATTACGAAAGCATTTAATCGAGTGACAAATAAAATGGAACATGAACCACAAGTCTTACAAGTATTAGGTAAAGATTTTACGATTACAGAAGCCCGAAAAGTATTTGCAAAATTTTTAGGGATCGATTTTAAAATGATTGATCATTCAAATTTCAAAAAAGCGATGCTGCAATACTTTGATGAAATTGGTGAACGACCAGTAGGAATCGGGCGTCCATCCAAGATTTATCAGTTGAAGCCTGGAAACTATGAATAAGTTGAAGATTTCAGAAAGCTGAAATACCAAAGATTTTTATTGGATTTTTCTGTAATCAGCAAATACCTGATCAGTCACCCATTAATGACCATCTGATGGATAAATACTTCTCATAAATAAATAAGCCGAAGAATTACACAAAAGCAATGCTTTTGGTATTCTTCGGCTTATTTTAGAGGTTAGCCAGAAAGGTCATTACCTCCTTGTTTGGTTTATCATAATTAGTGAGCTTTTCTTGAGAAGAAAATTCCTAGAAACAAAAACAGCAAGTGTTTTTTATCAACAAGGCGATCCCTAGCGCTCCTACCAGTTCATTTATTCAAAAATCACTTGTTTCCCGATTTTTTCTAGTTCTAGACTTTTTTTAATCACTAAAGGATCGGTTTGTTCATTCATATTGATCAAAATCAACGTTTTATTATACCAGTTTGCTTTATACCTCAGCTTAGTCACTAATTTATACCAATCTTGAAGTGAGAAGTCTGACAAGAAAGTTTCATTAGGGACAGCTTCTACAAACAAATAGTCATAATAACGAATCAATTTGCCAGATAACTGTTCCAAATAATTTTCTTTTTGAAATTTTTGTTTTAAATAAAGATCCATTACTTTACGCTTTTGTTTTTGATAGTTCTTCGATCGTTCCAAACGAGCTTTTCGTTTCTGAGCTGCCCGTCCCTTAATCCCTAATTTTCTCTTAGCCAGCTGCATTTCTTTTTCAGTTTTTTTCAACAATGGTAATGGTACATCAACTGGAGAGGATGTCTCGATTAGTTTTTGCGGATCATAAGCCACACCGATCCAACGACGAGACTCTGTTATTTCTTTCGCTGAAACCTCACAGAGTAAAGAAACATAAAAAGCTTCATTATAACGTGAGGAGATCGTCGCTGAACGAATCTCTCCTTCGATTGGTCGATGGAGGTTTACCTGAATGAGTTCTTTCTGTTTTGGCAGTTTTAGATACTTATCTTTCAAATAAATTGTGCCTTTTTGATTATTTGTTGTATAAGACTGCCACATACTTTTTTTATTTTTCAATTTTGGAAAACTGGCACGTTTTTTAAAATAATTACGAAACGCACGATCTAGATTTAGTTGTGCATTCGCAAGCGCTAAGCTGTCTGCTTTTTTTAAAAAATCATATTGCTTTTTTAAAGAAGCAGGAGTCAGTGTATAATCGATGACACCTGTTTTAGCGTAGCTTTCCTGACGGGCTTTTAGTAAGTGGTTATACGTAAAACGAACACAGCCAAAATTTTGAACAAACCATTGCTTTTGTGAAGCCGTGGGATAAATTCGGAATTTAAAGGCTTTTAGCATCAGCACTTACCTCCTAAGACGTCACAAGTAAGCTCGCTTCTTTTTGTCGTTTCAATTTTTTTGCGTAATAAACCACTTCTTGCTCTGTCGCATAGACAAAATGCTCTGGGGCAATTTCTCTTAATGTCCGTTTTTGCCCATCTTCTGGTTCTGGTTGATACTTGATTCTTTTCCGCTGTCTTTCATGATCGGGATCTGGTAGTGGAATTGCAGATAATAAACTTTCCGTATAAGGATGAACCCCATGATGGTAAATCTCATCACTAGTTCCCATTTCCAATAAACGACCGTTGTGCATGACACCGATCCGATCACTGATATGTTTGACCATGGATAAATCATGAGCAATGAATAAGTACGTTAGTTGTTGTTGTTTTTGCAGATCCTGTAATAAATTGACCACTTGCGCTTGAATCGATACGTCTAAAGCCGAAATCGGCTCATCACAAATAATAAAACGAGGATTAACTGCTAAGGCACGTGCAATCCCGATCCGTTGTCGTTGTCCTCCTGAAAATTCATGAGGGTAACGTGTACCATGGCTTGGATTCAATCCTACCGTTCGAAGAAGCTCATCCACTTTTTCTGAACGTTCTTCTGGAGACTTGACCAATCCATTGACATCGATCCCTTCTGCAATGATGTCACGAACTTTCATTCGAGGATTCAATGATGCATAAGGGTCTTGGAAGATCATCTGAACCTCACGGCGAAACTTAGCCATTTCTTGTTTTCCTTTTAGCTTGGTGACATCTTTTCCGTCAAAGAAAATCTCGCCATCGGTCGGTTCATTTAAGCGAATGACTGTCCGCCCAGTGGTTGATTTACCACTACCGGATTCACCAACTAAGCCAAAGGTTTCCCCTTCATAAATATGAAAGCTAATATCATTGACTGCGTGAACTTCATTTTTCTTCCCAATATTGAAATATTGTTTTAGACCATTAACCTCTAGCAGTTTTTTTGGCATTCGTCATCCCTCCATTCGCTTTTTGCTTTTCTTCAAAAATCGCCCAACGACGTTTGATTTCTTCAGGTGGCTCTACTTTTGGTGCTTGAGGTGCTAAAAGCCAAGTTGCTGCTTGATGTGTTTTTGATAATTCAAAAAATGGTGGTTCTTCTTCTGCATCAATCTGCAAGGCATATTCATTCCGTGGATAAAAGGCATCGCCTTTAGGTGGGTTCAATAAATCAGGTGGTGAACCCGGGATCGCATAAAGTCGTTCATTCGCACTATCTAAGGTCGGCATCGAACCTAACAAGCCCCAAGTGTAAGGATGTTGCGGATGATAAAAAATTTCTTCCGAGGTTCCGACTTCAATGATCTTTCCGCCATACATCACCGCTACCCGATCCGCTACATTTGCTACTACACCTAAGTCATGTGTGATGAAGATAATCGAGGTATCGATTTTCGTTTGGATTTCTTTTAGCAGTTCTAAAATCTGGGCTTGAATCGTAACATCTAATGCAGTTGTTGGTTCATCAGCGATCAAGATCTCCGGGTAACAGATCAACGCAATCGCAATGACGATCCGTTGCCGTTGTCCTCCTGAAAATTGGTGAGGATAACTGTTGATCCGTTTTTCAGCCTCAGGAATCCCGACTAAGTTTAGTAATTCCAATGCTGCTTTTTGTCCTTCTTTTTTCGAAACTTTATTGTGTTTTCGCAAGGATTCAGCCACTTGTTTCCCAATCGTCATCGTAGGATCGAGAGAAGTCATTGGATCTTGGAAAATCATTGCGATTTCTTTTCCACGAATTTTTTGCATGGCTTTTTCTGATTGATCAACAATATTTTTCCCTTTGAATAAAATCTCGCCCGAATCGATCGTAGCATTACTTGATAACAATCTCATGATACTTCTGGTAGTGACTGATTTCCCACTACCAGATTCTCCAACAATTGCTAGAGTCTCACCTTTGTTTAAATGAAAATTGACACCACGGATCGCTCGGACTTTCCCAGCGTACGTATCAAATGAGATTTGCAAATTTTTAACTTCAAGAACTTTTGTCATATTCCTCACTCTTTCATTTTAGGGTCAAAGGCATCACGTAATCCGTCAGCTAGTAAATTGAAGCCGATCATGATAACAGACAACGTTGCCGCAGGGATCCATAATAGATATGGCAGGTACAAGAAAGTTTTATAGCCATCACTCAGCATTGTTCCCAATGAAGCAGATGGTGGCGTCAGCCCCAAACCAATGAAACTTAAAAAGGCTTCAAAGAAAATTGCCGATGGAATACTAAACATCATTTGAATAATGATTACACTGGAAATGTTCGGTAAAATGTGTTTGAAGGCAATTTTCAATTTCGATTCACCTAATGTCATACCAGCTAACACATATTCTTGATCTTTCAGTTTCAGGGTTTGCGCTCGAACGATACGAGCCATCGGAATCCAGTTCGTGATCGCCATTGCTGCCACGATGGAAAAAATACCTGGTTCAAAAACAACCAACATTAAAATCATGACTACCAGATTAGGAATCCCAGATAAGATCTCTAAGAAACGTTGCATTCCGTTGTCGATTCGTCCGCCTAGCAGACCAGAAATCAGCCCATAAGCAACACCGATCGTCACATCTAATAATGCAGCAATAAAAGCGATCAGTAAGGAAATTCGTGTTCCCATGAATAGCCGACTTAATACGTCACGTCCTAGACCATCCGTTCCTAAAAAGAAATTCACATTTGCTGGAACATTTGCTTGGGCATATTTATCGACTAACTCACCACCAACCATCGCTTTTCCATTCAATCCATCGATATTTAACCCTGGAATACGTGGGGGTAGATTGATGTAATCAATATTTTGTGCCGTTGGGTTGTGTGGCGAAACAAAGATC
Organism: Enterococcus sp. DIV1682a; assembly: GCF_051711005.1. Lineage (NCBI taxonomy): Bacteria > Bacillati > Bacillota > Bacilli > Lactobacillales > Enterococcaceae > Enterococcus > Enterococcus sp. DIV1682a. The sequence continues at coordinate 2,387,445 of NZ_JBIOLT010000001.1, forward strand.
GTAACGATCGAGATCAAAATGATCACTGATAGTAAAATCATCGAAACGACTGCGGCTTTGTTTTTCTTTAAACGTCGCCAAGAATCTTGAATGAAATTTAGCGATGGAGCTGCAATTTGTTCTCGTTCTTCTTCAGTGTTTTTTTGTAGCGGAAGAAATTTATCTGCAGGAATATCTGCTATTGTTTCATAACGTTTTGGTATCAGTTCCATCTAGCTTCGACTCCCTTCTGAAACACGGATTCTTGGATCAACTAAACCATACAGCAGGTCAACGACTAAAATCACAAAGATCAACATAAATGAGTAAAGGATCGTTACTGCCATGATCGTTGGATAATCATTCGTCGTGATCGATTTAACGAATTGCTCACCAATACCAGGGATGGCAAAAATATTTTCGACTACTAACGAACCAGTCATCAAAGCAACTGCTAACGGTCCTAACAATGTCATTAATGGGATCAAACTATTACGAAGACCATGTTTAAAGGCGATCTCCCAACGGCTTAATCCTTTGGCTCTCGCTAATTCCACGTAATCGCTGTGTAATACTTCGACCATTTCTGTTCGGATAAAACGAGCTGAATCGGCTAAAGGTGACATAGCCAATGCAATGGTTGGAAGGATTGTATAAATGAAGCCGTCCCATTTAGCAATCGGCAGTACATGCAAGCGGATCGCAAAAATATATTGTAATAAGACTGCAAAAACAAAGTTAGGAATCGAGCGACCCAAAATAGCAACCAACGTGGAAGAAGTATCTGCCCAAGTGTTTTGCTTCATTGCTGAAATCGTTCCTAAGATCGTACCGATCACTGTTCCAAAAATAATCGCTTGTAGTCCTAGTTGTAATGAAGGTCCTACTCTACCAGCTAATAAATGAGCAACAGGCTGATTTTTAAATTGGAAAGAGATACCGAAATCTCCTTGAAGTAAATTTGACAAGTAAATACCATATTGGACGATCACAGGTTTATCCAGTCCAACTTGTTGATTCAACATAGCGATCGTTTCAGGACTCAAGCGCTCTTGGTTGGTATAAGGTGTTCCTGGTAATAATTGCATTAAGAAGAACGTGATTGTGGCAATCAACCAAAGCGTAATGGCCATAAAGAAGACACGTTTCAATACATATTTTAGATAACTATTCACTAATGTTTCCCCCTAGCTTTTGACTTCTGACAAATGTTTCGCTACATTATTAATGAATGAACCAAAGATAAAGGAGCAAACTGATGAAAAAGAAGTCTCTTCCCTACCTGATTGCTGGTGTCTTGATTCTCCTGATTATTGTAAAAAATAGTTTGAATCATCAACTAACACTCACTCAATTATCAAATGATTTATTTTTATGTGCGATGCCGTTTTTGATTATCGGCGGATTTTTATGGGTTTTTTCCTCGGGTTTCTTTGATCATTTTCAACGATCGATCTATTTAGCCCGAACAAGAAACCGCAAGAAAAAACCAGAATTTTCTTCACTCTCGTCTGCCAGCTATGGTATGTATACCTTTTGGCTGATCATTGCCGGAATCTTGCTTGCTCTTTCTATCGTGCTGGTGATTTTTTCGTTTCTATGATACGTAACCTTTAAAAAGTGGAGAGAGATTAAGACAACTGCCTTAATCTCTAGTCCGCTTTTTTTGTCTTAATGTTTGCCTATTCTTCTACATAAGTCCATTTGTAATCCCATGAAGCTCCTGCAGCGTGGTGGACAATTCCTTTGACTTTTTCATTGACTAAGTGTCCTTCTGCTTTTTGGTAAACTGGGATCACACCCATATCGTCTGCCATGATTTTAGTTGCTTCTTGTAGATCCGCCCAACGTGCTTGCTCATCGCCGGCATCTTTATTCCCTGAGTCATCTACTACTTTGTCGTAGTCCGCATTACTCCATTGTCCGCGGTTATAAGAGTTACCTGCAACAAATAGGTCCGTAAAGCTGCTTGGATCAGCATAGTCCGCTGCCCAACCGCCTAATACAGTATCAAAATCACCTGAAGACGAACGGTCTAAACGAACGGAGAATGGGACTGGTGTTGGTTTAACTTTTACGCCATCTAAATTTTCTTGGATTGAGTTTTGGATATACTCGATCACTTTTTTCGATGCATCATCATCTGAAGCCATCAAATTGAATTCAAGGGAATCAATGCCAAGTTCTTTTTTCGCTTTTTCCCAATATTCTTTTGCTTTGTCTTTATCGTAAGAAACAAGTTTGCCTGCTTCTTTCGCAAAATCTTCCTTTGTTTCTGGATTTTTAGACATGTCCGCTGGGATCAAGCCAGTTGACACAACCGATCCATCTCCTAGAACTTGTTTCACTAACGCATCACGATTGATTGAGTATGAAATAGCTTTTCTTAAGTTGACATTTTTAAATGGTGAATCAGCTTCACGTTGGTTCAACTCAATATAGCTCGTACGTGCTTCTTTGACTGACGTATATGCTGGATCATTCGCATTTTGTTGAGCGAGTTCCCCTGAAAGGATGACGTCATCTGCTTGACCGTCTTTAAAGAGATTCAATGCTGTAGAAGATTCTTTGACCACACTAACTTTGATTTCAGATAACTTCACTGCATCTTTATCCCAATAGTTATCATTTTTCTTGTATGACCATTCAGTATCTGTCCCTGGTCCGTCAAAATCTGTTAAGGTAAATGGTCCATTGTATACTGCTTTATCACTTGCTGAAGCATAAGCATCACCGTTTTCTTCCACCACTGATTGTTTTTGCGGGAAGAATGATGGGAAAGCAAGTAAATATTGGAAGTATGGCGTTTGTTTCGTCAATGTGATTTCTAATTCATGATCGCCTACTGCTTTGATTCCTAATTCTGATTTATCTTTTTTGCCTGCTGTGATTTCTTCTGCATTCGCTACTGGAGCAAAAAGATACGCATATTCAGAAGCTGTGGCAGCATCCACTGTACGTTGCCAACCATAAACATAATCAGCCGCAACTACTGGATCACCATTGGACCATTTAGCGTCTTCACGCAATTTGATCTTGTAAGTCAACCCATCTTCACTAACTTCTGCCAGTTCACTCGCTCCTGCTGGTTGTGGTTTACTATCCTTATCTAAACGATAGATTCCCTCATACACATTATTTAGTGCAGTGAAACTAATTGTATCCGTTGCTAAAGATAAATCTGCTGTTGGCATTTCTTGAGGTACGACTAAATTGAATACTCCGCCTCCATCTGTAGAGTTGCCACTCGCTGAATTACTACTTTTTGTATTTGCGCTTCCGCCATAACAGCCTGCAAGTACCAGCCCACTCAAGGCTACAACACTAAATGCCCATTTCTTTTTCATTTCCCGTACCCCTTTTGTCGAAATTTTCAGAATAATTAGTTTTTTCTGAGTTGTTTAAGAGTTTAATGAATAATTATTAAAAAAGCAATACTTTTTTCTCGGTTTTTTTTAAAATAATGTCATTATAGTGAAATATTTATTGTTCTTTTCTGAAAATACACTTATTTTATAAGGTTTTATTTCTACTTGATAAAAAAATAAAATAATTTTCATCAAAAAAAAATAAATCGTAAAAACAGCTATAATGTTCGGATTTAGCTCATAAAAAGATTATAATTTTTTATTCTAACAAAAAAACACTAATACTAGAGAACAAAATGGATCGTTCATTTCTCTAATATTAGTGTCTTAATTTATTCCGTTGGCTCCTTTTTGGCCACTCGTTTTGCTAACCAAATATCAGGCTGGTTCCACCCATTCGCATCTGGGATCACACCGATGATCTGATAGCCAAGTTTCTCATAAAATGTATAGGGATGATGATTGATATTTTTGATTTCTTGTAACTTTGCAAAGGTATCTTCAAATAAATCCGTTGCAATTAAATTGGTTTGTCCTTCAACATCATCTGTCCCTAGATAGATAACCAAGCCGCCATATGAAGCAACTTCTTTTTCCAAGTAGGAAACCAATCGTGTCCCGATTTGTTGTTTGCGATGCGCGCTTGCTACTACCAAAGGATGTAACTCCCACCCTGTTTTGCCATATTGAGGGATCGCTCCAACAAAACCGACCAATTCCTCCCCTTCAATCGCCGATACAGCAATCCGTTCTGGAACCATCAACTGTTCGACTTCTTTCATCGGCTCTGTCCCATACTCATCAGGCCAAGTCAATCTTAAAAGATCTGCAAGCTGATCTCGCAAGACAATATTCTCACGATCAAACTCACTGATAATCATCGCTATCCCTCCCTTTTCTGCCTATTTTAGCAGTACTAGAAAGAAAAAAGAAAAGTTTATGCTTAAGGTCGTGAAAGAAGCGTTCAGCTCCGAGCGAATAAGAGAGGATTTTTTAAAATAGCTTCTCATATTTTAGAAAATCATCGCTTATTGCTGAGGAGTTGCTTCTTGAACGCCGTGAATCAGAGGTCGTAAAAACATCGGGTAGCTCCGATGACAATAAGAAAGAATTTTTTGAAACAGCTGTGCTAACTGACATTTCAAGAATAAATTGATGAACTATCATTTCTTATAAAAATTATTAATTTACTAATAGACTCCAATCGTTAACAAATAGCTTTTTCATCCATGGCTAAATAAATAGTATTATGATTAGGATCAATAACACCCCTTTACAAACAATCATGCAACGAATCACTAACGAATGGGACAGATTAGGAACATTGGTTTCCATTCAATCCCCTCACTTGCATAAAAAAGGATTCAATGATTATACGCATCAGAATGTATGCAGAATTACTAAATAATAGAGGAGTCTTATGAAGGATCGGAAACTGTTACTATTTTTATCATTATCAATCATCTCAAGTCTTGCTGTCTTGAACGTGACAAAAGATATTCTGTATGCATTATCCTGTTTTGTTCTCTCATGGATATTGTATGGCATTGGGATGAACCGCAAGAACAAACAGTAAATTGAGGTTCTAAGAAAACTCAGCAAAAGACGACAAAGCATAAGGCTTTGTCGTCTTTGTTGTTTCTTCTCCATGGATGTTGGATATTAGCTAATGCTATTTAGTCGTTGCTTTTTCTTTTTTCATTTGTTTACTCCGTAATTGACCACACGCAGCGTCGATATCTGTACCGTGTTCTTTACGGATCACGCAATTGATACCATTCTTTTTCAATACATCATAAAATTTCAGCACATCTGCTTTAGGACTTCGAGAGTATTGGTCATGTTCACTGACTGGATTATAAGGGATCAAATTCACATACGTTAATTTCTTTTTGTCTTTTAATAGATCCGCTAATTGTTGTGCATGCTCCGGACGATCATTGACCTGATTCAACATGATGTATTCAAACGTGATTCGTCGATTGGTTTTTTCAAGATATTCATCTACTGCAGCCATCAATTTCTCGATTGGGAAACTCCGATTGATCCGCATGATGGAGGTCCGAATCTCGTTATTTGGTGCATGTAATGAGATCGCTAAATTGACTTGCAACCCATTATCAGCAAATTCTTTGATCTTATTTGCCAAACCACTTGTTGAAACAGTAATGTGTCGTGCGCCAATTGCCAACCCTTTGGCATCATTGATGATGTGTAAGAAGTTCATGACATTATCATAATTGTCGAACGGTTCGCCAATGCCCATCACAACCACATGGGACACTCTTTCTCCTTCTTGTCGTTCATCAAAATAGTGTTGAACCATCATGATCTGTGCCACGATTTCTCCAGCTGTCAAATCTCGATTCTTTTTTAACAGACCACTTGCACAAAAAGTACAACCAATATTACAGCCGACTTGTGTCGTCACACATACAGATAATCCATATTCTTGTCTCATCAAGACTGTTTCGATCATATTTTTATCTGGTAATTCAAATAGATATTTGACTGTGCCATCCGTTGCTTCTTGAACCACTATTTGTTTTAACGGATTGATCACAAACTGATCCGTTAACTTTGTTATCAAGTTTTTTGACAAGTTGGTCATTTCGGAGAAGTCTTTGACACGCTTTTGATAAAGCCATTCCCACACTTGGGCGGCACGGAATTTTTTTTCGCCGTTTTCTAAAAACCAATTGGTTAATTCTTCGATTGTTAAACCATAAATGGATTGTTTTTCCAAAATCGTTTCCCTCTTTTTTTCAAAGTATCGCTACATACTATAACTGATTCTAACGACTAATGCAATAGTTCACAAAACAAAGATACCAAATCTTAGGCTGTTTATGGATGATCCTCCTTTTTTAACTATCGTTTTTTTGATTTTTATGAATAAGTGATCAATCTCATAAAAAAACCGAAGAACACCCAAAGTTATTTTTGGCGTTTCTTCGGTTTCATTGTTAGAACTGACAAGCACATACGCACTTTTTCTATGTTTCGTGATCCGTTGGCATCATATCCATTGGTTCTTCGACTTGCTCAATGAAGACTTTTCTTGGCTTACTTCCTTCTGAAGGTCCTACTACGCCATGCGCTTCTAATTCATCGACTAAGCGTGCTGCCCGATTATAACCAATTCTAAATCTTCTTTGCAATAATGAAATACTTGCTGTCTGCATTTCAATGACAAGTGCTTTAGCTTCTTCAAATAATTCATCTTGTGGTTGTTCTGCGGTACCGCCTGATTCTACTTCATCAGAAGGCATCATTTTTTCTTCATAATGTGCTTCTTGTTGATCTGTTACAAAGTTGACCACTCGTTCTACTTCGTGGTCAGAAATAAATGCACCTTGAACCCGTATCGGTTTGTTTTCACCCATTGGCAAGAAGAGCATATCCCCACGTCCGAGAAGCTTTTCCGCACCATTGGAGTCAATGATCGTACGTGAGTCCGTTCCACTAGAGACTGCAAATGCCATACGAGAAGGAACATTCGCTTTGATGATCCCTGTGATAACATCCACACTTGGACGTTGGGTCGCTAAAATCATATGGATTCCCGCTGCCCGTGCCATTTGGGCCAAACGAATAATAGCATCTTCGACTTCATTGCTGGCAACCATCATCAAGTCAGCTAATTCATCCACAATCACCACGATAAATGGTAAGGTAGGATGTTTCGTTCCATTTTCCAAGTTTTTTTGTTGGACAAATTCATTATAACCAGTAATATTTCTAACACCAGTAGCAGCGAATTTTTCATAACGTTCTTCCATTTCTTGAACGACTTTCTGCAACGCTTGAGCAGCTTTTCTCGGGTTAGTCACAACTGGCGTCAAAAGATGAGGAATCCCATTGTACATGTTCAATTCCACCATTTTGGGGTCGATCATCATCAATTTGACTTCATGGGGTTTTGCTCGCATCAAAATGCTGGTAATGATTCCATTGATTGCTACCGATTTCCCACTACCTGTCGATCCGGCTACTAATAAGTGAGGCATTTTAGAAAGGTCTGCGGTTTGGACTCGCCCAGAAACATCTCTTCCTAATGGTACTTCTAACAGCTTATCTGGATGGTTGGGTTGTGCTTCGATGATTTCTCTAAATGACACCATGCTGATCTTGCTATTCGGTACTTCGATTCCGATCAATGATTTACCTGGGATCGGTGCTTCCATCCGAACATCTTTAGCCGCTAATGCTAATGCAATGTCATCCGTTAAACTGACGATTTTACTTACTTTGACACCCACTGCTGGTTGGACTTCAAATTTTGTCACAGAGGGTCCTAAACTTGCTTTGACGACTTTCGCATCTACGCCAAAACTTTGAAAAGTTTGTTCCAAGACTCCGATATTTTTCTCGATTTTTTTATACTCGTCACTTTGATCCGTCGTTTTTACCGAGTCCAGTAAATCGATTGACGGTAATTCATAATCTTGATTTTCCTGCTCTGCTTCGATTTCAAATTCTAATGCTGTCCCATCATCTTCTAAGCTCTCTGCTTCTAACGGTTCAGATGCAGTAGGCGTTGTGACCGTTGGCTCTGCTTTTGGCATATCCATTGTCGCAGATGGGACAGTTCCTTGAAAACTATCGATTGGTACAAAACTGAGTTGTTCTGGTTCATCATCTGCTATTTTTTCATAAGAAGGCGCAGATTTTGCTTGTTGTTCAGCGGAACGACGTTTTTCCAGCTCAGCAATCTCAGCTTCTGCCGCTTCTTTTGCTGCTAATTTTTTCTCTTCTCGTGCTTTCGCTCGTTGCTTTTGCCGTTCTTCTTTCGCCGCTTGTTTCTTCGCTTGCTTTGCAGGATCTCCTTCCAGCAGTTCTTGCATTCGTTCTCCCATCACTTGCAAGCTATTGACTAATTGATAGCCTTCGATATTGCTAAATAAAATTGCACCACTTATTAATAATAAAATGGCAACAAAGTAACTACCAGGTTGAGCAATCAAGAAATACGTAAAATTATAGAGTGCTGCTCCAACCATCCCACCACCAACATTACTGCTGACTCGAGCATGCTGGATGTCACTTGCTAACAGATCCCAAGTGGTTCCTAGAATGTTTGGTTCGCCACTATGGAGTTTTCCGAATAGATGGGCATGTAAAAAGAGAAGAATTCCTAAGTAAAAAAGAATGCCTCCAAACCACCGACGGCTTTTACCGATTTTAAAATCGGTATTTTTTACAACGACCCAAAAACCTAAAATAGCTAATAATATACAGAGAAGCTGATAAGTGTTCCCTGCAATGATCCGAAAACCATTTGCCACTAAAATACCTAAAAAACCTAGTTTTAAAAAGCCAAATACGGCAAATAAGATCAATGCAAATCCGATACTGATCGCAAGAAGTTGTTCCTGCTGCTGTTGTTGCTTTTTCGTCTTTTTCTTTTTCTTTGCAGGACGTTTTTTCTTTGCCATTTTTATCCCTCATTTCATCAAGTTCCATTATACAAAAAAAAGCGAGGGAACAAAAGTTTTGTTTCTAAGTTTAAAGTTTTTCTTTTCGAACACTGTATTTATATACTTTAAGAAACTTTTTCAAATAACCAATGGCTAGATCCTGCACCCCTATCGAGAAACTATGATAAAAAAACCGAAATTCCACAAAAACCAAGAAAGTTTTTGGGAATTTCGGTTCATTCAATTCATTTGGTTCATTCAGTGAACTCAATGAAGCTGGAAAGTTTTATCCTCACTGCTTCTATTTTTAGATAAAAGCGATCACGCTTTATTTCCCTGAACGTTTACTATCAAAAAGGTCAGATCGTTGAGCCATTTTCTTTGATCACTTGTTGGTACCAATAGTAACTATCTTTCTTGTAGCGATCCAATGATCCTGCTTGAGTTTCATCTTGATCGACATAAACAAATCCATAACGTTTTTGGTAGCCATTCAACCAACTTAACAGATCAGTGTAAGACCACGTACAATAGCCAAGGACTTCAGCACCATCTGAGATCGCTTCTTTAATCGCTTTGACATGACTTGAAAGGTAAGCGATACGATACTCATCGTGGATCTTTTTGTCCTCTGTCAATTCATCGTATTCCCCTAAACCATTTTCAGTAATCAATACAGGCATCCGGTAGCGACTCGTAATCCGTCTTAAAGCGATCCTCAATCCTTCTGGGTCGATCTCCCAATCCCAATTCGTACGTTCAACGAAAGGATTGTCGACTTTTTTGTACATTCCTGGGACGCCTGTTTCTTCAGAAGATCCTTTTTTCCCAGTCGTATTCATTTTGCCAGCTCCTACACCATCCAACGGATTAAAGGCATTAGTAGCTGTTTGATAATAGTTGATCCCCAAGAAGTCTGGTTTAGCAGATTCAAGCAGTTCTGCGTCTCCTTCAACCATTTCAGGTGCCCAGCCACGTTCTTCTAAAAATTTCATAGCGGCGATCGGGTACTTGCCCCACATGTAGACATCCATCCAGTAATGAGCCATCAAATCTTCCGCATTTTCTGCAGCTAAAATATTTTTAGGATCGCTGTTGATTGGATAATTAGGTGTGTAAGCAAAACTTGGACCGATTTTACCTGGCATTCCTAATTCATGAAATTTATTGATCACTGCTGCATTTGCTAAGTTAGCAATATGGTTCACTTGATACATCCGTTTCGGATCAGTAACACCTGGTGGATGAGCAGCTAATAAATAGCCTAGTGAAGTAAAAATATTTTGTTCATTCAAGCTGATCCAATAATGGACTTTTCCTCGAAAAGCATTAAATAATGTTTCAGCATAATTAGTGAAATCTTCAATGATTTGGCGTGATTCCCAACCTGCATACTCATCTTGCAAGGCTTGTGGAAGATCCCAATGATACAATGTCAACATTGGTTCAATCCCGTTTTCAATCAACTCGTCGATCAGCTCTTCATAAAAAGCTAACCCTGCTTGATTGATTTCCCCACGACCATTAGGAAAAATGCGAGTCCAAGCAACTGAAAAACGATACGCTTTCAATCCTTGTTCTTTCATTAAAGCAATATCTTCTTTAAAGCGATGATAGTGATCAACCGCTAGATCGCCGTTTGTTCCTTTAAAAGTTTTCCCTGGAATACGGACAAAACGATCCCAGACCGATTCTCCTTTGCCGTCTTCTTGCCAGGCTCCTTCAACTTGATAAGCCGCTGAGGCTGATCCCCAAAGAAAGTCTTGGGGAAATTCAGTTAATTTTTGGTGTTCCATCAATCTCTTCCTTTCTTGCTTCAATCCTTACTAAAAAAGAATAACACGAAACCCCTTTCAATACAAAAGGAGAAATCAATCATTGAACAATTTTATGATCATTGGAATTTTTCAGACAAAAAATAAGCAAGAATTTTTTAAAATATGTGTTTCAAAAATTCTTGCTTATTCATTTGGCGCAGGTTAATTTCATAGGTTTTATCGTGTGAACTAAGAGACACTCAAATTACCACGCTTCTTTTTAAGACACTCAATGATGTTAGATTGCCTGTTTACTTCTGAACGGGTGTCACATCTTCACCAAACCATTTGTCTGAGATTTGTTGGAATTCTCCTGTTTTTTCTAATTCCGCAATCCCTTCATTGATTTTCTTCACTAATTCCTTGTCTTTCTTTCGGGCACCCACGACAAAATCTTCGCTTTGATAATCCCCTTTGATCATATTGAACTGATCCAACTCATTTTTTTGCTTCAAGTAATAACCAGCATATACTTTATCCATCAATAACCCATCGATCCGTCCACTCTTCAAATCGATCAATGCTTCATTAAAGCTATCATATAAAACAGCATCCTGATTTTTTACAATATCTTTTAATATTTTTGGTTGTTTGATAAAGGCATCATAACCAGAAGAACCATTTTGAGCTCCTAGGATTTTGTCCTTCATTTGAGCAAAGCTGGTGATCCCTGATTTTTTCGTAGTGATCAGGACTTGTTCGTTTTGCATATAAGGTTTTGAAAATTGGACTTTTTTTGCTCTTTCAGCTGTTTTAGTATACCCATTCCAAATAAGATCAATCGTCCCATTATTCAATTCAAACTCTTTCATGGACCAGTCAATGGGTTGGAAAACGACTTTGATGTCATATTCTCTAAAAACTGCTCTAGCAAGGTCAATATCAAAACCTGTTAGTTTTCCTTCTTTATCACGAAACCCCATCGGTACAAAGGTGTCATCTAACCCGATGATGATCTTTTTTTCTGATTGAATCGTTGACCAATTGTCTTTATCTGTCTTTTCATTCCTACAACCAGAAAGAAAGACGATCCCTGCAACTATCGCAAGTAGCAAACTGATTTTTTTCATCAAGTGTCCCTCCTTCTTACTTGTTTGGGATGACCTTCACGAGTTGATCTCCCACATTTTCCGCAAACACCAAATCATGGGTTACGATGATTTGTGTCACACCTTCTGCCTTCAATGAGACGATCAAGTTTTCTACTTGTTGTCGCAGCTCAGGGTCTAAGGCACTTGTCGGTTCATCATAAGCAAGAACTCGAGGATTCATTGCCAAGGCACGTGCGATCGCTACCCGTTGTTTTTGACCGCCAGATAATTGATAAGGATAGTTGTTGAGCAAATCACTGATCCCAAGTGAATCGGCTAATTCCTGTGCTTTTTTCGTATACGTTTCTTTCGATTGCTTCAACACCATTTTAGGCGCTAAAGTGATATTGTCAAAAATACTTAAGTGTGGAAACAGTTGAAAATCTTGGAAAACAACACCTACGACTTGCTCTTTCGTTTTCAATTCAAATGGGTCAAAGGCTACACCATCCAGATAAAATTCCCCACTGTCTGCTTTTTCCAATCCTGCTAATATTCTCAAAAGTGTCGTTTTCCCTCCACCAGAAGGACCGACGATCGCCATGGTTTGACCATCTGGAATGACTAGATCTAACGCGTTGATTACTTTCTTTTCTCCAAATGCTTTACTTACTTTCTTTAATTCAATCATGTCCATTCCTCCTAGCGATAATAGTTTAATTTTCCTTCTACTTGTTTCATGATGATCGTTAAGATACCGGTTAGTGCTAGATAGATGAAAGCCACACCTAGTAATGGTAGCAATGTTGCATCACGTTCCATCGCAATCTTCCCTGCTCGCATAACGTCTCCTAGTCCTAAGATATAGATCAATGAAGAGTCTTTCACTAAGTTAATCACTTCGTTCCCAACCGATGGTAAAACGATTTTTGTCACTTGTGGGATAATGATTTTTGTGACGGTTTGAAAAGGACTCAACTGTAACACTTGCGCAGCTTCATATTGTCCTTGGGGAATCGATTGAATCCCCCCACGAAAAATCTCAGCAAAATAAGCGGCATAATTTAAAACAAAAGCCAATAATGCTGCCTCAAAACGGTCAAAGACGATCCCGATCGTTGGCAATCCATAAAAAACAAAAATCAATTGTAGTAATAACGGTGTACCACGCATGACCCAGACATAGGTCTGCAAGATATAACGAATTGGTTTAAAATGTAAAGACAACCCTAATGCTAAAATGATCCCTAATGGCAATGATCCAATCAAGGTAAAAATAAATAATTTCAACGTTGTAAGAGCCCCTACTAATAGTTGTGGCATGACTTCCAGCAAATAATTCATTTCTTTCTTCCTCCTTTTAAATAAAAAAATCCCCTTGACTCTCGTCAAGAGGACGCATCACACGTGTTCCCACCTCTGTTTGTTTCTTTTTCACAAAAGAAACCTCACGCAGTCATTCCAGAAAATGAGGTAAAACAAAAGTAATTGTTGTTGGACATTTACTTCACACGAAAATAAAAAAAACGTCCTTCGGTCAAATGACCAAAGGACGTAAATTACGTGGTTCCACCTTTTTTTGCTAGTCCCTCACGGAAACTAACCTTATCTGGTCATCAAACAATGACCGCAGCTGTAACGGGCTTCCCGGATTTTCCTACTGTATTTCAGAAAATCGACTCCAAGATGTGTTTCACCATTAACTGCTATCTCTTTCCACCTGCCAGAGACTCTCTTCAAACATTTAATCGCTACTCTTCTTTTCGATGTCGTTGATTTTAACTTACGTGTAATTTACACGATTATTTTTCTTTTGTCAATTATTTTTTTATAATGAATGAAAGAAAAAGAAAGGAAGCGATCAATCGATGGTTTTGGCTACTGAAAAAGAAGCCTATCAATTACTTGATTTACTAGGCATTCCCTATCAAAAGGTGGATCATCCACCGATTACTTCTGTCAAAAATCTGCCATTTACACTACCAGGACCTCAAGTGAAGAATCTCGTGTTAAAAGCAAAAAAAGGGAAACAAATTTATCTTGTTATCTTACCTGATGAAAAGCAGGCAAATTTGAAACAACTTGCAGAACAGCTGAATGAGAAGCGTTTGTCTTTTCTTTCAGAAGAACAGCTCCTTGATTTATTAGGGGTAGCTCCCGGTACTGTTACACCTTTTGCATTGATGCATGATCAAGAAAAAGCGATTCAAGTAGTCATTGACTCAGCCATTGATCAAACCTCTACCGTAGGATTTCATCCAAATGTCAACACGACAACATTGATCTTATCGTTTTTAGATTTCATCAAGATTTTAGAATACCTTGAACATCCACCTATCTACGAAGATTTATAAGCACGGCTATTTGTGATAAAAAGCCCAACATACAAAAAATGAGGTTCCTCCTAAAAATTGTACGTAAAAACAACAATTTATAAGAGGAACCTCATGACTTATGTCTCAGACTAAGCTTCTTTCACATTCTAAACCATGTTACATAAACAGCAATCACTTGAAACCAATCACCATTTTTTAACATACAATAGTGGTCTCAAAAACCATTGCTGATTTTCAACAAACGACACGCTATTTCTTCATTGCAGCTTTTAAAGCTGCAGCAAGTGGGCTTTCTTCCGGTTCTTCTGCTTGCGTGTACTTTTTCAATAAACGACGTTCTTCATGCTTCGTCATTTTTTTCTTTTGTTCTTTTTTATCTAACATTTTTTCGGTCGTCCCATCATATTTACAACGGAAATAAGCGCCATTTTTGCCTTCGATGATCTCCATTTTCCGATGACATTGCGGACAACGGTGGTTCGAGACTTTTGGATCTTTTCTTCTACGGTAATGACAATCTTGATTCGTGCAGACATAGATTTTGCCATCTCGAGTATTTTTTTCTCTAAGATTGGAACCGCAGTCTGGACATTTTTTCTGTGTGATCGAGAAATCTTGGTAAGATTGTTTACTTGTTTTGATTTCTTGTACCAATCGTTTTGTTTCTTTTTCAATGCCCATTAAAAATTGGCTGGCTTGTTTTTGCCCCGCTGCAATTGCTTCTAAGTCTTTCTCCCAGCTTTCTGTTAAATCAGGGGTCACTAAGGAAGGATTGACTAATTCCAATAATTGCTTCCCTTTTGGTGAGACTTGCAAGCCTTGCGGTGTTCGTTCCATCAATTCCGATTTGATCAACTTTTCAATGATTTCAGCACGAGTTGCCGGTGTTCCTAAACTATGTTTTTCCATAAATCCTAGTAAACTCGCCTCTGTCAAAGGCTTAGGCGGTGCCGATAGTTCTTTCTTGATCGTAAATTCTGGTTGGATACGCATTCCCTCCACCCAGTCCACTTCATTGCTCTCCTTTTGACTGACATCTTTCCAGCCAGCTTGAAGGACTTGATTTTGATGGAATACAAATTGTTCTTTGCTAAATGTCACAGTCACTTTTGTTTGACTGATTTTGTGTGGCTCAGCGAATAAACCTAAGAATCGAGTAACAATCATCTGATAGATTTTTTGTTCTTCGTTGCTAAGTTTCTCATAGCGTGGACGATTTTCAGTTGGTAGTAACGCATGGTGATCAGTGACTTTACTGTCTTGGAAGACTTTTGTTTGACGAACAACTGCCCCATTTTTTAAATACTGTTTCACTTCTGGTGAAAAATCGCTGACCGCCTGTAAACGTTCTTTCATCGTACTTTTCATATCACTCGTCAGATATTTACTATCTGTACGAGGGTATGTCACGATTTTATGCGTTTCATATAAACTTTGGACCAGTCCTAAAGTTTTTTTAGCAGAGTAGCCATAACGCTGGTTTGCTTCTCGTTGGATCTCCGTTAGATCATAAGGCAATGGCGCCGGCTCCACTTTTACTTTTTCTTGGATGGCTGTCACAGTTCCTTTATTCTTAGCTAACTCTTTCACTAACGATTGAGCTTCTTCATGAGATTTCAATGCGAATTGGTTTTTTTGAACCATCTTTGCTTGTTGTTTTTCTACATCTAATAAAATTGAAAAATAAGTTTGTGGTCTAAATGTTTCAATTTTCCGTTCTTGTGTTCTGACCAAGGCGAGTGTTGGAGTTTGAACTCGACCAGCAGATAGATTATCTTGATACTTCACAGTCAGCGCCCGTGTTACGTTCAATCCTACTAACCAGTCAGCCTTTGCTCTAGCTAGCGCCGAATAGTAAAGTGCATCATAGTCTTTTGCGGGCTTCAATTGTTTGAATCCTGTCTTGATTGCTTTATCTGTTTGGGAAGAAATCCAAAGACGTTTCACTGGTTTATTGAAGCGGACATATTCCAAGATCCACCGAGCAACCAATTCCCCTTCTCTTCCGGCATCCGTAGCGATCACAGCCTCTGACACATCTTTACGTTGCGCCAATTGCTTGATTGTTTTTAATTGGTGACCTGTTTTAGGCAGTGGTTTGATTCCTAAATTTTTAGGAATCATCGGCAACGTTTCCATTTGCCAACTTTGCCATTCTTTATTGAGGTCTTCAGGCATTTTCAGCCCTAACAAATGACCAAGGGCCCAAGTAACGATCACCTTGGGTCCTTCGTAATAATTTTTGTGTTTTTGATTAGCACCAAGCACCTTGCTTAGGTCTTTCGCAACGCTTGGTTTTTCCGCTAGAATTAGTTGTTTCATAAAATTCCTTTCTGCTTTCTAAAGTGATTGGCTGATGATTTTTCAATAAGGCTAACCCTTTATATTGTTGAAGATCATCATCACATTCTTCACACCAGCGCTCGTCTCCGTCATTCCAGAAGGCACTTAGAAAGTTGCTTTTTGCATGGATATATTCGTATTTATTTTTGATTGCAAGCCATTTTTGTTCATAATTAACCTGTGCTTCTTCAAAAGAATCAAATGTTTCTTCTACTTCGATATCCTCTTCCCAATTCTCAAAGAACCACCAAGGCTCATTATCTCCGAACATTGTCACTACTTGATACATACTCGTGCTCCTTCTCTACGATTTTACTAGACTCATCTTAGACACTTTTCAAGAAAGTTGCAAGAAATTTCTCTTATAAAAGGGACATTTTATGAATTTGTCTATTTTAAAGAAACGTACTACTTATTTACTTGGTAAAGTGGCAATAAAGTCATTGATCATCCAAGAATAACTCTCTTCAGGAGACACAGTTGCTTCCTTTGTGAAATAGCCTAAAAATCGTAAAGACAAATAGCCATGGATGATACTTCGCAATTCTCTGCTGCGATGCGTTTTTTCTTTTCGGGTCAAGTCAAAGGCATCAAATAATTGTAGAATGATCTGGTTCGTTTCATAGATTCCTTCTAACAAAATCTCCTCATTGGTGTGAGGGACACTGATCAGCAACTCGTAAACGGCCTGGTTCGCAAAAGCAAAAGACTGATAGACTTGTGCATAGACACGCAGCGCCTCTGCCCCACTTTTTCCAACCAAAGAACGACGCAACGCTTCGTTTAACTCTTGTAATAATTTTGCAGTCAATGCGGTCTTTACATCACGCATATTTTTAAAATGATTATAGAGGGAAGGAGACTTGACGTCTAGCGCCTTAGCCAGGTGTTGAAAAGTGACTTGTTGAACATCCATCTCTTCCGCTAGTCCACGAAAGCAAGCGATGATTTTTTCTTGAGATAGATTTCTTTTTTTCATTTCATTGTTCCTCTCGTATGTTAACTACTTAACAACTTTAGTTTACCATGAAAAACGAACTTAAAAAAGAGGCTTCCATTGATAAACTACACATTGTAGTTTATAATAAACGAATGTAAATGAAAATTTTCAGAAAGAAGGACATAACAGTGACCACACGCATCAAAGAAAAATTATTTAGGAAAAGAGAAACTTGGGAACAAAACTTACTTGTCTTATGGTTTGGGACTTTTATGGCAGGGATTGGGTTTAGCTTAGTCATGCCGTTTATGTCACTATACATAGATACGTTAGGTAACTATAGTACGTCGCAATTGAATTTTTGGAGTGGGTTGACCTTTTCTTCTACGTTCTTCGTCACCACATTGATTTCTCCTTGGTGGGGCAAATTAGCCGATCAGAAAGGCAGAAAATTGATGCTCTTGCGTGCTTCCTTAGGGATGGCTGTCGTTATTGCCTTGATGGGTTGTGTGACCAGTGTATATCAACTTGTTGCACTTCGGTTGTTACAAGGGATCTTTTCTGGTTACATCAGTAATGCTACTGCCCTTGTCGCTACTGGTACTCCGAAAGAAAAAAGTGGTCAAGTCCTAGGAACATTGGCTACTGGTTCCGTCACAGGGACGTTGCTTGGTCCTTTACTTGGGGGGATTTCAGCCTCAGCATTTGGTTATCGTCCAACTTTCTTCATCACAGGAATCATTTTATTTCTCGTCTTTTTATTGAGTCTCTTCTTTGTTCATGAAACATTTGTACCTATTAAAAAAGAAAATATGGCTTCTGCCAAACAAATATTCAAAGAATTGAAGTATCCCCATGTCGTGATTGGTATGTTCGTCACAACAATGATTATTCAAGCTTCGAATAATTCTATTAGCCCAATCATTAGTTTATATATTCGTCAGTTACTAAATGGACATGGCAGTGTCACACTGATTAGTGGGATCATTGCTTCGATCCCAGGAATTGCCACATTGATCGCCGCTCCTCGTTTTGGACGCTTAGGCGATAAAATCGGGAGTGAACGTATTTTAGCCATTGGCTTAGGATTTGCAATTTTAGTTTATATCCCAATGGCCTTTGTGACGAATGTCTGGGAACTGGCTGCGTTGCGTTTTTTGATCGGTATTTCAGATGCTTGTTTGCTTCCAGCTGTCCAAGCTTTGATCACCAAATATTCCCCACATCACGCCGCCGGTCGGATTTTTAGCTACAATCAATCCTTCCAAGCAACTGGGAATGTCGTTGGTCCAATGATTGGTTCGAGCGTTTCAAGTGTGTTTGGTTACCGAGGAGTCTTTCTTTCCACTTCTTTACTTGTTTTAGTGAACTTCTTACTAGTACGTCGTAACACACAAGAAATCCATGACAATGAGCTTGTTGACTCATCAGGAACATCCGATACACCTGTCCTTTCTTCAGACAAACACACACAACCTCATGGACATTGATCGCTTACTAATAGTCAATCTGGATAAACAAGAACCATCGTCATATTCCAGATTGAAGAGGCCCCCAAAAGTTAGATTTTTTAGTCTAGCTTTTGGGGGTCTCTTAAATTTCTCATACTTTGTTATTTCCACGTTCTTTTAGATATTCTGAAAGTAAGGCTAACCCTTTTTCTAATGTTTCTTTCTTGCAACAATACCCTAAGCGCGCATGCTGAGGCACCCCATAGGCACTACCAGGGACCAGTAGGACACCAGTTTCTCTCAGAAGATCAATACAAAATTGCTCATCGTCTTCTGTTATGTTCAAGCGAATGAATGACGTTGACACGTGATTCGGTAACACTAATTGGACATTTGGTTCATCAGCCAGCCATTTTTCAACGATGGCTAAATTCTCCGAAACGATTTTTTTATTTCGTGCAAGGATCTTTTCTTTATTCCTCAGTGCGTGAACCGCTAATGCATCTGACAAAACACCACCGCTAAGTACTAAATAGGTATGGTATTTTCTTAAACGCTCAATGATTTCTTGATTCGCTGCTACCCAGCCGATGCGTATACCAGGAACAGAATAAGTCTTTGACAATGAATTAGTCGTGATCCCCTTGTCATACAGATCCACGCTTGAGACAAAATCTCCCCCTGCTAATGGGGCATACACCTCATCCATCAAAATATACGCATCGACTTTTTCGGCAATTTCGATAATTTCTTCCAATGTTTGGCGATCCAACAATGTACCTGTTGGATTATTGGCACTGTTTAAACAAATCATTTTAGTATTTGGTTGGATCACATCAACTAATTTCACACTATCAAAACGCCATTCCTCTTCTTCTGTGAGTGGTACGAAATCAACAGTTGCACCTAAAGATTTGGGTAAGTCATACAATTGCTGATAGGTTGGCAACATGGAGACCACATGATCTCCTGGTTCAATCAATCCATACAGCGCCAAAAGGTTCGCACCAGTCGCCCCATTGGTTTGAATAATGTTTTCTGAAGAAAGCGATTGATACAAAGAAGCGACTTCTTGTTTGAAAGTTGCCGTCCCCTCGCTCCACCCATAATCCAACGACGTTTTACTCAAAGATTGAAAAAAATCAGTAACTGTCGTTCCGTCTAACCCAATCAGTTCTTCTAACGTCAGTGCTTCGATGGAACTTTGTGCAAGGTCATATACTGCTTCTTTTTCCCACTTATTCAACCATTCTTCCAGTCCAAAATGTGTGATTTCCATCTTTTTCACTCCTTTTGCTTTCTTCAATATTTTTGATTCACTACCTTCTATTCGTTGATACTCAAACAAACCAAGAAACACTCGTCGCTCCTAGATGCCATGTAAATGAGATAAACGGTCGGTTTCCTTTTTTATTATACTCTCTTTTTAAAAATAACGCTTTCAAATAGATAGAACCGCCTGTTGAAAAAGTCGCCTGACACTGTTTTCTTCAGAAAAAATTATTAGACAAAAATCTGAAAACTCTTTGCTTCAAAAACACCTAACGGATATTTCAGAAGACACTCTAGCAAAAAAAGCCGAGGAATACCAAAAATAGACGAAACTATTTTCGGATTCTTCGGCTTATTTCTCAGAACTAAACTTGTCTTAACTCTTTTCTTGTTCTTCTAACAAAAGAAAGTTGTTCAAAGAGCTGTTCGCAAGCAAGATTTACACATATTGCAAGACTTTTTCTTTATTGTAGGCATGATCAATCAAGCCACCACCAAGGCACTCCATTCCATCATAAAAGACGACAGCTTGACCTGGTGTGATCGCCCGTACAGGTTCATCAAAAATCACTTCGGCACGATCACCTTCTAATAACCGAACCGTTACCGGCACATCTTGTTGGCGGTAGCGGAATTTAGCTGTACATTTAAATTCCTTTGGCATTGGTTCATTCGTTGTAAAATGGATTTCGCTCGCATCAAGGCTTGTTGCATATAAGGCAGGATGATGAAATCCTTGTCCTACATATAACGTATTCGTTGCAAGATCTTTTCCGACTACAAACCAAGGTTCTTGTGATGCACCGCCACCACCAATCCCTAGGCCTTGTCTTTGACCGATCGTGTAATACATCAATCCAGCATGTTGACCTTTGACTTCACCATCAAGTGTCACCATATTTCCTTTTTTAGCTGGTAAATAATTACTTAAAAATTGTTTAAAATTCTTTTCGCCTATAAAACAAATCCCAGTGGAATCTTTCTTTTTAGCAGTTGCTAAACCTGCACGTTCCGCAATTTCACGTACTTGTGTTTTTTCCATACCACCTAGTGGGAACATTGTTTTCGCTAATTGTTCTTGTGACAATTGGCTTAAGAAATAAGTTTGATCTTTGTTGTTATCTACACCACGAAGCATATGTGCTACGCCATTTTCGTCACGCACTACTTGCGCATAATGCCCAGTCGCTACGTATTCAGCACCTAGATCCATCGCATAATCTAAAAATGCTTTAAATTTGATTTCTTTATTACACATCACATCTGGATTAGGTGTCCGTCCTGCTCGGTATTCAGCTAAGAAATATTCAAATACACGATCCCAATATTCTTTTTCAAAATTGACAGAATAATAAGGAATCCCGATTTGTGAAGCAACTTTCGCTACATCTTTATAATCTTCCGTAGCTGTACATACACCATTTTCATCCGTGTCATCCCAGTTTTTCATAAAGATCCCAATGACGTCGTAGCCTTGTTCCTTTAGTAAAAGTGCTGTTACAGATGAGTCGACACCGCCACTCATCCCAACGACAACACGTGTCTTGCTGTTGTCTTTCATGGTATCACCATCATTTCAATTAGATTTTCTGAAATCATCTACGAGTTGAAGGTCGCAACTTTTCAGTGCTTTACATTATACGATATATTTTTGAAAATTTCATCCCTTATTTATCAAAGTATCAGTAGAGCCTTTTAATGACTTTCAAAAAAATTGGAATCGTCTTTTTATCATTTGCTTTTGTTCAGTCGATTGATCATAGTTAAAGACTATCCACATGAAGAAAATAAGCGTAAGGAAAGAATATAAGTAGCAAACAAATAATTGAGGATTAATAGCACCATCTTTGTTAAAAGATATACCTGATACGTTAAATAAAATGATTTTTCTTCTTTTCAATTTGTATCATTTTTTTCACCCCCCCAAAAAAAGCCAGCCCAAAATACAGATTAGGTTAAGGAAAATAATGATTCTTTTTAAGAATTTGGATTCAATTTTTGTGGATAAAAACAAGTTAACCCCTCCGATGATCCAACAACTCATCATCACGAATATAAAAAAGACGTAATGATAGTTGTTGATACGTGGAATGAAGTACAAACTAGTCAAAACAATCGGACTAAGTAACAAAAACGATGTTAGCATCGTAGCTTTTTTTAATTTTAATGACGGCATCTTTTTTCTCCTTTGAAATAAAAGTGATGTTTTTTGTTTATTTGTTTTGTAAAAAGTTAAGTAAATAACCTATAATTTCCCTAAGTTGCATAAAATTGAAATATGTAAAAAATAGATAGTTGGTAAAAAGTAGGATCCCTCTTATTTTTTGATGGCTAACCTTGGTGGAGCAGTAGAGCCCAATTATTCCAGGTATAATCATACTCATGATTAAAAACAGTCCTTGGGGGCTATTTACTCCATAATAAAAATGCACACATACTAAGCTACTAATTGACCAAAACATAGACAAACCTAGACATATTAAATAAATTTTTTTATTCACTTTTTTCCTCCTTTCATCCGCTATCACAATAAAGCCAAATCCAACCATAGATACAAATAAGATTAAGTATAATCACTAATCTTTTTAATCCTTGAGAAGCAATACTTTCAAAAAAAGCAAGCTCCCTCTACTCCATCTCCAACAAGCAACAATCGATCGCATAAGAAAATCAACGTTGTATCTTGTACAATAAGCATAATAAAACCAAGGGATATTCCTAAAAAATATAGCCTTCTATTAATAAATAAATTGCTTAAAGTAGGTGGTGAAGAACTAATTACTACCTGTTAGCCAATTAATTTTTTACTTTTCCCCCACTCTTAACTTATTCTTTATAGCCAAGAAATTTCGTTAATCAAAAGAACCACGTGAAAATAAGTAGCAAAGAAGTAATTGATCCCTAGTAATACCCACTTAATTTTTCCATCCTCGAGTTGTGCGGAAAGAATAAGTCCAATCAAGCCAAAGTAAGTCAGTAAAATCAACGCCCCAATTATCTCCCAAGAAAAATGTCCAGCTAATAAGTAATTCCCCCAAATAAAACAGGCAAGTGAAAATAGCAATGGTAAACTAACTATAACCATTTTTCCCCATTTTTTTTGTGAACTAAAAAATAGCATCGTTGATACAAATAAATAGCACAATCCTACCATAATTATTAACCAACCAGAGGGTTCAAAAATAAAAAGTCCTAAAACGATAAAAATGGCAAGTCCATGGACACAAAGAAAATGGACAATCACGACGAATCCTCTTAAGAACTTAGACCGGCTACCTCTCGAAAAAATCAAGCTGACTCCACTCAACACGCAACAAGAATAATAGGATAAGAGCAACCACGCTGCTTGTTCCTTTATAACGAATGGCACAACACCTAAAGCGATACAACTACCTAACAACCCCAACGAAACAATCGTACAGGTTTACTATTTTTTGAAATCATCCACACAGCTCCTTTTTTATAGACTGGATCTAATTTCAATAGAAACATTTCTCTCACCGTTCATTGCTTGGTTCTTACTCATTTAAGTTCGTTTGCTCTTATTTTTACGCTCATTGCCAAAAAAATTTCACAAAGGTATTGAAAACGACAAGTATTTGCAAATGGGTAGCAAAAAAATAATTGATTCCTAATAAGAACCATCGCCAACGTGTCTGTCGGATCTTCATTGATAAGTAAATTCCTGTAATACCAAGAATAATCATCAATAATTCTAAAAATAACCCTTCGATATCTAAGTAAAAATCATAAATATAGTACAGCGTTAGGAAACAACTAATCGATAGAATCATAGCAAGACATAGCCCTTTATGGTCAAATATTTTTTCATCTTTTCTCCTTCAATAATTTTTAAAAATGCCAAACCGATTCAATTAAATCTTCGCCAAATATCAAACCAATTATCAAGCCAGCTATACAGCCAATTATAGAGACTGATAAAATTTAAAAGGATCACTACTATTTTTAGATAATTAGATTTGATCTTGGTAGCAAAGAAAAGGCTAGCGCCACCTAATAACCAACACGTAATCCTCACTAACAATAGAAAATTAAGCTCATCTGTTTGGATATAGCCAACATAAGCAACACTAAAAGATAACGCTAATAAAACAAATGAAATGATGGTACAGGTTTTACTTTTTAATGGGATCATTTTCTTCTCTCCTTTTCATTCTTCAAACACATTTTTTAGTATTTTTAATAAGAATACTCATCTCTCCTAAACACTTGCCTTTGTCAAATACCTGATAGTTATAGACCAAAAATCCAAACGACGATATGGAAATAGGTTGCAAAAAAATAATTGATCCCTAAGAGAACCCACT
The DNA here is from genome assembly GCF_051711005.1 of Enterococcus sp. DIV1682a. Classification (NCBI taxonomy): domain Bacteria; kingdom Bacillati; phylum Bacillota; class Bacilli; order Lactobacillales; family Enterococcaceae; genus Enterococcus; species Enterococcus sp. DIV1682a. The sequence continues at coordinate 2,411,730 of NZ_JBIOLT010000001.1, forward strand.
TGACTTTTCTATTCTCGTTCTTGAGGTTCGCCGCAAGAATAAGACCAACCACCCCAGACAAACTTAGTAAAATCAAAAATCCAAGCGTACGCAAATAATCCCCAGAGGTAAGGTAACTGTAGTGGACCCTGATAAAAAAGCCAGCTGACAAGATCATTGGTAATCCTAAACAAATGATCGCTACTCGTTTCTGATCTTTTGTTTTCAGTAACCAGATAGATAGTAGCAAATAAGCAATTAGCGCAATAAGCCAATCAAATCTTGCAATACTAACAAAGCCGATAAAAATAAATACGACTCCAAAAATACAAGCAAAATGAATGAAAGCTGCCCATCTTTTTAAAAGTTTTGAATGTACACCAGTAGAAAAAAGCAAACTGAGTCCACTGAGTAAACAACAAAGATAATAGATGAACACTAGACTGATCTCTATAAAAAGTCCGACTGACAAAGCCATTGGCAATCCCAAACAAATGATCGCCTCGCGTTTCTGATCCTTTTTTTTCAGTAGCCAAATTGTTAGTAGCAAATAGGCAATTAAATCATATCTTTGAATACCAATAAAACCGATAAAAATATATAAAACCCAATAAAGACAGCCAAAATGAACGATAGCTGTCCATTTTTTTAAAGGGGTGGCATACACTCCGGTAGAAAACAACAAACTAAGTCCACTGAGTAAAAAGCAAAGACAATAGATTAACACTAAACTTACTTCTGAAAGGTTGTGAAAAGATTTCACAATTATCCCAACAGAGCCCCTCATTACCAATAATGTACCTAGGAAAATGCTACAGACGAAGAAAATCATTGAATACTTCGTACAGGTCTTACTTGTTAGCGACAACATCCATACTACTCCTTTCTAACAAAAAACCTTTTTATATTCTAGCAAGCCACTTCCCTTTCTAATACTCAATATGTATGTAAGACGTCTCAATGAAGAAAGATGTAGATATGGTAATAAGTTGCAAATAAATAATTAATACCCAAAAGTATCCACTTGGCTTTTCCCTTATCGAGTTGCGTTGAAAGAATCAGACCACTTAAACCTAATAAATGAAGAATGACTATGTATACAATGGTGTCCCATGACCATTCCCCCCCATAAAGGATTAGTTTGTAATTGAGCTTGATAAAAAAGCCAATTGAAATAATCATCGGTATCCCGAAGAAAGTGATCGCTAGCCATTTCTGCTTGCTTGCTGTCAGTAAAACGATAGCTAGGAACAAATAAAGAACGATAAAAAAAAGTACATGGAATACTTCAACAAAAAGAAAACCGAAAATAAAGAGAGAAAACCAATAAACACTACTAAAATGGACAATCGCCGCTGTCCGTTTTAAAATTTTTGAATGCGCACCTGTAGAAAAAATCAAACTGAGACCACTGAGTAAACAGCTAAGATAATAGAAAATCATCAGACTTCCTTCTGGAAGATCACTTAACGGAATAAATCCATAAACTTTACCAAACAAACCAACAATCATCAACATCATTAAGAAAAAACTACCGATTAAGAAATTTCTTGAAACTTTCGTACACGCCTTATTATTTAGCGATAGCATTTGTACCACTCCTTTTTTATTTTCCTAACTAATTTTTTAAAAATGTAGCAAAAAATAAACCAACCAATCCTGACACCATGATAAGAAAGAACGGAACCAACATTTAAAACCAAAATAATACAGATCAAATTAAGAAAAATAATGATTCCTTTCAGTTCTTCATATTTTGGTGGAATAATCAAATTGATCCCACCACTAATCTAATACCCCTATATGTAAACGAAAAAAATGCTGGATTTGCCTTCTTGTCAGGAATAAAATAAAAACTTATGAAAACAATCGAAATAGTTAATAAAATCAATGAGACTTTCGTATAATCCTTACTTTTTAGTGAAAAAAATACAATAACTCCCCTTTCTTAGGTGCCAACTGATTATCTAAAAGCAAACATTTCATCTTTCCATCTCGTTGTTTCCTTTTGGTATTTTTTCAATAAGAACGATTCCCTCTTTCAATCACTTGCCTTTATCGACTATTTGATTATAGTTATAAACCAATAATCAGAATGACGATATGGAAATAAGCAGCAAATATATAATTCAACCCTAAGAGCATCCATTTGACTTTTCTGTTCTCGTTATTGATGTTTACTGAGAGGATGAGTCCAATTAATCCAGACCAACTCAGTAGAATCACATAACCAATCAATTCCCAGCTAGTCCCCGAAGTTAGTAGATCGTAATTGATTTTGAGAAAGAATCCTGTTGAAAATAACATCGGTATTCCCAAGCAAACGATTGCTATCTTTTTCTGATTGTTTGTGTTTTTTTTCAATAATCGGATAGATAGCAGTAAATAAGCAATTAGTACAATGAAAAAATCATATCTTTTGATACCTACAAAACCGATAAAAACGAGAACAATACAGTAAACATAGCTAAAATGAATGAAAGTAGCACTTCTTTTTAACGTTTTTGAATAGGATCTTGTAGAAAAAAACAAACTAAACCCACTTAGTAAACAACCAGGATAATATATGTATGCTACATTTTTGATACCTACAAATAATTGATTAAACATGCCGTTGCCGTAAAAAGCCATTACTAGTAAAACCAACGGCAAAATACTACAAGCCAAGAAAATCTTCGAAAGCTTCGTACATGTCTTACTTGTTAATGGTAACATTGCCTCACTCCTTAAAAGTTCATCTGTTTATGTATTTTTGATTGACTGTTCTAAACACCTCTATCCCAAACCATATAGACACTGACATGGATAGCCCTAAACTATTAATATAATCATTCATTGACATTTCCTTTTTATTCTTAGCAACCAATTGTTTTTTTCAAAACTTCCTTTTCAATAATTTTATCCAACAAAGAAAATCCAGCCATAAATACAGATCAAATTAAGGAAAATAATGATTCCTTTTAGACTCTATTTTGGTGGAATAAATCAAATTGATTCCACCACTAATCCAACACCCAGACATAGTGAATCCTAAAAAAGAAGGATTCGTCTTTACGCTAGGAACAAAATAAAAACTCGTAAAAATAATCGGAATAATTAATAAAATGAAACAAATCCTTTTATTATGATTCTTTTCGTGAAACGTCATCTACAATTTCCTCTTTTCGTAAATTTTTTTCTTATCATCGTTCATTTAAAAAAACGAACGAGCCATTCGAAAAATATAGGAATATTAATTGGGGTAGCAAATAGATAATTGATCACCAGTAACAATCCTTTTATTTTTTTTGCCTTCACTTTTGTAGCAAAAAATAAACCGATCAATCCTGACACCATGATAAGAAAGAACGGAACCAAAGTTTTAAGAACAAGATAATACATGTAAAGCGCTATCACACACCCAAGAGACACTGACATGGATAGCACCAAACCAACTAGATAAGCCTTCATTCTCATCTTCTCCTTTTATATTTATGAACAAAGTAAAATAGAATTATCATAATCTGTGAAAAAAACATTTATTAAAAAAACTACCCTTTTACCATTTTTTCTAGAAATAATCGATTACAAGACCAAAATCCAGTAAAAAGGATTCAGAAATATGTTATCTTAAATAAAATAAAAACTAAAATTTAATAACATATAAATATTATAATTATTGACTAAGTTTATTCCCCCTTCTATAACCCTCTAAATGAAATTTATAATAATCTATGATATTATTGTAAAAGAAAAACAACACCGCTCACAATTATGCTTTAATTTATTTCGTCCTAGCTGTTACCCCTTGTTTACATCTTAATAAAAAAACATATATAATATAAATTTAAAGATATAAAATTATTTTTAACTTGTTATTATTTTACCATAAAAACTTAAGTGAAATACCCGTGGAATTTGAATTCTTTTATATCGTCACCTGTTTATGGACACTTTTGTTTGCTGTCTCTGTCACTAATGACCATGTAGATACAACGACTAATGATCAGCTGACTCAATACAATTATTTTTCCAAAAATGAATATGCTCCCTTTGATCAAACTTTTGAATAAAAGCCAAATTACGATATCTGATTAACGGCAAAGAAAAAAACTTTCGTTACATTCGAACGATAGAAGTAACTCCAACGGAATTTAAAAAGCCTCTTAAGTTCGCCTTATCAGACGAACTTAAGAGCCTTATTTTTTATAGACTAGCAGAAGTATTTCACGTTCTTATTTTTGTTGAAAACGTGCTAATTCTTGTTGTTTTGCTTCGTAAATTTCTTCAATGTCATCTTCTGACAACGGTGTGCCAAAGGGTTGTTGCACTTTCAACAGTTCTCTTTCTGGCGCATCTACACCGACATTCACATCATTACCGATCGGTACACTATAATGATGGATATGTCCATGAAGATTACGGATACTATCGTTTGGTCCCAGCAACATCGGATAATGAGTCAAATAGTATTGCTGATGATTGAATTTGATGATAGTTCCGACATCATAAAAATAAAACTTTTTTGAACCGGTCTTATTTCCTGGATCATGTTTTTCTAAATATCTGAAAAAAGCACGACTGTCATGGTTCCCCTTGATCAAATGGATTGTCCCATTGAGTTGTTGCACCAACTCCAGTATGTCTTGGCTACCTTTTTCATATTGTGGGTGCATCGCCAGATCTCCTAAGTGATACACATGATCGGTTTCTTTGACAACTTTATTCCAGCTATTGATTAGTTGCTGATTCATTTCTTCCACACTAGCAAATAAACGAGGGGCAAAATCATTTTTGCCTAACAAGTTTTTATGAAAAAAGTGCATATCACTAATAAAAAAATTCATACTGATCCCTTCTTACTTCCTTTTCTTTTAGGGTAAACAACATCAAAGAATTAAACAAATGTTAGCTCTTTTTCTAGCAAAAGTGATTGTCTGTTTAACTAAAAAGCGGTTATTCATTGTTCCCATTGCCTATTGTGTACAATGCTAGAAAAAAGTAATCACAAGTAAATCATGGTAAACTTAAGGAAAAACAGGAGGTATTGATTATGCCTATCAGCTTTCATACTACTCTGACTCCTTCAGCAATCGAGATTACGTTACCAAATGAACATGGGAAGATGACTATCACAAAAGAAAAACCAGCTCTACCTGATCATTCACTTTATCTATTTTTCAAAAACAAACAATGTATCGCAATCGGTCAAACCGTGGTACCTAAAAGTTGGGATCACATCGTATTGGTTCAACTTCCTTGGGATCTTGAAGCCAGTCATCTAAGCTACCTACTTCAAGAACAGGCAGAATCAACGGGATTGACAGTAGAAATCGATGATTCCGCAAAAGAAACGATCCCTCAAGTACAAGTCAAAAAGTTAGCGGAACCAGTCGAAGAAATCACAAAAATCTTGGCAGTATTTGGTTACTCTTTAGAAAAAAGCAGTCCTCAAAAGAAAAAGCCGGCAAAAGCAAGACATCGTTGGACAAAGGAAGTTAGTGAGATCCCTTTTACCGTTAATTTTAGAAACAGTCAGGCAACACTTTATTGGATCAGTCGAAATGAACTGTTGATCAAAAAGGGGGCTATACTATTAGCGGAAGCCCCTTTAAATAAAGACGGTTCCGTCAGTTATGCGGCAAAATATGGGGATAAATTACGTGATGATTATAAAGATAGCATTGTAGGAAATAAAACGAGCAAAGATATTATCGTCAAAAGCGTCAATGAAGCAAGTCTGTTACTCTACTTCGGTGGAACAAACAGCTGGTTAGAAATCATTGATGAAAATGGTAAATCCTTAGATGAGTGGACAAAAGTAGAATAGAGGAATGGTTATTCTCTAGCGATTGTCCCGTTTCAATAGATAGTAAAAAAGCAAAGAAATCAGCTTTACTAGCTGTTCTCTTTGCTTTTTTTACTGGCAACAATGATAGATACGTTCGACTTCCTTAGACTTTTTCAAATAATCCTCGGCTGATCATACCATCCATCAAAAAATAAAATTTATCTTGACTCATTTTTTGTCGGTCGTCTTTAAAAATATTGACTGCTTTCAATCCGTTAGCTGTCGTAATAGACATTTTTAGTGTTTGGATATCCTTTGAAACAGTGATTTTTAGTTTAAACCCTTCTTTGCTTTGTGGGGTTGCATCTAGCGGACGGATCAACTGATAGTTGCCGCCATTTGTTTCGGTAAATCCATTGTCTCTCAATGTATAACGTTTTGCATCTGGATGTAAACGATAACTTGTTTTTGCTCCTAAAACTGTGGCTGTTTTTTCAAATGCCATGATTTTCACCTCGGTAAATTGATTTCTACTTTTATTATAAAAGTTTCTTGCATCATTTACTAGGTTTTTTCCAACTTAGATTGATTGGATCAATACATCAAGAAAACGTTGGACTTCTTCTTTGGTATTGCCGTAACCAAAACTGATTCGTATGGATTCTTTCAGGATTGGTGTATCTTTCCCATACATTGCCTCCAGCACATGCGAAGGTTCGATATTACCAGCTGTACATGCTGACCCAGTAGATATCGCAATCCCATTAAGATCCAACTTCATCAAAAGTAAGTCATTCGCAACACCAGGTAATCGAAGGTTTAACACATGTGGTAATTTGTTCTTTAAATCGCCGTTGACTTGATAAGAAATTCCTTCTTTTTCCAAGGTATTCAAAATCAATTCTTGGAATCCAGCATATTTTTCACTTCGAGCTTCACGTTCTTCAGCGGTTAGAAGCTTGACCGCTTGCGCCATTCCCCAGATACCTGCGAGATTTTCAGTACCTGCTCGCCGCTTCTCTTCCTGTTCTCCACCTAAAAGTAGTGAAGGAATATTTATGCCATCTTTTTTATATAAAAATCCTACGCCTTTTGGTCCATTGATTTTATGGGCAGAGATGCTAAGTAAATCCACACCTAACTCCCTTGGATGAATCGTCTGATTCCCATAAGCTTGAACTGCATCGGTATGAAAATAAGCAGGATGTTCCCGCAACCGTTCGCCGATTTCTTTGATTGGCATCAAATTCCCGATTTCATTATTCCCAAACATGATCGAGACTAAAATCGTTTCATCACTTAATGCTTCATCAAAGTCAGTTAGTGAAATATTGCCTTTTTCATCTACTGGTAAATACGTGACTTCAAAGCCTTGTGTTTCCAGATATTTCATTGTATTCAAGACAGCAGGATGTTCGATAGCGGTAGTGATCAAATGATTCCCGTCTTTTTTTCGTGAAAAAGCCGTTTCAAGGATCGCTGTATTATCGCCTTCTGTCCCTCCACTATTAAAAATGATTTCATGATCATTGACTTGTAAACTATCAGCAATAAGTTGTCTTGCTGTTTCTAACTTTTCATGGGCAATTCGGCCGAAGCCATGGATACTCGAAGGATTCCCAAAGGTTTCTTGCATCATTGTGGTCATTTCTTGAATGACGTAGGGATGCATGGGCGTCGTCGCTGCATGATCCAAATAGATTTTTTCCAACTTCTTTCATCCCTTCCAAATAGAACTAGGCACATTCTAGCATAAAATAAGAAAGTTACCAAAGAAACAATCGCTAAACCAGGATAGTTTCCCAACTTTTAGAAAAAAATTCGTTCCACAATTCGTGCTACCACGATTGTCGAACGAATTTTATTTCATCACTTAACAAAAAATGATTAATCAAATACTTTTTCTTCTAGACGGAACAATGGACTCATTGGTGTATTTTCATGAATTCGTTTAACCGCTTCTCCCATCAACTCTGAACAAGTAACAATCGTTAAATTGTTAGGATGACGTTCTTCTTGAGTAAATACAGAATCAGTGATGCAGATATCTTTAATCGGTGCATCATCTAAAATTTGTTTTGCAGGAACAGACAACAAGCCGTGTGAAGCACAAGCATAAACCTCTTTTGCTCCGTTTTCTTTCAAAACATTAGCAGCTCGAGCAAGCGTTGCACCAGTATTCAAGATGTCATCGACCATGATACATGTTTTTCCTTGGACATTGCCAATCACATATCCACTATTTTCATCTGCATCATCGGCGTGATCCACGATCGCCAATGTACTATTCAAATATTCAGAAAGACTTCTTGCACGTTGGACACCACTATTTTTTGGTGAAACGACAACAATATCGTCACCTGTTAAACCAAGTTCTCGGTAATAGTGAGCAAACAATGGCATTGTGAATAAGTTATCTACAGGGATATCAAAGAATCCTTGGACTTGAACTGTATGCAAATCCAATGTCAGCACACGAGTTGCGCCAGCTTCTTGGATCAAATTAGCAATCAATTTAGCTGTGATCGGTTCATGTGGTTTTGCTGTACGGTCTTGTCTGGCATAACCGTAATAAGGTAACACAACATTGATTGTTTTTGCACTGGCACGTTTCATCGCATCGATCATGATCAATAATTCCATATAATAATCATTGACTGGCTGATTGGTTGATTGCACGATATAAACATGATCCCCACGAATACTTTCTTCGATATTGATCGAGATCTCTCCATCACTAAATTGTTTTACGACACTTTTTCCTAGCTCCGTTCCAAACACCTTGGCAATTTTTTCTGCCAGTGGTCGATTTCCATTCAAGCTAAAGATTTTCAATGTGTCATCCTGATACTTTTTACTCATGTTGTCCTCCCTATTGTTCTCTCTTCTTCGATAGTTTAACATATTTTTTCCAGTTTTTCTGGTAATTTCTGTAAATAATTTTTAAGGCAGCGAAACAGTTCCATTACACCAACTAGCAGGAATCAATTGATCCGTGTTGCCCCAGTTGTCATGAACTTTGTAAAAGCGTTCTCCAGAAGAGGATTGATAATATGCATATGCAGTGACCCAATGATTGCCATAGGTGCTCCCTAATACTTTCAACACCCCTAAGATCACTGGTTTTCCTTGGCGAATCCGTTTAGTCGCTCGCTGCCAAGAACCAAGCATCGTACTTCTAGCAGACACTCGATTTCCTGTATGTTTTAAAAACTTCGTGATACCATGACTGACTTGACCGGGAACCGTCGGAAGTCCTAGCGGCTGGATCGCTTGGCGTAATGCTTCACTTAGTTGCGCATGGTCTTTCGTTCCTTTTTCACGTAACGTTGGAGAGAAAAACAATTCGTTTTGAAAATCTTGGTAATAAGCAATAAGGACAGTTGCAGCATAGGTCCCACAAAGATAGCCAGACGGTGTCCGCCAATTTTTATAGTTTAAAAACCGTTGTTCAGGCAATCCCACCCAACAATCCAAAAGTTCTTGTCCGTTTTCCTTTGGCGCAATCAAAGCTTTTTCACGATTATCTGCAAGCCAACGAGAAATATTGGTGACTTCTGCTTCAGTCATCGGTACGAGTTGATAAGCTTTTCTTGCATCTGGGTAGGAGTGGCTCGCAGGACCGTATTCTATTGGTTGTTTGTTTTGATCTAGGATGACATAACTACCATCTTCAAAAATTAAAGCGTAACCCTTTTCTTCATCCTTCATCGCCAACTGTTCCACAGCGCTTAACCGTTTCTTGATACCATCTAGATTCCATTCGATTGATTGTTCAAATACAGTTTTCAAGAACGAATCACCTCCGTCTTTTTTATTATAAGTGAAATAAGGAGAAAAACAAATCAGATAGACTAGTTCTGCTGTGACTACGGCAAGACCCCAACAAGTGCTTCTTTCCTCTTTCTATTTGTTTATTCGCTGTTTTTATATGATAATAGGAACATTAGATAAAAAGGAGCGATAACCGAATGAACAAAGAACTTATAAAGCAAGACTTTTTTGAAGCTGTGAATGAAGAATGGCTAAAAACAGCCAAGATCCCCGCTGATAAACCAGCCACTGGCGGTTTCCAGGACTTAGTTGACGGTATCGATGATCTTTTGATGACAGATATTGATCATATGCTGGCTGAACCTGATAAAGTCCAATCAGATATGATGCGTCACTTTCTTCATTTTTATCAATTAGCTAATGATTATGATCGAAGAAACCAGTTAGCTGCTAAACCGTTGCTTCCTTTAATTGAACGAATTGAAAAAATCGAATCTTTTGAAGACTTGAACCAACAATTTCCTACTTGGACATTGGATAGTTTACCTTTACCGTTTAGCTTAGATGTCGATGCGGATATGAAAAATGCACAAACAAACGCATTATTTGCTTATCCCCCTTCATTATTTTTACCTGACAAAACTTACTATACTGCAGAACATCCAAATGGTGCGCAACTATTAGGCGTTTTCTTTGATATGATGGTCCAACTCGTTGAATTAACCGGAAAAGAAAAAAGCCAAGCAGAGGCAATCGTTGAACAAGCCATCCAATTTGATCGATTGGTTGCGCCTCATGTTAAAAGTGCGGAAGAAAAAGCGGATTACAGCAAAATGTACAATCCCCGGTCATTTGACACCTTCATCCACTATACCGATAAACTGGATCTGGAAAAGTTGACAGTGGGATTGATTGGTACCACACCGGATAAAGTAATCGTGACGGATCCTGTTTATTTTGAACAGTTAGGCGAACTACTAACCACAGAACATTTTCAATTGATCAAAAGTTGGATGATCGTCCGAACGATTCGTTCGTTGAGTAGCTATCTATCAGAAGACTTTAGACAACTCAGCGGAATCTTCTCACGGACACTCTCAGGCACAGATGAAGCCATGCCGCAGAAAAAAGCTGCCTATTACTTAGCTTCAGGTCAATTTGACCAAGTCGTTGGCGATTATTATGGCAAAAAATACTTTGGTGAAGCGGCCAAAAAAGATGTTGAGCATATGATCGAAAAAATGATCTCTGTCTATAAAGATCGTTTAGAAAAAAACAACTGGTTAAGCGATACTACTCGAAAAAAAGCGATCATCAAATTAGATAAACTAGGAGTTCAGGTCGGCTATCCAGACCAAATCCCTGCGTTATATACGAAGTACCACACAGTGACACAAGAAGAAGGCGGAACCTTGCTTTCCAACGCTTTAGCCTTCAGCAAAATCGAATTGAAAGAACGTTTTGGTCGCTGGAATCAACCTGTTGATCGGACGGAATGGGAAATGAGTGCTGATACAGTCAACGCCTATTACCATCCGTTCAGAAATGTCATTGTTTTTCCAGCTGCTATTTTACAAGCACCATTTTACAGTTTAGAACAATCAAGTTCAGCAAACTACGGTGGGATCGGTGCCGTCATCGCCCATGAAATCTCTCATGCCTTCGATAATAATGGTGCCTTATTCGATGAATATGGTAATTTAAATAACTGGTGGACGGAAGAAGATCTAGCGCACTTCCAAGAAAAAGCCCAAGCAATGATCGAAGAATTTGATGGCTTATCATTTGCTGATGGTACTGTTAATGGTAAGCTTACTGTTTCAGAAAATATCGCAGATGCGGGCGGTCTAAGTTGTGCTTTAGAAGCAGCAAAAACCGAAGCAGATCACTCACTAGCAGACTTTTTCGTCAGCTGGGCGACGATTTGGCGGACAAAAGCAAAAAAAGAATACCAACAATTGTTGTTACAAATCGACGTTCATGCCCCTGCTAAATTACGTGCCAATATCCAACCCCAAAACTTGATGGAATTTTATGAAACATTTGCGATCACTGAAAAAGACGCGATGTATCTTCCACCTGAAAAACGAGTGCATATCTGGTAATACAGTTAAAAAACGCTCCAATGGCAATAAGAAAATTTTTTGAAACAACCTCTCATATAAAAAAATTGACTTATTTCAAGGAGCGATTGTTTGAACACTATTTTTCTCTTTACGAGGGACTGAGACAAAAGTTGTCTCAGTCTTTTCTAGTATCTCTAAAAACGGATAAACGGCGTTCAAGAAGCAACTCCTCAACAATAAGCCTGAATTTTTCAAAACATGAGGAGCTGTTTCAAAAAATTCTTTCTTATTGTCATCAGAGCTACCCGATGTTTTCACGACCTCTTGTTCACGGTGAGACAAAAGCAGCATCTTCGGAAAATTTGCCGAAATTTACCAAAAATTTGAGAAGCACCAAGTAGGTAACAATCAACATCAAAAACGAGTTTTTGTGTTTCTTGTCAATTTTCGGAAATTCCTTCTTATTTCTTGATGCTGAACACTTTTGTCTCAACCTCTCTTAATATTATCATTTACTTTTCTACCAAGCACATTTTGACTACCCACAAACCAACTCCACTTAATAAAGAAAAATAAATTCTTCCATCTTCCTTCACTGTTCTCTACTGTTATCTACTCTTTCCGACCATAAATAGTCATAAAACTACATCATTTCATTTACCTCTTTATTTTCGTTAACCTTTGTAATAAAATTAGTTAACGAAAGTAAAGAGGTGTTTTTATGGAAAATCTATTCGAACCTTGTGGTCCGCTAACAAAAACAACATGTCTGGAGATACTAAAAGACAAAACTAATTTATGGGGGTATTATGCACAAGCCCTTCAGCTCAAAACAAACAAGTCACAAAATATCATCCGTCTGAATACATTGCTGAATGCTAAGAGCGGCTTGTGTAGAGAAGATTGTGGTTATTGTGCGCAATCAAAAAAAAGTTCTGCAACGATTGAAACATATGGATTATTACCCAAAAAAGAAATCATTCGTAAAGCGTTGATTGCTAAAAAGAATCATTCCAGTGTGTTTTGCATTGCGTTAAGCGGAACACGCCCATCAAAAAAAGAAATCCACCTTTTAGGTGAGGCAATTCAAACGATCAAAAGCATAATGTCGATTGAGATTTGTTTATCCATTGGCTTAGTTACTGAGGAACAAATTGATTATTTAAAATCGTGTGGAGTAGATCGGTTGAATCATAATCTTAATACTAGTCGAGATAATTACCCAAACATCACAACAACCCATTCCTATGATGATCGGTTAGAAACATTAAACAAACTTCGTCAGCACAAAATGAATATTTGCTCTGGTTTTATTTGTGGCATGGGAGAAACAGATGAACAATTAGTCGATCTGGCTTTTGACTTAAAAGATCAAGAGCCTTATTCCGTTCCAGTCAATTTTTTACTTCCAATTGCTGGAACAATGTTTGAGGAACACAATGAATTAACCCCTATGAAATGTTTAAAAATCTTAACCATGCTGAGGTTACTATTCCCTACTACAGAACTTAGGGTAAGTGCCGGAAGAGAGTTTCATTTAGGAGAACTCCAACCATTTGCTTTATTGATCGTGGATTCTATTTTTTTAGGCAACTATTTGACAGAGAAAGGAGCACCTATTTCTGAAGATCAAAAAATGCTTGATCGTTTAGGTTTAGTTGTGGCTGGTGTCTGTGATGAAGAATAATTATATTATTTGCGGGATTCATACCGATTGTGGAAAATCAGTGATCAGTGTCTTACTCTATGAATATTTACGTGATCTGACAAATCAGGAACCGTTACTCGTGAAACCGATCCAAACAGGACCGTTTCCTGATACAGATTTTTATCAAGCCTGCCATATTGAGAAACAAAATATTGTTCATTTCTATTCAATGTCATTAGAAGCATCTCCACATATCGCTAGCAGAAAAGAGCATCAATGGATCGATCTACTTGTCTTGAAGGAAAAAGCAAATGTTGTCTTGAAAAAAAATCGACCCACGATTTTTGAATTAGCAGGTGGTCTGCTTTCTCCCATTAATGACTCGCAAACCATGTTAGACATGATCAAACTTTTGCAATTACCGGTTATTCTCGTTTCGGATAATTATTTAGGTGCAATCAATCATACGTTGCTAACGACTAGTTTATTACAAAGCGAAAACATTCCAATAGCAGGTCTGGTTTTTAATTCAAGTAAAGCAAATGAAAAGAATGACATGGAAGATTTAAGCCAATGGATGACAGATAAGACAGGAATCACACAAATTGGCAAATTACCCTATTTAGAGGATTTAACTCATTGGTTAAAATCGAGAACAAAAAAAAGAGAACTTAGTAAGGAGTGGCATTTAAATGTATACAAATAGGCGAGATATCACCATGATGGCGATGATGATGGCAATATTGATCATCACAGCAAAACTAGTGATTCCGTTACCACTATTCGATTATTTATCTTTACAAATTATAACGATTTATCTGATTTATCCTTTATTAGGAACAAAATACGGGCTCATTGTCACATTCAGTTATTTGATCCTAGGGCTCATTGGATTACCGATTTTCGCTAGTGGCGGAGGTATTTTTTATATTTTTAAACCTAGTTTTGGCTTTCTACTATCTTTTGCAACTTTCCCACTGATTCAAGCTACACTGTCAAAATTGTTCTGGCGCAGAAAATGGCTCCCATTAAAAAAAATCCTGATCATTAACTATTCAGGATTACTTTATCTCTATTTAATCGGTCTGTTGTATAAATGCTTGATTTTATTCTTTTACCTTAAAGAAACGAATGTTCTTTACAGTGTGCTAGCAGTTTCCACATTGATTGATTTAAGTTGCGATATCTTACTTGTGTTCGTAGCTAGTTTGCTTACCTATAAGTTATTGCCACTCATTCATAAGCACAAACTAGCAAACCAACTCTTTATCTCCTAATAAAAGCCGCTATTTCAGCGATTGGAAAAGAATCGAACCATCGGCTTAAAATGGATACTGATTGATTGACTTAAAAAATCTTACAAAATTATGAAAGAAAATAAACCGAAGAAATTCGAAAATAGATAAACTATGTTCGAATCCTTCGGTTTATTTTTCCGTATTGACTTACTCTATCGTACGACAGACGTACGACAGAATATACAACAGAACGATCTGGTTACTTCATGAACCAGTTAGGCCCACAAATCATTAACAAGCTTATTATATATTTACTTGATCAACGTTGCCCCGAGGACTGTTTCAAAATGACGTAGTGCCCAGTCATGACCGACTGGATCAAAGCTAGCTACAGCATCTTCAAAAATAAACAGTTGATAGCCTAAATTATATGCATCAACAGCTGTGTGCAACACACAAATGTCCGTACATACGCCAGTCAAATAGAGTTCAGTGATCCCCCGCTCACGGAGCCGAATATCTAGATCTGTTCCACTAAAAGCAGAGTAATGTCGCTTATCGATCCAATAGACATTGGCTTGTTCTTGAGCTCTTTCGTAAACAGCTTGTAGCGAACCATAAAGGGCACGACCATTGGTGCCAATCACGTTATGCGGAGGAAATAGTTTATTTTCAGGATGGAAGTTATCCGATGGGTCATGCGCATCAATCGCAAACACCACAAAGTCTCCCTCTTCGATAAACTTTTTCGTGTGAGTCGTCACTGCTTGTTCAATCACTTGCCCAGCTTTACCTGTCGTTAATTTCCCGTCATCTGCCACAAAATCATACGTGTAATCAATCGAGATCAATGCTTTCATTAATGGGCTCCTTATACAAGATGTTTGACAAATTCGATTACCATCTCAGCAGAACGTTTCCCTGCATCTTCAATAAACTCATCAAAGGTTTGTGTCGCTGCATGATCAGCAGTATCACTCATCGCACGAACGATCAAGAAAGGAATATTGAACTGACGAGCCGTTTGTCCAACAGCCGCTCCTTCCATTTCACAAGCCAACGCATCTGGAAAGTTTGTTAAAATCTCTTCTACTTTTTCGGAAGAATCAACAAACGTATCTCCAGTAACGATCAAGCCTTCTTTCACATTCAGATCTATCGCTTTAGCTGCTCTTGCCATCTCTGTGCGAAGATACGTACTTGCTTCATAATAAAGCGGCATCCCTGGTATTTGTCCTGGCTTATAGCCAAATCCGGTTGCATCTGCATCGAAATAAGCTACTTTATCTGAGATTACGATATCACCTACTTGTAGCCCTTGTCCGATACCACCCGCTGAACCTGTATTGATGACCATATTTACACCATATTGTTGGATCAATAAACTAGTAGTGACTGATGCCAAAACTTTACCGATCCCTGAACGAACCACAATTACTTCATGTCTTCCTAAAGAGCCTGAAATGAACAATGCTCCTGCTCGTTCCCATGACAAGGGTTCACTTAGCTTTTCTCTTAAAATTTTGATTTCTTCTTCCATTGCACCGATAATACCGATTTTCATAGCTTTTTCCTTCTTTCTAAATAAATGCGACCGCAAAAAATACGACACACAATAATAGAATAACAATAATCAAGGATTTCATCAAAAATGAATTCCACTTCGTCGTTTTTTCACGTTCACCGATTCTTGTTTTTGTGATAGGTTTGTTCCGTTTTTGTTCCTTTCGATAAAAACTAGCAATTTTCTTTTCTTCTTGCTGATAAGCAGCCTCTTCTTTTCTTTGCCGTTTTAATGACTCTTGGGCTTGCGCCTGCTGTCGTTTACGTAATTCACTTCTCGTAATCAGCGGTCCTTTGGCCATCAGCCGATCCCTCTACTTTCCTTTAATCAATAGCTCCCAATATTGGATCGCATACATGGTTTTCGCATCACAGATCAGTTGATCATCTATTGCTTGTTTAGCTTCTGCGAAAGTCAGTGCATATAATTCAAGCACCTCATCTTCATCTTGAGCCAACGGATTCTCTACTTTCTGTAAATCAATCGCATGATAAATATGCATGATCTCATTTGCAAATCCTGGTGAAAGATACATAGATGAAACATGTTTGAGCTTTCCTGCCCGATACCCAGTCTCTTCTTCCAGTTCTCTTGCAGCGGTACGTTCCGGTGTTTGGCTTTCTTCTGGATCGATTTTCCCAGCAGGGATCTCCAAAATCACTTTTTCTAATGGTTTCCGAAACTGTTTCACTAATAATAAACGATCCTGATCATCAAATGCGATGATCCCTACACCACCCGGATGAAACACTAATTCACGTTTGGCAAGTTTCCCATCTGGCAGGCGGACGTCATCTACTGCAACATCGATGATCGCTCCGTGATAGATTTCTTTTCGTTCGATCGTTTTTTCTTCAAATTGCTCATATTCAAGCATCTTTCTCCCACTTTCTTTGTAATAATACCCGCTTTTCGTTTACTTTTCAATTTTTCTAGAGTTTTCTTTTAGTTTACCATAACTAAACCTTAGAAATTCTCTAAATCTACAAAATCCTCCTTTAGTCCCATACTCTTTCTTAGGTTGAGTGTGCTAAAATAAGGGTGGAAATGAGAACAACGCTTCATTACTTAAAATGGATGGAATATATATGGAGGGCTTATTATGCGAAAATTAAATTGGCGATGGATCTTAGGTCTATTGTTGGTGTTTCTTTTGATTCGTCAAGGTCACTTTTCTTTAGTAACAGTCATTTTGATTATCGGCGCAGCTTTAGTGATTTGGGGAATCTTTGGCTCTGGCAAGAAAAAATCAGCAAAAAATGAAATGCCCGATTTATCTGATGAACTTGAATCACATTATACAAAAAGCGGGATGACACCTAGTGAGATTACTTTCTTTAGACAGACAATGAATCAAACGAAAGTCGAAATTGAACAATTGCAACAAAACATGCAACAAACAGCCAAACTAAAAGCTGTCGATCTTCGTCACGATACAGTGAAGGCGGCCAAAGCACTCTTCAAAGCATTGGTGAAAGAGCCCAACCGATTACACGAAGCAAGTCAATTTCTTTATACTCACTTACCAAACTTAGTCGATTTGACCAATAAATATATTGAGATCAACGACCATGAAATCAAAAACAAACAGACTTATGAAAAGTTAGAAGAAAGTTCACAAATCATTGATCAACTAGCACATCTGATCGCTCAAGACTATCAACAATTTGTCTCTGAAGATTTAGATGATCTAGATGTAGAAATATCAGTTGCGAAACAAAGCTTAAAACGAGAGAATCTATCTGATGATAACAATCAATCTCAATGATCGGTTAATAGAATCATAAAGGAGTGTTTTGTTTCTTAGACACTCCTTTTGCTTATCCTTTCTTTTGTTTATCCTTTATAATAGATGAATAAGATGAACAACTGTTTTTTTACAAAAATGATAACACTGAACCTATCGCATCACATTGAACCACGAGGAGGAGTTTTAAATGGATAATAAACCTAAAGAGGTAACACCTGTAAATGACACGTTAGATGATTTGTTAAATAATCCGTTCTCTACCCCAACAGATAAATTAACCCAAACACAACAGTCAGAAATCAATGCTTTGCAAGAACAACAAACCGCTGCACGCTTGATTGATAAACTACCTGCTGAACGACAAGAGCAAGCCAAAGAGCTAGCAGCTAAAATCGATGTTTCAGATGCACAGTCGGTGATCAGCTACGGTTCTGCTGCACAAACGAAGTTAAGTGAATTTTCACAATCCATGTTAAATCATGTACAGGCACAAGATATTGGTCCTGTCGGAGATTCATTGACTGAATTGATGTATCGTCTGCAAGAAGCAAATCCTGATGAATTGCGAGCTGGCGAAGGCAATATTTTCCAACGGATGTTTGGCAAAGTAAAACAATCGATCTATGAAGTGACTGCAAAATATCAAAAGATCGGTGCCCAAATCGATAAAATCTCTGTTAAACTAGAAAAAGAAAAAGACGGGCTTTTAAAAGATAATTTGATGCTCGAACAACTCTATCAAAAAAACAAAGATTATTTTGATGCACTGAATATTTATATCGCAGCTGGCGAATTGAAGATGGAAGAACTTCAAACAACGATCATTCCTAAAGCAATGAAAAAAGCCGAAGAAACAGGCGATCAAATGGATGTTCAAATCGCAAATGATTATACTCAATTTCTAGATCGTTTAGACAAACGAACCCATGATTTACGTTTGGCAAGACAGATCACTATCCAGCAAGCACCACAGATCCGTTTAATCCAAAATACTAACCAAGCGTTAGCAGAAAAAATCCAAGCATCAATCGCAACAGCGATCCCTCTATGGAAAAACCAAGTAGTTATCGCCTTGACGTTACTTCGCCAAAAAGATGCGGTAACTGCCCAACGTCAAGTTTCTGAGACAACCAATGATCTATTGAAGAAAAATTCAGAAATGTTGAAAATCTCTGCTATTGAAACAGCAAAAGAAAATGAACGTGGGATCGTTGATATTGAAACCTTACAAACAACTCAAAATGATTTGATCGAAACGATCCAAGAAACATTACGCATCCAAAAAGAAGGAAAAGAAAAACGTCGTCATGCAGAAGTCGAACTTGGTCATATGGAAGACGACTTGAAACAAAAATTACTCGATTTAACACAATAAGACTATTTTGCATGGAACAATCAAAAAAGGCTCTATACTTTTTGATGTTGGTGAAATTCGCCAACATCTTTTTTATGCTTTAAAAGGATAGAAAAGACACCCCGAAATCCTTCAAAATGAATTTGGCTAACCAATTCATCGAAGGACTCAAGATGTCTTACACTCGTCTTATCAAATTACGCTATAGGTTCTAAACCTAGGTCGTTTGAAAAGAACGAATCATCAATTTTGTTGATTCATTTTACTATGTTGGTACCCATAACCAAAGTAAATCACTAATCCAATCGCCATCACGATACCGAAGACGATCCATGTGACTGGTTGTAAACGAAGCATCAATACCAAGCATGTACCGATAGATATGATCGGTAATATCGGTACAAATGGCACTTTAAATTCACCGGCTTTGGGTTTACCAAACATTTTTCTTAGTTTAAGTAATCCTAAGCTGACTAACATCAAATAGGTCAACGCCATGATGTTTGTTAGTTCAGCGAGAATATTCAATGGGAAGAAACCAGCGAAAAATAAAGCCGCTACCCCAGCTACAAAAGTCGCCTTTCTAGGCGTCCGATGCTTTTCATCGATCTCTGTCATAAATTTAGGTAAAAGACCGTCTTTACTTACAGCAAACAATAACCGAGCTAGCGAATACATCATAGAAATCGTTACGGTCAAGAGCGTCAAAATGGCACCGACTGCAATCACAGCTCCGATTGTTCCATGACCAACGTAACGCATCGCAAAGGCAACTGGGTCACTGACCCCTAATTCAGTAAACGGAACAATCCCCGTTAAAATCAAGGTAACTACGATGTATAAAGCTGTGGCAATCAAGATCGAACCAATGATCCCTCGAGGAACGTCTTTTTGTGGCTCTTTCACTTCTTCGGCTGCCATTGCAACTGAATCAAATCCCAAGAAAGCGAAGAAGACTAGAGCTGCTCCATCTAAAACGCCTGAAAAACCAAATGGTGTAAATGGTTGCCAGTTTTCAGGTTTTACAAAGAAAATCCCTACAACGATAAATAATGCAATAATACCGAATTTCACAAAAACCATGATATTATTCAATCTTAATGCTTTTTTGGCTTCTAAAGAAACGATGTATGTCACAAATATGACAACGAACACTGCGATCAAATCGACATAGGTGCCATTGTCAGGATTATAACCACTGGTCAAGGCTTGTGGTAAATGGACTCCAAATCCTTCCAAGAACCCTTGAACATAACCAGACCAGCCGGAAGCAACCGACGAAACTGCTAATAGAAATTCGCCAATCAACAACCAACCTGTTAACCAGGCGGCAAATTCACCAAAAACAACATAAAGATACGCATACGGGCCACCAATGACTGGCACACGTGAGGCAAACTCAGCAAAGCTTAACCCCGATAAAATGACAACGATTGCAGCTAAAACGAATGAAAGTGACAGTGCTGGACCCGCATTTTGATTGGCCGCAACCCCTGTCACTACAAATATTCCTGTGCCGATAATTGCGCCAATTCCAAGCATAATTAAATCGGACGTTTTCAGATCTTTCTTCATCCCACTTGTGTGGTTGAGATTGATTTCTTTCTTACGAAACAAATCCATGGCAGTACCTCCCTATTTTAGGTTGGAAAACGGCCATTAAGCCGTTTTCATATACCCTAAAATGATACCACCTAAAATGACTAAAAGGCAACCGACAATAACGTAAACAAGTTCTTTTTTCGTTTTCTTTTCTCCCAAAATGAAAATACCACCTAAAGTTGAGATGATAATCCCCATCTGTGATAATGAAAATCCAACAGCTAAACCAAGTGATTTAACAGTTAAGAGCATGCACACGTTCCCAATTCCCCATAGCAAACCACAAATCATGTTCTTCCAAACAAATTTATCCACTTTCACTTTACGAAAGGCAAAGAAACTTGCACCTAAAATCATTCCGATACTTTGAGGTAAGATGATTGACATCGCATCCAAGTTAGCCCAGTTCACAATGATCGTATAAACACCATAACCAATCGTTGAATAGATCAATGCTCTAAACCCTTTACCAAAATCAAGCATTTTATTGTCAGTATCAACTTTTCCTTCATCATCTTGGCGAGCTGTTAAATAGGCACCGCTAACAAGAAGTGCTAAAGCTAGGATACCGTATACATAATCTTTCGTTTGTGTCCATTCATGAAAGAAAACGGCTCCCGCAATCGTATTCAAAATTAATTGAAAACCAGTCGATAAAGGCAAACCAACAGAAACGCCCATAAATTTCATTCCATGGAACTGTCCGTTTTGACCAACACTCCAAGCTAACCCAGAGAGGAATCCAATCAAGAAAATCCATGGTGTGATTGTTGGGCTAACGATGAAAAAGACAACTAATGAAAAGATAAATGCACCAATCGTCATCCCTAATGTCTGTTGATTGGCATCGCCACCAATTTTCCCGCTTACTAAACCAATACTTCCCCATGCTACCATAGGGATTAATGCTATTAAAATTTCCATAACTAATCTCCTTTTATTTCACATGATATGAAACTTATCAGCGAAAACGTTCACAACACAAGAAGTTTTTTTCGATTCTAACTATTTTCTAACGTTTCTCATTATAGAAATTTAAGATTGGGAAAAACAGGGTCATCGTTGTTCCCTCTCCTACAATTGATTCAGCAAGTAGTTGGATCCCAAGTTTTTCAGCTAAGGATTTAGCCAAATAAAGCCCTAAACCAGTAGAATGTGTTTTACTCAATCGTCCATTAGAACCTGTGAATCCTTTGTCAAAAATCCGCGACAAGTCTTCTTTAGGAATACCGATGCCCGAGTCTTTGATGGCTAAAGAGATCCCTTGTTGGTTCTTTTCGATCGAAATGATGATTTCTCGATGGTCAGGTGTATATTTAATCGCATTGCTCAAAATTTGTTTGAATATAAAAGCTACCCACTTGGCATCTGTTAAAACTCTTTGATCTTCTCCAATAATCTCATACCGAAGATTTTTTTGAATAAAGTAATTCGCCTGACTGCGGATCACTGGCTGAATGATGCTTTTTAATTCATACTCTTGGATTAAATAATCTCTCGAAAAACTATCCAACCGTGCATAATAAAGAACTTGTTCTACATATTCATCGATTTTAGCTAATTCGTTTTCTAGTAGGGTATATTTTTGATCATCAATATCGAATTCAATCGAACGCACCAAGAGTTCAGAGGCTGCTAAAGGCACCTTGATTTCATGGACCCACGAATCAATGTAATCTTTTTGATCCTGTTGGTTACTAATCGCCTCTTGCATGACTTCTTGGTGCTCACGGATCAATTGATTGATATAATCTTCGACTAATTTTTCTTCTTCTGTATGACCGCCACTCAAATAACTTTGTAGCGGAGATATTTGTTTGAGATCGGCAAGTTTTTCCCACCAATGACGTTTGCTTAAATAACGGACAAGTAAATAAAAAAACAAAAATACGGCTTGAATAAGCGCCAGATAGCCAACCATCGTCCAGTCGACTAAAATATTAGGTGCTAACCACATGACAAAAATCGTTAGCAAGACAAAAAAGAGCCAGCCTAAGAGCAACGACCATTGATCCTTTAAGTATTTAAAGAAATTCATTATTTATTTTCATCCTTTCAGGGAACAATATAGCCCTGCCCGACTTTTGTTTCGATATATCCTTTGATCCCTGCTTGTTCGATTTTCCGACGTAAACGATTGATATTGACTGTCAATGTATTGTCATCAACAAACCGCTCATCATCCCATAATGCTCTCAATAACTTTTCTCTGCTAAGGATTTTCCCATGTTGCTTCATCAAGATAAATAGTAATCGATATTCGTTCTTACTTAAATCGATGATTTCACCGTTGATTTCCATACTCCCATTATCAACATTCAACGTGATCCCATTATGACTCATGACTTCACTCGACAGTTCCCCATAATTGTAAGAACGTCGCAATAAAGCATTGATTTTGGCAATCAGCACATCAATTTGAAAAGGCTTGGTGACAAAATCATCTGCGCCCATATTCATCGCCATGATCATATCCATATTGGTATTTCGACTGGAGATGAAAATAATCGGCACTTTGGAGACTTCTCGAATTTTTTGACACCAGTAGTAGCCATCAAAGACCGGAAGATTGATATCTAATAAAACAAGTTGAGGTTCTTCTTTTTCAAAGTCTGCAAATACTTGATTAAAATCAGAGGTACCGAACGTTTCAAACTGCCACTTTTCCAGTTCTTCCATGATGAGTTGGCGGATGATTTCTTCATCTTCTACAACCATAATTTTTGCCATCTTGTTGTCCTCCTACTTCTTTCTTGCTATAACCATAACAAAGAAGGCCGAACGTGACAAGTAACCATATTTTCAACTATTTCTCTCTCCATACGCCTTACATCTGAAACGATGGGTTTATTCCTCAATATTTAGTCAGGTAGTTGATTCTTTCATCGCAAATTTTTTGACTATTCTTAAACTTTTGAAGGGCTCTTTATTTCTTTCCGTCCAAAAAACAAAAATGTTTGTAAATAAAGCAAGGAACTTCCTCCGACTAAAACCACATAAATAGGTCCCAGGAAGAATAAAAAAAGCAGTAGTAGCAGTGTTCCCCCTAAATGTAAGAGAGCGTTTTTCCATTGATAAAAAAATAAAATAAAAGCAGTAAAAAGAGGGACTTCGTTTGCTCTCTCTAGTTGGAGCAACATACGGTAGCTAACCATCACGATACTTAAAAAAAGGATACTTAACGAAGCATACATCAATATCAATCCCCATGCTCCGCCCCAGTAAAGAAAAATACGACTATCAATCAGTAAAAGCAATAAATAGAAACTGACTATGAGGTCTTGCTTACGGTAGGTCAAAAAATTATGACGAAGTTCTTGCCAAAACAACGTATGGATCTTTTTCTCTTCGTTTTTGTGGTAGTGATAAATGGTAGACATAACCGTACGACTAGCACTGCCAATTGTCAACAGCGGTAAGCTAGTTAATAGCCATAAGAATTGCAAAATAAGCAATGACGGAATCCATTCAATGACTGTCAAAAAATGCTGATTGATTTTTTCACTATGAATTTTATTCATTTAGCCTTTTGACCCTCCTGTCAAATCCATTCCTTCAATAAAGTAACGTTGCGCAAAGAAGAACATCAAAATCGTTGGGATCAAAACAAGTGTGGCTCCTGCCATCAAATAATTCCATTGAGTCGTCGCCTGATTTTGGAAAACTTGCAACCCAATCTGTAAAGTATACTTCTCTTGATCTTGGATGTATAATAACGGCCCTAAAAAATCGTTCCAAGCCGCATTGAATGAATTGATCGCAATCGTGATTAACGCTGGTTTAGTCAGCGGCAGCATCAGACGGCTCCAAATATAGAAATGATTTGCTCCATCGATTTCTGCCGCTTCAATTAATTCATCATTGATGGATAAATAAAATTGACGCATCAAAAATATATTAAATGCATTGCCGAAAAATGATGGAACGATCAATGGTAAATAAGTTCCTACCCAGCCTATTTTTGAGAATAGAACATATTGGGGGATCATGGTCACAAAACCTGGAATCATCATCGTAGAAAGGACTAAAGCAAACATTAGCTTTTTTCCTGGAAAATCTAATTTCGCAAACCCATAAGCAATGAAGGAATTCGAGAGAACATTGCCAAATACCACTAAGACTGTGATCAATAAAGTATTCCTTGCATAACGCCAGAAGGGGAAAGCAGTAATTGTATCCAGATAGTTTTGCCAAACAATTTTTTCTGGAAAAAAAGTTGGAGGATAACGTACGATCTCTTCCATTGGTTTTAAAGAAGTAAATACCATCCACAATAATGGTGTGATCAATACGATCCCGATAGCCATCATGAGGAGATAACTAACGATTTTTTTGGTTTGGCGGTTAACACTTGTTCTTTTGAAATATTCCATCATTTGCCATCACCTCCAGAGTAATAGACCCATCTAGGTGCCAGTTTCAAATTAATAAAAGTCAATACTAACACGATCAAAAATAGGATCATTGACATCGCCATTGCGTACCCCATGTCGAATGCGACAAAAGCTTTATTCCACATGTGAAGATTATAAAATAGTAAAGAGTTAGCTGGTCCACCTGTTCCATTTTTAGTCATCACATAAGCTTCTTGAAAAATTTGAAAAGAACCAATCGTTGAAGTAATCACATCGTAAAAGATAATCGGTGTGATCAATGGCAACGTGATATTTTTAAATTTCCCCCATACGCCAGCACCATCAATCGCTGCTGATTCGTATAAAGAGCGTGGAACGTTTTGCAAAGTCGCTAAATAAAGCAACATTGCTCCGCCAGAACTCCAGATTTTCATTAAAATCAAAGCTGGCTTTGTCCAGTTAGGATCAAACAACCAGGCTGGTCCAGAAATATTGAACCAACCTAGAAACGTATTGATCAACCCGGCAGAAGGTGAAAGCAGTTGCATCCATAAAATATAAACAGCAACACCAGATAGGACTGCAGGTAAATAAAACATCGTTCGGAAAAAACTGATACCTCTGATCTTTTGATTTAAAATCGTTGCTAGAAATACGCTAAATATTGTGGTTAAAGGAACATTGAATAGGACGAAATACACTGTATTGTATAATGATTTCCAAAAAAGATCATCGTGTAGAAACATCCGTCTAAAATTAGCTAATCCAATGAAATTCATTTTAGAAGTCAAATTATAATCAGTGAAACTTCCGATAACAGAAAAAAGCATGGGCCCTAACATAAAGACGACAAAGCCAATAATAAAAGGCGAGATAAATAAATAGGCCCATCTTGCCTCTTTTTTCTTTCGGATTGATAAACGCTTCATTTTCTTGCCTCCTTTTTTCTTTCAATTAGTCAACAGTTGATTAGTTATTTTGTTTTACTAGATTCTCCACCGCTTTTTGAGCATCAGCTAAACCTTCTTTTGGTGTTTTTGTTCCTAAGAGAATTTGATCGATTTGTTCGTTCACTAGTGTCGTATAATCTGGTGCTGCTAATGGGACAGGTGTAATGACCGTATTTTTGAAATTCTCATCAGCCATTTGATAGATCATTCGTCCCTTGTCACTTAGCTGTTCATTCTTCACTAAGTTCTCATTGGCTGTTTTACTTGCCATGATATCAAAACTCTTTTCGCCAAATTTTTCTTGAACTTCTGGTGAAGAAAGATACTTGATAAAGTCATAAGAAGCTTCTGGATCTTTTGCCCCATAAGGTACTTCGAGTACAAAGCCGCCGCCCCATGACCAATGACCAGAACCTTTTTCTTTTTCTGGAAGCGGAATGACACCAAAATCAAAATCTTCTGGAGCATTTTCCATCAAGCTCGAATAATAATTGATATTTTGGGCACGCATTGCGACTAAACCTGAGATGAATGGATCAGAAACACCTGAGCCAAATTCTGCCTCTAATTTATTGATCGTATCTTTCCCATAATAGTCTTGCCAATCTTGGATCCACTCTAATGCTTCAACTTTATTCTTCGTATCGATTTTGATTTTGCCGTCTTGATCAAACCAGCTTGTCCCATTATCTGCATTTAATGCCCAGACATCTGCCCCTAAATTCCATAAAGGATAAAATCCAATTCGTGTGAATTCTTTTTTATCTTTTTTATCCAATTGATGGGCGGTTTTTTCTAATTCATCCCATGTAGTTGGTAAATCTTTTTCAGCGATTCCTGCTTCTTTAAATAATTTTTTATTATAAAAAATAACTTGAGTATCTGTGTTGAACGGAATCGCATATGGATCACCTTTGTACTCCACTGTATCCCACAATTGTGGATAAAAATCTTTTGAGGTCTCTTCATCTACATATTTAGATAAGTTTGTGGCCTGTTGCGCTTCAGCTCTTTGAGCAACTGAATTGATATCTTGAACAATCACGTCTGGTGCATTCCCCGCTGTAATCGCTGACAATGATTTGGTCCAAATATCCCCCCACGGTTGGTATTTATAATTTACTTGGATCTTATCTTGTGATTGATTGTAATCGTCAATGATCTCTTCGATCACTTCTTTACGTGCTCCTGATCCCCAAAATGACCAGAAATCAATAGTTTTCTTCCCGTCACTTGTTTTTTCAGATGAACTAGCTGCGTTTGACTTTGCACTACTTGAACCACAACCTCCCAACAAAAATAATGCTGTACTTGCCAGCACCCCAGTAACTAACAACTTTTTCATTTTATCCCTCCATTTTTTAATAAAAAGGTTATCTTTCGCCATTTGCAACCGATAACATTTTAATATAACGATATCATTTTAATCAGAAAATAACAATTTATTAGGCGTGTCTACTCATATATCAGATTAAATCTGTCACCGTACTTTTTCTAAGCATTTCCTTTGTGTTTTCTCATTTTAAAGTGCAGAATGTAAATGTATTTATAAAAGATTAGGAGGAATTTTTGATGTTCAGACACCAAAAGGAACTACAGTTTGAAGCAAAACCAGATCGTCCGAATCCGTTAATCGCAAAATATTTACAAGAACTTATCGGTGGACAATACGGAGAGATGAGTGTGGCAATGCAATACTTGTTTCAAGGTTGGAGCTGCCGAGGAGAAGAAAAATATAAAGACATGTTAATGGATATCGCAACAGAAGAACTTGGACATGTCGAAATGTTAGCAACGATGGTCGCACGATTATTAGAAGATGCGCCAGTTGAAGACCAAGAAGAAGCAATGAAAAAAGATCCTACGATCGGCGCAATCATCTCTGGTATGAATCCTCAGCATGCAATTGTCGCTGGCTTAGGACCACGCCCTGCTGATAGTGTTGGCAACCCTTGGAGTGGCGGTTATATCGTTGCAAGTGGAAACTTGTTAGCTGATTTCCGTGCCAATCTAAATGCTGAATCTCAGGGACGGTTACAAGTCGCTCGTATCTATGAAATGATCGATGACCGTGGTGTCAAAGATTTACTGGCAGTCTTACTTGCAAGAGATAGTTATCATCAAAACTTATGGGCAAGTGCCGTGAAAGAATTGGAAGAAAACGAAGGATCCATTCTTGTACCAAGTACGTTCAATCGTGAAAACGAACGAAAAGATATCGCCTATGACTTTTATAATTTCTCAGATGGTGATGAAAGCAGCAAAGGTTCTTGGGCAAGTGGTGAAGCCTTAGATGGTGAAGGCGAATACCAATGGTTAGCAGAACCAAAAGTTGAAGGTGATAAGCCAAAATTACAACGGGTTACACCAAAAATGTATGGAACACCGCCAAGTAAAAAATAAAACATGCAAAAGTGGTTGTGTCCAACATCCTTTGGGTCCTTACCACTCAACAGAATAAAAATAAGAATGATCGACCAGCAAGCCATTACTTTCCTACTAAAAACAGTAGAAATGCTTGCTGGTCGATCATTTTTTAGCTTCTATTGGCATTTATAAGCCAAGAATAGTTTGAGACTCGTCACCATCATTTTTAGGACCGATAGAAAACTCTACCGGTCCTGTTTTTTATAAAAAAATACTTATCTAAAGGTACTTACTTCTTCCTCAGATAGAAAAATCGTTTAAACTGTCACTACCTCAACATCAATATTTCCTCTTGTCGCTTTTGAATAAGGGCAGTAATCATGGGCATCTTCCGCTAATTGCTTGGCTTGTTCCTCGCTCACATCGTCAACATGTACTTCTAATACCACACCGATTTTATAACCACCCTCATCAAGTGTGTAAAGTGAAACCCGTGCTTTAACTGTGGAGTCTACGGACAAATTAGCTTCTTTGATCATATGTTGCAGTGCACCATTGAAACATGAGGCATAGCCCGCAGCAAATAGTTGTTCCGGATTTGTTCCTTCAGCATGGATGCCTGGAGGAGTGATCTTCATTTGCATCGAACCATTTGGTGCTGCTACTTCGCCTTCTCGTCCACCATGATTGATCATCGCTGTTTCGTATAATTTTTTCATTGTACTGCTCCTTTCGATATGACACTTCGTCTATTACCAGTGTAAGCATATCTAGCAATTTGTTCAAAAATTCTGCTCCTAGATTCATACTGCAACGATTGAGGACTTCTTGATTAACATGAGCATTTTAGTTTATTTTCTCATGAAAGTTACTTATTCAAAAACAAGGATGCCATCTTCAATGATTTTTCCAAAAAAGAGAAAAATACCACTCGTAAATAATAAAGTCATGTTTGTTCCCAAATAAATAGCTAATTTCTCTACACAATTTTTGATATGATTGATTCTAAGATAAAGAAAAACTAAAAAATTTACACCATAAACTAATACAGTCAAAAAAATTACTATGTTCGCAACCATTTTTACTTTTCATTTCCCTTCGCTTCCTTAGTATCCACTATCAGTGGTTCAACATTTGAGTATTTCTTTAAATGTTCCGCAAGTAGCTGTAAAACGTGTTGATTTTTTCCAACTTCATCATTTTCGATCTGAAGCACCAGTAATGGTTCATGCAAACTTGCTCGTAATAAAAACCAGCCATTCCCATATGGTTCTTTTAGATCGTAACGAATTCCTTCTTCATTTTCCGGATGAAATACCAGTCCCTCTTCGTTCAATTCGTTCGCTAGCCCTTGAATAATTGTTGCCCCTTGTTTTTTCGGATCCTCTCCACTAAGCCTTAACCTAATTTCTTGTACTTCTTGTGGCTGTTTTAAGTCGTGGATAATCTCTTCCAACGTTTGTTCTGTTTGTTTCAGTTCTGGCAAAAGCATCAAAATTTTTGCAATGACATAGGCACCATCATCTAAAAAATAATTTTCCTTGAATGCTGCATGTCCACTTGTTTCAATCGCTAACGGAACATCGATCCCTTCTTTATTGCATGCAATTGCACGATTGATGACATTACGATAACCTGAAATGTAACGATCTTGTCTGCCACCTTTTTCTTCAATAAACGTTTCTAGGTGATTAGACGTTGGTGAATTAGTTACGATCGTCGCTCCAGGGTATTCTTTTAACACGATCGTACTTAATAAGGCGATCAAATTGTTACGATTGATCACTTGACCACTTGCACTGACTACTGCCGAACGGTCAACATCCGTATCAAAGATCACTCCTAAATCGGCTTGACTTTCTAAAACAGCTTGCTTGATACTTGCCATGGCTTCAGCATTATCTGGATTCGGGATATGGTTCGGAAAATGACCATCGGGGTCTAAAAACTGCGAACCTGCCGTATCTGCTCCTAATCGTTGTAGTACTT
Organism: Enterococcus sp. DIV1682a; assembly: GCF_051711005.1. Classification (NCBI taxonomy): domain Bacteria; kingdom Bacillati; phylum Bacillota; class Bacilli; order Lactobacillales; family Enterococcaceae; genus Enterococcus; species Enterococcus sp. DIV1682a. The sequence continues at coordinate 2,442,136 of NZ_JBIOLT010000001.1, forward strand.
TTTCAGCAAAAAAACCACCGGAGCCATTTCCTGCATCTACGATGATCCGCCAGCCAGCTAACGGTTTTGTGTCAGACATTCCTTTCTTTCTAATACCATTTTTGATTTTTTGAACTAAGTCTTCTGCATAAGGTGTTAACAGATCAGCTTTTTGGACTGTCCCCTTATGATTGGTTTTATTTGGTGTTGTTTCTGATAAAATAAATGCGATATCTTCTTTTTCTGCGCCGCCATTAGCTGTAAAAAACTTCATGCCGTTAAAGTAAAACGGCAAATGACTAGCTGTTAGCATCACACTTGCATCACACTGGAATTGAGAAAACTGAGTAGCCATAAACATCGCCGGTGTCGTAGCTAACTCAAAATCAAGAACATTTATGCCTTGTTCGATTAATCCGTCAATCAGCGCTTTTTCTAACGTTGGACCACTGATTCGACTATCCCGCCCCACTCCTACCGTTAATTTACCTTCTTGATATTTGCGTGGATGATCCCTTTTTAACCAATTAACCAAGCCACAACTTATTTTTTGGATTTCAGCTGGTGTCAAATTAGCTGAATGTGTTTCCGTCGTCATGGCAATCCCTCGAATATCAGATCCGTTTTGTAGCGCTTTCAACAAAGACATAAATCATTCTCCCTTCTTTTATTCCCTCATTCTTTCTAATTTTTCTGCAAAATCTTGTGCTTCTTCTTCCGAACGGCAAATCACAATGAATGTATCCACTCCAGCAATCGTTGCAACAACTTCTGGATAAGCGACTTCATCTAGCCAATTGGTTACGACATCTGCCCCATCTTTTTCTGTTAGCACCACAATCATAAATTGAACAACTTGTATTTTCAAAACTTCTCTTTTAACAGCTGCTTGTAGTCGTTCTTCATGTAACGTTTCAGCAGGCTGACTGAATAGATTGTAACGAACTTGCTTATTTTCATCCGTAGACTTCACTAACTTCAGCTCACGGATATCACGCGAAATAGTTGCTTGAGTGGCTGTAACCCCTGCGTCTTGAAGACAAAGCAATAGTTCTTCTTGTGTGCTGATTGGTTTTTCTGTAATGATTTGACGAATCAATGCTTGTCGTTGGATTTTTTTCATAGCGGACACCTCTTGTCTTTGATTATAGCAAAAAAATAATCGTTTTTCTGCCTTTTTTGGTATTTTTTACTTTTATTTTTTTAGTTGATTTTTTGGCGCAATCTTGACACGCAAAATCGTTCTCAGTTTTTCTGGGTTGGCTCTGCGCGGATCCCCTAAATAAATTTCTTTATGTTCTTTAGCTATCCGTTGATACCCTTGCTCTTCGATAAACGTTGTTAATTTTTCAAAGGTTTGTGGCTCATCCTCATATGGTCCCACATGAAGCATCTGAGCGACTAATCCTTCATCCATGCTACTAAATACTATTTGGTCGAACAAATCATTGGGAATTTTGTCCGCTACACGTAGTAGAGCCTCATGTGCAACTTCTTTCGTCACAAATTCAGGTTGTTTGATCATGATCTGATAAGCAAAATGACTCTTCTTCATTACTTTTTCTTGCAAATAAGCTTCTTGTAATCCCCAATGTCCTTCTAATGGATAAACAGTGTAAGGAAGATAGTTAGGAATCTGCCAATTTTTCTTTGGGGCCATTCGGATCGCATAACTAACAGCATATAAAGCTGCCACTCGTCGCTGAAAATCGTCTTCATTTGGATCCCCTACTCCTTTTATGCTAAAAAAATTCTGTGGGGATAACGTTAAGATCTGTGGCTTTTTTTTACTACTATAACCTGGTTCCGTTTTTTTCCAATCAATCGTAGCCATTTTTTCCTCCTGCGATGATTTATTCTCTACTATCATAACTCTTTTCAAAAGACTTGGCTAACCTGGTTGACACTTTTTTTACCTCTATGCTAGAATAAGCGATGGAAATAAATCGTACAGATAACACGTATATTACGTGTCGAGAGAGAGGCGGTTTCTATTTTTATAATAGAAATCACTCTCTTTTTTTACGAAATTTTTTGAGGTGAGGATATGACAAAACAAAAACAATTACTCTTAGTACCTGCAGTCATCGCAACCGGCATGATGTCTTTTGCGGGAGTGTTGATCGAAACAGCAATGAACGTCACATTTCCAACGTTGATCAACCAGTTTCAATTAACGACTGCACAAGTTCAATGGGTGACAACGATTTACCTGCTGATGATCTCGATCATCGTGCCATTATCAACTTATTTAACACGAAATTTCAGCCTTAGAAGTCTCTTTTTACTTTCAAACCTGCTTTTTTTAGCAGGAATCATTGTTGACTTCTTTTCTCCGACTTTCTTCATTTTATTACTTGGTCGGCTTTTACAAGGGGCAGCTACCGGGATTGCTTTACCACTAATGTTCCATATTATTTTGACCTTTGCGCCTATGAACCGCCGCGGAGCGATGATGGGGGTGGGAACACTGACCACAGCAATTGCTCCGGCTATCGGGCCAACATATGGGGGAATCTTAACTTCAAATTTCACTTGGAATCATATCTTTCTTTTCTTGATTCCTATTTTGATTCTTTCTCTTGGCATCGGCTTAGTTGCTATTCCTTCAATGCCCGTTCAAAAAAGTGGACGTTTGGATGTGTTGAGTGTATTTAGTTTGTGTTTATTATTTAGCGGTAGCTTAACGTTTTTGAGTATGCTAGGACAACCGCTTAGTTGGTTTGCGTTACTAATAGCGATTATTGGTGGGATCCTTTTTTACCAACGAACAAAAAAAGCCGATTATCCATTGATCCAACTAACCATTTTTTCTAATAAAACATTTCGCTTGTTCTTATTTAGCTTTTTAATCTACCAGTTCTTATTGCTAGGCGTTTCTTTTGTCTTACCAAATTTTGTTCAGATTGTTCAAGGAAACAGTCCTTTCATCGCTGGAATCGCCATGTTGCCAGGAGCTACGATTGGCGCTGTATTATCGCCTTTTTCTGGAAAACTGCTTGATCAACACGGTCCCAAAAAACCGATTTTTGCCGGATTACTCCTTGCTCTTGTTGGTTGGTCCGCACTAGTCTTTCTTCTAGGACATGTTTCATTGCTATTGTTGATTACTTGCCACGTGATCTATATGATAGGGATTGGTTTGTCTTATAGCAATATGATGACCACTGGGATGAATGCTTTAACGGATGACTATCAAAGTGATGGCAATGCTGTTTTTAATACCTTACAACAATTTTCTGGTGCCGTTGCTACTTCATTAGTGGCAATCATTATCAACCTTATTCAAGCGCATGCTGATTTGAGCTATAAAGTCGCCACGACATTCGGTTCACAAGTTGCTTTAGGTGTATTACTTCTTCTATTAGTTATCAGCTTTATCTTATTTATTCGTTATAGTTTAACTACAAAACATTCATGATTGATTGAAACGGCAGTCGTTTGCAACTGCCGTTTTTTTGTGCAAAAATACAATTTGTAAGTAAAGGAGGAATCAAACATGGAAAAAATCGCCATTATCGGTGGTGGAATCATCGGTATGACATTAGCCAATTATGTAGATACCACAAAATACAGCATCACCTTATTTGACCATGGAATCGGTCAGGCAACCAAAGCAAGTGCGGGAATCATTTCTCCATGGTTATCCAAAAGAAGAAATAAAACATGGTATCGTTTAGCCAAAGACGGTGCGGCATTTTTCCCAAAATTAGTGCAAGATTTCGCACTTGATCCGACCGTTTATGCTCGTTCCGGTACACTCTTGCTTCGACAAAAAGAACAATTAGCAGAATTACTTGATCTTGCAGAAGAACGAAAAAAAGAGGCACCTGAGATCGGAGAAATCCATTTATTAAAAGCGGATCAAACAGCTGATTTACTTCCTTTATTAAAACCGACCCCCTCTTTATTCATCACTGGTGGTGGCCGTTTAGACGGAAAAGCTTACCTTCATTATTTAACGGCACGCTTGAAAAGGGCTGGTGTAACAGTAATAAACGATAAGATTCGCCTACAAAAAAGGAATGATGATTGGCTGATCCTCGGAGAATTTGGTGAAGAACCGTTTGACCGGGTCATTTTGACTCCTGGTCCTTCCTTGAAGCCTTTATTGGAACCATTAGGCTATCAGGTCGATCTTCGTCCTCAAAAAGGGCAGTTGATCGCTTTTACTACTCATCAGCTCCAAAGCCAAAAATGGCCTGTTGCCATGCTAGATGGAGAAGCAGACCTCATTCCCTTCAATGACGGAAAAATCTTATTAGGCGCTACACATGAAAATGAACAAGGATGGGATCTGACTCCTACTAATGAAGCATTTTTACAGTTGACTGAACAGACAAAAGCTTTTTTTGTACAACCAGAAAAATTACTTTCACAGCCTTATCAGTTACAAGTAGGAACGAGGGCATATACGTCTGATTTTGCTCCGTTTTTTGGTCCTTTATTCGATGAACCAAATCTGATCGTCGCAAGTGGACTCGGTTCTTCTGGTTTAACGACTGGTCCTTATATCGGTTATCTCTTAGCTGAATTTATAAACACTGGTACGTGGCATGGAACGGACTATCAAAAAGATCTCCATAACTACATCAAGAAAACCTAAGATGAACAAAGAGATAACTATTTCATTCATTTATTTTTCGTCATTACTGTCTCATCCCTAAACAGCAAAAAAACCAAGAAATCGAATGACACGATTTCTTGGTTTTGTCTTTTTATTAGTATTCAATAATCGACTTAGTACCAGCCGTTTGCTAACCAGAATGCTTGAGCAGCATCCCATGAGCCATAACGTGATGATACATATTGATCAGCTACGCGTTCTTGGTTTGCAGCAGAATAGTCACCATTTAAGTATGATGCATCTAATTGGTAACGTCCGATGTAACGGCCGTTAGTTGCTGTGTAAGAACCGCCTGATTCTTTATTCGCAATCCATTCTTTTGCAGAACTTGAATTGCTTGGAGCTGTTGCTGTTTGAGCAGCTGGAGCAGCAGGTGTTACTTCAACTGTTTTAACTGGAGCAACATATGTATGTTCTTCCGTTACTGTTTCAGTTGTTTTTGGTGCTTCGACTGTTTTTGCTGAAGCATCACTTGAAGTCGGGATCGTTAATTCTTCGCCAACATAGATGCGGTTGATGTCTTTGATACCATTTTTTTCAGCGATTGCATCGATCAATGAGTTATCTCCAACAAATTTTTGTGAGATTTTTGATAGTGAATCACCTGATTTAATTGTATAGACTTCGTCAGCATGAGCAGTTGTTCCTACAAACATTGCAGTTGCACCAGCAGCAAAAGTTGTTCCTAAAACGATCTTCTTAATTGAATTCATGTTTATCTCCTTTTTTTTCCATGTATTTATCAACGTCATTAACTTTATCATCTAGAAATATTTCATAGGTAAAAGAAATATGACATTTAATGACAAAATATCCTAATTTTTAACATTTGTAACATAACTCTGGACAAAAAAGTACGACTAAAGTCCTAGAACCCTTATATCATATGAAAGAAACCGTTTTTTAACATTTTCTTATAAAGTTTAGAAAATCTTATATTTTGTAATATTTCTAGTATTTTTTTTTAACTTTTTTGATTTTTTTATTTAATTTATCCTTTTTTTTAGTAATTATGTGTCAAAACGACAAAAAATTGAGTAATTATTACAACCTTTACTAAAAAATTTTAGGATAAGTTTTTTAATATTTTTGAAATTTCTGGTATTTCTAGATTTTTTGCTAAAAAAAACCGATAGTATTCTATTTTTTGAACTGCTTCAATTACAAACGAGTCGAACATTCAGTGGATTATACTACTCTAAGTATTGAACTTTTCTAATACAGATTCTTTTTATTATTTAGTTATGATCCATTATTTTACTTCAATCAATAAAAAGACTAGAACAAACTAACTGTCCTAGTCTCTTTGTCGTACTACGCTTGTTTTAGCATAATACTCTATTTTTTTCTTATTAATAGAAGTGAAAGGAATCTTGTACATAAAATTTTCTCTTATTCGCTCGGAGCTGACCGCTTCTTTCACGTCCTCTTTTTTCGCTTCGTTTTCTTGGCTAACATTTCTTGCGCTTCTATAATTTCTGTGATCACTTCTTGGTCTTCTTCGCGTTGTTTCATTTGCTCTAAAGTTTCCAACCATTTTTCTGGTTCTTTTCTACCTAAACGCCCAATCGACCAAGCAGCGGTTGCTCGAATAACCGGTCGAACATCACTTAAGCAGCTTTCGATCTCAGGTAAAGCCGAAGTATCCCCAAGGTTTGCTAAAGCAATCAAAGCGTTTCTTTGCAATGGTTTTTTCCCTCGCCATGAACCAGCTAAATGCCCAAACTGTTGTTTAAACTCTTTATTTGATAAAGAAAGCATTGGTTTTAATTTCGGATAGACTTCTTCTACTTTTGGTTCCATTTCTTCATGGAAATGGAAATCTTTCCCTTGATTATAAGGACAGACTAACTGACAGATATCGCACCCGTAAATGACATTTCGCATTTTTTTCCGATACTCATTTGGCATTAGCCCTTTGGTTTGGGTCTGATAAGATAAACATTTTTGTGCATTCATCCTGCCATCGCCTAACAAAGCTTTTGTCGGACAAGCTGTCACACAACGAGTACAATCACCACAGCCAAAAACACCTGGTTCATCAGGTTCAAATACGATATTGGTGACAATTTCTCCAAGATACACGAATGAACCGTATTCTTCTGTGATCAGCAACCCATTTCGACCAATAAATCCTAGTCCTGCTCTTTGTGCAACAGCCACATCTACTAATTCTCCAGTATCCACTTGTGGGGCAAACCGCCAAGCTTCTTCTTGTTGCCAGACACTTGCTCTGCTTTGGATAAAAGTAATCAATTGATTGAGACGGTCACGTAAAATATCATGGTAATCGATTCCCCAAGATGCCCGTGCAAATTGTCCTCTTTTTTCATCTTTTGGGACCTCTTCATGGATCTTGGTTGGATAAGCTAAAGCAATAGCGATAATCGATTGTGGGCGATCAAAAGTTTTTTCTAAATATAAACGTTCTTCAATCACTGGATGTTCAAATCCCGAAGTATGTCCAGCGGCTTTTTGTTCTTCTAAAGACTCTTTTAAATAATCAAAGGGTTCTGCCGTCGTAAAACCGATTTTATCAATACCTAAACGTTTGCTTTCTTCAATGATTTCTTCTTTTAAGGTTTTTGTCATCTTTTCCACCTATTCAAATAATTGCAAGCGACTATAAATTCCGTAATAAAGCCGATCTCTTTTTAGCTGGACAAATTGGATCTGTTGATCTGCGATCTTTCGTTCCTCCATCCATCTTTTTCTAGTAGCAAAGATTTCCCAATAGTTGAGAGACAACCATTTTCTTTGGTTATCTAGCGCTTGAAAAAAGTTGAGCGATACTGGCTTAGTATGCAACAATTCATGCAATCGAACCTGTTCTACTGCGGAAAAAGTGGATAAATCTCTGGAATATAATGTTTCTTCGTAGAGATTCTTTTGCTGCGAGTAGGTAAATGTTTGTGGAATATCTCCTGGGCGGGCAATCAAAACCAAACGATTATAGAATGTATTCATTAGTTTACTATTTGCAATAAACGAACTTTTATAATAAGCCGATTGAATTTTTTCAATGACCCCTTCTGTCCCCATTGTGGAAAATAATGCTGGCCATGCCTTGATATTGATTTCATTATTTTGTTTCACTAATACTCCTGGAATAAATCCAACAGAAGAAATCGAGACAAAATAACCAATTCCAGTCTGTTCATCTAATGGCTGAAATTCATCAAAAAGCCATTTCCCCGGATAACGTTCTTCTACATCCGATTCACTTGGACTTGCTATGAATAATTTAGCCATTTCTGTTTCAAGAAATTGAAGGTCTTGATCTTTATCAGAGCTATCCTGTTGTTCGATCACTTTAAGGATTTCTTCTTTGATTAGTTGTTTATCTTTACGCGTAAAATTCATAGCTTTACCTTCCTTTCTTATCTTTAACTATAACGGAAAACAACAAAAAAAGGTATCCGAAACTAACAAAAAGCAGACGTTTTTTTTATTTTTTTACTTGCAAAATAAGTGAGCCTTCGCTTGATCTCCTTTCCACATAAATCAGGGTAAATGAATCCTCCTGCTTCTTGTTTTTTGAATCTTGATTTTTAGCATAAATAAGCCGAAGAAACCAAAATCTAACGAACTGATTTTGATCTCTTCGGCTGGCTATTTAGCACGCATTCTTTTCTAGTTTTTTTGAATGAAAGTTATTTTTACCATTTATTTTTCTTGAGTCAACCCATCATGGATCGTTCGGATATTCCAGTCCATCATCTTATAATAAGAATCTCCTGGTTTACCTTCCTTATCGATAGAGTCTGTATATAATCGATCATAGATAGCTACTCCCGTTTCTTTCGCCACACGTTCCATGCTTCTAGGATCAACACTTGTTTCGACAAACAAAGCGGGTACTGCAGATTCTCTTACTTGATTGATGATTCGTTTCATTTGTTCAGGAGTTCCCTGACTTTCTGTATTGATTTCCCAGATATAACTTGCTGGGATTCCATAAGCTTTTGAAAAATATTTGAAGGCTCCTTCACTCGTTACTAATAATCTTTTATCTTCAGGAATTGTTTGAAAGTTTATTTTAGCTTTTTCATCCAATTCGCTCAACTTTTCAATATATTTTTTTGCGTTTTCTTCATAGACTGCTTTATTTTCAGCATCTTTTTCTGAAAAGATACGGGTAATTTCTTCTACATATTTCATCCCATTCGATAAATCTAACCAGGCATGAGGGTCAGCTTTACTCTTGGAAGTCCCACCTGATAAATAAATGGGTGTTACTTTTTTACTCACTGCAAAATAATCTTTCTCTTCTTTTTTATGTGTGGTTTCCATTAAATTCGTAAACCAGCCATTACCAGTTTCTAGATTTAGCCCATTATATAAAATCACATCGGCATCACTCGCTTTTTTGATGTCTTCTGGTAACACTTCATATTCATGAGGATCTGTTCCTACAGGCACGATACTATGAACAGCTACATGTTCCTTTCCTACTTCTTTTGCCATATCCGCTAAGATAGAGTTGGTTGCTACAACATTCAATGTTTCTTTAGACGTTTCTTTATTAGCTTCCTGCTTTTCTTGACTGCCACAGCCCACTAACAAAAAGAAACTTGCGAACATTACAAAAAAAATCCGATAGTTATTGGTTTTCATCTCATTACTCCTTTTTTCAAATGATTTGTTTTACATGATCATTCTTTTTACTCGCTTTTTATGACCCGTTTATGAGCAAAAAAGATTCCCTTAGAAGGTGAAAAGCAAAATGCCAACAGAAAGAATAGCGCGCAAGCTAAAACGATGGTTGCACCGGAAGGCCAGTTATAGCTATAACTAAAAAATACCCCCAAGATTGCACTTAATACACCAACTGTTGATGAGATAGCAATCATTTTCACTAAACTATTCGTTAATAGATAAGCTGTAGCAGCTGGTGTGATCAACATCGCAATCACTAAGATCGTCCCTACTGTCTGTAAACTAACCACTGCGACTAACGTCAGGAAAAACATGAGCAAATAGTGGATCAAGGTAATATTTAGCCCATAAGCTTTAGCCATCATCGGATCAAAAGAAGTAATTTTGAGTTCTTTATAGAAAATGAACACAAACAATAACACAATACCGCTAACGATCGCCGTCATCTGCAGGTCGCTTTCTCTCACCGCTAACACATTTCCAAATAATATATGGTACAGATCCGTAGCACTTTGGGCAAAAGAAATCAAAATGACTCCTAATGCAAAGAATGAACTAAAGACGATACCGATTGCTGTATCATTCTTTAATCGACTTCGTTGGGTAACAAAACCAATGAGTCCTGCCGTCAACATGCCGAAGACCGTGGCACCTAAAATATAACTAAAGCCAAACATGTAGGAAATTGCTACTCCTGGTAAGACCGCATGTGAAATAGCATCTCCCATCAACGACATCCCTCGTAAGATGATAAAAGATCCGATCACCCCGGAAGCCAAACCAACGAGCATTGATGTGAACAATGCATATTGTAAAAACTGGTAGTTCATCATTCCTTCAATAAACGATTGGATCATTTTTCTTTTGCTCCTTTCACTAATTGCCCGATCACTTCACCATAAGCAATCTTCAGATTTTCTGAAGTAAATGTCGTTGCAACAGGTCCGGCAGCGATCAATTGCTGATTCAATAAAATCACTTCATCAAAATATTCTGTTACTTTGTGCAAGTCGTGATGAACAATGATGATCGTTTTACCTGCTGCTTTTAATTCTTTCAATATTGAAAAAATTTTTTTCTCACTTACGGCATCAATCCCTACAAATGGCTCATCAAGAAAAATCCATTCTGCTTGTTGCGCCAATGCGCGGGCAATAAAAACACGTTGTAACTGTCCACCCGACAATTCGCTTATTTGTCGCTTCCCATACGAAGCCATACCGACTTTTTCTAATGCTTGCTGTGCTCGTTCTTTTTCTTTTTTTCCCGGACGTTGTCCCAACCTTAATGATGGATAAGTCCCCAATAAGACCACACCTAACACATCAATTGGAAAAGAGAGATCCAATTCATTTCGTTGTTCAACATAAGCGATTTTTTTACGTGCTTCTTTTAGCAATGAACCGCCAAAAGAAATTTCTCCAGATACTTTGGGAATCAAAGCCAGTATAGCTTTCATAAAAGTTGATTTTCCCGCACCATTTGGACCGATGATCCCAGTGATTTTTTTGGGTTGGATCATTACATCAACTTCGTTTAACGCTAACTTTCCTTGATAAGCAACGGTTAATTGCTGGATATTAATGATCGCTTCTGACACATTCTCCACTCCTTTTAGGTTTACCTAACTTTTTATTTAATTATAGTTTAACTAAAGACGAAAGCATTTTCAAGTATCCCGCATGATTTTTTTTACAAGAAAGGCTCGCAATTTGTGAGAACTTTCTGTAAAATCACATCAAGAGTTTTAAAAGCAAATTGTCTTTATTGATCATTTATTTGTTATTAATGTCTATCATTTATTCGTATTTGCTTGTTTTACTCAAAAATGAAAGGAGTTTTAGTATGGAAGAAGAAAAATTAACTCGAAGCCTTAGTGCCCGTCACATTCAGATGATTGCACTAGGAGGAACGATCGGCGTAGGATTGTTTATGGGTGCTTCCTCAACCATTCGTTGGACAGGTCCCTCAGTAATGGTTGCCTATGCTGTCGCAGGTCTCTTTCTTTATTTGATCATGCGAGCACTTGGCGAAATGCTTTATGTCGATCCTTCAACGGGTTCTTTTGCGAATTATGCTAGTAATTATCTTCATCCTGTCGCTGGTTATTTAACTGCTTGGAGTAACATCTTTCAGTTTATTGTTGTCGGGATCAGTGAAGTCATTGCAGTCGGTGAATATATGAATTATTGGTGGCCTCATCTGCCAACAATCATTCCTGGGATTGTTGTCATCCTCTTTTTGATGCTTGCCAACTTAGCTTCTGTTAAAGCTTTTGGTGAACTAGAATTTTGGTTTTCAATGATTAAAGTCGGCACGATCGTTTTGATGATTCTGGTAGGGCTAGGTGTCATCTTATTTGGCTTAGGAAATCAAGGCCAAGCAGTCGGGATCTCTAATCTTTGGAAAAACGGCGGTTTCTTTACCGGCGGAGTAAAAGGTTTCTTTTTTGCGCTATCCATTGTTGTTGCATCTTATCAAGGAATCGAGCTGATCGGAATGGCCGCTGGAGAAGCTGCAAATCCGAAAAAAACGATCGTTGAAGCTGTTCAATCAACTATTGGACGAATCTTGATTTTTTACATTGGTGCTATTTTTATTATCGTTAGTATCTATCCATGGAATCAATTAGGCACAATAGGTTCCCCATTTGTTCAAACATTTTCTAAAATCGGGATCACATTTGCTGCCGGATTGATCAATTTCGTCGTCTTGACGGCTGCCTTATCTGGATGTAATTCGGGTATTTTCAGTGCCAGTCGAATGATCTACACCTTAGCAATCAATGGAAAAATGTCGAGGAAATTTTTAAAACTAACCCGTCATGGCGTACCTTTTTATCCAGTCGTAGCGATTTCTAGCGGGATATTGATTGGCCTAGTTTTAAATTACCTGTTACCTTTGTTTGTGAATCATGCAGAAAATATTTTCGTTTTTGTCTATAGTTCCAGTATTTTACCGGGGATGGTCCCTTGGGTAGTTATCTTACTTAGTGAGATCCAATTTAAAAAACAACACCCAGAAGAAATGAGAGATCATCCATTTAAAATGCCATTATCACCTTATACCAATTATCTTACTTTATTATTTTTAGCCATTGTCTTGATTTTTATGTTTATCAATCAAGAAACAAGAATTCCATTGATTATTGGTCTCGTGTTTTTGTGCTACATGACGATTCATTATTTTCTACGTGAACGAAGACTGAAAAGTCGCTAATCTTCATCAAAAAAGCAGGGCTCCCCATCAAATGGGACCCTGCTTTTTTATGGTCTAAAATAAACAAAATTCCTACTATTTATTTATGTATCACTATCTTACTATTATCTATATCTTTTATTCAGTTCACGATGAACTTAAACAAACCATTTCAATTCAAAAAAATAAGCTAGTGTCCAATCAATTGATTGGTCGCTAGCTTATTTTTGCTGATCAAGGCATCTTGTCAGTGGCTTAATTCAATTTCAATACTTCTCCAGGACTGAAGAAATAGCTGTCCATCGTCATCCCATTCAATGATAAAAGCTTATCAACTGGTATTCCTGTACGTTCCGCAATCTGGTTGGGACCTTCTCCTTGTTGAACGACAGTAGTAGCAGCTTGCTCATTTGAAGTAGCACTTGCTGTCTGTCCTTCGGTTCCTTGGGTAGCTTGACTGGAAGATTGTGTCGTTGAGTCAGTCGTCTGAGAAACACTAGTTTCCGTTTCACTAGTTGTTTGACTGCTTGACGTTTCTGCTTGTAACGAAGCACTTGTTCGGAGATAGATATCAGAAATTTTAGCTACTTGTTCCGTATAATCTGCTGAAAGTTGGTTGATCCAATTTGCAAGATCTACGCCTTCTTTGGTTGGTGCTGCTTGATACGTTGCTTGTAATTTGCTGATCCCTTCATCAGAAATAGCTTGTAGCGCTCGAGCCTTTTGATTAGCAATCGCAGACAACCCCATCACACCGTTTTGATTGTTCTGAATCTCAGCTTGGTATTCTTCGATCAAACGAGGTGTTTGTTCTTCCAATTTCTTTGTATAATCTGTCATAATCGTTTGTAACTGATCCGTCAGTGTGCCTGTTTTCGATTCTTGAGTCGAACTTGCAGTTTCTTTATTTTTTGGTTTCGTTGTGGAAGAGGCTTTTTTTGTGGTAGTTTCGCTTGTTTTTGCGACCGAACTTTCTGCACTCGAACTATTCTTTCCATGGAAATAAAGAGCTGTAACAGCACCTATAAGGACTAAGCAAACGGCAACAGCCGAACCAATTTTGATCAATCGGCGTTGCGTTTCTTTTTTCTGTTGTTGTCTACGAGCCATTCGGACATTGACTCTTTGCTCGTTTTCTTCGTTCATTTCTTTCACCACCCATTAGTATATAAAATAGCGTTCTCAATCCTACTTTAATCCCATTGTAGCAAATAATCATCATTCTGAACATTTTAAACTGTGTTATTTATAAACAAAACTCACCATTTTTGATGATTCCAGGATTCTCCATCGATTTCTCCTTGTAATTGGACTTTTCGTTCTGAAATTTCCAGTAAAAGTTTTTTTGTTTCATGCAACACAGCTTTTGTTTCATAATCTACCGATGTACTTAATTCTTCCAATTGTCGTACAAACCATTCTTCCGCCATTTTATTGCTCCTTTAATTCTTGTAAGATAAATGTGAGGTCTTCAATCTCTTCTTTTTCATTCTCTAAATAGTCGATTAAGAATGCTTGCTTGGTCTGATCTAGTTGTTGTAAAGAATGATTGCTGCTTAGTCGCTCAATAAACCAGTTTATTCGCTGGATCAAGGTCGGTTTGCCTACTAATGTCAGGTATTGTTGATACGCCACTAAACGCTCCCAACGCTTTTCTTCTGTTTGATACATGAATTGCGCCATCACAAATGGAGGTAAAAAAGTCATTTCAAACTTGTGGGCAATCCGCTGATACGGTCTTAATAATTCAGAAATGGTATATTCTTCTTTCCCGCCTGCTTGATATTCTTTTTCAGAAACGCCAGTTGTTACGACAACCCCTAATTCTTTGCCTCTAAGAATTTCGTCAGCGTGTTCCAATACAGTGTCCTCCCATAGTTTTAAATGAGCTGGCGCACTATACCAATACAAAGGGAATTGGAAGATGATCCGGTCATGTGTTTTTAATAATTCAAGTTCTGTATCACGATCAATCGTCCAATCTGGATAATGTTTTTCCAAATGATGCCAAGTAACCGTTAAATTTTCAGTTGCTTCTTTGAAAAACTGTTGGTTCAATGATGTCTCAATCGTAGGATGACTAACGATAATCAAAGTTCTCATTTCTTGACTCCTCTTCATTCTTGCTATTTCCTAGTTTAGCACAGAACACAAAATGTCATTAGTCTCCTGCCTTATGGTTAGGTAGACCAGGAAACAATCTCTTGTTCTTCTAATTCTTTCTTCAAAGCACCTAATGAAAGGTTTTTGGACGCTTCATTTTTCATCCGTTTCCGATAATTTGTTGCTGTTTCTCCAGTTGTCTTTTTGAACATTCGGCTAAATACAACTAAACTATTAAAACCAACTTGATAAGCGATACTCTCTACTGAATCATCAGTCAACGATAATAAAAATGCTGCTCGGTTGATTCGCACGCCAATCAAATATTCTTTGATACTCGTTCCTAATTGATTTTTAAAGACTCTTGATAGATGACTCCGGTTGACTGACAGTTGTCGAGCAATTTCCTCTACTGTTAAATTTTCTGGATAGTGTTCTTCAATATACTTCACTGTCTCGATTGCTAGTGGCGAAGAAACCTTTTGATTTCCCAAACCGATTTTCCCACCATCTTTTAGTAATACGGATAAAAAGCGATAAGTCAAAGCCGTCAATTCTAATTCATCTGCTAAACCGTCTTGTGAATAATGAAGACAGTCCAAAATAATATCTATATATGCCGAAATACCTGCAGAAACCATTGTATACTGATCTTCTTTGAATAAGGAACGTTCAATGATCTCTTTCGCTAATGGCCCTCCAAAAGACAACCAACAGTAGACCCAAGGCTCTTCACCATCTGCTAAATAAAAAGTAGAATCCCCTGGCCGGATCAAAAACAGATCCCCTTTTTGCAATTGATATTGCTGTTCTTTCACATGGTAAGTTCCTTTACCTTCCATCACGACATGTAACACATAATCTTGTCTGATTGCTGGACCGAAAGAATGATATGGCAAAGTTTTTGAAAATCCACAAAAGTCAAAATAACACCCTTTAGCTAATTCTTGACGTTCTTTTTTTAAAAATATTGCTTGCTCCATCGCTCTCACTCCTTTGTTTTTACTTTACTCTTCTTGTTCTACAACGTGCAACAAAAAGTTAAATATTAGTCACAAAAATATATTCATCAGGAAGCGTTTTCTTGATAAAGTCAATAGTAGAAAAAGAACTTTTTTTATTTATTGTAACCGTTTAACTTTTTATTGTATATTTAACAAAGAAGGGATTAGATACTATGAAGAACAAAATGATACAACGGGTTTCTTATGCTTTAGGCGCATTCGGTCATGATACTTTTTATGTTACTCTCAGCACTTATTTTATGGTTTTTGTAACAAGCGAGATGTTTGCAGGTACAGATAAAGCAACTACTGCTCGAATGATCGCTACGGTGACCAGTTTAGTCGTTGGTATTCGTTTGATTGAAATCGTTTTCGATCCATTGATTGGCGGGATTATTGATAATACTCGAACAAAATATGGAAAATTTAAACCATGGCTGGTCATTGGTGGTTTAGTTAGTTCATTCCTTTTGATTTTTCTTTTTACTAATTTCTTTGGCCTTGCTACTCACAATACAACTTTGTTTATCATCCTTTTTACCATTGTTTTTGTATTATTAGATAGTTTTTATTCATTTAAAGATATTGCTTTTTGGTCAATGATTCCAGCTTTAAGTACTGAAACCAAAGAAAGAGAAAAATTCGCGACTTTTGCTCGATTCGGTTCTTCCTTAGGAGCAAACGGGACTACTTTGGTCGTCGTACCAATCGTCACATTTTTCACTTATTTAGTTACTGCTCATCATGTTGAAGGCGCTTCAGGTTGGTTCTGGTTCGGTGTGATTACCGCTGTGATCTCTGGAGGAACTGCAATTATTACAGCTTTAGGAACAAAAGAAGTCGACACGGCGATTCGTCAACAAAATGAAAAAGCAAGTATCAAAGATGTCTTCAAAGCAATTGCCCAAAATGACCAATTAATGTGGTTAGCACTTTCTTATATTGCTTATGCTATTGCCAATGTAGCAACAACTGCCGTTTTATTCTACTTTTTCAAATATGTCTTAGGTCAACCAACTCAATTCTGGATTGTCGGTTTAGTAGCAGCTTTACTTGGACTAGTCGCTGTGCCTTTATTCCCTGCTTTGACACGATTGATTTCCAGACGTTATGTCTATATCGGCGGCATTGCGATGATGATCAGTTCTTACTTCTTCTTCTCTATCGCAGGCACTAGCTTACCGATCGTGATCGTTGGACTTGTTTTATTTTACTTCCCACAACAGTTGATCTTTTTATCTGCCTTGATGACGATTACTGATTCTGTGGAATATGGACAATGGAAAAATGGGATTCGTAACGAAGCTGTGACTTTATCGATTCGCCCACTGCTCGATAAAATTGCAGGTGCTTTATCTAATGGGATCGTTGGGTTTGTCGCAATCGCAGCTGGTATGACTGGAAATGCTTCTGCTGCTGATATTACCAATCATGGGATCATGACTTTTAAAGCGTATGCATTTTATGTTCCTGCAGCATTGATGTTCTTTTCTGCCATCATTTTTGCTTGGAAGATCACTTTGACAGAGAAAAAACATGCGCAAATCGTCAAAGAACTAGAAAATAAATTAGCTTCACATGAAGAACTCGCATCTGAATTAGAAGATGACTTTATCATTCCACAACATTAAGAAAGGAATTATATTATGACGATTACAGAAAAAGACTTTGGTCAGGGGTACCATTTGATTACATTATCCAATACTCACGGACTTAAATTAGCCGTCACTGACTTAGGTGCACGGATCGTTCAACTAACTGCTAATGATCGGAAATTAATTTTAGGGTTTGACTCCGCACAAGAATATTTGACAAAAGATGCTTATATCGGAGCAACGATCGGACGAACAGCAGGTAGGATTGAAAAAGGCCAATTTTCTTTGAATGATCAAACCTATCAATTGAGTGTCGATCCTCAGACAGGGCATTCACTTCATGGAGGTACACCAGGATTTGAACAGAAAAAATGGACGTATCAACTAAGTGAAACAGACAAAGAAAGCTCAGTCACATTTACTACTACCAGTCCCGACGGAGAACATGGTTTTCCTGGAAATCTATCCGTAGAAGTTTGTTATACTTTGACAGAAGACAACATTTGGCGTGTTAGAACGCAAGCAATCAGTGATCAGGATACGCTTTTCAATCCGACCAACCACGTGTATTTTAATTTAAGTGGCGATGTAGAAGAATCAATTGATCAACATACACTTTGGCTAGACAGTGAGTCTTTCGCTCCATTACGACCTGATAGTATACCAACTGGCGAAAAAGCGAGTGTTGCTCAAACACCTTTTGATTTTCAAACACCTCAAAAATTAGCCACCGTCTTTACAAGTCAATTTGAACAAAAACAACTTGTTGATGGGATCGATCATCCTTTCTTTTTAAATAACCCAGGTATGAATCATGTATCGGCTTATTTATTAAGTCCCGATGAACAAATCAAAGTAAGCATCATGACCGATTCACCTAGTGTTGTGATCTTCACTGCTAACTTTGGGCAAGATACCCCAGAAATGCATGGAAAGAAACTAGCCAACCACGGTGGTATCACGTTTGAGACTCAAATCGCTCCCGGAGCAGAACAGTATCCAGCTTTTGGAAATATTCATTTAGCAGCACACACACCATTTGAAACAACTACAGAATTTAAAATCGACACAAGAGAGGGTATCTAACTATGGAAATCAAACGCAGTTTAAATACAAAATTCGCAGAAATCTTTGGACCTAAAAAAACCACACAATATTTTTCTCCAGGCAGAATCAACTTGATTGGTGAACATACAGATTATAACGGTGGTCATGTTTTCCCTGCCTCCATCACTTATGGCACACAAGGAGTTGCCGCACCTCGTGAGGATAATAAAGTATTGGTCTACTCAACAAACTTTGAAGACGACGGTGTCATCAGCTTTACTTTAGACCAACTTGATTACGACAAACAAGCAGGATGGGCAAACTATGTCAAAGGTATGATCGTTAAACTAAACGAAGCAGGCTACCCAATTGAACATGGTTTTGAACTCTTAGTTGAAGGGACGATCCCTAATGGTGCAGGACTTTCAAGTAGCGCTTCCTTAGAATTGTTAGTCGGTGTTGCCTTAGAAGACTTATTCCATTTATCCATTGATCGACTTGAATTAGTTCAAATTGGTAAAAAAGTAGAAAATGAATTTATCGGTGTCAACTCAGGGATCATGGACCAATTTGCGATTGGCTTTGGCGAATTAGACAAAGCTATTCTACTTGATACAAATACGTTAAAATATGAAATGGTTCCAGTAAAATTAGATGGCTATGCAGTAGTAATCATGAATACAAATAAACGTCGTGAATTAGCTGATTCTAAATATAATGAACGACGTAGTGAATGTGAAGAAGCACTAAAACGTCTCCAACAAAAATTAGCTATTCAAGCATTAGGTGATTTAGACGAAGAAACATTTGAAGCAAACATTGATTTGATTGGTGATGACACATTGATTCGTCGTGCTCGTCATGCAGTTACTGAAAACCAACGAACATTAGAAGCTAAAGCTGAACTGGTACAAGGAAACTTGGCTGCTTTTGGTCAATTATTAAATGCCTCACACGATTCGTTGAGACATGATTATGAAGTAACTGGTATCGAGCTTGATACATTAGTCGATGCAGCTCAAAAACAAGAAGGTGTTCTAGGCGCCCGTATGACAGGAGCTGGCTTCGGTGGCTGTGCGATCGCATTAGTCAAAGAAGAAAATATCCCTAACTTTAAAAACAAGGTTTATGATGAATACTTAGACGTCGTTGGCTACGCCCCAGAATTTTATGTGGCACACATCGGCAATGGTACTACAAAGATTATGGAAGAAAGTGTTTCAGCTTAATCCAATGAAAGAAATGTAAGGTAGTTCAACGTTACGTTTCAAAAGAATAAAGCAAAAGTAAGATCGTCACTTTTCAAAAAAACAAATAATCATGAAATGCTACCTGAAAATAAGTGTCAAAATAAAGACTGACCGCCAAAAGTTCATTTAAACAACTTTTGGCGGTCGGTCTTTTTGCAGCTAATTTCCTCACCATATCCATTTCAATAAAACATCTGCTATTATTGAAATAAATACGCATGATCCGTTTGATCTTCGATTCGTTTTTGCCATTCAGGATCATGTTTTGGTACAGTGGCTATTTCTTTAAATTTGTATGGTCCTAATTCAAAAAACTGTTGAAGGATCTGATTCACTTGCTCAAATAAAGCTGGACGCTCCATCCTATTTTTGACGGTCAGTTGCTGATCAGCTGTACAAAAAGTCACATTCCCTAATTCGTCAGAAACATTGATCGTCTTGCCCGCTCTACTCAACTGGCGAACTTCTCCTAACATTTCATAGATGTCCTCACCTTCATATCCTTCTAGTAGTGCTAGACTGTCAACTAACGAACTCACAGTCAAATCAGCAATGATTGCTGTTTTCGTTCCTAATTGCAGCGAATAGATCGCAGCATCTACGATACCACAGGCATTACAACCACCTTCTGTTAACTCACTTTTTCTAGTGATTTGTACTTCCATCATTTCTGGCTCACCTTCTTCCTATTATAGCTCTGTTTTTTATTCTTCGCGTTCTTTGCTCTTCTTTTCTTCATTTCCAAGCGAGCAGCTTCTCGCAGACAACGTACATGACAATTGACATAAGTTAACACTACTTCATCTGACTCTTGTTCAAATCCCCAAAAAGACATATTCATCCTTCCATTTCTTTTTTGAATGTGTATGGTACAAAAATATTGTGCAACTTCTCTGACAAATAAGAAAAATTTTGGCTTATTTCATAGAGTTGACACTTGAATACCATCTATGTATTTTTAGAAGTATTGATAGGCATCTCCAACATCTATCAGACAAATTATTTTCTATAGCATAAGAAAAAATAAAATTTACGTCAATATAAACAAGCAACTATAAAAAAATAAAATGCTCTTATTTATTTTAATTATGAGGTAAATAACTAAAACCCACAGAAATCCACATAGGACTTTTGTGGGTTTCAGCTATTTAGATCAGATAAAAGAAACAGAAGCTATCTCTTGATAATCAACGCATTCTTGTCTCGAACACTTATGACAATTTTTCAACTAGTTCCTCTAATTCATTTAATCGTTGTTCAAACTTAGTCATAGCTGATTCGATATAATCAGCTTTTGTCATGTCGACGCCTGCTTTTTTCATGACTTCAACTGGGTAATCACTATTTCCTGATTTCAAATAAGTAAGGTATTTTTCTAGAGCATCTGGCTCTTGACCCCAAATTTTCTGCGCCAAAGCAGAGGCAGCTGAAAATCCTGTTGCATATTGATAAACATAATAATTATAGTAGAAATGTGGGATACGAGACCATTCATATTTGATTTCCGGATCTTTTTCTACCGCTGATCCATAATATTTGGCATTCAATTCCCCATAACTGTCGCTTAGATATTCACTGGTCAAAGGTACACCTTTGGCATCTTCTTCATGCATGAAATGCTCAAATTCTGCAAATTGTGTTTGTCTGAAAATCGTTCCTTTGAATCCATCAAGATAATGATTCAAGACATATGCACGAACACGTGGATCTTGTTCAGTTTCAAGCAAGTATTCTGTCAAAATATTTTCATTAGTTGTTGAAGCAATCTCTGCTAAGAAAATGGAATAATCACCGTAAACAAACGGTTGGTTTGAACGAGTAAAGTAACTATGCACACTATGTCCCATTTCATGTACGAGCGTAAATAATTGATCCAACGTATCATGCCAGTTCATTAAAATATAAGGATTGGTATCATAGCTTCCTGAAGAATAAGCGCCACTTCGTTTCCCTTTATTTTCGACCACATCGATCCAACGGTCAGCAAAAGCTTTTTCTACCACTGACAGATATTCTTCCCCCATTGGTGCCAAAGCTTCCAAAGCTTTCTGTTTCGCTTCTTCGTAAGTGAACTTGATAGGAGCTTCTCCTAATACTGGTGTATATAGATCATACATATGCAGTTTTTCTACATTTAAAAGACGTTTGCGTAATTCCATATAGCGATGCAATAGCGGAAGATTTTTATTGACTACTTCAATCAATGTATCATAAACACTTTCTGGGATATGATTGTTGCTCAAAGAAGCTTCTCTAGCAGAATGATAATGGCGAATTTTTGCTTTGTAATTGTGCCCTTTGATATGGGTACTCAAAGTTGAAGCAAACGTATTTTTAAATTGATCATAGACACGATAAAGCCCTTTGAATGCAGCTTCTCTAACTGTACGATCTGTGCTTTCCATCAATTGACCATAGACACCATGAGAAAGCTGGATTTTTTTCCCATCTTCTCCCACGATCGTAGGAAACTCTAGATCGGCATTGTTTAAAACAGCAAATGTATCACTGGAAGCGCCAAAAATTTCTCCTGCTCCAGCTAGTAATGATTCTTGTTCTGCAGATAATATATGCGCACGATTATCCACCATTTGTTTTACGTAATGACGATACAGTTCTAACTTCGGCTCTTGCTCAAAATACTGCCAAATCTGCTCATCCGAAAGTTGAAGGACTTCTGGTTCATACCAAGAGACTGCTTCACTTACTTTAGAAAATAAACTTCCTGCTCTCGCATATAACGCTTGATAAGTCGTATTTGCTGTATCTTGGTCATTTTTTAAATGAGCATAGACATAAATGAGTTCCACTTTTCGGTAAACATCTAAAACAAATTCAAGCGCATTCAGAAATTCTGGCGCACCCTTTGCTAATGTTCCTTTATATTGATCGGAATTTTTTAATTCTTCTGTTAATTCTTGGTATTTTTCATCAAATTCTTGATCGCTAGAAAAGATTTTGGTGAGATCCCAAGTCAGTTCTTCAGGCAATTCTTCTCGTTTTGGTAATTGGGTCGTTTCACTCATTTAATACACTCCTTTATTGTTTTCACTCTTTTTTTCTAATTCATATTGAAAATAGAAAAATGAATAAGCCTACTAAAATCAGCTACTCTTAATTAGTGTATCATAATTTATTTCTGTTTGACATCAAGAATATCTCCTCACACTCCTGGTAAAGCAATTGGAAAATCTTTTTCTTATCAACCATTGGATAAAGCCAAGTTGTTTTATTTGGTTCAATTTTTTGGAGCCAATTGAGATACTTCCATTGTTGGCTTCTGCCTGCTTGTTCACTGATGATTTCTTCAAATAAAAGACGATAAAAGAAAACTTTTTCTTGAAAATAAAAAAAAATCGACTTTCTGCGTACATCCACGGAGATAAATAAAGTAAATGTTTTTTTCTAAGATAGAATTGTTTTTGTAAATGAACGTATTTAGACTGACGATAGTATAATTTTTTTTGTAACCATTTTTGACAGCCAACATTAGTAAGAACTTTTTGCCGATTTTGATTCTCCATCTGTTTTTCTAATAGACTTACAGGAGATTCACTAAAGAAAGGCCAGCTGATTGTTTCATTGGTTACTGTTCCAGAAAATAGTTCTGCCAAATGATAAAACAAATATAATCTTTTTTCCAGCCAATCGATTTTCCATAAATGAGTGCCCATGGTGTCATTGTACATACAAAAGTACTTTTCTCTCGTTTTTAAACGATCATTTTTGAAAAAAGCAGATCCTAAGATCCACCAAACACGATAGTTTTTGCTTAGATATCCTTTTGTTCGTTCTTTCATCCGTTCATAAGCGAGAACTGAACACTGAATTTCTATGGCTAGATCCCCGCAAAGGATATCTGGTCTTTGTCGAAGGGCTGGTAAATAGGCTTCTAAGACAGGCGGATGAGTAACAAATTGTCTACACCACTCAAAAAAATATTTTTTGAGTTGGAGATGCTCCGTTGTTTCTTTCTCACTAAAACCAAAGCAATCCTGTAAATTTTTGTGAGCAAAATGTGCTGTTTTTTGCTGCCCAGTTTTTAATATCACTGGTTCCTTACAAGCTGGGCAGAAAAGACTTTGCCGTTTCGTACATGTTGTAGCCAGAAATCTTTTTCCATGTTTATCGATTGCAACCATCATAAATTAGCTGACCCCCTTCTAAAAGAAAATACGTCAAAAAAAGAACCTGATCATTTTCATTGATCAGATTCTTCAAATTGTTTCTTTGATTATTTGCTGCTTACGCAAAATAAAATTTTGTACGTTCCAAAGCATTTCGTTCCATAAGTAATTGCGCATATTCGTTCAATGTTTCAATGGTCCGATCGCTTCTTTCTGCAAACTCTAAAATTCGAGCTACTTCATTAGCGACATCTGTTTGGTTTAAATCTTCCATCCAAAAATGTACGGCTAAATAGTAGATACCATCTAGTAAATACAAATCTGTCCAGGCTGATTCCAACTCGACATCATTGGCTAGTTGAATCATTTGTTCAAAGTCTTCAAAAGCAAAAATCGCTTGGTGTTCTGTTTCATCGGAAATGCGTTCAGTCGTTTCTTCTTCATTATTTAAGATTTGTTGCTGGATAAATTCAGTTACATCATCAGAATCTAAAGAGTCTTCGTCTTCTTGGAGCATTTCTTCATTCGGTAAGTTTTTACTAATAAAAAGTTCTAAACCGTCTCCTTTAGGAAGCACTTGAAATGTAACAGCTTCGCTACTGCGGAACTCATCTTCAATATCAACTTCTTCTAAAATACTGTAGAAAAAATTTTCGATCTCTCTATGGTTACCAAGCAAGTCTAAAAATGAGACGCCTCGCTCTTCTAAATCTTCATGACCGATCATTACTCGGATCGTATTTTCATTAATATGTTCCATTTCCATCTGGCTACACCTCACTTTGCCACAACTATCAATATAACTTCATTGTAGCGAAATAAGCTTAAATGTAAAGAAAAAAAATTACCATTTAAAATCAAAATAAGTTTTTAATTTAACCTTGACATCATTTTTTTCACTTAGCAAAACGTAAAAAAGAGCTTAGGACAAAAAGCCACTCCTAATGCGAGAACGAATAAACGGCATTCAAAAAGTAATCCTTAACAATAAATCGAATTTTTGATACCAAGTATTTTGGTCTTCTCAAATCTTGCTATCACCCAAAGAGTAAAATTCCTTTGCATGTTACATCTAGTTATATGTACTTTCTATTCTGGTAAAAAAAAACTTAGAAAAACTACAAAAATAGTTTTTCTAAGTTAACGTTTATTTTCTATAATCCAGCCATTAATTGTGCTTGACGCAATTCCAATTGACGTACATCACGTGGTAAGAAACGACGGATTTCATCTTCATTGAAACCAACTTGTAGGCGTTTGTCATCGATCATAATCGGACGACGCAACAATCCAGGGTTATTTTGAACGAGTTCTAACAGTTCTTGCAATGGTAAATCATCAAGATCCATGTTTAGTTTTTGGAAAACTTTTGAACGTGTTGAAATAATTTCTTCTGTGCCATCTTCAGTCATTTGTAAGATTGCCTTTAATTCTGAACTATTTAATGGTTCAGAAAAGATATTTCGTTCAACAAATGGAATTTGATGTTCTTGTAACCACGCACGGGCCTTTCTACAGGAAGTACAACTTGGGGAAGTATATAGTGTTAACAACGTGCACCACTCCTTTTCATGACTAATGTCACTTTTTTGTAACAGAAGATCATTATAATCTTCCATCTGTTTCTATTATACATAATCAACTTTTAAATAGCTAGCTTTTTTCATAATATTTTATCAAAAAAATGAAAGTTATCTAAGATTTATATTCCGTAAAACCAACGCTTTACGTTTAGTTAGCAATTAAAAAATGAGAGTTTTCAAATTTAATTCAAATATAACCCGCCATTGAAACAGGCTTTAAAGTTGTACTATTATTTTATTACTCACCCCACAAAAAAACGGTTTCTTTGAAAAAATTATGTTTTTTATTTCTGTCTGGTTTATTTTGTTTGCTATTACAACAGTCCTTTTAATTGAACCTAACCCTTATTTTGTCCGCTAATTAAGCACCCTTTTATATTACAATGGTTATAAAATGAAAATCACTACAAAACGCCTTATCGTCATCATTAAGTGTTATTTTATATTTTAATCATTTTCGTTTTTCTGTATTAAAAAAAACATTCTTTATCAAGTAAAATAGGATTATTCTATTAAAATTAGTCAGAATTTCGTTTCATTGAGGATTAATTTATTCATCAGATAATCAAATGATATTCAATTTTACTATTTTAGTGAAAAAAACTGAAACTTAAAAAGCTTATTCTGTCAAGAAAAGCGAAATATAGTAATAAAAACCTTTATTTAACAACGTTTTAACCGGTATTTTTCTGATACAATAGTCGAGGATTTATGAAAAAAATGATGAAAACCGAAAGGCGTGTAGAATTTGATTAAGTCAGTTGTTTTTGACGTTGATGATACGATGTACGATCAACAACAGCCATTTAGAAATGCGGTAAAAAAAGTAGTGCCGCTTGTTTCAGATATAGATATGGGACCATTATATCTCCGGTTCCGTCATCACAGTGATGAAAATTTCCCTAAAGTGATGGCAGGAAAATGGACCTTGGAGTATATGCGTGCACATCGAATCAGCCAATCACTAAAAGACTTAGATTATCCACATATTACTGAAGAAGAAGGTCTTTATTTCCAACAAGTTTATGAAGAAGAATTAGATAATATCTGTCTTCATGAGGAAGTAAAGAAAACATTGGACTTCTTGACTGAAATGAATATCCCTCTCGGAATCATTACCAATGGTCCCACCGATCATCAAACCAAAAAATTGAATCAACTTCAATTAGCAAACTGGATTCCTTCACAGCATATGATCGTTTCGCAAGCAACAGGATTTCAGAAACCAGAAAAAGAGATTTTTCAACTTGCTGAAGAACGTTTCAATCTAACTGCAGAAGAAACTCTATATGTAGGCGATAACTACGACAATGACGTATTAGGTGCTAAAAGAGCTGGTTGGCAAGCGCTTTGGTTTAACCATCGTGAACGAAAAGTTGATGGTCCATTGAACTGTGATATCGAAATCACCTCATTTGATCAATTATTAGAAACGATGAAAGTAATTTTCAGCTAAAGCATCCATGCACAGCTCCTAGCAAAACAAATAACTAAAAAACTCTCGAAACATAATCTTGTTTCGAGAGTTTTTTATTATTGAGTCTTAAGATTTAATTATTTTTTGTTTCAAAATTTTTAGTCTTCCAGGTCTCCGACACTCAGAATCATCCGGATATCATCTTCCGTTAATTTGGTTAATTGGTCTTCATTTCCTTGGATGACTTTTTGGAATAACTCTCTTTTTTCTTGTTGTAACGAATCCATCCGCTCTTCAATCGTTCCTTCTGCAATCATGCGCCAAACTTCGACCACATTTTTTTGTCCGATACGGTGCGCACGTCCTGCCGCTTGTTCTTCAATGGCTGGGTTCCACCATAAATCATACAGAATTACCGTGTCTGCTCCCGTTAAGTTGAGTCCGGTTCCGCCAGCTTTCAATGAAATCAAAAAGACATCTCGTTCTCCTTCATTGAATGCATCTACCATCGTTAAACGATCTTGCGGTTTGGTGCTTCCTCTTAAGTAAAAAGTAGAAATTCCTAATTCTGCTAGTTCTTCTTGTAAGATGGTCAACATACCTGTAAATTGAGAAAACAACAGAACCCGCCGATTGTTTTCTTTGGCTGCGACCAGTAGATCTTTGACTTGTTCTAGCTTTCCTGAGCCACTTTCATAATCCTCCAAGAATAATCTTGGATCACAGCAAATTTGGCGTAATCGTGTCAAACCAGCTAGAATACCGATGCGATTCTTTTTAAAAGCTTCTGAGTCCATAGTAGAAATCTCTTCTCGCATCTGACGTAAATAAGCCAAGTACACGGTTTTTTGCTCTTCTGTCAATGCAGAATAAAGATTCATCTCGGTTTTTTCTGGTAGATCGCTTAACACGGTTTGCTTATCCCTTCGTAACACAAACGGACGAATCATTCGGGCAATTTCTTCAGGTGCCAGCTCTCTAAAGCGGGTCTTATTCGGGAAAAATCCCGGCATAATCGTCGCAAAGAGCGACCATAGTTCTTCCAGATTATTCTCAATTGGCGTCCCACTTAAGGCAAAACGTTGCGGTACACTTAATTCTCGTAGCGCTTGAGCTGTTTTGGTACTACTATTTTTAACCATCTGAGCCTCATCAAGGATCAAATAATTAATCGCATGTTTTTGATAATCTGCTAAATCTTGTCTTAAACTAGCATAAGAAGTGACTCTGATATCTGCCTTACGAGCTAATAGTTCTTCTCGTTCCTTTTTATTCCCGTTGATTACTTGGATGCTCAAAGAAGGAGCAAATTTTTTCACTTCTGCTTGCCAGTTATAGATCAAACTAGCAGGAGCGACGATCAAAGCAGAGAGTTCGCCTTTTTCTTCTTTTTCTGAAAGCAAATAGGCAATTGTCTGAAGGGTTTTTCCTAGACCCATTTCATCTGCTAAAATTCCGCCAAACTGGTAATTTCCCAGCATTTTCAACCATCGAAATCCTTGTTTTTGGTAATCACGCAATTCAGCTTGTAGACCTGCTGGCAAGGATACTTGATATTGTTCAGGTTGTATTAGATCTTGGATCATTTTTTGATAGGAGTCACCAAAAGTTGCTGAACTTCCTGCTAACTTATCTTGAATGATCAATCCTTGGTTTTTAGGCACATGGATCGTTCCAGATTCTGAACGGATCGATTCACGGAATTGTTGCAAGATTTGACTTGTTTGCTGAAACTCTTCGGAATCAAAGGACAATACTTGCCCATTTTCTAACGTATAGAAAGCATCATTTCGCAACAAACTTTGTAAGACCTGATTGATTTCTTGTTCCTCAATCCCAGTCACATCAAAACGAATATCTAACCATGAACTGGTTTCTTCCACTTCGATCTTCGGTTGATGTCGATGTGCATCTAAATACAATTCCCGAAGTTTTTTCCCAAGGCGGACCTCACCAAACTGACGAAAAACGGCTAACTCCGTACGGAAAAAAGTATACAACTCTTCTCCTGTTGGCAATAAACGTTCATAGCCTGTATCATTTCGTTGGTAGCGATACATTTTGAACAAGTCTAATACACGTTGTTCTTGGGCTTTGTCTCTTAACACTTCAGAAGCATTTTCAGCAATAACTTCATGTTTTTTATCTGTTGAAAAAACGACTTCATCATAGACAAAATCAACACGAGCCTGGATCTTGCCTTTTGATTTTCTAAAGAAGAAAATAAATTCCACTGGCACGTCAGCAACTTCTGCTTTCACTTCATCCGCTATGCTCACTTGACCAATTTCAGATAGCAATGGAATGATTTCTTTGAATAATGAGGATAGTTCTTGCTTAAGAAACAATACTTCTGGTTTCTCAAATCTTCTCATAAGCTGTTTCCAAGTTAAATAGACTGCTTGTTGACGTTTTGTTAATGAATAAAAAGTTCCTTGGATCATTCCCCATTGATAGTGAGTAAAGAACAACTCAAAGTCATTCAGTGCGCTTAATTGATAGGTCTCTTCTTTTTTTGTTACTTCAAATTCTAAGGAAGGCTCATTATCAGAAAATCGAACCCCTTGATAATTCACTTCTCCGATCTTCATTTGGAGTTTTGTCGTTTGGTTCATCTGTTCTAACAATGTTTTTGCTTGTTCGATCGGTAATAACAAATAACGTTTATCTAATTTCCCTTTGACTTGTAGGCCGTTTGCACCTAAAAGAAGTTGCGTTTGGGCACACTCAGCTAACGTTTTTAAGATTACTTGATCTTCTCCTTGAAAAGCTCGTTGATCTAGATGGAACTGGTATTGTTTATTCACAGTGTAGCGTTCATTTTCCATATAGGAATGTAAAAAATCAAAAATGTTTTTAACGATATACGTTTTCTTTGGCTGATCTAAATAACCAATCCGCAAATAAACGGCTAAAATAGCTAATTCCGGATGATAATGATTGGTCTCAATCGTTTCTACTTGATATTCCACAATTAATGGTTGCGTCCGTGGTGAATGGTTTTTGACAGTTAGTCTTGAAAAACCTTTCGTTAAAATTTCACCTTCGCTACTTTTTTTGACTGGTTCTAACGTAGGTTGATCTGCCTTGATTATTCGTGAAAGATTCTTAGAGCGCAAGTACAGTTCGACTGCCACTGTATGCTTACAATAATGATGTTCTTCCCAATAAGGGCATTGGCAGAAATCGACTTCTTTGGCTGTCCCATCTAAATCGACCATATACAATTCACTGCCTAAGACTTCCGCATGCCAAACTTTTTCTTCTTGGTCAGGGACAACCGATAATACCCGTCCTTCTTGCAGATATTGACGTCCTCTTGCAATGACTTTTTCTGGAATGCTCCATTTCATCAGTTAATCCCCCTCTTATCCAAGATGATAGCGTACTTTACTTTGTCCGCTACCTTCTGTTTCGATTCTGATTTGTTGTACTACTCGTTCTTTTAATTCTCTCACATGGCTGATGATCCCGATCATACGACCTTCACTTTCAATTGTTTCTAATGCTTCAATCGCCATTTCAAGTGCTTCTTCATCTAACGATCCAAATCCTTCATCAATGAATAACGCTTCGATCAACACACCACCGGCTTGTGTCTGGATCACTTCAGCTAAAGCCAACGCTAAGGATAAAGCTGCAATAAAACTTTCGCCACCAGATAGCGTATGAGCCCCACGTGTCAGACCTGCTTCATCATCATAGATATTGATCTCCAACCCTGTTTTCCCACGGTAACTTCCCACTTCATCTGCAAGCTCAAATTGGTAACGATTTTTCGTCAGACGTTGCAATCGCACATTTGCCACTTGTAGTACTTCTTGTAAATACACTTGTAGTACGTATCTTTCCAAGCTGGTTTTTCTAGGGTTTTCCCCATTCATCGTTTGCGATAATTGTTGTAGTTGGATCAATTCATCTAATTGTTCTTGACTCGCTTGATAAATCGAAGAAAATTCTTCGATGATTTGCTGATTCTGCTGTTCTTGCTCTTGCAAGTGATAACAATGTTCCTGTTGTGTTTGAACCGCAGCTTTTAGCTCATCTAGTTGTTGCTCCAATTGTTCTAAATCAGGAAGTGTTTCAGCTAAAGCAACATGGTTCAACTGGCTTAAGCGGTCTTCAACGATTAATCGTTCTTTCTCATATGCGTTGACCAGTTGACTCTTCTCTTGGTATTCAACTGTTTGTTTAGCAAATGCCAATACCTCATCTGCTTCTTTAAAGTAAGCTTGCTCTTTTATTTTTGCTGAAATTTGCTCTTGGATACGCTGAATTTTATTTTCAATTTTTGCCTGTTGCTCATGAATATTAGCCATTTGCGCTTTTAACAAACTGATTTCTTGAGAAAAACGAAGTTCTTTTGTTTTTTCTTCTGCTAACCATTGGGCTTTCATCGCAACATTTTCTTCTAATTGGTTGACATCCTCAATCAAAGTCTGAGTATTTTGTCCTTCTAACTGTTTCGTCAAGGTAACAAGCTCCCCTTGTACTTGTTGGAGCTCTTCTTTGTTTTGGCTGATTTGTTCGGTGATCTTCTTTCGCTGATCTTCGATAAGACTTAAACGTTCAGTTAGTGTTTGAGTAGCGATTTTTGCCTGTGTGATGGCCTCTGCACGCGAATCCAAATCATGCTGAATTTTTTCTAAGGATACAAGAGGATCATCTGCTATGGCAAATTTAAACGATTGCTGGATCAAATGTTGTAATCGTTCTTTGCTTTTTTGGATCTCTACTTGTTTTTCTGTTCCGAAGTTTTCAAAGTCAGCTATTTTTTGTTCTATTTGTGCTTTTTCTGCTTCACTACGCCCTATTTCTTGATTGATTTGTTCAAGGTTTGTTTCTGCCTCGGCTAAATTTGCTTCCAGTTGGACAAATTCTTCTTGATTAGGCAATACATGCTCATTTTGTTGTTTAGGATGCTCCGTTGACCCACAAACTGGACAAGGTTGCCCCGGTAATAATAGCAATTGCAACTTCGCAATTTGTTGGCTTGCCCATTGACTCTTTAAAAGATCAACTTGATTATTTTGTTTGCTTAACATTACTTGTTGAGCTTGGAGTTTTGTGATCAGTTCGGACAACTTGGTTTGATTCATCTTTAACTGTTCTGTATTCTGGTGATTTTCTATAAGGATAGTTTGGTACTTTTCTTGCTCATGCCGAAGTTGTTCGTAACACAATTGATCACTGTGCAAGCGATCTTGGTCAAGCAGCTGTTCGGCTAGTCTTTGTTCTTCTTCTTTTAACTGGACTTGTTCTTGAAGAA
Organism: Enterococcus sp. DIV1682a; assembly: GCF_051711005.1. NCBI lineage: Bacteria > Bacillati > Bacillota > Bacilli > Lactobacillales > Enterococcaceae > Enterococcus > Enterococcus sp. DIV1682a. The sequence goes on from NZ_JBIOLT010000001.1 coordinate 2,473,994, forward strand.
TTTTTTGTTCTTTTTCTTCTGCTTTTTTCTTTGCCTTTTGTAATTCTTCACTTTCATTTTTCTTTTTTTGCCATTCTTCCGCAATTGGGATCAATGACTTCATGACTTGTAATCGATTCGCTGCATGTTCCATTTCTTGTTGGGCATTTTTTCGTTCAGGTTCATCTTTACGCCACTGTGCATACGCTTGTTCTTGTTGCACGAATGTTTCAGAACAAGTCTGTTCTTTATCAATCAGTTCTGCTTGTTCTTTCTGGTATTCTTGACTTCGTGTCAACGTATCGACCAGTCGTTCAGCAAATTCATAATGAATGATCCATTGTTTTATTTCATTGATTTCACTTTCTTGCTGGATCAATTCTGCATGTTTTTGCTCTAATTTTTGCTTTTCTTCCTGACGTGTTTGCAATGTTTGCGAATGATAATAGGTATCTTCTAATTGCTTTTGTTGTTCTTGTAAATGAACCAGTTTATTTTTTTCTTGGAGAAGTCTTTCTTGTAATGTTGTTTGCTCTGCCTGCCAATAAGTGAATAACGCATCGAAACTTAAGGTTTCAGGAACCGTTCCTGTGTCCAAAGGGATAAACCGTTTTTGCAGCAAACTCAATTCTTGCTCAAGATGATCTAATTTTTTTTGATGTTCTTTGGCTTTTTCTTTCAATTGTTCATTAAGTTGTTGGAAAAATTGCGTGCCAAACAAATTACGTAAGACAATTTCTTTCTCACTACTTGATGAAATTAAAAAATTACGAAATTCTCCTTGAGGTAGTAAAACGATTTGAGAAAACTGTTTCGCATCCAGATTCATTAATTCTTTGATTAATTGATCCACTTCACTACGTTTCGTGTATTGGCGCATTTCTTTGCCCGCTTCATCAAAGATCGTCAAAGAAACTTTTGCTGCTTGCTTTCGATTGCCTTCACCTTTACGTTTGGCCAAGAGTTGTTCTGGCTTACGTTCAATCTCATAATTCAGCCGCTGATGCTCAAATGAAAAAAAGACACACGTTTCTTCTTCAGGCGTAGCAAAAAGAGACCGCATTTCTTTACCAGTCCTGATTCTGCCAGAAGTTTCACCAAACAATGCATAAGTCATTCCATCAAAAAGAGTCGTTTTTCCTGCACCTGTTTTTCCAGTAATCAAAAATAGTGGTGCTTCGGTCAATTTCGCAAAATCAATTGTCTCGTCAATAAAAGGACCAAAATTTTTTAGTCGTAATTTCTTGGGTTTCATTACTGATCATTCCTGTCCGTGAGTTCTTGTAGCGTTTCTTTTAACCAGATTTCCTGCTTGTTCGTCAACTGTTCCTTGGTCATTTCTTTGAAAAAGCCTTGTGCGATCTTATGTGGATCCTTTGTCATCATCTTTTTTTGTTTTCCCTGTTTCAGTTCTACTCGACCGTTTGAACGTTCCACACCAAGTATCCGTGGATAGATTTTTCTTAATTGATTCATCATGTTAGGGATAATCGTTCGATCTTCCAAATAAATTTGGAGATAATTTTCACGATTGATCGTCTGATAAAAATCTGGATTCAACAGCTCTTTAAAACTTGCTGTTATTTCTTCAATATCATATAACGGGGTCAGTTCTCGAAAATTCAAAGAGACGTCCTCTTCTAAATCTACGATCCAAACACCTTTTTTTTGATTGATTTCTGACAATGAAAACTTTAAAGGCGACCCACTGTAACGGGCATTTTTTTGATTCAATGCTGCTTGATTGTGGAGGTGTCCTAATGCGACATAATCAAATGGTTCAAGTAAATCTCCTGGAACAGCATCTAATCCGCCTACTTCAATTTTGGTTTCTGAATCTGATTTCATACTCCCGGTCACAAAAAAGTGACTCACTAATACTTGTTTTTTCGTTGAGTCAAACTGCGTTTTCATTTTCTCAATGACTTTTTCCATTGCTTGTTGAATGGTGCGTATCTGCTCGTCTTCAAAATATATCCTCGCTGAGATTGGTTCAAAATAAGGCAAAAGGAAAAATTGCGTATCCTTGAATATGATTGGTTGAAAGGCTTCTGCCAATCTAGTTTGTAAATAATAATCGGACTGACTGAACCAAGGTGTTCCTGTCGAAAGTCGAATACCGCTATCATGATTTCCGGATATCGCAAAAATCGGAAATTCTTCCCGTAGATTCCATTCGACCATCAATTGATTGAACACTTCAATGGCATCCACTGACGGAACACTTCGATCATAAAGATCTCCCGCAATCACGATTGCATCAACATTTTCTTCTTTTGCAATTGCTAAGATCTGGGTTAAAACATGCTCTTGTTCCTTGATTCGATCGTATCCTTGTAGTTTTTTTCCAATATGCCAATCAGCTGTATGTAAAAAACGCATCTCATCACCTCAAAAAATGTCCTTCTAATTATTATAACACTTCCCCTCATTACATGATACCTAGGATCATTACGGACTAAAACAAATAGGCGATGAAAAAAAGTTGCTGATTCCGTATAAACATAGATAATCCCATGCTTAGAAAGAATCGCAACTTTTATCATTACCTTGCGCTTTGATTTTTATTGAAAAAGAATCATTTACTTTTTATTTTTGATTTCATATTTAAAGTCAGGATTGACTTCTTTGTCTAGTTGATCGAAAGCGGCTTGTGTTCTACGTTCAATTTCTGCCATTCCTTCTTTGTCTGTTTTTTTGATATCAGACAAATCGATCGGTTCACCAAAACGCACAACCACCCGTTTTCGCTTGAATAAGTCACCCAAAGTTAATGGTCCTTGGTAGACAGCAGGAACGATTTTTGCTTTTGACATTTTAGAAATCAATGCCATTCCGCCTTTTAATTCCGTTGCATGTCTTGTTCCACTTGGGAACATAATCAAACCTAAATGAGTAGATTTTAAAATTTTAACTGGCGTTTTGATGACACTAGGTCCCGGATTTTCTCTTTTTACTGGAAACGCATGGGCATGTGTCAAAATAAAGCGTAATACTGGATTTTTGAATAATTCTTCTTTTGCCATAAAGCTAAATTCTTTAGGCGAAGCTGCTACAGCAAGATATAAAGGATCCCACCAAGTTCGATGTGGCGCTACCAAAATATAATTCTCATCTTGTGGTAAAACTTCTTTATTTTCATATCGGGCATTGCCGTTGATCACTGCTAAGATCACTCGGACTAGCCCTCTCATAAATCGATAGAACATAGTCTCTTCCTTTCTAGGTGTATGGTCATAGTATGCCTAAATTTAGGAAACTTTACAAGGTACCTTGGTTCTTTTTTATAAAAATAGTATAATACAATCACTTAGTTTTTTCATTTTGGAGGGAACCCATGCTTCACGAAGATGAACGGATCGATCAATTATATGCAAATGATATTAAAATCATTCAAAGTCCTCACGTTTTTTCTTTTTCACTAGATGCTGTTTTACTTGCTCATTTTGCACGTGTACCGAAAAAAGGACAAATCATTGACCTCTGTGCAGGAAATGGTGCAGTCGGTCTTTTTTTGAGCAAACGAACGAATGCGTTGATTGATGGCATCGAAATTCAACCACGTTTAGCGGATATGGCAAGACGTAGTATCCAATTAAACGAGCTAACACACCAAATGACCATCCATACGCTTGATTTAAAAGAAAGTTTATCCGTTGTTCGTCATAATTCATGTGATTTAGTCGTCTGTAATCCCCCTTATTTTAAGGGATTACCAACCAATAAAAAAAATCCGAATGAGCATTTAGCGATTGCTCGACATGAAATCCATACTACCCTTGAAGATGTGATCCAAATTTCTAGTAAATTATTAAAAACCAATGGACGCTTTGCAATGGTCCATCGCCCAGACCGCTTTTTAGAAATTATTCAGTTACTAGAAAAACACCGTATCGCCCCTAAAAAAATTCAATTCGTTTATCCAAAAATGGGGAAAGAGGCAAATATTTTGTTGATCGAAGGAATCAAAGAAGGCAAATTAGATGGCTTTAAAGTTGCTTCACCGTTGATCACATACATGCCTGATGGTAGCTATACAAATGAAATCCGAGAAATTCTTTATGGCCAGTGAGCATTATTTTTATGTCTTAGCTTGTAAAGATGGCACGTTTTACGGTGGCTATACGACGGATCTTTCAAGAAGATTAGCAGAACACAATCATGGGACAGGAGCTAAATATACCCGATTACAAAAAAGGCGACCCGTCAAAATGATCCATGCTGAGGTGTTTGCAACTAGGAGTGACGCAACAAAAGCCGAAGCAGCCTTTAAAAAACTCACGCGCACTCAAAAAGAACGGTATTTAAAGACACAGCCCTCTCACATGTTGCCAGAACAATAATTTGGGTCAATATTACTGGGGCTGAATCGACCTTTTAAGGGAATGTACGAGAACTAAACAAAAACACAAAAATTAGTTTTTTGGCTGTTGATTGTTACCTACTTCAAACAATTGAAAAAACATCTTGAGATCCTTTCAAATGAGTTCAGCACTTATTGATAGAGGAAAATCGGCTCTATAATTTATGGGACTGATGATGTATCGAGGTTGCTTACGAAAGCTTCCAGAAGAATCCCCATATAAAAACAACAAAACGTGTAGCTTACGGATTTAAATCATTTGAGAACATGAATATTAGAATCTTTTTGAGCAATCAATTAATTGACGTTAAATAACAAAAAATACGGGTCAGAATGAGGTTCATTCTGACCCGTATTTGAATTTATACCACTCATCGGTTCTTATTGAAAAATAATTAAAATAATATTGAGGCGTTTTATGGATTTAATGATTTTTACATAAAATTACAATCGAAAATCAAAAATTATTAACAGTTATGAGTTCAAAACGATACTTTGTGAAAATATCGGCTAAATTTAAAGCTAACGTGGTAAATTGAAATAGGAAGTATGGTGTCAAATTAATTTAAGGAGGTGAAGAATAATGAAAAAAGTGATACTAAAAGGCTTAATTTTAACTACATACATGGTAATGACGTGTTCAATGATTATTATAGGTGAAGTTGCTTTTGCCAGTGAAAACACTATGGCTGGTACTGAAGAAGTTATAGCCGAACCCACTAATAATATACAGTATGACATGTCAGGATTAATGATACATAGTAGCGCCAGCACGCTTAATTTTTCTGAGTATGTTTATATGCAAAACAAACCACATGGATCAAGTCGTTGGATTCCAAGCTTGACAAAAATTTGGCAAGTTAAATATAAAGACGGAAAAAAATACCAAGGCTATGTGAAGTGGACGGGTAAGTATAAAAACGGCACGCATATTGGTGCATATTATCAATACACTGGCGTATTAACTTTATAGGAAAAATAAAGTTATGATTCTTGTATAAACGAAAGGTGACAGTATATTGAAATTAAAAACGATTCGTTCTATTAGAATAGTCAAAGTAATACAGTTCTTACTTAGTTTTTCTTCTGTCTACTTACTAATAAAAGGATCTAAGTATGTATTTTTAATACCATTATTATTTGGTTTTCTCTTGGAACTAATACTTCCAAAAGAATATGGTGGTGGACTAGTTAAAAATAAAAAGAATGTATTTATAAATTCAGAAAAAATTTGGATTGAACCACTGATTGGAATTATACTTTTGGTTTTATTTATTATTTTTTCAACTATTAATTGACCTAGGAGGAATAAGATGAAAAAAGGAATGAAGAAAACTTGTGTTTACTTTTGCTCAATATTATTACTATTTCCTTGTTTTATTAGTTTAAGTAAGGTTAGTGCGGAAGAGAACGTAAATGAAGTGTCAGTGGAACAAAAATCGGATGAGATGCGAGAGATGTTACAAGAGATTGATAAGAATCCGAATTATAATGTTGAAATAGATGGAGATAATTTTACAGTTACGTTTTCTGATGCTGCGATATACGAGTCTATAGCAGACTCACAAGACATTCCAGTAATGATAGCTCCAAGGTCTAATGGAGTAAACAAAATTCAAGGAGCATTAACATCCGGTAGTTTTAAAATTTATCTTAGCAAAAATGTATTAACTAATTTAAAGTCATTGGGAATTGGTGCGATAGCTAAAATAATACCTGGATTACCTGGTTATGTAATCTTTGCTATAGCTGGTGTAGTTACTGCGGATAAAGAATTCAAGCATGGTAGAGTATTTGTATATAAAAATTTCCGTTATCAATATTGGTATAATCAATAATATAATTTATGGGTCTGATGAATCAGAATTGATTCTTCAGGCCCATTTTCATTTTTGCTATTAAAAAACATATCGTTCTCTAGTATGATTAAATCACCATAAAATAAACAACTGAGAGAACGATATGCTCTATGAATGATCCTATCAAAAAAATGCTAAGATTAATAGACAAAAATTTAACGATTACCAAGGTTGCTTACGAAACCTTCCAGAAGAAGAATCCCCATATAAAGACAATCAAACGCGTAGCTTAGGGACTTAAATCATTTGAGAACATGAATATTAGAATCTTTTTGAGCAATCAATTAATTAACGTGAAATAACAAAAAATACGGGTCAGAATGAGGTTCATTCTGACCCGTATTTGAATTTATACCACTTATCAGTCCTTATTGACAAAGAGCTGGAAAATCAAGATGTCTTATCTCTTATTCAACTATTCCGTACTACCATTTCCATTAGCAGAACTAGCTACACTACCACTATTAGTATTCGTATCATTTTGGGTTGATTCACTTGAAACAGTTTTCTTCGTTTTATCTTTCCCTAATAAAGTTTCACTTACTAAATGGATATAGTGTTTCATTCCTTCTGGATTTGGATGTACTTGGTCATCATAAAACCAATCATTGTGGCTATTACTATAATCATACCAGTCGATCAATGTAAGATTATCGTATTTTTTAGCCATTTGTGCTAACAAGGCATTCACATCGTTTTGCCAACGTTTTGTAGGAACGCGGACATTTACCCAGTAAACTTTACGATCTCCTAAGGCACTCATGATGCTATCAAATTGCGATTCAGAAAAGGCTCCATTTGTTCCTAAGCCAATCAAAACCGTGTCTTTCAATAGGTTTTGTTTTTTCAGTTCTTCAATATATGGCTCACTCGCATATAATTGTCGACCAACGTCTCCATCAACAACAACTTTAGGATATAACTCCTTCAAATCAGTCGCTGCATCTAACATGACTGAGTCCCCAAATGCTGTCAATTCTAATTTCTGCGCTTTCTTTCCTTGTTTAGCTGTTAGCCCATATTTATCAAGAACTGCTTGATCAACGGTGTTGGAATTATTATCTTCATTTTTCTGGCTTTCCTCCGCCAATCTTTTACTTTCAGCAATTTGTGCTTGTAATTTTTTTTGATCCGCAGTCACTGAATTCTTAGGTGCTGTAACAAAACCAACAAGAGCGATCAACACCATCAATGTTCCCGGAATGACCCAAGGTTTTTGCTTGCTGATAATCGGCTTAGTGAACCAGCCTTTGACTACTTGAATCGTTTGTCCATAATCGAATCGTGCCAAAGGACGTTCAATGTAGCGATAAGAAAGTTCGCTAATGATCAGGATCAATGAAATCTCGATCAATGTATGAAGCAAAACATGATCCGCAATATTCGCAACTTTTGCTTCATAAAAAATCATGACTGGAAATTGATACAAATAGATGCCGTAACTTCGTTTACCGATCCAAGAAAACACAGGATTGGTTAACCATTTGTTCACACTTGCGCCTGGATGCGCTGTTACCGCAACTAAAACGACACAGAAGAGACTAACTAACAGCATGCCCCCATAATAGACAAAACTATAATGATCATCTAACAAGAAAAAGAAGAGGATCAATGCGATCAGTGAAATCAATCCGGCTAGATTCAACACCCGTTTTGCTTGCTTTGGAATATTTTTTTTCAATCGGGTACTTGGCCAGACAAAAGCCAAAGCACTTCCTAACCAAATTGAAAACAATCGCGTATCTGTTCCATAATATACTCGAGTTGGATCGCCGCCTGGCGTAAACAGGATCATCATGAGGATCGCAGAAATAAGTGATCCTCCTAAGACTGTATAAACGATCCACTTCTTTTTACGTACAAAAACCATTAACAAAACAAAAAGAATGGGCCAAACTAAGTAGTTTTGACCTTCCACCGCCAATGACCAAATATGGGTAAACGGTGATTCATTGGCAAATCGATCAAAATAAGACAAACCATTTTTTATTTGCCACCAGTTGTTGACATACAATAAACTACTAACGACTGTTCCTCGTAAGTTATTCAATAACCCTCGTTGAAATAACGTAATATAAGCAGATGCAGTGATTAGTAAAAACACTAATCCTGGATATAACCTTTTCATTCGTCGGACATAAAACTGCCAAATATTGATTTTGCCATTTTGTTCCCATTCTTGCCGTAGTAAATCAGTGATCAAATAGCCTGATACAACAAAAAATATCGGGACGCCCAAATAACCACCCTTCAAACTTGTAGGGAGCAAATGGTACAAAATCACTCCTACTACTGCCAAAGAACGAATACCGTCAAAACCAGTAATGTAGCGACTATTTTTTAACCTTTTTTGTTTTTCCATTCAATATTCCAACTTTTCATAAACTTTTTTCATTTGTAATATACGTGTATTGTACAAAAATAGCAAGAAAAATTCATGTGATTTTCGCTATCATTTCTATCTTCCCATAAAACTTTGAAAAAAAGAATAACTTTTTCCGCAACTTTAATAAAAATTCAACTATGAACAACATATAACTAAAAATAACCTTGAAGTCTCAGTAAGATTACATCTAACTGAAAGAATCACTTTACTAAGATCGTTACGACAAATTTAGCAAAATGAAGGGTGAAAATCTCAAAACAGGATAAACTGTTTGAAGATTCTCACCCTCCAGATACAAATCAAGCTACACAATGCCCAACTTTATCAAACGATTTGTAGAATAAAGTTGTTTCCAGCCACACTGATCGATTCATTTATTTGGATATGTCACTTTTTCTGTCAATAAGTTGCACTTGCACTAAACGCCCTCTTCATAAAACCGACCAAGAATTTGGACATTTTCGGCGATACTGACAAACGCTTGTGGATCAGAAGCTTTCATCGCTTCTCTTAACAAAGGCAACTCATAGCGTGTAACGATCGTCATCAACACCGTTTGTTTATCGTGCTTGTAAGCTCCTTCTGCCTCATTGATGATCGTGATTCCACGACGCATACAGTTTTGGATTTCATTGACTACTCGTTCGGGATGCTTCGTTACGATCATCACTTGCATTTTCTTTTGTTTCGTATACATCACGTCGGTTACTTTCCCACTGACAAAGATCGAAAGTGCGCTATAAAACATGTATTGCCAGCCAAAAAGGATACCAGCTACGAAAACAATCAATGCATTGAAGTAAATCGAAATTGAACCAATCGATTTTCCTGTCTTTTTACGAATAGTGATACTGACGATATCCAAACCACCTGAGGATAAGCCATTTCTTAAGGCTAACCCGATCCCTAACCCCATCACAGCACCCCCAAAAATCGCGCAGATGATTGGATCAGTTGAAAGAACCGTTAGAGGAAGGATATGGATACAAAGTGACGTCAATGTCACGGTGATAAATGTAAAAATCGTAAACTTCTTACCGATTTTCACCCAAGCAAGAACAAATAAAGGAATATTCAATAAGTATAAAGTCGTTGAGACGGGTACTTCGAATCCAATCAACGATTTAGATAAAGTAGTCAGTATTTGTGCCAAGCCAGTGATTCCGCTTGAATAAATATGTCCTGGTTGATAAAAAAAGTTTAGTGCTACTGATGCAATCAATGCATAAACGATAGATACCGAAAGCTTGGTCGTATAATCATGATGCGCCCAATTTTCGAAAGTTTTTTTCATTGCTTTGTATTTCCGGTTACGATCTCGTACTTTCATATGAATTCGTATGAAGAGACAATCATTGGCTGGAAGTCAATTTCTCTCTTTTCCCGGAATTTCCTTTCTTAATTTTAATTTGGATAGTGAGTAAAGATACGTAGTATATAATGAAAGAACGAACGATTACGTTCAGTGACTACTCTATAATGATCCATCATTACACTAACCAAAAAGAAGGATTCATTCTTCGCCTATCGCATCACTAAACGTAGCATCCATTGAAAATATGGGTTAAAACTCAACTGACATTATACGCTATGGCTTAATTATAAATCGTTTTGGAATTAAATCAAGACAACATAAACAAGTACGAGAGTCTTTTTACACCTAGTCCAGACTCCCGTACTTATTATTTATAAAACGATCAATGGAATTGAGTTACTAGTCTTTTGTTCAATACGAATAAACTTAGTCCATGCTGGTTACATCAATATTCAAGTCAAATAATTGGGCATCTGATACCGTACTTGGTGCATCACTCATGACATCTGCTGCTCTACCATTTTTAGGGAAAGCAATAACTTCACGAATGTTTTCTTCACCAGCAAGTAACATCACAAAACGGTCCAAGCCAAGAGCAATACCGCCATGTGGTGGGAACCCATAATCCAATGCAGTTAATAGGAAACCAAATTGTTCCTCCATTTGTTCCTTCGTAAAGCCTAAAGTTTCTAAGACTTTTTCTTGAATTTCACGAGTATGGATCCGGATTGAGCCACCGCCTAGCTCATAGCCATTCAATACGATATCATATGCTTCTGCATAGACACTAGCTGGATCTGTACTCAAGCGTTCAAGATCTTCTTCTTTTGGCATCGTAAATGGATGATGAGCGGATACGTAGCGTCCTTCTTCTGCAGAATATTCAAATTGTGGCCATTCTGTGATCCACAAGAAATTGAATTTTGATTCATCAATTAAGCCTAATTCTTTTCCTAAGCGTGTACGGATTGCCCCTAGTGTTGCAGCTACGATTTCTTTTGTATCCGCACCAAATAATAAAATGTCTCCAACTTCAGCGTTTGTCGCTTGAACGATTGCTTCTGTTGCATCTCCCATAAATTTAGCGATTGGACCTTTCAAGCCGTCCTCTTCTACTTTTAGCCAAGCTAATCCCTTCGCACCAAATTGGCTAGCGTATTGCCCAAGATTATCTAAATCTTTACGAGAATAGTTGCTTGAAGCATTTTTAGCATTTAAAACTTTGACGACGCCACCTTTTTCAAGAGCCATTTGGAAGACTTTGAAATCAACATCTTTGACGATTTCACTTAAGTCGATCAACTCCATCTCAAAACGTGTATCTGGTTTATCACTACCGTAGCGATTCATTGCTTCGTCATACGTCATGCGAGGAAACGGTAAAGTAACGTCGATTCCACGAACATCTTTCATCACTTTCGCAATCAAGCCTTCGGTATAATCTTGGATTTCTTCTGCCGTCAAGAATGTCGTTTCAATATCTACTTGAGTAAATTCTGGCTGACGATCACCACGAAGATCTTCGTCACGGAAACAACGAACGATTTGGTAGTAACGATCAAACCCTGCGTTCATCAATAATTGTTTAAACAACTGAGGTGATTGAGGTAACGCATAAAAGTGCCCTGGGTAAACACGCGAAGGAACAAGATAGTCACGAGCCCCTTCTGGCGTTGATTTTCCTAAATAAGGTGTTTCGATATCCATGAAATCATTATCATCTAAATAATGACGGATTGCTTTCGTTGTTTCATTTCTCATTTTGATATTTTTTGTCATTTTTGGTCGACGCAAATCTAAATAACGATATTTCATACGGATCTCGTCTCCGACTGTTTGATCGTCTTCAATCAAAAACGGTGGTGTTTTTGCTTTGTTCAAGATAACAATTTCGTTTGCAAATACTTCATATTCACCAGTGACCATTTTAGGGTTGATGGCTAGCTCCTCACGTTTACGAACCACACCAGTGATTTCAATCACGTATTCACTCCGACATTTATCCGCGATTTCCCATGCTTCTTTATTGACTTCAGGATTGAAAACGATTTGGACGATTCCTTCTCGGTCACGTAAATCAATAAAGATTACTCCCCCTAGGTCTCTTCGCTTTTGTACCCACCCTTTTAATGTAACAGTTTGATCTAGTTCTTTTGCTGAAATCAAACCGCAATAAGTTGTTCTTTGTGCCATTTTTCTTTTTCCTCCTACTCGAATAAAGTCATTTCATCATAGACTTCATCAAAATGTTCATAAACTTCTGTTAAACTAAAGCTTTTTTCTTTTCTATTAGCCATTGATTTGACTGTGACCGTTTGGTTTTCCAGCTCATCTCCGCCAATAACTAACACTAACTTAGCATTCGCTTTATCAGCCGTTTTGAATTGTGCTTTTGCTTTACGATCCATAAAATCACGATCAGCTGAAAACCCAAAATTGCGGATCGTTTGCACCAGTTTCAATGCTTCGATATTCGTTTCTTCGCCTAAAGCCACAACATAAGCATCTAATTCATTAAATGCCGGAATCACGACTTCTTCTGCTTCCATTGTTAACAGCAAGCGTTCGATCCCCATCGCAAAACCAAAACCGGGTGTTTGAGGTCCGCCTAGTTCTTCAACCAAATTATCGTAACGTCCACCTGCACAAATCGTCGCTTGTGCGCCCATCTTTGGTGCATCACTCATAATCTCAAAGATTGTATGTGTATAGTAATCCAACCCTCGAACCATCGTGCTATCGATTTCGTAAGGTATATTAAGTGCATCCAACATAGCAACGACCATATCAAAATGTTTTTGTGCTGTTTCGCTTAGGAAATCTAAAATCGATGGTGCATCAGCAACAAACTTTTGATCACGTTTGTCTTTACTATCTAACACCCGCAACGGATTCTCATGCAAACGACGCTGTGAATCTTCACTCAACTCTTTTTCAAATGGTGAAAGATAGTCGATCAATGCTTGACGGTATGCTTGACGCGTTTCTTTATCTCCTAGCGAGTTGATCACTAATCGAATTTGAGTGATTCCTAATTGTTTAAAGAAATCAAGGGCCATAACCATACTTTCCACGTCAGTTGCTGGATTGTCAGAACCAAAAGCTTCTACTCCGATTTGATGGAATTGACGTAAACGACCTTTTTGAGGGCGTTCATAACGAAACATTGGTCCCATATAAAATGTTTTATAAGGTTTTGCATATTCTGGTCCAAATAATTTATGTTCCACAAAAGAACGAACGATCGGTGCTGTTCCTTCTGGACGTAAAGTGATGTGGCGTTCCCCTTTGTCATAGAAATCATACATTTCTTTTGACACGATATCCGTTGTATCCCCTACACTTCGAGAAATGACTTCATAGTGTTCAAAAATAGGCGTGCGGATTTCATTGTATTGATAATCTCTAAACAATAAACGCGCTGTTTCTTCCACGAACTGCCATTTTTCTGACTCACCAGGTAAAATATCATTTGTTCCTTTTGGTCTTTGGAAACTCATTTTTTTCTCCCCTTTACTTTTCTATGTAAAAAAAAATCCACCCTTATTCATTACGAACAAGGGTGAATGACTAATTCATACACGGTACCACCTATTTTTGAAAGATTGCTCTTTCCTCTAACGATTAACGCTCGTACACGGGACGGCTTTTCACTCGTCCATCTCCAGAGTGTCTTTTAGAACCTAAAACTTTAGATCATTTTCAGCCTTGATGATCCTCTCTTGTAAAGCTTCAGAAACTTACTCGCTCTTTCATTGATATTTTCAATATTACCTATAACCTACTAAAAACAAGGCGTAAAGTCAAGAAAAATCTGTAAATCAACTGAGAATTAATAAGGTGCTAACCGACTAACTGAATGAAACATCTCCTTAATTACTAGCATCCTTCATTCCAGCATACGCTCATTTTTTCAGAGCTAACTTCTTCTGTCACGACCTTCTCTGTATTTTTCTAAAAATCTTTAAAGAGTTGATCAATGGTATGGTAATCAGTGGACGATAAATGAATATCTAATGCACGAGCATTATCTCTAACTTGTTCCGGTTTTTTTGCTCCAGGTATCACGACAGAAATCCGTGGATTTTTCATATACCAAGCTAAAACGAGTTGAGCAATACTAGCTTGATTGTTTTTCGCAATCGGTGCAAGTTGTTCGACAGCCTGAATGATTTTTTCAAACCTCTCTCCTTGAAAATCCGGATTCTTCTTACGAGGGTCATCTGACGCCATACTTTTAAGACTATTTAAGTGATATTTTCCCGTTAACAAGCCGGAAGCAAGCGGAAAATAAGGGACAAAACTAATGTTATGTTGTTCAAGATAAGGCCAACGTTCTTTTTCAGCTTCACGATGGATCAAACTAAATTTATCTTCAACAACATCAACATAGCCATCTTGATTTGCTTCTTTCAGTTGAGTCATCGAAAAATTAGAGACTCCGATTGCACGGATCTTCCCTGCTTCTTTTAGTTTGTGCAAGGCAGCGACTGCTTCATTTTTTGGCGTTTCTTTATCTGGAAAATGGATATAAAAAATATCAATATAATCAGTTTGTAAACGTCGGAGTGCTTCTTCTACAGAACGGGTCAAAAATTCTGGTGAATTATTGAATACCCCTTTTTGTCCAGGAACATGGGCAGCTTTAGTGGCAATGATCACCCGTGAACGATCAAATTCATTTTCTTGCAAGACTTCACCGATCAGTTCTTCTGAACGTCCATTTCCATAAGCATAAGCAGTATCAATTAAATTGATGCCGTTTTGCAAAGCGGTTCGTACAACTTCTTTCCCAGTTTCATCTTTTAAGTTAGCAAAAAGATTATGACCACCGATCGCATTCGCTCCTAAGCCAAGTTGTTCAGCGTAAACTTGTGAATGTCCAATTCTTATTTCTGCCATTCGCAATTCCTCCTTTTTTCTTTAGTCTAAAACAAAAAGAAAAAAAGCTAAACTAAAAGAACTTTTGAAAAAAGAGGTTGTGAAAGCAACGGGAAGCTCCGATGACAATAAGAAAGGATTTTTTAAAACAGCTTCTCATGTTTTGAAAAATTCAGGCTTATTTCAAGGAGCTGTTGCTTGAACACCGTTTAAAACAAGAGGTTGTGAAAGAAGCGATCAGCTCCGAGCGAATAAGAGAGGATTTTGTAAAATAGCTTCTCATATTTTAGAAAATCATCGCTTATTGCTGAGGAGTTGCTTCTTGAACACCGTGAATTAGAGGTTGTGAAAAGAGCGTTTTGACCTGAGCGTTAAGGAGGGAAATCTCGAAACAGCTCCCCATGTTTTGAGATTTTTTGACTTATCGCCGAAGGTCAGCTCTTTGAACACCGTTTACTTGTTTTAGAATAAAAAATAAAGCGCCCCCCAAAAGTTAGTTTTTTTAGTCTAACTTTTTTTGGGGGGCGCTACAGAATGAGATTTATATTTCAGACTTTTTATTTTCTACGCACTATTCTTTATATAAGAGTACACGACTATTAGGATAAGTTGGAAATTGATTACTAGGGATCGTCCAATCTTGTTCAGGTACTGAAAATTCATAATGGTTGACTAATTGGTCAGAAAAGACCCGTAAACTGTGTAAAGTGATCCATTCTCCTGCACAGCGATGCATTTGTCGAAAGTCTCCTCCACCTTGAGCAATCATCTCATATTCCTCTTCGTAAGAAAGATCTTTTGCTTTCCCTAAATAACGTTTGATCATGAATGAATCTGGCGCATCGATTGTACGCTCATCATGATTCGTCCCGTATAGATCCAAAATAACCCAACTATCTTTAGGAATAAGATAGCCGTCAACTGACACATCTTTTAAAGCAATGGCTGGCAACATTGGGAAAAATGGATAGTAACGACGCATTTCCTGAATAAACGGATCTTGAAGTTCTGTAAAGTCATTTTTTAACTGCTGTTTTAAGTCTGGTCGACTGAATAAAGCATGTCCCATCAAAGCTGCCCAGACTGTCAATGCTACAGTTGGTCGAATAATATTGAGCAATTCCACCGCAGCCACTTCGATTGGCAACAAATTACCATCAAGATCAGTTGCTTGGGCAAAAGCATATAAAGCGACATCTTTTTTACCTGGAACAGGGTTTGCTCGTGCATCCTCAATCAACCTTTGAGCCCATTGTTCAGATTTTTTACGATTTTCAACCCCTTTGATATGTTCGATTGGCGACGTAAATGTCCCACTGATCATAGAAATTTGGTAATCAGCGAGCTGATTGATTTCTTCATCGGTCAATTCTGCTAAGTTGATTCCTGACCATTCACAAATCGAAGTAAATAGTACTTGTTTACTTAAATCAAATAATTCAAATTGTCCATGTTGTTCGTTTAACGCTTGAGACAAATTTTTTTCTAAAATTTGATGGTACGTATCCATTCTTTCCGGTGTCATCAAATCCATAAAAATCGATTTGCGATGATGGTGTTGGGCACCGTCTAGTGTTTGAACACCATCTTTCCCAAACAACGTTTTTAATACTAATTTAGGCATTGCTCCTTTTCGTTTGAAATTCCTTGGATCATAAAAAATTTGAGCGGCTTCTTTTCCGTAGATCACAATCGCTTCTTTATTGAAGATTTTTGCTTTCACTACTGGCGCATTTGCCTCTTTACGTAATTCCTCTAACAAGTGATAACCTTGCTCATATCTTTTTTTAATCTCGGTTATCTTTATATCGACTACTGGTACCTCTTTCATCTTTTATCTCCTCCAATAGAACACTTCATCTATTATTAGCTTATCTTTTTTTTAGATAGCTGACAAAAAAAGTGTTCTAAAACCAAAAAGACCAAATGGACTCGATTTTAGAACTATTTCTCCTCTAAAATCACTCTTTTTTCCTTAAAAAATAGGTTCCCCCATCTGTATGACACTTTTCGAGTAGGCACACAAAAAACCGATCACTCAAAGATTCATCGCTTGTGCGAATCTCTGAAGATCGGTTAAAGGTCTTGACGAGCCGTGCCCATCTTATTTCAATCAATTATGAATACATTAATATCTCTTATTTATTTTGAGAATCAATAATGATAGTAACCGGACCGTCATTGATCAAAGATACTGCCATGTCAGCTCCAAATTGGCCGGTTGCTACGGTAATCCCTCTATTTCTAATCCCTTCATTAAAAGCCTCGTATAGTGGAATAGCTGTTTCGGGACGAGCTGCTGAGATAAAACTTGGACGATTTCCTTTTTTAGTATCTGCAAACAGCGTAAATTGGGACACACTCAAAATTTGTCCTTCGACATCTTCTACACTACGGTTCATTTTTCCTTGTTCATCTTCAAAAATACGCATTTGTGCAATTTTTTTTACTAAATAATCAACATCATCTTGCGTATCTTTTTCATGAATACCTAGTAAAATAACCAGCCCTTGATCGATCTTCCCAACTTCTTGTTGATCGATCGTCACTGAAGCTTTACTTACTCGCTGGACAACAGCTCTCACGTGTTTTCCTCCTAACCATTGGTTCGTCGCACGCTATACACATCTGGTACAGCTTTGATTTTATCCACGATGCTCTTTAGGTGAGCAAGATTTTGGATCCCTACTGTTAAATGGATCGTTGCCATTTTGTCTTTGTTGGTTCTCGCTTCCACGCTGTTTAAGTTTTTAGTCATGGTATTTACCGTTTGTAAGACATCATTTAACATGCCGGAACGATTATAACCATAAATTTCCAGATCAGCATCATATTCTTTTCTGGTATTCGAGGTATCTTCCCATTCAACTTCGATCAGGCGTTCGGCCACATTCGGCTTGTCTACTTGGACATTCGGGCAGTCTCTTCGGTGAATCGAGATTCCTCTTCCTTTAGTGATATAACCCACGATATCATCTCCAGGGATCGGGTTACAGCAACGACTGATCCGAATCAACAAGTTATCGACACCTTGAATCACGACACCACCTTCATGGCGAACCTTCATTTTTTCCGGTTCTTTTTTCGGTTGGTTCATGATTTCTTCAGCTTCTTGTTTTTGTTGCTCGATCTTTTGTTCTTTTCTTTCTTTTTCAGTCAAACGGTTCGCCATCGTCAATGCACTGACTTCACCATAACCCACAGCTGCATACATATCATCTTCCGTTTGATAATTCAGCTTTTCTAAAGCATCTTGCAGCTTACTTTTTGCTAAAATTTCTTTTGGTGCAAAGCCTAGATCGATGATACATTTTGTGATTGCTTCATGTCCTTTGATGATATTTTCTTCTCTGTCTTGCGCTTTGAAGAAACGTTTGATTTTATTGCGAGCTTTACTCGTAGCAACTAATTTCAACCAATCTCGACTTGGACCAAACGAATTAGGTGAAGTCAAAATCTCAATAATGTCTCCATTTTTCAACTTATAATCTAATTGAACCATTTTGCCGTTGATTTTGGCACCCGTTGTTTTATTTCCAATGTCAGTATGGATACTATAAGCAAAATCTAAAGGTCCAGAACCTTTTGGCAGTTCTGTCACGTCCCCTTTAGGAGTGAAAACATAGACCTTATCACTAAAGATATCTCCTTTGACACCTTCCATAAATTCTGAAGCATCATAACTTTCATCTTGCAGTTCAATGATTTCGTGGAACCAGCTTAATTGTTTCGTGATACCATCTGGTTCGACCTTATCATTTTTACCTTCTTTGTATGCCCAATGTGCAGCCACCCCGAACTCGGCGATTTCGTGCATTTCTTGAGTTCGTATCTGGATCTCTACCGGATTTCCAGCTGGTCCAATGACTGTTGTATGCAAGGATTGATACATATTTGCTTTAGGCATAGCAATATAATCTTTAAACCGCCCTGGCATTGGTTTCCATTTGGTATGGATTGCTCCTAAAACAGCATAACAATCCTTGATAGAGTCAACGATTACCCGTATTGCAAGTAAATCATAGATTTCATTGAATTGTTTCTTTTGGTCTTTCATTTTCCGATAAATGGAATAAATGTGTTTAGGACGTCCATAGATTTCTGCATAGATATCTAGTTCTTCTGTTGCTAGACGAATATCTTCGACTGTGGCGTTGACATATTTTTCTCGTTCTTCTCGTTTCGTTTGCATCAAATGCACGATTCGATAATATTGTTTAGGATTGAGATAGCGAAGTGCGGTATCTTCTAATTCCCATTTGATTCGACTGATCCCCAAGCGATGAGCTAATGGTGCATAAATCTCTAATGTTTCTTGGGCGATTCGACGTTGTTTATCTTCACGAAGATGTTTTAGCGTACGCATGTTATGTAGTCGATCAGCTAATTTCACCATAATTACACGTAAATCTTGCGCCATAGCTAATAACATCTTTCGATGATTTTCTGCTAATTGTTCTTCATGTGATTTGTATTTGATTTTCCCTAGTTTCGTTACACCGTCAACTAACATCGCAACGTCTGGACCAAATTCTTCTTTCAAATCATCCAAAGTAACGTCGGTGTCTTCTACAACATCATGCAAAAAACCAGTTGCAACAGTATGGGGGTCCATTCTTAAATCAGCTAAGATCCCAGCAACTTGGATAGGATGGATAATGTATGGTTCGCCTGATTTACGAAACTGGCCATCGTGAGCAGCCGTTGCATAATCGCAAGCTTTTTGAACAAATGCTACATGATCAGGTCCCATGTATTGGCTAACCAATTTAATCACTCCAGGACCTGTCAATAATTCTTCTTTTGGCATGGAACATCCCCCTTTCAAAGGTTACGAACAACAGCTGTTGCTCCGAATAATATTAAAAACCATTCTTCTTTTTTATAACATAACTAGAAACAAACTCATGCACACCATTCATTTGATGTCATCCGTTGTTTACAATAAAATAATTGTTTTTATTATACAGATTGTTCGGAATTTTTTCAATTTTTCCTGATTTTATTCAGTTATTATCAGTGAGTGAGCTCCCACTGATAACTTGCCGCACTTAAAAGATAAAGAGGTGCCGTCTCCGTACGTAAAATCCGTGGTCCTAATCCACATAAGATTCCACCTTTTGCAACAAAGGCTTCAACTTCTTCAGGAGCAAGACCTCCTTCAGGACCAAAAATGGCTAAAATCCGACTACCATCAGTGAGTTCTTGGAATACCTTAGCTAAATTGGCTAGTTCTCCTTGTTTTGCTGACTCTTCATAAGCAATCAACAACACATCATAAGCAGATAGTCGATCAAAAAGAGCTTTCTGACTTTCCAATAATTCCACTTGGGGCGCAATCTGTCTATGAGATTGTTCAGCTGCTTCTTGAGCAATTTTGTTCAAACGTTCTTGCCGTTTGTTTCTTTTTTTTGCATCCCATTTTACAATAGATGTTTTAGCTGGAAAGCCAATAAATCCATGCGCACCTAATTCTGTTCCTTTTTGAACGATCCAGTCTAGTTTATCCCCTTTTGGATAACCACTGGCAATCGTGATGTTATTGGGTAATTCCTTTTGGCTTTTTTCTTTTTCAAGCTCGCTCAAATAAACGGTATCTTCACTGATTTCTGTGATCTCTGCACGAATCGATACTTGATCGTTGAATGCTAAATAGACTTGATCTTTTGGCGCCATGCGCATGACCCGTACGATATGATGAAATGCCTCTCCCGAAAGTTCGAAGCGTGTATTTGGTTGATACGCCTCTTCTAAAAAGTAACGTTGCATTTATTCCACCTCAGGCTTTTTCAAGATAATTGCATACCAATCTTTTTGTTGGAAAATTTGATCAACGACAAATCCCTGTTCTTTCATGGCGTCAATGACCATTTGTTTTTTTTCTTCAATGATACCAGATACGATCAGGCGCCCCGTTTGTTTTAATAAGCGCCAAGCATCAGGGATCATCAACAAAATAATATCTGCTAAGATGTTCGCCACGATAACATCACTTTCGATTGTGATGCCGTTCAATAAATCATTAGCAGCTACGTGAACATCTTTGGCTACTTCATTCATATCCATATTTTCTTTCGCTGCACGAACAGCCACTTCATCCAGATCATAGGCATAAACATCTTTGGCTCCTAAATATTTTGCTGCGATACTTAAGACGCCAGAACCAGTTCCTACATCTAAAAGTGTTTCTCCGCCACGCAATACCGTTTCTAATGCTTGCAATGTTAAAGAGGTAGTTGGATGTGTCCCTGTTCCAAATGCCATTCCAGGATCTAATGTAATGATCTTTTCTAATGGATCACTTGTTTGATACGCTTCCCAACTAGGCACGATCGTTAACATTCTGGTGATCCGTACTGGGTGATAATACTTTTTCCAAGCAGTTGCCCAGTTGCTTTCTTCCACTTCACTAACGGTGATGATATTTTTACCGATCGCCAAGCCAAATTCTGGGAGTTGAGCTACACGGTCTTTGATAAAAGGCAAAATTTCTGGTAAAAAAATCGTTTCAGGGAAATAAGCCATCACCAGTGCGCCTTCTGTCAATGAAGTAAAATCTTCTTTATTCAAGATTTCCCCATATTGATCAGACTTGAAATTTTCTACGTCTAAAGCATCTTCAATCGCAACACCGCTTGCTCCTGCTTCCATTAGTATATTAGCCACAGCTTCCACTGCTTCACTGGCGGTTTCAACTTTTACTTCATTCCATTTCATGACATTCACTCCTTAATAACTTGGATAAGGCAAATAGACGTCCGTCTCATTTTGCTGTTTTTCTTCGACTAGTTTTGCTAACTGTTGATTGTCCCAATTCAACTCAAACACTGCCGTTTCATCATCTGCATCAAGAAAATCTAAGAGATCACTTTGCCCTTGCGCTAATACTTCGTTCAAATACTCAATCAATGCATCAATGACCGATTTGGCTATCCCTTTCTTCCCTTCATAAGGAATAACCGCTAGATAATCTTTTTCATCAAAATGGGATTTTTGTGGATT
Organism: Enterococcus sp. DIV1682a; assembly: GCF_051711005.1. Classification (NCBI taxonomy): domain Bacteria; kingdom Bacillati; phylum Bacillota; class Bacilli; order Lactobacillales; family Enterococcaceae; genus Enterococcus; species Enterococcus sp. DIV1682a. The sequence goes on from NZ_JBIOLT010000001.1 coordinate 2,495,779, forward strand.
GAACAATAAAATACCATCTTCAAATTCAATGATTTCTTCTTCGGAAACTACACCTTGGGCATCATCGATTTCCAAATGCGCTTTATTTTCTGCAAATAGTCGGACAATGATTTCAATCGTATGGTTTTTCGTATCCCAGTCTAATGCCACATCATAATCAGTGATCGTTTTTTCGATTGTTTTGTCTAAGTAGTCAAGTAAGTTTGTTTTTTTCATTTTCTCTTCCTCCAACCCCAGTCTTCCTCCACCAGGTTCTTTCTTTGTAATGATAGATATGGATTTCCAGCCACCACAAAACGTAATGGTTTGTCTGTCCATTCTCCTTTGTTAGGAATACCGATCCTTGGCAAAGCCATGATTTTCTTAGGTATTTTTGTTTTTTCAAAAACAAAATGCAACGGACTGTCTAAAATCGATTGTCCATAAAGTTCTTGTGGTAATCCTAATGCCGCTACCAATTTTCCGGGACCGTTACTAATATCAGGACCAGTCTTCCCACCTCTGTTAATGCTCATTTGAGCCACACCAGTTGCAGGCTCGATCGCACGAATCATTACCCCTTGTGGAATCCCTTCAGGTTGCGTAATAATATTTAAAATACGGTGGGTGTGCATCGTATAAAGATAAATCGTTCCTGGCTTTTCATACATCGCTGCCACTCGTGGGGTTCTGCGCATCCCAAAACTATGAGCCGCTTCATCTTCTGGACCAAGATATGCCTCTGCATCAACGATGTAACCACCAACGGTACCAGTTGGCGTAACATATTCTAAATACATCCCTAAAAGATCTCTGGCAACTTCGGGTGTTGTTTTATTCAATAAAAGTTCATCTAATTGCTCTTTATTTGTCATTTTATTCACCACCCTTATCATACACAATATTGAAAGCATAAGCTATGGAAACCAAGAAAAACCTACAGCAATAGACAGGCAGATAAGAATAGCCGAAAAATCCCAAAAATAGGAAGAACTATCTTCGGATTCTCCGGCTTATTTTTCAGAACTAGACACTTCTGTCACAGCCTTTTATAGGATTTTACATAGACCGTTCAAACCAGAACAAGGTTTAGCATTCATTATTTACCGATCACCAGTCGGCGAGTATAGATTCCCTGACCAGAATGCATCACTGCATCATCAATGATCGACACGAGACGATCTTCACGTGTGACAGGAGGTGTCCAGTTGGAATCAATGACTTCATCAAGTGTTCCTTCATCGACTTGTTCCAAGTACTCAATCGTCAATGAAACACTATTAGCTAAATAATCTGTAAGTAGTTTTTTGTCTGTTACGACGACTTTTTTTGCTTCCGCAGGTGTGTGTTGCCAATCTTGCGTATCATCAGGCAGATCTAATGCAAATTTTCCAGACCAGTCTTGACTAAACCACAGTGGTTCACTATTTTTCAAATCGGATATTTGAAGGTCTAATTCTCGAGCAGTATGCCAGATCAGCCAAGTTACTGATTTGATCAAAGGTGCCGGCATCGTATTTGCTTCTGCTACATCTAGCTGGTCTAACGTTTCTTCAAACCGTTCTTGTGCTCGTAACAATGTTTCACTCAATAATCGTGTCGCTTTCATTTTTCTCCTCCTCCAAGCCATCTATGTCTTCACTCCCTTTATTTTACCTCAAATCAGAATAAACGAGGAAACTGGTGCTTTATTTTAAAAGTCCCCCAGTCCTTTCAATAAGGATCCTCTCTGTTAAACTTAGCTTGAATATGAGTAAACTCGTTTCCTTTCACTTTACGGTTTACGGCGTTCTAAATTAGCGTTACCATAAAGTGGATTGTCTTAATGTATGGTATAATTAACGAACGAAAAATAAAAAAAGGAGGCCGTTTTATGCAGCAACCTTTAGCTTATCGGATGCGTCCACGAACGATCGATGAAGTCGTAGGACAAGAACATTTAGTTGGTGAAGGAAAAATTATTCGGCGAATGGTTGATGCCAAAATGCTGTCTTCCATGATTTTATATGGTCCACCAGGAACTGGTAAAACCAGTATTGCTAGTGCGATTGCTGGCTCAACCAAATTTGCCTTTCGCATGCTCAATGCAGCAACTGATTCCAAGAAAGACTTACAAGTAGTTGCCGAAGAAGCCAAAATGAGTGGCACTGTCATTCTCTTACTTGATGAAATCCATCGTCTTGATAAAACGAAACAAGATTTTTTGCTCCCTCATCTGGAAAATGGACGCATCATCATGATTGGCGCAACAACTGAAAACCCCTATATCACGATTAATCCTGCTATTCGCAGTCGAACACAGATTTTTGAAGTAAAACCCTTAAACGAATTAGATATCCAGCAAGCGGTTCGATCAGCACTAAGTGATAAAGAGCGTGGACTTGGTCATCTAGCTATTCAACTAGACGAAAACGCCTTGCTCCATCTATCACGCGCAACGAACGGCGATCTTCGAAGCACACTTAACGGCTTGGAATTAGCGGCTCGTTCGACCGAGCCAAATGAACAGGGGATCATTCACTTAACGCTAACGATCGTTGAAGAATGTGTCCAACGAAAAGCACTTACTCATGATAAAGATGGAGATGCTCACTATGACGTGATTTCAGCATTTCAAAAATCGATCCGAGGAAGCGATGTTGATGCAGCACTTCATTATTTAGCCCGTTTGGTTGAAGCTGGTGACCTGGCAAGTATCTGTCGGCGCTTGATGGTGATTGGTTATGAAGATATTGGTCTAGGAAACCCTGCTGCCGCAGCTAGAACTGTCAATGCTGTCTTAGCTGCTGAACGTCTAGGACTTCCCGAAGCAAGGATTCCTTTAGCAGATGCCGTAGTTGATCTTTGTCTCTCTCCTAAATCAAATTCTGCTTATGCCGCTTTAGATGAAGCGATTGCTGATATCCGCTCAGGCAACGCTGGCGAAGTGCCCGATCATTTACGAGACAGTCATTACCAAGGAGCCAAGGCATTGAATCGTGGGATTGGTTATCAATACCCTCACAATTTTGATCAAGCCTGGGTGAACCAACAATATTTACCCGACAAATTAAAACAAGCGTCTTATTATCATCCGAAGACTACAGGGAAATATGAACAAGCCCTTGGGCAACAATATCAGCGAATCAAAGAATGGAAAAAATCAGGAGGCAATAAGCCAACGACATAGACTTGATTTTCCATGAGCGCTCTCATTGCTCTTTTTATTTCCATATGCTACTATAGAGGTGGGAAATCTGTGATGTTCGAATTGTCCTCTTTGTGTGTTGACCGAACATTTTTATTGATATCTTGGGACCCGTCTTGTGTCACTGCTGGTAACATGCCTTATCATTTGGTAGTTCGAGGCTACGACCGTGGGACCCACCTGCTTGAATTCGCGGGATCAATACTACAGGACGAACAACGGCATTAACGGAGATTACCATTTTTTGAAGATTAAGGGGCTATGCCAATTACTTGGTACAGCTCCTTTTTTTTCGAGTAGATCCCTTGAAAAACATTATTTGACCAATCTTTAGACTTTTGGAGGAATTTCTATGATTCAACTTTTAATGGGCATTGCCGCATTATTATTATTATTTGTTAGCTATTATTTATTAAAAAAACAACCCATCTTTTTCGTATTAATAGAAGAAACAGAAAAAAATCGTGGCTATTTACAATTCTATGGTGCCATTTACGCTTTCCTAGGGGTGTTAGGTATTTTTGTCGCCTTCTTCAATCAACGATTTATTGCTTTGGCTTACCTGCTCTTGGTCATTATTGTTGCTTCTGTCTTCAGTTTTACTTTCGCTCGGAAAATGGTCAAACCAAACAGTAAATAATTCTCTTTTTGTTCAACTTGTTTTACAATAGAATTATAAATGATTGATTTATCTGAAGGAGTGAATGCTTATGTTACAACAGTACAAAAAAATTATGGTTGCCGTAGATGGCTCTGATGAAGCTGAATTAGCTTTTAAAAAAGCCGTAAACGTTGCTATCAGAAATAATGGAGAACTTTTATTAGCACACGTGATTGATACTCGTTCTTTCCAAACCGTTTCATCATTTGATGGCATGTTGGCAGAGCAAGCAACTGAAATGGCGAAGCAAACGCTAGCTGATTATGAAGCAAATGCTAAAAAAGCGGGATTGAACAATGTTACTACCGTGATTGAATACGGCTCGCCGAAACAAATCATCGCTAAAGAAATTCCTGAGGATAACCATGTAGATTTAATCATGTTAGGTGCAACAGGATTGAATGCTGTTGAACGTCTATTTATTGGTTCTGTTTCAGAATATGTGATTCGTAACGCCACTTGTGATGTTCTAGTGGTACGTACTGATTTAGAGAATAAATTACCTGAAAAAGAATGATTAATTACTAAACAAGCGGTTGTGACAAAAGTATGTCACAACCGCTTTTATTTATTTTTACATATGCTAAAGAGCTTGGCACGTTCTTTTGTTCCAAGCTCTTTTTTAGATTATTTATCCAATCAATCATTTTTTCTAACCTAATCGATTTCATGATAAAAATATTTCTTTGTCATCAATTCGCCTATTTATTTCCTTTAGGAAGTACAATAATGTGCGCATCATTATAAGCTTTTTGTGCTTCTTGTACTTTCGCTAACAGTCTGTCTTTATAAGGTCCATCCACAAGACGGTGGACAAGATTCAATGCAGTATTAATATCATTTTGAGTATTGTTTGTACTTGGTTTACCATTAAAAAACAGACGATCCACCACTGGCGTTGCGTTTGATACAGCAATTAACTGATCGTATTTTTCATGCAATTCATTGGTCGTATAGCCTTCTAAAAATGGAATGTTTATATAAGGAAGTTCACCTAGTTTTTCTGCAAGATCGATCATTTCTTCTGTTGTAAAACTACCTTTAGGATTACCGATATCTCCATCAATAAAGTGTTTATCCATCGTCTCATTCGCAACTTGCCATTTTTGCATCAATGTATCGTATGCTTTTTGTGCTTGATTGACTTTTTCCAATAACGCTGTTTTTTGATCACTATCTGGTAAGCTTTCGACTTGTTGTTTCGCCGCATCAATTTGAGCTTTAGTATTGCCTACTTTTGCTCCATTTCCATCAAACAAATTATTTACTATCGTTAAAGCATCTTCGATTGCTGAATTCAAGATAGAAACTTGTTTGCTCAAAATTTCTTTCCCTTGTTCATCTAAGCTCACTAAAGTAATTGTTTTAGACGTTGCTGATACTTTATTTTTTGCATATACTTCAAATCGATTATTCTTTAACAACTTAAATCCTGGGTAGTACTCTTTTCCATCTACTATCAATTTGAATTTCTTGACATTGCCGGTCACGCTTCCTGTAATATAATCAGTGTTTACTTTATAATAATCTACAACTAAGCTTGGAGCGTTAAGGGTGATTTCTTGCATGCCGATTTCTATACCTTCAGCATTTAAAACTTTTAAAATCACTTTTTTAGAATCTACTGTTACTTTATTTTTTGCATACACTTCAAAATTATTATTCTCTAAAAGTTTAAATCCTGGTGTATATTCTTTGCCATCAACAATTAATTTGAATTGTTTAGCCTCACCTGCAATTTGACCTTTGATGTAATCTTTACCTACTGTATATTCTTCCACCGTTAATTTAGGTGATTGTACAGCAACTTCTCTTGTACCTGTTTCTTTTCCATTTGAATCAAAACTTTTCACTGTAACTGTTTTTGTTGTCGAAGGAATCCTTTTCCCAATATAAAGTTGAAATTTATTGTTTGCTAATAATTTAAATCCTGGTGTGTATTCTTTGCCATCAACAATCAACTTGAACTTCTTGATTTTCCCACTGTATTCTCCCGTCATATGGACATTTCCATAATGATAAACATCCACTTTGAATGCATTTACTCTATCATCCAAAGCTGCTTGAGCGATTTCTAATTTTTTCAATAATTGTGCTTTAACAGGAGATATATTATTTACCGCATCTACTTTTCTTCTAGCTTCATCTATTGCTTCTTGAGTATTACTTTCTTTGGGAGTGTCTCCATTAAAGAGCTGATTTACAGCTTCTACCGCTTGTTTTTCTGCAGGATCTTGGACAATATGTGCATCATTATAAGCTTTTTGTGCTTCTTGTACTTTCGCTAATAGTCTGTCTTTATAAGGTCCATCCACAAGACGGTGGACAAGATTCAATGCAGTATTAATATCATTTTGAGTATTGTTTGTACTTGGTTTACCATTAAAAAACAGACGATCCACCACTGGCGTTGCGTTTGATACAGCAATTAACTGATCGTATTTTTCATGCAATTCATTGGTCGTATAGCCTTCTAAAAATGGAATGTTTATATAAGGAAGTTCACCTAGTTTTTCTGCAAGATCGATCATTTCTTCTGTTGTAAAACTACCTTTAGGATTACCGATATCTCCATCAATAAAGTGTTTATCCATCGTCTCATTCGCAACTTGCCATTTTTGCATCAATGTATCGTATGCTTTTTGTGCTTGATTGACTTTTTCCAACAACGCTGTTTTTTGATCACTATCTGGTAAGCTTTCGACTTGTTGTTTCGCCGCATCAATTTGATCTTTAGTATTGCCTACTTTTGCTCCATTTCCATCAAATAGATTATTGACTGCATCAGTAGCATGTTGAATCACTTCATCTGCAAGTGTATTCTTCTGTTCCGGTACTGGCACACTTGATGCGTTCTGTTCTTTTGTAGTGGAAGATGTTGTTGTTTCTTCTACTTTTTTATTTTCTTTTTCTTCTGAAGCGTGTGTTTGACTTGTTTCACTCGCCTGACTTGATTGATTTGATTGATTTGCTTCTTCTTTTTTCTCATTTTTTTCCGAAGTAGTAATAGTGATGCCTTCTCCCGCCCCATTTTGATCTGCATGGACCATTGGTGTCACTACTCCAGATAAACTAGATAATACTAATGCACTCGTAGTTGAAAACGACACTAAATTCTTTTTCAAGTTCCCCTTTTTCAATTAAAAACCACCCTTTTTTGTTTATTTGATTTAAGGAAATAATAACCTATTCGGGCTCGCTATTTTTTTTAATTATTTAAAAAAAAATGTCATTTTTTTAAATAGACTATTTTATAAAATAAAAAACAATGTTAAAGTTACTCACTTCGGTAAAAAAATTTTTGTTTGTGACACTGGCTGTTCTTCTATTTCTATTCAAGTAACTTTTTATACGAGTCGTTAATGCTTCAGCTATAAAAATAGTCAGTCTTTATTCGTTGAATCAATGAAAACCACTTGCTTACTAACGATTTCTTTTTCTTGTTCATCTAAACTAATCAAAGTAATAGATTTAGTTAGCGCCGATACCTTGTTTTTCGCGTAGACTTCAAATTGATTATCCTTTAACAATTTAAATCCTGGAAAATACTCTTTTCCATCCACTACTAACTTAAATTTCTTTACTGCCCCAGCATAGGTACCTGTAATATATTCATTTCCTAATTTATAGTCATTTATATCTAAGTAGGGAGATTGGACTCTAACTAAACCAGATTTTAACAAATCTCCTTCTGAATTCAGAGCAACCAAAACGACTCTTTTACTTCCACGTAATATTTTATCTTTCGCATAGACTTCAAATTGATTATTCGCTAATCGTCTAAAACCTGGAGTGTATTCTTTCGTGCTTCCTGTGGTCCCCACCCTCAATTTAAATTTAGCAACATCACCAATAAACTCACCTTTGACATAGTTTTCTCCTAATGTGTAATTGTTAATGGTGAGTTTCGGTGCTTGAACTGAAACGTTTTGTGAACTTGTCTCTTTTCCTTTTTTATCAAAGATTTTTACTGTGACTGAAAAAATTGAAGGCGGAATTTTCTTTCCAATATAAAGTTTGAACTGATTATTTGGTAACAAAGTAAAACCTGGGGTATATTCTTTATCGCCAACAATCAGTTTAAATTGATTGATTTCCCCTTCATAAGCACCAGTCATGTATACATTTCCATAAATATAGGGGTCGATCGTACAGGAAGGAGTTTTTTCGTCAAATTCTTTTTGTCCATTTTTTTCTTTAGAATTTGTCATTTTAGTCTGTTTTGAATCATACATTTCTTGCGCTTGAACAATTTTTTCAAATAATTTTGTTTTTTGTACACTTTCTGTTAATTCCATTACTTGTAGCTTTACTTCATTAATTTTTGCTTGGGTATTACTTGTTTTTGCTCCTGTTTCATCAAACAGAAGTTTCACTGCCTCAGTCGCTTTCTTAACGTTTTGATCATTAGGAATGTTCGTTTGTTTCACATCTGAATGTTCACCTGAAATATTTGCCTGGCTGATTTCACTTTTCATTGTTTTCTTTCCTGAGACTTCATTTTGTTCTGCGTATACAAATGGACTGGCAGTTATAGATGAATTAGCTAATATTAGTACACTCATAATCGTTATCGTTAATCGATTTGTTTTTCTCAATTCAATCTCCTCCCTTTTTTTCATAATACTTTATTTTATTTCTATATTTTTTATTGATTTAAAAAAGAACATTTCTTTTTTTCAATCAATCACTTTTTATAGACAAAACAAAAAAACGAAGTGAACAATGTTCACTTCGGAAAAAATTTATTCTTAAAATTATGATACGTTCGTTACACTATTTCATACCTAAAAAAGGCTAACAACTATTTCATTAGAATATTTATTTACGTAAACGTTCCACGTCACGAGCGATCATCAATTCTTCATCAGTTGGAATGACAAGTACTTTGACTTTTGAATCTTTTGTGGAGATATCTAATTCTTCCCCACGTTTTTTATTCATTTCAGGATCAATTTCACAACCAAACCATGTCATGCCTTTAATGATTTCACTACGGACGTGCCCATCATTTTCGCCAATTCCAGCAGTGAAAACAATTGCGTCAACGCCGTTCATCGTTGTCACATATCCACCAATATATTTACGGATACGGTCTACAAAGATGTCATATGCCAAATGGATATGCTCTTGTTCATAGTTTTTCTCAAGATCACGCATGTCACTTGATAAACCTGTTAGACCTAACAAACCTGATTTTTTGTTTAAAATGTTGACCATTTCATCAATATCAATCTCTAATTTTTCCATTAGATAAGGTAAAACAGCTGGATCGATGTCCCCTGAGCGTGTTCCCATTGTTACACCTGCCAGTGGTGTGAATCCCATCGAAGTATCAACTGATTTTCCACCATCTACTGCCGTAATTGAAACACCATTCCCTAAGTGACAAGTGATCAATTTCAACTCTTCGATTGGTTTCTCTAACATCTTAGCCGCACGTTCTGCTACATAGCGATGACTTGTACCATGGAAGCCATATTTTCTTACTTTGAAATCTTCATAGTAAGAAACAGGTAAGCTATACAAATAACTGCTTTTTGGCATTGTTGCGTGGAATGACGTGTCAAAAACAGCCACGCTTTGGATATCTGGTAAGATTTTTTTAAATGCTTTGATACCCATTAGATTAGCAGGGTTATGCAATGGTGCAAACTCTGCTAATTCTTCAATGCGATCCATCACAGCTTCATCCACGATTACAGAATCAGCATAAGTTTCTCCACCATGAACCACACGATGTCCTACACCAGTGATTTCATCGTAAGAACTTAAGATTTGTAATGCAATCAGTTGATCTAACAACATTTTTACTGCTACTTCATGATCATCGATGTCCATGATTTTCTCAAATTTTTGATCTTCACCATATTTGATCGTAAAAATTGAATCTTCTAAACCGATTCTTTCGACAATTCCTTTAGCAATTACGGTTTCTTCTGGCATTTGATATAGCTGCCATTTTAAACTTGAACTTCCAGCGTTGATAGCAATTGTTTTAGACATATAATTCTCCTTCTTAGTGCGTGATTAAAGAGAAGACGATTTCCATGTTTCAAATTCTTTAAAAAATTCAGTCACCTTCTCTGGTTTCTTTAGTGAATCAAGTTTTACAAGTAATACTTCTTGTGCTTGTTTTGCCTTTGTTCCTTTTTTCTGCAAGATCAAAATACTTTTTTGTGATTGCTTGTTACGGAATAATTCATCTGGTAATTGGATCATTCCTTGAAGATATCCTTCTTCTTTAAACCATCTTTTGACTTCTTCACTTTGTTCTGTTTCTAAGAAGTTACTTGGCATCAAAAACAGACCGAATCCATCTGGTTTGACATACTTCATTGCCTGTTCTAATAGCAGATGATGGGCATAACTATGCCCTTGTGTGGTGCTTGTTAAAAACTCTTTTGCTTTTTGATCATTCGGATAATAACCAATCGGTAAATCGCTGATAGCTACATCCACTGGATCAATCAGTAATTCTTGTAAGCCATCTTGGTGAAAATATTGAACATTCGCCTGAGTCAGATCACTTGTTGAAGCAGCAACCGCTAATAACGTATCGTCAATATCTACACCCATCCCTTCCGCTTGGTATCCCGCACTTGATAGGTTTAAAAGAACTGTTAATAACAAGTTGCCCATTCCTGCTGCAATGTCCAAAATCTTGATTGGTTCTTCTTTATTTGTGAATAGCTGTTCAATTAAAAAGACAAATAAAAAACCAATACTATCTGGAGTAAGTTGATGGTTCGCTTGAAGATGTTCTGTCTGACTCCCCTTTAGTAACAGTAGTTGTGACAGACGGCGCCACTCTTCTGGTTCAAAGGAAAGTTGACTGAGTTCTTTATACAAAGCAGAAATCTGTTGCTTGATTTCTTCAGACGGTACTCCATCTACCACTCGTACTTGATAGTTGTCGATTAGGTTTTCAGCATTTTCGACATAGGCTTCTAAAAAGGAAGTTCCCAATGCATTTTGTAAAAGCTGAATCGCTTTTAGGTTTTGTTCAAACCCCTGTTCCATTTTTTCTGGTAACATGGTGCACCTCATTTCTAGATATATTATAACAATTATTTTACCTGTTTAATTTTAACGAACTATGAGCAAAATTTCAATCGTTTTCACACTTTTTTGTTTGTGAAATAAAAAACATAAACGTTATGTAAACAGCGGTAACACAGAAAAGAGTGCGTTTTCATGGATTCACTCGATTTCTGTGTTACTTTCTGTATCACTGTTAAGCATTTCCATGAACTGAAAATGCTGAGATTCGATCTGAATTTCGATCGTTAGCTGATTCGCTTTTCTTTTGTAATGAGCCTTTCCTAAATTATATTGATACATTCCCTGTTCTTTCAACTCGTTACTTTCAGATAAAACCATTTGTTTGATTATTTTTGCTACATAATAATTTTTGGTGCGTTGATTCAAATCTACTGTCGAGCGATAAGTTTGTACAATGATCGACAATAAGGAACTACAAACTAAAAACAATAGTAAGGTTGAGAATAAGATATTACTACTGAATCCCTTGTTATGCTTTTTATGATAGTGGCTTGGTCCAAATTCCCTCATACTTCTCTCCGTTTATAAATTCGATTAAAAATGTGATAGCTGCAGTAGAATCTCTCACTTCCCAATGCTTAACTTGTGTCAACACAGGTTGGTGTCCCCCTGATACTTCTCGTTTACGTATCAACGCATGATATTGCTCAAATAAATAGGTTTTCTTTTCCAACTCATAATAAATACGGTTATCTTTAATGACGACATTTTTTCCTTTTTTTATTTCTTCTTCAAACTGAGCTAAAAAAATCAGCCACTCTTTTTGATCCTTTCGTTGTAAATATTGTTCCACTTTCGTTGTTTGCCTGATTAAAAGACTGATTGAAAGTAAAATAGCACTTAAAATGGCAAGCGAAATCAAACATTCAATCAGTGTAAAGGCAGCTTTATTCTGGTATTTTGGTAATCTCAATCACTTTGTCTCCTTGTGTGAGCTTCACTTTTTCAATCTTTTTCTTTTTAGCGGTTATGGTTGTCTGACTATCTGGTCCATTTAACGTTCGATTCGGTATTTGTTCATACATTCGGTAGGTTTTTACATCTTCATATAGCCTGCGAAGTAATAAGATTTCCTGATTATTTTGCTTTTCTGCATTTAATAAATACAAATTCCCATGGCTGACAAGAAAGATACACGATAAGGTAATGGATAAAGCCATTACTGTTTCTAATAGAACAAAAGCATGTCTATTCGATTTTTTTAATATATCGGCCACTCCCTAGCTGAAATTGATAAACGATTGTTTGTCTTTTATTTGTCCAATAGAACCGATAGGCTTGCAATGAACTTTCATTGCCGGTTCCCGAAGCGAATATGAGCTTTTCCATCTGTTGGACAGTAATTTCATCTGGCACCTCTAAAGTTGACCAACCGAGATTTGGATTAGGTACGTCAAAAACAATTTGATTCTTTGATTGATCGTAAAAGATTCTTGTAGCTTGTTGGCTGACAATGGCTATTTTCTGCGTGGCATATATCCTACTTTCAAATTGTGCAAAAAATTGCTCTATTGTCATCTGCTTTTGCCAAGCTGAGACCGAAAGTGAAGGGAATAGAAATAATCCTAAAGTGATCGTCAAAACAAATAAGGTTTCAATCAAAGTATAACCAGTAAAGCAAATTGGTTTATTTGCGGTTATAGGCATCTGCATGTTCTTGCTTTATATATCCCTCCTTTAAGAGTTCTGCGATCGTTGGGACTTTCCCATTATTTTGCAAAGAGTACAATTCTTTTTGAGCATCGACCAATTGCATCACTGCTTGTTTGCCTTCTCGATTGACATGATCTCGATAGCGGGAAATATTAGGGATGAACAAGAGAACTAATGCACTGATCACTAATAAGACGATCAGCATTTCGATCAACGTAAAACTTTCAACATTCCTTAATTGTTTTCGTCTGAAATTGACTAGATATTTCATAATAAAACCTCCTCAATGTTGCCATAAACCGGCAGTAAAATTGCTGCATAAATCAATAGAATCAAGCTGGCAATTCCTAGAAAAAGGACTGGCTGTATCCATGAAAGTCCACGGTTCACCTTTTGGAAAAAATGCTGTCTTGCTAATTTACTGTAAAACAAAAGTTCTTTACCTAAGTTTCCTTTTGCTTCCCCTTGTAAAACGATTTGACTAAATTCAGCCGTTAAAAATGAATAAGTCTCAAACTGCTGTGCTAAAGAAATTCCTGATTCTAACCCTTTTGTCAGACGAAATGCTAATAGTTGGATCAAACTCCCTTGTTTTGTTTCTTTCAAACAAAAAATAATTTGGCGCAATTCTAATCCCTCGTAGAATAATTTTCCAAATTCTAAAGCGATATAAGAAGACTGGTAGAGGGAAAAAAGCGAACCAATCAATGGTTTGTTGCTGAACCATTCCCCTCGTTGAATCATATCCATTTTTAGGAGCCTGATCTTGATAAACAGACATAATAAACCAACAGATAGTAAAACAAGAAGAACATACCAATGAAAGGACTGCAAGAATCGGATTCCCCAATGCGTATCCATGACCATTTCCGAAGTTAATAACTGTGGCAAAATAAATTGGCGTAATGCAACTAAGATCCCAAATAAAAACAAACACAGTAAACACGGGTAACTGATCATCTTTTTTAATTCTTTTCGAAATTCTGCTACGAGACGAAATTGTTCTGCCATCCCATTCAATGTTTGGATCAAGTTCCCATGCGCACTGGCTAACTCGATTTGCACAAGCTTGTCTTGAGTAAAACCCAATGCTTGTAGAACCTCATAAAAAGAATGTCCTTCTTGCAATAAACGGTGTCCTTGCTGTAAATAAATATGGGGGACAGGTGTGATCTTCAACAATATTTCCGTTGCTTCTTGAATACTAAATCCATGGTCAAGTAACTCCCCCATCAGTCGAATATACTTTGCTTGATGGTTCAGTGACATTTTCTTAGAAGGCAAACGATCGCCAGCGACTATTTTTTGCTTCTTCATAGCTTTGGTCCCACCCTTTCCTCTCAAAATCATTGTAGGTAAAGTTGTAACCCCATAAAGCCGCTGCTGCTTGTGTTTGGTCTAAAAGGATTTCTTGGTAGATTACGCCAGATAAACATTCAAAAAACTCATCGCTTCTGCCAACTAATTCAAGAATTCTCGCTTCGGTTCCATCTAAATGGCGGGCATGAACCGTCGCAAATACACGGTGACCTGTCAACGCTGCTCGAATTGCTACATTCGCTGTCTTGCTATCTCTGATTTCTCCAATGATCAATAAATCTGGACGATGACGTAATGCAAGCTTCAGCAATTCCTCATACGTTTGTTCGATTTTATCGTTTACTTGTAATTGTAAAAAGGCTGTTTCTTCAATTTCTACTGGGTCCTCTATTGTAATTACTTGTACCTCTTTGTCTTGTGCCAAATAGTACATCAAAGAAGTTTTTCCTGATCCAACTGGTCCGCTGAACAAATAGAGCCCACGCTTTTTACTCCGCTCATTGATCACCTTTAAATCCTCAGGACAAAAACAGCGGAACTGTTTTTCAGACAAATCATAAAGTAATCGAATCACCAAACTTTCTCTTTGTAAGTAATCACCTACAGAAGACAGTCTCAGTCTGACCTCTTTTTCTTTTAAGACGTAAGTCATTGCACCTAATTGCGCTTTTCTTCTCTCACCGATATCCATCTCTCCTAAATATTTAAAGCGTGAGATTAATTGTTGTCCAATATCTGATGCAATACTTTTTTGGAATGTTCGTTTTTTACTATAGCGGTAATAAATATTGAAATCAGTTTGATTAGGCATTATATAGATATCTTGAACACGTTTTTTATAACTTTCATTAATGAGATCATCTGATATCTTCTTTATATCCATCTTATCCCCTCCATAAAAAACATACGTCTTTTTTCTAATACTATTTTATTTTTGTATCATTAAATGCTAAAAGATGGGCAAAATCCGAATTTATGTTATACTATTAAAAATTTATTTTGGAGGGAACATGGTGGAATCATTACGAACAAAGCATATTTTAGTCGCTGGGAAAAAAGAACCAGCTGATCTGGTAATCAAACATGCACAAATCGTCAACGTTTTTACAAAAGAAATCCTAACCGGTGATGTTGCGATTTGTGACGGTAAAATCGTGGGGATCGGTCAATACGAAGGCAAAGAAATCTATGATGCAAAAAATCAATACCTCGTACCAGGACTTATTGATGGGCATGTGCATATCGAAAGTTCACTTTTATCTCCAAGCGAGTTTGCAAAAATTTCTTTATTACATGGCGTCACCTCGGTAATTACTGATCCTCATGAAATAGGAAACGTAGCAGGGAGTATTGGGCTTGATTTTATGATTGAAGATGCCCAATCCGTACCAATGAATATTTTTATCATGCTGCCATCCTGCGTTCCTGTAACACCTTTTGAAACAAGCGGCGCAGTGCTAGACGCCCAATCATTCACTCCTTTTCTTGATCGTCCTGAAGTGTTGGGACTTGCTGAAGTGATGAACTACCAAGCTGTTGCAAATAACGAAAAAACCATCATTGATAAATTACAATTGATGCATGAGAAAAATATGAAAATCGATGGTCATGCAGCTGGTATTCAAGGAGATGAGCTAAACGTCTATTTGACAGCTGGTATAAAAACCGACCATGAAGCGACTAACGCACAAGAAGCAAAAGAACGTCTAGCTTTAGGGATGTATTTAATGATTCGAGAAGGGACAGTTGCAAAAGACCTCGAAGCACTCCTGCCCGTTGTAACACCAGAAAATTCACGACGTTGTTTATTTGTCACGGATGATAAACTGATCGATGATCTGGTTGCAGAAGGCTCTATCGATCACATCATACGCCAAGCAATCCATTTAGGAATGGAACCATTACAAGCTATTCAAATGGCCACACTAAACGCGGCCGAATGTTTTGGCTTAAGTCAGCTAGGCGCCATCGCACCTGGCTATCAAGCTGATTTCTTCTTAACCAATGATTTAACGAACCTTCCAATCAATACTGTCTTTTCTAATGGAAAAGTCGTGGTAGAGGATGCACAATTGAATCTGGAACAATTTCAGAGACAAAAAAATACTTATGCTCAAAAATTACCAAAACTGGATGTGAGACCATTAACGGTCGATTCTTTTGCTTTACCACTTTGTACTGAAAAAGCCCACATGATCGAAGTCATTCCTAATAGTTTATTGACCAATGATTGTCTCGTAGAAGTAGACACAAAAAACGGTGTCTTTGTTCCTTCAATTGCCAACGACCAACTAAAAATTGCTGTGATCGAACGTCACCATCGAACAGGAAATGTTGGCGTTGGGATCGTTAAGGGATTTCAACTAAAGAAAGGAGCTCTTGCAACAACTGTTGCGCATGATTCCCATAACATCGTCGTGGTGGGAACGAATGACGAAGATATGTTAATAGCAGCAAACCAATTAATCAAAAAAGGTGGCGGAATGATCGCTGTTGCAGATGGTCAAGAGTTGGCTTGTTTACCCTTACCAATCGGTGGCTTAATGTCTCAAGAACCTTTTTTAGCTGTGAATGAGCAGTTAGTTTCCTTAACTAAAGAAGCACATGCGTTAGGTGCCAGTCAATCATTCGATCCATTTTTAACACTTTCATTTTTAACATTATCTGTCATCCCCGAATTAAAGATTACAGATAAAGGCTTATTTTCATTTTCTAAATTTAACTTGATTGAACCTTCTATATAAAATAAATACGAAAATATTTTGTCCTACAATTTTTCCTTGCTCGAACAGCTGCATCTACAACCAAAAAAGCAACCGAAACAAAAATGTTTCGGTTGCTTTTGATTAAATGAAGTCATTATTTCTTCGTTTTATCTGGAAATTGAGCTTCAACACGATAGATTCTTTGACCTCTTGAAGAAAATTTTTCTTCGTATTCAGTCATGATATTTCCTTCATATTTACTTTGATGTAAATCTAACCATACTTGTTTGATGATCATGCCGTATTGAGAAAAACTAGCTAATGAATATTCAAATAGTCCTTGGTTATCTGTTTTAAAATGGATTTCTCCTTTAGGGCGTAGAATTTGTTCATCCACCGCTAAAAATGTATGATACGTTAACCGGCGTTTTTCATGTCTTTTTTTAGGCCACGGATCAGAAAAGTTCAAATAGATTTGATCAATCTCACTATCTGCAAAATATTCCGTCAACGCTGAACCATCAACATGCAATAATTTTAAATTTGGTAATGGTTGTTCAATTAATTTATCTAAAGCAATTGATACAACGCTGACTTGCATTTCTACCCCGATATAATTGATTTCAGGATGAGCCTTAGCCATTCCTGTGATAAACTGACCTTTTCCCATACCAATTTCAATATGGATCGGCTGCTCATTGCCAAATAGTTCGTTCCACTTACCTCTCCACTTGGTTGGTTCACTTATTACTAGATCTGGATGCGCTGCTAGCATTTCAGCAGCACCTGGGCGATTACGTACACGCATGAAAACTCCATTCCTTTCTTTCCTAAAAAAATAAAGATCAGACAAGTGATGTTCTACTCTTCTGATCTTAACTCTGAATAAATAATCGACAATAAATGCTTTATTCGTACACCGTACTCATTCTTTTTGACTCTTTGCTCAACCACTAAAAATTCTTTTCAACTGTAAGATCTCTTCATTCATTCGTCGATGATCTTCACGCTGACAATATCGGGTAATCTCTTGTAAAAGATTCATCGCAGCATACCAATGTAATTTTTCTAATATCTCATCCGTTGGGCGAATCCCATAAGTAACGAGCCATTGATTCCAATTAGATAATGGAACATAATTCCCTAAAATCGTGGCAATATCCACCGCTGGATCAGCAAACATAATTGAATCCCAATCAACTAGATACAAATAATTTTTGCACACTAACCAGTTCCGATGATTGACATCTCCGTGTACAACTGCAAAGTTCTCTTTATCCATCTGTGGAATTTGTTGACGCAAAAACTGGTGAACGATTTGTAAAAATCGATTCTTTCTGAGTGTCTCAGGTAACTCCAGTTCATATTGTTGCAACATTTTTTCTGGTGTCATCACTCTGCCACCGATCCGAGTCAACATCGTTTTAAGTGAAGCAGAATGATGCAAATGATACAAGACATCAATAACATCATTTCGCTGGCCGATCTCTGTCGGAGTTAATAAACGTCCTTCTAGCCATTCCTGTGCTGTTAAGGTATCGCCATTTCCTGTCCGTTTCGTCCATACCAGTTTTGGTGTAATTCCTTCTCGGGATAGTGCAGCAAGCATTGGAGTCGTATTGCGTTTAATAAAGACCTTATCTTCATCGCGCATGCCTATGTATGTTTTTCCCGTATCACCTTTGATTGGGCGTAAACGCCATTCTTGGTCTAACTGAAACTCCATCATGCATTCTCCCGTCCTCTAAACTCTATGATTTGCAGTACTTATTATTCTAGTCGCCTAAGCCCCGAACGTCAAGCACATATACGTTCTTTTTTCCTGTATTCCTCTCTAAAAAACCATCTTTTATCAAAAAAACGAGAGAAAAAGCAAATCTGCCTTATTCTCTCGTTTTTTCACCTCTTTTATTCGTTCATTTTCTTGATCCGAGTCGGTGTATAGATTTTAATAAACAAGCCGATGACAATCAAATAACTGATAATCGGTATGAGTTTGTCTAGACCATTTAATACGATCGCACCAATCAATCCAAAAAGACTAGCGGCAATCAGCAAAAGATTTAACAATAACTTTTGCAGCGCAACTTCTTTTTGCTTTTCCGTGATTGGATAAAGTTGGACAAGTGTCATGTAACGAAATTGATTGTATAAAGGAATCACTTGGAATCCGATCAAATAGATAAAAAGCGCACCAATAGCAGTTATAAAATAAACATCTTCAATACCTGCAATCAAGATACTTCCAATCAACACTAAGCGTAAGAAAAGACCACTGAAATCAGAACCTCTAATAAATCTTCTGACATAAAGATAATAATAAGTATTATCTTTCGTTTTCTTCGTATGTTGAAGCAACGGGTCTAAATACCTTCTTCTTTTGACTTTAGAAGTGATTTCCGGCACGTCAGTAAAAAGATTGATGAATTGATAGATTTGATGTAAACGTTGCTCTTCTTTTTGTATCATTTTTTCCCAATCCAACCGATACGTCATATTTTTCCATAAAAACCAAAAGTAAATATTTAATTGAATCAACATAGCTAACAATCCAAGCCAGAGCCATCCATAGACCGTAAGCAACAAGATCAGCAATGTCGAAAGATACCAAGAAGCTTTCCATACCATCAATTTTTTCTCTTCAATTCGGAAAAGCTCCACTCGTTTGATTTGTAGTTGACTACTCTTCAATCCCCAGAGAATCAGTAAATAAACGAAATAAAAAGAAAAAGGCTGCCCGGTTGTCACAACCACGAGGGGCATTGAAAAGCCACAAGCTAGTCCTAAGAACAGAAAAGGAAATAGACTGGAATAAAGAAAAGCTCGTTGGAGATACTGATGCATCTCCTTTTCTTTCGGTAGTAGAAAAACCAGATCGGCCGCTTGCGTGAAAGTGGCAAATTTACCAAAAAACAAACAAATAAACCAAAAGATCGTAAGGATAATCCCACCCATTTGAAAAGGAGTCGTTAACGTTTTTAACCAGTTTGAATAGTAAAAGCCGACTCCGCCAAATAGAAATAAGCAAACCAATACAAAATGATCATTTAGTACATAACGCAAATACTTCATCATTTTTTTCTGGTGTTTTGCTAATCGCAATTGAAAGAAATTATTCATGATCCTGCTCCTTTGTCAAGGAGATATAAATTTCATCCAGTGAAGAATCAGGTAGTCGGAATTCCTCCTGTAAGTCTTTTAAGGTTCCATCTGCACGTATTTCTCCATTGTGCAGAACTACAAAACGATCACAATATTTTTCTGCCGTAGCTAAAATATGCGTAGACATCAAGATCCCTGAACCTTCATTTTTCATTTCTACCATTAGTTCTAAAAGAGCATTGATTGCTAATGGATCTAATCCTAAAAAAGGCTCATCAATAATGTACAAAGAAGGCTCGATCAAGAAAGCACACAAGATCATCACCTTTTGTTTCATCCCTTTTGAAAAATTGGCTGGCAACCATTCCAAACGATTCTCTAAACGAAACGTATGTAACAATTTCTCAGCTCGTTGCATCGCTATATCGATTGGAATATCATAGGCCATCGCAGTCACTTCGATATGTTCTCTTAAAGTTA
Organism: Enterococcus sp. DIV1682a; assembly: GCF_051711005.1. Classification (NCBI taxonomy): domain Bacteria; kingdom Bacillati; phylum Bacillota; class Bacilli; order Lactobacillales; family Enterococcaceae; genus Enterococcus; species Enterococcus sp. DIV1682a. The sequence continues at coordinate 2,515,931 of NZ_JBIOLT010000001.1, forward strand.
GTTCTTCATATAAAGAAGGCGTTTCAGGTATAAAACCGATTTGTTTTCGGTATTCTTCAGTATTTTTTTTCAAACTCAGATCATTAATCGTGATAGATCCTTTTTTTTGTTCTAAGAGGCCAATGATATGTTTGATCGTTGTACTTTTCCCAGCGCCATTTAAACCGATCAATCCTACCATTTCGCCAGGCTGTACACTAAAACTAATATCTTTTAAAACAGGTAGATGTCCATAGCCACCTGTTACATGTTCCACAATTAGACTCATAATTTTTCCTCCGTCGTTCGATTGTTTTTATTATACCATGAAGAAAACAAAGTCAATTTATTTTTTTTCATACAAATCTTTGAACATATGGTAAAGTTAACATAAATAATATTTTTGATGGAAAGGATGTTTCCTATGGAAAACTGTATCTTTTGTAAAATTATTAAGCAAGAAATCCCTAGTTATAAAATCTACGAAGACGAAAAAGTCTATGCATTTTTAGATATATCCCAAGCTACAAAAGGACACACACTAGTTATTCCAAAACAACACGTTTCTGATATTTTTGAATATGACGAAGTACTAGCAGCTGATGTCTTTTCACGTATCCCTAAAATCGCTCGTTCAATTGAAGAAGCTTTTCCTGAGATGCAAGGACTGAATATCTTGAATAATAACCGTGAATTGGCTTATCAATCTGTATTTCATTCACATGTCCATTTGGTCCCTCGCTATAGTAAAGAAGATGATTTTTCGATCCACTTTGGTAACCATCAGTCAGAATATAGTGCGGAAGAATTGCAACAAATTCAACATACCATTGTAAAGCAGGTGAAGAACATTGATTAAAAACTTTTTAAAAGGAATCGTTTTCGGAACGACCGTTGGAGCTATATCTGGATTGTTATTTGCTCCTAGAAGCGGGAACGAAACCAGAAAAAAATTGATCGCTGAACTAGACGAAGCAACGGAATTAACAAATGATTTAAATAACAGTCTTAATAATTTCAAACAAGCATTAGTTGACACAAAAGAAACAGCTAATACTTTGATCCCCGCTTTTCAAGAATCAATGAAAAAAGATATTGAAAATTTTAAATTTCAAGCAGAACCAAGAATTGCACAAATCCAAGAACAAGTTGAAAAATTAACAAATGATTTGCCACAAGACATGCAATAATGCGGAATTTTATAACACTTTTGATTTTAATTTTATTGTTTTTTTAATTTTTAGTTAGGAATGTGATCAAAATTTGAATTTTATTTGAAACTATCACGAGAACGTTTTTATTAATAAATAGATATGGTATAGTTATTATTGTAAGAATAATAATAAATCACAGGAGAGCAATTTTAATGAAAAAGAAAAAAATAATTTTAGCTGCAACTAGTGCGCTAGCTGTATTAGCATTAGCTGCTTGTTCAGGTAGTACAAATAAAGACATCGCCACAATGAAAGGCGGAACTATCACGGTTGAAGATTTTTATAATGAAGCAAAACATACGCAAAACAACCAACAATTAGTTCAAAATATGATTATTTACAAAGCCTTTGAAAATAAATATGGCGATAAAGTAACGGATAAAGATGTCAATGCTGAATACAAAAAGAATGAAGAAACTTACGGTGACACCTTTAAATCACAATTAGAAGCAGCTGGTTATACAGAAGACTCATATAAACAAGCACTTAGAAGCAGTTTAGTATTAAAAGCTGGTATAAGTGCTAACGTCAAAGTGACAGAAAAAGATTTAAAAGAAGCTTGGAAAACTTTCCATCCAGAAGTTGAAGCACAAATCATTAAAGTAAGCAGTGAAGATGAAGCAAAAGAAGTGAAAAAATCAGCAGATGATGGAACTGATTTTGCGAAACTGGCAAAAGAAAAATCAACCGATGAAGCAACTAAAAAAGATGGCGGAAAAATCAAATTTGACTCTCAAACGACAGATGTTCCAACTGAAGTGAAAGAAGCAGCCTTCAAATTAAAAGACGGTCAAGTATCTGACGTTATCTCAGCGACAAATACAACTTCATACTCAACAGATTATTATGTTGTAAAAATGGTCAAAAACCAAAATAAAGGCGATGACATGAATAAATACAAGAAACAATTAGAATCAATCGCCCGAGATACAAAAGAAAGTGATCAAGACCTACAAAAAGAAATTATCGCTAAAGTATTAAAAGAAGAAAATGTAAAAGTCACAGATGATGCCTTTAAAAATGTATTAACGCCATTTACTATGGAAACAGCTAATACCAATACATCTGAGTCTAAAACAAAATCAACAAAATCTTCTGAATCTAAAACAACTGAATCAACAAAAACTTCTGAATCATCAACAACTGAATCATCAAGCAAATAAAATGAAAAAAACAGACCTATCCAGGTCTGTTTTTTTTGACGCTATAATTTCTAAGAAGGATCGTAATTTCCACCTTATTTTTTATAAAAGATAAGCATATATTAAAACACCAAAGTAAATGATTGACTTTGATGTTTTTTCGCTACCTATTCACTTTGACAAAGAGCTGTTTTTTAGTAACTGATTCTGGTCATCAGTGTAACGATCGTTGCAAACATAGCAAAAATACAAATAAAGACGCCCGTAGTCGTTAAAGTAATCAAAGCAATCTTGGATTTGTTTCTCAATTTATAAGCCATATACAACAAACATACTGAGAAGAAAATTCCCAATACCCAGAAAAATAGCGGATCTCTTTGAACGCCAAGAGATTGGATATAATGATTCATTAACTATTTTCCCCCTATTAGTAAAACGGTTTCTCATCTGACTACAATCTTACACTATTGTAGATTTTTATCAATAACAAAATAAATTTTCCAATAATAAAGACACGTAGGCTCACAAGTAGTTCGTGTTAGGCTACGTGCCTTTAGTTATCTATAGTTCTTTGGGAACATAGAAACTACGATTTTCCATTCCAAAAATCCGTTCAGTGTATTTTCCAGGTTCTGTTTGACGAATCGACGTCAACATCATTTGCATTGAAGCATCGAGATTATCGATCTGATGCAAGATTTCTGCTTCCATGATCCGTGGTCGAACAGGCGATCCGTATTCTAATAAGCCGTGATGTGCTAAGACCATATGTCTTAATACCAAAACATCTTCATCTGCTTCATTTATTTTCAATGCGATACATGCTCTCGTGATTTCTTCATCTACTAGTACCAAATGCCCCACTAGATTACCCGCTAAAGTATATTCCGTACTCATCGGTCCAGATAATTCAATCACTTTTCCGAGATCGTGTAAAATGATTCCTGCGTATAACAACGATCGATTCAATTCTGGATATTCATCAGCAATCGTTTTACCTAAATGCAACATAGTCAATGTGTGGTAAGCTAATCCACTCGCAAAAGCATGATGATTCCGTTTTGCTGCGGGAAATTCAAAAAATTGCTTTTGATATTTATTTAGTAAATGACGGACAATCCGATTCCAATGAGCATTTGTTATATCAAATAATAATTGATTGATTTCTTCTTCCATTTCTTCTTTTTTCAAAGGAGCCCTTTCCATATAAAAACTAGGATCACTTGGCTCTTCAAGTTTAGTCAATCGCATATGCAAAATCTTTACTTGTGGGTTTCCTTGATAAATTTCCCGCTTCCCACTTAAGAAAACAACTGTCCCAGCAGTAAACTTGTTGATCTCTTCTTCAGAAGCATCCCAATATTTGCCATCAATCGTTCCAGACGTATCTTGAAAAGTAAATGCAATAAATTTTTTTCCGTTTTTCGCAACTCTGACATCAGCATTTTTAATTAAAACAAACAATTCAAATTGTTCATCGACAACTAATTCACGAATTTTTTTCATTCTTTATACATCCTTTAATATATTCACAGATTGTTGAAGCTCCTGATAATAGCTTACCATTTCTTGGTCAGAAGAAAAACAAATAACTTGATAATTTTGACCGAAATCAGCTAACAATTTGGCTAATTGATATTTTCTTTGATGGTCATAATGCAACCAACCGTCATCAATGATGATTGGACAAATCGAACGTTTTGATTCTAACGATAGATAGGCAAAGCGCATGGCCATAATCAGTTGATCTTTCGTTCCTGTAGATAATTCATAAATGGGAAAATCAGTTACACCGTCTGTTAGCGTCAAAGTATCATTTCTCAATAATATCTCTTGGTAATGATTTTGTGTTAAGACTCCTAAATAGTGACCAGCAGCTTTTAACAATTGTGGTAATTGACGTTCACTCATTTCTGTAGACAGATCCCCTAAAAAAGTCCCAGCGACCATTAGACCGCCCCAATGTTCCATCAGTTGTTGCAGTTGTGCTCTCAATAAACTTTCTTCTTGGTACATCTCATCCAACGTACCATCTTTTTGTAATTCCTCGATTTGGATCTTTAACCGCTGACGTTGTTCGATCAATTGTTTTTCTTCAAACTGATACTGCCGTTGTTTCTCTTGATTATGATACAGTTCAGTACTTAATTGCTCCCGTGTCCGTTTTTTTGGAAAAAGTGGCGCGAGAATCTCATCCAACTCTTTTAGTCGTTGAAGTTGTGTTTTTGTTTGTTGCGCTTTTTGCAAATAAGCAGCTACTTCGGATGGATAAGCAAGTCCGACCTGTTCCATCTGTCCGCTATAGTGTTCGATCAAACTTTTTTGTTTCTTTTTCAATTGGTTGATTTCTTGTTTCAACAGTGTATTTTGTTGGTAACTTCTAGCGAATTTCAATTGTTCCATTTCTTGGATGAAGTTCGTTAAAAGCACCATTTTTTCAGCGATTCCTTTATCTTGTAACGGTAACCATTCCTTAATCAATTCAAACTGACGATCAAGCTGTACCAACTTTTGTTGAATCTCATTTGCTCGTTCTTGTTTCTTGATCAAGCGGCTATACAAGTCTTGATAATCGGATACTTCATGCCCATATTCCTTCATCGCTTCTAAGGTATTCATCGTTCCTAAGTGATGGACCTTTGTAAAATCGAAGGCTTTTTGTTGGATTTTTTGTTGTTCAATCACTAGCTTATTTTTACTTTGATTGATTTCTTCGATTTGAGCTAACGTATTGTCTAATTGTCCCAGTTTTTCTTGCCACTTACCTTTGATTTCTGATAAATCACTTTTCTGACCATTCAGTGATTTCCTTTCATAAAATGAATACCCCAATGTACCTAAGGCTAATAAAAAGACTCCTAGTTTCCAAGGCATTGGTAGGAAGATTCCCACCACAAAAAAGAATCCGCCGATAATAGCAAACGGTGTTTTGTTCTTTGAACGAACTTCTGAAGGTGCCGACTGTAATAATTCTGGATGTGTGGCTTCTAATTGGTTGATCTCCGCTTCAATCGTCCGCTGCTGCTCTAAGACGATTTCTGATCTGATTGATAATTGATTGACTTGTTCTTTCAACAAACGATTTTCAGAAAATAGTTGTTGCCACTCTTCAGTATGCAAAAATTCTTGTGGCTCTTGTGTCCGTTGCCATTGCCAGCTTTGTTCTAAAATTTTTAATTCTGAATCAATTTCTCGTTCTTCCACTTGGAGTCTTTGCCACTCATTCAGCCAATGTTCGATTTGTGTTTGCTGTTGTTGCAATTCTTTTAGTACTTGCTCTTGTTCCAAATAGAAATAATATCGTGCCGACTGTTGATCCATTCCGCTATGTTTTTCTAAAGTAGCTTCGAGCTCATCTAGGCGTTCCGTCATCTGCTGATAGCGTTTAGTGAATTCCTCTAAGTCTAAAAGCAACTGTTCTTCAGGAACTTGTGGTAAGGTATTGGCTTTAAGTGTTTGCCACTCTTCGTATAAAGAATAATTCAGCTCTTGCTGCTTGATCTGAGAAATTTTTTCGTTTATCTCTTGGAGTTTTTTTTGTAGCTCTCTTTGATCTTGACTGTAGGCTTGTTCTTGTCGAACGAGTTCACCGAAAAAAGATTCCTGCTCTTGTTTTTGATGGACTCTTTCTTGAAGGTTCTTCCACTCATTCAATTTCTGATTGATAAGCAGTTTCTGCCCTTTTTTCTTAAAAAGCTGTTGGGCTTGCTGATAATATTCTTGTCTTTTTTGAAAAACATACGAACTACCCGTAATCCCTAATGAGATCAGTGCATCATGTAATTCTTTTTCTCGTAGATGATCTAGTTCAGTTAACTGTTCTTGTTGAAAAGTAAAAACCTGCTGAAATAAATCCTTTGTTAGTGGAGAAAGTAATTTCTCTAATAATTCATCACTTCCCTGTTGCTCATTAAAAAGGACTTTGGATTTCCCACGATTTTGCTGTTTGTAACGTTCAACTAGTATTTCTCCATGAACTGGATGTTCTAACCAAATTTTCCCACCATAGGCAGCCCCATCTTTCGGCGTATAGTCTTTTTTCTTCTTTCCTTTTGAAGGGAAGCCAAATAATACAGCCTGAATAAATTGGTAAATCGTTGACTTGCCTGCTTCATTTTCACCGTAGATCAATTGATTTCCAGAAATAAAATCAAATGTTTTTTGTCTCCACTTACCAAATGCAGCTATTTCGATTCGAAGGATTCTCATATACTTTCCTCCTCAAACACAAAATCTTGCTCCAGTATTGCCTTGGCTTTAGTCAAGGTACCTTCCTGATATTCAGGTAAATCATTCATCAAGCGAACCGCATCAGGATGACTGTACATCTCACCTAAAATCTGATGGAAATCTTCACTTACCCGATAAGTTTCAAAGAGTTGGTCAACTAATGTCTGTGAGACCTTCAACGATACTCGATTCATTCTTTCATCTTCCTTAATAGATATACGCCAAATAAGTAAATTTGTAGATAGGTTGGCTATTTTTTCCATTAAATACTCAAGTAATTCGCCAGAATAGATTCGATCAATCACTTCTTGGTTCAAGTGATGATACTCTGTTACCTTTAAATCTAACAACGTCAGTTTTGGATTTCCCATAGTTAACTGCTCTTGGATCACTTGTAACACGTCTTGCGTAGTCCGAGCAGTTTTTAAAGACACGGTCTTACTCTCCCAGTATACTTCTGCGACCTCTAGCGGAATCGTCTGGCATTCACTGGAGGTCAATTCAACCAATAAAACATTTCTAGCTGTCTGCTCTTTTTGGGTATGGCCTTGAGGTGCCCCTGGATAATTCATTGTTTCTTTTTCGTTTAAAGACATTGGCACATGGATATGTCCTAATGCCCAATAATCATAGCCTTTTTCCTGCATTTTAGACGGCTGAAAAGGTGCATAGTTTCCCCGCTGATTGCTCCCTATTTCGCCATGATACAGACCGATATGATAATCCACTGAGTGTCGTAAAGGAAATTCAGCAACTTTATCTCCCTGTATCCATTGGTGTAAATAACTAAACCCGCTGATGGCGACCTTTTCCCCTTTTTTAGATAAAAATGTCTTTGTTTCTACCTCTTCCGAAGTAAATAAATGGACATTTTCGGGAAAAGTAAACCAGTAGCGCTCTGATTGATAATAATCATGATTTCCAAATGTCAAATAGACAGCAATCTCTTTTTCATTCAATCGTTCGATTTGATCAAAAAAATGTTTTTGAATTTTTAATGAAGGACGATTTTGATGGAAGGTGTCTCCCGCAAGTAAAACAAAATCAACTTCATTTATTATAGCCTTGTCTACAATATTTGCTAAAACTTTTAAATTAACCTCTAATAATTTTTCCTGTACCGATTTATCTAAATTTACTAGTCCTTCAAAAGAGCGATCGATATGTAAATCAGCTGCATGGATGAATTTAACCATCGAGTGTCCTCCTTTTTACTCAAGATGAATTTATGCCTTATCCGGCTTTATTTGAATAATTTTTATAAAATAGGTACTGCTTTATAAAATTATATGCCCTTTTATCATACCATTTTCATTGCTTTTTTTCATCAAAAACCGAAAATTTGTTCGCATTCACTCGAATAGATTACTCCGACCAATTCTCCCCTTGCTTTATGCCTAACTTTTTTGTATTTTATGGTAAAAGTAGAAACATGAGGATTATTTACTCCTTTTTCTCTAAAAGGATAGAAAAAGAAAATGGGGAATTAACACACTGTCTTTTGATATGTAGCGTAACTTGTATTTCCAGCTGTCTATCTTTAATCTGTTTGCAAATTTCAGTGCAATTTTTTTACTTGGCAGCCTCACTTCGTCAAACAACCTGTTAACTATATTTAATTTTGTCACCTTTCATCTTTTACTAAAAACCAGCTAAATAGGAGGAATGCCTCGCTTTTCCATCTTCATTGTTTTAATATTCCTTTGTTTGTAAAAAAGCTAGGAACAATCCCAAATACGATTATTCCTAACTTTTTATTTTCTCTTAATTTATGCAAACAAAAAAGCAGATGAACTAAATTCATCTGCTTTTCACCATTTGCGTGGCGACGTCCTACTCTCACAAGGGGCAACCCCTCACTACAATCGGCGCTAAGAAGCTTAACTTCTGTGTTCGGCATGGTTACAGGTGTATCCTTCTCGCTATCGCCACCACACTGTGGTGTTATCATTATTGAGTTTGCTTTTGCTCACTCAAAACTGGATTTGAAGTATTTCGTAAACTCTACCGAGTTTTTTTCTTTACCAATGTGGTTAAGTCCTCGATCGATTAGTATCAGTCCGCTCCATACATCACTGTACTTCCACTCCTGACCTATCTACCTGATCATCTCTCAGGGATCTTACTTTCTTAAAGAAATGGGAAATCTCATCTTGAGGTGGGCTTCACACTTAGATGCTTTCAGCGTTTATCCCTTCCCTACATAGCTACCCAGCAATGCCCTTGGCAGAACAACTGGTACACCAGCGGTAAGTCCATCCCGGTCCTCTCGTACTAAGGACAGCTCCTCTCAAATTTCCAACGCCCGCGACGGATAGGGACCGAACTGTCTCACGACGTTCTGAACCCAGCTCGCGTGCCGCTTTAATGGGCGAACAGCCCAACCCTTGGGACCGACTACAGCCCCAGGATGCGACGAGCCGACATCGAGGTGCCAAACCTCCCCGTCGATGTGGACTCTTGGGGGAGATAAGCCTGTTATCCCCAGGGTAGCTTTTATCCGTTGAGCGATGGCCCTTCCATGCGGAACCACCGGATCACTAAGCCCGACTTTCGTCCCTGCTCGACTTGTTGGTCTCGCAGTCAAGCTCCCTTCTGCCTTTACACTCTTCGAATGATTTCCAACCATTCTGAGGGAACCTTTGGGCGCCTCCGTTACCTTTTAGGAGGCGACCGCCCCAGTCAAACTGCCCATCTGACACTGTCTCCCACCACGATCAGTGGTGCGGGTTAGAGTGGCCATAACGCAGGGGTAGTATCCCACCAGCGCCTCCATCGAAACTAGCGTTCCGATTTCTACGGCTCCTACCTATCCTGTACATGCGGTACAGACACTCAATATCAAACTACAGTAAAGCTCCATGGGGTCTTTCCGTCCTGTCGCGGGTAACCTGCATCTTCACAGGTACTAAAATTTCACCGAGTCTCTCGTTGAGACAGTGCCCAAATCGTTACGCCTTTCGTGCGGGTCGGAACTTACCCGACAAGGAATTTCGCTACCTTAGGACCGTTATAGTTACGGCCGCCGTTTACTGGGGCTTCAATTCGTACCTTCGCATACGCTAAGCACTCCTCTTAACCTTCCAGCACCGGGCAGGCGTCAGCCCCTATACTTCATCTTACGATTTTGCAGAGACCTGTGTTTTTGATAAACAGTCGCTTGGGCCTATTCACTGCGGCTGATCTTAGATCAGCACCCCTTCTCCCGAAGTTACGGGGTCATTTTGCCGAGTTCCTTAACGAGAGTTCTCTCGCTCACCTTAGGATTCTCTCCTCGACTACCTGTGTCGGTTTGCGGTACGGGTCGTTGTTTTCTCACTAGAAGCTTTTCTCGGCAGTGTGACATCAGGAACTTCGGTACTATTATTTCCCTCCCCATCACAGCTTGTCCGTACAGACAGAAGCATTTGACTCCTATCAAGACTTACTGCTTAGACAGACATTTCCAATCGTCTGCATTCCTTAGCCTCCTGCGTCCCTCCATTGCTCAAACAAAAACAACGAGTACAGGAATATCAACCTGTTGTCCATCGCCTACGCCTGTCGGCCTCGGCTTAGGTCCCGACTAACCCTGGGCGGACGAGCCTTCCCCAGGAAACCTTAGTCATTCGGTGGACAGGATTCTCACCTGTCTTTCGCTACTCATACCGGCATTCTCACTTCTAAGCGCTCCAGCAGTCCTCACGATCTGCCTTCAACGCCCTTAGAACGCTCTCCTACCAATACACCTAAAGGTGTACTCCACAGCTTCGGTAATATGTTTAGCCCCGGTACATTTTCGGCGCAGGGTCACTCGACTAGTGAGCTATTACGCACTCTTTAAATGGTGGCTGCTTCTAAGCCAACATCCTAGTTGTCTGTGCAACCCCACATCCTTTTCCACTTAACATATATTTTGGGACCTTAGCTGGTGGTCTGGGCTGTTTCCCTTTCGACTATGGATCTTATCACTCACAGTCTGACTCCCGGATATGAATGAATGGCATTCGGAGTTTATCTGAATTCGGTAACCCGAGATGGGCCCCTAGTCCAAACAGTGCTCTACCTCCATCATTCTCAATTCCGAGGCTAGCCCTAAAGCTATTTCGGAGAGAACCAGCTATCTCCAAGTTCGTTTGGAATTTCTCCGCTACCCACACCTCATCCCCGCACTTTTCAACGTACGTGGGTTCGGTCCTCCAGTGCGTTTTACCGCACCTTCAACCTGGACATGGGTAGATCACATGGTTTCGGGTCTACGACTACATACTCAAACGCCCTATTCAGACTCGCTTTCGCTGCGGCTCCGTCTCTTCAACTTAACCTCGCATGCAATCGTAACTCGCCGGTTCATTCTACAAAAGGCACGCCATCACCCATTAACGGGCTTTGACTTGTTGTAGGCACACGGTTTCAGGTTCTATTTCACTCCCCTTCCGGGGTGCTTTTCACCTTTCCCTCACGGTACTGGTTCACTATCGGTCACTAGGGAGTATTTAGCCTTGGGAGATGGTCCTCCCGGATTCCGACGGAATTCCTCGTGTTCCGCCGTACTCAGGATCCTCCTAGGTGCCTTCCAAATTTCATCTACGGGGTTTTTACCCTCTTTGACTGACTTTTCCAAGTCATTCGACTATCTGAAAGAACTACCATATTGGAGTCCTACAACCCCAATGAGCAAGCTCATTGGTTTGGGCTTTTCCCGTTTCGCTCGCCGCTACTCAGGGAATCGAATTTTCTTTCTCTTCCTGCAGGTACTTAGATGTTTCAGTTCTCTGCGTCTACCTCGAATGCGCTATGTATTCACGCAAACGTAACATCCTATAAAAGATGCTGGGTTCCCCCATTCGGAAATCTCTGGATCATAGCTTACGTACAGCTCCCCAAAGCATATCGGTGTTAGTCCCGTCCTTCATCGGCTCCTAGTGCCAAGGCATCCACCGTGCGCCCTTATTCACTTAACCTTATCAACCTTGCGGTTGGGTTTTGATCTTTCTTCTAGCGATAGAAGTCCGATCAAGAAAATAAGCAATTGAACTTATTAAAAAACTCATTCAACGCGGTGTTCTCGGTTTGTATTACTAATTTACTTCAAATATCCAGTTTTCAATGAACAAAAATATCTCTTTGAGAGTAAACCTCTCAAAACTGAACAAAGTGAAAAACAAACAGTGTAGTCTCCGTAATATTCCTTAGAAAGGAGGTGATCCAGCCGCACCTTCCGATACGGCTACCTTGTTACGACTTCACCCCAATCATCTATCCCACCTTAGGCGGCTGGCTCCAAAAGGTTACCTCACCGACTTCGGGTGTTACAAACTCTCGTGGTGTGACGGGCGGTGTGTACAAGGCCCGGGAACGTATTCACCGCGGCGTGCTGATCCGCGATTACTAGCGATTCCGGCTTCATGTAGGCGAGTTGCAGCCTACAATCCGAACTGAGAGAAGCTTTAAGAGATTAGCTTAGCCTCGCGACTTTGCGACTCGTTGTACTTCCCATTGTAGCACGTGTGTAGCCCAGGTCATAAGGGGCATGATGATTTGACGTCATCCCCACCTTCCTCCGGTTTGTCACCGGCAGTCTTGCTAGAGTGCCCAACTAAATGATGGCAACTAACAATAAGGGTTGCGCTCGTTGCGGGACTTAACCCAACATCTCACGACACGAGCTGACGACAACCATGCACCACCTGTCACTTTGCCCCCGAAGGGGAAGCTCTATCTCTAGAGTGGTCAAAGGATGTCAAGACCTGGTAAGGTTCTTCGCGTTGCTTCGAATTAAACCACATGCTCCACCGCTTGTGCGGGCCCCCGTCAATTCCTTTGAGTTTCAACCTTGCGGTCGTACTCCCCAGGCGGAGTGCTTAATGCGTTAGCTGCAGCACTGAAGGGCGGAAACCCTCCAACACTTAGCACTCATCGTTTACGGCGTGGACTACCAGGGTATCTAATCCTGTTTGCTCCCCACGCTTTCGAGCCTCAGCGTCAGTTACAGACCAGAGAGCCGCCTTCGCCACTGGTGTTCCTCCATATATCTACGCATTTCACCGCTACACATGGAATTCCACTCTCCTCTTCTGCACTCAAGTCTCCCAGTTTCCAATGACCCTCCCCGGTTGAGCCGGGGGCTTTCACATCAGACTTAAGAAACCGCCTGCGCTCGCTTTACGCCCAATAAATCCGGACAACGCTTGCCACCTACGTATTACCGCGGCTGCTGGCACGTAGTTAGCCGTGGCTTTCTGGTTAGATACCGTCAAGGGATGAACAGTTACTCTCATCCTTGTTCTTCTCTAACAACAGAGTTTTACGATCCGAAAACCTTCTTCACTCACGCGGCGTTGCTCGGTCAGACTTTCGTCCATTGCCGAAGATTCCCTACTGCTGCCTCCCGTAGGAGTTTGGGCCGTGTCTCAGTCCCAATGTGGCCGATCACCCTCTCAGGTCGGCTATGCATCGTCGCCTTGGTGAGCCGTTACCTCACCAACTAGCTAATGCACCGCGGGTCCATCCATCAGCGACACCCGAAAGCGCCTTTCAAATCAAAACCATGCGGTTTCGATTGTTATACGGTATTAGCACCTGTTTCCAAGTGTTATCCCCTTCTGATGGGCAGGTTACCCACGTGTTACTCACCCGTTCGCCACTCCTCTTTTTCCGGTGGAGCAAGCTCCGGTGGAAAAAGAAGCGTTCGACTTGCATGTATTAGGCACGCCGCCAGCGTTCGTCCTGAGCCAGGATCAAACTCTCATAAAAAGTTCGAACAATCTTACGATTGTTAAGCTCAATTGTTTGCTAGCATATTGCTTGCTTGTTAAAAATGTTTGTTGTCTTGAATCAATCAAGACGCCCTACACATTTGGTTTGTCTTTGCTTTGTTCAGTTTTCAAAGGTCTACTTGATTAAAAGCTAATCAGTTGAGATTGCCGTAGCAACTTTTACATCATATCAGAGCGACGTTTGTTTGTCAACTCTTTTTTTAAAAGTTTTTTTGACTTCGTTTTTTAGAAGTGTTTCAGCAACTCATTCATCATAACTCGTCGTTTGTTATTTGTCAACAACTTTTTTGAAGTTTTTTTCGATAGAATCAAGCTTCGTAAGCTATCGCTTTTTTACGACTCAGTTATCTTATCACCTTAAAAAGTAAATGTCAATGAATTTTTCTAAATAAATTCCACTATCTTTTTCTCTTTTTCAGCAACGTCAATTACTTTACCATTAAAAAAAAGAATGGTCAAGCTAAAAATTAATTTTAGTAGCACCTTACTTTATTTCTCTCTATTGGTCTAACCTACTTTAGTTGCCTATCTTCTTATTTAGACTCATCGGTACTTCAGACGATTACTGCAATGGCTAGCTATTTTCATGCTCAATCATCAAATATCTCTCATATCTTACTTTCGATACCGCACACCTTTATAAATAGCTAATGGCAAGATCACAAAAAGAAACAAGAGAAGAATATCGATCAGATATTGGTCGCTAAAAACATTTGTTAATGGCTGATTTGTAGTTAAAGAATAAAATGCGGGTAGCAAAATAATCGTGAAAAGATACGAGCCACTGATTTCCCAAAAATCTTTCCAAGAAAATTTTTTGTGTTTCATCGCTCCACCTCCTTGCTTTATATGAGAGAAATTCACTACTTGAATAGACATTTCTACGCTTCTATAATAGACAAAATCAGCTATTATAGCTAGGTTAACAATAATTATTTATTAAACAATGAAAAATAAGCTAATTTTCTATGAGTTATCCCCGTCTGATTTCTTCATACTAAAAAAGCAACGCAAAACAATTTTGTTTTACGTTGCTTTTGCTTGTTCTGGCTAAATTATTTTCTACAACGTTAATTACTCGCTGTATAAATCTCTAACTGGTGTCATGATGATGCGATTCAAGTCATTGATGATCGTGCTGAATTGTTGTTCTTTTTGCATCAAATCATTGATCACTTCTTCTGATTGAATTTTCATTGCCATTTCTTGCGCTTTCATTGCATCTTCATCGCTAAATTCTTGCCCGCTCATTTGTTTTTCCTGCAATTCGATTTGCATCGCTTGAAAATCTTTGAATAGACGATGTGCTTCTTCATTTGCTTTAACTTTTGCATAGGCTTCTTCTAAAGCTTTGAATTCTTGCAATTCGCGAATCTCGCGTTCGATTTGATTTGCGCTATCATAAATATTTGACATAGTTAGCCTCTTTTCTATAGATCGTTTAGTTTTATTGTACCATTTGTTTATCGTTTTTCATAGGATTACTGTCCTTGATATTTCCGCCAGAGATCTTTCGCAGCTTCACCTAAACCTCTTACGCCTTCTTTTACCATATCACCGATATTTTTCAGCCCATCTTTAGCTTGTTCCCCGTATTTATTCAGATTTTCTTTCCATTGTTCTGAGTTCTCATTGGTTTGCGTATTATTATTGACTTGATCAGCAGGGACTACTTTTCCGCCAGTCGCATATGCATCTGCTACAGGGAAAGGCTCTTGCTCAGTATAAGGAAGAATGCCTTCTGCGGCCGATTTGAAGACTTTACCAACCACATTCCCACTTGTTCCTGCTAAATAATGCAATTCACTAGATTCTTCATATCCCATCCAAGTTGAAATCACGACATTAGGCGTATAGCCAACAATCCATTGGTCGTTAGCTTTGGTAGGATCAAAATTGGTTTCAGTCGTTCCTGTTTTCCCTGCGACTGTATAACCAGCCGGTTTAGCTGCAACGGCTGTCCCATTAGAAAAAGTCCCAAGCAGCATTGAAGTCATTTGATTAGCCGTTTCTTCTGAAATGACTTGTTTAGGTTTTTCATTGGTCTTGTCAACAATTACTGCACCCGTTGAATCCACGATTTTAGTAATCAGATGTGGTTTGTACATTTTACCAGCGTTAGCAAATGCACTGTAAGCTCCAGCCATCGTTAACGGCGAAACTCCCTTAGCTAAACCACCTAATGCTAAACCATAATACTTATCTGATTTCGATAGAGGTAATCCAAATTCTTCTGCTTTATCATAACCTTTTTGAAGACCGATTTCATGAAGCAACCATACAGCAGGAAGATTCAAACTTTCAGCAACCGCCTGATACATCGGTACTTCACCACGGTACGTTCCGTCGTAATTATGAGCTTTATAATAAGATAATGGTTCATCTTTCAAAATACTTGCTGGGGTGTATCCCGCTTCTAACGCTGGTGCATACACACTCAAAGGTTTGATCGTTGAGCCAGGAGAACGTTTCATTTGTGTTGCAAAACTGAATCCTCGGAAAACATGTTCGCCACGTCGCCCTACCAGCGCCTCAACTCCACCAGTTTTAGGATCTAATGCGACTGATGCGGATTGAACCATTGCCCCATCCGCAGCATTTGCCGGAAACAGTGCATTGTTTTGATACGTTGTTTCTAATTGTTTTTGATAATTTTGATCAAGTGATGTATAGATTTTGTATCCTTTGTTCATCACATCTTCTTCATCTAAACCATAATCATTGACTGCTTCATCAATCACGGCATCAAAGTAATAAGGATAGCGATAGCCTGATTCCGAATTATCATACGTATCTTTCACGTATTGTTTGATATCCACTTTGCTTTCCGTTTGGTATTGTTGTTTCGTGATCTTGCCGTTTTCTTCCATGACACTCAATACGGTGTTTTTTCGATTGTTTGCATTTTCTGGGTGATCGATCGGATTATAGATACCCGGACCTTTAAGCATCCCAGCTAACGTTGCCGCTTCTGCTAAATTAACCTGATTAGCATCTACCCCAAAGTATTTCCTTGAAGCATCTTGTACGCCCCATACCCCATTTCCAAAATAAGCATTGTTGAGATACATGGTCAAAATCTCTTCTTTGCTGTATTTCTTTTCAATTTCAATGGCTAAAAATAATTCTTTTGCTTTACGGTCAAAAGTTTGATCAAGTGTCAAATAAGCATTTTTAGCTAATTGTTGGGTAATTGTACTCCCACCTCCACCAGAAGTGCCACCTGAAAGGACCATCCGAACTGCTGCCCGAGCGATCCCTTTGATATCAAATCCATGATGCTGATAAAAATTACGATCTTCGGTTGAGATAACCGCATTTTGGATATCTGGAGAGATTGCATTCAATTCCACATAAGTTCCTTTTTGAGCATACAGGGTGCCTGCTTCTTCATTCTTTTTATCATAGATAACGGTAGACTGACTTAGCCCCGATTTTAATGTGGAGACATTTGCCTGTTTTGCTAAAATAAAAAGATAGATACTGACGATCAATACACAGATCAAGCCAATCAATAGGATCAGTTTATTGATATGATACTTTTTCCATATACGTTTTCGCCATCGATGGAATCGCCCTAAATAAGGTTTAATCCAATGCCAAAAACTGATCAAAGCAGCTTTTATTTTACTTAAAATGCTTTGAAAATCCATTTATTCTTCTCCTGTCTATTTGATTGAATCGCCTTATTCTACCACAGGTACGTTCTTCATTCTTCCTGCTTGAGATGTAGGCAAACTGTTTTTTTAAGTTTTGACGATAGTTTAGCATAAGAAGTATCAGAAATTAGTCACTTTTTTCTTAAATAAGTTTTAAAAATGGTACAATAGAGCTGCATTTTTGCTAAAAGGAGTATTTTTATGGAAATCACGATTACGTTACCTGACACCCAGCCAACAACCACCATTCGAGAATTATTAGAACAAGAATGGCTCGTTCCAAGAAAAGTCCGCCACTTTTTACGTATAAGAAAAAATGTGTGGATCAATCAAGAACCTGCCTTATTTCATTTTGAAGTCCACGCTGGTGACCATATTACGTTACGTTTTGAAGAAACTGATTATCAATACCAAGAAGTCCAATTGGGTAAAGCTTCCTTCGTCCAACCATTATATGAAGACGATCATTTACTCATTGTCAATAAACCCGCCGGCATGAAAACTCATCCGAATGAACCAACCGAAAATGATACTTTATTGAATCATTTAGCTGCGTATTTAAAGAAAAAAGAGCAACGCCCTTATGTCGTGCATCGATTGGACAAAGAAACAAGTGGTGCAATTTTATTTGCTAAAAATCCCTTTGTTTTACCTATCCTAGGCAGAATGTTGGAACAAAAGAAGATTTATCGACGATACCAAGCACTTGTCTGGGGAACAATCAAAGAGGATTTGATTTTAAAAGATAAAATCGGTCGTGATCGGCACGATCGCAGAAAACGGGTGGTAGATCCTCATAAAGGTCAAACGGCTCTCACACATGTTTCCGTTGATCAAGTAGTAAATGGCCAGACTCAGGTTTACTGTGTCTTGGAAACCGGACGTACTCATCAAATCAGGGTCCATCTCTCTCACATTGGTCATCCCATTGTCGGTGATCCACTTTACCAAACACGGCCTGCGAACCGTCTCATGCTCCATGCGTTAGAATTACACATGTCTCATCCTTTCACGCAAGAAACCATTGTCGCAAAAGCCCTCCCTGGTTTATGGTAAAGACACTATTGTAAGGAGCGATCCACTACTGATCACAATCAAAAAACGGCTAGGGATACACCTCTAGCCGTTTTTTATTACTATATATAGAATATATACACCTTATTGTTTACCATGTTCTTTTTCTGCTAAAAGCAAACTGCCAATAATTCCACTCTCATTCGGCAGCCCCCAGCGTACAATGTACTCATCTACTTGTGGCGTTTCCATGTACCCACCCATTAACTCAACGAATTGTTGTCGAATTTTATGCAACAAGTGGTCTTGATTCATCACTCCGCCACCTAAAATGATTTTTTCAGGAGCTAACGTCAACGTATAATTGATCAATGCTTGAGCAATATAATAGGCTTGGATGTCCCATATTGGATGATCTTGAGGAAGTTCTTGGCCTTTGATTCCAGTTCGTGCCTCAATTGAAGGTCCAGCCGCTAACCCCTCCAAACAATCTTTGTGGTAAGGACATGTTCCTTCATAGGTATCCTCTGGATGACGTTTTACCCATATATGCCCCATTTCTGGGTGGGCAAGTCCAGAAAAAATATCTCCTTCAAGGACCACACCGGCACCGATCCCTGTACCGACAGTCAAATAAATACAACTCTTTTTCCCTTGTGCGGCTCCTTTTAGCAATTCGCCGTAAGCTGCTGCATTCACATCTGTCGTCCAAGCCATCGGAATCCCGTAACGTTCTTGGATGCTGCCTAAAAAATTGTAGTTGCCCCATCCAGGTTTAGGTGTTGCTAAAACATACCCATAATTATCGGCATTTTTATCAATACCGATCGGACCAAACGAACCGATCCCTAACGCCTCTAGTTCATATTGATCAAAAAAATCAAATACTTGCTTTAGTGTTTCTTCAGGTGTAGTTGTAGGAATACTTACTCTTTCTACGATAACGCCTTCATTTGAAACGGCACAGATGAATTTTGTTCCCCCTGCTTCTATTCCACCATACATTGCTTATTCCTCCTCGAATCCGATTGTCCGAATTTCATAAGGTCTAACGGTCGGAGCAATCGTTTGCTCAACTGTTTCTTCTAGCAGATTCAATAATTCCCCTTGTTTCCCATTTTTAGTGATTTGTAATGGTGAATCAAGACCGGACAGATTAAACCCACGCACCACTACTTTATCACTAAATTTACTTCGTTTCAAAGCAGTAATTGCAAACGTTTCCCCTTCGCAAGTTAAATAGCTGTTTTCAGCTGGCAAGGTTCCTGTTTGAATCGCCATTTGCGTGGTAGAAAAAGGAATCTGTGCGCTATAAGCATGATGGTAACTAGTAAATTTTTCTTCTGGCTGATGCACTTCGATACTGTAGTTAAAGCAATGTACCCCATGACATTGGGCTTCTGGTGTTGGAAAATATCCCCAATCTCCTAATTCCCCTACACAACGTAGTAAAGTCACCGCAATCACACTGTCATCGATTACTTCATATTCATTTAATCCATAATTGCCAACTGTTACTCCATAATCGTTTCCTTCTAAATGAACGAACGCCTGTTGATGCTGTGGATTTGTTGGATTTCCCCAACTACTTGATACATCATTGGGACGGGTAACCACTTCAAAAATACTATCAGCTTGATGTTGTTTCACATGTAACTTTGTTGGGAACAACACACGTAAGCGATGATCATCCATTTGATTATTCACTTTTGTTTCAAAGTCGATTTTTTTGCTGTCTTTTCTTAAAGTGATAACAGTTGTTACTTCTAACATACGCTTTTCTTTTGAACGACCTGCTTTACGGTGACGAAACTCAATGACCATCTGTTGTTCTTTTGCTAAACGTTCATCAGCAGCTACTGGAATCAATAATTCCTGGGTAACTTTTACTTGTGCTAATTCACTCGTATCAGTTACGACTTCTACGGTACTTTGATCATTTTCCTTTGATAAAATAGGTTGGTCATTTTCAGGCTGTTTGAAGATATATTCATTTCCAATATCCCCAACATCTTCGAATGTCAATAATTCATCTAGTTGTTTGCCCGTCGTTTTGTCTTTCAACGTCAAGGTGCCATTCGGTTGGATCTCTAGCCGAACTTGTTGATTTTCTAATACTCGTCCATCTTTTTGGATCATCGTCTCTTTTTCTTCTTTAGCTTTTCCTTCTATTAATACGTACGTGTTCCAAGAAAAAGCTGGCATTTCGCTCACTGGTAAAGTGACCGTGATTTTTCTCGCCATGTAAGGAATCCTAAACCGATCTTTGGGCAGATCATAATCAAACGTCACAAATGTTTCTGATAGTGATGCAGGGACTTCTTCACCATTGGATGTTTCTACATGATAGCTTTTTGGTGGTTGCTTTTCTAATTCTTCATATAATTTCTCAGGTGTTCCTTCTGCAAAACATTTTCTTTCTAACTCAATCGTTATTTCTGCTTCACCAGTCTTTGCTGATCCAGCCGTGTTCATAACTAAGAAAGGATAGCTTTTTGCTGGTAAGCTGCTAGTGTCGATCGCTTGGGCAAGTTGTTTGATCGCTTCTTCTGCTAAATACTTCCCTACTTCATCTGCTTTTTCAAAACGTGTCATCATTTCTCGATGGACAGAATCAACCGAACACCCGCAAATACTGTCATGTGGATGATTTTGCATCAACGTTTTCCACGCATAATCTAATTGATCATGGGGGTATTTACCAGTAACTTCATAAGCCATCGTTGCTAATGGCTCAGCGATATTTTCAATTTGTCTTTGAACTTTAGTATTCCATTGTTTTAAATAGACACGTGCTGAAGCAGTATTCGCTAACGTATACCAGCCATCTGTTTCCTGACTGGTCAACTCTCCCTCAACGGAACCAAGTTCTTCTGGCAAGTCCTTTTGCACCGCTGCAAGATAATCGACAAAATTGGAATGGATAAATTCATACTCTGGATATAATTCATTCGCTAATTTGATTGCTGCTGTTACATCCTTTTGAACCGGTTGATGATCCACTCCATTCATCATCAACAGATGATCGGTTGATGCGTATTGCTCTGCATCTGCCAGCTTTTGGTCCCAAAAGGCTCTTGCTTTCTCTTTTTCAGTCGGGATTTCATTTCCATTACTGTACCAATTGGCAAACAGTAACCCAAAGATTTCTGTGCTATCTGGTCCTTTCCACCACATTTCAGAATATTGAGAAGAATAATTTTCTGCTTCCAAGACTTGATTATCAAAGCCAATTGGTTTTACGCCTCGTCCAAAAGCAGCAGCTGAAAGTCCTGCTTGTTTCATCATTTGTGGTGTTTGCCCCATATTTCCAAAAGTATCCGGGAAATAACCGAGCATCACAGGCGTTCCCCACTTCTTACTTTCTTCCATTCCAATCAACATATTACGGACATTCGCTTCTGAACTGATCAAGAAATCATCTTGTAAAATATAAAAAGGACCGATCCTTAATTTCCCCGCGTCAATTGCTCGTTGCACCGCTTCTTTCTTTTCTGGACGTACTTGTAAATAATCATCTAAAATAATCGTTTGTCCATCTAAATGGAAACTATTGAAATCTGGATCGGTTTCAAATAATTCCAAAAGATCATCCATCAATTCGACTAAACGCATATGATGCTGTTCATAAGCCATGTACCATTCACGATCCCAATGACTGTGTGAAATGATATATACTTTCTTTTTCATTTTATTCCTCCTATTTCGCTACTCGAATATCAAAGTAATCCATCACTAATTCACAAAACATCATGTTCGCCCAAGAGAACCATTCTCTGGTGTAGTTGTTTGGATCATCGACATCAAACCCCTCGTGCATCAAATGTGTACCAGCATCTGTCGCAACTAATAAATCTAAAATCCGCTTTTTCTCTTCTTTATCTTCAGTGGTCATCCCTTCCATCGCTAATGCAATCGGCCAGATGTAATTTTCTGGAGTGTGAGATGATCCGATCCCTTTTGCATATTTCCCTTCATAGAAGTAAGGGTTTTCTTTACTTAGTAACGTTTTTCTTGTTGCCAAATATTGTTCATCTGTGGAAGAACAGTAACCTAAATACGGAGCAGCAATCAAATTAGGTACATTACTGTCATCCATAATAGAAGCGTTTCCTAATCCATCAACTTCATAAGCATAGATAGTTTCTCCTTGTTGGTTTTTAGTCAGCGCATAGTCTTCGATTCCTTTTTGGATATCTTCTTTTAAACGTTTGGCTTCTTCAAGGATTGCTTTACTACTTGTTTCTTCCGTGAGAATGTTCGTAAAGATTTCTTCAATATAACCCAGCACTACTACAGCAAACATATTTGAAGGAACGAGGTAGCCATATTGACACGCATCATCGCTTGGACGAAAACCAGACCAAGTCATTCCAGTTGGTGCAACTGTACTTCCACGCCCGTCGTTGACTAAGGTATCTTCTTTCCTCGTCGTATCTCTTTCGAAAGTATAAGGAGATTGATTGTGATCTTGTTCGGTTTTGAAGACATGTAAGGCTTTTTTGATTCCTTCAACAAACGAATCATTCAATTGGTCCGTTCGACCAGTGTTCTTATATAATAAGTAAGCTAATTGGATAGGATAACATAAGGAATCGATTTCATATTTACGCTCCCAGATCCAATCATTCATTTCAGTATGGTCACTTTGATGCCCCGCTCCATTTGCTTCTTCATTGAATGCGTTTGCGTATGGATCGATGTTGATATATTCAAATTGTTTTTTGACAAGCCCACTAATCATCGAAGCTAAGTCTTCATCTTCTTTTGCAATGACTAAATATGGACGGACTTGAGCGGTGGAGTCACGCAACCACATCGCTGGAATATCACCAGTTAATAAGAAAGTCGTCCCGTCTTCATGTCTTTTGACTGTCGTTAACAATGTATTAGCAAAGGCAGCAGAGAAATTCGTTGCCCAATCTGCATGCTCTTCCCCACATTTTGCAGTAATTTCATCTATAAACTGTTGAACTGACTTTGGTATATCTTTATATGCCATTTATTTTCCTCTTTTCTTTATTGATATATCATAAGAGGATTATACCTCGTCGTTTTACAATTGTCTACGCTTTCAAAATGAGATTTTTCTTATTTACTTTTAGTGGTTTTATGCTATGATCTTTATATGATATATCTTATAAGAAGGTGCTTTTATGAATCAACCACTATACCAACAAATCTTTCATGACTTACAACAAGCAATTGCTGATGGATCGTTACCTGTTGACAGCCAGGTACCTACCGAAAAGGAATTGTCCACCAAGTATCAAGTGAGTCGAATCACTTCTAAACGTGCATTAACTGAATTAGAACAATTAGGTCTGATTTATCGTGTCAGAGGAAAAGGCAGTTTTGTCAAAGCAACGACTAGTGATCTTAATAGAAACGATGTGATTAAAAATAGTCGCATCCTGTTCCTACTTCCCTTTTTATCTGACCTTTCTGTCGGAGATTTTACAAAAGGACTAAATCCAGTGATGCAAGAAAATCAGTTAGAGGTCATGATGACGACTGTTGATTTTCTGGCAAACAAAACGGCGAAGGAAATCATGCAAGAATTTGACGGAATGATTTATTATGCGTTTGCGACCGATCAACATCTGGATCTGCTCTTTGAATTATCATTGAAACAATTCCCAGTTGTTGTTTTAGATAAAAAAATCTATGAACTTCCTTTTCCAACTGTCCTTTCAGATAATTTCCAAGGTGGTTCTTTGGCTACGGCTCATTTGATTTCAAAAGGGCATAAAAAGATTGCCTATCTTTTTGGTGAACAGGCGCATCCACAATCTGTCCGACAACGATACTTGGGTTACCTGGAAGCTTTGGACAAAGCCAATTTGCCGTTTCATACAACTTTAGATGCAAAAGGCACTACGATTGAAACGTTACTGACCTACATCAATGAACATCAGGTCACTGCGTTTGTCTGCGAAAACGATCTGGTAGCTATTCAGACGATGAATCATTTAAAACAACAAGGCTATCGTATCCCAGATGATTTTTCGATCGTTGGATTCGATGATATCCAAGCAGCCGCTTTAGTTGATCCACCATTAACAACGATTGCTCAAGATTTCCACCAACTAGGAGAACTTGCAGGAAATGCTTTGATCACTTGGCTCAAAACAAATAACATTCCCGAAGATACGAGCCAACCAGTCTCATTTATTAAACGACACTCAACAAAGGAGATTTAACATGAACATTCAACATATTGATACTCGTCACGGTACAGCCAATCAAGCGAACTTCTCAAATGGGAACTGCCAGCCTTATACTGGTGTTCCTTTTGGGATGAATTACTTTGCCCCACAGACAACTGATCAAAAAGGTAGCTGGTGGTTCCATCCTGACGATCACACCTTCCAAGGCTACCGTTTGACTCATCAGCCAAGTCCATGGATGGGTGACTTCAGCTATTTTGTCTTCACTCCGATCAATGGGTTATTACCTGAGAATACCCTGTTCCATGCACAAAGTTCGTATCGTCCAGAAGAAAGCACATTCTGTCCAACTCATTTAACGATCAACCAATTACGTGATGGTATTCGCTCCACGTTGATCCCTAGCATGTACGGTGGTGTCCTAACCATTGATTACCACAAAAATGATAGCGGTTTACTTTTGTCATTTCCTGGTAAACATCAATTAGTTCTAAAAGATCCCTATACGATTGAAGGACAAGTCACTCATTTTGCAGGCGCCGAAGATCCTGATTTTACGTTCTATTTTGTCTTACATTTTGAACAGCCAATCCAATCAAAGGAATTGTCACAGTTAGCAGCCGATGACGCTGGGTCGGTTCCGATTTATTTTGGCGACGTAAAAAAACAAGTCATTCGTTTCGGTACTTCCTTCATCAGTTCTGAACAAGCTTCATTTAATCTAGAACAAGAGTTACATCAAACGCCTGATGACTATTTGCTGAATAGTTCACAACAATGGCAAAACTATTTTGACCGAATCAAAGTCGAGCATCATGATCCGCAACAGTTACGGACGTTTTACCACAATCTCTACCGTGTATTTTTATTCCCACAAACGTTCTATGAAATCGACTCGACCGGACAAAAAATCCATTATGATACCACTAGTCGAAGTGTAAAACCAGGCGTACTTTATACCAATAATGGTTTTTGGGATACTTATAAAACAGTGTATCCACTTTACTCTTTGATTGCTGTCGAAAAATATGAAGAGATGCTTGAAGGCTTTTTGAACAGCTATCGTGAAACTGGCTTTTTACCAAAATGGCTTTCGCCAGATGAGCGTGGACTCATGCCAGGAACATTGATTGATGCAGTGATCGCTGATGCCTCGGTTAAGGGAATCCGTAAAGATTTAATGGCTGAATTTCTCGAAGCAATGAAAAAAGGTGCTACGATCCAAAGTGAAAAACAAAATTACGGACGTCAAGGAACGACTGATTATCTAAAATATGGTTATGTACCAAATACTTACCACGAATCAATCAACCACACCCTTGATTACGCTTATAGTGACTTTTGTATCAGCCAAGTAGCCACCGGTTTGAATGAAGCGGCAACCGCACAACACTATCAAAAGCAATCTTTCAATTATCAAAATGTCTTTGATCCGGAAACCGGCTTCATGCGTTCCAAAGATCCCGAAGGAAGATTCCGTACTCCGTTTTCTTCCACACGTTGGGGTCAGGATTATGCAGAAGGTAGCGCTTGGCAAAGTAGTTTTGCTGTTTACCATGATTTTGCTGGTTTGATCAATGCTCACGGTGGACCAGATCAATTTGAAGAAAAACTGATTGAATTATGTAACCAAGCACCGACTTTTGAAGTTGGCGGTTATGGTTTTGAGATCCATGAAATGAGTGAAATGGCAGCGATCGAGTTTGGACAAGTTGCCATCTCCAATCAACCAAGCTTCCACTATCCTTATTTATTCAGTTATATTGGGAAACCCGAAATGGCACAACCATTGATCAAACAATTGCTGACACAAACATTCGATGATACCCCGACCGGTTATCCAGGAGATGAAGACAATGGGAGCATGGCAGGTTGGTATATCTTTAATAGTTTAGGCTTTTATCCTGTCACGCCAGGAACAGGTGAATATGTCATCGGGATGCCTTTAGTCGACAAAGCTGTGCTTACGTTGTCTAATGGTGAACATTTAACAATCGAAACAAGCCCTAATCACCCACAACAACAATTTATCCATGAGATCACAAGAAACGAAACTAGCTATCGCAAACTCTTCTTTACACATGAAGACTTGTTGACTGGTGGCACGATTGCTTATCAGTTGGGGATTGTTCCTCCTAATAAGACACGTTCAAAATCAGATCTACCTTACTCCTTATCGGAGGCGAATGTATAACTCTAATTTTTTCTGAAAACGAAGAATCAGTAGTCTAGTTTTCATTGGTGGGAATAAGCAGAAAAAGTGAGGTTTCAATCCTTTGTTGGATGTTAGGCAAGTATGTCCTACCTCCTACTGACAATAAAAAAACATCCTTTGAGAATAAGCATCTCTCAAAGGATGTTTTTTGTGATCGTTCTTACCCTTCATTAAAAATCTCATGACTGATTTCATTGACAGATTTAGCAACCAAGATTGCTGAATAGACATCTGAATGAACATTTAAGATCGTACGCAACATACCAACCAGCCATTCAACTCCTCCAAAAATTGCAATGCTTTCAATGGGTAAACCCATTTGTGGAACGATGATTGCTAATGATACAAGTCCAGCACCCGGTACCACAGCATTTGCCAACGAAACAAAGGTAGCGACAACTGCTAAATAAATCATCTTCGTTAAATCAAAATCTACTTGGTACATTTGAGCAATCGTCATTACTGTCACAGTCATGTGTAGTGCTGAACCATTACTATTTAATGACATCCCTAAAGGTAATACCAGATGAGTGATTCGTTTGCTTAATCCAAGTTTGTATTGTGCTTCTTCTAGTTCCACAGGCAAAGTGATCGCTGAAGAAGTGGTTGCTAAAGCCACTAGCGACATGTTTTTCATGTTACGAATGACTCGTAACGGGTTTAAATGGCAAAAAAGAGTAATGATCAACAGCCAAAAACCTAAAAACAAGATCGTGCCGACACTATAAACCAGTAAATACTTCAACAACGGTACAATCACTTGGATCCCTAGTTGACTAATACTTGACGTGACCAGTGCAAAAATCCCGATTGGAGCCAAGCGCATCACATAATTGATTACTGTAATAATTACTTCGTTAAAATCAATCACCAGTTGGAAAAGCTGTGATTCAGGGTGCTTTTGTAAATAATGATTTAACGCTAAGCCAAAAAATAGCGCAAAAACAATGAGCTGGATAATCGTTCCTTGTGCGAGTGACTCAAAAATATTTTTAGGTACAAAATTGATGAGCGTTTCTTGAAGCGAAATCTCTTGGACTTGAATTGTTTCGTGTGATTCTCTTAAGCTGATACCTTGTCCCGGATGAAAGAAAACAGCAATTACTATCCCCCAAGCAGCTGCTAAAAAGGAAGAAACTGCAAATGCAGCCATGGTCCTTGCTCCAATGCTTGTTAATTCTTTGAGCTGAATACCTCCGAGTGCTTGAATGATCTGTCCTAAAATCAATAAGGGGATTGCCATTTGCATCAGTCTTAAAAAGATTTCCCCAATTGGCTGCAATACAACGTTACTTTCAGGGAAAATAATTCCCACAATGATCCCAATGAATAAAGCTAGACTAATTTGCGTGATCATGGATAATTTTTTCATCGTCTTCTACCTCATTTGTCGAATCACTGGCATTATAGAACTCTCCTAGTAGCTCATTTCTCATTTACCTACTATCTATATCGTGTAATGAACTACAAATTCTCCTATTTATCTAAGAACAACCGATTCTTGATGTGACTTATCCTAAGAGCTACTTTAGAGCTATTTTAGAGCTACTGTCCCATCTGCGTTGAAAACACAAATAAGTATTTTTCAACCACGACAGACTTAGCTCAACTTCTCCCTTTTTATGATTCACTAGGTAACGTTTCTTCTTTTGCTAAAAATGCAAAGAGAAACAAACCAATGGCTAACAATACACAGGATAAGTAAAAGCCAACTTGCATTGATCCTGAAGTATCTGCTAGATACCCCGTTACATAAGGTGCTAGAATCGAGCCAGACATCCCGATGAAGTTGTATGCACTAAGGGACGTTCCTAATGCCGATTTAGGTGCATGCTTCGTTACGAAAGTTACCATAATAGGATCTAAGGCTAATTTGCCAGTCAATCCATACAAGATCAAGACCGAGATCAACAACGTTCGATTGGTGACAAAAGCAATCGCGAAGACTGAAAAAATTGCCAAAGGAACTAAAAGAAAAACTAATTTTTTTGTAGCACCGGTTTTATCATTGATCCGTGCAAAAAGGAGCGCTCCAGGAATCGATGCCCAAGGTACCAAAGAAGAAATAAAACCAACACTTGCTCCAGTAAAACCACGCTCAGCGATCAAAAACTGTGGTAACCAAGTAAGAATCACAAAATTGGCATAAATACTGGTAAAACAGAGAATGAACGCAGCCACTAAATTACGATTGCTAAAAATTTGTTTTAATGAAATTTTCTCTTTAGGACCTGTTTCTTCTTCTGGTTCTTCTCCTGGACGAATCACTTTTTCTTTTAAGACTGTATAGAACAAAAGCCCCACAATCAACGTGGGTAATGCCATAATAAAGAACGGTTTACTCCAAGATTCACCATTTTCTAATACTAATTTACTGGATAGCAGATAACCCCCAGAAGTACCAAAAGCCATGCCGCTGTTAATAATGGCATTTCCAATCGTTCGTTTACTTTTGGGGATTGCTTCAGTAGATAACGCAAATTGTGGTCCATAGTAAGCCCCTTGTCCAATTCCTGCGATCGCTCGAATAGTTAAAAACAATACGAAAGTAGTCGCTAAACCACTAAAATAAGTAGCTACAGCTAACAAAAGAAAACCAACCGTAATAATCATTTTTCGACCGATTTTGTCCCCGATTATCCCAAAAGGAATCTGTGCGATCGCATAAGTTAAGAAAAAAATACTATTTGCTAAACCTAGTTGAGTATTACTCAGACCAAACTGCTCACCAACCACTCCCATGATCGGATTGAAAATGGTTCGTGTTGCATACATGAGAATCCAACCGATGAAAAAAATAGCGACTACTTTGATCCAGTAGCTATTTCCTACCCTGACTGCTTGCTGTTGTTTGCTATTCTCCATGTCTCTTCCCTCACTTTTCGTTTTCTATTCCTTGTAAAGCTAATAACAGCCCAAAACATAAATCTTTGCCCGATGTGTGACCAATAGCCATCAATTTTGCGATCAATTGATCTAGTTTTCCATAGTCCGTTTGGGAAAGTGCGAAAATTAGTTGATAAAAGAAAGAATTGCTATAACCTTTCATAGAACTAATGATATAGGCCTTACTGACATCAGTTGTAGCTAATTCAGTCAGCTCAAGGGAACGCATCAAAGCGTCTCCTCGAGCATCTGAACAAATTGTCAACATGAGCAGGTAGGCGATTAAAATGTCATCACCACTTGGCGTTAATCCTTGTCCTCTTCCAATTAAATAGTGAATCAACTCCTGCCATTCTTCCGAACGCCAGTAATGATTTTTTTGACTCATTTTCTCAAAAAAATGACGAGTTCGATTATCAAGCGGAAGACCGATTTTATTTGTTAAGTGTTGTTCTTCTAACCTTGTTTTCAAGGTTACCTGTTGCGCTTTCGTCAACGTTAATTGGGTAAGATCCAAGGAAACGATCGTATAGGGGCTCAAATGAATTTTTTTGACGCCTGCTCGACTATAAATCAGCAATTCCTCTTCACTGATCCTTACTTGATTTCCTTGTTGGATAAATGGTAACAACTCCTGAAATAGGGAGTGAGGTAAATTAATACCAAAGCTAGAAAGATAATCATAGTAATCCGCTAGATTGATCAACTGTCCGCCAATCTCAATATTAAATGACCGATTAAAGACACTGTGGATTTTCCCGATTTTCCCAAACTGATGCAACGGAATCAAATAATCACTGATTTTACAATTTTCTCTAGTCAATGATAATCCCTAGTTTCTCAGCATAGGCTTCTAACGCTTTTTCAAAACAAGCAAGTGGGGCTCTAACTGTTCCTGCACCAATTTGACCGACTCCTGGATTTTTATGAGCGATTCCAGTATTGATGACAGGAGTGATTCCAGTTTCTACCACTTTTCGGATATCAATTCCTAAACAAGTCCCTTGAAAATCCCAAGTTGGAATAGAAAAAGTAGCATTATGGGTGGCGCAGATCTTAGCCATTTCATTAGAAGTGGCAAGTGCATCCGCAAACCCTCCAGCACCGACAAATCGTGTCACGCCAGGAGCTGCAACCATCGCCATTCCGCCAACCCCGACCGTTTCCGTGATGGCACTGTCACCAATATCAGGATTCCCGTCTGCTTCACTGAAACCTGTAAAGTACAGTCCTTTAGGGGTATTTACCGGTGCTTTATGCCATGTATCTCCTGTTTCCGCGATTCGGATACCAAAGTCAACCCCATTACGTGTCATGGTGGTTACAATTGTCCCTTTACTGCCTTGCCGTGCACCATCAACCATGGCTTTCCCTGTTGCCATCATGATATTCAAGAAAAATTGATCCGTGTCCGCCAAGAACTTGATGACTTCGTATTTTTGTTTTTCTGCAATAGTCGTTTGGATAATCAATGGTGCCAGCTCTTTCAAAAAGTTCAACGAGGCAGCAATATTGCGTTGATGAAATTCATCCCCCATCGTGATAGAACGTGCAATCAACACATTTAGATTCAACCCATTGTCGGTCAGCGCCAGCGCTTCAGCAATTGTTGGTCCTAATACCTCTTTGATCCAATCAAGGCGATCCACTACTTCTTGCGAATAGGCACCGAAACGAAGTACCTTGCCGATTCCTTCATTCAAAATACAAAATGCTCGATTTCCTGCTAATCGATTTTCTACAACAAAAACCGGCATATTACCAGAAGTGATTCCTCCCATCGGTCCAACAGCTTGTACATGATGGCAAGGAATGAAGCGGACTTCATTCGCTTCAAATAATTTTTTGGCCTCTTCTTCGTCTTCTGCCCAACGTTCAAAGAGGGCTGCTCCAAGACAAGCTCCTTTCATCGGACCGGTCATGCCTTCCCAAGTAATGGGCGGTCCAGCGTGGAGTAACGTTTTCTTTGCTGGCTCATTTAACTCTGGAATCACTGATTTTGCTGGTACTACATCAATCAAGAATGGTTGCGCATTTTTGATTTTTTCTGTTACTTGTTGATTTTCTTCTTCTATTTTTTCGTTGTATTCTTCTAAGCTATCCAAAAGTTTGATCATTTTTTGATTACCACTTGCTCTTGGTCGCCAATTAAATTGAACGGTTTGTCCACCATAAGCAAGGATCGATTCAGTAAAACTTGGCAGACCAACGTTTATGATTCTTGGTTTTGTCGTCAGTAATTCCATGACACGTTCACTCGGTTGAGGAACTTCTACCGTTCTCCCAGTATAAGGAAGTAGTTCTTTATCTACTTCAGATAACGTGACACCCTTTAATAGGAGAGCTAACTGAACAGCTTTCGCATTGCTTTCAGTCACAAATACTCCTGCCTCTTGCAACCGATCTACAGCTGATTGACGATCTTGCGGATCATTAGCCGTGCCACAAACTGTCGCCACAAAATAAAGCAATCGCCCTGCTTTTTCAGCCTGCATTTGTGCTTCTTGGATCGCTGGTAGTAGCGCACCAACCATGTCTTCATGCGCTCCGTAGCCCAAAACGACATCAAGTAAGATAACGCCCGTATCTTGTTCCGAAGCATATTCCTGAATCTTTTGAATCCGCACTTCGGGATCGATCATTGGATGAGGTTTTCCTTGAGTATAGCGATCATCGCCTAAGTCAATCACTTCATACCCTTGCGATTTTAAAACATAGCCTTCCGTTTTCACTAAGCCACCAAGATCCAACGCTTCAGAGATCAGCATTCCTGCCTCTGCAGCTAAAGTCCCCCCAGAATATAATCCTTTGACCACTTTTTCTTGTGGTAAAACTGGCACATCGGGTTTTTCTATTGATTGAAAGTAGTTTTTCTTGATTGCTTGCTCATTTGCTAAATCAACAGCGATTTGAGCAGTTTCTTCTAAGGTATGGGCTAAATAAACTTTTCCTTCATGGTTTGTTGGCTTTTCACCTAGGAAAATCGCAACAACCGGTTTTGTGATGCTCTGTAATAATTGTACGACTTCATCGCGCACAGCTTTTGCAGGTGGCTTGGAAATGACACAGATCACATCGGTAGGTTCATGATGTTCCAAAGCAATAATGGCATCTTTAACGGTAGTTGCTCCGACTTTGTCACTGAGATCTCGCCCCCCCGTACCGATGGCATGGACCACGCCGCCACCTAGTCGATCAATGATCGTCGTCACTTCTTGGATGCCGGTGCCAGATGCGCCTACGACTCCAATATTTCCAGGTGCGACCACATTGGTAAAAGCAATGGGAATGCCAGAAAGAATCCCCGTACCACAATCTGGTCCCATCATTAATAACCCTTTTTGATGCGCTAGTTTTTTCAAACGTACTTCATCTTCAATCGCAATATTATCTGTAAAAGAAAAAACGTGTAAATTATTTTTCAACGCACGTTCCATTTCTGCTGCCCCATATTCTCCTGGAATACTGAACAAAGCAACATTTGCCTCTGGTAAAAGATCCAATGCTTCTTGCCAAGAAGTCACTGTTTGGTTATCTTTCGTAGTACTTTTTGCAGACAAATCAGCTAAAAACGTGTCGACTAGCGGTAGTACTTGATCCATTATTTCTGGGTCTTCACTTGAAACCACGATCATCAGATCATTTGGAGAGGCAGTTTTTGCTTCATCTGTTAACAAATCGGTATTATTTAAAATATCTTTATTCGCATCTGTTCCCATCATGATTTGACTCATGACCACTTGTTCAAGTGAGTTGATTTTGTTTGTTAAAAGCATCAGATTGATTGAATCTTGGTAATTATTTTTTAAAATGACTGTGTTTAACATCCTTCTCCTCCTCTTTCTTTTGACACTATTATTGTAGGATATTAAGAAAGTGTTTTCATCGGACGTATTTCTAAAAAAATGCTATAATTTTTATCCATAAAGGGGAAAAAGGAGGAAACGATGAAACTAAAAGAGCTTTTGACACTAGGTGAATTAAAAAAAGGCGAGATCCTAACGAAAGACATTGGTTTAGACAATGAAGTAACAACAGCGATGATCTTAGAAGCGATCGATATTGAGAATTGGAGTAAAAAAAATCAATTGATTCTCACTTCTTTTTACGCTTTAAATGATTTAACGGAAGCAGAGTTAGAAGATTTTTTTGTTAAAATGTGCCAAATCGAAATCAGTGGGTTGATTTTAAAGACAGACCGTTTTATCAAAACGATTCCTGACCGATTTATCCATCTATGTTTCAAGTACCGTATTCCTTTGATCAAGATTAAGCAAGAGGTCAGTTATGAAAAAATCCTTTTGACGATTTATGAACCTTTGTTAAATACCCAGTCCCATATACTCCGAACGTATTATGAAGTTCGTCAACGTTTCAACCAATTAGAACGCCAGTCTTCCTCTATTGAAACGATTATGGAGGAATTTTATCGAATTATAAAATTACCCTTTTCATTAAAATTGATCGACAAAGGAATTGAAATCAGCGATGGGAAGATTCCTCGAGATGCAATTGTTTTAGCACGAGAAACTTTGCGCAACACTGATTTCACCAAAAATGATTATTCCTTGTTAACACTATATGCCCATACCAACCCTCAAAAACACTATGCGCTTGAAGTAGCGATTTTCAATAATTATTCAGCAAACTGTTTACTTTTAGTCTATCTTCCAGATGATGTCGTCAAAGAAACTGATTTAGTGATTATCGAAAATGCAATTGATGCCCTCCAAGAAAAATTCAATACCGAAAGTCTCTTAAAAAAAGAACGTTACACCCGGTTGAACAATTTAGCAGATGCCATTTTACAAAATACGCCTAAAAATCCTGATGAATTAAATAGTTTACTTCATGAAGTCCATATGTTGTCAAAAGATTCTTATCAAACTATTGTATTTCCGACAAAAGATACCCAAACACAATTAATGAAAACCCGGATCATTTCACTACTGCGAACCTTAAAGAAAGAAGCAATCTTCTTTGATCAGCATCACTATTCGGCTGTCTTATATAATTTCGATCAGGCGGATGGACCGATCACAAAAGCTTATTTGCAACGGGTCGTCCAAGACTTTCTCTTAGAAAATCCCTACTTAACTTTTGCGATCAGTAGCTTGAAACCCAAACAAGGAATCAAAGAACTGTTATTTGAATGTCTTGATATTCTGAATTTCAATCGAGATTTTTACAATGGTCCGATTGTGACATTAGCAGATATCGGTATCTTCAAACATTTTATTCAAGAAGAACAACTTCAATCCATCGAAGAAAGTCTTCCTCAAAACTTAGTGGCACTCGCTCAAACAAACTTTGATCTCTTTGAAACCTTTTACTGTTTTTTACAAAATAATCGTAACTATAAACAAACTGCTGAAAAAATGTTTCTCCATTCTAAAACTATTCGCTATCGTTTGCATAAAGTAGAGCAATTGCTCGCCATTGATTTTAACAACGCTTTTCAGATGGCCAACTATGAAATCGGAGCTTATGTAATCAAAATGAGACAGCGCGCACTGGAAAAGAAAGAATAATTGATCAATGAAAATCTGGTTGGTCTTAGAAAAATATCACTTACTAAAAAAGCCTGAACTTTTAATCTCCTTCGAAAAAAGGAATTAAAAATTCAAGCTTTTTTTATTGAGATGATTTGTCTCACTATCAAAGGAGCAGACTCAGCCAAAAAATCAGCCGTTTCACTATCCTAAGAATTCAAACACATCTGCTCGATCATATAGTTTCAATACTTTCTCACATAAAAACTGAGTGAACAATGCTGCCGCAACTGGGACGACTAACCAGCTCAAAACAACAAGAGCCGGATTTAGACCTGCATCTAAAGAAGCTAAAGGACCAACTAAACCAACGATCCCAAAACCAGCCGAGGCAGGGGTTCCTGAAATAGACAACAAAGCAACTGGAATAGCTGTAATCACTGCACTGATCAGACAAGGAACGAGAATAACCGGTCTGCGAAACAGATTAGGCATCATCATCTTCATCGCTCCTAACGTAATGGCGATCGTCACTCCTGATTTATTGACTTTCCACGAGTTCACGATCAAAACGAAAGTCGTTGCTGCGACACCCATTGCTGCCGCTCCTGCTGAAACACCATCTAGTTGGATCGCCACTCCGATTGCTACAGTGGAAATCGGTGAAATGATCAAGAAGGCAAAAGAACAGCCAATCAAGATCGACATCAGTAATGGTTGTAGTGTCGTGAAATTATTGATGACCGTCCCGATGGCTGAGGTAATATCTGCCACATAAGGATAGAGATAAAACCCGATCACTCCTGCGCCGACACCAACAACGATCGGAGTCAACACAATCGCTACCGAACCAAATCGTTCACCAATCAGATAAATCAGCCCAACTGCGATAGAAGCAGTGATCATCGTATTGATGATATCGCCTGTACCAGCACCAACATACACACCTGTTTCACCAAGCTCAGGAGTAAACTTCACCACCCCTGACCCGACAAATGCAGCACCAGCCACCACCATCATCTTCATCGGTGCAAAACCAAATTGCAAAGCAATCAATCCACCGATAATCAACGGTGTCGCTAATTGGAAGATGACCGCCATTTGAGCAACAGCCATCGCAAAAGAAGAACCACTAAAGTATCTTAAAATCGCCCCTAATACTGCGTTAGGAATCAATCCGATGATAATCCCCGTTGCTGTACCAGCTAGTACTTTGTTCAGAAAAATCTTTGGTGACATGCTTTGTGTCTGTTCCATCAATTATCCCCCTTTATTTTACCTGCAAGCTATCTTCTTTCGCATGGATCAATTCTGTTAAGAAGTCACAATAAGGTGTTGCAATACCATATTTCTTCCCTTTTCTTGAAACCGCACCGTTGATGTAGTCGATTTCCGTCAAGCGGTGATTCTTGATCAAATCTTGATACATGGATGGATAATGTAATCCGATCGTTTCTGGATCGAAACAAGATTCACAATGAGCGATCACTTCTGGGATATCTAAGTGGATATTTTCAGCTTCTGCCACTGCCGCAAATTCACGAACAATCGTTTCCACCATCTTATGCGCAGTCGAAGTTTGACCTAACCCTGCCATGTTCACATCCAAAATCGTGCATAACCCATTCATCGTGCCATTCACACAAGCTTTACGGTAAATGGAATAATGGATGTTATCAGAGAATTTCGCATGTAAGCCTGATTCTGATAATTTTTCAGCTAGTGCTTTCGCTTGTTCTTCTTTGCCTTCTCCAAGATTTTGCAGCTCAATTGAACCACTTCCAAACAGTTTGACTTTTCCAGGTCCTTCTAAGCCCGCCGTCCACATGGTGTTACCAATATAAATGTTTGCCATTGGAACAAATTTTTCAATGATATCTTCATGTCCGATACCATTCAATAAGCATAATACTTCCGTTTCTTCTTTGATCAATGGACGGATATCTGTTAGCATTTTTTCTAATTGCATCGCTTTAGTAAATAAGATGATCAAATCTACCTGATCTTCTTCGCCTACTTCTGATTGAAGAACGACTGGTAACTTCTCAACTACTTCTTCGCCATTAAAATCTGCTTTTAACCCATGCTCTTTGATTTGTTGGACATGATCTGCCCAACCGTCGATCAATAGTACTTCGTTTCCACCTTGATGTAACATCAGACCGAAACGACTTCCCATCGCTCCAGCTCCTGCAATTGCAATTTTCATGTTTTATTCCTCCCTTTTGCCTTACATTATACCTATCTAAGATTTATTACACAATTTTATTCTATAGGTTGCCCTTCTTTTTCCACCACTTTACGTGAAATCAGCTTGCCTAAGAGAAAAACGGGCAATCCTAAACTTCTCCGTTCAATTGGAAGTTAGTAGAAATAGATTTCAAATTACTTCCTTCCATCACTGCAAGCACAAAAAAACAAAGTAACCAAAAATCACTAGAAAGCTTTTGGCTACTTTGGCAATGATCGATTAGCAGTGATCCCTAAGACAAAAGTGAGCGTTCCTCTCATACAAGAATAAAACCAACGCCCTCAACATTCACGGATCATTCTTCCGTTTCGACCAACATTTTCATTTTTAAGATGAATTCTGTAAAATTTTCTGCACCCGCTAACAATCGCACATTGATCGGATCAGAAACGATTTCGATAAACATTTCAAAAAAATCATTAAATTCTTTGGCTTCATCTTGTGAAATGGCAACTAAAGCTACGATTTGAACAGGATATTCGTCCCATTTGAGGGTTTCTTGCAAGGTCATAATCGAAAGGGCGCTTTTTTTCGCCTGTTGTTCCAGCGAGTGGGGTACTGCGATACCTGATGGGAAACTGGTCGATGACATCGCTTCTCGTTTTTCCATCCTCTGGGAAAATTCTTCCTCCACATACCCTGTCACTAACAATCGATCAAACAATTTTTCCCGAATCATTTTAGGTGTCTGATCGGTCGGATCAAATTGATTAAAATAGAGATCTTCAATAATAAACCGATCAATCAAATGAAACATCTGTTTTCGCCAATTACTTTTTCGCTTGGCAGTCACCCGTTTTTGGATCTTTGCAAAATCTTTGCGTGTCAAAATAGGATGGACATATACTGCGCCATTGATTTCAGTCACTCTGTCACGATCAGAAGAGACATACACATCATTTTCCTGTATGCTTACCTCGTGATGATCAACCGCCACGATCTCCACATCTTCCCCTAGCATACTACGAATATTTTGAACGTTTGTTTCTTCAAAATCATGGTAATTGTTGTGATCAACTAGCACTCGCAACTTTGGTCTTTTTTCTTTTTTGCTTTCTAAGTAAGCCCCGATGTGTAAAGCGATAAAAGAAATCTCATCCTCATTAAACCAAATCGCTAATTTTTCCTGTACCAACATCGACAAGTAAACCGCAATGTCATACGTTAACGGATAGGCTGTTTTAATATCTAAAAGGCTGCTATTCCGGGTGAACCGTTCATATTGAGAGCGATCATAAAGATTTTGCAGATGGATAGCTAATTTATTGAAAAAAGCTTCATCTTGTAAATCAATCAAATAGGTTTCTTTGACTTTCTCTAAAACTTCATTTAGTGTTTCGATCACTCGAGCTTCAACAATTTTGGACAAGGCTAGCTCTTTGCGATTCGTAAGATATTCATTTTGTAATCCAATAAAAAGTAAGGATAACTGCTTGACTTCAGCATCAGAAAAATGAATGTGATAAGTGTTCGAAAGAAGTTCAGTAATCTCCACACACAATTGAAATTCCGTTGCATCATTTCTTAATGGAAAGTCCTTCACGCTTTTCAAATCATTTCCTTGGCGGATCCGTTCAATACTAATCGCAAAATGAAGCACAATATTGTTCATCGAATAGCGATTGATTTTGATTTTGTGTGAAGCTAAGACATCATGGATGGTTTGCTCTAGATCAATAAGCGAAAGCGTGCCAATCATATCTTGGACATGATACTTTAGTTTTTCCTGGTAATCGCCTTCCTCATACAATAGCGAAATCATGTAACGCCTTTTATCACTTTCTGATCCTTCTAAATAAATTTGATTGGCTTTGATCGTTAATTTCAATTGTTTGGTTTGAATCTCGTTACGTAAAAGCTGGATGTCATTTTTTAACGTTGACTCAGAGAGAAACATCGTGTCTGCCAGATCATAGAGATCAATGCCATGATTGCTTTTTAACAACGTCAAAAACAACTGTGATTGCCGGTCATTCGTTGTTTGGATCACTTGCTTATCCTGGGTAGGTTGTTTGATCCGATACCCTTGATTACTAGAAATAATTTGTTGCTCTGTCTCATTGATCTTTGTGATTTGATTACGAATGGTTCGAGTCGTACAGTTACAAAATGTTGCTAGTTCCGTCGCAGTGACCCAATGCTGCTGTCGTTTTGCAAGATACGCGATAATCTCTCTTTGCCTTTTCGTTGCCACTTTCTATCTCCCCCACACATGTGTTGCTATCCATTGATTTGCCACACTATCTCAAAAAAAGGTGGATACGAAGATCCATGTCTCGCATCACACCTATTCTTTAAACTGGCGACTTTACAAATTTTCTCCATTCGATTCAATCACATTTTTGTACCAGTAAAAACTATCTTTTTTGATCCGATCACCACTACCTTTTCCTTCATTATCCAGATCCACATAGATAAATCCATAACGTTTTTCCATTTGAGCAGATGAACAGCTGATAATGTCAATCGGCCCCCAGGCACAATAAGCAATCACATTGACTCCATCATACATCGCACGTTTCATTTCTTCAATGTGACTAGCCAGATAATCGATCCGATAATCATCATGAATCTTGCCGTTTTCCAACTGGTCATACATTCCAAAGCCATTTTCTGCAATAATAATCGCTTTACCATAACGATCCCAATATTGCGAAAGTGAATGATACAACCCTTTAGGATCCACTGCCCACCCCCATGGATTAGCTTTCAAGTTCGGGTTAGGTGTCACCGATGCAGGGTTCAAATCGTTTTTCTTGGAGTCGACCATTTGCGAATAATAATAAGAAATAGCCAGATAATCCATCGTATTCGCTTGTAAAATGGCTTTGTCTTCTTCAGTGATCTCGAGATGGATATTATTTTCAGCAAAATAATTCAACGCATACTGAGGATATTCCCCTCGAAATTGCACATCTGTATAGAAATACTCCATCCGATTACGACGTAAAGCCAAAATAATATCATCTGGATCGCAAGAAAATGGATAGGCGGTGCAATCTGCAACCATCGTTCCGATTTGCATTTCAGGGTTGAGCTTTTTCCCATATTCATAGATTTTAGCACTGGCAACGAACTGATTATGGATCGCTTGATAACTAGCTTCTTCGTAATGATCCACCGTATCATAAGGTATAGCAGTTGAATTGAATGGTTCAAATTGGATCAAGTTGATCTGATTGATGACGATCCAGTA
Source organism: Enterococcus sp. DIV1682a (assembly GCF_051711005.1). NCBI lineage: Bacteria > Bacillati > Bacillota > Bacilli > Lactobacillales > Enterococcaceae > Enterococcus > Enterococcus sp. DIV1682a. The sequence continues at coordinate 2,556,137 of NZ_JBIOLT010000001.1, forward strand.
CTTCACTTTATCTTTGTAACGATCTAAAATTGTTTTTCCATATTTTACAAATAGATCGATCACTTTCCGATTATGCCAACCACCGTAGTTTAAAGTAATGTCTACTGGTGTTTCATAATGAAGCATCGTAATAATCGGCTCCATCCCTAACTCATGGATTTTATCAATCAATGCATCATAATAAGCCAAACCCGCTTCATTCGGTTCCGTTTCATCGCCCGTAGGAAAAATCCTCGACCAATCAATCGACGTCCGAAATGTTTTAAAGCCCATCTCTGTTAATAGCGCTAAATCTTCAGGATAGGTATGATAAAAATCGATCCCATGGCGTTTAGGATAATAGCCTTGTTCATCTGTCATATTCGCCTTCAACTGAGCCAAAGACATTCCTTTATGTTGCTCTTCCGCAATTTCTGCATTTGTTTTATCCGCATGGAAAACATGTAAATCAGCGAGGCTGATGCCCTTACCATCAACTTGATACGCCCCTTCTGCTTGGTTGGCAGCAATCGCCCCTCCCCAAAGAAAATCTTTTGGCATTTTGTATTCTTTAAACATGAAATACCTCCTATTTAGTTAATTTTTTTGAAAAGTTCCGAAACAACCGCACCATATGTTCACCAATCAATATCTCACTTTGTGCTGTCATCAACGTATCTTGCGCATGACAGAACAACGTAGAATAGCGGATCTGCTCTCCTGAAGCTTCCATTTGTAACGTATCTGTTTGCAAGCCGTGAGCAATCACCACTTCTTTATGTGCCGATTGAATCAATTCTTCTGCTTCATCGAACGCCATTTCCTCCAGTGCATTCAGACCTTTTACCAGTAATTCACGAGCATTACCTGCATGAATCAAAATATTCATCGATAATTCGTTTAGGCTATCTGTTTCTTCCACAAACTGTTGTGACATACTACTACCTCCAATTATTGAGCCGTTGAAGCTTGCATTGCTTTTGCTTGCGCCGCTTCTTGTTCTTCAGCAATTTTTTCTTGTTTTAATAATGAACTATCATATGCTTTAAAAAATGGTAAGAAGATAAACCATGTAATAACAAAGATCAACAGACAGACGATGACCGCACGGAAATCTTGAGTGGCTAAATAAGATGTAAATGGATATGGCATGTACCACAACAAGAATGATTGACTAGGAATATTCACGAAGCCCATATTCATCACAACATAAGAAATCGTTGGTACGATCAGTGCGTTGATCCACATAGGAATCATCAAGTAAGGATTAAAAGCAATCGGTGCCCCAAAAACCAATGGTTCATTAATATTAAAGATCGAAGGGATAAAGACCGCTTTACCAATCGCTTTTAATTGTGCTGATTTACTTAGCAGCAACATCATCACAGACAAGGCCAAGGTAGTCCCCACACCACCCATTGATGAAAAAGCATAACAAGTTTCTTGAGTAGCAATGTTCATTGCTTGTCCACCATTTGCAACAGCCTCAGCATTAGCAGCTAATCCAGCCATATATACAGGATAGATAGCCGGCATCATCACCCAACCTGAAATACCGAACGTATATAAAAAGACTGGGATAAAAACGGATAAGACAAAACCTGGGTAAGATTGCACGATTTTTGCCAATGGACTGAATGCCCAAACGACCACTTCAAAGAAATCAACATTCATTTGTACCGTGATAAACCAACCAACGATCAAGATAAACGTAATCGGCAATAAACTATTAAACCACCCCACCACGAAATCAGGGATCGGTGTATCTTCATCGAAAAATGATCTTTTAGCAGCAAAATTCATCACACAGGCAACAAAAAGACCAGAAATAATCGCAAGAAACATGCCTGTAGCGCCAAACCGAGAAAGAATAAACGTAGCATTTCCTTCAGCAGATACTGTGGGAAATAGTAACATCATGAATAACACTAATCCGGTAGCACCTGAAATCAGTTTTTGTCCGCTGTTTCCCTTTTTTTCCATGAGATAATAAGGAATCAAAAAAGAAACAATCAAACCAAACATCCCAAAAGAAAAATTACTAATCATTGAAAAATCAGGTAAACCTGCAAAAAGATTTTTTAGCAGAGAAACCACTGTAACTAAAGAACCAACAAAAACTAACGGCAAAGCCGCCATGATCGAATCTTGGATCGCCGAGACCCAAGGATTCTTGACAATTTTATTTACTTTTGGCGCAAATTTGTTCGTCATGAAGTCCATAATTTTATTCATCATTCGTTAGCCCTCCATACTTAAAATCAGATCTAGTGCCTTATCTCCATTTAAAGTGCCATAGGTTGCTTGTGGAATGACTGCTACTTTCACGTTCTTTCCTTCAATTTGTGCTTTGAGGTCTGCCAACATATAAGATAAATGCGGACCAATCAACAGATAATTGATCTCATTGATCCGTTCATCCAATTGCGACTCACTAGCCGCTTTCACAGTTACTTCTTCCCCTCTTTTTTTCGCTGCTTTTCGAATAGCAGCCGCCATAAATCCACTAGAAGCACCAGAACCACAAATCAACAAAATATTTTTTGCCATCTTTACCATCTCCCCTTTTTTTCTTACACGTTTAGTTTAGCTACCAAGGTATGCGCTTTCAAACTTACTTTTTTCCTAGGTAGCGGAAATTAATTAACGTGAGGTTCTCTTTTAGCTATTATAGGGTATACTCCTCTTAGTTACTCCACCAGTTCTGTTGAAAAACGAATCCTGATAGTTAGGCTCATATCATCAGCTGGCTAACATTCCTGTGAATATCCCCGTACTTCACTAAAAAAGAAAAACATTCCCACAAAAAAAGAGAGCCGACCAGATTCATTCTGATCACGGCTCCCCCCTCTATGCCATTTTTTGATTTATGCTTTGTTATCAATAAATTCAGCATCCACTAATCATTCCTACCGTTACCTTAACCCAATGAAATCGGTTGGATATAATCTACCTGCCATTTTTGTTCTTTGTCTGAATAATTGAAATACCAGATCTGAGAAAAATATTGTCGCTGATGCTTGTACCCTGATAAGAGCAGGTTATTTTTTCGATCAATCGTATAATCATAGCAACTAAAATCAATTCGGATCGAGAAACTGTCTTCCTCTATTTGACGATAGTTCCCCAACTGTTGCAGTACGATTTTCTTAGTATGATTTTTAATACCTTCTGCTTGATTCTTTTGTAAGACTTGTTGATGCTCCAAAAATAATTTTTTCGTATAATAGCGCGAGGCTTTTTCCATTTTTTCATGTTCCCAAGCGTTTTGTATCGCAAAGAAGCTGGTTTCGATCTCTGAAAGCAATCTTTTCTTCGCTTTCTTTTTCCCCGGCATACGAGAAAATAGCTCTCTGGTCACATTGCGCTGTTCTTTCTTCCTTTTAAATAAAGCAAACGCCGCAAAACCACCAACAGACGCCCCCATTAATACATAGTCCTCGACGTCACCGTATGAACTCGTTCGATAATACCCTCGTGATCGTCCGATAATTGGCCGATCGTCATAAAAATGATGTCCTACTGAACTACCACCAAAACTTCCACCAGATCCACCGCTTCTCGTTGAGCCACCTCCATGTCCACCCGCTACTGCAAAGCCCTGTACTGGCAAAGCCAATAAAAAGAACAGACACAACAAACAAGCCAAATAATGTTTCTTCATGTTCCCCACCCCATTCATCTTCTGTTAGCAACAATCTAACGCTGAAATCTCTCATTGCTACACTTGCTCAAACGGCAATTTCAGAAGCTACGTTATCAGTCCATTTATTTCATACGTTACTTTACAATAAATTGACTAGCAATAACTTAGTTATGAAAAAAAATTAATAAACGAACAAATGAATGTTGAATCTGGAGTTTTGCTTGTTAAGTGTTAATCAATGCATTAAAAGCAAGACTGCTAGATAATGATCTATTCAAATTCTGTATTAACCATTGACTGGGTGAAAAAGAATGCTTATAAGCGTAGAATCTCTGTCGAATCTGAAAGATTGCCTTACCCAATAATCATTGATGAAATTCACCATGAACTAAATAAGAATAAAAAAACACCTAGTGATCTCACTAGATGTTAACGAATCTTTCAGTTTTTTGTCCTAGTACGAATATTTATGTTACGCAATTTTTTTCGAAACGAAACATTTGCCGATCAAGAAACGAATAAAAACAAAAAGATAGCTTCCTAGACTGACAATAAAAGCAAGAATCATTGTAAAGGGATACTTAGAAGAAACTTCAATTACCGTTGTTCCTGCTTTTCCTTCAAATGTTGCTAATCCTTCATTGTTTTCAATCTTGGTATTTTGCCCATTCACTTTTGCTGTAGTTCCCCAATAATCAAACACGGGTAACGTGATTTTTTTATCTTTAGCACCTTTGACTGTATAGACTATTTTGGAATCAGAAGCTTTATATGCTGCTGTTTGCCATTCATTGTCTACTCTTATTTCATGCTTTTGCAAATGCTCCTTATATTTCATGGCTTCTAATGGTGCATAGTCAAGGACCCCTCCAACACCTACAGTGATGTAACTACCTAGAGTGTCTTTGTTCACCTCTAAATGGTCACCTAGTGTTGGCACTTTGTGATTATAATTGGCTTTAGTGGCTGCCGAAACAACAAACATAAAACAAACAATCGCTGCAATACTAAGTATTCTTTTTTTCTGACCAAATATCATCCTATTAAAAACAATGGATAAAATTAATGAGCCAAAAAGTACCTGAAACCCTAATATCCGCCAAGGAAATTGAAGCAATCGAACGGGTGTATTTTGCAATAGTGCCCATGGGACCAGCTTAGTTGATAATAACCAGGTAGCTACTGCAATCAGGTAAATCACTTTTTCCTTGCTCGTTAGCTTTTTAAAATACACAAGCGGAAGAATCAAAGAAACAATCCCGATAATCCCGATTGTAAAGGAGGCCAAATCATTATTCATGGCTCCAATCAAACTATCAGATACATTGATCGCTTGATTTTGCAGATCTGTTTTTCCTGGCTGATTGATGGATTGATACATGGTTTGCTTGAACATAGGATACCAAAAATAGGCTGTTAAAAGAATCGTCATTCCCACAGCTTTTGACATCTCCAACACCAAGCGAATGGTTTCTTCCTTATTTAGTTTATTCACAATCAGTTTGCCTATGATCATCATTCCAATGAAAAACGCACACATGAAAGTAGAGAGAACATGCGTATAAACAAGCAAACTCATACTGATTGCTAACGGGAACGCAGCCGTTGCTTTCTCATAGATCATTTTGTAAGCATAATACAATACTACAGGCATAATCGTCAGTGCAATCGCTTCTGCAATCGCTGAACGATGGTAAATATCAATCGTTCGATAGCTATAAAATGTATACAGACAGCTAAATAAAAAGGCAGCATCTACTCGCTTTAAAAATTTTTGACCATAATAAAACATCAATAGGATGGTACAAACATTCAACACCCATACGTATAAAATATAACTTACGATCAAATTATTGGTAATCCAATAAAAAATTACCGATGGAAAAAGGGTAAAGTAGGGGTAAAAATAGTTCACACCGCTGCCATAACTATTAAAAGTCGTAAAATTGATTGGTCCTGAGAATATAGAGGATAATCCTTTAATTCTGGAAAGATGAAATGCGATATCTCCTGTCGTAGAAATCGTTTGTGCATGCCTAAAATAATTCACAGAATAAAGACCCGCAATAAGTATTAATATAACAAATAAGAGCAATTTTTTCTTTATTTTCATTAGTGACTCCTTTCAAAAAATCATAATAAGTATAACGTAATTATTGGAATTTTTCATAAATTTTTCTGTTTTATTTAGCAAATTATCCTTTCAGAAACAAAAAAAAGACTGAGACATCCATCTCACTCTTTGCTCTGGAAACAGATAAATGGTGTTCAAGCATCAACTCCTTGCAATAAGCCTAAATTTTTCAAAAACACGAGAAGCTGTTTCTAAAATTTTTTTCTTATTATTATCGGAGCTAACCGATGCTTTCACAACCTCTTTTCCAAGGAATTTTCTTTCTAAGTTTGGAAGGACGTCTCCTCTAGCTATTCACAATCCGCTCGAAACCGTTCTTCAATTCATTATTCTCAGTTTCTTTGAAATACAAATAATTGTTTGGGTTTCCTTGATTTTGCTGAGTCACCATTACCTTAGGTTGATTTTGTTGGAAACCAAAGAAATACAAATGAGCTCCAGACGGTTTTGGATGATCGATATCAGAGTAGATCGCCACTAATTCAAATCCCGCTTGTCCTCTGCCATTTTCTGACCATTCTACGGTAACCGGTGTTTGATCAATCACCATAGACCATTGCCCATCAAAAATGTATTGTGGTACTTGCAATCCATAATAATTAGCATTCACATGATCATTGTAGCTTCTATACTGTTGTCCCATTTCCTGACCCCAAGTTGACATAAACGTAGCTAATTCAGTCGCCTTACTCGCATCCCAGCTATTTTTTTCAACTGGCTGACTACTTGGTGTCGCAGACTCAGCCGTTGTAGTGTGAGTTGACTCTGATGTACTCGTCGCCGTGGACTCTGTTTTTACCTTTGTTTCTGACGAGCTGGATGATTCAGTCTTATCAGATTCTTTCGTCGTTGTTGAACCTGTCTTACTTGTTTTTGTAACAATAGTGTCTGTCGATTTACTTGAAACATCTTTTGCCTGATCCGTTCCGCAACCAGCTAGTACAAACAACAACCCCACAGCCAACAATATCCCCTTTTTCATTAATAAAACTCCTCCTTGATTGTTTCACTCATTCTAACAAACCAAACTTGAGATTATGCCGAAAATTTGAAAAATTATTTCTAACCAATCCCTCATCTGCAAACTAGAAAATTGGTTTAACCGTTACGAAATCAGAATCAGATACTCAAAAAAAGTTTTATGTAGATTTCTAAGGAGTAGTTCGCCACAGAAAATACTGATCAACTATAAGGAGACACGGAAAAACGCACCCTCTCATTTATCAATTATGACTAGTATCAAATACATCTAACTCTTTGTTCAGATATTCTCCGTAATTGCTGTGAATATGCAAAACTTAAACCATTAGGCACAAGAGAAACAGCTAAAACAAATAGACTGATACAATTAACAAAAAAATCCTCAACGTCCACCTTGTTTCTAGCGGTATCGTTGAGGAATACGATCATTGGTTGCTATTTCAAAAATGGCTGAAAATGGTGTCTCTAATAGACAATTTATTCACCCATAAAATAAAAGGCAACTCTATAAATTTTCTTTATTCATTTTCACGTTTGTTCTGCACTGCCATTCACTTTAGATCCCTTCATCGGAGGACCATTTTACTTTTTACTAAATTTTTTCTTCTCAGCAAATATCGAATAAAGATAAATAAAAAAGTTCCAACGCTTGTTAGTAATGCAAGAATCATCGTTGGCGGATAGGTAGAGGAAACCTCAATCGTAGTCGTTCCTTCTTTTCCTTTAACCGCTACTAACCCGTCATCATTTTCTATGCTAGTCGTTTGACCATTTACTTTCGCAACGGTTCCCCAATAATCAAACACAGGTAACGTGATTTTTTGCCCTTGCGCATCTTCCACTGTATAAATGATTTTTGAATCATACGCTTTATGAGAACTATTTTTCCATTCATCCCCAACTTTTACTTCATGTTTTTTCAACTGTTTTTTGTATTTCAGTGCATCAGACGGTGCATAATCATAAAGTCCCCCTGTCCCTGAAGTCGTGTAATGCTTAATCTCTTTTTTTGTCATAATCAGACGACCGTTATAGGATTGGATTTTTTGCGTATAATTTATTTTCGTTACTACTGTTAGTGTCAAAAGCAGGAGGACGATTCCGCCAATCCACCATATACTTTTTTTCTGATCTGGTCTGCATTTCAAAAAGACCATCACCAAGATCAATGATCCGAAAAGCACTTGAAACCCTAAGATTCTCCAAGGAAATTGAATCAATTGGATAGGTGTATTTTGAAAAAGAAACCATGGAAAAACATTCGTCGATAAAAACCACGTAGCTACTGCACAAAAATAAATGACTCTTTCTCTTCGTTCAAATCTTTTCAAAAAGAAAAGCGGAAGGACTAATGACACGACACCAATCGTTCCCATTGTAAATGTCGTCAAATCATTAGTCATCGCACCAAACAAACTTTCAAAAATGTTCACTCCCCGCTCCTGAAGGTTTGTGCGGAAAGGACGATTGATGCTTTGATGCAGGACTTGCTGCAGCATTGGGTACCAAACATACGCTGTTAAAAGAATCGTCCAGCCGACAGCTTTTGCCATTCCAACAAACAAGTCCAAAACATTTTCTTTCTTTTTTCGTTTAGCCAAAAGTGAACCGATAAACAAAAGCCCAATAACTATTACGCTCATAAACGTAAAAAGAGCATGCGTATAAATAAGCAAACTCATACTAACAGCTAAAGGAATCACACAATTCTTCTTTTCAAAAAGAAGGCTATACGTGTAGTAGAGGACCACTGGCATAATCGTCAGAGCAATTGATTCTGAAATCGCTGAACGTTGGTAAATATCGATCATTCGATACCCGTAAAAAGTATAGAAACAACTAAATAAAAATGCCGCATCTACACGTTTAAAAAATTTCCGTCCGTAATAGAAGGTGATGAGAATGGCACACACATTCAGTACCCAAACATATAACATATAACTTAAGATCAAATTATGGGTAATCCAGTAAAAGATCACAGCTGGAAATAGGGTTAGATAAGGATAAAAAAAGTTGACCCCACCACCATAACTATTGAATGTAGTAAAATTGATCGGACCCGAAAATACAGAAGCCAATCCTTTGATCCTGGAAAAATGAAAAGCGATATCTCCTGTCGTTGCGATCTTTTCTGTATTATTAAAAAAGATAAAGGAATAAGTGCTTGCAATAGCTATTAGCAGAACAAACAAAATGATTTTTCGATTGAATCTCATAATAATTTTTATTTCTCCTTTCATACGTCACTCTATTTGAAATGACTCAGTGATTATTCATTGGGTGAATCACTCTCATTTTTATCATTTCATATTAAAAGAGCTTGCTAGTTATGTTTATGACATACTTATTTTTCTTAACTAACATGAAATACACTATACCTAATCAGCAAGAAAATATTTTTTCTATTCTCTCACTCATTCATTATTTTTTTCATCTTTTGAATAATGAAAAGGTGTGATTATTTTCAACATATGAGTTAGTTCCCTCAAAATCCATTATTAAACCTTAAGCTATCCATTGACGAATAGATGGTTTCATTATCCCTTCTCCCTTCTAAAGGACTGACAGATTTCAATTTATAACGTATGTGATTTTATCAAAAAACAACTAGTTTTGTCATTTAATAACCTATAACATAGACATGAAAAGGCTTCATCAAGTTGATGATTCAAAATATCGTTATTTTTATTTAAAGATTTATTTGAAACCTCAAGCTTATCCCTAACTCTAAAGCGCTGTTTAAGCAGTAGCCCCTTGAAATAAGCCGAAACCAACAAAAAATAGTCCCCTATCTCTAGATACCCATTGATAGACTTTATCGTGCAAATTTCATTAAGTAACGTACTTTCTTTCAAAAAAACGTAAAAAACATTTATTAAGATGTTGGAATATGAGTAAAAAACCAGGTTAACTCGTACATGAGTTAACCTGGTTTGGTGGGTGGGGTGGTTTCCAAAAATTTATTATTTATGGTAAAACATTGCTTATCATAATAAATGATACTTAATAACTATATCAGTTATTGAGCCTTAAATAATACTTTCTAATTCATTAATAGCAAATACTAAGTCTTTAGCAAATTTATCAGAGTCTACACTTGGGCTTAATTCTTTAAATAAAATCTTCTCTTCATCATATATTATGTTTTCTTTTACTGAGTCAGAAGATTTTGGAAATAACACCCAAACTTCTGTTACCGTGCGAAATCTTGCTATAGCATTTTCTGGATAATTAGATCCTCTAAGTAAAATAGGAGAATCTATGGTATTCTTATAATTTCTGAGTTGCTTTTTCGTTTTGTTAGAAAACTTCTTCTTCCAAATATTTTCAAACGATCTATATTTTGTATCGAAAATCAAACTTCCTAAGTAGATTCCTTTTTTAATAACATCAAGACGTATATCAGGTTTATTACTCGAAGATTTAGTAAATAGTGGATTTTTTAATGTAGGATTCTTTAAACTTCTAGGAATTGGAAAATTATAAAATAAATTCACAACTGTTTTATCCTTCTCAAAGGTAACGCAAGTCTTCTCTTCTAAAAATGGAACTATTGAGTTTGACAAAGCATTTTTTGAAAATATCCATCCATCTTTTGCTTTAAAACCTATTTTTTGTAACATCTCTATTATTTTGATAAATCCCCATATTTCATATAATAAATCAGTTCTTTTCCAATAGTATTGGTATTCATTATTAAGTTCTAATATTTCTTTTCTATTCATTAGTTTTAGATATATTCCGTAAATAGAACGATACCTTAAATCATGCATTATGTTATCAGATATTGGTACATGTTTTAAGGTAGAAACTTCCTGCATCCAATTCAAATTCAAAGTTCTATAAATAATGGTATGAAATTTCTTTAAACCTGTTAATTTATTGTCAATTTCTTCTAAAGATATTTTTCTTTTAACATCACTTATGTTCATATATTTATCATTATCAAACATTTTTTGTAATGCTACCCTATATTTGCCCAAATAAATTTGTGCTTCTTTTACGAAACCATCAAAAAAGTTCAAAGCAAACTTCAACCATCTATTTTCTGGAATATCGTAATTCAAAAAATGTTTCGGAGAATAAGTATAACCTTTTTTTTCAGGAAATCTTCCTAAATTTTTTATAGTTACCATATCTATTTGAGCTTTCGCCCCATTTTCTTTCCATAAATATTTCTTTGCTATTTTATTTCTAGGACGAATTGTAATCTGTTCCAATACACTACTAAATGTTGATAATTCGCTCAAGAGCAAATTTAATTTAATTAAAATATCTTGATCATCATGAAGTAAATCCTCTTGATCATAAATATTTATTTTCCTTTTCCTCAATTCTTTTGCTAAACCAATAATTGTATTTTCTACTTGTTGTTTCATCAATTCCCATTCTGCTATAGTTAAAGATTTAGGGATAATTTTAAACCATGAATAATATGATTTGCTACCCTTGCTAACTTTTATTTCATAATAACCTGGAATAAGAGGTTCCCCAATTTGTTTGTTAATATTATAAAGTGGTATTGGATCACTATTTGGCAAATAGTGAATACTTCCATACTCATCTTCAATATATTTTTCTGATAGTGTTTCTTCGATTCCCTCGATTTCTAAAGTGAAATTTTGGGAACTAAGAAATATTAACTCTAATTGTGTATATTCTTTAATTACGGGTATACTTTTACTATTATTAATATGATTTATATCGTAACATTCAGAAAATAATAGCTTATGTTTAATTTGGCTATTTTCTACTAAAGAAACGCTAAATAGTGTATCCATGCACTTTAAGCTCCTTAGCTTTTTGATAAATTACATTTTTAGATAATTCAAAATTAGAAATTTCTTTATATTTAGTAAATAATTCTAATAATTTGCTATCTATTATATTCTGCTCTCTATCTATCACGCCTATTAAACTTGCAAGTTGATCTTCAGATCCTCTTAACTTGGTTAAAATACGTTGAACTATCTGCATATCAATTGCATCAGCTCTTCTTAAAATATTTTGCTCAGGAATATTACACAAATACCGATTTAATTGGTTTATTATTCTCCAACCAATACCAATGTTCTTATTAACCTCATGGATTTTTTGATGAAGTTCCCATAAAAATTCTAATTCAATATTATTAAGTTTCTTAGATTCATTTTCATTTTTAAAATTCATATACTCTTTATAAGAGATAGGCGATGTTGGTATATTCTCTTTTTTGTTATGTTCCTTATTAGCCAATTCAGTAAATGGTAATATCCTAAGAGAAATAAGATTTGCTCTATCCAGTACTTTATCTGAAAACTGATGTGTAGATTCATCTAAATTTACTGTACCAACAAACATTACATTCGTTCCTACACTTATAGTTGCTGGATACTTTTCTGAATTATAAAATCTAGATGAAAGATCTTCATTATATAAATGTATTTTTCTATTTTCTAAATCATCCATTTCAAGAACTGATAGGAATTGCGAAAAATAATGCTCCACTTTTGCTAAATTCATTTCATCAAAGCAAACTAGATAAAGTTTATCCTTATTATTTTCAGCTTCTATTAAAGTATCAATTAAGCCAGAATCACCAGCTCTATATATTGAATTAATTGTATCTGCGTAGCCTAACAAATCAGAATCATCTTGCCAAAATGGCCTAACCGAAATGAAATTCAATTGTTCTTTACTCAACTGTAAAGCCTTAGCATACGCCTTCACTAGTTTTGATTTTCCGGTTCCACTAAGACCAGATAATATTACTAAACTTCCTATTTTCATAGCAGTATGAAAATTATATAAATCTTTCTCATCATAAAATAATTTAAAATCAGTTCTGGCTACTTCTTTAAAACGATTTATAAATTTCAGTTCATTATCTTCAACAGTATTATTTACAGTATACATATTCTTATTTAAGTTATCCTCTACTTCATTACCTGTAGCTTTAATAGATATTGCATTCGACTCTATTTTTACTTCTTCTAATAGAGAAATGTTATCTTTTTCTAACATTTCTCTAGGAATAAAAACAATATCATCTGTAATATATTCTGAAGACTCCCACGCATCGTTCAATAAATATTTATAATGTTTGTTTAAATCCACTTCATATTTGACTCCATTATAGTTATTAGCTTGTCCAACAATTCCAGAATATAAATATCTTTTTTCTTCATTTTCTTGCCAAATTACAAAATCTGGATAATCTTTATCTTCTTTAGACATTGAGGGGGTTGTTCCAACTAATTTATTTTCTTTAAGCCGTCTCTCAAATTCATGTATATCCATATTTAATCCAAATGAATCATTTCTTTTAAATACTGGTATGGGAACTAATTTACTATTTGGATCAAAATTTTTATTTTGTTTTTGTAATCTTATATTTTTAGCTACTGTATAATAACCTGAAGAAGTTTTTCTTTTTTCAGGTTTAAATAGTATAATCTGACCATCTAAAAAATCAATTAATTTTGTTTCTCTGTATATATTACTCTCAGAATAATTATCTTCGAACCCCCAAGATTTTAAATCACTTTGATATCCTTGCACAGCTACAATATCTTCAGTAACGTTTGCAGGAAAATCAGACAAATATTGAATAGTGAATACTAAATCTCCATTTCTATTAACATGTACTGGACGTAAGTCGTACTCCCCATCTGGAATAGCTTCTGGCGCTAAAATACCTATTAAATCTACATTTAATCTATTATTAATAGTGCTCATTTTATTTCTCAATCTCCTTAATTATCTCTATAAATGAAGAAAACATTTTTTTTGATACTTCTAAATTTGCTCTTTTTATCTCTTTAATAAATGGTCTAGAAAGTAAATATTCTAGTACCCATACTTCTTCGTAATTATTAGAATTTATTTCCATTATCAATTCAGTTAAATCTTCATTCTCATACACAACAAAACGTTTATTATTAATTAGTTTACTATTTTTAGGATTACCTATTAGTAATACCTTATTATTCACGATCTCTTCCATGCTTTTTTCTTTATTATGTTTATTTAGATTACTTATTATAATTTCTAATTCTTTAACAGTTTCATGTAACTTAATGACTTCTAACTTATTTTCCTCTATTCGCTTCTCTAATATTTTTTTATCATCTTCCAACTGTTTATTCTTTTTCAGCTCATAAAAATATTTTTCTTCCAGTTCTTTAATTTTACTATTTAAATTTTTCTCTACATCATTCCAATTAATTTTCTCTTTTTCTAATTTTTTTATTTTACTATTGCTTTTCGTTTCATTATCTTTCATGATTGACAACATTTTTTTCATATTTTCGAATTCCTTTTTGTCAATAAAGGAATTTGAAATCATCTTTTCTTTTTCATTCTTTTCTATTTGATTTTCGTTCTCAATAAAAAAATTTAATGCAACCTCCAATCCAAACTCTTGATAAACTTTAATTAAAAAAAGAGATGTATATTCCGAATAACTCCCCTTAAAAGTATCACTCATATTATTGAATAAATTCCATAAATTTTTATCATCTTTTATTTCTAAATCTAAAGACATTGTATAAACAGATTTATTAATCATTAGTTCATATATGGTGTCAATGTTTTTTTTATTCATTAATGAATTAAGTATAAAATCTCTATTTTTCTCTGTTACCTTTGTAAAACCTGATATTTTTATTCTTTTATTATTTACTAACTTTGATAACTCTAAATTTGACAACCCAGCTAATATTTTTTTTACAAAAACTTCATATTTCGTATTCATTGTCTCACCTTTTTCATAGCTTCTAGAATAATGATCAACACATGGACGTTATAAATAAAATCAACACTCACATTCTTTTTTCTTAAATAATTAAATATTTTACCAATAACGTTCTTCATTTTATCAAAGAACAACTAGTTTGTAATTCTATTTTTAAACTCTCTTTTATATTTACAATGCTAACTGTATTAATTGAATTTAGAATTATCAAAAATATTATAGTGTTTTTATCATTAAATCTCTGAGCACATTTTGACATCACTAATACATATTCCAGTCTTTTCCTGACTATAATATATAAATAAAATTTAATTTATTTTATTTATAAACTAATATAATACTCAATTTTGGGAGATTAAGTTTGAATATTTTCTTTTAGTTTATTAACATATGCATTGTCAAGGGATGCTTCTAGTTCATCTATTAATACTCATGTTTTAGTACAAATCTTTTTTTGTAATAACAATCGTATTTAAATAAGCTTCTCACATATAATAATGCCTTCATTTTGAAGGATATTAGTCTTTTTATCAGAAAAATTTTGAATATGAAAATCAATTTATTTTACCATATCTATTACTTATATACCTTACATCATTCATATAATAGCTTATTCCTTTTTAGAATCTCCTCACTTATAATAAGGCGCTTCATATCATAAGTGAATGATATTTCTAAGGAGTTACACAGAACTTACTATTAATTGGGTCTTCAACAAGCACTGTTGGTGAATTAAAATTGAAATAAATTCAGCAAAAATCAATCTAAACCGAATAAATCAAGATTGATTCTTTTTTTGGATTGATCTTGGAAAACAATGCTCTGAATCAAATAAATACGCTTACACAAATAGAAGGAATTACAGTAATTATAAGTAACTTACTTGATGAAATTTGCGTTAATTTCACTGACCTGAATATATTTGAAAGTAACGTAAATAACTCTAAGCTTGCAATTTTACAAAGATAATGAGACCAAGACTGAGACAAAATTTTTCTTAGTCTCTTCTAATATCATTAAAAACGAATAAACGGTGAGTCAAAAGTAGCATCTTCGGAAATTACTTCTTATTTCTTGATACTAAACACTTTTGGCTCAACCTCCTCTATATACAAATTATTTTTTATCTTTTCGAATTCACTGGCTTTTCCTTTTATATCCTTTAAACTTTTTTCAAGTGATTTCCTGATTTCTTTTACAACCTGATCCCTTCCTTCATTTTCTATCTTTGTATAAAGTTCTTCAATAAATCTAGCATTCACATTGTTAATTTTCCATTCGGCAACATTCCACCATTCCCAATTTTCTTTCTTCTTTTTTACCCCTGTCGTTAACATTAGTTCTTCAACAATTTTTTTATTTTCTTCTGGAATCTTACCAGTAAATACGAGCTTTATCTTTCCGATACTATTTCCTCCTTTATTTAATATTTCGAAAGCATATATTTGGTGGTTATTCCATCCCCCTGGCCAATTCGAAGGTAAATCTGGAAATAAATCAGTGAATTCTGGTGTTTGGAATCTCACTATAGATTTTCCGCTATACTTAGGATCAAAAATTATTTCATTTTCTTTAGCAAGCTGTTCCAAAGCTTCAATGTATAATTCACTCATTAAACTTAAATTATCTGGTATATTTTCAAATATTAGATCCAATGCTTCTTTATGTTGTTGATAAATTTTTCTAACGATTTCTTTGATTTCATTATCCATTCCGACATTTCTCCTTAAAATATCAACATAGTCTTTTATCAAATAATGTACTTTCTTTTCCATACTATTCTTCTGCATTAATTGCTCCAGTATTTCAACGATGTCATTGTAAGTAATTATGCCCCAACTTGGATTTGTTGGTTCAATTCCATCTGGCGTTAAAAAAACAAAAATTTTTTTATAATTAGAATAATTGCGTTCTACGTATCTTTGGTATTTATTAAGTTGTCCTCTAGACTCTGAAGACAGAATTTTATTTTCGATACACACCACTATTCTATTTTTTTCCGATACCAATAAAATATCAATATTATTATTTTCCCTATAAGCAATTAAATCTTCATAGCTATTAAGTAATGCATCAAAATAATTAATAGCGACTTTGTTATCGTCATTAGAATCTATATACCTTTTCAAAAACATTTTAAAAAAATCATCAGATAAATTGTGGGATTCATTTGGAGCAAATAAAAAAGCTAAAAAATTACTATGTCTTATTTCATTTTTAGATAGGTTAAGAATCTGAAATATGTTTGTTTTTCCGGTCCATTTAGATAGACTTTCTTCAATATTATCCATGTCCTCCAATAAATTTTTTAAACACTTTTTCTCATCTATCATATTTTTTCTCCTTACAATTATTCTAACTAAAATTTTACGTATTTGCTTCTATGTCTGCATTATCTTTTTAACAGTATATTTTTCTTTTAGAAATCTCCTCACTTATGATAAGGCGCACCCGCATTGATTCGAAAAGCGCGGTAGATTTGTTCGACGAGGATCAAGCGCATGAGTTGGTGGGGGTAGGTCATTTTACCAAATGAGATTTGGGCGTTGCTGCGTTTCATGACGGCTTCACTTAAGCCGAGTGAGCCACCGATGACAAAAGTGATCTGGCTTTTCCCTTGGATTCCTAGTTGGTCGATTTCTTTGGCGAAAGCTTCACTGGTTGGATTTTTCCCTTCGATTGCTAGTGCGTAGACGTATTCTTGTTCTTTGATTTTGCTCAAGATCCGTTCGCCTTCTTTTTCTTTGACTTGGCGCATTTGAGCTTCACTCAAGTTCTCAGGTGCTTTTTCATCGGGGACTTCGATTCGTTCGATTTTAGCGTATGCTTGCAGCCTTTTGACGTATTCATTGATTCCTTGGATCAAGTATTTCTCTTTTAGTTTACCGACTGAAATGATTTTGATATTCAATTGCTTTACTCCTTCATTTGTCTTCTTCATTGTTCGTTGTTCGTATTTCCTTCTTTTCTATTATAACGAAATGTTTACTAAAAGAAAAAGCGAGTTATTTTTTATTTATTTAAAGATTCCCACATAGTTATACACATCATCCACAGGTTTATCCACAGAAAAGACGATGATTTTGGCTTATTTTATAAGTATTTCTTAAGCAAACGTATGTTTTGCACTAATTTATCCACGTTGTCCACATCTTGTGGATAAAAAAGGGTATTGTTTTTCTGCGAGTTTTCCGCTGATTTCTACACAGGATTTGTGGAAAACTTTTTTCTTGTTTTTTCATCTGAACGCAATGATTTTTCCTAAAGTTTTTCATAAAAAGTTCATAGTCTCCAAGTAGACTAATCTTAACAAATAAGTCTATACTTAGAGATAGAAGAAAATGATAAATGGAGGCAGATCACATGGAGAGAAAAGATGTGACACCAAAAATGAAAAAGAATAATGGAATCTGGCGTAAGCTGGGTCTAGGCTTAGTCGGTGGAATTATTGGGGGCTTGGTAACGGCTGGTATTTTTTATGCTGTCATGGGTTCTGGAAACGCAGCGTCAAATTCGGGTGGTCATCAAAATTCAGCGGGCGAAACTGTCGTTGAGAATGTCAAAGTCAATGTCGATTCAGATATTACGAATGCGGTCGATAAAGTCCAAGATGCGGTGGTATCTGTTATCAATCTTCAAAGCCAAAATCAAGGGACCAACGGCTTCGGTCAACTATTTGGCCAACAACAACAAGAAAGTTCTGATGATAGCAATCTAGAGGCTTCTAGTGAAGGTAGTGGTGTCATCTACAAAAAAAGTGGTAATTCCGCTTATATCGTAACGAATAATCACGTAGTGGAAGGACAACAAGGATTAGAAGTTTTATTAAAAGATGGAACAAAAGTCAAAGCTGAATTAGTCGGGACGGATGCTTATTCTGACTTAGCCGTTTTGAAAATCAGTGCAGATAAAGTGAACAAAGTTGCTTCATTTGGTGACTCTAATTCATTGAAAGTGGGTGAACCGGCGATCGCAATTGGTTCTCCTCTAGGTTCTGAATATGCCAACTCTGTGACTTCGGGGATTATCTCTTCATTGAATCGCCAAGTAACCAGCACGAACGAGTCAAATCAAACGGTCAATATCAATGCGATCCAAACAGATGCTGCGATTAATCCTGGTAATTCTGGTGGTCCATTAGTTAATATTGAAGGTCAAGTGATCGGGATCAATTCAAGTAAAATTGCAAGTACTTCTGCTTCTTCATCAGGTGTAAGCGTGGAAGGAATGGGCTTTGCGATCCCAAGTAACGATGTAGTAAATATTATCAACCAACTTGAAAAAGATGGAAAAGTAACCCGTCCTGCTCTAGGGATCACAATGGTTGACCTTTCAGCCGTTTCAACCCAACAACAAGAACAAATCTTGAAAATTCCTGAGTCTGTGACAAATGGTGTGATTGTTACCAGCGTTCAACCGGCGACACCTGCAGAAAAAGCTGGCTTGAAACAATATGATGTCATTACAAAAATCGATGATACTGATGTTTCTTCTGGTGTAGAATTACAATCTGTCTTGTATCAGAAAAAAGTCGGCGATTCAGTGAAGGTCACTTACTATCGCGGAAAAGAAAAGAAAACAACAACGATTCAATTAACAATTGATCAATCTGCATTAAAACAAAGCCAATCAGAGAACTCTGGTAACTAATAACTAATTTCCTATACAAAAACAGCACGGTTGCTCGGCAACTGTGCTGTTTTTTGCTTATTTTGGAAATGCTTCGCCAATCACTGCATCTTCTGGTAAAACAAGGATCCCTTTTTCTTTGGGTGCATCTGGTAATTGTAATTCTTTCGCCGAACAAATCATTCCGTGACTTTCAACCCCACGTAATGTTCCTGGCCAAATCATCATTCCATCAGGCATCATAGCTCCTGGTTTGGCAACAACGACTTTTTGTCCTGCTTCGATGTTCGGAGCGCCACAAACGATTTGTAAGACTTCCTCTTTTCCTACTTGTGTTTCAGTGATCGATAAGTGATCAGAATCAGGATGTGGTACGCAAGTTTTGACGTAGCCAACAACGATTTTTGGTTCATTTTCTTCTGTTAGAGTTTCTTCAAAACCAGCTTCTTTGATCAAGCGGTTCAACTGTGCAATTTGTTCTTCTGTTAGTTTGACTTGTCCGTTACCTTCGATCGTAAGATGGTCGGAGATATGGAAAAAATTCCAGCCAACGATTTGTCCTGTTTCATCTTTGATCTGAGCAACATTCCATTTACGGATGACCGTATTTTCGGTTCCGTTGTCATTTGAGACGATGACCATCAAGGTATCTCCCACGTGCGCTTTATTATAAGCAAAAATCATGTTTTTTCCTCCATTATCCTTTGCTGACATTTATCTTAACAAAAAAAAAGTTTTTGTGCATGCTTTTTTTCATTCTTCAAAAAAAGTGCGAACAACTATTTTCTTATTTATGGAATTGCAAGAATTTTCAATAGCAACGAGCCTGTGAAAGATATCTTGCCCTTCATTCTAAAAACGAGTAAACAGCATGCAAAAAGTCGCTCTATCAGAAAATTTGCCGGAGAATCCCAAAAATAGGAGGAACTATTTTTGGATTCTCCGGCTTATTTCTCAGAGCTAGGCCTATCACTATCTCTTAGTTAACGTATTTAATTGTCGGTGTTGTTCTCCACTTCATCAAAGACAATCAAGACATCACATGGTGCTCGGCGGATGACATAGCTGGAAACACTACCTGTCATAAATCGTTCAACCGCATTTAATCCTGATTGACCGACCATGATCAAATCGATCGCATATTTTTTTGGTAAGTTGACTGCCATTGATTCTCTAACAGAACCATAAGCGACGATTCCTTCGATTTTTTGATAGTCAACTGTTTTTCCATATGCTTTGCAGTCTTCGATCATTTGTTTCGCTGCTTCTGTTTGTTGGTCAACTAGCGTTTGATCTATTGGGACATAGCCCATGAAATTATAAAATTGTTGGTCGATCACATTTGCTACATAGACGGTTCCATCGTTTCTTCGAGCAACCTCAACTGCTTTTTTAAAGGCAGAAAGTGCTTGCTCACTTCCATCGATCCCGACCAAAATATTTTTATATTCTTGTTCCATCCTGATCCCTCCTAACAAATATCCAGATGTTAGCCGTTCGTCACACGATTTAAAAAATCCTCGATTTCTTGTTTTGTTTTCCGATCTTTATTCACTAGACGACCTAATTCTTTACCGTCTTTGATCACTACAAAACTTGGGATTCCAAAAATGTTCCACTCAGCGGCTACATCTATGTATTTGTCACGATCGACTTCAATAAAACGCCATGCGGCAAAATCATTTTCTATTTCTGGCATTTGAGGCTTGATAAAGCGACAATCGCCACACCAATCTGCGGTAAAGAAAAAGACACTGTTCCCTTTTTCAACGTAACCTGCTAATTCTTCTAAGTTTTCTGGAATAATCATTGCTGTCCCTCTTTTCTTCTTATATTTAAATTATACACCTTTCTTTAAAAGTCACCAACTCCTAACCAGTCCTCACTTTTGTATTCAAAAAATTCAGATGCATCAACCAAAAAAACGATTCACCGATTTCCCCCGTATTTACTGACTGACGACAAAACAAGAAGAGACCGGAACAAAACTTGTCTCAGTCTCTTCTAGTATCTCTAAAAACGTATAAACGGTGTTCAAACATCAGCTCCTTGAAATAAGCCTGAATTTTTCAACACATGAGAAGCTGTTTCAAAAAATTCTTTCTTATTGTCATCAGAGCTACCCGATGTTTTCACGACCTCTGATTCACGGCGTTCAAGAAGCAACTCCTCAACAATAAGCGATGATTTTCTAAAATATGAGGAGCTATTTTAAAAAATCCTCTCTTATTCGCTCGGAGCTAAACGCTTCTTTCACAGCCTCTTCTTAACTATTTATACTATCCTTCGCTTATCTCTGTTCCACGATCCATGGTTCTCGTTTCACTTCGTTTAAAGGATGTATTCTTATTTTCCGTAAACGATCGTATTGACAGTCGATTTGTCTAATCCTTTTAATGTTTGGATCAACATCTCTCTTGCTGCTTCAAAGTCACGAATGCTAAACATTGTTTGATGTGTATGAATGTAGCGTCCTACGACTCCGATCACCGTACTTGGGATTCCTTCGTTTTGTGTATGTGCCGCACCTGCATCTGTGCCGCCTTTTGAGACAAAGTATTGGTAAGGAATGTTGTTTGTTTCAGCCACGTCTAATAAGTATTCACGCAAGCGTGGTAACATGATCAATCCTGGGTCTTGGATACGCATCAAGGTTCCTTCACCTAGATGTCCGAATGTCCCTTTTTTCGTTACCGTATCGTCTGCTGCTGAGCAATCGACTGCAAAGAATAGATCAGGTTTGAATTTGTTGACAGAAGCTTTTGATCCACGTAAGCCAACTTCTTCTTGCACGTTTGCTCCTGCGATCAATGTATGACCTAGTTTTTCATTTTGCAGCGCTTCTAACGCTTCTAACACCATTGTACAACCATAGCGGTTATCCCATGATTTACTGATGATATTTTTGCCATTAGCCGTTTTGATGGTTTCAGCGAATGGTACGATCGTATCGCCTGGCAATACGCCAAAGCTCATTGCTTCTTCACGCGATTCAAAACCAGCATCAAATAAGATATCTGTCACTTCCACTGATTTTTGGCCGCTTGTTCCACGTAATAAATGTGGTGGAACAGAAGAAGAAATACATGGGTAATTTTTGCCAGAAGAAGTCTTCAATGTGTAGCGTTGAGCAGAAACCACATACGGATTCCAGCCACCTAAAGGTACAACTTTGAATAAACCGTTGTCCTGGATTTGGGTTAGCATAAATCCTACTTCATCCATATGAGCCGCAACCATCACACGTGGGGCATCTGCCTCTTCATGTTGGCGTAAGCCAAAGATTCCACCTAAACCATCTAGTTGTAATTCGTCCACTAAGGGTTCCATGTGCGCTTCCATATACGCACGAATGTCTTGTTCAAAACCACTTGTTCCTTGAAGTTCTGTTAACTCTTTGATTCGTTGAAATGTTTTTTCATCCATAATAAAGTTCGCCTAAGATTCAGACTATGCTCCTCTCAAATTTATAGTTGACTGACTAATTTGTATTGCTCTTAGTCAATCACTCACATTTATTATAGCTTATTTTAATTGATAGCGGTTATTTATTTCTAAGAAAAACACAGAGTATGGTAGAATAAATGAAGATAATCTTTTTGGACAAAGAAGGAGGTAAGACGTATGTATTCTGAAGAATGTGAGTCAAATAATTTTAAAAACGGTCTTGCTATAGGTATCGGACTTGGTTTAATCAGTGGCATCACTTCAATGGTTTTGTATCAACGTAAGAAAACGTTATCAGCCGATCAAGTCTTAGAACAAGTCAAAGAATCATTCTTAAAAGAAGGCTCCATCGAGGGGTCTTGGATCTCATTTGAAAAAGAACCGACTAGAAAATTTGCGATCCATTCCAAAGCTTATCGTGGAGGGATTTCCCGCCTGGAAGACGGCGAAATCATTTGCTACGAATTTTTAGCGGATGCGTATACCGGCACCGTGTTAGAGATTTCAAGAAAAAAGAATGAATTGATTTAATAAAGCGAAGCCTCAGCCATCACCATTAACATAAAAATAGTGGTTTTATACGGGGCTTTTTACAATAGAAACAAAAAGAAGTGAAAATTCTCTCTAGGTACTAGCATTTAAGAATTTGATACAGTATTCTTAATAGAGATTTTGTTTTCTATGATTTAAGGAGAGTGAAAAATGGAACAACAAGAGAAAATTGCTGTTCTGATTCCTTGTTATAATGAAGAAGCGACGATTTCAACAGTCATTGCAGACTTTAGACGAGAATTACCGGAAGCAGAGATTTACGTATATGACAACAATTCGACTGATACCACCTATGAACTTGCCGTGGCGTGTGGGGCAATCGTCAAAAAAGAACCAAGACAAGGGAAAGGAAATGTCATTCGGCAAATGTTTTTTGATATTGATGCAGATTACTATCTCATGGTTGATGGTGATGATACCTATCCTGCCGAAGCGGTGCATGGATTACTGGATAAACTTCGCTCAGGTGAAGCGGATATGGTAATTGGTGACCGACTTTCAAATGGGACTTACTTTGACGAAAACAAACGTCCGTTTCATGATTTTGGGAACAATTTAGTGAAAAACACAATCACACGATTATATAAAACAAAAATACGAGACGTCATGACAGGCTATCGAGGATTTAATCGTATTTTTGTCAAAAGTTTCCCGATTATGAGTTCCGGATTCCAAATCGAAACTGAGCTGACGATCCATGCCTTAGACAAAAAATTCAAATTGGTCGAATTGCCGATCGATTACCGAGATCGTCCAGAAGGCAGTGAATCGAAACTGAATACATTTTCTGATGGATTCAAAGTGATCATGATGATCGTTAAAATGTGGAAAGACTACAAACCATTGATGTTTTTTGGCATCTGGACCTTTTTCTTTTTTGTATTCGGCTTATTTGCCGGCGTCCCAGTGATCCGAGAGTATATGCTGACTCACTTTATCACACGGGTACCTTCTGCTATTTTAAGTACCGGATTGATGATCCTTGCCTTACTTTCATTAGTTACTGGGTTGATTTTAGATACTGTTGTAACGAATGCCAAAAAAGAATATGAACTAAATCTCTATCATGTCTATCATGAATGTCGAAAGCAAGAACAACAGAAATAACGTAGAAATAACCAAAGAAACTAGCTGGGAAGAATCTAGCTTCTTTGGTTATTTTTTTGCTTTTTGATACGCTAGTTATTTAGCTGTCCGAATCGTCACAAACTTCGCTACTACATATTCTTCCACACC
This sequence comes from Enterococcus sp. DIV1682a, assembly GCF_051711005.1. Taxonomy (NCBI): domain Bacteria; kingdom Bacillati; phylum Bacillota; class Bacilli; order Lactobacillales; family Enterococcaceae; genus Enterococcus; species Enterococcus sp. DIV1682a. The sequence goes on from NZ_JBIOLT010000001.1 coordinate 2,580,476, forward strand.
GTAAGTTCCATTTTCCCGACCAAAGCCTGAATGCTTGACCCCTCCAAATGGCGTAGCTGAATTTGAAATAGCTGTATCATTGACACCGACCATCCCATATTGGAGTTTTTGGCTAACATTCGCGATCGTATGGATATTCGTTGCGAAGAAGTAAGAAGCTAACCCAAAGATGGTATCATTGGCGTCTTTGATCACTTCCTCTTCTTCCTTAAAAGCAATCAACGGAATGACTGGTCCAAAGGTTTCTTGATAAAAGATGTCCATTTCCTTCGTGACACCATCCAAAACAGTGGGTTCAAAGAAATAGCCATGCGCATACTCGCCTTCTGTCAGTCGTTGCCCACCTGCTAAAATCTTGGCTCCTTTATCTACGGCATCTTTGATTTGTTCTTCTACCTTTTCTACACCTTCTTGATTGATCAAAGGTCCTGTCGTTGGATCATCTAAGCCATTACCAACGGATACTTGTTTGATTTTTTCGACGATCAATTTCGTAGCTTCTTCTTTGATTGCTTCATGAAGAAAAATTCGATTAGGCGACGTACATACTTGTCCGTTATTGATGAATTTTGTTTTGATCAATTGATCCGTTGCTAATTCTAAATCTGCATCTGGAAAAATAATCAACGGCGCATGTCCGCCTAGTTCCATGGAAACTTTTTTCAACGTTGATGCTGCTTGTTTATTTAAGATTTGTCCTACTTCTGTCGAACCAGTGAAAGTGATTTTTTGCACGTCTTCTGATTCGGTTAGAATTTTACCGATCGTTGAGGAGTCTCCAGTCACGATATTGACGACTCCTGGAGGAAAGCCAGCTTGATCAAAAAGCTCCATTAACGCCAATGCAGAAAGCGGTGTCGCTTTTGCTGGTTTTAAGATAACCGTGCAGCCAGCCGCGATTGCTGGAGATATCTTACGGATAATCATATTGGATGGAAAGTTCCAAGGAGTGATTGCACCTACTACTCCAACTGGTTCTTTACGTACTTGCCATTCATTGGTTGCCGGAGAAGGAATGATCTCGCCTAAGATTCTTTGCCCTTCGGCAGCATTCCACCGCAAATTTTCAACATTCGTGTTGATTTCTGAAGCAGCTTGTTTGAGTGGCTTTCCTTGTTCCATCGTCATGATCGTAGCTAAACGTTCACTGTCTTCTTCCACTAGATCTGCCATCTTGTTCATTAATTTTGCCCGTTGAGCAGGAGAAGTTTTTGACCACTCTTCAAATGCTTTCTTAGCGGCTTTGATTGCTTCGTGGGTTTCACTTTCTCCACCTTTTTGAACATTCGCTAAGGTTTCACCTGTTGCAGGGTTGATCACCTCGAAGGTACCTTCTGTTCCTGTCTGCCATTTGCCATTGATATAAAGACGAGTTTCGACTTTTGGTAAATCTCTTTTTGCCATGTGTCTCTTTCCTCCTTCTTATTCGGTACAAATCTACCCTAACACGGTTAAATTTAAAGCTCAAAGCATACGCATCAGATGACTTTCCTGCTTTTTGTTTTTAGCTGATTTCTGAATCTACTGCAGGTGCCATCATAGCTGATCCCTTTTGATTCGCTGCTCCTATCGATTCAGTTAAGTTCGGGATAGTTCCAAATTTCGCCTATCCAAAACCATTATATTTTCCACACTTTTAATGATTTTATTCGAAAATATTATAAGATAATAAAATACTTTATGTTGGAGTGAAAATGTGTGAACAAAGACAGATATAAAGAATTGAAACAAGCAGAATTAGGTGCAATCATCAGTATTGTCGCTTATATCGTAGTCTCGATACTGAAGTTGACTATCGGGAATCTCGCAAATTCTGAAGCGTTAAGAGCCGATGGCTTAAACAATTTTACGGATATCCTAGCTTCAGTTGCTGTATTGATTGGTTTGAGAATCTCACGCAAACCTGCAGACACTGAACATCGCTATGGTCACTGGAAAGCCGAAAATATTGCGAGTTTAATCACTTCGTTTATTATGTTATTGGTTGGTCTGGAAGTCTTGTACTCTTCGATTCTCTCGATTACTGACAAAAAAATGGAATCACCCGATATGACCGCAGCCATTGTTGGGATTGTCTCAGCGCTGATCATGTACGGGGTTTATCTCTTTAATAAAAAACTAGCCACAAAAGTCAACAGTCCTGGTTTATTAGCTGCTGCGAAAGACAATCTTAGTGACGCGTGGACAAGTATCGGTACAGCCGTGGCAGTGTTTGCGGCCTCCTTCAATTTGGGTTGGTTGGATAGTGCCGCTGCAATCGTCGTGGGTTTATTGATTTTAAAAACAGCGATTGATATCTTTAGAGAAAGCTCCTTTTCTTTATCTGATGGCTTTGATCAACAAAAATTAGAGCGCTACAAACAAGCAGTCAATAACATCCCGGCAGTCCAAAGCGTGAAGAGTATCAAAGGGCGTACTTATGGTTCAAATACTTATGTAGATATCACTGTTACCATGGACCCTAATTTGACTGTCAAAGAAAGTCATGATATTTCTGATTTGATCGAACACACTTTATTTGAACAATTCCAAGTCCACGAAACAGATGTACATGTCGAGCCTGTGGAGAAGTCTTGAATAGCTGATAAAAAATGAAAAAAGAATCATTCGCCTTTTTTGAAAAGCGAGTGATTCTTCTTTTTTAGCTTTCTACTAAATCATCTTCCATATCAAATTCTAGTTGTTTGGCAGCATTCAGCTGGTCACTATAATAACTCGCTAGTTCTTCCGCTGATTGTGGGGTCAAATCTTCAAATGAGAAAGTGGTGTAAGCTTCCTGTGTTTCTCGACACACTGAAGTAATCTGCAACCCTTGTTGTTGATCAACAAACATATAGTTTTCTCCCGGAATGAATGATTCCCCACCCGTTCTGATCCGAAAGCCATTAAAACTCATTTGATACATCTCAAAAATTTTCGAATCATAGGATAACTGACGATTGACTGTAATACTTAATGCTTCACTGTCACTTTCAATATCTCGGTTTTTACCGATCGTGATGGCATAAAACAAGCCATAAAGATTATAGACTGACCATACTAACGTAACAATATAACCAAATTCATAGCCTTCCCCACGAATCAATCGGTAAAGAGCAATGATACAAGCAAAAAGAATCCAGCAAAAAAGAACGATATGCGGTAACACCGTACGCCAATCAAATGCGTTACTCCCGACAATTTCTTTTTTCGTTACGTTGAATTTCTTTTGTGGTTTGAAAAATTCTTTTAATAATGCTCCTGTGTGGATCGGTGCCACAAAGCAATCATAAATGTGAGAACTCGTCAGATTTCTTATTTTAGGCACGTATAACCTAAAGGATAAGGTGATCATAACAAACGGCGGTAAAAAGAATAGTAACAATTGATGGTTGTTACTTCTTACAATAAAAATATCAAAAACCATAAACAGCGTAGGAGCTAATAAAAAAATAATTTTTTGGAAAGAAGTAAACCAATACAAATAAGAGTTGTAATAACATAATTTTTGCATCAATGACAACCCTTTTAACTTTCGTGGCTTGAAGTGGTCAAAAATCTGCTTCGTACCTTGTGCCCAACGCGAGCGTTGGGAAGCTAGTTCTTTCGCTGTATAAGGGGTAATTCCCAATGCATAAGCCTTGTTGATAAAGAGGGTCTCGTAACCGGCATTTTGTAACAACATCCCTGTCGCCATGTCTTCTGTAATACTATTCGTTGGAACCCCACCGATTTCTTCTAAAGCACTTCTTCTAATAATTGCATTTGTCCCGATATGGATCAGGGCATTTTCTCGAGAAAGAGCTGGCTCCAAAAAGCGCATAAATAATTCTTGCTCATTATAAAAGGAATTTCTTAAAAGCTGAAATGGATCTTTATTATAGAAGGTTTGAGGATATTGAACGAGTGCCATTTTAGGATTTTTGAAATAATTAACGGCTTCAAAAATGATATTTTTTTTGACAATAAAATCTGCATCCAATAGTAGTACGAGGTCACTAGTCGTTTGTGAGAGTGCATAGTTGATGTTGCCAGCTTTCGCATGCTCATTGCCCTCTCGTGATAAATAACCGATGGAAAAACGTTCTGCCATCTCTTTTAATTCCTCACGATGACCGTCATCGCAAATATATATTTTTTTATTGGGATATCGTAACGCTTTGACAGCCAAAGCCGTGGCGATCACTAATTTACTATTTTCGTTATACGTACAAATAAACGCCGCAACACTTGGTTGAAAACTCTCGTCATAGGCCTCATAGAGATGTTCATTTGACAATTTATTCGAAAATAGGTAAATAAAAAAACCGTAGACAAATAACCCGATAAATTCTGCAATGTAAAGAATGATCCCAAATATTAAAGAAACAGAACTATCTATTGGTATGGTATAAAACAAGCGCCATATCAAATAAACAACTAAAAAAGTAATCGTGATCTTTGAAAAAAGTTGTTTGACAAAATCATATTTTTTTGCCAACAAATACAACAATATAATTATTAAAAACAACCCCGTCAGATAGTACAATTCCACATTATCTCCTCCTTTATGTTTATATTAAACATTATAATGGTTATTATAAAAAACAGTTAGTAAACGGTTTCTCTGAATCATTTAGCTGTTTTTTTTTAAATCATTTAGTTATGCACCAAAAAAACTGTAGTAAAAGACGACTTTCGTCTTCTGCTACAGTCACTTGTTTGCTAGTCCTTTTCAGTTGCATCATTCACTTTTTCGTTCTGGACTTTTCCATGTGCCACTTCCGTATCCTAAAATCGTTTTGATTGCTGGGATAAAGGTCGTCATGATAGTGATCGCATTGACCATCCAGAATAACAACATATACAATGGGGCAAATAACATATATTTCAATTTTCTTCCTTGATCGTCTACCACCAAAGATGCAATCAGTTGAAGGATGCCTGAGATCATTTCGAAGCAAACAAACAGAAAACTAATCGTCAATGTCCGATAGATTTGTTCAAAATTTCCTTGATAAAGATAAATACCCATTAAAATAATAAAAACGAAAAATGAAATACAAAAGAACAACGACCAAATAATACTAAAAGTTTGATCAATAAACATGAACGTCCTGCCGATATTTTCAAAAGGATGGAAGAGGACTTTTTTAAAATTCGTCAACCAGACTTCCGTCCCCCCTTTTGCCCAACGTTTTCTCTGACGATAAAGCATCGGCAAACTTACTGGGACTTCCATAAAAAAAATGATCGTTGGGGCAAACACTGAGATCCAACCATTCAGCTGATGATCCCACGCAATACTGATATCTTCTGTCGCCCGATCTTGACGAAAGCCGCCAACATCGATCAATGCGTCTTTTCGATACATAGTATTTGCCCCACTGTACGCATAAAGACCGCCAAGTACACCTGCTTGTGTTCGTTTGATGATCCCTACGATGCTCGAAAATTCAACAGTCTGGGATTTTCCAAGTAAAGACGTACGATTTTTCACGTCCATATTGGCAGTAACAGCAGAGATATTTCTACCACCAGGGCGAATAAAGTAATTCACATAATTTGACAAAGCATCTGGTTCAGGTACCGTATCCGCATCATTGCTTAAGATCAACCGACCTTTGGCAAAAGCCATCCCAATATCAAATGCGTGAGCTTTCCCCTTATTTTTATCAATGCGGATCACTCGTAATTTGGGGTATTTTTTTTGTAAACGAGCTAATATTGCCGGGGTTTCGTCCGTTGAACCATCATCTGTCACTAACACTTCATAATTCCCATAATTGATTTTTGTCATTAAATAATCGATTGTGTCTTCAATCACCACTTCTTCATTGTGGGCCGGTACCATGATCGTGATAAACGGTTCGACCTCTGTCGGAATCTCCGCCCAATCAATGTGCTTATATTTAAATAAAAACGAATAGCATAATACCCCAATAAACCATGCAAAACTGCCAAGGATTGGGTAAGAAACAAGGATAAAATAAATGATCGTAGCTACAAAATCCAGTAGTTCATTACCTGTATGAATGACTCTGACCATTAGAGTTCGACCCCCTCGTTTTTGTAGAGGTTTTCGATCAAATCTTTTTCAAGATTTTGCTCTTCTGATACTACGTAATAGCATACTGCCTCACGCTCTTCCTTAGGACCAAAGCGCATGCTGAATTCCGTTTCTAAAATATCTCGACGCTTTTCTAATTTTTCTTCATCATACATTTTTTCACTTCTTAGCATCGTTTGGTAACGACGATTATTCCAACGAGTCATGAATAAGAATAAAAGAACAAAGCCTAAAAAAGCAACCGCTAAAAATAGCAACAAAAAAGAAAACGTTTTTCGTTCTTCCGGAAACGAATGCCATTGTAATCCTCTCCCTTTCATTGAAGCCCGAAACGAAATAGTTACCCAAACAAATGGAAAAATCACGCCACACCATCCTAGAATCGCAACAATCCATTGCTTGATTTTTAACCGTCGATTTCCTTTGGCAAAAAACTTATCCTTAATCAAAAGAGTTGCTACTTCTTCACGTTTTATTCGAGTATTCATTTTTCTCCCACCTTTAAAAAATAAATTTAGTCCCCTTTTATAAAAACCTTTACATTTTTTGATGATGACAGCTAGACGAACAATTCATCAAAATGACCAACTAGACCTTACTTATACTTTACTTTTATTGTATTTATTTAAATTTGTTTATTTAATAGTAGCTTGTTTCTTGAAATATGTATGAGATTTGATCTTGACGTTAAGGTTTTCTTAATAAATTAAAATAACTAAAATAATAAAAATATAAAACAAGTTATCTTAGCGAGTCTCACTAAAGATAACTTGTTTTTTCTCTATTGATCTGTTACCAAAGAAATAACGACAGTTTTCATTGCTCGAGATATAGCCGTGTACATTTGCCTTCTTTCACGTGGGGTATTCGGTTCAGCTGTTAGATAAATCAGTACGTGATCAAATTCGAGTCCTTTAGAAAGACTCAATGGGCGTACTTGGATGTTCAGCTGATTGTTCCGCTCTACTTTTTGTTGTATCATTGCGGCTTGCTGTTCTTCCAATGTAATGACTGTTAATTGTTCACCCGTGTGCTGTTGTCGTTCATTGACCTGACTGAGCCACTGATCGAAAGTCGCTGCAGTCACAAATTCCGGCTCTTCCCCATAAGGACGAACGGGAACAATAGCGATCTTTTCTTTTTCCCCTGAATATTGGGTAAAGAGAGTCGTGATTGCCCCGCTTGAACGATAACTATTCAATAAATCATATCTCGTTACAGATCGTCCAGCCGTTGAAAAATAGCTTTCAATTGCTTCAAAAGAAGTCGTGGAATTAAAAATCCCCTGATTTTCATCTCCTACGAGTGTAAAGCGAGCGTTGGGGAAGACGTTTAACAAGAGCAAAAGTTGCGCACTCGTATAGTCTTGCACCTCATCGATCAACACGAACTTTTTGACTTGGGTGATTTTTTCGATCAGCAGATGGCGTACATGCAAACGTGCGACGGCTTCATCTAATGTACAAGGAGTTGTTCGCTGATACTTATTCCCAGTGTAACTTTGATAAATCTCCTCAAATAAAAATTGTTCATCGACCCACGCCATCTGTTTGATTTGTTTCGTTACTGTTCGATATTTTCTTTGAAGCAATTGTTTGCCATAACTGACTAATTTCTCTGGCGATTCATCGGTGATCAACTGTTGGAAATACTTTTGTTGCATCTCTTCTGGTAAGGATAATAATTGATCTTTAATGGCGTCACTACCTGCTTGTTTCAGCAATTGCTTTTCCCAGTAGCGCAACAATCGGTCTTTAGTCGCTTGAAGTTTTTCTCTTAGATTCGGGTAATCGGGCGTGCTATCATAGATTTTTTTGATCACTTCTTTTGAGATCACGATTTTTTCCTTCTTTTTGATGGCTAAAAAGCAATCAGCCTGTTCAGTAAACAAGGAAGTCGCTTGCTCGATCTGCTTCATAAATGCCTGACTTCTGAGAACTGCTGTCTGGTCATCCACATCCGTCTGCGTAATCCGATGAAAATAAGCTTTTTCTGACTCAACATTCCCTAAAAAAAGTTGATCCACCAACTGAAGCATCGTGACATTCAACGGATTTTTTTCACCTAACGAAGGTAATACCTTACCGATATAATCAATAAATTGATGGTTCGGTGACAAAATCAGCAAATCATCCGCAGAAAGTTGGTTTCGGTATTGATAAAGCAAATAAGCAATTCGCTGCATGATCGTTGAGGTTTTCCCACTGCCTGCCACGCCATTGACTAAGATATTTTGGCTTGTAGTGTCTCGGATGATCGTATTTTGTTCGGATTGGATCGTAGCCGTGATTGCCTTCATCTCTGACGTCTCACTTTGTTCTAAAGCATCAAGTAAGACATCGTCTTGGATTGCTACCGAGGTGTCAAAAAAGTGGAGCAATTGATCTTTTTTGATGATAAATTGACGTCGTTCATGGATCATTACCTCAATTTGGTTTTGATTCACTAAATAAGAAGACTGACCTAAATCATTGTTATAGAAAAGAGAAGCAATCGGCGAACGCCAATCATAAACCAAGGTTTCATCCTCATCATTAGTAAAGTTAGCCGTCCCAATATAAAAAGCTTCGTGACTGTTTTTCCCTTGTGCTTCTTCCTCTAAAAAATCAATTTCGATCTTCCCAAAATAGGGACTCATCAATAGCCGTTCGATTTTTTTCAAAGTCTCATTAGCTGATTGGATCTTGAGATTCAATTGATCGATTTCGCGATTTTTCATCTCAATCAGTGAATACGTATCAAGATTGTCTAAATAACTATCAAAATTGAGCCGAATATCTTCGGACATCGTTTGTAAAGAATCCCGTCCGTACGCACTGGTTTCTTGTAATAGTTGCTGATACTCTTCCTGCTTTTCTAGTAATTGCCGATAAACTGACGCTAGATAGGCTTCTTCTAAATTTCGTGTGTTGACCATACACATTCTCCTTTGATTCGAAGTAGTAGAACTAACCAGTCTAGCGCCATTTTACTAAGAATGCAAGGCAAAGCTCTATTTTTCTGGATAAATCAAGTCTTCTGGACGAACAGCGTGATACAAAGCAAAGGCGCCATCGAGATTTTGCACCTTAAAGCCTGCTTGTTTCAAGATACGTTCTGCTAAGTAACTACGTAGTCCACTATGACAGCTGACAATGTATTCTTTCTCATGGTCTAATTCCGCCAATCGACAGCGTAAATCATTTAAAGGAATATTCAGCGCATCTTTAAAAGCACCGTTTTGCAACTCGCCTTCATTACGAACATCGAGTAAAATTTTTCCTTGTGCAAGTGCTTCTGGCAATTCATGCCATTGGATCGTCTCGCTTAGCCCTTCTGCGACATTCATGGCCACATATCCCAACATATTCACTGGATCTTTCGCAGAACCAAAAGGTGGCGCATAGGTAAATTCTAATTCCGGTAAATCAAAAATCGTTAGTTGTCCTTTGATGGCTGTGGCTAAACTATCGATTCGTTTATCAACACCTTTGGCACCGACTCCTTGTGCGCCATAGATTTCACCTGTCTTAGGATGAAAGATCAGTTTTAACAAAATATCTGTAGCTTTAGGATAGTAACTAGCATGGTCTTTCCCAGAAACATGGACTACTGAGAAAGGTAAGTTGGCTTGTTGGGCCATTCTTTCTGTTAATCCAGTAGAAGCGGCAGCAAGGTCAAAGACCCGCACAATTGACGTACCAAGACTTCCTCGATTGTTACGAACGATTCCCGCTATATTATCTGCTGCTTGTCGCCCTTGACGGTTAGCAGGAGAAGCAAGAGAAATCAACGCATCGGCACCTGTAATTTGTTGTTTGACAACGATGGCATCTCCCACCGCATAGATGGAAGGATCACTTGTTTGGTAGTATTCATTGACTACGATCCCCCCACGCAGCCCTGTTTCAAGTCCAGCCATTTTTGCCAATGTACTGTCTGGCTGAACGCCTACTGAGAGGATCGTTAAATCAGAATCGATCGTTGTGCCATCATCCAAGCGTAACTGCTTGCCACCATGTTCAAAAGCAGTGACAGAACGTTTTGTTTGGACATGGACGCCTTGTTTAATGAGTTCATTTTGGATATGCACCGCCATTTCTTCATCTAAAGAAGGCAGGACATGTGGTGCCAGTTCTACAATTGAAACTGCCAGTCCACGTTTTTTTAAATTCTCTGCCATTTCCAATCCGATAAAGCCTGCCCCTACTACGACAGCTTTTTTGGGTTGTTCTTCAAGAGCAGTCATTACCAAATCAATATCCGGTACATTTCTAACAGTATAAACATTTTTGGCTTCTGCTAATCCTGAAATAGCTGGTCTGACTGGTTTTGCCCCTGGGGAAAGAAGCAATACATCATAACTCTCCTGCCATTTTTTCCCGTCAGATAAAACTTCAACTTTCTTTTCATCTGGATAAACGGCTGTGACTTCATGATTGGGACGCACATCTAATTGAAAACGAGCAGCCAATGATTCTGGTGTTTGTACCAAAAGATTCTCTCTCTCACTGATCTCACCAGAGAGATAATAAGGTAACCCGCAATTGGCAAATGAGACATACGGTCCTTTTTCAAACACGACGATTTCAGCATCTTCTTTTAAACGACGTAATCTAGTAGCAGCAGACATCCCCCCTGCTACCCCGCCGACAATAACAATTTTCATTTATTTCCCTCCTACTGTTGGTTCAAACCATTGATTCATTCCACCACGTACATTGATAACATCATACCCCATTTTCTTCAACTCTTTCGTAGCTTGTTTGCTCCGCATTCCCGATTGACAGATGACATAGACAGGCGCTTCTTGTTTTCCTTTGAAACTTAGAATACGTTGAAGTGGAATATTTTTCGCTTGTCTGATATGCCCCCCTTGGTATTCCGCTGGTGTTCTTACATCGAGCAACTGAATAGAACCATTCAATTTTTCTTTTAATTCCGCTGTTGAGATTGATTTTACTGTTTGAAATAGTGACATCTTGATTTCCACCTTTTTTATTTTTGTAAATACCTTATGGGGTATATTCAACACAAAAAAGAGAGAATTGTCAACTATTCAAATTCTAGTTTTTTTAAATCGTCATAATTATTTACAAAATATACCTACATAGGGTATCATCTCACTAGAAGCATAAAGGAGGTTTTCAAATGGAAATCAATGACAAGAACATCATCAATCGACTAAAACGAACAGAAGGACAAATTCGCGGCATCCAAAAGATGATTGAAGAAGAGAAAGACTGTATGGCAATTATCACACAATTAAGTGCCGTTCGTTCTAGCATTGATCGTGTCATGGGAATGATCGTGGCAGAAAACTTAAAAGACTGTTTGGAGCATCCAGAAAACAGCGCAGAAGAGCAAGCCAAAAAAATGGAACAAGCGATCAACTTGATCATCAAAAAATAAGGAGAGGCTCAAATGAAAGTTGTTTTTCATATCGATGAAACGAGAAAGTGGCATGAAACGATGAATAACGTCAAGAACCTATTGAAAATCGCTCCTGAAACGACGATTGTGGTTAGTGTCAACGGTGAAGGCATCACCGGCTACCTTGATCCAGCAAATGAAGAATTTCTTGCTTTAGGGGTTACCTTCCACGCTTGTGCGAATGCGCTACGTGGCAATCATATCAGTACAGAATCCTTGCCTGAAAAAGTCATCGTGGTACCAGCTGGTATTTTAGACCTCATTGAATTACAAGAAAAAGGCTATGCTTATATCAAACCTTAAGACTACTAGCTTCGAGAGTTAAGCAAGGTTCTCCTACAGAATTTAAAACAATGAGCGGAAATCCATCCCCTCATCAAGTAAAAGAACTCAAACCACTTCCTTGGTTTGAGTTCTTTTATTTGTATTTGAGACATTACTCTCTTAATTCAATAGTTTATGATATTCACGGATATACAAAATGAAGGATTGAAGCAAGCTATAAGTGATCAATCCAAAGATCCAATTGACCCAGACCGCCGAAAGATCGGGAAACAACAGTAAAAGCACCATGCCTGCGTAAATGACCGCAGTTGCTAATTTCCCATACCATTTTGCCCCATCTAATTTCACATTTTTTCTCAATCCAATGATACCAGCAAAAAACATGAACCCTTCTTTGATCAGAAATAAACCGAATATCCACCAAATCATCGGTCGATACCAAGCCATGGAAAGGATCAAGACCAGTTGCGTCAACTTGTCTGCCACTGGATCTAATAATTTCCCCAATTCCGTGATTTGGTTGAACTTACGAGCAATAAATCCATCTAAAAAGTCAGTGATTCCTGATAGAGCAATCAAGATACCGGCAAGCATAAACGATTGCTCTAAAACAAAGTAAAAATAAAACGGCAAAAGAACCACACGAAAAATTGATAAAAGATTAGGGATCGTTCCTATTTCTTTTCGCCAATTCGAAGTCAGTTTCATCCATGACATCTCCCTAAATAAACTTTGTTCCATTTTAACCTAAATCGGTACAAGTGCCAATTTTTTCCCGTTGTCTAAAGTTATGAGTAACACTCCAATTTAGCTATTCACATACTTGGATCATAAAAACTACTGGAACGACTGTCGAAAAAAGACGAGAGCTATTGGCTATTCCTCTTTAAAACAATGTCTTCATTTAACCCCTAGTCTCTTTTTTCTCGTCGTTCTTTAGCTTCTTTGGCTAATTTTTTATGCGCTTTTTTCGATCCTCGTGCTAGATCTCTTTGCCATTTTCTAGTTTGAAAGTCTGTAAACAAATGGTCTAATTCATAACCGACTGGATATAACTTTTCTGCTGACATCTTTAACGTGAGACGTTTTCGTGGGACGTTGATTAACTCTTTATCCAAGAAAATCGTAACCGTTTCTTCTGCTGTATCTTCATAAACTAAGGCTTCTTGTTGGTGGACCGCAGAATATACCCGATCCCCTTTCGAAAATTGCTGCACTTGTGTCTTCGTCCTAGGCACGTTTACTTTCGTTGTCTGAAACACTTTTTTGGTTGTCCGATAAGCTTTATGCTGGATATAATATTGGACTTGTTCGATTAAGGTTTGCGACATGTTCATTTTTTGAGCGATCCATAGCGCTTGGCTTTCTCCTGTTTCCCCCACTTGAAGAAGGTATTTAGGTTTCAATGCTTCTTTATCAAATGCCATTGCGGCTGGAATAAAATCTTCATGATCATTCGCAAATTTTTTGATTTCGCCATAATGAGTAGTTGCAACGATCAGTGCCCCTTGTTCATACATGGCTTCCATGATAGCAACTGCTAGCGCCGCCCCTTCATTAGGTTCTGTGCCACTGCCGATCTCATCAAGTAATACAAGGGTATTTCTACTCACCTTGCGTAACATCTCGGCAATATTTTGCATATGACCAGAAAACGTACTTAACGCATTCTCGATCGTTTGCTGATCGCCAATATCCACAAAAATCTCATCGAAAACAGCTAGCTCTGTTCCTTCGGCTGCCGGAACCTGTAAACCAAACATCGCCATCAACGTCAATAACCCCACTGTCTTTAATACGACAGTCTTACCACCTGCATTCGCTCCAGTGATCACTAATCCTCGATAGTCATTACCAAGTTCAAAGTCTAACGGAACAGCCTTCCCTTGGATCAGTGGATGCCTTCCTTGTTTGATCTTGATGTATTCTGATTGATTGATCCGTGGTGTCACACCATGGATTTCTCGACTATACTTCCCTCTGGCGAAAATGATATCTAATCTAGTAATCGTTTCGATAATCAAATCGATTGCTTGTTCTTGTTCTGCTAAAGCACCAGTCAAATAAGCTAAAACTTGATATTCTTCTGCTATTTCTTCTGCTTTTAACAATTGATAATTCATACTCGCTTTTTCCACAGCCGTTGGTTCGATAAAGACGGTCGTTCCTTTATTTGACTGTTCAATAATCGTGCCTGGCACTTTGTTTTTATAACTAGCTTTGATTGGGATCGTATAGTGATCGCCTTTTTGAACAATCATTGCTTCTTGGATCATTTCTTTGTTATGCGGATGTCTTAGAAACTTTAAAAGACGATCCTGGATTTCTTTTTCTGTTAATTGTAATTGTTTTCGTACTTTCCGTAAATTTCGTGAGGCTTCATCACTCACTTTTTGGTTCTTGATTTGTTGATAGATCAACTCTTCGACCATCGACAAATCAGGCATATTCTTACTATACACATGCAACAAGGGTGTTTGATATTGATTTTTTTCAAAAAAACGACGGATCATTCGACTACTTCTTAAAAAGTCTGCATACTCGATCAATTCAGTTGGTGTCAGTAAAAAGCCTTTTTTCACTTGGGAAGTCAACGCATCAATCCGTGTCAATCCCATAAAGGGAACGTGTTGCTGACTTTCTAAGATTTGTCGCGCTTCTTTTGTTTCTTCTTGGCGATTTTTGACTGTCTGTAGATTAGTTTGCGGGGTCATTTCTTCGATACGCTTTTTGCTATATTGTCCAATAGCTCGTTTTTTCACTTCTTCTTTGATTTGATTAAATTGTAATTTATCGATTGTTTGTTTCATATTCTCTCCTTTTTTGAAGAGATACCTGTCCTAAAATAAATAAGACCTAGGAAAAATAAAAAGATGAGGAACATCTCAAATAAGACGCGCCCCATCCCTCATTAATAGAATTGTTGGTTATGAAATGACAGGTATCATCTATAAGCATGCCAAATAAGCTTACGGCTCTATTGGCTATTCAACTTACTACGTTAGATACCTGCTACACTCATCAAAATACCTCATTCATCTAGGTTTTATTTATTTTCAAATTCACTATAGCAAGTTTAGCTGTCACTGTCAATCAATAACGAAAGCCCTTTTTTCATTCTGGTTAGTTCAATCAAGACCCATGAACAAATCTAAAAAAATTTTCTGGTTGTCAGCAAAGCGCCCGTTGATTTTGCGATCTTCAATAACCCATTTTTAAAACGCTGCTCTTTGTCAAGTGCTAAAAAACGGTAAAATAGAAGACCTATTTTACCGTTTTCTATATTATTTATTAAGGAATAACACACTTTACCGCCTTTTTATACCATCAACATGTACATGCCCACAGCCACGACAGCTCCGACCATTGGCGCTACTACTGGTATCCATGAATAGCCCCAGTCTGAGTTTCCTTTGTTTGCAATTGGTAGAATCGCATGGGTCAGACGTGGACCTAGGTCACGAGCTGGGTTGATCGCATAGCCAGTTGGTCCACCTAGGGAAAGACCGATTGCTAAGATCAAACCTCCGACAGCAAAGACATTCGTACCATCGGCAAATGAGTTTTGTCCAAACGCTAATAATCCTAGTACTAAAACGAAGGTACCGATCAACTCGGTGATAAAGTTCGCTGGATAATTTCGAATGGCAGGACCTGTCGCAAATGTACCTAAAATTGCGCCTTGGTCTTTCGTCACACTCCAATGTGGTAAATACGTCAACCATACTAAAACAGCTCCGACGATCGCACCTAACATTTGCGCAATAATAAACGGAATCACTAGGTTCCAGCCAATTGCACCGGTCATCGCCATCGCTAAAGATACGGCTGGATTCAAATGAGCAGGTCCCATAAATCCGGAAATATAGACAGCCATTGTAACGGCTAGTCCCCAACCAAAAGCAATTACGATCCAACCAGAAGCTTGGGCTTTACTCTTGTTCAAGTTAACCGCAGCACATACCCCATCACCAAGTAAAACTAAAATCATCGTACCAATAAATTCTCCCATGATCTGCGTCATTTCTGCACTCATCTATTTTTCCCCCTTCAATTCACGTAGATCCGACTCTGCGATCAATTCTTCTAAATGAGCTTCTTGACGCTTCTTCTCTTCTGCTGACCAAGCGAAGTAAGACGCAATGGCATCAATGATCGGTTGTTTGATTGCATCAAGTTGATCACGTTCAAACAACAAGTGATTCGTGCGACGAATCAAGTAGTCGCCTGGTGCTAATACCATTTCTTCTTCTAACCCATAACGTAAACGAGCAGATTCAGCTAAACTTAGTCCTTCATACGGTGTCATTTCTTTTGCCAAAGCAAAAATCTTTTTCGCATTGGTTCCATAAAAATCTGCAATGTATTTTGCATCAGCTTCTGCTAAACCAGATTCAACTCCGATTTTTGTCAATTCTTCCACAGTTTCTTCCAGTTTCGTTGGATCAAAATCTCCACCGGAAACGGGATAATGTTTCGAATCGATTTCTTTTACTGACATCCGGTAGTCATCTTTCAACAACTGGCGGATTAATTTTAGTGCGCCCTCTGCCATCTTACGGTAGTCTGTGATCTTCCCACCTGATAGTGTCACCAAACCATCCGATTCACGTTCTAACGAGCTGCCTCGAGAAATCGAAGAAGGGGCTTTTTCATCACGGCTGTTTTCTAAATGATTCAATACGTCCTCTACTTCTAATCGAGAAGCCTTGTTTTCTTTATATTCAGTAACCGTATCAACGACTTTACTAAAGCTTTTATCTGAAATAGAGCCGTTGTCGCCACCGTTATAGTCAGAACCAGAATTACCGATCAATAATGGGCGTAACCCTGCCCAACTTGATTCGATATCTGCGAGGGTGATGTTTGCATCTGGGTAACGATGATTGATGACATCTAATAAATAGTCCACATCTTCTTGCGTTACTTTTGGATCTGTATAGTCCCCTTGATAGTCCGTATCTGTCGTTCCAAAATACGTTTTATTTTCTCGTGGAATGGCAAAAACCATTCGGCCGTCTTGTTTGCCCGTGTCAAAATATGTTGGTTGTGGAACAGGCAGTTTTTTAGCATCTACGACTAGATGAACACCTTTGGTTGGTCGCATCTTAGGTGATACCGCACGTTTGAAATTCAAGTTACGGATTTTATCGACCCATGGACCACTTGTGTTGATCACTATTTTTGCGTGGATTTCCACGACTTGATCCGTCAGCAGATCACGTGCTTTGACACCCACGATTTGATCTCCTTCATATAAAAAGCCAATCGCTTTCATTTTACTTACTAGATAAGCACCATCTTCTGCTGCTTTTTTGATGTTATCGATCACTAAACGTGAATCATTGTTCCGAAAATCTAGATAAACACCAGCGCCCTTTAACCCTTCTTTTTTCAAAAACGGTTCTCGTTCTAACACTTCTTCTGGCGTCAACGTATAGTTTTCATATTTTGTTCCAGTCACATTTGCCAATTTATCGTAGAGATCCATTGCCACTTTGACTGAAAACATATTAAATGTCGTTGCACCCTCATCTTCATAGATCGGTAGTAACATTGGATCAGGTTTTGGAATGTGCGGTGCAATGCCTTGGACCACCGCTCGTTCGCCTACAGTATCTGCTACAACTTCGACGTCAAAAGTTTTAAGATAACGAATCCCTCCGTGTACTAATTTTGTGGAGCGTGAAGAAGTACCTTCTGCAAAGTCTTGCATTTCGATTAGCCCCGTTTTGATTCCTGATGCTGCGGCTTGAAGCGCCACACCAGCCCCTGTGATACCGCCACCAATAATCAGCAGATCCAACTTTTCGTGTTGCATTTTTTCAATACTTTCTTGTCTTGTTCCTCTTGAAAACATGACATTCCCTCCCTTTACTCAAATGCTTGTGTTGCTACTACCGCTTTTTTCCAACCGCCATATAATTTTTCTCTACGCTCTTCAGGCATCTCTACTTCAAACATCTTGCCCGCTTCATAAAATTCTCTGATTTCATCTGTATCTTTCCAAAAACCAACCGCTAAACCAGCTAGAAATGCCGCACCTAATGCCGTAGTTTCCAGATTTTCTGCTCGTTGGATCGGAATATTTAAAATATCTGTCTGAAATTGCATCAAATATTCATTATTCGCTGCGCCACCATCGACCTTCAAGACTGGTATTTTGATCCCTGTGTCTTCTTGCATCGTATCAATGATATCTCTTACTTGGTATGCAATCGATTGTAAGGTTGCTTTGATAATGTCTTCTTTGGTCGTCCCACGTGTCAACCCAAACATCGAACCTCTCGCAGCTTGATCCCAATAAGGTGCCCCTAACCCAACAAATGCTGGCACGACATAGACTTCATCCTCACTTGTGGAACGTTTTGCTGCCTCTTCGGAATCACTTGCTTTTTGTAACATTTGCAACCCATCTCGCAACCATTGGATGGAAGAACCTGCTACGAAAATGCTCCCTTCCAGTGCATAATAAACCTTGCCATTGATTCCATAACCAATCGTCGTTAATAGATTGTTCTTGGATAGTTGTGGTTCTTCCCCAGTATTCATGACGATAAATGATCCTGTACCATACGTATTTTTGACCATTCCAGGTTCAAAAGCCATTTGTCCAAACAAAGCAGCTTGCTGGTCACCAGCCATTCCAGAAATCGGCACTTCACTTCCATAGAAATGATACCCTTGTGTATAACCATAAATTTCCGAATTAGAAGTCGGTTTTGGCAGCATTGCTCGAGGAATGTTCAAGAGATCAAGGATTTCCTGATCCCAATCAAGATCGTGAATATTAAACAACATCGTCCGACTTGCATTGGAATAATCCGTCACATGTGCTTGACCGTCTGTTAATTTCCATACCAGCCATGAATCGATCGTACCAAAAAGCAATTCGCCTTTTTCAGCACGTTCTTGCGCTCCCTCTACATGGTCAAGAATCCAACGTATTTTTGTAGCAGAAAAATAGGCATCAATCACTAAACCTGTTTTTTTATGGAAAAAGTCTTGGTAGCCTTCCTTTTTTAAATTATCAGCAATTGATGCGGATTGACGAGATTGCCAGACCACAGCATGATAAATCGGACGTCCAGTATCTTTTTCCCAGATCACCGTCGTTTCACGTTGGTTAGTGATCCCGATGCCTGCAATTTGATTCGGTTTGATCCCAGATTCAATGAATGCCCCTGCAATGACCGACTGTACGGAGTTCCAGATTTCATTCGCATCATGTTCCACCCAGCTCTCTTTAGGAAAATATTGCGTGAATTCTTTTTGTGAACTACCGATATGTCTACCTTTTTTGTCATAAATAATTGCTCGTGAACTTGTCGTTCCTTGGTCAATCGCCATGATGTATGTTGATTCTGTCATTCTGATCTCCTCCATTATCTGCAAACGCTTTCTAAATTTATCTTTATCTTACACCGATTCATTTTTTAGAAACTGCCAAAAAAACATTTATTTTCTGTTTTTTTGACAGTTTTTAATTTTTTGCTTTTTTTTCTTCTTCGATTTTTTGCTTTAACCTTGCGATATCATAGCTTGAAGCAAACTCTGATAAATAATAATAATTTTGATGAGGATCTTCTTGATTAAATGTGATCACTAAATCATACTTTTTTCCTGGTCGTCGATTTTCAATCTCAATCCCACTGATTCCTTTTAACTCTCTTAACAAAAATTGTTGAAATGCCACTCGATAAATCGGTAATGTTTCAATATCGATTCCGATAGTGACCGATTTCGCAATATAAAAATCGATCATCATAAGAATATTGGCATACTGAATCATGAGATAACTTAAAGCAGCTTCTTCACCTTGTTTAGCAGGTAGTTGTGTCAGCGTTGTTTCTTTCAATCGTTCGAGTAATTGACTAAGGGAGCGGCCTAACATCTTTTTCTGTTGTTGCAAGAGATGTTCTGGCTCATAGATCATCATGACTCCTCGAAAAAAATAAAACTCATTATCGATTTGAGCTAATTGATAACCGACTGCTTTTTCTTCCTTGATCTTCAACTTTCGTGGACGATAGTGCCACAACATCGTTTCTCTAATGTACGTATCTAATACAGCTGTTGGTAATTTTTTGCTTCGGGTTAAATCATATTGATAAAAATGTTCTTCTGATAACACAGCAAACGAGACAAAAAAACTGTAAAACATTAAAGGCTCATAGCCACTGATCTCAGCAGCTGTCCGACTTAAATAAAGTGAAATGACCGGATCAAGTGCTTGATACAAACGATCCTTTTGGTAAAGTATTTTCTTCTCTTTCAATGTAGCAAACGTCGTTTTTTCACTCAATAGCCGTTTACGAGTGATCCCTAGCCAGCAGGCGATTTTACTAGCTGACTCTTGAGAGAATGTCGTTTCTAAGGCTCGCTCCAATCCTAAAATAAGTGGCGCTTTATCAGGCGTCTGTTGTAAGAAAAGGGGACGTTGTGATTCAGAGATAAATTGGAATAATACATAGTAGAAATAACGAACTTGCAATTCCTCGCCATAGAGTTGGCCATTTTTGATTTGTAGAGAAAATTCTTGCAGTAACTGATTCAATTCTTTGATCTTACGAAAGACAGAAGATTCGCTGATATTAAAAGCTGTCGCTAGACGAACGATCGATGCTTGGTGATGTTCTAATAAATAAACAAGCAGATTGAATTTCAAGCTTTGTTGAACTAAGAATAGAATGATTTTTTCTAAGCTGACATCTTCAGCCAACTCTAATGTGACTTGAAATTCATTTCTTTTGATTGCTACTTTCTTCCCCATCATCATACCGATCATTGGGATTTCTGCTATATATTGATCAAATGATGTTTTAGAAAGATTGACTTGTTCCCTTAATTGATTCGTTCCTACAGTTCCACCATGCAACACCATTTCCCTAAGAATCAGCACTTGCAACTGCTCTTTTTTCTCTAATAATTGTTCAATCTTCATCGAGCGTATCAACCACCTTTATCAATTGAAGCGGCAACCGATATTCTGGCTGGAAGAATAACTCCCGTTCGAATAATTTCTCTAACGTCCAGCCTTCCTCGATAGCGAGAGTGAATCGATCCAATAAATCGAATATCTCCTCTCGACTTCGCAACTGCGCACCAAGTAATTGTCCCTTTTCATTGCATATCACTTTGATTTTCGCCGTTTCACTATTGGTCGCAGCTAAGCGGGCAAGCAAATATGTTTTACGGACAGTCTGCGGATAAAAAATACTTTCTTCTTCCGTTAGCCCGACACTTCCCAGAAAATAACCAAACCAATGATTTCCAATTGCTCGGTAGGTTCCAGGATCCTTCGTGCGTTTGCCACTAATCGTTTGACTCACCACTTGTGCCGTACGTAGTGCATTGTTGACCAAAGAGACATACATTTTTTCTTGGGTCGGTTGGAACGTCACTTGGATCGCATCACCGATCGCATAAATATCCTTCGCTGACGTCTGCAAATACTCATCGACCCAAATCGTACCATCTTCATTTAGCTTCAACTGATCTTGCCAGAGATGATGGTCTGGACGCGTATGATTCGCTAGCAGAACTAAATCATAACTTTCTGTTTTTTGATCCGTCACTACGACCACTTGCTCGTTTTCTTCGAGCGTTTGCACTTGTTCATTCAAAAACAATTGGATATGCCGTTGCAATAACTCATGTGTTAACGGCTCAACCATTTCGGGGTCGAAATAACGGAACAACAATGTTGGTCGGCTTTCATAGAGATGGATTTCTTTTTGCTGATGATATAACCCTTCTGCTAATTCAAGTCCTACTTGTCCCGCACCAATCACAGCAATCTTTTGTGCCTTCGCAAGACTTTGTTCCAAAGATTCTTTTAAGTGGATATCTTTAACAGAACGGATCTGCGTACTTTTGTTTCCATTTTTGAATTGCTGACTCGAACCCGTTGCAATCACTAACGTATCAAAAGTAAGCTGACGCCCATTTTGGATAAACACTGTCTTCGTGGCTATTTCAAGTGAAACGACTTCCGTGCGTACTTGAACATCAATTGCGTATAGCGCTTGCAATTCTTCCTTAGTCAACCAATAAAGTTGTTCTTTACTTGTGAGTTGCTTTTTTAACAGTAAATTGAGTCCACTCGGTATAAACCCAATCTTGTCCTGTTTTTCCAAAAGTATGATTTCACTGTCAGGACAACTTTTTCGCAAAGAAATTGCTGCATAGATCCCCGCAAAAGAACCACCAATGATCACGATCCTCATCCATTTCCCTCTTTTCCAATAGCCTATTTGAAGAGTATCATGTAACCGTTAATGTTTCAAAAAATGTACTCAAAAACGAAGCAAATCTTCGATCATAAGAACAGCCGTGGTGTTAGATCAAGTAGGCAACTTTTGCAGAATAAAAAAATAAGTTCGATTTTGACAATAAAAATCAAAATCGAACTTATCTTCTTTTTGAGAAAGAACTATCGTCTCAGTCTCATTAATCTATTATTAACGAAGCATCAATTACAATAAACTTTTTGTACTCCACATCATAGATTGTCCATAAATATGCTCCAAGTCCTTCTCGCCCCCCATTATAATATTGGGTAAATTCATTATTCCAAAGATAGATTTCCAACCTTTTTTTTTCTGGAAAAAGTTGCTGGTTTATTTCAATAAAATCTTCCTTTTTCCCATATAAATTTTGAGGATTATCCATAAACGCATGTTCATATGTTCCTTTTTCTTCAAAAAATTCTTCGACAGATATTTTTTTGCTATTCATTAACTCTGGATTTACTTGGATAGGATAACCTTTGATTTCATCAAATGAACGCAAATTAGTGTAAATAATCTTTTCCTCTCTTGTTTCCTGATACTTCTTTTCATATTCCCTACTAGTAAACTTTCCATCTTTTGTTTTAATCGCCCAAATTCTAAGCGCCCACAGTCTATTTTTGTAATTAAGAAAAGCTAATGCAGCTTCTTGATGACTTATTATCTTTTGATAATTCTCTTCATAAAAAAAAGCATAATTCATGGCAAAACCTTTTTTTCTGAAATTCCATGTTTCTTCTTCTAATAATTCCATTTCATCACTCTCCTATACTTCCCCATACTATTTTCCTTTAATTCCATCATAAAACCTTTTTAATTATAAAATTATTTAAAACTACTTTTTCACAAAAAAAGGAAAAACGAACTTCGAAAAAATCATAAGTATTACATTGTCACTTCTTTTCCGGATCTAAAAAGATATAAAGAAGAAACAAATACTTTGATCTATGAATAATAGTGTCGTATGGAAGAATCGAACCACAAACAAACACCTGATTTCGTTGATTTTCCCTTAAAGAAAAGAGAGCCAAGGAAGTTCTACCCTTGACTCTCCTTTTTTAATCATTTTGTATCATCTACGGGATAAACAGTTCAATATCAATGACCGTAAATCGTTTTTGTTTCTTATCATAGATCGACCATAGATACGCTCCATCATCTCTTCTACCTTCATTATAAAAGTTAGTAAAATCAGTATGCCATTGATAAATGACTAACTCACTTCGATCAGGAAACAGGAGTTGATTGACTCGTTTGAAATCTTCGATTGTTCGATGGGTCTGGAGATAACTACAAAAAGCGATTTGGTATTCCCCACCCTTGGCAAAAAAAGTTGTGGAACTGATTTCATCAGCTTTCATCATTTCGGGATTGACCCGTATGGGAAAGCCGTCATAAGTATCAAACGAGGTTTCTTCCATATAAGTAAGCGTTACTTCTTCAGTTCGTTCATACAGTTGAGGAAACATAATCAATAAGGCTTCACGCTCTTTTCTAAGCTCTTTTACCATTTGGTAACGCTCTTGTTTGCGTTCTTCATACTCCATTTGTAGCTTTTTAAGGTCTACTTTTTGTCCGACGGCTTGAAGATATTTGATCTCTCCTTTTATTTGGGCATCTACACCAGCTTCTATTTTTGCCTCGACTTCTGGAGTTAGTGTGACCTCAACTTTTGGCACTTCGGCAAATTTTTGAGTTAATCCAGGCACAAATTTTGGTGTCCAGATACACCATGCCCGATTAGCATATGTAAGAAATGCCAGTACTGCTTCACGATGACTTTCATATCCTCGATACTTTTCCTCAGTAAAAAAAGCACAATTGACCGGCTCAATTAGATATTCATTACATTCATAATAGAACGTTTCTTTTTCTAGCAATTCCATTTTTCCACTCTCCTCTACTTAGCTACGCCTCACTTTATTTTATCATGAAGCCGACTGAAGTAAGACAACTACCATAAACCTACTTTTTCATAAAAAGAGAAAGAATTGAACACCCAATAGCTAGGAAGTTTTTCCCTTAACTCTCCTTTCTTAAACACTTTTTACCACCTATGGAATAATTAGGGCAATATCAATCACTGTAAATCGTTTCCTTTTTTTGTCATAGATCGACCATAGATACGCTCCATCATCTCTTCTGGGTTCGTTATACAAATTGGTAAAATCCGTATTCCATTGATAAATGACTAGCTCACTTCGATCAGGGAACAGAAGTTGATTGACTCGTTGGAAATCTTCGATTGTTCGATGGGTCTGGAGATAACTACAAAAAGCGATTTGGTATTCCCCACCCTTGGCAAAAAAAGTGGTGGAACTGATTTTATCAGCTTTCATCATTTTGGGATTGACCCGTATGGGAAAACCGTCATAAGTATCAAACGAGGTTTCTTCCATATAAGTAAGCGTTACTTCTTCAGTTCGCTCGTAGAGTTTTGGAAATCTGATCAATAATGCTTCATGCTCTTTTCTAAGCTCTTTTATCATTTGGTAACGCTCTTGTTTGCGTTCTTCATAATCAATTTGTAGCTTTTTGAGATCTACTTTTCGTCCGACGGCTTGAAGATATTTGATCTCTCCTTGTATATCTCCTTTTATTTGGGCATCTACCTCAGCTTCTATTCTTGCTTCGACTTCTGGGGTTAGTGTGACCTCAACTTTTGGCACTTCGGCAAATTTTTGAGTTAATCCAGGCACAAATTTTGGTGTCCAGATACACCATGCTCGATTAAAATACGTGAGAAAGGCCAGTACTGCTTCTTGATGACTCGTAATCCCTTGGTTATTGTCTTCTTTAAAAAAAACACAATGGACGGGTTCAATTAAATGATCGTTATATTTATAATAGAACGTTTCTTTTTCTAGCAATTCCATTTCATCATCCCTTTCTTTCTTAGTTACTTTCTATGTATCCGCTTTTATTTTACCATGTTTTTTTACCTCTCATACTCCATAAAAAAATCAATTTTTAGACTTACGTTGTACATTCTTTTTATTTTTTATAGAAATAGAGGGCAAAATCTGAAGCGACTCCAAACAGTTAGACTAAAAAATCTAAATTTTGGAGGACGTTTCAGATTCCACCCTCTACTTTATAAAGTTTTCTTCTATTGTTAAATTGGATTGTTTATTGGCAGTCTTACTATAATGCTGTAATAAGAGGGCCTACGTCGGAACTGTTTATTTTCGTTTTTTGCTTAACTTTTTCCCTTAACAACTTACTTCTTCAAAGATTCAACGACTTTGATTCCTAATTGATGCGCAGATTGAGGATTCTGTCCGGTCAACAACTGTCCATCTGCATGTACGACCGCTGTAAAAGCTGGTCCTGCTTGATAGTTTGCTCCTTTTTCTTTCAAGGCATCTTCTGTTAGAAAAGGTACTTTGTCCGTTGTTCCATTCGCTGTTTCTTCTTCGTTACTAAAACCAGTGACCGTTTTTCCCGCTAAAATCGGTTGACCAGAAACGTCAACTACAGGAAGTAATCCGACTACACCATGACAAACAGCTGAAACGATTCCGTCATTCTGATAGATCGATGAAGCAATTTTTCCTAGATCCGTTGCTTCAGGAAAGTCCCACATGGTTCCGTGTCCACCGGTATAATAAATCGCACGATACTCGTTTGGGTCGACTTCAGCTGGACTCAAGGTGCTTCCTAACGCTCGGTTACGGAAATCTTCGTCCTGATAATACGTCCAATCGATTTCATCCATCGCTTCCAGACTCTTCGGCTCCAAAGGAACATACCCACCTTTAGGACTGACAAAATCAGCTGAGATATTATTTTTGACTAAAGCATCATAAAAATGAGTCAGTTCACTCAGCCACAGCCCTGTTGGACGGTCGGTTCCTTTATATCTTTCCACATTTGTTAAGACGATCAATACTTTCATTGTTCTCTCTTCTTTCTTTACTAATAGATCTTCACTTATCTATTAGTATTTGATTGATAACGGATCTGTAAAAAATTATACAATGGATTAGGTAAATAGAGTTCTTGATATGCTTTTGCAAATGGTTTGGTCACAAGTTCTGTATCGCGATTTTCCATTAATTTGACCGCCCATTCGGGATCAACTAATAGTTGCTGTCCAACTGCGACAAGCTCTGCATCAGATAAAACCGCTTCAACATCTTGGCGATTACGAACATTTCCTACACCCGCTAATGGTATTTTTCCTTGCAATGTTTCATGGAGATAGTGAAGCATCGATTGCTCATTGTATTGCTCAGAACGAGCAACACGATCATACGTACTTAATGAAACATGAAGGTAATCCAATTTTGTTTCACGTAATTTTTCCATTAGCCATATGGTATCTTCAAAACGGATACCAGGCGTTTCAAATTCTTCTGGTGAAAAGCGATAACCTACGATAAAAGGCTTTGTTGCGTATGTTTCGACAGCTTGAAACACACTTTTCACTACTTCATCAATAAAGCGATAGCGATTTTCTAAGCTTCCGCCCCATTGATCTTCACGACGATTAGAATGTGGCGAAAAGAATTGTTGGATCAAATACGTATTAGCACCGTGTAATTCTACACCATCAAATCCAGCTTCGATCGCTCTTCTAGTTGCTTCACCAAAAGCCTTGATTGTTTCTAAGATTTCGTCTTCTGACAAGGCACGTGGTGTTTCCGCATTAGGTCGTTCTGCAGGGATTGCGCTAGCCGAAACAGTTTGTTCGCCTGATAACGTTGCTCGACTCGTCATACGTCCGCCATGGAAGATTTGTACGATCGCTTTTGCCCCATTTTCTTTGATTGCCTTTGCCAAGTCACTGAGCCTAGGTATCATTTCATCATGCGCTATGCTAAGTTCACCGGGCCAGCCTTTTCCTATATCTTGCACATTCGCAGCCCCTGTAATAACAGCGCCTAGTCCCTTCGAACGTTCTTGGTAATACGTGATCTCATCTTCCGTAATCACACCATTATAAAAACTTAACTGGGTGGTCATAGGTGCCATCATCAAACGGTTAGGTAATGTCACACCAGAAGGAAAAGTGATTGTTTCGTTAAAATTTGCCATGGTGATTCCTCCATTCAGTTCTCTTCGTTTATTAAAACACATAATTAGTTGCGCATACAACTAACGAGATTAAAAAAATTTATTTTTTTTGTAGTTTTTCCGTGGCTGAATTGATTGCTTTAGATAAACATTCACTTTCTACAGATCCTAGAATCTCTTGATATGCATAATGTAGTTCTTCCCAACTACTATCGATTTCTTTTACAAATTCCCGTCCTTGATCCGTCAGATAAACTAATGACAAGCGTCCATCACTGACTGTTTTGATATAGCCTTTGTATTCCAATTTTTCGACAAAACGAGCAATCGTTGAAGGTGCAGAACAAAGTAATTGGGCGATATCCTTTTGTGGTAATCCATCTTTTTCTTTTAAAATTAATAAAATAAACCCATATGTCGGTGTCAAACCCGTTTTCTTAAATGCTTCATCTGCCATTTTATTCAACAGGCGATCTAATTTTTTCACACTAAAAAACAGACAATCATTTAACGCTTGTTCAATCGGTTTCTCCATGTTTTCTCCCCCTAATATCCGCGTAACATATCATAGTATGATTTTTGTTATTTGTCAAAAAAGGCTGTAGTAACAAGGGAAAACAAGAGCATGTAAAATTCCTAGAAAGAATAATATAATCTGTTTTAGGGGATATAAAAACGCAGAAACAAGATTCAAGCACCTTCAAATAATGGGCTGCACCAAAAATTTGAAATAAGATAAGTAGAGAACAGATACGGCAAAAAATTGTCACTAGGTACCGCCAAATAAGAAAAAAACTGCGACTGATTGGTATTGTTTATGCGCTGATTGGTTTATACTTTTTTCAGATAAACTACTTTGGCACCTAATAATGAGACACCGATATGCAAAGTTTCAGCAACTGCAGGTACGCTTTCACCAAAAGGTAATACGCTGACACGATTGATAATGATCCCTATGATAAATACAAGGACGGTCAGCCAAGTTCCCTTTTTTACCCATTGCTGGTCACTTTGTCTTTGATAGATTTTTACAGTTTGGGCACGTAACACGCCAAAGATGAACCCCAGCAAAACAGACAAAACAATAAGAATAAGTGTATGGTTAGTCTTAATGATTTCTTGCCAGTTGCTTATGATTAAATAAAGTCCAACTAATACAATGATGATTTCACTTTTCATCGTGTCTTTGATTGCTCTTTCTTTAAGTAATCTCTGTAAAAAAAAGAGAATCAATACTAACACAATGAGATAATTTTGTAGATGTTCCACGTTTTATTCTTCTTTCTTTCCTGAAATTCCTGAATGCCGTGTATTGATTATTTGGATTCGTTTATTTAACAATCGGGCTCGTAAAAAGTTCCTGATGATCAAACAAAGCCACACAAAGAAATAGATACTCACAAAGGTTAGCGTGTACCTCTCAAGATGAACAGAAACTCTTCCATTTAACAGCACCAACAAGAAATAACTAAAGGGATACGTACTAATAAAATGTAGCAGTATAATCTGAAGATAATTAAGCTTCTCAATTCGCTCGATCAGCGATACTACGCCAATAAAAGCCGAGAGAAAGAAGACAAAAAGAATCTCATTTCTCGTGATCTCATGGGTTTGTGAAACTAATTTGAACAGCAAGAAAGCAAAGCTTCCAATACCAATACTTCTCATCATACGTTGTATCAATTTCATCAGGCTCTCCTTTTCATCTTACCAGCTATCAGGTACATTTATTCTACAAGGTTTCCTTCTTGAAGCTAGTTTGATTGTCATTTCTTGCATTTTTCTTGTCACTTGTTGCGAAAAGTCTGATCAATTTTTTCTTTTAATGCTTTGGAAAAATAACGGCTAACGAGTAACTCTTCTGTATTTTGTAATGTGACATAGAGATTTCCATTTAAAAGCGACGAATTGATTTCTTTAACCATATAGATATTTAAAATAGTCGTTTTCGATATTTGGATAAATGGTTCTGGGAGTTCTTTCATTAACTGAGCTAGTGTCAATCTTCGCTCATACACTTCATTTTCCGTATAAAAAAAACATTTGCGATCAAGATATTCGATATAAAAAATCGAGAATAAATCTAAATAGACATCTCTTTCTTTTTTATAGTCTCTCACTAAAATAGTTTCCACTTTGTATTTCTCTAAAATGTCAGCAATCGAAGTTAAAAATGGTACCTTTTCATGAACTTGAAAAAGTACCATCTCCTCTTGTTTTTTTGGAATCAAATCAAACAATACTTTCATCATGGTCCTCACACTTGTCTAAATTTCTTTTATCATACTCTTTTTTGAGGTGTTCGGACAAGTCATTTATTTGCTCATCTTCAAAACAAAAGCTTCATAAGGACGTAAATTCAGTTTGCCAGTTGGTATCTGTTTTTGTGGATAGTTTGAAATGACCAGTGTCATCGCTTGATCAGTCAATGTGTATGGCTGTTTTTTTTCAGACATATTGCAAACGACTAACCATTGTTCATTATTCAACGTCCGATAATAGGCAAATACGTCATCGGGCGTATCTGTTACCAACTGGTAATCTCCCCAGACGATGAGTTCATTGTTTTTCCGTAACTCGATCAATTGCTTATACGTATAAAAAATAGAATTTTTCTTTGCTAAGGCTGTTTTCACGTTGATCGTTTGGTAGTTTGGATTGACGTGTAGCCAAGGAGTTCCTGTGGTAAATCCAGCATATTCACTATTATCCCATTGCATCGGTGTACGCGCATTGTCACGCCCTTTTGCATTGATCGAACACAAGATTTCTTCCGGAGTAAATCCTAAAGTTAACCGTTCGTGATACATGTTGATCGTTTCAATATCTTGCGCTTCAGAAATATCCTTGATCGGGTAGTTTGTCATCCCGATTTCTTCTCCTTGATAAATATAAGGTGTCCCTTTCATCATATGCAGCAAAATCGCAAACATTTTGCCACTTTCTTCTCGATAATCTTGATCATTCCCCCAACGTGAGATGATCCTTGGCAAATCATGGTTATTCCAAAATAGACTGTTCCACCCTTCATTCCCTAAAGAAGTTTGCCATTTTGATAATACCTGTTTCAACTCAGGAATACTTAATGGTTTTAAATCCCATTTGTCTTTTCCTGCCTGTTGATCCAAACCGACATGCTCAAATTGAAAGATCATCGATAGTTCATTTCTCTTGGGATCAGAATAAAGCTTCGCAATGTCCGTGGTTGCTCCCCAAGTTTCGCCCACTGTCATCAGATCTTTGTTTCCAAAAGTAGCTTGATTCATCTCTTGTAAATAGTCATGAAGTTTGGGACCATTACTTGTTATTTCTTGATCGGGTAACTTCCCAATCGTATCGATCACGTCCATTCGGAAACCACCGATTCCCTTATCGATCCAAAAGTTCATCATCTGATAGATCTCTTGACGTAAGTGGGGATTTTCCCAGTTTAAATCTGGCTGTTTTTTACTATAAAGATGTAAATAATACTGACTAGTTGTTTCATCAAACTGCCAAGCAGAGCCACTGAAGATCGACCGTAATTGATTCGGTTCTTTTCCATTGATTGGGTCACGCCAAATGTAATAATCCCGATACGGATTTTTCTTACTTTGACGAGCTTCGATAAACCAAGCATGTTCATCTGATGTGTGGTTGACGACGAGATCCATAATGATTTTTATTTCACGTTTCTTTGCTTCTGCAATCAGTTCCTCCATATCAGCCATCGTGCCAAATTCGGCCATGATTGCTTGATAATCACTGATATCGTAACCATTATCGTCGTTAGGAGATTCATATACGGGAGATAACCATATCGTATCGATCCCTAAATAATGCAGATAATCTAATCGAGCGATCACTCCTTGTAAATCCCCGACTCCATCCCCATTCGTATCTTGAAAACTACGAGGATATACTTGATAGACAACTGATTGATGCCACCATTTTTTCTCCATACTTTCCTCCATTGGTTAAAGATTATTGATGCCTCGCAAAAATTGTAACGCTTTCAAAAACGAGAGTAAATAGCCATTATTCTCCTTATTTCTTTCACCACGCCTAAACCTTGATGCTATCGTCTTTTACTTTCAGTTGTTACCGATAACAATTTTTTCCAAAAAAGAACCCTGGCATTTGTTTTCTCGCTAACAATAGCGAGATCTCCATTTGCCAAGGTTTTTTTACTTGTCACACATCATAAAAATTAATCAACTAAATCAAGTTAACTAATGTTCAGTATCCACATGAAGCCAATAAAGACAAAGAATAACAGATACATGATCGGTGATACTTCTTTTCCGCGTTTTGCTGCGATCATAGTAATTGGATAGAAGATAAATCCTAATGCGATCCCATCAGAAATACTGTAAGTTAACGGCATACCGATCAAGATCAAGAAAGCTGGAATGGCGATCTCTAACTTGCCCCATTCGATTTGACGCAACGATTGTGCCATCAATACACCGACAATGATCAGTGCTGGTGCTGTTACTTGTGAAGTCACTACTGATAGCAACGGTGAAAAGAATAAACCGAATAGGAATAAGATCCCGGTCGTTACTGCAGTGATCCCAGAACGGCCACCAACAGCGATTCCGGCAGAAGATTCAACGAAAGCCCCAACTGGTGAAGTTCCTAATAAAGAACCTGCAAGCATAGCTGTTGAATCAGAAGCCAACGCTTTCCCAACACGAGGCATTTTGTTATCTTTCATAAAACCAGCTTGATTAGCTAAACCGACTAACGTGCCTGCTGTATCAAAGAATGTAACTAATAAAAAGGTTAATACGACTACCCACATTTGTAGTGAGTTGATGTCTCCGATATGTTTCAATGCAACTAAGAATGTTGGCTTTAAACTTGGTGCAGCCGAAACTAATTGAGAAGGCATAGGAATAAGTCCAGTCACTAATCCAAGAATCGTGCTAGCTACCATCCCGATAAAAATACCTCCTGGAACACGTCTTATCAATAAGATCGCTGTCACAACTAAGCCAAAAATCGTCAACCATGTTGAACCTACGCTTAGTGAACCTAACCCCACTAATGTAGATTCATTTGAAACGATGACTCCCCCTTCATTCAAGCCAAGGAAAGCAATAAATAAACCAATCCCACCTGAGATCGCATATTTCAAATCAGCTGGGATCGCATCAATGATCATTTCACGTAATTTGAAAATCGTGATCAAAATAAAAATCAAAGAAGCAACAAACACGCCTGCTAAAGCTGTTTCCCAAGGAATCCCCATTCCCAAACAAACGGAATAAGCAAAAAAGGCATTAATCCCTAATGCTGGCGCAGTACCAATCGGGTAACGTGCTAAGACCCCCA
Organism: Enterococcus sp. DIV1682a; assembly: GCF_051711005.1. NCBI lineage: Bacteria > Bacillati > Bacillota > Bacilli > Lactobacillales > Enterococcaceae > Enterococcus > Enterococcus sp. DIV1682a. The sequence goes on from NZ_JBIOLT010000001.1 coordinate 2,612,831, forward strand.
TTAAAATACAGCCGATCGCACTTGCTAATGCTGTAGCCGTAAACACCGCACCTTCGTCCATTCCTGATGCGCCTAAAACTGTTGGATTGACAAATAAGATATACGCCATTGAAATAAATGTTGTAAAGCCTGCAAGTATTTCTCTTCTGACGGTGGTACCTAATTTTTCAATCTCGAAGTAGGAAAGTAGTTTTTCCTTCATCTTTCATCCCCCTAAAACCGAACATTTATAAAAAAGTCCCTCAAAATTTTGAATTATTTAAAAACAACGTGTTTAATCATATACTAAATCAGAACATAAGTAAACAAAAAAGTCGGATTTTAAGCAAAATCCGAACTTTAAGTTTTTTTGATCGTTATGTACTGATTTAACAGTTTTTTTAATAGAAAAGGAGCATTTCAAACAAAATAGCGTACCAAATCGGTTTGCTTTAGCTATTTTTTAGCTGCTCTTTTCCGATGCGTTTTTGTTCTTCAGCAATGAATCCCTTGATGTCACTTTCTGCCGAAAAATATTTACTAATTTCACTAGAATGAGTCAACGAATTCAAGCCGCCATATCCTGTATCTACCATTTTCCCCCAACCTTTTGTTGGCTTTTTCCCTGTCTTCAAGTTTTTCATACGGATTTTTTCACTTTTTTCTTCTCGTCGTCTCTGTGAATATTCTTCCATTTTTGCGATTAGATTCATGACAGTCTCTCCTTTCCTTCAAAAATTTGTTATTCATTTATTTAAATTCCTTGTCCTGTGCATCTCCTTTTCAAACACCAGGACCTCTTCTGATTTCAAACATTACAACTTACCGATCACAAAATAGTTTCCTTCTGGATCAGAAAAGTTGAACGTCTCTACGCCATTGTTCTCCATGATTTCACCAGCATTCTCTATTTTTTGATAGATCTCCTCAAATTGATCCGTAAAGAAAATGATCGAAGGAGTCGTACCTAACACTTCTGGCGAAAATCGTTGGACAAAAACTTTTGGAAAAATCCCTAATTCAAATTCTGGTGAAAGTTGCACGATCGTACTTTGAAATTCTTCTGGTAACTCAATCGTTTCACTAACTGTTGCGCCTAGAGTTTCGACAAAAAATTGACTAAGCACTTCAACATTTTCTGCATAAAGCATGACTCTGGTTTTACCGATCATCTCTGATCCTCCTTTGATGGTGTTGATCCTTTACATTAAGTATATCATGAAAGCGGATAATCAAAGAATCTTCGGTTTAGAGATCGAAAAATCCGACAAGATTTGACAGACTGTGACGATTCTTTGTCAGTTTGTCTTGTTTTGATAAGATTTGATGGCACAACAGCGAAACGAAACCATTCAAAACTACACTCGTTAGAGAAAACAAGATCACATAGAAAAATCCCTCGTTTTTCTATGTGATCTTATTGGTTGAGCTACTTTTCCTTCCTACGTTTCGCTCCTACTTCAAATGTTCATTTCTGGATGTTCCTTTGTTAGTGTAAATGTTTTCCCTTCTACGCCAAATGTTTGTTCCACGCGTTTTTTCAATTCTGTCATTGCTTTTGCGCCACGTGATGCTTGCTCTTTTGTGACTGATTCAATAATCAAAATGGCTTTAGTCGTGTCTTCCGTCAACATTGTCCGTTGCGCTTCTCGCCAGTTGAAACTGCGACAGATTGCTCCTTCGTTATCGTAATAAATGATTTCTTCTGGTAAAGCTGGTGCATCAGCTTCTGCTCCTAGAGGTAAGAAACTTTCACCACCATGAGCTTTTCCTAGATGAAGATCCCCTTTGATTTTTTCTTGATCTTCTCCTCCACATGGCACACCAAATGTTAGAGAAATACTGTTATAGATATCGACTAATGGGTTGATAGGGAAAAATTCACGTTCTTGGCTAGCTCTTTTTAATAACGCTTCAATCGATGAACGTGCTCCTTTTTTGGTTTTAAAACGTGAAAAAGCTTGACGCCATTGGGCAATGACTTCATTTTGACTGAATGTTTCTTCTGTCAAATATCCTCTTGCTTCTTTCGCTGCATCATTCAATAGTTGATGGAATTGTTCTTCTTTGGCTTTATCTACATGATTATCGATACCTTCGACTACCAAAACTTCAATTGTTGCTTCTGGAAAGACTTCCCAAAAATTTTGTTCTGCGATGATTTTTTCCATGTTTCTGCTCCTTTTATTTCTGTAAATTTTTGACATATAGATAATCTGTCTGAGCATCATCTCCCATATAAAAAATATGTTGGCTATGATGTTGGAATCCATGTTTTTTATAAAAAGCTAAGGCAGGATAGTTATGTTCCCATACCCCTAGCCAAATCGCCTCTTTTTGTTTTTCTTGCGCTTTTTGCACAGCAAATTCGATCAATCTAGATCCAATCCCTTTAGATTTAAATGGCGATCGGACATAAATACGTTCGATCTCTAAAAATCCTTCTCCCATTGCTTCTGTTTGTGCTTGCCCTATATTTAATTTTAGATAGCCAGCAATCCGGTCATCTAGTACTGCCCAATAAAATTCTGACTGTTCCTCTTGTAGTTCTCGCCTCAATTTATCGAGCGCATAAGCTTCATCCAAATAGGCCGTCATCAATTTTTCACTGTTGTATTCACCAAAGGTAGCTTGATAGGTCTCGATACTAATTGCCTGTAATTTTTCTACTTCCGTTTCATTGATCCCTACGATTTCGATTGTTTTCACCGCTCCAGTCCTTTCAATAAATTCTTTTGTTTCCTTTTTTTATATAATGCCAATCTTCACTCACATTTTTCCGAACTTTTTGCAAAAGTGTGTGTAATTGCAAAACTTCTTGCTGGGATAACCCTTTGACAGCTACTTGATTGGAATAATGATGCTCTCGAAGGATAAACGGATAGACTTTTTTTCCACGATCCGTTGGGTAAAGTTTTTTTATCTTTTTATTGTTTTTATCTGGCATGCTTTTTATCAGGTCTTTTGCTATCAATTTTTTCACCGCACGTGCCGTCGTTGTTCGGTCAACGTTGATCATCTCAGCTAACTTTTCTTGAATAATGCCAGGATGTTCACAGATTCGTACTAAATACAGGTATTGTCCTCTTGTCAAATCAACTTCTTGAAACTCAATGTTACTAATCGAGTCCAAGGCACGGGCAATTGCTCCAATCTCTCGAATGATTTCGTCCATTTTAGCCCTCCCTTACCTAGCTTTAGTATGATTTTACTCTTTTTTATTGCATTTGCAACAAAAAATCACTAAAAATAAAAAAACTACCTTCCCTGATCAATCGCAATAAGGCAAGGTAGCTTTTTCTAAAATCAATAGTTGCTCTTTGGTCGTACGTTTCAGCGAGAGTTTTGGTAAATCATTTAAGTGGAAGAATTTCATATTAGAAGTTTCATGGTTTGCCACAAACGTACCTGACAAGATAGCGCAAGAAAAAACAATTTTATAGTACTGAAAGGCTTGAGGGATGTCTGTGCGCAGATTCGTATCAAATATCGCTAATAATTGACCTACTTCTACCTCTAATCCAGTTTCTTCTTTGACTTCTTTACGTATATTTTCTTTAGGAGACAAACCAACTTCTGCAAATCCTCCTGGTAATGACCATTCTTGTGTTTTTGTATCTTCGATCAATAGAATCTTCTCGTCTTGTTTGATCCATGCACGTACGTCAACTTTTGGTGTTGGATATCCTTCATGAGCTTCTATTAGGCTTGTCCATTCTTCCTTTGTTTCCAATCCCACTTCACTCAGCAGCTTCAACGAGATTTCTTGCAGCTCTTCATATCGTTCTTTGTCAAACACGTCTTTCCCATAAAGCAATCCAGCTTGAGCAATCGCTAGTAAGCGGCGATAATCGTTTAGTCTGTTTTTCATTCTACTCACTCCTCTCACATGACTATCTTTTTACTTATTTTAGTATAAGTCAAATTTTTTAGCTAACTTCTACTTTTTTAAATAAACGAAGGCTGATTGAAGTAAAAAAATCCAAAAAACTCATCCTTTATTTGATATTGTGCCTTTTTTCATTATACTAATGGTAAGCGCTATCTAAAATAATCAGGTTTCATTATGAAGATACGGCGAAACGAGTGTCTTCCTCACTTGTCATACTTAACAAAGAAAGGTTGATCCGATGTATTCTTTAATGAAAAAAATCATTACTGAAAAAGATATCAAACGCCAAGTCTCTTTAGTGGAACTATTACTGAATCACTCGCAAATAACTGTGAACGAGTTAGCCGAAGCTGTTAATACCACAGAGCGTACGATTTTTTCTGATCTTCAAACAATCAAAACCCAATTACCTAAAGGCTGGCTAATCAATAGTGACCAATCAGGGATTCAACTAAAAAACGAACAGAATCTCCTGACAAATGAACTGTGGGAAATTTTTCTGACACAGTCGATCAGTGTTCAATTATTGAAAGAATTATTAACGATTAAAGAAGTCGCTACCCCCACCTTTTTAGCACGTAACGGCTTGTCTTATGAAACATTGAATCGTCATGTCAAAAAATTGAATCAACAATTAGTCGTCTACGAATTACAGATTGAACAAAACCGCCACCGTTTGTCGTTTTCAGGTGAAGAAGAAACCATTCGGCTATTTTATCATCGGTTACTTATGCCGTTTACCCATAACAACTATTTTTTCGAGGATTACTCGATCCATGAATCACACTACTTCCGATTTCTCAAACGTTTACGACAAGCTGAGTTAGCTGTTGACACTGAAGAGGTATTCGGGATTTGTTGGTTTTTTATCAACACGATTCGGATCAAAGCTGGTTGTCGGATCCCGACTTCATTGTTTTCTACCCAGGATCAATTATTTTTACTCTATGCTCCTGAATTAGAAAAACTGTACCGAACTGAAGGGGTCTATCTTAAAGATAAAGAAGCAGCGTTTGCTTTTTCCTGTTTTCTTGACAGCTGGAACTATAACAACTCTTACCCGCCTATGATCTTGGATATTTTACACCGTCACCCTGCAGAAACAAACATTCGTGAATTTGTAAATCGTCTATCAGAAAGCCTAGCTATCAAAGAGTTAGAACAAACAAACTTACCGGAAAATTTGATTTTACTACTCCTGAAATACTATGAATCACCGTTATTGATCGAACAAACAACCAAACAATATCACTATTATTTAAAAGAATATGAACAAGAATACCCAGAGTTATATCCTCATAAATTCGCTTTGTTGCAACAAGTCAAAGAATCAACGAGCATGGTCAAAAAGGTCACCAATGAGACTTATTTCTTTTATTTACTTTCTTTATTGATCCAACAGACACTTTTAGCCGTACAACCGTATCAAGCAACGATTTATTTTATTTTTCAAGGGGAACCTTCATGGAAAGCTTTTTTGCAACAAGAATTAAATGCTTATTTAGGAAAGCGAGTGATCTTGGAGCCAATTGAATTGAGTCAATTGTCAGATATCACTATCAAGAAAAATGATTTATTGGTTTCAAATATTCCGATCGATACACCGCCAATGCCTGTCATTTATCTTTCAACGATCCCGACAAAAAATGAATTGGATCGTTTAAGTGACTTATCGTTGCGATCGTATTTGTAACTCACACTTAGTTTTTTTATGCTCTGTCTTAACATCGATCAATGATCAAGTAACTAACAAAAGCTTATAAATGTCTATTTGGTAATGGCCAAAGAGTACGTTTATAAGCTTTTATTTCCTGTTTGTGGTGGTACTTTTTACGTGGGTAACTCAGCATTTCGTTTTTTGGCGATCATCTTACTGATCCGCTTTTCGATCTCAACAATTACAAAAAGTAATAGAATATTTAGTAAGATCGGTAGTTGCTCTGTCAGGGAAAGACTTGTTGTCCCAATTAGCTGTTGTGCGATCGGTAAGTAAATCACTCCTGCTTGTAAGAGGACCAACATCCCGAGTGACAAGAACAACGCTTTGTTTTCAAATAAACTTCGATTCAATGAAGGATCAAGTAACTCGCGGCAATTGATCATATACACAGCTTGAGCAGCTACGATATTTTGTAAGAGCATAGTTTGTTGGAGCGCTTGTCCTTCAAAGCTCATTGCTAGTAAATAAGCAGGAATCATGATCAGCAATGACACATAAAAGATTCGAAACACACTGTAGCGGGTGAGAATCCCTTGCTTTGGATCTCTCGGTGAGCGACTCATCGTGTCCTTACCAGCTTTTTCAAATCCTAAAGCATAGGATAACGTGATCGTAGTAACCATGTTCACCCATAAAATTTGGACAGGTGTCAGTGGTAACGGCTGGTTAACGAGTAGTGCCCAAATAATGACCAGTCCTTGGGCTAAAGCTGTTGGTAAGAAAAAATTGATTGTTTTTTGAAGATTGTCGAGAATCCTCCGCCCTTCTTTGACTGCTTTAGCGATCGTATGGAAATTATCATCACCCAGTACCATGTCCGCTGCCTGCTTGCTCACTTCACTCCCTTTGATTCCCATAGCGATTCCTACATCAGCACGCTTCAAAGCTGGCGCATCATTCACACCGTCACCCGTCATTCCAACGATTTCTTCATTTTTTTGAAGAGCATCCACGATCCGTAACTTGTGTTCCGGTGTCGTTCGGGCAAATACATCTACTGATTTCACTTGTTTCGCTAGTTCTTCATCGGATAAACGATCAATGTCAATTCCTTCTAACACGTTTTTTGTGTGTTTGAGACCGATTTGTTCAGCAATTGCCTGCGCAGTGTCTTTATGGTCTCCTGTGATCATTTTCACCGAGATCCCTGCATTTTGACATTCTTTGACTGCTCGGATCGCACTCTCTTTTGGTGGATCGATAATTCCTGCAATCCCTACAAAGGTCAGTTCATTCAATTGATCATGTCCTAATTCTTGATCAGGAGCAAGTGTCTTATAAGCAAAGCCTAAGACTCGTTGTCCTTTTTGGGCGAGTTTCATCGCTTCCTCTTGCCATTTTCCGACTTGTTTCGGTGTCAAGTTCGCTTTTGCTAGTAATACTTCTGGTGCCCCTTTGACATAAACAATCGCATGTTCCTGTTTGTCATGCATTGTTGCCATGTATTTATAGCTTGAACTAAATGGGATTTTTCCTTTGACTGGCTCCAAAGGTAGTGATGCTTTTGCCGTGTAACGCAGTAAAGCAAGTTCGGTCGGGTTTCCTGTTAATTCGGCCACGTTTTGATTTGCTTTGGTTTGGATCTCTTGGCAGTTTTTCATGATTGCCAACATGGTTTCTTCTTGATCCGTCACTGTTTCGACAACACTCATTTCGTTTTTTGTCAGGGTTCCTGTTTTATCCGAACAAATCACGGTCATAGAGCCAAGAGTTTCCACAGAAGGCAAACCTTTAATAATCGCTTGCTCTTTAGCCATTTCGTTCACACCTAAAGAAAGGATCATCGTGAGTACTGCTGGTAAACCTTCCGGGATCATCGAAACGATCAAAGCAATAATCGTTGAAAATAAGAAGTTCATTTCCAAGCCATATCTAAATGTCGTGAAAAAGAGTAAGAACAAGCTAAGGAAAAGAATCCCACGAAAGATCTGCTTGTTTAGTTGGTTGATTTTTTTAACGAGTGGTGTAGTTTGTTGTTGGACTGATTGTAGTGCCTGATTGATTTTCCCGATTTCAGTGGTATCTCCCGTTTCGATGACCACACCAATCGCAGTCCCTGTTTGAACTAAGGTACCAGAAAATGCCAGATTCTTCTGATCTCCGGTTGAGACAGTTGTCGTCAATCGTTCGCTAGTCTTTTCAACTGCTTCCGACTCCCCCGTCAATGCGGCTTCTTCTACCATGAAGTCATGGACCTCAATCAAGCGAACGTCTGCAGGTATAACATCGCCTGCTTTCAACGCTAACAAATCACCTGGTACTAATTCCTTAGCTGGAACCAATTCTTTGATCCCTTCTGTGAAAATCACCGCGTTCTGTCCTAAAAGTTTTTCTAAGCCGTTTAACGCTTCCTCAGCCTTTCGCTCTTGCCAATAACCAACAAAACTATTGACGAGAACGACTGCCAGAATAATACTGCCTTCAATCACTTCTCCTGTAAAAAATTTTAACAAAGAAGCAACCAATAAGATAATCATCAATAATTCTGTCAAATGCTTCAAAAACTTTCGTAATGGACTAACTTTCTTTTTTACTTCTATATGATTATAGCCGTTTTCTTTTAAACGACTGATACGCTCATCTTGGTTTAGCCCATCTGGAGTCGTTTTGAGTGTCTTCATCACTTCTTGGGCTGTTTCTTTATACCAGACCATCGCAATCCCTCCTCTTTCGGTTGTGATACTTTTATTATAGGTAGGAGAGACTTGATTTAACGTCAATTATTTCAGAGGACCCTGAAAAAAATAGGGGAAAAATATCGAATCATTTTGGAGCGGTCTGACGAATCCGTTGATAGATCAAGTTCAAGGCACCAAACCAAACAACGGAAACTACGGGAATCACACGAGTAGTTGGTTCAAAAAACAAACTGATTCCTACCAAACCAAAAAAACATAGAATGAGTCGATCTTTCCATTTTTTCAACTGACTTTTCGTTAATTTTAGATGGGCAAATAAAATAGCTGACCAGACAAATAAGAACGAAATCGTGGTCATGCCTGCAAGTAATTGAAATAAAATCCGACTATCTGATACAAAAAAGTGTAAACAAAGTCCTAATAAAAACATGCCTCCAGTAAATAAGATACCGTGCAAGGGCACACCTCGAGAAGATAATGTTAGAAACCATTTGGAAAGATTTTTTTCTTTTGCCGTATTATATAAGATACGACTCGTACTATAAATGGCACTATTCGTGGAAGAAAGTGAAGCAACCAAGATGATCAAGTTGATGACTCCTGCCCCTTTGCTACAATGAATGAACTGTAACATCGTGACCAACGGACTTTCTTTTAAATCTAAAGATTGCCAAGGAACGACTAACAAAATCGCCACGATCGTTCCAATATAGAAAAAGAGGATACGTGCGGGTAAACATTGGATCGCTTTTTTAAGGTTTTTCTGTGGATCTGCTGTTTCGCCCACCGTTAAACCGATCATTTCAACTCCGGCAAAACTAAATAAAACCATTGGAAAAGCAGCAACTAAGCCGGTTAGTCCAAATGGAAAAATGGTTTGGAGCTGATCAAAATTTTCTCTGACACCAATTTTTGGTGACTTGAAATACAAAAAGCAAACGCCAATCCCTAAAAGAATAAATAATAAAATCCCAAAAATCTTGATAGTTGAAAACAAGGTTTCCAACTCACCAAACCAACGAACCGCAACTACGTTAATGATCACTAAGGCAATAAGTGCGAAGATCCCACTGATTAAGGGAGAGAGTGCTGGTAACCAAAAGCGGATATATAAACCAATCGCTGTCAATTCGGTCAACCCAGCACCCATCCAACATAACCAATATGTCCAGTTGACTAAAAATGCCCATCGTTCGCCTAAATAGTATTGGATGAAATCGCCGATCGATTGAAACTCATTATTGGATAAAAAGAGTTCACCCATCGCATACATCAACCCATAAATAGCGAGGCCGCAAACAAAATAAGTAAGCAAGACAGCAGGTCCCGCCAACTTGATTGCTTTGGCAGAACCTAAGAATAGTCCAGTCCCGATCGCACCTCCTAGCGCAATCATCTGGATATTCCGGTTCGTCAAAGTTTTCTTCATTGTGGTTCTTTCCATCTTACTCACCTTTTCTTTATTCTTGATTCAATTTTTGTTGGACTTCTTGTTCCCATGATGGTTTTCTGATTTTATCAATACATAATGGGGCAATGAATAAGATCAAACTAATCACCGTTACTGCGATAAAGTTGATCAACGTTCCAGCTTGCATCGTCAAGCCTACCGAACAGCCAATTGCTGCAAAAAGAACAAGTACAACGATCCATGCACCTAAATCACCCTTGCCACCTTTTTTACCGATTCTAAATGGTCGGGCAAGTTCAGGTTTGGCTTTTCTTAATTTCAAAATAGCAATCCCCATAATGACATATACAATACAATAAATTACTGTCGTGGAGTTCACTAACATCAGAAATGCCTGATTGACACCTGGTATCAACAAATAAAACAAAGCAAAGATCGAAATAATCGTTGATTGTGTTAAGATCACTGATTTTGACACATCAAATTGGTTCGTTTTCCAAAAATTGAATTTTGGTGGATATGCTCCTTTTCTCGCACTTGCAGTGACTGTTTTTGCTGGTCCTGAAGCCCATGCAGATAATTGGACAGCTACACCTACAAAGACTAATAGACTGAAAATATTAACGATGATATGTGGTAATCCTAGAATCTGACAATAGATTGAAATGGATTGCGCAATATTATTCAACTCCATTTGGCCTTTAGGTACCACATTTGCTACGACTAACGCATTCAACGTATTCACAAAGAAGAGAAAAATCAATGCAGCAAAGATCCCTTTAGTATAAGTTTTTACAGGATTTTTCAAACGGGTGATGTAGACAGATGACATCTCGATCCCCGTAAAGATAAACATGATTGGTGCAAAGTAAACGAATGATTTCGCTGTTTCTGCATCAGGGATCAATTTAGCCCAAGAAAAATGACCTAATGTTGCATGTGGTTGGATACCGACTTTGATCCATGAAAAAATACCTAAAAGAAGCATAATTGCTAATGGAATATATAGACCTAACCAAACACCGATCTTCCCACCAATTTTAGCCATATCAAATTTCAAATTTAATAATGTAATGATCCAATACACGACTAGAATAACGATCAAAGTAAATTTACTGTTCAACCCTAAAGGAACGTTATCAATCATATTACCCAACAAAGGTGCTAGCGCTGAAGCGACCATTACCATCCCTGGAAACATTTGGACCCATAAAAGCCACGAGACAACAAAGCCCCATTTTCGTCCTAAAGAATTTGAGACCCAGAGTTCTGGTCCACCTTTTTGGGGAAACATCCCAGCAAATTCACCTGAGATCAACGAAATAGGAAAAGCATAAAATAATACCGCTACAAGCATATAAAAAAGCATCGTCCACCCCGTGGCTGCAACATCAGGAATGTTCCGAACACTAGCAACTAAGGCACAAGTCATACCGATGAATGTCAGTGTAGTGATTTGTGAAGTTTTCGAATCTGTCATTGTTATTTTCCTTCTTTCCATCAACACAGAATAAACTATCTAATTTGAACGTTACAGGGGGGAAAAGCTATGAACGAAAAAAATTAATGGCAGTATTTCATTTTGAAAAAGAACTGCTTGCGTTTACCCGATTACTCACTAGTCTTCAACTATCTGAGTTTGACATAATCTTGATATCTTGAATCGGAAAAGCGTTTGAACAGCCACTCTTTCTACTCTGAATACAACAATTCAACGTGCATCATCTATCTTCTTTGATCATAGCTTCCTGTAACATCGTTCTTCACTAGACAGTTTATCGGTTAATTTTTATTGTTATAAGATTTCATTGAGAGTTTTTTCCATGGCTTTGGTAATGCCTTGCGTATAGAACTCGAAAATCTTGTCATCATTAAGATATGGTGTCATAATTGCCGCTCTTAGCAATGTCACTTTTTGTTCTTTTTGCCATTCTTCTTTCGAAAGACCTATCCGTTCAATGAAAGGAAGTGGGGAATCTCCATATTCTTCTTTCATAAAGGTCGTATGTGAAGTAATGAAATGTTCACTATAAACATCCCCTTCCATATAAGAAGAACGATTGAACATTTTTTCATTCAATTCATTGATCGTTTTTAAATCCGTGCATCCTTTGACTTTAAATACCCAATTGACCATATTAAAATCTGGATGATTCAAAGGATAAACTTCAATCGTTTTCCCTTTGATGGTAAAGCTCAATTGTTCTAAAAATGCTCGGAAACGTTGAGCTGCTTCAATCGAGGCACCAATCAATTGACCATAACCAGTAATGTTCAATGGCAATACACGATGAGCAGTCCAAACAGCAGCAGCCGTTGCCCCGGCTTTTGATCCTTCTAAAATATAGGCGCCTAACATGTCCGGTGCTTTTACTGATTTTTCAAAAACATAAGGAGCAAAATAGGAAATAATGTTACGCATTTCTTTGTGTTTGATTACGATACCTCCAGCAGCATAAGGAACATAGCCCATTTTATGCGGATCGATCGTGACCGAATCTGCCTCAGAGATTGCTTTGAACCCATCGTAAACACTTTGATCAATGGAAACATCATAATTAAATACATGATGTTCTTCAAAAAAGTCTGGCAGAGATTCATAAGGTACAAACTCGCCTGCTTCATTTAAGAACAATGCACGTGCATACCCGCCATAAGCTGCGTCAACGTGAAGATAGAAATAAATTCCTTCTTTGTATAATTTTTCTCGCAATTCGACGATTTTATCTACACTATCCACTTGGCCTTCTTCCGTAGTCCCAACGACCGCTACCACACCTAGGACTGGAATCTTTTGTGCGGCTAATTCACGGATCGTTTTTTCTAAAATAGCAACATCCATACGATAATCTTCTTGAACTGGGATAGCGATCATTTGATCTAACCCAATCCCGCAAATGTCTAAAGCTTTCATCCATGAATAATGCTTCGTTTGTGGCACTAACCATTTGCCAAGTTCTTGGAGGTGTTTCCCACTACGAGATGAAGCTGCTTTGACAGCATCTAATTCTTCATCACTGAAGGTTCCAACCATTTCTAAGATTTCTTCGACAGAAAGATTCAATAGTTCCCAATCTGTTTTATCTTTGACTTTTTCAGGATAAACTTCCTTCACTGCAAGGGGAATAGATTTGATACAACGTGCATACCAAAGACCTTCAAGGTTTGCGATCGAGCCATCTGCTGTGATATGGCCCCAGCCACCGGTCATATTGAATAAATCAGCAAAATCTTGCCCTACTTCTGCCTCCATTTGTGAAGTTGCCATAGAAGATTCCAATGCCACATTATTCGGATTCCAAAGCATAGCAAAGTTATAAGCAAGCAAGGCAGGCATCAATGTCTCAGCGTTCATTTGACCCCAATAACGCCCAGCAGAATGCCAAGGGATCGATCCTGCACGCATCCGTTGACTGACTTCATCCAAGACTTCCACCATATGCTCACGAGTGGCGATATATCGAGGTGCTTGTTTGTCGGCTTCACTAATGGCTGCAACGTCACCAGGAAGATAATTCTCTCTCCAGCCTAAATGTTCATCGACCATCTTGTTCAATTGCATTTTGTAAAATGCGCCATTTTCTGATTTGTCGCCAATAAAGACGGCTTTGATATCCATATCTTTCATGTCTATTACCTCCATATTGTTCTCGTTGGCCAACGATTTTGTAACTGCAGATGAAACCATCCATCTGTATCACACTACTGACTATAGAACAAAAAATGAGATAATTTTTTTTATAACATTGTAAAATAACCCCTTTTTTTAGAAAAAAATAAAGAAAGTCTGATTTTTCAGAATTTTCTACTCATAATAACGAATATTTTATAAAAACATGAGATAAAAAACTGTCGTTTCTTAAGTGTGTTTAAAAATAAATACGTATATTAAAAAAATAATTATTTTATTTATCCGTTTACTCATCCATTTTTTACTTTTATTGTATTTTTTTCACAAGAATTTTTTCTCTTTATATTTTTATAAAACATCGTTTTATAACAAAAAAGCTTGTCAACACAAGCTTTTTCATTCATATGAAAAAAAATAAAAGTGTTTTAAACTTTAAATCATGGCATAATGAATGGTACATTGTTCAACCATCTACAAAGCGGAGGAGTTTTAATGTTTGAAGACTATTTGGAAAAAAATATTTTACGCCAGTTATTTCTTTGCGGTCAATTCTATCACAAAAAAGAAATCGATTTAGACGAACTATCCCATTTATTACAAGTCTGCAAAACAACGTTACTCAATGACATCAAAGCGATTCGAACTGAACTCAAGGATGAGATCATCTATAGCCACCGAGAAAAAGATACTTGTTCCTTGTATTTTGATCCTACGATCCCTCGTTTTCGCCTGATACAAAAATTAGCACGCCCTTCTTTATTTCTTAAAACTTGTCAGTTATATCTTGAAAATGAACCTGATTATCTCCAACTGACTGAAATCGAGTATATTTCTGTTAGCAAAGCGTATTCATTAAAAAAACAAGTACTTGCTTATTTTGAAGATTGTGACATTCAAATCCAACACCACTCTCCACGATTTACGGAGATCGAACGTCGTTTATTATTATTGAATGTGACTTATCGAACGGGCACCTTGAAGATCCCAACACTTCCAGCAGACTACTTCCTGGCAATAGATGAATTTATCGAATCGGTAACCTTTAATAGTAGGCGTATCTACGATAAAGACAACCGTGAGATCTTACGTATTGGATTGTTGATCAGCTATTTGTCTCAAAAAAGGCATCCCTTATCGATTGAACAAGATTTTATAGCCGAACTTCAAAAACGCCCCATTTATCAATATGTGATGGATGCATGGCATACAACTAAACTAAAACAGTATTATCAAGAAAATGAAATATACTTTGCTTTGATCTTATTTAATCTCAGTGATTATGGCTTCAATTCTTACCAAGCAATCGAAGAAGACTTCTGTCACCTCCATCAAGTTTTCATTGAAGATAGCCAATCAATCAAGCAACTGATTACCCAGTTTGAAAGCTATTTCAATCGAAAATTCATCGGTAACCGAGCATTCGAACGCGCTTTAATTCGTTTGATGCGCACCGCATGGGATAATTATCAACTCTTTGTACCTGAAAAATTTTATCTTTTGTCCCCAGAACAGCAATCCTTATTAGCCGAAATACAGCCTTTATTCAACCAATGGTTAGCCCAATTACCTTATAGACTACGACTTAAAATCAATTGTTTGGAAGCTTTCGTTATTGAATTAAGTGGCATTTTACGCATTAATAAAACAAAACTCCACGTCCGTATCGTTACCAACTCAGACGTAAAATATCTGATTTACCGAGAAGCCTTAGAGTCCGTCACTACTTTCGATATGGAAGTCGATCCCGTTGTTTATCAGCACTTAGACGAAGCAATAAAAAGTGCTGCACAACAAGAAAACACTCGGATTTTATGTGAAAAAACTCTCTATACGCCAGAAGCAGAACAGTCTCCGACAATTGTTCCCGTTTCCGTAGACACAATTGAAAAATCGATTGTCTGGGCAGTTCAAGCAGTTCGATAAGCCGTGCTGGGAAAAACCGGCGTATGCTTCACTGAAAGCCAGCTTCCAGTGAAAAAACCAAGTTGTTAGCACAACTGTTTAATAACGTTCGTTCTATAAACTGGCCGATGTTAGGCAATTAAAAAGCAAAACAAAAAATCTCAAAACCTGGAAAGTTGTTTTGAGATTTTTTCTATATTGCAAATGTTTCTACGTTGGCACATCGTAATAAACGAGTTGCGTGATATTTATAACTTATTGTCGTGCATCCGAGCCGATTTCTTTATTTAAAAAGAACGAAATGATCGTTCGGATCACAACCAAAGCAGCTAACTGGAAGACATCTTCCAAGGTTGGTTTGATAATGGACTCAATGATACCAGCTGAGATCAGGACTTCTAAACTCAACAAGATATAGCCACCTAACATTTTTTTGATTGCATTGTTTTGGTTAATCCGCTCTGCTTTGATTCTTCGTTCCGTAAAAGAAAAGTAGAGAAAATCTTTGATAGCTAACCAAGCACCCCAGAGAATGATTAAAATAGCAAAAACGTCTAATACGATGACTAATAGTTCCAAATAAGGGGCAAGTTTCTCGATCAAATTAATTTCCATTATGTGTTCCTACCTTTACTTGCTTTTTATCTTGTGTTTCTAAATTCAAGAAATAGGAAATAATCGTTCGAATAATGATGATCACTGCTAATTTTAAAATATCTGTCCAAGTTGGTTTGATAACTGATTCAATGATATCTGCTACCACTAGCACCTCTAGACTCAGCAAAATATAACTAGCCAATAATTTGCGTACTTCCGCATTTCGGAAATTACGCTGTTCGTAGTCTTTTTTCAGTGGGTGCCAGTCAAAAAGATTTTTTAAGACTAAAAAAATCCCTACCAGCAAAATAATGATTGAAGCAATATTCAAAATTGCGATCAACCAGTCCAAATAAGTTATCAAATTTGTATCAAACATCTCACTGTCCCCTCTCACATTCATTTTAGTTCACGAACAAATGCCTACTGTTTGATGATAGAGAAAAAGCACGAAATTAGCAAATCATCTTTTCTTTGAGAAAATGAATTCGTTTCAATGTTGATAAGACTGAACAATTGCGTCCTGTTCCGTAAACATACCCATTCATTTTTAAAAGGCACGATTCCCCCTTTCAATGATCAAAACTTAGCAGATTCAACAACTGAAGACACTTTCCTATATAGAAGTAAAAAAAGAGCCTACTTTTCATGATAAAGTAGGCATCTTCATTCATTCAAAACAACATAACTCTAAAGCTACCTCTTATCATAGTTGATGAGGTCAGCACTCAAAATAACACAAAACTAAAACAGCGATCGAGTAAAGCACAACGCTTCTACATTTTGGAAACATTCAAAACAACATAGCTCTAAAACACTGTGAACAAAACGGAATTACAAGCCTTGGTTTTGGAAGCATTCAAAACAACATAGCTCTAAAACTGTTTTGCGGAACGTAGTCTTTAGAGTTAAGTTTTGGGTTTTGGAAGCACTCAAAACAACATAGCTCTAAAACCCAATCGACCGTTACGTAAAAACGGACATTGTTTTGGAAGTATTCAAAACAACATAGCTCTAAAACAATTCTTTATAGAAGATCGGTCGGTTAAACGTTTTGGAAGCATTCAAAACAACATAGCTCTAAAACATTACAGAAGTTTCGGCGGTTTTGGGTTTGGTTTTGGAAGCATTCAAAACAACATAGCTCTAAAACCTCGCAGAAAAATTTTTTTCTCACGAAATCTCGTAATCGCGCTACTCGTCCATAGCAAAACTTTCGTCTTGAATGCTCATTCATGCTGTTTTTTGTTATTTTGATTGTTCTTATTTTACCACATTTCTTCACACAAAAAATAGTCTTGATCTAAAACAGTTTGCTTCAATCCTTTTATTTTTCGTGGTTCGATAAAAAGGACAGGCATATGACACAAAGAAATATATTCCTGTAGTTCAGCCATTTCTGTGGCTGTTAAGTACGCTCCAACATTGATAAAAACCAAGCATTTCTTTTTCACTAGATACTTATAAATCTGTAAAATCTCCATTATTTTTTGAAAGATTGATTCTGGTTGCGTCGTAATTCTTATTTTTAATGCTTTGAATAGCTCAACCATACTCATTTCTTCACAGACTAAATCTAATTCATGTTCTAAGAGTTCCTCACTAATCCATTCCTGAACCCTGGTGGTTAATTGATCAATCCTTGATTTTAGTTCGATGTTTTCATTTAATTGTTGCTCTAAGTCAGCATAGATCAGCTTCAATGTAGTTGGAGATTGACTATCAAAACTTAAGATATCCGTCACAACCATCAATTCTGATGGTTTGAGTAGCTGTAATTTATCATTGAAAAACTTTAACATGCTATTTTCACCATACTGGTAAACTCCATGAACGACTTTTGAAAAAACTTCCACATCTTCAATTACAAAAATCAGCGCTTTTTCAAAGCTTATTGGTTGTTCTAATAAAGAAAAGTTAAGGTTCATCCTCCACATCCTCTCCTAAAAAAATGACTCGTTCGTCTGAATTAGCTGGACTCAGGTCTTTTTCCCCACACAAATAAACCATTCGTGAAAATTGTTTTTCAGTGACCGTTAGTAAGGTAACTAAGCCCTTTTTAGGATGATGGGCTTTTAATCGACCGAGCATCGCTTGATTAGCAGTACCGTTCAACAACAACTTACTATATACTGAAAATTGATGCATGATAAAGCCTTCACTCAGTAAAAACTTTCTGAACCTTCGATAAACTTTTCGATCATCGCTCGTCTCTGTCGGCAGATCAAACATTAATAACATTCTCATGTAACGATAACTCATATTCCGAAATAAGGAACTCCCTTCCCTTCATTATTCAATGTTTTAATCGTTTTATTGGTGTAATCCGTCACGATATTCGTTAAGAACATTTCTTTTTTCCCATATAAATACTTTTGTGAAAACAAATCAAACAGCCTTCTTTTGATAATCGGGAAAGGTTGATCACGATATGTATAAACAATTTGATCAACTAGCGGACGAAATGGTTCCATCAAGTCACTTGCTAGATTAAAATCATTAAATTGGTTCGCATGTTTTAAACCGAATTGTGTCATACAACCATTTTTAACGATTTCTCTTGCAAACAAACTCATTAGCAGCGTATAACCATAATCTAACCCCGCATTGATTTCATTCGACTCCTCCCGCGTGAATTGATTACCAAACAACGTTTGAAAGTAGATTCTTGCCGCATGCCCCTCACGATTCGTCGGATCAAATGTTTCCAATTCTTCTGATAACTTGGAAAGCGCAGATGCCTTTTCAACAAAATCATTTTCTTGTAAAAAACGACATTGGTTATGGATCTTTTGGGCAATGATCGTTGTCCAAACTACGCCCTTCAAGTCCGATTCCCACTGAATTTGTTTAGATAACTGCAAACTACTATCATGTCGCCCATAATAGGAGAATAATTGCGATGACGGCAATCGCTTGTCATCGCAAAATATCACTAAGATTTTTTCATCTGTTAAACGCTTCAACAACATTGTCGTGATCGTGATATCGGTTGTTTCTAAAATAAGGATATCGATCTCAGACAAATGGATTTTTTCCGTTTGTTGCGCATTTTTAAACACCAGATGATTATTTGCATAAGTCAGTTTAGAATGGGTATTGATTACTACTGTTCGCCAGCCCATAAGTCACCCATCCTTATCCTCGTTTCGTATAAACCAGTGACCGACTGGTAAATGATCGTAGCATCCCAAATCTCCGTTAAGCTGGTATAACGTTTTCGAGGGATCGTTACTCCGAAAAATTTAAAGTCTGCTGGAGCACCTATCGCATTGAACTGTAGCAACTGCAAAAAGGATTGTGCGATCATCGAAATCTCTCCATATTTGTTTTCTTCATAGAGTTCTTGAATTCGCTCTATGTTTTTATCCGCAAGTGTATACTTTTCTGCAAAAGCGAGAACTTCGGTTAAGATGGCTGAGAAATCAGAAAGATGAGTATTGACGTAATCAAAACTTTCTTGATAGGTGATTTTGTCATAATGTTGCGCATGGTATAACAAGGTTACTAATTGGTCCGATAAGATGAAAGGATTCCCTTTTTGCGACTCCTTGTGACTTGCCAGGAATCTTCTGCGCCCATTATCAAACTCAAACAAGGTATATTTTGGCAATTTGATAAACTCTGTCACCTGAGGAAAGCCTTTGTCTTTTAAAAATGTAGTCGGATCTTTTTCAAAAGCCGCTTGTTCCATGATGGTAATTCCTTCAATTGCCTTGGTTTTCTTTTGTGTCTTCCCTTTGGCATAAACAAACGCAATGGCATAGGCAATGACTGGACTTCCAAAACCACCGTATTTCGTCACATCCCAATTATTTTTCCGTTCGATCAGTTTATCAGGTTTTTCTTTTGAATTGACCGTTTCCTTATAGAAACCACCTTTTTGTTGTTCGACTTTTTTCACTACATTCACTTGATGGGAGCTAAGAACTTTTTTGATCCGTGGGAGATGATGGCTTTTTTCCCAATAAATTTCCCCATTTTCATCGCAAAACGGTTCGTCTGATTCAAGGAAATTTAAAATATTGGAATAAAATTCTTTTTTAGCGGTAGCTTTATTTTCTCTTGCTAAACTATATTTGACATACTTTCCATAGACAAATTCAGGTGCTAATTTAGGGTACCGTTTTAACAAAACATTCGCAATGAAACCATTTAAATACGCATCATGCGCATGATGATGTGGATTGATCTCACGTACTTTATAAAGCCCAAAAGTTTGTCTGAATTGGCTCGTCAATGTTGCTTTTAGCGTAATAATCTGTACCCCATCACAATCTGTTCCTTCCTCTTCCTGATTAAACGATTGATGTAAAATATTCGCAACATGTTTCGTGATTTGTCTCGTTTCGACTAATTGCCGCTGAATAAAACGGGCTTTATCCTCTGGTGTCAGTTCAATTTTGGTTAAATACGCATATTTTTTTGGACTAATCAATTTGGCTTCTTTCAGTTGATTCCAAAAGATCCTTTGCTCGTTGACTATTTGTTTATTCGGCACATCGTCGCGCTTCTTTTGATTTTGTTTTCTAGCAACTAGCACCTTGTTATCAATAGAATTATCCACAATAAAGCTTCTCGGTATGATATGATCCACTTCGTATTGGTGAAGATTCTCGATTTCTAGCGGTTCTCCCGTATACATATCTCTGCCATTTTGCAAATAGTACAGGTACAACCGTTCTTTTTGGAGCGCTTTGTTATCTGTTGGCTGTTCTTTTAATAACGTGCTTCCAATCTGTTTCAACCCATTTTCTAAAGCTTTAAGACGTGGTTTCGTCCGATGCGTTTTTTGGTTTTCTCTTGCCATTTCGATCACGATATTCTTTGGTTTGTATCCAATGATCGCAATCAGTTCTTCCACGATTTTAAGACTTTGCCAAATTCCTTTTTTGATCGCCGGACTTCCTGGTAAGTCTTGTATGACGTCAACTAATGATTTATGTTTAGAAAACACCGTTGCTTTTTCAATTTCTTCTTTAAAAGATAGATGCTCATCATTGATCAGCTGCATCAAATTACGGTTACGGTTAGCCGGAACGTCATCATCGTTGATTAGATAATCAAGGATCGTTTTATTCGTTTTTCGATCTCTGATGCCATGGATCAATTTAGCTGAGAATCTTCCCCAGCCAGTGTAATGTTTTCTTGCAAATTCTTTGAGCAACTTTTCACCGAAGACCTCTTGATACTTACTTAATTGATGTTTAATCATTTGACGGTCTTCAAAAATGGTGAGTATTTTTACGATATCCTCAAAAATCGGTTCCATTTCGGGTTGTTCCAACCACTCTTGCATGGCTTTTTGGTTTGTTTTTGCTAATTTCATAAAATCATGATACGTGCTATACGAAGCATTAAATGCTTTTTCAATACCAAAAATATGGGCATTTTCAATATGGTAATGCGTATACAAAAAGTTTTGTAATTTTTTGACAGTGATTTTCCCTCGCTCTTTTTGAAACAACTGTTTAAAAATCTGCTGTTTCTCATCACCGGAAAAATACTGTTTCACACCTCGTTCATCTTTATAGCTCACTTTGGTTAGTTCATTGAAAATCATATATTTTTGATAAAGTAAGCTATTTTTAGGAAGTACTTTTTCTGTCGGTAAATACGTATCTTGCTTTGTCATTCTTTGAATAAAACGCATCGCTGATTTTTCGATATCTACAACTTCTGAAAAATTCCACGGATGGATTTTTTCAGCTGTTTTCCGCTCGATCCAAGCAAAAGAACTAGCCTCTTGTTCTTTTGCCAAAGGACCGACATAATAAGGGATTCGAAATTTGAATAACGCAATGATTTTTGGTCCTGCTTCTTCTAGAAATGGATAATGTTGTTTTTGTTGATTAATGATCGCTTTCAATTCTGTTAAATGTACTTGATGAGGAATAACCCCATTGGTATAAGTACGTTGTTTCAATAAAAAGGTTTCTTGATCGATTTTTTCTAGAAAAGGTTCACTTCCTACTACCCCACTTAGCTCTTTTTTGACGAATTTATAAAATTCTTCTTGGGTTGTTTTTCCTTTGATATAACCAGCATAACCATTTTTGGTGGTATCTTTGAAAAAAACCGTTGCTTTTTGCGGTACGTTTTCTTTCACGAATTGTTTGAATTTTGCCAAATCAGCTTTATGCCGTTCATACCGTTCGACCATCCCTGAAGACAGTTTTGCTTGCGTATGTTTGACAGTTGAAGAAATAATCTCTGATAATAAGATCGCATCATGGACTTTCTTCGCTTGCAAAAAGATATCTAGGTACTCATCACCGATTTTTTCTAACAAAGACTCCAGATCTTCTTCATAGGTTTCCTTTGAAAATTGGAGTTTTACTTCTGCTTCCAAATCAAATATACGTTTAAAGTTTGCTTGATTCCCAACGATCAATTTTAAACATTGAGCAAAAAAGCTGTTGATTTTTTCTGTAGGATAATATTTGAGGATTTCTTCCACTTTTTTCGTCTTCGATAATTTATCTGTCAAAATAGTTAAAACGGGTTGGTGAACGATTAGTGGTTGATCTGATTGTTTGCCATACTGTTCTAAAAAAACACGAAAGCTTTCTTCAATAGAGGTATTCTCCGTATCCAAGTCTCCTTCAAACAAAAAATGACCACGATATTTCAATAGATGAGCCAATGCCAGATAAACCAATCGGAGATCTTCTTTTTCCGTTGAATCGACTAACTTTTGGCGCAAATGATAGATTGTCGGATATTTTTGATAATATTCTTTTTCTTCCTCTAACGTGGGGAAAATCGATGCTAGTTTGTATTGTTTTTCTTCTGGAACTAAGAAGCTTTCTTCCAAACGTACAAAAAAGCAGTCATCTTGTTTGCAGAGTTCTTCAGCAAAAAGATCTTGTAATTTGCTGAGTCGATATTTTCTGCGAGCCAATCTTCGGCGATTCGTTCGCTTAGTTCTTCTAAACTCCGCTGTTTGACCTTCATCAAATAATCGTGCGCCCCAAAAATTTTTTTTGATTTTCTTTTTTTCAGTATTTCCGTGAACGCTCATTTTCCTTTTCATTAATTGATAATCATCTGTTAGTACCGCCCAGCCCACAGAATTGGTTCCTATATCTAAACCAATCGTATAGTCCTTTGTCATTCACTATCCATCCCTTCTTTTAACATTTACACAACTTAGCAAGTTGTCTTCTTTACAATTGCCAACCATCATGAATAGTTAGACAAAGTGATTTTCTTTTTCTACTTGTAACTCTTTGGTATTATGCTATAATCAATTTGTTGGTAGCATTCAAATCAACATAGCGAGTTAAAATAAGGCATTGTCCGTTATCAGCTTTTAAAGCAAGCACTGTCTCGGTGCTTTTTTATTTTGCCTTTTTTTGTTATATATAGGATTTTTAACAGTTTTACTATAACACAAAATTTTTATACGATTTTTATTTTTGAAAGCATTTTATTTAGAATTTTGATTTTAAAATCAAATCTAATGAAACTTTTTTTAAAAAATAATTCTAATTACCTAATGTTTTATCAAATATAAAATAACGCAAATCTCTTACATATCTTTTCATTGCTATCTGGCAAACCATTCTTTCCAGATTTTCTGCCAATCTTGATTTTCCTCCCAAGCTTTCCATTTTTTCAGCTGACCAACTTTTCTATTCCATTGACTTACTTTTGCTCAAAATTAGACACTCTGTTCAATCTGTCCAAAGTTCGGATATTTGGTTACCCTATCATTTGGCAATTAGAATGAAAGGTTCTATCCTTTTACATAGAAGGACGAGAGAAAAAACAAAGGAGGAATATCTTATGAGTAAAAAATGGATCAAACTAGGTATTGGACTAGGCATATTAACATTGGGTGCTGTTTATCTTGGTAAAAAGACAGGCTTGTTAGAAGATGATCGTCATTTGTATGATGAATTTGAATCGATCTAGTCAAAGAAACGAATCGTCAGACTGTTCACTTGTAAAATACTGGAGGAATCACAATGAGAAAAAGTAAAGCAATAATGATTGGCGCTGGAATCGCCAATATGGCAGCTGCTGTTTATTTGATTCAAGAAGGAAACTGGCGTGGTGATCAGATTACGTTTTATTCTTTAGATGACCATGGCTCCAATGATGGTGCCCCAACGGATACCGTTGTCGATGAATATTGGAATAAAAATCATCCCTTAGAAAACAAAAAGGGCTATATCGCCCGTGGTGGACGTATGCTCAATTATCGAACATACGTGGATTTGATGGATCTCTTAAGCCGAATCCCCTCTGTCACCGAACCAGGAATGACTGCGGCTGAAGATACTAGAGATTTTGATGCAAAACACCGAACATTTGATAAAGCACGTTTGATGGAAGGCGGAAAAGGGATTATTGACGGTGGCAAACTAGGATTTAACAATAAAGATCGTTTGTTATTGACTAAGCTGATCGCCATGCCTGATTCAGAAGAAGAAAAATTAGATAATGTCACAATTGAAGAATACTTCAAAGATGATCCTCACTTCTTTGAGACAAACTTTTGGTTTATGTGGGAAACAACTTTTGCTTTTCATACTCGTAGTTCTGCCCAAGAACTTCGTCGCTACATGCATCAAATGATTTATGAATTTACACAAATCGAACATTTGGTAGGAGTAAACCGAACTCGCTACAATCAGTATGAAAGTATCATGTTGCCATTGATCAATTATTTAAAAGACCAAGGATGTCAAATCATTTTGAACCGCCGCGTAGTCGACTGGGAATTCAAAGAAACTCCGATGCAAGATGAAATTACAGTGACTGGCTTAAAAATGATCAACACGTTAACCAATGAGGAAGAACACGTCGTGGTTGATGGTGATACGGGTGTGCTTTTCACTAACGGATCAATTACTGATTCGGCTACACTAGGTGACTACGATACACCAGCTGTTGAAAATATGGATTATGGCGCTGCTTCTAGCTTGTGGAAGAAAGCCAGTGAACGTTTCTATAATTTAGGTAACCCTGACAAATTTTTTGCCGATCGTGATGCCAGTGAATGGGTCAGTTTCACTCTAACAACTAAGGACCATTTGCTTTTAAATGAAATTACTCGGATCACGACACAAGTTCCTGGTAATGCATTGAATTCATTTATCTCCACTACACCAATCACGCCACTCGGACAAAAAGATGTCAATATGTCGATCGTCGTTCATCACCAACCACATTTTACTTCACAAAAACCAAATGAAACCGTCATTTGGGGATATTTCTTATACCCTCGACGTCGTGGAGAATTTGTGGATAAGCAATATATCAAGATGACTGGGAAAGAAATGTTAGAAGAATTGATTGGACAACTTTCGAAAGTCGATCCTGGTCCTGAAAATATTCGAACGAAGGAAACCGAGATTTTTGATAGCGTTGTGAATAATATTCCTGTGTATATGCCTTATGCTTCTGCATTATTTAATAATCGAGCAAAAAGCGACCGACCAAAAGTGATTCCTCAACACTCAACGAACTTGGCATTTACTGGAGAATTTGTCGAACAACCTTATCAAATGATCTTTACGGAACAAAGTGCCGTACGCTCTGGCGAGATCGCTGCTTTCCATTTTGCTGGTATTCCAATGTCACGTCTTGTTAAAACTCCAAGATATGACAAAGATATTCCTACATTGATGCGTGCTGCTAAGAAAATGTTTGAATGATCGATGCAACAAGCTATCAACAAGGAACAACCGCAACAAAAAATGACTGTCACTTCCTAGTAACGGGAGTGACAGTCGTTTTTTAGTATTTCATCATTCAACGAATGATTTTTATTTAGCTATTATCTTAGGCTTTTTTTAAGGTACTGCTTCCAGTTTTCAGCCACTTTTTACTTTGCCGTTTCTGCAGAAGCTTACTTCCCCCACCGAATAATACAGCACAAAACAAAAGAATGCCCCCAATAATCGCTGGATACATCAGTAGATCTTGCACGTAATGTGTCATTAATTGTAAAGTCGCTTGTGAATGAAAAGCTATATTATGTAAAACGTCTTGTATATAAAGCAATCCTGCTAAAACACAAAACATACTTCCAGTCGTTCCCAAAATAAACATACCGTAACGCAGGAAAGAAAAGAATGTTTTGTTAATTAACCGATATAAATAGACTAGCCAAAACGCCAATAGACCCAGACAGATGTAAAAAAGAGGTACCACTATTTTTCGAGCAGACACGATGTTTTCGATAAAAATAGTCAAGTATCGATCACCTAATGCACTTTGGAAGTGATACATGTAAATAAAGATCATTGTCTCGATTTTATTTTTTTCCTCTTTATCGATAGTCAGTTGTTTTTTTGTTGCAATTGTAGCCACAGCTTGAGCAATTTTCTCACTCACCTCATTGCTGTCTCTTAGCTCATAATTTGTTTCTTCATATGTATGTTGGATAAATGGTCGAAGGGCTTCTTCGACAAAACTTGGTGAAAGTGCCGTTGCAACGACCTCTGAAAATTCACTTTCTTCTGTGTTTTCTTTCCGAAAATTCTGAGCTGCTTCTGCGAGGACCAATTCGCTATACTTTGTTTTTTCGATTTGACCGAGTAAATACGCCTGATCAAAAAACGTCACTTGAATGATTCCTACGGAAATAATCACAAACAAAGTCACTGAACAAGCAAATGTGACCATCAGTTTTCTGATTTGTTCTCCCTTTTTTTCTTTTATCACAAATAACCTCCCTTTTGATCTATTTTTTAATCTGTTATTTACTTAACCTAAGAAATCAACATAATTTAATTATACTTCTAACTATAAAGCTTCTCAATGCAAACTAAATAATACACTAGTTATTTTAAAGTGATTTTCCCTTTACTAAAAGCGTTTCACTACTCAAAAGCCAGCTCCTCCTTTAGAATGAAATTAGCTGTTCGTTCAAAAAATGACATGTTATAGGGTTTGAAGAAAGGAGTTTTATTTCATGAAAGCTGTTACCTGGCAAGGAAACCAAAAAATGGAAATCAGAAACGTAGATGATCCAAAAATCGTGGAACCGACAGATGCTATTATTCGAATTACCGCTACTGCGATTTGCGGCTCGGATCTTCACCTCTATCATCATGGGGAGGCTGTTTTAGAAAAAGGATATGTCGTTGGTCATGAACCAATGGGGATTGTTGAAGAAGTAGGTCCTGCAGTAAAAAAACTAAAAAAGGGACAGCGGGTCGTTATTCCTTTTAATATTAGTTGTGGGCATTGTCATTTCTGTACCCATGAGATGGAAAGTCAATGTGATCGCTCAAATCCAGATCAACTTTATGGTGGTTTATTTGGCTTTGGCCGTTTAAATGGGAATCATTGGGGTGGTCAAGCTGAGTATCTTCGGGTACCGTTTGCTGATAGCACTTCGTTTATCGTACCTGACAATGATCTTGCAGACGAAAAAGTCCTTTTCTTATCTGATATCCTTCCAACTGCTTATTGGAGCGTTCAAAATGCTAACGTAAAAAAAGGCGCCACTGTAGTGGTCTTAGGTTCAGGACCAGTTGGGTTGTTTGCACAAAAATTTGCCGCTATGGCAGGAGCAGAGCGAGTGATTGCTGTCGATCCGGTCCAACATCGTATTGATAAAGCCGCTCGTTACAATCATGTAGAAACTTATTTGTTAGAAGATACTCAGTCTGCTGGGAAAGAACTTTACGAATTAGCAAAAGGTGGCGCTGATGTCATCATTGATTGTGTAGGGATGGATGGCTTGGAACCAGTGAAAGAAAAAGCTAAGAATCTCGTTAGTTTGCAAAGCGGGACGATTTCACCGATCCAAATGGCTGCGCAAGCTGTCAAAAAATTTGGAACCGTACAAATCACTGGTGTTTATATGACCCCAGCTTCTTCGTACCCACTACAAGAATTTTTCATGAGAGATATCACAGTGAAGCATGGTCAGGCACCGATCGTTCATTTGATGCCTAAAATTTACGAGATGATTGCTGCGGGTCTGTTCGATCCAACCCAAATCATCACACATGCGATGCCTTTAGCTGATGCTGCCCGAGCATACGAGATTTTTGACAAAAAAGAAGATAAAAATATCAAAGTTGTTTTGAAACCTTAGCTTTGTTCACAGATAGGTGAGTGAGAGATGCCAGAAATAAAACGAAAAAGCCATGAAATAGATATTGGGAAAGAAGAAGATATCGAAATTGCTGGACAACGTTTTCGTCTTTATTTCCAGAACCGCTATACATTATTGTCTCTTGCAGTTGATTTATTAACAGGGATTTTTTATATTTTTGGAAGCGTAGCGTTGTTAACAGATATTCCAGACCGTTATAGTACCTATTGTTATCTAGTAGGAGCGATCTTTTTGACTGCACGACCTATTTTGAAAATAGTACGTAATGTCTTCATCTATGACGAGAAAAAAAAACAAAAAAAGAGCGAAAAAAAGAATGAATAAGAAAGCTTCCTAATTTTTCGGTAAAAAGACGGAACGCCTATTTAGGACAGCGAGCTCATTCATGCTTTTCCAACAAATCAACCATTCTAAATTCCAGGACTGATAGAACTTTCTATTGCTCCTGGAATTTTTTTGAAGCTAAAAAATGGGACCGTCCACTAATAATACTCGAATAACCAATATACCAACAAAAATAGCATCAAGAAACAATTTCCGATTTTTCTTGGCATTGCTCACCAGAAACAAAAGATTACTGATCAGATAAAGAACCCTTTTGAGTAATCAACTCCGATCACGTTGTAAAAATCGCTAGTTGATATAAATAAACCGGGATCCCTTCATTATCTTGTACCGTCGTCAGATATTCCCACTCATATCTTTCATAAAAACCTGTATGGTCAGTCGCTACATAGAGCTGCGAAATCCCAAGCGCTCCCATATCCTCTCGAATAAATGATAAAATCTCTTTGGCAATTCCTTGATTACGATACTCTTTTTCAACAAACAACGCACAAACATTCGGAGTCAAATCTGGGCGATCATGAAAATCATTCGCGATGACCCCTGCTCCAGCGATAATTTTTTGTTCTGACGTCACGACTATATACCATTGAGGAACAGCGTTAGATGATTGAAGAGAATCTTCCATGCTCTCTTGGTAAAAGGAAAGCGGAAGATGCCATTTTGACGTAAACCATTGCGCTGCCTGTTCCAACCATTCAGGTCTTTCTCTGATCTTAACCAACTCATAACCTTTCATTTCGTCCTTTCACTCCCCTATACATTTGCACTATTATAGCACGCTTGTTATCGAAATGGTTTTTTTTAAACTCCAAAAAAACCTCCTTTTATCCTTCTTTTTCACTAAGAAAAAAGAAAGCAATCCTTGAGCCATTTATCCAAAAAAAAAAAACAGTTGTCATGACCTCTGTCAGACAACTGTTTTTTTTGATCACTCATTAAACGAAACAAGATCTTTTCACTAAAGAATAGCTACTTTTGATTGTATGTGCTGTTTCTTTCCTTTATGTGCTTTTAGCCGTTTAATGCTTCTTTTCTTTTTTCTTGAACTGTCGCTACTTTCACAAATGGTAGGTAAATCAAGACAGATAAGATTAAGTTGATAGCAGCTAAGACACCGCCAGCGATACTTTTTGTTGCTAATACCCCACCGATTACTGGTGGTGTTACCCATGGTGGCATCACCGTTGCAGCTGGAACTAGTCCGGTAGCAGTAGCAAAATAAGCAACAGATACTAAAACCATTGGGGTTAAAATAAACGGAATAAACATAATTGGGTTCAATACGATTGGTAAACCAAACATTGTTGGTTCATTGATATTGAAAACACCTGGTGCGATCGACAAGTTCGTAACAACCATATAAGGTTTATTTCTACGTCCCACTAAATAAATCGCTAGTAACAGACCTAATGTTGCCCCTGTACCACCTAAGTTGACAAAGCTATCAAAGAAAGGTTTGTTTACAATGTATGGTGCGCTATGACCAGCAGCAATCGCATTAACATTCGCTTCGATTGCTGGTGCATTGATTGTTTGCATCAAAGGGTCTACCATGTTTGCCCCGTGTAATCCAAAGAACCATAAGAATGGTGTAATGAATGCTAACAACAAAGCTGAAGGATAAGAATTGGCTAGTCCCATGAATGGTTCTTGGACAATTGTATAAAACGCGCCTACGATATCATCTACACCAAATGCAGCAAAGATCGCAGCAATCAAAGCAAAGAATGAGATCGTGATCATTGCAGGTAATAATGAAGCAAAGGCTTTAGCTACAGCTGGTGGCACGCCATCAGGCATTTTGATGATTAATTTTTCATTTCCACTTAAACGAACAAAGATTTCTGTTGAAATAATCCCAACAATAATTGCAATAAATAAACCGTTTGAGCTCATGCCCAACGCTCCGCCTAATGCGAAGAATGAACCTAAAGAAATTACTCCAGCAGAAACGCCGTCTTTACGATAACCATTTGCCAAATGATAAGCAAGTAGAAAGGCGATCAAAACTGAAAGAATCGCAAATGTACCATTCCAAGCAGCTGCGCCAAATCCTTTCCAAGCTTCGCCACCAAAAATTTTATTCATTAATTCTTGGAAACCAGGAATAGGCAAGTTATTGATCATTACTGCTAACGCACCTAAAATCATCAAAGGCATACTGACCATAAATGAATCACGAATCGCTACTAAATGACGTTGAGCACCAATTTTTGATGCCACAGGTATAAAATGTTTCTCCATAAATGCAACAAATTTATCCATGTTTCTTTCCTCTTTTCTATTTCACCAGTTTACTTTAAGCATCTAAACGTCGATATAAATCAATGATTTCTTTTGCTAAATCTGTAAATGCAATCGAAGTCATCAGATGGTCTTGGCTGTGAACCGTCAATAAAGTCACTTCCATATGATTACCTTGTGCTTCTTGTGTTAACATTTCTGTTTGAGAGTGATGAGCTTGCACTAAAGATTCTTCTGCATCTTTGATTTTTGCATCAGCTAACTCAAAATCTCCTTTTTTCGCTGCAGCAATCGCTTCCATTGCATCGCTTTTTGCATTTCCGCCAAACATGATCAAACCCATGATTGCTTCAAGATTTTTTTGCTCTTGCATTGTTGGTTTCCTCCATTATTTATTGATTAATGATTCTGCTTGTTCTAATACTTTGGCACCGTTCATCATACCGTAATCTTGCATATTGATTACATCTAAAGGAATTCCTTTTGGTGCTAATTTTTCAGCAAATTGATTTTGCATAAAACGTACTTGTGGGCCTAAAAGTAAAACGTCTACATTTTTTGATTCTAATTGATTGTCTGCATCTGAAGCAGATACTGCAAAGATATCAGCCTCGATTCCTTTTTCTTCTGCCGCTTTTTGCATTTTTGTTACTAATAAACTAGTACTCATTCCAGCTGAGCATACAAGCATGATTGTTTTCTTTTCCATTTTCTACACTTCCCTTTCTTGTATCTTACACTTTTATATAAAGCAATTACCGTGCCAACTTTTAAAGCGCTTTAATCCCTTGTCGTGCTAACGCTTCCAAAAGAACACGGTGTCGATGCACACTTCTTTTTTCTTTGCACACTAAAATTAGTGTGCAAACGTTGATCATTTCTCTGATAACTTTATGTAGCTAATTCATGGTATCAAAAAAAATAAGCCGTAGTTTCGCAAAAATGACTCCTTTGAGCGAATTCCAGCTTATTTTCATCTGCTTGTCCTACTATTCACTTTTTGTCGTTTCTTGGAATTTTTCATTTAATTGGGTTAATAACTCAATTTGTAATTGTTGTAATTCCAGCATTTGTTGCCATTGCTGTGACATCAAATAATCGATTTTTTCATGCAACAAACTAATTTCTAACTCAGCTTTTAGGTTTGTTTGATAATCATGGTCGGCTGCTATCCGATCTCTAGCTGCTTGTCTGTTTTGACTCATCATAATGATCGGTGCTTGGATAGCAGCTAAACAAGAAAGCACTAAGTTCAAAAGAATGAACGGATATCGATCAAATGATAGGCCAAAAAAATGTAACGTATTCAACAAGATCCAACTACCTAAAATCACTACAAAGAGAAAGATAAACGGCCAACTACCACCAAACTTGGCAATTGCATCTGCTGATTTTTGACCAAAAGTCGCTTTTTGATTGATCGTTGTATTTAAATTTTGACTAATGATTTGCTTATTTTTCAACTGCTCTAGCATTTCTTGATTAATTTTTTTTGTTTCATTCTGGTCTTGAATGATTTTTTCTTTTATATACTCAAAATGATAATTCATAAAGGTAATAAAAGGGATTTGGGACTCTATGGTCAGTTTCTTATTTTTTTGTAAAATAAATGAACGAATATCTGTATCAATTGTTTTCAGATGAACGTAATCTTGATGAGCCATGGCCACTCCTCCTTTACGTTATTTTTCTGAGAAAAAGGAAAAAACAGCTTTCGTTAGTGTCCTAAGATTTGTTCAATTTTCTGTTCTTCTTCAGGTGAGAAGGAAAGATTATCCATCATCCGAACACTTTCTTCTAATTGACTAAGTCGACTAGCGCCTACAAGCACACTGGTCACTGACTCTTGTCGTAGATTCCATGCTAAAGCCATTTGTGCTAACGTCTGTCCACGCAAATCAGCTAAATCCTGTAATTGCTTGATCTTACCCAATGTAGGTGTCACTTGATCTTCTGATAGAAAAGGAATTTCTTTACGATGAGCTCGAGAATCTTCAGGAATCCCATGTAAATAGCGTTTAGTTAATAACCCTTGCGCTAAAGGACTAAAAGTAATAGCTCCCAGACCGGTCTCTTCTAAAACAGGTGCTAAATCTTCTTCTAATAACTCTCTTGAAAACATATTGTAACGCATTTGGTGGATAATAAATGGAGCGTTCATTTCACGTAAGATAGCAGACATTTTCTTCGTGTCTTCCCCGTTGTAGTTGGAGATCCCAATATACAGTGTTTTCCCTTGACGAACTAATTGCATAAGCGCTTCTGCCGTTTCTTCCAAAGGTGTATCTGGATCAGGGCGATGATGATAAAAGATATCTACGTAATCTAACCCCATCCGTTTGAGGCTTTGATCACAACTAGCAATGATCGATTTACGGGAACCCCATTCCCCATAAGGTCCTTCCCACATGTGATAACCTGCTTTGGTTGAAATGATCATTTCATCACGATACGTTTGAAAGTCTTCTTTAAAGATCCGACCAAAGTTTTTCTCTGCTGCTCCTGCTGGACCACCATAGTTATTGGCTAAATCAAAATGTGTGATCCCCATATCAAAGGCGCCACGTAAAATTTCTCGTTGATTACTTATAGGATCATAATCACCAAAATTTTGCCATAATCCTAAAGACAGCAAAGGCAATCTCAACCCAGATTTTCCAGTTTTTCGATACGTCATTTTTTCATATCGCTGCTGATTTGCTACATACATATATTCTTCTCCTCCTAAACAAGTATACGCTTTCAAAAAATATGATTTACCACTTCTTTTTCCTAATCTGCGTATGTGATATTTCGTTGTTGATAACTATTGTTCTATGTGAATTATACGCTTATCGTTGGCGAATTACTAACAAAAATCCTCTTTAGCCTCAATCATCACCATGGATCATTTGGTAAATATCCCTAGGTAATCGGCGTTGATATCGAATTGTTTTTCGGTAAATTCTGGAAAGTATAAATCACTTGCCCATTGCCAAGCAGCTTTTTCTGTATGTAAAAGTTCGTTTTCTGAAGGATTCTGAGGCCATTGTGCTACCCAGCAGTTCTCTTTTCCTAAGACATCCAAGTCTAAAGTTCCATTCGTAAACCATGAAAGATTGGAATAATGAACCACCTGGGAAAAACCAGCTGCTTGAATGGCCTGACTAAACACTTGCGCATTTTCAGTTGCTCTTGCTAGATTCATTTGAGGATTTTCACTATCGTTCACAACTACAGTAGAATAAGGTAAATTTAATTCTTTTAGATAGGCTAATAAATAGTAGGCTTCTTTTTCGGTGTCTTCTGCATAATTAAACCAAGCATAATGATAGACACTCACTTTCAACCCCGCCTGGATAGCATTCGCAACTTGTTCGGGGGCCAGTGGGTTCCTATAAGAATCCCCTTCTGTTAACTTAACTACTACACCTGTGATCCCATAGTTTTTCATTGTTTCATATGCTTCGACAGATAAATAACCATTATGTGAGGAAACATCAATAAAATCTTTTGGCGGTCTACTATTTTCAGAAGCAGAAATGCCTGACCCCGAATCCAACAAATTTACTCGATTATTACGTTGTTTTGCCACCACATTGTCTAGTAAATGCTGTTTGCTTTCAGTGATAATTGTTTGGGTGCTTTCTGATTTTTCATAAGTATGGACCACAAAAAATGTTGAAAATATTGAAAATACTGAAAATAAAAAAAGAACACTAAAAACCAATAAACGCCTTTTCTTCATCATAGGTACCTTCTTTCTTTTATTTGAGAGAGGTTTCTCAAATAAGTGTACCACTTAATCAACAGCGCTTACTTAAAAGTATTATTAGATTTTAATCGTTATTAAATCATCTAGCAATTTTAAGGGAATGACTGATTTTTACAGAACATCTTCCACTTACACGATTACTTATTCGTCTCCCCCAGACCATTTTTTCTTTGCCCGCTTAAAAAATAAAAATTGTTGATGAGACTTCTTGATCTTCTTATAACGTTTTTGTTGTTTTTTGTAAAATTGTTGATGATAATTTTCAGCAGGCCAAAAAGTTGTTGCTGGCTTGATCTGTGTGACGATTGGTTCCGCAAACTGATGCGAAGCGATCACTTGTTGCTTGGATTTTTCTGCTAGTATTTTTTGTTCTTCATTTTCTACAAAAATGATAGAGCGGTATTGATTCCCACGATCCTGAAACTGTCCAAAGGCATCTGTGGGATCGGTGACTTGCCAAAAAATCGCTAATAGTTCTTCATAGTTTATCATTCGCCGATCAAAAATAATCTCCACTGCTTCCACATGCCCAGTCGTGCCACTGCTAACTTGGTCATAGTTAGGATGTTCGACCTCCCCGCCAGTATATCCGGACAACACGGAAATAATCCCTTGCCGTGTTTCAAACGGTTCGACTAAGCACCAGAAACAGCCCCCGGCAAAGACGGCTTTTTCTTGATAGCGTTCATCGGTGATCTGGTGTTTCGCAAAGTCGTAAGACACTTGTCCCATCGGATCATGGGTGATCTTCAAATAAAAGTCCATCACGTCAGGCGTCAAATTCCCCCGAAGTGCTAGTGGTCGTAAAGAGACTTCAATCATTTCAAGGATTTCTTTTCTTTGTTTTCTTTCCCCTACTTGGTTTTTCGCTTGGATCAACAATGTCCGTTCCCATTCACGGGTATTAGGGTTTAAAATGAGATTGTATAATTCTGCTAGTTCTTGCTCCACCACTTTTCCCCTCACTTCTTGGTCAAATATGTAAATTCGTCCTGAATGTATCACGAAACTAGCGAAATTGCGAATAGACCGCTTAGAGGAGTCGTGGGAGAGAGTAGGCTACTCAAAAAAACTGAGACAGCCATTCTTTTGCCTGCTACAGGCAATCAAACGACTCTCTCAGTTTATTCTATTTGATATGAATGTTTATTGGTAATACACTTCGTCTAAAAATAAACCATGTGCCGGCACGGTTTCTCCTGCCTGTTGTCTTACTTTATTCTCAAAAATATCATCAATCGCCGAAACGGGTAACTTTCCTGTACCGATTTCCAAGAGTGTACCCATCAAGATCCGAACCATCTTATACAAAAAGCCATTGCCCACAAAGGTAAAGTGCAACATGCCGCCTTCTTGTTCGATTGAGAGCTCATGGATCGTACGAACTGTTGATTTTTTTGATTTTTTCAAGGCAGAAAAACCGATAAAATCATGACTTCCCATTAGTTTTTGACAAGCTTCATTCATTTTTTCCAGGTCTAGTTCTTGTGGAAAATAGAAACTATGATTTCGTTCAAAAACAGTTGGAATGGGATTATTCCACACATAATAGCTATATTTTTTCCCTGTCGCATTGTATCGAGCATGAAAGCGTTCAGGCATTTCTTCCACTTTTTTGATCACGATATCTCTTGGTAAATAGCGGTTGAGAAAAGTTAGCATTTCATTACGACTCATTTGAGAAGTCGTTTTAAAGTTTGCCACTTGTCCTCTGGCATGTGTCCCAGAATCCGTGCGCCCCGATCCAATGATCTCCATTTTTTCTCCAGTCATCTGTGAGATGATTGCTTCGATTTTGCCTTGGATCGTTTTATCGTCATCTCCCAGACGTTGCCAGCCTGAGTAACGTTTCCCATCATATTCGATCGTTAATTTGATATTTCTCATGTCTTTCATTAGACTCCCCTACGATATACATTTGCACATCACGATGTGCGGTCAAGGTTTAGTCTGACACATTTATCCTGTGGTTTCAATCAGTTTTACTAATTTCCAGCATTTAGTTAGGGCTACAGTCCGCTATGCCCTAATGTGTAAGATACTTAACCACACAATTGGTAAATAATTAAAGAAAAAACTGATCCGTTGACAAAAACCTAACTGATTCAAAACCGGCAATTGATTTAATCCGGGAATACGTGCTGCGCCATAAATTCCTGCAAAAACCAAACTGGCAACTAGTAAAATAAAAAACGATTGAGTTAATTGCGCATCGCCCATTTTGCGATACAATAAGAAAACAAATAAAGGGAACAAAATAAATCCACCATACCCAATCCCTGAACCAAGATTGTGGATCCAAGTCGAAAAATTCCAAGAAGTTTCGTTCGTGTCCACACTAAATAACCCGGTAAAAATACAATCTGTGACACCATATAGACCGATGGCAGCTGTCACTAATAGAGCAAGTGGTTTTGAAGTAGTAACAAAAGCTTGATATAACGCTGGCATTGCCAAAACATACAAGCAGCCAGATATGACCGACCAAATCAAAAATGCTTTTCGTACGGGACTACCAACATCCCCAAAAAGACTGATCACAGCAGTCATTTGATTAAGTTTGGGATAAAAAATCCCTAAAACATACGGCGTCAGAAAATCACTTACTACTCCTGACAATAAAAAATAAAATCCATATTTACGTAAAAAATCCATCCTGCATCCTCTTTTCACCAACCAGAAAAAAGAAAGTTTCATGCTCGCTTTCTTTCAACATTCTGAACATCATCTAGAAAAATTGTACCGAATTATACTAATTTAAACAAGCTTCAAGACATGCGGCACCTTGGATTTACTTGATGAGGGTAATGAGCACTTTCCTCTGAACCACAGTAGCTGATTTTATACGATCATTCCATTCTTTTCACGATATTCTTTTGGTGACTTGCCGACGATTTTTTTGAACAACTTTGAAAAATAGGTTGTGTTGTTGTAGCCGATCTCGCTAGAAATTTCATTGATATTTTGATTACTATGCAGCAGCAACCATTTCGCTTGTTCCATTCTGAGATGATTTAAATAAGTTGAAAAACTTTTTTTCGTTTCTTTTTTGAATAATTGCCCCAAATACATCACATTCAAATGCAGGCTTTCTGAAACTTCTTTCAAGGTTAAAGGTTCTCGGTAGTGTTCGTGTAAGATCGTCATCACTCGTTCGACATTCTCGCTATATCGGACTTGTTTTTGCTGTTCCTTGATCAAAGATAGTAAGAGTTGATGCAGTTCTTGGACTGTTTTTGCTTGATTGATCTGTTGAATCCCTTTTAAATATTCATCGTCTTCTAGCCGAATCAATTCCCGGTGGATATCCATAAACAACAAAAAACTAAAATGACGGATATCATCCGGTGTCATCACAGCAGTTTGGAATTGATCAAAAAATTGAGTGATCATTTGTTGGGCACTAGCCAATTGCCCGCTTTTCAACACACGATTAAACGAAGAAAAATCAATTGCCTGTTCTTTTGCTGCTTCTTGTTCGGCAAAAAAGATATGTTGGTCTTTTTCACCGTAGAATTGATGCAGTTGTAAATTATCTTTGGCATGTTGATAACTCTCAGGGATCTTATCAGGATCTGCTGTTTCATCTCCAATACTGATCAACCAGTTTTCTTCCATACTCTTCTCTTGAATGAAGCGGCAAAATGCAGAAACTGACGCTTCTTCCAGCAACAAAGTAAAGCGTTCCATGTCTCCAAAGTTTCGTTGATAATAAAAAAGTTCTTGGTGGTTTTTCAGCCACTGATTCACTGATTTCCCGACGGATCTAGACACTTGAGCGAGTAAAACTCTTCGTTGTTTCCCTCCGATTTTGTCTAAAATCTCTTCTTCACTCACTTCATCTAATTCTTCATTGAGCCACTGACTAAAAAGGACTTCTTGATAGATTTCTTGCTGGTTTTTCTGTTCAATTTGATGATCTAATTGCTGCTTCACTTTGGTTAAACTAGCAATCAGTTCGGTTTTATTAACTGGCTTCATCAAGTAATTGATGGCCCCTAATTGCATCCCACTTTTTAAATAATCAAATTCCTGATAACCAGAAAGAATCATAAATTCAAACGCATGATGTTCCTTTTGAGCCGCCTCGATAAATTCTAAACCATTCATTTCGGGCATCGTGACATCTGTTATAACTAAATCAATGGATTGATTTTCTAAAACAGACAATCCTTGCATCGCGTTTTCTGCCGTTGCGACTACCTGAAATCCCAAACTTGCCCAATCAACAATTTTTTGCAACCCTGCCAAGATCATATATTCATCGTCGACTAATAACACTCGGTACATGTTCCTACCCCTTTTCTTTAAATGTAATAGTGACAGACAATCCTCCTTCTTGATTGGTACTTAGCTTCATCTGATAACTATGTCCAAAACTAGCACGCAAACGTTCATTCACATTTTGCAGTCCAATTGATTGGTACAATTCGACTTTAGGATGCGCCAATCTTGATTCGATCTCTGCCAAGCGTTCCGGTGTGATCCCTTTGCCGTTATCCTTCACAATAATCTGGACTCGTTGCCCTTCACGAAACACTTTCACACTTAAGGCATTATCAAAACGTGTAAAATCGACCCCATGTTTAAAATAATTTTCGATCAATGGTTGAATCACAAACTTCGGTACTTCGATACTTGCTAATGATGGATCAATGGAAAAATGATAGGCGATCCGGTTGGGGTAACGCATCTGATATAAATAGACATATTTTTCGCAAAAGTCCAGTTCTTCCTTTAAACTGATCGTCTTTTCTTGATTAGTATTGTTTCGCAACAAGGCCGAAAAAGCATACACCACATCTGCCAATTCTTCGCTGCCTTCACTTAACGCATACATCCGAATATACTCTAACGTGTTATAGAGAAAATGAGGGTTGATTTGTGCTTGTAATGCACGCATGTGGGCATCTTGCTGTTTGATTTCCAATTTATAGATATCTTCAACATATTGGTTGATGCTATCCAACATCTCATTGATCCCTATAGAAAGGTCTTTTAATTCATATTCCGTTTGGGTCGTATCGATCCGCGTCTCCAAATTCCCTTTGGCCGTTTCATTCATTGCATCCATCACGAGATCTACTTGTTGCGAATAGCGCTTGAAGGTTTGGTATAAAAAGAATAACAGACTGACATCTAATAGAAATACACCGAAAATCAATGGTGCTAAATCTTGGATAACCGCTCGTCTAACCATCGAACGATCTAAAGTAGCCAATATCCGGTAATCATCGGGTAATTGTTGGTACTGGATGAAATTATTTTTTTCAAGGTTTATCAGTGGCAAAGTGGAATTTTCTTGAAGGCTGGTTGTAATCAATTGTTCTTGGGTTGCTAGTTTATCCTTTGTCATTCCTTGATCATGGAATGTGTATAAACGGTTGGTGGTACCAGAGATCATATACAATGATAAGCCGCTAAAGGTATTCAAACTCTTTAATGCCGCATCCAATTCCGCTTTTTCAAAACCGACGAACATGCTCCCGACTTCGCTTCCACCTTGCGTGATCGACATTTTGATATAAAACGCATCTGTCAATTTAGGCGTACCACTTTTAATCACCCCACCTTTATTTGCTCTAGAAGATTCCAGATACTCAGGCAATTGACTGAAAACAACATAGACGGAGCTGACTTCCTCATAGCTGACATAAATATCTCTCATTAGATAAGGAAAAGAGACAAAATCGGTCGTTTTTTGTTGTTGATCATAAGCGTACATCAAATATTCATTGATCGGTTTTGTCAGATAAGTAGTCGCATTCTCGATTTTATCAGAGTTCCCCAACAATTGGTCTTTAATGATTTTACTTAGTGTCGTTTTATCGTTCAGTGTACGACTGGTACTTTGTAACGCCTCGCTTGTCGTTCGCTTGGCTTGCTCTTGCGTTTGTACCCACGTATGAACACTGATGATAGCAGTCGCCACCGTTGTTAATAAAATCAGGACGAGCGCATATTTTCGGAAAAGACGATTCAGAAGTGTTCCTTGTGAAAATAAAATACGCCATTTATTCATAGCTTTCTAACTGCATATCCAGTTTTTCCCGCCATTGTTTGGTCACCAGCCCATTCCAAACAGTCAATAAGCCAATCACACCAAAGAGAATCAGTCCTTTATAATTCCAAGTTAGCCAAAAAATAATGCCTCCGCCAATCAACAATTTCAAAAAGGTCGAAAAACTGGAAAAGCCTGAAACAAAACTTAACTTAAGTAGGTTAGGAATCGAAATTTCGTATTCACTATCTAAAATCAAGCTATACTGATAAGTGGAGTAAATATAAAGTAAACTAAAAATCAGGATAAAATCAGTAATCAAAAAAAGGATTCCTTGAATTTGAACAGATAAGTATAAATTATAGCCAAGCAAAAATGTCCCCGCTAAAAATAAACCAAACAACACATTCCCACGGACAAATGTTTGTTTAAATGTTTCCCACCCTCGCTTAAACGTAATCTCTTTATATTCAAAACCATAAAGATAAAACAATTCGTTGACTGTTTTATAAGCAGGTCCAATCCCTAATACGATGGCTCCCATCAGTGTATAGATCCAAAAATAAAAAGTTAATTTCATGACCACCCACACTCTGATAAATAATGTTTCTAGTGCTTTACCTAACATGCGATTCCCTCCATAAAAAACATTGTATTCCCTTTCATTATACAAGAGTAGTAAAAAAGTAAAAGAACCAGTTTGATAAAAAGCCTAATGAACTTTTAGCTACTTGGTTGCTTTTCTTTCATTTCTTCGGACACTAATCAAAAAGCAGAACTCTCCAAAAATTCGACATGCAAATTTCGGAAAAAGTTCTGCTTCTTTCTAGAAACTGATTCAGTTTCTTGAATTATTTACTTTCCTTACGAAATGCATCATATTGTTTTTGCATTTCTGTTAATACTTTGTCATAACCTGCTCTGTTCAAAGCATCTTTTAGTTTTGGTAATGTTTCATCAGGATCAACTGTCCCAGTATTTAATCCATCTAGGTATTGATTCATGACATTTGAGATATTACTTAGTTCTGTTTTTACGCTATCTGTATTGAAACTAAAGCCTAAGATCGGAGAAGTTTTTGCTTCTTCGATTGATTTATCTCTTTCAGCTATCATTTCATCTGTGATCGTATCTTGTGTGTATAAGATTTCATTGTTACCGGTATTCCAAGCAGACATGTGCATGTTTGGTTGGTACCCATCTAATAATTTGATCTTGTCATCGCCATCTTTTTTCCATGCTTCGCCTTCGATACCCCAAACTAAACCATTCAATAATTCTGGATCGCTATTTAATAAACCTAAAAATTCAACTGATTTTTCTTTGTTTTTAGAGGTATTTGATACGACAAAGTTGGCCATTTGTGCTTGTCCAGTTGACTTCAATGGAACAGTGATTGCTTTTGAAACCAATTCTTGTTTCGCTGCATTAGTCAAGATCGTATCGCCATAATCGTATGGTCCTTGCGTTTCGCCACGCATTAACCAAGTATTCCCTTCAAGTGGGTAATCTTTATTACTAGTAGCAGCATCGCTAGGAATCAATCCTTGTTTATACCAGCTGTGCATCGTACGTAATAATTCGATAAACGTTTTGTTGTCGTATTGATTGATGATCTTAGTGTCATCGCCGTTCAAATCAACCGCAAATGGTAATGTATTCCCTAATGGATAATCGAAATCTCCTTGGACCTTAAATCCTTGTCCAATCGCAAAAGCAGCTGTATTTGGATCTTTTTTATGGAATTCTTGTAACACTTTTTCCGCATCCTGATAAGATTCGATCCCATCAATCGATAAATTGTATTTATCTAATAACGGCTTGTTGAAAGTCAACACTTGTTGGGCAAACACATTGCCATTTACTGGAAAGGCATACAATTTTCCGTTAACTAAATTTCCTTTGATATACGCTTCATCTAAAGAATCATACGCTTCTTTCGCATATTTTGGTGCTAATTCTGTCAAATCAGTAAATGCACCCTTTTGCGCATTTGATACATAGTTGTTGGCAAAGGCAATATCGTAGTTTTCACCAGAAGAGATAATGACATTCATTTTCTTCTCGTAATCGCCCCAACCGATATAGTTGATGTTGACTTTAACTCCGATTTTATCTTCGATCCGTTTATTTGCAATATCCATTAACTGATCGAAATTCTCTGGTTTATCACCGATTTGATACATTTGAAGGGTTGTTGAATCACTTGCTTCAGCTTTTTCTTTTGTCCCCGATCCGCAGGCTGCCAATGTTCCAACCATCATTGCAGAAACGCCAGTAAAGGCTAATTTCTTCCATAACTTCATTTTTCTTCCTCCTAAATTGTTTTATATTTTTATTGCATTACTCTTTTACTCCACCAATCGTTAATCCTTTAACAAAATGTTTCTGGAAGAATGGGTAGCTGATCGCAATCGGCAAAGTAGAAATCACGACGATCGCCATTCGAGCTGATTCTCCCGGAACAGAAGCAAGTCCGCCTGTCAATTGACTGCCCGCTCCTGAATTTTGTGTCAAATATTGAATATTGCTTTGGATCTTCATCAATAAATATTGCAAAGGAACCAGTTTATCATCTTGAATATAAAGCAACGCATTAAACCAATCATTCCAATACCCTAAGGCGGCAAACAAACTGATCGTTGCAATCCCTGGAATTGCTAGTGGTAAAACGATTTGCACAAAGATTCGCAGCTCACTAGCCCCATCAATTCTTGCAGATTCAATGATCGAATCTGAAACCGAGCGTTTGAAGAACGTTCGCATCACGATGATATTGAACGGACTAACCGCCATTGGCAAAATCAATGCCCAGATCGTATCTTTTAACTGCAAGAGATTTGTCATTACTAAATAGTTCGCAACCATCCCTGGTGAGAACAACATCGTGATCAAACAAAATACGGTAAAGAAGCGCCGAAATGGGAAGTTTGATCGTGAAATCGCATAAGCATATAAAGAAGTCGCCGTACTATTGATCAAAGTCCCTAGAACAGTAACAAGGATCGTCACAAATAAAGCTTGGAAAATCTTGTCTTGCATTTGACCGAATAAGTAAGTATACCCAAATGTACTAAATTCTTTTGGCCAAAAACTGTAGCCATATTGTGTCAAAGCGGATTCTTTCGTAAAAGAAATCGCAATCACGAATAGAAACGGTAAGATGCAAGAAAGAGCAAACAATGCGATCAACAAGTTAGAGAAAAAATTGGTTGTTTTGTTAAATGAACGAATCTGTACTCGTTCGACTTTCTTTTTTTTCATTTCTTTCTCCTCCCTAGAACAATGCTGATTCGCTGTCGAAACGACGAGCAATCGTATTTGTGATCATCAATAGAACAAACCCGACAACGGATTGATACAATCCCGCTGCAGCTGTCATTCCAAAGTCACCAGTAGAGGTCAAGCCATTATAAATGTAAGTATCCAATACTTGTGTGACATCATAAAGTGCCCCGGAATTTCTCGGGATATTGTAGAATAAACCAAAGTCTGCTCGGAAAATATTCCCGACAGCTAGAATCGTTAAGATCGTCATCAACGGAATCAATTGTGGAATCGTCACATGTTTGATTTGTTGCCATTTGCTGGCACCATCCACCATCGCTGCTTCATAATAAGTAGGATCGATCCCCATAACAGAAGCAAAATAAATGATACTGTTATAGCCAATCCCTTTCCACGTACCGATAAAGACAAGAATAAACGGCCAATACTTCGGTTCGTTATACCAGTTGATCGCTTCTCCACCATGCCCAGTGATCCACTGATTAAAGATTCCTTTGTCAGGACTCAAGAAGGCATAAACAAAATACCCAATGATGACCCATGATAGAAAGTAAGGAAGTAACGACATTGTTTGGTAAACTTTTACCAGTCGTTTATTCCGTAATTCACTCATAATGATGGCAAAAACAACGGAAATCAATAAATTCAAAAGAATAAAAGTAACATTATATAAAATGGTGTTTTTAGTGATCAAGAAAGCTTGATCAGAAGTAAATAAGAAGCGGAAATTTTCCCAACCAACCCAAGGGCTTTCTCTTAAACTAGCTAAAAACCCGTCAGCAGAAATATGGAAGTTTTTAAATGCTACTACGTTTGCTAATACTGGGATATAAAAGAAAAAAATCATCCATAGCATCCCCGGCACAGCCATCAGTACTAAAGCTTTGTAGCGCCATAGATTAGCAAAAAAATGATTTAACCCCTTTCTTTTTTTCATCGTAAAACTCCTTTCGTGTCATTCACAAGCCAATTATAGCGCTTACAACAAAAGGAATAAATAAACAAATTATAGATAAAATGATACAAAATATAGATAACAAAATTAGGCAGAGGTTCAATTTTAGCGATCAATTTTTTCAAAAAATCGTT
Organism: Enterococcus sp. DIV1682a; assembly: GCF_051711005.1. Lineage (NCBI taxonomy): Bacteria > Bacillati > Bacillota > Bacilli > Lactobacillales > Enterococcaceae > Enterococcus > Enterococcus sp. DIV1682a. The sequence goes on from NZ_JBIOLT010000001.1 coordinate 2,657,411, forward strand.
GGCTAATGGCAGTAATTTCTAAATAAACACGGATGAAATGAGCATAAAAAAGGGTGTTAGGTATAGATTAAGTCGATAAATAAGTGGAACATGTAGAAAAATCAGCCTCTCATTAAAAGGATAGTTTGTACAACTATATGACTACATCAATCATTCTTTCCTTTTTCAATTGGTATAACTTCTCTCTGAGAGTGAACATCGATTTTCTTCTTCCACAACATATTTTTATCAGTTAGAATCTCCCGTAAGAGACAAATAATAAAAGCGAGCGTATAATTTATATATGACAGATACAAATATAAACATAAAAAACTAGTATGTCGTTTAGTATCCTCCATTCGTTACAAATTATTTATATCCTCCTCTATTTTTTCAAACTTAATTTTTTATATTTATGATCAGCTATGCTCGTAAAGAATGCTTTATAGAAAGGAACTCTGCCTAATATAATCTATCTACCATTAATAAATGTGATGCTCCAGTAATTCGTTAGTTGGCGAATTTACAACTAAATATCAAAAAATGATTGAACTAATTATGCTTAGTTTAGCAGCAAGTATTTGAGGTGGTAAGCATGTTGTACACTTTAGTTAGTGCTAGTAATTCTGGTTTATTTTTCTTATCACAACCAATTATAGAAATCTTTTTAAATTTATTAGGGGAATTTTTGCTTGGTACACTACTTATTTTTGGAAATAGCTGGTTAACGCTTCGCTATGATAGTTAGTTGTACTAGACAGGAAAGAGGTTAAATAAAATGATGTTTAAAATCACCGACAATATACCTAAAGAAATTAAACTATATGTTACAGAAATTGAATTTACAAATACTACTTTAAATCAAAAGCTATGGACAGAAAAAATCAATCCATTAATTAAACAAATCAGAGATCAAGATACTTTAGAAACCATTCGTGAGGATTCCAATATAATTGCTACAAAAAAATTATATAAAACGTTAGGAAAAGATCCTGCTCGTTTCCGTCCTTCATCTGATAGTTTATGGCGTCGAGCTGTAAAAGGAAATGATCTTTATCAAGTCAATACTTTAGTAGATTTAAATAACTACTTATCCTTGAAGTATCATTTGCCTTTTGGTAGTTATGATTTAAAACATATCCAAGAGCCAATCATTTTATCTAAAGGTGTAGAGAATGAAGAATACGCTGGTATTGGAAAAAAAATGATCAATCTAGAAAACCTTTTGCTATTAAGTGATACAAAAGGCGCTTTTGGTAGTCCGACCTCAGACTCGACTCGTGCTATGATTAGCGAGCAAACCACTCATGCAATAGTTGTCGCTTATCTATTTGATACTGATCCAAAAATCATTGAAGAAATGCAGAGAGAGAACCAGCAAACAATCTTAGCATACTTAAAAAATGCTACTATCATACAACAAATGCTAGTTGATCATAATCACTGATCCTAACATTGATGTTTTCATGACGTTATCCACAGCGCTCAAGAAGCAACTCCTCAACAATAAGCGATGATTTTCTAAAATAGGAGAAGCTATTTTAGAAAATCATCGCTTATTCACTCAGAGCTGATCGCTTCTTTCATGACCTCTTTACATACTTTCAATTTACTAATAGTAATCTTTTGCAGAATAAATAAATATTGTCTCATTTTCAACTCTATATATCAATCTATGTTCATCGGTAATTCTTCTTGACCATTTTCCAGATAGATCATGCTTTAATGGTTCGGGCTTTCCTAATCCAGCAAAGGGAAAACGATCGAGATCTTTTATTAACTTGTTAATTTTTTTTATGTTGCTTTTATTTCCTTGTTCATGCCAATAAAGATAATCATCCCAAGCATCACCAGACCAAGCCTTAATCATTAGATCCAACCTCGATTAAGTCATGTGTCTTAAATGCACCTTTAGAAAATTGCTCATCACCTCGACGAATTTTTTCCATAACGTAATTATTAGAAAGTGTTCTCAACGTTTCTTGCATAGAATCATAATCTCTTTTCGATAATACAACAATAGTATCTTCTACATCTTTACTTGTTACAATAAGCGTTTCGGCATCTTCATTCACTTGTTTCATATAACTACGTAAGTTTCGACGGAAATTTGAATAAGCTACTGCTTCCATTCCCTTCACTTCTTTTTTATTTCTACAAAAATATTGTACGTTATATTGTACACTAATCAAATAATTAAAGTAAAAACAAGCGCTATTTCTTGACTTCAAAGCTAGTATTAACCTGATCTCTCTATAAATAACGATTCTATACTTTTTGATGTTGGTGAAATTCGCCAACATCTTTTTTAGGATTCAAAAAATAGAAAAGACACCCTGAACTCCTTTAGAATGAATTGGGCGAACCAATTCATCGAAGGATTCAAGATGTCTTTTACTTAGCTTATCAAAGATACCCTAACTATCATTTTATCATTTGACAATGAGCCTAAAAACAGGCTAGCTGGCTTTTGTTTCTTCATTGTATTTCGTTTGATTACATTTCCTTTCCCTCTAACTGATTGACTTCTTCAGCTGTCATTGGTCGGTATTCGCCGAGTGCTAAGTCTTCTGGGAGCAGGAAGTTCCCCATTCGGATTCTTTTAAGATAAGTGACTTCTTTTCCTACAGCTTTGACCATCCGTTTGACTTGATGGAATTTTCCTTCATGCAGGATCAAGCGAATCACCGATGTTCCATCTTCCGAATTGACTGAAACAATCGATAACTGAGCAGGTCTGGTTTCTTCGCCACCATCAATCGTCAATCCTTGACTAAATGCCTGTACATCGTCTTCGGTCATGATACCGTTAACTTCAGCAAAGTACTCTTTTTCGACATGTTTCTTTGGGGAAAGTAAACGGTGCGCCAAACCGCCATCATTTGTCACAACCAATAACCCTTCTGTATCTTTATCTAAACGCCCGACTGGAAAAAGGTCTTCCCGATAAGAAGTATCGTCGAATAGATCAAGCACTGTTTGATCGTAGTTGTCTTGAGTGGCTGAAATCACCCCAGCTGGTTTATTGAGGATATAATAAAAATCTTTTTGGTAAATGAACTGTTCGCCTTCATAAGTCACTTGATCCGCCCATTCATCTACTTGGAATTTGTCACTTTTAATGGTTTGATCGTTCACTTTGATGTGCCCTTTTTTGATCAGTGCCTTGACTTCTTTGCGACTGCCTAATCCGACATCCGCTAAAAATTTGTCTAATCGCATGCTTTTCCTCCATTTGATTGAAAAAAGAAGTTAAGGGATAATAGGGAACATTATTCCTAACTTCTTTTTTCAAATTTTATTTACTACTTGATCCTTAATCGATGGCGTAAATGAACCATACTTGGTCCTAAAAGACGTTCTGCTAATCGAATTTTTAATGCTAAGTATGCGTACACCGTACCGCCAACACCAGCTACAAATAAAATCAAGAACAATGACTGAATTTTACTATCTTGATTGAGGAATAAACCGAAAACAGACTTCGTGATCCCAGCTGCTGCCAGCATGATCAGTGTTAAAATAAAAATTAATAACGTTCTACGCCAAACAAAACTTGGTTTGAAACGTGCAACTTGACGCATCTTTTTTAAAATCAACGTGCAAGAAACAGCAAAACCGATCATCGTCGCAAATAGTGGACCATAGACTTCAAACAGACGGATCGCTGGATATTGCAAGATCACCTTCACGACAAAACCGATTGCAAGATAACGGATCGCTGCGGCATTTTCAAACATCCCTTGAAGCATATTGGAAACTAACATATATAGACCAAGGAACAGCCCCACAAAACTGGCTTGGATCAACACGTGACTTCCTAGTTTATCAGGTGCATAAAACAACGTATTTAAAGGATAGGCTAGCAGGATCACGCCAAAGGTAGCAGGAAACATAAAGAACGAAAACAATTGTAAATTACCACTCGTCAGTTTCGCTAAACCACGATGATCTTTGATCGTCACCGCTTCGGTGATTATCGGCAACCCAGTAGAAGCGATGGAAGTAGCAAGCGCAATCACGACCATCGTCAATTTATCTGGGTTTGCACTGAAAATTGAAAAGAGATCCAATAACTGATCTTTGGAATATTCAGTCGTTGCTGACATGATTTTAATAAAGGTGAACTGATCCACCAATTTAAAGATCGTCACTCCTGACCCAACAATAATAAACGGAATCGCTTCTTTGATCGTATCTAGTAACAATTCTTTTGTCGCTACATTGACTTGGTTATGGCTATACTGGACACGTGCCGCTGAATACGCCTGTTGTTTTTTCAAAAAATACAACAAAACCAAAATACTTGCTAACATTCCGATAAATGCAGCAAAAGTCGACTGAGTAACTGCTGTGACATAATCGCCTTTCATGACTTTCATAATAATAAAGGTCGCAAGCAACATGTAAAAGATCCGTGCGACTTGTTCCACGATTTGGGAAAGTGCATACGGCATCATTTCTTGGTTTCCTTGGAAATACCCTCGTATAACACTCATACAAGGAAAAACAAGTACCGCGATACTGAGTGATCGCATCGTTGGAATCAATTCTGCTCCGCCACCAGAAGCATGTGCGAGCCAAGGCGAAGCCACATACATAAATAATGAAAATAAGAGTCCTAGTACACCCATCATCTGTAATGCTCGAATAAATAAACGCCGAGAAGTCCCATATTCATTTAATGAATTGTAGCGAGCGGTTTGCTTGGCGATCGCCGCCGGAATCCCAGCTGTCGAAATCAATAGGAACAAAGCATAAATATTGTAGCCCATATTGAATAATCCATTAGCAGCTTTCGCATTCTCCCCCATCCAAGCGTACCAAGGGATAATGTAGATAGCCCCGAGTAACCGGGATATGATATTACTAGCTGTCATCCAAGCAGAGCCACGAGCCATTTTTTCTTGAGGTGTTAAATTTTCCATTGCTGGTTTTCGTTGATTAGTCATCGATCAGATTCCAACTTTCTTCAAAACATTACTAACAGTTTAATAGTAAAAAGGAAAACTGGCAATCTTTTTTGTGTGATTTTTCTGTAAATCCAACATTTTAAGATAACGTTTTCTTTCTAGCTATCATAAAGTTTCTCCTCAATAATGTTCGTTATTATTTAACATTTATAATTACTAACGAGTTGTTTTTTTCTTATGCTATACTAGTTCTATAATTAGCGAACGGAGGATGCGCTTATGCTGAAAGAATTGAAAAAAACACCGATCATTTTACTAGGTGTCGTTTTTATTGCCATTGGTTTGAATTGGTTTTTACTGCCACATGACATTGCTTCAGCAGGAGTCGGAGCGATCGGACATTTAGTTGAGACCGCCTTTTTGATTCCACGATCCATCACGGTTTGGTCAGTGAATATCATCATGCTGCTATTAGCTATACTCTTATTAGGAAAAATGATCTTCATTAAAGCAGTATTTGGTAGTTTGCTCTTTCCACTTGTGTTAGATGTGATTCCTAAAACACCGATTTTTTATTCTCATCTTCTTTCGTTGATCATGGGAAGTCTACTTTTTAGTACGGGTGTCTATACACTTTATACAGTTGGTGCATCAAACGGTGGCGTGACAATCCCACCAATCATCCTCCAAAAGTTCTTCCGTATCCCGGTTTCTAAAGGATTACTCTTAACGAATCTGGTCATTGTTTGGTTGAATTATCTTGTGTTTGGATTACGGGAAACCCTCTATGTCTTATTTTCTATCGTTTTAAGTTCACTATTCTTAAAGCTATTAGGACGGATCTATCCGATCACAAATGATCTAGAGGCGTGATGCTCTCACTGTTGATTCAAGAATTACGTGCAAAAAAATCAAGAACTGTTCTGTTGGAACAATGGGTTGTGAGTTCGTTTCGGATAGGTCAGTAATGCTAGGCAAGTAACAAGCAATTTTTATAGAAAAAAGAGAAAAAGCTCAACACGTTCGGTCGTTTTGAGTTTTTTTCTCTTTCCTATTCTCTTTTTAGATAGCTGATCCCCTTTTTAGCAACTCTTTTGAAGTATGCTATAATAAATCAGAACCCAATGAATAATAAAGTGAGGGATGATTCAATGAGCTTCTCTTTAGAAGATATCCGTAAATTATTGATCAAAGAAAATTTATTAAAAGAATTTGTTTCTGTTCAAGGTTGGCATTTAGATGCTCCTGAGCAATTTGTATTCAAAAAGTTAAGTTATGACTCACGCCAAGTAGATCATGAGACGCTGTTTTTTTGTAAAGGTCTGAATTTCAAAGAAGAATATTTAACAAGTGCGATCTCGAATGGTTTGAGCTACTACGTTGCTGAACAGCCTTACGAAAATACAGCAACTGGTATCATCGTGACTGATATTCGCAAAGCGATGGCGATCCTTTCCATGGCTTTTTATCAGTATCCCCAAAATCAATTGCAAGTGATCGGCTACACTGGAACTAAGGGAAAAACGACAGCAGCTTATTTTACCAAAGCCATTTTAGATCATGCGACAAACAATAAAACAGCGTTGCTTTCAACGATGAACACGACTTTAGATGGACAAACTTTTTTTAAATCCCATCTAACAACACCTGAATCATTAGACTTGTATCGCATGATGGCGGAAGCGGTAAAAAATGGCATGACACATTTAGTGATGGAAGTTTCTTCACAGGCTTACAAAACACAACGGGTATATGGTTTAACGCTAGATGTAGGAATCTTCCTGAACATCTCTCCTGATCATATCAGCCCCATTGAACATCCAACTTTTGATGATTATTTCTATTGCAAACGTCAATTGATTTTAAATTCTAAAACTGTGATTTTAGATCATGAAAGTGATCATTTCGATCTTTTACAGGAAACGGCTGAGTTAGCAAACGTCCCTTACATCACTTATGGACGTTCTGCCGAATCTGATTATGAAGTAAAAAGTTTAACTTCAGGGAACCATGCCTTTCACTTGATCAAACACAACGGAAAACTTGATATCGAAGCAGACTATGATATCCAATTAGCCGGTGATTTCAACCAAGAAAATGCAGCAAGTGCTATCATTGCGGCTGCGTTGACTGGCGCTTCCATCGAGGATGCCCAAAAAGGACTCAAAGCAGCACGTGTGCCTGGACGGATGGATCAGTTGATCCAAAAAAATGGCAGTCATGTTTATGTCGATTATGCCCATAATTATCTCAGTTTAAAAACATTATTAGAATTTGCCAAAAAAGAACATCCGAAGGGTCGGGTCATCGTTGTTCTAGGTAGTCCCGGAAACAAAGCAGTTTCTCGCCGTCAGGATTTCGGAAAAGTATTATCAGAAACGGCTGACGTCGTCTTTTTAACAGCGGATGATCCAGCATTTGAAGATCCGCAAAAAATCGCTGAAGAAATCAATGCAGCCATCACTAATGCTGAGCTTGAGGTTCACTATGAAATGGATCGTCCAGAAGCGATCAGACAAGCATTAGCGATCAGCAATCCTGAAGATTCGGTTGTAGTCGCTGGAAAAGGAGTCGATCCTTATCAAAAAATCAATGGGATAGATGTTCCTTATAAAGGCGATTATGAAGTCGTCAAAGAACTGATTGAAGACTGAGTATCTCAATGAATACCACTTGTTTACAATAAAAAATACGAGATGCGAAACGTATTAAAGCGACCTCCAAAAATTAGATTTTTTGGAGGTCGCTTCATATTTATCGTAGTTTTCTATCTTTGTTTTTATTGAGTTAATTGAAGCAAATCACATGGCTTTATTCCGCAGCTAATTCGGCTGCTTTTTCTCTTTCTTCAGTCAATAGTTTATTGTCATAGTATTTGATGAATGGTAACCAAATGAAGAACGCTAAAATTGCACATAATACTGCTAAAACAGCCGCCTTCCAGTCTCCACCACTACCGACAAATGCGCCCACACCAACTGGCGAAGGCCAAGGCATTTGCGCCAGCATTGGCTTAACGATCTCGAAGCGAATGGCAAAATAAGCTAGTGAAGCCGATGCCATCGGTGCTAGGAAAAATGGAACAGCCAGATACGGATTATAAACAATTGGCATCCCAAAAATAATTGGCTCATTGATATTAAAGATACCTGGAACTAGTGAAGCTTTCCCTAGTACTTTTAATTGATCGGATTTAGCCAAAAAGGCAATGAAGAAGATCAATCCTAATGTGGCCCCTGATCCTCCTACTGTCACATAGGAATTATTAAATTCGCCAGCAAGCGGGAAATTCGCTCCCTGTGCATTTGCTGCCATGTTCGCTAATACGATTGGTGTCAAGAAAGAAGTAATGATATTGGCGCCGTGGATACCCACGATCCATAGTGCATGGATCAAGAAATAGATCACCATGATCCCTAACCATGTGTTCGTTAATTGAGTAACAAACCCGAATGGGATCGCAATCATTTTGAAGATATCTGTTCCTAATACAACCAACAGACCATTAACAAGCATCACGACGAAGCCAATCACAAATGTAGGGATCAAAGCTGTAAAGGAACGAGAAACACCTGGGGGTACTACATCAGGCATCTTGATGACCCAATTCCGTTTGACACAGATGCAATATAATTCAACAGCTATATATGACATGATGATTGCTGTAAAGATACCGGAAGTGCCTAGCCGCTCGACAAATGAGCCCATCCGAATCCCGTTCACGACAGTTTCCGTATCTGAGATACTAGCGATCAAACTTACTTTCCCATCGGATAACACTAATTCCGGAATACACATGAAGAAAGCAAATACCGCAAGCAGCGAACCAGTTAAAGGATTGACATTCAACCCTTGTTCATCTCGTTCGATTGAAGTCAGTTCATAAGCAAAAACAATAGCAAAATAAATGGATAAAATCCCCATGGTCATCGTGTTGATGATCATGTACAAATCACTGACTTTAAAAAATGTAGCGTTGAAAAACCCTTCAAGAAATGGAAATGGTAAAGGTAAGATATTCAAAACCAAAAACATCGACCCGACAATCGTAAATGGAATCGAAGCCATCCCTGCTGCCATTACCGCCCGAACGATTTTCATTTGTGCAATTTTTCCCATCGGTCCCATCAAATACTTTTCCAAAAATTTAAACATTAGTTACTCCCCTTCCCTAATTGTGAACTCTTTTCATATTGTTTAACACGTTGATATTGACGGTCTTGATTACGTTCAATTTTTTCTAAGCGGAACCAGCAAAAGCTACAAATAAAGATACCGCTTACAAATAATGCGAGTAAAAATAGCTTGGTGCTATGATCATTAGCCATAAATGGAAAAAATGAGCGATACCATGGGGTAAGTAGTAAGCCACTGATTCCTACGTTCATCATTCCTTGAATCTTAAAATAATTGCTCGTCCAAGGTGCTCGGTTCGTGTGCGTACGATAAAGTATGACTTGTTCACCGATAGCAGGAACGATCAAACCCAGCAAGCTAAGCGGCAGTAGCCAGGCACTGCTTCTTGCGATTAATAGTAGTACTAGCCAATTAAGATTGATGAAAAAGAAAAAGGCTGTCAAATAACGAATCACAAGATAACGATTGAAGTACATGATTTTCAAACTAAATTGTTTCTTTTCTAAAGCTAATTGTTGCTTCTTAGTTTCATCCACCTTAATCTCCTCTTTCAAGCTTTTTGTTGATACAAATAACTCATTTCATTTGCAACTTCTAAAAGGGTCATTGTTGTCATTAAATGATCTTGGGCATGGACCATGATGATCTCCATCTCGATTTTTTGCCCACTTGCATATTCTTTTAGCAAGTTTGTCTGGGCTTTATGCGCTTCTAAAATAGCTTCATTTGCTTTATCTAATTGTTGACTCGCTTCCGCTTTTTCTCCTTGCCGTAGAAGTTTGAAGGCTTCATGAATCAATGTTCGGGCATTTCCACTATGCAAAATAATATCAAAAGCGATGACTTGTAATTCTTCACTCGTCATATTTCCAGTCACACGTATTCCTCCTTATTCAATCACCTCGTCAAAATGATTGCTAAAATTTTCAAACGTTGGTTCAATTAAAATTTGTTGTTGCAAATCTGTGCGATCAATTAATTGCACAATTGCTTTTGTCACTATAGTAATTTCTTCGTTTTCAATAAAAGATGGTGACACGAGAAAAACAAATTTGATCTGTTGGTAATCATCCCAAAACATCCCCTCCGGAATCACTGCGACTGCAATTTTTGTCGTGACCCCTACTGGAATAGCTGGATGTGGGACTGCAACGGTTTCACTGAAGACAATCTGTCCCATTTTCTCTCGCTTGCTGATTTGTGCCATCATTTCAAGGGTATAATCTTTTACTTCGTCTTTTTCTAAAAGCGAGAGTAGGTCTAAAATCACCGTCTCTTTAGTTGGTCTTTCAGAATAGACTTTGTACCATCTTTCAGAAAGCTGGCCATGATAATCCTGTCTTTTTTTCGGAGAATCTGTGCAAATAGTTTTTATTCTTTTTGACGGACAAGGTTGTAAGTCCGCAATCGTCTGTCGAATTTTTTGGCTATCTAGTGGATTCAAAAAGACACTCACATGTAATACGGGGATCTTAAAAATCATCGTTGATAAATCGATTGATGAAATAATCATATCTACGCCCATCAAAGTCATTTCATTGATCTCGTAATAACCTTTGACATTGGTCACTAAGAGCATTTCGCCAAACTCAGCAAGCACACGATTCTTCAACAATTGCGCACTTCCATAACCAGTTGCACAAATGATCAATACACGTATTTTTTTCGCTGTTCTGACTTTTTCTAAAGCTGCCATGATGTGTAAGGTAAGATACGCCCATTCATCTTCATTGATCGTGAATTGTCGTAACATAGGCATTTGACTAAATATTCTTTTCGTCTGTTCAAAGGCGACCATATTTTCTTTTTTTATATCCTCAGTCAACGGATTCTCTAAAGTAATCCCTTGCCGTAGACGAACCACCATTGGCGTCAAATGATTAAGTAGACCATTTTTTAATTGTTGATCCTCAATCAGTGAATCGCCAAAAAAGTCGGCAAGCTGCTCAATCACTCTTGCTAATTCCTCGTAAAGCAGCTCATCATTTATTTTTTCGATGGGATTAGACTTAGCAACCAAATGCAATGTCAGATAATGAATTTCCGCTTCTGGAAAAGGTACTTTTGTCACACGATTCATTCGTTGAACGATCTTTTTTGCTACTTGATATTCACGGCGATCCACTAACTCTTCACTAAAATCTAAAGCTTCAATGGGGAATCCTTCGTTGATTCGCTTGATCGTTAAGGCTAGGTGTAATGCTAGATTTTGCATGATAAAATCAGAAACTTTTAAATTTGCTTCTCGGATCTCATCTAAAATAATGATTAAAACCTCTTCAAAATTGAATTCATTGAAAAAGTGACTGTTCACTAAATAATCTTTTAAAGAATTAGCTGCTTGATCACCAAAAAACGTGTCCATAATAAAATGGCGCTTGTTTTGCTCTGATCCTTCGATCCACATTCCTTGTCGTGGTTTAGAACAAATTTTTAACGCATAGGGCTCAATTTTTGCCTTTATCTCATTTAGATCATTGGATAAACTAGAACGGCTGATAAAGAGTTCCGACTCTAATTCATCCATAAAAATGGCTTCATCTTCTAGCAATAACTTATTCAACAGATATTTTTGCCGATCTTCAGTTTCAAAAAATTCCATTTCAGACATGCCTTGATCAGCTGCGATATTTTGATGTTTTAAAAAAAATGCAAATGCCAAAGGCTTTAAGATCGCCAACTGATATCCTTGTCCTTGTTTGGCAATGATTTTTGCTCCGTTTTTTTCAATTTTCTCTTTGACATCAACCATGTATTTACGGATTGTTCGATCAGATAAAGACAATTCAGAAGCAAGCTCATGACTAGTGATATATTTTTTTTGGTAGTTGATCAATAGCCCTAACAATGCTTTTTCGATCTGTTTCATCTTTATCCACTCCTAGTTAGATATTTTCTTCAATCAATTCCGCTAATTTCTGAATACCTGTGGGAATCGGAACATACGCTTGAAAGGGAATACTAACCACAGGTTTATCAACCGTTTTTCCTAGTTTAACAAACTTATCTAAAAACATCGTGGTTTGAGGACTAATGAGAAATAAATCAAAGTCGCTTGACTTGATCATTTTATCGCCTTCTGTCGCAGATACCGCATCGACTTCGATTTCTTCCCCCTTTTGTTTGAATAGATCCGTGGTCTTAGAAGCCATCATAGAAGATGACATCCCTGCTGCACAAATAATCAATGCTTTTTTCATTTTATTTGCTCCTTCCTTTTCGTTCTATTTAAAGTATAGATTGTAAACGTTTTCTTTACAAAAGAAATACTTCCGTATCGATTAGGAAGAAAAAAACATACAAAAAAAGAAACTGAGCTAAAACTTGCCTCAGTTTCTTTTTTAGTTGGTTAAAAAATTCTTTCTGTTTGTTTTCGGAACTATCCGATGCTTTCACGATCTCTTTTGAATAGGTCTATATCTCATGGTGTTTTAAAATGCAACTGCATCAAGTAACTAGGTCTGATTGGCGCATCTAAGGTTTCCGACAAGATGTTGTCACCTGCTGTTCCAAAGAAAGAGAACTCATAAGCATTCTGTTCACTTGTTAAAGTGACAAGTTCAACGGTTTCTGATAGATTTTGACCATTTGCTACTAAAACTACCTCTTGTTCATGATCCGTATTTTGCAAACCTAATGTCAGTTCAGTTAATCGTTCGGTTTCTTCAAGACTAGTCATGGCATCCACATAAACGGATACCGGACGGTTGGAATTATTTTTGATCTCATAATTTGGTGAAGCGATACCAGCTAGAATATCCTCCTGTACAAAACTCATACGTGCAGGAATGGTGACATCGATGTATTGTGCGTTAGATGTAATCGTCAATATTCCGTCTAGTTCTGTTTTATTGCCAAATTCATCAATCAATTTCAGCGTAAATCGATGATCGTCTGCAGGCAACTCAGAAAATTCTAAGCCATTCTCGAAAGTTAACTCAAGTCGGATATTTTCTGGTAAGGACCAATTGTCAGTTGGATCGCCATCTAACAACTCTCGTAAATCCGGCATTTCACTTCCTTGCTCATAGACAAGTGAATCTCTTAGCTTTCCTTCTGGAGGTGTTGTATCCTCGATCAATAGATTTATAGGTGAAAAGTGTTGTTGGTTTCCTGCTTCGTCTGTTAGAACAGAGGCTACAACATACGCAGTAGATGAAGGCACTTTCCCAGCAATTTCAAACTTTCCTCCTTGAAGATCCTCCAGCCCAATCGTAATCTTTTCTGGTAAACTCCAATTATCTTGTAAAGTCCCTTCTTTAATCACACTCATTAACTCTTCTCGGCTAAGACTGCCTGTACGTCTTGCTTCAAATGAAACACTCCGTTCAAACTCTGCTGTCGGTGCCTTCGTATCTACTACTGTATATTTAGTAGTAAGTTCTTGCGTGTGATTCGTTGTTTTGTTTTTGACAGCAACTGTTACTTCTCCAGTTGCTCCAGGTGCCCATTCTTTCGGTCCATTAGTCAGACGATACTCATAATCATCGGTATCTTTTGGTCGTTTATTAAACCATGATTCTAGAATTGCCCGAGATAATTCTTGGCTTCGTTGTGCTTAAACAACCACTTCAGACTTTATTTCAAACCGTTCACCGATGTACAACTTACCCTTAAGTTCTCTAGCATTTCCTCTTTCATCCGTCAAGGTTAACGTAAACTCGTGCGCCCCTTCAGGTAATTCTGAAAACTGCTTGCCGTCCTTGAAGCTTAACGCAAGTTTGATATTTTCTGGTAGCGACCAGTTGTCGGTGGGTTCGCCATCTAATAACTCTCGTAAATCTGGCTCTTTACTGCCTTTTTCAAAAAACAGTGACTCCTTAAGCTTGCCCTCTGGTGCTTGCGTGTCAACGACTGAAATATTTTTCAGATATCGACTCGTATTTCCTGCTTCATCTGTTAAGGTAATAAAAATATTACTGTACATACTTGGTGCCTTTCCAACAAGTTCAAACGGTTCATTTGCGGATCCGATGTTAGTCAATCCGATCGTAATCTTTTCTGGTAAACTCCAATTATCTTGCAGATCACTCTCAATCAACAGTTCTCGTAGTTCTGCTTGCGTGAGCGCACCTGTACGCCTTGCTTCAAACACGATCTCTTTTTTAAGTGTTGCGGTGGGTGCTTTAGTGTCTACGACGGAGTATTTCGTTTCATATTCTTTTGTTTCATTCGTTGCTTTATTTGTGACAGCGACTGTTGCTTGTCCATTAGTCTCTGGTGCCCATTCTGCCGGTCCGGAAGACAGACTATAGTCATAACTGTCAGGATTGTTTGGTAATTGTTCAAACCAGCTTTTGAGAATTTCAGTTGATAGCGCTTTGGCTCTTTGTGCTTGGACAACCACTTCCGATTTGATTTTAAACGCATCACCGACGTGTAACGTACCTTTGAGCTCTTTAGGATTTCCAGCCTCATCCGTCAAGGTTAGCGTAAATTTATGCTCTCCCCTAGGTAATTCCGAGACTTGCTTTCCACCATCAACAGCCAACGAAAGACTGATTTTTTCTGGCAAGGACCAATTGTCGGTTGGATCACCCTCTAGTAAATCTCTTAAATCTTTCAGTTCCATTCCTTGTTCAATCACGATTTTGTCTTTTAGTTTCCCATCAGGAGGCGTAGTATCAACCACTTGGATACGATAACCACTTCCCGTAGCAGCATTCCCTGCTTGGTCGGTCACACGTACCTTGACAATTTCAACACCTGGTTGAACTCCTGCAATCTCCCAAGGAACGTTGGAACCGTTATAATCAAATAACTCAATCTGGAGATCCTCCGGTTTACTCCAGTTATCTTCTAGTTTTTCAAATATACTCCTTAGTTCTTCATCAGTGAGACTCCCTTTTCGTCTAGCCTCCAATGGTGCATCCCTGATTATTGTGTATTTTGGTGCAGTAGTATCTACAACAGTATAGTTAGTCGTAAATTCTTGCGTGTTATTCGTTGTTTTATTTTTGACAACAACTGTTGCTTTTCCAGTTGCTCCAGGTGCCCATTCTGCCGGTCCGGAAGACAGACTATAGTCATAATTCCCTGAATTCTCCGATATCGTAGAAAACCACGATTTTAGGATGCTTGTAGACAGTTCTTTTCCTCTTTGTGCTTCAACGGTCACTTCATTTTTGATCTCAAATTCAGGTTGCTCTTTCTTCACTGTAATCGTTCCCAGCAAAGCATTGACATACGAAACATCTTCGATCGGGATCGAGTCTAAAACAGAGTATTGGGAGGCTACAGCCGTCGTCCCTAGTTTCACGTCTCCGTTAAGTACTAATCGATCTTCTTTTGCACTGGTCGATGCCAGCCTAGTGATCGTGACGGTAAAAGATGCGGCATAAGAAGAAATACTAGGCTTCGTAACCGTCACTTGGTACCCATTGACACTTTGATCAGATGGAATCGTTAACGTATACGTTCCGCGGTAAGATGAATGATTCCCATAATACATCGTATCGTATGGATAATCATCCGTTGTGGTTAGATTACTTGCTATCCAAGAAATCCAACCATGATCTTTATCTTGAGTGACCTTCTCATAGGTAGGCACATTCACAGTAAAGGAAGTCTTCGAACCAACGGCAGCTCCCAACATAATAGTGCGATTAATCTGTGTCGCTAACGTTTTCTCAATATAACTTTTTTTCCCATTTGCTATCAGATCAGGTCGATATTTATCTAGGTTTGGTAAATTATTCTTCCTTAACTCAGCACTTTGTCGAAGGACTGGTGGTACAGGATCTTCCCATGGAGTCACAGGTTCCGTTACTTCAGTTGGCTGTTCAGTTGGTACTTCTTCCACTTCTTGTTCTTCAACGATCGGTACTTCCTCAACTACAGATGCTTCTTCTACGATTTCCTCTGTATTTTCTTCTACTGGCTCTTCTACCTCGATTGACTCTTCTGTTGAGTCGTTTGCAGCTGTTTCAGGTGAAACAGGTTCTTGCATCACTGGTTGTTCCCCTTGATTTTGTAAATCCTGTACAAACTCCGTATCTAGTTCTGGTGGTGCTTCCTCAGCAAAAACGGTTAATGGATAAAGACAATTTTGGAACAACAACAAAGAGGTTGTTATCGTTCGCAAATGCTTGCTTTTCAAATTTTCTGTCCTCCTCTCTTACTAATACACTCACTCTTTTTCCTTGCTCAAATTCTCTAAAAGGAAAGATTAAATAAACAAAATTTTTATTATTTCTTATGAACATTCCTAGTGTGAACGTTCCTAATATTTGTAAAAGGTTGCTTTTTTGCTCATGAGATGATAGTTTATTTGACTATTAACATAACAAAAATCACTATGTAAAGAAAAATTTTTCATTTTAATCTTACGTATACTCACCTCCAAAAACATATGAAACACCTACACTAAAATTATCTACGATTATCCGCTTAGAACAAAACCTTTTTTTACCGATAGAATGGTAATTTTTAACAGATTTGTGGTTGTTTCATCGGCCTGTCATTTTTCTAAAATAAAAAAAACAAAATAGCGTAATACTATAGCTTGGTATTAAAAAAAAAGAAAACATGCCAACTAAATAAAAATAACAATGTTTTAAAAAAATGTGTCATTTGTTTACGTTCAAAAGGTATCACAATGCAAATATTGTGAGACATAAGCAATTTTAATAAAACACTTTTTGTTTTTTTCACTTTTGTAACTAACAAAAAATAACTGTTCATCTTGGATAGTCATTCACAAAAAAAAAACGTCAGCAAACTTCCACTCGGTGAATGGTTCTAACTCTTCAATTGATATTTTCTTTGTTTTAGTCTCTCTTCACTTTATTTTTCTATAAAAGAGTTTGAGAGGAAGCGACCTTCAAGACAAATAAATAGTATTTCAGCATCTGCTCGGAGCTATCCGCCTCTTTCACGATCTTATCCACGGTGTTCCAAGCTCTAACGGAAAATAAGCCGAAGAAAGAGGTTGAGCCAACACATGGCTCAACCTCTTTTCCGGCTTATTTCTCAGAGCTAGACACTTTTGTCATAATCTCTTTTTTGTTTATTCAGTTATAAACTTGCTGAACTGATTGCGACTTATAAAACATCTTAAAATACTGAAACAGCCAAAATTGTTTTTAATGATCTGTTCTTCATTCTGAAAGTGGCTCTGGGTTTCATCGAAAGCTCCTTCAACAATCTCTTATAATTCACTTGTTCCTGCTTTTTAATTAGCCACGATATTTACTAATTTATTTGGTACAACGATCACTTTACGAACAGTTTTGCCAGCAATGTTTTCTTTGATCGTTTCATTGTTCATCGCTATTTTTTCAAGTTCATCTTTTGGTAAGTCACGTGAAACATTAGCTTTTCCTCGGACCTTACCATTGATTTGGAAGACAACTTCGAT
Organism: Enterococcus sp. DIV1682a; assembly: GCF_051711005.1. NCBI lineage: Bacteria > Bacillati > Bacillota > Bacilli > Lactobacillales > Enterococcaceae > Enterococcus > Enterococcus sp. DIV1682a. Next base: position 2,674,799 of record NZ_JBIOLT010000001.1, read on the forward strand.
TTCATCTTCGACTAAAGCTGACTCATCATAAGTTGGCCAAGGTGCGTAAGAAATCCCTTCCTCATTCCCTAAGATTGCCCATAGTTCTTCACCCATGTGTGGTGCGATCGGTGCCAACAATTGAACAAATCCTTCGATATATTCATAAGGTAGTGCATCCACTTTATACGCTTCATTGACAAACACCATTAATTGAGAGATGGCTGTATTGAAGTGAAGATTTTCGTAATCTTCCGTAACTTTTTTGACGGTTTGATGATACACTTTATCTAATTTTCCATCATTTAAAGTGGTGATTCGATCACGCATCTTATTGTTTTCATCCACGATCAAACGCCAAACACGATCTAAGAATTTGCGGCTTCCTTCTAGTCCATTTTCACTCCAAGCAATCGATGCGTCTAATGGTCCCATAAACATTTCATATAATCGTAATGTATCTGCGCCATATTTGGCCACGACATCATCTGGATTAACGACATTGCCACGTGATTTAGACATTTTTTCGTTGTTTTCTCCCAAGATCATTCCTTGGTTGTATAATTTTTGGAATGGTTCCTTTGTAGGTACAACACCGATATCATATAAGAATTTGTGCCAGAAACGAGCGTACAGCAAGTGAAGAACGGCATGTTCTGCTCCACCAATGTAGATATCTACTGGCAACCAGCGTTCTAATTTCTCATAGTTCGCTAATTCTGCTTTATTATGTGGATCGATATAACGTAAATAATACCAAGAACTTCCTGCCCATTGTGGCATTGTATTGGTTTCACGGCGACCTTTTTTGCCAGTCACAGGATCGACAACATTCACCCATTCTTCGATGTTGGCAAGTGGCGATTCTCCTGTTCCACTTGGTTTGATATTAGTCGTTTTAGGCAAACGTAATGGCAGCTCTTCTTCTGGTAAAGCTGTGACCGTACCATCTTCCCAATGAATGATCGGAATTGGTTCCCCCCAGTAACGTTGACGTGAGAATAACCAGTCACGTAAACGATAGCTGACTTCTTTTTTCCCACAACTATTTTCTTCTAACCATTCATTCATTTTAGCAATGGCTTCTGCTTTATTCATGCCATTCAAAAATTCAGAATTGATATGAGGACCATCTTCTGTATAAGCAGCCTCTTCAATATTTCCTCCTTCGATCACGGGAAGAATTTCTAAATCAAAGGTTTTTGCAAATTCATAATCACGTTCATCGTGAGCAGGAACAGCCATGATTGCTCCAGTACCATAAGAAGCTAACACATAGTCAGCGATCCAGATCGGGATCTCTTTTCCATTAACTGGATTGATTGCATAAGCTCCAGTAAAGACACCCGTTTTTTCTTTCGCTAGATCTGTACGTTTCAAATCTGATTTTTTAGCTGTCTCTTCGATGTATGCTTCAACTGCTGCTTTTTGTTCTGGCGTCGTGATTTCTTGCACCAAGTCTAATTCAGGAGCTAAAACAGAGTACGTTGCGCCAAATAGTGTATCTGGTCGTGTGGTAAAAATCGTGTACGTTTTGTCTGTTCCAGCAACTTTAAATTCAACATTTGCTCCTACTGAACGACCGATCCAGTTGCGTTGCATTTCTTTGATGCTATCTGGCCAATCTACTAAATCAAGATCATCAAGTAAACGATCTGCGTATGCAGTGATCTTCAGCATCCACTGACGCATTGGTTTGCGGACGACATCGTAGCCGCCACGTTCACTTTTTCCATCGATCACTTCTTCATTAGAGATCACCGTACCAAGCTCAGGTACCCAGTTAACTGCTACTTCTGCTTCATATGCCAAACCTTTTTCGTATAATTTTGTAAAGATCCATTGTGTCCATTTGTAATATTCTGGATCAGTTGTGTTGACTTCACGATTCCAGTCATAACTAAACCCTAAAGAATTGATTTGACGACGAAATGTTTCAATGTTTTTTTGTGTAAATTCAGCTGGATCATTTCCTGTATCTAATGCGTACTGTTCGGCTGGTAGTCCGAACGCATCCCATCCCATCGGATGCAAGACATTGAATCCTTGACTGCGTTTAAAACGAGATAAGATATCTGTTGCTGTATAGCCTTCCGGATGTCCAACATGCAATCCTTGACCTGATGGGTATGGAAACATATCCAACGCATAGAACTTTGGTTTTTCAGGATCATCATGGGTATTGAAGGTATTGTTTTTTGCCCAGTATTTTTGCCATTTCTTTTCGATTTCTTTATGGTTATAACTCATTTTCTATCCCCCTGATCTATTTGTACTTCCACATTAATCTGTCGAAGTTTAGTGAAGTCTAGCCTCACCTTTTTGTTTTTTTCATCTGAAGAAAACAAAAAAGTCCTATAAAAAGATTGCTCTTTTTATAGGACGTAATCTACGTGGTACCACCTAATTTTGCCTTTTCACAAAGGCCTCAAACGTTGTAACGGTCGTCACCGCTCCTACTTACTCTGTTTGTGATTTCAGTAGGCGCAACTCAAAGGCGAGTTCAAAAGCGTCCGTACACATTTCCACCAACCATGTGCTCTCTAAAACTTTCGACTTTTTACTACTTCCTTTTCAGGCGTTGATTTTTATTTACTCAAAAGTGTAGATTCATAGTAACAAATAAATGCTACAAGTTCAAATATTATTTCACACATTTACTGATTTCCTGCCATGTGTCATTACTTATTTTTTGACGATCAACTGTTGTCCCGGATAAATAAAGTTATTCTTGATATTATTCCATTCGATCAATTGATTCATGGTGATTCCATGACTATCGGCAACGCCCCATACTGATTCGCCTGCTTTGACGGTATAGGTTTTTTCATCTGATTTCGCTGGTGTTGATTGTGCAGTGCCTTTTTTAACGATGACTTCTTGTCCTGGATAAATAAAATTGTTTTTGATGTTGTTCCATTCAATCAACTGATCCATCGTAATATGGTGTTTATTGGCAACGCTCCACACCGATTCGCCTGCTTTGACAGTATACTTCGTATCACCCGTTGAAGAAGCCGTTGGAGTTGTAGAAGCTGGCGTTGAAGCTGTTGGTTTGGTTGTTGCTGTTGCGCTTGCTTTACTGCTTCCACCTTTGACGATCAATTTCTGTCCTGGATAAATGAAGTTATTCTTAATATTGTTCCATTCAATCAACTGGTTCATGGAAATCCCATTTTTATTTGCAACACCCCATACTGATTCGCCTGCCTTGACAGTATAAGTCGCTTGCCCTGTCGCAGTTGAGCTGGTATTGCTTGATGCGGTGTTCTTGTTATTAGCTGTCGAAGCGGACGCATTACTTGAAGATGAGCCACCTTTGACAATCAATTTTTGCCCTGGGTAAATAAAATTATTTTTAATATTGTTCCATTGAATCAGTTGGTTCATGGAAATTCCAAATTTATTCGAAACACTCCAAACCGATTCACCTGCTTTGACAGTATAAGTACTTCCAGAAGTAGTACTTCCTGTATTTGCCGTATTACTAGATGTATTACCTGTCGATGTATTAGAAGTAGAACCGCTTGCTGAAGAACTACCTTTTGAAACAACCAACTGTTGACCTGGATAAACAAAGTTATTCTTGATGTTATTCCATTCGATCAGTTGATTCATCGAAATCCCATGATCATTCGCAATTTTCCAAACAGAATCGCCTGATTTAACCGTATATTTTGCACCAGTTGCTTGCCCCGTACTGCCAGACGTATTCGTGTTGCCAGAAGTATTTCCAGAAGAAGCATTATTACCAGTGTTAGTGGTTGAAGAACCTGCAGATTGGCCACCTTTGATCGTTAATTTTTGTCCTGGATAGATAAAATTATTTTTGATATTATTCCATTCGATTAACTGCGCCATCGTGATTCCAAATGAATGAGAGATTCCCCAAACGGAGTCTCCTGATTTGACGGTATAAGTCGTACCAGTCGTAGTTGCAGAACCGCCTGAGTTCCCACTAGTACTTCCAGAATTGGATGTATTTCCCGTATTCCCGCCATTTCCAATCGTTGCACCACCTCCAGCGTTGCCGCTAGCTGGTGTATCGTATTTGGTCAATCCATAGGTTGTAATAATATTGTTTAGTTTTCCAGCGTACCCTGGATCAGTTGCATAACGACCTGTCAAACAAGCAGTAGCATCAGTATAAGATTTAGTATTGCTTTTCCAAGTACCTGCATAATAATAGCCATTACCAAAAGAGGTATTTCTTAAAACATAGGCATTGTCATTAAATGACTCTGCAAAAGAAGGGTACTGACGGAAAGGTTCTTTTTTAGATACCCATTTATTGTTAAGATATTCGAGTGTATCCATATAAACAGTTTGACCTTGATAACTTCCTTTAATCCCAAATAGATTATAGTAAGGTGCTTGTGACAAGGCACTACTTCCCCAACCACTTTCGACGACTGCTTGAGCAATCATGACTGAGGCATATAAATCGTTGGCTTGAGCAATTGGTTGTGCATACGTAGCAATCTCAGCAATAAACGCTGCTGTATTGATTCTGGCACCGAATTGTGTGGGGGTTTGATCAGCATCTACTTGTACAGGCTGAATCAATGGCGCTGCCACAGAACAGCCGACCATCGCCGTACCGACAAGTGCAGCACTACGTTTTACTTTACGAAAACGTTTGGTTTCATTTAAACGTCTACGTTCTTTTCTTGCAATGTTTTCCATCTTCTATCCTCCAACTTCTATCTACAATTTCTATACTATTATAATAATTATAACTTCTCTTAATCTTTATTAAAAGTTATTTAAGTGTGTGACTGCTTATTGTAATCAGACTGTAACCTTTCGTAATGTTCAACACTGAGAAAAAAATAGCACCTTTCCCCGCTTGATTTTAACGACTTTTAACAAATAATCGATTTAACCTTTCCCAGTCAAAGTATGTCAGTTATATTACTTGAAAATGTCTAGGAGATTACAAAGTGATTTACAAATAAAATACCTTTTTTATTTTTTGATTAAGTGCTCGATTCTATAAATAATTATGGATATTATTTATAGAGCGAATAATGCTATAATGAGTCATTGTTGAAAAGGAGGATATTTATGAAGCAACGTACAACTTTTCATGTAGCTGGAGCTTGTTTTTTACTGCTCTTTTTAGTCTTAGGCTACATTGTCAAATACCGTATTTCTTTACTGGCGGGATTTGATCAATCAATAACAGAAATGATCCGCGCTCCCTACCCCCATTGGAATGCTTATCAGCTGTTTATGACAAAATTTGGCAATCCACTCACGGTCATCTTAGTCTTTTTGCTGGTTTCATTTTTGTTATGGTGGAAGAAAAAAAGACCTGAAATGATTTGGTTAGCGGTTAATTTTATTGCCATTGCTGGGATCATCAATCCTGTGATCAAACTATTCGTGATGCGCGTTCGCCCAACCCTTGAACACCTTGTGGTAGAGCACAGTTACAGTTTTCCTAGTGGTCATGCAGCTGGTAGTATGATTTTATATGGTACACTGATTTTTCTAATTCCTGTCATTATTCAAAAAAAGGTCTTTCGTCCATTGATTCAAATACTTCTAGCGTTTATTATAGTAAGTGTTGGGATTAGCCGTATTTATTTAGGCGTTCATTTTCCAAGTGATATTCTAGGTGGCTTTTTACTTAGCCTCTCGTGGTTATGCTTCACGTATCCAATTTATCGAACCCAAAAAGAAAAATGGCTAAACACGCAGAAAACGTCTTGATCTCACACAAGTATTTTTTAGTGAGAACTTTTGTTACAAATCATCCAAATCAATAAAAAATTGTGGAGAGACAGTTAACTTTTTTCTTTGATGATTAGTTAATCTGTCTCTTTACTTGATTCTAAGAACGATTCTCGTTATAAAGTGCTTAGATTTTACGTCATTCATCAGGTATAATGATCTGAATCGTTCAATACGAGTAGAAGAAAGTGATGAATTTAGCACCATTAAGAAAGAAGGATAACAATGGAATTTACATATTCAGATGGAAATAAACGCTACCACTCATGGAATTATGCGTTAAGAAATGAATTTGGCGGGAAAATTTTCAAAGTGCCAATCGATGGAGGATTTGACTGCCCCAATCGTGATGGTACAGTGGCTCACGGGGGCTGTACTTTTTGTAGTGTTTCTGGATCAGGTGATATGATCGTCGCTCCCGAAGACCCATTACCTATTCAGTTCCATAAAGAAATCGATATGATGCATCAAAAATGGCCAGGGGTAACCCAATATATCGTTTATTTCCAAAATTTCACGAATACTCATGCACCTGTAGAAATCATTCGTGAGCGTTTTGAACAAGTGATCAACCTTCCTGGTGTTGTCGGGTTGTCGATTGGTACTCGCCCAGACTGCTTACCAGATGCGGTCGTGGATTATCTCGCAGAACTAAATGAACGGCTTTATCTGTGGGTCGAATTAGGATTACAAACGACTTTTGAAGAAACCTCTACACTGATCAATCGCGCACATGACTACCAAACTTACCTTGATGGTGTGAATAAATTACGAAAACATGGCATTCGTGTCTGCACTCACTTAATCAACGGCTTACCTGGTGAAACATTAGAAATGATGCGTGAAAATGTCCGACGTACGATCCTTGATTCAGATATCCAAGGAATCAAGCTTCACTTAATGCACTTGATGCGCAAAACAAGGATGCTTCGTGATTATCATGAAGGTCGTTTACAACTGATGACCCGTCCTGATTATGTCAATGTGATTTGTGATCAATTGGAAATGATCCCTCAAGAAATCATTATCCATCGGCTTACCGGTGATGCCCCTTGGGATTCGTTGATCGGACCAATGTGGAGTTTGAAAAAGTGGGAAGTCTTGAATGCGATAGATGAAGAATTGGTTCGTCGCAATAGTTATCAAGGAAAATTTGATGTTCGTAAAGGAGTGCGTTGCTAATGCTACAAACTGCTTTACACTTTAGCCATACGTTATTAAAAGAAACCCTGCAACCAGGTGACCATGCTATTGATGCCACCATGGGTAATGGTTATGATACACTTTTTATGGCTGAATTGGTCGGGAAGACCGGACATGTTTACAGTTTTGATATCCAACCTGCTGCCTTGCAATCCACGAAAGAAAAAATCGCTGAACAAGCATTGACCGATCGAGTCTCTCTTTATTTACAAGGTCATGAGACACTGGGGAATGTCGTGGCTCCAGAGCAATCAATCAAAGCAGGGATTTTCAATCTAGGTTATCTTCCTAAGAGTGACAAAGCAATCATTACTTTACCTGAAACAACGAAAATCGCAATGGAAGAGATACTGAAACGTTTAGCCCCTCGAGGACGCATGATTATCGTCGTCTACTATGGTCATGAAGGTGGGAAATCAGAACTGGATATGGTACAACAGTTTTGTCAAATGCTCCCTCAAGATCAGTATAATGTTTTAAACTATCAATTTATTAATCAAAAAAACAATCCACCGATTTTGTATTGTGTGGAGAAGAAAAAATGTTGAAATAATTGGCTTTGTTCAATTACTCCGTTCGCTTCTTTATGGCTTATCAATGTTTTTTGGACAGTTTTGTTAATTGACGAATATAAAAAAGCCCATAACTAGAAAGTTTTCACTAAGCTTTCTATGGTTATGGGCTTTTTCTCATTGTTGGTTCTCTCAAGTAATCCAACATGTCTTTTTCTATTCTATTGGCTTTTCACGTATGACTCGCAGAATGAACAGGGATAGACTTCCTACAAAGAGCAATAAAATGAGTAAGATCATGAGATTGAGCCACCATTGTCTTTGTTCTGCATTCGCTTCTTTTTGGGCTAGTTCTTCTGTATAAGGCACTCGATGTCCCCTGACTAATAATCGATGGGAATTGATCATATACGGTGTACAGGTGACTAAAGTAACGAGATCTTCCTCTGGATAAATTTTTAGAGAGCTAACGTCATCAGGGGTCACAATAGTGATGTCATTCACTTCATAGGCCAACTTTTCTTCTGCATAGGTGATAATGAAAATATCCTCCAACTCCAGTTGATCAAGATCCGTAAAAAGTTTTCTTTCGGGAATCCCACTATGGGCAGAGATCACACTATGATTACTTTTGCCACCAGTAGGATAGGATGTTCCTTCCAAAACACCAGCACCATATTGGAGGATCGTCGGACTTGCATGGTCAAACAACGGAACACTGACCCTAATCTTAGGGATTTGGATCGAACCAATCAAGTGATTCGCTAAATAATTAGCGAGATCCGCTTCTTTCCGACCAGTATAGGTTGGGAGCGTGATCGCTCCCATGCCTCTTTCTGCTAGTTCTTGATTATACTTTTTGGCTCTTTCTCGTTCCTGTTGCTGTTCTGCTTTCGTTTTTTGAGACTCATTGATACGATAATGATCAACGAGTTGGTTGAAGGCATTGACATAAAAAGGATAACTAGCAATTAACCCACCTGTTAAAAAAAGGAGATACATCACGATCCGAAGCCACTTTTTTGGTCGCTGTTTTTGGGACATTGGATATTCCCTCCTTCAAAACCTGTTTACATTGGCTTTTTTTTCGTTTGTCGATAAACGACGTAGGCTGCTAAGAGAATCAGTCCCCCGATCAGCAGGAAAATATAGATGCCCATACCACCGGTTTCCGGTAAAAGCCCTTGAGGTTGGTTTTCGATCGTAACTAAAGGTGTCTCTGAAGCAGTTGAATCAATTTCAAAAGTGGTATAAGGATCTAAAATGACGTAACCACTTGGAGCCGTCACCTCTTCCAACGTGTAGGTTCCCGCTTTAAAGCCCCGAATATCAAAATAGCCATCTGGTCCTGAGGTTATTTCTGTCCCGACATCATCCCAACCAATCAAGACATTCTCTTCATTCAGACGTGCGTACAATACTTGACCATCAGAATCTTTAAAAATCCGAAAGACCGCCCCACTTAATGGATTACCATCATGACTATTGATCTTTCTAAATTGATGCTCATTCGTCTTGACTTTTGGTCCATCTAAGATCGTAGGATCCGAGCCAAAATCGATTGTGGCGGTATTATCAGATAGTTGAGTGATTGCATCACCCGTGAGCGACATGTCATAAGAAATCGTGAGCGTTTTTCCTTGTAATAATTCAACCACTTCCTCATTGTCAATGTGGAAAGTAATCGTAAACCCACCATTCGGAGTAGCTGTATCAATCGTAAAATAACTACTAGGTACCGCTACACCATCAATCAATACTTCGATTGAATCAGGGGTCGTTAGTCGCAACCCATTAGTTGGTGTATCCGTGATTTCGAAAAATGCTTTGTTACCTAAGTCACGGGGAACAGCAACCGTCAACAGATAATTTAAGATGTCATCTGTTCCAACATCATAGTAGGTTACTTGATTCCCATCTTGAGTGATTGTTACTTCATTAAACCGACCGCTATCTACTAAAGTTTTCGAATGTTCTTTCAAAATATTTTTAGGATAGAGGTGGATCTCTGTTAGTTCTCCATCACCAGCATAGACTGGCAAAGCCAAAAGTAGTGGGTATGCCATTTCATATATATTCGCTGGTGATTCTTCTTCGACAAAGAGATAAACAGCATCTCTACCTTGGGCATCTTTTCGAGGTAATTGGTCAAAGACCGCAATCCCCTGTCTGTTTGGATCGGTCTCGCCACTTGCGGTTGCTGTCACTTGAGTCTGCAAAGGGCCACTGGCATAATCAGGGGCTCTTTTATATAAAGCCGCATCAGACTGGATTCTTTCCAAGGCTTCTCGTGCTGTTTTCCCATCCTCTCGGATATAACGAAAATATTGTTCTGTGACATCATAGACAGAAAATGTCACGCCGTCTAACGGATCGCCGCCAAAGTTTTCCATTAGTTCACCAGTATTTTGTTGATACGCTTCTTTCGGGATTTCATCCTGCCAAACACGTTTATGAAGCGTGACATTCACATGCTCTGGGGCTGCTGCTACTGGAAGACTCATTCCTAAAATACTGAATGTCGAAAACAACAACGTAGCAAGCATCACGAATATCCTGAATTTATTCTTTTTACTTTCAGTCATCTTCTTCCCTCCTAGTTTTGTTCATGTACTTCCTTAACAAGTAAGCCAGTAATAACAACGCAATGCCTAAAATAGCTAGCGCTTGTCTCATTTCTGCGGTACGTGGTAACAGACGATTGAATAGCTGTTCTGTCCCTGTCGCTGTTCCTCCTTGTTCTCCCCCAGCATCCGTTGGCAGATCATCATCCTTTTGAGACTCTCCTGCTCGTGAAATGTTATAGATTCTAGGTCCTTTCTCTACCGATTCGTCCTGTTCATCAGAAAAAGGTTCCGACATTTTTTGTTCATTAAGTGTCATGAATAAAAACTCACCTGATTCATTTTTCCAAGTATTTGGGATAAATAATGGAATCTGCCGATTTTCTTCACTGATCTCATACCCCGGAAGAGTTTGCAATTCTTCAAAATAGTATTCACCACCGATCAAAAAATGGTCTGCTATCTTGACACGCCCTGCAGCATCAGAGATGAAGGTTGCGATTGCTTCATCATTTAAGGGATCATCACTTTGTTTCCACACATCCCCTAACGCCTCCTGATTTTGTGCTAAATAGATTTTTTCCCCAGCTTCGTTATAACGAAACAGGGAAAAAATCACACCTTCGAGAGGTTCGGTCTGCTCAGTGTCTTCTTCTTTGCCATATTTGTAAAAATACGGTTGTCGAAAATACCCAGCATTTTTAGGATAAAGATGAATCTGAGTCAGCTCTACTTCATTTAATGGGTCCATTAGAGGCAAGCCAATCATTATCGGTACAGCATTTGTCACATTGAAATAACTAGTTTGCTGGGAATGATCCTCAACGATCAGATAAATTCCATAGTGACCGTTGTGCTTTCTGGGAACATCGACCACACCCACTCCTTCGCCAAATTCAGCATGAGTCTGCGTTAGGACAGGACTACCTGTCACTTCTTCTAATTGCTGCTCTGCAATAAATTGTTCGATCTGGATCGGGTTCATCTGTCCCAAGCGTTTAGCTAAAGCTTGCGCATCTTCTTGTGCTTGAAGATAGTAATCCGTCAAATGATAGACATGAAACGTGGCGCCATTATAAGGAACACTCAGACCAAGGCCATTTAAGTTAGCCAATTCATTTTCTGTTAATTGTCTGCCATTTGATGGAGAGGTCTGTGGATCTGTGATCGACTCATCTACAAGGACTCTCTTGTGTAAGATGAACGTCACAGTCTCAGGATCAGTAGCATAGCCTCTATATGGGAAGAATCCGGTTACTAACAGCAGACCTAGCAGCAGCCATTGAAACATTCTTTTTTTGTGCATATCCTCTACTCCTTTCTCATTTGCTGAAATGCCATCAGACCGTCCTAATTACTATTTGCTATTTCGCTTACTTCTCAAGCGATAGAACAACCAACCTAGTAATAAAACAATGGTAGTGAGGGCTGCAATTAGAAAGAAGCGAAGTCCAGGTCCACCCGTCATTGGCAATAAGCCAGACGTTTCCGTATTCATGATTGGTACGACTTCCATTTCGTCCAAGTTTTGGACAGCTTCATGTGGTTGTAGCAAAATGTAATCTGTATCAGCTAGCCTAAATCGTTCAGAAAGGTCACTACCTTCGTGATCAGTAATACTTATTTCTCTAATGTAATAATGATAAGCTTGACCATCTGGAGTAAATTTCTCCAAGCGGTTACTGATCCATTTCAACCCTTCACCTGTATCTCCTGGCGTTAAGAGAATCGTTTGGATTTTCTGCTTTTCCCCTTCTTCGACACTTCTAAATAACTCAAAGGTAATGTAGTTAATGCTCGAGTAATCTAAATCGCTGAATTCAAATTGTTTCTCAAATCCCACATAGACACGTTCAGGGGTACTTTCAGGTGTCGTGCTATTTTTCAGGATGATTTGCCAATTATGATTAGCATCTTTCACGATCTTATTGAGATTATCAACTTGATCGCCCTCTTCCCCACTACTTAAATCAAAATATGGTTGCAGGTTTTTTCCTGTTTTGGTATTGATGATGCTGGTTTCTTTTACGATATATCGATAATCCTCACCTAGATCGGCTAACTCTTCGACCAGCACTTTAAACTCATTCTCCTGATTCAAAGTGAAAGTCATGGGTGTGAATGAAGCATCCAAGCGCCACTCATCGCTTTGTTCATGCCGTTGTTCCCTTAATAAATTGACCGTAATTTCATAATCTTCTTTGATCTCCTCTGGTACTGCCGCATTAGGCGTGGTAAAATCCCAATTTTTTTCGATCATGAAAGGCTTTGGTCGGTTTTCAACAGTCAACTTGAACTGTCCATTGTCTAATTGGATCGTTGCTCGTTCTTGTGTCACTGGAATCCCTTGTTCATCGGTGAAAAAAATTTCCTCTTCTCTACTAGTCGTTCCTGATGCCTGTACCTTGAAATAAATGGGCTCTGGTAGTACAGCAAACGGACCTGCTGGTGGAGTAATCTCTGTCAGACGATAGATTCCGTTCGTCAATCCATAAGCCTCTTCTTCATGAACACCACCGATCTGAGTAGGATTATCTACCGTAAATGTCCCTAATACTCTTTCAGGAAATTGTTCTTGGAAAAAATCTTTAGATTTTTTCTCTAAACGGAATTCTGAACCTGTAAGGTCATTTCCTTCGTGATCGGCTTTATAGAATTCCACGATTCGGTGGATTCCTGAAGCATAACCTTCTCCCGTCGTGATGTCCGTAATGGATTCTTCCGTCACTTTTTGTTTTCCATTCAAGAAAACACCTGCACGATTATTGACAGAATCAGCGGTTGTTTGGGCAGTATATTCTACGATCAATGTTTTATCTGTCACTTCTGACTGACCGGTATTATCACCTACAACTAATTGGAAATGAGCAGTTTTTTGCGATAAATTGATCAAACCGTCCGCAGCTAACTGGTCAAAGGCGGTTTCTGCCTTCACACCTGGCTCACTTAAAGCTCTTCCTGTTTGCTGACTGATCCAATGAGCTTCACTTGTGTCATTTTCTGGATTTGCTTGCCATTCAAAGATTTGATAAGCACCTCGCCCATCTACGCCAATATACTCTGGCAAATATGGGACTAAGAGTTGTTGTGGTGCCAACAGTAGAAAATCTTGTTCATCGATTAAACGGCGTATTTTTTCAAATTGCTGAGTCTGGGGATTGTATTTTCCTTCAAAAACGTTGATTCGATATTTTCCAGTATCGGGATCTAGCAGAAGCGTCGTTTCTTCTTCATGATCCATGAGATCAAAGAGATACAAATTCTGGTATTTGGCGCCACCTGGATTCACGATCACGCGGTAGGTGATATGTTCGCCGTCGTCTGCTACTTCACCCGTCTTGATCACTAAACTTTTTGTCGGTATCGTGACTTGCGTTTCTACTTCTGTCTTGCGCCCACCAGGACTTGTCAGTGTCGCTATATTTTTATAAGAACCTGCTAGTAATGGATTATCAGCTAGTTCTTGAGTGGCAACATAATCGGCAATGAAGAAGATAACGATTGGTCGATGACTCTCTTTTAAGAGAATGATCCGCATCAATTGTGTTTGCGGATCATATTCTAGGCGATAATCCGTACCTTCCACTAGTCGTTCATTCCCTGCATAATCTCCTGCCGCTATTTTCCAGCGGTGTTGATTCGTATCAGGATCAATCGGACCAGCTAGGTTGGCGGTCCCCTGAAAGACGTGAACAGAGTCTGGCTTAAACTCCCAACCAGCAAGGGTCGAAAAATCATCTTCAATGACGGTTCCTGCTGGTAATGGACCACTGGAAGGATTGAATTCTAGACGAAACAGTGTTTGGTAGCGATCAACGATTCCAGTGTAGACCGGTTGTCGGCTCTCATTTGAAAAACTTTCATCTGTCCAATATTCAAACGTTCCGATATTTCCAGCATCAGCTTGTTCTGCATCTTCAGCGATTGCTTCTTCATACTTTTGCCCTGGCTGTAGGAATAACCCTTTTTTATGTCCATCGTTTATGAGGCTATAGTGCCAATTGCCAAATGTTCCATAACCAACTGAATCTTGAGAATACTGAACGTCTCCTTGTCGCCAAGTTGCTTTGGCGTAGTTGAAGAACGTAATATCTGGATGGATATACGTTCCACCTAGCCAAGGATAGATCCCTTGGACTACTGGATCGCTGGAATAGTAATTACTTCTATTGAACTGAGAAGGGTCTTCATCCCAGATTTTTAAATAACCTCTACTAGATAACTGATGCTCTTTCGTTGAAAAATGAATCTTAATGGTTTGATCCGTTGTTTCGTAATCTCCAATCAAGCGGATCGTAAACCCTGTTTGATAAGCACTATTCGCTTGATGTAAATAACTCCCATCCGGCAACATCAATCGTTCGCCTGGTTCAGAAAGATTATGCAAAACCAACTCAAAATCAACACCCTTTTCTAATGTGTTGCCTACGTCATCTGTGATGATTAATGTCGATTCTAGTAATGAGCGAGCATAATAGATCCATTTAAAAGGACGAACATTGTTCTCATAGTAGCCGTGATAGTTATTAGGATCGAACAATCGCACGAGATCCTCTTCAAAGATGATGGAAGAATCACGGATTTCTACTTGTTCAACTAATTTGTTTTCCTGATTGAACAAAATCTCCCAATGTTGGATCTGCTGAGTCTGGTCACCCCCAACTCCACGTTTTACGATCCCTGGCATGCTTGGGTTAGGAATGATTCCGCCAGCGCTACCTTCACCAAAACTTCCTTGGATCGCATGGTTGGAAAACTGGATCGTATCCGCTGAAACCTGTCCATCCGTCGTTTGTATCCTCGTTTGGTAGGTGATTCGGTAGGTGCCATTCGCATCCCCTGGTGGTGTGAGCGTCATCTCTGTGTTTTCTGCATTGAAACCGACTGTAAAGCCCTCCGCATTCGTTCCAGTGATCTGCAGTGAGTCTTGTTCAAAGGTATGGCTCGCAGCATTTGCTGGAATGACGGATAATCGATCGACGATAGGGTCTTTTTCACCATCGACGTAATAATACGTGTCGATTTGCCAAGTCACGAGTACATAGTCATACGCTTCGCGATTCCCCGTTGGTTGACCAGGCTCATCTGTCGCCTGATAAAAATCAATTTTGTCTGATCCATTTGGATTTTTAGCTATTCGTTTTGAAAAGTCTTGTTTTACGATATCAAATTCGACATCATTCGTTTCTGTCCGACCTAATTCATCACTTTCGACAATGAGTTGATTATGAACAGTTGGTTGGCTTAGATCTTTGACTCTGGTACGGATGATTAATCGATAAGCGGTTCGTTTAGGTGCTTCATTATTTCTGATCGTCCAAGTTATTTGGTTGTCTTGTTGCGCTTGACTATAATCACTTGCTAATAAAGGATGGAACTGTTCATCTTCAACTTCTTTCTTTTGGATACTAACTGACACAAATTCCTGGTTATCACCAAAGAAATCTGTGATTTTCACATTTGTCAACGCCCGATGTTCTTCGTTGATCAACGCTTCCCATTCAACAATTCCAGTATCCCGATTAAAACTAATCCCCTGTTTTTCAACGATCTCTTCCCCTTTAACAATGATTGGCACTTCAACTACACCATATTCTCCCAAATCTACGATCAATTCTTCGGTAATATTATCAAAACTCGTATCAATAGAAAACGAACCCTGAATCTCACTAAAATTATAAATACGGGTATTAAATTGGATTGCTATACTACGATCCTCATTTACATAAAACGTGCCAAAAGAAAATCGTCCAGTTTCATCCATCAATTCGCCCGATAGACCACCTGCTGGAATCAATAATGTGTCAGGAATATTTTCAATGATCGTATAGCGTTCATTAGCCATTAGATCGCCACTAGGATAAATATCGTCATCGACCAACCACCAATTGATTTGAAGGCGGACATTCGTATCGCTTGGAACGCCTGTTTCGGGCAAATCACTCGTATACGTGCCGTCTTTTTCAGGATCGATCATCAATTGGACGCCGTTATCATTGTTCCCATAAGCCTCACCTAATTGAAAGCCTGTTGGTTGTCCAGTTACATGGAAATGACCATTTGAGGAAGCATGGACTAGCGGCCCCATCAAAAAGAGCGGGTTGGACAAAGGAACCAAAATCGTCAAGAGCATCATCAATTGTAAGCACACCTGCCTTATTTTTACCTTCATACCCATTACCTGCCTTTTTATAGTTTTTAAGGAGCGCCTTATTTAACATGAAATATAACAGGTTTCTTGAAACAGCTTACTTCAACTTTTTCAGACAAGTCTGAAAAATAACGTTTCTTATCTCACAATAGCTAAAGTCAAAGAGATCTCTATATGCAAAAAAAGACTACTTAGAAAAGAGCCATTCCCTCTTCTAAGTAGTCTATTAGTTAGCTTATTTGTTCATTAAAAACAGATTATTCAAAGACAAACTGATTATGATAAAGTTCAGCATAGAAGCCATCTTCTGCCAACAACTGATGATGATTTCCTTCTTCGATTACTTTTCCATCACGTAAAACAACAATACGATCCGCATTTAAAATCGTTTTTAACCGGTGGGCAATCACAAAGCTAGTACGTCCTTTGATTGCTTCGTCCATGGCTTTTTGGATTTTAGCTTCTGTTACTGTGTCCACGTTACTTGTTGCTTCATCTAAAATCAACAATGAAGGATTCGTAATGATCGTTCTGGCAATACTGATCAATTGTTTCTGACCGGTACTGAACAAGTTGTTTTCTTCAGATACTTCTGTTTCATACCCTTTTTCTAGATTCATGATAAAGTCATGAATATTCGCCTGCTTAGCGGCATTGATCACTTCTTCATCTGTCGCATCAGGTTTCCCAAAGACAATATTGTCGCGAATAGTACCCGAGAATAGGACGGATTCTTGTAAAACGATTCCTACATGTTTTCGTAAAGCATCTAAATCATACTCACGGATGTCTGTCCCATCAATCGTTACTGCACCACTATTCACATCATAAAAACGATTCAATAGATTCATGATCGTTGTTTTACCTGAGCCAGTCGGTCCAACTAACGCGACCATTTCGCCTTTATTTACATCAATAGATACATCATTTAACACTAATTTATCAGGGTTATAACCAAAATCAACGTGTTCCAAAGATAAGCCTTTATCGATCCCATCAAAGGATTGACCATTCGCTGGTTTCACTTCATCTTTTTCAGCAAACATCTCATTCAGTCTACGTGCTCCTGTGATCGCTAATTGGATCATGCTATAACCAGATGAAATTTGCATCAATGGTTGATAATATTGTTGGGAATACTGAACGAACGTGACTACCAATCCTAAAGCAACCGAGCGTTCCAGATCCCCGTTCAGTGCTAACCATCCACCAAAGAAAATGACGATTGCGGTATTCACTAAAGACATCCCTTGCATCATTGGGAAAAGCAATCCTGAATAAGCTTGTCCTTTAAACGTTGCTTTACGAACAGTCTCATTGTGTTCTAAGAAACCATCAATTGTCTCTTCCTGTAATCCATTGGTGATGATGACACGTTGACCACTGATTTTTTCATCCATATAGCCGTTCAATTTCCCAACTTCGTCTTGTTGTAAATCAACGTATTTTCTTGCCTTTTGGATAATCAAAACAGCAATCAAAACTGCCACTGGTGTAGAAGCAATTGTTGCCCAAGCTAACTCAACATTTTGGCGGAACATCATAATCAATATCCCAAAAAGTAAAACGATATTGGTGATTACTTGGAGCAAAGCTTGGTTCAAACTATTTTGGATATTATCTAAATCACTCGTAAATCGACTAAGAATTTCCCCATCTTGATGAGAATCAAAGAAGCGGATCGTCAATTTTTCTAGTTTATTGAATAAACCAATACGCATCCGATTCGTCGATTTACCCACCACTTGCGTAAATAAGATACTGTAAATGAAGTTTGCGGCACTCGCTAAAACATAAAACATTAATAGTTTCCAAATAATGGAAACGAAGCGACTCTTATCATCGACTCCTTGCATCAAAGCCCCAACATAGTTGGCTAGTTCTTGAAAGGCTTCTCCGATATATTGTGGTGCCTTCACTTGAAGATAAGTGGCAATGATAACTGTAACAAAAATAAAGAAAAAGGAGACCTTATACCGTTTTAAATAGTGATAGAAAAACTTACTGGCTTTTATTAAATCAGTCATGGCTACTCCTCCGTTCCTTTTTGTGTTTCGAAAATTTCTTGGTACACCCGATTGGTTGCTACTAGTTCTTCGTGTGTTCCTTCACCCACTAATCTGCCTTCATCTAATACAAGAATCCGGTCTGCTTTGACAACAGAAGCGATTTTTTGAGCGATCACAATTGTAGTAGTGCCTTTTAATTCTTTTGCTAATGCTTCACGAACCAACTTTTCAGAACGCGCATCTAATGCACTGGTACTATCATCTAAGATCAAAATCTTAGGATCACCAATGACACCTCGGGTAATGGATAACCGCTGTTTCTGTCCACCTGAAAAGTTACTACTACGTTCTTCCACAGGAGCCTCATAGCGATCGGCTAATTTTTCGATAAATTCTTGTGCTTGAGCAATCGCAGAAGCATGTTCCATATCTTTTTCAGAAGCATCTTTTTTCCCTTGACGCAAGTTTTGCGCAATCGTTCCAGAGAAAAGGATCGCTTTTTGTAAAACAAAGGATACAGTGTGACGTAGGCTTTTTTCATTGACTTGTCTTAAATCTACGCCGCCTACTTCCACTTTTCCTTCTGTTGGGTCAAACAATCGTGGAATCAACTGAGCGAGTGTCGATTTACCAGCTCCTGTTGCACCAACAATCCCCACCATTTCACCTGGTTGGATCGAAAAACTGATGTCTTTCAATGTGTCTGCATCATCGCCAGGATAACGGAAAGAAACATGATCAAAAGTGACTGATCCAGTTAAATTCTGTTCTGGTACATCTTGGTATGTTAAATCTGGTTCTGTGTCTAAGATTTCTTTGATCCGTTTCAATGAAACTGCAGCTCTTGATGTCATCATCATCATCATTCCACCAATAATGATTGCCATCATGATCTGCATCAAATAGTTCATGAAAGAAGCCAAACCACCGATTAAGGTTGGATCATCTTTTGCTAAATCACTAACAAAAAAGATTGCGCCAACTACTGCTAAATTAGCAGCCAACATAAAGGATGGAATCATCACGGAAAACAAGGTTCCCACAATGATGTTGTGTTTCGTTAGATCTTCGCTGACTTTACTAAACTCTTTCAATTGATTGTCTTCTTGGACAAAAGATTTGACTACACGGATCCCCATAAGATTTTCTTTGGCAATACTATTGACTTTATCAATCAGTTTTTGGATGATCATAAAATGTTTACCCATTCTGGTAAATGATAAAGCTGTAATCAAGAAAACTGCTACGATCAATGCGACAATGATCCACCATAATTGCGGCATCGTCATCATTGCCAAAACAAAAGCCCCGATAAACAGAAATGGAATTCTAAAGAGCGATTGTAAAGAAATCATGACTAGGTTTTGAATTTGTGTAATATCATTTGTTAGTCGAACTACCAGATTTCCAGCAGAGAATTTTTCGATATTTCCAAATGAAAAAGTCTGGATTTTACGAAATGCTTCTTCCCGAATATCAGCACTAATCCCTTGTGCCACTTTCGCTGAAAAAATCGTATTTGAAACTCCAGCTGCCAGTCCTAATAAAGCTAAACTGATCAAGTATACACCGATCGTTTTCATCTTGTCGTTATCTTCTGTAATAATAGCTTCTAATACTTGTTGTAAAAGCTTCGGTTGCCATAATGCGGCACTTACCATAATCGCTACAGAAAACAATGAAATAAATACAGCAACTTTGTATTTTTTTGCATGTCTTAAAATTAAGCCCATTGGTTGTTACACCCCTTTTTATTAAAATTGACAGGCCTTATTTAACACTGTAAAATAAGGCCGACTAACAATTTACCATGTTTAAAAAAATATTGCAATACAAGAGGTTGATTAAATTTGGAACCAAAGCTTTCCCAAGAAATGATTATCAAATCTGCTTTTGCGATTCTGGCAGAAACGCAAGAACTATCAAAACTATCTATGCGAAACCTTGCTCAAAAAGTTCAAGTAAAAGCTCCTGCGCTTTACTGGTATTTCAAAAATAAGCAAGACTTGCTCCAAAAAATGGCTGAATTCATGGAAAATGAACTAATCATTCCCGAGCCTCGTTTACCTTGGCAAGAACGCCTTGTTCAATTCATGGAAAACTACTACGACCTTTACACCCACTTTCCTTGTGGTGCAGAGCTAGAAATCAATACCGTTCCTTCTTATGCGAGTCGTTTGGAACACTTAGAAATGATGATCCAGATTCTTATCCAAGCGGGCTTTTCGATTGACCGTAGTCGTCAAGCAGTGTTTGCTCTTCATCACTTGTTGATTGGTCAACTGATGGATCAACAGCATGAACAGAATCTTCGGCACAAAATCATGACCGGTAATCACTTACTCAAAGATGCTATTCTTTCTATGAGAAGTTATGTCGAAGAAAATGCACTAGTTGGACTAAAGGCTAGTATCACCGCTCACCATAACCAAGAAAATGAAAAACAACTCTTTCTTGATAGCGTGACGATCTATCTTCAAGGGTTGGCTGTACAAAAAGAATCGTAAACAAAAAAAGACATGAAGGCAAGTTCGCGAACTTGCCTTCATGATTTTTTGTTTACTGTTTGAGTTGACTACATGAATAGACCTTCCTATTCCACAAGTAATAGTCAGTTTAGCTACTAGTTTAGCCATCTCACGTATCCTAGATGAAGCGGTCTAATCATCTATTCCTTCATTTTTTAACCAAGGAAGGTCTGTTGTTAATTGAGCAGCAAAAGCTCGGTATTCTTCTCGTTCTTGTAAACGCTGTTTGCGACGTTTTTCGTATCCTGCGCACACTAGTTTTTCTTCTGCCGTGTCAGGTATGACTTTAGGTACTGTAAATTCCGTTTCTTCATTCATATGAGACGGAACAGCGACAAATGTTGTAAAACAAGTTGCGGCTAAGTAACGCTCCCCAGTCGTCAGATTTTCCCCAATAATTTTAACGAATACTTCCATCGATTTATGATGAGTACCACTTACATAAGATTCTACACACACAGAATGGTTTTCATGCAATGGTTTCAAAAAATTCAAGCTGTCTAAAGAAGCGGTAACTGCACCTCTACGACAATGTCTTGTCACAGAGATCGACGCAGCATCATCAATCATCGTCATCAATTTTCCACCAAATAAAAACCCAAAAGGATTAAGATCGAATGGAAAAATCCGATGTGTTTGAATGACTATCGATTCTTTACAATGCTTTATCTCTTCCAAAAAAACACCTCTTTCAAATTATTTCCTGATGATTCGTCCTATAAAAAAGCTAAGGCCAAGACAATGTCCTAGCCCTAGCGATCCTCCTAAAAATAGCCTCAAAAGCTAAGAGTAACCAAGGATTCTTTATCTAGTTCTCTTCAAATAACCATTCCAAAGCACGTTGAATCCACTGATCCCAAAATACCCAGTTATGTTCGCCAGGACCATGTTCGAAGGTTACGCCAATCCCATTTGCTTTCAATGAATCGGTCATTTCTTGATTTGCTTGATAAAGAAAATCTGATTCTCCACATGCCAAATAGATACGAGGCGCTGTTTTGTCACTCTTTACTAATTCTTCTAATAAATACTGAGGATCATTAACTGAACCTTTGATCTGATCTAACGGTCCAAATACGCCCTCCCAGAATTTTGCCTTTCGAATCATCAATAAATCATCCATCCGATTGCCTACTGAAATGGCTCCTGATAAAGAAATGATTGCAGCAAAATTTTCTGGTTTTGCTAGTCCAAGTTTCAAAGCACCATAGCCACCCATTGATAATCCAGCAGCATAAGTCTTTTCTCTTTTTGTCGTTAATTGTGGAAACAGTTCATGACAGATTTCGGGAAGCTCTTCTGAAATAAACGTCCAGTATTTCATATCATAGGCCGTGTCGGTATACCAACCTAGGTCAGTAGAAGGCATAATGACCGCTAATCCATGGTCTGCGACATATCTTTCAATCGACGTCCGACGCTCCCAGACACTATGATTTCCTCCCATTCCGTGCAGAAGGTATAACACAGGAACATCTGTTGTCGCTTGTTGTGAACTCGTACCGATCACTTTATTTGTTGTTTGTGGAAGGATTACATTCAGGTTTACTTCCATCTCTAAAACATTTGAATAAATATTTGCTTGAATAAATGCCACGTTGAAACATCCTCTCTAAGGTGTGAAAAATAGTGTTTTTGACCTGACCAATAATGACAAATTTTGATAAAACAACTATTCTAACACCGGTTATCGTTGTGAAATAATTGGTCAAACGACCTCACAAAGTAACATTTAGTACTACTTTCTTGTACTAATACTCTCTTATTCTATCACTTTTTTCACGAACGACAAATGTCAATGCAAAAGCGACCACTACTAGTAATAGCCCCACAAAATAGACTTGATGCAATCCTTCATATAAAATCTTCCGTAAAGGCGTGATCAACTCTGAAGCAATGTTTTTAGCTGTTTGTGGGTTGACTAGCTTATTCATGATATCTGCATCATTCGTCAAATTAGTCGCATTCAGCTCCCGTTGTGTTACTCCATTGATCAATAAGCCAAAGACTGCCACCATCACAGTTTGTCCAATCGTCCGCACCAATGTATTGAACGAGGTAGCTACCCCTAGTTGATCTCGAGACACACTATTTTGGGCACTAACAGTTGAGGTAGTCATGGTGATTCCTAGTCCTACACCAATGACCGTTGAAATAGCAAAGAACCATAAAAAATTACTTTCAAATGGCATTAACCAGAGCCAGGCACCGCCTAGAGAGGCAATCAATAGACCAATTCGCAATACCCAATTCGTTGCCATTTGAGTCATCCACTTACTTGCTAAGAAAGAACCGACCATCCAAACGAGAGAAAGCGGTGCTAAGACTAATCCCCCTACTGCAGCATTTAGCCCCAATACCCCTTGCATCCACATCGGGATATACACATCGATGCCCATTAAGAACCCACTGGCTAAAGCTGCTGCTAGATTCACGACCACAAATAGTGGATTAGCAAAAAGATGCAACATGATCACAGGGTCTTTTGCTCTTCTTTCGGCTGCAATAAATAAAAATAATAGAAGAAGACTTCCGATCAAAAGCCCGATCACTACTGGAGTAAATCCTTGATCCCCTAACAATTGAAATCCAAGAAGTAAAGCAACCAACATCGCCATCAAACTAAAACTACCGAATAGATCCATCGGTTTCGACTCATGTTCTCTCTGTGGTTCGTTCAAATAAAGCCAGATCAAAACCATCAATAAAAGCCCGATCGGTACATTAATAAAAAAGATCCAATGCCAACTGATCGTTTCTACAATAAAACCTCCAGCTAATGGTCCAAAAACACTAGCAATTCCCCAAGCCGAACTGTTCAAACCTAAAACTTTTGCTCTTTTTTCAATCGTATATAAATCGCCAATGATCGTTAACGCCACTGGCATCATTGCTCCAGCGCCCATTCCTTGAACAGCACGAGCAGCAATCAACCCCATCATGGTTTGAGAAAGTCCACAAAATAAAGAACCAATAATAAATAATAGCGTTCCAAAGATAAAAATAGGTTTTCTCCCCACTTTATCTGCAAGTTTGCCATAGATCGGTGTCAGCATCGCATTCGTTAGTAAATAAATCGAAAATACCCAATTCATGATCTCCATACCGTGAAGAGAGCCGACGATCGTAGGCATCGCAGTGGTCACGATCGTTCCTTCAATTGCTGTCATGAAAGTTGCAATAAACACACTGATCGTTACTAATTTGACGTTTGTTTCTCTTTTCATCTTATTCCTCCTTTTTTTATTGTTGCCAAATAAATTTTAGCCAAAAAAAATAGGCTTTATCATTTATCAAAAACACGAATCAAAAACGACCATGGATTTCTCTTCAGTCGTTTGGATAAAAAAACTGGAATGATCCCATAAAGAGAACCATTCCAGCCATCAAAAAGCTATTTTGCTAAGCTTGCTTTAATTGCATCAACTTTATCTGTTTTTTCCCATGGCAATTCGATATCCGTACGACCGAAATGACCATAAGCTGCTGTTTGACGATAAATTGGACGACGTAAATCAAGCATTTCAATAATACCTGCAGGTCGTAGATCAAAGTTTTCTCTCACAGCGGCAATCAAGTCTTCTTCTGGAACAGTTGACGTACCAAAAGTATTGATTGAAATAGATACAGGTTGTGCAACACCGATCGCATAGGCTAACTGAACTTCAGCTTTTCTTGCCAAACCAGCTGCTACAATGTTTTTCGCAATGTAACGAGCGGCATAACTTGCTGAACGGTCAACCTTAGTAGCATCTTTCCCAGAAAATGCTCCACCACCATGACGAGCATAGCCGCCATATGTGTCAACGATGATTTTTCTTCCCGTCAACCCAGCATCTCCTTGAGGTCCCCCAATAACAAAGCGACCAGTAGGATTGATGTAGTATTTTGTGTTGTCATCAAGTAATTCAGCTGGAATAACTTCTTTTATTACTTTTTCAATGACGTCATGACGAATTGTTTCATTGTCCACTGCATCATCATGTTGTGTTGAAATAACGATGGTATCCACTCGTTCTGGCTGACCATTGTCATCATATTCAACTGTTACTTGTGATTTTGCATCTGGACGTAGATAAGTTAATTCATTGGATTTACGTAAATCAGCTAAACGACGAACTAGACGATGGCTTAATGCAATTGGTAAAGGCATTAATTCCGGTGTTTCATCGACTGCAAAACCAAACATCAATCCTTGGTCTCCAGCACCGATCTCATCCAATACATCTCTCTTCGCTTCGTCACGAATCTCAAGTGCTTCATCAACACCTTGAGCGATATCTGGTGATTGTTCATCAATTGCAGCTAATACAGCTACTGTATCTCCATCAAAGCCAAATTTTGCTCGTGTGTAGCCAATCTCTTTGATCGTTTGACGTACCACTTTTTGAATATCCACGTAGGCAGTGGTTGAGATTTCTCCAAATACCAATACAAGACCAGTGGTAACAGATGTTTCACAAGCCACGCGTGCATTTGGATCCTTTGCTAAAATTGCATCCAAGATCGCATCACTGATTTGATCAGCAACTTTATCTGGATGTCCTTCAGAAACAGATTCTGAGGTAAATAAATGTCTTTCTCCCATAGTGATTCCCCCTAGTTAAATTCGGTTACAAGGCATCTCCGTCGATGACGGATCCTCTCGGGAACTTGCAACGAACCAAGTATAGCAGATATTTGAAATTTACGCTTGTTTTTTTAACGTAATTACTTAAAAATTTGAATAGTTCACTGATAATGCTGTTTATTTCCTTTATCCCAGGTAATCATTTCGCTTCACTATGCTACATGTTTAAAGAATAGCAAATAAAAAAGGTTCAAAGTTTAGGAGCATAAGTATACAACAAATCCTTTGCAGCAGAATCAAATTTTTTTCATTCTATTTCTGATCACCTATAGAATCAAATAAAAAGACCTAAAACAATCATCGCCTACGATAACTATCTTAAGTCTTTTGAAACCATTCTTACAAATAAAAAAAGATACTTTAGAAAGTATCTTTAATGACCCGTACGGGATTCGAACCCGTGTTACCGCCGTGAAAGGGCGGTGTCTTAACCGCTTGACCAACGGGCCAGGTGAAACTAATGGGCCTAAATGGACTCGAACCATCGACCTCACGCTTATCAGGCGTGCGCTCTAACCAGCTGAGCTATAGGCCCATAAAAAAAACTAAAAGCGGGTGACGAGAATCGAACTCGCGACAACAGCTTGGAAGGCTGTGGTTTTACCACTAAACTACACCCGCATTATGGCGCGGGACAGAATCGAACTGCCGACACATGGAGCTTCAATCCATTGCTCTACCAACTGAGCTACCGAGCCAAACGGTCTGGACGGGACTCGAACCCGCGACCTCCTGCGTGACAGGCAGGCATTCTAACCAGCTGAACTACCAGACCATATTTAGTTTCTTATTTGGTGACTTTGAAAAATCAAAGTCAATTGCGGGAGCAGGATTTGAACCTACGACCTTCGGGTTATGAGCCCGACGAGCTACCAGACTGCTCCATCCCGCGATAATATAATTTGCGAATCAACTACTTTGTAGTAACTCTCAAAGAAAGGAGGATAAGGGATTCGAACCCTTGCACGGTTTTACCCGCCTGACGGTTTTCAAGACCGTTCCCTTCAGCCGGACTTGGGTAATCCTCCAATATAAAACTATAATCATGACCCGTACGGGATTCGAACCCGTGTTACCGCCGTGAAAGGGCGGTGTCTTAACCGCTTGACCAACGGGCCAGGTAAAATATTGAAACGGAGAAGGAGGGATTTGAACCCTCGCGCCGGTTTCCCGACCTACACCCTTAGCAGGGGCGCCTCTTCAGCCACTTGAGTACTTCCCCAAAACCAATAAAGTTTTGTACTAATGGGCCTAAATGGACTCGAACCATCGACCTCACGCTTATCAGGCGTGCGCTCTAACCAGCTGAGCTATAGGCCCATAAAAAAACTAAAAGCGGGTGACGAGAATCGAACTCGCGACAACAGCTTGGAAGGCTGTGGTTTTACCACTAAACTACACCCGCATGGCGGTCTGGACGGGACTCGAACCCGCGACCTCCTGCGTGACAGGCAGGCATTCTAACCAGCTGAACTACCAGACCATATTTAGTTTCTTATTTGGTGACTTTGAAAAATCAAAGTCAATTGCGGGAGCAGGATTTGAACCTACGACCTTCGGGTTATGAGCCCGACGAGCTACCAGACTGCTCCATCCCGCGATAATATAATTGCAAATCAACTACTTTATAGTAACTCACAAAGAAAGGAGGATAAGGGATTCGAACCCTTGCACGGTTTTACCCGCCTGACGGTTTTCAAGACCGTTCCCTTCAGCCGGACTTGGGTAATCCTCCAATATGGAACTTACAACGTCACTATGGACCTTGTAGGACTCGAACCTACGACCGGACGGTTATGAGCCGTCTGCTCTAACCAACTGAGCTAAAGGTCCAGGCTCTTTAAAAATCGCGGCGGAGGGGATCGAACCCCCGACCTCCCGGGTATGAACCGGACGCTCTAGCCAGCTGAGCTACACCGCGAAAAAAGATATTCATTATTCAAATGAAATGGAGCCTAGCGGGATCGAACCGCTGACCTCCTGCGTGCAAAGCAGGCGCTCTCCCAGCTGAGCTAAGGCCCCGTGTGAAAATTATTATCTATCGGGAAGACAGGATTCGAACCTGCGACCCCTTGGTCCCAAACCAAGTGCTCTACCAAGCTGAGCTACTTCCCGTTGATATAAACGCGCCCAAGAGGAGTCGAACCCCTAACCTTTTGATCCGTAGTCAAACACTCTATCCAGTTGAGCTATGGGCGCATATTTGTAATGCCGAGGACCGGAATCGAACCGGTACGGTGATCACTCACCGCAGGATTTTAAGTCCTGTGCGTCTGCCAGTTCCGCCACCCCGGCGTTGTTACTTTGGCAAAGCGGAAAACGGGGTTCGAACCCGCGACCCCCACCTTGGCAAGGTGGTGCTCTACCACTGAGCTATTTCCGCGTGT
>NZ_JBIOLT010000001.1:2705000-2885000 GCF_051711005.1 Enterococcus sp. DIV1682a
CGGATATGAATGAATGGCATTCGGAGTTTATCTGAATTCGGTAACCCGAGATGGGCCCCTAGTCCAAACAGTGCTCTACCTCCATCATTCTCAATTCCGAGGCTAGCCCTAAAGCTATTTCGGAGAGAACCAGCTATCTCCAAGTTCGTTTGGAATTTCTCCGCTACCCACACCTCATCCCCGCACTTTTCAACGTACGTGGGTTCGGTCCTCCAGTGCGTTTTACCGCACCTTCAACCTGGACATGGGTAGATCACATGGTTTCGGGTCTACGACTACATACTCAAACGCCCTATTCAGACTCGCTTTCGCTGCGGCTCCGTCTCTTCAACTTAACCTCGCATGCAATCGTAACTCGCCGGTTCATTCTACAAAAGGCACGCCATCACCCATTAACGGGCTTTGACTTGTTGTAGGCACACGGTTTCAGGTTCTATTTCACTCCCCTTCCGGGGTGCTTTTCACCTTTCCCTCACGGTACTGGTTCACTATCGGTCACTAGGGAGTATTTAGCCTTGGGAGATGGTCCTCCCGGATTCCGACGGAATTCCTCGTGTTCCGCCGTACTCAGGATCCTCCTAGGCGCCTTCCAAATTTCATCTACGGGGTTTTTACCCTCTTTGACTGACTTTTCCAAGTCATTCGACTATCTGAAAGAACTACCATATTGGAGTCCTACAACCCCAATGAGCAAGCTCATTGGTTTGGGCTTTTCCCGTTTCGCTCGCCGCTACTCAGGGAATCGAATTTTCTTTCTCTTCCTGCAGGTACTTAGATGTTTCAGTTCTCTGCGTCTACCTCGAATGCGCTATGTATTCACGCAAACGTAACATCCTATAAAAGATGCTGGGTTCCCCCATTCGGAAATCTCTGGATCATAGCTTACGTACAGCTCCCCAAAGCATATCGGTGTTAGTCCCGTCCTTCATCGGCTCCTAGTGCCAAGGCATCCACCGTGCGCCCTTATTCACTTAACCTTATCAACCTTGCGGTTGGGTTTTGATCTTTCTTCTAGCGATAGAAGTCCGATCAAGAAAATAAGCAATTGAACTTATTAAAAAACTCATTCAACGCGGTGTTCTCGGTTTGTATTACTAATTTACTTCAAATATCCAGTTTTCAATGAACAAAATGTTTTAACAACTAATGTTGTTAATGGAGCCTAGCGGGATCGAACCGCTGACCTCCTGCGTGCAAAGCAGGCGCTCTCCCAGCTGAGCTAAGGCCCCGATTTATTTTTGAGAGTAGACCTCTCAAAACTGAACAAAGTATAAAACAAACAGTGTAGTCTCCGTAATATTCCTTAGAAAGGAGGTGATCCAGCCGCACCTTCCGATACGGCTACCTTGTTACGACTTCACCCCAATCATCTATCCCACCTTAGGCGGCTGGCTCCAAAAGGTTACCTCACCGACTTCGGGTGTTACAAACTCTCGTGGTGTGACGGGCGGTGTGTACAAGGCCCGGGAACGTATTCACCGCGGCGTGCTGATCCGCGATTACTAGCGATTCCGGCTTCATGTAGGCGAGTTGCAGCCTACAATCCGAACTGAGAGAAGCTTTAAGAGATTAGCTTAGCCTCGCGACTTTGCGACTCGTTGTACTTCCCATTGTAGCACGTGTGTAGCCCAGGTCATAAGGGGCATGATGATTTGACGTCATCCCCACCTTCCTCCGGTTTGTCACCGGCAGTCTTGCTAGAGTGCCCAACTAAATGATGGCAACTAACAATAAGGGTTGCGCTCGTTGCGGGACTTAACCCAACATCTCACGACACGAGCTGACGACAACCATGCACCACCTGTCACTTTGCCCCCGAAGGGGAAGCTCTATCTCTAGAGTGGTCAAAGGATGTCAAGACCTGGTAAGGTTCTTCGCGTTGCTTCGAATTAAACCACATGCTCCACCGCTTGTGCGGGCCCCCGTCAATTCCTTTGAGTTTCAACCTTGCGGTCGTACTCCCCAGGCGGAGTGCTTAATGCGTTAGCTGCAGCACTGAAGGGCGGAAACCCTCCAACACTTAGCACTCATCGTTTACGGCGTGGACTACCAGGGTATCTAATCCTGTTTGCTCCCCACGCTTTCGAGCCTCAGCGTCAGTTACAGACCAGAGAGCCGCCTTCGCCACTGGTGTTCCTCCATATATCTACGCATTTCACCGCTACACATGGAATTCCACTCTCCTCTTCTGCACTCAAGTCTCCCAGTTTCCAATGACCCTCCCCGGTTGAGCCGGGGGCTTTCACATCAGACTTAAGAAACCGCCTGCGCTCGCTTTACGCCCAATAAATCCGGACAACGCTTGCCACCTACGTATTACCGCGGCTGCTGGCACGTAGTTAGCCGTGGCTTTCTGGTTAGATACCGTCAAGGGATGAACAGTTACTCTCATCCTTGTTCTTCTCTAACAACAGAGTTTTACGATCCGAAAACCTTCTTCACTCACGCGGCGTTGCTCGGTCAGACTTTCGTCCATTGCCGAAGATTCCCTACTGCTGCCTCCCGTAGGAGTTTGGGCCGTGTCTCAGTCCCAATGTGGCCGATCACCCTCTCAGGTCGGCTATGCATCGTCGCCTTGGTGAGCCGTTACCTCACCAACTAGCTAATGCACCGCGGGTCCATCCATCAGCGACACCCGAAAGCGCCTTTCAAATCAAAACCATGCGGTTTCGATTGTTATACGGTATTAGCACCTGTTTCCAAGTGTTATCCCCTTCTGATGGGCAGGTTACCCACGTGTTACTCACCCGTTCGCCACTCCTCTTTTTCCGGTGGAGCAAGCTCCGGTGGAAAAAGAAGCGTTCGACTTGCATGTATTAGGCACGCCGCCAGCGTTCGTCCTGAGCCAGGATCAAACTCTCATAAAAAGTTCGAACAATCTTACGATTGTTAAGCTCAATTGTTTGCTAGCATATTGCTTGCTTGTTAAAAATGTTTGTTGTCTTGAATCAATCAAGACGCCCTACACATTTGGTTTGTCTTTGCTTTGTTCAGTTTTCAAAGGTCTACTTGATTAAAAGCTAATCAGTTGAGATTGCCGTAGCAACTTTTATATCATATCAGAGCGACGTTTGTTTGTCAACTCTTTTTTTAAAAGTTTTTTTGACTTCGTTTTTCAGAAGTGTTTCAGCAACTCATTTATCATAACTCATCGTTTGTTATTTGTCAACAACTTTTTTGAAGTTTTTTTCGATAGAATCAAGCTTCGTAAGCTATTGTTTTTTAACGACTCAGTTATCTTATCATGTGATCTCTCACACGTCAAGAACTTTTTGAAGTTATTTTTTATTTTTGTCAGAAGTTATTTAGTGATAACTTTTGAACAAATAATAATATACCAACTAAACCTTTAACGGTCAACGAATTTTTTGTATTTTTTCAAGTTTTTTTCATTGGACGATCATTTCTGTAATTTCAAAAATAATCATTCGTATTTTAATAGTTTTCCTGCGATATTACTCATCCCTTATTCTTTAATATTCGTTATAAATAAGAAGATCGTTTAATCAATCCACTCAAATACAAGCAAGCAATTCCTTTATCTATGCCTCCACATAATAAATTTCTCGATTATCCTTGCCTTGCATTTTTTTACCGTACCTCATTATTTCAAAAAAGAAACTGACAAAAAGTGGTGTAAGTTTTACGCTATCTACTAAAAATAGAGTGATCCTTTAACTTCTCTCTTTTACTAGATTATAAAAAAGAAGCCAACAGTTCTTGGCTTCTTTTTTATTCATCATATTTACCCTACCTAACGCATCGTTGGGAATAGTAACACATCACGGATCGACTGTGCATCCGTCAATAACATAACTAAACGGTCAATTCCGATACCTAGACCGCCAGTTGGTGGCATACCATATTCTAAAGCTTCCAAGAAGTCTTCATCGACACCGTGTGCTTCATCGTTTCCTAGCTCACGTTCTTTTTCTTGGGCCTCAAAACGTTCTCTTTGATCAATTGGATCATTTAATTCGGTAAAGGCATTCGCAAATTCCCGACCAACGATAAACAATTCAAAACGATCGGTAAAGCGTGGATCTTCTGGATTCTTTTTCGCCAATGGAGATACTTCTACTGGATGTCCGTAAACAAAAGTTGGTTGTGTCAATGTTTCTTCCACAAAAGTTTCAAAGAACTCATTGATGACATGTCCTACGCCCATTGCTTCGGTCACTTCTACGTGATGCTCTTCAGCAAGTGCTAATGCTTCTTCTAATGTCATTTCTTTCCAGAAATCGACACCTGTTTGCTCTTTGATCGCATCTACCATATGGATACGTTTAAAGTCACTTTCCAAATCAACTGCTTGGCCATCATAAGTGATTTCTGCTGTACCAAGAACTTTTTGGGCTGCATTACGAATGATTCCTTCAGTCAAGTTCATGACATCCTGGAAATCTGTATAAGCGGTGTAAGCTTCTAACATCGTAAATTCTGGATTATGAGTTGTATCGATTCCTTCATTACGGAAAACGCGACCGATTTCGTAAACTTTTTCCATTCCACCCACAATTAGGCGTTTTAAATGGAGTTCTAACGCAATACGTAAGTATAAATCAATATCTAGTGCGTTATGGTGTGTAATAAATGGACGAGCTGCAGCACCACCGGCTTCATTGTGTAAGACTGGTGTTTCTACTTCAATATAGCCATTACCATCTAAGTAACGACGGATTTCGCTAATAATTTGGCTACGTTTCATGAAGCGATCAAAACTTTCACGGTTACTGATCAAATCAAGATAACGTTGACGATAACGTTGTTCGATATTAGTCAATCCATGGTATTTATCTGGTAGCGGACGTAAAGCTTTTGATAAAATAGTGATTTCTGATGCCTTGATTGAAACTTCGCCAGTATCAGTCTTCATGATTTCACCTGTTACGCCAAAGAAGTCGCCTAAATCAGCATGTTTGAATACATCATAGGCTTCATCACCTACTTGATCTTTACGTACATAAATTTGGATTTGGCCTTCACGATCTTGTAAGTGAGCAAATCCAGCTTTTCCTTTACCACGACGAGTGATCATTCGACCGGCTACACTTGCAGTTAGCCCCATCTCCGCTAATTCTTCTTTTGTTCTTGGATCAAACAATTCATGTAATTCTTCTGAATTGTGCGTACGTTCAAATCGTTTACCAAAAGGATCAATCCCATTTTCTCTTAATTGCTCCATTTTTTGACGGCGAACAAGCATTTGATCGTTTAAATCTTCTACTTGATGTTGTTGTTCCTGTGTCACAAAAGTTCCTCCATTCTCATGTTATTCTCTTTCCTATAATGCCAATGAAACACAAAAAAAGCAAGCCGAACTTAAAGTTCGACTTGAAAATTCACGAAAAACTTAGAAAATCACTGGATTATTTCACAGATACTTTTTCTGTTTTCTCTAAAAAGCGGTCAAGCAGTTCATTGATTTCTACTTGTTTTTCTGCTTGATTGATTGCAACTTTTACTTTTGCTGCTCGAGAGATTCCTTTTAAATAATAGGAAGCATGTGTCCGAAATTCTCGGCACGCAACAACCTCTCCTTTTAAATCGACTAAACGTTTCAAATGTAATTTAGCGGTCTCGATTTTTTCTCTTGGTGTTGGTTCAGGGATTAACTCCCCGGTTTCTAAGTAATGCTGGGTGCGATGGATCATCCAAGGATTGCCTAACGCTGCACGCCCGATCATTACACCATCCGCTCCTACGTATTCTAACATTCTTTTAGCATCTTCCGGAGTTTTGACATCTCCATTGCCCATAAATGGGATCTTGAGCTGACTTTTAACTTCTTTCAATACTTCCCAGTTTGCTTTACCTTCATACATTTGTACTCTCGTACGTCCGTGCATGGCGATTGCACTGGCGCCAGCTGCTTCAGCCGCTAAAGCATTTTGCACAGCAAAGACATGTTGTTCATCCCAACCGATTCTCATTTTCACAGTAACTGGTACATCAACGGCAGAAGAGACAGCTTGCACCATCTCATAAACTTTATCTGGATCCAATAACCATTTAGCGCCTGCTTCTGCTTTGATGATTTTGTTCACTGGGCAACCCATATTGATATCAATGATGTCAGCCGCTGTATTTTCTTGAACGAATTGGGCAGCCTCGACCAAAGTATCTTTGTTTCCACCAAAAATTTGCAAGCTTAGTGGATGTTCTGTTTCTTCGATATGCAGCATCTCTAATGTTTTCTTGTTTCTAAAATGGATTCCTTGGTCACTGATCATCTCACAGACGACTAATCCAGCACCGAACTCTTTGACGGTCACACGAAACGCTGAATTAGTGATTCCAGCCATCGGTGCGACAACTACTCGATTGGGAATTTCAACATGTCCGATTTTCCATGTATGTTCCACTTATTTTCCTCCCAGCGCTTCTGCTTTTAGCTCGGATAATTCTGCTTCACTGTATTCATACTTGTTGTTGCAGAATGAACAAACGGCTTCTGCTCCGTGATCTTCATCAATCATCGCTTGGATTTCTTCTGCCCCTAAAGCAATAATTGCTTCCCCAAATTTTTCTTTTGAGCAATCACATTTGAATTGTACCGGCATTTTCTCTAAAATATTCAACTCACTAGTTCCTAGTAAACCTTCAAGAATTTTTTCAGGTGTTAATCCTTCGTCTAATAAAGTAGAAATACGTGGTGTCGTTTTTAATTGTTCTTCGATTTTACTGATAGTTTCTTCATCTGCACCAGGCATGATTTGGATCATAAATCCACCAGCTGTTTTGATACTGTCATCCGTGTTAACTAATACGCTCAATCCAACTGCTGAAGGAATCTGTTCTGAGATTGCAAGATAATAGGTAAAGTCTTCCGCAATTTCTCCAGAAACAATAGGTGTTTGTCCCGAAAATGGTTCTTTCAAACCGAGGTCTTTAGTAACACTGAACATCCCTTGCGTTCCCACAGCACCACGCACATCAATTTTTCCTGCTTCATTCAAAGGTAGGCTCAAATGAGGGTTTTGGATATAGCCTTTGACTTCTCCTTTACCATTCGCATCTACCACAATCCCATTAGCCGGACCATTCCCTTGAATCCGCACAGTTAACTTGTCTTCGCCTTTTAGCGTCGAACCTAGTAAAAGTCCGCCAACAAGCGTACGACCTAATGCAGCCGATGATGTATGCCAAGTGTCGTGTCGCTTTTGGGCTTCTGCAACAGTATTTGTTGCTTGAACTGCATAAGCACGTACATAGCCATCATAGGCCAGTGCCTTGATCAAATAATCTTCCATTTATTTATGTACCTCTTTTCCGATTTTTAAATTCATAGTGAATCATACTAGTTACGCTGATAATTTTCAACTTATGAATGTTATCTTTTCTTTTATTTGCCTATTCTATAATAAAAAATAAAACAACTACTAAAAAAGAGCCACGACTTTTGTCGTAGCTCTCATTTTTTAGCGATTATTTCGGTTGATCATCCGAATCATCTGTTGAAGAAGTTTGATGTTCTTCTTCATTTAATTCTTTTTTCTCTTCTTCAAATTCTTTCTTATCGTGCTCAAAATCTTGCTTTTCTTCCGCTTGTTTTTCTGCGTCTTTTTCTTCCAAAGCACGTTTTGCTTCTTCAAAAGTTTGCGCTTCTTTTTCACTAGGATAGTTAGCAGATTCTGAACCTTCAGGCATAACACCTTTTTCAAATAAAGATTTGATTGCTTTCGCATCGAGTGTTTCAAATTCTAACAGTTTTTCAGCGATCAATTTATGTTGCGCTCGATGTGCTTCGATGATCTCATGCGCTTTTTGATGAGCTTCCATCAAAATCTTACGCACTTCTTGGTCAATTTCAAAGGCCACTTGTTCAGAGTAAGCTTTCGTTTGACCATAGTCACGACCAACGAATACTTGATGATTTCCTTCATATTGAACTGGACCTAAACGATCACTCATTCCATATTCAGTTACCATGCTTCGTGCTAAAGCTGTTGCTTGTTCAAAGTCATTAGAAGCCCCAGTTGATTGAACGTTGAAGATGATTTCTTCTGCTGTTCGACCACCAAGCAAACCAACGATTTGTTCAAACATATCTTCTTTTGTCATCAAGAATTGATCTTCTTTTGGTAAGGCGATCATATAACCACCTGCACGTCCACGTGGAATAATGGTAACTTTATGAACCACACGTGCCCGACTCAAGACTAAACCAACGATCGTATGACCTGCTTCGTGATAAGCCACCATTTCTCGTTCTTTTTTGCTGATTACGCGATCTTTCTTAGCTGGACCTGCAATCACGCGATCTTCTGCTTCATCAATATCTGAAGCATCGATTTTCTTCTTGTTACGACGAGCCGCAACTAAAGCTGCTTCGTTTAAGACATTTTCTAAATCTGCACCAGCAAAACCTGGTGTTTGTTGTGCCACGACTTTCAAATCAACGTCATCTGCCATCGGTTTGTTTCGTGCGTGAACACGTAAGATTGCTTCACGGCCTTTCACATCTGGACGACCAACTAAAATTTGACGGTCAAAACGTCCTGGACGTAAAAGTGCAGGGTCAAGTACATCTGAACGGTTTGTTGCAGCAATGACGATAACACCTTCATTCCCATCAAATCCGTCCATTTCAACTAGCAATTGGTTCAGTGTTTGTTCACGTTCATCATGTCCACCGCCCATGCCTGCGCCACGTTGACGACCAACAGCATCAATTTCATCGATGAAGATGATTGCTGGAGCATTTTTCTTCGCTGTTTCAAATAAGTCACGAACACGACTTGCCCCAACACCCACAAACATTTCTACAAAGTCAGAACCTGAAATAGAGTAAAACGGTACACCCGCTTCTCCAGCTACAGCTTTTGCTAACAATGTTTTACCAGTTCCTGGAGGTCCTTCTAAAAGAACACCAGCTGGGATACGTGCGCCTAACTCAACAAAACGTCGCGGATCTCTTAAGAATTCAACAACTTCAACCAACTCTTGTTTCTCTTCTTCTGCACCAGCGACATCCGAGAAGCGTACACGGTTCGCTTTTTTGTCTGCTTCTTTGGCTTTTGATTTACCAAAGTTCATGACACGGCCACCGCCGCCTCCGCCACCACCTTGTTGCCCCATCATCATATAGAAGAAGAACACAAGGATGATAATTGGTAAGAAGCTTAGCAATAAGGATACCCATACGCCACTGCTTGATTCTTCTTTGACTGTTGTAGCTACGTTATGTTCTTTCGCTAAATCAGTCACTTGGCTAAGTGTGGTATCGTTTGGCAAAATAATCGTTGTAAAGTGTGTCGTTTTTGTATCTGTCGATCCTAAGATAGCAAGTCCACCACTGTTAGAGACGGTTTGCTGTTCTTTATACTCTCCAGAAATTTTATATACACCATTTGCAGGTTGCACTTCAAATTCTTTGATTTTCCCTGCTTGTAATTGTTCTGTAAATTTTGTGTACTCGATATCTGACGATCGTTGGCCGTTATTACCAAAGATAAAATATACGACCATAACCATCGCTAAGATTACGAGGACATAATACAAGGCATTTTTCATCATGCCATTGTTTTTTTTGTTCATAGTTGCCCTCCCTATGCGTTATTTTAATTTAGCATTTTTTTTATCAATCCTGACCATTCTATTGTAACACAATTTATAGTAGATACAGCACTAATTTGATTGATAAACGCTAGGCTTCAATACACCGATGTATGGTAAATTACGGTAAGCTTCTGCATAATCTAATCCGTAACCCACTACAAATTCATTAGGAACATTGAATCCAACATAGTCTGCTTCAATATCAACTACTCTACCTTCTGGTTTATCAAGCAATGTGACAATTTTCACTGATTTTGCTTTACGGTATTTAAATAGATCAACCAAATAAGCGAGTGTTCTTCCACTATCGATGATATCTTCAACGATCAGTAAGTCACGGCCTTCAACATTGGTATCTAAATCTTTGACGATTTTGACTTCTCCTGATGAAACCGTTGCATTTCCATAACTTGAAACATCCATAAAGTCTATTTCCAAGTGAGCATCAATCGAACGTATGATATCTGCCATGAATGGAACAGCGCCTTTTAGAACACCAACAACGAGTGGATTATTATGCTTATAAGTTTCTGCCAATTCTTTGCCTAGTTCTTCACAACGAACTTGTATTTCTTCTCTTGTAATCAAAACTTTTTCAATATCCTTTTCTAACATCAGGTTCTCCTTCCAATTGCTTCTTTGTGATATTTGTAAAGAAGTATGTAGTGTATTTTATCAGTTTCTACACCAATACTCAAATAGGAATAGGTAAATGGGACCAAACTATAAATATTTTCATTTTGATCCCTCACGACCCATGCCTCTTTTCTTTGTGAATCAGGTACTTTGTTATCAATCAAATATCTGGATATTTTCTTTTTTAGTTTGCTATTTAGCTGGATACGCTCTCCTGCTTGTCTCTTTCCTACAAACAGTTCTTGATGTGAAGATAGCCAAAGATCATGAGAAAACTCGTCCCAATCATCTGCTTTTCTAGCTTCTTCGGCTGCTTCAGGTGTAAACAAGCCGATCCAGCAGCTTTCATCTAACCTGATGCGTTGATTCAACTCCAACTTATACGCCTCTGTTCGTTCTTGTATTGTTTTTGAGGGATCAGCTTTCTCTTGGATAAGATAGATTTTTTCATAGCTACGTTGCAGAACCCACCCTCGTTCAAGAGTAATTTTCCATTGGCCTTTTTTCTGTTGACACTGTTGTAAAATCAGTTGGATTTGTTTTTCTTTGATCACGATCGCTGTTTTTTCAAAAAAATGATCAAAGAATGCGTATAAGAAATAATAGCTTTCTTCTTCTGGCATCTCCGCTAATAGTTTCCAAGGAAAATGCACCCATTCGTTTTCTTCTACGACATTTTCCATCAAGACTTTCTTCATGTGTGTTTGAATCAATCGATCTGCCCATTGGATCTGCTGCGAAAAACGTTGAAAATGAACCATTGCTTGTGGATTTTCTTGTTTTAGTTGAGGCAGAACCAAATGACGAAGGCGATTACGTTGAACATCCAACTCTTGATTCGTATGGTCTTCAAAATAAACCAGCTCTCGCTCTGAAGCATATTGATATAATTGCGCCTTACTAAATCCTAGTAACGGACGAATCAATCGACCATTGGAGAAGGGTTGGGCTTCTTTGATCCCAGCATAGGTACTAAGTTGCCCCCCACGCAACAACTTCATTAAAACCGTTTCCATTTGGTCATCCCCATGATGTGCCGTCATTAGGCAGTCATAGCTGCCGCTTTGCATCTGCTTCGCAAACACTTGATAACGAAACTCTCGAGCCGCTGTTTCAATGCCCTTTTTTGTTGGCTTTTCCCAAACTTCCACTTGTAATGGGAGTTGATGTTGTTGACAATACTTCTTTAAATACGCAACTTCATGAACAGATTCTTCTCTTAATTGATGATTGATATGGGTCACTGCCAAAAAGAAACCCCATTTTTTTTGCGCTTCCATCATTAAATCCAGAAGAACCATAGAATCTACTCCCCCAGAAACCGCCAGTAGCGCTCTTGTTTTTTCATTCAAATAACCATTGATTTCACAATTTGTCAAAAAACGTTGTCTGATCTTCCTTGCGTCTTGTTCTTCTTCCATCGAATCACTTCCTTGTTCCTTCTCGGCTTCGATCAACCTACCATCAAAGATTCCAATGAAAAAAAGAGCGGACAAAAGTCTGCGACAATTGCCTGCTCTTAAGTTTTTGGTTAGCTGCGACGTCCGCCGCGTCCGCCACGTTTACCTTCTGTATTGCGCTTCAAGGAAGTCAATCGATCATCACTATCCTTTAAAAATGAACTCATTAATGAATCGAAGTCTTCTTTATGGTTATTAGAAGATTGACTGCGAGAAAAAGGTTTTTTCTGTGTTGAACGACCTCGATTATCGCGAGGATCTCTTTGTTGGTATTTTTTTGGACGCTTATCATCATCTGATTCTGTTGATTCCGCTGGTTTTGGTTGTGTTTGACGGATTGATAATCCAATTTTACCATCATCATTAACTGAGATAACTTTAACAGTTACTTCATCACTGACACTTAAAACATCATGAATATCTTTGATATAGCCATTTGAGACTTCACTGATATGAACTAGACCAGTTTTTCCAGCTCCTAAATCAATAAACGCGCCAAAATTTGTAATTCCTGATACTTTTCCTTGCAGTTTTGCTCCTACCTCGATTGACATAAAAAAAATGTTCCTCCTAATTATTAACCTATTTATAATACTGCTTATTTTGCAGTTGTTGAACTAGTTGTTTGGTCTGTGTCATCCGTATTTGATTCTAATACTGGATAAACCTGCTCGCCTTCTTTTGAATAAAAGTATTTGCTTCTCGCAAGTTTCGCCACATAGTCATCATCTTTCAATAATGAGACATCCTGTGTTAGCTGATCCACATCAGCATTGACTTGGCTTAATTCCGTATTTGCTTCAACTTTCAATTCGTTTAATTGATTCATTCTTTGCATATCACGAAAAATTTGAAAACCTAAAATTGCGAAAATGACCAAAGCACCTATAAAAATAACTGCTAATCGACGTCTACGAAAAATCAACTGGCGTTGTTGTTCTTGAAATTCGACATATTTTTTCTTTGCATACTCTGTATCTAAAGCAGCAATTTTGTTGCTTTTTTTTGTCACTTCTCTTCGCTCCAATCTTTTTTGATTGTCGTTTTCATTATACCAATATCATTGAGGGTTGTCTAATCTATTTCGTCAGTGTTTTGCTTGCGAATCTCCGAAATGATCTCATACATTTTTTGAGCATCTTCTTTTTTCGTTGACTCATGTAATTCATTGACTTTTACTTCCATTGTTTTGTTTCCAAATTGGATCTTCAATTGATCGCCTACCTTGACATCACTAGAAGATTTAGCCAATTTTCCGTTGATTTGAATTCTTCCTTTATCTGCCACTTCTTTTGCTACAGAGCGGCGTTTGATAATTCGAGAAATTTTAAGAAATTTATCTAATCGCATTAGGATTCCTCACTTTTATTTTTTATAAGTTTATTAAATCGTAAAATCTTTTTTCCAAACGGTAACATCAACCATTCTCTAACCGTAAATAATTTTGTCCAGATCACAGCATTCACAAAGACGAACGCTCCGATTCCTACACCTGCTAAACTGGCAAAGAATGCAGAAGACCGATGAGCAACCGGGCCAAAAATCATCGTCAGTCCGCCATAATAAATCAGTAAGGCTAAGATCATCCATCCCAAACATTGAAGCAATTTACTTCCAAAGCGACGTTCTTTCCAGAACTGATTGATTTCACTAGTCTCCGTGTGGACAAAATACCATAGAGTGACAGCCAATCCTAGCAAGGTCGACAAACTAGCTCCTACTGTCCCTAGATAACCAGTTAGAAACGGGGTTGCCAAAGCTTTGGCTAACAGCCCCCAGCCTGCACCTTTCAAAGAGGGACGAAAAGAATTTTTACTTTGGGCAATACTTTGATAGGTTTGAATGATTGCTGTTAAAGCAATTGCAAAGACGAATAGCACCAACGCTGCATTCCCAGCGTAATCTTTAAATAGCGCATAGTTGATATACGGTAAAAGCATGGCTAGTCCTACAGAAGCAGCTAATGCTAAAGTCGTTGTTAACCGTAAATAGATTTTGGCAGTCTTTAGAAATTGACTATGCACAGCCGTCATCAAGTACTTCGTCAATGCAGGTAAGAAAGTCGCACTTAATGCAGTTGCAATCACTAGTCCTAATTGAACTAACGGTTGCCCACGATCATAGACCCCTTTTGCAATTTTTGCACTTTGTTCAGATAGTCCATAAACTTGAAGCGCATTTTTTACAAAAAATGAGTCGATCAGCTGAAAGAAAATCAGCAGACCACTATAGATTGACACTAAGCCCCCTTCAACTAAAAAACGCCGGATCAATCGTTTGTCAGGTCGTTTCGTGACCGAAAAATGTCGAAAACTTAACGCTCCACCATGGATCTTTTGTTCATAATAGCGCAACACACCATAGGCACAAAGTCCCCCGATGACTGCA
The DNA here is from genome assembly GCF_051711005.1 of Enterococcus sp. DIV1682a. Lineage (NCBI taxonomy): Bacteria > Bacillati > Bacillota > Bacilli > Lactobacillales > Enterococcaceae > Enterococcus > Enterococcus sp. DIV1682a. Next base: position 2,719,046 of record NZ_JBIOLT010000001.1, read on the forward strand.
CCACTCATAGCAGCAGTTCCTGTTTGGTAAACTGACCAGCCAAATAGTCGAAAAGCAAAGGCACTGAAAACGATGATCGCCACTCTCACAAATTGTTCAACGACTTGTGAAACAGCTGTCGGTTCCATCAAAAATCTGCCTTGGAAATTTCCTCGATAAAAAGATAGTCCTGGCATCAGTAAGAAAGTAAATGAAACGATTTGGATCAGTGGTCGTAATTGCTGATCCCCCATCATCCAAGCAATCCAACGGCTAAAGAGAAAAGTAAACAGCCACAGAACAATCCCTGTCCAAAAAACTAATGGATAAAGCCGTTGCAGTGCTTCTTTTCGCTGAATTGGATCTTTTCTTTCAGCGACATATTTTGAAATGAATTGCGGTAAACCAGACAACGCTAAAGTCATGGCAATCCCATAGATTGGGTATACTTGTTGGTATACATAAAATCCTTCATCACCAACTAAGTTTTGGAGCGGAATGCGGTACAGCGCACTTAGGACTTTTGCTATGAAAGAAGCAATCGTCAATATAAATGCGCCATGCATCACGCGACGCATCTCTTTATGGTCCAAAGTATTCGCTCCTTCCTAAGCAGACAGATATTTTTGTTCACGTAAAGCTTTGACAAAACGTTGGATTTCTTGCAGCCAAACTGCTTCATCGGTCTTGTTAGGAACCGTTAGTCGAATCACCATTTTTTCTTTTTCTACACCTAAACTTGCTTTTAGTTTTGTTGCAGTCAAAGCTTCAAATAACTGTTCTACAGTATAGCGTTTTGTTCCTGCTTTACTTAGATTAAAGACGATAGTCTGCTGTTGCTTGCGAATTGTTTCAATCAAGGCGCGATCGCCATCCATTTTGATTTGGCCAATCGTTAAGAGATGTGCCACCTCTTCAGGGTATTCCCCAAAACGGTCTAAAAGATCATCTTCTAATTCATCAAGCATTTCTTGTGAATCAAGTTCCCTGATCCGTTTATAAATTTCAATTTTCTGTCTTTGGTCCGAAACATATTCTTCTGGCAAGTAAGCATCGACCCCAAGATCGATTTCAACTGCTGTTTTTTCCACTTGGTTGTTCTTTCCTTGTTTACGTAAAACAGCATCACTTAACATTTGCGAATACATGTCGAATCCGACAGCATCAATAAAGCCGTGCTGCTGCGCACCTAGCAGATTTCCTGCTCCTCGGATCGATAAATCCCGCATAGCGATTTTAAAACCAGAGCCTAGTTCGGTGAAATCTTTAATGGCTTGAAGACGTTTTTCGCTGACTTCATTCAAGATTTTTTGTTGTTCATACATGAAGTAGGCGTACGCCACTCGGTTGCTTCGTCCCACACGACCTCGTAATTGATAAAGAGTCGATAGCCCCATGTAATCAGCATTTTCAACGAAGAGCGTATTCGCATTTGGAATATCGACACCCGTTTCAATGATCGTCGTTGTGACTAACACATCATATTGTCCTTCAATAAAATCAAACAATGTATTTTCTAATTGTGCTTCAGTCATTTGACCATGCGCATAACCGATTCGTGCTTCTGGTACAAGTTCTTGGATTTCTTCCACTTTTTGTTCGATCGTCTCTACTCGATTATAGAGATAGAACACTTGACCGCCACGCCCCATTTCTCGATGGATAGCTTCACGAATCGCTCCAGGATTTTTTTCCATCACGTAAGTTTGAATCGGATAACGATTGGCAGGCGGTGTTTCGATCACTGATAAATCACGAACCCCGAGCATTGACATGTGGAGTGTCCGTGGGATCGGTGTCGCTGTTAACGTCAAGACATCCACTTGGGCACGTAGTTGTTTCAAACGTTCTTTATGTTTTACACCAAAACGCTGTTCTTCGTCAACGATCAATAACCCTAAGTCACTAAATTCAATGTCTTTAGATAAGATACGATGCGTTCCGACTACGATATCGATTTGTCCAGTACGTAATTGTTCAATCGTTTCTTTTTGTTGTTTTTTCGTTCGGAAACGACTCAATAGACCTACATTTACTGGAAATCCTTCAAAACGTTCCAACATCGTTTCATAATGTTGTTGGGCGAGAATGGTCGTAGGAACTAAAAAGGCAACTTGTTTACTTTCCTTGACGGCTTTAAAAGCAGCTCGTAAAGCCACTTCCGTTTTACCGTAGCCAACATCACCAACGAGCAAACGATCCATCGGTTTTTCTTTTTCCATATCTCGTTTGATCTCTGCGGCACTCCGTAATTGGTCATCCGTTTCAGAGTATGGGAAGGCATTTTCAAATTCTTTTTGATACCCATCATCCGGTCCAAACGCATACCCTTTTTCTGATTCTCTGGCAGCATATAGTTTGATCAGATCATCTGCGATATCTTCAATTTTAGACGAAACCTTTCTTTTGGTTTTCGTCCATTCACTACTGCCTAATTTATTGATACGAGGTGCTTTTGATTCAGAAGCAACATACTTTTGGATCAAATTCAGCTGGGTAACCGGAATAAATAATTTATCGTCATTTTGATAAAGGATCGTCATGTAGTCTTGATGGACACCATCCACTTCTAACGTTTCCATCCCAATATATTTACCGATCCCGTGATTTGCGTGAACGACATAGTCGCCTGCTTTTAGTTCATTATAGCTTTTTAAACGTTCCGCATTAGTTACGGTTTGTCGCCGTGTTTGTTTCTTCGTCGTTTTTTGGAAAATTTCTTTTTCCGTAATTGCGACTATTTTCTCTTGAGGAAGTTCGAACCCTGTTTGCAGCGCCCCTTCCACTAGTTGCACTTGTCCTCTGATCAGTTTTTCTTTTTCGGTTTCCACGACTAGGATCTCTTCATCACGTAACATCTGCTCCGCTTTTCTAATCCGTTCTTTCGTAGGAATAAAGATGACTACTGTTTGTTCTTGCTTACGCCATCGGTCCATTTCTGTTTTCAATAATGGCATTTGACCAAAAAATTGTTGCATCGTACGATATTGAAAATTGTGAATCGCTTGAAAACGTAAATTCCCCATACCCTTTTGAAAAAGCGCAAAAAAAGTCGTCACAAATTTTTCTTTTTGAACTAATTTATGCACATCATTGAAAAAGACTTGCTCTGAGAAGACACGTAATTCACTAATTTTTTGTGTTTGCCATTCAGCTGCTTCTCTTTCGATCTCCCGATTTGTTTCCATGATTCGTTGATAATCATCCACAATGAATAAACTACTTGTTGGAAAATAATCAAGGATCGTCGTTTCTTCTTGATAAAGAAGATCAGCATAAAGTTTCGCGTCTTCTGTCGGATTTCCTGCTTGCCATTGCGCGATCACTTGTCCAAAATAATCCTGCACGAATTGGCGGTCTGTTTCTTCTGAAATCGTCGCTAGTTTCTTTTCTAACAACTTTTCCAGTCGGTCAATCCCATGAAGTAAATCAGCTTGGTCGTAGACCTGTTCACTTGTCGGTGCGATCCAAATTTCTGTTACTTTTTCGATCGAGCGCTGAGTTTCTACTTCAAAATATCGCATGGAGTCAATCTCTACATCAAATAATTCGATACGTACGGGATGTTCGAGATTGATCGGATAGATATCAATGATGCTGCCACGAATACTATACTCTCCTGTTTTTGCCACCATCTCAACTCGTTCGTAGCCTAATAAAGTCAATAGACGAGGCAGATCGTCAACGGCTATTTCCTCTCCCGTTCGCCAAGTCAATTGGGCTTGTTTCCAAACTTTTGGACTGGGTAATCGTTTATGCAATGCTGCTACTGGTAATAAATAGACCCCTGGTTGTTTTTGTTGCAGGGCATTTAGTGTAGCAACTCGTTCTCTTCTTGCTTCTGGGGAAGAAAAAGCCATTTCCGCAGAAAGAACTTCATCTACTGGAAAAGAATGTATTTGTTCTGCTGGCAAAACATGTTGCAAATCTTCTGCTAGTTGATTCGCATAATACAGATTAGGCATTAATACGACTAAGTTTTTCTTTGTTTTTTTGAACGCTCGAGCAAAGAGAAGAGTTTTGGCTGAACCAGCTAAACCAGTGATCAATTGTCTTGGTGATTTTTCTTCTATCTGGTTGAGCCATTCCTTTACCTGTGGATCTTTACCAATTAATTGAACGATATCCATTTTTTTCCTCCTTCGCTAATTGAATTTGTTCATCGTATCGATAAACGAATGACCATCCAGCATAAACTCGAGTGCTGCCACTGACTGATCGATACTTGCTTCAATCAATGGTTGAACTTCTTTACTAAATGGGCTTAGCACGTGTTGAACAACAGTTTTGTTTCCTTCTGGTCGACCAATGCCTACTTTGATACGGTCAAATACATTCGTATTCAAGTGAGAAATGATACTTTTTATTCCATTATGCCCTCCAGCACTCCCTTTTTGGCGCAAGCGGATCTTGCCAGTTACAAGATCTAAATCATCATAAACAACAACTAATTCTTCCGGATAAATACCGAAATAAGTCATTAATGGTCCTACAGCACGACCAGATTCGTTCATAAAAGTTTGCGGCTTCACTAATAAGATTTTTTCTCCTTGATAGAAAAACTCTGCAACTTCCGCTTCAAATGTATTTTTTTTAAACACAGCTTGTTGCTTTTCAGCCATGCGATCAACGACCATAAAGCCGATATTATGTTTGGTTTGTGCATATTTGGTTCCTGGGTTTCCAAGCCCTACGATCATTTTCATTTGTTCTACCACCTAATTGAAAAAAGCAGCACAAAAGGCTGGAGCGCCCTAAAGCAATCCAGTCTTTGACTCATTTTTTCATTTTTTTACTTTCTACTATTAAGTATAACACACAAGTACCTGTTTCAACAAAAAGAGAATGTTTAACAAATGATAAAGAAATTAAAATTTTCTTCAAAGTCTAATAAATTAATAACCTTTTAAAAATAGTGAAATCACGCACATGTAAGCTTTTACATATAATACAACCTTGTTATCTGTTATATTTTATAGCCAAATAGCGTGACAGCGGGCTTGATAAATGTTAGCATAGGCATGGGAAAAAACAAAATCAATGGAAGGATTGATATATAATGACTGCAGCTGCAGAAAAAAAAGATCATCAAAAAGTAATTCTTGTTGGAGATGGCGCCGTAGGTTCTAGCTATGCCTTTGCTCTAGTTACTCAAAACATTGCACAAGAAGTAGGTATCGTAGATATCAACACAGCAAAAACTGAAGGAGATGCTATTGATTTATCACATGCTCTAGCATTTACTTCACCTAAAAAAATCTACTCTGCTACTTATGCAGATGCACATGATGCTGACTTAGTAGTTATCACTGCTGGTGCACCACAAAAACCAGGTGAAACTCGTTTAGACTTAGTAAATAAAAACTTAAAAATCAACCGCGATGTAGTAACACAAATTGTTGAATCAGGATTCAATGGTATTTTCTTAGTTGCTGCTAACCCAGTAGATATTTTAACTTACTCAACTTGGAAATTCTCAGGCTTCCCTAAAGAACGCGTAATCGGTTCAGGTACTTCACTTGACTCAGCTCGCTTCCGTCAAGCACTTGCAGAATTAGTTGATGTTGATGCACGTAACGTCCATGCTTATATCTTAGGTGAACATGGTGACTCAGAATTTCCTGTTTGGTCACATGCTAACGTTGCTGGTTTACAAATTTATGAATGGGTTAAAAACAATCCAGACGTTGATGAAGAAGCAATGGTTAACTTATTCTTTGGTGTACGTGATGCTGCTTACACAATCATTGAAAAGAAAGGCGCTACTTTCTATGGTATCGCTGTAGCCTTAGCACGTATCACTCGTGCCATCTTAGATGATGAAAATGCTGTACTTCCACTATCTGTATTTATGAATGGTGAATACGGCTTGAACGATATCTACATTGGTGCCCCTGCAGTAATCAACCGTCAAGGTATCCAAAAAGTTATCGAAATCCCTCTAAGTGACAGCGAACAAGATCGTATGGCTGCTTCAGCTAAACAATTAAAAGAAATCTTAGATGAAGCTTTTTCTAAATTAGACGCTGAATAATTAGAATAAATTTAACCACTTAATCAAGCAGAATGTCAGCATTCTGCTTGATTTTTTTACTTAACGATCGTTAAATTTTTGCTAAATCATTTGTCCCCTTCGTCTTTTTTCTCAAAATATGCTATGATTAGTTCGTTATACGCTAAACTATCAAATAAGGAGCTGCCCGCATGACAAGATCTTCTCATCATAAAAAATCGAAATCGCTACACATTGGTCTATTAACTACGCTAGGCGTATTCCTTGCATTAATCGGCTTTTACGCTTACCGCAGTACATATTACACCAATCATTTTTTACCTAACACGGAAATTAATTCCATCAATGTAAGTAACCTGACCGTGCAACAGGCAAATGACAAATTAAAAGACACCTTTTCCAATAAAAAGCTGACGATTGAAGAAAATGGGAAAGTTTGGGAAGAGATCGCAAAATCTGAGCTTGGTTATAAAGATGACTTTTCAGCAGATTTATCTCGATTGTTAAACCAACAAAATGCTTGGTCATGGGGCATGAACTATGTTTCCGCTAGTGAAAAACAAGAAATTGATCCGCAAGATACTGATCATCAAAAACTAGATGAAACGCTGGCTTCCACGACGAATAAGCTAACCGAATTAAATAAAGATCGGACACAGACACAAGATGCGACGATTGAAAAATCTGGTGACTCTTTCAAAATAAAACCAGAAGTAACTGGCGATACGATTGATGTGACAGCAGCTATCAACGCGCTGAAAACCAGTGTGAAGGATGGCAAAAACAAAATTGATTTAACTAAATTTCAAACAAAACCAAAAGTGACAGCGACCGATAAAAATTTAACAAAACAAGTCGATGAAATGAATGCCATTGCTAATATCAAAGGAACCTATAGTATCAACGGCAATACTTTCCAGATACCTCGTTCTGAAATTGCTAACTGGCTAACTTACACAGATGGTAAAGTTGATTTAGATACAACACAAGTTAAAAACTATGTAACAGGTTTAGGAGAAAAATATAACACAAGTACGAATGACACAAAATTTAAAAGTACAAAACGTGGTGAAGTAACGGTTCCTGTGGGTACCTATAGTTGGTCAATCAAAACTGATGCAGAAACAGAAGCTTTGAAGTCAGCCATTTTAGCAGGTAAAGACTTTACCCGATCACCAATTGTTCAAGGTGCCACAACAGCTGATCATCCTTTAATAGAAGATACCTATATCGAAGTTGATTTAAAAAACCAGCATATGTGGTATTACAAAGATGGTAAAGTTGCGCTAGAAACTGACATCGTGTCTGGAAAACCTAAGACCCCTACTCCAGCTGGTGTTTTCTATGTTTGGAACAAAGAGGAAAATGCTACATTAAAAGGAACGAATGATGATGGAACCCCTTATGCAAGTCCTGTAAACTACTGGATGCCAGTTGACTGGACCGGTGTTGGTATCCATGATTCCGACTGGCAACCTGAATATGGTGGCGATCTTTGGAAAACTCGTGGATCTCATGGATGTGTCAATACGCCGCCAAGTGTCATGAAAGAATTGTTTGGCATGGTAGAAAAAGGTACACCAGTAATCATTTTCTGATAGCTTCAATAAAAAATGAATTCGTAAAAAAACTGGTTTCTCTCTAAAGTTTATCTTAAACTTTAGAGAGACCAGTTTTTTTACGTCTATCACTATCAAAGGGGGAATAAAATGGACGATAAGTTACAAGCTAAAAAAACTTATTATCAACAGTTTCTTGATTACACTGAGCAACAGATCTTAGAATTATCCGCCAGTATCGCAGACCAGCAAAAACTACTCGTCAAACCAGAGAATAATGAATTTGAACAAAAGATTTTAGTCAAAAAACTAGCTAGTGACAAGAGAAAAATGCAATCATTTTTAAATGGTGAGGGCCTCCTCCGTTCAATCCTTCAGCAACTGGATAATATTCATACTACGATCGCGAATCAAGATCAAAATAATTCGCTATGGAATAGGTTTTTTCGCTCATCATCAAATGAGTTGACTAATCACCAGAAATTATTACATACATATGAACTTCTGTTTGAAGAAATAATGAAAGGATTATACAGCGATACACAAAAGGCGTCACCGTATAAAAAACTAGTGCCCAAAGGGAGGTACAGATAATGATTCAAGGATAAAATCAACCACTCCTAAAATAAATTCCAATCCAATCTATCAATAAATAAACAAGGCTTTGATCCACAAGTTCTATTTTATAAAAATGAATCACAAGTATACTACGAAATGAAGCCAAAAAATCCTAAAATAGAAAACTATTTTAGGATTTTTCGGCTTCATACTCAATTTTAATTACTTCTATAATTCATTTTTTCATGTACACTAATTGATACTTCTACCTAAAATTTTTTTCTCACAAAACCAACGATCAAGCATAAGACAATCGCTGTCAATGCCCCCATTGAATCGAGCATGACATCTTGGAAAGACGGTGTTCGATCCCCTGTAAGCATCTGATGAAATTCATCTAACCCAGCATAACCGGTCGCCGATAACCAAGCTAAGACACTTGTTAACCACCAGATTTTCATTTTAGGAAAGATCCCTAAAAACAAACTACCACCTAAAATAAAATAAGACCCAAAATGAGCACCTTTTCGTAAGAAAAATTCAACGAATTTACCATAACCTAAATGATCTACACTCACTACACCATCGCCATAAGTAAAACGAATATTATCAAATACTTGTTTAAACGGATGATTGGGAAACCACTCTTCGATCCTGGAGACTTGGGATTGTTGTCCGTAAGTTTGCGATGAACTGTAAAATAAGAGAGCCATGATGAGTACTGCAATAACTAAATAAAAGTTGCCATTTTTCATTTGTTTTTTTATTGAATTCATAAGTCACCTCTGCCATTTATAATAGCTCTTTTTTTGCGAAACAACAAACTTTTCTTAGAGACTTAAATAAGAAAATAATGCTATACTAATTGTATTATAAATTGAAGGGAGCTTTTTCATGACATATTCACTAAATTGGGATCTTGATTCAATTTTTTCAGGTGGAAGTGATTCCCCAGCCTTAAATGAACGTTTAGAACAATTAGAAAAACAAATCAATACCTATTATCAATCCGTTAATCAATGGGATCATTCAGTTAGTACAAATGATGAACTTACGACACTGATCAAACAACAAGAAACAATTACAGAAGGTTTTTCTCAATGTAATAGTTATATTACAGCTTTGTTATCTGCGAATGTCAAAGATACCCAAGCAAAGCTTTTATCAGGAAAATTATATGCACTATTACCACGTTGGCAATCAGCCGATACGATTTTATCGAAAAAATTTGCAGAAATATCTGACAATAATTGGCAAACATTGCTCCAAACAGATGAATTTTCTTTGATTGCTTTTCGTATGAATGAGATTCGCAGAGACGGTCATCGTTTATTGTCCGAAGCAGAAGAAAACATCATCAATACACTCTCATTAGACGGGCTGAATGCGTGGAGCAGTCATTACGACACAATTGTGGGAACAATCGTGATTCCATTTGAAGAAAATGGCAAGGTAACTGACTTGTCAGCAGGTCAAGCCTTCAATAAAATGATGGGTGATCCAGATCCACTCGTACGTGAAAAGTTATTTATTGCCTGGGAAAAAGCTTGGCAAGAAAAAACGTCTTTACTATCGGACACATTAAATCACTTAGATGGTTTCCGTTTATCAACCTATAAACTACATGGTATGAACGACTATTTACAAAAACCATTAGAATACAATCGTTTGAAAAAAGAAACACTTGATGTGATGTGGGCAACTATCCAAAAAAATAAACAACCGTTAGTTGATTACTTAACAAGAAAAGCCAATCTTTTCGGTAAAGAAAAAATGGAGTGGCAAGATCAAGATGCACCAATTATTTTAGGAGATCTAAAGGAAAAGACGTTTACCTTTGACGAAGCTGCCTCTTTTATCATTGAGAATTTCCAAAAATTCAGTCCCAAAATGGCAACCTTTGCACAATCTGCATTTGAAAAAAGTTGGATTGAAGCAGAGGATCGTCCGGGAAAACGACCTGGCGGGTATTGTACTGAGCTGCCAGAAACCCAAGAATCCAGAATTTTTATGACCTATAGTAACTCAGTCAATGAAGTAGCTACGCTAGCCCACGAATTAGGTCATGCTTTTCATAGTAGTGTCATGTGGGATCTGCCAGCATTGAACCGTGATTACGCAATGAATGTTGCAGAAACTGCTAGCACGTTTGCTGAATTGATTGTCGCTGATGCTACCTTAAAAGCAGCCAAAACGAAAGAAGAAAAAATCAATTTATTAGATACTAAATTACAAAATGCTTTGGCCATGTTTATGAATATCCATTCTCGTTTCATTTTCGAAAATCGTTTCTATTCTGCGCGACAAGAAGGACTTGTTTCAGAAGAAGAAATCACTCAAATGATGGTTGAAGCTCAAAAAGAAGGTTATCATGATGCCTTAGCTACTTACCACCCACACTTCTGGGCAGCTAAATTGCATTTCTTTATTGATGATGTTCCTTTTTATAACTTCCCTTACACGTTTGGCTATTTGTTTAGTTTAGGTATTTATGCTTATGCAAACAAAAAAGGGACAAGTTTTGAGCAAGAATACATTGAGTTATTAAGAGATACAGCTTCAATGACAACCGAAGAACTTGCTCAAAAACATTTAGGTGTTGACTTAACGAAACCAGATTTCTGGCAAGCTGGCATCGATATGGTTTTAGAGGATATCAATAGTTTCATGACACTTTCTGAAGAATATGTTCGTTAATTGATCAAGCTAAATCATTACTAGGTAAAACGATCGATTCATAAACAGTAAAAATAGCATTTTTTTCATTCATCGGAAATCCTATTTTGACTAATAAGTCCAAATGAGCTAGAGAGAAGAGTGATTGGTTTACACCAACCTTCTTCACTCTAGCTCATTTATTTTGGTCGCTTCGTCTCTCATTCCAAACATCCATGATCATTTTTTGTGAAAATCACCAATGTCCCCTACTATTTTATAGCTACATATAAACTTCATTTTTTACTCACAGATTGCATTACAGACTAAAAAAAGACACGTTGTCAAAGGATATTGGTAAAAAGAAATCTTAGAATCATAGGGTATCATTTTTATACTTTTTAAACCATAAAAAGATGTTGGTGAATTTCACCAACATCAAAAAGAATAGAGCCACAAAAAAAATGAACAGGAAGATTTCCCTTCCTGTTCATTCTATTTATTATTACATACTTACTGCAAAATCAGGTGTGTACCATTGAACTGAACCAACTTTAACATTTTCACCTGGTTGTGGTGCATGGATATATTGTCCGCCACCTAATGAAATAGCTACGTGATAAGTTCCGCCAGCAGAACCCCAGAATAATAAGTCTCCAGCTTTTGCTTGAGAAACTGAAATTTTTGTTCCAGCTGATTCTTGAGGTACTGTCCAACCACCGATGTCACGGCCAGTTACTTGTAAATATACATAGCGTGTAAATCCAGAACAGTCAAAGCCACTTGGATCTTTACCACCCCATACATATGGAGTACCAATATATTTATAAGCTTCTGCTACAATCGCAGCGCCGTTCACACTACCAGAAGGATTTGGTGCTGGTGTTGGAGCAGGCGTTGGTGTAGGTGTTGGAGCTGGTGTTACAGTATTATTGTTATTGTTGTTATTTGTTGTACTGTTATTAGTGCTATTATTAGTGCTGTTATTAGTACTATTGTTTGTATTATTATTTACATTTGTATTAGAGCTGCTTGAACTGCTTTCTGTATTCGCAGGTGTTGACTCTTGTGTAGAAGATTCAGGAACTGTTGATTCTTCTGTTGAAGATGATTCAGTAGAAGAAGAGCCAGTTGATGAATTTTCTGTTGTTGTAGAAGATTCAGTAGATGTTGATTCTTCTGTTGTTGAAGACTCAGGAGCTTTTGATTCTTCACTTGAAGATTGTGCAGCTGATGAGCTTTCTGTTGTAGTTGATGCTGATGATGAAGCTTGTGTTTGTGCAGCTTGTGCAGCAGCTTGTTCACGTGCTTCTTTTTCAGCTTTTTCTTGAGCTGCTTGTTGACGAGCTTGTTCTGCTAAGCGAGCTTGTTCACGGATACGTGCTTGCTCTGCTTCAGCTTCAGCTTTCTTACGGTTCAAGTCAGCTTTCTTATCTTCTGCTGTTGCTTGTTCAGCAGCCAATGAAGTTTTCAAGACATTTAAGTCAGCTTGTTTTGCTAATAAATCGCCTTTTTGTGACTCTAAAGCAGCTTGGTTGTCAGCAAGTTCTTTTTGTTTTGCTTCATTTTCAGCTTTTTTCGCTTCTACTGCTTGTTTGTCTTCTTTTTGTTGTTGTACTAAGTCTTGGTTTGCTTTAACGATTGTAGACATTGCTTGGATACGACCAACAGCATCTGCTAATGAATCTGCATTTAACACAGCGTCAATATAGTTTGAACTAGTATTTTTTACTTGTGTTTCACGTGCTTGTTTTTGGATTGTTGCTTCACGTTTTTCAATACGTTCTTGTAAATCTTTGATTTCTTGTTTTAATTGAGCAGATTCTTTACGCAATGTATCTTGTTTAGTTAATAAATCTTGCGCTTTTGTGTTAATAGCAGAAACTTGACCTTCTAATGCTTCAATTTGTGATTGTGCACTTGCTTGTTGGTTTTGTAAGTCTGCAATTTTTTTGTCTTGTTGTTGTATCTGAGAATCAAAATCGTCCGCCGCGGCAGCGATCGGTGATCCTACGGCAGTTAAAGCGATTGAACTTAGCATTACCGCTGATAATAAACTCTTTTTCACTCTTCATTCCTCCGACTGGCTTAATTTAATAAATATCTAAATATATTTAAGTCTTTCTTAACGATATAAAAATTGTACCATAGCAGTATGTCAACGATATAATAGTTATGTTACAAAAACATTTCAAAATAAAATCTTAAAATGACAAACATGTAAGTTTCAATGATTATTCACAAAATATGACATTTATTTCAGAAATCAGTACAAAAAAAAGAAATTATTCATCACTGAATAATTTCTTGAATGGAAAAACAAAAACTGCGAATAGAATCATCGTTAATAATAAAGTTGGCCCAAGATATCTAGTAATAAAGTAAGTGTTATTTACAGATACTAATTTGAAAATCAATTGTACAGCTAAAGTGAACAACTCATACCCCGTAACAAAAATAATCATACTAAAAAATTCTGTAAAGATATTAAAGTGGATATAAGAACTCATCGAATACATAATAAAGACCATCAGTGGTAATGCCACCGCATAGATCCCGATTACACCGATATAGTAGGTATCAAAGATTGCTCCAAGGACGACCGTTGTAATCAATAAATACCTTTTAGGAAATTTCATACTGCAAAACAGCAAAGCCAAAATGAGAAAATGGGCACTAGCCATGTATTGCCCATTTGACCACTCGACAAACATTCTAGTCAAATGCCCATCGATCAACATCAATAAGAACAATACAACTGGCAAGTAATATTTCATTGTATCTTTTTTCAGCATAGGTTAATCCTCCACCAGTCGTTGCACGATCGTCACAACTGGCAGATCATACATTCCAGCGTAAGGCTTAACATATACTTCACGATCCAAGCCATAGCTATCTGGTTTGGTCTTGATGACTGTTCCGATCGGCAGATCTGCTGGTGAGTTCCCACCTAAGCCAGAAGTTTGAACGACGTCGCCTTCTTTGATATTCGTATCTCCAGTTAATTGTGTCACGACTAACGCTTGCAGTTTTTCGTCATAGTTTTTCAATAATCCAAATGCTTCTCCACTAGAAGAAGATACCCGAACTGGGAAATGATTCGAACTTTCATTTGACGAAGTCAGCAGCTCGATCTTAGAAGAAGTACGATTGACTTCAACTACTCGACCAATTAATCCTTTTTGTGCCATTACCGCCATGTTCACTTCAATGCCATCTTTTGATCCTTTATCAACGATCAACATATCTTGCCAAGTATCTGGTGAGCGTGTAATCACATTCGCCGTTACTTTTTCATAGTTAGTCAATGTTTGATTTAAGTTAAGTTCTTTCTTTAATGCTTCGATTTCTTTTTGGTCATTTTTATTTTTTAATGCTAATTCATCATAACTATCGATTTTCTCTTTTAATCGCTCATTTTCAGAATAAGTCGTGAAAAGATTATGGACTGAATCCACTCCATTTTCGACCCATCTTACGGGCGCAGAGATTGCACGGTCAACAAATGAAACACTGTCATTGACAAAAGACTGGAAGAAATTAGGTTTTCCTTCATTCGCTCGTTGCGCGGCAGTCACACTTAAGATTGTCACCACAATGATAACAATGATTAAGGTAATAATAATATTTTTATTAGGATTGAACTTCTTCACAAAGACACCTCGAATTAATTAGACTCTTATGGTCAATTTTATCACTAATTGAGGCGAAACAAAAGGTATGACACCTCTCTTAAGCTTTTTTTTAGTAAATAATTGACTTGTCATTTTTAACTATTTCTGTTGTATTTACTCGGTTAGAGCAAACTTAATCTTTACTTTGAATCACTGCGACCATCCCAGTTGAAAAGGAAAAATCAGCCGTATCTGAAACAAATTCATTGCTTGCATAAGAAGTTGCTTGGCTCACATCAGTTGTTTCCAGTTCATACTTGCTCTTTTGGATGGACAGCTCTGTTACAGGCGTCAAACAACAATAGGCCAAATAACGCATTTTATCCATCTTGGTAATCACATGTTTGCCAGGTAAATAGTAGGTGACATGATTTTGACGATCCCAAATAATGATCTTTTGAGCATGTGGTTTAAATCTTGGTTCTAACGGTAGCCAAAGGTTAGCAAGCAGGTGATCCAATCGACCACCAGTTGCGCCAATGATCGTGATTGTTGCTTCTGGATATCGTTCAATGGCTTGACACAACCCCAACTGCGTATCTGTATCATCTTTTTCTGCTGGTGCTTGGATCAGTTCATTCGTTGCTTGTTCAACTTGTTTTTTTTCATCTACCGATAACGAATCAAAGTCACCGATTGCTAAATCCAAGGGGAAATTGTTTTGAAGAAGATACCATGCACCACGATCAATGCCTACATAACAGTCATAACTGTTTTGTAGTTCTGGCCAATTTTCAGGAGAACCTCCTGCCACTAATAAAACCTGCATTTATTTCAATGCCTCTTTTAACTGGTTGATTTGACCCACTGGATCTTCTGAGTTATAGATATAAGAACCGGCAACGAAAACATCTGCTCCAGCTTTTTGACAAATTTGTGCGGTTTCAGGAACGATACCGCCATCTACTTCAATGGAATAATGCCAATTATTTTGCTCGCGTAATTCTGATAATTCAGCAATTTTCTCTACCGTTTCTTCAATGAAACTTTGTCCGCCAAATCCTGGGTTAACAGTCATCACTAAGACCTGATCTGCTATTGGTAAAACATGTTTGATCATCGTTATAGGTGTGCCTGGATTAATCACGACTCCTGATTTCACGCCTAGATCTTTCATCATTTGCAATGCCCGATGAATGTGTGGAGTGGCTTCCACATGCACCGTGATGATATCTGCTCCAGCCTTCGCAAACGCCGGAATATATTTTTCCGGGTCAACAATCATCAAATGCACGTCTAGTGGTAACTTAGTAATTGGTCGAATAGCTTGTACGATATTGGGACCAAATGTAATATTTGGAACAAATTGTCCATCCATTACATCTACATGGATGTAATCTGCCCCTCCTTTTTCTACTAGTTCGATGTCTCTTTGTAAATTAGAAAAATCTGCGCTTAAGATAGATGGTGCTATTTTCATCAATGCTTCCTCCTATTTTCGTTTACCTTCTTTTTTAGAATAGATTGGTTTTCGATTTTCGACTTCCTGTAAAAATTGCAAATAGTTCTCATAACGTGTTTGGGCAATCTCACCTGTTTCGACCTGGCGTTTCACCTCGCACCCAGGCTCTTTAGCATGCATGCATTCTCTAAAACGGCAATGGTTCGATGCACTGACAAATTCAGGAAATTGTTTTGGTAATTCAGTCGTTTCGATCGTCAAAAAATCGATCGAGCTGAATCCTGGTGTATCTGCTACTAAGCCATCATACAATGGGAGTAATTCCACATGTCTCGTTGTATGTCTCCCACGTCCTAAAGAATCAGAGATTTCCCCCGTTTCTAAGTTTAGATCTGGCGAAATTTGGTTTAAGAGTGTAGATTTTCCAGCACCAGATTGGCCCATAAAAACGGTCAATCGTTCTGGGAAGTAACGAATTAATTCTGCAGTATCTCCAGGATATTTCGGAACAATCACTGGATAACCGATCGTTTCATACGTTTGCTTGATCTCATCGATTTGCTGTTCGTTCGAAGCGAGATCTGTTTTTGTCAAAAATATGACAGGTTCAATGGATTCATATTCTAAAGTCACTAGAAAGCGATCCAATAAATTATAAGAAAAATTTGGTTCTACCAAGCTTGTAACTACGACACCTAAATCGACATTTGCTACCGGTGGACGCACCAGTTGATTTTTACGAGGCATCACTTCTAACAAATAACCGTCCGTCTTGTTTTCGCTTTCAAATAGTACTTGATCACCCACTAACGGAGTGATTTTTCGATTACGAAAGTTTCCTCGTCCTCTCGTTTGATAGGTCTCACCGTCTGCGTGTACATAATAAAACCCACTAATTGCTTTTCTGATTTGTCCTTTGATGTATGCCACCTCCAGTTTTCCTTATTTTACCACAGGAAAGAAAAATCATGTGGCGTTCCTGACAAGAAACTTAGCGAAACTCAATAAAAAATAGCAGAGCACGTTTAGAAACGCTCTGCTATTTTTTATTGTTATTACTATTTGGATGAAGACGACGTGCTTTCTTCTTTAGACGTAGTAGTACTTGAACTTTCTTTGCTGCTTGACGATTCTTTGGTTGAACTTGATGATTCTTTTGATTCTTTGGTTGGTTCTGGTCCTTTTGAATAAATGACATTGACGATCGTTCCTGGAGTGATCGATGCCCCCACGCCAGGAGCTGTTCGGATCACTTTATCTTTTTCTACGGTATCAGAATATTCATAAGACTCATGTCCGATGTATTCTGCGCCAATACTTGATAAATAACTTTGTGCATCGCTTTTCGTATAGCCTGAAATATCATTTAATGTTTTCGCATTTGGTCCTTGACTAACGACAAAACTGATATAGCTATTTTCAGTCAATGGTTCACCGTAACTAGGTAATTGGCTAATGATTGAACCAGCTGGAACCGTATCGCTGTAATCATAAGTCTCACTGATCCTTTTATAACCATTTGAGCTCAATATCCCACGAACGGTGTCATAATTTTGACCAGTATAATCCCCCATCGTTGGTTGCGCGCCTTGGCTCACAACAAATGTGATCTTATCTGTCGTTGGATCGACTTCCGTTCCTTCTTCATCCGACTGGGAAATGATTCGTCCATTTTCTACTTCATCACTGAACTCGTCTTTTTTCTCGATACTATCAGCTGGAAAACCAAGCTTCTTCAATCGGCTACTTACTTCGTCAAAATTCATCCCAGTATAATCATCTAACTTGATTTTTTTCTTACCTGTGCTGACGTAAAGGGTAACTTCACGGTTTTGTTTCACTGTAGTTCCCGCTGCTGGGTCCGTTTTGACAACGTCTCCTTCTTCGATTTGTTCATCAGGGATCTCTTCGGTTTTTGTTGCTGCTTCTAATTTAGCTTTTGCTAAAGTATCTCTGGCAGACGCTTCTGATAATCCCGAAACGTCAGGAATTTCGACTTCTCCACGACCTCCAGAAGCAAAAAAGACGGCTGTTCCGATTCCTAATAAGGCTAAGATCACCAATAAAATAATCCACCATTTTTTATGCTTTTTACTCTTTGGATCAGGAACTGTCTCTTCTGCCATCACAGGAGTTTCTTCTGATTTTTCTTTAGGTAATGGCATGGATTTAAATGACTCTGGCATTGGTGTATCTTCTTCTAATGGTGTGATCACTTGAGTTTCTTTGGTCATTGCTTGTGGCACCCATTTGGCTTCATTTGCCCGAGCAGGAGACAGCGCTGTTGCTAAGTCTTCTGACATTTCTTCTGCTGTTTTATATCGATCTGCCGGTTCTTTTGCAGTAGCTTTCAATACCACATTTTCTAAAGCTTGCGGCGTTGTTGGGTCTAGATCCTTGATTGAAGGTAACTCATCTTGGAAATGCTTCAAGGCAATCGTCACTGCAGACTCACCATCAAAAGGAACACTGCCAGTTAATAATTCGTAAAGAATGATCCCTAAGGCATAGATATCTGATTGTTTCGTAGCCATACTTCCTCTAGCTTGTTCAGGAGATAAGTAATGGACAGAGCCTAACATCGTATTCGTTTGTGTGATCGATGTTTCAGATAATGCGATTGCTATACCAAAATCAGTGATTTTGACCACGCCCTCATTATCGATCAAGACATTTTGTGGTTTCAAATCACGATGAATGATTTGGTGCGTATGTGCTAAAGAAATAGCTGATAAAATTTGTTGCATAATATTGACTGCTGTATCATAAGGAACAGGATAATGGGTTTGAATATAGCGTTTCAGGTCCATTCCTTTTACATATTCCATCACGAGATACTGCATGTTGTCTTCTTCTCCAACATCATACACACTAACAATATTAGGATGAACTAGTTCAGTCGCAGCTAGTGCTTCTCGTTGGAATCGTCTAATTGCCGTTTGATCATTTTGGAAATCGAATCGTAACACTTTGACTGCGACATCACGATCTAAAATAAGGTCATGGGCTAGAAAAACATTTGCCATGCCCCCACTACCAATATTTCCAGTGATTTGATAACGCCCATTCAACTTTTTGCCTAACTCAATCATGCTACGTCCTCCTTGTATTCGATCAGAAGAACGGTAATATTATCTGCTCCGCCTGCTTCATTTGCACGTTCGATTAATTCTGTTACCTTGTCGAACAAAGCCCCTTCTTGATTGATAATCGTTCCAATCGTTTCTTCAGATAACATGTTCGTTAACCCATCCGAACACAACAACAAACGATCTTTTAATTGCCAAATATAAGTCGATACATCGACTTCTACAGATCCTGGCATTCCTACAGAACGAGTTAAAATATTTTTTCGTGGGTGGTTCGCTGCCATTTCTTCACTGATTTCTCCAGATTTTACTAGTTCATTCACTAAAGAATGATCTTCTGTCAGTTGAATGATTTTATCTTCACGGATCAAGTAGGCACGGCTATCCCCCACATGAGCAATAGTAAACTGATCTTCTGATAAAGCTGCTGCTACGATCGTCGTTCCCATCCCATTGTATTCTGGTTGCTCTTGGCCACGTTGATAAATACGAGTATTTTCTTCTTGGATCGTTTGGATGAACCATTGCGCTACTTTTTCGTCATCACTTAAACTTAGATTTTCCCAAGCAGTTCCTAAGTTTGTCACTGCCATCTGGCTCGCGATATCACCTGCACGATGACCGCCCATTCCATCTGCCAATACTGCTAGTTTAATTCCAGCTTGATTCGTAAAAACACTCGCATAGTCTTGATTTGTATTACGTCGTCTTCCTACATCTGATTGATATTCAATCTGCATTCTTTCACCTCATTACTTTTTACGCAAACAACAAATGAAAAACCCATCTGTATAGAACTGATGTGGGTATAAAGTCAACATTTTATCTTCGATTGATGATTGTAGCACAGGATCAACTAAAACATCAATCCTTTCAAAATCAGTATGTCGCTGTAAAAATGTTTCAATGACTTCTTGGTTTTCCTCTTTAAGAATCGTACAAGTACTATAAGTTAATATTCCAGAAGATTTTAACACAGATGCACAACTTTCCAAAATCGCCAATTGGATCGCTGGTAAATTAGCTAACTCGCTGGCATTTTTTTTATAACGAATATCCGGTTTTCTTCTCAATAGTCCTAATCCAGAGCATGGGGCATCAACTAAGATACGATCAAATGTTTCAGCTGAAAATTCCTCTTTCACTTCACGTGCATCCATTTTTTGTGCATAAACAGTTGTAAAAACACCTAAGCGTTCCGCATTTTCTTCGATGAGTTTTACTTTATGTTCATGAACATCCAGTGCTGTAACTTCACCACCACATGTTGGATCTAAAAACGTGGCAATATGCGTTGTTTTTCCTCCTGGTGCCGCACAAGCATCTAAAACATGATGTTCTGGCTCGATTTGCATAGCGGGTGCGACCAGCATCGAACTTTCATCTTGGATCGTCATGACCCCGTCATGGAATAAGGAACTAGATGCTAAATGTCCTTTTTCAGCAATTACCCCATAAGGACTAAGTTTACTTGCTGTCGCTGAAATTTCTTCTGCTTGGAGTGTCTCGATTGCTTGTTCTCTAGGATATTTTCTGATATCTACTCGACCACTGACGTGACTTGGCTGGTAGAGGGAAAGTCCTAATTTTTCCGTTTCTTCATAACCGATTTGATCAGTCAATCGCTTGGTTAACCAGATCGGTAAACTGATTTTTACGGATAAGCGTTCAATCGGGTCACTGATTTGTTCAACATCCGGTTTACCTTGTCGTTGATAATTTCTTAAAACACCATTTACAAATTTCCCAGTACCAGGATTTCCCTTGATCTTAGCAATTTCGACCGCTTCATTTAAAATCGCATGAGCTGGAACTTTATCTAGAAATTCCAACTGATAAACTGACAAATAAAGTAATGTTTTAACCCAATCATCCACTTTTTTTGCTTTTGCTATCAATGGAGCGACATAAAATTCCAGTAAAAGTTGACGACTGATCGTTCCATAGACCAATTCAGTAAACAAGCCAACATCTTTTTGATTTAAATCCCCTTGATTGATCATTTCGTTCAATAATAAATTAGAATAAGCACCGCCCTTGTTTACTCTTTCAAGGGTGATCAGTGCCATATAACGAACAGATTTTTTCATTTTTTTTGGTATTTTTGCCATTATTTCACCTGCTGCCCAATCATTACCTGTTGTCCACTACCATTCAAAAACTCATTGATCGCTTGTTTTCCTTTACCTGCTGGCTGTAATTCTTTGATTGCCAACACCGTTTGTTTACCACAAGCAATCCACAGATTTTTCTTATCTTTTTTGATGATGGTCCCTGGCTCCGCCGTAGTTTTCTCAGCTAACGCTTCTACATTTAAAAGTTTCCAACGAGTTTGTTCGTATGTCGTAAATGCAATCGGCCATGGTCGCATCCCACGGACTTGGTTGTCGATCTCTTCTGCTGTCTTGTTCCAATCAATTGCTTCTTGCTCCCGTGTGATATTTGGCGAAAAAGTTACCTTTGATTCATCTTGTGGACGTGGACTCAAATTTCCATTCAAAATATCAGGTAATGTTTTAAGTAATAGTTGTTTCCCTAATGCACTTAACTTTTCAAACATGGTTCCCACATCGTCTTGTTTAGTGATTGGTAAACTTTCTTGAGCATAAATGCCCCCTGCATCCATCTTTTTGATCATTTCCATGATCGTTACACCGGTTTCTTTTTCCCCGTTGATAATCGAGTAATGAACTGGCGCCCCTCCTCGATATTTTGGCAATAAAGATGCATGTACATTTATAGCTCCGTGAACAGGTGCCTGTAATAATTTTTCTGGTAAAAATTGACCAAATGCAGCTGTGATAATCACATCTGGTTGTAGGGCAATGATTTTTTCCATTTCTTCTGAACCAGAGATTTTTTCAGGTTGTAAAACCAATAAACCGTGTTTCACGGCTGCTTCTTTTACTGGGGTAGGAGTGATGATTTTTTTACGTCCCACAGGGCGATCAGGTTGTGTCACGACTGCGACTACTTCATACCCTTCTTCTAATAAGCCTTCAAGGATCGGTACTGAAAAAGCTGGCGTTCCCATAAATACTAATTTAGTCATCAAGATGTTCCTCCATATACTCTTCTAATTCGGCTTCTGGAATTTGCTCAATCATTTTTTCAACGAATAATATACCGTCTAAATGGTCGATCTCATGCTGAAAGGCACGAGCTAAGTAACCAAAGGCTACTACTTCGATTTCTTCGCCTTCACGATCATAATAGCGAACCGTTACTTCGTCAAACCGTTTGACGGTCCCATAAACATGAGGGATGCTTAAGCAACCTTCTACATCAATGCTTTCTCCCTTTGCATCAATAATTTCTGGATTGATTAATTCAAACTTTTCACCTTCATCTACTTCTACGATTGCAACTCGCTTGTTTTGACCAACTTGTGGAGCGGCAATGCCAATACCGTCGTTAGCAACCATCGTTTCATATAGGTTATCTAGTAAAGTAATTGTTTCATCTGTGATCACATCGATTGGTTGTGCGACACGTTTCAATTTATCATTGGGGTGGATCAATATAGGATAGCGCATGTAAATTCCCTTCTTAAATAAAGTGTAATGGTTCATTATCAATCGCGACAAATAATCCTTGTCGTTGTTCTTTTTGGCTCTGGTCTAAAATATTTTTTAAGATATTCGCTAAATTAGGCTCATGTTTATATTTAATGATCAACTGGTAATAGTACCGATTTTTTACCCGATTCACTGTACTAGGGGTCGGTCCTAATAACAAGCTTTGATTTCCTAACACTTGACGTAACTGATTCGCAACCTCAAAAATCTTCTTAGCAGCAACTTGTTCTTCCTCATGGCTGGTCGTGATTTTGACAGTAAAATAATAAGGTGGGTATCCACTACGATGTCGGACGGCCATTTCTTGTTGATAGAATCGCTCATAATTTTGTTCTTTTGCTAATTCAATTGCATAATGTTGCGGATTAAAGGTTTGGATAATCACTTCGCCTGCTTTTTCGGCTCGGCCTGCCCTTCCCGAAACTTGCGTAAGCAATTGGAACGTATGCTCGCTTGAACGAAAATCAGGCAAGTTAAGGGAAGTATCAGCATTCAAAACGCCGACCAACGTCACATCAGGAAAATCCAACCCTTTGGCAATCATTTGCGTCCCCAGTAAGATATTCGCCTTTTTTTGACCGAATTGTTGCAAGATACGTTCATGCGCACCTTTCTTTCTGGTCGTATCAACATCCATACGTAAAACACCAGCTTCTGGGAAAAGGGTCTTTAATTCTTCTTCGACTTTTTGGGTCCCTGTTCCATAGTAACGAATTTTATTCCCTCCACAGTTAGGACAACGGTGTGGGATTGGTTCTTCATGTCCACAGTAATGACAACGCATGGAGTGGGTGTCCATATGAAGGGTCAGAGAAATATCACAATTAGGACAAGGTAAAACAAAACCACAATCCCGACACATCACAAAGGAAGAATATCCTCGCCGATTTAGTAACAGCACAATCTGTTCTTTTTTCGCCAAACGGTCTTGGATTTTTGCTTGTAACTGTTTGGAAAATGTGGACGTATTATGTTGTTGCAATTCTTGTCGCATGTCAACAACTTCAATTGTTGGAAGTTGAGCAGACAAGTTGGCTCTTTGACTCAAATGGAGTAATTCATACAGCCCTTTTTGTGCTCGAGCACGTGATTCAAGTGATGGTGTCGCACTTCCTAGTACTACTGGACAATGATGATAATTTCCACGCCAAATCGCTAGATCTCTAGCATGATAACGTGGCGTTTCATCTTGTTTATAGCTTGATTCATGTTCTTCATCAATGATGATCAATCCGATATTTTCTAAAGGGGCAAAAATTGCCGAGCGGGCGCCAACAACAACCTGGGCTTCATTTCTTTCGATTTTACGCCACTCATCGTATTTTTCTCCCTGAGATAGCCCGCTATGTAAGACAGCTACCGCCTCTCCAAAACGCCCTTTAAAACGCTCTACCATTTGTGGTGTCAAAGCAATTTCCGGAACAAGCATAATCGCTGTTTTATTTTGAGCTAATACCTCAGCAATGGCCTGTAGATAAACTTCTGTTTTTCCACTTCCAGTAATTCCTTCTAATAAAAAAGTGTGACTCTTCTCTTGTTGCCCTGCTTCAACGATACGTTCTACTGCATGTTGTTGTTCTTTATTTAGCTGGAATGCTTGTGTTTGTTCAAACGTGCGATTTTTATAAGGATCACGATAACTTTCTACTTCTTCAAAAGTTAACCAGCCTTTGTCTTTTCCTTGATTCAAAGTTGCCGTGCTGATACCTTTTTCTTTGTAATAGCTAATTGGTTCAGCCTTTTTTTGCTCAGATAAGCAAAGCAGAAGTTCTTTTTGTTTCTTCGCATTCGCTCTTAACTTTCCCCACTCTTCCTCAAGCTGGACACTATTCAAATTTGAGCGGATCAAACGAATCGTTTTGACTTTGTTCTTAGTGTGTACTTCATATCTGATATCTACTAACTTGTCCTGACGCCAACGGATCAATTGGGATAAAATGCCCTCTTCTTGCGCTTCTTTCCAGGAGATTTCTGTTCGTCCTTTAAAGAATGCTTGGACGTCCGCCGCTTCACTTACAGGATAGATTTGTTTGTCATAGGATGCTTTCATGACAGCAGGAAGCATCGTTTGTAAGCAAGTGATCTTAAACGCATAAGTGATCGCCTTCATATAATCAGCCAATTGAAGTAGTTCTTGATTAACCACAGGTGCTAAATCTAATACTTGGACAATCGCTTTTAAATTTTTTTGTTCGATGCTATCTTGTACTCGCAAACCTACAACGAACCCTTGAACATGACGGTTGCCGTTACCAAAAGGAACTTCTACTCGCATCCCGACTTGAATCGCCGTTTCTACTTCAGAAGGAACCAGATAGGTGAAAGGCTGATCGGTTTGCATAGTGGGTACATCGACGATAACATCAGCTGTGATTGGCATGGTTTCCTTCCTCCTTTAGTTACTCTATCAAATAGACAAAATCGTTCTTGCCTATTTTACTAGAGATTGCTTGGTTTGTCTTATTTTCTGATGAATCCTTACAAAAAATTAACGGCGCAGCAGCATTCCGCAGAAAAGTCATTCTTATATGCTAAACGTGATCCTAAAAAGAAGCCGAAATTCCACAAAAATTTGAGAATACAAATTTCGGAAATTTCGGCTTATCCAAAGAATCTAGCACTTTTTATTGGTTTTGCTCTTCACGGATACGTGACTCTAACTCTTGTTGTTCACGATCTTTTTTGGCTTTACGCTCTTCATCTTCCATTCTCAAGCGTTCCCGTTTTAATTCAGGATGAGGATCATTGATCACATTTCCTGCTTCGATTTCTTCTAATGCCTGTCCAACACTTTTTACTGATTCAAATGAATCCATCGTAGGTTGTGCTTTTGCATCTAGCTCGTGTGCACGTTTGCTTGCTAAGATAACTAGAGAATATTTTGAATTTACGCGATCTAACAATGAGTCGATTGAAGGTTTTAACATCATAAGACTACATCTCCTTTAACATTTTGATATATTTGCCGATCACACGGTCGACACGAAAGTGTTCACTGGCAATGATATTTTTGATTCGTTCTACCGCCAGGGGTACCTGGTCATTGACTACGGCATAATCATATAGTGCCATCATTTCAATTTCTTCTTTGGCAACTTTCATTCGTTCTTCGATTACTTCATCTGCATCTGTCCCACGGCCAACGATTCTTGATTTTAATTCGGCTAAATCGGGAGGAGTTAGGAAGATAAATACGCCATCTGGTACTTTTTCTTTGACTTGTTGAGCACCTTGGACTTCGATTTCTAAAAATACATCTTTTCCTTCGTCCAATGTTTTATTGACATAAGACAAAGGTGTTCCATAATAATTCCCTACATATTCAGCATATTCCAGCATTTCTCCGGCTTCGATCATTGCTTCGAATTCTTCTTTGCTTCTAAAGTAGTAATCGACTCCTTCGACTTCTCCTTCACGCATCTTACGAGTAGTCATTGAAATCGAATATTGGAAATCATTATCCTCACTCTCAAAAATTGCTTTTCGCACTGTGCCTTTTCCTACACCTGATGGTCCAGACAACACGATTAATAATCCACGCTCTGACATGACGACGTCCTTTCAACTAGTCTTTTTATACTAACGTTTATTTTGCACTTTTTTTCGACAACTTTCAAGGGCATCTTTGATTATAGCAAAAAAAAGCGCCTTTGACTGACAAAACCTTTGCTTTTCACTCGGGCTTTTGATGATAGTGATTAACTATCAAGTTCATCCTTTATTCAAAAGTTCAAAAAAAGGTCCCTCTCACCTTACAGGTTCTAACTGAGCAGCATTCTTTTTCAAAAAAATAGTGAGAAGCGCAACATATGGTTGCAGCTCTTCTCACTAACATGCCGATTACCGTCGTTTTTAAAAACCCATGTTTGACAAGGTATTGACAACACCCATGATCTCATCTTTTCGAGAGAGTGCTTTTTCAGTTGGGTCTTTCACTTCTTCTGCATCGATTCTCACAATAAATTGACGATTCATCGTCACGTAAGTCCCATCGTTAACTAACAATTGGATTTCTTTTTCCGTCACTTGCGCACAGGCATCCTGCCAAGCTTCAAATCCTGCTTTTTCAGAAGGAACATTTCTTTTGATGACCGTTTTCCCACTTAATTCATGAAACGTGATATCATAATAGTTCATTTTTTTCGTCTCCTTGCTATTCAATATTTTGGATCTGTTCTCGGATTTTTTCTAAAATCGTTTTTAACTGGATCACTTGGTTTTTGATTTCAATCGCACTTGATTTTGAACCAATCGTATTGATTTCTCGATTCATTTCTTGGATCAAAAAGTCAAGTTCTCTGCCAACTGGCTGTTTTACTTGAAGTAATTCATCCAATTTGCCGATATGGATCACTAAGCGATCCAATTCTTCATGAATATCTCCTCGCTCTAATAAAATAGCGAGTTCAGTCAGCAATCTTTGTTGATCGACCGTTGCTCCCAAGTAATCTTCTAGTTTCTTTTGATATTTTTCCTGATACTCTTGTTCGTATAACTCAACAAATTGTTGTAAGTCATTTAATACTTGTTTCAGTTCATCACTGTTTTTCTGAATGATCGCCTCTAAGGCTGTCCCTTCTTTTTGGCGACTTTTTTCAATTTCAGCTAGTGCTTCATGGACCGTTTCTAAAACCAAAGCTGTCAGTTCATCCATATTGTTTTCATTTTTTTCTTCAATCACGACAAAAGATTCATTCGTTGTCAAAGTTTCTAATAGACGTCCAATCTGTAATTGCTGTTTCTCTCCATAACGTTGGGTTATTCCTTCAGTTAAGTTCGTCATCAGCTCGTCAATCAAATTCCAATCAACAAAAACTTGTTTTTGATTTTGTCCAAAATACGTCAGATTGATAAAAACTTCGACTCGACCTCGACTTAAATGTTGTTTCATCAATTGGCGAATATCATTTTCGAGATAATTTAACAATTTAGGACTACGTATTTGCATATCTAAAAAGCGTTGATTGACACTTTTGATCTCAACTTCTATTTGATACTCTGCAGTTTCACGGGTGGCTTTACCAAAACCAGTCATACTTTTCATTCAACAGGGTCCTTTCTGTTACATATTTTCGATAGCTTTTTGTAATGCCTCAAATTCTTCATTGGTTAGAGTAAGCCCTTTACCCATTTTCTCATGTTCGGGCGCCCAGTCACGAAGATCGAATTTAGGTGGGCGGCCATTCCAGCTGACTAGGTTCAGCTCTTTTCGCCATCCTTTATTGTTTTCGGATAAAACAGCGATCTCTTCTATGATTTCGTAGGAAAATTCTTGTGCCATGGTTGTTCCTCCTTTAGATAAAGTAAATATAAATTCAATAGGGTGTCAAATAACTGCGTATGAAGCTTAGATTGAAGTTGCTCGTTCTTTTTTTGTTTAACTAAATGAGCAATTTCATTGATTTGTTCCTGTTCACTCTTTTGCTTTTTTTGGTATTTTTGGACTCTGCGCCACTCATTACTATTTAATTGTCCGACCTCTCGAATCATTTGATCGAAAAATGAACTTGATTCTTTTTGAATGATTTGTTCGATCAATTCATCTACATCATAAACTTTATTCGGTAAAACGAGCTTTTTTTTGGCTAATAGTTCAAGCATCGCCACCCCGCATGTTTCAATTACTACCCTGTCTTTATATATATTACGCAGAGTTTGCCAAAATTTTGGTTGTTGAACAAAAGTTGTTTCTAGCTGAAGATCATTCACTAGATAGCTTAAAAATTTACGCCAATATTGTTCTGCAAGTTTCGTTGAATAGAACGTATACCAATTCCCCTCAAAATCACCTAACTTTTTTTTCATTTCCAGATAGCCTAATTGGAGGTTGAATTGGTTTCTCTGCCGATCAAAAATCAAGAAGGTTCCCAATGACCAATTAGAGCGGCAGAGCCATGGAACAGTCTCTTCTGGTATCGTAATCTTCTTAGTCACTCCGGGACCGTCCACATCTACTATTAAGCACTCCGTTGCCCCTTCTTTAATTGCTACATCCACAGGCAAATTATTTCGATAACCACCATCAATATATTTTTGTCCAGCAATGTTTCGATAACTCATAGCGGGATAAAACGAGGCCGAAGCTAGGATCCAATCAGCAATTTCATTGCTTGCCAATTGCTGGATCGGTGTCACCACTTCTTTAAAATCAGGAAGTCGAGTCGAAACGGTAAATAAACGAGGACTTTTCATTTTTAAAATCTTCTCAGCATCTAATTTACTTTTGAGTAACTTTTCCAAAGGGGTGATTGAGGCTCCCCCCTTGATAATTGCTGCTCTCGTCATTTGCCGTGTTTCTTGGATAAACCTTTTCCGTAGATCTTCTGATAATGCAGTTTCTGGTAGCTGTAATACTTGATTCGTTGCGAGGGATTGCCATAAAGAAAGAGCTTGCGATAAATCATCTTGCAAGATCAATACACCGTTTAACGCACCAACTGAAGTTCCCGTAATTACTTCAAAATGAATCTGATGTTCTTTTAACGTTTGCCAAACACCGATTTGATAGGCACCATGAGCGCCACCGCCACCTAATACTAAACCAATATGATAGGTCAGTTTTTTTTGCCAAATTGTCTGAGCCAACTGATTGTCTTGCGTATAACCATGATGAGATAGGAGTGTCTGCCAATATGTCGACAGTGGTTCAATCCATTGAAAAGAACAATATTTTTTGAAATAAAAACGGGAACACCACTCTATCTCTTTAAAAAAAAGCGTCCAACCAGGCATGTCACCAACCACTAGCACATTTTTAATCAGCCATTGTTCACTGGTTCGTTCGGCAATAAAATAAAGGGTATGTTTGTTACCGATCATCCGCCAAGCTTGCCTTTTCTTTGTTGCCAACCAAAAGGCATCACGGCTTTCCTGATGGGTAGCATAAAAGGGTAGCAATTGTTTGGCTCGTTGAAGTGTAGAGTAGAGGACTGTTTTTTCTGAACCGTACACTTGTTGAATCAGCATAATCTTCTCCTTTTTTATTATAACAAGACAAATATATTCTTTTAAAGTATACTATTTTTTTGAGAAATACTAAAATGAATACATTGTTCTTGTAAAAGCTATAACAAAATCCATTCCATCCATTTATACAAAAACAATGAAAATGTCCATGTTTATCACAAAAAAAGTGATTTTGTAATGGAATTTTAAAATAAAAGAAACAAGCTTTTTTTTAATAAATGTTGTAAAATGAAAGTGATAATGAGTGAGAGGAGGAGCATGATGTCTGAGTCAGTTTATGTACATATTGATACTACTAGCAATGCGGTTGTGACTAAGGGGCTGACTATTAGTGATTTTTCAAACAACATCGTGCATTTCCCACAAAATTTATTGTTATTAGATCCTTCAGAAAATGCTGGTGAATACGAATCCCATACTGGGTTGAAAGTGATTCGTGGAACAGAAAATATCCAACGCTTTTTCTCTTCTGCACGTAATCGTAATCATTCGAGTGATTTAAAATGGATCGATTTTAACGACTTAACGATGCTGAAAGAATTAACGCCATTAGAAATTTCAGAATTGTTATATTTTGGACACATGAAGACCCATCTTCACTCACCATTTTTTTATAAATTACAAAATAATTTCGTCTACTTCGATCTTAACGATCAATTAGAACGAATCTATTACCGCTATTTAGATGAATTTTATCGGATTTTTGCCAATAAACTAAGTATCATCTTGTCAAAAAAAATCAATGAGAAAAAATCGTTTTTCAAACGAGATATTCCGGTCGAAAAAATTAGTGTGGAATTACTGAAGAATATGCGTAATTTGA
The DNA here is from genome assembly GCF_051711005.1 of Enterococcus sp. DIV1682a. Lineage (NCBI taxonomy): Bacteria > Bacillati > Bacillota > Bacilli > Lactobacillales > Enterococcaceae > Enterococcus > Enterococcus sp. DIV1682a. The sequence goes on from NZ_JBIOLT010000001.1 coordinate 2,749,342, forward strand.
TGCAAGAAGGAATCATTTTTTCTTTTGAACAAGGTGGATTGATCGATAACGATTATCATATCCCGATCTACGTCATTGAAGATTATATTTGGAAGCTAAAAGGAACAAGATACCTTGATGAAGAAGCAATTGGCACCTTAGTTTATCATGCAGAAGAAAAACGCTGGGAGCTTGTAGGAGAAGCTGCGGAACTCAACTATACTCCTTTAAGCTGATGCTTGGATGTTCCATCATTTTATACTTATACAAAAAGAGCCTAGACACTTTTATAGTGACTGAGGCTCTTTTCGTTTATTTTTTCCCAATGAACAAAGCTGGAACTGTCCGCCCGATCCCAAGCAAAACAACCATTGTAACAATTCCTGTAGCCAAGGCACTTGCACCATTCATGACTAAAGAAAAGAGCCATGGATTCATTCCCCACAAAGCATAACTTCCCCAAAAAACGACGCCTGCGACAAAATGCCAGAAATATCTAGCACCAACACCAACTAAAGTTCCTAATATAATAGTGGTTGTCATCCCTTTTTTATTGCCCATCGTTAGACTGTTTTGCAGCATTTTAGCGAACACTCCTGCAAATCCTGCAAAGGTAAAAGCAATCGGATACTCGATCAATACTTGAATGACACTGAGATAATACACTTGTCCTGTTGGAAAATGTAAAATCCCCCAAATAAATCCTGATAAAATCCCTGCCTTCCAGCCTCTTCTTAACGCAAACAATGTCAGTGGAATCTGTCCTAATGAAATCTCAAAGCTACTACCTATTTGAAGAGGAATAAAGGATAACACCATCGCTAGTGCAGCTACAAGTGTCCCCTCAATCCATACTTTATATTTTTTCTCCATAAAAAAACTTCCTCCGTTCATTTGAAATCACAAAGGAGGAAGTAAATACAACATACTTCTACAACTAACGTTACATGACTAACGTCAATTGATCGTCACAATTCCTACGCTCGCATAACCGATACAGGTACGAAGGGTTTAGAAAAACTTCAATCTCAGCCTCATAAGGCTCCCCTTTGTGATACTATTCAATTTTTTAATTCTTATTTTTTTGTTTCAAACAATGGACTAACAGGTTTGTTTTCGTGGATACGTTTAATTGCATCACCCATCAAACCACCGACACTTACTTCATCGATTTTTTCGATCTTACGGTCATCTGGCAGATAGATCGAATCTGTTACAACTAAGCGTTCAATCGCAGAATCTTCAATACGCTGTAAAGCTGGTCCAGATAATACTGGATGTGTACATGATGCGTAGACACTTACTGCGCCTGCTTCTTTTAGTGCATTAGCCGCTAAGGTAATCGTCCCTGCTGTATCGATCATATCATCAATCAATACACAAGTTTTTCCTTCTACTTGCCCAATAATATTCATTACTTCTGCTACGTTTGCTTTTGGACGGCGTTTATCAATGATCGCAATTGGTGCTTTTAAAAATTCAGCCAATTTACGCGCACGAGTTACACCACCATGGTCAGGTGATACAACTACTACATCGTCCCCTTTAATCCCTTTTTCTAAGAAATAATTTGCAATCAATGGTGCACCCATCAAGTGATCAACAGGAATATCAAAGAATCCTTGGATTTGGACAGCATGTAAATCAAGCGTCAACATTCTAGTTGCTCCAGCTTTTTGAATCATGTTCGCCACAAGTTTTGCAGTGATTGGTTCTCTGGCACGAGCTTTACGATCTTGACGTGCATATCCATAGTAAGGCATTACTACGTTAATCGTTTTTGCACTGGCACGTTTCAAGGCATCAATCATGATCAGCAATTCCATTAAATTATCATTTACAGGACTACTCGTTGACTGAATAACATAAACATGTGATCCGCGAATACTTTCTTCAATATTCACTTGGATTTCTCCATCACTAAATTGAGTAACCGATGATTTACCCAATTCGACACCGACAGCTGCAGCAATTTTTTCTGCTAACGGGCGATTTGAATTTAACGCAAAAATTTTTAATCTTGGGTCAAAGTAATGTTTTGACATGGGGACCTCCACTTTCTTTTTCACAACTCTAGAATTCTACCTATTAAATACTAGTCATATTTTCTGAATAAATCAAGGGGTTTTACAAAAGTCTTAGTTTAAATAAGGGAGTTTTTTAGCATACTCTTCTTTATTGACCTGTCTTGCACGGGCAATTGCCATAGCATATTCAGGGATATCTTCTGTGATTGTTGACCCTGCAGCTACTGATGTATTTTTAGCAATTTCCACTGGGGCAATGATATTTGCATTAGAACCGATAAAACTATGATCCCCAATTGTTGTGCGGTGCTTGTTTTTCCCATCGTAATTCACAAAGACCACGCCACAACCAACATTGATTTCTTCACCTAATGTGGCATCACCGACATAAGTCAAATGACCAACTTTGGTATTTTTACCAATTTCAGCATTTTTGACTTCCACAAAATTACCAATATGGACACCTTCACCAATTTCTGCTTTTGGTCGTAAATGAGCAAATGGTCCCACGTCCGCATGACTTTTCACAAGACTTTTTTCGATCACAGAATGTTCAACTACCACATGATCTTCAATCACACTATCTACGATTCGAGAATGGGCACCGATCACGCAATCTGATCCAATGACGGTTTTACCTTGAAGTTGGACGCCTGCTTCGATCACTGTATCAGAACCAATCTCTACCCCGGCATCAATATAAGTCGTTGCTGGATCAACAAAACTTACACCATTGACCATATGCATTTTGTTGATTCTTTGGCGCATCAATTCATTAGCTTTAGCTAATGCAATACGATCATTGACTCCCATTGATTCGTCAAAGTCTTCTGTCTGATAAGCTGCTACTGTTTTTCCAGCATCTTTGAGGATTTCAATGATATCGGTCAAGTAGTACTCCCCTTGCGCATTGTCTGTTCCTACTTTGTTCAATGCTTCAAACAGAGCTTGATTGTCAAAACAATAAGTTCCTGTATTGATTTCTTGGACCAATGCTTCTTCTGGTGTAGTATCTTTTTGCTCAACGATTTTTTCAACGATCCCAATATGGTCACGAATGATACGGCCATATCCAGTTGGATCTTCGGCTTGTGCGGTTAGAATCGTGGCACTCGCATTTTTTCCTTGGTGATACTCAAATAAATTATTCAATGTTTCAGTGGTTAAAAGTGGTGTGTCGCCACTGATCACCAGTGTCGTGCCTTCTTTCCCTTGTAAAAAAGATGCGGCTTGTAATACTGCATGACCTGTACCAAGTTGTTCTGCTTGCAGAGCGTATTCACTACGTTCACCCAACTGTGCCTTTACTTGCTCAGCGCCATGCCCGACGATCGTGATGATTTGATCTGGGTTGGTTTCACTTACTCGATTGATAATATGTTCCACCATCGGCTGTCCTGAAACTGGATGTAAAACTTTATATAATTTTGACTTCATGCGAGTTCCTTTTCCCGCTGCCAAAATGATTGCATAACGTGCGTCCAACTGCGTCACTCCTAATTGTATTTGATGGTTTTAAGTTTAGCCCACTCTACTCAATTTTTCAACCAAGCAGACTATATTTGTAACTAGACCATTTTTATCTTTGGGGTTAAAAAATCAATTAGTCAATCAACAATAGTGAGAGAAAAATAGGGTTATATGAAAAAGGAGAACGAATTTCTCTCATCTGACAGATAACAGCTGGATATCTGATTTGTTGTTGCTGGTTGCTGTAGTGTTTCTATCGAAAATAAGCCAAAGAATTCCCAAAATAGGTGAAACTATTTTCGGATTCTCCGGCTTATTTCTCAGAGCTGGACACTTCTGTCACAATCTCTTCCAGCTATTATTGATCGGCAAACAGGTAAATTTTCAATCTCTAATCTTTGAAATAATTTCCTGGTACAACTGTAATATTTTTGGTCTTCGTGTCGACATCTTTTACGTATAGCAATGAAGTATAATCGTCAATTGCACGATGACCATTAAATTTGGATTCTGCAAAAACGGTGATTCCTACAAGTTCAGATTCAAACTCTTCGATCAAGCTCTTCATTCCATTGACTGTGCCGCCGCCTTTCATAAAATCATCAACGACTAGGACACGAGAACCCCGTTTAAGACTTCTTTTTGACAATTCCATCTTTTCGATTCGTTCAGAAGAACCAGAAACATAATTCACACTAACTGTCGATCCTTCTGTGATCTTTGAATCACGGCGTACGATAACAAACGGTGCATTTAAATAATAGGACACAGCTTGCGCGATCGGCACGCCTTTCGTAGCAACTGTCATCACTGCATCGATTTTTTCACCTAAATACTTAGAAGCAATGATTTTTCCAACTTGGCGCAATAATTCGGGCTCACCTAGTAAATCGGATAGATAAACATAACCTCCAGGCAACAAACGATCTTGTTCAGACAATCGTTCAGCTAACGACTCAATGTATTTTTTGGCTTCTTCGTAAGAAATCTCTGGTATAAATAAAACCCCACCAGCGGCACCTGGAATTGTTTCTAGGGTACCATACCCTCGTTCCTTAAATGTTTTTTTGATAATTGCCAAGTCTTCACTGATCGAAGATTTAGCAGATTCATAACGTTCGGCAAAACTTGTCAATGAAATTAATTCGTGAGGATGATCTAATAAATACTGAGTCATATCAACAAGACGTTCACTGCGACGTACTTTCACATATTTCAGCTCCTTTTAAGAAATTATATCGTTTTACATTATATAAGTTTTCATTTAAAAATTCGAGCATTTTGTAAGAAAATAAGTTAAATAGTTCGGTATTTATCTAAATATAAGAAAAAGCAATGAAAATTTTTCGTTTTCATCGCTTTTCTTTTTGATTTTTTATTTATTTTTTCGCTTAATGGAAACAAGCACCCGCTTGAACAAATTGACCACAAGAAACAACACGATAAAGACTAGTGTGATCGTCGCACCCGGTGGCGTATCTAGATAAAAGGAACTTGTTAGTCCCGATAACATGCCGATAAAGCCAACACCGATACTAATGGCAATCACCACATTGAAACTTTTGCCTAAGCGCATACCGATCGCTGCAGGCAGGACCATAATTGCTGAAATCAATAATGCCCCGGCAATTGGGATCATGACAGCAATCGCAACACCCGTGATCACGTTGAACAGCATTGACATACGGTGAACAGGCAGACCATCCACATGGGCGGTATCTTCATCAAAAGTCAGCACGTACATTGGTCGCTTGAACAAAAAGAATAAGAAACCAATAATAACAAATAATACACCCAAAAAGATAACTTGATCCCAAGTAATCGTCACAATCGAGCCAAAGAGGTACGATTGGATACTTGTGGCTGAGTTTCCACCACTAAGATTCATCAAAACTAATGCCAGCGCCAGTCCGCCAGCCATTAAGATCGCAATTGAAATTTCTGAGTAAGTACGATAAATCGTACGTAAATATTCTAAAATCACCGCAGCTAATATTACTACGAACATCGTAGTCAACGTTGGATTGATATTCAAAAAGAAACCCAATGCCACCCCTGCCAGTGAAACGTGTGACAGTGTATCTGCCATCAATGATTGTCTTCGGATCACTAAAAAGACACCTAACATTGGAGCAATCCCCGCAATAAAAATGGCTGCTAAAAAAGCTCGTCTCATGAATTCATATGAAAGCAACGCCATGGAGAATCCTCCTTTCTTACCAAACGAATTTGTCGATCTGCGTATTGCTTGATATCCTCATGATCATGAGTAATCATCAAAATTGCCTTGCCATGTTCATGGGCACTATGACGCAATAGTCGATAAAATTCATTACGAGATTCTTCATCCATCCCCGTTGTCGGTTCATCCAATATAAATAAATCTGGGTCAGTCGCAAAAATACGGGCTAAGCTAATCCGTTGTTTCTGTCCACCGGATAATTCTCCGATCCGTCGATGACGCATCTCCCACATTCCAACAGATTCTAAAGCTCGTTTAACATGCTGATGATCTTTTTCAGAAAGCCGTTTGAACCAACGTCCTCTCGGATAGCGACCGGAACGAACCAATTCTAAGACTGTACTTGGAAAGCCAGCATTAAAAGATGCCACTTGTTGGGGAATGTAACCAATACTTAATTTTTGTCCTTCTTGATTTTTTGGGGCGATTTTCACTGTTCCCTTAGAAGGTTTTAACAAGCCTAAGGAAGCTTTGATCAATGTTGATTTTGCTGCACCGTTTTCTCCTGTTAGAATAACGAACTCTCCTGCATCAACGTGATAAGACACATCTTCTAATACAGGTTCTTCATCATAATAAAAAGTCAAATCGGATATTTCGATATAATGCACGCGAAATGCCTCCGTTCTTAATTAATACTTTCTTTTAATGCTTTTAAGTTCTCTTCCATTACCGAAATATAATTTTCGCCGGCTTTGATTTGTTCACTTGTCAAACTCTCTAATGGATTCAATACTTCTAATTTAACACCCGTTTCTTTCGACAATGTTTCCGCCACTTTGGATGATGCATTTTCTTCAAAGTAAATCACTTTGATCTTATTTTTGTTCACAAAATCTTTTAGTTCAGCTAAGCGGCTTGGTGTGGGTTCTTGATCAGGCGTTACCCCTGCAATCGCTTGTTGGTGTAAATCATACTGATTCGCTAAATACGCAAATGCGGCATGTTGCGTCACAAACGTGCGGTTTTTGGCATCTTTGAGTGCATCCGTATATTTTTGGTTCAGGTTTTCTAATTTTTTGATATAAGCATCCGCATTTTTATCAAAAGTTGCCTTTTTATCAGGATACTTTTTCCCAAGCTCTGAAGCAATTGTTTTGACCTCTTTGATTGCTAACACAGGATCTAACCAAATATGTGGATCATACTCATGCGAATGACTTTCAGAAGAAGCTTCTTCATGTTCATGATCATGGTCATGGTCTTCTTCTGCTGATTTCAGACGATCAATTCCTTTAGCTGCTTCAATCATCAATGTTTTATTCGTATCGACAGAATCTTTCAATGAGTCAACAAAAAATTCCATATCTGGACTATTATAAACAAACACATCCGCATCAGCGATTTCTGCTTGTTGTTTTGCACTAGGTTCAAAATCATGTGGTTCAGTCCCAGACGGGATCAACAACTTGACGTTTCCTTCATTTCCAACTACTTCTTTCGTAAATTCATACATCGGATAAAAGGTCGTAACAATCGTTAACTCATTTTTCTTTGAATCCTTTTGGTTCGTACCACCACAAGCCGCTAATAAAAACATCCCTACAGCTAGTGTTAAACCAATCATATATTTTTTCATAAGACTCTCCTTTCGAACAAATCGTAAAATTACGATTTATCAACGGAACTTAATGTATCAGAATAAAAAAATAGAGTCAATAGAAATCCTTCAATTTCTGATTTATACGAATAAATTCAATGTAAACCGTAAAATGAATGATAGTTTGTTCATGTTACTGAGAGCAAAACAAGCTTTCTAGTCCATTTTTTCCAATTTCTAAATAGAATAAATAACGTTTAGAGTAGCTAAGCTGCAACCAACTCAAAAAAATCTCAAAACAGCTTCTTCTGTTTTGAGATTTTTTATTCTTCATCTCTTAGCAACAACTAGTTCTGGCCTATTTTACAACGTGCGTACTAAATATACTTCATCACAGAAACCTTTCAGCCCGTTATAGACTCTTTGTGCTCTTGAATAATGTTGACATAAGGCAAAGACTGTCGGTCCGCTTCCGCTCATCAAAGCGGCATCTGCCCCATACTTTAACATGCGTTCTTTGATTTGATGGATAATTGGATGACGTTTGCCGGTAACATCTTCTAAACTATTTCCCATGTATTGAATCATCGTATGGTAATCTTGTTGCTGGATTGCCTCCACTAGTCTAGGAATGTTCTGATGCTGGATTTTTTGCGCATCTACTTCTTTGAAGACGGTCCTAGTCGAAACACTCATTTTAGGTTTCACCAAGATTACCCAACACTGAGGCATTGAAGGGAGAACTTGGACCACTTCTCCTTTGCCGCCAACAAACGCAGTATTACCATAAACACAATAAGGCACATCCGTACCAACTTCCAAACCAATCTCAGCTAATTCTTCCAGAGAACAACCGAGATTCCATAGTTGATTGATCCCTCTCAGTGCAGCTGCACAATCTGTGCTGCCCCCACCCAGTCCAGCTGCAACTGGAATATTTTTTTTCACAAATATTTTTACGCCTTTTTTGATATGATACTTATTCTTAAGCAATGTTGCTGCTTGATAAACGTTATTTCGTTGATCTACTGGCAAAAATGCCTTATTCGTTTCTACGATGATTCGATCCTCAGGTATCTCTTCAAAGAATAAGTGATCTGCTAAATCTACACTCGACATTACCATTTCCAGCTCGTGATACTCATCGGGACGCTTGTACAAGACATCTAATCCCAAATTGATCTTAGCTGGTGCTTTTTCTATCAGTTCCATCCTCTCACCCATTCAAAAAGTCTAAGTCGCAAGTATTCTATCACAGAGAAAAATAAAAGTATAGCTCATACGAGTGACGTGTTTACGATCTTAGCGGTTTTCTCAGACCTTTTCTGTCTACAGATAAAACAAACCATCCTTCGACCACATTCATTTTCTCTAGCTACCGTCAATCGCTTTTTCACGTTTTAAACTATGGGTAGCTAAAACACGTCACCAGTTATTCCTCTATTTACGCAATTTACAATTCCGTTAATACTTCTTCTGCAAAACTGATACTTTTTTCTTTTCCCTTTCCAATTAGTATAAACAACTGTAATGTGGCAAATGTAAAACTGCTTCCCTTCATGTAAGCAAAATAGCGACCTTCCCAACGAGTGACATAGCGCAGTTTTTCTTCATAGGTCGATTGAAATGAGTAAAAGAAACTACCATAATTATAAACAATATGCATGATGCGCTCTTGAAAGAATGCAAAGTCTGTTTCCCCTACATTTGCTAACGGAGCTAAACCAAGATTTGTCTCAAGATAGCCCTTTTCTTGGTAGACAACAAATAGATTGACTAATAAATAATCGGATAGTTCAGCAGGTTCATCTGGCAATACACGTAATAGATCATAGCCTGCTTGGCTTTCAGATATTGGTTGCTCTGTAATAAATCCGACCACTTTTTGTTCTTTGCGTACCACTCCAACACCGCTGGCTAACAGATAAGATTCGTCAAAACGCCCAACAGAAAAATGCTTTTCTCTCGCACCATGTAACCACTGATCCGAAACCTCACTCACCGCAGCTAATAATTCCTCAGGTAATTGTTCGTACCAAGTGAAATGATAGCCTTCATTAGTTAGACGCTGGTACTCTAGCTGTTGATTGACCCAAGGCATTTCTTCTGTAGTCAAATCTGCCATTCCTACCTCGCCGACTTTTGTAAAATGAAAACCTAATTCATGCAACATTACCACATATTTTTCTGAGATCTTGTAAAAAGCAATTTGATACCCTAAGCAATCAGCTTTTTGCATAAATTCTGTAATAGCAGGACGAATCATTTTAGGATTGCCAATCGGGTCTCCCAAAACAAAGCATTTATTTCCTTTGATCTGGTAACCAAAGACGACTTGATCCTCTCCATTTTGTTGATAGTAATAATATTTATATCCTGGTAAACGAAGATAATGACTAGCAGATGTCCCCTGATAGACGGATAACATCTGTTTGAATCTTTCGATTTGTAAATCTGACCCTAACTCATTCGTTTCAGAAGCAAGGTACTGATACAATGCTACTAATGCCAACAGCGAGATCCCTAGACCAATCAAGCCTGAAAACCAAACTTCATCGGATGGGAACAGGAGAAAGCGATCAGCTGTCAATCGATTTACCCAAAAACGTCCACTATGATACCCTGCAATTGCATAGACGATAAATAGAAACCCAAACAAACATAGATCAAAAAGAATGGCACCCCATGAATAAACAAATTTCTTACGGTAAAATTCTTTCCGAGCTAGCCAGACAGCCAGGAGAATCAAGATATACACTAAAATCAATTGCCAAGATAATGTTCGAGTAACTGTGTTAATGATTCCAAAAGCTAATAAAGCAATAGTTGGTAAAAAAGCCTTCTTCACTTTCATTGCTAACGCTCTTCCCAACCCAAGCAATAAGAATCCAATCAATAGATTCAACGTTTGGTCTAAAAAATTAAACGAGAAAGGTAATAAAATCTGAAACAATCGACTGATCGCAGAAAGATTCGTAATCGTAGATAGTAACACCATCATGATCCCTGCAAAATAAACGGCTGTGACCAAAATAAAATGCGCGATTTTTTGAAAGAGCAGTCGTGGTATATTGTCTAAAAAACGATTCACTTTTACTCCAGTATGTGACAGAAATAAAAATAAGCCAACCGCAAAAGGAACCACATAATAAAACAAACGGTAATAAAGTAACCAAACCACTGCAATATCTTGTCGAACAGCTAACTGACTCATACCTAAGATCATCAACACATCAAATGTCCCGACACCCCCAGGAACCATTGTCAACATACCGATTAACGTAGCGATAATAAACATTGGATAAATCGAAAATAAGGAAATATCTACATCCATCAAATAACCAATCGCTAAAAAAACGACCAATGCTCCAGTCCATTGCCCCACAGAAGCTAACAGTAACCCGACTAGACCCTTAGGATAGAATTCCACAAATAATGTTCTTCTTTTTAAATAAGCAAAGAAAAAAATAGCCGGTGCTATCACACTACCGCCAAGTAACCAAATCCAATAACTTCTAAAAATACTAGTAGTTTGTAGAAAAAAAACATCAATGAACGTTAGAAATGACCATAATGATAAACCAGTCAACATAAATAATGCAACTTTAGAAACGGTAGCAAGTACCATTTTCCGATTTGTTTCTTTTCCATAAAAATTTGCTCTAAGACTAGCTCCAACAATTCCTCCAAAGCCCGCTAAGTTATTAATTGTATTCGTAATAAAAGCAGCTAAGAAAAAATCGTGACGCTTCATTTTAGGCTTCCCTTGTTTTTCCAACACGCGAATCGTCACCCAGTCATACAACAACATTGGCAAAACACCGATCAACCCCACTAAAACCATCAAAAACAGCGTAACATAACTTTGTTGTCGCATAGTTTGCCAAATATCTTGCCAACTCATTCCATTTGCAATATTTACGACTTGATTGGCAACGAAAACTATAATAGATCCAAAAAAAATCATTTTTAAAATCAAGCTATGATTTTTCAACCACTGAAATGCCGTATGACTTTTATTTTTCACACTTTACCATCCTTACTTGAAAACTTTCAATTTATAAATCAATGTTAGCTTATTTACCTTATTTTTACCACTTATGCACTAGTTTCACCTGTTTATGTATCTATCCACACGCTTTATTCTTTGCTTGCCCTTCATTGAAAAGAAAGCTATGCTAAAACAAAAGGAGAGGATAACATGAAAATTGGATTCATTGGAACAGGTAATATGGCGCAAGCAATCATTAACGGCTTGATTGAACACGAAACAGTGGCTAAAGAAGATATTTTTGTCTCAAGTGGTCATTTCGAAAATGCACAACGTTTTGCAGAAGCAACTGGTGTAACCGCCTGTCAAACAAATCAAGAAGTCGCAAAACAAGTAGATGTCATTTTACTGGCAGTCAAACCTAAAATCATTGACCAAGTACTGAAGGATTTAAGAAAATATAGTCAGAAATGTCTCTTTATTTCAATTGCTTCAGGAAAATCATTACATGATCTGGAAAAAGCCCTAAATGACCCCGAAGCGAAAATCATTCGTGTCATGCCAAACGTAAACGTTAGTGTGGGTGCAGGTGTCTCTGCTATCTGTAAAAATCATCATGTCACATATGAGGAATTCAAAGAAGCAACGCAAATCTTTGAAGCGATCGGCAGTGTCTATCCACTGGCAGAAGGTGATTTCAGTACGTTTATTGGGTTAGCCGGTAGTTCACCAGCATTTATTTATATGTTGATCGATGCCATGGGTCGTGCGGGTGTCTTTAATGGCTTACCTAAAAAAATGGCAACCGAGATCGCTGCCAAAGCTATTATGGGATCTTGTCAAAAATTCCTAGCAAGTGATGAAAACCCTTGGGAGCTAGTTGACCAGGTTTCTTCCCCTGGCGGAACAACCGTTGCAGGTGTTGTGGCTTTAGAAGAAGCTGGCTTCATTCCTGCTATTATCAAAGGGATCAATACAACGATCGAAAAAGATCGAGAAATGCTGGATAAGAAATAAAACGAATGAGTCTGAAGGAATCTTTTTACTAAAAAAAGTAGGACATTAATCAGATTTTTTCTGATTAATGTCCCAGATTCAGACTCTTCATTCTGAATTATTATTTTTCAATATTCACAATAAAACCTCTGAAACCTTTCATCCGTATATATTTTAGCAACAGCTAGATAAAGAGCCACAACCAAAACTACCACAACCAAGGCTACCCATTGTTCCGCAGATGGTATCTAGCGAAGCATTCAAACTATGTTCGTTGTTTAATACTGCTAATTCTTCAGAAACATTGCCTGCTTTCATTAATAGTCCTACTGCCATTTTCTTCACCTCCTTTCAAGTTGATCAATCATTTTTTATTGTCATCAACTGTTTGTTACACTTATCAATCTATTATTCAATCAGATCCTATCTCTTCATTCGTATTTTCGATTGAAGGATTTATCTATAAATCGAATAAAAGTATGTTTGGTATGTTAGGGTTCTCCAACGCTAACAATCCCAAAATCACCCCGGAAAGACCGGTCATCAAACCAACATCTAGAAACTCGTCTTCTAAACAACTTTCATTAATTGTTCGTTTGTCTAAGTATGCATTCCAATCATCGAGTAAGAACGCATATGACTTTATATTATGATGAATGAAGAAATGACGATAAAGCCACATATTTCCTAAAAAGCCATGACATAAGCAACTATCTACACGTTCTTTGTTTAATTCTTCTTTTAATCGAGCAAAATATAATAGCTCCTCTGGGCTTTCTCCTTCCATAAGATATCGATGAGTAAGCATTCCTACAAGACCATTACAATAAAAAGTATTTTGCTCAATCCATTTTTCTCCTCTTGTATCAAACCACACACCGTTTTTACGATGTTGGTTTTCAAATAAGGTAACTGCGCCAATCGTTTCTTTTATTTTGGTTACCGAAAATAACTCTTCATAAATCGCTAAAGCATAAAGAATACCTGATGTTCCGTGAGAAAAACCTAAAATAAGTTTCTTTTCTACAGAGGATTCCCAATAACTTCCTTTTCCCTCTGATTCTATTAAATTATTTAATAAATTCTCCACACAAAGTCCAATTAATTTTTTTAATTCTTTATTAGGACTCTTTTTATAAATATTACAAAAAAGTAGTAATAACCCCGCCGTACCACTCATAATATCCAGAATTTTGTCTTTTTTTATTTTTTGTCCCAGATATTGAAGGATATCTTGCTCAATTGCGATCAGTTTTGATGTTCGCAAGGATGGAGCAATCAAATTAAATAAATAGATATAACCACCTAATCCAGAAAAAACCCCTATATCATAATTTTTTTGATTAGATAAATCAAAATGATCAAGTAAATCATTCAATATTAATAGAAATCTGTTTTTGTAATCAAAATCATTTTTTGTTTTCCATAAATAATAGTAAGTGATTGCTACACCAATTTTCCCATTATACAAACTGTTATTCATTGGCTGCAGTTTTAAACGAATTTTAAAATCTTTGTCTTTTGTTAAATCTTCATAACCGGTATGAAGCCACGTCACCTGCTTATTGTGTACTATCCTTTTACTATGGATGTAAGATTCTAAAGTCTTGATCTCATCATTTTTTTCTCCAATTATAAAAAGATCTTCTAACGTAATATTTTTATCTCCAAAGCTTTTTTGCAAAATATTTAATTGGTAGTTTAAATCTTTCTCACTAAGAGAATGGATCTTTTTTTTCCATAGTGTTAAGAAATCTATACGACTGTTATTCGTAAATGTCATTTTTTTTGAAATGTTAAGTGTATTTGAGTTAAGTTTTGAAAAAACATAAGGGATATCCCCCTCTAGTATGTCCTCAATTTCATAGGTAAGAAATGGTGTAGAACCAAATCTTGCCATTTGAGAATAGACAAATAACAAGCGATCAAACGGTGCTGTCAAGAACCTAGGATGATAACTTAAAGTCGCTATTTTACTGTAAGTTGCTGTTGGTTTTATTAAATGTCGGATAGTAATATCATTTTTATAGCGCTCAACAATATCAATCAGCTCTGATTTTTTATCCAAAAATAGGTGAAATGTTTCTGTAAATCCTTGATAGATCTGTTGCTTATAGTCTAAAAAACGATAATTTTGTCCATGATACATCGGAACATTAGAATATGAATATTTAAATTCATCAGAATTTTCAGTGAATTTAATTTCTAAATCATCTTCTGAAACAATCAATTGTGGTACTGAAAAACGTTGGAATAAGTTTTCATGGCTTCCTAAAGCCGAAATATCATCTTTAAAAAATTCGTTGTACATAGGTACAATTCCAGAATTAAGAACAGAATTAGTCAAAATTTCATGTATCTTATCATTTACAGATAATGCTTCCATACGATCTAAATTGTTAAACAAGCATTCTAAATCAATGAGCATGGGTGAACCACCACTTGCAATTAGATTTTCAAGATGAATATCCGAAGCATTTAAATAGAAAAGAATTGCAATAATTGCCCCCATTTTATAATAGAAATCTTGAACTTCTTCTTCTGATTGACAAGGATCACTTACAATAAATTCTGACCAAGAATACGTTTTACGATTCAATAATTTTATTTGTGCTAGTTGTTTGTTAAAATTATTTTTATTAAATAAAGCAACGCATTCTCCAAATAATAAATCATTGTAATTACTTCGTGGTTTATAAATAATTTTATTCTTTTTACCTGTTATCACGAGTGGAAATTTTCCTGACAGATGCGGATCACCCAAAGAAAATTCAACTCCTATTTCTTGATCAAGTTGAATACTAAACAATTCGTTAATTTCCTTTGAATCATACTCTACATGTTGGATAACTTCAGAAATGTAACAGATTGTTTCTTTGATTTTTTTATCTATTAAATTGAATAAAACAGGAAATCTTTGAAACAAACCTGTGACGTATTTCTCATTAGATAAATAATTTCTAATATAACTTTTCACAGAGAGTTTTTGTAACTGTGATTTTAATAGATTAAAGTCATAAACAATCGTTCGCAAAAGAATCTCATGAATATCTTTGCAAAGGTTTTCATTAATGTTATTGCTAACATTTTTGTATTTTATTAGATTTGGGTACTTCATAAAATATTGCTCAGTTAGCTTTATTGTTACTTGTTGCGAGAATTTTTCAATTGAATCAACTTGTCTCCATTCTTTTAGTTCATTCAACATCTCTTCGTTCTGATCTTTTAGCAGTTTTTTTGAATGAACATACTGTTCCTTAAATTCATTAATATTCTGAAAATGAAAAAATTGTAAAAATTCCTCTTGCATATCTGAAGTCATAAATTCTGCTAAATTGTATTCCAACAACTCATAATTATCCATCTGCTTACCCCACCTCATCTATATTTAGATCATATAGAATCAATTACTTGTGTTTTCAAGAACAAAAACTATATCTTTCTACCCAATAAATCCTAGTAAAAAATTGTACATAAAATTGATTTCAAACTCATAGATCAATATATTACTAGTTTATACAACTTTTATCTCTCGTTAACAAAATGTACAATAATGCAACAAATTTTATTTCCTAACTATTCTTCATCCTAGTTTGATTTTCTAGTAGTCATTAAGAATAATTTTGATCTACTTTAATGATAGAATAATCGTCTCTAGTTAGATTATGCATACTTCTTATTAAGAAGCTAATTTAGAACTCAAAGTTAACACACCATGTTTATAGCTGCTCAACCTCTTATCAAAATAATGTTAAAACGATCAAGCTTGATTAAATAGTGGTTTAAAACAAAAAAGACGCTACGATTATCCTAACTAATCGTAACGTTCTTTTATTTTTTACTTAGCGTAGTCTGTCGCACGCGTTTCACGAATAACGATGACTTTGATATGCCCTGGATAATCTAATTCTTCTTCAATTCGTTTACGAATATCTCGTACTAAACGAACTGCATCTAAATCAGAGATCTCTTCTGGTTTTACCATAACCCGAACTTCTCGTCCAGCTTGAACAGCAAAACTAGATTCTACTCCGGCAAAGCTATTTGAAATGTTTTCTAAGCTTCTTAGGCGACGGATATAATTTTCCAAGGATTCACTTCTAGCTCCTGGTCGTGCAGCGGATAAGGCATCTGCAGCAGCTACCAAGACAGAAATAACTGACGTTGCTTCAACATCTCCATGATGAGATGCAATCGCATTGATCACTACAGGATTTTCTTTGTATTTAGCAGCTAACTCTGCGCCGATCTCTACGTGAGAACCTTCGATTTCATGATCTAATGCTTTCCCGATATCATGAAGCAAACCAGCTCGTTTAGCTAATTGGATATCTTCGCCTAACTCAGCGGCTAGTATACCTGACAATTTAGCAACCTCTACTGAATGTTTCAAAACATTTTGTCCATAGCTAGTTCTAAAATGAAGACGACCCATGATTTTGATCAAATCTGGATGAAGGGTATGCGCACCAACTTCAAACGCCGCTTCTTCCCCGTACTCACGGATTCGTTCATCCATTTCTTTACGCGATTTTTCGACCATTTCTTCGATTCGTGCAGGATGGATCCGTCCATCTTGGATCAGTTTTTCTAAAGTCATCCGAGCGATTTCTCTACGAATTGGATCAAAACCTGAAAGGACCACTGCTTCTGGTGTATCATCAATGATCAAGTCAATTCCAGTCAATGTTTCTAGTGTACGGATATTTCGTCCTTCTCGACCAATGATGCGTCCTTTCATTTCATCATTTGGTAAAGTTACTACGGATACGGTTGTTTCAGATACTTGGTCTGCCGCACAGCGCTGAATCGCTAACGATAAAAGATTTTTGGCTTTACGATCTGCTTCTTCTTTTGCACGTTGTTCCGATTCTTTGACCATTAACGTCAATTCATGATTCAATTCTTCTTCAGTTGATTTCATGATGACATCTTTTGCATCTTCTTTAGATAAACCAGCAATTTTTTCTAATTCTCTTTGTTGTTCTTCAATCAACTTTTCAACGTCTTTTTCTCGCTCTTCAATCAATTGCTGTTTTGAACTAAGTGCTTCTTCTTTGCTTTCAAGTGAGGTCTCACGTTTTTCCAATGAGTCATCCTTACGATTCAACGTTTGTTCACGCTGAATTAAACGATTTTCTTGAGATTTTAATTCTAACTTGCTTTCTCTCAACTCACTCTCCACTTCAGAACGATATTTCTGGTTTTCCTCCTTAGCTTCTAACAATGCTTCTTTTTTTAGAGTTTCTGCTTCTTTCTTTGCACTATCAATAATTCCAGCTGCTGATGATTGAGCACCTGCAATTTCTTTTTCATGACGTGACTTTGCAACCATAAACCCTAAACCAAGACCGACAATTAAACCGATGATAGCGAGGAGAATATTGAATACCATAAAATCCACCTCCATACTATCTTTTTCATTTTTATCATCTATATAACTTTTATGATAAAGTACTCTAAACTTGTTAATATGCTTTATGCATAGGTGTACAAAAACATGCACAAGTTTATTCTAATGTTTGTACCCCGTAGTGTCAACTTTAAATACATAAGAAACGGCTTTCTCGATTTTCATTTAAAGGTCATTTTATGAATAAAAGATAATATTAAATAATAACCAAAACATATTAAGAACAAATAATTTTGCATTAATGAAAATTAAGAACAAAAAATGACTTTTAAGTAACATGTTATCCTTTCATTTAAGTAGAATAGTCCCTTTCTGTCGATGTAGTCAATCACTGCTTAAACATCCCCCATTTTCCATTATGTTTTAGGAGAAAGTATAGTCAAATGACTACTTAAAAGACAAAAAATAAGCCGAAATTTTAAAAAATTTCGGCTTATTAGATTCAATCGACAACATATCAAAGGAAAACATTTTCTCTGAACGACGCGAGTTCTCTCGATGCTCAAACATCCTTTGAATAGTTATTCGATTATTTCTATCTCTTACTTCGTCTTATTCCTCTAAAGGAAGTTCTGCTTGCGTTTCTTCGGGTATTTCTACATCTTCACCGATCCCATAAGCCGCCCGGACTAAAGCAGAAACTTCTGCCATCATTTCAGGATGAGTGGACATGTAATTTTTTGCATTCTCACGACCTTGTCCAATACGATCTTCTTTGTAAGAATACCAAGCACCACTTTTATCAACGATATCTTTTTCAACCGCCATATCAAGCAATTCTCCTTCTTGAGAAATTCCTTGCCCATACATCACATCGACTTCAGCAATTTTGAATGGTGGCGCTACTTTATTTTTAACTACTTTGATCTTCGTACGGTTACCAACAATGTCTGTTCCTTGTTTCAATTGTTCCGCACGGCGCACTTCTAAACGAATCGTTGCATAGAATTTTAATGCACGTCCACCAGGTGTGATTTCAGGATTACCGAACATCACTCCAACTTTTTCACGAATTTGGTTAATGAAAATAGCGATCGTTTTTGTTTTATTGATCGACCCAGATAGTTTACGCAATGCTTGTGACATTAATCGAGCTTGTAACCCTACGTGAGAGTCACCCATTTCTCCATCGATTTCAGCACGTGGAACTAAAGCTGCAACCGAATCGACTACTACGATATCTACTGCACCACTTGATACAAGCGCATCAGCGATTTCTAGTCCTTGTTCCCCAGTATCTGGTTGTGAAAGAAGTAATTCGTCAATGTTTACCCCTAATTTTTGAGCATATTGTGGGTCTAAGGCATGCTCAGCATCGATAAAAGCGGCTGTTCCGCCATTTTTTTGTACTTCAGCGATTGCATGCAAGGCAACGGTTGTCTTACCTGAACTTTCAGGACCATATACTTCAATGATACGTCCTCGTGGGTAACCACCAACACCTAAAGCAACATCTAATGCAAGAGAACCACTTGGGATAGTCGAAACTTGTTGGTCGATTTTTTCGCCAAGTTTCATGATCGAGCCTTTCCCATAGTTCTTTTCAATTTTTTTCAACGCAGCATCTAAGGCTGCTTTACGATCATCTGCCAATACGATAATCCTCCTTATATTCACAAATCAGTGCGACATTTCATTGTACTAATCATATCGTTTTTAATGACAAAAAGCAAGAAAAAACCGAACAAATATTCGCATTTATTTTTTTCTTAATAGTTGTCTTCTAATGAGATCAAATCCTTGCATTACTGCGCTATTCCTTATATGAGAACGGTCTCTGGTAAATTGGTATTTCTGCGAAATGACCTCCCCTTCACTTGTTGCAACCGCGATCCAAACTGTTCCAGCTGGCTGTCCTTCTAAGGTATCTGGTCCAGCCACTCCAGTAAACGAAATCGCATAATCTGTTTTTGCTAAATTACGTGCTTGGATAGCCATTTGTTCTGCACATTCTTGGCTGACGGTTCCATGCTGCTTCAATAGTGCATCATCGATGTGTAAAAATTCTGCTTTAGTTTCTAAAGAATAGGTAATGAAGCCTCCTGGGAAGACTTGAGAAACACCAGAGATCTCTCCCAAAGCTGATTGAAAGGCTCCAGCAGTCAAACTTTCTGCTGCAGTTATTGTTTGGTTTCTTTCCTTTAATAATTCTACGACCACTTTAGGCAATGAATTATCATCACCATATCCATAGAAGTACTCACCTACTCTCGCCAATACTTTTTCTTCCAAAGCAAGTAAGGCTTGGTTTCCTGCATGTTTGTCTTTGGTCTTCACAGTTAATCGTAAAGTGACTTCGTTAGGTTTTGCGTAAGGGGCAATCGTTGGGTTGATCTGTGTTTCAATCAAGTCTTTTAATTCTGTGACTAGTTGGGATTCCCCGATACCGTAAAAACGTAAAACTTTTGAGATCAGCATTTCTTCAGATGGAAAGTTTTGCTCCAATAATGGGCGAGCTTGTTCAATGAACATTGGCTTTAATTCACTCGGTGGTCCAGGTAACAAGAGATAGACATGGTCCGCTGTTTGATAGAACGTACCTAATGCTAAGCCTGTGCGATTAGGTAAAGCAATCCCCCCATCGATGATTTGTGATTGTTGTAAATTGTTTTCAGTCATTTTACGCTTGGTCGTTTCAAAAAATGCTAACAATTTTTTATAGCCTTCGGTGTTTTGGATCAATTCTTCCCCTAGATGTTTCGCAGTAACTTCTTTCGTCAGGTCGTCTTCTGTCGGTCCCAACCCTCCACATAAAATGATCAAGTCACTTCTGGTTTCTGCTAATTGGAGTAATGATTCTAAGCGGTCGGGATTATCACCAACCACCGTTTGATAATACACATCAATCCCGAGGTCTGCTAACTGTTCGGATAAAAACGTGGCATTCGTGTTGACTACTTGTCCTAGTAAAAGTTCTGTCCCTACTGCTATGATTTCTGATTTCATTTTTTCGCTTCCTTCATTACAACAGACGAATTCTCGTTGGCCTGTTTTGGTCTCTTCTCAATCTCTTTTTATCTACTAATAGTATACGCCATTTGCTAAACGTTTCATTTATCATTTGCTCATTTTCTGATAAAGAGTTTCATCATTTTCATCTTCATCATAAGATAGCTAGGCATCTAGCTAGTTTAGAAAAATGGCGATCAAATAAATGATTGAAACGTGAATCAGCATAAATAAATTCGTCTTACCCAAAAATATAAAATGTTATTTTGGGGTAAGACGAATTATCGAAATGGCACATCTTTGTAAAGAATCTTACATCGAACCTTTGAACACACCACTATTTTTCATAAAATAATCAACACCTGAATAAATCGTGAAGATCAAACAAGCGTACAACATAATTTGATCCATTGGTAAATTGATCAAATTAAATGGAATATTATTGATGAATAACAAAATAATCGCAACCATTTGCGTAGCCGTTTTTACTTTTCCTGGCCAAGCGGCTGCCATGACTTCCCCATCTTCGACTAACAATAGTCGCAGACCGGTAACAGCTAGTTCTCGACAAACGATGATCGCAACTACCCATCCTGGTGCCTTACCTTGCCCTACCAACATGATAAAAGCGGTCATCACTAACATTTTATCTGCTAACGGATCAGCAAACTTCCCAAAATTGGTGACTAATCCTCTAGCACGAGCAATTTTGCCATCGAGCCAATCGGTAATACTTGCTAAAGCAAAAATAATCGCTCCTACTAATTGCGTCACAGCAAGTGATGTTGTTCCTACGGTTACTTGTCCCCAATCTAAGGGTAATCCGACAACTAAAATAAAAATCGGGATCATACAAATTCTAAGTACAGTTAATTTATTTGGTAAATTCACACTATCGACTCCTTTCTTCCCTATTCTACGTGACTCGTTCTAAACTTTCCACCGATAATGATCAGTTTTTATCAGCAGTCGTGAAAAAAGATAAGCACCTAAGATGAATCTGCCTTCCCAGGTACTTATCTTGTTTTCTTTTTTCACATCATTCTATTTATAAGCGATTTACTCTGCATACTGTAGTGTCAATGTGACATTTTTAGGATTTTGATTATTCGCTCCTGGATTAACAGGGATTTCTTCCCCGTTTATCTTAACCGTTGCATTACTTGCAGCTCCTAATCGAATCGTTGCATTGGTTGCCGTTTCCGGTAATTGCGTGCTTTGTGTTTCATTTGCTGCTAATGTCCCTTGATAAACATAGGCATTATCCACTAATACACCGATCCAAATTCGGTTAGTCGCTGCAAATTCAAGTGTAACAGGTTTTTTCGCATCCGTAACATTCACTGCGATCGTACTACCTGTGTCTTCACCAGCCGTAATCGCCATCTTTTTCTCTTCTTGTGTTGTTGAAGTGGTTGTCGTACTTGTTGAAGAAGAGGATTCACGCTCTTTCTTAGTGCTAGATGTCGTTTGTGTAATTGCACCGTCAACCGAAACTGAAGTTGCCGTTGTATCAATAATCGGGTCAGATTTTCGATCCTGCCAAGTCATATAACCCACAACAGTAATAATTGCTAAAGCGACTAAACCAAGTAAAATAACCGGTAGACTTGTCCAAAACTTACTTGGATTGGCTTCTTCCTGATGCATCGCTTTTCTCGAACCACTCACTGTTTCTGGTTCAGGACGTGCGACAACTTCTCCAGCTGATAATTTGCTTTTCCCATCAAATACATCAACTAAATGATCGCCATCTTCACCGACAGCTTCTGCATATTGACGAATAAATGCCCGAACATAAAATTTTCCAGGTAGTTGATCAAAATCATCATTATCGATTGCTTCTAGATAACGTTTTTGAATTTTCGTAATCTGCTGTAATTCATCTAAAGATATTTTCTTATTTAGGCGAGCTTGCCTTAATGTTTCTCCGATGGTTTCAAAAGCCACTCGTTCATCTTCTCCAGTCTTTTTATTCTAACCAGCAATTGTATAAACGCTAGTCGTCTAATTGTTCCTTTTCGTTAAGAATGTAACACGCCATACACCAACGCCCATTTTTTATTCTTTATCTTCTTAAGAATACCATAAACGAAGTTATCTTAGGGTAACATTGAATGCACTCTATAACGAAATTTAAGAGTTTAACTACTTTCCCATTCGTCATCTCTACTTCTATATCAGACATTTGGCTGCATATAAAACTCACTGAACGCTTCTTCTTTGATAAAAGAACGACCTACTTTTAATACATCTGCTAATTGAATGGATTCAATAATTTCTGGTAAATCAAATAATGTTTGATCCCCAAATAGGCTTTGCGTGAATTGGTTTGCAATGTATTCCAGTGAATTTAATGTTTGGAAATATTGTCCTAACATCTTTTTCTTCAACAATGTTAGATTTTCTTCAGACAGTTCTTGATCCTCTTCAAAATGCAGAAGAATTTCTTTCACTTTTTCAGCTGCTTTTTCTGGCTGATCCGTGTCTCCGCTAAAGTCAGCAAAATGAAATTCTCGATCTAAACTAAATTCAAAACCGAAGCTGTCATCAATTAAACCATCATTGTACATTTTCAAATAATTTTGAGAAGTATTCCCTAATAACAATTGGAATAAAAGATTGAGAGCGGTCTTGTATCTCAATAATTCCTTCCCTTCCGCTGGTAAAACATCTAGCCCTTTGATCCCCAAGACAAACTTATCTCTAGTGATTGCTGAGCGCATTGAGCTTTTCGCAATAATATCACCATTATTGTCAGGGAAATAACGTTTGATTTTTTGAGCTGGTGGAAAATCCTTAGCATTTTGATTGGTTCGAATCAATTCCATCAACTTTTCTGGCTCTAATTTTCCTACTACGAACAAGACCATATTACTTGGCTGATAAAATGTCCGATAGCAGGTGTATAAATCATCAGCAGTGATTGCTTCAATACTTTCAACTGTGCCAGCTATATCGATATGCAAAGGATGTTCAGGGTATAAATTATTCAAAATGCCAAAAAACATCCGCCAATTTGGATCATCTTCATACATTTGTATTTCTTGTCCAATGATCCCTTTTTCTTTATTAACAGTTTCTTCCGTAAAATAAGGTGCTTGGACAAAATCAAGTAAAGTCGTCAAATTTTTTTCAACTTGATCTGTCGTTGAAAATAAATAACTTGTTTTGGTAAAACTGGTAAACGCGTTAGCTGAGGCCCCTTGTTGTCCAAATAATTGAAAGACATCGCCATCCTCTTTTTCAAACAATTTATGTTCCAAGAAATGGGCAATACCATCTGGAACTTTTATCTTTTTATCTGAACCATATGGAATAAATTCATTATCGATCGAACCGTAATTTGTACTAAATAAACCATATGTCTTATGGTAATCATTTTTAGGTAATAAATAAACAGTCAAACCATTTGGTAATACTTCATGGTACAGTGTTTCGTTGATTTGATCATATTCTGTTTTATTCATTTGTTGTACCTCCGTCTAAAAAGAAAATTGCCTGCAACTCGATTTGTCGAGCTATTTTTTGGATGTCTTCGACCGTTACTTTTTCCATCCGTTTTAACCATTCGTCAGCTGTTAATTTCGTTTCTGGCAACCAATTCTCTAAATAGGCAGTCTCGACAGCTACTTGCGGGGCATCTAATGATAATAGATATTGGTTTCGTAACATGGCCTTAGTTTGTGTCAATTCAAGTTCTGTGACTTCCCCATTTCGTAGACTTTCTAATTGTTCATGGATCAGATGCAATACTTGGTTACGTTTACGTCCATCAATTCCTGTTTGTACACTTAGGAACCCACGAAAAGTATCAATGCTGCTGGAAGCATAGTAAGCTAGGCTCTCTTTTTCACGAACATTCATAAATAATTTAGAGTGTGGGAAACCGCCAAATAATCCATTGAAGACCATCAATGAAAAACGATCCGGTTGGTCATAATAGACATTGGTTTGATAAGCCAAATTTAATTTCGCCTGAGTCACTGGTTCTTCGATCTGTCGTTCTTTGATGATATTTTCTTGCGGTTGGCTATAAAAAATTTCCGGGTGTAATCTTTCTCGCTCTGGAAATGCCCATTCACTAAAAGCTGCTTGGACTTCTGCATGAGAGACATCTCCCACTACGAAGATATCGATCTGATCTTCTGTGATCATCTGATGATAATAGTCAGCTAACACTTCAGCTGTGAGTTCATCTAGATCTTCGATTGTTCCAAAACTTGGTATTTTCTGCGCCTCCGACTGATCAAAATACAACTCTTGAAGCGCCAGTGAAGCCATCGTTTGCTTGTCTTCATTTAAGCTCTCTAAATAAAGTTTCAAATTGTTTTTTTCTAAAGCAAAAGTGGCTGGATCAAATTTTTTCCCCGTAATATTTGGATAAAAGAGAACTTCTTTCAAAAAAGCAACAGCTTGGTTTAAAATGCTGGTATCGTTGATATACTTGCCATTGACAAAGTTGATGCTAGCATCCAACCAGTGAAGATTGCCTTTTTTTCTCACGGACGTTCCAAAACTAGCACCATAAAGATCCGCCAATTTTGCACTTAACTGAGTCTGGTCAGGATAATTTAAACTGTTCGTTTCTAACAAGCTACTTAAAAGGGAACGTTTCGTGATGACTTCTTTTTTTAAACGCGTAGTAAAGCGAACAAAGATACGAACCGTTTTATATTGTTTTGTTTGCAAGACGTGGAGGTTTACACCCTCTGCCAGTTGATATGTCATAGTACATGCTCCTTTATTAGCAGTTCGTTCTCCGACATGGTTGATTTTATCTTGGAGGATAAAAGAATATGTGGCTACTATTTTTTACTGCTTTAATTCTCTCTTGCATCACTTAAGAGTCACCTTCTAGTATAGCATATAAGTACTTGAACGACAGACCTTAGCCATAAATGCATGTCGTTTTTATATTTTTTTATTCTTCGTTATACTAAGGATAAGTGAGAGGAGGAGAAAAATGATTAAAGAATTTAAAGAGTTTATTATGCGTGGCGACGTATTAGATTTAGCCGTTGGGGTTGTTATCGGGAGTGCATTTACTAGCATTGTCAATCAGATCGTTCAAGGTTTGATCACCCCTCTTGTAGGCTGGGTTGTAGCGATGATTACTGGCACGTCTGATTTGGAAGGCGCCCTTTCTATCTTGGACTGGTCACCTACTAAAGGAGTTACGTTTGC
The DNA here is from genome assembly GCF_051711005.1 of Enterococcus sp. DIV1682a. Classification (NCBI taxonomy): domain Bacteria; kingdom Bacillati; phylum Bacillota; class Bacilli; order Lactobacillales; family Enterococcaceae; genus Enterococcus; species Enterococcus sp. DIV1682a. The sequence goes on from NZ_JBIOLT010000001.1 coordinate 2,775,136, forward strand.
TTTCGGCAATGTTATTAGTGCAATCATAACATTTATTATTACAGGGTTTGTCTTATTCTTAGTGGTGAAAGCAGCCAACCACGCTAAAAGATTACGTCCTGAAAAAGAAACAGAAGAAGCACCTGCCAAACCAACTGCTGAAGATTATTTGAGCGACATTCGTGATCTACTTGCACAACAAACAGCAGAAAACAACGGACGACCAACTACACAAGCAACCGTTGATCAGACAACTGAAAAATAAAGAAAACTAAATGATACAAAAAAGAACAGCTATCAGTTTTCACTGTAACTGTTCTTTTTTGTATTGCGCTACCTATCGTCATGATCACTTTAGCTCGATTTTTTCATATCGATATGGGGAATGTCATCTTCTAAATAAACATCTGAAATGGCCTCGAATCCAAATGACTCATAAAAAGATTGAAGATAGACTTGCGCCCCAATGACGATCGGTCGTTGCGGGTAATTGGCTTCAATCACTTCCATCGTACGTTGCACGATCTTACGTCCCAACCCTTCTTTACGATGCTCACTATTGACCAACACTCGACCAAAATGAATGGTTCCATCTTCTTCAAAAATACGTGTATAAGCAGAAATTTTCCCTGCTTCATCTTTGAAATACGTATGCCAAGCTTGGCTATCAATTTCATCCACTTCTTGGTAGGGACAATTTTGTTCTACGACAAAAACAGCAATGCGTTCTTTGACAATCTCATAAAATTCTTGAGTGGTCAAATCTGCAAATTTTTTTACATAATGTTCCATTTGAAAGTGCCTCCAATCCTCTTTTTTTCAGCATACCTATTTCCAAACAAAAAAGCAAACGAACCTTATAAAAAACTAGGCTCGCTTGCTTTTTAAACTGCTTCAGTTAAAAATTCAATCTCGACTGTTCGAGTAAGTACATCTGAATAGCTATACGATACTCGTTCAAAAGAATTTTCTTCAGGATCCAAATCAACAACGAATACTGAAGGATAGGTTTCTGTTAAAACGCCTCGGCGTTCTGTTTGACGCTTTCTTCCTGTCTGAGCAACCAGCATGATTGGGCTGCCGATACGACCTTCTAAATCTTTTTTGATTGTAGCTAAAGTTGTTGGCATACAGTTCACCTCATTACCCAATATACCACACTTTCTAAAAATTTTCAAGTTTACCATATAAAAAAAAGAAATGCAATAAAAACAAATAAGAAAAACATTAATAATTTTATAAATTATTCCTCATGATAATTTTTGAGATGTTGTTTTATTTTAAATTTCACACGGCTATACGCACTCTTGACTTGTTTGACATCCATTGAAAGTTCCTCTGCCATCCTCTTGAAATCGGTTCCTTGCATATAATAATAAAATATTTTTGCTTCCTTTTTTGAAAATTTGATTTCACAATCTTCAATGGCTTCATTTAACAGTAATCGTTGCATCGCAAGTGGTTCTTGAGTAGTGATTTCTGCTAAAAAGTCCGGACCTTCTGTTTCAACCTTCTGATCAATCGATAATTCATCTTTTTGGTCTCTGCGTTTCAAGGCATTTTGTTTTCTTAATAATGAATAAATTTGATTACTGATAATGCTTTTATAATAGCTGCCAAAGCTAACGCCTTTGTTATTTTCATAAGTCTTTAAAGCCTGGTATAAGGCGATCCTTGCTTCTTGTTCCCAATCTTCATACACATAATTTCTTAGGTAGTACATATTTTTTAAACGTAATAAAAGTGGAAAATATTTTTGATATAGGATAGCGAATGCTTCTTCATCACCGTCACGTGCGGCGCGCAATAACTCCTCAGACATAAAATAATTCCTCCATCTCTTTCGATTATGGAGGAATCTTACCATCAATCATCCGATTGACTAATCATATAACTGTGTTATCTATCTTTTCGCATTAAATCGTCTAACTTTTGGGACAATTTTTCTAATTGTTCTTTACTCCAAGGCGAATTACGACGAAAATTATCAAATTGCATATTTATATTATCTTGTGCAATGTTTTTCTCTGTTTTCTGGATCGTTTTATATAATTCATAGGCAGAAGTCCGCAAAGCCCCTTGTGAAAAGATCATCCATTGCTCGGCTAAGTCACTCGTGGCAACAGTTACTTGCGTTAAACGATCATTTAATTGACCAGCAATACGTTCAATATAGCTATCTGCCGTTTCATCTTCTTTTGTAAAGACGACTTCTAATTGGTATTTCTTATAGTTTTGCTGAATGCCTGGAACCAATTGTGCATCAAAAACAACTATCACTTCAATTCCTTCGTATTTGGCATAATTTGACAAACGATGCAACAAAGCTTCTCTAGCATCCGCCATCTTTTCTTGTTTTTTCAACAAAACGAGTTCTGGCCAAGAACCGATCATGTTATAACCATCAACAATTAGGAGCTGCTTTTTCATCTGATCACTCTCCTTGACGTTGAGAAAAAGCTTGATACATCAACAATCCAGCAGCAACACTCGCATTCAAACTTTGAACGTGACCGACCATTGGAATGGTCAAAAGTTCGTCCATTTCTTTTTTCAATCCAGGACTCATTCCTCGTCCTTCGTTTCCAATCACTAAAGCAATAGCGCCTTTTGCATTCCATTTTTGGAAATTTGTACCATCCATATCTGTCCCAAAAACCCAAAAACCGGCTTCTTTTAGTTGTTGGACTGCTTGAACAAGATTGGTCACTCGTGCTACAGGTACATGTTCGACTGCTCCAGTAGAGGTTTTTGTAACGATTGGCGTAATGCCTACCGCCCGATGCTTAGGAATGATTACGCCATCTACCCCACTTGCATCCGCTGTTCGTAGGATCGAACCAAAATTGTGAGGATCTTCAATACTATCTAAAATGACAAAGAAAGGTGTTTCTGTTTTTTCTTTGGTTTGCTGAAGAAGCTGGTCTAAAGATAAATATTCATACGGGGTAATCGCTAAAACTACTCCTTGATGTACACCATGATCACTTAAGGTATCTAATTTTTGTTTTGGAACCCATTTAACTGGTACAGCTTGATCTCTAGCAATGTTCTTTAACTCTTCGGTTTTTTCTCCCCGTGAGTCCTCTTGTAAAAATAATTTATTCCCTCTGCCTTGTTGTAAGGCTTCTACTGTTGCATGATGACCAAAGACAAAATTATCTTCGATTGCTTCCTCTTTTTTCTCCCCAACTACAGGTTCATAGGAAGTGTCATAATGGTTTCGCTTTTTTTGCGATTTTTTCTGTGATGAAGCGTTCATTGGCTGTTTCGTTGCTTTTTTACGTTTGTTATAATGACGTTCTTTTTGTTCTCTACCCATTTTTTTCACCGACTTTCTGGATACACCATTCAATTAATTCTTCTAACCGTTCTGTTTGTTTCGTCAAATGCAGATACCCCATCAAAGCTTCAAAACCTGTGGCAATTCGATAAGTTGTGACATCTGCATTTTTTGCACTTGTATGACTTTTGGCATTTCTACCACGACGATAAAAAGTTTCTTCTTCTGGTGTCATCAATTTTTCTTCTAGCATCTCTTTGATCAGATAGGCTTGTGCTTTTGCTGAAACATAATTCGTGGCTGCTTTATGAAGTTTATTCGGTTTAGTCGCCCCTTGTTCGATCAAATAGTCACGAATATAGATCTCATAGATGGCATCCCCTACATAAGCTAAAGCTAGTCCGTTTAATTGTGTATAGTCTTTCATGCTTCTCTTCTCCAACGAGTTCCTTGCGGTGTGTCATCAAGCAAGATCCCTTTTTCTTTTAATTGGTCACGGATTTCGTCACTACGGGCAAAATCACGATTTTTTCTTGCTTGCGTACGTTCTTCGATCAACTGCTCGATCTCTTCATCAAGTAATTCCTCAGATGTAAATAAAATACCAAAAATAGCCAACCATTGGGTAAATAATGCTTCCCCTTTTGCTAGAACATCCGCTGAAACAGTTGTTTTCTCCAAATACGTGTTTAACCATTTTGCCAATTCATAAACGACGGTAATTCCATTCGCAGCATTAAAATCGTCGTCCATTTCTTCAATAAAGCGTTGTTCGATTTGTTCAAGCTCAGCTAAATACTTTGTGTCATCCGCCAGAGATTTTTCTGCTGTTGCTAGGCGGAATTTAAGATTATCAAATGTATTTCTTAAGCGTTGCAAGTTTGTCGCTGCTTCCTTCATCGTTGCCTCACTATAACGAATCGGTCGGCGATATTGAGTTGTTGCCATGAAGAAGCGTAACACTTGTGGATCTACTGTTTGGATCATTTCATGGACAGTAATAAAGTTACCTAATGATTTACTCATTTTCTGATCATCATCGCCAATCGTGACGTAACCATTGTGCATCCAATAATTGGCAAATTTCTTTCCCGTTTTTGCTTCGCTTTGGGCAATCTCATTTTCATGATGTGGAAACTCTAAATCTTGCCCACCACCATGGATATCAATTGTTTCCCCTAAATGTTTCGTTGCCATAACGGAACATTCGATGTGCCATCCTGGACGTCCGGGTCCCCATGGAGAATCCCAAGAGATCTCATTAGGTTTTGCTTTTTTCCATAGTGCAAAATCAAGCGGATCTTCTTTCTGACTTTGTTCTGCTCCCGTCCGTTGACTCGCGCCCACTTCTAACTCATCAATCGATTGATCACTAAGTTGTCCATAGGTTGGAAATTTTCTTGTACGGTAGTAGACATCGCCATTTGATTCATATCCATAACCTTTTTCGATCAATACTTGGATGAAAGAAATAATATCTGACATATGTTCCATCACACGAGGATGCGCAGTAGCTGGCTCCACATTCAACGCCTTGGTATCTTCTTCAAATGCTTGGATAAAACGGTTGGCTACTTCTGGCGCCGTGATTCCTAATTCATTAGCAGCACGAATGATTTTATCATCTACATCAGTGAAATTGGAAACATAATCGACTTGATATCCCCGATATTCAAAGTAGCGTCGAATCGTGTCAAAAGCAATCGTGCTGCGGGCATTTCCAATATGAATATAGTTATAAACAGTCGGACCACACACGTACATACCGACTTTTCCTGCTTGAATCGGTACAAATTCCTCTTTTTGTCTAGTCAATGTATTGTAAATTTTTATCATTCTGATCTCCTCACTTTTTCTCCATTAATCCGTACTACTTTTGCAGGAACCCCCACGGCTGTAGCATAATCTGGAATGTCTTTTAAAACGACTGCACCGGCACCAATCTTCGTATGTTTCCCAATCGTGACCGGTCCTAATATTTGAGCATTGGCAGAAAGCATTGCCCCTTGTTTCACTGTGGGATGCCTTTTGCCCGTTTCTTTACCTGTACCACCTAACGTAACTCCATGAAAAAGAACTACATCATCAGCGACCTCTGCGGTTTCTCCAATCACGATCCCCATCCCATGATCGATAAAAACACCTTGTCCGATCTGGGCTCCAGGATGTATCTCGATTCCTGTTATAAATCGCCAAAACTGTGCATTGATTTTTGCCAGCAAGTAAAGTTTATGCTGATATAAGTAATGTGACACCCGATGCCAAAATAAGGCATGAAACCCTGGATATGTCAAAACGATTTCTAATGTTGAACGAGCAGCCGGGTCATTTTTTTTAGCTGCCTCTACCGCTCGGGCAAACCACCCCATCGTCATCGCTCCTTCCTCTCAATAATTTATGTAGTTCTCTGACAAATAAAGAAGCGCCTTTAACAAGTTTCCTTATTAAAAGACGCTAATTGGCGTGGTTCCACTTTTATTTATAATCAGATATGATTACCTCTAGCTGTTAACGTAAGCTTATACGTTCTCGACTACCTGAAATTCGTCACAAAGAGATGTGTCTATTTCACTCGCCGAAACCACTCCCAGAGGCATTTCAGTAAACATCGATCAGTGACTTCCACCGCCCGTCACCTCTCTTGAGATCAATGATTACTTACTTCTTTCTGTTCATCGTGTTTAGTTGATGACTTGATTTAAATGTGCTAATGATTTTTCACGACCAAGCAATTCGATCGTATCTGGTAATTCTGGTCCATGCATTTGTCCTGAAACAGCTACTCGGATCGGCATGAAAAGATTTTTACCTTTAACGCCAGTTTCTTTTTGGACAGCTTTGATTGCTGCTTTTACGGTTGGGGCATCCACGACTTCCATTTGTTCTAGTTGTGCTTTAAACGCATTAAGAACAAGTGGGACAGTTTCGCCTGCTAATACTTCTTTAGCCGCATCGTTCAATACAGGATGTTCATTGAAGAATAAGGAAGAAGCTTCTACGATTTCAGCTGCGTAACTCATTTGTGGTTGATACAGACTAACGATTCTTTTGACCCATTCGATCGTTTTTTCATCAGGATTTTCTTGTACTCGACCGTCAGCGATCAAGTAAGGCAAGCACATGTCTGTTAACTTATCTAAATCCATTTCTTTCATGTAATGGTTATTCACCCATTGTAATTTCTTCGCATCGAAGGCTGCAGGTGATTTACTCAAACGATTTGGATCAAACATGTTGATCAATTCTTCTTGGTTGAAAATTTCGTCTTCGCCTACTGGTGACCAACCTAATAATGCAATAAAGTTGAACATTGCTTCTGGTAAGTAACCTAATTCACGATACTGTTCGATAAATTGTAAAATCGATTCATCACGTTTACTTAGTTTTTTCCCAGTTTCTGTATTGATGATCAATGTCATGTGACCGAATGTTGGTGGTGTCCAACCAAAAGCTTCATAGATCATCAATTGTTTAGGTGTATTTGCAATATGGTCATCCCCACGTAAGACATGAGTAATCTTCATCATATGATCATCTACAGCTACAGCAAAGTTATATGTTGGCATACCATCACGTTTTTGAATGACATAGTCGCCACCGATATTATCTGATTCAAAGGTGATATCCCCTTTGACCATATCTTTGAACGCATATTCCGTATTACGTGGTACACGGAATCGGATCACTGGTTCAATCCCTTGCGCTTCTTTTTCTGCTTGTTCTTCTGGTGTTAGATTTGCACAAGTACCCGCATAATGAGGCATTTCTCCACGTGCACGTTGTTCTTCACGAGTTGCTTCTAACTCTTCTTCTGTACAGTAACATTTGTATGCCCGATTACTTGCAAGAAGTTGATCAATCAAAGGCTGATAAATTTCTTTTCTTTCAGATTGACGATAAGGACCATATTCTCCAGGATTTTCAGGAGATTCATCCCAATCGATACCTAACCAAGCCAAATTTTCCAATTGGCTCTTTTCACCATCTTCAATGTTTCGTTTTTGGTCTGTGTCCTCAATACGAATAATAAAGTCTCCATCATTGTGGCGAGCAAATAGATAATTGAACAATGCTGTTCGAGCATTCCCAATATGTAAGTGCCCAGTTGGACTTGGTGCATAGCGTACGCGTACTTTCGTCATTTTCTTCCTCTTCTTTCAAACTAGACTTTAAAATATGAGACAAAACACGAAAAACATGTTCTGTTTTACATCTTCATATTTCTTAAAGGCTTTTTCATTAAAATGAAAGCCACTCAGCACAAATTTTACCTTTAATATGGGAAATAGTAAAGCCAACTGGTTGAATTTCCTTACCAGTTGGCTACTTTTTATACTCATATTCCGATTTTTCTTTCGTTAAGCATGTTTACTTTTTTCAGTTTCTTTTTTATTGTCTTTATTATCGATCCCACGACCTGCATGGGCTGGTTTTGCAAAAATCATCCGCCCGGCAGCTGTTTGTAAGGCACTTGTAACAACCACTTCGATATGTTCGTTCATATAATGCTGTCCATCTTCCACGACCACCATGGTGCCATCATCGAGATAAGCAACCCCTTGTTGACGTTCTGTTCCTGCTTTTACGACTAAAACATTCATGTTTTCACCTGGAATAACTACCGGTTTTACTGCATTCGCTAAAGCATTGATATTCAACACTGGTACATTTTGAAACTCTGAGACTTTATTTAAGTTATAATCATTTGTCACGATGACACCATCTAAAAGTTTCGCTAATTTGATCAATTTGCTGTCCACTTCAGTGATATCTTCAAAATCACCATCATACATTTCAACAGAGATTCCTTCTTCTTTTTGCAAAGCATTGAGGATATCCAGCCCGCGGCGTCCGCGAACACGTTTTAGGCTATCGCCAGAATCAGCAATATACTGTAATTCATAAAGCACAAAATTCGGAATCATCAGTGTGCCTTCTAAAAAACCAGTTTTGGTGATGTCATAGATTCGTCCATCAATGATCACGCTAGTATCTAAGATCTTGTATTTATGAAAGTTCTCGCCTAATTTCCGTTCCAGTATTTGGCTCTCCACTTGACTAGGTGTTTCTTGTTCCACTTTCTTGTTTCTTGAACCAAAGATTTTTTTCCATTCATCGATTCGAGTGGTTCCCATCCTGAATCCTAAATAGCCTAAAATAACCATTAATAAGATGGGAAGAACACTATTTACAAACGGAATTTTCAAATTATATAGTGGCGTTGAAATAATTACACCTAAAGTTAGCCCGATAATCCCACCAATTGCACCAAACAATAGGTAAGTTAAACTAACCTCACTTAATTTTTCCTCAATTTGCTTGATAACAGCTGAGATATGTTTTGCCAATAGCAAAGACAATAAAAAGAAAATAAGTGCACCTAACAGGCTATTGGTAAATGTATTATTCAGCCATCCATTTGTTTGCTGACCAATTGTCTGCCAAGCCATTGGTAAAAAAGAAATACCTAAGCTGGCACCGACAATAATCATCAGCAAGGTGATGACACGTTTTTGCATACTCTTTCCTCCATTTCTTTAATTTTACTATTTTTAACGAAAGACACGTTTTAACGTTTCCGCCAAGGTAGCGACACCTACGACTTCAATGCCAGTCGGAGGATTCCACCCTCCTAGATTGTTCTTTGGCAAATAAACTTTTGTGAAACCCAGCTTTTGTACTTCTTTGACACGCTGTTCAATATGACTGACACGGCGAATTTCGCCCGTCAACCCAATTTCGCCAATAAAACATTCTGTCGGTTGTGTCCCTTTTTCTTTGTAACTGGAAGCAATACTCACAGCAATCGCTAAATCAATGGCTGGTTCATTTAATTTTACCCCACCTGCTGCTTTTAAGTAAGCATCTTGATTCTGCAACAGTAAGCCTGCTCGTTTTTCGAGAACTGCCATGATCAATGATACTCGGTTAAAATCTAAGCCAGTAGTGGTTCGTTTAGCATTTCCATACATTGTTGGTGTTACCAGTGCTTGGATTTCCACTAAAATTGGGCGGGTACCTTCCATCGCCACAACAATCGCTGAGCCTGTTGCTCCTTCTAATCGTTCTTCCAAAAAGATTTGGGAAGGATTCGCAACTTCTTCTAATCCATGTTCATGCATTTCAAATATACCAATTTCATTTGTTGAACCAAATCGATTCTTTACTGCTCTCAAAATACGAAAACTATGATGCTGTTCTCCTTCAAAATACAAAACAGTATCAACCATATGTTCAAGCATACGTGGACCCGCAATCGATCCTTCTTTCGTTACATGTCCTACGATAAAAATCGCAATCCCATTTGTTTTCGCTATTTTCAACAACTCAGCAGTCGTTTCTCTCACTTGACTGACACTCCCTGCTACACTCGTAATATCAGGTTGTGTCATCGTTTGAATCGAATCAATGATCACATAATCTGGTGAAATCTGTTCGATGGCACGGCTAATTTCATTCATATCAGTTTCAGCATATAAGTAAAATTCTGTATTGATTGAGCCCAAACGCTCGGCACGTAATTTAATTTGTTCTGCACTTTCTTCTCCAGAAACATATAATACTTTCCCGCCGATATCAGCTAATTGTTGGGATACTTGTAAAAGTAATGTGGATTTACCGATGCCTGGATCGCCACCAATCAAAATCATTGACCCCGGAACTACGCCCCCGCCCAAAACTCGATTCAATTCATCTAATTTTGTTTTGACTCGTGGTTCCTTTTTAGGAATCACTTCTGCAATTTTCGTTGGTTTGGCTTTTTCTCCAGTCAAACTTGTTCGTGTTCTACGGTCAGTCGTATCTTGCTCGATTTCCTCGACCATCGTGTTCCATTTCCCGCAATTTGGGCAACGCCCTAAGAATTTAGGCGAAACATAACCACAATTTTGGCAAACAAACTGGACTTTCGCTTTTTTTGCCATTGTCCCGCCTCCTTTAAATAATTATTTTTGAATTAAATAAACCTTGAATGGTTATACATCTGATGAACCAAAGCCACCTTTACGGGCCTGTTCTGTTTGGTCTTGATCTGCTTTTAAGAATGGCAAGAAAATTCCTTGTCCAATTCGCTCACCTTTTTTGATGACAACATCCTTCAAACCAAAATTAGTAAATTGGAACATGATATGCCCTTCATTTGCATCATTATTATAGTAATCACTATCAATGACACCTACTCCGTTACTTAAAACTAAAAAACGCTTCAACGGATTACTTGAACGATTGGCTAACTGTAAAAATTCATCTTCTCCCATATAGGCTTTGATCCCAGTAGGAACAAGAACTGGTTTTAATTTTTTCTCGTCGACTGTTGTTTCTTCATTTTTCAATACCTCTGAAAGAGCTGTTATCCCTTGTTTTAATCCAGCTTTCCAAATACTTGGAATAACAATATCTTCTGCCGCTTCAAAATCATATCCAGCAGCATGATGAGTTGCTCGTTGAGGTAATTGTATCTTTTGTTGTGCATATGTTGAAATAACTTCAAATCCTCTTTTTCTCACCGAATTTCCTCCCAAAATAGACTATATTTATTTTACCATATTCATGATACCAAAAGGACGACTTAAAAAATTCTTCATTAATTTATGTTAAGATGAATAAAATACTGCTGTCATAAAAAAATAAATTTTATACATGACTTTATGGTGTAAAACAAGTAGAATAGAACGAAATCAAAACGTGTATTTAGTTAGAGGTGTCACATGCGAAAAGAAGTTACAAAAGCCAAACGAATTGTTATTAAAGTGGGAACGAGTACTTTAATCTATCCCAATGGAAACATCAACCTCGCTGCGATTGATCAGCTTGCCTTTGTCTTGTCTGATCTTCGGAATCAAGGGAAAGAAGTCGTATTAGTTTCATCCGGCGCTGTTGGTGTCGGGATGCACAAAATGAATCAAGCTACACGCCCCACAACGATCCCGGAACAACAAGCAATCGCTGCGATCGGACAGGCAGAATTGATGAACATTTATAATCAACGTTTCAGTGTTTACAATCAGCAAACAGCTCAAATCCTCGTTACTCGGGATGTGATCGATTTTCCTCAAAGTCGAGTCAATGTGATCAACACACTTGAACAGTTATTAGCAATGGGAACCATCCCGATCGTTAATGAAAATGATACTGTAGCAGTCGATGAACTTGAACATACAACGAAATTTGGTGATAATGATCAACTATCTGCGATCGTTACAAAATTGATCACAGCAGATTTATTAATTGTTTTATCTGATATTGACGGATTTTATTCCGCCGATCCTTCAAAAAATCCAGATGCAAAGATGTATCAAACCGTTTCGGTCATTGACGAGTGTTTAATGGCACAAGCGGGTGGTGCTGGCAGCACCTTTGGAACAGGAGGAATGTCTAGTAAGTTACAAGCAGCATTACGTATTTTTGAAGCCAACAGTACAATGATCCTGGCAAACGGAAAAAATCCTACCATTATCTTCGATCTTTTAGCCGGTAAAGAACTTGGAACCTTATTTAAGGAGGAACACGTATGACTGATTTAAATCAACTTGGAAAAAATGCAAAACAAAGCGCCCAAACTCTTGCCTTGATGAGCACAGAACAGAAAAATGACCTTCTCAAACAGATGGCATTGATGCTCAAAAAAAATCAAGGAGCGATACTTGAAGCCAATCAGAAAGATTTAGAGCAAGCAACCGAAAATCAGATGAGCGAAACGATGCTTGACCGCTTACGCTTAACGCCTGAGCGTATCCATGATATGGCTGAAGAAATCAGTAAAATCGCTTCATTAGAGGATCCAATTGGAAAAGTAGAACAAATGTGGAAGAATGCTGATGGGTTACTGATTGGAAAAAAACGTGTCCCACTTGGTGTCATCGGAATCATTTATGAATCTAGACCGAATGTGACGACTGATGCAGCTAGCTTGGCTTTTAAATCAGGGAATGCTGTTATTCTTCGAGGCGGAAAGGAAGCTTTCTTTTCCAATCAATTATTAGTGAAGCTTCTGCAACAAACGTTAACTGATGCTGGCTTGTCTCCTTACGCTGTTCAATTTGTGGACGATACATCTCATGAAACGGCTGCTGAATTAATGAAATTAACAGAGTACTTAGATGTGTTGATTCCTCGAGGCGGCGCAAATTTGATCAGAAGAGTGAAGGAACAAGCCACAGTCCCAATCATTGAGACTGGCACTGGTAACAATCATATTTATATCGATAAAGATGCTCAGTTGACCATGGCAACGAATATCATCGTCAATGCAAAAGCTTCTCGTCCATCTGTTTGTAATGCTGCAGAAACATTGTTGATCCATTCAGAGATCGCCCCTTTCTTTTTACCTGTTATTGAAAAAGTATTAGTAGAACATGGGGTTTCTCTACGTGCAGATACGCGTGCCATGGAATATTTAGAAACTGCAACCCTTGCAGAAAAAGCTGATTGGGATACGGAATATCTAGACTATATTCTGGCTGTGAAAGTCGTTGATTCTTTAGATGAAGCGATCGACCATATCAATCGCCATAATACAAAACATTCTGAAGCCATCGTTACGGATAGTTACCAAGCAAGCCAACGTTTCTTGAACGAAGTGGACGCCGCTGCGGTTTATGTGAATGCCTCAACTCGTTTTACTGACGGAGCTGTTTTTGGTTTTGGTGCTGAAATCGGTATTTCTACTCAGAAATTACATGCTCGAGGTCCGATGGGATTGAATGAACTGACCTCTACGAAATATATCATTTACGGCGAAGGTCAAATCCGCTAAAATGTTTCACACGAAACATTTTAGTCTTCACAATAAAAATATGACAAAATTTTTCTTTATTTTTTGATTCTTGAAAAGTTTTTTAGTTAGAAAGGTTACTTTTATGTTCGAAATTTTCACGATATTTTTAGTATACTTGATTTCTTTAAACATCGCTGCCTTTATAGGAGTGATGATTTTAGCCACTTTTTTCCAAATAAAAAAAAGAAATTTTAATCCCACTCAGGAAAAATGGCAAGTTTATCTTCAAAAAATTGGTCCTAAAGGCATTGTTCAAAGGCTACATGTTAGTTATATGCTCGCTTTAGGCATTTTAGCTGTGATCAATTACAATCTAGCGTTCCACCATTCGATTGCTTATACGATCACTTTATTGATTGCCGGGATTTTCCATTTGTCTTTCAAATATCAATTAAACAAAAATAACTTACCCAAGCGCTTTAACTAGAATGCCTCATAACTACAATGATTGAAATAAGCTATTATCGACTAAAAGAAACGCATTTAGCGTAACTTTAAGTCGATAATAGCTTATTTTAGCCAAGATGATCTTCATTATCGTTAGAAAAAATAGCAAACCCATCGAATGTCTCACCATCATAATATCTTAACAATTCTTCTGTCGACAGATTCATTGTTTTTTCTTTTTCTATTTCCATATCTGTAAGTAGTTGTTCACGATAGGCTTGATACATACTCGCTAGTTTCTGGTGCATGATTTTTCGAGATTCTCCTGTCGCATTGATTACAGGCAGCTCTTTTAGATAACCACCATAAACGGGTCGATCATCCACCAACTCGATGGGAAGTTCAACCAACGTGATACCTACTTCTTTGAAATATTCTTCAATCATCGCTTTTCCTCACTTTTTACTGGCTGTGTCTTATTCTCATCATAACATGATTTATGACAAAAACAGTGTATTCATTGACCTTTTTCGTTGAAACACATGTTAAAAATAAACCCTCTCACGATACTAGTTACCAGAACTGTAGATCAAGCGTCACAAATAACAGAAAAAAACCTTGAAACACAGTATGTGAAATTCAAGGTTTTATTGATTCATCATTAACTATTTTTTCGGTTTTTATTCTTTCTTTCAAAACCTCATTTTTATTGATCTTCATCTGTTACAAAATAATTTTGATGATGAATAATACAAAAGACACTAATTACGACAATGATCGCAGCAAAATAAAAAGCATAACTTTCACCTAGTTTTTCGCCAATGATCCCTGCAATAAATGGCGCTAATGCCCCACCAAAGAAACGAACAAAGCTATAACTTGAAGAAGCCACATTTCTTGGTAAACCTGGTATCTCCATAGCAATCGTTGTCAATAATGTATTGATGATCCCTTGGAAAAAACCTGAAAGTACAATGCTGATTGGCACTAAAATTTGGATAGTTGAACCGGCACCTAGTAACGCCAAACAAATAATAAAGAAAACAAACGCTGCTAAAATCGTTCGGTAAGTAGTGAATTTTTGTTCTAGTACTGGTGCGACAAAAATCGAAGCAATTGCTAATAAAACGCCCCAACCAAAGAAAACAAAACCGACCTCTAACTCACTATACCCCACTAATAAGAATGGTGCATAGGCAAGTAACGTAAAGAAACCAAAATTATATAATAAGGCAATCAGACCAACGGAACGCAATTTGTGATTACTTAACGCCTTGACCCCTTCCCAAAAACCAACCTTCCTTTGTGGTTTTCCTGCCTCTGGAAGAAGAATCGCCAATGCTAAAAAGCCAATAAACATCAACGTAGCTACCCCATAAAAAGGATAACGCCACGAGCCACTCCCTAGTATGCCGCCAACTAATGGTCCAACAGCCATCCCACAGCCTAGTGCTGCTTCATACATCATAATAGCTTTTTCAGTGTTCCCCACTAAAATACTTACAATAGTCGCAAGTGCTGTTGAAACAAATAAAGCATTCCCTACACCCCAACCAGCACGCAATCCGATCAATGTACCAATATCATTGGATAATCCACCTAAGCCAGCAAATACAACAATAATGACCAAACCTGCCATCAATGTTTTTTTCAAACCAATTCGACTCGATAAAAAACCTGTAAACAACATCACTACTCCCGTTACCAACATGTAGCTCGTAAATAATAATGTCGTTTGGGCAGGTGTTGCATCTAATTGAGCAGCAATCGTTTTTAAAATGGGATCTACTAAGCCGACTCCCATAAATGCAAACATACAAGTCGCAGCGACTACTAACGCTGAATTCTTTCCTTTACTTTGTTCCTGTCCTTTCTCTGTTAGTTCTTCTTTGATTTCTATTTGATTCTCCAATTTCCCCATTCCTTTCTCTATCTAGCATCATACATGATTTATTTTACATGTCAATATGCACATGTAAAAACAAAAATAAAAAATATGCTATAATAAGAGAAAATCAGTCAGGAGGTATCGTATGAATACTTTAGCCTATATCTTATTATGCGTTCTTTTGTCTAAACCTCGTTCCGGTTATGAACTAAAACAATTAATCACCATTTTCTGGGAAGCTCACCACAGTCAGATTTACACGACACTGGCTAAATTAGACCAGAAAGGTTATATTTCTGTCATGGAAATCGAAGAACATTCGCAGAAAAAAATTTATACCCTTACCAATGAAGGAAAAGCGATCGTAGAAGAATGGATCAAAGAAGAGACCCCTGCTCCTACTCAAAAAGATGAATTTTTAGCCAAACTGTACGCTTTTTCTACCTTAGATAAAACAACAGCGACGGGTCTTTTATTTACAAGAGAACAACAATTAAACAAAATCATGCAAAAAAACCAAGCAAAACTAGCAGATCTTTCAGTAAATAAAAAAGAGGAATTTGGACGTTATGTCGTTATTCAACGAAGAATTTTACTTTGCCAGCAAGAACTACAATGGTGTACACAGGTTCGTGAAATGATGCAAACATTTTTTGATTAATCGTTCTTAAAAAAAAGAGCATGTGACTGAAGTAGCTCATTCAAAAAATAAACGAAACTTCCTAATAAGCGTATACGCAATTTTAGGCAAGTTCTTTTATCTCTTGATGCTATACAAGTCGCATCCTCTTTTTTTATAATCTAAAAGATCTTTTTAGTTTTGGATCGTGCTTAATACCAATCGAGAGATAGGACCTACGATTAGTAATTGCAAAGGCAATGCAACAATCACATTCATTTTCCATGCGGTAAGGTACGCTGAAAATAATTGGTCAGGTATTCCCTGCTCAATCACAACACCAAACAACGACATACAGGTAACCATTCCTAGGACCATCAGACAAGAAATCGTTACGATCATTTGAAATTTACTTTCTGAATTTACTGGCAACTTGAAAGCTATTTTTTTCGCAATCACACCAACAATAAAGACATCTAGAATAAACGCCACGATGAATCCTGGAACTAAACCAATCAATAGATTTGAAAAATATAAATCCCCATGAAGCCAGAGATTATACACACTCATTCCTAAGACCATGAGAAAACACATTAGTGATGTAAAAATAATTCCTTCTTTTTTGTTTGTAGGCAACTATACCACTCCTTTAAATTTGTCACGAAAAGTATCGTAGCATATTTCTCATTTTCTCGTAAGTGTTTTTTTTATTACATTCAAAAAAGTCAATCTTCTACTTATCACTTAAATGCAAAAAAAAGAGCCTGATCCCAGACTCTTTAAATAGGTGTGAAAACGAATAAACAGTGTTCAACCAGCTACTCTTTGAAATAAGTCCGAATTTTTCAAAACCAAAAAACTGGTTCCAAAAAATCTTTCTTAAGGTTATCAGAGCTAAACGATACTTCACGACCTTTTGTTCACGGTTTTCACTGACTAAACTTTCAGCAATAAACTCAATAAGAAACAGTAAGCAGGTAAGTGTCAACCGTAAAAACCTTATTTTTATACTTCTTGTCACTTGCGAGAATTTACCCTTGTTTCATAAAATTAATAACGTTGTCTCAACCGCTTTTTACAACTATTGATTCAACAATTCTTCTAGTCCATCTTTTAAAGAGACAAGTGGATGTCCCAAAGCTTGTTCAAAATCTTTTGAGGAAACATCGAGTTGATTATTCTTGATATCTTTTTGAATAGCTGCAAACATTTGTGCAGCAGATTCAGGATAACCAGCCTCCTCTAAATTTTTGATGAACTCATGGTCATTGGTAGCTACAATATCAATAGGTTTGCCTGTCACTTTTTTTAATTCTTTAGCTAGTTCTTCATACGTAATCGGTTTACCCGATAATTCAAGAACTTCTGGAAAGTTCAAGTTCGCTAGTGCTTTTGCTGCAACTTCGGCATATTCTCGTTTTAATGCCCAGCCAGTTTTACCTTCACCTGCTGAATAAATAAAGCGCCCATTCTTTAAGGCAAGTTCAATGAGTGGCCATTCATTTTCTAAGTACCAATTATTACGTAAAAAAGTATGTGCGATTCCAGAATCAGCAATTACTTTCTCTGTAAACTGATGATCTGGCGCTAGAATACTGGTCGAGTGATCGGCATCAGCAAAACTAGTATAAGCAATGTAAGAAACACCAGTTGCTTTTGCGGCCTTCACAACATTTTCATGCTCAGCTTGCCGATTACCAGGTGCACCAGACACAAACAACAAGCGATCAATTCCCTGTAAGGCATTTTTCATAGAAGAATAATCAGCATAATCTCCGAAACGGACATTCCAACCCTTTTCTTCAAGTGTTTTCCCCTTTTCTTCATTCCGCGCCAACACATAGATATTTTCCTGAGGAACGAGCTGTTTTAAGTACTCCATAGCATAGTTACCAAAACCACCAGTTGCTCCAGTAATGAGATAATTCATTCTAACCACTCCTTTTTTCACATTGATAAATTTTTTAAATAAAACCTGTACATTTTTAAGTTACACCATTATCTTAAAGAGTATGTTAAAATAAGTCAAGAATAAACGTCGAAAGGAATGGGATAGTATGAAATATTCTTTACAATTGAGCGATGCGATCCACATCTTAGCCTACATAGCAATTTTTCAAGATAGCGATATGTTATCTAGTGAGATGATTGCGAAAAGTATTGAAACCAGTGCAGCTAATGTCCGTAAAATCATGAGCCGACTAAAAAAAGCGAATTTGATTATTACGCAAGTCGGAAAAGCTGCACCTTCTTTAGCTCGTTCTCCTGAAAAAATTTCACTTTTAGATATTTATAAAAGTATTGAAGGAAATACTAATCTCATTCAAGTGGATCCGAAAACAAACCCAAATTGTATCGTTGGTGCGAATATTCAAGAAACATTGACGGCAAGCTATACCCAACTCCAAGCAAAAGTAGAGGAAGAAATGTCACATATCACGTTAGACTCTTTGCTACACAAAATTGCTGTATTAGAAATTGAAAAACGCCCTCACAATCACGAAAGAATAAAAAAATTTCTTTAAACAACAATTGGTAATTATTTTACTATAAAAAATATACCTAAAAATAGCCATTTATATTAAAATTAAATAACTTACGTATCAACAAAAAAATACTGTTTTTCATTCATTTATCCGTTAAACTTATTAAGTAAGAATTAATATAAAGGAGGAGATTAGGTGAACAACTGGAAAGAATATTTTTTAGAAACTACAATAGATTTAGGATACTCCTATTTTATTGGGGAACAGGTAAAAAACTTTAAGGTTAAGCAAAAACAGATTACTGCCAACATTACTAGTAATGAAAACTATCATGCAATCATTGACCTCGTTGACCACTTTTATTTAGAAAAAATGGTTTGTAGCTGCCCCTGCTTATCGAATGATCATTGTCCCCATTTAGTAGCCGTTTTATTCGAATACAATAAATACTTACAAAAGAAAGATGCAAATAACAGCGCATATTTGGTTTCCTACGCGGAAGATTCACAAATCCGTCCTTTTTTAAAGATGATTTTAAAGGAAAATGACCACTTAGCAAAACGTTTTCAACAATATATTTATTCAGATGATTCTTTTGATATCAATAAATATCAAGCATACTATGAGAAACAATCTGCTTCCTCGTTGAAGAAAGAACCCGCAGACAAAAAAAGAGGATTGAAAAAAAAGAAACAAATTTTATCTGTTAAACAAATGGAGTACTTAAACTATTCCAAGCAAAAAATTCAACATACTATCCAAGAAAACTGGCACTCCCCTACTATCAGGACACAATATGTTAATTACTTACTTAAAAACAGAATATACAAAGAAGCAGAAAAAGTATTACAGGAGAGTCTGCTTTTGGATCGTCAATCTCCTGATCTCGTTCAACTTCATCGTTATTCTCTAAAAAAACTCTATTATAAATTAGGAAAAAAAGAAGCATACATAAATCAAGTTTTTAAGTTATTGATTGAGAATGATGCATTAGATATGAATCTAGTTCACCAATTGAAAAAAACTTGTTCAAAAGACGAATGGATATCGTTGCGAAACCGTTTGTTCCAAGAATTACATAATCATCAAGACATTGGCTTACTTTATTCACAGGAAAAATGCTATGATCTATTATTGAATCGTGTGTTAGAGACCTCTGGAATCAAAGAAGCTAATCGTTATTTCAATATTTTAAAAAAACAGACTCCCGAAGCACTATTACAGAAATATGAATATGAATTGCGGAAAATAGCCCACACTATGACTACTCGGAATCATTATCATAAACTGGTGAGATATATTGAAGAAATGGCTACTTTACCAAACAGCATGATCTCGGTTCAATTGTTGATCAAAGAATTAAAAGAAAAATACCCGCGAAAAAAAGCAATGATCCAAGAATTAAAATTACTCGAAAAAAAAATGTAACTATTTATTATGCCAACGTTATTTACGAGTGATCCTGAGTTTTTTGCCAAAGACAGAAAAAAATGCTTTAAACTTCAATAATAAGAAGAAGTTTTCAAAAAAATTACCGTTAAGAGTCTGGGACAAAAAAGGACTTCCCAGACTCTTTTAGGTGTAAAAATGAATAAATGGTGAGCATACCTTCTTACCAAATAGACATTCCAGAATTAATTCCTCGAAATCGCATGAATTTTCGAACACTTGAGAAGCTATTACAAAAAATTCTTCCTTCTGTTGTTGAAGCTAACCCTTGCACCCGTGCCCTCTTGTTCGGATACATTATTTTTAGTGCGGTATCATTTTTACCCTCACTCTTCTTCGACAGGAACTACTATGATTTCCAACTTTCCATCCTTTAAACTGTAAAAACTATTTTTATTATTTGGGTTATTTTCTCTTGTAAATGTAAAATCATCAACAAATCCTTGAGTTTGGAGACTCCCATCAAAAAAGATCTGAGAAACATTTTCTTTTACTATTTGAGTCATTCCACCATAAAAGTTGCCAGTTTTCGCTAACAGATCAATAAAAATGAATTGAAAACACGAATTTCCTCTATTTAATAACTTGCCCACTTCTCCCGAGAGTAACCCCATTTCTTCCACGAAATCAGCCAGTCCATTAAGAACCACGATTTTTCTCGTTTTTGGCGTGAACCACAGTTCATCCCAGAAATGAGTAAATTTCTCACTTCGTTTTGCGACATCATGCAAGCTAAAATACGAAGTCACTTCGTTTTTTATTTGCTCCAATGTTCCAGAAACATCGATTAAAATAACATTTTCTTCCACATCCATCATTTGTGACAGCCACCATGAAAACATCCTCTGCAATTGTACATTGGAAGTAAAAAATAAACCTAGCTGCTTTCCAAGAAAAAATGCAAATGATTCCACCTCAACTGTTTGCTTATTCAAACCTAGATACACCAAGTCTTTTTCTTTATTGCGCACAAACTGACTGAAAATTTTTGTCGTTAACCGTTCGGGCACCATCAGGATTTTTTCAGGACGTTTTCCTACCCAGTCTTGATCTATATTTGTTATTTCTTCTGCCATTTTTTCGAATATTTCTGATTCATTTTGACCATTAGTGGGTAAATAAAATTGTAATATCGTCGGTCGGTCAAGCATCACTTGCCCTCTTCCTTTAATAGGCAACGCAACAATCGCTTCTCTTCCCAGCACTTGTTTGATTTCACTTTCATCATGTAAATACATAAACAGCTTTGTTGCAAATTGACTCATCATATTTAGGCGAATACTCCCGACACGATTTGCAGATAGAATAAGATAAATCCCTAAACTTGCACCATCTCTTAGTAAATGCACGATTGTTTCATCGATAGAATCTTTTCGTTTATCCTCTATCCCCAAACTCTCGTAGCTATCTAATATAATAAAAATGATCGGTAATTGGATGCTCGTTTTTTCTTGGTATTGGTAGAGATTTGTGGCACCCTTTTCTTTAAACAGTTGTTTTCTCTCCGCCAATGATCGATTGATTCTCACAAACATTTTTTGTCTTTTTTCTTCTTCTTCTAAAGTGACGATGTCAACGACATGTGGCAACTTCTTCAACGGTAAAAGGCCATTAGTACCAAAATCAACTAGATGAAACCATACTTGATTTGGAGTATTTTGTCTTGCAAGACTTAAAACAATTGTTTGTAATAACGTAGATTTTCCATATCCAGAACTAGCGAATACAACGGTATGACTACTTTTCTCGCAATCATAGTAATAATGATTTTGCTTTTGCTCATGAGGTACATCTAACAAGCCTATGGGAACCTTTAATGTATTCCGTTCATTTCCTTTAAAGACAGGCATTACTAACCATGTTGGTAATTCTGGTAACCAAGGTTGTGATGGTTGGCTGAATGTTGATTGTTGAAATGTTTGTACAATCAACCTTCTGACTGCCTCATATTGCGTAACTATACTGCTCGCTTCTTTCCTCGGATCTTTTTCTGTAGGAGCAAAGAGGACTTCCTTTTGACCAAATTCATTCACAACAACGATCCGTTCATCTTCAAGAGATTGGTTTGGTGCGTAGGGTGCTTTTGTATAACCACTTTGGAACAATTCATAGACGTCATTTTCTCCTACCTTAAGATAACCCCTCCCTGGTCTTGACACATAAGCTGCATCTGTTGTTTGTAAAAGTTCCTTTGAGTCTTGAACACTTGCCATTTTCAATGCCACTTTACTTTTACTATTCGCCTCGATTTGGTCGTTGACTACTCCGGCTGGTTTTTGGGTAGCTAAAATTAAATGGACGCCAAGTGAACGACCAATCCGCGCTACTGAAGTCAGCTCCTCCAAAAATTCTGGCACATTGACTTTTAATTCGGCAAACTCATCGGATACTAGAAAAAGATGAGGCAGCGGCTGATCAGGGTACGCAGAAACGTTCCTTTGTTTTCGTTGTTTGTATAACTGCATATACTCATTGATGTTGTTTACTTCATAGGTCGCAAGTAACCTTTGTCGCTTTTCCAGCTCCGCTTTGATACTGATCAATGCACGGGACGTACCAACTCGGTCTAAATTAGTGATCGCACCCATAAAATGTGGCAACTTACTTACTGTTTGTGCGAGGCCACCACCTTTCCAATCAATCACTAGAATCCCTACATCTTCAGGAGAAAAATTGATGGCTAATCCCACTAAATAAGTAATCAGAAATTCTGACTTCCCTGAACCAGTCGTGCCACCAATTAAAGCATGAGGTCCATGTGCCTGTTCATGGAGATCCCAGTAGATCCCCTGATTTTTTCTCTGCCAGCCGATCAATGAACGCAATGTCTTACTTGGCTCTGCGTTCAACCAGCGCTTAGAAATCATTAACTCCTCAACAGTCTGAACTTGATATTGCTCTAATAAATTGATTTTTTCTGGCAGATTTTGATTTTCAATTTCTTCATGAAATAAGTTAGCTAAACGAAAAATTGCTTGTTCAAGTGGATAACTGGTTGGTAAACGATTAGGTGTAAATGGTTGATTAATGTGTTGTTCTTTATGATTGATCAACATAGCAATATCTTGACTTTGATACGCTATTAACGTCGTTACAGTTTCAGGCAACTGATCGATAGATTCCTTCGCCCAAATAACTACGACACCATACCGATTTAATTCTTCCGTTAAAAACTCACTGATTTCATGCTCCCACAAGCCTTCTTCTGTGATAATTGAAAAAACATAAGTTGGTTTAAAAGCTATCTTCTGATAATCAGCATGTTGTAGTTTTTGCTTCCTTTTAGAAAGGATCTTATAAAATGCACTCAAAACCAACTCTCGATTTTTTAAATTGAATAGGAGCCCTCTTTGTTTAAGTGGAAAGGATCGCAACGTATGATGTGGTAACCAACGCCAATTTTTCCATGTTTTTTCATATTCTTTTTCTTGAAGAAGAGTGATAAACTCAACCTCTTGGTAAGAGTGCAAGACAGAAATTTGAAATAGTAAAGATTGAAGAGCTTCCTGCAAAACATTCGATGGACCGACAAGCCCCACTGACTGAGTTGCAAACGAAATCGCAATAGGTGCGTTCTTTAATTTCTGATAAGGACGAATAAAATCGGATAGAACTTCATCGTTCCATTGATCCTCATCCAAATGAGAACTAACAATTTTAAAACTGGATGGACGTTCGCCTATTCCTAAGCGAACGGTTAAAAAATCTTTATCCTTTGGTCGACGTTCATAGATTCTTGGATGACATTCCTTTGTCATTCGTGCTAATTGATTATTAGAAGGATACATGTACTGTAAAACTTCTTTTTGTCTTTGCTGTAACCTGTTTAATTCAAAAGCTTTTTTGATTCTATATTGTTGGATAGTTATTTTTTGTTCACTTTTTTTTCGTTTTATTTTCTTTTTATTTAATAAATAATTGATAGTAGAGATACTGGACGTCAATAAATTAAGTCCATACATACCTAGTATCAGAAGAAGGTTTCGATTGCTAAAAAACAGAAACATTCCGCTTAAGATAAATATGCCTAAAGAGGGGAGAACCAATTTAAAAAAGGATTGTTTCTCCTGAGCTGCTTCGTGTCTCGGTAATCGAACCTCCACTTGTACTTTTGGCTCTTCCAGATAGATTCTAGGGCTTCTTCTAAAAAAGGGGAAGTGCTTAGGATATTCAGGTATATAAGGGACTTCAGAAAGTACCCATGGATTTAATTGGATCGCTTGACCTAAACCGATGATCTGCCACTGCTTTTCCCGCCTTTCGATAATCCACTGATCCACTACGATCTGATCACCTACTTGGAAAGTAAATACACCTTTTGTTACAAGTAGCTGGTTATAATAAACGGGTGCTTTACTAGGATATATACTCAATTGATAGTTATTATCCTGATAATCTATCGCAATCATTGCATCTGATTCAATCATCAAGGCAGAGGTTGTTGCACATGAAATATCAATCAATTGCTTCGGTGGATCGATCCACTTTCTCTGCAATGTTTCATGCTTTAATATCAGAAACCTCGGATCATCTTTGATCGAAGAGTCTGAAAAATTTATATGCTGTTTGATATAACAAATTTTTTTGCCGGCGATCACCAGCTCTTTATCATTTTGAGTAAATACTTCATGAATAAACATCTCCCCAAAATAAAAGAGATCAAAAAGGATGGAAAGACTGATATTCATCTGATTCTCGGTACATAGTGTCTTATTTTGTGGGATTTTCAGATTTATTCTCTCCTGGCTTTTTGCTATATTGACTAATTTTTTCTTGATAGTTTTTTAGTAATTTTTGCTTTTTTTCACCACTCATTTGATCGTTCATTTTTACTGTCAGATATAACTTAGTATAGACATGCAAAAGATACTGCTCATCTCCAATGTTTTGAGCGATATCCAATGCCTGTTGGAGATTATTTCTGTCAATGTAAATCCAATAAAGCAAACGATTCTCACTTGACTCTTGAGATAATTGATTTAAAATAGCTGTTTTTTCTAATGAAGTTAAATGATCTAATTGAATGACACTAACAGCCACTATATATTTGATACTTTGAGAAAACAAACTGGGGGATACATCTGCTAAAGCCGTTAAAACACCTGCATAATCCTTGGCTATATATTTTGCTTGTGCATCCACGCTCCGTTCTATTTGTGGTAATTGATAAAACGCATAATTTCCTGTTAATAAAGCAAAAAGGATGGTTGACAAGCTGAATAAAAGGCTACCCCATTTAAAAATAAAGTAATTTTTCCTACTGACCACACGTAATTCTGTCGTTCGAATCTCCTTTTGTGTTTCGATTTGGTCGCTAATAATCTGATTGATTTCTGTTACATTTTTTGCTCCATGGAGCAATTTCGACAAGTCATCTGTTAATCCTTCACTTCCTCCATTTAAACTCTCATAACTCAAATTAGGATATAAGATAGCCAACACCAGTGCCCGATATTGCTTCAGAAAATCATTTTCAGTGACCGTATATGGAGCGATAACTTGCATAAACCCTCGATGTGCAAGAAAAATCTCTTCTCCAAACAGAAACAAATTATCGGGATGAAACAATGGTTGGATCGGTCCATTCATAAAATCACACAATTGATTGACTTTTTGGGCAAGCAATAATCGTTGGTAAAAATCTAATTTAATCAAAACCTGTGAGAAACACTTCATTTGATTTGTTTTTTTGTATTGAATGATTAATTTTTCTGTAGATAAATGGCTAACGTCACCTGCCAGTAAATTTCTTTTAGGTTTTAAAAAAAATGTATATTGTTCGATCTGATCCAGCGCATATTGATTCGCTTGTAGCTGAATTTCCACTTGTTCATCGGTTATTTTAATACCTTCTTTTTTAAATACATCCTTTTCGCTCTTCAATTACTTGTTGTCACCACCATTAAGGATACGTGGCTTGATTAACAGTTGGTCACCATGACTAATTGGATAATCTGATAAAAGAAATTCTTCATTCAATCGTATTGATTTATTTGTCACTTCTAAATCGAACGCAGCCGGTAGCACGATCGAAGAAACCTGAAGTGCGTTCACAAATAATTCCTTTAAGCGCCTAATGGTTATTTCCCTAGGTATTTGCAAGTCGATCGTTTGCTGTTCGATTTGTAAACAAATATCAATGACTATTCCCTGTTTCATTGAGTTACCCCTTTTTTCATGTATGGCTTATTTTTTACATTCAAAGTCAAGGAATCAAAACAAAAACCAAATGAAAATAGCTAAAAAACAACTGACATTTGCTGCTTTAATGAGTACAAGTCAAACGAAGATTGGTTTTTACTGATAAACGCTATAGCAACCCAAAATTCCGAGCATCTTGACGATCCCGTTCTGAGACGGTATTCGCATAGTTGTTGAGTTGCTCATAAATACTTTCAAATAATTGTGTCATTTGTTTAACGCTACCTTCTAACTGGTGATACTGATCAAGATATGCTTGAAAAGCTTGTCCTTTCCAATTATGTGCAATTTGCTGGTTCATCGTATTTACTTTTCGGATAGCCTCTTGTATTTGGAGCGCTGATTGCTGATAGATCTTCGCTTGTGATTTTAATTGATCAGGCGTAACTGCAATTGGTCCCATTCTTCCATCCTCCTAGCATTTAGTTGGTAAAACTATTACCTTGGTCATGAATAATATACGACAAGTTCTAAAATATTCCGCTAAATCTTTATTTTTATCTGAAAATTTTTCTCGCATAGAAAGACCTATGTAACAAAACAGTGATAAAAAGCCCGACAACCTTTTTGGTCTCGGGCTCATTGCTTTCAATTTTTTCAACTAATGATCGTTTGAAAACAACAATATTGAATTTATATTCGGTTCTTTAATAATCAGACGGTTCAATAGCTTTTGAGATAACTTTTGACCTCTTTTAAAAGCTGTACTTTTCGATAATGACTAACTTTATTCTTATTATCAAATAAAGAATAATGCTGTTTTCTCACGATATTTAATTGCTCACGATAAATAAACGCAGCACTGGCAAGTGCTTGACGACAATCTTCTGTAATAAGAGGAAACATTTCAAATGATTCTTCATATAAGTTTTCAGCCTGCTGAGCCAGTGATTCCCATAAAGCGACTAATTGTGTTTGGGCTTGCTTTTCTTTTAACATGGTAGTTGCCACCCCAAATCTAGTCATGTCTTCTTTTGTCAGGTAGATTCGCCCCATTTGATAATCTTCTCCAACATCTCGTAAAATATTCGTTAACTGCATCGCTTCTCCTAATTTTTTAGCTGGTACAACGATGTCAGCTGGGCGCTCAGTTAAAAGCGGAAGCAACATCAAACCTACACTACCTGCAACGTAATAACAATATTCTTCAAGATCTTTTCTTGTTTCTGGTTGCTTAAAATCAGCATCTTTTCGTTGACCAGTCAGCATATCAAAAAAAGGAGCGGTTACCATGGGAAAATTGTCAAAGACCACTGATAGCGCACGCCAGACTGGATCGTTGGGAACCTTTCCCTCATTAAAATCTAGCAATTGCCGTTCTAACTGTCTCAATCCCGCTTGATTGTTGTCCCGATCAATCAAATCATCTGCACGTCGGCAAAACGCATACACGGCATAGACACTTTGAGCTTTTCGTTTAGGCAACTGTGAGAAAGCCAGGTAAAACGATTTTGAATTTTTCTTGATGATTGATTCACAATAGGCAAAATCTTTTTGGTATTCTTGAAAAGGATCATTGTTAATGGTTATCATCTCTCAACAGCTCCTCTACCGCTAATTTTGCGCTTTGCATAACAATGGGTACCCCTGCGCCAGGATGGGTACTACTCCCACAAAAATATAAATTTTCTGCTGCAGAAAATTTGTTATGCGGGCGGTAATAATTACTTTGTTTCAGTGTCGGTTTTAAGCCAAAAGTCGCTCCATTATAAGCATTGAAACGTTCAGAAAAATCTTTGGGCGTGATCAATGTTTCGGATACGATATGCTCATCGATATCCTTAAAAATCGTCTTTTCTTTGAGCAATCGGATGATTTTTTGGCGATAGGCTTGCATCGTTTGTTCCGTCCACTTCTCATATTTTGACAATTCTGGCACTGGTACTAAGACATATAAGCCTTCCTGACCCTCAGGTGCAAGCGAATCATCCATCAATGACGGTCGGTACAAATAAAAAGATGGATCATCTGGTAACTTTCCTCGTTCAAATAGATCATCAACATTTTGTTTAAAGTCTTCTGCAAAATAAATACTATGCAAGTGTTCCTCTGGGTATTTCTTGTCTAAGCCAAGATACATCAAAAAACAAGAACATGAATATTCAAATTTAGCGATTTTTTTATTTGTATACTTTCCCCGTTTTCTTTCATCAGGAATTAATTCCTTCATCGCATAAGGAAAATCAGCGCCACATACAATAGCATCAGCCATCACTTGTTCTTTCCCGATTCGGATCCCTTTAGCAATCTTATTGTCAATTAGGATTTCATCTACTGATGTTTCGTAAACGATCTTTCCACCTAATTCTTCAAACAATCGAGCCAATGAAGTCGCTAACGTATACATTCCACCTTCAATAAAATAAACACCATAAAATAATTCAATCATTGGAATAATCGTATATAAAGAGGGTCCTTGATAAGGCGATACCCCAATATAAAGTGTTTGAAAAGCCAATGATTTACGCAAACGGTCATCCTTCACAAATTTAGAAATAGACGTATACGCATCGCTGAATGTCCGCAAGCGGATCCCTGCCCATAATGATTTAGGATTATAAAAATCCCAAAAACCACGAAATGATTTCGTGATAAAGGCTTCTTTTGCAATCGTATATCGCTGATAGATATCTGCTAAAAATGAGAAATAACCTTGTGTATCTTCTGGCGAAATGTTTTCCAACGTCTTTGTCAATTCAATTAAATCATTGGAAAACTCGATTGGTTCCTCTTTGTTGAAATACAGTTTTAACATTGGATCAACTTTTTTCATTGGAATGTAGTCATCGGGGTCTTTCCCACAAAATTCAAATACTTCCCGATAAATTTCTGGCATCATCACAATCGTTGGTCCTAAATCAAAGGTAAATCCTGCCGTTTTGATTTGATTCATTTTCCCGCCAACTTGACGATCTTTTTCGTACAGTGTGACTTCATATCCTAGCTTTTGCAACCGAACTGCGGCACTTAATCCAGCTACTCCCGCCCCAATGACAATAATTTTTTTCATGGGATCACCTACTTACCTTTTTTATCACTTGATAAATTTAATGATAACGCAAAATTTATCAAGTGATAAACTAATATGCTCAAAGAGGTTGAGACAAAAGTGTTTAGCATCAAGAAATAAGAAGGAATTTCCGAAAATTGACAAGAAACACAAAAACTAGTTTTTGATGTTGATTGTTACCTACTTGGTGCTTCTCAAATTTTTGGTAAATTTCAGCAAATTTTCCGAAGATGCTACTTTTTTCTCACCGTGAACAAGAGGTCGTGAAAAGAGTGTTTTGACCTGAGCGCTCACCAAGTAAAAACTGCGACGAGTAATCGCAGGAGCATTAAGGATGGAAATCTCGAAACAGCTTCCCATGTTTTGAGATTTTTTGACTTATCGCCGAAGGTCAGCTCTTTGAACACCGTTTATCCGTTTTTAGAGATACTAGAAGAGACTGTGACAAGTTTTGTCTCATTTGCCATTCAAATTTCTCATTAAATAACTACTTTTACAAAAAAAAGCCCAATGATCACGAAAATTCATTCGGATCATTCGGCGTTTTATCTACCTCTGATTTCTTTTATAAGATTCAAAAATACAAACAGAATACAGTATTCTTGAAATTTTCATCGGTTACTCTTGATTAGAAAAAGCATTTAAAAGCGCTCTGACTTCGTCGGTCGATTTAGTATTCATTAATTGAACACGTAAGTCACTTGCACCCGGAAATCCTTTGACATAGATTTTAAAGAAACGATGTAGCCCAGTCATTGAACGGGGGATTTCTTTGGCATATTGGTCTTGGAGATCTAATTGCAGACGTAAAAGATCAATCAATTCAGTTGCTGAATGTTCCCTTGGTTCTTTTTCAAAAGCAAAAGGATTTTTAAAGATCCCCCGACCGATCATAATCCCGTCTACACCATATTTTTCAACTAATTCCAAGCCCGTTTGCCGATCAGGAATGTCGCCATTGATCGTAAGCAACGTTTGTGGCGCAAGTTGATCTCTTAATGCTACGATTTGAGGGATCAACTCCCAATGAGCATCTACTTTACTCATTTCTTTTCTCGTACGTAAATGAACAGAAAGATTGGCGATATCTTGTTTCAATAAATGACTCAACCAACCTTCCAACTCTTCTTGTTCTGTATAGCCGATTCTTGTCTTGACGCTTACAGGTAATCCTCCTGCTTTCGCTGCTTCGATCAGTTCCGCTGCAACTTCCGGACGAAGAATCAAGCCACTCCCTTTCCCACGTTCAGCAACGTTAGGAACCGGACATCCCATATTCAAATCGATCCCTTTAAAACCCATTTCTGCTAGTTCGATACTCATTTGTCTAAAAAATTCTGGTTTATCCCCCCAGATATGAGCAACCATCGGCTGTTCATCTTCGGTAAATGTCAAGCGACCTCTGACACTTTCTTTACCATCAGGATGGCAGAAACTATCGGAATTTGTAAATTCTGTAAAAAACACATCGGGCGCTCCTGCCGCCTGCACAACATGTCGAAACACCACATCTGTGACATCTTCCATTGGTGCTAATATAAAAAAGGGCTTCGGTAATTCTGCCCAAAAATTTTCTTTCACTGATAACTCTCCATTTCATTGTAGTTTCGCCATGTAATACTCTTCGTTCACTATTCTAAAAAACAGAGTCATTATACTAGGAATCAACAAAAGAAGCAAAACCACTGCTTCCTTTACTAAAGCAATTTTTGATACGCCAATCGTTCATTGTCTATCTCATCGTCGACATAGACGATACCACGTAACTCAAACCCACAATGAGCCATGATACGTTGCATACTAGTATTCTTTTTGTGCGTATCAACTCTTACTTGTGCCATTCCTAAGGCCTTTGTTTCTGCTTCTGCATACTCAACGAGTCGGTAAGCCAGCTTTTGTCCGCGAAATGCATCAGCTAGTGCAATGCGATGGATTGTTGTATAGGGCGCATCAGCTTTTTCCCAACTTCCTTCAAAGATTTCTTGATAATTTTTATCAGGTGTTTTTTGTAAGGCTAATGTTCCAGCAATGATTCCATCGACTACCAAAACATAAGACCATGTTTTTTCGATATCTTGCCTGATCGTTTCTTCATTTGGATAGCCATTTTGCCATTGCGGACTATCAGCGGAAGCTAATAACCGTTTTGCTTCATTAATGATTTTCATGACGGCTGGCACATCAGTTAACGTCGTTTCTCGAAATTCAATTGTCATTCCATATCCCCTTTTTATTTTTCTATACTAGATAAAACACTAAAAACTAAAGTTTAGTTATCATTTTAACACATTATATTTAGCTAGTTTAAGTAGAGATCGTCTAAATTTGTATGAGGAAGTCCTTTAATCGAACAAAAAAAGTCTAGGATAAGCATCTATCCTAGACTCAACTATTTCTTGTCTATTACCAAAAATTTGATCAAATCAATCCGTTTCTGTAGAAAACCGAATAAGTTTTTTTGATCATTCCACAAACTCTAGCTTCTTAACCCTCTACCTTTATTGATTAAATACCAGCATAGTGAATAAAGCACTAAACTAAATAACACAAGAATCGTGATCGAAACCATGATGGGTACATCTGTCGTTCCAAGGAACCCATAACGAAATCCTGAAATCATGTAAACGATCGGATTAACTTTAGAAATTGCCTGCCAGATTGGTGGCAACATAGAGATCGAATAAAAGACACCACCGAGGTATGTCAATGGCTGAAGGACAAAGGTCGGCACGATCGACACATCATCATACGACTGTGCGAAAATCCCATTGATCAAACCCGCTAGTGAAAATAAAATCGATGTCATCAGCAAAGTAACAATCACGATGCCCCAAGAGAAGACATTTAGCGGAACGAAGAATAGCGAAATCATCGTTACCAACGCCCCGACCAAGATACTACGTCCCAGTCCACCAATCACAAATCCCCAAATAATCACATGTGTGGGAACGGGCGCAACTAAAATTTCTTCAATATTTTTCTGGAATTTTTGAGAAAAAAATGAGGACGAAACATTGGAATAAGAACTAGTAATAACGGACATCATGATCAACCCTGGAACAATAAATTCCATGTAGGAAAATCCACCCATATCACCAATACGTCCGCCAATCATTTTCCCAAAGATCACAAAATAAAGTGAAGTGGTAATCACTGGTGGTACCAGTGTTTGGACCCAAATCCGCAAGTAGCGATTGGTTTCCTTGATGGCTAAACTTTTTAAAGCTGTAAAATAAAGACTAAACATTTTTTTCCTCCACATGACCATTTTCTTCCGTGATTTTCAAGAATAATTCTTCTAAGCGATTCGATTTATTTCTCATCGAAAGCACTTTTATCCCTTGTTCACTTAATTGATCAAAGATTCCGTTGACCCCTTGATCCCGTTCTACTTCAATAGCAAGGGTCCGCTCATCTTCAAACGTACTAGTGTACCCTTGTAGAACTGGCGCTTGTTCATACGGTGCTAAGTCAAAAATAAACGTTTCAAATTGTAATTTAGAAAGTAATGATTTCATACTTGTATTTTCAATCAATTCACCTGATTGGATAATCCCGATATTCCGACACAACATTTCGGCTTCTTCCAAATAATGAGTCGTTAGAATAATCGTGGTACCTTGTTCATTTAATTCTCGCAAGAACTCCCACATTTCACGTCTTAGTTCAATATCTACACCTGCAGTAGGTTCATCTAAAATCAATAGTTTCGGTTCATGCATCAATGCTCTAGCAATCATCAGTCGCCGTTTCATCCCACCAGAAAGCATGCGTGCACGAACATTTCTTTTTTCCCATAGATTGGATTGCTTAAGGTATTTTTCACTACGTTTGATTGCTTCTTGTCGTGAAACACCATAATATCCTGCTTGATTCACTACGATCTGTTGAACTGTTTCAAAAGGATTAAAATTGAATTCTTGCGGTACTAATCCGATTTGTTGTTTGGCACGAACCAAATCAGTATCCAAGTCATAACCAAACACTTTTACTTCACCAGAAGTTTTATTCACGAGTGAAGTGATGATCCCAATTGTCGTAGATTTCCCCGCACCATTAGGACCAAGCAAGGCATAAAAATCGCCCTCTTCCACCGTTAAATCAATCCCTCGCAACGCTTCAACTCCCGTTGCGTATACTTTTTTTAAATTCTTTATTTCAAGAGCCTGTGTCATTTTTTTAACGATCTCCTTTTTTCCATCTGATTCTCTATTGTAACATGGATACAACACTTGGATAATAAAAAATGTTTTAAAAGAAATAAATGTATCCTCACATTTAAATTACTCATTTTTCTACGAAACATAAAAAGCCACCTTCTATTAACTAGAGATAGCTTTTTACATTTTTTTCTTAATAAATTCGATCGTTAAACTTAGGATGGATTAGATGTTTTTTTAATTTTTCTAAAATATAAATACTCTTTTCATTATCATTGTTAAATTTAAAATTTATATATTTGTCAGATGTCTTCTTTACATTAAAATTATAAGCGTCTTTTACAAACCTCTTTAACAGTAGTTTCTCATTGTTAATACCAACTATTTTTGTTTTTAAGTCTTGTGAATTAACTTTGCTAATAAAATGTTCTAAATTAAATTTTTCAACGATATATAATCCAAAAAAAGCTGAAAATACTCCTTTGATAGGATGTATTCCTGTTACATATATAAACTTTTGAAAATCTATTAAACATTCTATAAAACCATCGCTATCAATGAATTTAAATTGTCCATCTTTTACTTTTTCCATTAGCTTTCCTTTTTTCTTGAAGTATCCTTGCGCACAATAACAAATATCCGTTAGTGGGATTTTAATATACTCTGTAAGTATTCTATCTAATAAAATATAATCTCTCAGTCCATCTTCTTTATATTTTTGAATATAATCTTCTGCTTGCCAACGTTTTGATGAAGTATTTAAAATAATGATATCTTCTACACTTTTAGAAGGACTGATATAATACGGCAACTCTAGCTTGTACTTTTTTGCTATGGCGTAACGATGCTGTCCATCTAAAATCTCCATCTCTTTATTTACTACTATAGGCCTTAAAACACCACTTTTCTGAATTAATTTTTCTAATTTCAAATTTGTTGAAATTTTTCTGTTACCACGAATAAGTTTGAATTGGCTATAATCCTTTGTAGAATAAATTTCTCCATACACGGCATCCATTACTTCATCCATTACTTCACCTTTTTCCATTCCATAATGTTGTATTTCTAGTGGTTAATATGTCCGGTTGTTCCTTATCATTAATTTCGTAGGTAATAGCTGATTTTTTATCCTTTAGACGACTATACTCATAAGCTTTGAGGAATATTTCCATGATTACATAAAGATTATTATTATCATTAACAGACTCTACTTCGTTGGCGACTCCCGTAATTAAACGTTCAAGGTCAAACCCCTTTGTGGTATATAAGTTAAAGAAAGCAAACAATGTATATTGCCCACTTTTAATTCCTGTTTCCGTTAGAAAGAGCGAATACTGTTCGAGAAATGTACAAAAAATATCATAATTATAAAAGGAAAAATTTCCTTCTCTGATGCTATTTGTTACATGTTGATTAAGGTTTAAATATCCTTCACCCGCCGAAGCTAAAGATGAGATAGGTATTTTTATGTATTTGTTTTTTAGTTCTTTCAGTAAAAGATAATCTTCCTTGCCGTCCAAACAATATTTATTGATATAATCTATTAATGTCCAAGATTTAGTAGTTGAATTAAGTTCAATCACTTCTTGGATTCCAGAACCATCCAGTATCCGATAAGGAATCAATTGATTCCATTTTTTTGCTAATTCAAAACGATTTTGTCCATCTAAAATTTCAAAATGTTCGTTTACTTCTATTGGTATCATGATACCACTGTTTTTTATCGATTCTTCTAAGTTTTGATTTTTCTTTATTTGACGATTTCCTTTCAATTTTTTGAACTTTGCATAGTCCTTTGTCACAAAAATTTTCCCAATTACCTCACTCATTTCTTCCTCTCCTTCTGAATAAATCAGCTTAATTATATACATAATTTATTGACCAAAAAACAGATATATTTACTAATAAAATTAAAGTTTTTTAGTTATTAAATAAATATCAAAAAAGACACCTTTTAACTAGGAAAAAGTGTCTTTTCTTTCGGAACTTATAAAGATAACCAAAATAGATTTATATTATTCAACTACCTCCCATTTTCGATGTTGATCAAAAAATGTTGCTGCTTCTTTTGCATCCGCAACTAGTTTTTCCGGATAATTTAAGACTTTCAATAATGCAATCGCATTTCTGGTTTTTGCTGGACCTTGCTTTAATTTAAAATCAAAACTGATTCCTTTTTCTGCAGTGACCTGTTCCTCAAAATGGACATTCTCACATTCATTTTTCAATATCTCAGTCAATTCAATATCGTGAGTCGCCACAAAAGCTAGTGAAGGATAATCTGCCAACCATCTTACTACTGCTGCAGAAGAAGCAATCCGTTCGATCGTATTGGTTCCCTTTAAAATCTCATCCACAAAACAATAACATCTTTCCCCTTTTTCCACTTGATCTAGTAGACGTTTAATCGATTTGATTTCTGAAACAAAATAACTATCTCCTGCAAACAAGTCATCTTCGATCGCCATAGAAGTCAGTACGTGACCGTGCTGCAAGGTAAACTTTTCTGCGAGGGCTGTTTGGATCGTCTGTGCTAAGATACAATTGATCGCAATACTTTTCACATAAGTAGATTTACCTGAAGCATTCGAGCCCGTCACTAAAATGTTCTGGTGCCAATCTACTGGGTTCACTACCGCTTCCTTCAAGAGAGGATGATAGAGATCTTCTGCCTCTACGCCATTGTCCGTAAATTCTGGCTGACAGGTAATGGGCATGTAAGTACGATAGTTGAGAACCGCAGCCGCTACTTCCATTTCTCCCAATAATTCCCAAACCTTCATTGCTTCTTTCGTTTTTTTCTCTAACCTACTAATAACAAAGTGATAAGAAATAAACGGCAACATGAACATCATATTGACATAATCAAATAAAATTTCTGCTTCCGACCCACTCTTAACTCGAAAAGAAAAACCAAATTTAGGAATATCTTTTAACGGTTTAACATTTTGCCGTAATTCATCTTGAACCGGTGTAGCAATCTTTGCTACTTGATTCGCTGTTGAGATCGTTGAGACTAGGTAACCCATACTATTAATCTCAGTTTCTAATGTCTGTTTCTTGACTTGATAATAAAGTGTGTTAAAAATCAAACTACCAATCGCTAGATAGATACCTAGGACTTGTCCAAATAATAATAAAATTAAACCAATGATCGGTAAGAGACCTAAAAAAGTATAAAAGCCGACATGTCCGATCTGTTTACTTTGGCCATCCGCTAAATATTGCTTCGTAAAATTACCATCTTTTTTCCCTAGTCGTGCAAATTGATATTGGATTTTTTCTCTTGTTTGAGGGTTTTCTTGGTAAAAAGCAATTAACTTTTCTAATCGTTGATCTTCCCCAAAGTTAAAGCTCCTCAGCCGTTGATATAAAGCTTCCGAACCAATACTAGAGTATGTCAGGTTGATGCCTTCAAAAACTTCAAACATATCCAAATCGTACCACGTCAAGTCATCCACTTCACTTGACCATGAACGAAATTCTTTTTCTGTGAGCCACGCTTCCTTTAAACTTTTTTCTTTATCAAATCGAGGTTGATAAGGCACTCTTCCCCACTTCTGATGGACACTTTCTTTTAATTTTCGACGCGCATTGAAATCTAGAGCAATGAGCAAAACGATCACGCCACAAATCAATAGCACAATAAATGTTTTTTGATCCATACATTTTTCTCCTATTCTGTTTTCCATTGGATAAAGTATAGCATTGTTTGACCCCTTTTATGAGCTGAATAATGAAAGTTCAACATAAAATAGCTGTTTATTTATATTTATTCAATTTATTCACTATGTAGCTATATGAAATGAAATTAAAAGAAAAAGCACACTTATTTCCACCAACTTAAAATAGCGCTTACAAAATAATTGTCGTATACTAGAGATAACGAATAGGTAAAACGAAAGGAAGAAAACAAATGGCTACTACTTCGATGAACAATCCTCAAAAACATGCGGAACAAAAAATGAAAACTATTGTCATTTTTGATCTGTCTTTTAATTTTATTTCTACCAATGGTAGTTTGCAAACCCAGTTCTTAGAAATGAAATTAGCGAAGTTTTTAAGAGAAAAAAATCAATCTTGGGCTCTTAAAATATATGAAGCAAGTCAGATAGACGAACACGCCTCGGAAGCAGATATTATTTTACTAACCCCAACGTTTGCCTATGCCAAAGAAGAAATTGAAAAGAAATTCCCTCAGATACCAGTGATAGCTATTTCTAAAGCAGAGTACGGAACAATGGATCTGGATCACTTATGGGAAAAAATAAAAACGGTTCTATAAATAAGGTTGGTCAACTTGCATAAACTTTTTACTCTCTTTCAATTTAATACAATAAATAGTAAATCAGCTGATTTGAAAACAACCAGCTGATTTTTTGTGGTCTATTTACATGTTTGCTCGTCTAAAGCTCTGTTCCATTAGAGGTTGTTACCCGCTTATACCAATCATAGGAGTCTTTTTTATACCTTTCTAGCGTACCAGAACCATCATTGTTCCGATCAACATAGATAAAACCGTAACGCTTTTTCATCTCCCCTGTTGTAAATGACACGCAATCAATACAACCCCACGGCGTGTAACCCAAAAGCACGACACCATCTTCATTGATCGCCTTTTCCATCTCTTGGATATGACTACGTAAATATTCGATACGGTAAGGATCATGAATCGTGTGATCCGCCTCCAGAACATCAATGGCACCAAACCCATTTTCAACAATAAATAATGGGAGTTCATAACGCTCATAAAAAGCATTCAATGAATAACGAAGACCTTCTGGATCGATCGCCCACCCCCAGTCAGATTCCTTAATAAATGGATTCGTTACGGAGTACGTACTTCCACCACTAACATTCGTTGAAACATCTTGATGGACTTGCGAATCGACCGTATTACTCATGTAGTATGAAAAACCGATATAATCCACTGTACCTTCAGCGAGTGCTTGTCGATCTGCTTCTGTTATATCGATCTGGTACCCTTTACGCTCAAACATTTTAAGGGCATAATTTGGATAGTGTCCACGAACTTGTACATCACAGAAAAACCAACGATCATGCATCATCTGTTGCGCTAAGATTTGATCCGCTGGTCGAGAAGAAAATGGATAAATAGGCACCATCGCAATCATATTCCCAATCTCAAAATCTGGATTAATTGATTTTCCTAGTTTAACCGCCTTAGCAGAAGCAACTAACGTATGATGGCCACAAATGTACATCGCTTCTTCTGGATTTTCATAATCGCCAAAATGAACCCCTGAGTTGGTCCAACCAAAAATATCATTTGAATAGTTCATTTGGTTGTTGATCTCGTTGAATGTCATCCAGTATTTCACCTTATTTTGATAGCGCTTAAATACCACTTCTGCAAACTTAAGAAAGAAATCGATCGTTTGACGATTCATAAATCCACCATATTCTTTGGCAATATGATAGGGCATTTCAAAATGGGACAATGTAATAACCGGTTCAATCCCATATTTCAACAGCTCGTCAAAGACATCGTCATAAAATTGAAGACCTTCTTCATTAGGTTCCAGCTCATCTCCATTTGGAAAAATACGTGACCAAGCAATCGATGTACGAAAACATTTGAACCCAAGATCAGCAAACAGTGCAATATCTTCTTTATAGCGATGATAAAAATCAATCCCTACATGATTGGGATAATAATTACCTTCCACAACTCCATCCGTGATCACTCGAGGTACACCATGTGAGCCAGCTGTCATCACGTCAGCCACCGAAAGCCCTTTTGACGTTCCAATTACACCACCTTCAAATTGATGGGCTGCTAATGCACCGCCCCATAAAAAATTCTCTGGAAAAGCCATCCTATCCGCTCCTTTTTCATCTCAAATTTATTTCAATTGCTTTAGTAAACGAAGTTAGAACACCACCAAATGCACACTTGTCAGGAAAAACTTTAGTGACAAGCGCATCAGGTATCGTTTTCCAATCAATGATATCAACGAAAGTATACTCCAAGCATCTAAGTATCTTTCTTGAATCAAAAATACAAACGCTTTCAATTGGTTGTAAGAGGAAAATGAATGAAACATGTTCGTCATTTATTATACCGTAGAACGTCTGATAAAAGTAATTTACGTGCCCCATGAATCACAAACTTCCAAAAAAAATCAGTTGGTTGCCAAGTAACAAAAGTCCTCCCCCACATCAAAATTAGCGAAATTTAATAGTAGATATAAGTGAAAAGAGTTTCCATAATGAACAATCAACAAGGTAGTTTAGCTTTTCTCCACTTCTTTAATTAATAATAACAACTTTTTGACTATTCAGTCAGCAGTCTACATTTCTGTGTTCTTTAGACATGACAATTGTCATGTCCAACTGATGACATCCATGACTGTTTTACAACTCAAAAAATAGCTAAGATAACATCAGCAGGAGGAAAGAATATGAATCCAATAATCGATGTACAAAACTTATCGAAGGTGTATAACCGGACAACCGTTTTAGATAATATCTCATTTCAGATTGCACCCGGAGAGACTGTCGCACTATTAGGAGAAAATGGTGCAGGAAAATCCACTCTGATCAATCTACTTAACCAATTGATTCAACCAAATTCAGGAACTACTTATGTGATGGGAACCCAAGATATCAGGAAAGTCCGTGATAAAGTCGGTGTAATGTTGCAACAAAACTTGTCACTCGAACGAGTCACCGTCAAAGAATGTTTAAATCTTGCTCGTAGTTACTATCACAACCCATTATCTTATGAAGCCTTGATTCGCTTAGCCAACTTAAAAGAAAAAGAGAAGTGTTACTTAGATCAATTGTCTGGCGGACAAAAACGTCGGTTGACTTTTGCAACAACTATGGCAGGAAACCCTCAACTAATTTTTTTAGATGAGCCGACTGCTGGAATGGATAGTAATAGTCGACAATCATTCTGGGAAAGTATTGACCGCTTGAAGCAAAATGGAAAGACTTTTTTTATCACTAACCATTATCTGGAGGAACTGGATCAGATTGCAGATCGAATCCTTATTTTAAAAGATACTAGGTTAGTATACGATGGTACCTTGAAATCATTGCGGAAAAAAAGTGGTCATATAACCATCCAATTTACCACTCCATTACCAAAAGAAACATTCACATCCATTTCAGCTGTTAAAGAATGTTCCAAAACTAATCAGCATATTCAATTAATAACTGATGAGCCAAACGTAGTGATGGAAGCTTTAATTCCTTATCTTAATCAATTAGACGAATTAGCCATTCAGCAAAATTCTTTGGCTTCTTTATTTCAAAAAGTAATTGGAGGTAGCGGTAAATGAAAAAATTCTTGTTTCAAGTTCAAATCAACTATAAACGCATCGTATTCCGTAACTTGCGCTTCCTCTTATTCAGTATCGCCATGCCAACAGGCTTTTACCTTATATTTACTCAG
Source organism: Enterococcus sp. DIV1682a (assembly GCF_051711005.1). NCBI lineage: Bacteria > Bacillati > Bacillota > Bacilli > Lactobacillales > Enterococcaceae > Enterococcus > Enterococcus sp. DIV1682a. The sequence continues at coordinate 2,815,796 of NZ_JBIOLT010000001.1, forward strand.
GTAATAACACAACCAGCAGCTTCGAAAAAATGGAATATCGCTTATATGATTAGTATGATTGTGTATAGCTCATTGATTAGTTCTGTTATGACAGTCGCACATACTCTGTTAGAAGATCATACTAGAAAGTTCGATTTATTTGTAGCACTACGTCCAGGTTCAAAATCACAATATTATCTATCGATGTTAATCGTCTTTCTATCGTTAAATATACTTTCGGTTTTGGCACTAATAATGACTGGAATTTTAGTAAATCAGCTAACAATTAATTGGTTTCATTTAATAGGTCTTTTATTCCTCGTTCCATTGTTATCATTCCCACTTATATTGATTGGAATGATCATCTCTCTATTAGGTTCAGATAACGTAGTAAATTTGCTTAGTAATCTCATCGTTTTTCCCATGGCAATTTTAAGCGGACTATGGTGGCCACTTAGCATAATGCCCCCATGGGTACAAAAGGTTGGACACTGGCTACCAACTTATCAAACAGCTGTAATTTTAAGAAGATTTATCAATTATCAACGTTTTAATTTTGTTAGTTTTGGGGTACTCTTAGTTTGGACGATCATTTTATTCGTACTGTTCAAAGTAGTCGTCTTTTTTCAAAGTAAAAGTGAGGTTTCTACCATATGAGTTTTTTCGAAAAGCACATATTTTTCCCAAAACGATTCGGCATTGCACCTTATTTCTGGTTAGTATTTTTAATACCGACGATCTATTCATTGTTCCCCCTTACTTCTTGGTTTGACTGGTTATTTATATTACTTTTAGTTATTTTTTTAAAAGCTTACCGAGATGGCTATGAAGTTCATAAATTTTTAACATGGGACGTTTTCCTTCAATTATTGATTGCCTGCTTATTTGGTATCTTTCAAAAAAATGGATATCTCTTTATTTTCGTTGCCTGGGAGATTGGCTCCCTGCCAGTAACCAAACGTTTATTCTATCATTATTTGACTGGTTATTATGTAAGCGTCATGATTAGTCTTGGCGCTATGTTGTGGACCACTCATTTCACTCATTCATCCAGTTACATTAATGTAGGTATCACTATCATAGCTGCTATTATTACACCACTAGCAGCTAAGTCGGTAGGGGAATCTTATCGGCGGATCTATCGCCTCAACCAACAAAATAAACGTTTAGAAGCAGTTGTGCGCCAAAATGAACGAGATCGTATTGCTCGTGATCTCCATGATCATTTAGGCCAAGCGTTTTCCATCATTTCATTAAAGGCTGAATTAGCGGAGAAATTAATAGCAATTGATTCACGCCAAGCAACCAATGAATTACATGATATTGCTGAGACTTCCCGAAAAAACTTATCATTAGTTCGTGGGATCGTTTCAAATTTACAAGAGCGAACAATTGCCCAAACGATGCTAGAAGAAGAAAAAAATTTAGTTCTTACTAATATTCAGCTTCATTCTGTAGGAGAGGAACTAGCCGAAAAATGGCCGACGAACATTCAACATACAGTATCCGCAGTTATTAAAGAAGCCATCACAAATATGATTCGTCACAGCAAAGCTAGTATTGCGATGATTGATTTTACCGAGAATATAGATACCTATCTGATTACCATTCAAGATGATGGAAAAGGATTCACTCAACTGAAATCAACTGGCTATGGAATCAGCGGAATGAAAGAACGGATTCAAACTGAAAAAGGACAGTTGACGATCACTGGAACACAAGGAGTAAAGATTGTCATTTCGTTGCCTAAGGAGAATGAGCATGATTAAATTGTATTTGGCAGAGGATCAACAATTATTGAACACTGCATTAACGATGATTTTGAATCTTGAAACAGATTTTGAAGTTATTGGTTCTGCAACAGATGGTGATACGGCATTATCTGACATCATCAAATTGAAACCAAATATCGTTTTATTAGACATTGAAATGCCTAAGTTGACTGGCTTGGAAATTGCTAAGCAGCTTCGTTTATTAAAACAGGATGTGAAAATTATGGTTCTGACTACCTTTGCGCAAGAACACTATTTTCAGCAAGCTTTACAGAACAATGTCAACGGTTATATGCTAAAAGATAGTCCCAGTGAAGAACTTATTCGTTCGGTCCGTTCAATCATGGCGGGTGATACGATTTTTTCACCTGAATTGGTTATTCAATCATTCATTACTCAAAAAAACCCTTTAACCCCAAGAGAGCTTGAAATTTTAACGTTGTTAAAAACCGGCATCAGCACCCAACAAATTGCCCAAACTCTATTTTTGAGTGAGGGAACTGTACGTAATTACATCTCTGCTATTCTAAGCAAAACAGCATCACGTTCACGAATTGAAGCGATAAATTTTGCAATAAAACAAGGATGGATTTAAATAACAATAAATTAAGATCACTGAGAAGAACGCCTTAAGCAAGGTCTTCCCAATGATCTTATTTACCGATCAGATAACTGTCTATACTTTTTCTAAACTAATTAGTTTTTGTTTCCCTATAGTATTCTCTATGATGAATTTTAGTAGTTTAACCAAAAAAACGGAATGAACTAACTATTATCTTTCGTATTAATTTTTATAGGTGTGATCATTCAATTAGTTTCCCAAATGTTTGTTTCTTATTACTTTTCTATTCACCCATTACTAAAATATGGCATTTTCGATTTCTAACACGGTTTTGATCAAAATCAATGAAATAAATCGAGCCGACAGCTCCTGTCATTAATGTTTCCTCTTTGACAATGAAATTTTCACTTGCTCCGAAGAATGATGCTCGGATATGTGCATCTCCATTTAAAATCGTTCCAGCATCACCAGCATAGTCTGGATCATCTAAGGACAGCAAGAAATCAAGATGCTTCGGACCAGGATAACGATAATCGGTATTTTCCGTTAATTCTCGAGGAATGATCCGATCAAGAATCCGATTTAAATCAACCTGCAAAAATTCATCCCCATTAAAATCCAAATCGTGCATGAATTCCTCAAAAATAACTGAACAAGTAGTATGTGGCGACTGAACAAGACAAATGCCATTTTTTATCCCACTTTTTGCCACAATTTCTTTTACTTGTTCGGTAATATTATGATACGTCACTCGCTGTCCATTTGAAGTCAAAACAAGTTGCTCAGTATAAGTTATCATTTTGTCGATTGCTCCTTTTTCCATTTACTTACTTCTTCAATCATCGCTTTCAATGTGTCCACAGGATCTTTGGCACAAACAATCCCGCTGGTTCCACCCGTTGCATCAGCCCCCGAATCAAGTGCTTTGCGAACATCTGCTACCGTTGAAATCCCTGCTGCCTGCAGAACAAAAATTTCAGGATCCATCTTACGTACAGCTTCATTGGTTTGAATCATATAAGAAACGTCACTTGCTTGACCTGTACCTATTAATTCCGTAGGCTCACAAACCATCACATCAGGTTTCAAGGAAGCTACGAGCTTCGCCTCTTCTAAGGAATTCGCACAGACAATAGTCAATAGACCAAGTTCCTTTACTCGCTTGACGGCATCACACAGCTCACTAATCGATAAAGGACGTTCTGCATGATTAAGGAAGGTCGCTTCTGCTCCAGCCGCTGCAACGCCTTCGGGTAAAACGTGTCCCATCCCTCTACCAGGGACTATCCCATCGATATGTTGAACACTCACAATCAACTGCGTTGTCTCTTCCTTAATTAGCCGAACATCAACATGTTGACAAGTAAAAATGATATCAATGTCGTATGCAGCAGCTAATTGATCCGCTATTTTTGCTAGTTCTAATGCCTGTTCACCATACAAATAAGATTTAGGATTAACCACAAAAAATGGTTTTCTTACTGTTCTCATGAGAACCCTCCTCTATTTTGTTGCAAATACTTCGTAATAATGCGATAACGTATCCGCAATCGCTTGGTTCGCTAATCGTTTAAGTGTAAAATAATCCTCAGGTTTTTCTTCGTTAATTACATCCATTGCTGCTGTGATAAAATCAGTAAAGATATTAATTTTATTGATCCCTGAAACAGCACATTTGTGTAGATTTTCATCACCAGATGATGAGCCCCCATGCAACACTAATGGAATTGAAACTTCATTTTTAATTTCTTCCAACCGCTCAAAGCTGATTTTCGGTGTTCCTTTGTATTGCCCATGAGCCGTACCTATCGAAACTGCCAATGAATCGACGCCGGTTTCTTTCGCAAAACGTGCTGCTTCTTCCACTTCGGTATAAATGGTGTCCGTGGTTTCCTTAAATTCATAACTATTTCCCGTTCCCACGTGTCCAATCTCAGCCTCTACCACAACGCCTCTTTCATGAGCATATTCCGCAACTGCTTTTGAACGACGAATATTTGTTTCAATCTCATCCTGCGAAGCATCTATCATCACAGAAGTGAACCCAAGCTCGATTGCTTGCTTGATGATTTCCTCATCTTGTCCATGATCCAAATGAAGTGCTACTGGAACACTTGCTTTTTTGGCTAAATATGTTGCAATTAACGCTGCCTCTTCAAGAGGACATTCTTCGATATGCGCTTGTGCAAAGGCTAAAATTAATGGCTTTTGCATTTTTTCTGCAACCTCTACAAAGGTTCTTGCAGAATCTAAATCAAAAAAGTTCGCTGCCGGAATCGCATAGTTTTCTTTTTGTGCTTTTTCAAACATCTCTTTCGTTGTAACTAACATTTGATTACCTTCTTTTCAAGTATTTTTTAGGCTTTAATCTTCGCTTCAATTTCGTCAAACAACCCATCAATGCCAATTCCGGTTAATAAAGGAAGCCCCATAATTACTTTATCTTTAATGTTGTCAGGAACCACGGTCGTACTGACCACAATATCGTAGTCATCAATTTTGCCAATCTCATCAGCAACTTTTGATTGATATAGTTTCACTTCATTTTCGAGTCCTTTTGATTTCAACCATTCTTTTACTTTTCCTGTTACCACTGTTGAAGTAGCCACACCTGTTCCGCACATAATTAATAATTTTTTCATCTGTCATCTCTCCTATTTTGTATTAAGCTTCAGTTTGTTTAGCTGCTCTTTTAGGTAAAATGCGATTCACGTAGAATAGTAAGCCTGTAATAATCAGACCAATTCCGACTAGGGCAAAGTAACCAAATAGTTTTGCACCACCCACGTATAGAAGTGTTGTCCACAGTCCACCTTCTGCCATCGCAGTTACTGATGAATGTCCTTGTAAATCAAAGTTTGCCGCTTGTGCTGCTTTTGTTAAAAATGGTGCCACCCATGAAGTGATGTATAAAATGGTGACCATGTAGATCGTCCCACCTAAGATTGTTCGAATAATGTTTCCACCAAAGACAGCTGCCATCAAACAAACTAAGAATGGAATAGTTGCCAAATCACCGAAAGGCAAGGTTGTGTTACCTGGTAAAATCACTGCTAATAAAATCGTGATTGGGACTAAGATTAACGAAGAAGACAATACAGCTGGGTGTCCTACTGACAATGCGGCATCCATCCCGATATATAATTCTCTTCCTGGGAAACGTTTTTGAACAAATGAATTTGCTGATTCTGAGATAGGTGTTAAGCCTTCCATTAAAAGTGCCACCATTTTAGGCATTAAGACCATTACAGCGCCAGTTTTCACCGCTAATTGTCCAATTCCCGCAACATCATATCCAGCTAAAATCCCCATAACCAAACCAATTAAAAAGCCCATGACTGTTGAATCACCAAAGATGCCAAACCGTTTTTGAATCGTTTCTGGATCTGCATGCCAATCTTTCAATCCTGGAATCCTATCGAATAACCAATTTAAAGGTAAGGCAAAAACAAACCCAGGTGCTGCTGTTCCGTGTGGGAAGGTAATATTTGGAAATCCATAGAATTTATTGATGATTGGTCCTAAAATATCGCCAAACAATAAAATCATCATTGTATAAATAACCGTTGCCAACATGCCCATTGCAAAGTCATTCGTTACCGCATAGACAAGTGAAGCAACAAATGCTGCATGCCAGATATTCCAAATATCAACATTCAGTGTTTTTGTTAAGCCAACAATAATTAATAACACATTGACTACGATAGCTACTGGAATCGCCAAACTACCTAAAACGGTTCCATAAGAAATCGCAGCTGCTGCCGGCCAACCAACGTCAATGGTTGTTAAGTTTAGTCCAAAACGTTCAACCATCGCTTGTGCTGCTGGTCCTAAGCTATTGGTCAATAAATCGATAACTAAATTCAACCCGACAAATCCAACACCAACCGTTAATGCTGAAATAAAAGCCTTACTCGGTTTCGTTCCTAAAATCAAACCAAAAACAAAAATTAAGATTGGCAATACAACGATTGATCCGAGATCAACAAATTTTTGTAATAAATCTAACATAATGCTCCCCCTCAAAATGGTTATTAAACGAATCCTTCTTTTTCAATAATTTGATAATACTCCTCAGTATTATTTACAGCTCGAAGCTTTTGAACCACCTCTTTTTTTTGAAACATCGTAATTAACTTCTGTAACATTTCTAACTGTGCATGTGGTTCTTTCAACGCTAACATGAAGATCAAGCTGACTGAAATTTCCTTATCTGCAGTTCCCATTTCATAAAAAGTTACTGGTGTTTTCAATGACATAAATGCAATTTGAGAATCATTCACGTGTTCTGCATCCGTATGTGGTATAGCAATCCCAACATCATTGATTAATAAGCCAGTAGGAAACACTTCTTCTCTTTTCAGTACATTCTCTGCAAACGAATCCTTCACTAAACCTGTTTGATATAGACAAGTTGCAATAATTGATAAAGCTTCCTTCTGACTCTTTACCTCAGATTGAAATAATGCAATTTTCTTTCCAAAATAACTCGTCATCTTACTTCCTCTTTCCTATAATTTCGTTAATAATCTCATTCCTTGTTTCTTTACTTGCAATACTTTTTATTCTCTCAGGTGAGACAAAGACATCATAAAGTAGTGCAATCATATTTTTCACTTGAATCATATCTTCTTCTGCAATCGCTAAGAATAAAACAACCCTTACATCCACATCTCCCCAAGTAATTTTGTTTTTTAGAGTGATAATAGAAATTTTTGTTTTGACTACATATTTAGGATTTGCATGTGGGATGGCTACGCCTGATGAAAGTCCGGTAGCTCCTAGTTTTTCTCTTTGAAGTACAACCTCAAGAAAATTATCCTTTACTAATTGTTCTTCTTTATATTTCTCAGTGATGAAAGAAAGTACAGATTCTCTACTATCAAAATCTTGATTCAAGAACATCCAACCATCCTTCAAATATTTCTTTAAAATCGTTTTATCCGGTGCAATGGATGGTAAAAATGTATTGTCTTGTTGATTCAAGGTAAGAAGATGACGATTAATCAATGCAATTTCTTCTTTCGTTGGTAATGGTCGAACATAAATAATCGGCGTTTGATACTCATTTTCCAATTTGACTGTTGAAATAATCAAATCGACACTATCTAAGTTGTAATCCTGCAACTTTTGAACATCAATCACTTCATAGACTACGGTGCTAGGAGAACTATGACGAATACGCTGAAATAATAATTGCGAAGTTCCCAACCCCGTTGGACAAATAAGAAAAACATGCTTCGTATTCACAATTTTTTCAAAAGCTAACTGAAAATGAATAGTCAAAAAAGTAATTTCATCATCCGTTACTCTGATTCCCATTGCTTTTTCCAATTTTGGAACACAGTAAGTTGTTAGCGTATACATTGTGCTGTATTGCCGAATGATATCCTCTTTTAAAGGATTTTTAATGGTAATCCCCATTTGCAGCCGATAGATCATTGGCTCAATATGCGCAAATAGTGATTGAAGTAGCTGTCCATCTTGCTCCAAATCTTTCTCAACCAGTGTCGACATATCTTGAATGAATTGTTTGGTGGTCTCCATGATTTGTTGACTATGGGTTGCCAGATTCACAAACGGTCTCACTCCATGTCCCATAAACAACGAACAAATAAAGTAAAGATCATTTATCGTAAAGGAACAATTCAATTCATCTTTGACCCCATTTGAAAAATCTAGTGCCACCATATATAATTCCATTTTCTTTATTTCGACAAACAAAGGATTTTTATTCGTTTGTGAATGGTAGCCATGCTTCACTCGACCAATCAAAGTTAACAACGAAAGTTTGAGTGAATGGACAATATAATTTGTTGGTTGCTGTTTAGACTGTTGGTAAAAATTCTTTACAAAATCATCCACAAACTGAACCATCGCTTGATCAAAAACAAAGTGATATTGACATTTTTCATTCCCTACACCGATGTTTTTTTCAAAATAATTGACAAATGTCCGCTGGATCAACTCTTCAGGTGTTTTTTGTGTGTCTATTACATGATTTGAAGTAATCCTAATCCCAGCTAACCGACAATATTTGATGATTTCCTCATAGTCCTTACGCAAAGTTGCAATACTGACAAAAAACTTTTTTTCAAAATACTCATATCTTTTTTTATTCGTTTTAAAAATTAGATTGGCGAATAAGTACACTCTCCGATAATTTGAACTATACTTTACCTCTGTTGACATGGCTTCTTTACTAGTGATAAATATTTTGGCATCATTTTTTTTAGTTGACGTTCCAATTAGGTAGATCCCAATGCGAGGTTTTTTTTCAATTTTTAACTCAAAACGATTCAAGAACTGTCCAAGCTTCTGAATATCTTGATAAATTGTTTTATTCGAAACATTGAGTTTTTCACTAAAGAAACTTGCTGGTTGAAAATTCTCCTCCTCTAAAAGTAATTCAATTAACTGACTCTCGCGCTTTGATAACATCCATCATCACCTCAGAAAACGTTTTCCTTGTCTATATCATAGAGTTTTTCTCCCTAAAGATAAATACGTAATCTGTTCCACATTAAAGTGGAAGAGATTATTATGACCCTATAATTTTTGATGTCAGTAAAACTCACGACAACTTTTTTATGATTCAAAATGAAAAAAGACACTCTCCAAAATTTGGAAAGTGCCTTGAAAGACATGCTCAAGGTAACTGCGCTCAGCATAGCTTTGCCCAGTGTGATTATCGTAACTCGCCCGATCTATCTGAGAAGTTTCCGTAAGCTCGCAAAATGATTCCGACAAGATAACGAACAAAAGGTGTGTAGAATAATTAAATTCTTTCACCGCCATCCACTTATTTTCTCCGCCATTTTATATTATTTGGCGGAGAAAAACAAATAATGGCGGATAAATTAGCTCATTTATTATACTTTTTCCACACCATCTAAAAAGAAACAATATTTCTTAGTCAAGAAGAGTCGAGGAATAGATAGCTACTGAATTATCGATCTATCCACTTACAAAAATCTGAACAACGATTGGAAGGAGTAACAAATGGAAAATGAATGACAGGTTTAAAAACATCATACTTATACCCATTCCGCACCCAAAAGTACAAAAAAAAGACACCTTCCCAAAAATGGAAAGTGTCTTGAAACGATACAATAGACTGGTACTCAATTTCTCTCAAAATCTCCGTCCCATACTGTATTCGTAAGCAAATAAATTCGCAACAACTCCAGCAATTAACGTTTTAAAAACTGTGAAGCTTTACGAGCTTTCTTAAGAGCTGGTTCGACTGATTTGATTTTGAATAAATTTCAAAAAGCCTTACTATCAAAGGTTTTCGAATACCCTAATCAAAATAATTTCATTGAGTTTCAAAAAAATGAATTCAACGGTAATGATTTTAAACAAAAAAATGCGAGCCGAAATATTTACTAAAAAAATGAGCACTGATTTCGCTACTCTTACTTTTCTTCTGATAACCTTTTTTTGAATGCAAGTTCATCAATTTTTATTATTGTATCATCTAATCCTAACTCATCAATTATTTTTTTTGAATCCTCATCCTTCATAGTAAATCCAACTATAGTTTGAACATTTCTATTTAAAGATTTTATTTTAGATAAAAAGGCACGCATATCTTTTTCGATTATACTATGTTGATTAGGTTCATCAAATAGGAGTAATTTAGGATGATTTCCTTCATATTCTAATGAAACCTCTTGTAAAGCAATTGTATATGCCCATATTCCTCTTATATGATCACTTGCAGAAGAATCAAACTTTAAATCGTACCCCATTATTTCCGGTAATAATGTATTGGTAGAAATACTAATGTTTTGTTCAGGCTCTATACTTCTATAACCAAAATTTTTCAAATTTGTAACAAATTTATTTTTTAAACTTTTTATCTTATTTAAATCTTGATCAGAATATTCATCTTTATTTAAATTATTCATTCTAGCTAGCAGTTCTTTATACTCAGATGACAGTTCTAAAAATTTTGCTTTAATAACATTAAATTTTCCCTGCACTTCGTTAAGTGTATCTATACTACGTTCTAAGTTCAACTTTTCCAATATGACATGCTCATTATATTCATCCTTTAACTTAAACAAATCACTTTTTATAGATATAGCTAGTTGATTCAGCTTTTTTATACTATTCGAAATTATTTCTATCTGCTGTTCAATGTCTTTGATTAGAACCCTTTTTTGTTTAATAATAGATTCAAATAGAAGTTTTTGATTATTTAGATGTTTTATGTTTTCTTCAGGAGTCATTATGATAACCTGATTTTGGCTATTGAGTAGCGTATCTTCAATTTTTTGATTACAAGTTGGACAAATACCGTTATATATATTAGAATTTTTCTCAGATCCATATTTTACTATTTTATTTATATCTTTATTATTCTGAATATCATTTTCTAAATTTTCCAAGCCTTCCAATAATTTAGTTATCTCAGTCTCTTCTTTATTTTTTTGATTAATAAAATCTTGAGATTTAATTTTTAACTTGCTTATTTCATCCATTGTAGATAATAATTCTTCATTTAGAGACTGATTATCATATTTTTTCTCATATCTACTTTGAGAGATTATATCCAATTTATTCTTTTGATCAACTAATACTTCGTCTATGTTCATAGAATTCTCTTTAGAGAATATCCCTAATCGTTCCTCTTTTATCAAATCAATTTCAGATGTTATGCCCAAAAGTTCTAAATTTAAGCTTCTTAAATAAGCTTTGATTTCAATATAATAATCTTTCCACTCTTCCTTTTTCTTTTTAAGATTCTCTTGAATTTCCGCCTTAGTTTTTGACAACTCAATAGAATCCATTTTTAGAATATACTCTATTGTTTTTTTCTTAGAGTCTTTTATTCCAAAATTTGGAACTCTTGATAAAATATCACTCCACCCTCGTTTCTGCTCAATCATTATTGCAGCGAAAATATTTTGAATATATAATTTTTTTTCCTTACCATCATATCCCAAAACATTAGGTAACGTTAATCCTAAAAAATCTTCTAAAAATCTAAAAAAGCCCAATCTCCCCTTTGCAGAATTAGCATCATGAACGAAATAATCAATTGTTTTCACTTTAGGATTGTATCTATCTTCATAATTTCCAAATATTACGGTCACAAGGTTATCATTTCTCGGTAAATCTTTAACTGTTCTCAAGATTGTAACTGTCTCATTTTGATTACTTATTTCTAAATACACACTTGCTTTTAAGACATTATATATTTTATCGTTAGTATCTTTGATTTTATTATTAAATGCTGCACTTAGAACTTTAGAACCTCGTCCTCCTATAATCTCTTCCATACCTAAGCCATACATAATAGCAGACAAGACTGAACTTTTTCCCGATGTATTTACATCACTCGCAATTATATTTAGACCATTTTGAAATTTGTGCTCAAAGAAAAAGGGATCTTCATTAGTCGTAATTTCAATACTTAATCTTTTTATATTCATTCTTTTCCTCCAAACTAATTACCGAATATACTATTATTAATTTCTTGCACCAAATTCTCTGTTAAAGAGCTCCCCATCTTGCTTAAAAACGCCTTTTCAAAAAGAAAAACTTCCTTGTCCTCCCATATTGCTATAGCAATTGCTCTACCCTTATCAGTCATTTTAAAACTAACATTTTGTTGAATGTCTATCAATCCATCCGACTTCATAAATTCAAGCGCTTTAATTATAGTCGAATCAAATCTTAGATATACAAATGTTTTTTTTGTTTCCACAAAATCGATGAGTGTATCTTGGCTTTCTTTAGAATATAAATAATTCATTAAAATTTGGAATTTTTCTATAGAACAGCCTCTACCTCGGCAACATTTCAAAAGAATCAGTAATAAAATCGTAGCTTTATACGTCAATCTATTATGATAAGGTACTGATTCCTTTTTCTGTAAAAATCTAATCCCATTTATATTATCAATATTATCCATTCTTTCTCCCTTATTTAAAAAAATTCCATATGACAATCTGCCAGCCAACTGCTTATAATAGACTGTGATAAAGACATCGATGTTTCGATAGTTAAATAGTTTAGCTCTTTTTTTAAAGACTTCTCAAACTCTGCTGAGAGTTCATTATAAGTAGCTAGGTTCATTTCATTATTATGGGCTAGTAATGTTTTTTCCCTTACTTTATTTTTAAACACTCTTTCGAGGCTCATGATATCATTCCAAATGTCAGGGTATTCATTTGAAAGTTTTTCTAACATTACTTTTCCAGAAACGTATTTTTTTATTTGATGATCAATAAGCATATTCATTCTATTTTGATTTTCTCCAGATGACGGGGAAATAGCCTTCATTTTTCTAATTACATTTTCTGATTTCTCAGAATCGATATCTTCCCAATTTATATCAGCATTCTCTATATCCGGAATATCTAATTTAATATCAGTTATTCTCGTCCTAATCAACCTTGCAATTTCTGTTTTGAAGTCAGCAGCTACCTTTATATCTATTTGAAAATTATCACTGATATACTGAAGATTTTCTGGGTCAGATAACTTTGCTTTCAAAATCATATTTTGTTTATTTTGGCAATGTGCCAAAATTCTTTTATCTTTGTACTCTGGAATCATAAATATCCATCTAGAAATTTGTGTTACTCCTATATCCTTCAATATTTGATGGTTGTCGATTATTTTTTGTATGTCTCTTGTTACCTTGTCTCTTTGAAGCTCATATAATTTATCATAATCCACGTTTGCATCATCCGGACAATAGCACTGAAAGACTAAACCCAATTTTGACTTTGTAAATCCTTCTATCCCTCCATCTCCTTTATGATGAGCAGGAACTGTGTGGAAGTAATCGTCCTTATAAGCTATTCGGCAAATATCCATACACAATTCTTCCCAAGAATTTCCATCTAACTCATAGCCTATCCAACTTAATACCATCTTTTTTCTCCTTCTAATAGGCAAATCGAAATATATTTCTCTTCGTGTGGAGACTTATTTAACAATTTGCTGCTAACATAGTTACTAATTTCACTTGATAAATTTCTGATCAAAATTAAATCAAACTCTATATCAATTTCAATTATCTCCACTTTAGTATCCCTATAAAAAAATATCTCTCCTATATCCAAACTTCTCAATCCTTATTCTGCTAAATTTTAGTAAGAGTGTACTAAGTAGCTACTAACCTTTCTAAGTATGTATCATCAATTATTAATTTAATAGTGTTCATCAAAACCATTACGTGTGAGTATTATGTTCTGTGATCGTTAATGAATCACATATTTTACTCTATTTTCATTTTATTATTCTACTATACATCTAGCGTAGTTCTCTTTTCAATACCTTTCCATAGCATCATATTAGAAAAAATATTAACTGTCCATAAAAAAATTATGATCTAGAAATAGAAAGATAGACAATTAAGCTAGCGAAATTTTTTTATGTAAATAAAAAACGCCCAATTTGGCGTTTTCTATAAATTGATCTATTTCAAATTTTATAATTCTTTCGGCAATATCAAAAAGTTTATCCTTCCTTTTTGATACTGATAACTCGTGGACAATCGATACTTCTCGATTAATCTTATTTTCAAAAGAAAAGAATGTCAAATAATCTACATCTAATGTAGCAATAAATTTTTCCAATATATTAATTTGAATATTAGCAGATTTTCCACGTGCAATTTTACCCGAATTTGAAGTCGAACAATCTTCTGAACAACTTGTTTTCACTTATATTGACCGTAAAGGTAATATCAATCAACCACTTCATACAGATTATCTGAACTACCGAATGAAAACAATTGAACGAAGACATAAAAACCTAACACATGTGACAACTCATAAACTACGATATACAGGTGCAACACTTGCTAGACAATCTGGAACTTCCTTAGAACAAATATCAGAAGCCTTAACCCATAGTGATACAAACATCACTAAGACTTACGTAAGCACACCAAATTTCATTAAGATGCCTGTTGGAGAAACTGCTTATCAGAAGTTATTTCAAAATATTGTTGACCGGAATGGTATCAACTCAAAAAAAAGACGCTTCGCAAAGTGACTTGCGAAACGCCTGAAAGTACTGATATGAAGCTGTTTTTAACGTTTTGAGAACTGTGAAGCTTTACGAGCTTTCTTAAGACCTGGTTTTTTACGTTCAACCATACGTGCGTCACGAGTAAGTAAGCCAGCACGTTTAAGAGCTAGACGGAAGTCAGGATCAACTTCTAGCAATGCACGAGCGATACCATGACGGATAGCTCCTGATTGTCCAGCGTAGCCTCCACCGTTTACGTTAACAAATACGTCATAAGCGCCTTTTGTTTCAGTAACAGCGAAAGGTTGATTGATTACTTCACGCAAGTCAGCATGTGGAATGTATTCTTCAACATCTTTTTTGTTTACAGTAATTTTACCAGTTCCTGGTACTAAACGTACACGAGCAACTGCATTTTTACGACGGCCTGTGCCGATATATTGAACTTGTGCCAATGAAATTCCCTCCTATTAGATTAAGTTTGTAATGTCTAAAACTTCTGGTTGTTGTGCTGCATGTGGATGCTCAGCTCCAGCGTATACATTCAATTTTGTAAATTGTTTGCGGCCTAAAGTATTTTTAGGAAGCATTCCTTTTACAGAAGTTTCGATCAAACGACGAGAATTTTTAGCACGCAATTCGCCAGCAGTGATTGATTTCAATCCTCCTGGGTAGTTGCTGTGACGGTAATAAATTTTATCAGTCGCTTTTTTACCTGTTAATTTCACTTTATCTGCATTGATGACGATGACGAAATCGCCAGTGTCCAAATGAGGTGTGAAAGTTGGTTTATTTTTACCACGTAGTACAGATGCAACAACTGTTGAAAGACGTCCCAATGGAACATCAGTTGCGTCTACTACATACCATTTACGTTCTACTTCGCCTGGTTTGGCCATATATGTTGTACGCACGTTAGTTTCCTCCAATTTAAGTTCTGATGTTTGACATACACTTCGAGTTTCCGGGGCTCTTTGTGGGGCAAACAATACCATTTAACATATTACCTGCTAATCCCCTTAATGTCAACGTTTTTTCTTAGCAATCCAAAACTTTCGTTTTTATTGCCCGTATCCTTGTGATGCACTCATTCTTTTTTATAACGAAGAACGTTTCTTTCTCTTCTAAAATAAAAACTGCAAGGAAAATAACTTCCCTCGCAGTTTTTCTACTATTATATAATATCATCAGCTGATGATCATTTTACGCATCGATTTCTGGTGCTTTTCCTAAATGAGCTTGGATCATCCAGATTCGTTTTTCAGTCGCTGTTTTGAATTCGATAAAGATATCTTGTGTTGGGTCGTCGCCTTCCTTACCAGCTACTTCAATTCCTTTTTGGTAAAGGTCTGCCAAATAGCGGTAGCCTTTCACAAGAATTTCCAAGCGTTCTGGAATAGTCCGATCCCAATTGCCTACTTCGTCAGGAATATTGGTGTTGTCTGCAAATTCACGTAAGGTTGAATAAGGAGAACCATCTAGTGTGATCAAACGCTCTGAGATTTCATCTAATTGTTCATTCAAGTCATCCATAAATTCATCCATCATTGGGTGCAATGTCAAGAAACCTGGTCCACGCATATACCAATGTGTTTGGTGAACAACAACAGACATTTGACTCAAGTCTGCAACTAATTGATTTAATACTTCTTTTGTTTGTGGAAATTTCATTTTCTTTTCTCCTCCTAACTTTTGTCTACAATAAAAGCATAGTAAACTTTGAGACAAAAGTACAATAAAACCAATTAGTTGAGAACGATTTTCATCCTATCATTTCTTAGAAAAGACTTTCTATTGCTTTAGTCGTTTTTTCTAGTTCTTACACTATTCCTCTCTTATTCCGTCACTCTACTTTTTCATCCTATTTTTCATTCATAGTACTTAAAGTTTGACGTAAATGCGCTAAAGGCTGATAAGTCGCCGCTACTTGTTTTTGCGTTTCAACAAAAATGGGAAAGATTTTTTGATATGTCTCTTTGACCGTTTGTTGAACTGGTACTTGTGAAGCAAGCTGTACTTTTTCTATAGCTTCGCTTAAGTCAGCGATCTTCCCGATACTTTGCCACCCTAAGAAAACGGCTCCTAAAGCGGAGGCTTCAGACACCGCCGGGAAAATGAGCGGATACCCCAAAACGTCAGCCATTAATTGGCGAAAGACAGGCGATTGTGAGAATCCGCCTGTAGCTCTGATTTCTGTTAATTGATCTTCTGAACAAACTCCTGTCAAAATCCTTTTTAAATTGAAACAAATTCCTTCTAGAATAGCTCGCATCATTTCTTTTTCCGTGTGGTCTCTTTGCAAACCTAAAAAACTCCCAGAAGCTTCTGCCTCCCATAGAGGAGCTCGTTCTCCTAATAAATAGGGCTGAAAGAGTAATCCGTTCGCTCCTGGTGGGACAAACGTAATTGCTGAGAAAAGAGCATCGTAAGGATTTTCGCCTTGATCAATAGCCGCTTGAGTTACTTCTTGCATCAAAGTTTGACTTGCCCAATCAAAAATTCCCGCACCATTACTTGTTGCGCCACCGACCACCCAGTGTGTACGATCCAGTACATAACAGAAGGTTTCCATCTCGGGATGTAGTTGTGGTTTGTCTGTAATAAATCTTAATGCCCCACTGGTACCGACTGTTAACGCAGCTATCTTTTCGCCAAAAGCTCCCATCCCTAAATTAGATAGCGGGCCATCAGCACCACCTAAAACAAATGATATATCATTTTCTAATCCTAAAATTTCTTGTTTTTCTTTTGATAATCCATTGAGTATCGTGGTTGACGGCATCACTGCTGGTAGTTGTTCTTGAGTGATTGATAAGTAATTTAACGCTTCTTCTGCCCATTTGAATTGATGGATATCAAAATAACCTGTGCCTGAGGCTGTACTGTAGTCACAGACTAGTTGCCCAAACAAACGGTAAAAGATATATTCTTTTATGCTAACATAGTATGCCACTTGCTTCGTTAGTTCTGGTTGGGTTTCGTTTAACCAATGGATTTTAACTAGTGGCGTCATTGGGTGGATTGGCGTGCCTGTCTGTTGATAAAAGTGAAACCCTAGTTGGCTGTTTTTTAGTTTTTCAGCCTGTACCTTCGCACGATTATCTGCCCAAGTGATCATACGGGTCAAAGGGTGTTTATTATCATCTAACAGAATCAAACTGTGCATCGCTGATGAAAATGCAATCACTTCTATAGTTGTCGACTTCGGTAACTGTTTGACGACTTCTTTGATTACTGTACATACACCGTGGAAGACCAATTCTGGGTCTTGTTCTGCCATTCCTGGTGCTTCTTGGATCATCGGATTAAGGAAATAAGCTGAAGCGATGACTTCAGCTTGCTCGTTGAATGCCACTGCTTTTGTTTGTGTCGTACCGATATCGACTCCGATCGAAATCTTCATTTTGTCACCTCTACTAAAAATAAATAAAATGGTTGTTATTGGCGTATCTTTCTTTAAAAGGAGGCCCTCGCTATGTTTCTCTATTTTATCATTGGTTGTTGCATTGGTTCGTTCTTATGCTTAATGGCACAACGCCTGCCACAAGGACACTCTATTATTTACCCACGGTCTCATTGTGTCAACTGTCAGCATGTATTGGCTTGGTATGAACTGGTCCCATTGCTTTCCATCTGTTACCTACGTTTTCGTTGTCGAAACTGTCGTAGCAAGCTTTCACCGATTTATTTTATAGCAGAATGTATCGGTGGTTGTTTATCTGTTTGGCTATTTTATTTTTCACAGCGACCAGACTGGTTACTTATTTTTTGGTTTTTGTCAGCCTTTTTACTCTCGTTAATGGATAGTTTTTATTTGATGATCGAGGGAAGAACACTTTATTTTATCTGGTTTATCTTATGGATGACTTGGTTGATCAAAGGAGAGTTTCAATGGCTTAGTTTTGCTGTTTTATTCTTGATCAGTTTTTTCCTTACTCGTTACGGGAGTGAATTTTTAGGTTTAGGTGATGTTTTATTACTTTTAAGCTGGAGTGGCGGTCTAACTCTCAATCAACTGATGCAGCTCCTCTTTCTTGCTAGTTTATTGGGATTACTTTTTTTCTTTATTTTTCTCTCTCACGATAAAAAATCTAAAAGAGTACCTTTTGTGCCTTTTTTGAGTGTCGCACTTTTTCTCCTTCATGTGTGGTAAATTAGTTGTCTACTTATTGGTTAACAACAGTCTTGATGCAAGCCTTTTAACTGATGATGATTAATGATTTGACGGACTTCGCTTATTTGCCTCATTACGTACGCTTTTGATAGCTTAGTGTCTTTTCTGCTTGCTGTCATTCAACAAACGATAATGAACCTTGATTTATAAAAAAATGGATCAACCAGATGGCCGATCCATTGACACTTAGATAACTTTACCTAAAAATTATAAAAACCACTAAATTCACAGCAAGCCAAAGCATGACCAGCTTTTATCCCTAACTGAAATTCTTCAAAATGCATTGTGTCTTATTTTCCAGACCAATGTTTGCGTAAAAAACTCCCTCGTCCAGAGCCTTCTCGGTAAAGATTATAGCGGATTTTATTCTTCTTATAATAGTCTTGATGATACTCCTCAGCGGGATAAAACTCACTTCGGGGTTCGATTTTTGTGACAATCGGACGATCGAATCGACCACTTTCTTGTAGTTGTTTCTTTGATGCTTCAGCGATTTCACGTTCTTCTTCATTGCTATAATAAATGACCGGTCGATAAGAGTCTCCGCGATCAGCAAATTGACCGAAAGCATCCGTTGGGTCTGTTTGTTGCCAGTAGATTTCGACTAACTGTTCATAAGAAACCAGAGACGGATCATACTCGATTTCTACCGCTTCCGTATGACCTGTCGTTCCTGTGGTTACTTGTTCATAGGTAGGATTTGGGACATGTCCTCCCGTATAGCCAGAGGTTACTGCTATGATTCCTGGCTGTGTTTCAAAAGGTTTGACCATGCACCAAAAACAACCACCTGCAAAAACTGCTTTTTTCGTCATATAAAATCCCCCTTTGTCTTTCATCATACCTTGATTTATAAAAGGGTGATACTGTTTTGCTTACCTTCGAAACGAATAAACAAAGAATCGATACTCCTATACTTACCTGCTTGCTTTATTAAGATAGAGTATTGCAGCATTTTCTTTTTTACTAATCTTTTCATTGATTTGATTTTTTTATCCATCTATTTAAAAGTATATACAATACTCCTAAGACTTAAACCTAAACATCATTTATTGTTCTCACATTTTTTACATTTATTGAAAGAAATACTCATTTTACCCCCTCCCGGTATTTTTATCAATTTTTCCTATTTCCATTCTCTTTTGTGGATAACTTTCTTTTCCTTCTCAACTATTTTTTCCACAGGGGAGAATAAACGGTTTTTCTTTTTCCTTGTGGATAGTTCTTTTATGTTATACTTTTCCACAGCTTTTGAATTAACAACCGCTAAAATTTTTAACTTCAGAAGGACACGTTATGCCAAAAAAACTAATTTCACTGATAAAATTCAACAAATTTTACAAAGTAAGTCAGTAAAGAATTCAGATACGCTAGTAGATCAAGACAACCCAAAAAATCTACTTGAAAAATTGATTCTCAATACCACACATCCTTCGTCCTCACATTCCCAACTACAAGAAGAAGTTTTTATACTTCAAGCTCAACAAGCACTCGCATCACTTACTGAAACGTTTGGTTCAAACTCGATCATGTATCGTTTATTATCTGAAAAAATCTCAACCCATCCGCTCCTACATAGCAGTTTTACCTGAACGATGAACAAACCTGATCTAGCATAGCAACCTTTAGCAAGTTTTGCTAAGCAATTCAATGATTCATGGACCTATTTTTCTAAAAGTACAAAAATATGAAAAAATGCTCGTCTTTAATGAACAAATTCTCAATTTCGTTTGTTTCTATCAACTTTAGCACGACAAAAAAAACAGAGCTAAGATGTTCATCTTAGCTCTGTTTGGTGTCACATTATTTTGTTTGTTCATTCATTGCATCTTCTGCAGCCATTTGTGCTTCGATGTCTGAAATGCTATAAACATTTTCACTTGCAACACCGACTTCTTTTGGTTCCATGTTACGGTAACGAGCCATACCAGTACCAGCTGGGATGATTTTACCGATGATAACATTTTCTTTCAAACCAAGAAGAGGATCTTTTTTGCCTCGGATCGCAGCATCAGTCAAGACACGAGTTGTTTCTTGGAAGGATGCAGCAGATAAGAAGCTGTTTGTTTCTAATGATGCTTTTGTAATACCTAGTAGGACTGGGCGAGATGTTGCAGGTACGCCTCCAGCTACCAATGTATTGTAGTTTTGGTCTTTGAAGTCAGCAATATCCATCAATGTACCTGGTAAGATATCCGTATCACCTGGATCCATTACACGGACTTTACGTAACATTTGTCGAACCATTACTTCGATATGTTTATCGCCGATTTCTACCCCTTGCATACGGTATACACGTTGTACTTCACGCAGCAAGTAGTTTTCAACTGATAATACATCACGAACTTGTAACAATTGTTTAGGATCGATTGAACCTTCCGTTAATGGCGCACCACGGTGGATCATATCGCCTTCAGCGACTTTCATACGTGCTGTATAAGGAACAGTATACGTACGTGTGTCGGTTTTCCCTTTGATTGTTACTTCTTTTGTACGAGTTGAAGCATCTTCTGAGATATCGATGACGTCACCAGTTACTTCGGTGATCACTGCTTGCCCTTTAGGATTACGTGCTTCAAAAATTTCTTGGACACGAGGAAGACCTTGAGTGATATCGTCTCCGGCTACCCCACCGGTATGGAAGGTACGCATTGTCAACTGAGTACCTGGTTCTCCGATTGATTGAGCGGCGATCGTACCAACTGCTTCACCAACTTCAACGTCAGATCCAGTTGCCAAGTTACGTCCATAACAGTGTTTGCAGACACCATGTTTTGTGTTACATGTGAAGACAGAACGGATCGTTACAGTTTCCACACCTGCATCCACGATTTGTTTTGCAATATCTTCTGAAATCAATTGGTTACCAGCGATGATCAATTCGTTCGTTTCTGGATCACGTACCTCTTTACGTGTGTAACGACCGATCAAACGATCTTCTAATGATTCAATGATTTCGTTTCCTTCACGAATCGCTTGGATTTCAAGACCGCGGTCTGTTCCACAATCTTCTTCACGAATAATAACGTCTTGGGCAACGTCAACTAAACGACGAGTCAAGTAACCTGAATCGGCAGTCTTCAAGGCAGTATCGGTCATCCCTTTACGAGCCCCGTGAGTAGAGATAAACATTTCTAAGACAGAAAGTCCTTCACGGAAGTTTGAGATGATCGGTAATTCCATGATTCGACCATTCGGAGCAGCCATCAGTCCACGCATACCAGCAAGCTGAGTAAAGTTGGAGATGTTACCACGGGCTCCAGAGTCAGACATCATGAAGATTGGGTTTTTCGCTTCTAACCCTTCCATCAGTTTTTGTTGGATGCTATCTTTAGCAGCATTCCAAACAGCGATTACTCGTTCATAACGTTCGTCATCAGTAATCAATCCACGACGGAATTGTTTTGTAATTGTTTCAACTTGTTTATGGGCATTTTCAATGATTCCTTGTTTTTCATTCAGTACACTGATATCTGCGATACCTACTGTGATACCAGCATGTGTAGAATGTTTATACCCTAAGTCTTTCATTCGGTCAAGCATCTTAGAAGTTTCAGTTACTTTGAAACGTTTGAAGACTTCCGCAATGATATTTCCTAGATTTTTCTTCTTGAATGGTAAGACTAATTCTTGCTCTTTGATATGCGCAGGAATATCTGTACCTGCTTCAACAAAATATTTATCCGGTGTTTGTACCGTTAAGTTGAAGTCTGTTGGTTCATTCAAGTAAGGGAACTCTGGAGGCATGATCTCATTAAAGATGATCTTACCAACGGTTGTAATCATCGTACGTTCTTTTTGCCAGTCAGTAAATGGTTTTTCACCTAATGAATTAGGGTTCACACCGATACGTGAGTGTAAATGAACGTAGCCGTTACGCCATGCGATCACAGCTTCGTTTTGGTCACGGAAGACCATTCCTTCGCCTTCACGACCTTCTTCTTCCATTGTTAGGTAGTAGTTACCTAAAACCATATCTTGGGAAGGTGTTACAACTGGTTTACCGTCTTTTGGATTCAAGATGTTTTGAGCAGCTAGCATCAACATACGAGCTTCCGCTTGTGCTTCTTCGTTCAATGGTACGTGAACGGCCATTTGGTCTCCATCAAAGTCGGCATTATAAGCTTCACATACAAGTGGGTGCAAACGAATCGCACGACCTTGTACTAAAACAGGTTCAAATGCTTGGATACCAAGTCTGTGTAGCGTAGGTGCTCGGTTAAGTAGTACTGGGTGTTCTTTGATTACGTCTTCCAAGACATCCCAAACTTCGTCTTCTTGACGTTCGATTTTACGTTTCGCATTTTTGATGTTAGAAGCTAGTTCACGTTGAACCAATTCACGCATCACAAATGGTTTAAATAGTTCGATCGCCATTTCTTTTGGCAACCCACATTGATACATTTTCAAGAAAGGTCCTACAACGATAACGGAACGTCCTGAATAGTCAACACGTTTACCAAGTAAGTTTTGACGGAAACGACCTTGTTTCCCTTTCAACATGTGAGAAAGAGATTTCAATGGACGGTTACCTGGTCCAGTAACTGGACGGCCACGACGACCATTATCGATCAACGCATCAACAGCTTCTTGTAACATCCGTTTTTCGTTTTGGACGATGATTCCTGGAGCATTCAAATCTAACAAGCGTTTCAAACGATTATTACGGTTGATTACTCGACGATAAAGATCATTTAAGTCACTTGTTGCAAAACGTCCACCTTCTAATTGCACCATTGGTCGTAAATCTGGTGGAATAACTGGAATAACGTCCATAACCATCCAACTTGGTTCATTTCCTGAAGCACGGAAAGCTTCTAAAATGTCCAAACGGCGGATCGCACGAGTCCGTTTTTGCCCTTGAGCAGATTTCAATTCTTCTTTCAATTCAGCTGCTTCAGCATCTAAATCAACACTGTCTAGTAATTGTTTGATTGCTTCTGCACCCATTGCTGCTTGGAATTCTTGTCCATATTGTTCACGTTTTTCGCGGTATTCACGTTCTGTCAACAATTGTTTTTTCTCTAAGTTGGTGTTTCCTGGTTCGATAACCACATATGAAGCAAAATAAATGATTTCTTCTAAGGCACGAGGACTCATGTCTAAAACAAGTCCCATACGAGAAGGAATTCCTTTAAAGTACCAGATATGTGAAACAGGTGCTGCTAATTCAATGTGACCCATACGTTCACGACGAACTTTTGAACGTGTCACTTCAACACCGCATCGGTCACAAACGATTCCTTTATAACGGATACGTTTATATTTTCCGCAGGCACATTCCCAGTCTTTCGTAGGACCAAAAATCCGCTCACAGAACAACCCTTCGCGTTCAGGTTTTAAGGTACGATAGTTAATCGTCTCAGGTTTTTTTACTTCACCATAAGACCAGCTTCTGATTTTTTCGGGAGAAGCCAAACCTATTTGCATACTTTCGAATTTATTTACATCGATCAAAAGGGGTTCCCTCCATTTCGTTTAATGGCAAAACCGCAAGGCGGCTGATCATCGACCGCCTTACAGCTCATAGACCGGATTAGTCTAAGTTATCTTCTGCGGTTTCAAAGTTTTGGATGATATCTTGTCTTTCATCTTCCACTTGTTCAGCAGCTTTCTTTTCTAATTCTTTGGCTGTTTGCTGTTCAGCAAATTTTGTCAAAGCATCTACAGTGATCAAATCATCATCTTCGTCATCCATATCACGGAGTTCGATTTCAGAATCTTTGATATCCAAGACACGCATGTCTAATCCTAGTGATTGTAATTCTTTTACTAATACTCGGAATGATTCTGGTACACCTGGTTTTGGAATTGGTTCGCCTTTGACGATCGCTTCATAAGTTTTCACACGACCAACTACATCATCTGATTTGTATGTCAAGATTTCTTGTAAGGTATAAGCGGCACCGTAAGCTTCCAAAGCCCAAACTTCCATTTCACCAAAACGTTGTCCACCAAATTGTGCTTTACCACCCAATGGTTGTTGTGTAACCAATGAGTAAGGTCCGATTGAACGAGCATGCAATTTATCATCGACCATGTGAGCAAGTTTGATCATGTACATGACACCGACAGACACACGGCCGTCAAATGGTTCACCTGTACGTCCGTCATAAAGGATGGTTTTCGCATCGCTGGCCATACCAGCTTCACGAACCGTTTCCCAAACGTCCTCATCACTTGCACCATCAAATACTGGTGTTGCAACATGGATACCTAACTGACGAGCAGCCATCCCTAAATGCAATTCCAATACTTGTCCGATATTCATCCGTGATGGCACCCCTAAAGGATTCAACATGATATCGATTGGTGTTCCATCTGGTAAGAATGGCATATCTTCTTCCGGCATGATACGGGATACAACCCCTTTATTACCATGACGTCCGGCCATCTTATCTCCTTCATGGATTTTACGTTTTTGAACGATATACACACGTACAAGCATGTTTACGCCTGGTGATAATTCATCGCCGGCTTCACGAGTAAAGATTTTTACGTCGTGGACGATCCCGCCACCACCGTGTGGTACACGTAATGAAGTATCACGGACTTCACGAGCTTTTTCACCAAAGATCGCATGTAAAAGACGTTCTTCAGCTGATAATTCGGTTACCCCTTTTGGTGTTACTTTACCAACTAGTAAGTCACCATCTTGGACTTCCGCACCGATACGGATAATACCCATCTCGTCTAGATCTTTCAAAGCATCTTCCCCAACGTTAGGGATTTCACGAGTGATTTCTTCAGGTCCTAATTTTGTATCACGAGCTTCTGATTCATATTCTTCGATGTGGATTGAAGTATAGACATCGTCTTTCACAAGACGACGGCTCATGATGATCGCATCTTCATAGTTGTAACCTTCCCAAGTCATGAAACCTACTAAAACGTTTTGTCCTAGCGCCATTTCACCTTGTTCCATTGAAGGTCCATCTGCTAAAGTATCGCCTTTTTCAACTTTTTCGCCTAAATGAACGATTGGGCGTTGGTTGTAGCTTGTTCCTGAGTTTGAACGACGGAATTTTGTTACAGCGTATTTATCTAATGCACCGTTGTCACGACGAACACGAATCTCAGAGGCGTCCACAAATTCAACGACACCATCATGTTTACATAGCAAAGCAGCTCCTGAGTCATGAGCTGATTTATATTCCATACCAGTACCAACCCATGGTGCTTGTGGATTGATCAATGGCACTGCTTGACGCTGCATGTTGGCACCCATCAAGGCACGGTTGGAGTCATCGTTTTCCAAGAAAGGAATACATGCTGTCGCTACCGCAACTACTTGTTTAGGTGATACGTCCATATAATCGACTTTATCGATTGAAACTTCTAAGTTTTCACTTTGCGCACGAGCCATAACAACGTCTTGTGCAAAAGTACCATCTTCATTTAATGGGCTATTTGCTTGGGCAACGATGTAGTGGTCTTCGATGTCAGCTGTTAGATAGTCGATTTGATCCGTTACACGACCAGTTTCACGATCAACACGACGGTAAGGAGTTTCGATAAATCCAAATTTATTAACTTTCGCATAGCTAGATAAACTATTGATCAACCCGATATTTGGTCCTTCAGGCGTTTCAATCGGACACATACGGCCATAGTGAGAATAGTGAACGTCACGAACTTCATAACCAGCTCGGTCACGAGTCAAACCACCAGGTCCTAAGGCTGAAAGACGACGTTTGTGTGTCAATTCCCCAAGTGGGTTCGTTTGATCCATGAACTGAGACAACTGAGAAGAACCAAAGAATTCTTTGATACTTGCAACCACTGGACGGATGTTGATCAATTGTTGTGGTGTCAATGTTTCTGTATCTTGGATCGACATTCTTTCACGTACGACACGTTCCATCCGAGCTAAACCGATACGGAATTGGTTTTGCAGTAATTCACCGACTGAACGGATACGACGGTTTCCTAAGTGGTCGATATCGTCCACGTTGCCGATCCCTTCCATCAAGTTTAAGAAATAACTCATTGATGCGATGATGTCTGCCGGACGAACAGTTTTCACAGCTGATTCAGGATAACCGTTACCGATCACATTCACTTCACGTTCTGGATCTTTTGGTGAAAAGACTTTGATCACTTGAACAGTCATTGGATCAGTCACAACACCATCTTCTGATGGATAGTAAGTCACTGAATTCAATCCATTATCAATGAAAGGTGCTAATGTTTCCATCACTTGGTGAGTCAACACGGTTCCTTTTTCAACGATGATTTCACCAGTTTCTGGATCAACCAATGTTTCTGCTAATGTTAAGTTCAATAGACGTGTTTTCAAGTCTAATTTTTTATTTACTTTATAACGACCAACGTTGGCTAAGTCGTAGCGTTTTGGATCGAAGAAACGAGCATTCAATAAGTTCCGAGAACTATCGGCTGTCTTAGGCTCGCCTGGACGTAGACGTTCGTAAACGTCTTTTAATCCTTCTTCTGTTCTTGAATCACTTGCATTTTTGTGCAAGTCTTTTTCAACTGTATTGCGTAACGTTTCACTGTCACCAAAGATTTCAAAGATGGTATCATCTGATCCAAATCCTAGGGCACGAACTAACACAGTCAAAGGAATCTTACGAGTACGATCAATACGTACGTAAGAAATATCTTTTGCATCAGTTTCCATTTCTAACCATGCACCACGGTTCGGGATCACAGTTGAACCGAAACCTTCTTTTCCGTTTTTGTCTACTTTTCCATGGAAGTACACACCAGGTGAACGCACTAACTGAGAAACGATTACTCGTTCTGCTCCGTTGATAATGAATGTTCCTTGTTCAGTCATTAATGGGAAATCACCGAAGAAGACTTCTTGCGCTTTGATTTCACCTGTCTCACGGTTTGTTAGACGTAACGTTACATGTAATGGTGCAGAGTAATTTGCATCATGTGCACGTGCTTCTGCTACCGTATACTTAGGTTCTTTCAATTCATAATCCACAAATTCCAAAGATAGATTGCCATTGAAGTCATCAATTGGCAAAATGTCTTCAAACATTTCTCTTAGTCCTTCATCTAGGAACCATTGGTAAGAGTCTGTTTGAATTTCGATCAAATTTGGTAATTCCAACACTTCACTGATTCGTGCGAAACTTCTACGTTCGCGATGTTTTCCGTACTTTACTACGTGTCCAGCCAAGCTCTTCACCCCTCTAAAATGTCATTCAAAAAGACTACCCGATCAATTGTTACAATAATATTAAAAATATTATATTTAGATAACAATAGACATTTTTTGCGGCTTTTAGGCAAAAAAAAACCAAAAATAGAGCATTCTTTTGAAACCATTTCTTCATGCGCTTCTATTTTTGTTTCCTTATTATAAAGCCGAAACGGACAATATTTCGTTTCTGCCTTTACTTCATCAGATAGTTTTTGCAACTTCATATATTACACTCTTTTTTCATAAAAGTCAACACTTCCTGGCGTTTCCCTCCCCTTTTCATCATTTTTTCTTAAACTTTTCTTACTATAATATATCGAATAAACATTCACGGATTTTGAGAATTTTCTGAATGTTCGTCTTGACAATCCCCTTACATCTCCGCTATACTTAGGAAAATTTATTATTTGTGGAGGATTTATTTATGCAAAAACCGAATATACAACTTATCCCGACACAATTGAATAACTTTTACTTTAGCTACTTTAGATAGGTTTGTATTCATGAATTATGGATACAAACACCAAACAACTGGTTTGTATCTATGATGGCTAAAGAACTTTGTATTACGCAAAAGCCACGTAGACATTACGTTAAGTGGCTAAGCGAAAAGTACAAAGTAATCACGATTTCTTACTTACATACTCTTTCGATACTCAATCCATTTAGACGTTTTGTCTAAATGGATTTTTTGTTTTCAAAATTGAAGGAGGAAAAAGAAATGAAAAAAAATTTATTGATCGGATTAGGCGCAACATTATTACTAGTACTTGGTGGATGTGGAACTGCAAATAGTTCCTCAGCAAAATCGGATGACTCGAAAACAATCGGTGTTTTACAACTGGTTCAACACAATTCATTAGATGCTACATATAAAGGGTTCAAAGAAGGGCTAGCAGAAAATGGCTATAAAGAAGGCGACAATTTAACAATCAACTATCAAAATGCGCAAAACAATCAAGACAATCTAAAAAGCATGAGTGAAAAATTAGTGAAAGACCAACCCGACTTATTATTAGGGATTGCAACTCCAGCTGCGCAATCGCTCCTTAATGAAACAACCACGATTCCTATTACAGTGACAGCAGTTACCGACTTAGAAAAAGCACACTTAGTTTCTTCTAATGACAAACCTGGTGGAAATGTGACTGGTACAACGGATATGGTACCGATCGAAAAACAAATTGAGCTATTATTACAGATCGTGCCAAAAGCAAAAACGATCGGGATCATGTACAACAACGGGGAAGCAAATTCCAAAATCCAAGGAGACTTAGCCGAGAAAACATTGAAAAAAGCCGGAGTGAAAGTCAAAGTATTGACGGCAAACTCCACCAATGATGTTCAACAAGTGACAAAAAGTTTAGCCAAAGATGTCGACGGTATCTATATCCCAACGGATAATACATTCGCCAGTGCTGCTAGCGTTATCGGTGAAGTAGCCAAAGAAACAAAAACACCGATCGTTGCTGGTTCCGTGGATCAAGTCAAAGAAGGTGGCTTAGCGACTGTTGGGATTGATTATGAAGAATTAGGGCGACAAACAGGTGAAATGGCTGCCAAGATCTTAGCTGGCAAAAAACCGAGTGAATTACCGGTTGAATCAGCAGATGATCTTTCCTTATATGTCAATAAAGACATGGCAAAAGCCCTTGGGATCGATCCAACAACAATCAAAGAGACTGAATAATTTTACAGGAGGACAATCATGACTAATTTAATAAGTATCTTTTTATCTTCTGCTTCACAAGGCGTGCTTTGGGCACTGCTGGCAATCGGTGTCTTCCTGACTTTTCGTATCCTGGATATCGCTGATTTAACAGCTGAAGGCAGTTTCCCTTTAGGTGCTGGGATTGCTGCCGTCAGTATCACTAATGGACTTTCCCCAATCGTTGCTTGCCTCTTAGGATTTTTAGGAGGCGCAGCAGCTGGCTTAGTTTCAGGACTGCTCCATACCAAACTTAAAATTCCGGCACTTCTAGCTGGAATCATCACGATGACTGGCTTATATTCCGTTACCTCACGGATCATGGGCGCACCTAATCTTTCATTATTAGGACAAAAAACCGTCTTTACATGGGCAGAATCACTCGGTGTTTCAAAAGAAAATGCTGTATTGATTGCTGGCTTACTTGTCGCATTGATCGTTGTCACGTTGCTTGTTTTATTTTTACGGACAGAAACGGGGTTGGCGATTCGAGCGACTGGCGATAATTTAGCAATGAGTGAAGCAAATGGCATCAACACCGATACGATGAAAATCATTGGGTATATGATCTCAAATGGCTGTATTGCTCTATCTGGTTCGTTGCTTGCACAAAACAATGGCTTTGCTGATTTAAACTCTGGGATCGGTACGATCGTGATTGGCTTGGCTTCGATCATCATCGCTGAAGTCCTCTTTCGAAACCAACCATTGCTTCTTCGATTATTGACAATTATTTTAGGCGCCGTGATCTATCGTTTTATCTTAGCGTTAGTTTTTGAGTTGAACGTTCAACCAAGCGATTCAAAATTAGCTTCTGCACTTGTTCTGGTTATCTGTTTATCTTTTCCACAAATCCAACAAAAATTAAAGTTACCTAAGCGTACGAAAGCAAAAGGAGGATCTATCAATGACTGATGTTTTAACACTTCAATCTATCCACCATACGTTTGAAAAAGGAACCATCAATGAAAACCATGTGCTAAAAGGAGTCAATCTCTCGTTGAAACAAGGCGATTTCGTAACAATTATTGGCGGAAATGGTGCAGGTAAATCGACACTATTGAACAGTATTGCTGGTTCTTTTCCAGTGGATCAAGGGAAGATTTTATTGAATGGCAAAGATATCACCAAAAAGTCAGTGGTTGCTCGCTCCAAAGAAATCAGTCGTGTCTTTCAAGACCCTAAATTAGGCACTGCTGTCCGATTGACGGTTGAAGAAAATTTAGCACTAGCAATGAAACGTGGTAAAAAACGTGGCTTTTTCCGAGGAGTCAAGCCGCAAGATCGTTCCTTCTTCAAGGAACATCTCGCACGCTTGAATCTTGGGTTAGAAAATCGTTTGACCACTGAAATCGGCTTGCTTTCTGGAGGACAGCGTCAAGCGATCACTTTATTAATGGCTACTTTACAACGTCCTGAATTGATTTTATTAGACGAACATACTGCAGCCCTCGACCCGGCAACTTCAAAAACAGTGATGGAACTCACGGACAAATTAATTAACGAACAGCACTTGACGGCTTTCATGGTCACCCATGATATGGAAGATGCCATCCGCTACGGAAATCGATTGATCATGCTACACCAAGGGCAAATCGTCGTGGATATCCAACAGGCAGAAAAACAACATTTGACTGTCCCTCAGCTACTAGAAATGTTCAAACAAAATAGTGGCGCTGCATTGAAAGACGACCAAGTACTTTTAAGTTAGCAATCATCTGTTGTCACTTCCATAACAACTGACAAATTTCTCATTTGTTTTCTGCTTTCTTATTGATACAATACTACATGAAAGGAGTTGCAATGGATGACGACAAAAGATAAAGTACTCCAACTATTAAAAGAATCTCCTGATTTTTTATCAGGTGAAAAAATGGCCCAGCAATTACAAGTGTCACGTACCAGTATTTGGAAAGCAATCAAAGAATTAGAAAAAACAGGTTATCATTTTGAGCATCAAGCTAAGGGATACCGTTATCTTCCTTCTGATGTGTTAGATGCCCAAGAAATTCGCCAAGCATTAGAACCTTGGATACCAGATTTGATGGTGTCGGTACAAGAACGATCAGAATCTACGATGAAAGATGCTAAGCTTGCGGCAACCAAAGAAATCGGACCCGCTCTTTTTATCGCCGATACCCAAGAACAGGCACACGGCCGATTTGGACGTCCTTTTTTTGCAGCCCCTGGACAAGGCATCTATATGAGCTTATTGATCCATCCCAATCAACGATTTGATGAATTGCCCCAATATACAGTTATTGCAGCAAGTGCATGCGTGAAAGCCATTCAAGAATTGACTAAAAAAGATCCTTCGATCAAATGGGTCAATGATCTTTATTTAAATGGAAAAAAAATTAGCGGGATTTTATCTGAAGCAATCAGTGACATGGAAACTGGCGGGATCAGTTCGATCATTATTGGCATTGGTCTAAATTTTTCCATCCCGCAAAAACAGTTTCCTGAAGCCATTCAACAGAAAGCAACGTCTCTTTTCCCTGATGGTCAGAAATCCATCACACGGAATCAATTGATTAGTCAAATTTGGAAAAATTTCTTTCACTATCTTTCAGAACCCACAGACGAATACTTAACACTTTATCGTGAAAAGTCTTTCGTTCTTGGAAAAAAAGTACAATTTACCCAAAAAGGGCAGCATTATACTGGGATTGCTAAAGAAATCGGAGAACATGGAGAGTTGATCGTGCAAGTAGGGGATCAAGCCCTCACTCTTTTTTCTGGCGAAATTAGTTTAACCTCCATTGAGTAAGTCAAAAAGAAAGGGATGGGCAAAAATGCCCATCCCTTTCTTCATCAATGGTGGTTCCTTTTTTATGTGATCTCGCAGAATACTTCATAGCCCCTTCATTTAGCGAGTTGTAAAATGAAGTTGTTATTCTATGTGCTATTGCTGTTCATAACAAAAATGCTACACAATTTTTAAACCTCTATGTGCTTTTTTATACAACTGCAATATCATTGATCTGATGTATCGAATGTTTCAATCAAAAGCCACAGACAAACTTCCACCTATAAAAGGTTTGTTTTTCTGATGCTATTCTGTCATATAAGTATGACTTCTACTTACTATTTGTCGCTTCCCCAATATATAATGTTTCATTAAACGGATTTCCCCAAAATCTTGTTCAATCAAACATGCTACTTCTTGATCCATACACAACAACACTTTTTCTTTCCCAGCTCTCCTCCTTTTCTCTTTCTGGTTCTATCTTACCTTATTCTTTAAGGTCTGTGTTATTTTGTATGGTATTGCAACATTTTTAATTTTATTATGTACAAAAAGGACTTACAAACACGCTTCTTTGTTTACACGATAAAATTTTAACTGATTAGATGAAAGATATTCTACATTCAGCTTAAATTTTTTGACAACAAGTGTCCTAATTAGAAATTTATCCGCCGTGGTTAACGGTTTTTGACATTCTTTTTCAATATCTTCAAATGAGAAATGATTTTTTTTACTGATCATTCGGGTTAAAATCTTATTTACATCTACTCTGGTTAAATCCGTTGTTAATCGTTTTTTCACTCAACATCTTCCTTTCTAATTGTATTTCTTCACTAGTGAATATAACATATTTTTAGTCTTGGTCCAGAACAATTATTTTCAAAATTAGGAAAGATTGTTTCGCAAAATAGTTGTTTTAATGAATAATACACGTTAAAATTTCTTTTTTTCACTCTTATCTTTTGGATTTGTCATCCAGTTATAAAAAAACCGATTTCCCAAATAGAAAACCGGCTGAATGTTATTTAAAATTCTATTCGTCGTTTCCCCCAAAACTACGAATAGTCAGTTAAAGATTGTAACCTATAGTCTGATCCCTCCTTTTATACAGATAGCGACTTTCTGTGTATACAAAGTCTCACTTATAAGTACATGCCTAAAGTTAAGTAAATTTCAGACTGCAACAGCAAAGTCCTCTGATTTCACTGGCATCTATTATTAGCATACTTTCTTCTCAATACTCTTTGACAACTATTTTTTCTAAAAATAAAAAAAATTGGTAAAATTAAAGAATAAACTTTAGACCGATCTTCCAAATAAAGAAGTAAAGTGATTGAACTAGATCCAATATTTTTCTAAAATAAAAAAGAGACTGAGCCAAAACTTTCCTCAATCTCTTCTGGTATATCTAAAAACGAATA
This sequence comes from Enterococcus sp. DIV1682a, assembly GCF_051711005.1. Taxonomy (NCBI): domain Bacteria; kingdom Bacillati; phylum Bacillota; class Bacilli; order Lactobacillales; family Enterococcaceae; genus Enterococcus; species Enterococcus sp. DIV1682a. The sequence goes on from NZ_JBIOLT010000001.1 coordinate 2,849,336, forward strand.
AACGGCGTTCAAGAAGCAACTCCTCAACAATAAGGTTCTCAAGTTCAACCATCACATGCCTACTCTTTTTACTTCTTGATTCTTGAAATAGAATATGCCATTGTAGCGGCTGATTTCCGATATTTTTCTTTAATTTTCCCTATCTAAAATCAACTCAGTAACTGACAAAAGAATCTCACGTGTATCAAAGGCTGTATCAGGGAGCTTACTAATTTCCTTTAAGGCTTTTTTTGTGTAATCTTCCGCTAATTTTTTGGCTTTTGTCACACCATTGACTTCTCTGACAATCTGACGAACACTTTCTACTTCCTCTTGTGTCAACTCAGTTTTTTTATCCAAGTATGCAATCAATTCTGCTTTTTTATCTGTTTGTAATGCGTAAATCAATGGTAGAGAATACACGCCTTGACGCATATCTTCTAATACTGGTTTACCGATATCGACCGCATCTTTCGTGTAATCCAAGATATCGTCAATGATCTGAAACGCCATCCCGACAGCTAAACCGATTGAACCTGCTTTTCGAGCAAACCGTTCATTCATTCCACTTTCATAAGCTCCGACTGAACAACTTAATTGAAAGAGTTCGGCCGTTTTCCCTGAAATGTTTTCCAAATACTCCGGCACAGTTAAATGATAATTGTAACGGTCGTCCATTTGTCCAAGCTCACCATCTAATACTTTTTCCATACTCCGAGAATTAGATTGTAAGCTCTTTAGCGAATTAGAATAATTTGAAAGTAATTTGAAACAGCAAACAAATAAATAGTCTCCTGCATAAACGGCTACCGTATTCCCAAATCGACCACGTAAATTAGGCTGACCACGTCGAACATCTGCCTCATCAACGATATCATCATGGATCAATGTAGCGGTATGAAGCATTTCGATCGAAGCAGCTAGCGCAATTGCCTTTTCACGATCTTGTTCTGGACCAAATTGAGAAAAGAGCAATTGATAGGCAGGTCTTAGCAGTTTACCTCCCGCATGAATCGTCTCTTTGATTGCTTGTTCGACTGGCTTGTTCTTTAAGCGGACAACATCTTCCATCTTTTTCAACGTCTCGTTTAATTCGTTTTTCAAAGTTGGATACTCACTCCACATTGGATGTAGCTTCATAAAAAAACTCCTTGTATAACCATTATTTTTTCAAAAAAAGCGGTTGCCATTTCTCTTTTTGTTCTTTCTCATAGTCTCTTTGAAAAAGTTGTAATGTACGTACATGTTGCAACAAATAATTGGCTGCAATCCCGATCGCAATTCCAGACAGAATACCTAAGAAAGATAGAATCGGCAGATATAACATGACTGTCCATGATTGAGCAATGAACGAAGCCATCACTAGTTGTCCGACATTATGCATAAAGCCACCTGTTGCACTGATTCCAATAATACTGACTCGCTTAGGACCTAACTGTTTCACTAACAGCATTCCTACATAGCTGAGTAACGCGCCGCTCATACTATAAAGAAAGGTAGAGATCGTCCCACCTAACAAAGTTGTTAAAAATAGGCGAAGCCATAACAATAAAAAACTATCCCGTTTTTTCATCGTAAAAATCGCTACAATGGTAATCAAATTAGCAAGTCCTAACTTTGCTCCAGGAGCAAATGAAAAAGGATATGGGATCATGTTCTCAATTAATCCAATGATGACTCCTTGCGCCACTAGTAAAGATATATAAATCATTTTTTGTAATTTTGTCATGGTGTGGATAGCCTAATAGATCAGGCCATCTTTGTCACTCCCATCTGTTGACCGAACCTCGATCACTAATTTATGAGGCAAGCAAACAATCGTTTCGCCATTCTTAGAAGCCCACCCTCGTCTCACACAAATCTGATCGCCACAATCTGCTTCTTTTATGCGTATCTTGTCGCCATCAACTTCGATTAAATTATAATCACCATGTGGATCTTCATAAGTATACGTATATTTTTTACTCCCAGCTACTAATGGGAAGGTTTTGATTTCATCACCATCAACGCGGAGTACAGCTTCTTTATCAGGAGCTACATTGTCTTGTTGATAACTAAATACGATGATGGGTAAAAAAGAAAGAGCAATCAAAAGAACGATAATGAAAATATCCCAAGGTTTAAGCAAACTTTTCTTGATAAATTCTTTCATCTTTTCGCACGCCTCCTCTTGCTGAACTGTTCTCCAATTTTAGCATGAAACAAAAGAAAGTCCTAGGTTTCCCTAGAACTTTCTTCAATCAGCCATTATTCTCAAATTGTTCAGTTTAAGCTCTAGGCTAATTTTTTATTTTGATCCATATCGGGATTTAGGTCTCCCATACCACCAATTGCCTAGTGTTTTTTGTAACCATGGAATCACCCAGCGATCAAGACCAATTGCACGACCTGAACCGTTCATCAATGCAAAAGCAACAAAGATAAACCAGATGTTTACCCAGTAGAACATTCCAGATAGACAGAAAGTAATCACTAAAACAATGGTCGTTGCACTACATAACCAGGTAAATAAACCAGCAATCAAAGCGAGTGCTAAAGCAATTTCAAAGAATACCATGAATTTTTGGAAAAACATTGCTACATCATTGTTTGGCATGATCACTTGCATCATTTTTGTGAACCAGTCTGGTGATTTTTCAATCACGGCCATAGGCTGTTCACCATAAGCATAACTTAGACCAAAGTGAGTAGCTTGTGTCGCTGCTTCTCCTGCACCACTTGTTGCTGCACCAGTAGCTGCTGTTGTTGCATCGCCAGCAGCGGAAGCCCCACTTGCTACATCGGTCACATTGTATTCCCAAGTCCAAGGGAACACGCTGTTACCTGTAAACCATGAACCTTCACCAAACCAAGTACCTGGTTTCAACACTTGCCCATCACCAACAATTTTTTTGAAGGCTTCGATAAACCAAACCAGACCATAGAACACTCGTAAAGGCACACTCCATAAGACATTTCCATAACGGGAAGAATGGCCACGTGTCACATTACGATCGTCTTTGATATGGAAGAATTCGTGCATCATGTATTGGAACATATAATAGCCAGAACGAATATCAAAGAAATATTTCAAATTGACGATGTGTTTCATCACAATTGCTAAGAAACCACTTAAATGGATCTTATCAAATAAATTGGCAACGCCCCATTTGGCACCGATCGATACCATGAAACCTTGATAGTTTCCTTTAAACTTATGCTTTTCGCCGCCTTTGATGGCAGCTACGATATTGGCTGCTGCTGTATGACCTGTTTGTTCAGCCGCTTGAACGATTTGTGGCGTTGGTGTTCCAGGAAATTCTTCATAGAAAACCAAGTCTCCGATAATATAGATGTTTTTATCTTCATATCCTTTTGCCTGCATATATTCATTCGCTACCAAACGTTGACCACGAGCGGACTCTAAGCCGAAATCAGCAGCATCAGAAGTTCCTTTGACACCAGCTGTCCAGATCAATGTGTGGGTAGGAATCTGACGACCATCTTTTAACTTGATATGGTCTTTCGCTACTTCCACGATTGGTGCATTCAATAGTAGTTCTACTTTATGTTTCTTTAAATAGCGCTCTGCTTTGGCTGCATCATTACGATCCAGCATATTTAAAATCGTCGGCATTGCTTCTACAACCATCAGTGTAATTTCACTTGGGTCTAATTTGTAGTCTTTTGCCAAACGGTTTTTCCAATCAATCAATTCACCAATCATTTCGATTCCGGTGAATCCTGAACCACAGACCACAAACGTCAGCATTGCTTTACGTAACGCATCGTTAGGTTCTAAAGCTGCTTTTGCCACGGTACGTTCAATGTGTTCACGTATTTTAACTGAATCTTCAAATGACCATAAGGTAAAGCCGTTTTCTTTTACTCCAGGAGTCCCAAAGTCATTTGGTTCTCCCCCCATTCCCAAGATCAACTGATCGAATGGGTAAGTGCCTAATTTTGTTTTCACAACTTTTTGTTCTTTATCGATACCAGTGACCGTATCTGTCACTAATTGAACATTTTTTTGTCGAGCAAACAAGTGCTGTAGATCATATTGGATTGCTTCTGGTTCAACCCGTCCACCTGCAACTTCGTGTAATTCTGTCATCATCGTGTGGTACGAATGACGATCAATCAAAGTGATTGTCACATCTTCTTTTTTAAGTTTTTTTGCCAAGTATTTTGTTGCTGATACCCCGGCATAACCTGCACCCACAACGACAATATTTTGCTTTGTCATTGTTCATCCGCTCCTTATTGGTAATCCTTTATTTGAAATGATTAACATTTGTATTAGTTTGCTACCTATTACACAATCTTTATACATTATATAGATGTTATTCCCTTTTGTCTAACTCATTTTCATTATTTTTAAAAATTTGTGGTTAAGCTCTTTTTCACGAAATTTACAGAAAGAAAACGGTTTAAAGATTACACTAGTTATTTGACGAAAACGGTTGACTTATGGCTGATTTTCATTAGAATGTATAATGAATCACAAAGAATATTGTGTACTAAAAAAGGAAACGGTGGGAGTAAAATGAAGAAAAAACGTTTTATTACTGGATTTGCTGTATTAGCTTTTTCAGCTTTAATGTTAGGTGCTTGTGGTGCGGATGATAACGGAAGCTCTAACAGCTCAACAGAAGCTTCAACTGCTAAGACATCAGAAACAAAAACAACTGAAAGCTCAGCACAAATCGTTGCTGGCGGCGAGTTACAAGATGGTACTTATAAATTAGAAGAAAAAAATTACTCTAACGGTTATCGTGCAGTCTTCGAAATGGTTGTCAAAGATGGCAAAATCACTGAATCTAAATATGACAACATCAACGAAAATGGCGAGTCTAAAACCAAAGATACAGAATACAACAAAAACATGGAAGCAAAAGCTGGTACTAGCCCAGAAAAATTCATTCCACAATTGAATGAACAATTAGTCGAAGCACAAAGCGCAAGTGGAGTTGAAGTTGTTACTGGTGCAACTCATTCTTCAGAAAGTTTCCAAAACTATGCACAACAATTGATCCAAGCTGCTCAAGCTGGTAATACTGATACAATTGAAATCAATAACGGTGCAGATCTTCAAGATGGCACATACAAATTAGAAGAGAAAAACTATTCTAATGGTTACCGTGTCCAATTTGAAATGACAGTCGCTGATGGTAAAGTATCTGAATCTAAATTTGACTATGTCGACAAAGACGGCAACTCAAAACAAGACGATGCAGACTACAACAAAAATATGAAAGCAAAAAGTGGTACTTCTCCAGAGACATACATCCCTGAATTGAACGATGAACTTGTCAAAGCGATGGGCGAAGAAGATGGTTCACCTGCAGATGTTGAAGTTGTCACTGGTGCGACTCACAGCTCACATTCATTTGTAATGTATGCACAACAATTAGTGAATGCTGCTGAAAAAGGCGACACTCAAACCATTCAAGTTGACAATATCGTAACAAAATAAATTTTCTATAATTATCCGTGGAAGAGACGATTGCACAAGTTGTTTCTTTGAGATCCAAGCCGAGATGTCCAAAATTTTTCTTTGAAAAATTTTTGTGATGTTTCGGCTTATTTCTCAAAGTACACTTTTTGATTTCTCAGCAACCGTCCCTTCCACTAATGAAATGAGGAAACACATGTTAAAGAAACGATTACTCTCTTTCGTAGCCTTTTTAAGTTTGTTCACGTTAGCAGCTTGCAGCACAGCGACGAAACAAACGACCTCTGAGAGCAAAACGACCACCAAAATTTTACAAGAACCTTATTCTGATGAACAGTTCTTATTAGGCACTTATGTTCGGATTCGAATCTATGATGAAGGCAAAGAAGCAGCATTAAAACCGGCCTTTGCTCGGGTCAAAGAACTAGGTGATAAAATCACGATCAATCAGGAGGGTTCCGAAATCGACGCAGTGAACCAACAAGCGGGTATCAAGCCAGTAAAGGTTTCTGATGATATCTACACGTTACTAAAACGTGCTTATGAATATAGTCAAGATTCACAAGGTGGTTTTGACATGGCAATCGGTGCTATTACTCAATTATGGCGTATTGGGTTTGACGATGCGAGAAAACCGGCCCAAGAAGAAATCGATCAAGCATTAAAGCTGGTTGATTACCATAAAATTGAGCTGAACGATAAAGACAAAACTGTTTATCTGAAAGAAAAAGGCATGATCATCGATCTTGGAGCCATTGCTAAAGGCTATATCACAGATGAAGTTGTCAAAGTGTTAAAACAGCAAGGTGTAACGACTGCTATCGTTGACTTAGGTGGAAATGTCTATGTTTTAGGTCATAGCCCACGTGGTGAAGATCAAGACTGGACAGTTGGTATCCAAGATCCGAATCTAGCACGTGGTTCTGTTTTGGGGACGATCAAAGAACGGAACAAAACATTAGTGACTTCTGGCATCTATGAGCGTTATTTAGAAGTAGATGGTAAAAAATATCATCATCTATTTGATCCAGATACTGGTTATCCTTTTGATAATGATATTGCTAGTGTTACAATCATCACAGATAAATCAATTGATGGTGATGGCTTGTCGACAGCTGTCTTCTCAATGGGTGTGAAAAAAGGATTGGAATACGTCGAAAGTGAACTGAATGACGGAACGGAAGCCATTTTTGTTACCAAAGAAAACAAAGTATACGTGACCGATCCGATCAAAGATACTTTCGTTTTGGACAAAGATTCTAAATATACGATGGGCGATCGTTCTGAATTGAAATAAGGAGTATGAACTATGACACTAAAGATCTTTTTAGAAGTAGTAGAACTACGAACAAAGGTGGCTAGTGTATTTCCTTTTGCGATAGGGGTTTTATTCTCTATCGCTTTTTTTCATGAAATACATTGGCTTAATACAGGGTTGTTTTTTATTGGTATGTTGGTTTTTGATTTAGCAACTACCGCAATCAACAACTATATGGACTACCAAAAAGCCCATTCGAAAACTTATAAATATCAAGAAAACGTAATTGGACGAACTGGCATCTCACCAAAACTGATCCAAAAAATGATCCTAGGAATGATTTTCTTTGTCTTACTGATTGGTGTAATCCTAACCGCTAGAACTGGGATTTTATTATTATTGATGGGCGCTACTTGTTGCTTCATTGGCATTTTTTATACCTTTGGGCCCATTCCCTTATCACGAATGCCTTTAGGGGAAATTTTCAGCGGTGTAACAATGGGGTTGGGAATTTTTGCCATGGTCATTTACATCAATACTTACAGTACGAAAGTATTTGATCTGATTCTTTCTTTTCAGACAGGAACCTTCCGTTTAGAAGGAAACATTTGGAGTATCCTGACGATCATCCTAGCTTCACTCCCCTTGGTTTTTACGATTGCCAATATCATGTTAGCTAATAACCTACGGGACTTAGAAAGAGATATCGAAAATCATCGCTATACTTTAGTTTTTTATATTGGGCGTCCCATTGGACAATTGTTGTTCCAGTTATTGATGTATGCTTGTTATCTGGTCGTCTTGATTGGACTATTGAGCCATGTCTACCAGTGGCCAATCTTGTTGACTTTTCTCACATTACCAACGATCTATCGTAACTTGCAACAATTCAAACAATCCTTGCCTCACCCCATCAGTTTTAGCTATGCCATCAAAAATATGATCTTGTTCAACAGTAGTTATGCATTGGGCTTACTTTGCAGTATTCTGTTGTCTTATGTTTAGAGATCCATTGATTTTTCAAATAAAAATAAGACCCATGAAGTCAATGAAAAGCTGTGACTTCATGGGTTAATTTTAAGTTATCTTAGAATGCTAATCTTTTACCTTACAGGTGCTTGCAAAAGCTGTCCCTGTAAACCTTTCGTTAGTGTATTGCCGCCGATTGTTCGTTGGTTTTCTGCAGTTAGTCTTGCAGCCTTTGGTATTGCATGTTTCGTAAGATCAGTAAGCTTACTTAGTTCTCCTTTACGAGACATGGTATTACCGACGTCAAGTGCGTTCACTCTCTTTTTAGCATTTTGAGCCTGTATCTTTGCATCTATTAAATTAGTTTTATACTTTACTCTTGCAACTGGATCAATCGAACTCTTGAATTTGATATGACTATTGACTCGATCTTCAATTACCTTAGTATCATCTCTAGTTATGAGGTCTTCTAATGCTAACTTATTAAATGTTTTTAGTGGTCGTTGGAGCAATTCTCTTTGCCTAGCTTCTGGCGTAATACCTCTCACTTTATCAATTATTCGCCCAAGCCAGCCTCTTTTTTTCGGACCGTTTAATTTAAGTAATGGTGAGTTTTGTTTTTCCAGTGCCTTTACTACCTCTGGATTCCCTGCACATAGTTGCGTAACGAAAGCTCTCTGATTAGTTGTATCTTTTAGAGTGGCTTGATAAACTTTTCTTGCATTTGGATCAATCGAACCCAAGAATCTGTTCTCACTTAGGACTTTATCGCGAATGACCTCATGATCATTCATGAGTGGTTTTAATAGGTTCTTATCAAATTTATGAAGTGGTTGTTGGAGTAGTTTATTCTTCCTATCTTCTGGGGTGATCCCTCTCCATTTATCAATCGTTCGTCCAATCAAACCTCTCTTTTCCGGTTCGATTAATTTAGCTAGTTTAGGATCTGCTTTTATTATTTTTTCTATTTCACTACCGTTTTTTCCTTCACATAGTTGAGTAAGAAAAGCTCGTTGTTGATTCTCTTTCCGTTTATTCCATAATTTTTTCCCAGCTCGACCTACGCGTATTAGCGTTCTTCCAATAAAAAGTGTCGCAGTAACAGCCCATCCTGGCATCTTTTTAAAGAGTCTTTCGGTATAATCTAGCTCTCTTTCCGTTCCCGGTTCCATCATATATTTTCACCTCCTTCTTATTTTTCATCTGAATCAGACATTCTTTTTCGTTGCTTCTTCACGTGTGGTCCCATCTTGAGTGGGAGATACCGCTTCGTATTCTTTCTCGTATATCGTAATCCAATTAAATGAACCAGGGTCGCCTCTTAGGGCATATTTCGAGCCTTTTTCTCCAATAGAGAAAGAAACTTCTTCTTTTCTACCGTTATCGTCGATTTTCGTGATGACAAATACTGCACCGTCTTGATCTGGGTTGACGGTGACCACACGATAATCATAAGTGAGCTCATTGACCGTTTTGTCTTCTTCGATTTTTTTCTGGATTAACTTACCGTCTTTAAATTCTAATGTAAATGCTCGATCGGTATTCGTATTTTCCCATGCGCCTTGTTGTAAGACGTCTAACCAAGCTTGTGAAATCACTTGTTGTGCTGCTTCTGCTTGTTCGGTGATTTCTTCTTCCATTTTGACTTTAACTTCTTCATTTGGATAGAAGTAGATTTCTTCTTTATCTTCTTTTAAATAAAAGATTGTACTTCCCATACGTGATTGTAATTTGAGTTTTTTCATGGTTCCTTCTTTGTCTTCTAGCACTAAATACCCGTTATCGACTAAGTAATATTTACCAGCTGCTAGCCAAGAAGAAGCACGATAGGTCCCGTCGGTTTTTAATTCTAGTACCATTTCGTCACTTCGATTGGAGTACCATTTACCACTATAAGTAGTGGCACTGTATTCTCCTAGTCGTTCCTTACTTTCCGCTGTTTCTTCTGTCTGACCTTTTTTGTTCGTCTCTTCCTGATTGGCTGTGTTTGAGAACAATGAATAGCTTGTCAAACCCAAGACCACAACGAAAAAAACTGTTACCCCTATTAAAAAATTTCTGCCTGTTTTGGTTTCTAAAAAATTTTTGATCATATTTTTTCCTAAAAATAAAGATTTTCGTTATTTTTAGGAATTACTCACCACCTTTACTTTTCACGAATTGACTGATGAATCATTAACTAGCTAGTCGAAAGATTAAGGCACCCCATATCCAGAGATTGCTGAATGATCGAGTGTATAGGTTCTTCTTCGAACCATATTTTCTGAATTACCTTCAATTACTTGAATCGTATTTCCACCTGTAAATTCGACGATCCCCACCTGGTCTTTCCCCGTTTTATTACCTTTCCAATCAAAGAAAATCAAATCCCCTGGTTGCGGGATATAGCCTATATCAGTGGCTTTGAATTTATTATTCTTTTTGTACCAATTGAACATATCTAACGGTCTTACAGTATTCGGTACACGACCTTGACTGAGATACCCTGCTTGTTCTGCTACCCAAGTAACAAAGATCGCAGACCATTCCATTCGGCTCTCATAGCCAGCCCACTCCCAATATTTATTGCCATTTAACGTACCGATTTCTTTAGTTGCTACCTCTACCAACTTTCCAGTAGAGTTTGAGAGGTTGTAAGAAATTAAGCGTGCATAGAACATATCACCAAATGCGTAACGCCAGTTATAGCCAAGATCTAAAGCCACGCCCTTATTATAAGAAACAACTTCCCCATTACTTCTTTCTTGCGCATAAGCTTTGCTATGCTCAAATGTATATTTACTATCTGTACGGATCAACTCGTCCAAATAGTCTTCCCCATAATTGTAAGCTTGGATCGCTGCTAAGTTACCTAATTGATACATTTGTGCTTTTCTTATTAAATTTGCAAAATAAGCTACACCTAATTCAATTGACTTTTCTGGGTTGATCGTTTGATTCAAATTTTGTGCTTTAGCAATTCCCATAATATCCGGAACGGTTTCACCATCCCCACCACTTTCTACCCAGATTATGGATAGTATGACATTGGTAAATGATTCAATGTTCTGTTTTTTTGCTTCTGTTACTACTTTTTCTCGCCATTGAACCACTTTTTCAGGTGGATAAATAAGCTCACCTTGCGATTGTTCTCGATCATACTGACTTAATTTCGTACGATTTCCATAAACCAAATTTTCAATAAAAATTGTCGGATTGATTTCTGGATTGCGGTAGAGGAAGATTCGTTTTTCTTTCATGATCATCAATAAATTACCGTCAAATTTGTCACTTGTGTAACCAATCAAATCTCCGCTTTCTAAAGAAGCTCCTTCACGTATGATCGGCGTCACATTAATATAATAAGCTTGGTATTTCCCTGTTTCCGTTTTGATACTTGTTGTCGTTTGCTTTTTCCCATTTAGATCTCGAGCCGTACGCGTACTGATCTCTGTTACCTTCTCGTTTGATGTGGCATAGACAGGCGTTTGTGGTTTCGCATCAATGATTATTTCATCATTCATATTGGCATCGTCCCGACCGCGATAACCATAATTACCAATAACAGAAGCATACGAAACTTTCCCTAAAGGATTATCCATAAAAATCTTATCCTGAAAACGATCGATTTCTAACACAGGATAATATTTATCGATTTCATCTTGTGAGAATGCTGAGATCGTTCCTATCACTTTATTGTTTGAATAGAGTTCGATTTGAGGATCTAAATCAAGAAATTCAGCAATCGTTTGTACTTTGACATTCAGCGTGACGCTGTCTTTGTCTTTTTCTTCTTTGTCTTCTTCTTCTTTGTCTTTGTCTTTGTCTTTAACTTTTTCTTCTGTATCTTTATCTTCTTCATATTCGACTTTGTATGTAAAAGTGCCATCATGGATTGCGCGAAGTTCATCTTCTACTTTTGCAATCTTAACTGGCTCTTCCTCCATTGGTGAATACTTATCTTTAAACTGGGCATAAAAAGACATATATAATGGAGGACTCATGGATGTTTGGTCTTTTAGTCGTTTCAGATAATTAGGAAGCGCACTATTTTTAATATTATAATTTTCATATTTGGCATTTAAGTAATAGATATAGTTATCCCCATTTGAAGCAAACGAAAATTGTTCCGGATCGGCAACCATTCCATTCACTTCAAAATAAACTTCATCATGTTCTTCAACTAATTGATTGTAACGATTATAAACATCTCTATTTTTAGAGGCATCCAAATAGGAAATATACTCAAATGCTTCAGCGATCGCCATATCTTCTGTTTTCAATGTGAACAAGGCGACAATAAAAGTCCAAATCGCTAAAACGACCGAGATTACCACGAGAATGATCGCCAGTATAACGATAACTATCGCGATGATCAATAGCGCCTTGATTGTAATCACTAAAAAAATCAGCGTAATGAGGATCCCGATAATCGTTAAATCTCCCTTTTCATCTCGCCCACCAAGCATTTTCATAGCCGCTTCTTTTGCTTGCCCTTTTGGTGACAGCTTTTGAGCCATATCTAAAAATTTTGACGCTGATTTTTTTTTACCTAGAAATTTCTTGAAGAACCCACCCTTTTTGCCGACGCCTTTTGTAGGATTTACATAGACAACTTTCGTGTTTTTACCCTTACCAAAAATATTGTACCATTTTTTTTTGGTGGATTTCACTGAATCTTGAGGTGCAAATCCTTTTTGATCTTTGTAAGCAGTGTAGCTGTAAGGGGTACTATCCTTAGAAGAACGAGCAACCAAATTGCCTTTTTTTGTTTCTTCTGCTACTTTTTTTAACTGTTCTTTTTTTAGCTGTTTCTTTTGCACATTCACTTTTGGTTGATCTGTCGACTGTTTTGTTCCCTGGATGTTATTCTGACTTTTTGAATCAGATCGTAATTCCTGTCGCACTTTTTTTTGATCATTTTTGCGTTTTAGGCCTAAAACTTTACGGAACCTATTTTTAGCTAATACGACGGTTTTATTACCAAATTCTTCAACGTCTCGTTTTATTTTTGAAATTTGTTTCTTAGTCAGTTTAATCTTTTGTTTCCCTTGTTTAATGACTCTTTTTAAACGAGATTTTTTTTTAATGATTGGTAGTTTATCATTTTTATGGACGATTATCGTTACTTTAATTGTCTGATTGTTTTTAAGGATCGCTTTTGTTAGTTCTGAACTTTTTTTTTGGTCTTTAATGAGACCTTTGGTTTTTTCTAATCCTGTGCTGATAATACTATTTTGTGATTCCTGCTGTTCGTTATTGGGTTCATTCAAATCGGGCACTGTGACGTATCCTTTCTGATTCCATTTTCGTTTTAGTCTTCACCAGGTTTGGTTGACATCATCTTATACAACTGCGTATCTTTCGGAAAATGATCATAAAAAGGTAAAGTTGTATCGCCAAATACCATCAGTCCATAACCTTCTGGTGAATTCACAACAAATTTTTCTTGTTCTTCTGAGATATCAAATAACCGGACTAATTGTGAACGGTCAGATTTTGCTTGATTGAGCATCATGACGAAATCACTATTTGAAAGCATCCGCCGTGCAAGGTCCGAAAGTAAAAGTGTCTCCACATTCTGTGTAATCCCAGTTGGAATTGCCCCCCACTTTCTGGCACGACTCCATAATTCAAAGAAATAATTTTCAGAATACTCATTTGTAAACAGTAATTGCATTTCGTCGATATACAACCAGGTCCGAACGCCTCTTTCCCGGTTGGTGGTGATCCGATTCCAGACTTGGTCCAACACGATCAACATCCCCATTGTTTTAAGCTGTTTCCCTAAATCTTTGATATCATAGACAACGAGCCGTTTGGTAATATCGACATTTGTTTCAGAGGAGAATACTGACAAACTTCCTTCGATATAAATTTCCAAGTCCGTCCTCAATTGGTGCGCTTCTTCTTCCTCTTGCTCTTGTAAGATGTGGTAGAAATCTACAAAAGTTGGCATCCGATCGCTAACTGTTTCATACGTTCGACGACATACACGGTCGATCAACGTTTTCTGGGTAGAGGTTAGCCCCAATGCACCGCCAATAATCAAGTCGAACAATGAAATCAAAAACTCCGACTTTAAAACAACCGGGTCACTGTCATCTCCATAGTTTTCGTTGATATCCATTGGATTGATCGTGGTAGCGGAATCACTAGCGATCTTGATAATCTCACCATTGAAATTTTTACCGATAACGGAATACTCACGTTCAGGATCAATGATGATGACTTCATCTTCGGCATCACGCAATAGTACATTTACGATCTCACGCTTCACCGAGAAACTTTTACCAGAACCAGGAGTTCCTAGAACAAATCCATTGGGTGCTTTTAATAATTTCCGGTCAAGAGATAAAATATTCTTTGAAATAGCATTTACGCCATAATATTTCCCATTTTCTTGAATTAGATCTGAAATAGTAAACGGCACAAATATCGCAGTGCTGGCAGTCGTTAGTGTTCGATCCAATGGCAATATATTATTTCCTAAAGGTAAGGTTGCGTTCAGCCCAGCCTCTTGCATAAATTCTAACTCGATGATCTTAAATCCAAATTGTCGACCAATAGAAGATACCTCGTCATGTACTTCTGTTAATTTTTCAACTGTTGGGGCATGGAAATGGATACTTCCAGTCATCGAATAAAGCTTTTGACCCTTGTTCTGTAAATCATCAACTAAATTTTTCGCTTCTGTTAACGAATAAGTCAAATCATAGGAAAGCATTTCAAAATCGTAGCCATTTTGTAGGGCTTTTTTCTGTTCATCCACTTTTTGTTGTTCCATAAAAGCTAATTTGGTCTTCACTAAGTCAAATGCTTCATCTTGTTCAAGTGGCTTAATATGTAATGTAATCACCAACTCTTGAGGGATTTCTAACAGTTCAAAAATAAAGGTATCTGCTAGTTCCGATGGATATTCTTGCAAATAAACGGTTTTGGCATAATGATCATCCATTTTCAAGTAGTTTTTGTTTTGTTTCAGTTCAATCACTTCTGGTAGGATATCCTCAATCTCTGGTTCTTCCTTATCGCTTTTTGTTAATAAGATATCAGACAAAATTGTCAACATCTGTTTTTTCTCAAGACGGTTGATCCCACTACCTAATCGACTCGCAAACATTGCAAAGCGATCTACAACCATTTCCAGCTCTTTATGAGCAAGTTTTTCTGTTTGATGTTGCTGGATGAAGGTAAACAAAATCCGTTTCTTATAGCCATTTTTTTCTTCATCCAGTTTTCTGGAAATAACATCATTCATTTCTACGCGATAAGGGTCTAAAAAATCATTCTTTTCTTGGTAGTAAAGAATTGATTGCAATTCACTCAACGGTCGTTTCTTTTTGTAGACAGTTAACTGTAGCTGGGTTTTACTACTTAAAGAATTAAGGAAATCACAATATTGCGAGAAAATCTCAATCTGATTCTCTTCTGATGAAAGCTGATAGTTGATATCTTCTAATTCGACTGTGATGGAGTACGTATTATCATCCAGTTGACAAACACCGCTGGGAAAAATTGTTTTAAAGTAAAAAGTATCGCGCAAAAAATCCACATCTTGTGGATTTTTTTTCTGTTGTTTCTTTATATTTTTAGAAGTCTTCTTTAAATTTTTATGATTATTCTTTATTTTTGACTTTAATTTCATCATCGTTCTTGTCCGCCTAATTCTTTACTTTCTGACATATCTTGTTGACCATCATTCTTTTTTCGTTTCTTTTTTCTAGTTCCTGTCGAAATATGGTATTTAAAAAATTGCTTAACATAAACTTCAAATGATAAGCCATTTCGTTTGAACCATCCAAAAGACACGATTGGAATAGAGGCAATGATCATCAACCAACTGATGATTTCGATTGGCATTTTTAACCATGCAATGAATATCAGTGCGATCGCGACATTTACCCCGCCAGCAATACAAAGACACAATAATTGTTTTAGATTCATTCCTGCTATTACTTTTTCTTTGTATTCTTTGATATCTTTTGGAACTTTTACTTCTATTGCCATATCTCCCCTCCTTATGATGCAGATATTAGTGTTTTGGCCCATCCTTTAGTTTTATTGATAGCTAGTAAGATTCCAATCATATAGATCGTTAATCCTAAAATAATCCCAAACATATGGGTGCCAACGTCTTCCATTATTCTCATGAATAGCATTGGATATGTAACTAAAACCAGGGCGATAAAGGTTGACTGCAACCCCGTAGCGGCAAAATTTTTAAAGAAGCCTTTGGTCATAGCAGAAAATTCTTGGCTTGGTAGAGCCCCCATCGGAATTGGTGCCATCGCGCTAAAAATATAAAGCTCCATAAATCGTAAATAAATTGTTACCTGAATCAACGTCCGTACAACAAGTGACACTAAAAATAGAATGAACATAATTAATAGCACAGCGATTTGTGACCAGAAATCTAGATCATTTACCGCCTGTTCTACTCTTGCTGCTACATTCGCTACAGTTTTTTCGTCACCTACTTGTAAAATTTTATACGTCAAATTAGAAGTAATCACTATGATTCCGTCTAACAAAACTTGGATTTTTAAAATAACCACATAACAAATCGCAAATTTAATAAATGATTTGATGATCATTTCAAACCCAAGCATTGGTGCTCCTCCAGCTCCCTCAACCTTAAGTGAAATTTTTTGAAATTCCAAAAGAATAAAGATGGCTAAAATAGACAATGAAAGCGGAATAACAACTAGTTCCTGTAAATCTACTACTAATTTATATGCATCATACATGTATCCTGATAGATTCTTACTCAGAGTGTATTTTAAATCATCTCCATTCAAATAAAACATGATTTGATTAAAGAGCCACATTATCGCTGATGTCATAAATTAAATCCTGCTTTCAGTGTATTATTGTAAAAGTGAAGAGAAATCAAATTGAGTTGCGAACCAGCCTGCAGCAACTAAAATCAATCCACCACCGACAATTTGCCAAATTCCTTGCTGTAATTGCGGACCATTTTTATCTTTTAATGCACCAGCTAAAATGACCGTTCCCCAAATTAGCCAAAGACCTCCACCTACTAAAGTGAAGTTTGATACTAAACTAAAAACTTTTTCTAATAAAGCTGCATCTTTCATTTAAACATTTCCCCTTTTTTGAGTTATTTATTATTTGTTACTACTTTTAGTATATGGTAATTTTTCAACCGATGTTTGCCAGTTATTTCTAAGTTGAGAAATTTTAGAAACTCCCTCTCTCAAATTTTATAATTGACTAATTTAGTCAATATATGTAAGAGGTCTTTATCAAAAAGCAGACTAGCTGAGAAGAATAGTTACTCTAAAAAATTTTAAAATTCGTTATTTTGGACACAATAAATTGATTCATCTATAAAACTTGGAACATCTATCCATTTTTTTCAAACAAATGCACAGCGCTTAAGAATTGATTCCTGAAAATAAGTCAAAAAATCAAAAATGCTCAAAATAACAAGAAGTCAATTTTGGATTTCCCATGATTTTCGAGTGCCAGACAGTCCTTATATCATCTTCTACTAGTTTCACTCAGCATCATTGACAAGGATTAAATTCCTATTACATATGTATGTTACGTAGTGGAAGGTGTAGAGAGATTACGTTCATACATATATGAGTCTGTCACATCCCCTAATTTTTTATAGTTTTTATGTTTGACAATGTCATATTTTTCAGACAGGAAAGGATTTGCTCCACGTATTTTTAAAATACATTGTTGCCCTTTCAAACTGGCTACTTCATCGGGGTCCATCAAATTACGCCCCAACTTTTGGAAACTTTCATTGAATGATCCATTTGAGCCTTTAGTGACACTGATATTTCTTTGTTCGATCGTTTCTTTACCTAAAAGTTTAGAAATATATTCATGCGTACTTTGTTCCATCCCACCTAAATATAAAAAGACGTCACTCGTACCGATGATGGTTTCCCAAGTGTCTTTATACAACGTTTTTAACTGACTAATATTTTGTAAGATCACATTTGTTGAGATTTCTCGACTTCGAATAACCGAAATAACTTTCTCAAAATCCGGAATTTGACCAATATTGGCAAATTCATCTAGAATACAGCGAACATGACATGGTAAGCGTCCTTTATAAATATTATCTGCTTTGTAGACCAGCATATCAAAGAGCTGTTGGTACATCATACTGGCTAAGAAGTTAAAACTGGTATCTGTATCTGGCAGTAAGATGTACAAAATCGTTTTCCGATCCCCAATGGTGTCCAATTCTAATGTATCTTTAGAGACCAAGTCTTTGATACTAGGAATATCAAACGGAGACAACCTTACCCCTAAACTAACTAAAATACTCTTGGTCGTCTTATCCCCTGATAGTTTGAAAATTTTATATTGCGCAACCGCGAAGTTTGTTGGATCTTTCTCTTCTAACTCATTGAACAGCACGTCTAAAGGACTGACGAATCCAGGAACATTTTCGTCAATATCTGCTAGACGTACCAATTCAATCACATTTCCTAATGTGCGATCTTCTTCAACGACTTCTTGGATCAAATAGCTAAAAATTGCCATTAATAAAGCAGTCTCTGCCTTTTCCCAGAAATCATCGCCACCTTTTTTATCAGGATTTGAAGTGTTTTTAATCAAATTATTTACGATTTTTAGAATATCGTCTTCCGTTCTTATGTATTTAAATGGATTGTAGTGATGGGTGTCACGCCGATTGATCAAATCAAAGACTTTGATATTGTAACCCGCTTCCTCAAACATTTTTCCTGTTTCCATCAATAACAATCCTTTGGAATCACTGACGACATAGGAAGAATGCATTTGCATCAGATTCGGTTTTACATAAAATCGCGTCTTACCACTACCGGCTCCTCCAACCACAACGACATTTTTGTTACGGTTAAAATTATCTTTACCAGTAATTTTCATTCGTCCTGACAGGGATAAACTCTCTGTTTTAGTCAATATGATATTAAAACTCTTTTTCTTCGCCAAAAATGGTTTGATATCTCGAAATTTCCCCCATTTTGCACTTCCATATTCTTCATTTGGGCGTACTTTTTTTTCATCAAACGTTTTGTATAATACTAGTAATCCATAAGAAAGAACAAAAGCGAGCCCTCCCAGTAATGACTTTACGTTAAATGAGAATTGGAAGGAAAAACTAGCTATTTCATCAACTGCGTGAAGAAAAGATCTAGCTATTTTTTCCACAAATGTTACGGTTGTATTTTGATCAATCGTAAATAAAAAAAATGTACGATTCCCTATATACATTAATGTACTCACCACAACTACGTGGACTACCCATAAAACATATTGAGACTTTTTCAAGTGGTTGTTCATCCCTTTCGTTACTTAATTTGAATATAGCGTTTATGTGATATTATCACTAACGTCCGTAGCCCTCCGAGCGCTGGTGATCATTTTTACTGCTCACTGATGCTCGTCCACTAGATTGTTTTTCATTAGTTGGATTATTCAGCACTCTATTAAGAGAATCACTTAATCTTCGTTGTTTGACATTTTCTGGCTGTTTATTCAAAGTAGAAATGGAAGATATACTCGTCCGAGCTGATTCTTGTTCTTGCGTTTTTTGGCTCGTCTGCGTTTTCTGTTTTTCAGCTGTTTGCTTTTCATTGTCTATCTGAGCCACTCGTGCTACTCGCGTATTAAAGTCAGGGGTAAGAGAGTGGTGCTGTCCTAGTTCTTGCACTTTAGCTGAGCGTTCGGTAAATAACTGTTCACGCTTCTCATTTTCTCGATTAGCTAATCGATTTTGCAGAGGTTTCAATAAGTATTTATCAGCAACCCACACACCTAGCAACGTAAAAAGGGCAGGAACTGCTATAGCTGCTACTGAAGCAATAAGTGTACCAGAAATCGCTGGAAGAGCTGCGGTTAACAGTAAAGGTAAGCCGAAAGTAGCTAACCCAACAAATAGGGCGACTCCAATTAACGTTTTCACTTTATTTCTCCATAAACGTTTGGCGAAACTGGTTGTCGTCATCAATGCCGCATTTTTTACTCGAGTAGCAAACGGCAACCGCTGTCCGTTAGCATCCAATCCTTTTTTCAGTTTTTGGTTTTCTTCTGATGAACGTTTTTCAGAATGGGCAATATCGAATGTTTCTTTTATTTTCTTTCCGATTGGAACAAAGGTTTTAGCGTTAAGATTACTTAATTTTTCCTTACCAAATTTATATGGTCTAGCCACTACTTTACCGACTGGTTTTAAAGGTCGACCAATTGTTCTAGCTGTCGAGCGCACCGATTTTCCGATGGATTTAAATGGTCTAGCAATTGTTTTTGAACCTTTTTCTAGCGCTGCCACTGTCTTAGGAAATCTTTCCTTAGCAAATCGCTGGACTCTCTTGGAAGTACGTGGAATGATTTTAGGTACGGCATTTACTAAACGTTGACCGACATAACTACCAATAATCACGCCTCTTAACCAGTTGACTACAGCGGATCCGTGTAATATTTGTGTGCCAGTAGGCATTAGCGGAAGAGCGCCAGCCATCGCACTAAAAAACGCCATCGGTGCAACCCACAGTACTTGTCTTGCTAAAAACAAATAAAATGAAGGGCGGGTCAGCACCTGATACCATTTCTTTTTAAGATCTTTATAAGTAATTTCTTTTAACTCTTCGGCTTTTCCTATCAATTCTGCCGTATCTTGCTTAACATTTTCAAGTTCCTTAGCTAGCACCTGAGGATCCTTTGGCTGTATCTCTTCTAAAAATTCAGCTAATTTTTTTTCATCGCCAAGAATTGTCTTTAAACCTTCACATAGTGTTTTATTTTTAGTAAGATCGATTTCTATCTTAGATCTTGCTGCTTTAGACTTCTTCGATTGATCAAGGAAAAAATTATTGTACGGTCCATATTTTTTTAATTCTTCATCGTGCTTTATCTTTTGTTCGACAAACGCGACCTGAGATCGTAATCTTTCTACGTATGCTAACTTTAGATCCTCAACCGAAACTGATTTTTTCACACTATCTGTTTCATCTAATGTACTGTTGACGTTTTCCGGCATAGAAGTTTGGTTCATGTCACCTTCTGATACTGAACGTAAATCTGAAGAATCCTTTGGTAGTGGAACTTGATTTGTAAAATTATTTATTTCTGAATCGCTATTGGGTGTAGACGGTTGGTCTAAGGAATCTCCTGGTGTTAAAACTTGGTTTGTAAAACTGCTTAATTCTGGAAATTTATTGAGTTCAGCAGTTTGATTTGTAATTTCCTTTGATAAACTAACTTTACCATTAACATAACGCAATTTAACTCTTGGTATAAGAATTCGGTCAAATTGGTCAAAACTGTGACTTGGTATAGACTGTTCCGTCATTACTCCGGGAGCCGAATTTCTACGAACTAACTTGTCATGATTCTTTAAATCTTGAGTTGTAGATAATGATGATAGTACACGTTCTGAATTGGTTAAATTCCGTAACTTTCCAATGTAACGCAATGGAATATCATTTTCAAACCTTTGAAATTTGTCAAATTGTGTATCATCAAATGGTTTTTTCTCTGGATCTAACTCAAAATCTGATAATTTTAAATGCCGTTCATGAAGACTGTCATCATACATGGGTGAAGATGTTTCTCGATCTTCTGAACGTAATGGAGATTCAGATGGCATAGTGAGTTCTGGTGCACTGTTTCGGCGACCTTTATCTGTTTGTTCTCTATGTACTTCATGTAATGTGTGACTAACTGATCTAGATCTTGCTATTCTATTTGGTCTACGCTCCTCTTGTTGGCTAAGTCCATGAATAAAATTTGCTTTAGGACCTTTCCGGAGCACGAGGGAGTCTTTTTCTTCTATATTATTAAATTTATGGATTAGATTTTTCACATGGCCAGGGACAGGGACAGGGACAGGGACAGGTCTATCATTTGCCGAATCCTTTTCTGATACACTATTTGCGAGACTATTAGTAGCTTGAATTTCAGGCTTAGCTTGCTTTCGCAAATCGTCTTCTGATCGATTGAAAGAATTATTCGTTTGCTGCTTGTTTCCTTGTGGTAGATTACTTCCATTTTTATTAGGTGTTTTTACTGATACTGTTTGGTCGGGTTTTGACTCTCCATTCTTTTCAAACGTCGAAACTATTTCTGATACATTACTTAGGCGATTGATAGATTTAGTTTCAGGTTTTGCTTGATCTCGCAAAACGACTTCTGATTCATCGAGAGAATGATTCGTTTGTTGCTCGTTCTCTTTTGATAGATTACTATTACTTAGGCGATTGATAGGTTCAGGTTTTACTTGATCTCGCAAATCGTCTTCTGATCGATTGAAAGAATGATTCGTTTGCTGCTTATTTCCGTTTGGGTTAGACACTTCTTGTTGGTCTTGTTGGCTAAGTCCTTGATTGAATTTTATTCTAGGACCTTTCTGAAGCTCGTGAGAGTCTTTTTTTTCGCTATTAAATTTATCGATTAGCCCTCGCACATCGCCACTGTAAGGTCTAGCATTTGCCGAATCCTTTTCTGATACACCATTTGGGAGACTATTAGTAGCTTGAATTTCAGGCTTAGCTTGCTTTCGCAAACCAACTTCTGATTCATCGAGAGAATGATTCGTTTGCTGCTTATTTCCGTTTGGGTTAGACACTTCTTGTTGGTCTTGTTGGCTATGTCCTTGATTGAATTTTATTCTAGGACCTTTCTGAAGCTCGTGAGAGTCTTTTTTTTCGCTATTAAATTTATCGATTAGCCCTCGCACATCGCCACTGTAAGGTCTAGCATTTGCCGAATCCTTTTCTGATGCACCATTTGGGAGACTATTAGTAGCTTGAATTTCAGGCTTAGCTTGTTTTCGCAAAACGACTTCTGATTCATCGAGAGAATGATTCGTTTGCTGCTCGTTCTCTTTTGATAGATTACTATTACTTAGGCGATTGATAGATTTAGGTTCAGGTTCAGGTTTTACTTGATCTCGCAAATCGTCTTCTGATCGATTGAAAGAATTATTCGTTTGCTGCTTGTTTCCTTTTGATAGATTACTTCCATTTTTATTAGGTGTTTTTACTGATACTGTTTGGTCGGGTTTTGACTCTCCATTCTTTTCAAACGCTGCAACCCTTTCTGATACATTCATTTGGTCTTGATTTTGTTCTAATACACTCCCCCTATCCTGTCTTTTTTTCCTCCTTATAGTGGCTGTCTCTACGAGAACTTTTTTCGCCTTGTCTTTTCTGTTCTCTACTTCCTCCCTCGTAATATCAACTGCAGTAGCTTTTGCATACCTCTCTTCCAAAGTATCCGTTTTTATTATTTCAAAATTCTCAGTTCTCATGAATTCTTTAACAAGCTTCTTAATTTTATCAACAATCTTAGCGTCTGTTATTGTTTGATCTGTTATTGTTTGGTCTCTTACCTTATCTGACGCATTTGGCGGATCTAGCGTATTTGACGTATTTGACATCTCTTGCATCATTTTTTTATTTTTCTGACTAACATTATTTAATTCATTTAATTTTTTGTTACAATCTGCTACTTCGTTTCGTTTGTGCTGCTTAAGCCCAGTAAGTTTTTGTTTCGATTGACTGATCTCACTAGCTAATATTTCGGCCAGATCTTTATTCTCAAAGTACTTCGTTTTTTCATCTTTTGCGATGGCTCCAAGATAATCATTACTTTCATGACTATTATTAGATAAAAAAACGTCCTTTGTTTCTAATTCTTCTATTGTGGCCTTATCCCTTTCATGCTTTACGATCTTCGTTTCTTGTTCCTTTTCTAATACATTAATTTTTTGTTGAAGTTGCTCCCCGCTGATTTTTCCCTCGGCGTGTTCGATTCTTGCTTCATACTCAGTTTTTTCACTTTGTAATTCAAACACTTTACGATCCCCAGCCATCCGTCGAAGTACTTCAAATTTAAAGTCATCTAACATATCTTGCACTTTTAAAAGTGCAGTCTTTTCTCCATGATTCTCTTGGATTGACTTTTCACAAAGAGTAAAGACATTTTCTTTTTTGACAGAAAACGACGATGCTTCTTTGATAAACTCGGACTTTAAATTAGATTTATTTTGCCATTCACCGGTTTCATTCTCCAATATATTCTTTCTTACCAAGTAGTTCATTCCTCCTTCATCCTTCTTGGATCATTCTACTAGATCTATACTAATTGCGTAATAGCGCAATTTGATTAAAGCTGATGTGCAATTGCACTATGACCGTTGTTTATTTGGAAACCACTTGTTAGACTATTTTTAGTATTTATACTGGTTCTTACTGCTCCCGTAGTGACATCTTTCATACTCTTTTTGTCATCTACTTGTTTAATTGGTACTGGTACTCTCTCAGGATTTTGTTGTTGCGCTACTACCCAAATTGGTTGTAATTTTGGAACTTGTTTATCAATTGGTTGTAATTCTGGAACTTGTTCATCTTTAAGTAATGGGACCTTATCTGTTTCTTGGCTTAGGTCTTGTTTTTCTTTGGCCAATGCCTTTCTTGCTTGCCGTTCATCCCATTTGTTCTTAAGAACTTTATATCCTTCTCGAAGTTTAACCCCAGTCCATTTTGCTCCGTTCCAAAGCTTAGCTCCAGTCCACTTCGCTACTTCCCAAATAACCTTTGAGATTTCCCAAGTCCATTTTAATAATTTCACAGTCAAAAATCCCAAGCCCCCAAATAGACAACATAAAAGAAACAACATACTACGATCTTCAGAATCCATCACTTTTTCCTCCTTTAAATTTTTTTATTTTTTTGTTTATTTTAATCATACCTGACTTTCTTGCTAGCTCTATCCTATTTTTTCCAAAAAATAAAAAAAGATGGCACTCGTAAAAGTTGTCCTTAGGAAGAATATAAACACGCCTCAAAATTCGACCAAAAAATTGGCGTTGGCACTTTTGAAATTTTTAAAATATCCGCATTGATTCGTTCAAAATTCAGGGAGAGATCTGTTAGTATCAAGTCATATTGATTCAACACCTGGTAATCAATTGAAAAGACATCTTGTTCATAAATATCAATCTGCTTAAAAAAAGGATACTTGTTTAAAATAATATTTTTATAAAGTAAAGCGACACCAATTTCCTGTGTACTTAAAACCAAAATTGACTTTTCTTTCACTTGTGGTTCGATCATATGTACTAATTGATTGGAAGAAATAAGTAATTCCAAAAATAAGTCTTTATGTAATAATTCACTTTTTTCAATAAAGCTCAGTTCTGCAACTTCTAGCGAATGATGATACGCTTGCCAAATCTTAGGATTGTTTTGCATCACTTTTTGATAAAATATATCCGCATAACTGACTTTAAAGATCATTAATTCTTTATAAAAATTGATAAAGTCAGATAAGTAGTCGATTGTCCTTTTACTGATCGATCCTTCAATATTAAGTAAATAATAAAAATGAGTAAGAAAAGTTTCAATTTTCTTAGGCATGATTGTCTGGCGATTAGTATCTGTTGTAAAGAGCAAACCGAAATAGGAACTTAAGACATTTGCTACATTATTTCTAGTTACATTAAACTTATATTTTTGACTCATCAACGTTGTAAAGACCGTATCTTTTTGAATTACTGTTAAAAGCTCAGTGACAACCATTTCTTTATTCTCCAACTCATCTTCCGGTACAAAGTGTTTGTGACCTATACGAATGATCGAAAGAAAAATGTAATACACCGAATAAATAATTTTAGGAGCACTAGCCGTTTTATTTTGTGCTTTGAGACACCTACGTATTAATTGATAGATAGAATCAAAATAAGCAAACTCTTGTATTCGATACATCTCTTTAAACATACATGCAAATAAACGTCTAATTTCCGTTTCATTGCCAACTACCATTAATTTTGCTTGTAAATCGATCTGAATATTTATGGTCTCTGTATAAAAATAATTGTTTATTTTTGACACAATCCTGCGAATACTTGTTTTACTCAAAAATAAAGATTGAGAAATTTCAGTTAGTGTTGGTTCGTATATGACTATGTATTTTAGTATTTTGACATTAATTGAATTATTCAGTATTTTAACAAAAATATCATCTAAATTGACATTGTTCGGTATCGTCAAACTCACTTCTTTGTGATTATTTACCTCAATATGAACAGGAAAATAGGAATCATTGAAGTGTTCAATATCAGCAATTAGTGTTTTATCGGTAATTGTCAGCTTCCTTGCTAGTTTGTTAAGATTGGAAGACCTAGTATTTAACAAATAAAGTAAGGTAACTTGCCTTTCTAATTGCTTTTCAAGTAACCCCATAAGTACAAAACTCCCTTCTATTAAACATCATGTAAGAGTATCGTACAGTCAATTCCTTTAATTTCCCGTATGTTTTTTTCTAGTTTTAGAAATTTAAGTTCTCAAAAATATTTGAATTGTGTTAAAATATAAAATTTAAAAATCCAATCATATAGAATATATCTATTCCATTTTTTAAATAACAATAACTAAATACAATAATAACCAATGTAACAAATAACCATGAACGATTTACTATAAAGTTAATAAAAAACAAGTATAGAAATTTATAAAAAAAACACTAACATAACAAAAATATATGATAAAATAATTTATATACCATAAGAGAAAGGTGGGAGGAAGCGATTTCTAAGATTTTGAAATCCAAAATGATGATGAAAGAACTTAATATACTGGAAAAAACTTCAGAAAGGCAAGTCAAGTTAGCATTACTTCTGGGTATGTCATCAATTGAGTGCAACACGCTAACAAAGCAATTAAATGTGACAAAAAAAACATTATTAAGTGACATTGTTTTTTTTAACCACACCTATTCACCTGTTGTCGTTAAAATTGATCAGTATCAAATCATAACATTAAAAATGCCTAATGATATGAATCTGGAAGACTTAATCAAAAAAATACTAAATCATTCTACGAACGTTCAAATCTTAAAAACTATTTTTATCAATGAACCTGTTTTGTCAAAACTCGCTGAAACATTATTTTTAAGTGAAACCAGTATTCGGCGAATTATTTTTAAAATCAATGAATATTTTTCTGAAAGAAACTGGCCAATCATGATTAAAGTTGCTTCTCAGTTACAAATTACAGGTGACGAAAGTTTTATACGGCATTTTTTTTGTAGCATGTTTCGTGAAATTTATACCCCGCAGCAACTACCACATTTTGACTATATATTTGACTTGTTACAACGTTATCATAATAAAAACCATACGTTTTCTTCAGTAAGTACATATAAGTTAATTTTAAATAGTTACTATTTTTATACGTCCATTATTCGTATCGGACAACGACACATAATTGATTACCCTTTAAAAAAAGAAACCGAAAGTGAACGATTATTTTTTGACTTATTGACAAAAAGTACCGTTCTTTGTTCGATCATTGAAAAGAAATATAATTTTAGTATTACAAAGTCAAATGTCCATAACCTATTAAGTTCATATAGTCATTTATATTTTTTTAATTCAAAAAATGATGAATTAATGGAGCAAAAGAAATTACAAAATTTAGTTCATAGTTTTTATCATTATATGGGCATAGATATTACCTTATCTCCTAATGACATACAAAGACTAAATGACTTTATCCATTTTAATGAACGATTGCAATCCTTTAAGACGACATACATAGATCTTTTGTCACAAACATTTATCAAAGAATCAGAAAAACTATTATCAGCTTATGAAAAGTCAATCGAACAAGCCGGTTTGACTGAAATCAAAGAAAACCAATTGCTTTATGAAGAATTATTTTTAGAACTGATTACATTATCTCCACAATTATTATCAACACTCCTTCCTTATAAAAAACATTTATCCATCGTCATTGTTTCTTATCAGGAAGAACGGATTTTGTCTTTCTATAAACAACTGCTGTTAAAAAAATTTCCGTCGTTATATAAAATTGATATGTATCAAGAAAATATTTTCTCTGTTGATTATGTGAAAATCAATCAATATGACCTAATTTTAACTGATATCGAGCTAAATCAAACGAAGATCTCGACTAATATGTTAAAAATATCAAAAATTCCCACTTCTGCTTTTTGGAGCAACCTAAAAGAACTTCTTTATGCGTAAGGGAGTTACATCATTGCTCATTTAACATCGGTATCACAGCATAAAAATATAGTGCGACCTGAAGTTAGTCTAAAAACTAACTTTGGACTCGCACTATAGTTATACTTTCTATCGCATAGTAACAAACTCTTCTGCACCAGTTGGATGGATAGCGACCGTATCATCAAAATCTGCTTTTGTCGCGCCCATTTTAATTGCAACAGCAAAACCTTGTAACATTTCATCGACACCAATACCAATTGCATGTAAGCCAATGATTTTTTCTTCTTCTCCTACGCAAATCAATTTCATCTCACATTTTTGACGATAGTCATTCAATGCAAAATACATAGGTGTAAATCGTGAACGATAAACTTTGATCTGATCACTTCCATAGGTAGCCAATGCTTCATCTTCTGTTACACCGATCGTTGCAATCGGTGGATGGGTAAATACAACAGTCGGTACTAAGTGATAGTCTAGATAAGAATTTTCTTTCCCATTGAATAGCCGTTCAGATAAACGGCGACCTGCAGCAATTGCCACTGGTGTCAAATCAATTTTACCGATCACATCTCCCACCGCAAAAATATGTGGATCTGTGGTATTTTGATATTTATCAACTTTTATAAAACCACGTTCATCTAATTTTACTTGGGTATTTTCTAATCCTAATTGATCGGTATTAGGCACTCGACCACCTGCAAACAATACACAATCACCAGAGAGTCGTTCACCATTTTCAAATACAACTGTATACTCATTGTCGTTTTTGATGATTTCTTTAGCTATATGTCCAGCGTAAGTTTTGATCCCAGCTTCTTGATACATCTCAACTAAGTTATCAGATAGCATTTTATCAAAAGTTCGTAATGGACGTTCTTTTCGATACGCCCACATTACCTCACTACCTAGCCCGTGTAAAACACCAGAAAGTTCTGCGGCAATATAACCTGCTCCTAAAACAATTGTCCGTTTTGGCAATTCTGTCATCTCAAAGAAGCCATTTGAATCAATTGCATATTCGCCACCAGGGATCGTCATTTTGCTAGGCTTACCACCAGTTGCAATCAGAATTTTTGTTGCTTGATAGGTTTCCCCATTTACTTCCACGGTTTGACTGTCTATAAAGGTAGCATATCCTTTAATTGCATCCACTTGATTACTATCCAAGCCACGTTGATACGCACCATGTAAAAAGTCAATATATTTCTCACGCTTTTCAACTAACTCTTTAAAATCTACTTTTTTTACATCTGCTTGGATCCCATAACTTGAAGCATCTCGTTCCATTGTTTCTAGGATCGTGCTGGCTTGCCACATTACCTTTTTGGGTACACAACCAACATTCACACAAGTCCCACCAAGTTCATTTCCTTCAATTAATAAAACTTTTGCACCGTGCATTCCGGCACGATTCGCAGAGGCGATCCCTCCAGAACCACCACCGACAACTATATAATCATACGTTTTCATGCTATGCCTCCTAATTTAAGAAGATGCTTGCTTTTCTTCTTACTTTGGATAAATTTTCAAGAAAAATATCTTCTCTACTCTTTTTATCCTTACAAAAAATAAGTTTAACACGTTTAAACAGATAATATAACTTTGATGCTTTATTTTTATTCGATTGATTAGCGTATGCTTTTATTTTCTTTTCCGAATCATATCTCCTGGTTTTACAGGTTGTGTCACTGGCATAGTTAAAATCATCATCGGATTTGGTGCCCGATCAATGGATTCATCTTCTTCATTGTACATTACCTCAACCGTTTGGCTAAAATGAGTGAATCCTGGACCATAAAATTCGATCTCATCTCCCACAGAAAATAGATTTCGTTGACGGATCGTTGCAATTTTGGTTTTTTCATCATAAGACATTACTTCACCTACAAATTTATAAACAGGGATCTTACGACGTTCCCCAAATAATTGTTCATTTTCTGTTGGTGTATTGTAATAAAATCCTGTAGCAAGTTCCCGTTGTGCCACTTTCCATAACTCATCAATCCACTCTTGCTTGCAGACATAATTCTCAGGGTCTTCCATATAACTGTCGACCGCAGCTTTATAAACATTAGAAACTGTAGAGACATAGTGGATTGATTTCATTCTTCCTTCAATCTTAAAGCTATCTACCCCATTTTCAATCAATTCCGGGATATGCTCGATCATCGACATATCTACTGCACTCATTGAAAATTCTTCTTCTATTTCGCCGTTTTCTGTCAGATGATTTCTTTCTTGGCCAAAAGGCATATCAAATAATCCATATTTCCAACGACAAGATTGTGAACAGCCCCCACGATTAGCATCACGCATTGACATGTGATTAGATAAGGTACAACGGCCAGAATAAGAAATACACATCGCACCATGGATAAAGGCTTCAATTTCCACATCCGTATTTTTACGAATCTCAGCCACTTCTTCCATAGAAACTTCACGAGCTAAAACGACACGCTCTAATCCTTCTTCTTTCCAAAATTCAAGAGTTTCAAAGTTAGTGGCAGATGCTTGTGTCGATAAATGGATCGGTAAGCCCGGTGCTTCTGTCGCACATATTTCAATCAGCGCTGGATCTGAAACAATTACGGCAGAAATTCCGACATCACGTAATTGACGGAAAAATTCTCCAGCACCTTCTTCATTTCCTTCATGTGTCACCATATTTGCAGCAACATATACTTTTGCGTTATGTGCTTTTGCAAAAGCTACGCCTTCAGCCATCTCTTCATAGGTAAAGTTACCTGCGCGACTTCTTAGACCATAAGCATTTCCGCCAATATAGACTGCATCTGCGCCATAATGAATCGCTGTCTTTAATTTTTCAAGTGTCCCAGCTGGAGCTAAGACTTCGGGTCGTTTCAATTTTCTTTTTGTTGTCATTTTTTCTCGTCATACTCCTTACTTGATGGCTTCAGGATCAATATAGAAGAAGCCAGTATCTAATTCACGATTTTGAGGATGTAATTCACTTATCTTTTTGCTTAATATTTCAGCACTTTCTTCATTCCAAGTACCTGCAAGGATTTGTTCTTTCGCTTCCACAAATGCTTTGGTAATTTTTACAAAATTTTCTCCTGGGGTAAATAAACCATCAAGTTTCCATGTACGGAACTGATGTTGATACAATAACCCTAATTCTTTTGACAGGTTGATGTCATTGCTGGCAAAAATATGGGTCCCATGAGTGTCTTCATAGATGGAATAATGTGTGTCGTCTTTCTTAGGTTCTGAAATAAACAATCCCCGATCACGATCTACTCGCTCTTCTTGTTTGGTAAAATGATAATAATTTTGCAATAAAGGACGTTTTGATTGATGAATGCAAGTAGCACCATACACTAGAATTTCTACAGGAACATTTAGTTTTTCTTCCATCGCTTTCATTTCTTCAAAAGGAACTTCTCTAGCCAAAACGGCTCCAACAGCTCCTCTTTTCGCCCAAAAATTGATTTGTCTAGCACTAGTAACTAACGTTTCTGCATCAAAAATGTAGGGAATACGCCATTCTGGATGTTTCTTCATGGTGTATATGATACCTGTATCACCTACTGTCAGTTGATCTACCCCAATTTCTTTCAGGAATTGTAGATATTCAGGTACTTTTTTCATTTTTTCAGGATGAATAATCCCATTCATCGCAATATTTACTTTTTTACCATATGTGTGCGCCAATTCAACTAATTGACGTTGTTCTTCTCTTGTAAACGACGCAGGTAATCGCAAACCAAATAGTTCCTCGCCAAAATACAAAGTATCTGTTCCTGCTTCAAGTAATTCTTTTGCTTGTTCAAAAGTTTCTACCGTAGTTATGATTTCGATCATCATTTCCTCCTCCTACAACTCCATAATAGTAGCATAGCTTAAAAAAGTTGCCAACACTTCTTACATTTATTGGTGGATTTTTGAATTTAAATTCACAAGAAAAAAAGTAAAAAAAATAAAAAAGTGAGAGCCTTTTGCCCATAACCTTCAATCGTTATGTGGAACAAAATTCTCTCACTTCTTTTTTAACTCCTATGATTCAACTACATACTTTTTTGGAAGACGTACATTCAAAGTGATTTTTCCTTTGGAGGCTCCCACTGTCACTTGATCGCCTAAATGGATTTCTCCACCTAATAATGCTTCACTTAAGCGATCTTCTATTTCTTTTTGCAACGCTCTTCGTATTGGACGAGCGCCATATTCAGGATCAAAACCAGCTTTTCCGATCACATCTATTGCTGCCGGAGTAATCTTCACTTGGATATCCTGTTCTTTCAAACGTTTGACGATTGCTCGACTCATAATTTGAACAATGGAGTGGATTTCATCCTTGCTTAATGAATGGAAGACAACTGTTTCATCTATCCGGTTCAAGAACTCTGGACGGAATGTTTTCTTTAATTCTTCTAAAATACGCTTTTGCATGGCTTTATGATCTTTGGTAATGTCTTGGACATTGAAGCCAACGTTTTTTTCTTCTCGAATTTGGGTTGCACCAATATTGGAAGTCATAATCATGATCGTATTTCTAAAATCAACTTTCCGACCTTTAGAGTCTGTTAAATGGCCATCGTCTAGTACTTGTAATAACAGATTAAATACATCTGGATGGGCTTTTTCTACTTCATCTAATAAGATGACAGAGTAGGGCTTTTGTCGAATTTTTTCTGTTAATTGTCCACCTTCATCATACCCAACATAGCCCGGAGGTGACCCAATCAACCGACTCGTGCTGTATTTTTCCATAAATTCAGACATATCAACCCGAATCAAGGAATTCTCGTCCCCAAACATCACTTCCGATAAAGCTTTGGCAAGTTCCGTTTTACCAACTCCTGTAGGTCCTAAGAACATAAAGGAGCCAATTGGTCGATTTGGATCTTTTAACCCACTGCGAGCCCGACGAATTGCTCTTGATACTGCTTTGACTGCTTCATCTTGTCCAACAACACGTTCATGTAAAAGTGCTTCTAATTCCAATAAACGCTGACTTTCTTTCTTTTCCAGTTGTTGTAATGGAACACCTGTCCATTCAGAAACGACTGTGGCTACATCTTCTTCAGTCACACGATCAGCATAACCATTTTCCTGCTTTTCTTCTAGTATCAATAGTTTTACTAATTTTTTGTGTAATGCTTTTTCTTGTCTTCGCAATTGTGCTGCTATTTCAAAGTCTTGTTTTTGGATTGCTCGTTCTTTTTCTTTGACTAATTGTTCGATTTCCAACTTAATTACTGTAGATTCCGAAAGATCATCTGTTTGATCTAAGCGTACCTTAGCAGCTGACTCATCAATCAAATCGATTGCTTTGTCAGGTAATTGACGAGAAGTGATATAGCGTACAGAAAGATGAACCGCAGCTCTTATCGCATCATCAGTGATTTCTACACCATGATGCTCTTCATATCTTGAACGAAGACCACGTAAAATCTCTTCTGCTTCTTCAGGTGTCGGTTCATCTACTTGAATTCGAGCAAAGCGTCGTTCAAGGGCAGAATCTTTTTCAATATACTTTTGATATTCATCTAACGTTGTAGCACCAATTGTCTGTAATTCTCCACGAGCTAAAGCAGGTTTCAAAATATTAGATGCATCAATTGCCCCTTCTGCACCACCGGCACCGATCAAGGTATGCAACTCATCAATAAATAAAATGACTTGACCGTCGTTATAGATTTCGTCAATCACCTTTTTCATACGGTCTTCAAATTCTCCACGGTATTTTGTTCCCGCTACTAAAGACCCCATGTCTAACATCATCAAGCGTTTTTCTTGCATCTCTTCAGGAACTTCACCCATCACGATTTTTTGGGCTAAACCTTCAGCAATCGCTGTCTTACCAACACCAGGTTCCCCTACTAATACAGGATTGTTTTTAGTTCGGCGACTAAGTATTTGAATCAAGCGTTTTACTTCTCTTGAACGCCCAACAACTGGGTCAAGTTTTCCGTCTCTCGCTAACTTCGTCAAATCTCTTGCTAAAGAATCTAACGTTGGAGTACCTTTTACCATTTGACGCTTTTCTTGTGGGTTTTTACGACGGATACTATTATTACGACTATCATTTTTTATGCCCATTTTTTGTTTCAAAGATTGTCGGACTTTCGTTAAACTGATTCCCAAATTGATCATCATCCGAGTAGCCATGATACTTTCATCTCTTAGCATACTCAACAAGATATGTTCCGTTCCCACTTTTTGAGCACCCATTTTTCTTACTTCACTATTTGCCAATGCAAAAATTTGTTTCATGCGTGGCGAATAAGGTAAAAAGGTTCCTTGAGGATATGAAGTCATTGTACCGTAGCCAATCAAATGCTCAATCTCTTCGTAGATGTCTGTTTCAGTTAATCCAACTTCACGTAGTACTTTCCCAGCAATTCCATTCGGTTCAATAACCAATGACAACAAAATATGCTCAGAACTAACAGACTGATGCTTAAACTTTTTTGCTTCATCTTGTGCAATTTCTAATACTAATTGTGCTCTTTGCGTAAAAAGTTCTTCCATTCATCTTCACTTCCCATCTTCATAGCTTAATCGTTCAAGAAATGCTCGAAGAATTCGAGCACGAACATAATCTTCTAGCCCACCATCTACATTCAGTGTATTTTTGGCAATTGCGCTCAGCATTAAATTGCCTTCTTTTTTAGTAACAATTTGATCCTCATATAATTTTTGGATGATTGCAAAAGCATTTTTTTCACTAATCGTTTCATTGAATAGCTGATTCACTTGTTCCAACATATGCCTTTTATCAGAAATTCTTACTTTGGCAATCCGTATGTAGCCACCACCGCCACGTTTACTCTCAACCAAATAACCTCGCTGAATCGTAAAACGAGTATTAATCACATAATTAATTTGAGAAGGTACACAATTAAAGAGGTCGGCCAGTTCAATCCTGCGAATCTCAATCATTTCATTCTTTTCTAAAAACTTTTTTATATATGATTCAATTAAATCCGAGGTATTCTGATGCGCCATCTTACTCATTCCTTTGACTAATATTGACCTTAATTATAGCGAATTTAATATCAGAAAGAAAGAAGAAAGACTTTTCCCTTAGAAATCATTAAAAATATAAAAAAATACGGAATGCAGGATTCCGTATTAACGCGC
Organism: Enterococcus sp. DIV1682a; assembly: GCF_051711005.1. Taxonomy (NCBI): domain Bacteria; kingdom Bacillati; phylum Bacillota; class Bacilli; order Lactobacillales; family Enterococcaceae; genus Enterococcus; species Enterococcus sp. DIV1682a. The sequence continues at coordinate 2,884,073 of NZ_JBIOLT010000001.1, forward strand.
CCAAGAGGAGTCGAACCCCTAACCTTTTGATCCGTAGTCAAACACTCTATCCAGTTGAGCTATGGGCGCATATTCAGTTCATTTAAATTATAAAATACATTTCTAGAAAAATCAATAAAAATAAAAAATCGGGAAGACAGGATTCGAACCTGCGACCCCTTGGTCCCAAACCAAGTGCTCTACCAAGCTGAGCTACTTCCCGAAAATATAAAAAAGACTACGCGCCCAAGAGGAGTCGAACCCCTAACCTTTTGATCCGTAGTCAAACACTCTATCCAGTTGAGCTATGGGCGCATATTTGTAATGCCGAGGACCGGAATCGAACCGGTACGGTGATCACTCACCGCAGGATTTTAAGTCCTGTGCGTCTGCCAGTTCCGCCACCCCGGCGTTGTTACTTTGGCAAAGCGGAAAACGGGGTTCGAACCCGCGACCCCCACCTTGGCAAGGTGGTGCTCTACCACTGAGCTATTTCCGCGTGTTTATGATGCCGGCTAAAGGACTTGAACCCTCGACCCTCTGATTACAAATCAGATGCTCTACCAACTGAGCTAAGCCGGCATGTCACTAAAAAAATCATATTATGCGGGTGAAGGGACTTGAACCCCCACGCCGTAAGGCGCTAGATCCTAAATCTAGTGCGTCTGCCAATTCCGCCACACCCGCAAAAAATATGAGCCGTACAGGGCTCGAACCTGTGACCCTCTGATTAAAAGTCAGATGCTCTACCAACTGAGCTAACGGCTCATATGGAGGTTAACGGGATCGAACCGCTGACCCTCTGCTTGTAAGGCAGATGCTCTCCCAGCTGAGCTAAACCTCCATGGATAACTTAAGCGTGGCGACGTCCTACTCTCACAAGGGGCAACCCCTCACTACAATCGGCGCTAAGAAGCTTAACTTCTGTGTTCGGCATGGTTACAGGTGT
>NZ_JBIOLT010000001.1:2887500-2917511 GCF_051711005.1 Enterococcus sp. DIV1682a
CTTCCGGGGTGCTTTTCACCTTTCCCTCACGGTACTGGTTCACTATCGGTCACTAGGGAGTATTTAGCCTTGGGAGATGGTCCTCCCGGATTCCGACGGAATTCCTCGTGTTCCGCCGTACTCAGGATCCTCCTAGGTGCCTTCCAAATTTCATCTACGGGGTTTTTACCCTCTTTGACTGACTTTTCCAAGTCATTCGACTATCTGAAAGAACTACCATATTGGAGTCCTACAACCCCAATGAGCAAGCTCATTGGTTTGGGCTTTTCCCGTTTCGCTCGCCGCTACTCAGGGAATCGAATTTTCTTTCTCTTCCTGCAGGTACTTAGATGTTTCAGTTCTCTGCGTCTACCTCGAATGCGCTATGTATTCACGCAAACGTAACATCCTATAAAAGATGCTGGGTTCCCCCATTCGGAAATCTCTGGATCATAGCTTACGTACAGCTCCCCAAAGCATATCGGTGTTAGTCCCGTCCTTCATCGGCTCCTAGTGCCAAGGCATCCACCGTGCGCCCTTATTCACTTAACCTTATCAACCTTGCGGTTGGGTTTTGATCTTTCTTCTAGCGATAGAAGTCCGATCAAGAAAATAAGCAATTGAACTTATTAAAAAACTCATTCAACGCGGTGTTCTCGGTTTGTATTACTAATTTACTTCAAATATCCAGTTTTCAATGAACAAAAATATATCTTTGAGAGTAAACCTCTCAAAACTGAACAAAGTGAAAAACAAACAGTGTAGTCTCCGTAATATTCCTTAGAAAGGAGGTGATCCAGCCGCACCTTCCGATACGGCTACCTTGTTACGACTTCACCCCAATCATCTATCCCACCTTAGGCGGCTGGCTCCAAAAGGTTACCTCACCGACTTCGGGTGTTACAAACTCTCGTGGTGTGACGGGCGGTGTGTACAAGGCCCGGGAACGTATTCACCGCGGCGTGCTGATCCGCGATTACTAGCGATTCCGGCTTCATGTAGGCGAGTTGCAGCCTACAATCCGAACTGAGAGAAGCTTTAAGAGATTAGCTTAGCCTCGCGACTTTGCGACTCGTTGTACTTCCCATTGTAGCACGTGTGTAGCCCAGGTCATAAGGGGCATGATGATTTGACGTCATCCCCACCTTCCTCCGGTTTGTCACCGGCAGTCTTGCTAGAGTGCCCAACTAAATGATGGCAACTAACAATAAGGGTTGCGCTCGTTGCGGGACTTAACCCAACATCTCACGACACGAGCTGACGACAACCATGCACCACCTGTCACTTTGCCCCCGAAGGGGAAGCTCTATCTCTAGAGTGGTCAAAGGATGTCAAGACCTGGTAAGGTTCTTCGCGTTGCTTCGAATTAAACCACATGCTCCACCGCTTGTGCGGGCCCCCGTCAATTCCTTTGAGTTTCAACCTTGCGGTCGTACTCCCCAGGCGGAGTGCTTAATGCGTTAGCTGCAGCACTGAAGGGCGGAAACCCTCCAACACTTAGCACTCATCGTTTACGGCGTGGACTACCAGGGTATCTAATCCTGTTTGCTCCCCACGCTTTCGAGCCTCAGCGTCAGTTACAGACCAGAGAGCCGCCTTCGCCACTGGTGTTCCTCCATATATCTACGCATTTCACCGCTACACATGGAATTCCACTCTCCTCTTCTGCACTCAAGTCTCCCAGTTTCCAATGACCCTCCCCGGTTGAGCCGGGGGCTTTCACATCAGACTTAAGAAACCGCCTGCGCTCGCTTTACGCCCAATAAATCCGGACAACGCTTGCCACCTACGTATTACCGCGGCTGCTGGCACGTAGTTAGCCGTGGCTTTCTGGTTAGATACCGTCAAGGGATGAACAGTTACTCTCATCCTTGTTCTTCTCTAACAACAGAGTTTTACGATCCGAAAACCTTCTTCACTCACGCGGCGTTGCTCGGTCAGACTTTCGTCCATTGCCGAAGATTCCCTACTGCTGCCTCCCGTAGGAGTTTGGGCCGTGTCTCAGTCCCAATGTGGCCGATCACCCTCTCAGGTCGGCTATGCATCGTCGCCTTGGTGAGCCGTTACCTCACCAACTAGCTAATGCACCGCGGGTCCATCCATCAGCGACACCCGAAAGCGCCTTTCAAATCAAAACCATGCGGTTTCGATTGTTATACGGTATTAGCACCTGTTTCCAAGTGTTATCCCCTTCTGATGGGCAGGTTACCCACGTGTTACTCACCCGTTCGCCACTCCTCTTTTTCCGGTGGAGCAAGCTCCGGTGGAAAAAGAAGCGTTCGACTTGCATGTATTAGGCACGCCGCCAGCGTTCGTCCTGAGCCAGGATCAAACTCTCATAAAAAGTTCGAACAATCTTGCGATTGTTAAGCTCAATTGTTTGCTAGCATATTGCTTGCTTGTTAAAAATGTTTGTTGTCTTGAATCAATCAAGACGCCCTACACATTTGGTTTGTCTTTGCTTTGTTCAGTTTTCAAAGGTCTACTTGATTAAAAGCTAATCAGTTGAGATTGCCGTAGCAACTTTTATATCATATCAGAGCGACGTTTGTTTGTCAACTCTTTTTTTAAAAGTTTTTTTGACTTCGTTTTTTAGAAGTGTTTCAGCAACTCATTTATCATAACTCGTCGTTTGTTATTTGTCAACAACTTTTTTGAAGTTTTTTTCGATAGAATCAAGCTTCGTAAGCTGTTGTTTTTTTACGACTCAGTTATCTTATCATGGTGTGATCCCTCTGTCAACAGTTTATTTTAACTATTTTCACTAGCGATCTTTGCTCTTTCGAACAAATAATAATATACCAACAGCAAAAATAAAAGTCAATAAGAAAAAAGCTGTTTTATCAACATTTTTAGCGTAATCGATCGTTCTAATCCTATAAGTGAGAAACGTTCGCTTTTAACATGTTTTTCATTAATGATAGCCTTCTCAGCATTGCGATTGTTCAGTTTTCTATTAATGAGCCACTTCACTTAGCTCTTACCTTCTAAAATTTTCCTTAACAAAGTGTTGCTTTTATCTATTTAGACATTTTTTTGCTAGAATGAATAGTAAATAGTATCATTCTAACTCTGGAGGAACAATCTATGAAAATATTAATTGCTGATGATGATAAAGAAATTGTTGAATTACTAAGTATTTATGTTCACAATGAAGGATACGAAGCTGTTAAGGCTTATGATGGGAAAGAAGCATTATCAAAGATTCGAACGATACCTGATATTGAGTTATTGATTTTGGATATTATGATGCCTGAAATGGATGGCATGCAGGTCGTTAAAGAATTACGAAAGGAATCGCAAATCCCGATTATCATGTTGACAGCAAAAACAACCGATATGGATAAAATTAAAGGGCTTGTTGCTGGTGCTGATGATTATGTTACAAAACCATTTAATCCTTTAGAAGTTATGGCACGCGTAAAATCTTTGCTTCGTCGAACAAAAATGCAAATCACACCGGATCAACCGGATATATTAGAAGTAAACTCTTTGATTATTAACAAAGATTCCCATGAAGTAAAAACAATTGATGGGAAAGAGATTCAGCTCACAGCATTAGAATTTGGGATTCTATACTTATTAGCAAGTCATCCTAATCGTGTGTTCAGTGCAGATGAAATCTTTGAGCGTGTATGGAAACAAGAAAGTATTGTTTCCGCAAAAACTGTTATGGTCCATGTTAGTCATTTGAGAGATAAGATCGAAGAAGCAACTGGTGGAGAAAAAGTCATTCAAACCGTTTGGGGAGTGGGCTATAAAATTGATGCAAGATAAAAAAAGAGGAACAGAAAAACGGCGACGAATCAATCTAACTTCTAAGGAAATCAGTGAGTTATTAGCAGAAGGTATTATCACCGTGATTCTCCTTCTACTATTAAATGTTGCGATTTTGGTTGTCCTTACTTCAATAATTAGTAGTTCCCCTTCATTGACTAATGCGATTTGGGATTCAAAAAATATTTTTGCTCAACGATTGAATAGTGATTTATTTTGGAACGGCCGAAATTTTCTGATTCCCCTTTTCTTTCTTTTAGATATCGGCGTATTATACTGGCGGTTGATCCGTCGCTACCGACAAATGCAACTACGTCATATTATTAGCGAGCTTCACTATATCGCTAATGGTAATTATGACCATCGGATCCCTTTTGAATTAACAGGTGATCTTAGTCGTGTAGTAACAAGCATTAATGGTTTAGTCGATAGTACAGTAGCTGCGATCGAAGATGAACGGAAAATTGAAAAATCAAAAGATGAATTGATTACTAATGTGAGTCACGATATCCGTACCCCTTTAACCTCTATTATTGGTTACTTAGGATTAATCGAAGATGGCCAGTATCAAACAAAAGAGGATCTTTTGAAGTATACCCATACAGCTTATATCAAAGCAAAACAAATGAAATTACTAGTGGATGATCTTTTTGAGTATACTAAAGTCAGACAACCAGCTGTTCCGGTCAATTTTTCGGCTTTTGATCTGATCCAGCTAATTGAACAACTAGCTGCTGATTTTGAATTAGAAGCATCAAAAAAGCATATCCAAATCCTTGTATCATCACAGGTTCCATCATTAACTATGGATGGGGACACCGAAAAACTAGTTCGTGTCTTTAATAATTTACTGACGAATGCTTTAAAATACGGCAAAGGCGCTACAAAAATTGTCATTGAAGTCGAAAAAGTTGGCTCAGAAGTCGTTGCGACAGTAAAAAACAATGGAGCTATGATTCCTCGAGAATCAATTGATAATCTTTTTGACCGCTTTTACCGAGTAGAAGAGTCTCGTTCACAAGAAACCGGTGGGACAGGTTTAGGTTTAGCCATTGCTCAAAGTATCGTTGCTTTACATGGTGGTTATATTTATGCTAAATCTGATAAACACTGGACTTCATTCATCATGCATCTTCCAATAAAAAGAAATGAAAAATTACCAATCAAAAGTCAGGAACATATTGACGAAAATTAAAATATCCGATATTCTTATTACAATCATTTCTATATATCATATCTATATAGCACAGAACCCAGTACATTTTATTTTTTTCAAGAGAGCTGATGGATGGTGTAAATCAGCAAAAAATAAGTTGGAAGTTCCAGTTCTTTGATGTGTACCTTTCGAAATAAGAAAGGTCGGTAAAACAGCCGTTATCTGTTAACAAGAGCAGCATATTTATATGTTGAACTCGGGTGGTACCGCGAATGTTAGACCGATTCGTCCCAAGATAATTGAGGGATGGATTGGTCTTTTTTTTATTATATTTAAGGAGGAATTGCAATGTTAGATGTAAAAATGATGCGTCAAAATTTTGATTATGTCCAAGAAAAATTAATGACTCGTGGGGTCAAAAAAGAAACCTTAGCTGAATTTATGGAATTAGATGAAAGTCGTCGAAAATTACTTGTTAAAACGGAAGAATTAAAAAAATATCGTAATGATGTTTCAGCAGAAATTGCACAATTAAAACGGAACAAAGAAGATGCAACAGCTAAAATCAATGAAATGAAAGAAGTTGGGGGCAACATTAAAGCCCTTGATGAAGAAGTAGCGCAAGTAGATGAAAAGTTACATCAAATTGCGACTACCTTACCAAATTTACCAGATGATTCTGTACCTGTTGGAAAAGACGAAGAGGACAACGTGGAAGTTCGTCGTTGGAACACGCCTCGTAATTTTTCATTTGAACCGAAACCACATTGGGAAATCGCTGAAAACTTAGGTATCTTAGACTTTGAAAGAGGGGCAAAAGTTTCTGGAAGTCGTTTTGTTTACTATAAAGGATTAGGCGCTCGCTTAGAACGTGCCGTTTATAACTTTATGCTAGATCAACACATCTATGAACATGACTATACAGAAATGATTACTCCTTATATCGTAAATAGTCGGGCTATGTTCGGAACTGGGCAATTTCCTAAGTTTAAAGAAGATGTTTTCCAATTAGAAGATACAGATTTGACATTGATCCCAACAGCGGAAGTTCCATTAACAAACTATTACAACGATGAGATCTTAGATGGGCAAGATTTACCGATTTATTTCACTGCTCTTAGTCCCGCATTTCGTTCGGAAGCAGGGAGTGCCGGCCGTGATACCCGAGGATTGATTCGTTTACACCAATTTAATAAAGTAGAAATGGTCAAATTCTCTGATGCAGAACATTCTTATGATGAGCTAGAAAAAATGACAGCCGATGCTGAAGATATTCTACAAAAATTACATTTACCTTACCGTGTAGTAGCATTATCTACTGGAGATATGGGCTTCTCTGCTGCCAAAACATATGACTTAGAAGTATGGATCCCTGCACAAGAAACATATCGTGAAATCAGCTCATGTTCAAACTGTGAAGATTTCCAAGCACGACGCGCAATGATCCGTTACCGTGATGAAGACGGAAAAATCCACTATGCTCATACACTGAATGGTTCAGGACTTGCAGTCGGCCGAACTGTCGCAGCGATCCTTGAAAACTACCAAAATGAAGATGGATCAGTGACTGTTCCAGAAGTATTAGTTCCTTACATGGGAAATTTAAAAGTGATAAAGTAGACCACCTTGTCTTATTTATATAAAGATGTCATGAAATAAGCGGTCAGCTCCTCGCTTATTGTTGAGGAGTTGCTTCTTGAACGCCGTTTATTCGTTTTTAGAGATACTAGAAGAGCCTGAGACAAGTTTTGTCCCAGGCTCACTAATCTTAATATGTTTATTTTCTTTTTAAAAAGGACTATTACCCCACTCTCTTCTTGTTCAGAAGTTCTGTAATTTACCGGCTTTTTTATAATTTTCTTATAATTATAGAGGTATTATGCCCACCAAAGCCAAAACCATTTGAAAGAATAATATTTGCTTGATGATGAATTTTATTATTGGGAATATAATTCAAATCACAATCTTCATCAGGTTCTGTCAGGTTAATAGTTGGTGGTAAAATATTATACTCCATCGCTTTCAAGCTAATCACTGCTTCAATGCCTCCTGCTGCACCTAATAGATGTCCTGTTGAGGACTTTGTAGAGCTAATCAATAATTGTTCAGCATGCTTTCCAAAAACCTTTTTGATTGCTCGACTTTCACTAATATCTCCAACTTTAGTACCTGTTGCATGCGCATTTATATAATCAATTTCATTTGCACTAATTTTCCCCATTTCAAGTGCTTTTTGGATGGCACGACTGGCTCCTTCTGAATGAGGTGTAGTCATATGATAAGCATCTGAAGTCATCCCGTATCCGATAATTTCACCTAAAATTTTCGCTCCGCGTGATCTTGCATGTTCGAATTCTTCTAAAAAAACGATCCCAGCTCCTTCTGACATGACAAAGCCATCCCTATTTTTGTCAAAAGGTTTCGAAGCTAAATTCGGTTGCTCATTCCTCGTAGATAAAGCTTGCATTTGGTTGTACCCAGCAAAAGCAATAGGTACAATCGAAGCTTCTGCTCCACCTGCAAGTATTGCTTCACTTAGCCCATATTTAATTCTAAGAAATGCTTCTCCTATCGCTTGATTTCCCGAAGCACAAGCTGAAATAGGACACAAAGTCACATCTTTAAATCCAGTCTTAATTGATACGAAACCTCCCGCTATATTGCCTATTGACTTAGGAACTACTAAAGGAGAAACACGATTACTTCCTTTCTTTTCCATAATGTTTTGATTTTCAATTAAAGAGTGAATACCACCTATTCCTGTACCAATCATAACGCCACATTTTTCCAAATCAAAATCCTTATGATCAAAACTCGCTTCAGATAGCGCTTGCATAGAACTGATTACTGAAAAATGAGTGAAACGATCTGTTCTCTTGATCTCTTTTTGATTAAGATACTGGTCAATCGCATAATCAGAAATAACTCCACCAATCCTTGTTTCTAAATTACTAAATTCCTCTGCTTCTATCTTTTTTATCCCAGAAATACCATTACTCACATTTGTCCATAACTCTTCTGCATTTTTTCCAGAAGAAGAGATAGTTCCCCTTCCAGTTATAACTACTCTTTTTATCATCTTATAAACTCCTTACTATCATAAAATAACAAAATATAAATATAACTCAGATATATTCTAACATATTAAAAAATCTTAACTATATAGTAATTTAACTAAAAAAAACAAAAATTTGTTATTAAAACATAATTTTTTTAATAAATTTATCGTAAAAAATGCTTATTAGCTCCTTAACCGCTCAACTTCACAGTGGTTTAAATTTATACAACAGCAGCTTAGTGGTCACTCTTATTTGGATATTGAGCAAAAACAACATAGTCAGACGAAAAAAAGTCATCAATCTTAAAATTTAGAAAAACAAATTTTAAGATTGACGACTTTTTTACTTTAAAAACAATGCTCTAAGTATTCTACTTATTTCGAATATTCACTTGACTCCTAAAGCGGAATATGTTGAGTCTTTTTCCCTTAATTGATTAAGATTCTACTGAATAGTTAGGTGCTTCTTTTGTGATTTGGACATCATGTGGATGGGATTCTTTCAACCCATTGCCACTCATTTGGATGAATTGTGCTTCGTCACGCAATTGTTTCAAGTTGCCTGCCCCAACATAACCCATACCAGATTTTAATCCACCGATCATTTGGAAGATAATATCCGCAACGCTTCCTTTGTAGGCCACACGTCCTTCGATTCCTTCTGGTACTAATTTATTCGCTTCATTGACGCTACCTTGGAAATAACGATCTTTTGAACCTTTTTCCATTGCGCCCAATGAACCCATACCACGATAAGTTTTAAAACGTCGGCCTTGGAAAATCTCAAATTCACCTGGAGATTCATCTGTACCTGCCAACATACTACCTAACATGACGGCATGCCCTCCAGCAGCTAATGCTTTGACGATATCACCTGAATATTTGATTCCGCCATCAGCAATAATTGCTTTGCCATATTGTCGTGCGACAGAAGCAGCATCATAAATTGCTGTTAATTGTGGTACACCTACACCGGCAACCACACGTGTTGTACAAATTGATCCTGGTCCGATACCGACTTTTACGACATCCACACCCGCATCATATAATGCTTTTGTTGCTTCCGCTGTCGCTACGTTACCGGCAATCAAAGTAGCATCTTTAAAGGTAGAACGAATTTCTTGGATTTTACGAATCACTCCAGCACTATGACCATGTGCTGTATCAATAACGATCGCATCTGCTCCTGCTTCCAACAAGGCACCTGCACGCTCAAATGTATCACTTGTAACACCGACAGCAGCAGCTACAAGTAGACGTCCATGTTCATCTTTGGCAGCATTCGGAAATTCAATTACTTTTTCAATATCTTTGATTGTGATCAATCCACTTAAACAACCATCATTGTCAACGATTGGTAATTTTTCAATTTTATGTTTTTGCAATATTTTTTCTGCGTCTTTTAGAGAAGTGCCGACTGGGGCTGTTACTAAGTTTTCTTTGGTCATCACATCATTGATTTCCATATGATAATCAGTTACAAAGCGCATGTCACGGTTCGTAATAATACCAACAAGTTTTCTGTTTTCTAAAGTCTCAACGATCGGTACACCGCTAATTCGATATTTGCTCATCAATTCTTCTGCATCTGCTACAAGATGTTGCGGTGTTAAGAAAAATGGATCAATGATCACACCACTTTCAGAACGTTTGACTTTGCGCACTTCGTCTGCTTGTTGACTAATTGTCATATTTTTATGAATAACACCTAATCCACCTTGTCTAGCCATCGCAATAGCCATCTTACTATCAGTTACAGTGTCCATACTTGCACTGATGATCGGGATATTCAACTTAATATTTTTTGCTAATTGTACACTCATATCCACTTCGTTTGGTAACACGTGACTTTCTGCTGGTATCAGTAAGACATCATCGAAAGTAAACCCTTTTTTCGTGAACTTTGTTTCCCAGTTGGACATTTTTAGTACCACTCCTCTAGTTTTTAGTTTATCTATTAAAATAATCGATTTTTTCTATTAAGTCAACCGTCTTCCCATAATCCGGACTGTTTCTAAGAATATCCTTATTATAAGCGCTTCCATCACAAGTCATATATGGTTAATAACGAGAAACTCTTTTAAGAGAAGCTACTGATTAAATTTACCAAGTTTCTCAAATTTTTGTTCTTTCTGTTTTAACCATTTCTCCATAAAAAATAAGAGACCACTATTCAAAACAAACAACTGTTTCAAATAATGATCCCTCATCATTGATATACATCGAATCGTACTTTAACGAATTATCTTCTAGGTACAGATAAACTTCCAACGATTCCATATTTTTTCTTCATGTAATAACGCAAAGCTAGTGCAGCAGCCCCAATAATGATGATAACTACTGGATCTAACAACGGATTCAGTACTGGAGGAAGAAGTGTGGTAGCGGAAAAGGCAACCACCCAGACCAATGTAGTTCCAGTTAAGATCAACAATGTTTTACCCATACCTGGCTTTTTACTACGATCTGCTCCCGGATACTCATATTGATAAATGTATTTATACATCAGGTAAAATACCCAACCACCAACAGCTGATCCAAAGACCAAAGTTGTGATTCCATAAGCTGGCGTTGTTCCACGTGAAAACAATCCGGTAATAGCAATCATGATACTCAACAAACCTAATAACAGGAATGTATTGTCTAGCCACATCAATAGTGGTTTAGAATTTACCTTTGCTTCAACTGGTTTGTTGATAATTGCTTCAGTTCTTTCAGAGACAGTTCCAAATAATTGTCTGGCTGTTTTTCCACCTTTTTGTTCAGACACTAAGGTTGGAAGGATGTCATGAAGTGCTTTTACCTTTTCCTCTTCGGATAGATTAGCTGCTTCTAAAGATTTTTTTAAGTCAAAAATATATTGTTGGTTTCTTTTAGTTAATTTTTCTTCTAATTGATTGTTTTCTTTTACAATTTCACGTAATTGTTCTGATTCCATGATCTAAATAGTCCTCCTTAGCCGCTACTTTAACGGTTGTCACAAAAGACATTCTAACATACTATACGTATCGTTTGATAGCCCTTTTATACATTAAAACGGAATAACATAACGTCGCCATCTTGGACTACATAGTCTTTACCTTCTAGACGAACACGGCCAGCTTCTTTGGCAGCATGCATATTTCCATAATGATCTAGATCTTCAAAAGAAACAGTTTCCGCACGGATAAATCCACGCTCAAAGTCTGAATGGATAATCCCAGCTGCTTGAGGTGCTTTGATGCCTTTTTTAAATGTCCAAGCCCGAACTTCTTGTTCTCCTGCTGTAAAGTACGTAGCTAATCCTAGCAAATCATAAGCTGCACGAATTAATTGATCTAATCCAGACTCTTCAATTCCTAAAGCTTCTAAGAATTCTGCTTTATCTTCTTCGTCTAGTTCAGCAATTTCTTCCTCTGCACGTGCGCTGACTACGATAACTTCTGCATTTTCTTCGGCAGCAAAATTACGTACAGCTTGAACGTAGTGATTCGTATCGCTATCTGCTACTTCATCTTCTGCAACGTTTGCTACATATAAGATTGGTTTGGTAGTCAATAAAAACAATGATTTAACGATTTTTTGTTCTTCGTCCGTAAATTCGATAGAGCGAGCTGAACGTCCTTCTTCCAGGACTGGCTTGATTTTATCTAAAACAGCTAATTCAGCAACTGCATCTTTATCTTTCGTTTTTGCGATTTTTGCTACTCGAGTATAGCGTTTAGTGATCGATTCCAGATCTGCCAATACTAATTCTAGATTGATCGTATCAATATCCGCTAATGGGTCAACTCGTCCTTCAACATGTGTGATGTTGTCATCATCGAAACAACGGACCACATGACAAATCGCATCAACTTGGCGGATATGACTTAGAAATTGATTTCCCAAGCCTTCCCCTTTACTTGCACCTTTAACGATTCCTGCAATATCCGTAAATTCAAATGTTGTTGGCACGGTTTTTTTAGGATGAACAAGTTCAGTTAAGCGTTGTAAACGCCAATCGGGAACTTCTACCATTCCTACATTCGGATCAATGGTTGCAAAAGGATAGTTCGCTGCTTCTGCTCCAGCTTTGGTGATTGCGTTAAATAAAGTTGATTTACCGACATTGGGTAATCCAACAATTCCAGCAGTTAATGCCATAGATTTATTCACTCTTTCTCTGCATTTTTTTCAAGTACTTTTTTTAATTTTTTCTCAAATTCTCGACGAGTCATCATAACGATGTGCCCGCAATTGACGCATTTGATTTTGATGTCCGCTCCCATGCGGATGATTTCCCAACGGTTAGTCTGACAAGCATGAGGTTTTTTCATTTCAACAATATCATGTAAGTCGTACATAAAAGTCCCCTCCTTTAGTCATTTCTCTTAAGAACGGTTCCCACGTCTTTTTTGATATTCATATAGTGATCGTAAAAATTAAGGTTGATTGGTCTGAATTGAACGCTTCTTTCCTATTACTTATTCTTCATCGAATTGAATATTAAGGATATCAAGGATTCTTGTCAAATCATTTTGCGAAAGGTACTCAATTTCAATCTTTCCTTTACCGTCTTTTTCTTGGATAGCAACACTTGTACCAAACTTATCCATCAAGCGGTCTTCACTTTCACGTATATAATAAGGCTTTTCTTTTGCTAATCGAGGGATTTTCTTTTTTTCTTTCCCATCGTTTTGATTTAATTGCGAAACAATTTGTTCCAACTGACGAACCGTTAGATTCTCCATAACTGCTCGATTCGCTAATTTTAGAATCAAACTTTTGTTTTTTAGACCTAATAAGGTACGAGCTTGTCCCATCGATAATCGTTGATCTTGGACCATTTCCTTCACTAAATCAGGTAACGTTAACAGACGGAGATAGTTTGCGATATATGGACGACTTTTACCTAAACGTTTCGCCACTTCTGCTTGCGTAAGTTTAAGATTTTTCATCAGCATATCATAGGCTTCAGCTTCTTCTAATGGATTCAAGTCTTCACGTTGCAAGTTTTCCAAAACAGCGACTTGCATCATTGCTTCTTCATCAAAGTCACGAACAATTGCAGGGATGGTCGCTTTTTCTGCTAACTTAGAAGCTCGGAAACGACGTTCACCAGCAATGATTTCATATCCTTTTACTGCCGAACGACGGACGATAATCGGTTGAAACACGCCTGATTGCTCAATGGAGTTTGCCAATTCTTGAAGCGAGACTTCTTCAAATGTTTTACGTGGTTGATAAGGGTTAGGGCGTAATTCGTTTAGTGGTAATTGTACAACTGTTTCATCTTCAACATCCACAGTTTCTAAATTCTCTAAATCTTGAAATAACGCATCGATCCCTCGTCCTAATCCTTTACTTTTCTTCACGGTTAACCACTTCCTTTGCCAATGCTTGGTAAACTTCAGCTCCTCTAGAACGTGGATCATAATCAATGATCGGCATTCCATGACTTGGTGCTTCTGAAAGACGAATATTTCTTGGAATAATCGTTTCATAGACCTTCTCACGGAAATACTTTCGGACTTCTTCCACGACTTCATTTCCTAAGTTCGTACGTGCATCATACATTGTAAGTAAGACGCCTTCAATCTCCAATTCTGGATTGAAATGCTTTTGAACTAAACGAACTGTATTGAGTAATTGACTCAATCCTTCTAATGCATAATATTCACATTGCACTGGGATCAGAATAGAATCGCTAGCTGTAAATGAATTAATAGTCAAATGACCTAATGAAGGTGGGCAATCAATCAGAATATAATCATATTGATCGTTCACTTCGGCTAAAGAACCTTTCAAGCGAGACTCTCTGGCCATCATTGAAGTTAATTCGATTTCTGCTCCTGCTAATTGAAGAGTGGCAGGCACAATACTCAAATTTTCATGTTCGGTAACAAGAGTTGCTTCGGCAATCGGTAGCTCATTGACTAAGACATCATAAATATCTTGAGTAACATCTGGTTTTCGAATACCGACACCACTTGTGGCATTGCCTTGTGCATCCATATCCACTAACAAGACTCTTTTACCAAGACTAGCTAAGCAAGCACCTAAGTTAACAGTGGTCGTCGTTTTACCTACGCCACCTTTTTGGTTTGCAACAGATATTATTTGTGCCATCTCTTCTCCTCCTACTTGATTGGTTGCTTATTTGGCATACCAGGTTTTCTTGGGTATTTTTTCGGGGTGACTTTCTTCTTTTGGATTACCAAAATATGTCGCTTGTCAGATATTTTCGGTAATTCTATCGCATCTTCTTTGATAAACTTTCCCCCTAAGATTGCGATCGCATGCTTGGCTTCTATTAGTTCTTCTTCGCTTTTTGCAGCTTTCAGCGCATAAAAGTATCCTTCTTGTTTCACTAGAGGCAAACATAGTTCTGCTAAAACATTCAATCTTGCTACAGCGCGAGCAGTCACTAAGTCAAATGAAGCTCGGAATTGAGGATTTTGACCAAATGTCTCGGCACGATCGTGATGAAGTGCCGCTGTGATACCAAGTTCTTTTGTTAATTCCGTTAAGAAATTGATTCGTTTATTCAGTGAATCAACGATCGTGATCTGTAAGTTAGGAAACGCAATTTTCAGTGGGATACTCGGAAAACCTGCGCCTGAACCTACGTCGCAAAGTGAAAGAGGCTGAGAAAAGTCCACCTCAAAAGCTAACGTTAATGAATCATAGAAATGCTTCAAATAAACGTCATTTTTTTCCGTGATGGCTGTTAAATTCATTTTTTCGTTCCACTCAACTAACCACTGATAGTAACGTTCAAATTGACTCATTTGTTGATCAGATAAATGGATGTCTTTATCTGCCAATGCTTGACGAAATTCTTCTGGTGTCATAATTAATCCTTTCATTGTGAAACAGCAATTGTTTCACGAAATCTCTTTTTACTTTAACGCAAAATGAATCGAGTTGCAATCTTTCTACCGGTAAATTTATAGGAGGTTTTAAAAAATTAAAAAGGAAGCACTAGGAAGTACACATCCTTCTATATGTAAGTAATTAAAAAAAATAAATGCCTTAACTAGGTTATCTCTAATTTTTAACGCCAGTTGATTTTTTATTTAAATTTAAACAAAAAATGAACACATATCAAATGTATGGGTTAAAAAAATCAGCTCGTCTTTGATTCTTACTTCAAAAACGAACTGGTTTTTTTATTGTATATACTTATATTTATTATTTTGTCTCTAATTTTCTTCGCACAACATTGAGATAGTGCTGTAACCCAACGGTCATGACCCATGCAGCACCTAAACCAATAAAACTTCCGATAACGATTCCCAAAAAGCGATATTCGATCAAGGAAATCAAGTATGCCCCACGAATGAGTGTCGATAACATCAGTGCCATCGGATTAAGAAAAATGTTGGCAACCGCATAATTTCTAGCAACCAAAAATTGTGAGATACCGTAAAGAAAAGTGATCAGAAAAATCGTTTGTAACTGAGTAAATGGTACAAAGGATAAAACAGCCGACACACATAAGCCCCCCATGGAACCAATCAAATATTGTACTTGCCGATGTTTCATTGCATCCAAATTCTCAGCTAAAAGAATAGAAGCACAAGAAAGAGTTAACCAGTAAGGATTGTGCAACTGCAATCCGTGACTAATATAGACGGAAAGAAATAAAGCAACACTGTAGAAAACAGAATCAATGATTACTAACGGTTCTTCTTGGAATCTCTCTTTTAAAGAGATTTGTTCAATGACTTGTTCTGGACGTGAATCAAGTAACTTGGTGATAACTGCAGCGATCAATGAAAACATGACACCCATGAAAAAATAAAGAGAAACCATTGGCAAATGATCAATCGGTAACTGCATACTTGTTCCCATCGCCGAAAGCATCGCAAAAAATAAGCCACCTGGTTTTGAAATATGGAACAACCGCAAAATAAACCGGCTGGCAAAAGCCACTACAGCTACAGCAAAAGGTTCCAACCATAAAACATAGGTTGATAACATTCCTAATACAAAGGCAAATAAAAGTCCACAACCAATAAAAAACATGCGCTTAATTAAATGTTTCATGGGTATATTTTGATAATAGAAAAAAGTAAAGATCCCTAATGAAGAAAAACTTGAAATCAAGAAATTCTGGTTTATGTATCCTAACCATAGTACGATAAAAATCAATAGCATAAGGTTCATGATACGAAATGGGTTATCTTGAATCTTATTAAAACGAAAATAAGTTTTGAACAACCAATCGCTCCTTTCTTCTATCTTTATTTAGATGTTGAGGCTCCAATGTTTCGCTCTCGTTTCTATCAACATCATTTAGTATAACAACAATTTCTTTATTTTTCATAAAAAATTAAGTGGGGTTGAGACAAAAGTGTTTAACATCGAGAAATAAGAAAGAATTTCCAGAAATTGACAGAAAACACAAACACTAGTTTTTGCTGTTGATTGTTACCTACTTGATGCTTCTCAAATTTTTGGCTCAATCTATAAATAGGAGGGACTCGAGAATTACGAGGTAATTTCCCATCAATTCTAGCTCAACCTATCCAATTGAATTGTGTCCTGAAAAAAGTAGATTTACGCCATCAAAAAATGGACAAAAAGCAAAATACTTCCTGTCCATTGATGGTGCTAAGATTTCTCTTTACTGGTATCGTTGCTAAAAAGACGAAAAAACTATCTTCTAGAGATTCCAACAGGAGTATCTAGCTCTGAGAAATAAGCCGGAGAATCCAAAAATAGTTCCTCCTATTTTTGGAAATCTTCGGCTAATTTTCCAATGTAGCTACTTCTGGAAAACCGTAAATCAGAGGTTTTCCACTTTCGCAATCTTCCCTTGTTCGATGTAGACTCAAATCGATCTATCAATAATTATCAAACTGAGTCATATAGAGACAAAAATTTCAAAAACGACCTATTAATTGGTCATCGAATATCATTTAAAATCAATACGACGGAGTCAGACACGGAGTCAAAACAAGCCCGCTGAGAATTTAAAAACATACAGTACCACTACATGGCTGTATGTTTTTTTATTTCAGATTATCTGAAATGATTACATGTACTTTTTTTCCATTTTTTTCTACTAGTTAGTAGCAAATACTCTCCTATTTTCTCAATAAACTATTTTTGACTATATGGTATCTGAAACAGCTAAAACCTTGTCATTACAGCAAAAAATCACTTTATCTCCGTTTCATTTCAGATACATTTCACTTAAGCGGATTCTATAAACCGAAAAAAAGAACCTCCAGATAGCTTTTACTACCTGAAGGTATTTCCTAAGACACGGTCAGTTATTAACGGGGTAGGGTAATTAACTCTAATACAAGACATGCTTAGTAATCAATCACCTGTTCAAATACTTCATCATAACTAGTTAAGATGTTTCTATAAACTAAGACGTTCTTTAAATATCTTTTCTACTTTTTTATCTTCAAAATATACTCTACAACCATCGATTCCTCTTGAAAGAAGAACGTAATATATATTCAAAATATACTCAGTTAATTCGGACAAAGAAAATTCTTTTTTTAGAGGTGTTCCTCCAATGTCCTTATAATTTTCAGGAACCGCAACTATTTTTCCGTTTTTAACCGTAATGTCATTACCTATTATTACTCCAGAGTAATTAAGATCATAACCTTGAATTGCATGTATAGATCCAATTTCTCTCTCAGAATTAGGTTTTTTAACCCAATCTTCATAAGTAGAGTTCCATCTTCTCTTAATACCATCAATCTCCCAATCATAAGGTAGTTCTTCTAACGTCTTTCCTTTGTTGGCTTTTTTGCTTATACTGGATATCCATTCTTTACAGTATCCTGCTATTACCCTATTAGTTGTTTCAGGATATGCATGAGAATGATCATCTACATAGTCAATCACTTCCTTGAAACTGTTCACAATTCCAAAGTAATCATTCTTAAATACCTCTTGGTTAAAATCTCTTTCTTCGCTTAACTGAAGACCATACAAAATTCCTTTTAGATAGTCCTCTCCAGAAAAGCAACCGTTCCCCCCAATCCTAAACTGTTGTGACATGGAGAGTTTCTGATAATTACTGGTTAATCTCCGAACCTCTGAAGGGCTAATGTTTTGTGGTTTAATCCCTTGATAAGGATCATATAATAAAACTAAACCTTCAGTAATTTCCTCAAGAAGCGTAATCTCTTCATCATCCTTGTTAAGATGCCTTCTCGCATTGGGATGACCTTTTTTATAAAATTTTTTTAACTTATGTGCTTCATCAACTATGATAATATCGAAATTTTCATGCTTTTTCTTAGCATCTGTTATCAATTGTGAACCAGTTTTTACAGTCAATCTACTATTCAAATTGATTGATTTGAAGATTAAATTAAATTGTCTGATTAAATTGCCTGTAGTGACTACACCTATTTTCAAATCAGGATACTTATCTGCTAAAGAAAAAGCTAGATTTGTAAATAAAACGGACTTACCCGAACCTGCAGGAGCTTCGACCAAAAATTTTGTAAATAAATTTTTTTCTACATCTCCAATAATCTCTTTTTGTTTAAGAGATAACTGTTTGAAAGGAGAATATTTAAATAACAGGCTCTCTCTTAGTTCATTAAGATTTCGATTATTAACTAATCCTAAATCAGATAACTCATGTGTCCACAATTCATAAAATACACTGGTCAAAATTTCTTCCTTATTCTCATAAGTTATTTTTGTTTGTCCATTATTTCCATTCGCAAAAACAAACTTAGTTTTATCTGCTTCTGCAATCATGTAATTAAGTAATAGAGATTCTAAATCTAAGATAGCTGATTTGTGAAATAATTTTGAATAGATCACTAAGCAATCAGTAAATAGTCGATAATTGATTTTGGGATTTTTTTCAGCTAAATGTTCTTTATGTCTATTTTTGAAGCTACTAGTTTCACCAATGTATATTATTTTATTTCTTAAATTGAAATATATATACGTAACTGGATTATTAATTAAAATATCATTTTCTATTTTTGTTAAATCATTTAATATTGTTCCTTCACATAATTTCAACTTCACTGTTCTATAATACGACATATCCATCTCCGCCAACTTCATGTTATAAATTTCTTTTTTTGTTCAATAAATTTGAACTTAGTATAACACAAAACTTTTAATTGGCTTATATTTTTTGAAGAGAACTCTCACCTGAACATGTCGTCCTAACCAATTTAAGATAAAAGAATGATAACTTTAAAAAATAGCAAATATAAAATATTGATAAAAATTAACTTACCAATACTTTTATATTTGCTATTTTACTCACAGACAACTAATTTATTTAGTTGTTATTTTATTTAAAATAATTACCTAAGAATCTGTAATTTTCATCTATAGATATTTTTTCTTCGATGGCTGTTTCCATGAATTTTTATCATATGATTCTCCTTTTCTTAATATTGACTTTAGACATGTATTAGGAAAAATACAACCTTATTTGTAACTATACATATCGAAACACTTATGATTTGGAAATGTTACTTTTAAATGTTTTTCTGACTTTTATCATCTCATATACATATAAATATTTCCATTAGGTATTACAATAAAAAACAAACTAAACAGTAATTTAAAATTTATTTTTAGATAATGTACGTATCTTAATTATCACTATCTGAAATAACAGAAACGTGTTTATATCAATGCTTATACAAGTATATCTTGTTTCATTTCAGATACGATTTATATAAGCGGATACCATAAACCGAAAAAAAGAACCTCCAGATAGCTTTTACTACCTGAAGGTATTTCCTAAGACACGGTCAGTTATTAACGGGGTAGGACAATTAACTCTAATACAAGACATGCTTAATAATCCAATCACCTGTTCCAATATTTAAGTATAATTAGTTACCATTCTCCATAGTTTCTAATTGCTTAATAATATCATTGGAAATTTGTTGCCATTGCTCATTTGAGATGTTCTGAGCACTGGCATTTTCTAAAGCCGTTTGAGCCAGTCTTGCAATTTCTGGATCATTCCATGATCTTTGAGCAAAAAAAGCCACTAAATCATTTCTTGTGGAATTTTGGAGTGAACTTTTCAGTGATAGAATCTCAAGTGCTTTGGTAGGCTTCCAACTTCCACTGTACAAAATATTACCGTTTAAATCTGTAATCTGCGCTGTACCATCATTATTATCAAATAAAGTAGCATTATAGGTGCCATTACTATCTGATATTGTTACAGAACTCCTAGTAAAGTGTTCCGACATATGAGCGGGTTCTCCAGTTTCTTTAATAGTGCCATTAAAATCATCAAAAAGATAAAGATGGTTATGCAACTCTATGCTATCATTTGAATTCTTTGCTGACGCTGTACTACTTTCTGGAATACGTTTGACAGAATCATTATTCACCAAAGCATTAGAATCGCTTGTAGAACTTACCTCAGATTCCTGTATCTCCATGTCATCTAACTTTCTTTTGTACTGATCATTGGCTATTGTAAGGTTCTCCCGTTGATCATCAAGCTTCTGTATTTCTATACTGGTATAAATCAATGCTCCAGCCAGCGCTACGTTAGCCAACAAACTAACTGTAAGTAGTACCTTTTTCATTCTTTTTTCTCTACTTTCTTTAATGTTATACAAGAGGAAAAACTGACGTAATCTCCTAAAATATTCTTTATTACTGTTTTAAATAAAAAGATTATATAGCGACTATTATAGCATTTACTCCCAGTTTATATGTATTTCATTTAAGGAGATTCCAAAAATACTAGTTAGCTTGTACTTTCTAAGAATTCCATATAAAATTCAGACGATTAAAATGTGGGAGTAGTTTGACATTCCCATATCAGTATACAGTATTTCAACATATACATGAGCTTTATTTAGATAATATTCAAAATACAATAGTACAACAAATGACAAATCACTTCACAGGTATTCAACTACGGTATATTGATTGGCGTGATCAAGACCAATCCCATGGAACGTACCATTACACCCAAGTCTAATCATAACTCTGCTGAGATCGAAACGGAGTTTTACACGAAAGAAGAGCTTCGACAATTCTTTGATTGCTTGCAAGAGCTAAAAGATGATCGTGCTCTAGCATTTTTTAGACTAGCTGCTTATACAGGAGCTAGGAAGGGGGAAATACTTGGGCTGACATGGAAAGACATCGACTTTGATAAAAAGACTGTGCAGTTCAATAAAACGCTAGTAGAGCTATCTGATGGCTCTCTATGTATCAATCCTACGAAGACAGAGTCATCTAAGAGAATAATCACAATAGACGACGGGACTTTGGCCATACTTAAGAAGTGGAAACGTACCGTCATAAAAAAGAATCTCTCTAGAGGTATCAGAATCGATAATATGGATGATGTACCTGTTATCAGCACTATTAAAGCAAATAAAAAAAGGACTTCCTCTATAAGGGCTACCCTAATCATGTAATGAGTAAAGTAGCTAGGAAGTTCCCTGATATGAAAATAATCAAAGTTCACGGTTTTAGAAAGACTCATGCCACCTTGCTATTTGAAGCGGGTGCCCAAGTAAAAGATGTACAGAATAGACTCGGACATTCTTCATCCAAAACAACCATGGATATCTATATCCAAGTATCGACAAATCGACAAGAGGAGACAGTCCAATTATTCGATTCTTATATGAACGCTTGATAGGCGGAGTCAAAAACG
The DNA here is from genome assembly GCF_051711005.1 of Enterococcus sp. DIV1682a. NCBI lineage: Bacteria > Bacillati > Bacillota > Bacilli > Lactobacillales > Enterococcaceae > Enterococcus > Enterococcus sp. DIV1682a. Next base: position 2,909,086 of record NZ_JBIOLT010000001.1, read on the forward strand.
GAGTCAGCGTATACTAAAAGGACTCATTTTTTAACATGAGTCCTTTCTTATCAATGCTTTAAGCCTGCACTTTCGCAATCTTCCCTTGTTCGATGTAGACCATCAAAATACTTAGATCAGCGGGGTTTACACCACTGATACGGCTAGCTTGAGCAATGGTTTCTGGTTGGATTTTTTGTAGTTTTTGTTTTGCTTCTGTAGCCAATCCATTAATTGCTGCGTAGTCGATATTTTCTGGTATTTTTTTGGCTTCCATTCGTTTTAATTTTTCTACTTTTTCAAGTGCTTTTTTAATGTATCCTTCGTACTTGATCTGAATTTCAACTTGTTCAATTTCTTTCGCTGTCAATGCTTCATTTTCCGGAATAAACAACATTAAATCGCTGTAGCTAATTTCAGGTCGCTTCAAAAAGTCACTCGCTAAAACCCCGTCTTTTAATGGCGCAGCATTGATAGTTGCCAAAAATGCTTGGACTTCTTCTGTCGGTTTGATCCGGACAGTCATCAAACGTTTAATTTCTGCTTCAACAGCAGCTTTCTTTTTCAGATAAGCTTGGTATTGGTCTTCTTTGACTAAACCTACTTGGTGTCCCATTTCCGTCAAACGTAGATCTGCATTGTCATGACGCAATAATAAACGATATTCAGCACGTGAAGTGAGCAAGCGATAAGGTTCATTGGTTCCTTTAGTCACTAGGTCATCAATCATAACACCAATATAACCGTCACTGCGTTTGATGATCAAAGGCTCTTTTCCTTGGACTTTGAGCGCTGCATTGATTCCAGCAATCAGCCCTTGGCCCGCTGCTTCTTCATAACCACTAGTCCCATTCGTTTGACCTGCAGTATAAAGGTTTTCGATGACTTTCGTTTCGAGCGTTGGACGTAATTGATGGGGTTCGACAACGTCATATTCGATCGCATATCCCGTACGCATCATTTCAACTTTTTCCAGTCCTGCGATAGAATGTAGCATATCCACTTGGACATCTTCTGGTAATGAAGTCGATAATCCTTGAACGTATACTTCTTCCGTATGCAAGCCTTCTGGTTCTAAAAACAATTGATGTCTTGGTTTATCTGCAAAACGTACGATCTTATCTTCAATCGATGGACAATAGCGAGCGCCCACACCTTCAACGATTCCAGTAAACATCGGTGCACGATGCAAGTTATCACGTATGATTTTATGAGTCGTTTCACCGGTATAAGTCAACCAGCAAGATTCTTGTTCTAAGTTGTACGCACTATCTGGCGTGCTAAAACTAAAATGATTTGGTTCTTTATCGCCAGGTTGCTCTTCAGTCACTGAATAATCAATCGTACTTGATTTAACCCGAGGAGGTGTTCCTGTTTTGAAACGATCAATCGCAAAACCTAATTCTTTTAGATTATTAGCTAATCCAACAGAAGGTTGTGAATTGTTGGGTCCAGATGAATACTTCAATTCTCCGATGATGATTTCACCTCGTAAAGCTGTGCCAGCAGTAATGACGACAGCTTTCGCTTGGTAGCAAGCGCCAGTTGATGTCACCACACCTCGACAAACACCCTCTTCGACGATTAATTCTTCGACGATTCCTTGACGCAACGTCAAATTAGGTTCTTTTTCTATCGTATGCTTCATTTCTGCGGAATAAGCATGCTTGTCTGCTTGCGCTCTTAAAGCACGCACAGCAGGACCTTTTCCTGTGTTTAACATTCTCATTTGAATGTACGTTTTATCGATATTTTTACCCATTTCGCCACCAAGAGCATCGATTTCTCTCACTACGACACCTTTTGCTGGTCCTCCGACTGAAGGGTTACATGGCATGAACGCTACCATGTCTAGATTGATAGTTAGTAATAACGTTTTTGAGCCCATTCTGGCTGCAGCCAACGCTGCTTCTGAACCAGCATGTCCTGCCCCTACAACGATGACGTCATAAGTATCTGCTTGATAATGATTCAAGTACATTTCCTCCTTTTATTTTCCTAAACAGAATTGACTGAATAATTGAGTGATTAATTCATCTTGTACACTGTCTCCAACGACTTCCCCTAAGTAGTCCCAACAGCGTGTCATATCGATTTGAACAAGATCTACAGGCATACCTGCTTCAATCCCAGCAACTACTTCTGCTAATGAAATTGATGCTTTTTCAAGTAGAGCAATATGTCTGGTATTTGATACATACGTAGCATCTCTTTCACCGGTTTGCCCACCAAAGAATAAATCAGCGATAGCTGTTTCTAATTGATCTAAACCATCATTTTTAGCCACAGAAACGGCAAACACCGGTTCATCTTCTAACCATTGATCAAGTTCTTCTTTTTCTAACTTTTGCGGCAAATCTGTTTTATTTAAAAGTACAATCCGTTTCAAACCCTTAGTAGCTTCTAAAAGCTGCTCGTCTTCTCTGGTCAGTGGCTCACTTTGATTCAAAACCAATAAAATCAAATCCGATTCAGATAATGCTTTTCGACTTCTTTCTACCCCGATCTGTTCAACGAGATCTTCTGTTTCGCGGATTCCAGCTGTATCAATTAATTTCAATGGTACACCACGAACGTTCACGTATTCTTCGATGACATCTCGTGTCGTTCCCGCAATATCTGTTACAATTGCTTTTTCTTCTCGCAATAAGTGATTCAACAAGCTTGATTTTCCGACATTTGGACGACCGATGATAGCTGTACTTAATCCTTCACGCAAGACTTTTCCTTGTTTCGATGTAGCAAGTAAAGCTTGGATCCTTTGTTGGATCATCGTCGCTTTTTCAAGCAATAATCGTGTAGTCAATTCTTCCACATCATCGTATTCAGGATAATCGATATTGACTTCTACTTGTGCTAATGTTTCTAAGATCTCTTGTCTTAATGAACGAATCAACGAAGAAAGATTGCCATCTAATTGATTTAAAGCTAAGCCCATTGCTTTGTCCGTTTTCGCCCGAATTAAATCCATCACGGCTTCTGCTTGAGAAAGATCTACACGACCATTTAAGAAAGCTCTTTTTGTAAATTCTCCAGGTTCAGCTAGTCTTGCTCCTTCTCGTAATAGCAGTTGTAAAATTTGATTTACGACTACGATCCCACCATGACAATTGATTTCAACGACATCTTCACGAGTAAATGTTTTAGGTGCTAACATAACAGAAACCATAACTTCATCAATGATCTGTTCATTCTTCGGATCAGTAATATGCCCATAATGAATCGTATGACTAGGTACTTCCAATAAGCTTTTCTTGCCACAACGATAGACTTTATCTGCTAACGCTACCGCTTGGTCTCCACTAAGTCGAACAATACTGATCGCTCCTTCTCCTGGTGGGGTAGAAATTGCAGCAATCGTATCAAATTCTAAAGTAATTTCAGCCATTTTTTCACTCCCTTTTTAATTTTACGCACAAAAAAAGTGCCCACTTCACCCTTTACAATAAATGGTGAACTTCGCACTTTGACTGCTTGTCCATGATTAAATTCTGAACATAGGTTATCATATTTAGTTACAAGACACAAGTATTGAAAATAGAGAACTCTGACAACTTCTTCTTTTTTACAATATCGTAAAAATTTTTTTCATTTATACATTCATTCTGATTTGAGGATATTGTACATTCTTTTTATTTCATCCTTTGTATCGTCGCGTTCCTTTTCACGACTATTCAACATAAAAAATAGCCATTCAAAACAAATCGCTATCTCATCTCAGTTCTACAAAAAAACACACGAAGGCTAACCTCCATGTGCTTTTTCTATCAAAGTAAGACTACTTAAGCATCGTATACTCCGATAAGAATGATTTCTAATAAAATATACTTTGTTTAAAAAAGTTTGTCAATGTGATTCCTAAAAACAACCACGCATATCAACCTTTAAATTTTGCTTTTTCCTCAATATAACCGATCTTCTATGAATGATTAAATGAATTTTCAACTATAGGATAAAACGACATTTATTTTATCCCTATTCAGGAGGGTTTACCTCTATCTTTCTAATCCAGAACTTGATATTTCCAATCTAGAGTTTGGTCTTTCTGTTTTTTTCTTTTTTGAAACTTTTTTATTTATAGTATTAATTCTTTTCTTAGCTTCAGGACTAGATTTTGATTCATTTTTATTTACAGCAGCAACTTTTCTCAGGTATTCTTCACCCGTTTTTCTATTATGTAACTCGTTTTTAACATCTTTCTGATTTATAAGAAACTGGTTTGTAAGCACGTCTCCAACTTTTTCTCCAGCTTCATTTACAACATCTATTAACAATTCTTTTTTTACTATTTTCATGCTTGGCGTCTCTTGCGCCAATTCTTTTTTATTTTTAAGAAAAAACGCGTAATTCTGATCAAGTAAATCACTATAACTCTGGTTCTTGACCTCATCTTTAGCAACTTTTAGCAGCATTTCATCCATACCCTCAATTTGTTTACATTGATCATACTCTTTGTCTTTAATAATTGCCTTAGTTTTATAACCTAGTGTATATTTGAATGCTAATCCTATATTTTTTACGATACATGCCCCTGTCATTTGTGACCTTGCAACATAATTTTCAAACTTACATTCTGATGCATGATGATGAAGCTCTTTTAACGGAAATTCTGTTGTCTTATGAAAAAACAAATTATATTTATCTTGAAAAAAGCTTCCAAAGCTCACACCTTCTTTTCGGGACAAACTTAAAAAATCTCGCCATGTAGGAGCATATCTTCCTATACGAACAGCTTTTGAAATGGCTTCTATGTTTTCTTTTGATTCTTCAAACTCATATACATAGATTGATTTTAATTGTTTGGTATCCAGATCTACCCACAATTTTTCTACTGCTGCGAAACTCTCTACAAATTCTGCTTTATCCTCCTTACTAACGCCTTTCCAAAGGTCTAATTTCTCTTTATCGGAAAAATCATTCCAGTTTTCCCATTGATAAAACGACGCTATTTTATTTAAATGCTCAAGAGAAATTTTTCCATCAACATTTGGCGCTTCATTAGGTACAAGTTGACCTCCTTTATTACAAACGCGCACTTTAATTTTATTGTCTTCTTTTTGAATAAGCAGGCTGACACTATGAACATCGCCTGCTCTTCGGTTATACATGATTGGTATAACTAAAAAACTATCCGGATCATTATTTACCAAGTCTTTCATGCATGGCTTAAAATATTTGTTATCGTAACTACATCCTATACTACCGTTTAAAGAGTTTATTAAGTTCTTTCGTTCTCTACCATTTTCTGTAAACTGTTCAGGATTTTTTTCAACTACCTTTTTATACAAATACATATACTCTATAAGGTTATCATATTTTACTCCAGCCTCATTATCCAGCATATTGGAAGTCCAATTCCATTTTTGATTAAAGACATGCGACATTTCTGCAATATACTTTTGTTCATTTTTTACATATTTTTCACGAGCTTTTTCGATATCTTTTATCATTTTTTTTCTTTTTTTCTCTTCCATTTTTCCCTTCCTTTTCCCCCAGTCGTATTCACAGTAACATAGATTATTTTGGAGAAAGAAACTTTTTTTTAGAAAACAGAGAAAAAAAGATTTCTTGCAAAACACAACAAAAATAAAGTAGCGAAAAAGTAATCAGTTTACTTTTTCGCTACTTCATTGATTTAAACTTCTCTTATTTATCAAGCATTATTTCATTAACAAGCATTTGTTAATGAAGCAAACTCTTTTAGTGTTTATAATCGTTTTTTTACAGGTTCTACTACTAGATAACGATAAGGCTCGTCTCCTTCAGAATGAGTTTTCACATATTCATTCTTGCTTAATGCCGCATGGATTTGTTTTCTCTCAAATGCCGGCATTGGTTCTAAGAAGACTGGTTGACCGGATTTAATTGCTTTTTCGGCAGTACGATCTGCTAAGCGTTGAATGATTTCTTGTCTTTTTTCACGATAATTACCAACGTTTACTACTACAGATAGTTTATTTTTAGCAACACGGTGAATGAAAACTTGTGCTAAATACTGTAAAGCATTTAATGTTTTGCCGTGTTTGCCAATTAAAATCCCTTGTTTTTGTGTATCTAATTGAAAAACGACGGTATTTGCTTCGCGGGTCATTTTTACTAAAGCTGGCGCATCTAATTGCTTGGTAATATCCGTGAGATAGACTGCTAATTCCGTTAAAGCTGCTTCATCGCCTAATTCACTGGTTTCTACTTCTTCTGGTTGGTCTTCTGTGAAGACTTCAATGGTTTCAGTTTCTTCTATCGTTTTTTCTAAAGGTTCTTCTAAAACTTCTTCTACCGTTTCTTCAATTGCTTCTGAAACAGTTTCACTAATTGAAGGTTCAATCTTAAGACGAGCATTCTTACGCCCGATCCCAAGAAATCCTTTCTTACCTTCATCTAGTATCTCAATTTCAACTTGCTCTTTATCCAATCCTAAATCGTTTAAACCAAGTTGGATTGCTTCATCAATTGTCGCAGCTTCATAAATCGGCATTAGCATTCCCTCCCTTATTTTTTACGTTTTTTCTTCGGACTCATGGCTTTTTTCAACGCACGTTCTTTTTCACGAATACGTTGAGCTTCTTCTTCTCGCTCTTTTCTAATCTTAAATGGATTATTGATTAGTAATGTTTGAACGACTTGGAAAGCATTAGATATTACCCAATATAATGAAAGACCACTTGCTAAGTTGACCCCCATAACTAAGATCATCACAGGCATCACAAAATTCATGATCTTCATTGATGCATTTGATTCAATTTGACTCATGCTACTTAGATACGTACTTGCAAAAGTAAATACCGCAGCAAGGATCGGTAAAATAAAGGTTGGATCTGCTGTTCCTAGATTTAACCATAAAAAGTTTCCTTGTTTTAATTCAGGCACACGTGAAATCGATTGCCATAACGCCATCAAAATCGGCATCTGTACTAACAACGGTAAACAACCAGCATATGGGTTCACATTATTTTCCGCATATAAACGTTGTTGCGCTTCACGTAACTTACTTTGTGTCTCAGGATCTTTTGAACTATATTCTTGTTGTAGTGCTTTTAATTTTGGTTGAAGTTCTTGGGTTTTTCGCATACTCTTGGTTTGAAAATGCATCAACGGCATCAAGATCACACGAATGATCAAAGTGAATAAAATAATCCCAATCCCTGCATTTCCAAATGACAATGCCTTGATCGCTTCTGCAAAATAATAAACGATGTAGCGATCCCAAATTCCTGTGCTTTGTGCACTTACTTCTCCAGTTCCACAACCGGATAAGACAACGACTAGACTGATAATGCCTGCCATCAAAAGTAAACGTTTGTATTTCTTCACTTACTCTTTTCCTCTCTATCGATTATTTTTGCAAGTTTTAAGACATGGACTAGATTGGAACGAATCTCATCGTAAGTTAGTCCCTTGACACTTGGTCTTGCAATCACGATAAAATCCAATTCCGGATCGATCTGTTCTTTTACAGAATAGACCGCCGCACGAATCTTACGTTTTACCTCATTGCGACATACTGCATTGCCCACTTTTTTACCTACTGAAAGCCCGACACGAAAATGTGGCTGGTCTTTTTTTTCTAAGCGGTAAACGACAAATTTACGATTAGCAAATGACGTTCCTGTATGGAATACGTTTTGAAACTCTCGTTCTTTTTTGACTCGATACGCTTTTTTCATTCGTTTTCTTTCCTTTTCTATCTTTCACTTACGTCCATAATCATAACATATTTCTCTTTATTCTTTCAGCTTTTCCCTAAAAAAGGGCATAAAAAAAACCACTGAAACCCCAGTGGCTTAAGCTGAAAGAACTTTTCTTCCTTTACGGCGACGGCTTGCTAAAACACGACGGCCATTTTTAGTACTCATACGTTTACGGAATCCGTGAACTTTTTGACGTTTACGTTTATTTGGTTGGTATGTTCTTTTCATGTATTCCACCTCCAAAATTTCTTATCTACTGTTAAAACACAGACATACTTTGATAGTATAACGACAATCAAGGTAATTTGTCAATATAAAATGAAAGGAAACTTCTGGATTTATGCATTCTATTTTTCCACAGTTTAGTTTTTTTTCGTGTGATTCGTTTGTGGAAAAAGTTATACACAAGATTTATCCACAATTATTTTTAGGGTTTTTTACACAGAATAAACACCTGTAAAAAAAGTAATCCACAAACAGTCATTTATCTGTGAATTGAATGCTTAACTCCTTGATAAACAAAGATTTTTTATCCACAACCTACCTGGGATTTCTGTCTTTAAAACACACTTATCCACCTGTTGATTAGTGATGTGGATAAGTATTTTTCCTCGTTGTGATTTTTTTTGTTTTTTTCTCTCTTAATTTTGTGGATAATCTCAAATAAAAAATTTTTTCTGCTCTTTCTGTGGAAAACTATATGAAAAAATGATAAATTAGTACTAGTTATTCACTTTTTAATGAAGGAGGAAGCCTTAT
>NZ_JBIOLT010000002.1:0-67313 GCF_051711005.1 Enterococcus sp. DIV1682a
CTATGTTCATTTAAACCGTATGAATAAAGTTATGTTACAATAGATTTTAGTTAGGAGTGATTTTTTTGAAAATAGGATATGCGCGAGTATCTACTGGATTACAAAATTTAGATTTACAAGAAGATAGTTTAAATAAATTTGGTTGTGAGAAAATTTTTACCGATCATATGAGTGGGGCAAAAAGTAATCGACCAGGTTTAGAAATGGCCATCGATTTTGTTCGTTCTGGAGATACACTTGTCGTTTGGCGTTTAGATCGTTTAGGAAGGAATATGGAAGATTTGATTTCGATTGTGAATAGCTTGAATGAACGTGGTGTAAGTTTTCATAGTCTTCAAGAAAATATAACGATGGATAAATCCAGTTCGACTGGTCAACTTATGTTTCACTTATTCGCGGCATTTGCTGAATTTGAAAGGAATCTAATTTTAGAAAGATCAGCTGCTGGTCGCGCTGCTGCACGAGCGAGAGGACGTTTTGGTGGGCGTCCTGAAAAATTAACAAATAAAGATCTGGAATTACTTAAAACTTTAGTAGATAGTGGCACACCAATTAATACGATTGCAGAACGTTGGAATGTTTCTCGTACAACAATTTATCGTTACTTAAATAAAATGAAGGAAAAAAATAAAAAATAAGTACAAATACATTATCTCGAACAAATTATTTCTTATTATGAAAAACAACAAAGATATATCCAGTTATTTTCAAATCTACAAATTTTGAATATCTATAGAAATAACAATTTTAAACAATAAAAATCAGGTGAGAAATATATGTTGATTCAAGAAGGCATGGAACTTTCAACAATTGATGTGAATAAAAAATATTGCACAGGAAAAGTAGTTTGTTTTCGAAAAAATACTTTTATTATTGAAAATAAAACGGAATATGGAATTGAGCGATATTTAATTTCAAAAAGGAAATTCAAAATAGAGGGATATGCGTTTCCGCTATATGATCCCAAAAAAGACTTAAATAATTATACTAGTTTGTAATTTGATTGTTTTTAGACATTTTTTATATGTTAATATTTAAATATTTTTAATTTTAATAATTTAAAAGGGGATAAAATAATGATTCAAGCATATATGGATTATTGGAAAAGAAGTTTTAATTATACTGCAAATGTTAGTATGAAGGAGTTTTTGTCTGCATTCCTCTTTAATTTGTTTATTCTTGCTATGATTTTATTAATAGGTGTATTTGTTCCGATTACGTGGGAAAATGTAGTAATGGACTTTTGGTATATAGTAATGGACTTGATGATTATTCCAACTATTTCTTTAGTTATCCGTATTATAAGAAAGATTTTACAAAGATAAAATTTTATGTTTTCTTGAAACATTGAATAACTTTTATTTTGTTTAAACATTGTTCAATGAAATTAAATTATAAAGTGAAGAAATTAAGTTAAATACTTTTTGTTTTTGACTTTCTACCAATATCATCTAATTAATCATGTAAAACCATTTTTTGGGAAATAAATGATTGATCTATTATCAATGAGTGGCGTACTAATTTGATATCATTAATAAATATATTCAAAAATTAAGGAAATAAATTGCCCTTACGAAACAATTAAAAGTATAAAAATTCTGATTTTTACTAATGAAAAAAAACAATTTTTTTAAGTATTTTGGTTGTTTTCGTAAGGATTACAATTTGATATCGATAATAGAATAAGAGATTACGAAGAAATAAAAAAGGAGTATTTAAAAAAGGAGTATTTAAAAAACGATGCTGCCAACACTTACATAAAATAATTTTCCATAGAAGTATATAGTCTTTTCGTGGTTAATATCTAACTAACTTTAGATAACGTATATAAAAATTTCTTTTGTAATAAATCTATTGGATTTTCTCATTTTAAAAATTAGTTCAAGTTATACAATTAACAATAAAAAACAAATTAGGTAATATATTTTTTATTTGACTATCTTTATTTATCGGAGTATTCTTAAATCGTAAAAATATAACATATATTATTTTTATCTACATATTAAAAATCAAGTATTACTTTTTTTGCTAAGTAAAAAAATTTTTTACTACTTTTTTTCGTATTGGATATATAAATTGTTTTTTCTAAAATAATTATTTACTCATTAAGTAAGATAACTTAATGACATCTAAAATTAGTTATTTATTTCCGATAATAATGATACCGCTTTCTTTTTTGACAAACACAATAATATCTAAGAAAGGGAAATACAGAATGCGAGTAATTTCAACATTGTTTGAAGACTTCATAATGACGAAAAAAATTAGAATTTCGCATTTATGAGTTTATTAAATAAATAATAAGGAGGAAAAACAATGGATAGAAGTACAAAAAAAATATCTTTGATGAGCTTTTTTGCTATAACTGCCTCAATGGTCATGACAGTTTATGAGTATCCGACATTTGCGACATCAAAGATGAATCTAGTTTTTTATTTACTAGTTGGTGGCTTTCTTTGGTTTATTCCTGTGGCGCTTTGTTCTGCGGAAATGGCTACTGTAGAAGGATGGGAAAAAGGAGGTCTTTATACGTGGGTATCAAAAACTTTAGGTAGAAAATGGGGATTTGCTGCTATTTTCTTTCAATGGTTTCAAATTACAGTAGGTTTCATTACAATGATTTACTTTATTATAGGGGCACTATCTTACGCACTTAATTGGCCTGCTTTAAATACAAATGTTTGGTTGAAATTAATCGGTACATTAATAATTTTTTGGTTGATCACAATATCACAATTTACTGGGACAAAAAATACCGCTAAAATTGCAAAAATAGGATTTTTTGTCGGAATATTAGCGACTGGAGTCCTTCTTTTCACTTTAAGTATTCTCTATATTGCGCAAGGAAATCCAGTAAAAGTCTCTTTTAGTGCGGATGCTTGGATTCCAGATTTTACTAAAATAAATACATTAGTGGTCTTTGCTTCATTTATTTTAGCATATGCAGGGGTTGAATCGTCTGCCAGTCATGTGAAAGATATGGATAATCCTGGAAAAAATTATCCTAAGGCTATTTTGATATTAGTAATTTTGACAATTATTTTAGATACATTGGGTGGTGCTACAGTTGCTGCAACAATCCCACAAGATCAGTTATCACTAGATACAGGAGTAATTCAAGCTTATTCTTATTTAATTCATCATTTTGGTGGAGGAGAAACTCTTATTCGTATCATTGCAGTCATTATTTGTTTAGGTGTTGTTGCTGAAATTTCCACATGGGTGGTTGGCCCATCGACTGCTATGCTTGAAGCAGCTAAAAATGGACTGCTACCAAAACAAATGGCAAAAGTTAATAAATATAATGTACCTACCAATATCGTATTAATTCAAGGAATAATCGTTTCTATCTGGGCAGTTGTACTAACACTAGGAGGAGGGGGAACTAATCTTTCGTTCTTTGTTGCAATGGCTTTGACAGTATGTATTTATCTTGTAGCTTATGTTCTTTTATTTATTTCTTACATCAAATTAGTGAAAGAAAAGGAAGATTTAGCAAGATCATACCAAATTCCTGGTGGAAAGAAAGTAAAAATTGGTGTGGCAATTATAGGATTACTTGTTTCAGTTTTTGCATTCTTTATATCGTTTTTTCCACCTAACGATATTGGTTATGGTAAAGGAGGAACGTATTTAGCCATCTTAATTATTAGCTGGTTAATTATTTTAGTTATCCCTTTTGGGATTTATAAAACATTTGATGAAAAAGGAAATAACAGAAAAATCTAAGAAATCAGTGCTTTTTAGGAGGAGAGAAAAATGTTATTCAGTAAAAAAAATAGACATGAAGCACAATATTTGGAACCTATTTTCGGAAATGAAGCGATGGACGAAGCGATTCCTATGTATAAACTGCCAAAAGGCTCGCTGATTCCCCGAGATGCTTATCAATTGGTAAAAGATCAATTAATTGATGAAGGTGTGTCAAGACAAAATCTCGCTACCTTTTGTCAAACATACATGGAACCAGAAGCTGTAAAAATCATGTGTGAAACATTGGACAAAAATGCAATAGATAAAACTGAATATCCACGTACAGCAGAGATCGAAAATCGTTGTGTTAACATCATTGCTGACTTATGGAATGTTCCAGATGAATCTGATTTTATAGGTACCTCGACTGTAGGTTCAAGTGAAGCTTGTATGTTGGGGGGATTAGCATTAAAATTTGCATGGCGTAATCGTGTAAAAAAACTTGGTTTAGATATCAATAAACAAAAACCTAACTTAGTAATTTCTTCTGCATATCAAGTCGTTTGGGAAAAATTCTGTGTTTATTGGGATATTGAAATGCGCACAATCCCGATTGATGAAGAACACGGGATTATCAATATAGACACTGTAACCGATTATTTTGATGAATATACGATTGGCGTAGTAGGTATCTTAGGAATCACTTATACAGGAAAATATGACGATATAAAGGCATTAGATAAAAAAATAGAGGAATATAACAAACAGACTGACTACAAGGTATATATTCATGTAGATGCTGCCAGTGGTGGATTATTTGTACCATTTATGGAACCAGAACTTGAATGGGATTTCCGTTTGAAAAATGTACGTTCAATTAGCACTTCTGGACACAAATATGGATTGGTATATCCTGGTGTTGGTTGGGTTATCTGGAAAGAAAAAGATTTTTTACCAGAGGAATTAGTCTTCAAAGTTAGTTATCTTGGAGGAGAAATGCCAACAATGGCAATTAATTTCTCAAGAAGTGCAAGTCAGATAATAGGACAATATTACACATTTGTCCGTAATGGGTTTGAAGGTTATCAATCAATTCATAAAAAAACCAGTGATGTGGCAAAATATTTAGCAAAAGAAATTGACAAAATGGGTTATTTTGATATTTATAATGACGGTTCACAATTACCAATTGTTTGCTATAAATTGAAGAAAGATGTTTCTATCTCTTGGAATTTATATGATCTAACCGATCAATTTGCAATGAAGGGTTGGCAAGTCCCTACTTATCCGTTACCTGATAATCTATCAAATATTAATATCCAACGTTTTGTTTGTCGAGCAGATTTAAGTATGCAGATGGCGATAGATTTAATTCAAGATATGAAGTCTGGAATTGAACATTTAAATCAAAGACCAGTACGTAAAGAATCTTCTGATATTACTTATGGATTTTCCCACTAATGGTTAAAAGACAAGTAATTATGGCTCTTTGTCAAATGATGTTGGTAAAGAGAAATCTTAGAATAATTTGGGCAGAAAGAAAAAAAACTTCTTTCTGTTCTTTTTATTTGGTTAAAATGGTTTTACCGTGGCAGATCATGATCCGTCGTTTGAAATGATAAAAATTTCGAAACCCATAAGCATTGCGTTTTAATACTTTAATATGGTTGTTTAAACATTCTAGTGGTCCGTTTGAATAACTGTAGCGGAGGGCATTTTGGATCTGTGGCAGAAACTTTTTAAATGTTCGCAAAGTTGTCGCATAAGTTTCAGGTAACTGGCTGACTTCTCTGGATAAACAGTCCTCAAATAGGGAATGTTCTCTTTTCTTTACTGCATAAAGAACATCTTGATATAACTGATAGCCTTGTCGTAGATTGGGACAAGTAGTTAACAGTCGATCGACAATCTCGCTTTCAGTTAAATAATCTTTAAAACTGGCACGCCGAACCCGTTTTTCATCGTTCAACTTTGCCTCTTCTTTTTGCAGGAGTTTCCAATAACATTTTATTTTTTTACTAAGCCCACGTTGGTATTGAGAAGTACTTTTAAGTAGTGACTTTGTTTCCTTCACTCGATGGTTTAAAAAAGTTCTTCCTATATGTTGAACAATGTGGAAACGATCAATAATCAACTGAGCATTTGGGAAAAGCTTTTTAACCAATGAAACATAAGGTGCATACATATCAATAACAATGAATTCAATGTTTTTTCGAGTCGCTAAGCAAAACCGAGAAAAATAGCGTTCTAAATAAGGTAATCGTCGATTTTCAACAATGTCTAGTAGTTCGTGTCTTTGTCCGTCCATCATAATAAAACTCATAGCACTTGCGACACTTCGAACTGATTTGAATTCATCAAAGCATAAGACCTTTGGTAAAGTCTGTTTGAAAGGGTTCAATGGGCGGTAAAATCTCTTCATGACACGATAAATCGAAGAAGTGGAAATATTTTTCTGACGAGCGATTTCCGTCATCGAAGTATTCTCTTTTAAGCGAGTAACGACAGACCAACGAACTTTTTGACTAATAAAACAGTGTTTCTCAGCGACAGAGGTATCCGCTACGAAGGTGCGTTGGCAAGTCTTACATTTGAATCGTTATTTCTTCAATTCCAGATAGGTCCGATATTCAGACACGTCATTAAGTAACAACCGGACGGTTGTCGTCCCCCAACGAATGATCTTAGAGGGGACGACACAAAGACAATGTGGACACTCTTCGGGCGTGTATTGAAGAGTACCTTTGTAAATCAAGCAAATTGTCCTTTATATCTTTCTTTGGTTAAACAATTTTCCTCGAAATAGATATTTAGGTCTAGAATATTTAGGGTATCTTTGATAAGCTGAGTATAAGACATCTTGAATCCTCCTATGAATTGGTTCGTCAAATTAATTCTAAAGGATTTCAGGGTGTCTTTTCTATGTTTTTACATCATAAAAAAGATGTTAGTGAATTTCACCAACATCAAAAAGTATAGAGATGATTAAAAAATCTAGTTGAGGGGAAATGTTTTTCAAAGATATTGTCATTGCTCGATCATTGGTAATAATAAATTCTCTTTCAACCCGAAGAGAACTTTAACAACACAAATTGATAAGATGCTTTTTACAAAAGAAATAAATTAAAAATTTTTGAATATAGAATTATTAAAATCAAAAAAATATAAAGTAGCTCATTTACAAAAAAAGTATGAATTAACATATTGATTTTCTAAATAAATTGAGTATAGAAATGAATAAAAACTATAATATTATCTGCACGGAAGAAAATCCTTGATATTCGTATATTATCTTTTCTATACCTATAATGGTAAAGATATCAATATTAGTAAAAATATTATCAAAAAATAAGTTTAACCGTTAATCTGAAGATAAAAGAAGCCCACTAACTAGTGTGTTTTAATCTTTTTAATTGATTATAATTACCTTTTCGTATATGTTATTATATCATATTTATTTTACTAATAAATACAACCATAATTTATCATTAATTTGATTAAGAAACTCTTTTGATTAATATTTTTGAGCCTCCGCTCCACTTAATTTATTTCTTCACTTAACATACTACTATTCTTGTATATCCAAAACATAAGTCTGTTATAATAAATAAAATGCAAGTGATAAATAATTGATATGAAAATCATCTAAAGAACATTTTTTAGATGATTAATTTATACTGCAAATATTCCTTTGCTATTTGTTTATATAATTTATTTGTTCTTGAATAATTAAAGGATAAATAATTAAATGGGTACTTTCTAGATTTTCTTTATTCATATCTACTGCTGTAATTTGGTTGTTGGTATATGTTGTGTAATAATAAATACCTTTGTCCATATTGCAACAGGAAGAATAAATAGTGTATTCAAATTGACCATTTCCTACATCACATAATCCTTTTTGTTGTTCTACCGATTTTAAAATATGGAAAAACTGATTAACACTTTCAGCTTCCGAATTACCAGTAGTTGCATTAAATTTTGTAAATGTTGCTTTGACGAATCTAGAAGCCGAGGATAAATCTCCTGGTAAACCAAGCCCCCCCATTCCTCTACTATAGACGTCTAAATGTACGTTATTAGAGAAATTATTGGGTGATACAGTTGGAGAAACGTATCTATAATTATTTAAATTAAATAATTGATAATCAAAAGGTGGGTTATTCGTCATTACACCTATAGGATTTTTATATATCTTTAATCCAGCAATCGTTGACTCAATCACTAAACATTCTTTCTGGTCTGCTAGCATCCAATGAAGAGGAGAAAGAGGAAGTTCCTCACTGAAGTCGATCTGGATTAAATTGATTTCTGTTAATATTTTTTTTGCTTCTTCAATTGTAGCACATTGTCCTAATATCCATGGGATAAATTCAAAGGGAGCTATATTTGTTTTAGAAGGATCTTCTTCGAAATAATAAGCATTTTCAGGGAAATTTAGCCCAGCCATACTTAATCCTTTTTCATTTATTGCTTCAAAATATAAAGGATAATCATCAACTACAGTGGCCATCCCAATCATCCCATAGTGAGTAGCTAGATTATCTGCTTTACGAAAATGAAAAGGGTGATTTCTTGGTGTAATCGTAACAACTGATGGATAAGATATTTCTAAATCCAAATTACGTCCAAAATAATGATCTTTGCTTGAATAAACAATGGATGTACACATGCTAAATGCCTTCTTTCTTTTATAAAACTTATTTTTTATAACAGAACTGTTTTTATATGAAAACATCTTCGAATAAAATCGTTTTTTTTAATTATTCGAAATGAATAATCTAAAACCAACGATAAAAAGTATTGATTTCAATCTCTTTAATAATCTGCCTTGTGTAATAGATACCAAATAAATAGTGATATATTGAGATTAGTACTACCAGATATCGTATGTATAGACTTACAATAGGATAATTTTATTTTTCAGTCTAAACAACTATTATGAAAATATCCAAAAAACAAGGAATAGAAATTAAAAAAAATGATTCTCAATCTAAATAAATTATACGAAAAAACTTAACTAATTTAATTTTATTTTTTATCAAAAAAAAAAAATAGTTAAAAAGTGTTTTTGATAAAATGGCGTTATAATTTTTAGACATTAATCTATTATAATCTATGGATACTAACCGTTAGTTTTAATGCAGTTTCATATCTTTCTATATATTTAAAAATTCCACGGATGGCAAAGAACTATCAAAAGCAAAAACGAAAAGTGGATAGATTATACTCAAACGTTTATGAATCAACGTACTGATTTTCTGAATAAACTGAGTACAGAAATTATCAAAAAGCATTTCTGATGTATCTTGGTCTAGTTTTGTGACTAAATTGCAATATATAGCTGACTGGCACAGACGTGAATTTATTAAAATAGATAGATGGTTTCTATCTAGTCAAATTTGTTCAGAATTCGGATATAAAGATGGCAAGAAATCTCTTGAATTTAGAGAATGGACTTGCCCTACTTGTCATACTCATCATGACCGAAATATCAATGTTAATATCATTATTCTGTCAGAAGGTCTAAAGATACAATCATTAACTTAGAGAAAAAATTAAGACCCGTAGAAACTACGGGGACAGCTTGATCAATAAGAAACACCGCTGTGAGTAAAGATACACATACTTGCAAGTATGCTTTATTTCCAAGAATATTGTGACTTTAGTCATAAAAAGTTCAAATTTTTTAGTCATTTAACTAGGAGGTAATTATTTTGAAAAAAATAATCTATATTGTTTTAGGAGCTATTGCGATAATCCTTATTTGTATTGGGTCAATTACTATCTCTAGAGAGAAGGACAAGAAAGAAACAGCAGAAGTTACAACAACAGAAAAGAAATCTGCTCAAGAAATAAAATCAGTATATGATAAATTAACAATAGGAACAGGATTAGATAATATAAATAAAATATTGGGTGCTCCGCTATATACGGAATCTTCTACAGATGATTCGGGAAATTCTGAAACCATTTATACTTGGGGAAGTAATAAAACTGGAGAATTAGGGGCTAAGCTAACTGTTGGTACAGAAAACAACAACATTGTCGAAAAATCAGTATCTGGATTATACGTTCCTTATGATAAAGAAAAAGTAGTTTCTTCTAAAATATTTGGTGAAATGAAAATGAATAAGGATTTATCCATGGAAAATGCTATTAAAAAATTTGGTGATCCGAATTCTATTGCAGAATATAAAAATTCAAATGGTGAAAATATTCAAACATTGACATGGGAAACTAACACTACTGGACCATTAGGATCTTATTTTGTCATAACGTTTACGAATAATATTGCTACTTCTAAAAATGAGATTGGATTAGTGTAAGTTATTTTTAAAAGAGTTAATTTTTAATCGGCTCTATACTTTTTGATGTTGGTGAAATTCACTAACATCTTTTTTATGATGTAAAAACATAGAAAAGACACCCTGAAATCCTTTAGAATTAATTTGACGAACCAATTCATAGGAGGATTCAAGATGTCTTATACTCAGCTTATCAAAGATACCCTAAATATTCTAGACCTAAATATCTATTTCGAGGAAAATTGTTTAACCAAAGAAAGATATAAAGGACAATTTGCTTGATTTACAAAGGTACTCTTCAATACACGCCCGAAGAGTGTCCACATTGTCTTTGTGTCGTCCCCTCTAAGATCATTCGTTGGGGGACGACAACCGTCCGGTTGTTACTTAATGACGTGTCTGAATATCGGACCTATCTGGAATTGAAGAAATAACGATTCAAATGTAAGACTTGCCAACGCACCTTCGTAGCGGATACCTCTGTCGCTGAGAAACACTGTTTTATTAGTCAAAAAGTTCGTTGGTCTGTCGTTACTCGCTTAAAAGAGAATACTTCGATGACGGAAATCGCTCGTCAGAAAAATATTTCCACTTCTTCGATTTATCGTGTCATGAAGAGATTTTACCGCCCATTGAACCCTTTCAAACAGACTTTACCAAAGGTCTTATGCTTTGATGAATTCAAATCAGTTCGAAGTGTCGCAAGTGCTATGAGTTTTATTATGATGGACGGACAAAGACACGAACTACTAGACATTGTTGAAAATCGACGATTACCTTATTTAGAACGCTATTTTTCTCGGTTTTGCTTAGCGACTCGAAAAAACATTGAATTCATTGTTATTGATATGTATGCACCTTATGTTTCATTGGTTAAAAAGCTTTTCCCAAATGCTCAGTTGATTATTGATCGTTTCCACATTGTTCAACATATAGGAAGAACTTTTTTAAACCATCGAGTGAAGGAAACAAAGTCACTACTTAAAAGTACTTCTCAATACCAACGTGGGCTTAGTAAAAAAATAAAATGTTATTGGAAACTCCTGCAAAAAGAAGAGGCAAAGTTGAACGATGAAAAACGGGTTCGGCGTGCCAGTTTTAAAGATTATTTAACTGAAAGCGAGATTGTCGATCGACTGTTAACTACTTGTCCCAATCTACGACAAGGCTATCAGTTATATCAAGATGTTCTTTATGCAGTAAAGAAAAGAGAACATTCCCTATTTGAGGACTGTTTATCCAGAGAAGTCAGCCAGTTACCTGAAACTTATGCGACAACTTTGCGAACATTTAAAAAGTTTCTGCCACAGATCCAAAATGCCCTCCGCTACAGTTATTCAAACGGACCACTAGAATGTTTAAACAACCATATTAAAGTATTAAAACGCAATGCTTATGGGTTTCGAAATTTTTATCATTTCAAACGACGGATCATGATCTGCCACGGTAAAACCATTTTAACCAAATAAAAAGAACAGAAAGAAGTTTTTTTTCTTTCTGCCCAAATTATTCTAAGATTTCTCTTTACCAACATCATTTGACAAAGAGCCTTTTTATCTTTGGTTATAAATATGATTTAATTGATTAAATCAATGACTAATTTTCCCAAATTATAGTGTATACATTATGTCATAAAAAAATGTCTTAATTTGAGTTTAAAAATATTAATTATTTATAAGTATTCGACTATTATACTTTGTTGTATTTTCTAACTTTATCTATAAATTTTTATGACATACTAAAATTTGGATACTTTCATTTTTAAATTAAATAGGTATAAAAAATGGGAAAAAATATATTCTGCTACTAAGAAGTTCGTTATATTAAGATAAGTAAAATAAAAAAATGTACTTATAAATGATAAAAACTAGTATTGCTTCAAATCTATTACTCGTTCAATTAATTACAATAAATCTACTTCTCAATTTATAAAAAACGAATTATCATTATTTTAAAAATTAAATTTTATAAAAAAAAAATCAAAATATATACTTAATTTTTTAATGTTATTATTTCCTTGGATTTGAAAGACATATGTCCAAATTCACTATAAAAAAAAAGGAATGAATATTATGAAAAAACAAGCTTTAGTAGCAGCAGTTTCTTTGATAGCTCCAATGGCATTAGGAGCTAGTAGTGTATTTGCTGATATGAATAGTGCAGATACTAATGTAAAGGCAAATTTCACTGTATCCAATACTAATAATGATAATCCAACTCCAAATAACCCATCTGGAGCTCATCCTGATCAACCTGGTTCAGATGACAATACGAATAATCCTTTACAACCAACCGGTAATTTTTCATTAGCTTATATTCCATACAGTTTTGATTTTGGTAGTATTGAACTTGGAACTCAAGGTAGCTTACAAAAAAATATTGACTTGTCAGGTGGTAACACACTTAATGTTGGGGTAAAAGATACACAACATAATAAAGCTGGATGGACACTAAAAGCAACTTTTTCAGGAGATCTAGCATCAAATGGTGCTACAATTGGAACAACTGCTGAGACTGCTCAAACATATAATGCTCAAAATCAATTGGTGCCATTAGATACTCCAGATATGATTACAGTAACTAATCACCCAAGTATTGGTTCACAAGCACAATTAATTATGGAAGGAAATCAAGGTAATACTTTTTCTGGAACATATGACTTGAATTTAGGAACAGTATCATTAAATATCCCTAATGTTAATCAAGTAGATGCTGGAGCAAAAACTGGAAGTGTTACTTGGAATTTAGAGCAAACCCCATCAAATTAGTTAAAGAAAGAAAAAACAGGAAAATCATTCCTGTTTTTTCATTTTAGATTTATTTATTAGTAAATAGCAAAGGAGAATACTAGTGAATAGAGTAATTAATAAAAAAAATATATTGATGATAATATTTTTAGTAATTACTAGCATAACTATCAGTATCAAAGTATCAGCAGAAGAAAAACAAAATTTTGGAGGATTTTCAGTTGAAGGTATCCCAAATCCAAGACAAATAGATAAAAATTCTGGGTATTTTTATTTATCAGAAAAACCAGGTTCCAAAGATTCAATCAAAATAAAATTAATAAATAATTCTAATAAAGATAAGCTATTAATTATTAAAGTTGTTGATGCTAATACTAATAGTAATGGTATAGTAGATTATTCTGGAACCTTAAAAAATAATACTTCTTTAAAAATACCATTAACTTCAATAGTTAAATCTACACAAAAAGAAGTAAGTATTTCTAAAAATAGTTCTAAGGAAATAACATTAGATATCAATATGCCTGCACATAATGTACAAGGAGTAATATTAGGAGGAGTAGTAGTATCTGAAAAAATAGATGACAAAGAAAAAAATCAAAATATTGTAAACAATGATTACTGTTATACCATAGGAATAGTTCTAACTAACGAGGATAAAGTAAATTTATTTAAAAATGTTTCTGTAAATTTAGAAAATGTTATTCCTAATTTAGCGTCAGGAAAAAAAGTTGTTCAAGCAAATATTTTAAATCCCAATCCTTATATTTTCTCTAAAGCACAAGTAAACGGTGCTGTATATTCAGAAGATGGAACAAAAAAAATCAAAGAAAATTCAATGAATAATGTATCAATTGCACCATATTCATGCTTACCATTGCAAATAGATTGGGGTAAAGACGATTTAAAACCGGGAAAATATTTATTTAAAGGAACTGTAAAAACTGCAGAAAACACTTGGAATTTTGAGCGTAAATTTGACATTGCAGGAGATAAAGCAAAAGAAATTAATAAACAATCTGCATTTAAGGTTATTTTACCAAATTGGTTTGAATATACTAGTGTTTTCTTAATAATAATTACTATTTTAGGAACAATTTACATTTATAGACGAAAATATAATGCTAAAAACAACAGGAGAGAAAAATAATGTATGTTTGGAGTATATGTACCATAAGTATCAGTATCATATTTTTTATTATAAATATATATTTGTTGTTACAAGATTATAAATATATTATTACTGATAAAATGAATATGAAAAAACTTTCAATTAATGGTTTATTAATCATTTGTACCTTAGTTTTACTTGGTTTAGGCATATCTTCAGTTTTTATTATCCATAATCAACTATAATATCAAAGAACTACAAGCTGTTAGTTAGTAACAGTATGTATTATTTATATGCACTATAAAAAATATATGTTATTATTTATGTGTAAATAATAACATATATTTTGTGTTTGTTAATTTTTATATTTAAAAATAATAACAGATATCCCTCACTATTTATTTATCATATTATAATACTATAAATTAAATACTTATTTTTTTATTATATCTATAAAAAAAAAAAGTATACCTATAAACATAATTTTTGGTATCTTCGAGTAAATAAGGAGGTGCAGAAATGCTAAGATTAATTTATGAAAAATCTTCCTTTTTCAAAGCAGAAATAATAAGATTGATTATAGAAAACAGTGGACAAATAAATAAAAATTTATTAATTAAAGAACTAAAGCTATCAAATGCTACAGTTAATAAATACTTACAGGAACTACATAATGAATTACCTGATAAAGCTCTGATTATTTCTGATAACTTAATAATATTTAATTACAAAACTTTTTCCCTTTATGATGTTCAAAAATTCTATTTTTCTCAAAGTGTAGTAAAAGACATTCTTCACTATTGCTTTTTTCATCCCAAAATTACCTTTGAACAATTAGCTGGAAAATTGTATATTAGTCATTCTAAATTATTCAATATATTAAAATTTATGGATAAAAATTTAGACAGTGTTGGTATATATATACAGAGAAGACCCTATGTTATTTTAGAAGGTAATTTGGAAGCAATTATGGTTCTTTACAATTTATATTTACAAATTGAAAAACACCCATTCGAAAAATCATTTTCTAAAATTAATGTATTAGATCTACAAAATCGAGTAGTTACATTTTTAGATCACTATCATATGAAAGCGGAATATTTTGTCATAAGAGAACTATGTATTTGGATATTAACAGTACATGATCGTTTTTATTTACAAAAAGTGTGTAAAACGCACAAAACGATTTGTTACGATAACTTTATTAATATAGAAAGTCCCTTATTAAATAAAATACAAGACAATTTTTCAAAAATAAATCCGAAATCTTTTGACAAAGAAGGAAGTTTTTTAATTTTAATATTTCTTATTTTCAACATGTCCAGTCTGCATTTCGAAAATATGGAAGCAGAAAAATATTTTTTCTCTCACGAATTGATAGAAGAATATCATTATCAATCCTTCATACTATCTGTACTAATGAAAAATCCATATAATGTTTCTCCAAGCTCATTAGAAGTTTTATCTATCAAAATTGAAGGATGTATTCACTTCTCTAATTTAATATATCCATATTATTATTTTTCTAGAACTCTTTTAACACCAAAATTAAAAAGATCTGGCTATCTAAAAAAAATACAAGACAATTTAAAAGAAGATTTTAAAGATATGTTTATGGATAAAAATATAAATGTAAATTGGGTATATGAATTGCTTTCATATATGATTATTGCTTTTCAAAAAAGATATATAACAGATAACATTGTTAATATAGGAGTATATTCTATCAGAGGTACAATTTTTGAAACACAATATTGTCAAGAGCTTAAGGAATCTATAAATATAAGTCCGTATTACGAATTAAATGAACAAGATATAGATATTTTAATTATTGATGATATTGAGCTTTTAAACACTGTAGAAAATTATAAAACTTATATGATTGTCGGTGATGCAACTTATAATCGACAAAAGCAAGGCCTATTGTTTTTTCCAAAATAATTATAAAAAATAAAAAAACACATGATATTTTATTTTGAATATAAAATTTTAAAATTTTTTCTTCTTAGTTATATGGTAATTTCTATCGTAGTGAATTTAATTATCCTTATTTTTAATATCTCACTTATAAATAAAATAATTAGGAGGTAATATTATGAATATTGACTATATATCAGAGCTGATAGAAAAATATCAATCCTCATCTGAATACATTAATACACTAATACATGATTCAGAAAATAAATTACAGCTACAACAATATGGAATTACTAAAGAATCTTTAATTGCTGAAAAATCTGTATACAATGAGGTTATACATGATCTTAAAAATATAGTTATAACTTATTAATAATATTTTGATCTCAGAATAAAAAAATATATTTTTTTATTCTGAGATTTTTTCTTTTTTATATTATTTAAACTCAAAAATAGATCTACAAATATTTAATTATTAAGAGGTTAATATTGTTTATTCCTAATATCGTATAATATTTTCATTTAGAATATCTTTTAATACTACATAATTTTTTTATACAAGAATAAAAAAAAAAATTTCACATAAAATAATACAAGATAAAATAAAATTAACTTAAAAGTACAGAAGTTACTTAAAGGAGGGGAGATTTAATGTATAAAAAACAATTTGCTCGTTGGATAATCTTATTATTTATATCAATTGTCTGTGTTGGAGCCTCATCTCCTATATTTGCAGATGACTATCAAACAACCACCGTTTCAGTAAATTTTATACGTAAAATTATGCCTGAATTACTACCTGGTAATCCAACTACTTCCAATATAGATAAAAATAAATCTGATGTAAATAAAAATAAATCTGATAAAAAAATTGAAATTGCTAAACAGTTGCCAAAGACAAATGATTCTTTGAGTATACTCACTCCATTATTGGGAATATTATTGGTTAGTTTTAGTTTATTTTATATTGTTTTATCAAAAAGGAGAACCATCGATGAAAAATATACGTAAAAAAATACTAATAGTTTTTGTTTCAAGTTTCCTTATTAGTTGGATACCAAATTTACCTGTTTTAGCAGAAGAAAAAATAAGTTCTACGGAAGAAATATCAAGTAATACAAACACTAGCTTAAGTTCTGATAATAATTTGGAAAGTTCATCAAAAAATAATAATTCAACAAATGATCAAAAAGAAACAAGTACTTCCTGTTCTTCTGGAATAGAGACTACTGAAATCACACAAGAACCATCTATAAAAAAAAATAATACAGATAAAAATGATGAAGAGCGAAGTGTATCTCCCAAAAAAACTATTGAACCTACGATAGTAGATGGACAGCAATGGACCATTGAGATGGGAAATGAATGGTTGAAAAATTGGGACTATACCACAAGAAACGACTTTATTTGTTTAAACTATTACAAGGGCAGTGACACTAATATCACTATACCAGGAAGATTAAGTACCTCAAAGGGTAATTATCACATTCTCATTCGAAACATGAATCAAGAGAGTTCAGATTATTTTCTAAGGAATGATAAATATAAACAAATAACTAGTATCACATTTGTAAATGGAACTTATGGAAATACTACATCATCAGTAGGATTATTTGATAGTGCATCCCATCCTTCTTTGCATTCTGCATTTAAAGGAGCTACAAATTTACAGCAAGCCAATCTACAGGGATTAAGTTTAGAGGCAGATTCAGGTGCTCATCAAGCCGTAATAACAGATATGTCAAATGCATTTCAAAACTGTAACCAGCTACAAAATATGTATTTACCCACCTCTTCACATATAACTAATATGTCTTATACATTTGATGGTTGCTCTCAATTGGGACTTACATTTATACTTGGTAGTAATTTTAGCACTAGTAACGTCACTGATATGCAATATTTATTTAATGGATGTAGTAGTTTAAATAGTAAAAATACTATAGATTTCAATTTTGATGCTTCTAATGTAACAAATATGAGCCATATGTTTGCTGGCTGTGCTAACATAGATGATAATTTCATAAATAAAATAAATTTAAGAAACACAAATCAAGTTACAAATATGGGTTTTATGTTCGAAGGATGTACTAAGTTATCTTCACCAACATTTATTTTTCCCACAAACAACGTTACAAACATGTGTTATATGTTTAAGGATTGTTCTAACTTAACTAGTATGAATCTTTCAAGTTTTGATACTGCTAAAGTAACTGATATGACAGGAATGTTTTATGGTTGTCCTACATTAAGCTTTATTAATTTATCAAATGCTACATTAACTGATGATACAAGTACTGATTATATGTTCACTCAACATAGTTCTGAAAAGTATACTCCTTTGTTGGTTATAGTGGATAAAAATAAAGCTCAACCACTGCTTAATTATGATTATACTTCAAATTTTAGAAAGCTAGTAAATTCACCATTTTTAAACGCTAATGGAGGGACATTTTCAAATGGCGAATCAAATCTGTATTATATAAAAAATTGCGCTGTGGACCAAAATGATCCTATATTAAATGTGTCTAATTTTAAACAGTGGGTAACAGAAAACACTCCAACAAAACAAGATACAGGGTTTCTAAATTGGAAAATTTCGGGAACCAATCCTGATCAAGCAAGTAGTGTCTTAGATCTATTAAATACAGAATATACCGCACAATGGATGGATGATCCAAATACTTCTAGTGATAATAAAAAAATTCCATCATCTGCTGCATTATCCATGATTTATATACCTTCTTCATTTAATACAGGAGAAGTAGCTTTAAAAAACTCTGGAGAACAATCTATTCCTTTAACAAAAAATAGTACATTTAATATAGGAATACGAGATCAAGAAGATTCAACTACACCATGGAGGTTGGATGCAAAACTTACTTGGAATTCTGAAGGATCCATAGATAATGCCTACTTACAAACTACAGGTACCTCTAATGTTAAACAGAATATAAATAATGGAGTAAATGCTTATAATCCATCAACAGATTTACAAGAATGCAGTGACGTCACAGGCACAAATAATGCTAAGATCACAACTGTAGATAGTACATTAATGAGTAATGTACCAAATAAACACTTAAATGGAGTTTATGACTATAATTTAGGGGATGTCTCTTTGATATTACCAAATGTCGAAAATATAGAGGTAGGAAACTACTCTGCTACAGTAACATGGAATTTAGTAACTGCCCCTTAAATGCAAACATAGAAATATATCCTGATTAAATGGATGTATTTCTATGTTTATTATTTTTCTGTAATAATCATTCCTATTAATTAAACCAAGATCAAAAAGAAAATGTGTTGAGGAAGTTCTATAAACCTAAAATCAATAGAAAACATTTATCAGAAGTTAAACTAAACTTTTTTATATTTTAGAGAAGTAGCTGATCAAGCTATTACTTTAGTAAAAGATAAAAAAATATTATTAGTAGATCTACATGGAGTAAAAGATGGATTTGCTGAAGTAGTTGTTGGACATAGATCTCAAGCAATAGCTTTATCGAACAACAACAGCATATTTACGAGCATGATATACTTTTTCAATGTATTTGCAAATCTTGCCTTACTTTGCCATACTTAGCATAAGAAAAAGAGGCTATGCGTAAATATATCCCCTTGTAGAACCCTTAAAAAGATGGTGGCTGTATTAAATAGTTTGAATGCCCCTCTAACTGCTTGCCAAAGTGAAGTTAGAGGGTTTATTTTTTATTGTCATTTTTGATAGCTAAAACTAATATTGCAAATGCAATCATTAGCTGTAGTGCCTCAAACAATGACAATTAAGGCTCTCCTTTTCCTAGACTTGATACTTACACACATAGTAGAAACATTGAATGTAAAAGGAATGATGAAAAATAAGCACTTAGCTAAATCAATTTCACAACAAAAATTCTATGAGTTCAAACGCCAACTTCAATACAAGTGTGAGGATTATGGCATTGAATTAGTGGAAGCAGATAAGTTCTATCCAAGTTCTAAGTTATGCCATGAATGTGGGCATAAAAAAGTAGACTTAAAATTATCAGTCCACACGTACCATTGTGATAAATATGGATATACAGCGGGTAGAGATTATAATGCAAGTGTGAATCTAGCTAGTTATAGTGTGTAATGTAATCTACGATCTTCTACTGAAACGGAAATATAGATACGGATTCATTGTATCCGAATTAATGCTTGCGGAGTGTTATAGCAAATGAGAGTAACGAGCAAGTGGAAAAATCGGACACGTAGAAACAGGAAATAAACATAAATCTGACAAGTTTAATAGTTGGTTAGAAATATTTATAGATTTTTGGCAACGGGAATAGGAAAACAACATAAGAAAATAATTTTCGAAAAATTTTCCAGCTTCAAGAGAAGCGCTAATCCCCATTTTCCCATAGTGTTTCGAAGTAATTGCTAATGATAGGTAAAAGTATTTTTATTAAAAAGGTATAACTTATACCTTTTTTAATGACTATTATTACTATAATATCAGTATTTTAATTTAAAGTATAAAAAAATATTGATTAAAATCTTAGTATAACTTATACTTTAAATATAGAATATGTTGAAAGAGGGTAAACAAATGGCAGCAACTACTTATACAGTTGGAAATTTTAAAGGAGGCGTTGGAAAAACTAAAATTGTTACAATGTTAGCTTTTGATAATGCTGTAATTAATAAGAAAAAGACATTAGTAATTGATATTGATCCACAGGCAAATGCTTCTCAAATTTTAGCTCGGACTGTAAATATGAAACATATTGAAAAAACTATCGTAAATGGAATTAATGAAAATGATCTATCTGTTTGTATTACTCCTATTATGGAAAATTTAGATTTAATCGCATGTGACACAAGTTTTAGATCGTTTTCAAATTATGTAATTACAAATTATGAAGATGAAAAGGATCAAATTATGGTGTTGGAAAAGCTTTTAGTACCGATTAAGGATAAATACGATGCTATTTTTATTGATGTTCCCCCTACTATTAGTGCTTATTCAGATAATGCTATGGCAGCTTCAGATTATAGCATTATTGCTTTTCAGACACAGGAAGAATCTTTAGATGGTATAGGAAAATATATTGGATATCAAAAATTTATGATAAATAAGTATAATATTGATCTTGAAGTTATTTCTATAATCGCATGTATGCTTGAACCAAATAATGATTTAGATAAGAATGTTTTGTCTGATGCAATAAATTTATATGGATCTGCTGTGTCTCAAAATATAGTTAATTTTCAAACAAGACTAAAGCGCTATTCAAGAGAAGGGATATCATTAAAAAAGTACAGAAATGGAAATTACGATCAATGGGATTATCGAGCACATGAAACTTTTATTAAAATATTAGCAGAATTAGAAATTCGTAGAAAAATTTTTGAAGAATAACTATAGGGATGTGAGTAAAATATGAGTGAAAGAAAAACTTTTGATATTGATATAGATTTTGATACAGAGTATTCTGGATTATTGCAACCTGGAAATAAGAAGAAAAAATCAGTTTCAATAAATCGCGAAAATGATTTTGAACAAACACTTTTTAACAAAAAGATAAAGTCATTTCCTAATACAAGCAAAAAAAGAGGCCGTCCTGTAGAAATTACTGATGACAGATATAAAGTTACAAAGCCAAAAAAAATATCTCCAGCACTAGAGTCAAAATTAAATGTAATGCAAGATTATGTAGAAGAACTACAATCAGTAAAAGGAAGAATCACATTTGAAAAATTAATAGATACATTGGCAGAAGCTTATATTACTCAAAAACTTGGTGTTTCTAAGGAAGAACATTTGCGTTTTGAAATCAAAAAAGCTTTTGAAAAACTATAATTTTTTTGATTACCAAAAAAATTAAAGTATAACTTATACCTTGTTTTTATAATTATAAGAATAAGTTATACTTTAATGAAATTAATTTATATATTGATATTAAGCCTTTTTTTATTAGATATAAAAAGAATAAGTTATACTTTAATGATATAAAAGGAATAACTTATTCTGTATTTATTTACTTATAACTTATACCTTTAGAAAAGTCGTACTTGAACAACAATTACAATTTTGTTATATTCAAATAAATTAAGCATACAAAAAAGAGACGGAAATAATTGATTTTGATCGAATCAATTATTTCTGAATCACATGAAACAGACTCATGTGTTCGCGCTCGTCTCAATAAATAAATTAAGCGGTCTGATAAACCACTTATTTGTTTTACAAATGTGTTTAAATTATAGCACATTTAGAGCGAGCAGTTCAATAGATAAAGCGATATTTTTCTAGGTTTTTACAGAAATTTAAGCCGAATATTGAAAGAGAACACAGAACAAGTTTTAGAATTGCCATGTGTTCTCTTTTTCAATACAATTCGGAGGAAATTTTAGGATGGAAAACTTAGATCAATTCTACAGTGCTTTGTTAAAACAAGGCATTCGTACATACAAATATCGAAACAGCACCATGAAGCCTGTCGGGTATGAGAATACCAGCAGGAATGGTACTATCTTTGCGTACCGCAGTAAACAATTGATGAATGCAGGGCGTGGCATGGTTATTACGTCTGAAGAAGCGATTTTAGAAAATGAATCCAAACTGACTCATTGGACACCAAATGTTTATCGCTATGGAACTTATGCGGACGAAAATCGTTCAATCGTTAAAGGGCATTCGGAGAAAAATATTAGTCAAATCAATACTTTTGTCGTGGATATTGATTCTAAAGAAAATCATCAAGGAGAGATTTTCTTAGCTTGTGTGGATGAATTAGGGTATATGCCAACGCTCATTTTAGAATCAGAGCAAGGTTATCAAGTCTATTTTGTATTAAAAACACCTGCTTATGTGACGAAAAATAGTAATTTTAAAGTAATTGAAGTGGCAAAACGTATTTCTACAACGATTCGGACACAATTGGCTAATCAGTTACCAGGTATTGATGTAGGTTGTAACCATTTTGGAATTGCTCGATTCCCAAACAAACAAAATATTGTATTTTGTGAGCTAGAAAATCAATATTCTTTTTCTGATTGGTTGAATTGGTCAATGAAAATGGCATCTAACCAAAAAACTGAAGCAGAAAGAAACGCGAAATTGATTGTTTTTCCTGAGAAAAAAGAGTATCGCCAAGTTGATGAACCGTGGTTTGATTTGTTACTACGAAAAGCAAACATTATTGGGGGAGAAGGTCGATTAGGACGCAATAACGTGATTTTTACACTCTCTTTGGCTTATTATTCTTCTGGTTACGGACAAGAAACTTGTGAGTATAACATGTTTGAATTTAACGAACGCTTAAATGAACCGTTGTCTGAAGGTGAAGTGCGAAAGATTGTCAAAAGTGCGTATTCTGGAAATTATCAAGCAGCCAATCGTGACTTTGTTTTAGAATTATGCCAGGAATGGGTAGCTTCGGATATTCAAGAAAACGAGTTGTTTATCCAACGTCGTGGTTGGTGGAAGTTTAAGAAATCACGTGAGCAACGCCAATACAGTCATAAAAAGGAATGGCAAGAAGATATCATGCGTTATTTGAGCGAAAAAAGTGATCTTCGTATGCCTTATTTAAAACTGTCCAAAAAAGAATTGGCGGAACAATTGAACATGCCTTTAAGAAGTCTGGATCGTGCATTAAGTTCCTTAAAGCAAGAACACAAAGTATTCTACAATGTCAAAAAAGGGCGTGGTGGCGGACTTTTACTTGCTTCAGTACGTGTATTATTCACAAGTTTGATCCAAGCGAAGAAAGAAGAAAAAGAAGCCTTTATTCAAGGAATCATTGCGCAGTTTAAGCTAACAATCGATGAATGGACAAGTACAATTCACCAGCTCCTACCTGAGAAAGAAGCCAAAGAAATCAGGCTATTTGAAGTCGATACAGGTTGAAAAAATAAAAGACGCCAATTGCCTTTTACAATATATCTTTGATACTTCTAGCGGTTCCCTTAGTCTATTTAGTTATGTCTGAGAGTGTCTCTTGGTCTTTTGCTGTTTCTCTTTAATTATTTTGCTAGTTATATGTTATTATTACGTATGTAATGATGGGCAGCTATCTGAAGGAGGGGTTTTTATGTCTATGAAGTTGTATGTGTACTCTCATGCGGTAAATGTGTATATCTTGCGGTATTTAGGTATGCCAGTGGAGCAGTTTTGTGAACTTTATGGCTTTAATCAAGGTACGGTGGCTAGTTGGGTAACAAGGGAGCGTTCGGTAGAGACGTTGCCTGCGTCGTTTATTTATGCTTTGTCCTTGGCTTCTAGTCATAATATGGGGGAAATCTATGAAGAGTTGTTGAAGCTACAAGAAGACTATTATTGTTATCGTGAACGTGTAGGATTCAAGAAGGGAAAGAAAGTGAAAAAACGCTTAGATTGATTTTTGATAAATTTTATTATATTACAATTATTACAAATAGAATTGTTTATTTTATCATATATCGTAATTAGAAATCTATTAGATAAAATCATAATCGTTGGTTTTGGTTTCAAAATCGTAAATAAAAGGATCAAAAAGAACGTTTGTTCCTGTTTTAGTTTTGTGCTATGCTTTTTTTGTAAAGATTTTTACTAAAAAACGATTTATTATCTTTTGTTAATTGATTGAGCAGCTGTTCATTCATGAGTAAATGATTTTGTGAGTAAAGGAGGATGAAAGTCTACTGTTATCGACTTTTTGGAAGTGGAGAAAAATAAAATGATGAATTTATTTGCAGATTGTGAATGAATATGTTATCGTTTTTTTAGAAATTTTCAAATTAGAATGAATTTAAAAGTAAATATACTTTTTTTGTTGTGATGCGTTGTTGTGCAATGTAGAGCCCAACAAAAAAAGGAGTGGTTTAGAAATCTCGCTGAGAAAGAGCGCCAACTCTTTCAAAGGTCATAGATTTCTACCCCGACCGTTAGCTTCGATAACGGTGCTACTCCTTTTTGAGTTACAGGTTTCCCTGCAACACGAACAATAATACCATAAAATTAAGTCAATGAACAATCTTGTATTTTATACTTGTTGTAGTTTTTTTTCTTTTATGGTGCAGTGTATCTAAAAATTTTTTTAGTTGTACTGTTGCTTTATTGTCGTGTTTTAAGCGAGATTCTGTAGTTAAGAAAGAGAGAGACTGTTATTGCTTCTTTGGAGGTAGTAGCTAGTTTCTCTCTTTTTTTGTTGGGTTCCACATTGTTCAACAACAAGTGGAACAATAATAGTTTGAGACTTTTGAAGTGGAGGAAACAATGTTTGGAAAATTTTGTACAGTTGAGGATCTGAAACGTCAAGCAATTACAATTAAGCTTTATAACAACAGTGTTTGGGCTAATTTAGGGGACGGACGATTTATTAATCGTCAATCAAAGCAAATTCGACCAATTTCTATGCTTTATCGTTCCACTCGAACGGTTGTTGGTGTGAATTATCAAGTGATTGCAAAGCGTAAAAAGAAGCGAGAAGGACTCTTGTTTCTGGAGAAACCTTACAAGACAAAATACATGTAAGAACGGAAAGATTTTTCTTGTTTGCAAGTAAATCTCTTTACTTGTGAACACCCTTGGTCCTTGAAAATTGAATAAAAAGAACACAGTTTAAGGGGGTAAGAAAACCGTCTGTTTTCTAAATTAGGAGGTGTAAAAGATTTAGAAGGAGATAAGAATGTTTTCTTGCTAGTCGTAGATATTCTTGCTGTCTAATCTACGGTCGTGTTTGGAAGGACAGTACCTGAAGGCGTAGTGAACCTTTGGGAAGATTGTGTGAGGACAAGTTGCGGAGAAATAAGTAGCGCAGGTAAGGGTTACTTCGGTAACTATCTGTTAGCAGAAGGATTTCTGATACTTGGTACATTTCGTGTGATTTGTGGTTCACAGGTTGAGCATTTACCTAACATGCCAGGTTATCGTTTTCCCTAACAACGAACACTATATTTTGTTTTATTTGATTTACTTGTAAACAAGAGGAATTTTTTATTAGGAGGCGTTCAAATGACGGAAATTCAACGATTGATTTGTTTTTTAGAATCTGGAAAACGTAAGGAAATTTCGATGGCTGAATATGTTTCTCTGCAACAAAGAAGACAGAAATGGTCAGAAAGACGTTATCGTCAATTATTAGCGGAATTATCAAGAAGTCAGGCGATTCTTCCAAATTATGTCACTCAAAACGGTCAGGTTGTCCGAATGTTGAAATTGCGAACTGTTTAGGTTTAGAAAAATAGAGGAGACACCTACTAGTAAAGAAAGGGACACCTGATGGAAACAAAGAAAAAAGGATCAAGATGGCGGTCAGTGAAGAAACGATTCAAAAACTTCAGTGGATCGTAAAGGAAGACCAAAAGAAAAACAAAAAGAGAATCTATCCTTGTGATTCTTTAGAGCGAATAATCGATAACGAATATGTTATATGTAAAGTATTTCGAGAAAATTAATTAAGAGAAGGAGTCAATGTCTATGGTAAAGGTTATGGGGAAATATACCGGACATGTATATTATTCCTGTCAAAGCCAAACAGAAGCCCATGAATGGATTCATGCGAAAAAAATTTTTGAGTAATTAGTTATTCTTGTACTTCCTGGAAAGAAGGCAATGGTGTGAGTACAAAATATCATTACAGTCCTTTGGTAGATGCTTTTATTCGAAGAACTGATTTACGGGAAGAAAGAAAACTCATTCGTCGTTTTGAGAAAGAGATTTTAGCTGAAATTAGTCAAGGAAAAGATCGTCAGCTTCCAGTAAGTCAATATATTGCACATTTTTCACCAAAAGAAAAACGTTGTTTTTTTGGTCTTTTGAAACGATTTGAACGAGTGAAAGTCTATTATCATTTTGAAGAAGGCGTATCACGTCAATATTTGATTGTGTCATAAAAGAGGAGGATACAGCAGATGAAAAATTATGATCCTAATATTCGATGGGGAAAACATACTGTTAAAGTTTCTTTTCAACGTTGGGATTATAAAGGATTTGTAATGTTTAGAAAAGGTGGAAACTGTAAAGGATTAGATGTTTTAGCATGAGACGAGGATGATTTGTACGATCAACCATTGATTGATAATCCAGTTGGGTTTGGATTGCTTTCTGAAGATGATGAAGGCAATGAGTGGTTCAAAATGACTCTTACGAACGATAAAGGAGACGAATTATCTGTAGAAGATGCTTGGTCATATTGAGCGAATATATTGTTGGTATTGAAATTATTGATTTTGTAGCAGATAAAGAAAAATAGAGAATAGAGGAATAGACAATGAAAATAAACAAAATTAGCACAGTTTCTTTAACTACATTTCGGTTGAGGAAAGAATATGAAAAGGAATTGACTGAATCTAAAATTCCAAGTTTTGTACAAGAAAGAATCGAATATTTTGCAAATTATCTTTCCAAAGGAATAACATTTTCAGATTTGTATTTGTTTGTTACAGCTGAGTCAGATGAAATTGAACTAGCAACAATGTTTGAAGAAATTTTTGATAGTTCCTATTTGTATACGAGTAGTGAATTTGTGAACTGGTGTCGAGATCCAAAGAATTGGAAACAACGACAATTCGAGTTAGCAAATGCAGTTATCCATATATATCAACAAAGAACAAGGAAGGAACGAATGATCGTATGAATGGCTATTTTCTAATTTTTTTAGTACTAGTAGGTTTTATGTTATTTCTTTTTCACGATAAACAAAAAGTATATAAGAGAAATTTTGGTAGGAAAATAGGTAAGTAATATTTCTTCAAATTCTCTAAATGAATGTACGAGTTTTTTTCCCTCGTACATTTGATACGATTATGAATTTAAAACGTACAATTATGAATATGACGAACTAAATAACAAGTAAGTTTGATATAATTCTTTTGTTATATTAATTCTAAAAAAGTATTTCCAACAGAAACTAATAAGGTATTTATTTGGTAAGTAAAGTATTGTTTATCTTTTCTTGCTAATCCAAAAAAATCACCTATTTTCAAAGATTTAGAAGCATATTTCAGTTCTGGAATCTCAAACAAATTATTCTTTTTGTTCGTTACTTTGATAGGTAATTGGATTTCTTCTCCTGATTCGGGAGATAGAATAGCAATGTTTTTATCTTTAAAAAGTACTAATTTGAGTTTTTCCCAAATCTTGAATATCAGCACCTTGAAGTTTTTTTAGTTCGCTTAGCGAAGGATAATTAGAATTACTAATCACACTGCTAGAGGTTGTGGTGGTTACGGAACTATTTGTTTCTGTTTTTCTAAACAGAGAAAAAGCAATGATAAGTACAGATATCAGTACGATACTGAGTGATAAGATTATGAGGGATTTTTTCTTCATAATAGTTTTCTCCATATTGAATTGTTTTTTCGATAAAGAAGCAGAAACGACTTATTGGTGTTTCTGCTTCTTCGCTTGTAATTGTTTAGCGTAGGCTTCTATGTCGCTTTTTAAATACAAGCGTACAATGGAAGGACCTTTACCATCCTTGCTCTCATAGAAGGGATCAATCATATTAGTACGAACAGATTGTTGAAATCCTTGAGCAGATTGTCCAGTAATTTTTAGAGCTTCTTGTTTAGTAACAAGATTATTATTCATCCATTGCTTTATTTCATTAATGTCTTTAGTATCCATAGTTCTCTCCTTATTCTATTAATTAATAAAAATTATACTAAAGATATTATAAATGAAAAAAATTAAAAAATCTAATCTAAAATGGTTGTAATTATATTATATAAATATAATATAAAATAAAATGAAAGAAGGAACGAAACATGAAATTATTACGAGTACTTGCATTTGGAGCAACTATTGGTGGAGTTGCGTTAGCAACTGCTCACGAGAAAGTAAATGCAGAAGAATGGACACCACGTACTGTGGAACAAATCAAAGCAGATATGAAAGGTAACGAATATACAATCGTTTGGGGAGATACGCTAAGTGGAATCAGTCAAGCAACAAACATTTCTGTACAAAAATTAGCAGATATGAACAAAATTGCGAATGTAGACTTAATCTACGCAGGCAATAAACTAGTTTTTGATGGCAATGTAGCAACTGTTCAGAATAACAAAGGAGAAACAGTTGCACAATCAGTAATCCAAAATGAAGATAAAGTAGTTGCAAACCAACCAGTTGGACAACCAGTACAAGGTACAACAAGCAATAATACAACAAATTCAGCAACTCAAAGCACAACAACACCTTCAACTAATAACACAGTAACAGGTAATACACAAACTGGCGGTCAAACAACTGGAAATACAGGAACAACAACGCCAAGCACGCCAGAAAATAACGGTGGCACAACTCAAACACCAACACAACCAAGTCAACCAAATAATAATGGTAATCAAAATGGTTCGATAGGTGGAAATACTGGTGGAGGACAAACAACCCCTTCAACTCCAGGAAATAGTGGAAGTACGACAACACCTTTACAACCTAGCAATAAACCAAGCGGAGGAAACACAGGTAGTTCAGGATCAACAGGCGGAAATACTGGAACAACTACTCCAAGTAAGCCACAAGCTCCAACGATTGTGAGTGGATACATTGGAAATAGTGGAAAAGTGTTTGATACTCCAGAAGAAGCAAATAAATTTGCTGATGAAAAAGCTGCGAATGATTTAAGTATTAAAGGATATAAATTGATTACTATTGATTATAGTGATGGTTCTGAAAAATTCTCGATTGATTTTTACTAAGATAATTTAAAATAGTAATTTTTTTGTTAGTAAAGAAGGAATGACGATAAGTTATTTCTTCTTTTTTTATGTTTATTTTAAGAGGTGATTTCAATGAATTACTAATTGTATTGTTAAATTGATAAAAAATTATAGGGAGGAAAGTATAGATGAAGTTTAATCAATTTAATAAGATACGGAAAAAAGTAACTGTTTTTATGCTCTTATTGAGCTTATCTGGTGTTATTAGTCAACCATTAAGTGCATTAGCTGAAACAGAAATATCTAATCAAGCGGAAAGTAGTCAAGTAGAAAAGAGCAATTCTCAAAAAGAAAACAAAGATATAACCAATTCTTCTGTTCAAGAAGATAAACAGAAGGAAGACAAAATTGCAAGCAAAGGTATAGAAGGAAAAACAGAAAAATCAGATCAAGCGAATAGACAATCATTAACGCCTGTTCCTGCGAAGACTGAAGATCAATTAAATCAAGAAGTGAAAAAAATATTTGCAGATAATGGTTATGAATTATTAGAAGACGGTTCAATTCGTAGTACGACAGGGACTTCGTATCGTTCTAATTTGTTTGAGGTACTACAAAAAGTAGAATTAATTAAAGCACAAAACCAAGCACAAGCGAGAGCAGTATTGGGAAGTGCTTTTTTTGTTATGCCTAGAGGAACAGGAGTTGTTTATGTTGACTCTAATTATGGTGATTCTGCTTTTCATTGGTCACAATCGAATGGAAATGTAGAAACTGGCTATTATGCTAAAAAAGATGGTAATGGCAATATGCTTTGGTGTGTGGAACCAGGAGCGCCTTTAAACTGGGGAGCGAATGCTGGTTTTACTACTTCTGAGGTATCTGATGACAAATATGTAAAAGCTTCTTTAGTCGTTTATTGGGGGTGGGAAAAACAAAAATCAGTTGTGAATGCTTTTTATACAGAAAAATTAGTTCAAGAAGTGACAACTGGAGTAACAACCTCTGATATTAAAGATTTAAGTGGTCAAGGTCGAATAAGCCAAGCGGGTTATGAATCATTCAAAAAAGAGGTAATGAAAAAAGTCAATGCTTTTTATACAAAGCCTTCATTTGATGGAAAAACATATACTATTAAATTAGGAGAGACTTTGACACTAACGGATTCGAACAATTCCTTACCTTATTATAAAGTTCTAAATAATAATGCTAATGTTACTATTTCTCAATCTGGAAATACTTTAAAAGTTACTCCTACTTCAAGTAGTAATATTAATGGATTTGTTAGATTTAAGTATGAAATTGATCCTTCATTTAAAAGGGCTAAAATTTTATATCAAGCGTCTTGGCTTCAAGATGTAATTTTTGCTGGCATAGGAGATCCAGCATATTCAGATATAAATATAAAAGTACTAAAAAACGGAAACGTCAAAATTAAAAAAGTAGACGCAGATACAGGAAAATCTATTTCTGGTGCGAAATTCAAACTTTCTTATGGTGGAAAACAGGTAGAAGTTATTACAAATGCAAATGGGGAAGCTGATCTGAAAGACGTTCCTCATGGGACAAAAGTAACGATTCAGGAAATTCAAGCTGCTAACGGTTATGTGTTGAACAAAACACCACAAACAGTCACAATCGAAGCAAATCAAACAGTTACGGCAACTTTCAAAAATAAAAAACAAGTGGGTCGTTTAGATCTTATTAAAGAAGATAAAGAGACAGGAAATCAACCGCAAGGTTCGGCCCGATTAGAAGGCGCTGCGTATGGCTTGTTTGAGACGAATGGTCAAAAAGTAAAAGAAGTGACATTGAAAAAATCAGAAGATAAAGTCACTGGTTCTTTTGAAAATGTGCAAATTATGCACGATTATTACGTGCAGGAAATTAAAGCGCCAGAAGGCTATAACATTGATCCAACAAAATATCCAGTGAATATTGCTTATGCTGGTCAAGATAAAGAAGTTGCAGTTCAATCAATGACTGTAAAAGATCAAGTGATTAAAGGTGGCATAGAAATCGTTAAAATCGGTGATAAACCACTTGTAAAAAAAGTAATGGACAAAGTGACTGGTAAGTCTGATAATGTGAAACCTAAATTAGAAGGGGCAGAATTTACAATTACTTCTAAAACAACAGGGAAACCAGTCAAAGTAATTACGACCGATAAAGATGGTAAAGCAAGTACAGGTAAAACATTGCCTTATGATTCGTATGTAATGACTGAAACTAAAACACCTGAAGGGTATCTAACGATTGATCCAATCGAATTTACGATTTCGGAAGAAGATCAAAAATTATTCTGGGTATTGGAAGATAAAATCATTGAAGCTCGTTTACACCTAGTAAAAGTAGATGGTGAAACAGGAAAAA
Source organism: Enterococcus sp. DIV1682a (assembly GCF_051711005.1). Lineage (NCBI taxonomy): Bacteria > Bacillati > Bacillota > Bacilli > Lactobacillales > Enterococcaceae > Enterococcus > Enterococcus sp. DIV1682a. The sequence continues at coordinate 31,770 of NZ_JBIOLT010000002.1, forward strand.
CAATTCCATTGAAAGATACCACGTTCAAAATTTGGGATCGATGGGCAAATGATGGAAAAGGGGACTATGTTTCAATGCGTGTTCCTAATTCATTGGAAGTCAGTGACGAGTTTAAAACCAATGACAAAGGGGAATTGGTCACAAGTGATAGTTTACCATTTGGTAAAAATCGTTATGAAATCCGTGAATTACGTGCGCCAGAAGGTTACTTGCTTGCGACTGAACCAGTTGTTTTTTCTGTAACTGAAGCTGATGCAGGTGGTGTGATTACGATTAAGTTCAAGAACATGCCACAAAAAGGGCAAGTGAAAATTCATAAAACTGGAGAAAAAGGGATCTCTACTGTCGAAAAAGAAGGCGAATATGGTAAATATGTCGATATTCAATACGATCAAGTGGATTTAGCAGGTGTCAAATTCAAAGTTCGTGCGGCAGAAGACATTACAACGCCAGACGGTACCGTTCGTTTAGCAAAAGGTGAGTATGTTCAAAAAGACGGAAAAGATCTTGAATTAGTGACAAATGATTTAGGAGATACTCTTTCTGATCCTAATTTGTATATTGGGAAATATGAAGCAATTGAAATTGAAGCACCAAGTGGTTTTGTGATGGCGGAAGAACCAATACCTTTTGAAATTAAATATGCAGGTCAATTGGTTGAATTATCTTCGACTGATGTAGAAATTGAAAACTCATTACAAAAAATCAATGTATACGGCTATAAGAAACAAGAAGTCGTAACTGGTTGGGAAGATGGAAAACCAACCATTGAGCTTGAAAATGCGAAAAATGGTCAAGTGTTCGGTTTATATGTTGGCGAAGAAGGACTACAAATTGGTTATGATATCTTACCAGAAGGTAATGCTCTTGCTTATGCAAAAGTAGAAGACGGAAAACTTTCATTTGAAGGATTGACCTTACCTAATATTCCAAGTAATTACTACTTACAAGAAGTGAACGCTGGGAAAGATCATGTATTAGATGAAACAAAATATACGTTCCAATATGTTCCATCAAGCAATGAGAAAGAACATAATATTCATGTATTTGCGGACGGATACGCTGAAAATAAAGAAATCTTGACGAAAATGGCTCGAAAAGAGATTGAAAACAAATTAGCATATACAAACGTTGAGCTAATCAAAACGGATAACTTAGGTAACAAACCGCTTGAAGGGGTTGAGTTCCAATTAATTCGTGTAGATGGTAAAAAAGAAACAGTGATCGACACGTATAAGACAGATAAAGATGGAAAAATCGCTGTGAAGAAATTACCAACTGGAAAATACAAATTCAAAGAAACGAAACCATTAAACTGGTACTATCCAAATGCAGACGATTTGAGCTTTGAAGTAACGCCAGAAACCAATGGGCAAGAGATTTCACTTAAAGCGGTCAATAAACGTAAGCCAATGAAAATCACCACACTTTTAGCAACCGTAGACGGCAAAAAAGAAGCTGACCCTACTGTTGATAATACATTGCGTGATAAAGTAGAAATCAAAGGCGCAGAAGTTTGTCATACGTACTATATCGTAACGCCATACGTTGATCCAGCAACGAAAAAGGTGATTACAACTGTTGAGTCTACGTATACCGCAAAAGCTGAGAATGAAACAATTTATGTGGATATTCCAATCGTAAAAAATACGATGAAAGACGGTCAAAAAGGGGTAGCTACTCACTATATTTATTACGACAAAGAGAAAACAAAAGAAGTTGGTAAAGAAGATGATTTGAAAAATAAAGATCAAACTGTCACATTCAAAACGCCTAAATTCTTACCAAAAACGAATGAATCAAGCAACGTACTAATAAGTATGATCGGCTTGGTTCTTTTTGTTTGTGCTAGTGTTGTAGTTTTTGTTCGTCGTAAATCACACAAATAATTAATGAAATAGAGATAGTTGAAATGACTATCTCTATTTTTATTCAAGGAGAGTGAGAAAAATGTTTTCTAAATTTCTGAACAATTATAAAATGCTACAAAAAAATATGCTGCCCCTATGTATTTTGAAGGAAAGCAAAAAAATGTATCTTTTTAGAAAAATATAAATGTTCAATATACGAAGTAAGACCAGTAATATGTAGAATGTATGGCATGTGTCTTCCTTGTGGGTTAATTAAGAATAAAGAAGTTGTTTTTCAAGAAGGAAGAGATTTAACTAATATTCAACTAATTATTGGAGACGAGATTATTAAGCAAAGAAACTATCCCTTATTTTATTTCTTTTCTTTCTTCTTAAGTGAAGAATATTATCATATTACTATGAAGAAGCTGTCAATGATACGTTCTCGGACAGAAAAAGGCTATGCAGATTTTACAAAAATGGTTAAAGTGTAATTTTATTTTTTCTATGCTAATATTGTATTATTTTGTTCGTTGTAAGTCGCACAAATAATTAATAAAAAATTGAATACCAAATAAGCGGTTAGAAAATTTCTAATCGCTTATTTGGTTTTATAAAGGAAGTAGCGAGTTTTATAAAAATTTTTTGAAAAAAATGTGAAGTCACTTTATTGTTGAGAGATTTTGGTTAGAATGAAGGAGGATAACGATAAGTGAATAACAATTGTGATAATCAGGTTTCTTCTGACTTAAAAGAAGGCGTTTGGCAAGTAGAAGATCATACGCTGTGTGAAGAATGTTCAGAAGAACTATTTTTCAAAATGAAGGATAACTATCATGAATTTTCTTTAAGTATATCCGTCGTTTTGAATTGTTTGTTCATTGCAGAAAAAGAAGGATATGTTCCTAGATTACCAGATTATTGGTGGGTTCAAATTCGACAAAAGATTCCTGCAGAAACTATATTGAATAAAGGAAAGGAAGAAAATTTGTAGATGAAGAGAACGAGTAAACTATTATCTGCTTTATTATTATTAGGTCAAGTTGTTGGCTATACTCCATCTGTTTTAGCAGACGAAGAACAATCAACTGTAGCGACAGAACAATCAACGACAGTGAATACAGATCGTTCTACAACTGATAGTACAGATACAACTAAGGAAGAAACCACAACAGATTCTTCCATTGAACAACCTGAACAAAAACCAAGTGAATCAAACGATCAGACGACTAACTCTACGGCAGATAGCTCACAAACAACAGAGTCAAAACCAGAAACAACTACTTCTGGTACGATTGACTCTAGTCAACCAGAAAATAATACGCAAGATACTACTGAGCCTTCAGAAACGATTCCTGTGGAACAGCCAACTACAAAACCGAGTGAATCGGGCAATCATGGAACAACACAACCAGCGAAGCCTGCGGAAATCACTCCTTCACAATCGGTTGCGACACAGCCTTCAACAACTGAACAAAATGCGCAATCCAAAGTAGAAACAAAGGCACAAGCTCAACCAACTGTGCAAGAAGAGTCAAAAGCTTATCATCAAGCACCAACTGCACCAATCCAAGAGCTAGTACCTTCTAGCACACAGGATAACGAAGGAAACATTCATTTTGAAAAAGATGAGTCAGTCGAAACGTTTATTCGTAAAATTGGCGAATCTGCTCGTAAGATTGGACAAGAAAATGATTTGTATGCTTCCGTCATGATTGCCCAAGCCATTTTGGAATCAGCGAGTGGTCAAAGCCAGCTGGCGCAAGCACCAAATTATAATTTATTTGGAATCAAAGGGACATATAATGGAAAAGGTGTCTCTTTTGCGACACAAGAAGATTTAGGTAATGGAACACTTTATACTACCCAAGCTACTTTTAGACAGTACGAGAACTACGAGGATAGCTTAAATGACTATGCTCAACTCTTAAAAGAAGGCTTAACAGGAAATAGCCATTTCTACGATGGAGTTTGGAAGTCAAATGCAAAAACTTATCAAGAAGCTACAAAATTTCTAACAGGACGTTATGCGACAGATACTAGCTACGATAAAAAATTAAATGGTCTAATCGAGACCTATGATTTAACCACATATGATAAAGAAGTAGCAGGGCCGCAGTTAAGTAAAGAAGGCTATATCGTACCAGTGAAAAACTATACGATTTCTAGTCCATTTGGCACTCGTGGGGGAGAATTTCATAGAGGATTAGATTTGGCAGCAGCACAAGGCGAGCCAATCTATGCTAGCAAAGCAGGAACAGTCGTTAAAGCCGAGTTTCACTCTTCTTGGGGGAATTATGTAGCTATCGAGCATGAAGACGGTACAACGGCTTTATATGCGCATCAACAAGAATATCAAGTCAAAGTTGGTGACAAAGTAAAGCAAGGACAAATTATTGGTTATGTTGGCTCGACAGGAAACAGTACAGGTAGTCACTTACATTTTGAATTATGCTTAGATCACAGTTTAAACCAATCACAATTGATTGATCCAGAAACAATCTTATTCTAAGAAATATTCTAATATTGATTTTCTGAATAAGTTGAGTACAAAAATTATAAAAAGTTATGTTGAACAATTAAAAATTAGCAAAAGAAGTATGACGTATAGTAGTTTAGTTTGGTCGATATGAGAGATTTACGTAAGTGAAAAATTAATTATATAAGTATTCTCTATTTTCCAAAAAACTCTTACTTCAAGTATTTATAACTGCTAGATTTAGTTAAGTAATTAGCAGTATTAGTAAGGAGGTAGAGAGAATGACTTTTTATCAATTACTACAATTAGATCCTTTAATACTTAAGCAAAAAATAAAAAGTACAAAATCCAAGTATGATCGTAGAAAATATCTTTTATCCCTAGTTTTACGTTCATTTTTAATTGTTGGTTTTGCTATCTGTGTGATTGCTTTATCTACGAAGTTTTTTGGTGAATCCAATAAGTCATATGCTATTGTCTTTTTCTGTATGATGCTTAGTCTAAGATTCGTTGACTTTGGGTATAAATACGCTCAATCAATTTTAGGCTTGAGTGTTGTCTTTGGTGCGTTTTTTGTTGCACCATTTGTCCATTTATTACCACATTTTACTTTGCAAGTATTGTTGCACTTCCTTTTACTAGGAGGAATACTAATTGCTACTCTAAGTGATCCCAAAATGGGAAATCCGTCATTATATGGATTTTCTTATATATTTGTTGTTTATTCGACAATAACAGAACAAATAACGAAAAAATTATTGAATGATCGTCTTCTTTTCTTTGGTCTCTTTTTCCTTATATTTTGGTGGATAATTTATCACAATCATCGCAATAAGCACAAAAAAAAGACAATGTTCAATGCTTTAAAAGAAAAGAGTGTTTCATTGAAAATTTGGTTATTTTCCTATGTATTTTTCATTAGCTTATTATTGTCTGTTAGTCAGTATATATCTTTTGAACGATTCATGTGGGTTGGGTTTGCCTTTTCCTCTTTATTTGCGAGCTATGGATTTTCAATAATTGATTTGAAAACACGTGCAACCGATCGTTTGTTAGGCACAATTATTGGTATATTTTCTTTTATTCTATTAAGCATGTATTTACCAATTGAGATACTAAGTTTATTGGGTGGTATTTGTTTAGGATTTTGTTCAAGTTACCGTTATAAAACGGTTTTTAATTGTATTGGTGCGTTGACGATAGCTAGTCAGATGTATGGAATTCCTCAAACATTAGCAATGCGGTTTACTTATAACTTGTTAGGTGTAAGCTTAGCTATTTTGGGAATTTGGTTTGTAAAAATGTTGTTAAATCAAAAAAAATTGTGAAAGAGGCTAATTGATAAAAGAGCTTGCTCATATCATATAGTAAGTATAATAATTATTCTAATAAAAATAAGTATAGGAAATAAATTTATATTATTATCTTTTTATATAATTTATTTTTCAATCGCGCTTGCTTGATCCAAAAACAGTCTTATTCTAGGAAATAAGGCTGTTTTTATTTTGCTATAAAGGAAAGAAGGAAGGAGTTCATATGATATTTTATGCAGGTCTGTTTGTGGGTACTATGTTTGGAATAGGAATCATGGCACTATTAGTTCCAGGAAAACAAGAAGATCAACAATTTAAAAGAGAATAAAAACAGATTTATCTAATTTTTAGGAGGAATTTTTATCTTGGAAAACCAAAAATCAAATTTATATCCTGTGAAGGATTTATTATTAGAAGAGAAAGATTACAATTTTTATGCCTATAGTAGAGACATTATCAAATCTCGTGTTTCAAGAAAATTGAGAAAGAAAAAGAATGGCATAATTGAAACTGAATATTGTTATTGCTTACCTGACAATGCTGTTAAGAGTCAACCAACTTATCAAAAACAGTTACCAAATGCTCGATATATTAAGAATTTGTGTATTTTAGATGATCGAAGAAATGTCATTCAAGAAGTACCTATTTTGAGAGTGATCCAATCTCGAAGTGGGGCTTTAAATTTTGGAATTGATCGTCAGGCATTTACGGAAAATCTGATGAAACAAACTACAAAAGAATAAGTAGGTATTATTTAATTTAGGATTTTAGGAGGATGTTTGATTTGGAGAGACAAGAGGAAAATCTATCTTTTCCTGATTTATCAATCGAAAATACAGGAAATCATGTATCAGATGAATTAAAACCGTTAATAAAAGAATTGCGAGAAATAGTTAATGAAGTACAACAATTGCCAGATTTTATTAGGAATTTGGAAAATCAACGAATAATCGGTAACAAATATAATGATTTAATGGTAGATAAGGAAACAAATTATTTTGAGCTAATTGCGCATTTGTTGGCATTTTTTGTTCCAGAGTTAGATCCTTCAGGCGAATCTCAAAATCAGACAAAAGAAGAACGAATCAAAGAAATGGATATAATTTGTTCTAAATTGAATCAGTATTTCATACGAAATATCCTATTTCGCCTTCAGACGACATTGGGTTCAAAGGAATTTTTACAATATATGACAGTGTGTGAGAATTTCTGTCTTCAAAGTGAAAAATTAATAGGTAAGAAGAGTTAAATGAAAAGAGGTGATCATGTTGTTATTAGAACATGTATTGAAACAAGTCATTCAAGAGACCTATCCAGATAAGAAAATCTATCAGGACTTTACAATTAGGATCGTTCCTAAAGAGCTAAAATCAAAACATGGACAATACATTCAAAATGATCGAAAAATCGAAATATATAATTTGAGTCGGGCACCTGGCGCAAACTTTTTAACTGCTTTGCATGAAGTGGCTCATCATATAGAAGCTATGGATCTCGGCGAAACAGCGCATAAAGAAACGTTCTATGCTCGTTTCTATCCTTTAGTCTGTACAGCGTTAAATAAAGGATATCTCAATCAAGAAGATCTTTTAATGGATAGTCAGGACTCTTCTGATTATAAGAAACTCTGTCAGTATTATGGCAATTCTTTTGCAAAGGAGTTTACAGAGTCAAAAGAAAAAGATACGGTGGTTGTTTTGGGTGCTTATCATGCACGTGCCTTATTAAAAAGACGTGATTTTTCTTACTTAGCTAGTCAACATATGTGGGTAAGAAAATTTGAGAACGAAGCACAAGCCATGAGAGAACGACAAATTTTGGAAAGTTTTCACCAAGATTTTGAGTTGAAAGTCGTTTCCTTCTTAGAGCCAATTTTCGTTCAAACGTATTATATTGCTGTTCCTGGTGCTTATCAATATCGTGAAATTTTACGAAAAGAAGGTTTTATCTGGAATGGGTATGGCTACAAAAATGCGTGGATAAAGAAAATTCCGAGTATAGAATACCATAAAGTACGTGATTTTCTAAAAGAACAACGATTGTCAGGAAAACGAGTACCCGAATTACAAAAATAATTGAATCAAGTGTTTTTCAGATAGAAGATTTTGTATCTTCTATTTTTTTTATAAAAAAATAAAGGAGAAATGAATATGGCATTATCTGTAGAACAACGAAAAACAAAAGAGGTCGCAATGGCAGTTTTAGAAGCCAACGGCCAAGACTATGATACGGCATTAGATCAGTTCCACCAGAAAATTATTTCCGAAAATCAAGAACTGATTTTAAAAAGCTTGAAAAAACAAGCAAATAACAATCAAATTCAGAAAGGACAATACAATGGAAAATAATCAAATGAATCTTTTAGGGCAAAGGAAAAAATATAGAATTTCTTCATGGGTAAAATTTAGTTTAAGTGTATTTGCGGTTATTTTTCTCTTTCAACTAGTACTTCCGATGGAAGCATTTGCTGATATACAAAGTTCAGTAAACCATGCTGGTGATTCAATCACAAAATTAGTACGAAATATCACTGCTGCAATTGGAACAGCAATTATTGCAGGTGGATTTTTAGCTAACATGATGCCAATTATGGAAGTTAGTCAAAAAGCAAAGATGATTATTATTCGTGCTGGAGTTTCTATTCTAGGTATTTCATTTGCGGCACAATTAGTGGATTGGATTATGTCCATTAAATAGTTTGAAAATGAAAGTTGGTGAGAATGTTGATTGAAGTTAAGATTGAAGAATCTAATGCAGTACGAATTAGAAAAGAACGCTATTCGTATGTGGAATTTGAACAACTTTCAGAAGAATTACGTCCAGAAAATTCGGTGACTTATCTCTTGGTACAAGATAAAAAAGTCTTGTATCAAGGAAAATATCAATGTGTTTCAGGTTTATCATTTCATGAATCCATTCATTATAGTATTGAACAAATGATTCAAGCAGGCACATTAAAACAGCGTAAAGGACAGAAATTGTTGGAGTTGTTAGATCAAGAATTAGCTTTTCCTGGTGGAACACAACCTTCGTCTACTTCAGTTTCTTTCACACCGTCTTCTGAAAAGAAGAACAAAAAGTACTTTTCTCTCAACCTTGATTCTTTGCAATCTTTTTTTAAGATTCATTGGAAAAAAATAGGTATAGGAGGAAGTATTTTTTTTCTTCTTTTTATTGGTATTTTGTGGAGTTCAACTCAAAAAATCAAGACGAATCCAATCGATTCTTATCAAACATTGGTTGATAAGAAAGAATATATTGTAGCGTTGAAAGAATACCCACAAAAAGAAGAAGTGTTAGTAAAGCAACTTTATCAGGAAAAAAATAAAAAAGAGTTATCTAAGCTATCAAAAGAAGGAAAATCAACTCTTGCTTTCTTTTATTTACTCTTTTTAGAACACCAGTGGAAAAAAATCACAGAAATGACTGATTTGCCTGTGAATGAAGAAACACAAGGTATGCTTGGTTTTGCCTATTTAAAGCAAGGAAAAATCGAAGAAGCAGAACTAATCAACCAAGAAATTAAAAGTACGGTATTAGACGAGCAGATTCAGCTTGCAAAAAAAGAAGAAGCTTATCAAGCCATTCATGAGAAAGAAGTCAAAAAAGCAGAACAAATCAATCAAGAAATTCATGACGAAGAATTAACTGAAGATCTATCTGTGGCTAAAAGTATTGTGAATCTACTTGAAAAATATCAAAAAGACAAAGAGAATACGACACTTTCTGAATCTGAACGTAAGGAAGCAGAAGAAAACTATAAACTTTGGGAAGAAAAATTACAACAATTAGGAGGAGTTTCAAATGACGAATCAAACAACGAACAATAAAGGGAATGGGTTTCAATCGATTCCGAAAAAATGGTGGTTAATCGGATTATGTTCCGTCTCTATTCTAGGCGTAGGAGGTCTTATTACTTATAGTTATAGTACTTCACCACAACAAGAAGTAGCCAAAAAAGAGCAAGTGCATTCTATGGATAGCGATAAAGAAAGTGAAAAAACATGGGAAAAAGCAATCGAAAAAGAAACAAAAGGTAAAGAAAAATCAACATCAAAGAGAAAAAGTAGTATGGATAAGCTTTTAGGTGTGTTAACAGGAGAAAATAACGAAGATGATTCAAGTATTTTTGGTTTTAAAGTGTCAGATAATGACAAGAAAGATCGAACAAATCTCATTGGGGAATTAGCTAAAGCATTAGATGTACAAGAAATCAAGGAACAAAAACGAGAAACTAAACCAAATAGTGAAAATAAGAAAGAACCTTTATTCTTACTGACAGATAAACAACAATCGTCCAAAGAAGAATTGACGGATTTGTCAAAACCTATTTTGCCAGATAAAAAACCAGAAGTCGTTTTACCTGAGAAACCTGAAAATCCAGGAATAGACGAAGAAAAACCAGTTGTTCCAGATATACCTGTTTTACCAGATGATCCCAATGTACCCGTTATACCAGATATTCCTGATATACCAGTAGACCCTACTCCCGAGCCAACACCTGATCCAGAACCAGTGCCGCCAGTTACACCAGATGAACCAGATCATACATTAGATCAACTCATTACTACGAATAAGCTTGCTTTAACCACTGTTAAAAATAAAGCAGAACAATTGAATCAATCATTGAATCAAGTAAAGAAAGAGTTAGAAAACTTAACAATGATTGAAGAAAAAACTGCACAAACTGCAGAACAAGCAACGAATGAATGGCAAAAAGTTTCTGATCTAGTCAATGAATACAATCGTCTATCACAAGAAATCAAGAAATTGATTGAAGTCGATGGACAAGTATTGCCAATCAACTATGATTTATATCGTGAAACGTATGAACAATTGACTCAAAAAGTAACTGAAATCAAAGAAGCACAGAACAAAGCCAATCAAACGACCACACAAATGAGTGAATCAGTTCAACAAGCACAAGAAACAGCCAATCGGTTACCAGATATGAATCAACAATATCAAGAGTTACAAACACAAGTTTCTACAACTAAAAATGAGATCCAAACAACAGTATCTAATGCGCAGTCGAATGAACAAGTAAGCAATGCAGTACAGAATGAAATCAACCAAGCGACACAAGCTTCAGAAGCATTAGATACAACTAATCAAGTGGTAGGTAGCCAAATAGAAGAGAGTCAACAAACGGATTATCAACCTGCTTTGGAACAAGCCAATCAGGCTGTCGAAACGGTAGCCAATGAGGCTAACAAACAAAATAGCGCTGTAGATTCCGTTCTAAGTGATTTTCAATCATTGCCTACTGTAGAAGAAGTGGAAGCTCCTTCTACGCCTGAAACAGCTCCAGAAACGCCAGAAATGACTGATTCATCGTTGAATGAACAAAATCAATCGGAATCCTCCCTGAATAAAGATCCAAGTGATCAATCTACCATTTTGTCAGAAGGATCTTCTTCGGATAGCGGCACTCAAATAGGAAATGGAGGAATCGTATAATGAGTAAAAACGATTATTATTCTTTAGTTATTTGTCGAGGCATGCAAGGACTTTTAGTACTTGCATGCCTTTATACGTCCTTACCTGTTATTCTTTCTGGCTATAACTATTTAGAAAGTTATCAGATTCGTTTTAGAGAAATGCACTATGGGAATTTGTGTACTTTATTTTCGATTATTGGTTTTTATTATGGGGTATTTTTGGTGATAAAAATTCTTGTAAAGGTAATTTTTAATAAGCCCAAGATAAGGGCAACCATTGTTTCTTATATTTGTCTACAAACAAGAAGATTGTGGATATTTTATTTGTTTACTGGAGGAATGGCTTATATTGATGGTGTTGATATGGGGGATATTTCAATTTCTGCATTTCGCTCGTTCTTGATTTTGTTAGTTTTTACATTATTAGGCAGTCGTTTGAATCAAGTATATGATCAATCAATTATTACGAATTATGCTTTGAATAAGCAGCAGAGATCATTGAAATATCTAACTTATATAGGTTTTGAAAAAGTGGCAGAAGATTTGATTATGACACCTCATGGAAATATACCTGTTGAAAGGATTTCTTATTATTATCATATCGAGCGTACGCCTTTTACTATGACTGTTTCGAGAGGTTCATATAAATTGGCTTCCTTTTATCGATGTATATTGAATCTAACACTTAGTTTTTTAGTTTTCTATCTAAGTATCAACGGAATGATTGAAGAACAAAACATTTTACGTTATTTAGGTCTTCTCCTAATGAGTTTGTTGCTAGTTATCGTTGAAGCACCAACTTCGTATGAATTATTAAAAAAAGTGAAAAAGATATTTTTAAGTTATCAGAAGAAAGGAAAAGGATAAATGGTTTTAAGTAAACAGAAAATAAAGGAAGAACTTCATAAAATAGATTTACGTGAAATTTATCGTCGTTATTGTGAAGAAACGGAACTAACAAAAAAAGAGCTTTATATGATTAAAAATTACGATGAGACGCATACTTTAGAAGAAGCGATTCAATTTCGCATTGAGAGTCTGAAGGAATACCAACAGATTCGCCAAGAAAAATGTAAAGAAATGGAAATTAACCAGTTGGTTGATTTGATAGGTCATGAAGAGTTGGGACAAGAGTATTTAGCAACAGAATATGAACAGATGGAACAATATATAGATAATAATGAAATGGATGAAACAGTTTCATTTCAACCGTATGCTTTTGATTTATTTTATCAAAATGAAAGAGAACGTACATGAAACATTCAAAATTTTGGAGAAGAGATTTAGTTGGTACTCGATTTTGGCGTGATCCTACACGCACACCCTACAAGCATATTGAACGTTATCTTGGACAGAAACGTGTATTGTATCCTTTATTTGTTAGTTTGTTCATTTTTCTATTTTTATTTTCCAACTACATTGTATCTTTACCAAGTATTCTTACTGAAGTCTTTCCAAATGGACTTTTTGGAGAATGCGACTGGAAAAATGCGTTTCAGTTAAAGTTTTTCTTTCAGTTACCAAAAAACAGTACAGGGTGGTTATTTTTCTTTTTGATTTCCTCATTTTGTACATTTTTATTTGGGTACAAATTATACAGAGTCCGTAAAAGCTTTATGCCATTAGAAGATGTTATGACTGCGGCGACGTCTCGTTGGGCAGATGGAAAGAGTGAATTAGATTATCAGTATCCAGTCATGCCTACAGATGATATGGAAGCCTATGATGGCCCATCAGGAATGGTCGTGGGAACGTCTCCTCGAACAAATGAAGATCGAGAGTGTCATCGAGTTCGAGAATATATTTCTAGTGAGCCAACGAATGTGGCTATCGTTGGGGAAACTCGTGTCGGTAAAGGGGTTTTTGGAGTTGAAAAAGCGATCGATGGATACAGTCGAACAACGAATATGAAGGAAAAACGTTCGATGAATATTCATGATCCTTCTGGAGAACTTTATTTGAAGTGGAAAAAATTATTGGAAAAAAGAAATTACAAAGTTAGATTGTTGAATTTAAATGATACAGCTGTTTCAGACACAACGAACCCTTTAGCTCTGGTTGTTCATTACTATAAACAATATTTATTTGGAGACACAACAATTGAGAGAGATCGAGGACTCGATCAAGCCCAATCTGAATTGGCTACGTTATGTTATACCTATTTTCATGATCCGCATGCGAAAGAACCTTTTTGGCAAAATGCGGCGACTGCTTTATTTACTGCTGGATCTTTGGCATTGATTGAAGAATCTCTATTGATTCAACGAGAAGAACTTTCCAATATGTATACAATTGTGAATATGATTGCGGAAATGAACAGTGATCAAATTACTACTGAATCTCATTCTGTCATTCAAAACTATACAGATGATTTAAGAAAAAGAAAACAATTATTCAGTAAATACAAAGGAAAGTCAGTATTAGACTTCTATTTCCAAGAATTGCCTTTAGATCACCCTGCGCATTTGGCTTATTTAGATATTTTAGCTTCAGCACCTGCAAAATCAACCATTGGGAATGTGGTAACACATATGTTAACGAATTTAAAAGCATTTCGTAGAACAGGAAATGCCAAGTTAATGGCTCAAAATTCAATCAATTACATGGATTTAGGGTTTGGCGAACAACCAATGGCTGTTTTTGTGGTTGTTTCTGACCAAGATAAATCGAATCACGAGATTGCGGCTAATTATTTCGATCAAAGCTTTAAAGAATTAACGAAAGCGGGATTGAAACAACCGAATCGTAAATTACCAAGACAAGTAGTTTTTCTTTATGAAGAAGCAGGAAATATGGTTAAAATTCCTGAATTAGCAACCAAAATGACCGATGGGTTAAAAGTAGGACTTAGCCATGTGATTGTATTACAAAACTATGAACAATTAGATAAGTATGGTGACGACTCGAATACGATTATTGCAAACTGCGGAAATACAATTGTAGTTAAAACAAAATCAAAGAAAACAAGAGAAATGATTGTCGAAGACTTAGGGAATCGAGCAAATCTTTCCCTTTCACGTCAAGGAAAAGTCGCAGATAGTGAGAAAACACTCACCGATTCCATGGAACGTATCCCTATGTTAACGAAAGATGAATTGTCTCGTTTACCTTTTGGACAAACTGTTGTGATTCGAAGCATGAAAACTCATGATTTAAAAGGGAATGTCATTGAAAATATGTATCCTATTTACAATCGTGGGGAAACTAAAATGTTAGAATCATGGAAATATATTCCGTATGAAGAAAGTACTTGGGAGGAAATCGAAGAAGAGTATCGCCATGCACCACATACTCAAATCAACTTAAGTCATTTACTTTATTTGGTTGATCCTTTCATGATTGAAGAAAAAGAAGAAAGAAGACAAGCGATTCTTGAAGGAAGAGACTTTGAAGCAGAGGAAGCTTCAAAAAATGAAGGAGAAAATCAGTCAGAAAAAGAGGATTCTGTACGAGTTCCGCAAGAAAAACATGTCGAACCACAAGTTGAAAACTTACGTTTGACAGAATTAGATACGATTTTTGACGACTATTTTACGAAAGACGTTCAACAACAACCCATACAAGAATTGGATTCAGCTAGTCCATTAAGTTATTTCTTTAAACAGAAATTGAAAAAGGACGTACGAATCTTTTGTGAATCACAGGAAAATCCACAACGAATAGAGGAAGAATATGAACAATTGCTTCAATCAGGGACGATCAAAGATATAAAAAAATGGTTAGCCAATGTTGGTAGAGAGCCTCTTTATGAACGGATGATTCAAAGCGTTGAAAAAAATGGTTTTACTCAAATAGGAGGGGAGGAAAAATAAATGCTGTTTATTCTAGCCAATGTTGTGACTAATTTTCTCTCTGGAAATGGTGCAACAGTGATGTCTAATGAACAATTGTTAAAGCTGTTAAATCATTACTCTGATTATTTAACACAAGGAAATCTAGGTTGGGATTTTTTACGACCAATAGCCATGAAGATTGCGGAAGGTGGTGCTTGGGTTTTAGATGGATTGTATGGTGTGATGGAGAACCTTTTAAAGTTGTTAAATATTTTTGACAATCCAGCTTTCAATGAGTTAATGCACAAAATCGATCCACTAAAAGGATTTCTTTTGTTAATGGCAGTAGTGGGCTTTTTTATTTTATTAATGTTTAACAAAGTCAATGGCGCAACACAAGCACCATTAAATTTGTTTTTGATCCTTTGTTTAACATTGATGGCTCCTACGTTATGGTCAACGGCTTCAACCATGACACAAGGTGTATTCAAAGCCATTAATAAGGTAGATCAAAGTCCAGGTGAGTCGATTATTTTGGAAAATACCACCGATTTGTTAGCTATGGCAGAAGAAGGATGGAAATTAAAAAAGGGTGAAAATCTGAACCATTATAAGCATGCCAAGCAAATCGATATGAAAGAAAAAATTGATGAGCCTGATGATGTGAAAAATGGAGAAGTTTTTAAGAAAAAAATCAAAACAGACTCTAAAGGAAAGGATTCAGTGGTGGATATTGAACAACCAAGTGGTTTTGCGGCTTGGTTAATGTCTGAATTCTTTTCGCCAAATTATTATCGCAACAAAGTACGTTTTTTTAATATTTATCTAACAGAATTGGTAATGATTGTGGCTTTAGCAATTACTTCCTTTAAATTTGCGATAATCATTGCCAAAATGTATGGCGATTATGTTTTATTAGTCAAAGGTGGATTGGCAGATTTCATGGGTATGCAACGAGTGAAAGCTGTTTTTTCTGAGTTAGTTGGTAGTTTTGCTTTGTTAGTCTACGTGCCAATTCTTTTTCAAATCTATATTGTTGCGACGGTTTATATCAAGTCGATGAATTTTGATTTTTTCACTTACATTATTGCGATGGCAGGTGCTGCATGGGCATTGATCGATGGACCAAATGGATTCCAACGTGTGACAGGAATCGACGCAGGTTTGAAAGGAACTGCTGGTGTGATGATGGCAGCCTTCAGTGGGTCAAAACTTGTACGAGGGATCAAAGACTTTGGTGTGAGTGCAGCGAAGTCCGCAGGTGGTGCATTAGCTGACGTTGGTGCTTTTGGTTTAGGAATGTCATTAGCTACTGCAGGCGCAGGAAATAATGGCAATGGAAAAGGATTGAAGGGGATTAATGACATGATGAATGGTGGTGATTCGGATTCAGAGAATAAGGAAGAAGATGATTCTAAATCTAATAAAGGCTTTAATGAGCAAGAAAGAGAGAAAGACCAATCAAAAGATTCGAATGATTTACAAAATCAAGAATCCTCTGAAAATGAAGAATCGTCTACAGAATCAGATGGTGTGGGAGAAAACACACAAGAAACACAAGAAACTTCTGAATCTTCCCCTGAATCTTCAGATTTTGATAGTTTGGAATCGCTAGAACCAACTGAAGCAGATATTAATTCTGATTCTCCACTAGGATTCAATGAAATGGCACGTCAAGAGGCTGAAGAATCAGAAGAAATGACCAATTCAGATGATTTAAATTCTTATTCATCTGGAAATGAAGAAGCTCATTTATCAGCTAATAATGAAAAAGAGACTGGTTTCAATCAAGATTCTGACGATCCAAAATCTCCTAAAACTGAAGAAAAGCCAAAACGAACATTTTCTGCGAAGTCTGACCGATTAAATCAAGAATTGTCTCAACATAAGAAAAATAATCCATTAAAACAAGCAACTAAAAATAAAGTATTTGGCTATGGAAAAGAAGATCCTAGACGTTATCATTCTTCGTCCTTTATGAGTAAACGTCGAGATGCTTATGATCTCGGAAAAGATTATGGGCAGTATCGCCAACAAAAACGAAGAATAAAAAGTGAACTTAAAGAATCTAAAAAAGAAGAAAAGAAAGAAGAATAAGTGATTATATTGGTATTTGATGAAGAACTCTATTTCTCAATAGGGTTCTTCAATTTTTACTGATAAATGAAAGGAAGGAACAAACATGTTTACTCGACCTAACCGAATTACGGATACGATGCGTGTCGGAGGTGTTTACACTTTAATGGATGCCGCCATATTTTTTGGTGTATTGCTTTATGGTTGGAATTATATTGCAGCTTTAGTTTATCCTCCTTTACGCTTGTGGTTTCGTCTATTTCTTGTATTGGTAACTATTTTTTGGATGTTGCCGTCTCCAATGAAACCAAGTCAAAAGAATATAACCACACTTGTGGATCTTTTAAGAAAGGATCTGACTATTTATCATCCAGATACGATCTATCTTTCGCAACAAGAAGCATTTGAAGAAAATAAACAACTAACGGAGGAAGAAAAATGATTATCGATGATTCCTTAAAAAAAGAAACAAAGAAGAAAAAGAAACACAAACCAAATTACAAAATTCCGAACAGTGTCTTAAAACTAATGAATCATGTTTCTATGATTGAAGAAGATTGTATTGTCACAAGAAATGGATTTACAGATTATTTATTATTAGAAAACTATTCAATTCGTAAAGAACCAACAGAAATTCAGCGCCAAGGGATTCAAAGCTATGTAGATTTTTTCCGAAGTACTACGTCAGACATTAAATTAATTTTTATGGGGTATGCGGCAGATACAACCCAACAAATTGATTATTTGTATGATCGATTTCCAAAAGAGGGGAGTGAGTATCTGAGAGAGCAGCGGGAACACAAAGTATGGGAACTCGAACAGTCACAATCATTGTTAGAAGATATCGTATATATCCAAATTTTTGGAGAAACAAGAGAAGCGTTGGAGAATGCTCGTTCTGAAGTGTTACACAGCGTGAACAAATATATTCATATTCATCCAATCTCAGTGGCGCAAAAGAAAAGTTTACTTTATCAGTTATATAATTTAGGCGATCGCCCTCCACAATTTGATGATATTTTGTCAGATCCTGATTATTGTAATAAGGCAAAAGAAGATTGGAAGTTTATGAGTGAGATCATGCCACAAACAGGAATTACTTTTAAGGGAAATTGGTTTAGTCAAACAGGCAGAAATTATATCGGTGTCTCTCATTTGTATAAGTACGCAAAGAAAGAATTTTTTTATTGGGGAGAACAAATTTTTCGTCAACCTGGAGTGATTACCACAGTTGATATTTCTCATTTAGGTTTATCCAAAATCAAAAAAGAGTTGAATAAATCCATTGGAGAGAGTCGTGACAATGCGAGAAAGGGATTCTCAGAGGATATTCGACAAGAAGCGGGTATTGAGTATCAATTATTAAAAGAATTGATGGAGGACATGATCACAGGAAATGAGAGTGTCAAAGAAGTGACGACACGTTACTATATTTCAGGAAAAACGAAAGATGAAGTTCAACAACAAGCAGATAAAATCAATCAACGACTTTCTATTAGAGGTTATAAAGCTTCTTTCTTTTTGGGAGAAGAAGATACAGAGTTATTGGCACTTTATCGTTCACATAAAGAACAAAAGCAAGCAAAAAATCGTCAAGGGAAAGAGTTGACGACGAATGATTTAGGGGCAAGTTATCCATTGAATTATAGCCAATTAATTGATCCGAGAGGTCTTTATTTTGGTCGAACCAATACAGGGGGATTGGTTATTTTAGATATGTGGCACAAGGATTATATGCGACTTTCTTATAATTTTGTGTTGATCGGTATTCCTGGTTCTGGTAAAAGTTCAACGTTGAAAAAGATCGGTAGTCACAATCATTTGTTAGGTAACTATACGTATTATTTTATGGCAAATGCCGAGAATAATCGGTTTATGAAAGCTTATGGTGGTTTGTCGTTAGACGCTTCTGGTCGTGATGGAACAGTCAATCCTTTCCAAATATTTGCGACAGTGATTAATGAGTTGACTGGCGAAGTAGATGAACAAGAAAGTTACAACGTTAGTAAAAATAAATTGAAAATTATCTTCGCAAATATCCATGGAGACAATGATCCTGAGCTAAATACGTCATTAGATATGTATATTGATTTGTTTTATGAAAAGTGGTTTTCTGATCACCAAATGGTATTGGAAAATGCCACACAATATGAAGCGATTCAATATCCTTTATTGGAAGATTTTTCTCGTTTTATTCACAATGAATTGTTTGAAGAGGAAAGGAAATTTCGCTCCTGCCTATCAGAGTTTGAAGCAAAAAGGTTAGATAAAATTTATTCAGTTAGTCAAGCCATGTTGCGATCAGATGGGAAAATTTTTAACCGTCATACTACTTTAAATTTTGATGATTATTACTCTGTTTCATTTGACTTAAGTAGTTTATTGAATAAGGGAAAAGCAGTATTTAATGCTCAATTTTATAATCTTCTTTTCTTAGTATGGAATCTTGCGATGACACGAGGGATGAGAGAAAAATATTTTGTAGATAATCATTTGAAACGTCCAGAAGAAGCGATACGAACCTTGTTAGTGATTGATGAATTTCATAATATTACACGACAAGAAAACATGGATGCCATTGATTTACTTGATCGATATGAGCGAGAAGCACGTAAAGCTTTTGGAGGCTTAGGCTTAGCTACGCATGATATTTCAGACTTGTTTTCTAAAGGAGCGTCCGACAACTTTAAGGAGAAAGTTCGTAAACTTTTGAAGCTGTCTACTTATACTTTTATCATGAAACAAGACCCAAGTTCGATTGATGAATTAAAAGATTCTTTCAAAGAAACCCTACGTGAGAGCGAGTTAGAAAGTATTCCTAATCTCAATCAAGGACAAGCAATTTTAGCAATCAAAGGGAAAGGAAATTTCCATTTGAATATTGATTTATCGAAAGAAGAAATCGAGATTTTTGCCGGCGGTCATTAATTTAGAAGTTTATTTTTTTGAGAGGAAGGTGGAACCTTATCGTTACTTTTATTCAACAAAAATGGAAAAAAACGAAACAATTTTTTGTCGAGCATGCGGATCAATTTTATCGTATGGCTCTTTTTTTTACGTTAGGAATGGTCTTATTTTTTTCAGTGCCTTCCATTCTTTTAGGGACAGAAAAAGATTTAGCGGACACACCTATCGGTGTAAATCATAGTCTTTCTTTGAATGATTTAACCCTCACACAATTGGAACGAGGCTATAACGAAAAGACACATTATGCCGAGATATTATTGAAAGCAGATGGAACAATGCCAGAGGGTGGAAAGTTAGAAATGATTGCTTCGGAATCAAAAACAGAACAAGAAATTCCGCATCATTTGATCCGTTTAACAGAGAACTATTATTTGATTCAGCTCTCTCAGATTCCAGAAAATTGGAAATCAATCGTCATTGATATTGGTATTGTTTCTCCAACAAATCCTGACTTCGATCCAAAAAGTATTCAAGATTTATTTGAAAACTATGGTCGAAAAGAAGTCGATCCAGATGAAGAAACTGTACAAGGTGCTTTGTTTATGAATCGAAAAAAAGTACCAGAAGATCCACAGGCAAAACCACAAAATGAGGACAAGTATTTGGCAAAATGTTTAGAGTTACAAATCAAAGAATCAGAAAAATTGATCCAAACAAATAAAGATTTGATTCGACAAAGTCAAAAATTTATTGAAGGAATTGAGAGGGAAATCAATGAGTTAGAAAGCGAAAAGAAATACGAAACGAAAACAGAAATTGAAGAAACCAATCAAGAAATCCAAACGAAACAATCACAAATTAGTGAGTATGAGACAAAAATTACTGAAGCAGAATCTAACAATGAGGAATTGCAAGAGAAGATCCAAAAGCTTCATGAACAGATTCAAGATTACCAGGAGAGAGGGCAATAAAATTAATCATTTTTGAGAAATTGACTGTCACCTAATCGGTTAAAACAGTCTTCTGTTAGATGATTAGTGTCACCTATTTTGTGATTCCGTCTTCTAAACGGTGAAAACGGCTATTTTAGTGACACACGCAAAAAGCCCGACACTGTCGGGTTGGGGACGATTCTGTCCCCCTTTTTGTCTTATGCTCTTGTTGCACTAGTAATGGCAAATTACATTTTAGAACGAAAGAGAGGGAGATCATTGATTCGATTCGTGTTGTGTTTATTGATCCTTTTTATTTTTATGGGTTGCATTTTTTATGGAATCTATTATTTTTTATCGAACAAAGGAGAGAATTTGAAACAATTAATTTCCATTTTAAAAAATAAACGGAGGTAAGAAAGTGACAGAAGTTCGATTGAGAAATGTAAATGATTTAGAGTGGGAACAGTTTAAAATCTATTGTAAAAAATATAAAAAA
This sequence comes from Enterococcus sp. DIV1682a, assembly GCF_051711005.1. NCBI lineage: Bacteria > Bacillati > Bacillota > Bacilli > Lactobacillales > Enterococcaceae > Enterococcus > Enterococcus sp. DIV1682a. The sequence goes on from NZ_JBIOLT010000002.1 coordinate 53,040, forward strand.
AATCCTTCCGAACAACTGAAAAAATATATTCGAGAAGCTGGGCGATTTGAAGCAGTACTCGAAACAGAATTACGAATGAAGGCGATAATAGATGATGTGATTGCCCATTTAGATTTAAATACACAAGCTTACTTGTTAAATGTAAAAAAAGGTATTTTGCCAATGATAAATACAGAAGAGGAGAATAGCCATGAAGTTTTCAATCAATCCTAATTTACAAACGGAAGAATTATTAAATGAGATGTTGGAGAAATTTGGTGGATCAAAAATTGAAGTGATCAATATTTTGGCAGATCGTTACTTGGCACAAAAAAAAATGATCGAACAACTTCAAGAAGAATTAGATGAAGAACGTCGCTTGCGAAAAAGTTTGTTGCGAAATTTAGAACACAAAATGAATGTGGTTTATGAAATTGAAAACACACGACTGCATTATGAAGATTTTCCCAAAATGAAATCGTCTGATCAAGAGCCCAATCATATTTTAAGAGAAGCAGAAAATCATTTAGAGATGAAACGGAATCAAGAGGTTTTTCATCATTTTGAACAGCGAGTGAATGATTGATGAGTTCGTCTCCTGGGATTATTATGACTGGAAAATTTGCTCGACCAGGTTCGTCTGCATTTCAGTCTTATATCGATTATATGGATCGAGAAGAAGCTGTTCGGAATGAAGCCTATGAAGCCTACTCTGCTTTTACAAATAGAGATGGGACTAGTGCTGCATATGAAGGAGATGAAGACGAAACATTAGAAGGGTATATTCATTATATGGCAAATCCTGTCAAAACGTCTCGCTTGTTTTCCGCAGATAAACACCAATTAAATGAAGAAGATTTAAAAAGAATGAAAGAACAATTTACTGCCGCTGCTAAAAATGGAAGTGTCATGTGGCAAGATGTTTTTTCATTTGATAACCAATGGCTGGTTCAACATGGTTACTTAGATGAACGAACGAATCAATTAAAAGAAGAAAAAATTCATGAAGCGATTCGCTTAGCGATGGCTACGATGTTATCAGAAGAAGGAATGACAGATTCCGCTGTGTGGACAGCTTCTATTCATTACAATACAGATAATATTCATGTCCATGTAGCGACTGTCGAACCTTATCCTACTCGAGAAAAGAAAAAATTTGTCGATCCAGAAACGGGTGAGCTAGTTACTGAGGTCAAAGGATATCGTTCACGTAAGACCATGCGTAAAATGAAATCAGTTTTTGCCAATCAATTGTTAGGTTTACAAAAAGAACGTGCGAAAATTGATGTGTTGCGTAAAGTAATGATTGAAGGAATACGTTCCGAACAAGGACAAGAACAATTGAATCATATGGTTATGGATTTACAACGTGTAGCTGAAAAACTGCCAGAACAAAAAGGTTACCAGAAATATGGTTACGCAGAAAAATATGGATTTAAAAAAGAATTAGACAAAGTGATCCAGTCTTTTATCGACCAAAATTTTCCTGAGTTGTATCAAGAAATGATGGATCGACAAGCATATATTCAGTCAGAAGAAGAGTCTGCATTTGGAGAAGGTCGGAATAGTTCTGAAAATAAATTGCACACCTTATACACACGTCTAGGAAACCATATTTTAAAAGAAATCCAAGCGATGGATCTCGTTCCTAAAAAAAGACAAGTCAATGGTTCAGTAGGAGAGATGATGATGGAAGGTCAGCCAGTTGATCGTGACAAAATCATAGAAGAGAATCAGACAAAACCGACTGAAGCTTTTCAACTTGCACTTGAACGAATTGTAAATAATCCTGCACGACACCGAGCCAACGAGCCTCCAGTTTTGGAAAGTTTGTTGGCTTATATTCGTACAGAAGAAGAAAAAATAAATGTAATTGAGGAAGAACTCGATGAACGTAAACAATACAAACGAGAATTAAAAAATGAATGGAAACTTCGCACAAGTAATAACCAAAGAATGACCATTCAAGAAGTGGAAGAAAGCAATTTTCCTCCGGTGTTGAAAAAAATGATTTTAACAAGTTCGAGACAAGGAACGATCACAGAAGAAGTATTCGATGAACAAACCGAATACTTTATCGATCAGTGTTTACCAAAAAGTTCTGAAGTATCAGAATACCAAAAGGAATTTGTAAAAAGTTTGAAAGAATCAGTGGAGAAAATTGAAAACAATCCTTTCCAACATAAAGAAAATGAACCACCAACAGCGGAAGAATGGCACCGTTATTTTCAATCATTGGAACAATCCATACCAACAGAAGATTCTTATGACCATTTATTCCAAGATCAGGCTGAAGAGGTGCGTTCCATGTATCAACGAACAAAAGAATTATCTGAAAAACAAGCGAAATGGACGAAGAAACGGCGTTTTCCATTATCCAAAAAAGAACGTGCCATGTTACAAAAGCAATGGCAGAAAGAAGTAGCCAAACGAAAACAAGTGTATCAACTGCAACGTGTATTGCGAGAGAATACAGAACAATGGCGAAATGAACGCTTTTATGAACGAAACATTTTAGATCTATCCGTTTGACGAGTGAACAACTTTTATTGAAGTTGTTCTTTTTTTATTACTAAAGGAGGATGTTAGATGAGTTACTATTCACCAAATCAAATAAAGGAAGCACGTAATTCAGATATTTTAGAATATATGATCTCAAAAGGAGAAACTTTCCAACGCCAAGGCAACTATTATCGTCATACAGAACATTCTAGTTGGGTATATGATAGTCGTCGAAAAGTGATGTTTTTCAATAAAGAGATCGATCAACCTGCAGTCAATAACTGTATCATGTTAGCGATGAAACTTTATGATTTTTCTTTTGAAGAAGCCATTGGCGATATTTTAGGCAGTGAAGTCAAGGTGTTGTCTGAAGCTGATTATCAAGTGAAAGAGAATGAACCGTTAAACTATCAACGAGACATTAAAGAACAGTCCAATTTTTCAGAAGTATTTTCTTATTTGACCAAAGAACGAGAAATCGACCCAACGATTGTGACCTTATTTAATCAAGCCAATTTGATTGGTGAAGATCGCTATCAAAATATTATTTTCAAATTTTTTGATCGAACCCAAATCATGAATCCTACAGTGGTGGGCGTGGAATTAAGAGGAACACGTTATTTACCAGAAGAAAAACGGTTGATCAAGGATCGTCCTTATTTTCTTTTCCAACACCCAGGGAATCAAAAAGATGCGATGTTTTTTGCTAGTTTAAACTCGAAAATTCCTACTGGAGAATTAAAAGTATTTGAAGCACCGATTGAAGTGATGAGTTATCTTTCTTTATATAAAGAAAATTATTTTGGTGCGAAAAAAGTATTGGTAAATACTGATTTTTGTGCTATGTCAGGTTTGAAGCACCAAGTCGTAGAATCCTATTTTAGAAAAGTATTAGAATCCAATCGGAAGATGGCAGAAGGGAAGAAAACGATCATACCACGTATTTCATTGTGTGTGAATAATGATGAAGCAGGAAGAGACTTTGTCGATCGTTTTAAGAAATATTTGGCACAAAGGGGATATTCAGAAACATTTATCAACTATAATGTTCGTCAAGAATTGCCGGTATCACAATTGGGGAAGTCTGAATCCTTTGATTACAATGATCTATTAAAAGAAACCAATCATTTGAAAACTGTCGATCAATCCATGATGGTTCAAGAAGACAACTTGATGGAACAATCTATATTGGCTAAAGAAGGCAACGTGATGGAACAATCCATAGTAACTGAAGAAGATAACATAGTAGAACAGTCTATGATAGTCAAAGAAGATAATGTGATGGAACAGGTGTAGAGGTATCTGAATGAAATGGAAACTAATAGTGTTTGGTTCAGGTCTTCTTCTATTGCTTTTTCCTTTTTTTATTATGCTAAATATGATGATACAAATGATTGGTTCAGTAGGAGCAACAGAGGAAACAAGTTCTTACTCAGAAGGAATGTTTACAGGAGAGTATACGGAAGATTTACCTATTTTTGAAGAAATCAAAGGAAGAGGGCCTATTACAGATGAACATGCGAGATATGCGGTAGGAGCGGCAGTTAAATACAAACTATTACCTTCAGTCATTCTTTCGCAATTCGGATGGGAAAGTGCTTATGGACAATCTTATTCTGGAAAAAATGACCACAATTATTTTGGGATAACCTGGTATTCAGGTTGTCCTTACCCTAAAGGAAGTGCAAGAGGTGTCGGAGGAAGTGAAGGGGGAAACTACATGAAGTTTCCTAATGCAAAGGCATGTTATGCATATTATGGTTATATGGTGGCTACTCAATCCAATTTCAATGCGTGTGTGGGAAATAAAGACCCTGGACAATGCCTTTTAATTCTAGGTAGAGGTGGGTATGCAGCGGCAGGAATTACCGAAGGAAGTGCCTATTATCAAGGAGCTATGGGGATCATTAAATCTTATCATCTAACAGAGTACGATGAATTTGCGATCAAAAAATGGGGAAGCATTAGCTCAACTTCTAGTGGTGGAAGTACTGGTAGCTTAGGTGGCGGATGGTACAATCCATTTCCTGGTTCAAGTTTAGAACGAAGTTCATTTTTGGGAGGACAACTTTTTGGAAAAAATCCTGGAGGAGAATTTCGTGTGAATGGTTTCCATAATGGATTAGACTTCGGCTCGGTTGATCACCCTGGAAATGAGATCCATGCGGTTCATGCAGGAACTGTCGTATTTGCTGGTAATCCAAGTATTGCGGCTTTAGGAGCATGTGTCATTGTAATTAAAGATGGTGATTTAAGCATGGTGTATCAGGAATTTGGTTCTTCTCCTTCAAATGCACGTGTGAAAGTGGGGGATAAAGTCAAAGCAGGCCAAGTAATAGGAATAAGAGATACGGCACATTTACACTTAGGATTTACTAAGAGCGATTGGTATGCCGCACAAGCTTCAGCATTTACAAATGATGGTGTTTGGTTAGATCCATTGCCTTATTTACAACAAAGTGGAAAGTAGGAGAGAAGATTGAAAAAAGTGATATTACTCAGTTTACTAGCGGTTCTTTTTCTTTCGGGTTGTCATAAAAAAGAGGAAACGAAAGTAACAGATACAAATACAAGTCAGTCAACGATGTTTTTGGAAGATAAAACGACTGAAACAAGTAAAGAACCAGAAAATCCGCGTCCTATGCTATTAGCATTTGGCAATAAATTTTTAAATTTCAATTCATTAAAAGAGCGGAATCAATCCGTAAAAGAATATATGACAGAAAAATGCCAAGAAGAGAATGGCATTAATGTGGATTTAGATGCTAAATTTCGTAGTGTAGGAAAAATTGTCAAAGTGTTTCAAGATACCGATAATGAAAAGCAATATGCATTATTGGGTGAAGAAGATAGTCGTGGTGTAAAAAACGAAGTCCTATTTGTTGTTCAACTGGTTGAAGAAGATGGCCAATATAAAATTGATAATTTTCGCTATGAACAACTTCATGTACATTGAATACTAAAAAAGAGGGAACAGAAATGAAAAAAATATTATGAAAAAAATGAGCTACTACAAGATTTTTTACACCGATACTTAAACTACGTAAAAAATGAACTTTTAGCTGATGGGAAAGTAACAGAAGCACAAATTGTTTTATCAAGGCTGGATAGTCATTTATGTTTATGGGATCAAACAAGGATAGAAAAGTTAAAATACCAAGATATACTGGAATCTTTACAACGAATTGATCAACCAATTGGTATATTTTTTAGAAGATAATTCCAATCATTTTAAGAATATATACGTTGTTAAATTATGTTTTACATGGTAAGATTCGTTGTGAAGAGGGGGAATGTAAAATGATTAATGTAACAGCCAGAAAAGTTGGCAATTCAATCTCTATTTCAATTCCAAAACAATATAAAGTTGAAGCAGGAACAGAGTATGTCACCTATAAATCAAAAAATGGTGGATTGATTTTTACGCCAAAAATAAAAAATCCATTTTTGTCAGATGAAGCTTTTCAAAAGGCTGAAGATGAGGAATGGCAATTTTTAGCTCAGGAGGAGATAGAAAAGGATGTATGAACCGCAACAAGGTGATCTCATATGGTTGAATTTTACGCCTTCTTTTGGGAGAGAGATGAGAGGGAAACACCCAGCACTGGTTGTTTCTTCCAATGCGTATAATCGAAAAACAAATTATATTATTGTGTGTCCAATTACTTCAGGCGGAAATGATTTTTCTGGTTATATTCCATTGCATGGATATAAAATACATGGAAGAGTGAATGCGACACAAATTCATAGTTTCGATACTGATCGAATTGTGAGTAAAGAGTTTATCGATCGATTAAGAGGAGAAGACTTTTTATTAGTGAAACAAATCTTAGATTATTCACTAGAAATTGATTTTTGATGATTGATAAAAACTGAATTTGGCTCGATACAATATATTTTTAGAGTGTATCATAATATTTTTAATTTTTATCCATTATAGGATTGGAATATTGAAGATATTTGGACAGCATATATTGCCAAAGGAAACTAGAAATATTTACTTGAAAAAATTTCATTCTTCAAAAAACAGACAATCATAAAATTTAATTTTATGATTGTCCAGATGATGTATCAATTAAACACTTTCGATTGGTTCTATCTTATAAAAGAATGTGTATTACTATCTTAAAAAATGATACTTTTGTTGCTATATGGGTTTTTCTCAAACTAGAGATGAATTACAAAAAAAGAGAGACAATGGTTCTATGGAAATAGATGAAAGATTTTTAAACCCTGTTTATAAGGTTTATAGAATTCCAATTAGTAAAATTCGAATTAATGATTATAATCCAAATAAAGTAGCGCCTAAGGAGTTAAAATTATTAGAACAATCTATTTTAGTAGATGGATATACAATGCCGTTTATTTGTTATTATGTGAAAGAAAAAGATTATTATGAGATTGTAGATGGTTATAATGGTTATTTAGTAATGAAAAAAATCTCCTGAAATTGCGAAAAGAGAAGAGAATCATTTATCTGTAGTTATCATTGATAAACTAATAACTGAAAGAATTATCAGTACCATTCGATACAATAGTGCTAGAGGTAAATATTCCATTGAAATTGTGCAGATGCTAGTAGAGTCAGGATTAAGTGATAACCGATTTAAATTCATCAAAGCATAAGACATTAGGCAAAGTCTGGTTGAAAGGGTTCGATGGGCGGTAGAATCTCTTCATGACACGATAAACCGAAGAAATGGAAATATTTTTCTAACTAGTGATTTCCTTTATCATCTCATTTAAGTGAGTAACGATAGATCAACGAACTTTTTGACTAATAAACAGTGTTTCTTAGCGACAGAGATATCTCTACGAAGGCAATCTGGCAGGACTTTCATTTGAATCGTTGTTTCTTTAACTCCCATATAGGCCCGATACTCAAAGAATTCATTAAGTAACAACAGGATGGTTGCCGTCCCCCAATGAATGATCTTAGAGGGGACGACACAAAGACAATGCGGACATTCTTCTGGCGTGTATTAGAGAGTATCTTTGTAAATCAAACAAATTTGCCCATTATATTTTTTTTTGGTTAAACAATTTTCCTCGAAATAGATATTTAAGTCTATAATATTTAGGTTATCATTGATAAGCTGAGTATAAGATATCTTGAATCCTTTTATGAATTGGTTCGCCAAATTAATTGTAAAGGATTTCAGAGTATCTTTTCTATATTTTTACATCCAAAAGTATAGAAACTATTTAAATGGATATATTTAAATAGTTTATTATTTTTCTGTAGAAATTGTTTCTACCGATTGAGTAATTGATTTTACAAGTATTTTCTATAAATACTTATCATTCAAAATATATAGGTAGGCAAGTATTTTAATATACATATTTATGTTAATCTTATTAAAAACATAGAAAAAGCCTCCTGAATTTTTCTCAGGAGGAATTATAAATAAATAGGGGGACTTATTTATCTAAAATTCGCATTTTTTATAAGTTTTAAAATTATTATCTTAATCTTTTTTATTTAATAGATTCAAATATGTAGGAAAATTATTGATAACAATACTTACTACGATGTTAATATTAGAATAATACAATACAACTTAGAAAATATAAATTTTCAGAAGCATATATTAGAGAAGTTTCTATAATTATTCCTGATAACTTTAGAAAAAGAATAAACTTCATAGTTCATTCAATTATTCTTTCCACTATAAACTCATAGCACCTCTTAGTATAGATATTTTAAACTAAGAGGTAACTATGATGGTGGGTGTTTAAGTTAGGTAATAGAATCAGCAAACAATGTAAATCAAAAATATTCAAGGAGACAATAACAATTTATTTAAAAATCTCTCTCTATCTTTAATCACCTAACTTGATTCTATTATAAATAAAAAAATCATTACATATTTTTTTATTTTTAGTAAACATATATAATTTATGATTTTTTTTATACTATTGATTAGGAAATCGGGATTATTTATTGAATAACAGTTATGATATTTTAAAAAATAAACAATAATAAGAAAAAAAGAATGTGCATTTAATCAGAATAATTCTAAAATTAAATTGAAAAAAAGATTTAGATAATTATTCAAACCAATAGCTTATAAGGCTGAAATTTAAAGTCTTTTTTTCATAAAGTATAATTGTCATTATAAATAATTCTATATACTTATTGACCATTTCCCAAAACTTATATATGAATTTTATTTATAATTGACAATTCCTATCTCTTCCAATATCTCAAATTTTTAAACTCTGTAAGAAGGAGAATAAGGGATTAATCTCTTATTCCCCTTTTCTATTTTTACGAGTTAATTGATAAATTTAGCATCTTGAATATTTGTAATAATTTGTTGTACATGTTCATCATAATTATTTTTTAAATAAAATTTTGCCATTTGGTAAACTGTTTCATATTCCTTTGTTCCATCAAAATTACTAAATATTTCTATTAGACTTTTAATATCAGGATCTGTTTTTATTGTTTTTCGATCTTTTGCTGTTCAATCTTTCTTTTGTTTTTCTAGTAAAATCTGCGACTCATCTGTAGACATTCTAGATGTTTTAACTATTTCTTCAACTTTAGGTCATTTTTTTCATGCTTTGTCAATGCCATAATAAATACTTCCGTAAATTATTATTTGTCTAGTGTATTTCTTTAGAATCACTCTAGAAAGTGACCTACTCACTACTTAGCTAAACTTATCGGTTTTTAAAACTTGAAATGAGATATTTTTGGGAAAACAGCATACTTGATAGCTTATTTTTTCACTAGCAATGGTGTCTCTTATTTACCAATCATGAATGAAAAGTTAATGGTCATTCAAAAATGTAGGTTTTTAGCCCACAAATAACAAGGTTACCTATACGACAATTTTTTTCTTTATAATCTTTAATCTGATAAGACTTTCCATTAATTTTAGTAATCTTAGCGTGGTACACTAATTGATCGATGAGTGCATTTGTTAAGTTTTTATCTTGAAAGATTTCAGCCTATGGAAACAAAGGAATATTCGTTGTAAAAAATCTGATCAAAACGTCTTACTTTCTTTATACGAATATCATCCAATTCCTTCATACTATATCTTAAACAAGTAGATAAAATGAATTTTGGTAATAAAAATATTATTGACAAACGAAAACGATTATAGTAAAAATGACTAAAACGTTTTCTTTTTTTGTTTTAGGAGGATTAGTTTATGAATGTTCAACCCCATATTCGTCTAAATTCTGATATAGATGTTGATAGTGCCATTATTGTAGGAGATCCTGCTAGAGTTGATTTAATATTAACTATGATGAGTAATTTCCAATTTTTAACTTACAATCGAGAGTATAAATCATCTATAGGAATTTACCAAAATAAAAAAATACTAGTTCTTTCCACAGGGATCGGAGCTCCTTCTACTGCTATCGCAATTGAAGAGTTAAATAATATTGGCATTAAAAAAATTATTAGAGTAGGTTCTGCAGGAGCTATGCAACCTAATATTGATCTAGGAAGTATAATTATTGCTGAGGGAGTTGTAAGGGATGATGGACTATCAAAGAAATATATTCCAAGTATTTATCCTGCAGTCCCATCATTTAATTTGCTTGCTTCTGCATATAAATATAAACCTAATGCAAATTATGGAATTGTAAGATCTCACGACGGTTTTTATATGGATGATAATGAACAATGTGAAGATTTTTGGACTTCTAAAGGGATTATCGCCGCTGACATGGAATCAGGAATTTTATTTATAGTTGGTCGTCAAAGAAATATCGAAACCTTGTCGATATTAACGAATGTTGTTCCTTACAAAAATGATCTTAGAGAGGGAGTTAATAACTTTGTAGACCAGGATAGACAAATGATAAAAGGTGAGAAAGAAGCTATAAAATTAGCTTTAGACATTTTGAGTGATTCATTTATTTAGAGGTGAAAAGTAATGCAGAATAATTCTCATTCGTGGTTATATAATCAATTATTTTTGGATTGGAAAAAATTTGAAGTCATTTATTGTTTAGGACTGATTACTCTTCAATTATTAGTTTATGCAATTGCTCCTGATAGTTTGGTTGGAATGTTATCTGGTGTAACTGGGATCATGTCCTTAGTATATGGAATGAAAGGAAGAAGAGTAGCATTTATTTTTGGTACAATTCAATGCATTGCAATGACTTACATAGCATGGATTAGCCATGCATATGGTTCTTTTTCAATGGATATTATTTATGTTATTTCTCAACCAATTGGTTGGTTTATGTGGGGAAATGATGAATCAGTTCATCAATTTTCAAATAAAATGCGCCAATTAATATTCTTTGGTGCATTTATTGCTTGGTTAATGGGATGGTTTATTTTAAGTCAAGTAAATGGTCAATTACCTTATTTTGATTCAATAAATTTTGTATTGAGCTTTATTGCGCAAATTCTTTATATACTTAAATATAGAGAGAATTGGTCTCTATGGATTATAGTAAACTTGGCCAATCTTATTTATTGGAGTGTTTTAACTATACAAATTTTAAATGGAGATACAGCTATAGGTACTTTGGGTGCTAATTTATCTCAAGTGGCTTTACAAGCAGCATTATTATTTAATTCTATTTATGCTACAAAAGTATGGGCAGAAAACAGTCGAAAGTAAATGTTAAAAAAGAATAAAATTACTTGTCAATGTACTAAAACTCTCTATAAAATCAAAATATATCTTTATTTTCCAAATAAATGAATTTTCTCCGACTATTTTAACATATTTAGGCATTCATCCCTTATAAGTAGGGATGAATATTGTTCGGTGTTAGTAAATCGGAAATCGAAAAAGTAAATGATATAATTTTTTTGATTCTAAGCTCAATTGTGTAATTTCAGTCTGAAAACGTCCGATTGAAAGATATTGAACTAGCACCACAAGTAAAATGTGAAGTCATTCATGATGATGCAGGTGTAACAATGATTGTGATTAGAGTGAGAACAGAACTAAGTCTGTCATAGCATTATGTTGTAGTTTGCATTTTGACCGAGAGAAGCGTAGGAACTACGAGAATTAGCTTGGTCAATAAGAGAAAACTCTGCAAGTGAAAAGATAAGCTAGCAAGTATGCTCTTTTCCCAAGAACTTCCCACTTCAAGCATTAAGAACAATCAGGTTTAGCTAAGTGGCGAGTAGTTCACAATTTTTATTTCAAGAAGTGATCTTATGGAACAAAATTCAAAAATCATTTTGCGCAAGAAAATTTGTCAATTAACAAATGATCCAGAATGGTTAACGCATCCGGAAATCGTTGCTGAAGTGCAAAAAATTTCCAGACTTTTAGAACACCCTTATTTAATACATTCTTATAATACAGGCTCTTTGTCAAATGATGTTGGTAAAGAGAAATCTTAGAATAATTTGGGCAGAAAGAAGAAAAACTTCTTTCTGTTCTTTTTATTTGGTTAAAATAGTTTTACCGTGTCGAATCATGATCCGTCGTTTGAAATTATAAAAATTTCGAACCCCATAAGCATTGCGTTTTAATATGGTTGTTTAAACATTCGAGTGGTCCGTTTGAATAACTGTAGCGGAGAGCATTTTGAATCTATGGCAGAAACTTTTTAAATGTTCGCAAAGTTGTCGCATAAGTTTCAGGTAGCTGGCTGACTTCTCTGGATAAACAGTCCTCAAATAGTGAATGCTCTCTTTTCTTTACTGCATAAAGAAAATCTTGGTATAACTGATAGCTTTGTCGCAGGTTGGGACAAGTAGCTATCAGTCGATCGACAATCTCTCTTTCAGTTAAATAATCTTTAAAACTGGCACGCCAAACCTGTTTTTCATCGTTCAACTTTGCCTCTTCTTTTTGTAGGAGTTTCCAATAACGTTTCATTTTTTTACCAAGTCCATATTGGTATTGAGAAGCACTTTTAAGTCGTGACTTGGTTTCCTTCACTCGGTGGTTTAAAAAAGTTCTTCCTATAATTTTGTTACTATTCAAAACTAGAATCATATTCGGAGTATCTTTTTATCTCAAAATAAGTGTCCATAAAATGACAGATAAAAAATTTTAGTTAATTCCAGAAGAAATCACTCCTCATTTAAAGAAAAACAAAGAAATATTATTTTTAAAACAGATATATATAGTATTGAATTGTTTATATTTATTTTTTTATGATTATTTGTAAAAATAAAATTACATAATTAATATATATATATATATTAAAATAGTATTGATACAATTTGAAAGAATATTCTTTTAATATATAACATTATTAAAGGAAGGGGAAGGATAACATAATGATGGTTCAGGGATGACTATCATAAAAAATGATTGTTCTATTGCAACAAAATACCATATGTCAATTATATAATGTTGAAAGGATTTATTATAAAATGAAGTTAAGAAATATTTTAGTCAGTTCAAGTATATTATTCAGTATAGGATGTTCCTCAGAGGTTATTGTACATGGAGACAGTATTGCAGATACGGCTAATGTGTCAGAGGTACAGGCTTATCAGTTAAATGTTAAAAAAATGTTTTGGACCGATCCTTATGTTGAAGGTGTTGGAACAGGTATTTCTCAAGTAAAATTTATTGTTAATGGGGTAGAGAAAGTCTCAGTCAATGTATCCAATGGTAAGTTTAAAGTACGTACATCTTTCCTAGGTTTAGATTCTAAAACAAAAGTATTTGAAGTAGAAGGAATTTCGAATACAGGTCAAATTGTTACAAAAAAAAAATGTGAGGTTCTCCCTAAATTGCATGACGCTTATGAAATGAATACTTCACAGAATTATCATTTGGGAGATTCATATATTTCTGGTACTAATCAAGGGGGAATTGATACAGTAGCCTTAAGAGTTAATAACAAAGTCGTTAGAAAAAAAGAAACAACTTTGAATAGTGATGGACAAGAAGGTTTTTCATTATTCGCAAAAGATAAAATAACAAAAAATAAAGACAAAGTGGAAGTTGTCGGATATGACAGTAACGGTAACACTAGAACCGTAATTAATGTTAAAGTTAATTAATCCTTCTGATTAAAGAGTATCTTTATTGTATCTGGCTGATAATATCATATATGAATATCTAAGCTAGTAAGGGTCACTAGCTTGGATATTTTTTATGCATAGCTGATTGACCCATTAATCAGAAAAATTGGCAAGCTCATATTTGAGAAACTGCTCAATCTATAAGTAATTCATTTCAATTTTTTCATATGTATGTGTGAAGAGTTTCTAATTTTGTGTTAGCATATTTTTTCGATAAGGATAGGTGAATCTCCTGTTCATATTTGAAAAAGACTTTTTGTTGTGTTGAAGTTTCTAGGTAACTTATTTTCGCATGTGTCTAAAGCATTGTAAACTAAGATGTTCAAAATATATGGATAATTTTTCAAGGTTGGCCATATCTTGTAAAAGAAAATCTCTATCTTTTTTAGGAATATAGTTTTTTCTTCTAACACTATAAAATTTCTGCCCTTAAATCTTTTCCTTCATTTTTTTACGATATTACGCCTCTTCTCACTCACTGAGTGGATCTTTGATACTAGGAACTAACATAATTACTCTATCTTCTGAATATACAACAATGTATTTTTTATTATCTGAAGACTTTTCACTGTTATCATACGGCAATTTGATTACTAAAGACTCCCTTGTAGTCTAAATTTTGTATATAATATGAACACTTATTTATCGTTTACATTACTACACAACACTTGGTAGCGCGAAGTTTTACAAAATATTATTTGTAGATGTTAAGTGTCCATAAAATGACCCATTTATGAACACTTTATTTTTCACCTTTATTTTTCAAAAAATGAATTCATTTTATGTTCATAAACCCATAACAAAAT